>NZ_WBIS01000002.1 GCF_009749465.1 Agromyces terreus
TTCCGCTTCTCCCTGACCGCCGCGGCGACAAGTAAGAATCTACAAGCCCCCACCCCCACCACACAAATCCACCCCACATCCCGGGCGTGTCGCACCAACCCCACCACCACAAAACCCAGACCAACGGGTGAAACGGCCACTTTCGGCCGTGGCGGGTGCCGACCTCAGCGCACGTCGGGCGCGAGCGAGCGGGCCCGACAGAGCAGCCCTCGGAACTCGGTCAGGTCGAGGTCTTCGAGTCGGCTGAAGGTCAGCGCCGCAGCGCCGGCCTTCACGCGGCCGAGGCGAGGCGCCCAGGCGGGCGCGAGATAGCCGCCGTCCTCGGCGGCGTTCACGTACACGCTGAGATGGCGCTGCTGCTCGGCAACGCCCACGAGGAACCAGTCCACCGCCGGCCCGCGGGGGCGTGACTGCGAGATCGCGCCGTAGCCCACGATGCGCTGTTCGGTGCCGCCCCACATGACGCCCTCCCACATGACCCGCTCGAGCCCGGCGAACTCCGCGGCGATGACCGCGTCGAGTTCACGGAGGTCTGCGGCACGCGGGCTGTCGAGTCGCTCGAGGTACTGGTCGACATCCTGATCCGTGCGCTCCATGGCTTCCTCCGTCTCGGTGCGCGCCGGCGGCAGCGCCGTTCGGCTCGCGAATCTAGCACCGGGGGCGTGCGACGTCGGCCGCACGCGCCACCTCGAGAGGAGCTGGGGGGCGGATGTCTCGAGCCTCGGCGTCTTCTGAGTGAGCGCTCATTCATTTACACTTCCCCCATGAGCGAGAAGCCGAGACGGGCGAAGGCACTGAACCGCGAGGAGCGTCGCGCCACGATCATGGACGCCGCGATCCCGCTCCTCGTGCAGTACGGGCGCGACGTGACGAGCAAGCAGCTCGCGAAGGCGGCGGGCGTGGCCGAGGGCACGCTGTACTCGGTGTTCGACGACAAGGACGAGATCATCCACGCCGCGATCCACCGACATGTCGAGGCCACCTCGATGGTGGACGCCCTCCGCGCGATCCCCGAGCGGGCGACGCTCGACGAACTAGTCCGCGAGATCGTGGAGCTCACGCAGCACCGCACGGAGCAGATCTTCGCGCTCGTCGCCATCCTCGGCTTCGACGCCCGCACTCCCGAGCACGCGAAACGCCGGCCTCCCGACAACGAACCCGTCATCCTGGCCATCACCGATGCGCTGCTGCCCCACCGCGACCAGCTCACCGTGCCGCCGCGGCAAGCCGCCCAGTTCATCCGCTACGCGACCTTCTCGATGACGCATCCGCTCATCACCGACGGCGAGATCGTGCCGGCAGCGGAGATCAGCGCCCTGCTGCTCCACGGGTTCGCCGGGCCGGCGCACGGCGGGAGCCCACCGGCATCCGGCGCCCGTCTCCTCGAGGCATCCGCCGACGTACCCGCACTCCAGACATCCGCTCGCTCCGAGAAAGCCGACTGACATGCTCCTGTCCCTGTTGAAGCGCTACGTGAAGCCGTACTGGTGGCTGATCGCAGGCGTCATCGTGTTCCAGCTCGCCCAGTCGATGGCGTCGCTCTACCTGCCGACGTTGAACGCCGACATCATCGACAACGGCGTCGCCACCGGCGACACCGAGTACATCCTCACGACCGGCGCATGGATGCTGCTCATCACGCTCGCCCAGGTCGCCTGCTCCATCACGGCGGTCTGGTTCGGCGCACGGGTCGCCATGTCGGTCGGTCGCGATCTGCGGCGCGGCGTCTTCCGCAAGGTCGGCTCGTTCTCGGAGCGGGAGGTCTCGAAGTTCGGGGCGCCCTCGCTCATCACGCGCACGACGAACGACGTGCAGCAGGTGCAGATGCTCGTGCTCATGACCTCGACCATGCTCGTCTCGGCGCCCATCCTCGCCATCGGCGGCGTGATCATGGCCATGCAGCAGGACCTCGAGCTCTCCTGGCTCATCGCGATCAGCGTCCCGGTGCTGCTCATCGCCGTCGGGCTGATCGTCACCCGCATGGTGCCCCTCTTCCGCGTCATGCAGAAGAAGATCGACCGCGTGAACCTGGTGCTGCGCGAGCAGCTCACCGGCATCCGCGTCATCCGCGCATTCGTGCGCGAGCCCGTCGAGCGTAAGCGGTTCGCGGTCGCGAACGCTGAGATCACGGATGTCGCGACAAGGGCCGGGCGGCTCATGGCGCTGATGTTCCCGGTGGTCATGGCCGTGCTCAACGTCTCGAGCGTCGCCGTGCTGTGGTTCGGGGCGTTCCGCATCGAGGACGGCAACATGCAGGTGGGCACGCTCATGGCGTTCCTGCAGTACCTCATGCAGATCCTCATGGCCGTCATGATGGCGACCTTCATGGCCGTGATGATCCCGCGCGCCTCGGTGAGCGCCGACCGCATCGGCGAGGTGCTCGCGACGGAATCGAGCGTCGTGCCGCCGACCCGCCCCGTCGCGGAGGTCCCGCTGCACGGTGCGATCGAGTTCGACGACGTGAGCTTCGCCTACCCCGGCGCCGAGGCCCCCGTGCTGCGCAATCTCACGTTCCTCACCGAGCCCGGAACGACCACGGCCGTGATCGGCAGCACCGGTGCGGGCAAGACGACGCTCGTGAACCTGCTTCCGCGGCTCTTCGACGCGACCGCGGGCAGCGTCCGCGTCGACGGCGTCGACGTGCGCGAACTCGAGCCGGACGCGCTCTGGGATCGCATCGGGCTCGTGCCCCAGAAGCCGTACCTGTTCTCCGGCACCGTCGCCTCGAACCTGCGCTACGGCAAGCCCGACGCCAACGACGACGAGCTCTGGCACGCGCTCGAGGTCGCACAGGCGCGAGCGTTCGTCGCCGCGATGCCCGGTGGTCTCGACGCGCCGATCGCCCAGGGCGGCACGAACGTCTCGGGCGGACAGCGGCAGCGGCTCGCGATCGCCCGAGCCCTCGTGAAACGACCCGAGATCTACGTGTTCGACGACTCGTTCTCGGCGCTCGACGTCGCGACCGACGGCCGGCTGCGGCGCGCACTGCGAGCGGACATCGGGGACGCCTCGATGTTCGTCGTCGCGCAGCGGGTGTCGAGCATCGTCGACGCCGACCAGATCCTCGTGCTCGAGCACGGCGAGATCATCGCCCGCGGAACCCACGAGGAACTGCTCGCGAACTCCCCCACCTACGAAGAGATCGTCTCCAGCCAGCTCAGCGCCGAGGAGGCCGCAGCATGACCGCCGAACAGCGCAACGACGTCGAGCCCGAGACCGGCTCGATCAGTGCAGCCACCCAGACCGAGATCGCCGCGGAGGCCGAGACGGCACCGACCCCGGCCGTGCAGCCGCGCCGGGGCGGCGGCCCGTTCGGCGGCGGAGCCCAGGCGCCCGTGCAGAAGGCCATGAACTTCGGCCCGTCGGCGAAGCGCCTGATCGGCCGGCTGCGGCCCGAAGCGTGGCCGGTCATCACGGTCACCGTGCTCGCGATCATCGGCGTGGTGTTCAGCGTGCTCGGCCCGAAGCTGCTCGGCGAGGGCACGAACATCATCTTCGAGGGCGTCGTCTCATCGGCGCTCGGCCAGCAGATCCCCGACGGCACGAGCCAGGCCGAGGCCGTCGAGATGCTGCGCGCGGCCGGGCAGGACGACATCGCCAACATGGTCTCGGCCATGAGCGGCTTCAGCGTCGGCGCGGGCATCGACTTCGCCGCGCTCGGCACGGTCCTGCTCGGCGTGCTCGCGCTGTACCTGCTCGCCTCGCTCTTCATGTGGCTGCAGGGATGGGTGCTGAACGGCGCGATCCAGCGCACCGTGTACCGCCTGCGAGAGGACGTCGAGGAGAAGGTCAACCGCCTCCCCCTCAAGTACTTCGACGGCATGCAGCGCGGCGAGGTGCTCTCCCGGGTCACGAACGACATGGACAACGTCTCGCAGAGCCTGCAGCAGACCATGAGCCAGATGCTCACCTCGCTGCTCACGGTGGTCGGCGTGCTCGTGATGATGTTCACGATCTCGCCGCTGCTGGCGCTCGTCGCGCTCGTCACGATCCCGCTCTCGGCGGTCATCACGGTCGTGATCGCCAAGCGGTCGCAGAAGATGTTCGCCGCCCAGTGGAAGCACACGGGTGCGCTCAACGCCCGCATCGAGGAGACCTTCACCGGGCACGCGCTCGTCAAGGTGTTCGGCCGGCAGAAGGAGGTCGACGAGGCCTTCGACGAGAAGAACGACGAGCTCTACACCGCCAGCTTCGGCGCCCAGTTCGTGTCGGGCATCATCATGCCCGCCATGATGTTCGTCGGGAACCTCGTCTACGTCGCGATCGCCGTCGTCGGCGGGCTCATGGTGGCCGGCGGCACGATGCGGCTCGGCGACGTGCAGGCGTTCATCCAGTACTCGCGCCAGTTCACGCAGCCGCTCAGCCAGCTCGGCTCCATGGCGAACCTGCTGCAGTCGGGCGTCGCGAGCGCCGAGCGCATCTTCGAACTCCTCGACGCCGAGGAACAGGACGCCGACCCGCAGACGCCCGCCTCACCGGCATCCGTCGTCGACGGCGGCGACGCCGGCGCACGCCTCGCCTTCGAGGACGTGTCGTTCAGCTACTCGCCCGAGAAGCCGCTCATCGAGCACATGAACCTCGTGGCCGAGCCCGGATCGACGGTTGCGATCGTCGGGCCGACGGGTGCGGGCAAGACGACGCTCGTGAACCTCATCATGCGCTTCTACGACGTCGGCTCGGGGCGCATCACCTTCAACGGCGTGGACATCGCCGACATGACGCGCGACGACCTGCGCTCGCGCACCGGCATGGTGCTGCAGGACACCTGGCTGTTCGGCGGCACGATCCGCGAGAACATCGCCTACGGGCGACCGGATGCCACGGAGGAGGAGATCCTCGCCGCGGCCGTCGCCGCCTACGTCGATCGCTTCGTGCACGCGCTGCCCGACGGGTACGACACCGTGCTCGACGACGAGGCGGGCAACCTCTCGGCCGGCGAGAAGCAGCTCATCACGATCGCCCGCGCGTTCCTCGCGCGGCCGAGCGTGCTGATCCTCGACGAGGCGACCAGCTCGGTCGACACCCGCACCGAGGTGCTCGTGCAGAAGGCCATGGCCGCCCTGCGCGCGGACCGCACGAGCTTCGTGATCGCGCACCGGCTCTCGACGATCCGGGACGCGGACGTGATCCTCGTCATGGAGAACGGCTCGATCGTGGAGCAGGGTTCGCACACCGACCTGCTCGCCGCGAAGGGCGCCTACTACCGTCTGTACAACGCGCAGTTCGAGGCGCCCGTCGACGAGCAGGTCTGACCGGCGGCTGCGTCAGGACGACGGAAGGGGCTGTGCGCGAGCGATCGCGCACAGCCCCTTTGCGGTCTGCGGATGCCGCGGGGTCAGCCCTTCGCCGAGCCGGGATCGGCCTCGGGGTCGGTGCCGGGGTCCTCGGGCGCGGGCTCCTCGGCGGGCGCGGGCCGCTCGATGGGCGCGGGCTCCTCGGCGGGCGCGGGCTCCGCGGGCTCCTCGGGCTCCTCGGCGGGCGCGGGCTCCTCGGCAGTCGCTTGCTCCTCGGCAGGCGCGGGCCCCCCGGCAGGCGCGGGCTCCCCGGCAGTCACGCGCTGCTCGGCCTCCGCGGCGGAAGGCGCGTCCGCACGCTCGGCTCGCTTCGCGGCCCGCCGCTCGCGCCCGCCCTCGACGAGGTTGTAGAGCACGGGCAGCACGACGAGCGTGAGCACGGTCGACGAGAGCAGACCGCCGATGACGACGATCGCGAGCGGCTGCGAGATGAACCCGCCGTGGCCGGTGATGCCGAGCGCCATCGGGACGAGCGCGAAGATCGTCGCGAGGGCCGTCATGAGGATCGGACGCAGACGACGGGAGGCGCCGTGCACGAGGGCGTCGCGCACGTTCATGCCTCGATCGCGGTACTGGTTGACGAGATCGACGAGGACGATCGCGTTCGTCACCACGATGCCGACGAGCATGAGCACGCCGATGAGCGACGGCACCCCGAGCGGGACGCCCGTCGCGACCTGGAGCGCGATGGCCCCGGTCGCGGCGAACGGCACCGACACGAGCAGCAGGAGCGGCTGCAGCAGCGAGCGGAACGTCGCGACCATCACGATGTAGACGATCAGGATCGCGGCCAGCAGCGCGAGCCCGAGCTGCGAGAACGACTCCGCCTGATCGGCCGACACACCGCCGATCTCGGCCGAGGTGCCCGCGGGCAGGTCGACCTCGGCGAGGGCGACGGCCACGTCGGCGTTCGCCGCCGTGAGGTCGTCGCTCGCGGGCGTCGCCGTGACGGTCGCGCTGCGGAGCCCCTGGACCGTGGTGATCGACGTCGGTCCGTCGACCGTCTCGACGGTGGCGAGGGAGTCGAGACGAACGAGGCCGGCCGCGGTCGGGATCTCGAGCGCCTGCAGCTCCTCGATCGTCGTCGGCGGGTTCTCGTCGGCGATGTAGATCGTGAGCGTCTGCTCGTCGACGACGATCGAGCCCTTCGTCTGCGGCGACATCTTGGCCGACACGTAGCCGCCGAGCGCGACCTCGGAGTACCCGGCCTCGGCCGCGGCGTCGCGATCGACCTCGATCGCGATGTACTCGCGGGACTCGCTGAGGTTCGAGCTCACCTGCGTGAGCGAGTCGAAGCCCTCGAACTCGTCGACGACCGCGTCGGTCGCCTTCTGGAGGTCTTCGGCGTTCGAGGCGGAGATGTTCACCGCGATGTCGCTCGAGGCGCCGAACCCGCTCGACGCGGTCAGCGTGACCTCGCCCACATCGCTCAGGCCGTCGAGCTCCTCGCGGACCTCGGCCTGCAGCGCCTCTTGATCGGCGTCCTCGTCGGTCGTGATCGAGTACGTGACGGTCGCGCCGCCGCTGCCGAACAGCGAGGCGAGGCTGCCGCTGCCCGAGCCGATCGACGTCTGGACGGTCTCGACGCCCGAGGTGCCGCGGATCGCGTCCTCGACGGGCTGGGACGCCTCGTCCATCGTGTCGAGGCTCGAGCCGACCGGCAGCTCCTGCGTGACCTGGAACGTGTTCTGACCCGACGAACCGAGGAAGTTCGTCTTCATGAGCGGGACCATCGCGATGGTGCCGCCGAGCACGAGCACCGCGACCATGATCGTGACGACGCTGTGCTTCAGCGTCCAGGCGATGATCGGCAGGTAGCCGCGCTGCAGGCGCGACGGGTGCTCGAGCTCGTCGGGCGCGTCGGCGCCGGTCTCGTCGATGAAGGCGGCGGCCGCGGCATCCGACCCCGGCTCGGTGTCTTCGTCCTTCGCGCGCACCCGCGCGGGCTTCAGGAACCAGTACGCCAACACGGGCACGATCGTCAGCGAGACGAGGAGCGAGGCGAGCAGGGCGATCGTGACGGTCAGCGAGAACGGCCGGAACAGCTCGCCCGTCACGCCCTCGACGAGCGCGATGGGCAGGAACACGGCGACCGTGGTGATGGTCGACGCGGTGATCGCGCCCGCGACCTCGCGAACGGCGTGCACGATCGTCGACGCCTTGTCGACGCCGACGACCAGGTGCCGCTTGATGTTCTCGATGACGACGATCGAGTCGTCGACGACACGGCCGATGGCGATCGTGAGCGCGCCGAGCGTCAGGATGTTGAGCGTGTAGCCCGTGGCCTGGAGCCCGATGAAGGTGATGAGCACCGAGGTCGGGATGGAGATCGCCGTGACGAGCGTCGCGCGCACCGACATCAGGAACAGCAGGATCACGATCACCGCGAACGCGAGCCCGAGCAGGCCCTCGGTCGCGAGCGACTCGATCGACTGCTGGATGTACGGCGCCTGGTCGAAGACCACGGTGAACTCGGCGCCCGGGTTGGTCGAGTCGAGCGACGCCTGCAGGTCGGGCAGGAGCGCGGTGACGGCGTTCGAGACGTCGACCGTGTTGGCCGCCGGCAGCTTCGTGACCTGGATCGTCAGCGCGGGCTCGCCGTTCACACGCGAGATGCTCGTGACGGGGTTCTCGGTGACCTCGACGGATGCCACGTCGCCGATCGTGATCGCGACGGGCACGCTGATCGTGGCGGGCGCCGCGGTCGCGTCGGGCGTCGCGGTGGCGTCGGGGGCGGCCGTGCCGTCGGGGGTCTCGGTGCCGTCGGGGAGCGCGTCGGTCGCGGCATCCGCACCCGGCACGGGCTGCTGCTCGGTCGCGCCGAGCACCGGGAGCGCGGCGAGGTCGTCGACGCCCTCGATGCGGGTGCCCGTCTGCACCGAGTACGTCTTGTCGCCCTCGGTGATGGAGCCGGCGGGGATGAGCACGCCGTTCTGCGCGAGCGCGTCGCCCACGGCCTGGGAGGTGAGCCCGTAGGCGGCGAGCTTCGCGGCGTCGGGCGTGATGGTCACGCGCTGGCCCGTGTCGCCGACGAGGGTCGCGTCGCGGACGCCGTCGACGTCCTTGATCTCGCCGAGGGTCGTGCGGGTGATCTCGTCGGAGAGCGTCGTCGGGTCGTCGGCGCCGGTGACGGCGATCTGCAGCACGGGGAAGTCGTCGAGGCTGAGCGCGAAGACCTGGGGGTCGACGTCGTCGGGCAGCTGGCTCGAGATGCGGTTCACCGACGAGAGCAGCTTCTGCTCCGCGTACGCGAGGTCGGTGCCGTAGGTGAAGCTCGCGGTCACGCGCGAGACGCCCGTCGAGCTGGTGGTCGTGGTGTCCTCGAGCCCGGTGATGCCCTGGATCGCGGTCTCGACGGGCGTCGACACGTCGGTGTTGACGACGTCGGGGGACGCGCCCGGGTAGGCCGTGACGATCATCAGCTGCGGGAACGAGATCGACGGCGCGAGCTCCTGCTTGAGCGAGGTCAGCGAGATTCCGCCGAAGATCGCCACGACGACGGTGACGAGCGCGATCAGCGCACGGTTCTTCATGCTGAGGGCTGCGAGCAGTGACATGCGCTCAATCCTCGCAGGCGACGGGGCGCGATTCGGTCACGGAAGCCTGTGAACTCCTGCGGCACGCCCGCGGATTCCGCCGCGCGGCCCCTAGCCCTGTTCGGGGGACGAGGAGTATCGTGCGAAACGGATGGGGGTGATCCCGTGGGCTCGACGACGAGCACGACCCGGCCGAACGGCCTGCGGCTCGCCCTGCTGGGCGTCGGCGTCTCCGCGGGATGGCTCGCCCTGACCCTCATCACCGGCGGCCAGAGCGCCACGGCCGACGACGGCGACCGGCCCGGCCTGCTCGGCTCGGTCGGCTCCCTGCTCGGCGGCGTCTCGCAGACCACCGACGCGGTCGGCGACGCCCTCGACACGGTCGTCGACGCCGTCGCGGCCCCCGTCGAACGGATCCTCGAACCCGTCACGGCCCCCGTCGCCGAGATCGCGCCCGCGCCGGTCGCCGAGGTCGTCACGGCCGTTCCCGACGTCGTCGGCGAGACCGCGGCCGCGGCGGACTCCGTGGTCGAGGCCGTCGACGGCGCCGTCACCGGCACGGTCGGGACGGTGACCGGGACGGTGACGGATGTCGCGAGCGGCGGCACCGTCGGCGCGATCGTCGATCCCGTGGTCGGCGCCGTCGACCACGCAGCAGGTTCGACGCCGATCGTCGGCGATCTCGTGCGGGGCGTGCTCGGCGAGCGCGGCCTCGGCGGCGTGACATCCCCCGTGACCGGACTCCTCGACGACGTCGTCGGCGGGGTCGTCGGCGCGACCGGGGACCTGCCGGGCGGCATCCTCCCCTCGCTTCCCTCGGTCCCCGAGGTTCCGCTGCTTCCCGGCACGGGCTCGCCCGTCGAACCGGGTTCGTCCGGACCTTCCGGCCCGCAGGTCGAACCCGCGATTCCGGGCCTCCCGCCGTCATCGCCGGCGGGGGACGCGGTTGCGGCCCCGGCCGCTTCCTCGGCCGCCCTTCCGCGCGCCACGCGCCACGCGGCATCCGACGTCCTGACCCGACCCCCGTCCGACGCGCGCTCCTCGGTCGAGCCGCCGCTCGCGGTGCCGACCGCGCCCGACCCGCAGGATCTCGCACCGCCGGGCGGCGATCGCCCGCCGGCCGTGCCCTCGGGTTCCGGCGGCCCGGGCTCGGGCGCCGGTTCGGGCGGCGGGTCCGCCGCGCCCGGTTCCGATGCGGTCGACGCCTCGCTCCTGCTCGATGCCACGGCGTCGCTCGCGCTCTCCTCGGTCGACGACGCGCTGCCGTCCTCGCCCGTGCACGAGACCGACACCACCCCTGACTGACGGGGACCGTTCCGCCGCCCGCGGGCCGTCCATTCGGCGCGCCGGCACGGCGGACACGGTCATCGCCCCACCCGTTGGGGCATCGAAACCCAGTTCAGTCAGGAGAATCATCATGAACCTCAAGCGGTTCGCCATGAGGGCGCTGTACGCGACCCTCGCAACGGGGGGCCTGACGCTCCTCGGCGCCGGCGTCGCGCACGCGTCCGAAACGGGCGGCGACGACGGCATCCTCTCGGGCACGCAGGCGATCGTCTCGATCGCCGTTCCGGTGACGGTCTCGGGCAACGGCATCTCGATCATCGGCGACTCGTCGTCGACGGATGCCGCGACCGAGTCGGCACCGGCACCGGCGGCGGAGCCCGAAGCCGCCACGAGCGGCGACGACTCGCTGCTCGGCGGCCTGCAGGGCCTCGTCGACGTCGCGATCCCCGTGACCGTGGGCGGCAACGCCGTCTCGGTCATCGGCGACAGCGAGTCGACGGATGCCGCGACCGAGTCGGCACCGGCACCGGCGGCGGAGCCCGAAGCCGCCACGAGCGGCGACGACTCGCTGCTCGGCGGCCTGCAGGGCCTCGTCGACGTCGCGATCCCCGTGACCGTGGGCGGCAACGCGATCAGCGTCGTCGGCGACTCGTCGTCGACCGGCGCCGCGAGCACCGTCGGAACGTCGGCACCGACCGGAGCCGAGGGCAGCGCCTCGACCTCGGGCGAGAACGGGATCCTCGGCGGCACGCAGGCCGTCGTCGACGCAGTCGTCCCGGTGACCGTGGGCGGCAACGCCGTCTCGGTCATCGGCGACAGCGAGTCGGCGGATGCCTCGACCCAGGTCGCGGGCGGCTCCGGCTCGAGCGCGGGCGGCGCATCCACGAGCGGCGACGACTCGCTGCTCGGGGGCACGCAGGCGATCGTCGGCGCGGCCGTTCCGGTGACCGTGGGCGGCAACGCCATCTCGGTCATCGGCGACAGCCGGTCGGCGGATGCCTCGACCCAGGTGGCCCCGGAAACCTCGAGCGGTTCCGCCACCACAGGCGGGCTCGGCGGACTGCTCGGGGGAACGCAGCTGCTCCCGTCGCTGTCACTGCCCGTCACGGTCGGGGGCAACGCGATCTCCGTCATCGGGGACAGCACGACGGAGGGGACCTCGACGGTCGTCGACCCGGGAGACCCCGGTGACCCGGGCGACCCCGGCGAGCCCGGCGACCCGGGTGACCCCGGAGACCCCGGCGACCCGGGCGAGCCCGGTGCTCCGGGAACGCCCGGCGAGCCCGGTGACCCCGGCAACGCCGGAACTCCGGTCACCGGCGGAACCGCGACGGTCGCGTCCACGACGGTGACCGGCGTCGCGGGATCGAGCGGAGGCTCGCTGGCCTCCACCGGTGCGGAGACGGGCGTCCTCCCGTTCGCGGGGATGCTCCTCGCGCTCGGCGTGCTGCTCGTCGGCATGCGGCGGTTCGCACTGCGCCGCTGAGTCACGGCGAAGCGGCGGTCCGGGCCCGACGCCCGGTCCGCCGCTTCGGCCTGCCGCCGAGACCCGGCGCGAACCCGTCGGAACGCCGCGCCCGCGCCCGAGGACGCCGACCGCCGGCCGACGCCTCAGACGACCGACGCGAGCAGCTCGGGCTCGGGCTCGCCGAGCGGCGCCCCCGCGAGGGACCGCCACGCTCGCGCGAGCGCCTGCACCGCGGCATCCGTCGCCTCCGGCGTCTGGCAGATCGGAAGCCGCAGGAATCGCTCGAAGGCCCCGTCGATGCCGAACCGCGGGCCGGCCGTGATGATGAGCCCCTCGCGGCGTGCGGCGAGGACGAGCTGCGAGCTGACCGGCGCGCCGAGTCCGGCCCAGGTCACGATGCCGCCGTCGACATGCGGCACCCGCCACTCCGGCAGCAGCTCGGCGACCCGACGCTCGAGCCGGTCGCGACCGGCCCGCAACTGCTCGCGCCGCAGGGCCAGCACGTCGTCGAAACGCTCGAGGGCACGGGCCACGAGCAGCTGCTCGAGGATGGGCGTGCCGAGGTCGCCCGGCGAACGCGCCGCGAGGAGGCGGCGGATGAGCGGGCGCTCGGCCCGGATCCATCCCACCCTGAGCCCGCCCCAGACGGTCTTGCCGACGCTGCCGATGAGCACCGCACGGCCATCGGCGGCCATCGGGGGGAACTCGCCCGGCCGGTCGATGTCGAGTTCGGCGATGGTCTCGTCGGCGATGACGACGGTGCCCTGCCCCGCAGCGGCGTCGAGCACCCTCGCCCGGGACTCGCGGCTCATGGTGCGACCCGTCGGGTTCTGGAAGTCGGGCATGAGGTAGGCGACGACGGGGTTCGCGTGCCGGATGGCCTGGACGATGCCGTCCGCCTCCGCGCGGTCGGCGGCCGCCGCGGTGGCGCCGGACTCGTACGGCACGACCGGCGCGCCGACGAGCCGTGCGCCGGCGCCGCGCAGCGCCTCGTACGCGTGCGGGTAGGTGGGGGTCTCGATGAGGGCGCGGTCGCCGCGCGAGATGAGGGCTCTCGAGACGAGGGCGATCGCGTGCTGGGCGCCGATCGTGACCATGATCTGGTCGGGGGAGGTCGGCAGTCCGCGGACGGCGTAGCGATCGGCGATCGCCTGCCGGAGCGCCGGGATGCCGATGGCGTCGTACCCCGCGTCGCCGAGGTGCCCGGGCAGATCTTCGGCGGCCTGCCGCGCGAGGTCGGGCAGCCACGGCAGCGCGGAGGGCGCGGCCTTGGAGAAGTCGAGGTACTCGGACTCGAGGGGCATCGGGAGCATCACGGGCGCTCCGGGCAGACGGGCGACGCTGCCGGAGCCTCGGACGCTGTGGAGGTGGTCGAACTCGCGCAGACGCCGATACGCGGCCGCGACCGTCGTGCGGCTCAGCCCGAGCCGGTCGGCGAGGTCGCGCTCGGCCGGGAGCCGCGTCTCGACCGGGATGCGGCCGTCGACGATGAGCAGGCGGATGCGGTCGGCGAGCGCTTCGTAGGCGCTGCCGGACCCTCGCCAGTCTCCCAGGAGCACGTCGAGCGCACGGGCGCTGAGGGATCGGTCGGCCATCAGGCCACTTTAGGAGAATTGGATCTATACGGGAAGGCCAATCATCGAATTGGATTGAGCCATGCTTCGCCGCCCATCCTCGTTCCGCGACCCCGCGCCGATCCTCGCGCGCCGCCTTGTGCAGCTCTACCTCGGGCTGCTCCTCTACGGCATCGCGATCGCGCTCATCGTGCGGGGCGAACTCGGCGTCGCCCCGTGGGACGTGCTGACGCAGGGCGTCTCGAAGCAGACCGGCCTGAACTTCGGCCTCGTGACGGTGCTCATCAGCGTCGTCGTGCTGCTGCTCTGGATCCCGATTCGCCAGCGGCCCGGATTCGGCACGATCATGAACGTGCTCCTCGTCGGCCCCGCGGCCGACCTCGGCCTGTGGCTGATCCCGGCGGGACTCGACCTCTGGGCGCGCATCCTCCTCCTGGCGGGCGGCATCGTCGTGCTCGCGATCGCCACCGGCCTCTACATCGGGGCGCACTTCGGCCCGGGCCCGCGTGACGGGCTCATGACCGGCATCCATCGGCGCACCGGATGGCGCATCTGGATCGTGCGCACGAGCATCGAGCTCGTCGTGCTCGGGGCGGGCTGGCTCCTCGGCGGCGACGTCGGCATCGGAACGGTCGCCTTCGCCCTGCTGATCGGCCCGCTCTGCGGATACACCATCCCGCTCTTCGCGATCCGGCGCACCCCCGATCGGACCGCGGATGCCGGCGCCTCCGGCGAGCGCGCCGTCGACGACACGGCGGCCGCGATCCCCTGAGCCCGCGCCGGTCGAGGAGGCCCGCCAGGGCCGTCACGAGACCCCACGCCAGGTCTCGAGACGCTGCGCTCCTCGACCAGCGGGCGGCGCCGGTCGAGGAGGCCCGCCAGGGCCGTCTCGAGACCCCCACGCGCGGTCTCGAGACGCTGCGCTCCTCGACCGGCGGCCCGCGCGCTACAGGTTGCGCTCGGCGTACGCGGTCATCGCGTCCCGCACGAAGCGGGCGCCGTCGACGCCGCCGTAGTTCGCGCCGAAGCGCTCGTCGGCGACGTACATCTCGGCGAGGCCGAGGAAGTACTCCCTGCTGGGGCCCTCGGCGCCGCCGCCCGGGGTTCCGGGGATGCCGCGCAGCCAGTCGAAGTGGCGCTGCGCGAGCGCCTGCGCCTCGTTGCCGGCCGGGTCGACGCCGCGTTCGGACGCGGCGATCCAGTCGGCGCTCAGCTGCGACATCCGCCCCTGCCAGTCCCGCTTCTCGTCGGCGCTCATCGAGCGCCACCACGCGTCGGACCGGGCGTAGGCGTCTACGCCCCAGCGCTGCTCGACCTCCTCCTTGTACTCGGTGTGGTCGAATCCGTCGAACATCTGCTCTGCCATGAGTCGTTCACCTCCTTCCAATGCATCGATGGTGTGCTCGACCGACGCGATCTGCCGCGTCAGCCGGTGCTGCTCCCGGCGCAGCCACTCGAGGTGGCCGCGCAGGGCGTGGGGGGCTCGGTCCTCGCGGTCGAGGACCTCGGCGATCGCCGGGAGGCCGAGCCCGAGCTCGCGCAGCAGCAGGATGCGCTGCAGTCGCACGAGCGAGTCGGCGTCGTAGTGGCGGTAGCCGTTCGACGCGATGCGCGCCGGCGCCAGCAACCCGATGTCGTCGTAGTGACGCAGCGTTCGGCTGGTGGTGCCGGCGAGCTTCGCGATCTCCTGGATCGACCAGTCCACGTCTGCTCCCTTCGGTTCTCGGCCGGGGCGTTCAACCCCACGGATGCCACGGTAGAGGTTGACGTTACGTCAAGGTCAAGCTCGCGGCATCCGCTCGCACGAGACCCGCGGGGTTGCGCGGGGGCGAAACGCGATATATCGTGACATCCACAGACGCGATATATCGCGAACAGGCTTCCGGATGCCGCAGGCATCCGCGCAGAGGAGAAGGAGCAGCCCGTGACCATGGAGAAGTGGGTCATCAACCCCGGAGAGTCGCGTGTCATCGACCTCGAACTCGTCCGCCGCATCAAGGTCGGCCTCATCGGCGGCAAGGTCGACATCATCGCGCACGACGAACCGGGCGCCCGCGTCGAGATCAACGGCGTCACCGGCAAGGACCTGAAGGTCTCCATCGACGGCGACGTGCTCGAGATCGACCACCCGCAGCTCGGCTGGGACAACTTCATCGACGTCTTCAAGGGCTGGGCCGGCTCGGCGAAGGCCGACGTGTCGATCCTCGCGCCCCGTCACGTCGCGATGAAGCTCGGCATGGTCTCGGGCGACGCGCTCGTCTCGGGGTTCACGACCGACGCGAAGCTCAGCACCGTCTCGGGCAGCCTCGTCGTCGACAACCACGAGGGCGACGTCGAGATCTCGAGCGTCTCTGGCGAGATGTCGGTCGGCAACCACTTCGGCGCGATCGACGCGCACTCCGTGTCGGGCGACGTCATCGCCACGGGCGAGATCCGCAGGTTCCGGGCCGACACGGTCGCGGGCGACCTCATCCTCGACGCGCGGGGCACGCCGGGCTCGATCGACACCAACAGCGTCTCGGGCTCGCTGACGGTGCGCTACGACGCGGGCGCGGGCGCGCGGTTCCGCATCAACACCGTCGGCGGCACGGTGCTGCTCGACGACACGCGCATCAAGGGCGTGCTCGGCAAGGGCTTCGAGCGCGTCACCGGCGAACTCGCGGGCGAATGGCTCGACCTCGCGGCCAACAGCGTGTCCGGGTCGATCTCGGTCATGACGCGCGTGCGCACGGGAGCGGCGGATGCCTCCGGCGGGGCCGCGACCGCGACCGACGACGGGGCCGAGACGGCCGGCGCGAGCGACACGAGCGCAGCATGACACCCCCCGTCTTCGCCCACGGCAGTCTCCGCCTGTACCTGCTCGCCCTGCTCGAGGAGCAGTCACGGCACGGCTACGAGCTGATCCAGGCGCTCAGCGAGCGGTTCGGCGGCACGTACACCCCGAGCGCCGGCACCATCTACCCCCGCCTCGCGAAGCTCGAGGAGGAGGGGCTCGTCACCAAGTCGACCGACGGCCGCAAGACCGTCTACGAGATCACCGATGCGGGCCGGGCCGAGCTCGAGGCTCGTCGGCCCGAGCTCGACGGCATCGAGAACGAGGTGACGGACTCGGTCCGACGGCTCGCCGACGGCGTGCGCGCCGAGGTGAACGAGGCGATGCGGTCGTTGCGCGCGGAGCTCGCGAGCGCAGCGCGCGAGGCCAAGCGGTCGGCGACGGATGCCTCGGCGAGCGCGGCCTCGACCGCGGGCGCCGCGGGTTCCGGCGCCGGGTCGGGCGAGCGCGAGCGCATCGACGCCGAGCGCGCGCTGCAGGACGCCGATCTCGCGATCGCCGCGTTCCGCCAGCAGTTGCGCACCGACCTGCGCACGAACCGCGACCGGGTGCGTCCGGCCTCGGTCGTGCTGCTGAAGGCTCGCCTCGCGCAGGTGCGCGAGGACGTGCTCGCGACCCTCGCCGACCGCTGACGGCCGACCGCTGGCGCGCCGCCGATGTCGGCGGCCCGTGCTTCGATGAGGGCATGGCGGATGTCACGCTCGTGCCCTGGTCGGCCGACGACCTCGATCTGCTCCGCCGCGCGAACACGCCCGAGCTGATGGATCAGATGGGCGGCCCCGAGAACGACGAGCAGGTCCTCGCCCGCCATGAGCGGTACCAGCGCTTGTGGCGCGAGGCGACGGGATTCCAGTTCCGCATCGTCGTTCCCGGGCATCCCGAGGGCGTCGGCATCGTCGGCTACTGGCATCGCGAGCACGACGGCGAGCCCGCGTTCGAAGCGGGCTGGTCGGTGGAGGCCGCGTACCGCGGGCGGGGCATCGCGCCCGCGGCCGTGCAGGAGATGTTCGCGGCGGCACGAGCGCGCGGCGACCTGCGCCCGGTGCACGCGTATCCCCGCATCGACAACCCCGCGTCGAACGCGGTGTGCCGCAAGGCGGGGTTCACCCTCGTCGGCCCGGAGGAGTTCGAGATCCGCCCCGGCCTGGTGCTGCACGTGAACGACTGGGTGCACGATCTCTCCGCGCCGACGCCCGGGGCATCCGCACGCTCGGCGTAGTCTCGATCCGTGCGCATCTACCTCGCCGTCGCCCTCGGGGGCCTCGTCGGCACCGGGCTGCGCCTCGCATGGGACCTCACGCTGCCGCACGCCGACGACGAGTTCCCGCTCAGCACCCTCATCGTGAACCTCGTCGGCGCGCTCCTGCTCGGCTGGCTGGTGGGCGGCCTCTGGACGTGGCCGAAGATCCCCTCCTGGATCCGCGCCGGGGTCGGGTCCGGCATGCTCGGCTCGTTCACGACGATGTCGGCCGTGATGGCCGCACTCGCGCTGCTGACGAGCGCCGGCGAAGCGTGGCTCGCCGCGCTGTACCTCGCCGTCTCGGTCGTGGGCGGCCTCGGGCTCGCGGCCGTCGGGCTGCGGGTCGGGTCGCTCATCGCCCACCGTCCGATGCCCGACTCGATCACCGACGCCGGGCAGACACTGTGACCGCGCAACTCGCCCCGGGCGTCGTCATCGCCGTGCTGCTGGCCGGTGGCCTCGGCGCCGTCATCCGCTTCGCCCTCTCCCGGTTGCTGCCCGTGCGTCCCGGGCACCTGCCCGTCGGCATCCTCATCGTCAACGTGGTCGGATCGGGCATCGCCGGCGTCGTCATCGGCCTCGCCGAGCGGGCCGCGGTCGACGCCGACCTGAAGCTCATCCTCGTCACCGGGTTCTGCGGCGGGCTCACGACGTTCAGCACGTGGAGCGTCGAGACCATCGAACTGCTCGACGGCGGGCGCTGGCGGGCCGCGATCCTCAACGTGCTCGTCACCCTCGTGCTCGGCGCCGCGGCCGCCGCCGGAATGTACCTCCTGACCCGCTGAACCCGCGCCGACGGGCCGACTTGACATGGCCCGCAGCAGGAGTAGTGTCATCCGCCGTGACAAATGAGGCGGACTCACCGCCACCCGAACTGAAATCGCCGAAGCACTGGATCATCGGCGACCCGCTCCCGACCGAGAAGCTCGAGGGGCAGCTGCTACCGAAGCATCTCGCGCTCCCCATCTTCGCGAGCGACCCGTTGAGCTCCGTGGCGTACGCGCCGCAGGAGCTGCTCATGATCCTCACGGTCGGCGGGCTCGCGTTCCTGAGCTTCGCCCCGTGGGTGGCCGCCGCCGTCGTCGTCCTGCTCGTGACGGTGGTCGCGTCGTACCGCCAGCTGATCAGGGCCTACCCGTCGGGCGGCGGCGACTACGAGGTCGCGCACCGCAACCTCGGCGAGAAGGCCGGGCTCGTCGTGGCATCCGCCCTGCTCGTCGACTACGTCATGACCGTCGTCGTGTCGGTCGCGTCCGGCGTCGATAACATCATCTCGGCCATCCCCGAGCTCGACCCCTTCCGCGTCGAGCTCGCCGTGCTCTTCGTCGTCATCCTCGCGGGCGTGAACCTCCGGGGCGTGAGCGAATCCTCCAAGGCGTTCGCGGTGCCGACCTACCTCTTCATCGGCAGCGTCTTCGTGATGATCGTCGTCGGCCTCACGCGCACCGTGCTCGGCGACGCCCCGGTGGCCTCGTCGGCGCACTTCGAGGTCGACGCCGAGTCCCTCACGCAGGCGGGCGTCATCCTGCTGCTGCTGCGCTCCTTCGCGAGCGGATGCTCCGCCCTCACCGGCGTCGAGGCCATCGCGAACGGCGTGCCGGCCTTCCGCCGGCCGAAGGTGCGCAACGCGCAGCGAACGCTCGTGCTCATGGGCGGCATCGCCATCCTCCTGTTCGCCGGGCTCACCGCGCTCGCGCTCATCTCGCAGGTGCACTACGCCGAGAACCCGTGCCACCTCATCGGGTGGGAGGAGTGCGCGACCGAACCGCAGTTGAGCCTCATGGCCCAGGTCGCGGGCGCGACGTTCGGCGACTCGAGCATCTTCTTCTACCTGATCCAGACCACGACCGCGCTCGTGCTGCTGCTCGCGGCGAACACGGCGTTCAACGGGTTCCCGCTGCTCGGCTCGGTGCTCGCGCGCGACGGCTACGCGCCGAAGTCGCTCTCGACCCGCGGCGACCGTCTGATCTACTCGAACGGCGTCGTGATCCTCGCGCTCGCGGCATCCGTGATCCTGGTGGTGTTCCAGGCGAACCTCACCGTGCTGATCCAGCTGTACATCATCGGGGTGTTCGTGTCGTTCACGCTCGGGCAGACCGGCATGGTGCGGCACTGGCTGCGCGAACTCTCGAAGGGCCGCCATCCGGTGTCGAGGTCGCAGGCCGCACGGCGCCCGCCCGAGGACGAGCGGGCGATCTCCCGCCCGGCGATGATGCGGGCACTGGTGATCAACGCGATCGGCGCGGGCATGACCGCGGTGGTGCTCATCGTCGTCACGGTGACGAAGTTCACCCACGGCGCCTGGATCGTGTTCGTGATGATGCCGATCCTGTTCACGCTCATGGTCGGCGTGAACCGGTACTACCGCGACGTCGAGCGCGAGATCGAGCCCGATCCGACCACGACGTTCGGGTCGAGCGGCGACCACGCGATCGTGCTCGTCGGACGCATGCAGAAGCCCGTGCTCAAGGCGCTCGACTACGCGATCGCCGCCCGACACGACTCGCTCGAGGCGGTGCACGTCTCGCTCGACGAGGACGCGACGAAGCAGCTGAAGAAGGACTGGGTCAAGCAGAACGTGCACGTGAAGCTGCGCATCCTGTCGTCGCCGTATCGCGACCTCAGCCATCCGCTCATCCAATACATCAAGTCGCGGCGCGAGGAGCACGGCTCGGAGGTCGTCACGGTGTACATGCCGCAGTTCATCGTCGGCCACTGGTGGGAGGGCATCCTCCACAACCACAAGGCCCGGCGCATCCGCCAGAAGCTGATGCTCGTGCACGGCGTGACGGTCGCGCTCGTGCCGTGGCTGCTCGACTCCTCCGACATGATCTACGGCCGCCGGTCGCGCCCGCTTCCCGGGCAGGATCGCCGCGGCGAGCCCGTGCGCGCCGTGCCGCGTCGCCAGGTCGACGAGCGCCCGACGACGGGTCGGCGCCGGCCGTAGCCGAAGCCGTCCGTGGGCCGGATGCCGCGTGGGTCGCGGTGCCGGACGCCGCGTGGCCGCCCTCGGCGACCGGATGCCGCGAGCGGGCGAGCGCTCAGAGCATCGCCATGATCTGGCGGGCGATCATGCGCCCGGCCCGGCTGGCCCCGATCGTGGACGCCTGCGGCCCGTACCCCGCGAGGAAGATGCGCGGGTCGTTCCAGGACGCTCCCTGTCCGACGGTCACGCCACCGGCCTTCTCGCGGAGGCGCAACGGCGACAGGTGCCGGAGCTCGGGCCGGAACCCGGTGGCCCAGATGATCGCGTCGGCGGGCACCTCGTCTGCGGGCGACTCGCCGTGCGCGTCCCAGATCACCCGGTCGGCGGCGATGCGGTCGAACATGGGCCGCGCCACGAGCAGCCCGCGTTCGATGCCGGCGGCGATGCGACGGCTCTTCGGCACGCCGGTGCCGCTCACGATCGACGGCAGGGCGCGCCCCGAACGGGCGGCCTCGTCTTGCATGGCGACCGCGGCCGACGCACCCTCGAGGTCGAGCTCCTGCCGGTCGAGCCAGTCGATCGGGCGGCGGGAGACCCAGGTGAGCCCGGCGGCGACCCCCTCGAGCTCGAGCATGAAGCCGATGGCCGAGGTGCCGCCGCCGACCACGACCACGTTCTTGCCGCGGAAGTCCTCGGCCTCGGCGAAGTCGGAGGTGTGCACGTGGCGGCCGGCGAAGTCGGCCATGCCCGGGTAGTAGGGCACGAACGGCGAACCCCAGGTGCCGGTCGCGTTCACCAGGAACTGTGCGGCGATCTCGTGGCGGGGGGCCTTGGGCTCGGGGGGCTCCTGGAACGACTTGCGCCGTCGGCCGAAGAATCCGCGCGCCTGCTGCTCCTCGATCGGCTGGGGGCTCAGGTCGTCGTAGCGGACGAGCAGGTCGGGGCCCTCGTTCGTCACCGAGCGCACGTCCATCGGGCGCCGGACGCGCAACTCGTACTGCCGCTCGAACCGGCCGTAGTAGTCGGCGACGACCTCGCGCGCGGGCAGGGTGCGATCGGCGGTGTCGAAGCTCAGCCCGAGCTCGGACATGCCCGGCAGGTCGTTGACCCGGTGCGCCGTGCCGAGCCGCAGCGACGACCAGCGGTGCTGCCACGCGCCGCCGGGGCCGGGGGCCCGGTCGAGCATGACGAAATCCTCGCCGGCCACGAGCTCGAACCGGCGCAGGTAGTACGCGACGGAGAGTCCTGCCTGGCCTGCGCCGATGACCACGATCTTCACGCGTTCAGGGCTCGACATCACCCGCCCATCGAACCACGTCCGGCTGTGCGCACGCCCAATTCCGTGCGGGTTCCGACACCGGTGCGGGGCAGCATCGGGACCGTGCACGCGGTGCTAAACTGGCGGCCGGACGAAATTCTCAGTTATCCAGAAGCGCCGGGTGAAGATCATTCCATCCGGCCAGACGTCGTAAGGGGGTCACGCATGGGGCGCGGCCGTCAGAAAGCCAAGCACACCAAGGTCGCTCGGGAGCTGAAGTACTTCAGTCCCAACACCGACTACACGGCGCTTGAGCGCGAACTCACGAGTTCGAATGACCACGATTACTCCGAAGAGGCTTCGAAGTGGGCAGAGTACGCCGACGACGAAGACGACAGCTACGTCTCCGACGAAGAGCCGCACGAACAACACGAACAGCGGGCCTGAGCACCGCAGCTTCGTCGCACCGCAGCATCGTCGCGGTCGTCAGTCGGCGCGGATCCACCCGGCCGCGTGCTCGACGAACGACTCGAGTTCGCGCAGCGTCGAGTTCGGCGTGATCGCACGCAGGACGATCTCGTCGGGAGCGCGCTCGCCGTCGACGCCCGCGGGTTCGCGGAGGTAGGCGGCGAGCCCTTCGGCGTCGTCGATCGTCGCGTCGATCGCCTCGAACCCGAGGCGGGCGAAGTTCGCCGCGTACGACGGGAACGAGCCGTACTTCGACGCCTCGGTCTCGAGCTGCGCGCGGGCCGCCGGCTCGATGATCGTGCGGATGTAGAGCACGCCGCGCACCCCGCTTCGGAGGGCGGCCGCCGCGTCGGCGTCGAGCTCGCGCATCGCGATGCCCGCGGCATCGGGCGTGAGCCAGTTCAGCAGGACGCCGTCGGACTCCTCGGCCGCCATGCGCCGCATGCGGGGACCGAGCGCGCCGACGACGATCTCGGCGGAGGTGCGCTCCCGCAGCGCCCGCACCGCGTCGCGCACGAGGCCGAGGGGCTTCGCCGCGGCGCCGGAGCCGATGCCGAGCGACGTGCGCGCGGGCGGGAGGCCCGAGAGGTCGAGCGATGCCGCAGGGCGCCGGTCGACCGGGATCACGCCCGTCGCGAGCCGCAGCGACCCCGTGACCTCGGCGGTCGCGCGCAGACCCGTGAGCGAGTCGCCGCCCGGGACGTCGTTGAGCCACAGCGCACCGAACCCGAGTTGCTCGACGCGCGGAGCGAGCCGGCGGAGCACGTCGGCCGGGGTGGTGCCCATCAGCCCGATGGAGACGGTCGGCGTCATGGCGGACCTGCTCAGGACGCGTAGGAGCCGACGAGCCGAACGGCGCCGCCGTCGACGCCCTTGGCGCCCTGCTCGAACCCGGTGAGGTCGCGGGAACCGACGGCGACCTCGCCCACCTGCCAGGCGGGGAGCCCGAGCGCGGCGAGCGCGGAGACCACGTCGGCCGAGGCATCCGCTGCGACGACCGCGAAGAAACCGATGCCGAGGTTCCACGTGCCCTCGGAACTCTCGAGCGTGGAGCCCGCGAGCGCGCTCAGCGAGCGGAACACGGGAGCGGGCGACCACGAGGAGCGGTCGACCTCGACCCAGGATCCGAGCGGGAGGACGCGCGCGAGGTTCGCCGCGATGCCGCCGCCGGTGACGTGCGAGAGCGAGTGCACGGCCGAGCCGAGCCGCTCATCGGCGAGCAGGCTCACGAGCGGGCCGGAGTACAGCCGGGTCGGCTCGAGGAGGGCCTCGCCCCAGGTGGTGCCGAGGTCGGCAGCGGCATCGGTGTAGGTCAGGCCGGCGCCGGCGAGGATGTGGCGCACGAGCGAGAAGCCGTTGGAGTGCAGGCCGCTCGACTCGATGGCGAGCACGACGTCGCCGTGCTGCACCCGCTCGGCGCCGAGCAGGCGGCCGGCCTCGACCACGCCCACCGCCGCGCCTGCGACGTCATAGTCGTCGACGCCCATGAGCCCCGGGTGCTCGGCCGTCTCGCCGCCCACGAGCGCCGTGCCCGTCTCGGCGCACGCCTTCGCGATGCCGGTGACGATCGACGCGATGCGGTCGGGAACGACCTTGCCGCACGCGATGTAGTCGGTCATGAACAGCGGCTTCGCACCCACGACGACGATGTCGTCGACGACCATGCCCACGAGGTCCTGCCCGATGGTGTCGTGCTTGTCGAGCGCCTGCGCGATCGCGATCTTCGTGCCGACGCCGTCGGTCGAGGTCGCCAGCAGCGGGCGATCGTACTCCTTCACGAAGGAGAGGTCGAAGAGGCCCGCGAAGCCGCCGACGCCGCCGAGCACGTTGGGACCGTGCGTCGCGGCCACGGAGGCCTTCATGAGTTCGACGGCGAGGTCGCCTGCTGCGGTGTCGACTCCGGCAGCGGCGTAGGACGAGTTCGCGCTCACCCGTCAAGGGTACCCGGCCCGCGGCATCCGCCCCGCCGCGTTCGCGCGTCCTACCGGGCCGCGGACGGCGCACGCGAGTAGTATTCGGCCATGCAGCCGGGAGGCACACCCTCGTGGGTGATCCGAGAGAACGCGAGTCGGCCGGTCCTGCTCGCCCTGTACCTCCGCGCGGTCATGGGCATCGCCTCGCCGGTCGAACTGCCGCGGATCCGCGATGTCGGCAAGGTGGGCTCCGGCCTCGCGATCGACCAGCACGATCTGCTCGAGCGCCAATGGCGCGACTGGTGGGCGATGACCGTCGAGCCCGAGGCGCATCCGTCGGCCGTGCCGCTCGAGCTCGTCGACGCCTACGGGACCGAGATCGCGCTCCCGGTCTCGGGCGCCGAGGTGCTCGCCGGCGCGATCGTGCCGCACGCCGAGGCGGCCCGCGGCTGGGCGGAGTGGTCGCAGGGCACCTACCGCACCGCCTCCGCCGCCAGGAGCGGCGACTCGTACCGCGCCTACGCCGGCACCATCGCCGAGCACGAGCGAGAGGTCGGGCGCCGGGCCCACTCGTTCGAGCTGAACGTCGAGGTGCTGCCGCTCGCCGAGACGGGCGTCTGGTGGATCGGCGAGAAGACGGTGGCCGTGACCGATTCACTGCGATCGGATGCCGCCGCCTTCGACGACGCGATCCACCCGATCATCGCCGAACTCGCGTAGTCGGTCGAGGAGCGAAGCGTCTCGAGACCTCCGCTGGTCTCGAGACGGCGCCGGGGCGCCTCCTCGACCGGCGGGCTCGGCGCCTCCTCGACCGGCGGACGCAGCGCGGCATGCGAGGATCGAGCGCATGAGCATCTGGTTCGGCGAGCCCTCCGTGGAGTGGGCGAACGCACGCTGCGAGGGCACCGCGATCCGATCCCTCGGCATCGAGATGACCGAGGTCACCGACGAGGCGTTGAAGGGGCGCATGCCCGTCGACGAACGCACCAAGCAACCCGGCGGCGTGCTGCACGGCGGGGCATCCGTCGCCCTCGCCGAGACCCTCGCGAGCTGGGGAGCGAGCTTCACCGTCGACCCGGAGCGGTTCTACTGCGTCGGCATGGAGATCAACGCGAACCACGTGCGCCCCGCCGCGAGCGGGTGGGTGCACGGCGAGGCGCGCCCCATCACGCGCGGGCGCACGACGCAGGTCTGGGACATCCGCATCACCGACGACGCCGGCAAGCTCGTATGCGTGTCGCGCTGCACGATGGCCGTGCTGGCCAGGCCCTCCGAATATTGACCGCACAAGACCCCTCGATGCTCAGCTGAGCAGCAGCCCGCATCCAGCAGGCTCACACGCGCGCATGTGGGAGGATTGACGCGTCCGCTCGGACGCATCCCCCCACCTTCGAGGAGCCATCGCTCGCATGTGCGGCATTGTCGGAATCGTCTCGACCGAACCCGTCAACCAGCAGGTCTACGACAGCCTGCTCCTCCTGCAGCACCGCGGGCAGGATTCCACCGGCATCGCCACCGCCGACGGGCCCGTGTTCCACATGGCGAAGGCGCGCGGGCAGGTGCGCGAGGCGTTCCGCACGCGCGACATGCGCTCGCTCATGGGCAACATCGGGCTCGGGCACGTGCGCTACACCACGAAGGGCGCCGCCGAGCGCGAGGAGGAGGCCCAGCCGTTCTACGTGAACGCGCCGTACGGCATCATCCTCGTGCACAACGGCAACCTCACGAACACGCGCGAGCTCAGCGAAGACCTCTTCCGCATCGACCGCCGGCACGTGAACTCCACGAGCGACACCGAGATGCTGCTGAACGTGCTCGCCACCGAGCTGCAGGGCCAGATCACGGGCCTCGACCTCGACCCCGACCAGATCTTCACCGCGGTCGAGCAGGTGCACGAGCGCGTCGAGGGTTCCTACGCGGTCATCGCGCTCATCGCCGGGCACGGTCTGCTCGCCTTCCGCGACCCGTTCGGCATCCGCCCCCTCATCCTCGGCCGTCGCAGCACCGCCTCCGGCAAGGACGAATGGATCGTGGCATCCGAGTCCCTCGTGCTCGAGAACGGCGACTACGAGATCGTGCGCGACGTCGCCCCCGGCGAGGCGATCTTCATCACGCTCGACGGCGAGATGATCTCGAAGCAGTGCGCGCGCAACCCCCGCCTGGTGCCCTGCGCGTTCGAGTACGTCTACCTCGCCCGCCCCGACTCCGTCATGAACGGCATCTCGGTGTACGAGGCCCGTCTGCGCATGGGCGATCGGCTCGCCGACACCGTCAAGGCGCACATGCCGCTCGGCGACATCGACGTGGTCATGCCCATTCCCGACTCGTCGCGGCCCTCGGCCATGCAGGTGGCGCAGAAGCTCGGCATCGAGTACCGCGAGGGCTTCTACAAGAACCGCTACGTCGGCCGCACCTTCATCATGCCCGGGCAGTCGGAGCGCAAGCGGTCGGTGCGCCAGAAGCTGAACGCCATGGGCACCGAGTTCCGGGGCAAGAACATCCTCATCGTCGACGACTCGATCGTGCGCGGCACGACCTCGCAGCAGATCGTCGAGATGGCCCGGGCGGCCGGGGCCAACAAGGTCACGTTCAGCTCGGCGGCGCCGCCCGTGCGCTTCCCGCACGTGTACGGCATCAACATGCCCTCGCGTCAGGAGCTCATCGCGCACGGCCGCAAGATCCCCGAGATCGCGGCCGAGCTCGGCGCCGACCACATGATCTACCAGGAGGTGGCCGACCTCCAGGCGGCGATCACCGAGGGCACCTCGATCGACGCCCTCGACCTCTCCTGCTTCACGGGCGACTACGTCACGGGCACCGTCACCGACGAATACCTCTCCTGGGTCGAGCAGACGCAGCTGAGCTGATCCGGGCCGGGCTCGAGGCATCCGGATGCCTCGAGCCGACGAAGCACGAAGGCCGCCCCTCACCGGGGCGGCCTTCGTCGTGCGGGGGTCGCGTCAGCGGGACTCGTCGACGCGGTGCGCCGCTTCGTGCTCGACGGCGACGGATGCGGCCCGCTTGGCCATCGACCGATCGAACGCGAGGGCGACGAGGGCGCCGAGGCCGAGGCCGATCGAACCGCAGATGAGCAGGAGGAACCCGAAGACCTGACCGCCATCGAAGCCGAGCTGGTCGACCTCGCTCTGCATGGGCGTGAACGCGAGCGTGAGCACGAGCGCGACGACCGCGCCGAGCGCGACGCCGAGGATCATGAACCGCCCGAACTTCGGTGCTCGGCGCACGGTCACGGTGTCGCTCGTGACCTCGGTCTCGATGACCGGTTCGGATGCCGTAAGGGGCTCGGCTGCGGCCGACTGGGGCGCGACGGGCCGGGCTGCTGCGGACTGGGGCGTGGCGCCGGGCTCGCTCGCGTCGGATGGGGTGGGGGCGTTGCTCACCCCTCCATTCTCGCGCACGTGCCTGAGCGCGCGATCACCGCCGCGGACCGCGCCGGGGCCGCCGATCCGATGACGGATCGACGGCCCCGTCGAATGCGGGGGGGGTCAGCCCTGTTCGGCCGAACGCCGGGCACGGAGGACGACCACCGCGATGACGGCGAGCAGGATCGCGACCAGGGCCGCGATGAGCGCCCACACCCACCAGGCGGGACCGGCCTGGCTCGTCTCCGCGGCGGCCGCAGCCGAGTCGCCGTCGCTCGTCGCCTCGGCTTCCTCGACCTCGTTCGCCTCTTCGGCCGTGGCGGCCGTGGCGACGCAGTCCCCCGAGACCGTCGCGGTGAACGAGACCGGGTCGAGCTGCTCGCCCGCCGGGTAGGTGCCGAATGCGGCGGAGCCGTCCTCGGTGAGCACCGCGGTCGCCTCGCCGGCGAGCACCCCGCCGCTCAGCGTGACGCCGTCGGCGAGCTCGAGCTCGGCGAAGCGCACCGACTTCAGGTCGATGGGCTCGCCGTCCTGCGTCGTGCCCGCCACGTCGAGCAGCAGGATCGCGCCGCCCTCGCCGTCGAGCTCGATCTTCGGATTCGAGATCGTCGTGTCGAGCTCGCCGTCATGGCCCGTGAACTCGACGGTTCCGGGGTACACGACGACGCCGCGGCCTGACTGGCCCAGCGAGCCGCTCGCACCGGTGAAGGCGAAGACGCCGCCCTCCTCGGTCACGCCCGCGACCGTCCAGTCGCCGTTGGCGATGCCGCTCGTGAGATAGCTGCGGAACGACTCCTTGAAGCCCCAGTCGAGGTCGCCCGCGCTCACCTTGCAGACGCCGGCCTTCTCGGCCGGAACCGTGAACTGCACGCCGACGTCGGTCGAGCCCTGGAAGGTGAGCGTGTGGACACCGGGCTCGAGCGAGGCCGGGATGCTGCCCGTCCAGGTGACGTTCCCCGCGGCATCGGCCGAGAGGTCGTCGGCGAGCACGATCGGCGTCGAGTACACGACGGCCGCGATGCCCGCTTCGCCCGACTGGAACCCGCCGGCGGTCACGCTGACGACCTCGCCCGCGCCGAGCGCCTCGAGCGTCGCCGTGTCGAGGACGATGCCAGTGGTGGCCGGGGGCGCCGAGGGGATGTCGCGTGCGGTGCTCCGGCTCACGGCGGCCGCCGTGACGACCGTGCCGCTGTCGCCCGCGGGTGCCGCGGCGGGGGAGCCGATGACCGCGGTCAGCGGAGCGAGCGCCTCGCCTGCGCCGTAGAAGCCGTTGAAGGCGGACGCGCCCGCGGCGAGCAGCGTCACGGGGGCGTTCGCGAACCGGGTCGTGCCGTTCGCCGTGCTCTTCGCCGCGGCGCCGAGGTCGACGCTCGCGAGGTCCACCCGCGAACCGTTGACGGCGACGCTGAGCACACCGGAGGTCGAGGAGACCACGCGCAGCACCGGGTCGGTGAAGGTGAGGTCGAGCACACCGCCGTGACCGCGGAAGTTCACGGACCCCGAGTAGTCGGCCGTGCCGCGGCCGGTCCGTGCGTCGTAGGTGCCGCCGGCCTGGCCGAACTGGAAGGCGCCGCCCGAACGGGTCGCGCCGCTCACGGTGACGCTGCCCTTCGCGATGCTCCCGACCACGTAGTCGACGAACCGCTCCGAGACGCCCCAGCTCAGCGAGCCGCCGGCGACGACCGGGGTGGGCGTGACGACGGGCGGCGTCGTGGGCGTGGTCGGCTTGGACGGCCCGACCGGCGGGGTGACGGGTCCGCCGGGCTCCACGGCGCCGGAGGCGACCGTGATGGGCACGAACGCGTCGAGGCTGCGGTCGACGACCGAGAGGCCGTGCGCCGCGGAGGATGCCACGACATACCCCTTCTTCGCGTCGAACTTCCCGGCGGCCACGGTCAGGGTCGTCGTGAACGCGCCGTTCACGATCTGCTGCGGCATCACCCAGCCCTGCGCGAGCCAGCCGTCCGAGACGAGCGGACCGTCGCCGGACCAGATGTCGTCCTGCCCGAGGAGCACGTATGCGCCGCTCGCCGCGCCGGCGCCGACGTAACCGGTGCCCGAGATCGTGAATGTGTTCGCGACCGTGCCGTCGATGTCCTCCGACGGGGTCACCGTGAGCCGCGGGCCGGTGGGCAGGGGCTCTGCGATGGCGATCGGCGCGAACGCGTCGAGGCTGCGGTCCGTGATCGAGAGCGCGTGCGCTGCGGACGACGCCGCGACGTACGTCTTCGAAGGGTCGAAGGAGCCCGCCGGAACGGTGAGCTTCGCGGTGAACGCGCCGTCCACGATCTGCTGCGGCATGACCCAGCCCTGCACGAGCCAGCCGGTCGACGGCAGCGGGCCGGTGCCGTTCCACACGCCCGCCTCTCCGATCAGCACGTAGGCGCCGCTCTTCGCGCCGGCGCCGACGTACCCGGTACCCGAGATCTCGAACGTGTTCGAGACGGTCGGGTCGACCCCGGTCGACGGGGTCACCGTGAGCTCCGGATCGATGACGGGGGTCGGTGCCGCGAACGTGACGGCGACCTTCGCGTCCTGGCCGCGATCCTGCATCGCGGTGTGGTTCGCGATCGTGTACACCGCGGTCGAAGCACCCTTGGACGTCACCAGGAACTGCGTCGTGAACGACCCGTCAGCCTCAAGCTTGACCTGCGTCGACGTCGTCGGATTCGGCGACACCTGCTTGGCCCCCGCCGTGCACCCAGCCGAGATGAACGAGAACGACACGCTCTCCAACGGCACATCCGTGCACAACGTCAAATACATCGCCTGCGCCGGATTGTAGTTCCGACCCGTGACCGTGACCGTCTCACCCTCAGCAGCAAGACCCACCGACTTCGACAACGACAACACCGGCTTCGCGGGCTCTGAAGGCTCCTCGGTACCGGGTTCCTCCGTACCGGGCTCCTCGGTACCGGGTTCCTCCGTACCGGGCTCCTCCGTACCGGGCTCCCCCGTACCGGGCTCCTCCGTACCGGGCTCCCCCGTACCGGGCTCCCCCGTACCGGGCTCCCCCGTACCGGGCTCCTCCGGAGCGGCCGCGTAGACCACGGCGGTCGTCGTGTCCTGCGTGAGGTCGCCCATCATGCCGCCGCCGTGCGCGCGCGATGTGAACACGGCCAGTCCGGTTTCGCCGGCGGCCGGAACCACGAGGTCGAGGGAGAACGACCCATCGGCCGACATGGGAGCGCGGGTCGCCGTGGTCTCGAGCCCGATCGCGACCCAGACGGTGCCGGATTCGGAGATGCCGGCGCTGTAGAAGCCGGCGGCCGAGGCCTCGCCGACGCCGACATAGATGCCGGTGGCGTCGCCACGGAATCCGGTGCCCGTGATCGTGACGGTGCCGCCCTCGACCGGCGCCTCGGTGACGGTGACCGACGGCGCACCGTCGGCGAAGGCCGGGACCGCAGCCGAGAGCGAACCGCCCACGGCGAGGACGGCGGCGAGGACGGCCGCGAGCCAGCGACGGCGATTCGGACGAGCTCGCCCCGCCTCGGGCGGCGGGGCTGTGGGCAGTGAGGACGTCAAGACGCGGGACCTCCGGGTCGGCGCGCGAGCACGACGGAACCACGGGTTCCGAGGCGAAGCAGCGGGGGTGAGGATGCCTGAAGTTAGGTTAGGCTCATCTAACATAAGCGGACGAACACTCACCGCGCAAGGTGAGGTAAGGCTACCCTCAATATGACGAAACTTCGAAACGCGCGCGCCGGAGTGACGGCGCTCGCTGCGCTCGCGACGCTGTGCCTCACGGGGTGCGCGGTCGGCGCGAACGCCGGCAACGCCGGTACCGCCGAGGCCGAATGCCCCGGCGCCTCGACCCCGTTCGACGGGCTCGAGCTCGCCGCCGACGTGCGCACCATCGACGGGCCCTCGACGGCCTGCCTCGCCGACACGAGCCTGCCGATCATCGCCTCCGACGAGGCATCCGCCGTTCCGCTGACCGTAACCGGCGCCGACGGCGTCGAGGTCACCGTCGACTCGACCGAACGCATCCTGCCGATCGACATCACCGGCACGATCGCCGCGACCGTGTTCAGCCTCGGGCTCGGCGACCACGTGGTCGGCCGCGACTCGTCGACCGGGTTCGCCGAGGCATCCGATCTGCCCGAGGTCACGCAGGAGGGCCACACCCTGTCGGCCGAGGCGGTGCTCGCACTCGACCCGACCGTCGTCATCACCGACACCACGCTCGGGCCCCGCGACGTCCTCGCGCAGTTGCGCGACGCCGGCATCCCGGTCGTCATCGTGACCAAGGAGCGCAGCGTCGAGAACATCGGCGAACTCGTCGACCAGATCGCCGGCGCCCTCGGCGTGCCCGAGCGGGCGGCGCTGCTGAAGTCGGCCATCGACGCCGACCTCTCGTCGGTCACCGACCCGATCAACGCGACGATCCCGGCGGATCCCGCCGACCGCCCGCGCATGATCTTCCTGTACGTGCGCGGCAGCGCGAACGTCTACTACCTCTTCGGCGAGGAGTCGGGCGCCGACTCGCTCATCGACGCCGTCGGCGGGTTCGACGTGGCCGGCGAGATCGGCTGGGAGGGCATGCGCCCCGTCACCGCCGAAGCGCTCGTGCAGGCCGCGCCCGACGTCGTGCTCGTCATGACCGAGGGACTCGCCTCGACCGGCGGCGTCGACGGCCTGCTCGAACGACTGCCCGCACTCGCCTCCACCCCGGCCGGCGAGCACCGCCGCATCGTCGACATGGCCGACACCGAGGTACTCGGGTTCGGCCCGCGCACGCCAGCGGTCGTCGACGCGCTCGCGCGGGCGGTCTGGGCGCCCGACACGGTGGCCGCGGCATCCGCGGCAGGCGGCACCGACGGCGACGCCGCGACCGGCACCGCAGACGGCGACGACGGCGACGACGGATGACCCGGCTCGCCCCCGCGACCGACGCCGGCACCGCGGCATCCGCACCATCTCCCGCTCACCGCTCGACGCGGCGGCGCATCGCACTGTTCACCGGGCTCTCGGTCGCGCTCGTCGTGTTCGCGCTCGTGTCGGCGGGCATCGGGCAGCTGCAGATCCCCCCCGCCGAGGTGTGGAACAGCCTGCTGCGCGGCCTCGGCCTGAGCGACGCGCCGGCCGCCGCGCCGCACGTCGACTCGGCGCTGTGGACGATCCGGTTCCCGCGCATCGTCGCCGCGATCCTCATCGGCGCGGCCCTCGCGGTCGCCGGAACCCTCATGCAGGCCGTGTTCGCCAATCCGCTCGCCGAGCCGGGCGTCGTGGGCGTCTCGTCGGGTGCGGCGTTGGGCGCCGCCGTGACGATCGTGTTCGGGCTCACCGCCACGAGCGACTGGGTGACCGCGGGCGCCTCGTTCCTCGCCGGACTCGCGACCACGATGCTCGTCTACCTCTCGAGCCGCTCGGGCGGGCGCACCGAGGTCGTCACGCTCGTGCTCACCGGCATCGCGGTGAACGCGTTCGCGGCCGGCGGGCTGGCGCTGCTCACCTTCCTCGGCGACACCGCCAGCCGCGAGGAGATCATCTTCTGGCAGCTCGGATCGCTGAACGGATCGCGCTGGCAGGAGATCGGGGTCATCGCCCCCCTCGTGCTCGTCTCGCTCGTGTTCGCCTTCGTGCTCGCCCGGCAGCTCGACCTCTTCTCGCTCGGCGAACGCAGCGCCCGCCACCTCGGCGTGAACGTCGAGCGCGTTCGCATCGTCACGATCGTGCTCGTCGCGGTGCTCACCTGCGCGGCCGTCGCGTTCGCGGGCATCATCAGCTTCGTCGGCCTCATCGTGCCGCACCTCATGCGCATGGTCATCGGGCCCGCGCACCGCGGCCTCATCGCGGCGAGCGCGCTCGGCGGCGCCCTGCTGCTGCTCGTCGCCGACCTCGTCGCCCGCACCGCCGTGCCCATGGCCGACCTGCCGATCGGCATGCTCACCTCGCTCGTCGGCGGGCCCTTCTTCTTCTGGCTGCTGCGTCGCCAGCGCACGGGCGCCGGAGGGTGGCGATGAGCGGCATCGGTCTCGGCGGCCACGGCGCCGAGGTGCGCACCGGCGGCCTCGTCGCCGAGCACGTCACGGTCGCGATCGACCGCGCGACCCTGCTGACGGATGTCTCGTTCGCCGCGATCCCCGGGCGCGTGCACGCGCTGCTCGGCCCGAACGGCGCCGGCAAGTCGACCCTGCTCGCAGTGCTCGCGGGCGACCGCACCCCCACTTCCGGATCGGTCTCGCTGCGGGACCGCCCGCTCGCCGACTGGCCGCTGCGCGAACTCGCCCGCACGCGCGCCGTGCTCACGCAGGAGCACAGCGTGACCTTCTCGTTCCGCTCGCGCGAGATCGTCGAGATGGGCCGTCACCCCTGGCCGCGCACCCCCGCCGAAGACGACGACGACCGCGAGATCGAGCGGGCCATGGCGGCGACGGATGTCTCGCACCTCGCCGACCGCCCGGTCGCGCACCTCTCCGGCGGCGAGAAGGCGCGCGTCGCGCTGGCCCGCGTGCTCGCCCAGCGCTCCCCCGTGCTGCTGCTCGACGAACCGACCGCGGCGCTCGACCTCAAGCATCAGGAGGACGTGCTTCGCCTCGCCCGTGCGCAGGCGGCGGCCGGCGACGCGGTCGTCGTGGTGCTGCACGACCTCAACCTCGCCGCGGCGTACTCCGACGAGATCACCCTGCTCGAGCGCGGACGCGTCGTCGCCCACGGCACCCCCGCCGAGGTGCTCACGGCCGACCGCATCGAGGCCGTCTACGGCCAGCCCGTCGACGTCGTCGAGCACCCCCGCTCGGGCGTGCCGCTCGTGCTGCCGGTGCGGTGACGGCGCAGACGCCCACGACGGCCGGCGCCGGGGCGGACACCGACGGTGGTGCCGCGGTTCAGCCCGGAGCGTCGATCGCGGTCTGGATCCTGCGGATGGCGTCACCGAGCACACCCGACGCGAGCAGTCCGGAGCCGAGCGGCCCGGCGGAGTCCGTGCCGAGCAGCGGCAACCGCCGCAGCGCCGCCCGCGTCTGGCCGGTGAGCAGCTCGAGCTGCCGGGCGATCTCGTCGTCGAGGGCGTCCGGCCGGTCGGGCGCGGCGAGCGCCGCCGCCTTCGCCGCGTAGGCGGCCGCGCCGAGCGAGTGCGCTCCCATGTGCGCGACCCCGGCCGCCTGCGCCGCCGCCCTGGCCGCGGCGACGGCCGCCGGCGCGGTCACCGCCTGCGCCGCACGGCCCGCCACGAATCGGGTGCGGATCTGGCCGGCGGCATCGAGCTCGCCGCGCGCGTAGGCCCTCGCGCGGGCGATGCCGTCGCGGGGGCGATCGTCGTCGGGCGCCTCGGCCTCGAACAACGGCAGGACGCACTCGGCGCAGTCGGCGGCCCAAGCGGCGACCAAGCGGCGGTCGCGTTCGTCGAGCGTCTGCGGGGAGAGCATGCCAGCAGCTTGCCACACGTCGCGCCGCCCGGCCGGGCTCGACCTCAGCCGCGGAGCACGGGGAGCAGTCCCTCGAGATCGGCTCGCTGGCCCGATGCGTGCACGCGGCCGGCTTCGCGGGCGTCGGCCCAGGAGACGGCCCCCGTGGCCAACGACAGCCAGGTCGCGGCATCCGTCTCGATGACGTTGGGCGGGGTGCCGCGCGTGTGCTTCGGGCCCTCGACGCACTGCACCGCGGCGAACGGCGGCACGCGCACCTCGAGGGTGCCGCCGGGCGCGCGCTCCGCGAGGAGTTGCAGCGAGTACCGCACGGCGAGCGCGAGCGTCGCGCGGTCGACCGGGGGCGGTGCGGATTCCGCGGAGCGGTCGTCGCCGACCGCGCCACCGGATGCCGCCCGCCAGGCGGCCACCGCCGCGCGTCCTTCGTCGTCGCCGATCCTTGCTCTCGCCATGCGACCATCCTCCCGCACCCCGCCGTCACGGGCCGTCGCGCGGGGTTCGCGGCCCGGGCGGCAGGCGGTCGATCGGGTAGCCTGATCCGGTGAGAATCCTCATCCTCGGCTCGGGCGCGCGCGAGCACGCCATCATCCTCGCGCTCCTCGAAGAGGAGGCCGGACACGAGATCATCGCCGCACCGGGCAACGCCGGCATCGCGGCATCCGCGACCTCGTCGGCGCGCGGCAGCGTCACGACGATCGCCCTCGACCCGACGGACCCGTCCATCGTCACCTCGTACGCGCTCGACAACGACATCGACCTCGTCGTCGTCGGCCCCGAGGCGCCGCTCGTCGCCGGCGTCGCCGACGCGCTGCGCCGCCGCGGCGTGCCCGTCTTCGGGCCCGGCAAGGCGGCCGCCGCGCTCGAGGGGTCCAAGACCTTCGCCAAGCGCATCATGCAGGAGGCGAACGTGCCCACCGGCCGGGCCCGGCTCGCCGAGACGCTCGCCGACGTCGAGGCCACGCTCGACGAGTACGGAGCCCCCTTCGTCGTCAAGGCCGACGGGCTGGCCGCCGGCAAGGGCGTCCTCGTCACCGAGGACCGCGACGCCGCCCTCGCGCACGCGGCGCACTACCTCCAGCAGGGCCCGGTGCTCGTCGAGGAGTTCCTCGACGGCCAGGAGGTCTCGCTGTTCCTCCTCTCCGACGGCACCGACGTGCTGCCGCTCTCGCCCGCGCAGGACTACAAGCGCCTCCGCGACGGCGACCAGGGCCCGAACACGGGCGGCATGGGCGCGTACTCGCCGCTGCCGTGGCTCGACGCCGACTTCGGCAGCGAGCAGGCCTTCGTCGACGAGGTCATCGAGACGATCGCGCTGCCCACGATCAAGCAGCTCGCCGCCGAGCAGACCCCGTTCATCGGGCTGCTCTACGCGGGCCTCATCCTCACGACGCGCGGCATCCGCGTGATCGAGTTCAACGCGCGCTTCGGCGACCCCGAGACGCAGGTCGTGCTGCCCCGCCTCGAGACCCCGCTGTCGGGGCTGCTCCTCGCGGCGGCGAGCGGCGAGCTCGGCGAGCTGCCGCGTCCGGTGTTCCGACCGGATGCCGCGGTCACGGTCGTGCTCGCGAGCGAGGGGTATCCCGAGGCGCCCGAGACCGGGCGCGTCATCGAGGGGCTCGACGCTGCGGCATCCGTGCCCGGCGTGCATCTCGCGCACGCGGCGACCGCGGTGGGCGCCGCCGTCGACGGGGCCTCCCCGCTCGTGGCGACCGGCGGCCGCGTGCTCAACGTCGTCGCGGTCGGCGACGACTTCGCCGACGCCCGTCGCCGCGCCTACGAGGCGCTCGGCCACCTCCGCCTCGAGGGCGGTCAGTACCGCACCGACATCGCGGCGCGCGTCGCCGAGTAGCGCGCCGCCCAGACGGAAGCACCCGATGTGCGCGTGAGTGCGCATCTCGCCGACCCGAACGGGCACTCTGCCGCCGATCGGGACCTCAGACGGGGCAGCGGGCCCCATTCATAGAATGGAACGCATGACCGACAGCGAGTACGCCGGCTGGACCCACGTCTACTCGGGCAAGGTGCGCGACCTCTACGTGCCCACCTCGACGATGACCGACGACGACACCTGGACGGGCGACCCGCTCGCCCTCTCGCCCGTCGTGCTCGTCGTCGCGAGCGACCGGGTGAGCGCGTTCGACCACGTGCTCGATCCGGCGATCCCCGGCAAGGGCGCCATGCTCACCGAGCTCACCCGCTGGTGGTTCGACCAGCTGCCCGAGGTGCCGAACCACCTCGCGCATCCGCTCGACGATCGGCTCGAGGCCCTCGGCCTGCCCGAGATCCCGGCGGAACTCGCCGACCGGGCGACGCTCTGCCGCACCCTCGACATGTTCCCGATCGAGTGCGTCGTGCGCGGATTCATCACCGGCGGCGGCTGGAAGGATTACCAGGCCACGGGCACCATCGGCGGCATCCCGCTGCCCGAGGGGCTCTCGAACGGCGACCGCCTGCCCGAGCCGATCTTCACCCCGGCGTGGAAGGCCCCGCTCGGCGAGCACGACGAGAACATCACCTACGAACGCGCCGCCGAGATCGTCGGCGAGACCGTCGCGTCGCAGCTTCGCGAACTGTCACTGCAGATCTTCACCAAGGCGCAGGCCATCGCCGAGGCGCGCGGACTCATCCTCGCCGACACGAAGTTCGAGTTCGGCGCCGACCGCGCGACCGGCATCATCACGCTCGGCGACGAGGTGCTCACGAGCGACTCGAGCCGGTACTGGGATGCCGCGGCCTACGCGAACGAGGCCACGCCCGAGCTGCGCATGGCGAGCTTCGACAAGCAGATCGTGCGCGACTGGCTCGCGGCGAACTGGGACCAGTCGGGCACGCCGCCCACGCTGCCGCACGAGATCGTCGAGCAGACCGCGGGCAAGTACCGCGAACTGCTCGACCGCCTCGGCGCCTGACCGCTACGAGGAGATCGCCTTCGCGATCTTGTCGCCGCCCTCCTGGATGGCCTTCTCGAGCTGCTCGAAGTCGTCGCGGTCGATGGCCTTGTCGAGCTTCTTGACCGCCTTGCCGAGTGCGGCGTCGATGCGATCGAGGTAGCGGTCGTCGATGACGGCGACGACGGCCGACGAGCCCTTGGGCAGGTACTCCTCGAGCTCGATGCCGAGCTTCTTCTCGTCGTGCTTGCGCGCGATGCGGCCCGAGATGGCGCCGACGCCCGCGCCGATGGCCGTCGAGGCGAGCAGGGGCGGGGCGAAGAGGCCGAGCACGAGGCCGGCGGCCCCGCCGATCCACGCCCCCGAGGCGACATGTCCGGTGCCGTGCTCGTCGACCTCGACGGCGCCGTCATCGCTGCGGCGCATCACGACCGACGACACGACCTCGAACTCGTCGGCCGCCTGCGCGCGCTTCATCGCCTGGTACTGATCGGTCGCGACGTTCGCGTCGTCGTAGGTCGCGACGTACAGCCGCAGGTTGTCCATACCCATGTGCGTTCCCCCTCGGATCGGGCTCCGGCGTCGTCGCCGGCAAGCCGTGCGCCTCCAGACTAGGGATGCCGCGGGGCGAGCTTCAAGGGCTGCGCTTCCGCGATCCGGGGAATGAATGCGGCCCAAACCGGGTTGGAGGGAGCGTGACGATCTCCTCCTCCCGCAGCGCGGGCCTGCTCGCCGCCGAGACCGGCATGGGCGCCGTGACCCTTCGCGTCGGCGACCTCGACGCGATGATCCGCTACTACCGGGACGCGGTGACCCTCGAGCTGCTGAGCCACGACGGCCCGGTCGCGGTGCTCGGCCGCGGCACGACGCCGATCGTGATCCTGGAGCATGCGCCGGAACTGAAGCACGCCTCCCCGCGCGACGCCGGCCTGTACCACACGGCGATCCTGTTCGACACGCGCGAGGCGCTCGCGACCGCGATCTACGCGGTCGCCTCGCGGCATCCGGGCAGTTTCACCGGCAGCGCCGACCACCTCGTGAGCGAGGCGTTCTACTTCACCGACCCCGAGGGCAACGGCGTCGAGCTCTACTTCGACCGCGACCGCTCGACGTGGAGCTGGGTGCACGGCAGCATCGAGATGGGCGCCGTGTACCTCGACCCGAACGCGTACCTGCGCGAGCACCTCGGACAGCGCGGTGCGGATGCCGCATCCGCGGGTCTCGGGCTCGGCGACGCGGTCGTCGGACACGTGCACCTGTCGGTGGGCGACGTCGCGAGCGCCCGCGAGTTCTACGTCGACCGGCTCGGATTCGAGACCACCGCCGCCATGGGCGACCAGGCGCTGTTCGTGTCGGCGGGCGGGTACCACCACCACATGGCGATGAACACGTGGAACAGCCGCGGCGCAGGTCGCCGCGGGCTCGCGCTCGGACTCGGCAAGGTCGAGATCCTGGTGCCCACGGCCGACGACCTCGGCGAGCTGGGCGAGCGGATGTCGCACTTCGGCGTCTCGACCCGCGACGACGGCCGCAGCCTCGCGTTCGACGACCCGTGGGCGAACCTCGTCGAGGTGCGCGCGGCCTCGTCGGTCGGGTAGCGAGGCGTCGCGCCGGTCGAGGAGCGCAGCGTCTCGTCGGTCGAGGAGCGCAGCGTCTCGCCGGTCGAGGAGCGCAGCGTCTCGAGACCGCACGGCTAGGCTGAGGGCGTGGCCGAACACGTGGAATCCGAAGCGGGCGTCGAGGGCAACACACGTCGCATCGAGGCATCCGTCGTCACCGATTTCAGCGATCGCATGAGCTACGGCGGGTACCTCGACCTGCCCACGCTGCTCAGCGCGCAGCGGCCCATCTCGCGGCCCGAGCACCACGACGAGCTGCTGTTCATCATCCAGCACCAGACGACCGAGCTGTGGCTCAAGCTCGTGCTGCACGAGCTCGAGACCGCCCGCGACCTGATGCGGGCCGACGAACTCGGCCGCGCGCTGAAGTGCGTGGCCCGCGTCAAGCACATCCAGAAGACGCTCACCGAGCAGTGGTCGGTGCTCGCGACGCTCACGCCCGCCGAGTACGCGCAGTTCCGCGGGGTTCTCGGCAATGCCAGCGGGTTCCAGTCCTTCCAGTACCGGGCCGTCGAGTTCGTGCTCGGCAACAAGAACGCGAAGATGCTCGCCGTCTTCGAGGCCGACCCCGAGGCCACCGCCGTGCTCACGGCCGCCCTCGAGACGCCGAGCCTGTACGACGAGTTCCTGCGCCTGCTCGCCCGGGCCGGGTACCCGATCCCGGCGTCGGTGCTCGAGCGCGACGTCACGCAGGCCTGGACCTTCGCCCCCGAACTCGTGCCCGTGTTCGCCCAGATCTACGCGCACACCGACGAGCACTGGGCTGCCTACGAGACCTGCGAGGAGCTCGTCGACCTGGAGGACAACTTCCAGCTCTGGCGGTTCCGGCATCTGAAGACGGTCGAGCGCATCATCGGCAACAAGCGCGGCACCGGCGGGTCGAGCGGGGCGACGTTCCTGCAACGGGCGCTGGAGCTCACGTTCTTCCCCGAGCTGTACGCGGTGCGGACCGAGATCCCGGGCTGACGCATGCCGCACTCCGACCGCCCCCGCGACGTCCGCGTCGAGCTCGGCGCGAGCGCTCGCGCGGCGCGCCGGTCGCTGAACGGCGACCACCCGGGCGAAGCGGGCACGCGGCTCCCGCCCCTCGTCGACCACCACGTGCACCTCATGCTCACCGGCATCGACGCCCTGGCCGAGTCCGCGCTCGCGGGCGTCGTCGACCTCGGCGCCCCGCTCGACCTCGTCGCCGCCCTGCCGGCACGCGAGGAGTTCCCCCGCGTCGACTTCGCCGGGGCCTTCCTCACCGCGCCGGGCGGCTACCCGCTCGACCGTTCGTGGGCGGCCGACGGATGCGTGCGCGAGGTGCCCGCGACCACCGGCGACGGGCGCGGCTCGCTGCCGGGTCCCGCCGAGGCGGCGGTGGCCGAGCAGCTCGCGTTCGGGGCATCCGTCGTCAAGGTCGTGCTCAACAGCGTCGCCGGCCCCGTGCTCGACGATGCGACGCTCGCGGCGATCGTGCATGCCGCTCACGAGCGCGACCTGCCGGTCGTCGCCCACGTCGAGGGCGAGCGGATGACGCGGCTCGCCGTCGAGGCGGGCGTCGACGCCCTCGCCCACACGCCGTTCACGGAGCGCGTCGACGACGAGCTCATCGCCGATGCGGTCGCCCGGGGCCAACGCTGGATCAGCACCCTGTTCGTCGCCGGATACGGCGAGCGCACGCCCGAGGCCGAACAGGCCGTCGACAACCTCCGCCGGTTCCACGCCGCCGGCGGGCGCGTGCTCTACGGCACCGACCTCGGCAACGGCGACCAGCCGCTCGGCGTGAACCCGGTCGAGCTCGCACTGCTGGCGGAGGCGGGGCTCTCGGTATCCGACCTCATCGACGCCCTCACCGATCCGTGGCCGCGCGCCGCCCGTGCCGAAGGGGTCGCGACGTTCGTGCCCGGCGCATCGCCGGCCTCGCCCGACGACGTGCCGGCCTGGCTCGCGACGGCCGTGGTCGTGCCCGCCGAAGACCTGGAGGTCCTGTGACGCTCGACCCGCAACTCGCGTTCGCCCGCCGGATGGACCGCTCCGACGGGCTCGCCCACCACCGGGCGCGCTTCGAGGGAGCGGAGACCGACCTCGTCTACTTCGACGGCAACTCGCTCGGCCGGCCGCCGAAGTCGGCGATCGCGAGGGTCGAGGAGTTCCTGCGCGAGAGCTGGGGCGGCCGCCTCATCCGCGGCTGGGACGAGTCCTGGCTGCGGCTGCCGAACGAGATCGGCGACCGCATCGGCCGCGCGGTCATCGATGCGAAGGCCGGCCAGACGATCATCGGCGACTCCACGACCGTGCTGCTGTACAAGCTCGCCCGTGCGGCCGTCGACGCGCAGGTCGCCCGCGACCCCGCGCGCACCGAGATCGTCGTCGACACCGACAACTTCCCCACCGACCGCTACGTGCTCGACGGCATCGCCAAGGAGCGCGGCCTGACGCTGCGCTGGATCGAGGTGGACACCGCCGCGGGGGTGTCGCCCGAGCAGCTCGCCGCCGCCGTCGGACCGCAGACCGCGCTCGTCGTCGTGTCGCATGTGGCGTACCGATCGGCCTATCTGGCCGACGCCCCGCGGCTGACGCGCATCGCGCACGACGCGGGCGCGCTCATCCTCTGGGACCTCTGCCACTCGGCGGGCTCGGTGCCCGTCAAGGCCGACGAATGGGGGTTCGACCTCGCCGTCGGATGCACCTACAAGTACCTCAACGGCGGCCCGGGTTCGCCCGCCTTCGCCTACGTGCGCGAAGACCTGCAGGGCGTGCTCGAGCAGCCCATCCAGGGCTGGTGGGGCACGACCGACATGTTCCTCATGGGCCCCGAGTACCGGCCGGCGCCCGGCATGCAGCGCTTCATCAGCGGCACCGCGCCCGTCGTCGGCATGCTCGCGATGCAGGAGACCCTCGCGATGATCGAGGAGGCCGGCATGCCCGCGCTCCGCGCGAAGTCGATCGCCCTCACCGAGTTCGCGATCTCGCTCGCCGCCGACTGGCTCGCCCCGCTCGGGGTCGCGCTCGCCTCACCCGACGACCGCGAGCGACGCGGCGGCCACGTCACGTTCGTCCACCCCGAGATGCGCGAGGTCGTCGCCCGGCTCTGGCAGCAGGACGTGATTCCCGACTACCGCGACCCGGGCGGCATCCGCATCGGGCTCTCGCCGCTGTCGACGAGCTTCGAAGAGGTGCACCGCGGCATGGCCGCCACGCGCGACGTGCTCAAACAGGTGCTGCTCGAGCGCGCCGGGCTCGCCTGAGCGCGGCGCAGATATCACCCGGTTTCCCGCCTGACAACCCCATGCCCGCGATCGGGCGACCCCGACGGGCGCGTCGTAGCATGGCCGAACCGAAGGCGACGCTCGAGCCATCGAGACGTTCGCCCGTTCCAGACGACCCGGAGGTCAGCATGTCGGACACGAACCGCCCCACCTCGGACGCGACCGGAGCAGCGCGCGACACCGCGGAGAAGATGACGGATGCCGCCGTCCGAGCCGGCGACGAGGCCCGCGACGCCGCCACGGCCGCCGCGAAGAAGGTCGGCGATGCCGCGAAGGACGCCCGCGGTGCCGCGGACTCGGCCGTCGACGCCGCCAAGAACGCGGCATCCGACGCCATCGATGCCGCGAAGGACTCGGCCGAGGGCCTCGTCGACGGCGTCAAGTCCGCCGCCTCGCAGGTGAAGGAGGCCGGGTCCGACGCCTTCGACGCCGCCCAGGCCCAGGCGCAGCAGGCCTACACGGCCGGGCGCGACCTCTTCGACGACGGCACGGGCTACGTGAAGGCCAGGTACCGCGAGAACCCCGGACTCGTGATCGCCGTCGGCGCCGCGGCCGTGGTCGCCCTCGCGCTCGTCATCCGCGGCCTCGGCCGGCGCTGAGCCGAGGCCGAACGGACGAGGAGCGCCCCGGGCTGCGACATCCGTCGACGACGACCTGCAGGAAACGAGGTGGCATCCCCGCCCGACAGCGGGGATGCGGCCCAGTTTCCTGCAGGTCGAATCGCGAGGCTCAGTCGATCGCGCTGAGCGAGCCCGTCGTGGGTGCGCCCGCGGTGTCCTTCCAGGCCGCGGCGCCGGAGTGCTCGCCCCAGGCGACGGTCTGCTTCGGCTTGGCGAAGAACAGCACGAGGATCGCCGCGACCGCGAACGCGACCACGGGGAGCCAGAGCGCTTGGCTCATGGCATCCGTGAAGCCCTCGGCGATCTGCGGGGGCAGCGCCTGTCCGCTGCCGCTCGCCTGCTGCGAGGCGTCGGAGTCGTACCCGGGCAGGTTGACCTCGAGCCGGGCGTTGAGCAGCGCGGTGATCGCGGCGGCGCCGAAGACCGAGCCGACCTGGCGGGTCATGTTGTAGACGCCCGAACCCGCGCCGGCCTGGGCGGGCGGCAGGTTGCGGGTGGCCGTCGAGGCGAGCGGCGCCCAGATGCCCGAGGTGCCGAGGCCGAGGAACGCGGCCGGAATGAGGAGCACCCACAGGTCGACGTCGGGCGAGATGAGCAGCGTCATCGCCGCGAGCGCGGCCGCGGTGATGAGGAACCCGGCGAACGCGATCCACTTCGGGTCGACGCGGTCGGTGAGCCGGCCGATGACGGGGGCCATGACGCCGGCGACGACCGCCATGGGCGCGAGCATGAGGGCGGACTGCGTGGGCTCGAGGCCTCGCGCGATCTGGAAGTAGAAGGTGAGCGGCAGCGGCATGGCCACCATCGCGAGGCCCACGAGGGTGATGCCGCCGTTCGCGAGCGAGAAGTTGCGGTCGCGGAAGAGGCTGAGCGGCAGGAGCGGCTCCTTGCGGTTGAACCGCTGCCAGACGACGAACGCCACGAGCACCACGAGCCCGGTGACGATGAGGCCCCACACGGTGATCGGCCCCGTGATCGTGCCCCAGTCGTAGGTCTCGCCCTCCTGGATGCCGAAGATCACGAGGAACATGCCGGCCGCGCTCAGCACGACGCCGAGCCAGTCGAACGAGTGCTCGTGGGTCTCGAGCTGCGGCACGAGACGCCAGGCGAGCACGAACGCGACGACGCCGACGGGCACGTTGACGATGAAGATCCACTCCCAGCCGAGGCTGTCGACGAGCACGCCGCCGAGGATCGGGCCGACGAGCGTCGCGATGCCGGCCACGGCACCCCAGAGCCCCATCGCCTTGCCGCGCTGGTCGGGCGGGAAGATGCGGGTGATGACGGCCATCGTCTGCGGCGTCATGAGCGCGGCGCCGAGGCCCTGCACGACCCGCGCGACGATGAGCATGCCGATGTCGCCTGAGAGTCCGCACCAGAGCGACGCCAGCGTGAAGATCACGAGCCCCACGAGGTAGACGTTCTTGGGGCCGAACCGGTCGCCCATGCGACCGGTGATCAGCAACGGCACCGCGTAGGCGAGCAGGTAGGCGCTGGTCACCCAGAGCACGGAGGTGAGGTCGGCGTCGAGCCCCCGCATGATGGCGGGGTTCGCGACGGAGACGATGGTCGAGTCGACCAGGATCATGAAGAACCCGACGACCAGGGCCCAGAGGGCCGGCCAGGGGCGGATTTCGCGTTGCATGGGAGGGGCTCCTTCAGCGCACCGCGTGAGGTGCGGGCGGTTCGGCGTATTCGGCCGGCGGCGAGTGCCGGGCGGCGGGGTCAGGCGGCGGGGTCAGGCGGGTTCGGGCGACGAGGTCGGGCGACGGCGTCAGGCGACGGGATGCGGGCCGTGCGGCGACGACCAGTCGAGCGCGCCCGTGGTCAGGTCGTCGATGGTCGCGAGTACCCAGTCGAGCTCGGCGAGGACCATCGCCCGCGAGTAGTGCTTGTTGAGCACGAAACGCGTCGGGACGCCCTTCGCGTCGACACGGGCGAGCCCGGCGTCGAGCGAGGCGACGGTCGCCCGGAGCTGCTCGGCACGTTCGCCGAGCAGCTCGACGACCCGATCGCGCGGCAGGTTGTGCGCCTCGCCGACGGCGAGCGGGAACTCGGGGTACTCGTTGACGTGGTCGGGAAGCATGGACGCGATGGTCTCGAGGAAGGCCGCACGGCCCTGCTCGGTGATCGCGTAGACCGTGCGCTCGGGCCGGTTGCCCTCGCGCTCGGTCGCGTGCTCGACGATGAGCCCGTCGGCGGCGAGTCGCTCGACGGCCCGGTAGAGCGAGCCGGCGCTCACCCTGACGACGTGGTCCTCGCGTCGCTGCAGCATGAGCTGGTACATCTCGTACGGATGCATGGGCTGCTCGACGAGCACGGCGAGCGCCGCGACGGCGAGCGGATTCAGGCGCGGCATCCGGTCTCCTTCCGTCGGCGCGGCAACTATTCCGCGTGGAATAATACGCTCGGAACTCGGAGGTCGCAACCTCCGCGCCGACCCGACCCCCGGGCCCCGCGGCATCCGCCCGACGACCGCCGCGACCGGGTGGCCGCGCACACGCGCCCGCCCCGGTAGAATCGAGGCATCCACACCCTCGACACCGGACGGAGAACCGCGGTGCCCACCATCGTCGTCGACGTGATGCCCAAGGCCGAACTGCTCGACCCCCAGGGGAAGGCCGTCGCCGGCGCCCTCTCCCGCACCGGCCACGCCGCCATCAGCTCCGTGCGCATCGGCAAGCGCTTCGAACTCACCGTCGACGGCCCCGTCGACGACGAGCTGCGCGCGAGCGTGCAGCAGATCGCCGACGAGATCCTCTCGAACTCGGTCATCGAAGACGTCGTGAACATCGACTTCGGCGACGCCGAGCCGGCCGCCGACGCGAGTACCGAGGCCTGATCGCATGCGCATCGGCGTCATCACCTTCCCCGGATCGCTCGACGACCGCGACGCGCAGCGCGCGGTGCGCCTCGCCGGCGGCGAACCCGTCGCCCTGTGGCACGGCTCGCACGACCTCGAGGGCGTCGACGCGCTGATCCTGCCCGGCGGGTTCAGCTACGGCGACTACCTGCGCTGCGGCGCCATCGCCTCGCTCTCGCCGATCATGACCGAGGTCGTCGACGCCGCGAACTCGGGCATGCCCGTGCTCGGCATCTGCAACGGCTTCCAGATGCTCACCGAGGCGCACCTGCTCGAGGGCGGCCTGATCCGCAACGACCACGGTTCGTTCATCTGCCGCGACCAGGTGCTCACGGTCGAGAACGCCGCGACCGCCTGGACGTCCGACTTCGAGGCCGGCCAGCAGATCACCATCCCGCTGAAGAACGGCGAGGGCGGATTCATCGCCGACGCCGACACCCTCGACCGCCTCGAGGGCGAGGGCCGCGTCGCGTTCCGCTACGTCGACGTGAACCCCAACGGCTCGATGCGCGACATCGCCGGCATCACGAACGCCCGCGGCAACGTCGTCGGCCTCATGCCGCACCCCGAGCACGCCGTCGAGCCCGGCTTCGGCCCCGATACCGCCGCGGCCATGCGCTCCGGCGTCGACGGCCTCGGCTTCTTCACGAGCGTCATCCGCAGCGCCCTCGTCGAGGCCTGATCGGCAGATCGTCGCCTCGCGGCGCGCTCGCGGCCGCCTGATGGCGCGCTGATGGCCGGGTGATACCCGGCGCACAGGTTGCGGCACGAACATGGGCGGCGCCCACGGGAGCGTCTCGCGGGCCGCGCAGGAGGACGCACCATGACCGCAACGACCCCGTACCCGGCCCACGAGCAGACGGCGACCCCGCCGCATCCGCCCGGTTCGGTCCATGAGACGCCCGATCGGACGGCGGAGACCCCGTGGTATCGGCGACTCTGGGTGCTCATCGCGGGCGCCGCGCTGCTCGTGCTCCTGTCGTTCGCGGGCGGCTTCGCCGTCGGTTCCGCGGGCTCCCTCCTGGGCGCGGTGACCGACACGCAGGGCGGGCCGGGACCACTCGAAGGCGGCCCCGGCCAGTTCCCGGGCGACGGCCAGCCGCCGCAGGGCGGGCCCGGAGAGCGCGGACCCGGCATGCCCCCAGGCGAGCAGGGCGACCAGTCGGCCGACCAGCCCGGCACCGCGGACGGCACGAACTCCTGACCCGAGCGGATGCCTCGCCGCGGGCGCCCGGCTCGAGGGCGACCGCCGTCAGGCTCCGTCGCCGCCGTCGGGGCCGTGCGCGGTCCGGCGTTCGGCGTCGGCCGGATCCTCGGGGCGCTGCACGGGGATCGCGGCGGTGAACGACGAGGCGCGCTCCTCGGCATCGGCCGTGCCCGAGAAGAGGCCCGCACGCTCGCGCTCGGGCTCGGCGTGCGGCGTCTTGGGCGCGTCGCTTCGGGCTGGAACGGCACGATCGCCGCGGTCGGCGGCACGCTTGCCGTCACCGCCGTCACCGCCGTCGGCCCCGACGGTCGCGGCATCCGTCGTCGCGCGGTCGCCGGCGCTGCGACCATCGCCGATCAGCACCCGCTGGCGCGGCAGCGCATCGGCGTCGGTCTCGCGCACCCACTCGACGAGCCGCTCGCGGGCGACGCAGCGCAGATCCCAGAGCGCGGCGGAGTCGGCGGCGCTCACGAGCACCCGCACCCGCACGAATCCGCCCGTCGCCTCGGTGACCTGGAGCACCGAGGTGCGGCCGTCCCAGAGGTCGGAGCCCGCGAGCACCCGATCGAGCTCCGCGCGCATGGCGTCGGTCGAGACGCGCCAGTCGACGTCGAACTCGACCGCGCCGATCAGCGCGCTGCCGTACTTCGTCCAGTTCTCGAACGGCGTGGTCGTGAAGTACGTGCACGGCAGCACGACGGTGCGCTCGTCCCACGTCACGACGACCACGTAGGTCAGCGTGATCTCCCGGATACGCCCCCACTCGCCGTCGACCACCACGACGTCGTCGACGCGGATCGCCTCGCTGAACGCGATCTGCACGCCCGCGAAGACATTGGCGAGCACCGTCTGCGCCGCGAGGCCCGCCACGATCGAGGCGATGCCGGCCGAGGCGAGCACGCTCGCGCCCACCGCCCGAACCTGATCGAAGGTGAGCAGGATCGAGCCGATCGCGACGACGACGATGACGACCACCACGAGCCGGCGCACGATCTGCATCTGGGTGCGCACGCGCCTCGCGACCCGGTTGTCGGCGACGTCGACGTCGTAGCGCGCGACGCTGATGTCGGCCAGGAACAGGAACACCTGGGCCACGAGCCATGCCCCGAGCGCGATGACGAGGATGAGCGCGAGGTGCTCGAGCGCGGGAAGCGACTCCTGTTCTGGGAACGCGACGCGCACCGCGATCCAGAGGCCCACGACGAGCAGGATGCTGCGGAACGGCCACCGCGCCCGCTCGATGAGGATCGCGGCCCAGTCCCGCCGGCGTGCGATGGCGCGCACGATGAGCGACGCGATCGCGGAGATCGCGAGCACCCCCAGGAACACGATCGCGACGGCGATCGCGAATCCGATCCACGGGTGGCCTTCGAGCAACGACTGCATACATCTCCTTCTCGGGTCCGTCCCAGCCTATGCAGCGCCTCGGCCGCCTGGCTGGGTACGGCTTCAGGTGCGGCATCCGCCCTTCCCTCCGGACGGCGGATGACGGATGATGGCTGCACCCGTTGATCGAAGGAGATCCGATGGCCCGCAGTCCGCGCCCCGATGCGACCGTTCCCGACCTGTCCGTGTTCGACTTCCTCTTCGGCGGCCTGGGTGAGGAGGACCTCGACCAGGTCGCCATCGTCGACGGCATGTCCGGGGCCGAGACCACCTACCGGCAGCTCGTCGGCCAGATCTCGCTCCTCGCCGGCGCGCTCGCCGACCGCGGCGTGGGCGTCGGCGACGTCGTCGCGCTGCTCTGCCCGAACGTGCCCGCCTTCGCGACCGTCTTCCACGGCATCCTGCGCGCGGGCGCCACCGCGACGACCGTGAACTCGCTCTACACGCCCGACGAGATCGCCAACCAGCTCACCGACTCCGGCGCGACCTGGTTCTTCACGGTGTCGCCGCTGCTGCCGGGGGCGAAGGCCGCGGCCGAACGGGTCGGCATCGCCGACGACCACCTCATCGTGCTCGACGGCGCCGAAGGGCACCCGTCGCTGCGCGACCTCCTCGGCGAGGGCCATCGGGCTCCCGACGTGACGTTCGACCCGGCCGAGCACCTCGCCGTGCTCCCCTACTCCTCGGGCACCACCGGCCGTCCGAAGGGCGTCATGCTCACGCACCGCAACCTCGTCGCGAACGTCGCGCAGAACATGGCCGCGATCGGGCTCGAGCGCGACGACCGCGTGCTGGCCGTGCTGCCGTTCTTCCACATCTACGGCATGACGGTGCTCCTGAACTACGCGCTGCGCTGCCGCGCGAGCCTCGTGACGATGCCGAAGTTCGACCTCGCCGAGTTCCTCCGGGTGATCGGCGAGCACCGGGCGACGTGGCTCTTCATCGCGCCGCCGATCGCGGTCGCGCTCGCGAAGCATCCGCTCGTCGCGGAGGCCGACCTCTCGAGCGTCAAGGTCGTGTTCTCGGGCGCCGCGCCCCTCGACGGCGCCCTCGCCGAGGCCGTGGCCGAGCGACTCGACTGCACCGTCTGCCAGGGGTACGGCATGACCGAGACGAGCCCGGTCACGCATGTCATCGCGGTGGACCGGCCCGACCTCGACCGCTCGAGCATCGGCCACCTGCTGCCCAGCACCGAGGCGCGCGTCGTCGACGTCGAGTCGGGCGCCGACGTCGAGGTGCCCGCCGACGGCGCGAGCGAGCCGGGCGAGCTCTGGATCCGCGGGCCGCAGGTCATGAAGGGATACCTCGGCAACGACGAGGCGACGGCCACGATGCTCGACGCCGACGGGTGGCTGCACACGGGCGACATCGCGACGGTCACTGTCGACGGCGTCTACCGCATCGTCGACCGACTCAAGGAGCTCATCAAGTACAAGGGCTATCAGGTCGCGCCCGCGGTGCTCGAGGCCGTGCTGCTGGGGCATCCGAAGATCGCGGATGCCGCGGTCATCGGCGTGCTCGACGAGGACGGACAGGAGATCCCGAAGGCGTTCGTCGTCGTGCAGGCCGGGGCGGATCTCACGGCCGACGAGGTGATGGCGCACGTCGCCGAGCACGTCGCCCCGCACGAGAAGGTGCGCGAGGTCGAGTTCATCGACGTGGTGCCGAAGTCGACCGCGGGCAAGATCCTCCGCAAGGACCTGCGCACGCGGCAGGCGACGGGGGCGGCGAGCTGATCCGGGCCGACGGGGGCCGCACGGGCGTGCCGGCGCCGAGCAGGGCATCGCGATGACGCGCACCGCCGATCGGAGGGGCACCACCGAACGGCGATGGGCCGTGGCGCGCGACGCCGTGGCCACACGGCTGTGGCCGCTGCCGGTCGCCGCGGTCGTCGCCGCCGTCATCCTCGGCATCGTCGTGCCCATCATCGACGTCGCGGTCGATCCGCAACTGGCGGGCACCTCCGCCGACCTGCTCTTCGGCAGCGGCACCGCGGCCGCACGTTCGGTGCTCTCGGCGATCGCGGGCTCGATGATCACCGTGACCTCGCTGACCTTCTCGCTCACGGTCGTCGCGCTGCAGCTCGCCAGCAGCCAGGCGTCGCCGAGGGTGCTGCGGCTCTTCGCCGCCGACCGCACGGTGCACGCCACCCTCGCGCTCTTCCTCGGCACCTTCGCGTACTCGCTCACCGTGCTGCGCACGGTCTCGGACTCGGGCGAGGGGTTCACCCCGCGCATCGCGGTCACGCTCGCCTCGCTCCTCACCTTCGCGAGCGTGATCCAGCTGACGGTGTTCCTCGCGCACCTCGCCCGGCAGCTCCGGGTCGAGACCGTCATGCGCGACGTGCACGCCGAGACCGACCGCACGATCGCGCTGCTCGTGCAGACGTCGGAGACGCCCGCGGCCACGGCGCCCGCCGAACCGGACGAGGTCGAACTCGTCGTGGCGCCCGGGTCGGGATTCATCACGGGCGTCGACCGGCGCACGATGATCGAGGTCGCCGTCGAGCACGATCTGGTCGTGCGCGAGCTGCGCGCGATCGGCGCGAACGTCATCGAGGGCACGGCCATGCTCGAGTGGTGGCCGAGGCCCGCCGGCGCGCAGACCGAGGAGCTCGACGGGGAGGCGATCACGAGACGACTCGCTGCCGCCGTGCAGATCGGCTACGAGCGCACGCCCACGCAGGACGTCGGCTACGGCGTGCGCCAACTCGTCGACATCGCCGCGCGCGCCCTCTCGCCCGGCATCAACGATCCGACGACCGCGGTGCACGCGCTCGGCCACCTCAGCGCCCTCCTGGCCGATCTCGGCGGACTGCCGCCGACGCCGCCCGCCCTCGCCGACGACCGGGGCATCGCCAGATCGGTGCCCGCGCTCGACGGGTTCGAGGAACTGCTCGAACTCGCCGTGCAGCAGCCGCGGCGATACGGCGTCGAGGACCCCGCCGTCGTGAGGCGCCTCTACCTGCTGTTCGACGAGCTCGGCGAGCGCGTCCGCGACCTCGGCCGACGCGGGGCGATCCGCCGCAGCCTCGATCGGCTCGACGCATCGGTCGCCGCCGCCCGCTACCTCGACGAGGAGCGCGAGGAATTCGACGCGCTCAGTCGACGGGCCAGAGCACGCCTCTGAGCGCCCGACGACGTCCGGCGTGTCCGATCGACCGTGCTGATCGGCGCGCCCACGACGCGGATATGATCAGCCCGCACACCTGCCGAGGGCGGGGTCGAAGGGGCCGAAGATGAGCGATGCGACGCGCACCAAACCGCAGTTGAACGACCTCGCGTACATGCGCGACGCGGTCCTGTTCGACGGCCCGCAGGCTCCGCACAAGCTGAGCCGGTTCTGGATGCTGCTCATCCTCTCGTCGATCATCGCCGCCGCGGGCGTCGTCGCGGACTCCACCGCCACGGTCATCGGCGCGATGATCGTGGCGCCGCTCATGCTGCCGATCCAGGGCACCATGCTCGCGACCGTGCTCGGCGACCGCGACGCCCTGATCCGCTCGCTGCTGCTGCTCGTCGCCGGCGCGTCCACGGCCATCGGCATCGGGTTCGTCGTCGGGCTCATGGTCGTGAACGACGTGGTGGCCGCGACCAACTCGCAGGTCGCCGGCCGCGTCTCCCCGGGACTCATCGACCTGCTCGCTGCGCTCGCGACCGGCATCGTCGGCTCGATCGCCCTCGTGCGCCGCGACATCTCCGACGCGCTCCCGGGGGTCGCGATCGCGATCTCGCTCGTGCCGCCGCTGTCGGTCGTCGGCCTGACGCTCGAGTCGGGCGCGCCCGACCAGTCGATGGGGGCGCTGCTCCTCTTCCTGACGAACGTGGCCGCGATCATCGGCACCGGCATCGTCGTCATGGCGGTGTACGGCGCAGGCCGGCTCGCGGCCCCTCCGGCCGACGCCCGCGTGATCGCGCGCAAGCGCCGCAACACGGCGATCGCCCTGACGGTCATGGGCATCGTGGTGCTCGTGCCGCTCACCGTCTCGAGCGTGCAGACGGCCGAGAACATCACGCGCGAGGCCACCGTGCACCACATCGCCGACGAGTGGGGCGGCGAGAACGACTGGGTGCTCACGGGCGTGAAGACCACGAACGGCATCCTGGTCGCGGCGTTCGAGGGCGACGGCGGCGACCCCGACACCGCGACGCTCGAGAGTGCGCTCCGCGCCGCGGGCATCGACCCGGCCGAGGTGCAGATCGAGCTCGTACCGACCTACACGGTCAGGCTCGGCCCCGAGGCGACGCCCGAAGGGGATTAGGCACGGCACCGCAGCGCGGGCCCGCTCCCGCGCGCACCGACGCCGAAGGGCCGGGACGCGGCATCCGCTCGCGCCCCGGCCTCATCGGCCGGCGCCTTACGCCGCGGCGTCCTCGTCCCCGACGGCGGCGCGCAGGGCGGTGCCGAGGTCGGCGTCGACGTTCGTCCAGTACTGGAAGAAGCGCTCGCGGATCGCGTCGACGGTGATGGCCTCGCCCTGGCCGGTCAGGGTCTCGAGCAGGCGCTGCTTCGCCTCGTCGGAGTAGACCTCCCGGTAGAGCGTGCCCGCCTGGCCGAAGTCGGAGTCGTCGCTGCGCAGGGTGTAGGCGGCGCGCACGAGCTCGCCGTCGCCCTCCCACGAGCCCTCGCCCGCGGCATCCGCGTTCGCGACCGGGCCGCCGAACGAGTTCGGGGCGTAGACGGGCGTCGAGGGCGAGTTGAACCCGTGGCGCTGGGCGCCGTCCTGCGAGTAGTTGGCGACGGATGCCGCGTGCGGCGCGTTCACCGGGATCTGGTTGTAGTTCGTGCCGACGCGGTAGCGCTGCGCGTCGGGGTAGCTGAACACGCGCGCCATGAGCATCTTGTCGGGGCTGATGCCGATGCCCGGCACGGTGTTCGCGGGCGAGAAGGCCGCCTGCTCGATCTCGGCGAAGAAGTTCTGCGGGTTGCGGTCGAGCGTGAGGGTGCCGACCGGGATCAGCGGGTAGTCGGCGTGCGGCCACACCTTCGTGAGGTCGAACGGGTTGAAGCGGTAGGTCTTCGCGTCCTCGTACGGCATCACCTGGACGTGGAGGTCCCACGTCGGGTGGTCGCCGGCCTCGATCGCGTCGTGCAGGTCGCGGCGGTAGAAGTCGGCGTCCGCGCCGGCGATGGCCTCTGCGGTCGCGGCGTCGAGGTGCAGGTCGCCCTGCCGCGAACGGAAGTGGTACTTCACCCAGAACTGCTCGCCCGCGGCGTTGATCCACTGGTACGTGTGCGAGCCGAAGCCGTGCATCTCGCGCCACGACTTCGGCAGTCCGCGGTCGCCCATGAGGTAGGTGACCTGGTGCGCCGACTCGGGCGAGAGCGTCCAGAAGTCCCACTGCATGTCGGCGTCGCGCAGTCCCGAGCCCGGCAGGCGCTTCTGCGAGTGGATGAAGTCGGGGAACTTGATCGCGTCGCGGATGAAGAAGACCGGGGTGTTGTTGCCGACGATGTCGTAGTTGCCCTCGGTCGTGTAGAACTTCACCGAGAATCCGCGCACGTCGCGCCACGTGTCGGGCGAGCCCTGCTCGCCGGCGACCGACGAGAAGCGCATCAGCGTCTCGGACTCGGCACCCGGCTGGAACACCGCGGCGCGCGTGTACGCGGAGACATCCGCCGTGACCTCGAAACGGCCGAACGCGCCGCCGCCCTTGGCGTGCACGATGCGCTCGGGGATGCGCTCGCGGTTGAACTGCGCGAGCTTCTCGACGAGGTAGCGGTCGTGCAGCACCGTCGCGCCGTCGGCGCCGACGGTGAGGGAGTGCGCATCGCTCGCGACGGGGGTTCCGGTCTGGGTGGTCGTGTTCTCGGTCATCGGTTCCTTCTCTGTAGGGTGACGGATGCCGCGACGGCGCGCCGGACGCACCCGCGAACGGGTACGACGAACGGCGCCGGACACGGCGATGGCACGGACGTGCGTGATGCGGCTGCCGCTAGACGCCCGCCTCCTGCTGACAGCTCGCGCAGAGGCCCCAGAACGTGACCTCGGCCGTGTGCACCACGAACCCGCTCGCGTCGGACGGGGCCAGGCACGGCGCCTGCCCCACGATGCAGTCGACGTCGGCCACGGCACTGCACCGCGTGCACACGATGTGGTGGTGGTTGTCGCCGATGCGGCTCTCGAACAGCGCCGGCGAACCGGCCGGCTCGATGCGGCGCAGCAGCTCGGCGGCGCTCAGGTCGCCGAGCACGTTGTACACGGACTGCAGCGAGATGCCCGGATGCCCGACGGCCACGCGCGTGTGGACCGTGTCGGCATCGAGGTGCCCGTTGCCGGTGACCGCCTCGAGGACCGCGAGGCGCGGCTCCGTGACGCGGAGCCCCGCCGAGCGGAGGTGCTCGGCGGCCGCGGCGCGGATCTCGTCGGTGGTCATGTCAGCAGCCTAGCGCTTGTTTTGAGTCATTCAAAAGAACTGAGCGGATGTCACGGGCACGGCCCCTCAGTACTGCAGGAGCGAGAACGTCTCGTGCCCGTCGTCGAGGGCGGCCCGCCCGCCGAGATCGACGAGTTCGATCGCGACCGAGACGCCCGCGACCCGCCAACCGGCCCGCTCGACGAGCCGGGCCGCGGCGGCCACCGTGCCGCCCGTGGCGAGCACGTCGTCGACGATGAGCACGCGCGTGCCCGGAGCCAGTTCGCCCTCGTGCACCTCGAGCGCGGCCGTGCCGTACTCGAGCGCGTACTCCTCGCGGAGCACCCGGCGGGGCAGCTTGCCGGCCTTGCGGATCGGCAGCAGACCCGCGCCGCAGAGCGCCGAGGCGGCGCCCGCGAGCAGGAAGCCGCGCGCCTCGACGCCCGCGAGCACGTCGAAGCGACCCGCGAACGGCTCGACGAGCGCCTCCGACAGGGCGTGGAACGCGGGACCGTCGGCGAAGACGGGCGTCAGGTCGCGGAAGAGCACCCCCGGCTCGGGGAAGTCGGGAATCGTCGCGAGGTTCGATTCGACGAGGGCGCGCACATCCTGCTGGGTCACCGCTCAAGGCTACTCCGGGGGCGTCGGCGCGCCGCCGCCGGTCGAGGAGGCGCGCCGGCGCCGGTCGAGGAGGCGCACCAGCGCCGTCTCGAGACCCATCCGCTGGTCTCGAGACGCTTCGCTCCTCGACCGACGCTTCGCTCCTCGACCGACGCTTCGCTCCTCGACCGACGCTCCGACTTCAATCGTTCGTCGGAGGCTCTGCACAGGCCCGCCCTGCGAGCATGGAGGGACCCCGACCTCTGGAGCCCCCGTGTCACCGAAACGCCTATACCGCACCTTCGCCGTCGCGGAGGCGATCACCTGGACCCTGCTCATCGCGGGCATGGTCCTGAAGTACGGATTCGGCGTCGACATCGCCGTGACGATCGGCGGCGGCATCCACGGGTTCGTGTTCCTCGCGTACGCGGTCGTCGCCGTCGTCGTCGGCGTGAACCAGCGCTGGAACCTCGGGCGCATCGCCTTCGCCCTGCTCACCGCGATCGTGCCCTACGCGACGATCCCGTTCGAGCTGTGGCTCGTGCGCCGCGGACACCTCGAGGGCGGATGGCGCCGCGAGGCCGGCGACCACCCCGACGACGGGTCGCTCCCGAACCGCGTGCTGCGCGTCGTGCTGGCCCGGCCGGTCGTCTCGATCGCCGTCGGCGTGCTCGCGGTGGCCGCCGCGTTCACGGTGCTGCTCGTCATCGGGCCGCCCGTCCCGCCGCCCGCATAGCCCGCGACATCCGCCCGCCGCTCGCCGTGCAGGAATCGAGGCGCCATCCTCGCTGTCAGGCGGGGATGACGCCTCGTTTCCTGCAGGAGCGCAGTGCGCCTACCGCCCGACGCGGTTGACGAGCGCGGTCCAGACCAGCGCGGTCGTCGAACAGGCGAGCAGCACCACGAACACCCACGGCAGGGCCGCGAGCCCGATCAGGCTGTACAGCACCGCGCCGAGCAGCGCGCCGCCGCCGATGCCCGTGTTGAACGCGGTCGTGTAGAAGGATGCCGCGGCGTCGCGGATGCGCGCCGAGGCCGTGTGCAGCAGTCGGGTATTGAGCATCGTGGGCAGCGCCCCGAACGCGGTGCCGAACAGGAGGAAGCTCGCGATGCCGACCACGGGCGTCGTCGGGAAGAGCGCCAACCCCGCGACTCCGGTGCCGGTGGCGACGAGGGCGACCACGAGCCCCGCCGTCGGTCGCCGCCCGAGCACCGCGCCGGCGAGCACGAGGCCCACCGCGCCCGCGATGCCGTAGGCGAGCAGCATCGGGCTGATCGCGCTCGACGGCAGCCCCATGACGTCGGTGATGTACGGCGCGATGTACGTGTAGAACGTGTACATGCCGATCATCGTCACCGCGGTGATGAGGCACACGACGAGCACCGGCACGAACGTGCGATCGCTCCGCAGGCGCAGCGGCGCGGCATCCGCCTCCCCGGCGTGGTGGCGCACCGGCGGCAGGAACCGCCACACGAGCAGCGCGCCGAGCAGCGTGAGCCCGCCCATCGCCGCGAAGGCGAACCGCCAGCCGAGCGCCTGGCCGAGCGCGGTGCTGAGCGGCACGCCGAGCACGAACGCCGCCGACCCGCCCGCGACGCTGATCGACACGGCTCGCGCGAGCTGCTCCTTCGGCACGAGATGGCCCGCGTAGGCGCCGACGACCGACCAGAAGACGCCGTGCGCCGCGCCGCCGAGCACGCGCGTGGCGAGCACCGTCGGGTAGTTCGGGGCGATCGCGGTGAGCACGCAGCTGAGCGCCAGCACCGCGAGCGTGATGACGATGAGGCGACGACGGGGGATCCGCTTCGTCAGCGCGGCGAGCGGAACGGTCAGCACGACCACCGTTCCGGCGAAGACCGTGACCAGCAGGCCGACGAGCGGCTCGCCGACGCCGAGGTCGCGGCTCATGTCGGGCAGGAGGCCGGTCGGGATCATCTCGATCGTGACCGACAGGAAGACGGCGGCGGCGAGCACGACGAGCCCGAGCCAGGGGAACGGCGGCGCGGGATGCACCGTGGGAATCGAAGAGGTCATGTGATGCGCCTGGACGAGTCGTCGACGTGGGGGCGCGAGCGGGGTTCCGCGAATGCGCGACATGCCACGTGGACTGCGCGCCGATGTGCGCGCCCAGGGCCGACGGGATCCGACGACCGCGACCAGTCTATCGAGCGGATGCTGCGAGCGTTCCTGTGGGCTCGCGGAGATCGGAGACCGGCCGGTCGTCGACGAACCGGATGGCCGACCGCTTCAATCCCTCGGCGACGACATCGACCTGCACGGGCTCGATCGACGGGAACTCGCCCGCCAGGTCGCGCAGCGCCTGCTCGATCGGAAGCGGTCCGGTGGCGGCGAGGCTCGCGACCACGGTGGTGCCGGCGACGGCGCACACCCGGGTCATCGGCAGCGCGGACAGGCGCTCGGCGACCGCGTCGAGTTCGGAGAGCCGCGGCATCAGGCGCAGATGCGCCTCGGTCGCATAGCCCAGCGACGCCGGGCTCACGACGCCGCGGATGAAGACCTGCCCGTTCGATCGCGCCCGCTCGAGCCGGTTGCCGACCGTCGCCGTCGACACGTTCAGTCGCTCGGAGAGCGACTCGGCCGTGGCGCGACCGTCGAGCGCCATCGCCTCGAAGAGCGCCTCGGATGCGGGGTCGAACTCGGCCGGGGAGGCGAACAGGCGCGCCATCTCGTCGGCCTGGCCGAGCTGCGCCTGCTGCTCGGCGGTCAGGACCTCGGGGCGCCACCCCGAGCTCGTGCGGTGGTATCTCGTGATCGGGTCGAGCTCGTACGCCGTCACGCCCGGGATCGCGCCGAGCACGTCGAGGAACGCCCGCGCATCGCCGACCCGCAGGTAGGCCTCGCCCACGCACGTGTTCGACGACGCGAGCATCGAGAGCATCGGGACATCCGCTCGCTCTGCGAGGGTCTCGGCGACCTCGCGCAGCGACGCCGGCGTGGCCGTGACCCGCAGCGAATACGGCGCGAGCCCGAGGCCGGCCGGGTTCGGCAGGGCCAGCACGCGCACCACGCCCTCGTCGAGCAGGCGGCGCCCGCGACGGGCGACGCTGCGCTCGGGCTCGCCGATCGCGGCGGCGATGCGGCGCCACGGCGCCCGTCCGTCCTGGACGAGCGCCGCGGCGACCCGGCGGTCCACGTCATCGAGTGGGATGCTCATGCACCGATCCTCCCCCGAGACCGCGCGCGGTGCGAGTCAGCGACCCACGTAGTGCAGGATCCCGGCCATGGCCGCCCGCGCTCCGGTCACGACCGCGCTGCGCGCATTCGGCTTGAAGAACGGCGAGTGGTTCGCGGCGGGCATCTCTCCGCTCGCGAGATCGGCCAGCGGGAGGCATCCGAAGCCCCAGAAGACCACGGGCACGCCGATCGCGTCGCCGAGCCAGCCGGCGTCCTCGGAGCCCATGCCCATCTTCTCGTTCAGGATGCGACCCTCGCCGAACTCGGCCTCGAGCGCGGCCGTCACGGCCAGCGTGTGCTCGGGGTCGTTGTAGAGGCGCGGGAAGTTGTTGATCGGCTCGATCGTGGGCTCTGGCGCTCCGGATGCCGCCGCTTCAGCGGAGACGATGCGGCGGATCGCGGACAGCACCTGATCGCGGGTCGTCTCATCGGGCGTGCGCACGTTGACCGTGAACTCGGCCGACTCGGGGATGATGTTCTCCTTCAGGCCTGCGTGGAACGTGCCGACCGTGACGACCGCAGGCGTGCGCGGCGCGAGCTCGCGCGAGACGATCGTCTGCAGGCGCAGCACCGTCGAGGACGCCTGCACGATCGGGTCGATCGCCATCTCGGGCGAGGAGCCGTGCGCCTGCTTCCCGTGCACCGTGATGCGCCACGAATCGGCCAGCATCGCCATCGACCCCTCGGAGATGAAGACGACGTTCTCGGGCAGCGGCCCGACGTGCTGGGCGAGCACGACGCTCGGCTTCGGCGCCTTCCGCCAGAGGCCGTCATCGATCATGGCCTTCGCGCCGGCGGCCGTCTCCTCGGCGGGCTGGAAGACGAAGACGACCGTGCCGGCCCAGCTGTCGCGGCGCTCGAGCAGCAGCTGCACGGCGCCGAGCGCGGCGGTGATGTGGGTGTCGTGCCCGCAGCCGTGCATGACCGGGGCGGTGTCGCCGTTCGGCAGCGTGCCCGTCGCCGTGCTCGCGTAGTCGAGGCCGGTCTGCTCGAGGATCGGCAGGCCGTCGGTGTCGGCGCGGAACGCGATGACCGGCCCGTCGCCGTTTTCGAGCACGGCGACGACGCCGGTGCCGCCCGAGATGAACGACGCGACGCCCAGCTCGCCCAGCCGCTGCTGGATGAACGCGGCCGTCTCGGACTCGCACGAGGAGAGTTCGGGGTGCGCGTGCAGGTGCCGGTAGATCGCGATGTGCTCCTCGATGAATTTCTCGGAGAGCTCGGTCGGGTGCGAGGCATCCGCTGCGCTGGCGAGGCCCGCGAGGGCTCCGGCGATGGTGTCGGTCATGTCCGTCTTCCTGTCGGTGCTGGTGGTGCTGGGGTGTCGGTGGCGCTGGTTCGGCGGGGGATGCGTCGAGCTGAGCGGATGCCTCGTGGCCGGCGTCAGTCGGTGACGCCGGCGTCGGCGTACGACTCGGCGTCCGCTTCGGCGGGGGCCTTCGACTTGGGCTTGATCAGGAACGAGACGAGCTGGGGGATCATCGCGCCGAAGACGGCCGGAAGGATGAAGGCCTGCACGGTCTCGATGACCTCGCCAGGAATGAGGCTCAGCAGCCAGGTGCCGAGCAGGCCGACGATCACGATGAGCGTGATCAGGTGCACGATCACCGCGCCGATGATGGCGGATCCCGAGATGAACTCGGCCCGCTTCGTGCCGGCCTTGGCGCCGAGCTTGTTCTGCGCGACGATGCTCGCGGGGAGCAGCTTGTTGCCGATGTTGCCGATCATGAACGCCTGGTACATCGCCGACTTGCCGAGGATCGGGTAGTACATGATCGGCTCGATGATCGCCCCGATGCCGAGCAGCAGCGCGACCGCTCCGACCGCGGTCCAGAACTCTCCGGCCGTGATGCCGAGACCGGTGCCGAATGCGACGAAGAACGCCGCCGCCATGGTGATGACGAGCCCGAGTCCGAGGGTGATGGGCCCCCAGATCGAGGTGGTGCGATCGAAGTCCGCGATGCTTCCGGAACGGACGGGGGCTGAGGTGCCGAGTGCCATGGGAATGCCTTCCTGGGTCGAATCGATGCGGTCGGGTCAGCTCACCGCGACGGCGGCGCCGACGAGGAGGGAGCCGAAGATGGCGATGCCGAGACCCCACTCGCGCAGCCAGTGCACACCCCACTTCATCGCGGCCAGGAGGCAGGCGCCGCCGATGACCGCGCTGACCACGAGCACGATGCCGTTGATCGGCGACTTGCCGACCTCGCTGATGATGAGGAACGCGAAGGCGAGCGGGAGCACGACGAGCGGCGCGATCGCCATGACCTTCGGGTTGACCTTGCGCAGGACCTTGCCCGTCTGGTTGAACAACGGCGTGATGATGAGGGCGGAGACCATCCACAGCACGCCGAGCACGCACATGGCGGCGAACGAGATGGCGAACACCTTCGCGGTGTAGCCGTCGCCGCCGAGCGAGGCGCCCACGGTCGAGGCGCCGATTCCGGCGGCGGCGACGTCGTACGGCGCGGAGCCGACGAGACCGATGCGCGTGAGCACGGCCGGGGTGCCGAACAGCGGGAGCAGCGAGAGCGCGACGAGCGCGACGGCGAGCGACGGCCCGATCGCGGCGACGGCGCCGGTGCGCACCGCCTGCGTCACCTCGGCCTGGGTGAGTTCGGCCGCCGTGGCCGACTTCCGGATGGCCCTGAGGTAGATGACCGACTGGAGCACGATGACCGCGAAGACCGCGACCGCCAACGCCCAGAGGATCGGATGGAAGGCGATCGCCGTGAGGTCGCCGCCGGTTGACACTACCCTAAGAGCCATGAGGCCTCCGCTTGATTGAGTGGCCGTTGTTTCGGATGAAACGGGACGATACGGCCGAAAAGTTTGTTGCACAAGAGCTGAGTGGCCATTAGTCCACTCTTTCGGTGTTTCCGGTGACGACCGCGAATGTGAATTGCGTGTGACGATTCCGCGTGTGACACTTACTTCCCGAACGCCACTTGGTTTTGGTGTTCGGCTCGATCCACGTGAGACGAAGGAGTTTCCATGTCGTTCCGCCTGTCCTTGCGCTGGGGAGCGGGCGCAGCCGCGGCCCTGGCCGCCGCCGCACTCGTCGGCCTGACCGCCCTCCCCGCGGCTGCGGCCCCGACTGCCGGACCCGCCGCTGCGTCGGTCGCAGCCCACCCCGGCAAGGGCGGCGCGTCCTGCTCGCGCACCCTGCCCACCGGCACGTCGACCCTCGCCGTCCCGTTCGACGGGGAGAGCTTCCAGGTGCGCGTCCACGTGCCGACGTCCGACGCGCGGCGCGACCTGCCGCTCGTGCTCGACCTGCACGGCTCGAACAACAACGGCGACCTGCAGGCATCCGTCTCGGGTCTCGACGCCATCGCCGACGCGGAGCGCTTCATCGTCGCCGAGCCGACCGGCGACCTCGCGTTCCCTGCCACGCTTCCGGGCGGCAACTGGGCGTGGAACGTGCCCGGCGTGCCGCTGACCTCCGGCGACATCCCCGGCGCCGACGCCCGCGACGACCTCGCCTACCTGACCGCCGTGGTCGACGCGATCGACTCCGCCGGCTGCGTCGACGACGCCCGCGTGTACGCGACGGGCTATTCGGGTGGCGGCCGCATGGCCTCCGCCCTCGCCTGCGCCGAATCCGACGTCTTCGCCGCGATCGCCCCGGTCGACGGCCTGCGCGCCGGCCGAGCGGATGCCGCGAACCTCGCCACCATCGAAACCGGGACGTGCGACCCGGTGAACCCCGTACCCGTCATCACCTTCCACGGCACCGCCGACCCCGTGAACCTCTACGACGGCAACGCCGACCCCCGGTGGGGATACTCCGTCGAGGTCGCGACGGCCGCCTGGGCCGACATCAACGGATGCCGCCGCGGCCCCGTCTCGACGACCGTCAGCGACGAGGTGACGAAGCTCGCGTGGTCGAAGTGCGCCAACGGCGCCGACGTCGTGCTCTACCGCGTCACCGACGGCGGGCACACCTGGCCCGGCAGCCCGATCGACATGAACGGGTTCGGCATGGGCTCCATGACCACCGACATCAGCGCCTCGCAGCTCATGTGGGACTTCTTCGAGCAGCACGCGCTCGACACGAAGCACCCGCGCGATACGCACGGCTCGGCCGGCCACGGCGGCTGGAACCACAGCGGGTCGCACCACGGCACGCACAAGGGCGGCTCGCAGCACGGCTCCGACAAGGGCGGCTCGCAGCAGGGCGGCTCGCAGCAGGGCGGCTCGCGGCACCGCTCCTGACGGATGCCGGCACGGCCGGGCGCCCCGGAATCGGCGCGCCCGGCCGCAGCGGTCGTCGGACGGATCCCGTCGCCCCGGGCGCCTGCGGGCGAGGCGCTCGATGCGCCGGGCCGGTGCTCGATGCGCCGCCTGGATGCAGGGTTCCGTGCCGACCGAAGGGGAACATCGGTGCGACATTCTTCGAACACACCTTCGAATCTCGGCCGATTCTCCGCTAGAATCGAACCATGACCAGCCCACCCGTCGCACTCCGCGAATTCGCAGAGGCATGCGACGAGGTGCTCCGGGCGTGGGCTGGCGCGCTGGTCGCACACCCAGGTGACGCGCCCTCCGCCGACGCGGGCTCCGACGTGCGCGCCATGAGCGATGACGGGCTCGTCCGGGCGACCGAAGCACTCGCCCGACTCGGTCGACGCGTCGAGGCGCTGCAGGCGCGGTGCGCGGCCGGCGTCGCCGAGCGCTCGAGCGGGGTCGACCCGCAGGCGAGCCTTGCGCGCAAGCACGGGCATTCCTCTCCCGAACGGCTCATCGCGCAGGCGACCGGCGGGCGATACGCCGATGCAGCCCGGCTCGTGGCCGTCGGCCAGGCGACGAGCACCCGTGCGAGTTTCGCCGGCGACCCCCTGGCGCCCCGACACCCGCACGTCGCCGACGCACTCGACCGCGGTGCGATCGGCGTCTCTGCGGCCGAGGTGATCCGACGCTTCACCGACGGGCTGGCCACACGATGCGAACGCGCCGACCTCGAGGCATCGGAGCGATGGCTCGTCGAACGCGCACCCCAGGTCGGCATCGACGGCCTGGTCCGCCTGATCAAACAGCTCGAAGCCCGACTCGATCCCGAGGGCGTGAAGCCCCGTGAAGACGAACTGCGGGCTCGACGCGGCCTGTCCATCTGGGAAGACGCATCGGGCGTCATCAACCTCAAGGGCGCCTTCGATCCCGTCAACGGCGCCCCGATCAAGCTTGCGATCGAGACCCTCGTCGGGGTCGAGCTTCGCCGTGCACGCGACGCGAAGCGTCCGTTCGGGTCGGCCGACGACGGTGAGATCGATGGGGTCGGCACCGATGGGGTCGGCATCGGTCCGGGCGACACCGGTCCTGGTGGCACCGGTCCTGGCGGCACCGATCCGGTGATGGGCGAGGTGCGTACCATTCAGCAGCTCAACGCCGACGCGCTCGCCGACATCGCGCGTCTCTCCTTGACGAGCAAGCAGGCCCCGGCGGCACTGCGGGCGGTCACGGTCGTCGCCCGCGTCGATGCGGTCGACTTCACCTCCGGGCGCGGGCACGCCACGCTCGACGGCATCGACCAACCGATCTCCATCGCGAGCGTGCACGAGTTGGCCACGGCGGCCGGCATCGCGCCGATGCTGATGGGCGAAGGCCACCACGTGCTCGAGTTCGGTCGAGCGGCTCGCCTCTTCTCGGCCGCGCAGAAGATCGCGTTGGTCGAGCGCGACGGCGGGTGCGCGTGGCCCGGCTGCTCACGGCCCCCATCGCATGCCGAGGCGCACCACATCGCGTGGTGGAAGCGCGACAACGGCACCACCGATCTCGCGAACGGCATCATGTTGTGTGCGTTCCACCATCATCGGGTGCACGACGATGGCTGGCGCATCGAGATCCGCGATGGTCGCAGCTGGTTCATACCGCCGGCCCGACTCGATCCGCACCAGAGGCCGCGTCCGGGCAATGCCGGGCCCCGACATCCGGCCAACAGGCCGCCTGGCAGAACCGGCAGAACCGGCAGAACCGGCAGAATCAGCCCGATGCAATCCGCCGACGCGGCGTGAGCGCAAAGCGGGAGCGCGCGCGTACGCGCGAAGCACGTGCGCGCGGGAGCGAGGGAGCGCGCGGGAACGCGGGAGCGCGTGCGCGCGGGAGCGCGGGAGCGCGGGCGGCCCGGGGCGCCCGCCTGCCGCGGCGTGCCTCCGCGGCCGACAGCACGCCCGTCGGCACCCGCGCCGGTGGCACGTAGACTGGTCGGGTCAGGCATCCGCCCGCGGCATCCGCTCGCCGCCCCCTGCGCCGCCACACCACCATGTGCCGCCACACCACTGGAGCTCGCCACTCGTGACCATCGAAACCACCGCCACGACCGCTGCCGAATCGTCGAAGCCGGTGCTCGACACCGTCGAGGTCGCCGCAGCCACGCCCGAGAAGGAGCAGCCGTACGGCGCGTTGGGCCTGAAGCCCGACGAGTACGAGCGCATCCGCAACATCCTCGGCCGCCGCCCCACGAGCGCCGAGCTCGCGATGTACTCGGTCATGTGGAGCGAGCACTGCTCCTACAAGTCGTCGAAGGTGTACCTCAAGCAGTTCGGCAAGAAGGTCACGCCCGAGATGAAGCAGCACCTGATGGTGGGCATGGGCGAGAACGCCGGCGTGCTCGACATCGGCGAGGGTTGGGCCGTCACCTTCAAGATCGAGTCGCACAACCACCCCTCGTACATCGAGCCGTTCCAGGGCGCCGCTACCGGCGTCGGCGGCATCGTGCGCGACATCATCTCGATGGGCGCCCGCCCGGTCGCCGTCATGGACGCGCTGCGCTTCGGCGACATCAGCCACCCCGACACCGCGCGCGTCGTGCACGGCGTGGTCTCGGGCATCAGCTTCTACGGCAACTGCCTCGGCCTGCCGAACATCGGCGGCGAGACCTGGTTCGACTCGGTCTACCAGGCCAACCCGCTCGTGAACGCCCTCGCCGTGGGCGTGCTGCGGCATGAAGACCTGCACCTGGCCAACGCCAAGGGCGCGGGCAACAAGGTCGTGCTGTTCGGCGCCCGCACCGGCGGCGACGGAATCGGCGGGGCTTCCATCCTCGCGTCCGACACGTTCGCCGAGGGCGGCCCGACCAAGCGCCCCGCGGTGCAGGTGGGCGACCCCTTCGCCGAGAAGGTGCTCATCGAGTGCTGCCTCGAGCTGTTCCAGGGCGACCTCGTCGAGGGCATCCAAGACCTCGGCGCGGCCGGCATCTCGTGCGCGACGTCGGAGCTCGCCTCCAACGGCGACGGCGGCATGGCCATCGTGCTCGACGACGTGCTGCTGCGCGACCCCACGCTCACGCCCGAAGAGATCCTGATGAGCGAGAGCCAGGAGCGCATGATGGCGATCGTGCGCCCCGAGAAGCTCGAGGGCTTCTTGAAGGTCGTCGAGAAGTGGGACGTCGAGACCAGCGTGCTCGGCGAGGTCACCGACAGCGGGCGCCTCTCGATCATGTGGCACGGTCAGGAGATCGTGAACGTCGACCCGCGCACCGTCGCGATCGACGGCCCGGTCTACGAGCGCCCCGTCGCCTACCCCACCTGGATCGACGCGCTGCAGGCCGACACCGCCGCTCGCCTCGAGCGCCCCGCGACGCCCGACGAGATCCGCGAGCAGTTCCTGAAGCTCGTCGGCTCGGCCAACCAGGCGGATGCCGCCTGGGTCACGAACCAGTACGACTCCTACGTGCTCGGCAACACGGCGCTCGGCGCCCCCGACGACGCCGGCATGATCCGCGTCGACGAGGAGTCGGGCCTCGGCGTCTCGGTCGCGACCGACGCCAACGGCCGTTACTCCTACCTCGACCCGCGCCAGGGCGCGAAGCTCGCCCTCGCCGAGGCGTACCGCAACGTCGCCGTCACCGGCGCGAAGCCCATGGGCGTCAGCGACTGCCTGAACTTCGGCTCCCCCGAGAACCCCGAGGTCATGTGGCAGTTCTCCGAGACCGTCGAGGGCCTCTCCGACGGATGCCTCGAGCTCGGCATCCCCGTCACGGGCGGCAACGTCTCGTTCTACAACCAGACCGGCGACGTGCCGATCCACCCGACGCCGGTCATCGCCGTGCTCGGCGTGATCGACGACGTCGCCCGCCGTCTGCCCTCGGGCTGGCAGGACGACGGCCACAACATCTACCTGCTCGGCGACACCGCGCTCGAGCTCGACGGGTCGGCGTGGGCCGGCACCGTGCACGACCACCTCGGCGGGCGTCCGCCGGCCGTGTCGCTCGAGGGCGAGAAGGTGCTCGCCGAACTGCTCGCCGCGGCCGCGCTCGAGGGACTCGTCGACTCGGCGCACGACCTCAGCGACGGCGGCCTCGCGATCGCCCTGGCCGAGGCGGTCTCCCGCTTCGGCGTCGGCGCGCGCGTATTCCTCGGCGAGGTCACGGGCGACGCCGGCATCGACGTCGCGACGGCGCTCTTCTCGGAGTCGGCCGGCCGCGTCATCGTCACGGTGCCGCGAGAAGACGACGTGAAGTTCCGCGGGCTGTGCGAGGGCCGCGGCTACCCCGTGCGCCGCATCGGCGTGACCGACGCCTCCTCGAACTCGCTCGAGGTGCAGGATGCGTTCACCGTGTCGATCGACGAGTTGCGCGGCGTCAACCGCGCCCCGCTCGCCGACGCCTTCGGCCCGGTCGTGGGGTACTGAGCGGCACCGATCCCCTTCGGGCCGGCCCCGCCGGTCGGAATTCAGGAGAAACAGCCCCACACGGCTGTCAGCGCAGGCATGATCGCGCTCGTCCTGAATTTCGAGGCGCGGATGCCGCAACTGGCGCCCCGGGCACGTACGGGTGAGACTGGGTCGATGACCCGCCAGTCCTACTCCGAGGCGTACGCGAGCGCCCACGGCCGGTTCAGCCTGATCCCGGCCGGGTACGTGTTCCTGCTGGCGGGCGCGGGCGCGAGCTTCGGTGCCGCCGCGGGCGTTGGCGCGGATGCCGGCGCGAGCACGGGTGCCGCCGCGGGCGTTGGCGTGAATGCCGACGCGGGTGCGAGCGTTGGCGCGGGCGTTGTGAGTGCGCCTGGGCGCGTGCTGCTGCAGCGGCGCGCGGGCACCGGCTACTACGACGGCTGGTGGGGTGCATCGGCCGCGGGCCACGTCGACGCGGGCGAGTCCGTCGTGCAGGGCACGATCCGCGAGGCCGCCGAGGAGATCGGCGTGCGCATCGACGCGGCCGACCTCGTGCCGCTCACGACCATGCACCGCCGGGGGCCGTCCGCGGCATCCGTCGAGCAGCGCGTGGACTTCTTCTTCGCGTGCCGGTCGTGGACGGGCGAACCCCGGCTGCTCGAGCCGAAGGCCGACGCGCTGCGCTGGTTCGACCTCGACGCCCTCCCCGACCGGGTCGTGCACCACGAGCGGCTCGTGCTCGACGCGTTGCGCACCGATGCGCTCGCGCCGATCACGGCGTACGGCTTCGACGGCGAGCCGGCACAGGAACGGCGCCAGGCGGATCGGCCGTGATCGGCACCTTGCTCGCGGTGCTCGTGGGCGCCTTCGTGCTCGCGCTCGCGATCGGCACCGTCGTGCGCCTGGTGCGCGCGCCGAAGGGCCGACGACTGCGATCGGCGTTCGCGCCGCTCATGGGCGCCGGCGAGGTCTACCAGCAGCTGCACACCGGGCAGAAGGGGCTGCAGGAGTCGGTCATCGAGTCCATCCAGGCCTCGGAGTCGCGCCCGTCGCGCACCGACGGCGACGACGATGACGAAGCCGGCGAGCGCGAGCCGGGCCACGACCGCGGCGGTCGCGAGCACGACGACGACTCCGGCGGTCGCGAGCACGACGACCACGACGGCCCCGGCGACCACGGCCACGGCCACGACGTTCCCCGCTGACGGAACGCCATCACGCGCGGCAACCGCGCTGCACCGCGGGCGCGGGCGCGGGCGCTCAGCGGTCGGCGGTCGGCCGCTCGAGGTGGTTCATCACGAGTCCGGCCGCCACGAGGGCGCAGCCGAGCACGAGCGCGAGTTGACCGAGCACGTCGAGCAGCGGCCAGGCCGACACGCCGCCCGTCGACCACGGCAGCATGCGCACCACGAATCCGATGATCGCGGTGAGGATGTTCAGCACGGCCCACACGGCGACGAGTGCCGCGCCGATCCAGAACGTCAGTCGTGCGGAGAGCCGGGGAACCTGGGGGAGCTTGGAAGACACCCGAGCAGACTACCCGCGATGGGCGCGGCGTCCGCGCGGGTGCACCGACGGGCGACGGCCGCCCGCGGCATCCGCCTCACGCGCCGGGCAGCGGATGCGCGAGCAGCCCGACCCGGTCGGCGAGGTACTGCTCGAGCGGGCTGAGCGCGTCGGGCATCGACGGGCTCCAGCGCACGAGCACGGCGCCGTCGCGCACAACGAGGGGGCCGGATGCCGCGGACGCGTCGAGCTCGTCGAGGTCGACGGGTCGCGTGTCGAAGTTCACGGTCGCGCCCTCGGCGATGCCGCCCTTCACCGCTGCGGCCCGGAGCGCGCGCTGCTCGGCGACGGAGTCGGCGGTCACGCTGCGGCGGGCGGCACGCTCGGCACGCACGACCCGGCCCGTTCCGTGCAGGGCCCCGTCGTCGGCGAGCAGCAGCACGCCGAGGCGCCAGACCTCGGCGACAGCCGTCATGCGTGCGGCACGCGGAAGGCCGAGCACCCGGCGCTCGGGCGTGTAGGCGGCGAGCACCTCGCGTCGGGCGTCCGCGGCGGCGAGCTCGGAAGCGGCGGCCGATGCGAGCCTGCGGACCAGGGAGGCGGCGTGCGCCGGGCCGGCGGCGGCGTGCGCCGGGGTCGCGCCCGCGGCATCCGCCCCGCTCGGTTCAGCGCCTCCGTCGGGCCGGGTGTTCGGAGTCATCCCCCAATGCTCCCCCGTTCCCGGGCCCGACGGAAGCGGTTCAGGTGGCGGCGCGCCGCCCCGGCGCCACGCCCACGCGGATGTGCTCGCCGCTCGCGGCCTCGGCGAGCGCGAGGTCGAGCATCGCGAGCGCGTGCGTGGGGCCGACCAGTTCGTCGAGCGGCAGGATCCGCCACGATCGCTCGAGGAACGCGACCGCGCGTTCGAGATGCGTCGCCGCGTAGTTGTGCACCCCCGTGACGGTGAGCATCCGGCGCACGATCGACTCGGGGTCCACGCACAGCTCGGTGCCGCCCGCCACGCTGCCGACGAGCACGACGACACCGCCCGTTCCGACGGTCGAGACGGCGGTGCGCACGCCCGCAGAGGTGCCGGATGCCTCGACGGCCACGAGCACCTCGCGGGGCGCGTCGCGCGGCATGCCGACGGGCGCCGCCCCCGCGGCCCCACCGCCGGTCAGCGCCGCGAGCACGGCGTCGAGCCGGTCGGGGGCGCCGACGCGTGCGCGCGGGTCGACCGCGTGGGCCCCGAAGCGACGGGCGAACGCCCGCCGACCGGCATCCGGTTCGGACACGACGACGATCGCGCCCGCCTCCACGGCGATCGCGGCGGCGCTGAGCCCGATCATGCCGCCGCCCGTGACGAGCACGACGGCGCCGGCGAGGTCGACGCGATCGGATGCCGCGTCGAGGGCGGCCACGGCCGTCGCCGTCGCGCAGGAGGCGGGTGCCGCGACCGCGGCGGGGACGCCCTCGTCGATGCGCACCGTCGCGGTTCCGGCGCGGAGCTGCACATGCGTCGCGAAGCCGCCCGAGAGCTCCCACCCCCGATGGACGCGCTCATGGCCGTACTTGGCGAGCGAACGGCACTTCTGCGTCAGGCCGCGCACGCAGCGGTCGCATTCGCCGCAGCTGACGGTGACCGACCAGACCACGCGGTCGCCGAGCTCGAGCGAGCTGCCGTCGGAACGGACGGCGTCGGGTCCGAGCGCGACGACGCGGCCGACCTGCTCGTGGCCGAGCACGAGGGGGGTCGACGCGGAACGGTGCCCGAGCACGGTGTGGACGTCGGATCCGCACACCGTCGCCAGCTCGATCTCGACGAGCGCCTCGCCGGCCGACAGGTGGATGCCGGGAACGGCGAGGGCCTCGAGGGGGCGGTCCGGCTCGTTCCAGACCATCGCGACCGGCGACGGCTTCACGAGCACATCGGCCTCGGAGAGCCGTGCGACGGTGTGCATCATCGGGCACGCCCCGTCGACGGCCGGGTCGGCCTGGCCGGCTTGGTCGGCTTGGTCGGCCGGGCCGGCCGGGCCGATGGGTCGGGCCGGTGTCCGCTGCTCATGATGCGCCTCTCTGCAGATCGTCGACCGATGCGCCTCCGAGCTCCCCCGCTGCGGGCCCTGCGTGCCGGTACGGTCACCGTACGCAGCGGGCGCCAACGGCGAGGGGACCGTCGGTTACCGACAGGTGAACCGGCGGCGGCGCGTGGGCGAGGCGGGCGTCAGTGCCCCGAGGCGGCGCTCAGCGCCTGATGCGGCCCGGGCCGAGCGCGGCGCCCAGCCCGATCACGACGATGCCGACGACGAGGTACCCGTAGCGCCCCGTGAACAGGCCGACGGCGGCGAACACGACGCCGACGGCCGCGACGACACGCGACAGGATGCGCCGCACCCGCGGCCGGGCGAGGAGCGGGACTCGACGCGGCGGCCCGCCGACCGGGCCCGGATCGGCCGGTGCGGGGCCGCGTGCGGGCGGGTTCATCCGCCCACGGTGAAGGGGCGGCCGGTGGCCGCTTCGGCGAAGGTCCAGAACTTCTCGCCGATCGCGGGCTTCGTCGTGACGCGTGCCGGCTTCTGCAGCACGGGCTCGCCCCGGGTGAGGTATCGGGGACCCCAGAACTGCCCGCCCGTGACATCCGTGCCCGTGAGCGCGTGCAGGCTCACCTCGGCTCCGCGGTGCTTGCCCTGCGCCCAGGCACCCTGCAGCGCGTCGGCGAAGCGACCTCCGCGGGTCGGCTCGTTGACGCCGGGCACCGTGGGCGTGCGGCCGCTGACCGAGTAGCCGGGGTGCGCGACCACGCTCGACACGGCGACGCCCGCGGCCCGCAGCCGGCGGTCGAGCTCGAACGCGAAGACCTGCGTCGCGATCTTCGACTGGGCGTAGGCGCGCCAGAAGTCGTACCCGCGCTCGAGCTGGAGGTCGTCGATGCGGAACGTCGAGAGCAGGGTCGACAGCGACCCGAGCGAGACGACGCGGGCGCCGATCGTGAGATGGGGCAGCAGCCGGCCGAGCAGGGTGAAGTGACCGAGCACGTTGGTCGCGAGCACGAGCTCGTCGCCGTCGACCGACACCTCGCGCGTCTTCGGCGTGTGCACCATGCCCGCGTTCGCGACGATGCCGTCGAACGGCGCCCCGGCGAGGAGCTGCTCGCTGCCGTCGAGCACCGAACGCTGCGAGGACAGGTCGATCACGACCGATTCGACGGATGCCGCGGGCCGCACGCTGCGGATCGCCGACGTCGCGGCCTGCAAGCGCTCGGCGCTGCGCCCGACGAGCACGACGTGCGCGCCGGCGGCCGCCAGCCTCGCGGCGGTGAAGAACCCCAGCCCCGCGTTGGCGCCCGTGACGAGGAATCGACGACCCGCCTGCGGCGGCAGCGCGAGCGGGTACCAGGTCATGCGCTCGCGGGGCCCTCGCCCGCGGCACGGTTCGCGGGTGCGCCGCCGGCGATCTCCTCGTGGTGCTGGATCACCTCGGCGACGACGAAGTTGAACCACTTCTCGGCGAAGGCCGGGTCGAGGTGGGCGTCGATCGCGAGGTCGCGCAGGCGCGCGATCTGGCGCTGCTCGCGGCCCGGGTCGCTCGCCGGAAGCCCGTGCTGGGCCTTCAGCCGGCCGACCTGCTGCGTGAACTTGAACCGTTCGGCGAGCAGGTGGATGAGGGCTGCGTCGATGTTGTCGATGCTCGATCGGATGCCGAGCAGCTCGCTCATCGCGGCGTCGCGTTCGTCGATGGGCCCGTCAGTCATGCTTCGACCCTACCCGCGCTCGACCGGTCGGGCGGCGCGCAGCGGTCGCAGCCGGATCGCCCGCCCCGCGGCATCCGCCGGATGCGGGTGCCGCGGGGCGGGCGATGTCCGGTCGCGTCAGCCCACCGGCTTCCAGAGCGAGCGCGCGGTGATCCAACCGGGGTCGCCCGAGCCCTGATGGGTCAGCACGGCCTCGTAGACGACGCCGCCGTGGCTCACCCGGTCGCCCTTGGCGTAGGCGCCGGAGGGGTTCCATGCGGGCACGGCGCCCGTGCCGCTGCCCGCGGCCGTGGTCACCGAGAGGACCGCGCTGTACGGCGACACGTTGCCCGCGGCATCCACCGCGGCCACCCGGTAGCGGTACGCCGTCGACGCGACGAGACCCGCGTCGAGCGTGCTCGTGCCCGACACCTGCGCGACCTGCGCGAACGCGCCCGACGCCGTCGCCCGCTCGACGCGGTAGCCCGTCACGCCGCGGTCGTCGGTCGACGCCGTCCAGGCGAGCCCGACGCTCGACGACGAGGTCGCCGTGCTGCGCACCGAGGTCGGCGCGGTCGGCGCCTGCGTGTCGGCCGAGCCCGGCGAACCCGAGATGTCCACGTCGACGACGTTGTAGAACGCGTTGGGCGTGTCCCAGACCTCCCACACCGCGAGCACGACGTGGTAGCCCGAGTGGTCGCTCGGGATCGTGATCGTGTGCACCGGGTTCGTGTTCGCCGCGGAATGGTCGTGCGCGACCACCTGCAGCAGCTCGAACGACGAGCGTTTCAACGGCTCGTTCGGGTTCCAGCCGTTCTTCGTGATGTAGTACCGCCACTGGTCGGTGTTGTGCGGCGCGGTGTACGTCCACCCGAAGCGGTGCGGGCCCGGCGTGATCTCGTTCTTCGCCCATCTGGTCGCGGTCTGCTCGTCCAGCTCGGAGAACTGGGCGATGCCCGCCGACGCGAGGTGCCCGTCGGCCGGGCCGGTCTCGGGGAACCCGCCGGGCGCCTCGAGGCTCTGCGGCTCGTACTGCACGAGGCCGATGTCGCCGTTGCCCGGCATCGCCTGCCTGGCCACGAGTTCGGACCCCGACCCGCCGATCCACCCGTGCGCGAACGCCGGCGCGGCGACGCCGAGCATCGCGAGCGACGTCGCCGCCGCCAGCACGACCAGCGCGGTCGGCCTCCGGCGTCGGGAAGTGGTGCTCATGTCTCATCCTCTCCGCGGCGTCCGGCGCCGCTGCTGCGCGGCACGGCGACCTCGCCCTGCCGACACCCGGACGCTACGCACCCGCGCCGGCCGCGGCATCCGCAGGACCACCTACGCACGGGAGGCGCCGACCGGAACACGGACGGATGCGGCGCGGCATCCGCTCCCCCGAACGGATGCCGCGCCGCGGCCTGTGCTCGCCCCGAAACCGGGGCGTCGATCAGCGGGGCGTCGCCCGCCGGATCACGAGGTACCCGCCGACCGCGCACACGAGGGCGAGGCCGAGCGTGATCGTGAACACGCCGAGCAGGCCGATCGACGCGAACCAGGCCCAGACCGACGGCCAGGCGTTCGCCCCGGTGATGATCGCCAGCGCCCCGAGCACGACCACGATCAGCGAAGCGCCGAGCGTGAGCATGCCCTTCATGCGCCACCGCATGTACACCGTCGTGACCCCGGCGCCCACGAACAGCACGAACATCTGCAGCGCGAACGAGGTGTAGAAGTCGAACAGCCAGCCGCTCTGGCCGTACCAGAGCGCATCGAACATGCCCGCGCCGACCCACCAGCCGTTCGTGGCCTTCTCCAGCTGCACGAGGGTCGCGATGGCCGCGGCCATCTCGACGGCGACGAGCACGAACATGATGCTCGTGCCGAGCCAGTAGTCGCGGCGCGTGGCGCCGAACCCGAGCGCGAACGAGAACGTGAACGAGATGGCCTGCACGCCCACGACCACGAGGTACCACTGCGGCGAGAGCACCGCCCAGCTGTAGCGGAAGCCCGTGAGGATGTCGTCGGCCGGCGCTCCCGAGGCGCCGGCGACGATGAGCGCGAGCGCCATGGTGATCGCCCAGGCGCCGCCGAGGATGATCCACGGGATGCCGAAGAAGATCGACGGGTTGACGGTGTGCAGGCGCACGATGCGCCAGATCTCGTTGGCGCGCGACCGGCCCTCGGTGCGCACGAGCGGAGTCGCGGTTGCGGCGGTCATGCTGCCTTCTCCTGTTCGGTCGAACCGGCGAGGTCGGTGCCGGTGAGGTGGACGATGAGCTGCTGGAGCGAGACGGGCGCCAGTTCGAGGCCGAGCTCGGCCGCCCGGATGCGCTCGGCCTGGTCGAGCCGGCCGTCGATGGTGACGGATGCGAGCCCGCCGAGCCCCTCGCGGCCGATGACCGGGCGGTCGGCCGTGAACGCATCGACCGCGGCGCGGGCCCCCGCGATGGTCGTCGCCGATCCGCGGACCTCGTCGGCATCGCGGTCGAGGAGGATGCGGCCCTCGTCGATGAGGATCACGTGCTCGAGCAGGTTCGCGACCTCGTCGATCAGGTGCGTCGAGAGCACGACCGTGCGGGGGTGCTCCGCGTAGTCCTCGAGCAGCCGGTCGTAGAAGATGTGCCGCGCGACCGCGTCGAGCCCGAGGTAGGGCTCGTCGAAGAACGTCAGCGGCGCCCGGCTGGCGAGGCCGACGATGACGCCGACGGCGCTGAGCTGGCCGCGCGAGAGCTTCTTGATGCGCCGCTTGACGGGCAGCCGGAAGTCGGCGATCAGCCGCTCGGCGAACTCGGCGTCCCAGTTCTCGAAGAACCAGGGCGCGGCCTTGAAGACGTGCGCCGGCGTGAAGTCCTCGGGGTAGCGCTGCGACTCGGCGATGAAGCACATGCGACGCAGCACGTCGGCGTGCTCGGCGGGAGTCCGCCCGAACACCTCGAGGTCGCCGGCGTTCGCGAAGAGCTGGCCGGTGAGCAGCTGCATGATGGTCGTCTTGCCGGCGCCGTTGCGGCCGAGGAGGCCGTAGATGCGGTTCTCCTCGAGCGTGAAGTCGACGGCGTCGACCGCGGTGAACGACCCGTAGCGCTTGGTGAGCCCCTTCGCGCTGACGACGGTGGCGGTCATGATTCGATCCTTTCCGAGCGGATGAGTGCTGCGAGCTGGTCGATGTCGAGCCCGAGCTTCTCGGCTTCGACGATGAGCGGTCTGATGTAGGTTGCGGCGAACTCGGCTCGTCGCCGTTCGACGAGTCGGTCTCGCGCGCCGGAGGTGACGAACATGCCGATGCCCCTTCGCTTCTCGACGATCGCGTCGTCGACGAGTCGGTTCACGCCCCGCAGGGCGGTGGCCGGATTGATGCGGTGGAAGGTCGCGAACTCGTTGATCGACGGGATCTGCGCGCCCTCGGCGAGCGTGCCCTCGATGATGTCGTTCTCGATCTGCTCCGTGATCTGGATGAAGATCGGTCGCGATTCGTCCATGCCGCCTCGCCTTGCTTGGTTTGTTGGTTAGTTACTTCACCAACTAACCAACCATGCCCTCGCGGATCTGTCAACCCTCGAGCGGCATCCGCCCGCTCCGTGATCTCGCAATTCAGGACGGGAGGCGTGTCGCACCCCGTTCCGCCGCATGGCGCGGGCGACGCGCCGGGCGCCGACCTGAATTGCGAGAGGGATCAGGGTCGATTCGAGCAAGCGGATGCCGCGGGTCCGGTGCCGCCATAGGCTTGGGCGATGATCCGCCACACGGTTGCGTTCCGCCTGCACCACCCCGCCGGTTCGGCCGAGGAGCGCGACTTCCTCGCCGCGAACGCCGCACTCGGCGACATCCCGGGCGTGGAGCGGTTCGAACTGCTGCGCCAGGTGAGCCCGAAGAACGAGTTCACCTTCGGCGTCTCGATGGAGTTCGCCGATCAGACCGTTTACGAGCGGTACAACGCGCACCCCGAGCACGTCGCGTTCGTGCGGGATCGCTGGGTGCCCGAGGTCGCCGACTTCCTCGAGATCGACGTGGTGCCGCTCGAGATCGACGCGTCGACGCTCGCGCGCTGAGCACGAGGCCAGAGCGGGCGGATGCCGCGCGCCGAGGTCAACCGCGGGCGCGACGCCGCGGCATCCGGAGCCTGCCCTGCGCCAGCAGGATGCCGAGCAGCACGAGCAGCGCGCCGATCGGCTCGTGCCACGAGAAGCGCTCCCCGAGCAGGACGAAGCCGAGCGCGACGCCCACGATGGGCGTCACGTAGGTCACCGTCGACGTGGCCGTCGGGCCCCACGCGCGCAGCACGTTGATGTTCCAGATGTAGGCGAGGCCCGTGCCGAGCACGCCGAGCGCGAGCAGTGAGCCGACGATCGGCCAGCCGTCGCCGCCCGCCGCGAGATCGAGGTCGACGGCGTCGAGCGCGAGCCACGGCGTGAGCACGAGCATCACGACCGCCGAGACGCCGATCGACAGGAACGCGAACGTCGCCGGCGCGATCGGGCGGTGGCTCAGGAACCTGCGCTGGTACCCGAACGTGAATCCGTAGCAGAGGGTCGCGACGAGGCAGGCGAGCTGGCCCGCGAGGGACCCGGTGAGCGCCGAGTACTGCCATGGGCCGATGACCACGACGACCCCGAGGATCCCGACGCCGACGCCCGCCCATCGACTGAGCCCGAGCCTCTCGACGCGGAAGACGAGGGTCGCCATGAGCGCCGTCATGATCGGCGTCGTCGCGTTGTAGATCGACGCGAGGCTCGACGAGACGTACTGCTCGGCCCACGCGAAGCAGAGGTACGGGATCACGCAGGTCGTCACCGAGACCACCAGGAAGTGCACCCACACGATTCGCTCGCGGGGCAGCACCGGGCCCGGGGTGCCGTCCGGTCGCGCGACGCGCGGGCGCATGATCAGCACGATCACGCCGAGCGCCAGCCCGCCGAGCACCGTGCGCGACCACGCCACCTGCCCGAACGAGACGCCCTCGAGCGCGACCTTCATGAACAGGAAACTCGAGCCCCACACGAGCCCCATCGCGATGAACTGCAGCAGCGTCGACAGGTTGCCCCGCGAGCGGGGGGCGGATGCCGCGGCTGCCCCGGCGACGGCGGAGGCCGACGCGGATGCGGAGGTGGCGCTCGAGTTCACCTGCCGAGCGTACGCCCGCGCCGAGCCCTCGTCGTCCGCTCGTGAGGACGTTGTCCGGATTCCGCCGATGGTCGGCAGTCGCGCGTGGGCCGGGCCGGGAGCGAAGCGGCCTCCGGTCGAGGAGCGCAGCGTCTCGCCGGTCGAGGAGCGAAGCGTCTCGAGACCCAGGGCCGCGGTCTCGAGACGGCGCTGGCGCGCCTCCTCGACCGGCGTGGGCGTCTCGCCGGTCGAGGAGCGCAGCGTCTCGAGACCGGGGCCGCCGGTCGAGGAGCGAAGCGTCTCGAGACCAGGCCGCGGCCTCGAGACGGCCGCGAGCGGCCTCCTCGACCGGCCATGCAATCGCTTGCACACGGCATCCGCAGCCCGTAGGTTTGCCCGCATGACCGCCCCTATCGTGATCTCCGGCGCCGCCTCCTGGAACCGCATCGTGCTGCTCGACCGCCTGCCCGAGCCGGTGCCGCACATGCAGTTCGCGCTCGCCGAGCACGAGACGATCGGCGGCACCTCGGCGGGCAAGGCACTCGGGCTCGTCGGCCTCGGCCACGCCGTCCGGCTGCACACGCTCATCGGCGCCGACGCCGACGGCCAGCGCGTGCGACGCCTGCTCGAGGCATCCGGAATCGACGTCGACGCCCTGCCGGCCGACGCGACCGAGCGCCACCTCAACCTCATGACCGCGGCCGGCGAGCGCGTGTCGCTCTACCTCTCGACGCCCGGCGACCCCGGCACGCCCGCGTCATCCGGCCTGGTGCAGGCGATGGCGGATGCCCCGGTGCTGGTGCTCGACCTCTCGGAGCGTTCGCGCGCGCTCATCCCGACGGCGCGGGCCGCCGGCCGCCCGATCTGGACCGACATCCACGACTACGACGGATCCGCGGAGTTCCACCGACCCTTCATCGAGGCCGCCGACTGGATCTTCATGAACGCCGACCGCATCGGCGACGACCCGGTGCCGTTCATGGAGGAGTGCGTGCGCGGCGGGGCATCCGTCGTCGTCTGCACCCTCGGGGCACAGGGCGCGGTCGCGGTCGACGCCTCGCTCGCGGTGCACCGCGTCGCCGCCGTGCCGGTCGAGGTGGTCGACACGAACGGCGCGGGCGACGCCTTCATGTCGGGCGTGCTCGACGCGCACCTGGCCGGCCTCGACCTCGATGCCGCGCTCGAGGCCGGCGCGAGGCATGCCGCCACGGTGCTGACGACACCGCACCTGCACCCGTCGCTCGACGCGCTGCTCGCGGCGAGCGCCTGACCCCGATACCCGCACGAGCCCGATACCCGCACGAGCCCGATGCCCGCACGAGCGCGAGGCCGAACTCAGGAGATCCTGGCCGATGACCTCCTCACAACACGCGAAACCTCCGATCTCCTGAATTCCGCGAGATCGCACCCCCGCGCGACGCTTACGTGCCGTCGGAGCAACCCCGGTGACAGGGGCGTCCGACCCCGCCAGTGCCTAGGCTGGATGCATGAGCACTCACTTCGATGTCGTCATCCTCGGTGCGGGCCCCGGCGGCTACGTCGCCGCCATCCGTGCCGCCCAACTCGGCCTCAAGGTCGCCGTGGTCGAGGAGAAGTACTGGGGCGGGGTCTGCCTCAACGTCGGCTGCATCCCCTCGAAGGCGCTGCTGCGCAACGCCGAACTCGCGCACATCTTCCACGACCAGGCGAAGACGTTCGGCATCACCGGCGACGCGCAGTTCGACTTCGGCGCCGCGTTCGACCGCAGCCGACAGGTGTCCGACAAGCACGTCAAGGGCGTGCACTTCCTCATGAAGAAGAACGGCATCGCCGAGTTCGACGGGCGCGGCACGTTCCGCGACGCGAACACCCTCGACGTCGCGAAGGGCGACGGCACCATCGACACGGTGACGTTCGACAACGCGATCATCGCCACGGGCTCGCGCGTGCGCCTGCTGCCCGGCGTGCAGCTCTCGCAGAACGTCGTCACCTACGAGACGCAGATCCTCACCCGCGACCTGCCGCGCTCCATCGCCATCGTGGGCGCCGGCGCCATCGGCATGGAGTTCGCGTACGTGCTGAAGAACTACGGCGTCGACGTGACCGTCATCGAGTTCCTCGACCGTGCGCTGCCCAACGAAGACGTCGAGGTCTCGAAGGAGATCACCCGTCAGTACCGCAACCTCGGCGTGCCGATCCTCAGCTCGACGAAGGTCGAGACCGTCGTCGACAACGGCTCGTCGGTCACCGTGACGTACACGGGCTCGAACGGCGAGGGCGGCACCCTCGAGGTCGACAAGGCGCTCATCTCGGTCGGCTTCGCGCCGAACGTCGAGAACTTCGGCCTCGAGAACACGGGCGTGCAGCTGACCGATCGCGGCGCCATCGCGATCGACGAGCGGATGCGCACGAACGTGCCGCACATCTACGCCATCGGCGACGTCACGGCGAAGCTCATGCTCGCGCACGTGGCCGAGGCGCAGGGCGTCGTCGCGGCCGAGACCATCGGCGACGCCGAGACCATGGAACTCGGCGACTACCGCATGATGCCGCGCGCCACGTTCTGCTCGCCGCAGGTCGCCTCCTTCGGACTGACCGAGCAGCAGGCGCGCGACGAGGGCTACGACGTGGTCGTGTCGAAGTTCCCGTTCAGCGCGAACGGCAAGGCCAACGGCCTCGGCGAGCCCGTCGGCTTCGTGAAGCTCGTCGCCGACGCGAAGTACCTCGAGCTGCTCGGCGGCCACATGGTCGGCCCCGACGTCTCGGAGCTGCTGCCCGAGCTCACGCTCGCCCAGAAGTGGGATCTCGGCGCCAACGAGCTCGCCCGCAACGTGCACACCCACCCGACGCTGTCGGAGGCGCTGCAGGAGGCCTTCCACGGCCTCACCGGGCACATGATCAACATGTAGGCGCCGAGTCGCCCACTTCCGTCCAAAAACGGGCAACTCGGGAAAACGACCACCCGCCGTGGCGCGACGCGCCCGCCGAGTCGCCCACTTCCGTCCAAAGACGGGCAACTCGGGAAGACGACCACCCGGCGTGGCGCGACGCGCCCGCCGACGCGCCCGCCGAGTCGCCCATGTCCGTCCAAAGACGGGCAACTCGGGAGGCGGAGCGGGCGAGGCGGAGCGCACAGAGAACGGGGCGCACCAAAGACAGGGCGCACGAGAAACGGGGCGGATGCCACGGCCGTCCGGCCGAGACATCCGCCCCGCTTGTTCGTTCGACGCGGCATGGGCAGGCGATGCCGCCGCGTCGAAGCCTCGTCCCGGCGGCGGTGCGTTCCCCCCGCTCCGCCGCCGGAACCCGGTTGGCCGACGGTCCCCCAACCGCCGGCCGGTCTCTAGTGCTGGGTCGCCTTCTCGGCCCCCACGCCGGTGAGCGAGCGCACCTCCATCTCGGACTGCTTCTTCGGGTCCTCCTTGCTCTTGTCGAGCATGGTCACGATCCAGCCGAGCAGGAACGCGAGCGGGATCGAGATGATGCCGGGGTTCGAGAGCGGGAAGATCGCGAAGTTGATGTCCGCGGTCTTCAGCATCGACGCCTCGGAGCCCGAGACCACCGGCGAGAAGATGATGAGCACGATCGCCGAGATCAGGCCGCCGTACATGCTCCAGAGGGCGCCCTTGGTGGTGAAGCGCTTCCAGAACAGCGAGTACACGATGGTCGGCAGGTTGGCGGATGCCGCGATCGCGAAGGCCAGGGCGACGAGGAACGCGACGTTCTGGCCGTTGGCACCGATGCCGCCGAGGATCGCGACGACGCCGATCACGAGCACGGTGCGACGTGCGACCTTGACCTCGGCTCCGGGTGCCGGCTTGCCCTTCTTCACGACGCTCGCGTAGATGTCGTGAGCGAAGGATGCCGCGGCCGTGATCGTGAGGCCGGCGACGACCGCGAGGATCGTCGCGAACGCGATGGCCGAGATCAGTCCGAGCAGGAACGGTCCGCCGAGGGCGAAGGCGAGCAGGGGCGCTGCCGAGTTCGCACCGCCGGGGGCTGCCGCGATCGTCTCGGCGCCGACGAGGGCCGCCGCGCCGTAGCCGAGCACGAGCGTGAACACGTAGAAGATGCCGATGAGCCAGATCGCCCAGACGACCGACTTGCGGGCCTCCTTCGCGGTCGGAACCGTGTAGAAGCGCATGAGCACGTGCGGGAGGGCCGCGGTGCCGAGCACGAGCGCGAGTCCGAGCGACACGAAGTCGATCTTCGAGATGTCGGAGACGCCGTACTTGAGGCCCGGGTCGAGGATCGCGGGGTTGCCGGTCGCTTCGACGGCGCTGTCGAGCAGCGCGCTGAAGTTGAACCCGTTGATCGCGAGGACCCAGACCGTCATGACGCCGGCGCCCGCGATGAGCAGGATCGCCTTGATGATCTGCACCCAGGTGGTGCCCTTCATGCCGCCGATGAGCACGTAGAGGATCATGAGCGCGCCGACCACGGTGATGACCAGCGACTGGCCGAGCGTGTCGGTGATGCCGAGCAGCAGCGAGACCAGGCCGCCGGCACCCGCCATCTGCGCGAGCAGGTAGAAGAAGCAGACCACGAGGGTCGTGATCGCGGCAGCGATGCGCACGGGGCGCTGCTTGAGGCGGAACGACAGCACGTCGGCCATCGTGTAGCGGCCGGTGTTGCGCAGCAGCTCGGCGACGAGGAGCAGCGCGACGAGCCACGCGACGAGGAATCCGATCGAGTACAGGAATCCGTCGTAGCCGGTGATCGCGATCGCGCCGACGATGCCGAGGAAGGATGCCGCGGACAGGTAGTCGCCCGCGATGGCCGAGCCGTTCTGCCCGCCGGTGAACGAGCGTCCGGCGGCGTAGTAGTCGGCCGCGGTCTTGTTGTTGCGGCTCGCGCGGAACACGATGACCATCGTGATCGCCACGAACGCGCCGAAGATCGCGATGTTCAGCCAGGGCTCGCCGGGCTGGGCGGATGCCGCTTCGGCGGCGACCGCGGCGTGGACGGCCTGTGCGGCCTGCACGGCGCTCATCGGGCCACCGCCTCGGTGCCGGCGCCGGACTCGATGTCGTCGCGGATCTCCGCGGCGATCGGGTCGAGTCGCTTGTTGGCGTAGCTGACGTACCACATGGTCACGGCGAAGGTCGTGACGACCTGGGCGAGGCCGAGCACCATGGCCAGGTTTACGCTGCCGAACACGGGCGTCGACATGAAGTCGTGCGCGTACACGGCGAGCAGCACGTAGGCGAAGTACCAGACCAGGCACGCTGCGAGCACGGGGAACACGAACCTGCGGTGGCGGCCGCGCAGCTCTTGGAATCGGGGTGATGCTTGCACCGCGGTGAAATCGACGTCGGGTTGCGTCGTCTCCGCGCTCAGGGCGTCGTTGCCCATGGCGTCTCTCCTTCGAGGGGGGTCCGGCACGGGGGATGGTCCGCGCCCGCCGCCCGGATGCGTGCACACGGGCGGTGCGCCAATGCTGGCGCGCCGGCGCGACGGATGCCGCGGTTCGCCGCTCGTCGTCGCTGAACGGCGCCCATCGTGCGACGAACGGTCGAATGGCGTCGACGGACGACGGCTACGATTTCGTGCATGCCCGAGTCGATGCTGCTCGCCGCCGCCGCAGGCGTCGTCGCCGGAGCGCTCGCGCTCGGGGTCGTGCTGTTCCTGCGCCGGCTCGTGCTGTCGCAGCGCGAGCTCGGCACCGACGCCGAACAGGCGACGTACCAGACCCTGCATCTCGCGAGCCGTGCCGCGAAGCACGTGCGCGGCGGGCTCGACGGCGTCGACGCCGCCCGTGCCGGCCGCTCGCTGCGCGCGCTCCTCGGCTGCGAGAGCCTCGCGATCGTGGACCTCGCCGGCCACGTCACGATCGAGGGCGACGACGCCGTGCGCCGCATCGCGGGCGAGCTCGCCGAGACCGCCTGCGCGAGCGGCAAGCCGCAGGTGCAGCGCCGGCTCGCGATCGGGTCCCGCGGCGCCCGCGAGACGGATGCCGTCGCCGCGCCGATCCTCGCCGACGGACGCCCGGTGGGGGCGATCGTCGCATTCTCCGCGCCCGTCCGGGCGGGACTGATCCGTGCGACCGGGGAGGTCGCGAGCTGGGTGGCGTCGCAGGTCGAGCTCGGCGAGCTCGACGCCTCGCGGGCCGCGCTCGCCGAGGCCGAGGTGCGCGCCCTCCGAGCCCAGATCAGCCCGCATTTCATCTACAACGCGCTGAACGCGATCGCGTCGTTCATCAACACGGATCCCGCGAAGGCGCGCGACCTGGTGCTCGAGTTCGCCGACTTCACCCGGTACTCGTTCCGCCGGCACGGCGACTTCACGACGGTCGCCGAGGAACTGCGCTCGATCGACAGCTACCTCGAGCTCGAGCGGGCCCGGTTCGGTCCCAGGTTGACCGTGACGCTGCAGGTCGCGCCCGAGGTGCTGTCGACCGTCGTGCCGTTCCTGTCGATCCAGCCGCTCGTCGAGAACGCCGTGCGGCACGGCCTCGAGTCGAAGGAGGGCGGGGGCCGCATCACGATCACCGCCGCCGACTCCGGGGCGTTCGCCGAGATCACGGTCGAGGACGACGGCGTGGGCATCGACCCGGCCGTGCTCGAGGAGGTGCTCGCGGGCGCCGCCACGGCCGAGCACGTGGGGCTGCGCAACGTCGATGCGCGGCTGCGCCAGGTCTACGGCGACGAGCACGGCCTCGTCGTCGAGACGAACCTGGGCGCGGGCACGCTCGTGCGCATGCGGGTGCCGAAGGCGCATCCCGGCCCGAACCCGAACGCCGGCCCGAACGCCGGGCCGGCCATCACGAGAGACGGGAGCCCGAGCCGATGATCTCCGTGCTCATCGCCGACGACGAACAGCCCGCGATCGACGAGCTCGCGTTCCTGCTCGCCCAGGATCCGCGCATCGGGGCGGTGCACCAGGCCTCGTCGGGATCGGAGGCCATCCGCCTGCTGACCCGCGAGCCCGTCGACGCGGCGTTCCTCGACATCCACATGCCGGGGCTCAACGGCTTCGACCTCGCGCGCGCCCTGCAGCGTTTCGAGCACCGCCCGGCGCTCGTGTTCGTGACCGCCGACGAGGAGGGCGCGCTCGAGGCGTTCGACCTGGCCGCCGTCGACTACCTGCTGAAGCCCGTGCGCACCGAGCGCCTGCAGCGGTCGGTGACCCGCATCGTCGAGGCGATGAAGGCGCCGTCGGCCCGCACCGGGCCGGTGCCGACGGTGAGCGCCCCCGAGATGATCGCGGTGACGCTGGGGTCGACCACCCGGATGATCCGCCGCGACGAGGTGCGCTACGTGCAGGCCCAGGGCGACTACGCGAGGCTGCACACCGAGGAGGCGAGCTATCTCGTGCGGGTGCCGATGGCCGACCTCGAGCGGCAATGGGCGGATGCCGGTTTCGTGCGCGTGCACCGCTCGTACCTCGTGTCGCTCGCGCACCTGTCGCGCATCCGCCTCGGCGCCGATCGTCCGAGCGTGACCGTCGCGGGCGCCGAACTGCCGGTGAGCCGCCGCCTGCTGCCGGGTCTGCGCGAACGGCTCGAGTCCGCGACCCTGCGGCCTCGGCAATGACCGAGCGACCGGATGCCTCGTCCGCCGGCCGGGGTGAAGGTGAAGCGGGTCTCGAGGCTGGTCTCGAGACGGGCGCGGAGCGCCCTCCTCGACCGGCGGGGGACGAGGCTGGTCTCGAGACGGGCGCGGAGCGCCCTCCTCGACCGGCGGAAGGGGCGGAGCCGCCCGCCCGGGTGCGGGTGACCGCCCCGAGGACCGGGTCGGCCGCGGCATCCGCCCGCCCCCTGCCGGCCCGCGACGGCGCGTCGAGCGAACCGGCGAGCGTGTACGTGCGGTCCCTCATCCGCTCGCAGCTGCGCCTCGGGGTCACCTACGCGCTCGGATTCGTCGGCGCGACGACGGTGTTCGTGCTCGCGATCGTGCTGACCCCGGTGCTCGACGAGACCTTCGTGTGGGGCGTGCCGCTGTCGTGGCTGCTGCTCGCGGTCGGCGTCTACCCGCTCGCCATCACGGTCGGCGTGCTCTACGCGCGTGCCGCGGCGCGCAACGAGGCCAGATACCGCGCGCTCACGGAGGCCCCGTGAACGCGGCCATCAGCTACGCCGCGATCGCGGCGGTCGCGCTGGCCTCCGCCCTGATCGGGTTCTACGGCCTTCGGGTCTCGCGCACGACGAGCGACTTCTACGTCGCGTCGCGCACGGTGCGGCCGTGGTGGAACGCGTCGGCGATCGGCGGCGAGTACCTCTCGGCGGCGAGCTTCCTCGGCATCGCGGGGCTCATCCTCGCGAACGGCTCGTCGGGGCTGTGGTTCCCGATCGGCTACACGGCCGGATACCTCATGCTGCTGCTCTTCGTCGCGGCACCGCTTCGGCGCTCGGGGGCCTACACGATCCCGGACTTCACCGAGGCGCGCCTCGAGTCGCGGGCGGCGCGGCTCGTGACGAGCACGCTCGTCATCGTGATCGGCTGGCTCTACATCGTGCCGCAGCTGCAGGGCGCCGCGCTCGCGGTGCGCATCACGACCGGTCTGCCGTCGTGGGCGGGATCGCTCGCCGTCGCCGTCATCGTCTCCGTCGTGGTCGCCGCGGGCGGCATGCGGTCGATCACGTTCGTGCAGGCGTTCCAGTTCTGGCTGAAGCTCACCGCGATCGCGGTGCCGGCCGTCGTGCTGCTCATCTTCGTCGGCGGCGTCGAGCCGGCGCTGCCCCCGGCGCAGGCCTTCCCCGCCGCGGCCGGGCCCGGCGACCAGGACCTCTTCCGAACGATCTCGCTCATGGTGGCGCTGCTGTTCGGCACGCTTGGACTGCCGCACGTGCTCGTGCGCTTCTACACGAACCCCGACGGCGGCGCCGCACGACGCACGACGGTGCTCGTGCTCGTGCTCCTGTCCGTGTTCTACCTGTTCCCGACGATCCTCGGCCTGCTCGGGCGGGCGTTCGCCCCCGACCTCGTGGGCGCCGGGGACGCCGACGCCCTCGTACTGGTGCTGCCCGACCGGCTCGTGCCCGGCTGGGCGGGCGACCTCCTCACCGCGCTCGTCATCGCCGGCGCGTTCGCGGCGTTCCTCTCGACCTCGTCGGGGCTCGTCGTCTCGCTCGCGGGCGTCATCAGCCAGGACCTCCTGGGCGGCAGCGTGCGCGGGTTCCGCATCGCCGCGGTCGCCTCGTCGTTCGTGCCCCTCATCGTCGCGCTCGCCACGGATTCGACCGGACTGGCGGGCAGCGTCGGACTCGTGTTCGCGTTCACGGCATCGACGCTCTGTCCGATGCTGCTGCTCGGCATCTGGTGGCGGGGGCTCACCGCGCGCGGCGCCGTCGCGGGCATGCTCACGGGGGCGGTGCTGTCGGGCGTCGCGATCCTCGGCGGCGGCGCGATCTCGGCGTCGGCCCCCGGCATCCGCCCGTTCCTCGAGCAGCCGGCCGCCTGGACGGTGCCCGCCGCCCTGCTCGTCACGGTGCTCGCGTCACGTGCCGATCGGCGTCGACGCCCGCGCGGCGTCGACGCGTTCTTCACGCGCCTGCACGCGCCGGAGCCCGCCGGCCGGGCGGCGCCGCCGGCCTGAACGACCCGGCTCGTGAACGCGAGCGGATGCGACGAGCGCGCGTCGTCCGAGCACGCTCGCCCGTCGCATCCACTCGCGTTCGAGGAGTTCTCGCACGGCTAGACTTCCCCGGTGCTCCTCGCCGCCGTCGCCGTCTCCGTCCTCGTTGGCGCGTTCGCGCAGCGGGTGACGGGCATGGGCTTCGCCCTCGTCGCCTCGCCCGCGCTGGTCATCCTGCTCGGCCCGTTCGACGGCGTCATCGTGGTGAACCTCTGCGCCGTGGTCTCGTCGATCCTCATCCTGCCGCGCGTCTGGCGGTTCATCGAGTGGGGTCGGTTCGGGCTGCTCGTCGTGCCGGCGCTCGTCGGCACGGTCGCCGGGGCGCTCGTCGCCGCACACGTGCCCGGCGCCCAACTGCAGGTCGTGATCGGCGTGCTCGTGATCGCGGCGCTGACCGTCACCCTGCTGGTGACGCGCTCCGAGCGCACCGCCCGCGGCTGGCCGCCCGCCGTCATCGCCGGCGGGGCGTCGGGGGTCATGAACGCGGCGGCCGGCGTCGGCGGTCCGGCGCTCAGTGTCTACGCCGTGGCGACGCGGTGGGCGCAGTCCGGGTTCGCCGCGACCGCGCAGCCGTACTTCGTGGTGATCGGCACCGCCTCGCTCGTGCTGAAGCTCGGGCAGACCGGTTGGGCCGTCCCGGGCCTCGAGCCCGGTGCGTGGCCCTGGATCGTGGTCGCCCTGCTCGCCGGACTCGGACTCGCCGAACTCCTGCACCGACGCATCCCGCACCACGCGGCGCGCATCGCCGTGATCGCGATCGCCTACCTGGGCGGTGCCGCCGCGCTCGTCGACGGCGCCCTCGAGCTCTGGGGCTAGCCGCACCGCGCAGCAAGTCGGGCCGGCAGGTCGGCGCAGCCGATCGGGGTCAGCCGATCGGCTCGGCCTCGCGCAGCTCGACGGGCGCATCGCCGCGCGCGGCGAGCCGGGCCTCGAGACCGTCCCGCACCGCCGGCCACTCGTCGACGAGGATCGAGTAGACGGCACTCGATCGCCAGGTGCCGTCGGCGCGGCGCTTGTCGCGGCGCGCGAGGCCCTCGAAGGTCGCACCGAGCCGAAGGATCGCAGCGCGCGAGCGGGCGTTCAAGTTGTCGGCCTGGAGCTTGACGCGGCCGAACCCGTGATCGAACGCGGCTCCGAGCAGGAGCAGCTTCGCTTCGACGTTCACACCGCTGCCCCACACGCGCGGGTCGTACCCGGTCCATCCGATGTGCGCCGACTCGTTCGGCAGGTCGATGTCGCCGAACTTCGTCGCCCCCACCACTCGGCCGTCGTGCTGTCCGCCCCGCAGGCGCACCGTCCACGCCATCGCGTCGGGCGCGCTCGCGTAGTACCCGAGGGCGAAGCGCTCGAACCCGGCGTCGTCGGCGGGCATGCCCGCAGGCCCGCCGCCGTACCCGCCGGCGAACACCTCTGGGCGGCGCAGCGCGACGGCGAGGTCGGCGACATCCGCCGCTTCGAACGGGGTCAGGCGGATGAAGCGGCCGACGAGGGGTTCGGCGGGCGGGAGCGCGGCGGTCACCGGACGAGTCTGCCACGGGGCATCCGCCGACGGAACCTACCGGTCGCTCCGGCGCCTGCGTAGGCTGCTCCTCAGCGGCGAAGACGCCGACGACGAAGGGGGACCCGATGGCCGGATTCGACGACCTCGCCAAGCAGGCGGGCGAATTCATCGAGCAGAACAAGGACAAGATCAAAGAGGTCCTGAAGAGCGAGCAGGCCGAAGACATCAGCGACAAGGTCCTCGACGGCATCGGAGAGGCGGTCAAGAAGATCGCCCCCGAGGAGCACCACGGCACGGTCGACGACGTCAAGGCGAACATCGACAAGGCCGTCGGCGACCAGTAGGAGCACGAACGAGCGCCCCGCCCGGATTCCCGGACGGGGCGCTCGTTCGTCGCGGCGCGCGGCTACGCGGCCGTCTCTCCCCTACCTCGACGGCGGCGGAGCGCCAGCACGAGCGCGGCACCGCCGAGCATCAGCAGGCCGGCGAGCCCGGCGATGCGCAGCATGCCCGCGCCGTCGACGCCGGTCGGCGCCATGGGCGTGGTCGGGGGCGGCGGCGCCGGGAACTCGAACTCGTTGTCGACCGTGATGCTCACCGGGTCGCCGACGCCCACCACGACCGGGGCGTCCTCGGTCGCGCTGACGGTCACCGCGATGGCACCGCCCGAATCGGTCTCCTCGGCCCAGCACTCGGCCCCGACCGGCAGTTCGTCGAGCACGACGGTCTCACCGCCGGCGATCTGCACGGGCTCGTGGTCGAGCGCGACGTACGGCTCGTTGTTCGGGCCGCGGTCGAGCGTGCAGGTCACCTCGACGGTGAACGTCTGGCCCTCCGCGGATTCGACCGATCCGCTGATGGTCTTCTCGAGTTCGACCTGACCGTACTCGAACGTGTTCGTCGCGGTGACGAGCAGGATCTCGGGCAGCCGCGAATCCTCCACGACGATGGCGTTCTCGTACGAGTCGTGGTCGACGACCGCCGAGGTCGCACCGGCGGGGTCGGTCTCCTCGCCCCAGCAGTGCGTGCCGATCGGGAGGCGGGCGATGCGGCCGTCGGCGTAGCGCAGCGCCTTGAGGCCCCCGGCATCGATCTCGATCGTGTTGGTGAGCACGATCGTGGGCGCACCCTCGACGTCGAGCTGGCAGGTCACCTGCACGGTGAACACGGCGTCCTGCACCCACGGGGCGTCGGCCGCGGGGCCGTCGACCTGCTTCTGCACGCCGAGCAGGCCCAGCGAGAACCGGTTCAGCATGCCGGCCGTGACGACCGATTCGACGCCGTCGGTCTCCTGGTCGGGAATGACGACCATGACCGGCGGCGGGGTGTCGTCGGCGCCGCCGTTGTCGACCTCGGTCACGGTGCACTCGGATCCGACCGGGATGCCGGTGACGGTCTCGCTCGTGAACGGCCCGCGCGAGTCCTCGGAGCCGGGCACCACGAGCGCGACCGAGCGCACCGTCTGCCCCTCGTAGGTGCAGATCACCTGGAAGACGAACGGGCCGCTGGAGAACGTGGGCACGCCCGGACCGCGCACCTCCTTCAGCACGTTGAGCCCGCCGGTGCGGAACTCGTTGTCGATCGTGACCTCGACCGGGTCGGCGGGGTCGTCGCCGACCACGATCGGGTTCGGCGTCGCCGTCCACTCGGTCGCGCCGCCGAGGTCGGTCTCGTCGACGGTGCAGGATGCCCCGGTGGGCAGGTCGTCGATCGTGACGACGTTGCCCGGGGCATCCGTCGTCAGCGTGAACGTGTCGTCGAACACCGTGTCGGGGTCGGCGGCCTCGAGCGTGCACACGACGTGCACCGTGTAGTCGCCGAACTCGCCCGCCCATTCGTCTGCGCCGGTGCCGCTGACCTGCTTGACGAGCTGCAGCGATCCGACGGTGAAGGGGTTGTCGACGCCGAGGAAGTTGACGTACGCGCCGTCGTCGTCGGGAACCAGGGTGAAGACCGCGCTCGTGGTCTCGCCGAGGTCGGTGGACGTGCCGTCCTGCTCGAGCGTCATGCCCGTGCCCGTCGCACCCCCCGTGTCGGTCTCGGTCACGGTGCACTCGGCGCCGGCCGGGAGCGTGTCGTACTCCGCGAACTCGCCGTCGGAGAGGCCGAACGTCTCGTCGAGCACCGTCTGCCCCTGGAACGTGCAGACGGCGGTGAACTGGAACACCGTGTCGTAGACGATCGGGGTGCCGTCCTGGTCGACGGCGCCGCCGTCGTCGACGGTCTTCGTGACGCGGAACCCGGCGTCGGGGTAGTCGTTGGTCACCGTGATCGTGATGTTCTCCGCGGTGCCGACGACGACCGGGTTCTGTTCGGTCGCGCTGATGTCGACCGTCCAGGCGCCCTGATCATCGGGCTCCTCCGCGTAGCACTCGGACGAGATCGGGATCTCGTAGAGCGTGACGATCTCGTCGGCCTCGAGTTCGACCGGCTCCCGGTCGTAGATCACGAGCGGCGGGTTGTTCGGCCCGCGGTCGAACGTGCACGTGACGAGGATCTCGAACGTGTACCCGGCGGCGTGGTCGGGGTTTCCGGTGACGTCCTTCTCGATCGAGATGTCGCCGAGGTCGTACTCGTTCGTCGCGGTAAGCTCGAGCGGTTCGGGGTCGTCGGAGTCGGATGCCACGACGATCACGGCGTCCTCGAACGAGTCGTGGTCGACGCGGGACGCGGTGGCACCCGCGTCATCGCGCTCCTCGCCCCAGCAGTGCGTGCCGACGGGGAGCAGGAGCGGGTCCCCGGTGGCGGGGTCGAGCACGGGCACCGTCTGCCCGCCGGTGACGAGCACGTCGCCGTCGTAGAGCGGAGTGCCGCCCTCGGTCAGCGAGCACGTGACGTGCACGGTGAACGTGGCGTCGGCCATGCCCGGCAGGCCGGCCCCGGTGCCCGACAGCTGCTTGGTCACCGAGACCGTGCCCGCGGTGAAGCGGTTCTCGAAGCCGGCCGTCGCGATCTCCTCGACCCCGGCGGCGGCCTGGTCGGGGATGGTGATCGTCACGGGCGGGGGCGTGCCGTCGGCGCCGCCGTCGCCGGTCTCGGTGACGACGCACTCGCTGCCGACCGGGATGCCGGCGACCGTCGCCGACGTGAGCGGGCCGGCGGTGCCGTCGCCGGTGATCGACAGGTCGCCCTCGGCGACCGGCGAACCCTCGTAGGTGCAGACGTAGCCGAAGGCGAACACGACGTCTTCGCTGAAGCCGATGCCCGAACCCACGACCGTCTTCTCGATCACGAACCCGCCGGTGCGGTAGTCGTTCGTCACCGTGACGGTGATCGGGTCGCCGGCCGCGCCCTCGACCCCGACGGCGACGCTCGCGGGCTCGATGACCGGGTCGCCGGTGGCCCCGAGGTCGTCGGGCTCGGTGACGACGCAATCGGCGCCGGTGGGAAGGCCGTCGACCGTGACCGATCCGTCGGCCGGGACCACGAGGTCGGCGTCGTAGACGGTGTCGGGGTCGGCGCCCGCGAGGGTGCAGACGAGGTGCACGGTGAACTCGTCGGGCGCCCAGGCATCCTCACCCGTGCCCGTGACGTCCTTCGCGATCGTGAGCGATCCCACCGTGTAGGCGTTCGTGACCGTCACGAGGTTCACCGACCCGGCGTCGGTGTCGGGCTGCAGCGTGAACTGCACGACCGTCGAGTCGTCGAACGAGGTGTCGGTGCCGCTCTGCGTGAGCACGATCGACGTGCCCGCCGCACCACCGTCGCCGGTCTCCTCGACCGTGCAGTCGGCGCCGGCCGGCAGCCCGCTGTAGATCTGGTCGGTGCCGTCGGAGAGCGAGAAGGTCTCGTCGAGCACGGTCCCACCCTGGAACGTGCAGACCGCGGTGAACGTGAAGACCGTGTCGTAGGCGATCGGATCGCCGTCCTGGTCGACCGCGCCGCCGTCGTCCACCTCCTTCACCACCCGGAACCCGGCGTCGGGGTAGTCGTTGGTCACCGTGATCGTGATGTCCGAGCCGTCGGTCACCTCGATCGGCGCGTCGACGGTCGCGCTGATGTCGACGTCGCTCGCACCCTGCCGGTCGTCCTCCTCGGCGTAGCACTCGGACCCGATCGGGATGTCGCCGAGCGTCGCGGAGTCGCCGCCGACGATCTCGACCGGCTCCCGGTCGTAGATCACGATCGGCGCGGTGCCGTCGCCGCGGTCGAACGTGCAGGTCACGAAGATCTCGAACGTGAAGCCGTCGGCGTGGTCGGGGTTGCCCGAGAGCTCCTTCGCCACCGTGAGCTCGCCGTAGTCGAAGGTGTTCGTCGCGGTGATCTCGAGCGTCTCGGGCTCGTCGCCGTCGTTCACCTCGACGACGACCGCGTTGTCGAACGAGTCGTAGTCGACCGAGGCATCCGTCGCCCCGCCGTCGCCGATCTCGTCGCCCCAGCAATGCGTGCCGACCGGGAGGAGCAGCGGGTCGCCGGTCGCGGGGTCGGTGATCGTCGTCGTCGTGCCGCCCGTGACCTCGACGTCGCCGTCGAACAGGGGCGTGCCGCCGTCGGTCAGCGAGCAGACCACGTGCACCGTGTAGGTGCCGTCCGCGATCTCGGGGATCTCGGATGCCTCGCCGTCGACCTCCTTCGCCACGGCGATCGATGCCGAGGTGAACCGGTTCTCGACGGGCGCGGTGCCGATGGTCTCCACCCCTGCCGTCGTCTGGTCGGGGATCGTGATCACGACCGGCGGAGGCAGGAAGTCGGCCCCGCCGTCGGCGGTCTCCGTGATGGTGCAGTCGCTGCCCACCGGCAGGCCCGTCACGCTCTCGGAGGTGAGCGGGCCGGCCGTGCCGTCGCCCGTGATCGAGAGCTCGCCGTCGTCGACGGTTGCGCCCTCGTAGGTGCAGACGTAGTCGAAGGTGAACTCGACGTCTGCGCTGTAGTCGATGCCCGAGCCGGCGACCGTCTTCTCGACGGCGAACCCGCCCGTGCGGAAGTCGTTCGTCACGGTGATCGCGACCGGGTCGCCGTCCGCGCCCTCGATGCCGATCGTGACCGACGCCGGCTCGATCGTCGGGTCGCCGGTGGCTCCGCCGTCATCGGGTTCGGTCACGGCGCACTCGGCGCCGGTCGGGAGGTTGTCGACGGTGACCGTGTCGTTCGCCGCGATCACGAGGTCGTCCTCGTAGACCGGATTCGTCGTCGCCTGGTCCCAGGTGCAGACGAGGTGCACCGTGAACTCGTCGGGGGCCCACGTGTCGGCCCCCGTGCCGGTCACGTCCTTCGCGATCGACAGTGAGCCGACCGTGTACTCGTTCGTCACCTCGAGCGCGGTCAGGTGCGTGCCGCCGGCGTCGTCGGGAAGGATCGTGAAGTCGACGCTGTCGGTCTCGCCGAGATCGGTCGCGATGCCGTCCTCGGTGATCTCGACCGTGGTGACGCTCGCGCCCGCGGCATCCGTCTCGGTCACGGTGCAGTTCGCACCCACCGGGAGCGGCGCGAATTCCTTGTCATCGCCGGCGTGCAGCGTGAAGTCGCGGTCGACTGGGAGCACGACATCGGCGCCGAGCCAGTCGCAGTTCGCCGTGAACGTGAACTCAGGATCGGCGGCGATCGGGTTGCCGTCCTGATCGACCGCACCGCTCTCGACGACCTCCTTCGTGATCTCGAATCCGCCGATCTCGTAGGCGTTCGTGACCGTGACCGTGGCGTCCTCGACCGGCTCGGCGGGGAAGGGGTGCGCGATGTCGGTGCGGTCGCTGAAGTCGGCGCGAGCGACCACGGGGCCGGATCTGCCGTTGACGCCGGTCGGGTCGTAGCTCACGGTCGACCCCTGTGCGGTGAGTTCTTCGACGGAGCAGTCGGAGTAGAGCGGCAGCGTGGTGCCGGACCCCACCTCGACGAGCGTGCCGTCGGCCGGCACCTCCACCGGCGAGACGGCAGCGCCGGATTCGTCGACGAGGTCCACGTCTTCGCCGAGTGACGTGCACTGCACGTCGAAGTCGTAGGAGTCGGGCAGCGGGAACGGGAAGGATTCGGGCGCGACCTGCGACTTCTGGAGGTCGATCTCGCCGACCGGGAACGCGACGCCCGCGCGCACGGGTTCGACCGGGCCCTGGTAGTAGGCGACGCCCTGGTAGGTGGCGCGCGAACCCGCCGCGACGGTGTTCCATGCGATCGGCAGATCGGTGTCGTACGCGCCGGGGAGCGTGGCGGGGGTCTGCGTCTGGAACGTGATGGAACCCGTCGCGCCGGGCTGCAGCTCCGCGCCCGCGGGGAAGTCGAGCACGAGCTTCGTCGCGCGGGCCGTGGCGAGCTCGGCGGCCGGCGTCGTGTCGTCGAACGGGATCCAGTCCCGCGAGTTCACGTCGGCGGCGCAGGGATCCGTGTCGGGGATCGGCTCGCCGAGCGTGCTGTACCTGATGTCGGCGGCGTTGCACTCCTGGTTCGGCACGGTGGTCATGTAGAACCCCGAGACACCGGGGCCGGCAACGACGCTGAGGTTGCCGAGGTAGATCGGCCGCCACTGGGAACCGCGAGGCGAGCCCACGACGACACCGGTGTCGCCGACCGCGGGCAGCACGTCGATGCCGCCGACAGCATCGGCGGGCACGTTGCCCCGGTTGGTGAACTCGATCTTCCATTCCTCGACGCCCCCGGGCCGCGTGATCGGCACGCAGTTGTTGACGTAGTACTCGTCGTCGGCGTTCGGCGACGCGCACGCGTCGGCGTCGCCGTTCACCGCGAGCACGCCGAGGTCGTCGAAGTTCGCGTCGCCGGGCGCCGCGCCCGGCACGCCCGCCTCGACACCCTTGACCGACTTGCGCATCGCGATCGGCGCCGCGGGCTGGGGCGTGACCGTGGTGTCCGCGGTGCAGGTGGGGGTGTCCGTGGCCGGGTCGGCGCTCGGCTGGTTGAGATGCGTGTAGTCGCAGGTCTCGAAGTCGCGGTCGCTCGTCGCCGTGATCGAGTTCGCCACGGGGGTGCCGGGGGCGACGCCGTCGCGGAACTGCAGGTGGGCGGCGATCACGAGCACGTCGCCCGGGGCGAAGACGAAGTCGTCGGGCACGATGATCGTGACGGCGCCGCTCGCGGTGTCAAGCGATCCGCTGAAGCCGTCGGTCGGCAGCGCGTTGCCGTCCGAGTCGGTGAGGGCGAACTCGAACACCGGGTCGACGCCCGGAACCGGCACGAGGTAGGAGCCGTCGCCGTCGCTCGCGACGGTGTCGGAGAGCTCGAGGCCCGTCATGTCCCACTGGCCGGTGTTGGTGACCGTCATCACGTACGGGATCTCGGCGTTGGGCGGGAACTGCTGCGCCGCGGCGCCGTCCTGGCCGTTGCCCGGGGACTTCTCGACGCTGATGGCGTTCGGGCGGTGCAGCAGGTCGGTGGTGTCCGAAGCGCTCGCGTCGGCCTCCCAGGTCACGCCGTTCGGCGCCTCCCATGCACCGCTGCCGTGGACGTCGACGGTGTCGGTGGTCGTGCCCTGCACCGTCTCACCGGGTGCGGTCTCGAGCCCGGGGAGCGTGGACGGCACGGGATACGAATCGATCTCGCCGTTCGGTCCGTAGTGCAGGTCGTCGAGGCGGTCGGCGATGAACGCGAAGGAGACGATCGGGTTGCGGGGGTTCTCCCAGTTGCTCTCGTTCTCGTCCTGCCGGACCTCGAACCGGATGCCGCGCACGTCGCCCGGGAGCACCCCGGTCGGGAGCGCCGGGGTCACCGTGTTGCCGGCCGAGACATCCTGCCAGTCGCCCACCTCCCAGCACGCGGTGAGATCGGCGTCGCCCGCGCAGGTCTGCACGAGCGCGCCGGTGCCTCCGTCGACGGCGTAGTCGACGCCGACGAGCGCCGAGACGCGGATCTGGTCGAGGTTGGGCGGCATGTTGCGCTCGGGGAAGTCCGCGAACTCGAAGGCGTTCCAGAAGGTGGGCTCGTCGTCGGTGATGGTCAGCACGGTCGTGCGCACGTTGCCGGTCGGCTGGCCGCCGATGGTCACCGTGTACCCGTTCGGCGACTGGTCCTCGTAGCGGGATGCCGGCGAGATCGACTTGCCCGCGAGCACGTTGTACACGGCGGGCTCGAACTGGAGGTTGTCGTCATCGGTGCCGTGCGCTTCGTCGGTGCTCGCTCCGCCCGGTCGCGATGCGTCGGCCGAGGCGACGTTCGTCACGATGTCGCCCATCTGGGGGCGCACCGTCGGCGCGTCGCGCAGGAACTCTCGCAGTTGATAGGTCAGCACCACGCTCGTCTGCTCGGTCGTCAGGATCGCGACGCGATCGGGGTCGCGGTGGTCGACGGTGACGCCGATCACGTCGGTGAGCTGGGTCCAGTCGAGCGCCTGCGCCTCGGCGATCGAGTAGTCGTCGGATCCGCCCCCCTCGCGGTCCAACGTCACGATCGTCTGCGTGGCGTCGGCCGGCACGCTGATCGTGCCGATGGCGTAGAGGTTGAACGTGTTGTAGGTGTCGGTCGTCGCGGCAGGGGGCGTCGCCGGGTCGGACACCGTGAGCGCGGAGATGTTCGACTCGGTCTCGTTGCGCGCCGTGATGGTCGCGCTCACGAGCGGGTAGTCCTCCTGCGGCGCCGACTCGGGCGGCACCGGCATGGCGTCCTGGTCGAAGGTCTTCGAGACCGAGACGTTGACGGTGGTGTCGAGGATCGTGATGTCGTCGGCATCCTGCCCGTCGACCGGGCCCGGACCCTCGCCGTGCACCGCGACGGTGTTGCGCACCACGCCGTTCAGGCCCGAGTTGTAGGGCTCGTCGTGCAGCGTGCCCACGACCGGCCCGCCGTCGGACCGCTTCTCCTGACGCAGCTGGAAGGTGAGATCGAGGCCACGGCCGTTGCCCATCGACGAGGCGACGCCCGATCCGGGTGCCGGACCGGTGCCGGCGCCGCGGTTCGAGCCCTCGACGTAGGTGAGCCGCACGCCGAGGGTCGAGGCGCGCTGGTCGTCGGTGAGCTCGAAGCGCGGGAACCCGCCGTCGCATGCGGTGCCGGTCGTGTCGACGGCCCCGCAGGCCTGCGCGGTGACGTCCGTCCAGGCATCCGCCGAGTCGTCGTAGAGCTCCACGGACGCGATGCGGTCGTAGACGATGAGCGGGTCGAGCGACGGGTCGACGGCCTCGATCGCGGCGAGATCCCACGCATCGTAGGCGGATGCCGCGATGTTCGAGAAGTCGTCGCCGGCCGACGGATCGTCGGTGATGGTGAAGGACTCGAAGGGCACGCCCTGCGTCGACCAGCTGATGCGGGCGGTGCGCTGCTCGTCCGTGAACGCCGAGACGTCCTCGTCGAGCCACGCCTTGTCGACGAGGTCGACGCCGGGCCCGTCTTCGGGCCAGGGGTTCACGTCGATCTCGTCGCCGTCGGTCGCGTGGTTGTCGTCGGGCGAGGTGTCGTCGGGATTCGTGACGTCGGAGGAGGCGGTGTTCGGGATGTTCAAGGGGTCGGCGGCCTGCGCGGCATCGTGCACGCTGCCGGAGCCGTCGCGGAACTGGTCACGGGTGGAGACCTGGATGGTCGGCGTCACCTGGAATCCGGGCGGCAGCGTCTGGCCGGGCTTGGGCGTGTAGACGAACCGGATGCCCTCGATGTCGTCCTGGAGGTCGCCGGGCACCGTGTAGTTCCAGGTGGTCTCGCCCTCGATGAGCTCGGCTCCGGGCAGGGTGACCCACTGCGTGCCGTCCCAGTACTCCACCGTGAGGTTCGCGTTCGCGGGCACGCCCGCCGAGAGCTGCTTCGCGTCGAACGCGTTCCAGAAGGGAGATACGGGGTCTCCGGGCTGCGGATCCGCGGGGTCGCTGACCACGAGCGAGTCGGCCCCGACCGTCGACGCGTTGTCGCCCGTGTTGTTCACGTTGGCGAACAGGCTCACGTCGGTCGTGCTGCCCGGGAGGTCCCAGACCTCGTTCTGGACGATGTTCTTCGTAACCGTCGTCGACACGCGTGCCGGCTGCCTCGTCACATCCGCGGTGTCGAAATCCTCGCCCTGCAGGCCCGTGGAGTCGGTCACCGTCGTGGTGGTCTCGTTCGTGCTCACGACGTCGAGCTGCCCGTCGACCGGGTCGGCCGTGACGACGAACGGGATCTCGGCGATCGCGTTCTGCTGGATCGGACCGGTGAACGTGATCGAGAATCCGACCACCTCGGCCTCATCGCCCGTGGGTGCGGGGATCTGGTTCGGCGTCGAGCCGTCGATCGTCTCGGTGTCGCCGTTGGCGTACGTGTACGTCACCGACACGGCGTCGGCGTTCGGGGGCCATTCGACGCCGGCGTCGAATCCGCCGAAGACGAGGCCCTGGTCGGCGAGGTTCGGCTGCCCGGCGGTGGGCTCGTCGATCGTCATGGACGTGATCGGACGAGGACCGTTCGACGATTCGATCGTCGCCGTCGTCGAATCGCCGCCGAGGAGCGTCGGGTCGGCGAAGGATTTCACGGTGTCGACGGTCGGCCCGGTGTTGCTGATGTCGACGGAACCGTCGGCCGTCTTCGGGGGGTTCGTTCGATCGTCGACCACGACGTTCGACGATGCCGTGTTCGGCACCGTCACCGAACCGTCGAGCGGGATGTCGGTCACCTCGTCGTTCGTCTCGCTCGAGATGCCGATCGCCGCCTGCCCGTCGGCGGGGGTCGGCGGCAACTGGCCTGTCGAGGACGAGAAGGTGAAGCGGAGCCCGTGCACGTCTTCGGGCGGAACGTCGGGGATGTTCGTGAAGTCGGTCGGGATCGGGCCCGTGGGGTACGTCGTCACCCAGTTGCCGTCGGCGTCGAGGTACTCGATCTGCACCTGATCGGCGCCCGCCGGCGGGGTGATCGAGGTGATGCCGGTGAACTCGAGGTAGCCGTCGAACGGGCTGTCGACGCCGTCGGCCGGATCCTGGACGACGATCTCGTCGACCGAGCGGTTCGAGGCGTTGCCGCCGCCGACCGTGTAATCGACGGGCTGGCCCGGCAGCGCCGGGATCGTCTGCCCGTCGGCGACGTGGTCGTCGACCGTCTTCGAGACCGTGGAGTCGAGCGACTCGGGGATGTCGAGCCCGGTCACCGCATTCGCATCCTTCGGCAGCGCATTGTCGGCCGCGGCCGTGGCCGTGTTCGTGATGTCGCCGTCGTAGTCTGCGCTCGCGTCCTCGGGAACCTGCACGAACACGGTGATGCTCACCTGCTGGCCGGTCGCGAGGCCGGTGCCCGCGGTCCCGCTCTGGTTGAACTTCACGTCGAAATCGCCGTCGCCGATCGTGACGGTCGGCGCGGGCGTTCCGCCGCCGGAGACGACGACGGGGTTCGGCACCGTCGGATCGAACACGAGCGGGGCCGGCAGCGTGTCGGAGACGTGGGCCGCGATGCAGATGTCGACGATCGGGCTGTTGCAGGTCAACGTGATGGTGTAGCTGAACTGATCGGTGGGCCCGAACGGCGATTCGTCGGGCGGCGTGATCACCTTCGAGAAGGTCGTGAACTGCGCATCATCCGGAGCTGCCGTGGCGGGCAGCGCCGCCGGCGTCGCCAACGCCGCCGTCAGGATGATCGCGCCGATTCCGGCGAGTACTCGTCGACCGACCGACATTTTCTCTCCCTGCCCCCGCAGCCGCACGACTGCCACGAGCCCACGGTAGATGGAGGGCTCGTGGATCCGACCCTATCGGGAAGGCTCCTCGCAGGGAAAGGGGTTCCAGGACGCGCGGGCGCGCCCCGTGCTCCGGTGAGACGGGCGGCGGACGCCCGCGAAGGGCGCCGGCGTCAGGCGAGCAGGTCGTGCAACTGCACGATCTCGTCGCGGCCCGGGCCGACGCCGATCGCCGAGATGCGGGAGCCGCTCATCGCCTCGAGCTCGCGCACATACGCCTGCGCGTTCGCGGGCAGGTCGGAGAACTCGCGGGCCCCCGTGATGTCTTCGGTCCAGCCCGGGAACTCCTCGTAGATCGGGGTCGCGTGGTGGAAGTCGGACTGCGAGACGGGCACCTCGTCGAAGCGCTGCCCGTCGACGTCGTAGGCGACGCAGACCGGGATGCGCTCGATGCCGGTGAGCACGTCGAGCTTGGTGAGCACGAAGTCGGTGACGCCGTTGATGCGCGCCGTGTAGCGGGCGATGGGCGCGTCGTACCACCCCGTGCGGCGGCGGCGCCCGGTCGTGGTGCCGAACTCGTGGCCCTTCTCGCTGAGGAACTCGCCCCACTCGTCGAAGAGCTCGGTCGGGAACGGGCCGGCGCCGACGCGCGTTGTGTAGGCCTTGATGACCGCGATGACCCGGTCGATGCGGTTCGGCGCGATGCCCGAGCCGGTGACGGCGCCGCCGCTCGTCGCGTTCGACGAGGTGACAAAGGGGTAGGTGCCGTGGTCGACGTCGAGCATGGTGGCCTGGCCGCCCTCGAAGAGCACGGTCTCGTCGCGCTCGAGCGCCTGGTGCAGCAGCAGGGCGGTGTCGGTGACCATCGGACGCAGGCGGTCGACGTAGCCGAGCATCTCGTCGACGATCTCGTCGACGGCGATAGCGCGACGGTTGTAGACCTTGACGAGCAGGTGGTTCTTCTGGTCGAGCGCGCCCTCGATCTTCTGGCGGAGGATGTTCTCGTCGAACAGGTCTTGCATGCGCAGGCCGACGCGGTTGATCTTGTCGGCGTACGCGGGGCCGATGCCGCGGCCGGTCGTGCCGATCTGGCGCTTGCCGAGGAACCGCTCGGTGACCTTGTCGAGCGTGCGGTGGTACTGCGTGATGAGGTGCGCGTTCGCCGAGATGCGCAGGCGCGAGACATCCACCCCGCGGCTCGAGAGCGCCTCGAGCTCCTCGAAGAGCACCTCGACGTCGACGACCACGCCGTTGCCGATGACCGGCGTGACCCCGGGGGTGAGGATGCCGGAGGGAAGCAGGTGCAGCGCGTACTTCTCGCTGCCGACGACGACCGTGTGCCCGGCGTTGTTGCCGCCGTTGAACTTGACGACGTAATCGAGGCGCGGACCGAGCAGGTCGGTCGCCTTGCCCTTTCCCTCGTCGCCCCACTGTGCACCGATCAGGACGGCTGCGGGCATGTCAGTCCTCTCCTGCCGCGTCGAGGGCGGCGGGTTCGGCGACCTGGTCGCCGGTGGTTGCCGTGGCGTCGACCTGCGCGAGGAGCTGGTCGGCGGTCACGATGGTGATGACCTGGGTGGGCGTGTACTCCGACGCGATGCGGGCCGGGGCCTCGGCGTCGGCGCTCGAGAGCTCGTCGGCCAGCCGGGAGACCTGGGCGTCGAGCCCGAGCCCCGCGGCCGCTCGGCGCTTGGCATCGAGGGCGCGCAGGTAGGCGCGGTTCGGCTCGTCGGACCAGGGCACGGCTGCGCCGGGCTGCCATCCGGATGCCGCGAGCTGCTCCTGTGCGAGATCGACGGCGACGCTCGCGAAGGCGTAGGCCTCGATGGCGTTGCCCTCGGAGTCGGCGCGGTCGGCGAGCTCGGCCCACGCCAGCGGCGACGACGGATGCGCCGTGACGACCGCTGCGACGCCGCCCCGATCGGCTGCGGCGAGCGCCTCGCGAACCTCGGGTTCGTCGATGAGGCCGCCCTCGCGCTCAGATGCTGATTCGTCTGGAGTCACACTCAACCTTATCGCGGCGGCCGTTCGCCGCCCCGGCGGGTCTCGAGACGCTTCGCTCCTCGACCGGCGGAACGCGCCCCCGCCGGTCGAGGAGGCGCGCCGGCGCCGTCTCGAGACCCCGAGGGGGGCGCAGGTCTCGAGACGCTTCGCTCCTCGACCGGCGGACGGTGAGGGCGCCGTCACGCGGCATCCGCCCCAAGTAGGCTGGAGGGCATGTCGAAAGTCCTCTCCAGCCTCCCCGTCGGCGAACGCGTCGGCATCGCCTTCTCCGGCGGCCTCGACACCTCGGTGGCGGTCGCATGGATGCGCGAGAAGGGCGCAGTGCCCTGCACCTACACCGCCGACCTCGGCCAGCCCGACGAGCCCGACGTCGAGGCCGTTCCCGGCCGCGCCATCGAGTACGGCGCCGAGATCTCGCGCCTGGTCGACTGCCGCGCCGCGCTCGTCGAAGAGGGCCTCGTCGCCCTCCAGTGCGGCGCGTTCCACATCCGCTCGGGCGGCAAGGCGTACTTCAACACCACCCCGCTCGGCCGCGCCGTCACGGGCACGCTGCTCGTGCGCGCCATGCTCGAAGACGGCGTCGACATCTGGGGCGACGGCTCGACCTACAAGGGCAACGACATCGAGCGGTTCTACCGCTACGGCCTCATGGCCAACCCGCGCCTGCGCATCTACAAGCCGTGGCTCGACGCCGACTTCGTCACCGAGCTCGGCGGCCGCCAGGAGATGAGCGAGTGGCTGCAGGCCCGCGACCTCCCCTATCGGGCGAGCGCCGAGAAGGCGTACTCGACCGACGCGAACATCTGGGGCGCCACGCACGAGGCGAAGGTGCTCGAGGAGCTCAGCGAGGGCATCACCACGGTCGAGCCGATCATGGGCGTGAAGTTCTGGGACGAGTCGGTCGAGATCCCCGCCGAAGACGTCACGGTCACGTTCGAGCAGGGCCGCCCGGTCGCCCTCAACGGCGTCCGGTTCGACGACGCGGTCGAACTCGTGCTGGAGGCGAACGCCATCGGCGGTCGCCACGGCCTCGGCATGAGCGACCAGATCGAGAACCGCATCATCGAGGCGAAGTCGCGCGGCATCTACGAGGCGCCGGGCATGGCGCTGCTGCACCTCGCCTACGAGCGCCTCGTGAACGCGATCCACAACGAGGACACGATCGCGAACTACCACAACGAGGGCCGCCGCCTCGGCCGCCTCATGTACGAGGGCCGCTGGCTCGACCCGCAGTCGCTCATGCTGCGCGAGTCGATCGTGCGCTGGGTCGCCTCCGCCGTCACGGGCGAGGTCACCGTGCGCCTGCGCCGCGGCGACGACTACACGATCATGAACACGACCGGCCCGGCGCTCAGCTACCAGGCCGAGAAGCTCTCGATGGAGCGCGTGGGCGATCAGGCCTTCGGCCCCGAAGACCGCATCGGCCAGCTCACGATGCGCAACCTCGACATCGCCGACTCGCGTGCCCGCCTCGAGCAGTACGCGCACCTCAACCTGGTGGGCGGGGCGACGGCGGCGCTCGTCGGAGACCTCTCGGTGGGCGACGCGGCCGAGATCCTCGCGGGCCCGACCGAGACCGACCTCGAGGCCGCGACCGACGCCGCGAACGAGGCCTCCGCGTTCGACCTCGGCACCGACTGATCGCCTGCGCGGGCCCGAACGCCGTGGGCGCGGGCCCGGAACATGCAGAAGGGCGGATGCCGCGGCATCCGCCCTTCTGCATGTCGACGCGATGGGTCAGCCGCGTCCGCCGCTCTGGCAGCCGCGCTCGATGAACGCCTCGCTGTCGTCGCCCGAGCCGGCGTACGAGACGGTCTCGCCGTGCCAGGTGTAGCTGAAGGCGGGCCAGACGTCCTCTTCGTCCTGGTGCTTGAAGTGGGCGCGCACGACGGCGATGTTGTCGGTCTCGATGTAGACGTACGGGTTCTTCTCGCTGTGCGTCGCGTGGCAGAAGGCGACCTTGTGGCTTCCGTCGGCGCCGGGCTGCGTCGCGTTGGCCGCGGCCGACGCGCCGAGCACGCTGAGCGCGACGAACGGGATGACGGCGAGGGTAGCGGTGAGCCGCCGCTTCATTGCGGGCATGGTGGCTCCTTTCATCTCGGATTGCGATCATTCAAGCGCGCCCCGCGGGCGTGCCTCTGCTGCGGAGTGCCATCCGTCCCGGTCGCACGGGCCCCCAATTCGGGGGCGTCTGCGCGACCGCGAACGGACGCGGGTCGAGCGGATCGGGTCCCCGATCGGTGGGATACTCAGGGATCGCCCGCTGCCGGCCCGCCCGGCGCCGAATCGAGGAGTGCCGATGAACCACGCACCGCAGACCGCCGCGGAGCCGACCCGATGAGCGCGGAACTCGCGAACCTCATCGGCGGAATCGTCGTGCTCGTCGATCTCGCGATCCGCATCGCGGCCCTCATCATCGTGCCGCGCGACCGCAAGCCGACCGCCGCCATGGCGTGGCTGCTCGCGATCTTCCTCATCCCCTTCGTCGGCATCGTGCTGTTCCTCCTCATCGGCAACGTGAAGCTGTCGAAGCGGCGCCGCGAACGCCAGGTCGAGATCGACCGGATCCTCGAGGAGGACGTCGACGAACTGCAACCGGCGACGGATGCCGCGACCTGGCCGACCTGGTTCCGCACCGTCGTCGAGCAGAACGCCCGTCTCGGCGCACTGCCCGCCGTGCCGGGCGACTCGGCACGGCTGTTCGGCGACTACGAGGGCTCGATCGACGCGATGGCCGCCGACATCGACACCGCCGAGCGCTACGTGCACGTCGAGTTCTACATCATCGCGTTCGACGACGTCACGAAGGGTTTCTTCGCCGCCATGGAGCGCGCCGTGCAGCGCGGTGTCACCGTGCGGGTGCTGCTCGACCACGTCGCGTCGAAGCGCGTGAGCGTGCACGAGGCCACCTTCGCCGAGCTCGACCGCATCGGCGTGCAGTGGCACTTCCTGCTGCCGCTGAAGCCGCTGAAGGGCCGCTACGAACGCCCGGACCTGCGCAACCACCGCAAGCTCGTCGTCGTCGACGGCCGGGTGGCGTACACCGGATCGCAGAACCTGATCTCGCGCGACTACGACTCGCCGAAGAACCAGAAGCGCGGGCTCATGTGGCAGGAGCTCGTCGTGCGCACCACCGGACCGGTCGTGCGCTCGGTCGACGCCGTCTTCCGCTCCGACTGGTACGCCGAGGTCGACGAGTGGATCGACGACGAGAAGACGGTCGGGCGAGCCGTCGAGGCGGCTTCGGCCGAGGCATCCGCGGGGCTCGTCTGCCAGGTCGTGCCGAGCGGCCCGGCCTACGCGACCGAGAACAACCTGCGGCTGTTCCTCTCGCTCGTGGCGTCGGCGCAGGAGCGCGTGATCATCACGAGCCCGTACTTCGTGCCCGACGAGGCCATGATCTACGCGATCACGTCGGCCAAGCTGCGCGGGCTCGACGTGCAGCTCTTCGTCTCGGAACTCGGCGATCAGGGCTCGGTCTGGCACGCCCAGCGCTCGTACTACGGCACGCTGCTGCGCGCCGGGGTGCGCATCTGGCTGTATCCGGCGCCGTACATCCTGCACGCCAAGCACCTCTCGATCGACGACGACGTCGCCGTCATCGGGTCGAGCAACATGGACATCCGCTCGTTCAACCTGAACTTCGAGATCTCGCTGCTCGTGCGCGGCGCCTCGTTCGTCGCGGACATGCGCGAGGTCGAGGAGGAGTACCGGCGCATCGGCCGTGAGCTCACGCTCGAGGAATGGGAGAAGGAGCCGCTGTCGGCCACGTTCCTCGACGGGGTGGCGCGCCTCACGTCGGCGCTGCAGTAGGGCGTTCGCGGGGGGAGGCGGGCGGCGGGGGCGCGGCGCGGGGGGTTGGACTGGGGCGCTTGGTCTCGAGACGGGCGCTGAGCGCCCTCCTCGACCGGCGAGACGGGCGCTGAGCGCCCTCCTCGACCGGCGGGATAACTTGCACATTGGTGTGCAAGTTCGTACGATGGGAGCATGCCGACCATCACCGAGGAGGTTCGCCGCGCCCCTCGACGGGACGCCGCCGCGAACCGCGAAGCCCTGCTCGCCGCAGCATCGGCCACCCTGAACGAGCACCCCGACGCCGGGCTCGAGGCCATCGCCGCCGCCGCTGGTCTCACCCGCCGCGCCGTCTACGGCCACTTCGCCGGGCGCGACGAGCTCATCGCGGCACTCATCGACTCCGGCGCGGCCCGGCTCAACCACATCGCCGCCACCGTCGACCACCCGCACACGCCCACCGCGGTCGCCCTGCTCGGCGCGCGGCTGTGGCACGCCCTCGAGCACGTGCGCCTGATGGCCGCCATGGCGGTGCGCGAACCCCACGTCGAGCAGGCCGCCCGCGCCCTCGCCCCCGTGCGCGAACGGCTCGGCGCCCTCGTCGAGCGCGGCATCGACGACGGCACCCTGCGCGCCGACCTGGCCGCCGACACCCTCGCCCGCCTCATCGAGCGCTCGGCGATCGCGGTGCTGCTCGAGGCATCCGTCGCCCGCCTGACCGACGCCGAGGGCCACCGGCTCGTCATGCTCTCGGTGCTCTCGACCGCGGGCCTCGACTGGCGGGCGGCGGGCGCGCTCATCGCCGCGGCCCCCGAGCTTGCATTCGAGGCGGCCGCATGAGGATCGACCTGCACAACGTCTCGAAGGGCCGCCGCGGGCTGGCGCTGCCCGCAACGACGATCGGCTTCGAATCCGGCCGTGCCACGCTCACGCGCGCCGAGACCGAGCAGCGCCCCACCGTGCTCGGGCTCATGGCCGCCGGCCGCATGCGGCCCGACACGGGCACCGTGACCGTCGACGGGCGAGCGGATGCCTCGGCGATCCGCCGCCGCGTCGCGCTCGTCGACGCGCCCGGCGTCAGCGACCCGGCTCCCGACGTCACCGTCGCGGGCGTCGCCGCCGAGGAGCTCATGTTCGCCGGCATCCCGTCGCACCCCGTCTCGGTGTCGAACTGGCTGCACGACCTCGGGCTCGCGGCATCCGCTCGGGTGCCGATCGCGAACGTCGCGCCCCGCGACCGGCTGCGTCTGCTCACCGAGCTCGCGATCCTGCGCGACGGCGTCGAGGGCCTCGTGCTCGTCTCCCCCGACCGCCACGGCGGCGACCCCATCGCGTGGTGGGAGCTCGCCCGCACGCTCGCCGACCGCGGCTTCGCGGTGCTCGTGATCGCCGGCGACGCCTCCGCCGCCGCGATCGCCGCCGACACCATGCTCGCCCGCATGCAGGGCGACGAAACCGACGAGATCACCGAGCACGAGGCGATCGCCGAAGGAGGCCTCGCATGAAGGTTCCGCAGATGATCGCCGCCGAGTTCCGGCGCCTGTTCTCGACCCGCATGTCGGTCATCGCGCTCATCGCGCTCGTGGCCGTGCCCGTGCTCTACGGCGGCCTCTACCTCTGGGCGAATCAAGACCCGTACGCGAAACTCCCCGAGGTTCCGGTCGCCCTCGTGGTCGACGACGAGGGCAGCCCGGCCACCGCCGACGCGGACGCCCGCAACGTGGGCGACGAGGTGGCCGACGAGCTCATCGAGGACGGCGCCTTCGACTGGCACCGCGTCTCGGCCGACGAGGCCGCCGACGGGCTCGCGGACTCGTCGTACGACTTCGTCATCACCCTGCCCGCCGACTTCAGCGAGGCCCTCGCCTCGATCCAGACGGATGCCCCGCACCAGGCCGAGATCATCCTCGAGACGAGCGACGCGAACAGCTACCTCGCCGGCACCATCGGCGAGCAGGCCGTCAAGACGATCCGCACGACCGTGGCCGAACAGGTCGGCCGCGAGGCGGCCTCGCTGCTGCTCGACTCGATCTCGACGATCCGCGGCAAGATCGTCGAGGCCGCCGACGGCGCGCAGCAGCTCGCCGACGGCACCCTCACCGCCATCGACGGCACCACCCAGCTCGGCTCCGGGGCGACGCAACTCGCCGACGGCACCGCGGCGCTCGCGAGCGGCACCCGCCAGGTCGCCGACGGCAGCGCCGCCCTCGCCTCCGGCGCGCAGCAGGTGGCCGACGGCAGCGCCACGCTCGCCGCGGGCGCGCAGCAGGTCGCCGACGGCAACGCGCAGCTCGCGGCATCCGCCGACCGCGTCGGATCGGCCGTCGGCGACGCCGCGGCATCCGTGCCCGAAGCGCGCGCCGAGATCGCCGACCGCCTCACCGCGGCGGGGGTCGATCAGGCCACGATCGACGACGTGCTCGCCCGCCTCGACCCGATCGGCGACGACATCGCCGCGGGCAACGCGCGCGTGCAGGAGGTGGTCGGGCAGATCGATCAGCTCGCCGAAGGCAGCGCGCAGGTCGCGAGCGGGTCCGCCGACCTCGCCGCGGGCAGCGCCGACGTCGCGAGCGGGTCTTCCACCCTCGCCGCGGGGGCGACGGCCGCCGCCGACGGCGCCTCGACCGCGGCATCCGGCGCCGCGACGCTCCGCGACGGCATCGGCACGCTCGGCGAGGGCCTCGACGAACTCGGGACGGGCGCGCAGACGTTGCACTCCGGGCTCGCCGACGGCGCCTCGTCGATCCCCGATTCCGACCAAGCCCTCCGCGACGCGCAGGCGAAGACCATCGCCGACCCGGTCTCGCTCGAGACCGACGCGCTCACCGAGGCCGGCAACTACGGCGCCGGCCTCGCCCCGTTCTTCGCCGCCCTCGCCGGATGGATCGGCATCTACGCCCTGTTCCTCATCGTCAAGCCCATCTCGCGGCGCGCGATCACCGCCCTGCACTCGCCCATCCGGGTGACCCTCGCGGGATGGCTCACCCCCGGCATCCTCGGCGCGGTGCAGATGGGGGGCCTGTTCACCGTGCTCGCCGTGACCCTCGGGTTCCCGATGACGCATCCGCTCGGCACCCTCGGCGTGATGGTGCTCGCGTCGACCACGTACGCCGCGATCATCCTCGCGCTGAACGTCTGGCTCGGATCGGTCGGGCAGTTCCTCGGCCTCGTGCTCATGGTGCTGCAGCTCGTGACCGCCGGCGGCACGTTCCCGTGGCAGACGCTGCCCGCGCCGCTCGCCGCACTGCACCACGTGCTGCCGATGGGCTACGTCGTCGACATGATGCGGCAGGTCATGTACGGCGGAGATCTCGGAAGGGCGGCATCCGACTCGATCGTATTGCTCGTGTGGCTCGTCGGCGCGCTCGCGATCGCCGCGATCGGCGTGACCCGGATGACGCACTTCCGCACCCTGCGCGACCTGCAGCCGAGCCTCATCGGCTGAGGCGCCGCGTTGGTCGATCCGTCGACCCGTCGATCCGTCGATCCGTCGATCTTGGTCCGAACCGAGCCCGCATCTGGCGAAGATCGACGGATCATGGGCGGATGCCGCGGCATCCGCCCCGCTTCGGTTCGCGTGGAGCGGGCGCTACGCCGGAGTCTGCTGGTGCGCCGCCACGTGCCAGGCGCCGTCGTCGTAGACGTACGTCGTCGACATGCGGAGGTTCGCCGTGTCGTCGCCGCGACGCGCCACCGCACGGTAGACGACCATGCCCGCGCGATCACCGAGCCGGATCACCGCCGGCTCGTGCAGCTCGTACGACTCCCACGGCGGCACGTCGCGGAAGCTCGCGAGGATCTCGTCACGCCCGAGCATCGCCCCCTCGACGACCATGAGCGCGTCGCGCGTCATCGCACGTTGGTAGTGCTCGCCCCCGCGGCCGGCGAGGATGGCCTTCCATCCGGCGTGCTCCTCGTGCAGCAGACGGGCGGGCAGATCGTCGGTGATCTCGGTCATGGCCCAACCGTAACCGCGATCGGATGCCGCGGCCAGAGCGAATCGCCTCGCCCTGGCCTTTCGGCGGCCAACCGGACGGGCGCGTCAGCGACGGGCGTGCACGCGCACCCACTCGTGCATCACGATCGCGGCCGCGGCGCTCGCGTTGATCGAGCGCGTCGAGCCGTACTGGGTGATCTCCACGACCCGGTCGGATGCCGCGATCGCCTCGTCGCTGAGTCCGGGGCCCTCCTGGCCGAAGAGCAGCACGCACCGCTCGGGCAGCGGCGCCGCGTCGACCGGCTCGGAGCCGTCGACGTTGTCGACCGCGATGATCGGCAGGTCGTTCGCGCGAGCCCATTCGACGAAGTCGGCGACATCCGGGTGGTGCAGCACGTGCTGGTAGCGGTCGGTGACCATGGCGCCGCGCTTGTTCCAGCGGCGGCGGCCGATGATGTGCACGGTCTCGGCGGCGAACGCGTTCGCGCTGCGCACGATCGAGCCGATGTTGAGGTCGTGCTGCCAGTTCTCGATCGCGACGTGGAACGGATGCCGGTGCTCGTCGAGGTCCGCCACGATCGCGTCCATGCGCCAGTACCGGTACCGGTCGACGACGTTGCGGGTGTCGCCGTGCTCGAGCAGGTCGGGGTCGTAGTTCGCGTCGGCCGGCCACGCGTCGCGCCCGCCCGGCCACGGGGGCACGCCGTGCGGGAGGGTCGGCTCGGGGTGCTCGGGTTCGGGGAACCCCTCGTGCTGGGCTTCGGTCACCCGCCAACGCTACTCGCCGGTCGAGGAGCGCAGCGTCTCGAGACCCGCACCCGAAGGCCTCGAGACGGCGCCGGGGCGCCTCCTCGACCAACGACACACCGCGCCGGTCGAGGAGCGCAGCGTCTCGAGACCCGCACCCGAAGGCCTCGAGACGGCGCCGGGGCGCCTCCTCGACCGGCGGACAGCAGGTTTCGGTGCGCCGAAATATTGCTAGGGTTTCGGTATGCCGAAAGCCCTCGATGACGAGCAGACAGCGACGGATGCCTCGGGCGCGCCCGGGTCCGGAGAGCGCGGGCGCGCGGCATCCGCCCCTCGACCGACCCGGCTCGTCTGGCTGATCGGCCCGGCGCTCGTCGCGGGCGTCGCCTACCTCGACCCGGGCAACGTCGCGAGCAACATGACGGCCGGCGCGCAGTACGGCTACCTGCTGGTGTGGGTCGTCGTGCTCGGCAACGTGATGGCGTGGCTCATCCAGTACCTCTCGGCGAAGCTCGGCGTCGTGACGGGCAAGAGCCTGCCCGAGGTGCTCGGCGAGCGCATCGGCAACCGGTGGGGCCGTCGCGCCTACTGGCTGCAGGCCGAGGCCGTGGCCATGGCGACCGACATCGCCGAAGTCATCGGCGGCGCCGTCGCCCTGAACCTGCTGTTCGGGGTGCCGCTCGTGTGGGGCGGGCTCATCACGGGCTGCGTCTCGCTCGTGCTGCTCGTGATCCAGTCCCGGCGGGGCGCCCGGCCGTTCGAGACCGTCATCATCGGCCTGCTGGTGATCATCGCGATCGGCTTCAGCGTGGGCGTGTTCGTCGCGCCGCCCGACCCCGCGGGCGTGCTCGGCGGCCTCGTGCCCCGCTTCGACGACGCGAACTCGGTGCTCCTCGCGGCATCCATCCTCGGCGCGACGATCATGCCGCACGCGATCTACGCGCACTCGGCGCTCGCCCGCGACCGGTTCGCCCCTCGGCACACCGTGGAGGCGCGCGTGACCCCCACCGCACGGCTGCTCACCGCGACCCGCTGGGACGTCACGATCGCCATGGCCATCGCCGGCACCGTGAACCTCTGCATCCTGCTGCTCGCAGCCGCGAACCTCGCGGGCATCGCCGGCACCGACAGCCTCGAGGGCGCCCACGCCGCACTCGAGGCCTCGCTCGGGCCGGTCATCGCGACCCTGTTCGCGGTCGGCCTGCTCGCCTCGGGCCTCGCCTCGACCTCGGTCGGCGCCTACGCGGGCGCCGAGATCATGCACGGACTCTTGCGCGTGCGCGTTCCGCTCCTCGCCCGCCGGCTCGTGACGCTCGTGCCCGCGCTCGCGATCCTCGCGCTCGGGTTCGATCCCACACAATCACTCGTGCTCAGCCAGGTCGTGCTCTCGTTCGGCATCCCGTTCGCGCTGATCCCGCTCGTCGCGGTCACCGCGAACCGGAGCGTGCTCGGCACGTACGCGAACCGCTGGGCGACGACGGCGGCCGGCGTCGCGGCATCCGCGTTCCTCATCGCGTTGAACGCGCTGCTGCTCTGGCTGGTGTTCACGGGGGCGTGACGGGCCGCCCGCTATCCTGAGGCCGATGCCGCCCACCACCAGCCCCGCGATCGAGGACTACCTCAAGACGGTGTACGCCCACACCGAATGGCAGCCCGACCCGATCACGCCCAAGGCGCTCGCCGACAAGCTCGGGGTGGCCCCATCGTCGGTCACCGAGATGGTCAAGAAGATGGCCGCGCAGGGGCTCGTCGCGCACGTGCCGTACGGCCCGCTGCGGCTCACGGATGCCGGGCGCGAACGCGCGCTCGCGGTCGTGCGCCGGCATCGGCTCATCGAGACCTGGCTCGTCGCCGAGATGGGCTACGGGTGGGACGAGGTGCATGACGAGGCCGAGGTGCTCGAGCACACGGTGTCCGACCGCCTGCTCGAGGCCATCGACGTGCGGCTCGGGCGCCCCGCGCGCGACCCGCACGGCGACGCGATCCCGTCGGCGTCGGGCGACGTCGCGAGCGAGCCGTTCGTGCTGCTCTCCGAGGCGCCGGCAGCGCACGTCGGCCGCGTCATCCGCATCAGCGACCGCGACCCGGCGGTGCTGCGCGAGCTCGAGCGTCGCGGCATCCGCCCCGGTGTCGAGATCGAGGTGACGGATGTCGAGAGCGAACGGGTGACCCTGCAGGCCTCCGGCGAGGCCGGCGCACTGACGCGCGAGACGGCCGCGGCGATCTGGGTCACCGCCTGACCCGAGCGGACGCGAGCTCCCTCAGGAGCAGCAGCCCTCAGAAGCAGCAGCCCTCAGGAGCAGCAGCCCTTGGCGGCCGGCCCGCCGACGGGTTCGCCGCATGAGGAGCCGCCGGGCGCGGAGCCGTCGGGCGCGAGGCTCGTCGAGCACGCGCCCGTCGCGGGCAGCACCAGCTCGACGTTGCTCGCGGCAGCGACGTCGCCCGCGAGCCAGGCCGTGATCGAGCGCACCTGCTCGTACCCGGTCGCGAGGAGGAAGGTCGGCGCGCGCCCGTAGCTCTTCATGCCGGCGAGGAAGAAGCCGGGTTCGGGGTGGGTGAGCTCGGCGAAGCCGTGCGGCTCGACCGTGCCGCAGGTGTGCACGTTGGGGTCGATCAGGGGCGCCAGCCGCTTCGGCGCCTCGACGATCTCGTCGAGTTCGACGCGGATCTCTCGGAGCATCGCCAGGTCGGGACGGAACCCGGTGGCGCTCACGACGACGTCGGTGTCGTGCTCGACGAGTTCGCCGCGACGCGCGCCGTGGATGCGCACGCCGCCGTCGGTGCGGCCGAGCCGCACGATCTCGAAGCGGTCGACGACCTCGACGAGCCCGGCGTCGACGAGCGCATCGACCCGGCGGCCGATCGAGGCGCGGGCGGCGAGGCCGTCGTTCTCCGACGTGGTGACGCGCACCGCGCCGGCGTTGCGGATCAGCCAGGTGATGCGGGTGCCGGGCGCCTGCCTGGCGAGCTCGGCCAGCGCGAGGATGGTGTTGGCCGCCGAGTGGCCCGCCCCGACGACCGTCGTGTGCCGGCCGGCGAACCGATCGCGTTCGCGGCCGAGCACGTCGGGAAGGGCGTGGCTGACCCGGTCGGCGACCTCGGCGAGACCCAGCGGGTCGAGGCCGGAGGAACCGAGGCTGTTCGGCTGCGAGTAGGTGCCCGACGTGTCGATCACGGCACCGGCGGTGAACTCCTCGATGCCGTCGGCGGTGCGGGCCCGCAGCAGGAACGGGGTCGAGGCACGACGCGCGGTCCGGGTGCGATCCATGCCCAGACGGGTCACGGCCTCGACGCGGACGCCGGTGCGGATGCGGCTCGCGATCGCGTCGATCGCCGCGAGCGGCTCGAGGTACTCCGTCACGAGCTCGGTGCCCGTGGGCAGCCGCCTCGACGCGGGCGCCTGCCACCCCTCGGCGTCGAGCAGCCGGCGCGATGCCGGATCGATCACGAGGTCCCAGGGCGAGAAGAGCCGGGTGTGCCCCCATTGACGGATGCTGGCCGCGATCTCGTCGCCGGACTCGTAGACGACGAAGTCGATGCCGCGCTCGACGAGATTCGCTGCGGCGGCCAGCCCGACCGGCCCCGCGCCGATGATGGCGACGGGCAACTCCGAGAGGCGGCCCCGCTGCAGTCGGGGAACGGTCAGATCGATCAGCGTCATGGTCCGTGCGCCTCCTCGGCATCGATGAACTTCGATATTCAGTCTGGCGAATCCATCGAAGTTTGTCAATATTCGGGGTAGAGTGGGGGCATGCCCACCACGATGCTGCCCGTCGTCCAGCCCGACTCCGCCGTCTGCTGCACGCCGCTCACGAGCGAGGCCATCGAAGCCGACCGCGCCGACGAACTCGCGAAGAAGCTCAAGGCCCTGGCCGATCCGACTCGCCTCCGACTCGTCTCGATGGTCGCGGCATCCGAGGGCGCTGAGGCCTGCGTCTGCGACCTCATCGAGCCCGTCGGCCTCAGCCAGCCCACCGTGTCGCACCATCTCAAGATCCTGATGGAGGCGGGCTTCCTGACGCGCAGCAAGCGCGGCACCTGGGCGTACTACAAGCTCGTCCCCGGTGAGCTCGACCTCCTCTCGCAGCTGCTCGACGCGACCGCCGCGCGCTGACATCGCCTGCCCGTCGCCTGCCCGTCACCTGCGACGCCTAGGCTGGGCGCATGGGACGACGCGAAGAGGTCGAGTGCTGGCTGACCGACATGGACGGCGTGCTCGTGCACGAGAACCATGCGCTGCCCGGCGCCGCCGACCTGCTGCAGCAGTGGGAGGACTCGGGCACGCCCTACCTCGTGCTCACGAACAACTCGATCTTCACCGCGCGCGACCTCTCGGCGCGGCTCCGCTCGAGCGGACTCAACGTTCCGGAGGACCGCATCTGGACCTCGGCCCTCGCGACCGCCGACTTCCTGAAGTCGCAGTTGCCGGGCGGCACGGCGTTCGTCATCGGCGAGGCCGGCATCACGACGGCACTCCACGAGGCCGGGTTCATCATGACCGAGACGAACCCCGACTACGTCGTCGTCGGCGAGACCCGCAACTACTCGTTCGATGCCATCACGAAGGCGATCCGCCTCATCGGCGACGGGGCCCGCTTCATCGTCACGAACCCCGATGCCACCGGCCCCTCGAAGGACGGCCCGATGCCGGCGACGGGCGCGATCGCCGCGCTCATCACGAAGGCGACCGGCATGGAGCCCTACGTCGTCGGCAAGCCGAACCCGATGATGTTCCGCTCGGCGCTCAACAAGATCGGCGCGCACTCCGAGAACACCGCGATGATCGGCGACCGCATGGACACCGACATCGTCGCGGGCATCGAGGCCGGATTGCACACCATCCTCGTGCTCACGGGCATCAGCGACCAGGCCGAGATCCAGAAGTACCCGTTCCGCCCCGACGAGATCCTCGACGGCGTGCACGAGCTGGTGCGCAAGGAGCCGGTCGAGACCGAGCTGTAGCGGCGGGCGGCGCCTCGCGGCTACCCCGCGGGGCGCGATCAGGCCAGGCGCGCGACCGCGTCGACGACGCCGGCCCAGAACCGATCGACGTCGAGGCCGACGGCGACCCATGCATTCGGCTCGCGGCCGAGCATGCCGTCGAAGTCGACGCTCGTGGCGCCGAGCGTCTCGGTGCCGGTGAGCTCGACGTCGAGCCGCGTGTGCCGCAGTTCGACGCAGCCGGGGTCCGCCAGCACGGCGACCGCGACCGGATCGTGCAGCGGCCCGTCGGGCATGCCGAAGACCTCGTCGTTCGTGCGGCAGAAGAACTCCAGCAGCTCGTCGCCGAAGGCGGCGGTACGGGTGCCCGCGGCGGCGAGCGCGGTGCGCACCGCGGGGGTCACGAGCGCGCGATGCGTCACGTTCAGGCCGACCATCGTGAACCGGACCCCGCTGCCGAGCACGAGCGCGAGCGCCTCGGGGTCGACGAGCGCGTTGAACTCGGCGTACGGGGTCGCGTTGCCGCGCTCGGTCGAGCCGCCCATCCACACGATCTCTCGGATGCGCGGCGCGAGGTCGGGGCGGTCGCGCAGCAGGACGGCGACGTTCGTGAGCGGTCCCGTGGCGACGATCGCGACCGGTTCGGATGCCGCCTCGAGCGTGTCGGCCATGAGCTCGGTCGCCGAGCGCGGGTCGAGCGGCAGGGCCGGCTCCGGCAGGTCGGGGCCGCCGAGTCCGTTCTCGCCGTGGATCCACTCCGCCGTGACGAGCTCGCGCGACAGCGGCCCCGCGGCACCCGCCGCGACGGGCACGTCGACGCCCGCGACCGAGAGCACGATGCGCGCGTTGCGGCTCGTGTGCTCGAGCGGCACGTTGCCGCCGACGGCGGTGACGGCGAGCAGATCGAGCGCCGGGTGCCCGGCCGCGAGCCAGAGCGCCAGGGCGTCGTCATGACCCGGGTCGCAGTCGACGATGATCGGGACGCTCACGCCGCACCTCGGGGCGTGGTCGGGCACGCGGCATCCGCGGCCCATGCGGACGAGCGGATGCCGCGTGCGCGACGCATCACGCGGAGGGTCCGGGCCCGGCGAGCGAACCGGTCAGCGGCTCGCCGCCCGAGCGGTTGACGAAGCAGTAGTACGTGCGCTCCCCCGCGGACCACTGCTCTTCGGTCACGGGATAGCTGCCCTGGACCTGGAGGTCGGGGATGCCCGCGGCCGCCGCGACGTCGACGATGCCCGCCGCGGTGCAGAGCGTGTTCATCTGCGCGCCGAGCTCGGCCTCGCCCGGGAACGCCGCCGCCTCGTCGCCGGGGAGCGTTCCGCGGTAGACGAGCTGCGCCGCGTGCGCGACGCCGCAGTCGACGACGGTGTACTCCTCGTCCCAGGCGGAGGTGAACGGGTCGATGCACTCGCCGCCGTAGAGGGTGTCCCACGCGTGCATGCCCATGGGCTGCGGCGCCGTCGGCTCGACGACCGGGGCCGACTCGGAGGCGCTCGCGCTCGACGACTGGGACGCCGTGGCATCGGCCGCGCCGCCGCCGGCGAGCTTGGAGCCGAAGAAGAACAGGCCGACGAGGACGAGCACGGCGACGAGGCCGCCGGCGACCCAGATGAGCGTCTTCACGGTGCGACGGTCGCCGGAGCCCTTGGAGCCGCCCGAGCCGCCGGTCGGACCCTTGCCCGAGCCGCCGCCGCGCGCACTACCGCTGCCGCCGGATCCACTGCCGCTGCTGCTCCCGCTGCCCCCGAACCCGCCGGAACCGCTGCCGGTGCCGCGGACCGCGCCTGCGCCGCCCGCGGCCGGGGTCCCGGATGCCGCGCTGAACGCCATGCCCGAACCGTTGCCCGCCGCGAACCCGCCGGCGCTTCCGGATGCGTACGCGCCCATCGAACCGGCGCCCGCCATCGCGAGCGCGGGAGCGCCGACCATGGCCACCGGACCGGTGGGCTCGAAGAGCGAGGCGAACGGGTCGTCGTCGTGGTCGCGGTCGTTCGAGGCGGACCACTGGTCGCTCGAGGCGGGCCACTGGCCGGCCTGGGGCATCCGCTCGGTGAAGAGCTCGGCGGTCGGCTGCGCGAACGGCGCGGTCGGCTCATCGAGGGAGACGTCGCCGAAGGGATCGCTCTCGACGGCTGCGGTCGCGAACGGGCCGTGCTCGTCTTCGGCGGCGACGACCGGGAGGAGCTGCGTGCGTGGGGACGGCTCGTCGGCGGCGTCGGACGGGTCGAGCGGAGCGTCCTGACCCGCGCCGAGGGCTGCCGGAGCGGCGGAGGCCGTGAGCGCGGCGAGCACCGAGCCGACGGGAGCGTCGGCGCGCGGGTCTTCGGCCATGGGGTCGGGCGAGATGGCCCACTCGTAGACGGGCTCCTCCGGCTCGTCGGCCGGCTCGGACGGTTCGGCGAGCGCGTCGTGCGGCACGGCGGACCATGCCCGCGCGTTCTGCGTGTACCGGGGTGCGTCCTCGGCTTCGGTGCCCCAGGGGTCGTCTGCGGGATCGGAGAAGGAGAGACCGAGGTCGGCCAGCCCGTCGTCGGGCCGATGCGCCGGATCGGCGTCGGCGGGCACCGGAGCGACGGCCGGAGGCGCCGGGGCGAACGCCGCGGGCTGAGGGGCGGGTGCGGGCGCGGGCATCGTGATCGAGGTCGGATGCTCTGGCGCCGCCGCCTCGGGGAGGCGCGGTCCGCCGAGCGCCGCGAGCAGGTCGTCGACCGGTTCGACGCGCTGCGCGACCGGAGGCTGCGGCGGGGACGCCGCGGCGAACGCGGGAAACGGCGTGCGCGGCGCGACCGGCGCGGGCTCGGGGGCGCTCGCGGCGCTCGCGGCGCTCGCGGCGCTCGCGGCGCTCGCGCCACTGGCTTCGCTCGGCTCGGGGCCCTCGTCGACGCCTTGGCTCGCGACCTGCTGCTCGAGCGCCTTGCGTTCGCGACGCGTCAGCTCGGGAGCCGCCGCCGCGGGGGCGGGCGCCGGATCGGGTTCTTGCAGCGCCGACCAGAGATCTGCGCCGAAGTCCGTCGACGGCGGAGTGACCGGGGTGAACGATCTGCGGGCCACGGGCGGCGGCGCGAACCCGGCGAACGGGTCGACGTCGTCGGGCTCGGACGGCGGAAGCAGCGGTGCCGGCTCGAACGCCTGCGGCGCCGGTGCGACGGGCTCGGGCGCCTGCGGCGCGGGCTCGACCGACGGCGCCTGCCAGGCCGGAGCCGCGGCCTCGGGCTGGGAGAGACGCCGGAACGCATCGCGCAGCGCGTCTTCGGACCTCGGCGGTGCGGCCGCGGCCTGCGTCTCGCCCCAGGTCAGCGCGAACGGCGCGGTCGGCGTGGCCGGACCGGGAACGGTCGGCGCGGCCGGAACAACCGGCGCGGCCGGAACGGTCGGCGCGGCCGGACCCGCGGCGGCCGACGTGCTGCGGCCCACCGGGGGTTCCACGGTCAGCGGCGGCGTCGGGCGCATCGGCGGCTGCGGCGTCACCACGGGAAGCGCGCTGGTCTGCGTCGACTCCCAGGGCTGGTGCGACCGCGGCTGAACCGGGGGCGTCGGCGGGGCGGATGCGGCCGGCGCGGCCGGCGCGGGAGCCTCGGCGAGGGAGAACCAGTCGAGCGACTCCTCGCTGCGGGCGGCACGGCGCCCCTGCGGCGGGGCCGCGGCGGGCGGCGCCGCGGCGGGCGGTGCGTACGAGGGCGTGGCAGGCGGAGTCGGCTGGGCCTGCTGGAGGGGTTGCGTCGGCGTCGGGGAGTCCCCGGCGGCGAGCTGCGCCAACAGCCAGTCGGCGTCGTCGCCGCCCAGTCGGTCCGCCGTCATCAGGCCAGACCCAGGTCGTCCAGGTCGATGGCCGCGAGGTAGTCGACTCCCGCGGCCTCGATGACCTCTCGCGCCCCGGTCGCCCGGTCGACGACCACCGCGACGGCGACGACCTCGGCGCCCACCTTGCGCAGCGCCTCGATGGCCTTCAGGGGCGACCCGCCCGTGGTCGACGTGTCTTCGAGCACGATGACGCGCTTGCCCTCGAGGTCGGGGCCCTCGACCTGCCGGCCGCGGCCGTGGTCCTTCGGCTCCTTGCGCACGACGAAGGCGTCGTAGGCGAGCCCCCGTGCGGCGCCCTGGTGCAGGATCGCCGAGGCGATCGGGTCGGCGCCCATCGTGAGGCCGCCGACGGCCGCGATGTCGGGCACGTCGGCGATGAGGTCGAGCATGACCTGGCCGATGAGGGGAGCGACCCGGTGGTCGAGGCTCACCTTGCGGAGGTCGACGTAGTAGGTCGCCTTCTTGCCGCTGGTGAGCGTGAAGTCGCCGTGGAACACCGCGTCGGCCGAGATGAAGTCGATGAGTCGCCGGCGCACGTCTGCGCGGTCGAGGTCTGGGAGCGTCACCCGAACACTCTACGACGCGCCGGGCTGGGAGGAAGGTGCGGATTCTCAGGCGGTGTCGCGCGGGGCCGGCTGCACCGCGGCATCCGCTCGTCGTTCCCGGTGTCGGCCGCCCCAGAACGAACGCGGGGTTCCGGGGAGGATCCTCGCCCAGAACGGCGGCTCGTCGACCTCGGCGAGCGCGGCCGGGACGTCGATGTGGAACTGCGCGATCTCCTCGGCCCCGTGGTGCACCACGCGGTAGAGGGCCGTGCCGATGAGCACGCCGAGCGCGATCGACATGACCGAGGTGAGCGCCGACGCGAAGTTCTCGAGGCCGGCGCCGGTGCCGACGGCCTCGGTGAGCCCGACGAGGCCCGCCGCCCCCGGCACGAGCAGCCAGAAGGCGGGGAGGAAGGTCAGCTGCGACGGTGCGCCGTTGCGCAGGGTGGCGATCCAGAGCACGACCGGGGTCATCGCGAGCGCGCCGACGAATCCGCTCACCGTCTGGCTGACCAGCAGCGCGCCGACCGTCTGCCCGGTGTAGGCGACGAGCAGCGCGATCAGCACCCAGCCGAAGGTCGACGGTGGCGCCGAGAAGTGCAGGTAGTTGCCGATCGCGAAGAGGAGGATGCCGACCGCGGGCACCCACCAGGGCAGGAGGTCGGATGCCTCGAGCGGCACGTAGCTCGTCTCGTCGACGCCGACGACGGTTCCGGCGGCGAGGATACCGAAGGAGAGGAGCGAGAGCTGGACGAGCCCGAACACGAGACGCGAGGCGCCGGAGACCATCTGCCCGGCCGCAAGCTCGACGGTCGCGGTCGTCAGCGCGCCGCCCGGGAGGAACGTCGCGAGCGGGGCGATGAGGAGCCTGATCGGATCGCCGATCTCGATGTACGGCGCGAGCAGGAACACCGCGACGGCGCAGACGAAGGCCGCGAACACCGGGAAGACGAGCTGGAGGGTCGGCGATCGCACGAGCTTCAGCAGGCCGATGAGGGCTCCGAGCGCGAACGCGACGATCGCTCCCTGCCAGGTGGGCGCGAGCAGCAGCGCGAGGCCCGTGGTGAGCACGGCGTGCCCGAACACCCGGAGCGCCCACGAGTAGCGCTGGCGCATGGCGCCGATCTCGTTGAGCCTCACGATGCCGTCGCGGGGCGCGATGCCCGCGCGCTTGGCCTGCTCGATGAGGCGGTAGAGGGCGGCGATCTGGTCGAAGCGGAACGTGGTGTTCACCGCGGATCGGATGGCGACGCGGCCCTGGTCGGGGTCGCCGGTCTCGATGAGGATGACGGTCGGCAGGACGACGATGTCTGGGTCCTCGTCGCCGTAGGCGCGGGAGACGGTCTGGAGGGTCTCGGAGATGCGGTCGACGGACTCCGAGGCGGCGTTCATGCCCTCGGCGAGCCCGAGGAGGAACCGGCGGAGCACGTCGCTTTCGGCGGCGACGATCTTCGCTTCGTTCCCCATGGGAGCACCATCCGTTCCCGTGCGCGGCTCGACGTCGAGCCCACAGTAACGGCGACGGGGGAAGGCGAAGGGCCGCCCGGCGGAGTGTCCCTCTCCGCGGGCGGCCCTGAGCCCGGCCGAGCCGGGCGATCGCGCGACTAGATGCTGCGCGCGAAGCTCTGCCGCGGCTGGCGACGGTAGCCGTCGCGAGCGGTGAGCACGAACGTGCCGACGAGTCCGGCGACGGATGCGGCGATGACGAGGATGAGCGTGGCCATGATGGCTCCTTCACGAAAGATGATTGGCGGCGACCGAACGGATGATGCGCCATTGCATGCCTTCGATACCTCCATGATCCTCCTCGAAACCGTTCAGCACAAGCTCACGGAACTACACTGATCATGTAGCTTGGCTACATGGATGTGTACCGGCTCGACCTCCTCAGGGAACTCTCCGAACGCGGCAGCGTCACCGCCGTCGCCGAGGCGACCGGGCGCACGCCCTCCGCCGTCTCGCAACAGCTCAAGGTGCTCGAACGCGAGGCGGGCATGCCCCTGACCGAACGCAGCGGGCGCGGCCTCGTGCTCACCAGCGCGGGGCACGCGCTCGCGCGCAGCGCGGCCGAGGTCGCCGTCGCCCTCGAGCGCGCGACCGCGCTCTGGGACGAGTTCCGCAACCACCCGAGCGGCGAGGTCCGGCTCGTCACGTTCCCGACCGTCGGCGCGACGCTCCTGCCCGGCGTGCTCGCCGACCTCTCCCAGGTCGCCGGGCTCGTCGTGCACTGCACCGACCTCGACCCCGACCTGGCGGGTTTCGCCGACCTCACCTCCGAGTACGACATCGTCCTCGCGCACACGATGCCGGGGGTGCTGCCGTGGGGCGGGCGCGGCCTCACCGTGGTGCCCCTGCTCACCGAACCCCTCGACGTCGGCGTTCCGACGGGCCACCGGCTGGCCGGGCGTGCGAGCGTGACGAGCACCGACCTCGTCGACGAGACCTGGCTCGGCGTCCCGCCCGGATTCCCCTTCGAGCGCATCCTCCACGCGATCGAGGAGCAGGGCGGCAAGCGCGTCCGGATCGCCCAGCGCTTCAGCGACATGCGCATCATCGAGGCGTTCATCGCCGCCGGGCAGGGCGTCGCGTTCGTGCCCCGGTACACCTCGGGCACGGTCGGGTCCGACGTCGTGCTGAAGCCGATCCGCGGCGTGACCGCCATGCGCGAGATCGTCGCCCTCGTGCGCCCCGACGTCGCCGAACGGCTCGCCGTGCGCACCGTGCTCGACGTGCTCGTGACGCGGGCGTCGCGCCTCGAGCAGGCGCACGCCCACCCGTCGAGGGGAACGGGCGCCGGCAGCTGAAACGCCGTGGCGCGGCATCCGCCTCGATGCCATACTGGCCCTGCTGGAACCCTCGAACCCGTTCCCCCACCGACCGAGGGTTCAGCGCGACGAGTCGCGGCTCCGGTCCGCGGCCGGCACACAGAGGGGAACTCGATGACCATCGACCGCCACGCACGGACCATGCTGCCGATCCCCGATCGGCCCGCGCCGGGTCTCACGACCTACGACGCGAAGGACCCCGACACCGCGTACCCGCCGATCACCCCGCTGCTGCCGCCCGAGGGCGCGCCGAACGTGCTGATCGTGCTGATCGACGACGTGGGCTTCGGAGCCTCCAGCGTGTTCGGCGGCCCGTGCCGGACGCCGAACGCCGAGAAGCTCGCCGCACGGGGGTTGACGTACAACCGCTTCCACACGACCGCCCTGTGCGCCCCCACCCGCGCCGCGATGCTCAGCGGACGCAACCACCACTCCGTCGGCATGGGCAGCATCACCGAAACCGCGACATCCGCCCCAGGCAACAGCTCCCTGAAGCCGAACACCAAGGCCCCGGTCGCGATGACGCTGAAGCTCAACGGCTACTCCACCGCGCAGTTCGGCAAGTGCCACGAGGTCCCGGTCTGGCAGTCCTCGCCCATGGGCCCGTTCGACGCGTGGCCCTCGGGCGGCGGCGGATTCGAGACCTTCTACGGCTTCATCGGCGGCGAGAACAACCAGTGGGATCCCGCGCTGTACGAGGGCACCACCCCGGTCGAGCCGCCCAAGACGCCCGAGGAGGGCTACCACCTGACCGAAGACCTCGCCGACCGCGCGGTCGGCTGGATCCGCACCCAGAAGGCGCTCATGCCCGAGAAGCCCTTCTTCGTGTACTTCGCGCCCGGCGCCACGCACGCCCCGCACCACGTTCCGCTCGAGTGGGCCGACAAGTACAAGGGCGAATTCGCCGACGGCTGGGACGCGCAGCGCGAGAAGACCTTCGCCAAGCAGAAGGAGCTCGGCGTCATCCCCGCCGACGCCGAGCTCACCCCTCGGCACGACGAGATCCCGGCGTGGAACGACATGCCCGATGCGCTGAAGCCCGTGCTCGAACGCGAGATGGAGGTCTACGCGGGATTCCTCGAGCACACCGACCACCACGTCGGACGCATCATCGACGCCATCGAAGACCTCGGCGTGCTCGAGAACACGCTCATCTACTACATCATCGGCGACAACGGGGCATCCGCAGAGGGCACGATCAACGGCGCCTTCAACGAGATGGCGAACTTCAACGGCATGGCCGCCCTCGAGACGCCCGAGTTCATGAACGCCAAGATGGACGAGTTCGGCACGCCGAGCTCCTACAACCACTACGCCGTCGGATGGGCCTGGTCGATGGACACCCCGTTCCAGTGGACCAAGCAGGTCGCCTCGCACTGGGGCGGCACCCGCAACGGCACGATCGTCTCGTGGCCGAAGGGCATCGCCGAGCAGGGCGGCCAGCGCTCGCAGTTCACCCACGTGATCGACGTGGCGCCGACCATCCTCGAGGCGGCCGGGCTGCCCGAGCCCACCATGGTCAACGGCGTGCAGCAGTCGCCGATGGAGGGCACGTCGATGCTCTACACCTTCGATGACGCGGATGCCGCGGAGCGCCACGATCTCCAGTACTTCGAGATGTTCGGCAACCGGGGCATCTACCACAAGGGGTGGAGCGCGGTCACGAAGCACCGCACGCCGTGGGAGCTCGTGGGCGGCACCGTCCCGGCCTTCGACGACGACGTGTGGGAGCTCTACGACGGCAGCACCGACTACAGCCAGGCCAGGGACCTCTCGGCCGAACAGCCCGAACGACTGCACGAACTGCAGCGCCTGTGGCTCATCGAGGCCGTCAAGTACAACGTGCTCCCCATCGACGACCGCACGGGCGACCGGCTGAACCCCGAGATCGCCGGCCGGCCCACGCTCATCCGCGGGACCTCGCAGCAGTTCTTCCCCGGAATGGGCCGGCTCTCCGAGAACAGCGTCGTCAGCATCAAGAACAAGTCGTGGTCGGTGACCGCCGAGGTCGACGTGCCCGAGGGCGGGGCGAACGGCGTGCTCATCGCGCAGGGCGGCCGCTTCGGCGGGTGGAGCTTCTACCTGCACGAGGGCCGGGCGAAGTTCGCCTACAACCTGCTCGGCATCCACTCGTTCGAGACCGTCGCCGACGACCCCGTGGCCGCTGGCCGGCACCAGGTGCGCATGGAATTCGCGTACGACGGCGGCGGACTCGCGAAGGGCGGCGGCGTCACCCTCTACGTCGACGGCGACGCGGCCGGCACCGGACGCATCGAGGCGACCCAGGCGATGGTGTTCTCGGCCGACGAGACGACGGACATCGGCTACGAGTCCGGCACCACGGTGAGCCCCGACTACACCACCGCCACGAGCCGCTTCACCGGGCGCATCGAGTGGGTGCAGATCGATCTCGGCGACGACGACCACGACCACTTCATCGACCCCGACGAGCGGATGCGCATCGCGATGGCCCGCCAGTAGGGCCCCCTCCCCGGTGCGGCGGCGGGCACCTGCGTGCCGCCGCACCGGGCTAGACTCCCAGACCATGAGCGACGACGCCCTCCTGTTCGACGTCCGCGACGGACTCGCGCATCTCACGCTGAACCGCCCCGAACGCCTCAACGCGGTCGGGCCCGACGCCATCGCGCTCTGGCGCCGATACGCCGGCGAGATCGCCGAACGCGACGACATCCGCGCCGTGCTCTTCGACGCCAACGGCCGCGCGTTCTGCGCCGGCGGCGACGTGCGCGCCATGTCCGAACTCGGCGGCGACGGCACCTCGGCGGGCCAGGTCGTCGCCGAACTCGCCGACGAGATCCATGCAGGGCACCGGATGCTGCGCGAGAGCGCCAAGCCGATCGTCGCCGCCGTGCAGGGGCCCGTCGCCGGCGGCGGCCTCGGCTTCATGCTCGTGGCCGACCTCGTCGTGGCCTCCGACCGGGCGACGTTCGCGAGCCGCTACGCGGACATCGGGCTCACGCCCGACTGCGGCGTGAGCACGCTCCTGCCTGAGGCCGTCGGCACCCGGCGCGCCCTCGAGCTCACGCTGACCTCGCGCACGCTCAGCGCGGCCGAGGCGCTCGACTGGGGTCTCGTGACCGAGGTCGTGGCCGCCGACGAGCTCGCCGCGCGCGCCCGCGCGATCGCCGAGACGTGGCTGTCGGGGGCATCCGCCGCTTACGGCCAGGCGAAGCGCCTCGTGCGCTCGGGGTTGACGCGCGAGTTCCAGACCGCGCTCGACGACGAGGCCCGCACGATCGGGGCGGCGTTCGACACCCCCGAGGCATCCGCTCGCGTCGCCGCGTTCGTGCGGCGCTGAACCTCACCTCGAAATCAGGCCGAAGCGCCGGAATCAGGACGGAATCCGAGAGAACGTCCTGATTCCGGCGCTTCGGCCTGATTCGGGGAACGCTACTCGTGCTGCGGGAAGCCCAGGTTCAGGCCGCCGTGGCTCGGGTCGAGCCAGCGCGAGGTGACCGCCTTCTCCTGCAGGAAGAAGTCGAAGCCCTTCGGGCCGTACGCCTTGGCGTCGCCGAAGAGCGAGTCCTTCCATCCGCCGAAGGAGTGGTACGCCACCGGCACGGGGATCGGCACGTTGATGCCGACCATGCCGACCGTCACTTCCCGCTGGAAGCGCCGGGCGGCCCCGCCGTCGTTCGTGAAGATGGCCGTGCCGTTGCCGTACCGCGACGCGTTGATGATGTCGAGGCCCTGCTCGTAGCCGTCGACGCGCACGACCGAGAGCACGGGGCCGAAGATCTCGTCGCGGTACACGACCGACGAGGTCGGCACGTGATCGATGAGGGTCGGGCCGAGCCAGAAGCCGTCGGCCGCGCCGTCGACGTCGGGGTCGCGCCCGTCGACCACGAGCGTCGCGCCGTCGTCGACCGCGACGTCGAGGTAGCCGGCGACCTTGTCGCGGTGCTCGCGCGTGATGAGCGGGCCCATGTCGCAGCCGCGAGTGCCGTCGCCGGTGGTGAGCCGCGACATCCGCTCGCGCACCTTCGCGACGAGCTCGTCGGCGACCGAGTCGACGGCGAGCACGACCGACACGGCCATGCAGCGCTCGCCGGCCGAACCGAACCCGGCGTTGACGGCGGCGTCGGCCGCGAGGTCGAGATCGGCGTCGGGCAGCACGAGCATGTGGTTCTTCGCACCGCCGAGGGCCTGCACGCGCTTGCCGTTGGCCGACGCGGTCGAGTAGATGTACTGCGCGATCGGGGTCGATCCGACGAACGAGATCGAGCGCACCACGGGGTGCTCGAGCAGGGCGTCGACGGCCTCCTTGTCGCCGTGCACGACGTTGAAGACGCCGTCGGGCAGGCCCGCCTCCTTGAGAATGCCGGCCATCCAGACCGCGGCCGACGGGTCCTTCTCGGACGGCTTCAGCACGACCGCGTTGCCCGCCGCGACCGCGAGCGGGAAGAACCACATCGGCACCATGGCCGGGAAGTTGAACGGGCTGATGATGCCGACCACGCCCACCGGCTGCTTCAGCGTGTACACGTCGACGCCCGTCGAGACGTTCTCGGAGTACTCGCCCTTCGTGTAGCCGGGCATGGCGCAGGCCAGCTCGACGACCTCGAGTCCGCGCGCGATCTCGCCCGCCGCGTCGGACAGCACCTTGCCGTGCTCGCTCGTCAGGATCGCGGCGAGCTCGTCGCTGCGCGAGTTCAGCAGCTCGCGGAACGCGAACATGACCTGCTGGCGCTTCGCGATCGACGTGTCGCGCCAGCCGGGGAAGGCGCGCGCCGCGGACTGCACCGCAGTGTCGACGTCGTCGGTCGACGCGAGCCGCACGCGCTTCTGCTCGACGCCGAGCGCCGGGTTGTACACCGGGCCGGTGCGGTCGGATGCGCCTGCGGCAGGCGCCCCGTCGATCCAGTGGTCGACCATCGTGATCTCGGTCATGCTCTTCTCTCCCCTGTTGTTGTTGCCGGTCTCGAGACGCTTCGCTCCTCGACCGGCGGTGTGACGCTTCGCTCCTCGACCGGCGGTGTGACGCTTCGCTCCTCGACCGGCGGTGTGACGCTTCGCTCCTCGACCGGCGGCCTACGCAGTGGCCAGCACGTCGTCGTAGATCGCGACGGCCTCGGCGACCTCTTCGGCGGTGACCACGCACGGCGGCACCACGTGGATGCGGTTGTCCTGCACGAACGGCAGGAGTCCGCGTTCGAGCATCGCGCCCTTCAGCCGCCCCATCTCCGCGGCGGGCAGCGGCTCGCGGGTTTCGCGGTCGGCGACGAGTTCCATCGCCCAGAACACGCCTTCGCCGCGCACCTCGCCGATGACCTCGTGCTTCTCGGCGAGCTCGGCGAGCGCCGGCCCGATCTCGGTCTCGCCGATGGCCGCGGCGTTGGCGACGATCCCCTCGGACTCCATGACGTCGAGCGTCGCCACGATCGAGGCCATCGCGAGCGGATGCCCCGAATAGGTGAGCCCTCCCGGGAAGACCCGCTCGTCGAACGTCGCCGCGATCTCATCGGAGATGACGACCCCGCCCGCGGGCACGTAACCGGAGTTCACGCCCTTCGCGAACGTGATGAGGTCGGGACGCACGTCGTATCCGTCGAAGGCGAACCACCGGCCGCTGCGCCCGAACCCGCACATGACCTCGTCGAGGATGAGCAGGATGCCGTGCCGGTCGCAGAGCTCGCGCACCCCGGCCAGGTAGCCGGGCGGCGGGATCATGATGCCCGCGGTGCCCGGGATCGACTCGAGCAGGACCGCGGCGATCGACGCGGGCCCCTCGGCCTCGATCACACGCCGCAGGTGCTGCAGCGCCCGCTCCGATTCCTGCTCGGGCGTGGTCGCCCAGAACTCGGAGCGGTAGAGGTAGGGCCCGAAGAAGTGCACGTGTCCGCGCGCGAACTCGTTCGGGATGCGGCGCCAGTCGCCGGTCGACACGATCGCCGACCCGGTGTTGCCGTGGTACGACCGGTACGTCGAGAGGATCTTGTCGCGGCCCGTGTGCAGGCGCGCCATGCGGATCGCGTTCTCGTTCGCGTCGGCGCCGCCGTTCGTGAAGAACACCTTCTCGAAGCCGCCGGGCGCGCGGTCGACGATGCGTTTCGCGGCCTGGCCGCGGGCGAAGTTCACCGTCGACGGCGCGATGGTGGTGAGCAGCTCCGCCTGCTCGCGGATCGCCTCGACGACGACCGGATGCTGGTGGCCGATGTTGACGTTCACGAGCTGGCTCGAGAAGTCCAGGTATTCGCGCCCGGCGTGATCCCAGACGCGGCATCCGCGCCCGCTCGCGACGACGAGCTGAGGCGACTGCCCCTGCGCCGACCACGAGTGGAACACGTGCGCTCGGTCGAGCTCCCGCGCGATGCGGTCGAGGTCTCCGGCGAGGGAGTCGTTCATGGCTTCGCTGCCTTTCGATCGGGTCGCCGGTCGAGGAGCGGAGCGCTCCTCGACCGGCGGCACTGCTAGTTGCCGCCCTCTTCGAGGGTGACGTCGTTGGGCGACCAGTCGGCCCCCGTGAGGTCGAGGTCTTCGCCCTCGAGCTCGTCGAGCGCCTTTTGGATGTACTCGTTCGACCAGGCGGTGGCCGGCGGCTCCTCGGTGATGAGGTGCGCGCCGGACTCGTTCACCGCGGCGAGGGCACCGGCGACCGTCTTGTCCCACGCGGCCTCGTCGATGATGCCGATGCCGTTGTCGGACGGCCAGATGAGCTTGTTCGTCTCGTTGACCATCCAGAGCTCGTGGCTCGGACCCCAGCCGGAGCCCGCCGCGATCGTGATGTCGGCGGCGTCCTGCGGGTTCGCGGCGGCGAACGCCCAGCCCCGGATGACGGCCTTGAGGAACTTGACCGTCGTCTCCTGGTACTCGGTGTCGCCGTCGAGGCGCTCGGTGTCGGCCCAGATCGCGTCCTGGAGCATGGCGCCCTCGGTGTCCTCGTACGAGATGACGTTGAAGTCGTCCTCGGTGTACTGCTCGCCCGTGTCGGGGTTCACCGTCTCGAGCAGCTGCGCGTACTCGTTGTAGGTCATCGCCTGAGCCGCGTCGATGTCGCCCTGCAGGAACGCGTTCATGTTGAAGTCCTGCGTGATGATCTGCACGGTCGACGCGTCGAGGCCCTCCGCGGCCATGGCCGCGAAGATCTCCCACTCGTTGCCGAAGCCCCACGAGCCGATCTTCTTGCCCTCGAAGTCGGCGACCGAGTCGATGCCCGAGTCGGCCCACGACACCTGGAGGGTGCCCGAGCGCTGGAAGATCTGCGCGATGTCGGTGAGGTTCGCGCCCTGCTCGATCGAGCCGAGCACCTTCGGGACCCACGCGATCGCGTAGTCGACGTCGCCGTTGGCGAGGGCGTCCTGCGGCACGATGTCGCCGCCCGACGGGATGATCTCCACATCGAGGCCCTCGTCCTCGAAGAAGCCCTGGTCGGCGGCGGCGAAGTAGCCGGCGAACTGCCCCTGGGGCAGCCACTGGAGCTGGAGCTTCACCGGGGTGAGGGCGCCGTCGTCGCCTCCGTCGCCGCCTCCGTCGGCGTCTCCGGACGAGCAGGCGGCGAGGAGGAGCGCGGCCGTGACGGCGAACGCTCCGGCCGCGATTCCGCGGCGTGTGCTGTGCTTCATGTCAGTCCCTTCGTGTGCTGGTGCGGATGGTCGTGCTGGTGGGGCTGGGTGGTGCGTGTGAGGGATCGCCCATCGGGTGGGACGTGTGTGCGGGCCGTGCGCGTCATCGCGGACCTCCCGGGTTCGCGCGGCGCACCACGAGGCGCTCGAGCGCGAGCGTGGCGAGGTAGAAGAGCAGGCCGAGCGCGATGGATGCCACGACGTAGGCCCAAGCGCGGGCGTACGCGCTCGAGGCGGCCGACGTGGAGATGAGGCTGCCGAGGCCGCCGCGCGGCCCGCCGAAGTACTCGGCGACGAGCGCGGAGATCACCGCGAGCGAGGAGGCGATGCGGATGCCGGTGAGGATGAACGGTCGCGCGGTCGGCAGGGTGAGGGTGCGCAGCACCTGCCCGGGGGTGGCCGCGTAGGCCCGCATGAGCTCGCGGTGCACGGGCTTCGTCTGGCGGAACCCGCGCAGGGTGTTCACGAAGACGGGCACGAACGACGCGATCGCGGCGATCGCCTGGCGGCCGAACTGGCTGTCGGCGCCGAACATCGAGTTGAGCACCGGCGCGAGGGCGACGATCGGCACGACCGCGAGCGCGGCGATCACGGGAGCGCTCATGCGGTCGACGGCGTTCCACCTCGCGGCGAGCGCGGCGAGGGCGATGCCGAGGAGGGTGCCCGCGACGAGTCCGACGAGCGCGTTCGTGCCCGTGATGAGGGTGGCCGACACGATCGAGTCCCACGAGGCCGCGAGCTCCTCGAGGATCGACGCCGGGCTCGGCAGCAGGTAGTCGGAGACGCCGACGACGCTGACGAGGAACTGCCACACCCCGAGCACGACGGCGCCGACCGTGATCGGCGCGACGATGCGCAGGGTCGCCTCGGTGCGCGGGCCCATGCGCGATGGGCGCCGGGCACCCGGTCGCCCGCTCTGCAGGGCTCGCGTCGGCACGGTCGCGGTCATCAGCGGTTCTCCACTCCGCGTGCGCCGGTGGCGACGGGGGTTCCGCCGTGCAGCGCCTCGCGCACGGCGGTGACCATGTCGAAGAACGAGCGGTCCTCGCGGAGGTCGTCGGTGCGTTCGGCGCGGGTCGCGGCATCCGCTCGCGCACCCGCTTCGGAGCCGACCGCGCCGCCGACGGCGCCGCCGAGCCGCATCGGCACGATCTCGCGGATGCGGCCGGGCCGCGGCGACATGACCACGACCCGGTCGGAGAGGAACACCGCCTCGGGGATCGAGTGTGTGACGAAGACGACCGCGGCCCCGGTCTCGGCCGAGATGCGCACCAGGTCGGACTGCATCTTCTCGCGCGTCATCTCGTCGAGTGCGCCGAACGGCTCGTCCATGAGCAACAGCCGCGGCTGCTCGGCGAGCGACCGGGCGATCGCGACGCGCTGCTGCATGCCTCCGGAGAGCTGGTCGGGGTAGCGGTCGGCGAAGTCGGCGAGCCCGACCATGTCGAGCAGCTCCCCGACCTTCGCGGCACGGGCCGCGGATGCCACGCCGTGCAGTTCGAGCGGCAGCGCGACGTTCGCGGCGACCGTGCGCCACGGCAGCAGGCCCGCCTGCTGGAACGCGATGCCGTACTCCTGGTCGAGCCGCGCCTGCGTCGGCGTCTTGCCGAAGACGGTGATCGCGCCGGCGCTCGGCTCGTCGAGGTCGGCGATGAGGCGCATGAGCGTCGATTTGCCGCATCCGCTCGGGCCGATGAGCGAGACGAACTCGCCCGCCGCGACCGTGAGGTCGATGCCCTCGAGCGCGTGCACGAGGCCGCCGCGGGTCTCGAAGACCTTGTCGACCGCGCGCACCTCGACCGCGGATGCGGGGGCGGTCGGCGAGGCGGCGGATGCCGCGGGGCCGGCGGGGATCTCTGGAGCGCTCACGCGGCTTCCTCCGTTCGTCGGTAGTTCTTGAGGATCACGCCGAGCAGGGCGACCGAGCCGGCGGCGACGAGGCCGAGCACCACGGCGCCGAAGATGGGGGCCCAGGCCTTCGCCGGGTCGCCGGAGGCCTGCCCGGCGAACTGCACGAGGAGTCGCCCGATGCCGCCCTGCAGGCCCGTGGAGACCTCGGCGACGACCGCGCCGACGACGGCGTTGGCCGCGCCGAGGCGGAGCGCGGGCAGCAGGTAGGGCACCGCGGCGGGGAACCGCAGCTTCGCGAGCGTGGCCCAGTAGCCGGCCGCGTAGGTCTGCATGAGCTCCTCGTGGATGCGGTCGGGCGACTGCAGGCCCTTCAGCGCGCCGATCGCGATGGGGAAGAACGCGAGGTAGCTCGCGATGAGGGCGACCGACATCCAGTCCTGCCACTCGAACGAGCCGATCTCGACCTTCGAGCCCCAGCTCTTCACGATCGGGGCGAAGGCGATGAGCGGCACGGTCTGGCTGAGCACGATCCACGGCAACAGGCCCCACTCGGCGAGCCGCCACCGCTGCATCACGAGCGCGAGGCCGACGCCGACGACGACGCCCACGAGCCATCCGGCGGCGGCGATGCCGAGCGTCGTGAGCGCGGCCAGGGCGATGACGACCCAGAGCATCTGCGCGGACGGCGAGCGCGTCACCGGTTCGCCGAGGCGCCCGAGCATCTCCCACACGTGCGGCATCGCGATGTCGGTCGGGCGGGGCAGCACGCGGGTCTCGCCGAGGAGCACGCCGTCGGCGGGCGCGACGAGCTTGTACCCCTCCCACAGCGCGACGAGCAGGAGCACGCCGAACACGCCCCAGCCGACCGCGGCCCACCGGCGGCTCACCGCCGACCGGGAAGCGCGACGCGCGGATCGGGATCCGGAGCGCGGAGCGCCTCCATCGAGCCCCGCGGTCGGGATCTCGAGAGGCGTCGACTCCGTCGGCGCTCCTCGATCCACGGGGAGAGTCGACTCCGTCGGCGCTCCTCGATCCACGGGGCGAGTCGACTCCGTCGGCGCTCCTCGATCCACGGGGACGGACTCGGTCATGCCTTGGCCGTGACGTGCTCGGAGAGCGCGGGGATCACGGTCTCGCCGTAGACCCGCAGCGTCTCCTCCTTGTTGTCGTGCTGGAGGTACCCGGCGAACTGGTCGACGCCGAGTTCGCGCAGCTGCTCGAGCTTCGCGATGTGCTCCTCGGCGGTGCCGAGGATGCAGAAGCGGTCGACGATCTCGTCGGGCACGAAGCTCGTGTGGGTGTTGCCCGCACGCCCGTGCTCGTTGTAGTCGTAGCCCTCGCGCCCCTTGATGTAATCGGTCAGCGCCTCGGGCACGTCGCCGTGCATGCCGTACTTCGCGACGATGTCGGCCACGTGGTTGCCGACCATGCCGCCGAACCACCGGCACTGGTCGCGCATGTGCTCGACGTCGTCGCCGATGTACATGGGCGCCGCCACGCAGAACTTGATCGACATCGGGTCGCGCCCGGCGGCCTCGGCGGCGTCGCGGACGGTCTTGATCATCCACTTCGCGATGTCGACGTCGGCGAGCTGCAGGATGAATCCGTCGCCGACCTCGCCCGTGAGCTTCAACGCCATGGGGCCGTACGCGGCGACCCACATCTCGAGCTCGGAGCCCTTCGACCAGGGGAACTGCAGCTGCGAGCCCTTGTACTCGACGCTGCGCGAGTTCGCGAGCTCGCGGATCACGTGGATCGACTCGCGCAGCTCGCTCATCGTCACGGGCTTGCCGTTCGTGACCCGCACCGCCGAGTCGCCGCGGCCGATGCCGCAGATGGTGCGGTTGCCGTACATCTCGTTGAGCGTGGCGAAGATCGAGGCCGTGACGGTCCAGTCGCGCGTGGCCGGGTTCGTGACGAACGGCCCCACCTTGATGCGGTGCGTCTCGGAGAGGATCTTGCTGTAGATGACGTACGGCTCCTGCCAGAGCAGGTGCGAGTCGAACGTCCAGGCGGTGCTGAAGCCGTACTGCTCGGCGAGCTTCGCGAGGTGCACGGTGCGCGAGGCGGGCGGGTTGGTCTGGAGGACGACTCCGAAGTCCATGCGGTTTCCGTTCTTGTCATGCCGGTCGAGGAGGCCGGAGGCTCTGTGTGATGCCGGTCGAGGAGGCCGGAGGCCGTCTCGAGACCTGTTCGGTTGCGACATCCGCAGGTCTCGAGCTGCGCGTCACGCCACTCGACCGGCGGACCGGGTCAGACGAGGTACTGGCTGAGGCCGCGGCGGATGAACCGGCCGTCGCCCTTGGCTCCGAGGTACTCGTCGTGGTCGACGATCACCTTGCCCCTGGCGACCACGGTGTCGACGTGGCCGTCGACCTCGAAGCCCTCCCACGCGGAGTGGTCCATGTTCATGTGGTGGGTGCGACCGGTGGGGTTGCCGGCCTCGTCGACGGGCATGCCGATCGAGGTGTGCCCGTTCGGGTCGTAGACGACGATGTCGGCGTCGGCGCCGGGTTGGATGACGCCCTTCTGCCCGTACATGCCGAACATGCGCGCCGGCGTCGTGCTCGTGAGCTCGACCCAGCGCTCGAGGGTGATCTCGCCGGTGACGACGCCCTGGTACATGAGGTCCATGCGGTGCTCGATCGAGCCGATGCCGTTCGGGATCTTGCGGAAGTCGCCGAGCCCGAGCTCCTTCTGGTCCTTCATGCAGAACGGGCAGTGGTCGGTCGAGACCATCTGCACGTCGTTCGTGCGCAGCGACTGCCACATCGCCTGCTGGTGCCCCTCCTCGCGGGAGCGGAGCGGCGTCGAGCACACCCACTTCGCACCCTCGAACGCGCCCCACTTCTCGCTCACCGCGCCGAGCTGCTCCTCGAGCGAGAGGTAGAGGTACTGCGGGCAGGTCTCGGCGAACACGTTCTGACCCTTGTCGCGCGCCCAGGCCACCTGCTCGACGGCCTGCTTCGCGCTGACGTGCACGACGTACAGGGGCGCCCCGGTGAGCTTGGCGAGCATGATCGCCCGGTGCGTGGCCTCCTCCTCCATCTCCCAGGCGCGCGCCTTGCCGTGGTAGAACGGGTCGGTCTTGCGCGCCTCGACGAGCTGGGCGGCGAGCACGTCGATCGCGGGACCGTTCTCGGCGTGCATCATGGTGAGCAGGCCGGTGTCGCGCGAGAGCTGCATGGCCTTCAGGATCTGCGCGTCGTCGGAGTAGAAGACGCCCGGGTAGGCCATGAACAGCTTGAAGCTCGAGATGCCCTCGTCGGGCAGGGTGCGCATCGCGGCGAGCGAGTCGTCGTTGACGTCGCCGACGATCTGGTGGAAGCCGTAGTCGATCGCGCAGTTGCCGGCCGCCTTCTCGTGCCACGACGCCAGACCGTCCTGGATCTTCTGGCCGTAGGTCTGCACGGCGAAGTCGACGATGCTCGTCGTTCCGCCGTACGCCGCCGCCCGCGTGCCGGTCTCGAAGGTGTCGGATGCCTCGGTGCCGCCGAACGGCAGCTGCATGTGCGTGTGCGCGTCGATGCCGCCCGGGATCACGTACTTGCCCGTGGCGTCGATGACCCGGTCGACGGATGCCGCGACATCCGTGCCGAGGAGGGTGCTGCCGGGTGCGAGCACCGCGCGGATCGTCTCGCCGTCGATGAGCACGTCGGCGTTCGCCCGGCCCGTGGCCGAGACGACCGTGCCGCCGGAGATGAGGGTGGTGGTCATGTTCGCTCCTTCGCGTCGGCGGTGGGGTTCTACGGCTTGGCGATCTGCGCGTACGAGTCGGGCCGGCGGTCGCGGTAGAACTGCCAGTCGTCGCGCATCTGCTGCACCATGTCGAGGTCGAGGTCGCGCACGAGGAGCTCCTCGTGCTCGCCCGAGCCGCGTTCGCCGACGAAGTTGCCTCGCGGGTCGATGACCTGGCTCGTGCCGTAGAAGTCGACGGCGAGGTCGCCGTACTCGTTGTCTTCACGGCCGACGCGGTTGGGCTGCAGCACGAAGTAGCCGTTGGCGACCGCGGCGCACGGCCCCTCGACCTCCCACAGCCGGTTCGAGAGTCCCGGCTTCGTGGCGTTCGGGTTGAACACCATGTGGGCGTCGTTCAGGCCGAGCTCGCGCCATCCCTCGGGGAAGTGGCGGTCGTAGCAGATGTACATGCCGATGCGGCCGACGGCGGAGTCGAAGACGGGGTAGCCGAGGTTGCCGGGGCGGAAGTAGAACTTCTCCCAGAATCGGTCGAGGTGCGGCAGGTGGTGCTTGCGGTACTTGCCGAGGATCGTGCCGTCGGCATCGACGAGCACCGAGGTGTTGTAGTACACGCCGGTCTGCGCCTCTTCGTAGATGGGCAGCACCATGACGGTGCCGAGCTGCTTCGCGAGGTCGGCGAAGCGCTGCACGATGGGCCCCTCGGCCGATTCGGCGAAGCGGTAGTACTTCTGGTCCTGCGTGATGCCGAAGTAGGGGCCGTAGAACAGCTCCTGGAAGCACACCACCTGGGAGCCCTGCGCCGCCGCGTCCCTCGCGAACTGCTCGTGCTTGTCGAGCATCGAGTCCTTGTCGCCGGTCCAGGTCGTCTGCGTGATGGCCGCTCGGACGATCGTCATGAATGTTCTCCTGAGTCGGTCGGCATCGTCGCCGTTCACTCGAGGACCGCCTGGCGTGTTGCTCGTGTCAGGTGCTCGTCGGGTGCCGCTGCGACGCCGAGATGTACCGATGGAACTGCCGTTGGAACTGCCGATGTTCTCGCCGGGAACGGGGCTTGTGGCCCGTTCTGTTATTCTTCGGCGTGAACATTTCTCTTGTGTTTCACTCTGTGACGTTGTGGTTACTTATCTTGTCCCCTACTCCACGTGGAGGCAATGGTGGTGTCAGGTGAACGTGTGGATGCCGCACAGCTGATCGCCCTCGCCGGCTTCGCCGACGCCTCGCCCCGAACCATCGCCAGCGAGGTCGCGCGGCTCGTGAACGCCGGAGAGCTCGGCCCCGGGCAGCGACTGCCCACCGTGCGCGATCTCGCCGCGGCGCTCGGCGTGAGCCCCGCGACGATCAGCCAGGCCTGGCAGGCGCTCGCCCGCGCCGGGCTCATCGAGGCCCGCGGCCGCGCCGGGAGCTTCGTCCGCGGCGCGGCATCCGCTCGGCTCGCCCCCCGCATGCGCGGGATGGCGGCACCCGAGGACCCCGTGCGGCTCGATCTCTCGCGCGGCACCCCCGACCCCATGCTGCTGCCCGCCCTCGGCCCCGCCCTCTCGCGCGTCTCGGTGCGCGCCGAGACGGGCAGCTACCAGTCCGAGCCGGTGATCCCGGCGCTCGCACGCGTGCTGCGGGATTCGTGGCCGAGCGACGCCGAGCAGATCATGGTCGTCGACGGCGCGCTCGACGCGATCTCGCGCACCCTCGAGCAGCTCGTGCGCTTCGGCGACCGGGTCGCCGTCGAGAGCCCGGGATTCCCGCCGTTCCTCGACCTGCTCGAGGTGCTCGGCGCCGTCGCCGTCCCGGTGCGGCTCGACGGGCACGGCATGCGGCCCGACTCCCTCGCCGCGGCGCTGCGCAGACGACCCGTCGCCGTGCTCCTGCAGCCGCGCGCGCAGAACCCCACCGGCGCGTCGATGACCCCCGCCCGCGCCGAGGCGCTCGCCCGCACGATCGAGGCCGCCGAACGGGTCGACGACCTCATCGTCATCGAGGACGACCACTCGGGGCTCATCTCGATCGAGGCCGACGTGACCCTCGGCACCTGGCTCCCCGACCGCGTCGTGCACGTGCGCAGCTTCTCGAAATCGCACGGCCCCGACCTGCGCATCGCCGCACTCGGCGGCCCGCGCGACCTCATCGAGCACATCGCCGGCCGACGCATGCTCGGACCGGGATGGACCTCGCGCATGCTGCAGACGATCCTGCTCGACCTCCTCGTCGACGGCGCCTCGATCGATGCCGTCACCGAGGCCCGTCGCGCCTACTACACGCGCCAGCGCTCCCTCGGCGACGCCCTCCGCGAGCGCGGCGTCGCGGTCGCGCCCGCCGACGGCATCAACCTGTGGATGCCGGTGCTCGGGGAGCGTTCCGCGCTCGTGCAGCTCGCGGCCGCCGGCATCCGGGTCGCCGCGGGCACGCCCTTCCTCGCGGCATCCGATGCGACGGATGCCGCGAACGGCATGCGCCAGCGCGCCGGCGGCGACTACGTGCGCGTGACCGTCGGCGCCGTACGCGACGAGGTCGAGGCCGTGGCGGACGACCTCGCCTCGGCCGCGTCCCATCTCGTCGCCGGCGGGTACTGAGCCCGCGGGCAACTCCGATCAGCGACCGGCGCCGACCGCGGCACGGGGGCCATCCGTGCCGCACTGCACTTTCCGCTGTTGATCACTTTTCAGGAGGGGGTGTGGGATCCGCGGGCATTCGGGAGGGTGCACGACCGAATACGGCCCGCGTTGCCCACACCCCCTCCTGAAAAGTGATCGGTGCCGCGGTGAAAAGTGATCGGTGCCGCGGCGGGCCGCAGGGCCACGGGCGGTAGCGTTGCGGGGTGCGGATCACGGTGCTTGCGGGCGGAGTCGGAGGGTCGCGCTTCGTGCGCGGCGTGCGCGAGGAGTGCGCCAGGCGCTGGCCCGACGGCGACACCGCGGCATCCGTCACCGTGGTGGTGAACACCGGCGACGACATCTGGCTCTCGGGTGTGCGGCTCATGCCCGACTTCGACTCGCTCCTCTACTCGCTCGCGGGCGTCAACGACACCGAGCGCGGGTGGGGCCGCGCGGGCGAGACCGAGCGCGTCGCCGCCGAACTGCGCGAGTGGGGCGTCGGATGGCCGTGGTTCACCCTCGGCGACCTCGACCTCGGCACGCACCTCGCCCGCACCGCGTGGCTGCGCGAAGGCCTCACGCCCTCGCAGATCGGCGAGCGGCTGCAGCGGCGCTGGCCGCTCGGCGTGCGCCTGCTGCCCGCGACCGACACCGAGGTCGACACGCACGTGCTCGTGTCCGAGGCCGGGGGCGAGCGCGAGATGCACTTCCAGGAGTGGTGGACCCGGTACCGCGCCACCCTGCCGGCGCTGGCCTTCCGCCAGCAGCAGATCGACGAGGCCCGGCCCGCGCCCGGCGTCGTCGAGGCGATCGCCGACGCCGACCTCGTGCTCGTCGCGCCGTCGAACCCGGTCGTGTCGATCGGCACGATCCTCGCCGTGCCGGGCCTGCGCGAGGCGCTCGCTGCGACGGCGGCACCGGTCGTGGGCGTCTCCCCCATCATCGGCGGCCGGGTCGTGCGCGGCATGGCCGACGCGTGCCTGCCCGTGATCGGCGTCGAGACGAGCGCCGAGGCGGTCGGCCGGCACTACGGGTCGCGCGCCCACGGCGGGCTGCTCGACGCATGGCTGGTCGACGAGACGGATGCCTCGGCCGTCGCCGGACTCTCCGCCGCAGGCCTGCACGCGGCATCCGCCCCGCTCTGGATGCACGACCTCGACACCTCGGCCGCGCTCGCGGGCGCGGCGATCGATCTCGGCGTCGAATCTCGGGGGCGCAGCACGCTCGTCTGAATCGGGCGTACCCGCCCACGGCGCGGGCCGTCCCCGAACACGACCGGATGCCCATGCGGCCCGAAGCCGCAGACGCCGAAGGCCGGCTGCGCGAGGCGCGGCCGGCCTTCAGTCCGTTCAGATCAGCGCATGGGGATGTTGCACCCTCCGGCGTTCGCCTGCGTATACGGGTAGCCGGGCACGGGGCCCGGGCCCTTCTGGGGCGAGCAGAGGATCGACCAGGTCTTCGGCCCCACGATGCCGTCCGCCACGAGGCCGTAGCGGGCCTGGAAGGCGATCACTCCCGCTCTCGTCTTGGTACCGAACGAGTTGTCGATCGCGAGCGGGGAGTACTTGGTGTTGATCTTCGTCGAGATCTTGTGGTAATTGAGAAGGCGCTGGATGGTGCCGACGCACGTCGCGTATCCGCCGTAGCCGTAGTTGTAGTTCACGCACTTCGTGGCGGCCTCGGCGGGCGCCGCCGTCGTGCCGCCCACGGTGCCCACGGTGCCGGCCGCGGCGAGCGCGAAGGCGGCGAAGGCGAGGGCGAGCTTGTGGCGTCTGGTGCGGATCTTCATCGGTGACCTTTCAGCGCAACGACCATCGTGCGACGCGGGTCACGGTATCGGCCGGGGATGCCGGTACGCGATGGGGAGTGCTCCCCGTCGCACGTGGCCGGTTCGAGGCGGATCCCGCGGGCACGCCGGGCTCCGCGCGGGCGTAGCGTGGTGTCATGACCGAGACGACGGATGCCGCGCGCGAACTCTTCGACGGCGTGGCGGCCGAGTTCCTGCACCTGACCCCGCGCGGTCGTCGGCTGGTCGCCGTCGAGGGCCTCGACGCCGCTCGCGCGGCCTGGTTCGCCGACGGGCTCGCGGGCGCACTCGGCGAGCGCGGGCAGCAGACGGCGCGACGCTCGCTCGGCGACGTCGACGAGGCGTCCCTGCGGTCCGAGACGGTCGAGCCGTTCCGCGCCGGAACCCTCGACGGCGCGAACGACGCCGACACCGTGCTCGTCGTCGACGGGCGACGCCTGCTGAACGAGCGGGTGCGCGGCATCTGGCACTTCACGGTGTGGGTGCTCGTAGGCGAAGAGCTGCCGCACGCGGGCGTCAACGTCATCGTCGACGCGACGCTCGAGTCCGCGCCGAAGCGCTTCTTCTACGACTACTGCGCGCTGCCGCCGAGCGTCGGCGAGCTGCGCTGAGCACGCGACATCGGGCACACGCTCCGCGGCACGCGGCACGCGCCACGCGGCATCCGCTCGCCGGTTCGGCGGCCCGCCCTCACGGGATGTAGTCGACGACCCCCTGCGGCGCGACCGCGGCCCGGTACCGCTCGACGAGCTCGCGCCATCCCGACTCGGCGGTGAACTCGTGCGCGTGCACCGCCTCGGTGAAGTGCCAGAGCAGGTAGGGGTGGGCACCGAGCGCGTAGAGCGCCTCGAAGTCGCGCGCCGCGAAGGCGGCCCGCTCCTCATCGGTGAGCACGCGGTCGTCGGTCGCGGCATCCGGCCCGCCCGGCTCGCCCAGCCATCGGTCGACGAAGGCGCCCGGGTCGGCGGCGTACGCCGCGACGAGCGCATCGCTCAGCTCGACCTGACGCATGAACTTGTCGATCATGTACCGGCTCATCGGTGCTCCCCGCTCAACGCTGACGTCTGCTGATCGGCCGTCGCCCTCATCGGGTCGTCCAGAGAAAGAACGGGCTCGACGCGAACCGCGACTCGGCGACGTCGGCGAAGTCGGCGGCGCGCCCCATCGCGGCGAGCGCGGCGACGGCGTTGAGGTACTGGTAGGTCATGCATCCGGCCTCGGTCATGCGCTCGAAGTCGCTGCACACGTCGATGGCGCCCTCGAGGTCGCCGTCGCGCATCCAGCCCGCGGCGGCCGCATCGAATGCCGGGTCGGGCGAGCCGGCGAACGTGCGTGGGCCGCCGACGTCGTTGGCCATGTGGCCCGACGTCAGGATCGCCACGCGCGCGTCGGATTCCCAGGCCTCGACGGCGGCACGCACGTGCTCGCCGAGGGCGATGAACCGGCGAACCGACGGAACGGGCGGCATCGAGGCGTTCGTGTGGATCGGCACGATCGGCACGTCGAGCTCGGGCCGCACGTACTGGAGCGGGATCACGAAGCTGTGGTCGAGCCGCCACTCGAGGCTGACCGAGAAGTCGATCGCCTCGGGCTGCACCTGCCTCCCGGCGAGCCGGTCGGCCAGTTGCCGATGGCCGGTGAGCTCCACGTACTCCATGCCGAACGTGCGCACCTCGTTCTCCCACGTGCCGTGGTAGGCGTCGGCCTTGCCGATCGCGAAGGCGGGGGAGTTGTCGTACGAGAACTGGCGCAGGTGGTCGGTGCCGATCACGACGACGACGTCGACGTCGTGTTCGGCGAACGCCCGCCGGAACCGGTCGAAGTTCGCCGCGACGCCGGCGAGGTCGTCGGGCATGGGGTCGCGCATGGCGCGCCAGAGCAGCGGATTGTGCGGGGTCGCCGCTGCGAGCACGAGGTCGGCCATCGTTCTCCGTTCGGGGTCGGTTCGGGGGGCGGATGCCGCGGGTCAGAGCCCGAAGAGGGTGCGCGCGTTGTCGAGCAGGATCTTGCGGCGCGACTCGGGTTTGAACGGGAGCTCGTCGAACTCGCGCATCCACCGGTCGGCGGTCATCACGGGCCAGTCGGATCCGAACAGCACGCGGTCGGTGATGAGCGAGTCGGCGTAGCGCACGACCTCGGGCGGCAGGTACTTCGGCGCCCAGCCCGAGAGGTCGAGGTACACGTTCGACTTGTGCCACACCATGGCGAGGTTCTCGAGGTGCCACGGCCAGGCGGGGTGCGCGCTGATGATCTTGAGCTCGGGGAACTCCGCGGCGACGTCGTCGATGTAGGGCACGGGTTTCGCGTTCTCGAGGCGGTAGCCGCCGCCGCCGGGCGTGCCCGCGCCGGCGCCCGGGAACCCGGAGTGGAACATCACCACGAGGCCGAGCTCGGCGCAGGTCTCCCAGATCGGGAAGAAGCGGCGGTCGTTCGCGAGGAACTTCTGCCGCGACGGGTTGAGTTCCCCGATGCCCTTGATGCCGTACTCGGCGTGCATGCGGCGGATCTCGGCGATCGCGGCCTCGCCCTTCCAGGGGTCGATGCCCGCGAACGAGAGGAACACGTCGGGGTGATCGACCTGGGCCTGCCCGAGCAGGTCGTTGGGCGCGCCCTTGATGCCCGAGGTCGTCTCGGAGTCGGAGTTCACGATGACGGCCATCATCCTGCGGTCGCGGTACTGGTCGGCCTGCTCGGCGAAGCTGACGACCGGGCGTTCGCGCCCGAAGTGCTTCGCCATCTGCTGGTGCCGCTGCCCCATCGCCGCGAGGAACTCCTCGGTCTGCGGGTGCGTGTGCACGTCGATCGCGACGAGGTCGTCGATGCGGCTCATGCGCTGGCTCCTTCGGTGACGGCGGCGGATGTCGCGGCGGCGGTCGCGGCGGCGGATGTCGCGGGCGCGGCGGATGTCGCGGGCGCGGCGGATGCCTCGGCGGGGCCGCCGAGCACCTCGCCGTTGTCGGCGCCGAGCCTCGGGGCCGCGCGCAGCTCGGCGCGCCCGCTGCGGTGGAATCGGGTGCTCGGCGCCGGAACCCGCAGCGGCGTGCCGTCGTGCCCGACGATCTCCTCCACGAGCCCCATCGAGGCGATCTGGGGGTCGTCGAACAGGTCGGCGACGGTGTTCAGCGGACCGTGCGGGATGTCGGCCGCCGCGAGCCGGTCGAGCCAGTGCTGCCGCGGCATCCGGCTCGTGATCTCCTTGAGCTCGACGTCGAGGGCGTCGTAGTTGCGGACCCGCGCCTCGCGGGTCGAGAAGCGCGGGTCGGATGCCAGTTCGGGCGTCTCGAGCACGGCGACGAGGCCGGTCCAGAACTTCTCGGGCACCGACATGTGGATCACGAAGGCGCGCTCGTCGGATCCGACGCACGCGTAGGCCTGCGCGCGGCGCGGGCGGGAGTCGGGGCCCGCGACCTGACCGGTCTCGAGGTAGGTGGAGGCGGCCTCGGTGAGGAAGTCGATGAGGGAGCCGACCATCGACACCTCGAGGTGCTCGCCCTCGCCCCCGGCACGTGCGTTGCGCGCGTGCAGCGCGGCGAGCACGGCCTGCGAGGCCGACATGCCCGAGAGCAGGTCGGAGAACGCGGGGCCGAGCGGCCGCAGGGTGTCGACGGGAACGACCTGGCTGTACATGGCGCCGACGGCCGAGATGACGGTGTCGTAGGCGGGCCGCTTCGCGTAGGGCCCATCTGCGCCGAACCCGGTGATCGAGCAGGAGACGAGCGCCGGGTTGAGCTCGCGCAGCACGTCGGGGCCGAACCCGAGGCGGGCCGCGACGCCCGGGCGGAAGTTCTCGATGAGCACGTCGGCGGTGCGGGCGAGCTCGAGAAGCTCGGCCAGCCCCTCGGCGGACTTCAGGTCGAGCGTGACGGCCCGCTTGCCGCGGTTGTACGCGGCGAACTGGGGGCTCATGGCGCCCGCGCCCTCCCACCTCCGCATCGGGTCGCCGTCGGGCGACTCGACCTTGACGACGTCGGCGCCGAGGTCGGCGAGCAGCTTCGCGGCGTACGGCCCCGAGATGTACTGGCCGAGCTCGATCACGCGGATGCCGGCGAGCGGGCCGGCAGCGGGGCCGCTCGGCGCATCGTTCACCGCGCCGACCCGGTCGGGTGAGGTGGCGTTCATCGGGAGGGTTCCTCTCGGGGTCGGATGCTGGCGGCGGACCGGCCTTCGGGCTCAGGCGACATCGATGACGACCTTTCCGCGCGGCGATGCCCCGAACCCACGGTAAGCCTCGACGATGCCGTCGAGCGGATGCCGCGAGCCGATGATCGGCGCGATGTCGCCGTGCTGCACGAGTCGGAGCGCCCGGCGCACGTGTTCGAAGTCGGCGCTCGCGACGCCGCGCACCTGCTTGCGGTTGAGGTAGAGGTCGCGGGCGTCGAGCTCGAGCCGGGCGTCGACCGAGGCGGAGCAGAACACCGCGCGTCCGCCCCAGCCGAGTGCGGCGACGCCGGCGGCGATGATGCCGCCGTGACCGCTCACGTCGAGGGCGACGTCGAAGGGCTCGAACGCGCTGAGCGCCTGCGCGAGCTCGGCGGCGTCATGGGCGACGACGCGCTCGACGCCGTCGCTCGCCTCGAGCTCGGCGCGGGATGCGGCGACGACGGTGGCACCCAGGTGGCGCAGGTAGGCGACGGCGACGTGCCCGAGGGTGCCGCCGGCTCCGGTGACGAGCACCCGGTCGGCGGCGGTGACGGATGCCGCGTCGACGGCGTTGATGACGATGGGGAGGCTGTGCACGATCGCACTCGCGGTGGCGGCGTCGACGTCGTGGCGGTCGAACACGTTGCGGGCGGGCACGGCCACGAACTCGGCGGCGCCGCCGTCGCGGTGCACGCCGAGCACGGTCTGGGCGGGGCAGTCGGCCTCGCGGCCGCGGGCGCAGTTCGCGCAGCCTCCGCACGGGATGTTCGGCTTGGCCACGACGCGTCGGCCGAGCAGGCCCTCGTCGACGTGGGCGCCGAGCTGCACGACCGTGCCCGCCGGGTCGAGCCCGAGCACGCGCGGCAGTCGCGCCGCCCGCCCGGGGCCGAGTCCGGCGATGACGTTGAGGTCGAGCTGGTTGAGGCTCACCGCCTCGACCGCGACGAGCACCTCGCCGGTGCCCGGTTCGGGGCGCGGCGCGGCCTCGACGCCCAGGCCGTCGAGGCCGTTCGTGCGCAGGAGGGCTGCTCGCATGCGCACCTCGCTCCCGACTCCGCGGCGGCGTCCGTCGCCGCGCTTTCGGATACTGTATCCAGTTTTGCCGCGAGTGTCCACGGTCGGCCCCCACCTGCTGCGACACCGTCAGCATCGGGGCCTGTGCGCCCCGAGCTCGATCCTGAGAGCCGGTCGCGCGCCGCGGCTCGCCCTGTGGGACGGCCTGCAGTCGCAGTGGCTGGTCAGCGGCGACTTTGATCTGGCAGAGGAGTTCGTCGCCAACTTCCGCGGCTGAACGTCATGGAAGCGCGTCAGGTGATCGCGCAAGCGCTCACCGGCGATTGAACCGCGTCGCCGACTCGGCCGACGCAAACCGGACGACGCATACGCGGCTCAGTCGACAACGACCCTCGCGAGCTGATCGCGAATGCCGGCCATGACTGTGTCGACGGATGCATCGGGCTCGGCGCCGGCCATCGCGAGGAGCATGATCGCCGAGGCGATGCGGGCGATATCCGCCGCCCCTTCGACCGGTGCGGTTGCCGCGCCGCGACCGATCGCGCCGGTCAGCGTCTCGGCGATCAGCGCCTCGGTCCGCGCGCTCAACTCCCGGGCGGCGACGTGGTGCGGTTCGACCGGGTCGCCGAACACGAGTTCGCGCAGGTAGGCGCGGCCGTTCTCGGGACGCTTGCGGTTGCACTCGACGACCGGGCGGATGATGCCGATGACGCCGTCGAGTCGGGTCGATGCCGCCGCGGCCGCGGCCCGACTCCGCTCGAGGGCCTCGACGTAGTCGGCGTTCTGCGCGAGCAGGAGCAGCTCCGCCTTGTTCGCCGCGTACAGGAAGAGCGTGCCGGTCGCGACATCCGCCCGCTCGGCGACCTGCTGGGTCGTGACCGCGGTGAACCCGTGCTTCTCGAAGAGCTCACGGGCCGCCGCTGTGATCCGTTCGAGCTTCTCGAGCTTGTTGCGCTCGCGACGCCCCAGCGGTGCCGAGCCCGCCGCCGAGTCCGTCATGATCCTCCCGCCTCTGCTCCGGTCGCGACGATCTTGCCGCGACGGCCGCCGGATGCCTTCATCGCGACGAGGCTGGCCGGGATCTCGTCGAACGAGACGACCTCCGCGACGATCGGGCGGATCACGCCCTGATCGACGAGTCGTGCGACCTCGCGCAGTTGCTCGCCGTCGGCGTGCATGAACAGGAACTCGTAGCGGACGCCGAGGCGCTTCGCCTGCCGACGGACGCGCCGGCTCATGGCGCCGACCGCAATGCGGGCGATCGCCTTGGCACCCTGGGCGCGGGCGAACTCGGGGTCAGGAGGGCCCGCGATGCCGATCGCGATGCCGCCGGGTTTCAGCACGCGCAACGACTTCTCGAGGTTCTCGCCACCGAGGCTGTCGAGCACGAGGTCGAAGCCCGAGAGCTCGGCCTCGAAGTCCTGCGAGCGGTAGTCGATGACCTCGTCGGCGCCCAGCGCCTGCACGAACTCGACGTTCGCGGCGCCGACGGTGGTCGCGACGTGCGCGCCGAGGTGCTTCGCGAGCTGGATGGCGATCGAACCGACACCGCCGGCACCGGCGTGGATGAGCACGCGCTGCCCGGGCTTCACCGCTCCGCGCTCGACGAGCACCTGCCAGGCGGTGAGAGCGAGCAGCGAAGAGACCATGGACACGGTCAAGGATTCTGGATACAGTATCCCCCAATTCGCACGAGGCATCCGCACTCTGCGGCACGCCCCGTTCGACCACCCACACCAGAACGGAGCGTCATGCGCAGATCCATCCGACGACACAGCCTCGCGGCCGCCGCCGGCATCGCAGCCTTCACGCTGCTGGCCGGCTGCGCCGCGACCGACGAGAAGGCCGAGGCCGAACAGGTCACCCTCGAGGACGGCGAACCAAGGGCTCCCGAAGACACCGAGATCACGGTGGCGATCCCGTTCCCCGACATCACGATGTACTCGATGTACGTGCTCGCGACCGACCTCGGCTACTACGAGGAGGAGGGTCTCACCGTCGAGGTCATCACGGCCGACAACGTCACGGCCGCCGTCGCGAGCGGCAGCGCCGACATCGGCGTCGAGTCGACGGGCACCGTCATCGAGGCCATCCGCGGCGGGGTCGAGATCGACCTCGTCGGCGGTCACTACTGCCGGCAGAACTTCGACTTCGCCGCCCAGAACGGCATCACGGAGGTCGCGGACCTCGAGGGCACCTCGATCGTGCTCGCCGGCACGCCCGGGGACCCCGCCGAGTTCCAGCGCAAGCTCGTGCTGAAGGAGGAGGGCTGGGATCTCGATACCGTGAACACCGAGATCGTCTACCCCGGCCCCGGTTCGGAGTCCTGGACCGAGTTCTTCGTCAACGACCGCATCTCGATGCAGCCGTTCTACGCGGACGACCTGCCCGCACTCGAGGAGCACGGCGCGAACGTCATCGTCGAGTCGCTGCGCAACTGGGCGAACGACGTGCAGGTGGCCGGCAACGGCTGGGTCGACGAGAACCCGAACACGCTGGTGCGGTTCCTGCGGGCGACGCTGAAGGCGACCGACTTCATGACCGCGCCGGCGCCCGGCCAGTTCCCCGAGAACGTCGACGAGGCGCTCGACATCTACGAGGCCAACGACTTCGACGTCAGCGACCTCCGCGGCTCCGACAGCGTCTGGGTGCTCGACGGGCACCTCGCCTGCTCGAACCTGTACTTCGGGACCGAGGCGTGGGACACCACGGTCGAGACCCAGTCGCTCGAACCGATCGAGTTCGACGAGTCGCAGCTCGTCTACCTCGAGAAGGCGCAGGAGCTGCTCGGCATCGACAACTCTGGACCCGAGACCCTGCCCTACCCCTGATCGGCGCGCCCTCGGCCCCCGGCCGACGCGACATCGAGGAGCCCCCGCCGGAGCGCATGCCGGCGGGGGCTCCTCGCCGTTCCGGCGCTGTGCGGATGCCTCGCCGTTCCGGCGCGGTGCGGATGCCTCGCTTGACAGGCAAGCAACCACTTGCCTATTGTGGATGTCGTGACCGACGTCTTCAAGGCGATCGCCGACGAGACGAGGCGACTCCTCCTCGACGAACTCCTCGAGCGCGACGAGCAGACCCTGTTCGAGCTCTGCTCGAAACTCGCGATGCGACACGGCCTCACGCCCACGCGACAGGCCGTGTCGCAGCACCTGAGCGTGCTCGAGCAGGCGGGCCTCGTGCGCGCCGAGCGTCGGGGACGCTACCGACTCCACACCATCGACACCGCGCCGCTGGCGCAGATCTCCGAACGATGGCCCCAACGAGAGGCACCACGGTGAAACTGCAGACCGTCAGCATCTTCGTCGACGACCAGCAACGAGCCGCCGACTTCTACACGACCAAGCTCGGCTTCGAGATCGCCGCAGACGTGCCGATGGGCGAGCACCGGTGGCTCACCGTCGTCGAACACGGCCGCCCGGACGGCACTCAGATCTCGCTCGAGCCGAAGGGCCATCCCGCGGCGGCTCCCTTCACGGAGGCGCTCGTGGCAGACGGCATCCCGTTCTGCGTGCTCGGCGTCGACGACGTGCAGGCCGAGTACGACCGGCTCACGGGCCTCGGCGTCGACTTCACGCAGCCGCCGACCGACCTGGGCCCGGTGATCATCGCCGTACTCGACGACACCTGCGGCAACCTGCTCCAGCTCGCCCAGTTCACCGGCTGAGTGCGAAGAGCCGTCGTCGGAACACGCGCGACGACGGCTCTCGCCGATCAGGCCGCTACTTCTTGCGGTGCGTCGCCTCGGTGATGTCGCTTCCGGTCGAACGACCGGCGACCTTCGACTTCTTGTCGGCGCGCTTCTCCTTGAGCGTGCGGGTGGCTGCGGTCTTCGAGGAGGATTTCTTGGGGGACTTGTCGGACATGATGACGACCTTCGATCGGGAGCTCGAGCGGCCCCGTGCGCGCAACCCTACGCGGTCGCATCGTTCGCGCCGCTCGTTCCCGGCGGGTTGGCAGGTCGGCCGCCGACCTCGGCACGGGAGCCGGCCCCCGTGCCGCGCATGACACGGGGGCCGGCGGTCGGAGCCCGGGCGACGCGACGCGGCGTCCGCCGCCTCGGGCGGGGCTAGCTGCGCCCCATGATCTGCCGGTCGTCGTACCAGGGCGCGAGACGCTTGCGCAGCACCGAGATCAGGGTGAGCGTCAGGTTCGCGATGATGACCATCACGATGACCATGGCGATCGCCTCGTCCATCTGGAACTGGTAGGCCGCGAACTCGAGCATGTGGCCGAGCCCGCCGGTGCCGCCGAGGAACTCGCCGAGCACCTCGCCGGTGAAGCCGAGGGCGGCGCCGCGCTGGATGCCGGCCAGGCTGTACGGCAGCGTCGCCGGCAGGATGACCTTCCAGCCGAGCGCGAGCCCGTTCACGCCGTACACGCGCGAGGCGTTCACGAGCGAGGCGGGCACCGTGACGGCGCCCTCCATCGTGTTCAGGATGATCGGGAAGACGGCGAGCAGGAACACGAGCGCGATCTTCGACTCGTTGCCGAGCCCGAGCACGAGGATGAACAGCGGCGCGAGGGCGACCTTCGGCGTCGAGTAGAGCAGCCACAGGAACGGTGCGACGGTGAACCGCAGCACCGGCGACCAGCCGACCGCGAGCCCGACCGCCACGCCGACGACGACGGCGAGCACGAGCCCGATCAACAGGTTCTGCATGCTGAACGCGAACGCCTGCCAGAACTCGGGGTCGACGAGCAGTTCCAGGAAGGACGCGAGCACCGCGGTGGGCGGAGGCAGGAACGCCGCGGGCACGAGGTGCAGCCACGAGACGGCAGCCTCCCAGACGAGCAGGATCCCGGCGATCACCGCGAGCAGGAGCCACGTCCACTTGCCGGGCCCCGTTCGGCGGCGGCGCGGCGGCGGGGCGTTCAGCGTCTCGATGGAGACCGTGGCGGTCATCGTCGTGCCTTCCTGGTCCAGGGGGCGACGCGGCGCTCGATGAGCGTCACGAGCCCGGTCATGCCGACGCTCCAGCAGACGACGACGCCGATCGCGGCGAACGCCTGATCGGTCTGGTACGTGTTCGCGGCCCGGATGATGAGGGCGCCCATGCCGCTCGAGGAGCCCGAGAGCTCGGCGACGACCATGCCGATGGTCGCGAGCACCACGGCCTGCCGCAGCCCCGCGAAGAGGAACGGCACCGTCGAGGGCAGGAAGACGCGACGGTAGAGGTCGAGCTGGGACCCGCCGTAGACGCGCGCCGCACGCAGGAGCGACGGGCTCGTCGTGCGCATGCCGGCCGCGATGTTGAGCATGATCGGGAACAGTGCGCTGATCACGACGAGGAAGATGACGGGCCCGATGCCGAAGCCGAACCACGCCTTCGCGAGCGGCTGGTAGGCGATGGCCGGCGTCGCGTAGATGGTCCACGCGATCGGTCCGACGACCTTGTCGACGGGCAGTGAGGCGCCCATCAGCAGCCCCACCGGGATGCCCACGATCACCGCGATCGTGAAGCCCGTGAGCCACGCCTGGGCCGAGACCGCGGCGTTGGCCGCGAGCGACCCGTTCGCGACGATCTCGGCGAACCCCTGCGCGATCGCGAGCGGCGGCGGGAAGAACACCGGGTTGATGATGCCCCAGTAGCCCACGATGAGCTGCCAGAGCAGCAGCACCACGAAGACCTCGACGGCGATGACCGCGGCCCTGCCGCCGGTGGAGAGCCCGGCGAGCCACCCCGCGAGGCCGCCGCGGGCGACCCTGGGGCCGCCGGTGGCGAAGAGCACGCTCATGAGCCGCCCGCCACCGCGGCCTCGGTCGCCTCGGCCTGGAGCGCGTCCCACAGGTGGTCGCGCAGTTCGAGGAACCTCGGGTCGCTCTGCACGCTGCGCTCGGAACGGGGCCGGGCGAGCTTCGTCTCGATGACCTCCTTGATCGCGCCGGGGTGGCTCTTGAACACGACGATGCGGTCGCCGAGCAGGATCGCCTCCTCGATCGAGTGCGTGATGAAGAGCACCGTCTTGCCGGTCGCGGCGATGAGCTTCTCGATCTCGTCGCGCATGACCTCGCGGGTGAGCGCGTCGACGGCGCCGAGCGGCTCGTCCATGAGCAGGATCCGCGGCTCGGCGACGATCGCGCGGGCGAGCCCGACGCGCTGCTGCATGCCGCCGGAGAGCTCCTTCGGGTACGAGTTCTCGAAGCCCGAGAGCCCGACGAGCTCGATGGCCTCCTGCACGCGGTCGCGCCATCCGTCGCCCTTGAGGTGCTTCTGCATCTCGAGGCCGAACTTCACGTTGTCGAAGACCGTGCGCCACGGCAGCAGCGCGTAGTCCTGGAAGACGACCGCCCGGTCGGGGCCGGGGCCCGTCACGGGTCGGCCGTCGACGAGCACCTCGCCCGACGTGGGTGCGACGAGACCGGCGACGACGTTCATCACCGTGGTCTTGCCGCACCCCGACGGGCCGAGCACGGTGACGAACTCGCCCTCGTGCACGTCGAGGTTCACCCCCTCGACGGCCGTGAGCGTGGCCCCCGTGCGCGCGACGTGGTAGCTGACCGTGAGGTCGCGTACCGAGATCAGGGGGGCGGATGCCGCGGGCTCGTCCCGTTCGGCGGTCGGGGTCGTCATCGTCATCGTCCTTCTCTCTCTCGCACTCGCGGGTACCTCGTCGTCTCACAGGGCGGGGCGGATGCCGCGCCTCAGCGCAGCTTCGGCAGCACCTCGTTGCCCAGCAGTTCGATCTGCTCGAAGAAGCGGTCGAACTTGAACCGGAAGTCGAACACGAGGTGGTCGACGCCGGTCGCCTGGAACTTCTTGATCTCCTCGACGGCCTCGTCGGGGTTGCCGACGATGAGCTGGCCCTCGAGGTCCTCGACGGTCTCGAAGACGCCCGACGGCGGCTTGACCGCGAACTTCGCCTTGTTCGCCCAGGCGAGCAGGCCGGGGACGTTGACATCCTTCAGCGCCTCCTCGCGGGTCTCCTCGATCGAGGTCGGCGGGATCACGCCGACGGTCGGCATGGGCCGGCCCGAGGCATCCGTCATCTCCTTCATGACGCCCATGCGCTTCTCGATGGAGGCCAGCGAGATGCGGCCGGGCATCCAGCCGTCGGCGTACTCGGCCGCGAGGCGGGCCGACCGCGGGGTGGCGCCGCAGTACCAGAACGGCACGCGGCCGCCGACGGGCTTGGGCTCGATGGTGACGTTCTCGAAGGAGAAGATGCCGTCGTCGTAGGTGACGTCGTTCTCGGTGAAGACGCGCTTCAGGATCTCGGCGTTCGAGCGCACCATCTCGACGCGGTCCATGTCGCCCCAGCCGATGGCGTCGAACTCGTGGTCGAAGGTGCCGGCGCCGAAGCCGAGGATGAGGCGCGGGCCGAGCAGCTGCGTCATGGTGCCGGCCATGAGCGCCGTCACGAGCGGGTGGCGGAACGGGATGAGCGAGCCGGTGCCGAGCTCGAGCTTCTCGGTGACGGCGCCGATCGCGGTGAGCGTGGTGAGCGCGTCGTAGAACGTGCGGTTCGGCTTCTCCATCTCGCCGTGGGGCTCGAAGACGAGGTGGTCGCGGACCCACACGGAGTCGAAGCCGAGCTCCTCGGCGCGCTTGGAGCCCTCGAGGAGCTTCTCCTTGCTCGCCTGTTCGCCGAAGTGCGGCAGCAGCAGACCGAATTTCATGGTCAGTTCCCTTCCGTTGCGGCCAGTTCGGCCGGTCGTGCGGCCGGAGCGGCCGCGAGCTTCCCGAAACCGGGCTCGCCGACGACGACGCCGTCGGCGTACACGTCCTGGCCGCGGACGATCGTGCGCTCGATGCGCGCGCTGATGGTGCGGCCGTTGTACGGCGTCCAGCCCGTCTTCGACAGCACGTCGTCGTCGGTGATGGTCCACTCGTGGTTCATGTCGGCGATCACGATGTCGGCGTCGGCGCCGACGGTGAGCGCGCCCTTGATGCCCGCCAGGCCGAACTTGTCGGCCGGGATCTCGGCGACCATCTCGACGACGCGGTCGAGTTCGAGGCGGCCCTGGTTCACGGCGTCGAGGAAGAGCTCGTAGTAGTACTGGATGCCGGGGGTGCCCGTGTGGGCGCTCCACATCTGCGTCCAGCCGATCTCCTTCTCCTCGCGCGTGTGCGGGGCGTGGTCGGAGCTCGCGATGTCGATGGTGCCGTCGCGCATGCCCTCCCAGATCGCGGCGCGGTTCTCGTCGGGCACCCAGTACGACAGCGCGTACGGCCCGAGCGTCTGCACGTCGTCCCACGTGGAGAGGAACGGCGCCCAGTGGTTGACCTCGCAGGTCACGTCGACGCCGGCGGCCTTGGCGCGGCGCACGGCCTCGATGGATCGGCGCGTCTGGATGTGCGCGATGTGGACGGGGCATCCGGATGCCTCGGCCAGCCGCAGCACGACGTCGATCGCGGTGTCCCAGATGACGCCCTCGCGCGCGGCGTACGCCGAGGCGTAGCCCTCGGGCGTGTTGTCGCCGCTCGCGAGCACCGCGCCCTCGATGTAGTCCATGAGCTTCTGGTCGTGCGGGTGGATGATGAACCGCTTGCCGGTGGGGGCGATCCGATCCATGATCTGCAGCAGGTGGCCGTGGTCGTGGATGCCGGTGCCCGACGGGTGCGGGTAGTCGCGGCCCGTGTCGACGACCATGTAGATCTTGTAGGCGTTGATGCCCATCTCGGCCATGGGCACGATGTCGTCGAACTTCGTCGGCGCCGGGTTGTGGTTCCAGTCGACGATCGACGAGGTCGCGTAGCGCTCGAACACGTCGGTGAGGGTCGCGACGTCGACGGTCGGGGGCTTCAGGTTCGGCATCCCGAACATCGTGGTCACGCCGCCGGCCGCGGCCTGCCGGCTGGTGGTGAGCACGTCGTCCTTGTGCTCGTAGCCGGGCTCGCGGGTGTGCACGTGCACGTCGACCATGCCGGGCAGCACGAGCCGGCCGGATGCGTCGATGGTGCGCCTGGCGTCGACGGCGACGTCTCGGGCGACGACGCCGGCCACCTTGCCGCCGTGCACGAGCAGGTCGCCCGCGACGGGGCCGCTCGGGGTGACGACGGTGCCGCCGGTGATTCTGAGGTCGATGCTCACTGTCCTGCCTCCATGCGTGGTGCCTCCAGGTGTTCGATGGACTCGCCGGACTGCGGCGAGTCGGTGGTGCGGATGTCGACGTCGCTCGGCCGCACGTGGCGGTCGAACCAGTCGACGATGCGCGGGGTGGTCTGCTCCCAGTAGCGGTCGTATGCCGCGTAGTGGGTGGTGTGCCGCTGCATGATGAGCTGCTTCGGCCCCTTGGCCGCGGTGTAGAGCGCCTCGGCGTGGTCGGTGGGCGTCGTCGCGTCGCCCTCGACGCCGATCACGAGGAGCGGCGTGGTGAGACGCTCGGCGGCGTCGATCGGGCGGTAGGCGAGGATCTCCTCGGCGCACGAGAGCGGGATGGCGCTCGGGATGCGGTCGTCGACGTCGGCCTTGATGGTCGTGGCCCGGCGCTCGGGCGTCGGCACCATGATCTCCTCGCGCGGGTGCACGAGCCGCCCCGCCCCGGTGGCGACGCGGAGCCTGCGGTCCTCGTCGAGGCTCGCGAGGAAGGCCAGCCACTCGTGCTCCTGGCGCATGCGGTGCAGCCAGTCGGCGCCGTCGGCGACGGGCACCTGGCTGACGGCCGCACGGACGCGGGGGTCGGCGCCCGCGAGGAGCACGGCGTTGCCGCCGCCGGTGCCGCCCGTGCCGAACACGCCGATCGCGTCGGCGATCACGTCGTCGCGGGTCGTGAGGTAGGTCACGGCGTTGACGAGGTCCTGGAGCTGGCGGGCGGGCGAGAGGATGCCGCGGTCGCCCTCGGAGTCGCCGAAGCCGCGGTAGTCGAAGATGAGCACGGCGAAGCCGGCGGCGACGAGCGCCTCGTGGTAGCGCACGTAGAGCTTGGCGTCCTTCAGGCCGAGCCAGCCCGGGCCCTGCACGATCGCGCGGTGGGGGCCGGGGGTCTCTGGGGTGCGCCAGATGGCGGCGAGCCGGTCGCCTTCGCTGGTGAACTCGACGTTCGTGGTCTTCATGTGGTGCTGGTCCTCTCGGATCTCGTCGCTGCGGAGCGGCGGAGGTGCAGTGCGCGGGACCCGGGACGCGGTCGGGCGATTCGCCGCCCGGTGGTCCGGATCGGATGCTCCGATTCGGCCCGCGCTGTCATCATGACGTAAATTGGATCCAGAATCCAGTATTGATTCAGAATCGACGCCAGTCGTAGGATGAACCCGACCGCCGATCCGCTCTGATCGGTTGTGATGGCCCGGGATTGGGCCGTGAGTCGTCGACATCTGTCGAAGTCCGCACCGAACCGTCCCGGAGGAATCATGCCCATCTCCCGTCACGCCGCCCCCCGGTCGAGCAGCCCCGCCGACACAACCCGCCGGTCGAGGAGGCGCGCCAGCGCCGAACGCCGGTCGAGGAGGCGCGCCAGCGCCGTCTCGAGACCCGCCGAGTCCGCCCCCCGGTCGAGCAGCCCCGCCGACACCACCCGCCGGTCGAGGAGGCGCGCCAGCGCCGTCTCGAGACCCGCCGACCCCCGCCCCGCCCCCCTCCGCCGCCCGGCCGTCGGCGCCGCACTGCTCGTGGGCGCCGTCATCCTCACCGGCTGCGCGAGCCCCACCGCCGCCTCGCCCGCCGCCACGCCCGTCGCCGACGACGCCTCGGCCGCGGCATCCGGCTACCCCATCACGGTCGACAACTGCGGCACGGAGGTCACCCTCGAGGCCGCCCCCGAGCGGGTGCTCACCGTCAAGTCCTCGACGCTCGAGCTCATGCTCGCCCTCGGTCTCGCCGACCGGGTCATCGGCTCGGCCTTCAGCGACGGCCCCGTGCCCGACGAGTACGCCGACGCGGCATCCGGCATCGACGTCGTCTCCGACAAAGTGCCCTCGCAGGAGGCCACGCTCGCCCTCGAGCCCGACCTCGTCTTCGCCGGCTGGGAGTCGAACCTCTCGGCCGAGGGCGCCGGCGAGCGCGACGCCCTCGCGAAGCTCGGCGTCGCGAGCTACGTCGCCCCCGCGGCGTGCAAGGAGGAGGGCTACATGCCCGATCCGCTCACGTTCGACGAGGTCTTCCGCGAGTTCGGCGAGGCAGGCGACCTCTTCGGTGTTCCGGATGCCGCGGCCGACCTGGTCGCCGAGCAGCGCGCCGACCTCGACGCGATCGAGCCGAACGACGACGGCCTCACCGCCCTCTGGTACAGCTCGGGAGACGACACGCCCTACGTAGGGGCCGGCATCGGAGCGCCGCAGATGATCATGGGCGCCGCCGGGCTCGACAACATCGCGAAGGACGTGCACGACACGTGGACCTCGATGAGCTGGGAGGCGATCGTCGACGCGAACCCCGACGTCATCGTGCTGGTGGATGCCGCGTGGAACACGGCCGACCAGAAGATCGCGCACCTCGAGTCGAACCCCGCGACCGCGGAACTGCCGGCCGTGAAGGAGCAGCGGTACGTCGTGCTCGACTTCCCGTCGACCGAGGCCGGCGTGCGCAACGTCGGCGCCGTGGCCTCGACGGTCGAGCAACTCGGGGCCCTGGGCTTCTGATGCGCGTCGCCGGTCGAGGAGCGAGCGCAGCGAGCGTCTCGAGACCAGACGCAGCATCCCCGGATGCAGGGTCTCGATACGGCGCCGGGGCGCCTACTCGACCGGCGGGTGTCGGGCGCCCCGTCGCATGGGGCCTGCTCCTCGCGGCGGTGCTCGCGGCATCCGTCATCGTCGCGGTCACGATCGGACCCGCGCCGATCGCACCGGCCGACGTGTTCGCGAGCATCGCCGCGCACCTGGGGTTCGGCGATCCGACCCTCACCACGATCCGCGACGGCATCGTCTGGGAGCTCCGGATGCCCCGCGTGCTCACCGCCGCGGCGGTCGGGGCCGGGCTCGCGCTGTGCGGCGCCGTCATGCAGGCGGTCACCCGCAACTCCCTCGCGGACCCGTACCTGCTCGGCCTCTCGTCGGGCGCCTCGGTCGGCGCGGTCGTCGTCATCGTGCTCGGCATCGGGCTGCTGCTGCCGCTCGCCGCGTTCGCGGGCGCGCTCGCCGCCCTCGTCGCGACCCTCGCGCTGGCGATGTCCGCGTCGGCGCGATCGGGTCGCGGCTCGCGGCTCGACCCGACCACGACGGTGCTCGCGGGCGTCGCCGTCTCGAGCGTGTTCGGCGCGATCACGAGCCTCGTGATCTTCTGGAGCGCGACCGGCGACAGCTACCGCGAGATCCTCAACTGGCTGCTCGGCTCCCTCGCGGGCACCGACTGGAGCTCGGTCGCGATCAGCGGCGTCGCCCTCGTCGCGGTCGGCGTGCCGCTGCTCGCGAGCGCGCGCACGCTCGACGCGTTCGGGCTCGGCGAGGCCGGTGCCGCGGCACTCGGCGTGCACGTGGCACGCTCCCGCATGCTGCTGCTCGGCGGCACGGCGCTGCTCACCGGCGCGCTCGTCGCGGTGAGCGGGTCGATCGGCTTCGTCGGGCTCGTGCTCCCCCACGCCGTGCGGCTGGTGACCGGCCCCGGCCACCGCGCGCTGCTGCCGCTGTCGGCCCTCGCGGGCGCGATCTTCCTCGTCTGGGCCGACACCGCGGCCCGCACCCTGTTCGACCCGCGCGAACTGCCGGTCGGCGTCATCACCGCACTGGTCGGCGGACCCGTCTTCGCCTGGCTGCTGCTCCGCACGAGGAGGACCGCATGAGCCTCGACCTGTCGCGCGTGCGCTTCGACCGCGCCGGACGCACGATCATCGACGACGTCGACGCGACGCTGCCCGCCGGCGCGCTGACCGCGCTGATCGGGCCGAACGGCGCGGGCAAGTCGACCCTGCTGCACCTCATCGCGGCCGTCGAACGCGCCGATGCCGGCGAGCTGCGGCTCGGCGATCGGCCGCTCGACGCCATGCGCCGACGCGAGCGGGCCAAGGTCGTCGCCCTCGCCGAGCCGCAGGCCGAGGTCGACGGCCGGCTCACCGTCGAGGCATCCGTCGCCCTCGGACGCACCCCGCACCTCGGCGCATTCGGCGTCGCGGGCCCACGGGACCGCGCGATCGTCGACGACGCGCTGGCCGCGGTCGGCGCCGCCTCGTTCGCGCGTCGCCCGCTCGACTCGCTCTCGGGCGGCGAACGCCAGCGCGTCACCCTCGCCCGCGCGATCGCACAGGAGCCGACCCTGCTGCTCGTCGACGAGCCCACGAACCACCTCGACCTCGGCTCGCAGTTCGTCGCCCTCGACCTGCTCGCCGGACTCGCCCGCGACGGACTCACGGTCGTCGCCGCCCTGCACGACCTCTCGCACGCCGCCGCCTACGCCGACCACGTCGTCGTGCTCGCCGCCGGGCGCGTGGTCGCCGCCGGAGCACCCGCCGACGTGCTCACGGCCGAACTCGTGCACGAGGTCTACGGCGTGCGGGCCGAGGTGCTCGTGCACCCCCTCACGGGCCGGCCGCTCATCGCCGTGGCGTCGCCGGGCGTCGGCGCCGCACCTGCCGGACCTGCCGCACCGGTTCCGGCCGCCGCGCCCGCCGCGTCCGCCGCCTGGACTCCCGCACCGGCCGACCCCGTACGCCGCGGCTGATCCCCCGGCCGACACGCCGCCCGCCCATTCGATTCTCGCGGCGTGTCGCACAAACGTCAGCCCACACTGACACGTCCGGGAAGAGGAGAAGCCATCGAGTATCCGGGATCGGGGATCCGGGGTCGGGAATCGGGAATCCGGGGTCGGGAGTCGAGGATCGGGGATCGAGGATCGGGAATCGAGGATCCGGAATCGAGGATCCGGGATCGGGGATCCGGGGTCGGGAATCGAGGACCCGGGATCGGGGATCCGGGGTCGGGAATCGAGGATCGGGGGTGGGGCCGGGAGGACCGACCGCCAGAACGGACGGCCAGAACCACCCCGTCAGAACCACCCCGTCAGTACCACCCCGTCGGAACCGGCCCGTCAGAACCGGCCCGTCGAGACATCCCACCGGGGCCGGTCCGGTCGGCGTTGTCGGTGCGGGAACGGCAGAGCGCCCCGGTCGTCGAACCGGGGCGCCCTGGGTCCGTTGGGTCGTGGCGGGCGAGCGCCCGCCCGGCAGGCCCGGCGCCAACCCGCGCAGGCCCCGCGCAGGCCCGGCGCAGGCCCGCAGCAGCTCCGGCACCGACCCGGCGCCAAACCGGCGCCGAGCCCACACCGCCTCCGCGCCTACCCCGCCGCGCGAGCCCGCAGGCGCGGCGCGAGGTCGCGCTCGAACAGCTCGAGGAACCGGCGCTGGTCGTGCCCGGGCGCGTGGAACACGAGGTGGTTGAAGCCCCAGTCCATGTACTGGCCGATCTGCTCGGTGACCTCGTCGGGGTCGGTGCCGACGATCCACCGCTTGGCGATGGTCTCGATGGGCAGCGCGTCGGCGGCCTTCTCCATCTCGACGGGGTCGGTGATGTCGTGCTTCTGCTCCTTCGAGAGCGACAGCGGCGACCAGAACCGGGTGTTGTCGAGGGCGGTGTCGAGGTCCTCCTCGTAGGAGAGCTTGATCTCGATCATGCGGTCGTAGGCGTCGAACGTTCGGCCGTCGTCGCGCGCGGCGAGGCCTTCGCGCACGGCGGGCATGAGCTGGTCGGCGTAGAGCTCGGCACCCTTGCCCGAGGTGCAGATGAACCCGTCGCCGGCGCGTCCGGCGTACTTGGCGACCTGGGGGCCGCCCGCGGCGATGTAGATCGGCACGCCGCCCGCGGGGCGGTCGTAGATGGACGCGTCGTGGGTGGAGTAGTACTCGCCCTCGAAGCTGACCTGGTCCTCGTCGCTCCAGAGGGCGCGCATGAGGCGCACCGATTCGCGGAGGCGCGCGTAACGCTCGCGGAACTCGGGCCAGTTCTGCTCGCCCGCGCCCTGGAATCCGGTGGCGATCTCGTTGAGCGCCTCGCCCGAGCCGAAGCCGGCGATGATGCGGTCGGGGTAGAGCACGCCGAGCGACGCGAACGCCTGCGCGAGCACGGCCGGGTTGTAGCGGAACGTGGGCGTCATGACGCTCGTGCCGATCTTCACGGTCGAGGTGCGCTCGCCGACCGCGGCCATCCACGCGAGCGAGAACGGCGCGTGGCCGCCCGTGTGCCGCCACGGCTGGAAGTGGTCGCTCGTGAAGACCGACTCCATGCCGTGCGCTTCGGCGGCGACGGCGATCTCGACGAGCTCGCGGGGGTCGAACTGCTCGGCGCTGGCCTTGTATCCGAGGGTGAGGGTCATGCTGCTCCCTTTCTGGTGGAGTCGGTGCGGCGCGGTCCTGCGCCGGAGTCTGGCCGGGTCGCCGATCCGCCGAGCGCGGCGGCGGTGCGCGGGCCGACGCCGAGGTCGACGGCGGCGGCGAGCGCGTCGACCGTGTCGACGTCGCGGCGCATGGGTGCGGCGAGCGCGGCGGGCACCTCGTGCGACAGGTCGTGGTACCCGAGTGCGCGGTGCAGCAGCGCCGAGTCCGCGCCGAACGCGGGTTCGAAGCGCGTGTGGGCGGCTGCGGCCGCGAGCGTCGTGCCGGTGCCGTCGGCGTCGGGCATGAAGGCGAGCGGATGCCGCGACGCGGCGCCGAGCGTCGCATCCAGCGCCTGCGGGGTGAGCGCGGGCAGGTCGCCGAGCAGCACGGCGATGCCGCGGTGGCTGCGAGGGAGCCGGTGGGCCGAGGCCTCGGCGGCCGTGCGCTCGTCGAGGGCCGCGCGACGCGCCTCCGCGATGCCGTGGCGGATCGCGGTGCCGAGCGAGCGGGGCTCGGGTTCGGCGACGACGGCGACGCCGGCGGGCAGGTCGTCGCCGTGCGCGCTGAGGTCGCCCACGACGATCACGTGCGCGACGCGTTCGGCCGCGAGGGCCGCGTCGAGGGTGTCGAGCACGAAGGCGCGCGCGAGTTCGGCGCGGGCGGCGCTGCCGACCGACGGCGCGAGTCGCGTCTTCGCCTCGGCGAGGAGCTTCACGGGCACGACCACGTCGTAGGTCAGCATGCCGTCTCCGCCCGCTCGCGGCCGAAGCCGCCGACCGCAGCCGCACCCGCACCGGCACCCGCACCAGCGACCGCGACCGCGGTGCCGCCGCCGCCCGCACCCGCGGCATCCGCGCCGGCCCCGACGAGCGCCGCGCGTGCATTCCGGCGCGCCGCCCTCGCCATGAGCACCTCCGCACGGGCGGCGGCGGCGCCCTCGGCGTATCCGGCGGCGAATCCCTCGGCGTGCCCGACGGCGCGTCCGCTCGCGAAGCCCTGCTCATGCCCCGTCCGGCGTCCGAGGGCGATCGCCTCGTCGGTGCCGAGCCGGAACAGGTCGCGGTCGGAGGGCCGTGCGATCGAGGCCGCGCCCGGCAGGTCGAGGGGCCCGACGGCGCGGGCGAGGCCCGAGACGACGGCCACGGGGCATCCGCTCGCCTTGCCCTTGACCAGGTCTCCGGCGCCGGCGAGCTCGTCGGCGAGGCAGGCCATGGTGACGGTGAGCGGGCGCCCGAGGGCGTCGACGCCGCCGCGCAGGTCGTCGACCACATGCACGCCCGCTGCGCCGATCGCGACATCGGTCTGGCCCTCGCGCCAGGGGCGGCCGAGCGTGTCGGACAGGATCACGCCGATCGAGAGCCCCGTGCGCGAGCGGATGCCGCGGGCCAGCGCCCGCGCGGAGGCGTCGGGGTCGACGGGCAGCAGCAGCACGGTGCCGTCGGGCGTGTTCGACGCGTCGACGCCGGCCGCCGCGGCGACCATGCCCTGCCGGTTCTCGACGATGCGCGTGACGCCGCCCTCGTGGGCGCGGGTCGCGACGATGCGCACGGTCTCGTCGGTGATGGCCTGCTCGCGGTCGGCGGCGCGCACGATGCGGCCCTCGGCCTTCGACACGATCTTCGAGGTGACGATCAGGATGTCACCGTCGCGCAGCCCGCCGGCGCGGTCGGCGGCCACGACGATGAGGTCGACGAGGTCGTCGCCGGGGCGGATCTCGCCGATGCCGGGCAGGGCGCGCACGGCGACGGCCGAGGCATCCGTCGGCCTCCGGTCGGAACCGGGCGTCATGGTCGTCGGGCTCGCCGTGTTCATCGCGCGAGCCTCGGCAGCACCTCGCGCCCGAAGACCTCGAGCCACTCGCGCTGGTTGCGCCCGACGTTGTGCAGGTAGATGCGGTCGAACCCGAGGTCGATGCAGCGCTGGATGTGCGCGCGGTGCACGTCGGGATCGCTCGAGACCGTGAGGCGGCCGGCGAAGTCCTCGGGCCGCACCGAGCGCGCGAGCTGCTCGAACTCGAAGGGCGAGCGGATGTCTCCGCGGGCGAAGCGCATGCCCGCGATGGGCCACTCGGTCAGCGCGTTCGCCATCGCCTCTTCATCGGTGGGCGCCCACGAGAGGTGCAGCTGCAGCACGCGGGTGAGCTTCGACCGGTCGCGGCCGCCCTCGCGGGCGCCCTCGTCGAACTTCGCGAGCAGCACGCGGAGGCGCTCGTCGTCGGCGCCGGTCGTGATGATGCCGTCGACCTGCCGGCCCGCCCGCTTGGCAGTGACCGGACCCTGCGTCGCGACGTAGATCTCGGGCGCGACGGGCGGCATGGTCCAGAGCCGGGTGGTCTCGAGACGGAAGTGGGGGCCGGCGTGGCGCACCTCGCGGCCCGCGATGGAGGCGCTGAAGAGCTTCTTGATGACGTCGACGGCCTCGAACATGCGGTTGATGCGCTCGTGCGCCTCAGGCCAGTAGGTGCCGACGACGTGCTCGTTGAGGGCCTCGCCCGAGCCGATGCCGAGCCAGTGCCGGCCCGGGTACATCGAGGCGAGGGTCGCGCTGGCCTGGGCGACCATCGCCGGGTGCCAGCGGAACGTCGGCGTGGTCACGCCCGGCCCGAGGTCGCCCGTGGTGCGCTCGCCGAGCGCGGCCAGCACGCTCCAGACGAACGACGACTCGCCCTGCTGCGGCAGCCAGGGCTGGAAGTGGTCGGAGGCCATGACCCCCGTGAACCCGTGCTGCTCGGCGAGCGCGGCGAGCGCCACCGCCTCGGCGGGCGGGAACTGCTCGAGCATGGCGGCGTATCCGATGTGCACTGACACCCCTCCATCCTCGCGCTCCGGCGCGGGCACCGGGCCCGAATCGGCGAAGGTCGCCGGTTGCGACCCTCCGCTGACCATCATTCCGGATTCTGGATCCAAAATGCAAGAGGCGATCGGATGTCGCAGGCGCGGGCGATCGGATGTCGCGGACGCCGACTCAGCGCGGGGAACGCACGCGCGGCGCCGGCCCCCCGGCATCCGCCGCCTCGGCCTCGAGCAGTTCGAGCACCGCCTCGCGCACGCCCACGAGGTGATCGCGCAGCACGCCGACCGCGCGCTCGACGTCGCGGGAGGCCACGGCCTCGATGAGCTGCTCGTGCGTGTGGCTGTGCTCGGCGTCGCCGACCAGGCGCCAGCCGAGCACGTAGCGGCCGACCTTGAGGCGCAGCTGCTCGATCATCTCCCACAGCACCGGCCGGTTCGCGGCGTCGTAGAGCTCGGAGTAGAACTCGGTTCTGGCGTCGACGAAGTCGGCGCCCTCCTGCTGCCGGTCGGCGGCCTTGCCGAGTTCGCGCAGGCGTGCGACGCGCTCGTCGGTGAGTTCCGCCATCGTCAGCCGCAGCGCCTCGACCTCGAGCAGCAGGCGGATGTCGTAGACCTCCGCGGCCTGCGCGGGCGACAGCGACTTCACGACGGCGCCGCGTCGCTCGTGGAACTCGACGAGCCCGTCGGCCTCGAGCTGGATGAGCGCCGAGCGCACCGGGAGCCGCGACACGCCGATCAGCTCGGCGAGGGTCTCCTGGCGCAGTTTCTGCCCCGGCAGCAGGGCGCCGCTCAGGATCGCGTCCTTGAGGATGTCGTAGACCATCACCCCCACCGAGCGGTAGCCGGTCGCGTGGCGGCCGGCGAGCTGCTGGAGGGCTGCGGCGCCGCCGTCGCCGACGGAAGGGGCTGCGTTCTGCGCGCTCATGGATCCCGAACGTAGCGGAAAACCCGCCGTCGCACCCCATTCTGGATCCAGAATTCACGAACTCAGGTCACGCGACGACTCCGTGGTGCGTCAGGAGTCGCGCCGCAGCGACCCCTCGCTCTGCGACTCGTCGAACCCGTCGCGGTAGCCGTCGTCGTACGCCTCGTCGGCGCCGACGCGGAAGAGATCCCGGTCGAGCGGCCGCTGGATGCTCCGCGCCCCCGGCAGGTCGAGCGCGCCGACGTAACGGCCGAGTCCGCGCACGACCGCCACCGGGATGCCGGAGGCCTTGCCCTTGACGAGCTCCGCCGCCGCGGCGATCTCGTCGGCCACGCACGGCATCGTGACCGAGAGCGGCTTGCCCGAGGCATCCGCCCCGCCCCTCAGGTCGTCGAACACGTGCACGCCGGCAGCGCCGATCGCGACGTCGGTCTGCCCGTCGCGCCAGGGCCGGCCGAGCGTGTCGGAGAGGATCACGCCGACGCTGCACCCGGTGAGCGAGCGGATGCCGGCGGCCAGCGCCCGGGCGGACGCGTCGGGGTCGACCGGCAGCAGCAGCACCATGCCGTCGGGGGCGTTCGACGCGTCGACGCCGGCCGCCGCGCCGATGATGCCCTGGCGGTTCTCGACGATGCGCGTGACCCCGCCCTCGTACGCGCGCGTGGCGACGACCCGCACCGTCTCGTCGGTGATCGCCTGCTCGCGATCGGCCGCCGCGACCGCGCGGCCCTCGGCTTTGGACACGATCTTCGACGTGACCACGATGATGTCGCCGTCTTCGAGGCTCGTGGCGCCCGTGATGACGGCGGCCAGGTCGTCGCCCTCGCCGATCTCCGGCAGGCCTTCGATGCCCTCGACGCTGAATGCCACGGTTCCCCCGATCTCGTGACTCGATCTTCGCAGTTCCACGGCCGTCCGGGCCAGTGGCGCCCGGCCGACTTCGCAAGGGGTTGATTCCGGGGCATCCGATCGCCCTACCATCGAGCATGGACGCCCACCCCGACGTCGCACCCGGCGATGGCCGCGACGAGACCGCCAACCAGCGCAGCGACCGCAACTGGAACGAGATCCTCCAGGAGCTGCGCGTCGCCCTGACCGGCACCCAGCTCATCGGCGGCTTCCTCATCGCCGTCGCGTTCCAACCGCGGTTCGACGACCTCGACGACTACCAGCTCACGCTCTACCTCGTGCTCGTCGCCCTCGCGGGGCTCGCGACCGTCATCGGCCTGGCTCCCGTGACCCTGCACCGTGCGCTGTTCCGCCGGCAGGTCAAGGAGCGGCTCGTGACGACCGGCAACCGGCTGCTCGTGGCCCACCTCACCGTGGTCGGCCTGCTGCTCGTGGGCGTCACCTCGCTCGTGTTCGACGTGGCCGTCTCCCGCCCCGCCGGATGGTGGGCGCTCGGCATCGGGGCCGCCGTGGTCGTCGTCGCCTGGATCGTGATGCCGCGCATGCGGGCCGCCGCCGATCGCGAGGCGGATGCCGCCGCCCACGGCGCGCACGCCTCGGCCTGAGGGTCGGCGTTCGTCGGTGTCGCAGGCCGACCGTAGGCTTGAACCCATGCGCATCGCCACCTGGAACGTCAACTCGATCCGCACCCGCGTCGACCGCACGGTCGACTGGATGGTGCGCGAAGACGTCGACGTGCTGGCGATGCAGGAGATCAAGTGCAAGCCCGAGCAGTTCCCGCTCGACGCGTTCGAGGCCGCCGGCTACGAGGTCGCGATCCACGGCCTCAACCAGTGGAACGGCGTCGCCATCGCGAGCCGTTCGCCCATCGAAGACGTGGCGATCGAGTTCCCCGACATGCCCGGGTTCCTCAAGGGCCACGAGGGCCCCGACCTGCCGAAAGAGGCGCGGGCGCTCGGCGCCACGATCGACGGCGTGCGCGTCTGGAGCCTCTACGTGCCCAACGGCCGCTCGCTCGACGACCCGCACTACACCTACAAACTCGACTGGCTCGCCGCCCTCACCGCGTACACGCGCGCCGAGACGACGGCGCACCCCGCTCGGCCGTTCGCACTCATGGGCGACTTCAACATCGTGCCGTTCGACCACGACAACGGCGACCCCACCGTCATCGAGGGGGTGACCACGCACGTCTCGCCGGCCGAGCGCGAGGCGTTCTTCGGTTTCGAGTCCGCCGGCGTCGCCGACGTCGTGCGCCCGCTCGTGCCCGAGGGCTTCACGTACTGGGACTACAAGCAACTGCGGTTCCCCCGCAACGAGGGCCTCCGCATCGACTTCATCCTCGGGTCGGCGGCCTTCGCCGACGCCGTGACCGGCGCCTCCATCCACCGCAACGAGCGCAAGGGCACCGCCCCGAGCGACCACGTGCCGGTGCTCGTCGACCTCGACCTCGGGGGCGACGACGACGATCGCCCCATGATCTTCTAGGGGTCGGGCATCGCATCGAAGGGCACGGCCCGCGCGACCGCCGTCGCGGTCGCGGTCGCGGTCACGGCGGTGCTCGCCGTCGTCGGGTGCAGCCCGGCTGCACCGGAGCCCACCGAGATGCCCGCGGTCGAGGTGCGGGTGCCCGAACGTCCGCTCACCGTCATCGACGAGGCCGACGCTGCGGCGGCCGCCATCGCGACCAGCGCGGCGATGTTCGACGCTTCGCCCGTCGCCGTCGTCGCGCCCGATGCCGAGGCGGAGCTCGCGGCCGGCTCGAAGGTCGCGACCGAGCTCGGGGTGCCGCTGCTGCTGGAACCGTCGTCGGCGGGCGACGCCGCTGACGACGCCGCCGACGCGCTCGCCGACGAACTCGACCGTCTCGGCGTCACCCGGGTCGTCGCGATCGGCCCCGACGACCACACCGGCTCGGCATCCGACGACGCCGGCTACGGCGAACGCGACGTCGTGCGCGTCGCCGGCGACGACGCCCCGGCCGACGCCGTCGACGCCCTCCCCGACTTCGACGCGGCGACCACCCCGGCCGCAGCCGTCGTGCTCGTGACCGACGACGACAGCGCTCCGGCCGCGACGGCGAGGGCGGCCCGCGCGATCGTCGAGGCGCTGCCGGCCGACGACCCGAACCCGCAGCACTCGCCCGACGCGATCGAGGCGCTCCACGCGGCCGACGGGGCGCCGGCGCTCGCGATCGGGCCCGAGTTCGCGGCATCCGACGCCCTCGACTGGCAGGTGCGCACCGCACGCACCGGTGCGCAACTCCCGGGCGGCGGGCAGGTGCTGTTCCCCGATCGCATGCTCGTGGCGGCCTACGGCCGGCCCGACTCGCCCTCGCTCGGCATCCTCGGCGAACAGCCCCTCGATGCGACGATCACCCGTGCTGCCGCGCTCGCGGCCACGTACGACGACCTCACCGACCGCACCGTCCTGCCGGCCCTCGAGATCATCACCACCGTGGCCTCCGGCGCTCCGACGCCCGACGGCGACTACTCGGGCGAGTCCGAGCCCGAAGACCTCGTGCCGTGGATCGAGGCCGCCGGCGCGGCAGGGCAGTACGTCGTGCTCGACCTGCAGCCGGGGCACGACACGTTCCCGCAGCAGCTCGACGAGTACCGCTCGCTGCTCGCCTACCCGTGGGTCGGGCTGGCCCTCGACCCCGAGTGGCGCCTCGACCCGGGGCAGCGGCACCTCGTCGACATCGGCCAGGTCGAGGCGAGCGAGGTCAACGAGGTGATCGACCGGCTCGCCGCCATCTGCGACGAGCACGACCTGCCGCCGAAGCTGCTCGTGCTGCACCAGTTCCGCAACGACATGATCCTGCACCGCGAGCAGATCGACGTCGGCCGGCCCGAGGTCGACGTGCTCTTCCACGTCGACGGCAACGGCACCCAGCCCGCGAAGCAGGCGACCTGGAACACGCTCCGCGAGGGCGCGCCGCCGGCCGCCTGGGGCTGGAAGAACTTCATCGACGAAGACGCCCCCATGCTGACGCCCGAGCAGACGATGCGCGAGGTCTCGCCCGCACCCGACCTCGTCTCGTACCAGTGAGGCATCCGCTCGCGACATCCGCCGCGACATCCGCCAACATGGATCCATGACGCAGGTGAGCCCCGACGAGATCTCGCTCGATCCGAAGAGCCCCGACGAGGTGGTCGCGTGGCTGCCCGTCGCGATGCGCGAGTACGAGGAGTCGCGGCTCGAGGCCGGCGACAGCGCCGAGGGGGCCGACGCCGCGCGGGCCGAGTCGGAGCAGCGCTTCTTCCCGGGCGGGCGGCTCATCGAGGGGCACCTGCTGTTCACGATCCGCCTCGCGGGCGAGGAGGTCGGCTGGTTCTGGCTCGGCCCGTGGAACGGCACGGGCACCGAAGACTGGTGGATCTACGACATCCGCGTCTACGAAGAGTTCCAGCGCCGCGGCATCGCCCGCATCGTCATGCAGCGCGCCGACGAGATCGCACGCGGGGCCGGCGCGAAGAGCCTCGGCCTGAACGCCTTCGCGGTCAACCTGCCGGCGATCACGCTCTACCAGAGCCTCGGTTACCTCACGACCTCGCTGCACATGCGCAAGACCCTCTGAACCCGCGCGGTCAGCGGCCGGTGAACCGCTCCATCGAGCGGTAGACGCCGAAGCCGTCGCCGACGAGGCGGTCGAACACGCGCGTCGGCAGGATGCCTCGGAGCGCCCGGGAGACCCCGACGCTCCACGGCAGTTCGAGCAGGGGCCGGCCCTTGAGCATCGCGCGCCAGACCCGGTCGACGACGACCTCGGGCTCGAGGATCGGCGCGAGCAGCGGCCCGCGCGCGCCCGCGAACATGCCCGTCGAGATGTAGCTCGGGGTGACGGTCGTGACCTTCACGTTGCCGTGGTCGGCCTGCTCGAGCTCGAGGCGCAGGGAGTCGCTCCAGCCGATGAGGGCCGCCTTGGAGGCGGCGTAGGTCGCCATGCGCGGGTTGGCGAGCGTGCCCGCGGCGGAGGCGATGTTGACGATGCGGGCCGGTCGGTACGCGTTCGCGAGCATGCCGGGCAGGAACTCGCGCGTCACGTACATGGGCGCGAGCGCGTTGACCTGCATGGTCGGGCGCGTGTCCTCGCCGTTGTCGGTCTGCCAGAAGTAGCGGTTGCCGCGCACGATGCCCGCGTTGTTGATGAGCACGTCGGGGTTGCCCACCTCGCGGCGCACCTTCTGCGCGTGCTTCGCGATCGAGCCCAGGTCGGCGAGGTCGACGACGTGGGAGTGGAGGCGGGTGCGCCCGTTCGAGACGGCGCCCAACTCGTCGACGGTTCGGGCGAGGGCGGCCGCGTCGCGATCCCACAGGGTGACGGATGCCGCGTGCTCGGCCACCGCTCGCTGCGCGTACATGCGGCCCATGCCGCCCGCCGCCCCCGTGATCAGCAGGTTCGCGTCGCGCACCGTTCTCGTCATCCGTCCATTCTCCCGCACGGCGGCCGGTCGTCGTCCCGGCGACGAAATTTGGTCAACCTGTTGACATTCAAGGTGTCAACAGGTTGACTCATGGCATGGAAGACCTCGAACGGATGCCGCGGCCGAGCCCACTCGGCGACCGCATCACGGTGACGCTGCACTACCTGGTCGACCGCATGGACCGCTACGCCGACCAGTTGCTGCAGGAGCGCTTCGGCATGAGCTACAGCCAGTTCATGTTCATCGCCGTGCTCGCGGACCTCGCGCCGCCGCCCGACATCACGACGCTCGCGACCTGCCTCGGCGTCAGCAAGGCCGCAGTGAGCAAGCGCGTCCCGTCGTTCGTCGAAGCGGGCTGGGTCGCGACCCGGGCCGACCCGGCCAACGCCAGACGGGTGCTCCTCGAGATCACCCCCGCCGCAGGGCGCCTGCTCGACGAGGCGCTGCCGGTGCTCGAACGCTCGTTCACCGAGACCTTCGACGACCTCGACGGGGTGGACCTCACCCGCCTGCACGACGACCTCAAGACGGTCATCCGCCACCTCGATTCCAAGGAGCACTGAACCATGGCGAACACCCTCGTGATCATCGGCCACCCCAACGCCGGCAGCTTCAACCACGCGCTGGCCGAGCAGTACGCGACCGGCCTGCGCGCGGCATCCGTCGACGCCTCCGAGGTGCGGGTCATCGACCTCGCCGAGCGGGAGTTCGAACTGCTGCCGACCACGCGCGGCGACCTGCGCGCCCCCGACGGCGACACCTCGCACCTCGAGCCCCGCATCCGCGCCTTCATCGACGACGTCGCGTGGGCCGACCACCTCGTCTTCTTCTTCCCGCAGTGGTGGGGGACGTATCCGGCCGTGCTCAAGGCGTTCCTCGACCGGGCCATCCTCTCGGGCACGGCGTTCAGGTACGGCCGCGGGCAGATCTCGACGCGACTGCTCGAGGGCCGCACAGCCCGCATCGTCATGACGATGGACTCGCCCATCGCTTGGAACCGGTTCGTCTACCGCAACGCCGCCGAGACCTCGCTCAAGCGCGCGACGCTCGCCTACTGCGGCGTGCGCACCGTCGGCATCACGCGCCTGACGCCCGTGCGGTTCTCGACCCCCGAGAAGCGCGCGGCCTGGCTCGAGCAGGTGCGACGCCTCGGAGCGACGGATGCCTCGCGCCCCCGGCGCGCGGTCGCCGCGGCATCCGCCTCGGCCGGCTGAACGCGGTCGGCGTCCGGCACCCTCGGACCCCTCGCATCCGCCGGTCGCCCGGTCGGGCGCCTTCGAAGACCCTTCACCCCGGACCCCGTCCCGGCGCGCCCGATTCGAAGGATGTTCGAGCGATCCGGGGCCTCGGCGCGGATCCCCGTGTTACGCCGCGGGTCGCCCGCGCCTGACAGGGCCCTCCGTCGCGCGTACCGTCGAGGCGACCCCCGAACACGCCCGTCAGCCGAGGAGACGCCATGACCGCGGCATCCGCCACCGCTCGCGCGAGTTCGTCGAGCACGCCCGGCACGCCCGCGGCCGGCGCGCAGGCGAGCGGCACGGTCTCGAGCGGCGCGGCCCCGGCCGGGGCGACGGCCGCCGCGGCGCCCGTCTCGCTCCGCGGCATCGGGCGGGCCTTCGCCTCGCAGTCCGGCGCCCGGCAGGTGCTGCGCGACATCGACCTCGAGATCGCCGCCGGCGAGATCGTCGCGATCCTCGGCCCGAGCGGATGCGGCAAGTCGACGCTGCTGCGCATCGCGGGCGGTCTCGACCAACCCACGCAGGGCACGGCGCTCATCGACGGCGAGGCCGTGCGCCCCTTCGACCCGCGATCGGCCGTCGGGTTCCAGGAACCACGGCTGCTCCCGTGGCGCACCATCGAGAACAACGTCGCGCTCGGGCTGCCGCGGGGCACCGCGAAGGCGGCCGGGCGCGAGCAGGTCGCGCGCCTGCTCGACCTCGTCGGGCTCGCCGACTTCGCCGGGCACCGCCCGCGCGAGGTCTCGGGCGGCATGGCGCAGCGCACCTCCCTCGCCCGCGCGCTCGCGCGCAACCCGGCCGTGCTCCTGCTCGACGAGCCCTTCGGCGCACTCGACGCGCTGACCCGGCTGAAGATGCAAGATCTGCTGCTCGACGTGCACGCGGCCGAGCCCGCGACCGTGCTCCTCGTCACGCACGACGTCGACGAGGCGCTCCAGCTCGCCGACCGCGTCATCCTGCTCGGGCACGAGGGCGACACCCCCGGCGCCGTCGTCACGCAGACGATCGTCGTGCCCGGCCACCGCCCCCGCGACCGCGGCTCCGCCGAGCTCGCCGAGCTCCGCGGCCGCCTGCTCGACGGCCTCGGCATCGACCGCCACGGGTCGGCGCGCGGCATCGAGACGACCACGACGATTCCCCACTACCCGTACTGACGCACGACCGCACCGCACCACCCCCAGCAGCACCACCCCAGCAGCACCGCCCACAGCTTCCCCACCCGCATCCCGCATCCCGCATCCCGCACGACCCCATCGCTCGCGGCCCCGGCCCCACAGCACCGCCGGCCCGCGACGACCACCAGAGGAGAACCCATGTCACGCACCCCGTTCCTGCGATCCGCGCTCGTCGCGGGCGCCGCCGCATCCGCCCTGCTGCTCTCGGGCTGCGTCGCCGGCGAGGGCCAGTCGGCAGAGGCCGGCACCGAGGCATCCGGCGAGGCGACCTCGCTCGAGGGCCAGACGCTGAACATCGACTTCGCGACCTACAACCCGCTGAGCCTCATCATCAAGGACCAGGGCTGGCTCGAGGCCGAGGGGCTCGAGGTCAACTGGATCCAGTCCGCCGGCTCGAACAAGGCCAACGAGGCCCTCCGCGCCGAGGCCATCGACGTGGGCTCGACGGCCGGCTCGGCCGCGCTCCTCGCGCGCTCGAACGGGTCGCCCATCACGACGATCGACATCTACTCGCAGCCCGAGTGGTCGGCGCTGGTCACCCTCCCCGACACCGGCATCACCGAGGTCTCCGACCTCGTCGGCAAGAAGGTCGCCGCCACCAAGGGCACCGACCCGTACTTCTTCCTGCTGCAGTCGCTCGACGCCGAGGGCGTCTCGGTCGACGACATCACCGTCGAGAACGTGCAGCACGCCGACGGCTGGGCAGCGCTGCAGAACGGTTCCGTCGACGCATGGGCGGGCCTCGACCCGATCATGGCGGGTGCCGAGGAGGACGGCGCCGAGCTCTTCTACCGCAACGTCGACTTCAACTCCTACGGGTTCCTGAACGCGACCGAGTCCTTCCTCGCCGAGAAGCCCGAGGTCGCGCAGGCCGTGGTCGACGCCTACGAGTCGGCCCGCGTGTGGGCCGCGGCGAACCCCGAGGAGACGGCGGCGATCCTCGCCGAGGTCGCCGGTCTCGACGAGGCCGTCGCCACCAAGGTCATCACCGAGCGCTCGAACCTCGACGTCTCGGGCGTGCCCGGCCAGGCGCAGCTCGACGTGCTCACCACGATCGGCCCGATCTTCGTCGAGCTCGGCGACGTGGCCTCGCAGGAGCAGGTCGACGAGGCGCTCGACACCCTGCTCGACCCGTCGTACGCCGAGCAGGCCGACTCCGCCCGGTTCGGTTCCTGACCATGAGCGCGTCGCCCACGAGCACCCTCGTCGCCCCGGTTCGCGAGCGCACGAAGCTCACGAGCCGCCGGTGGTTCGTGTTCGTCGGCGGCGCGCTCATCCCGGTCGCGATCCTCGCGACCTGGCAGTTCGTCTCGACGAACGGCATCGTGCCGGTCTCGCAGCTGCCCTCGCCCGAGATGGTGTGGACCGCGATGATCGACCTGATGCAGCGCGGCATCTTCTGGCACCACATCGCCATCTCGACGCAGCGCGTCGTCATCGGCTTCAGCATCGGCGCCGCCCTCGGCCTGCTGGTCGGCGCGATCGTCGGGCTCTCGAAGCTCGGCGACATCCTCCTCTCGCCGACGCTCGGCGCCCTCCGCGCGGTGCCCTCGCTCGCGTGGCTGCCGCTGCTCATCCTCTGGCTGAAGCTCGGCGAGGAGTCCAAGATCACGCTCATCGTGATCGGCTCGTTCTTCCCGGTGTACACGGTGGTCGCCGGCGCCCTGCGGCACGTCGACCGCCAGCTCGTCGAGGCGGGCCGCGCCTTCGGGCTCGACGGCGTGCGCCTCTTCACGACCGTGCAGCTCCCCGCCGTCATCCCGGCCACCGTCTCGGGCCTCCGGCTCGGACTCGCGCAGGCCTGGCTGTTCCTCGTCGCCGCCGAACTGCTCGGCGCGTCGATGGGCCTCGGCTTCCTGCTCACCGATTCGACGAACACCGGGCGCCTCGACCGCACCTTCCTCGCCATCGTGCTGCTCGCGGTCGTCGGCAAGCTCTCCGACTCGCTGGTCGGCATCTTCGAGCGCTGGGCCGTGCGCAGATGGGCGTGAACGGCAACCCGCGAACGGATGCCGCGGAGCCGGCGCATCCGACCATCTCGGGCCTGCTCGAGGAGCACCGGCGGTTCCCGGCCCCCGACGTCTTCGCCGCGCGGGCGAACGTCACGGCCGCCGACGCCGCCGCCCTGCGCGCGGAGGCGACGGCCGACCCGGTCGCGTTCTGGGAGCGGCAGGCGGCGCGCCTCGACTGGGCGGAGCCATGGCACACCGCGCACACGTGGCATCCGGCGCTCCCCGACGAGGCGACGGGCGAGCTCACTGTCCCGCAGGCCGAGTGGTTCGCGGGCGGGCGCCTGAACGCGAGCGTCAACGCCGTCGACCGGCACGTGGCGGCCGGCCGGGGCGACAAGGTCGCGTTCTTCTTCGAGGGCGAGCGCGGCGACCGCCGCACGCTCACCTACGCCGAACTCCAGCGCGAGGTCGCGAAGGCGGCGCACGCGCTCACCGAGCTCGGCGTCGTCGCGGGCGACCGGGTCGTCGTCTACCTGCCGGTGCTCCTCGAGACGGTCATCGCGACCCTCGCGATCACGCGCATCGGCGCCGTGCACTCGCTCGTGTTCGGCGGGTTCTCGGCCGAGGCGCTGCGCTTCCGCGTCGAAGACACCCGCGCGAAGCTCGTCATCACGACCGACGGGCAGTTCCGCCGGGGCACGGCCGTGCCGGTGAAGGCCGCGGTCGACGAGGCCGTCGCGGGCGTGGCATCCGTCGAGCACGTGCTCGTGATCCGGCGCACGGGCGACGAGACGCCCGACCTGCCGTGGACCCCCGGGCGCGACGTGTGGTGGCACGAGATCGTCGACCGCCAGCCCGACGTGCACGACGCGCAGAGCTTCGACGCGGAGCATCCGCTCTTCATCATCTACACCAGCGGCACGACCGGAAAGCCGAAGGGCCTCGTGCACACCACGGGCGGCTACCTCACGCACGTCGCGTACAGCTACTGGGCCGTGTTCGACGCGAAGCCCGACGACGTCTACTGGTGCACGGCCGACCTAGCCTGGGTCACCGCGCACAGCTACGTGCACTACGGCCCGCTGCTCACCGGCACCACGAGCGTGCTCTACGAGGGCACGCCGAACACGCCGCACCCCGGCCGGCATTTCGAGATCATCGAGCGCTACGGGGTGACGACGTACTACACGGCGCCCACGCTCATCCGCTCGCTCATGACGTGGTTCCCCGAGGGCGTGCCCGGCGCCTCCGCCCCGGGCGGGTACGACCTGTCGTCGATCCGGCTGCTCGGCTCGGTGGGCGAGGCGATCAACCCCGAGGCGTGGATCTGGTTCCGGTCGCAGATCGGGGCGGATGCCGCGCCCATCGTCGACACGTGGTGGCAGTCCGAGACCGGCGCGGCCGTGATGGCGCCGCTTCCCGGTGTCTCGACACTGAAGCCGGGGTCCTCGCTCGGCGCCCTGCCGGGGCTCACGACGCGCGTCGTCGACGAGCAGGGAGCGGATGTCGCACCCGGCCATGGCGGTTACCTCGTCGTCGACGGCACCTGGCCGGGCATGGCGCGCACCGTCTGGGGCGACCCCGAGCGGTACCGCGACTCGTACTGGGCCCGCTTCGCCGACCGCGGGTACTTCTTCTCGGGCGACGGGGCGAAGATCGACGCCGACGGCGACATCTGGCTCCTCGGCCGCGTCGACGACGTGATCAACGTCTCAGGACACCGACTCTCCACGATCGAGATCGAGTCGGCGCTCGTCGCGCATCCGTCCGTCGGCGAAGCCGGAGTCGTCGGCGTCTCGGATGCCACGACGGGCGAGGCGATCGTGGCGTTCGTCGTGGCATCCGACGCCCTCACCGGCATCGCCGGCCGATCGGATGCCGCGGCCGAGCGCGCCGCGTCACTGCGCGCCCACATCGGCACGGCCATCGGCCCGATCGCGAAGCCGCGCGACATCGTGTTCGTCGCCGACCTGCCGAAGACCCGCTCGGGCAAGATCATGCGGCGCCTGCTCGTCGACCTCTCCGAGGGTCGCGCGCTCGGCGACACGACCTCGCTGCAGGACGACCGGGTGCCCGGCGCGATCGCGGCGGTGCTCGCGGGCTGAGCCCGTTCGCGCCGCCGCGATCGTCGTGGCTCAGCTCTGGAACGTCAGGATGTGCATCCACACACCGCGCGTGGAGCTGTAGGTGCACGCCGCGTAGAGCACCTTCGTCGTCTTCTTGATCCTCGTGACGTTCGCGCTGAGCGCCGAATAGCACGCCCCGACGGTGGTGAACTCCTTGTACATCTGCGCCGCCTGGGCGGGCGCGGCCACGCCGACGGATGCGCCGGCGAGCAGCGCGACCGAAACGGCGAACGTCGTGATTCGATGCTTGAGCTTCATGCTTCCCCCTTGAATCGCCGCTCCCCCGAGCGGACCGCTTCACGGTAACAGCCGCGCCCCGCATGACCCACGGTGACCGGTGCCCATTGACGGTTCGCCTCCGGCCTGCCACGCTGCAACCTGCACCCCATCAGTGCCCGAATCCGAAGGAACCTCGCATGTCTGATCTGCCTCCCGCCGCCCCCGTTCCCGCCGCACAGCCCGCCGCGCCGACCGAGAAGTGGAACGTGCTGTCGATCGTCGGCTTCGTGCTGTCGCTGCTCGGCTTCAACGTCATCGCGATCGTGCTCGGCTTCATCGGGCTCAACCAGGTCAAGAAGACCGGCGAGCGCGGCCACGGCCTGGCCCTCGCCGCCGTGATCATCGGCTTCGTGTCGATCGCGATCATCATCATCCTCATCGTGGTCTCGATCTCGCTCGTCGCCGCCGCCGGTTCGATCAGCACCACCTCGTACTGAGCCTCCCGGCGGGCCGCGCCCCCGCTGAGCCGCGCGGCGTTGCGCCGCGCCGCGTGCTGAGCGGCACCGCCCGACGCGCCGCGCCGCGCCGCGAGTCCTCACCGAGCCGCGCCCTGCGCCGCGAATCCCCTGCCCCTTCCGGGCGGGGGATTCGTCGTTTCGCGGCCCGGCAGGTTCGCGGTGCAGGAAACGAGGCGGCATCCCCTCCTCACACGGGGGATACCGCCTCGTTTCCTGCATCTCGCACGGCATCCGATCGACGAGCCCGCGCCTCGACGAGCCCGCGCCGAGCGAGCGCGAGCGCAGTCCCGGCCTCAGTGCGCAGCCGAGCGGCTGCGCCCAGCGGGGAGCAGCATCGCCGCGATGGCCGTCGCGAGCACGACCGCGCCGCCCACGACGACCGCTGGCTGCGCGCCGATCGTGTAGAGATCGGGCACGAGCTGCCCGCCGGCGCCCGTGAACACGGCGGTCGAGACGGCGATGCCGAGTGCGACGCCGACCTCGCGCACCATGGAGTTGGTGCCGCTCGCCTTGGCGTGGTCGTCGGGCGCCATGGTCGCGAGCACGGCGGTCGCCGAGGGGGCGAAGACGAGCCCCATGCCGGCGCCGGCGATGAGGAACGGCGCCACGTAGGACGCGTACGCGACGTCGGCCTCGAGCAGCGGCGTGAGCCAGAGCAGGGCTCCGCCGAGCATGACGAGCCCGGCGACGATGAGCGTGCGCGTGCCGATGCGCGAGGCGAAGATGCCGGCGAGCGGGGCGACGACCATGGGCGCGAGGGTCCAGGGCGAGGTCTGCACCGCCGCCTCGAACGGGCTCGCGCCCTGCACGACCTGGAGGAACTGGATCAGGATGAAGATCGACCCGAAGGCTCCGAAGCTGAACCCGAAACCCACGACGTTCGCGATGGAGAAGCTCCGGTCGCGGAAGAGGCGCAGCGGCAGCAGCGGCGCCTTCGCACGGCGTTCCCACGCGAGGAATGCGAGCAGCAGGATGCCGCCGCCGATGAGCCCCGCGAGCACCTCGCCGCTGTCCCAACCCGCGTCGTTGCCCCTGACGATGCCGTACACGAGGGCGAGCAGTCCGATGCCCGAGAGCAGGAGTCCGACGACGTCGGCGCGGAGCCTCGCGCCGAAGCTGTTCGGGAGCGCGAGCAGGGCCAGCGCGACCGAGATCACGCCGACGGGCACGTTGATCCAGAAGATCGCCTGCCACGACATGCCCTCGATCACGGCACCGCCGATGAGCGGGCCGACGGCGACGCCGAGCCCGGCGACGCCGCCCCAGATGCCGATGGCGAGCGGACGCCGCGCGAGCGAGACGGAGCCGGCGAGCAACGTGAGCGACAGCGGCATGATCGCGGCGGCGCCGAAGCCCTGCAGGGCGCGCGCTGCGATCAGCTGACCGGGGTCGGTGGCGAGCGCTGCGAACGCCGAGCTCAGCGTGAACACGACGATGCCGAGCACGAAGACCGTGCGCCGCCCGTAGCGGTCGCCGAGCGCGACGGCCATGAGGATCGTGCTGGCGAACGCCAGGGTGTAGGCATTCATGAACCACTGCAGCTCTTCGACGGACGCCCCGAACTCGGCGTGCAGCACGGGGAGGGCGTTCGTCATGACGAGGTTGTCGAGCGTGGCCATGAACATCGGCAGTGCGGAGGCGAGCAGCACGAGCCAGAGCGCTCTGGGCCCGCGGCGCCGCTTCGAGCCTTCGGCGCCGGCGAGGGGCGCGCGGCCCGAGGCATCCGTCGTCGCGTCTGCCGCGCCGGGGTGGTCTTCGACCGTGGTGGACATGTCGATCTCCTATGTTGTTATCGGATGATTACTTAGGTCTCGTTGCACTGTAGTAATCGACTGATAACATGTCAAGCATGACCCCCGAAGTCGCCGACGTCCTCGAATCAGCCGCACAGAGCGGGCGGATGAGCGCCGCCGATCGGCGGGAGCAGATCCTCGCCGCGGCCACCGCGGTGTTCGGATCGAAGACCTACGTGGGCACCACCACCGACGAGATCGCCCGCGCCGCCGGCGTCAGCCAGCCCTACGTCGTGCGCCTGTTCGGCACGAAGCAGAAGCTGTACATCGAGGTCATCCGCCGGGCCTACGACCGCCTGCTCGACGAGTTCCGCCGCGCGCTGCCCGGGCCGCCCGAGGGGCTCGACAAGCGCCTCGGCGCCGCCTACACCGGACTCCTCGCCGAGCGCGGCATGCTGCCCGTGATCGCCGGTTCCACGCAGATGGGCGGCGAGCCCGAGATCGGCCAGGTCGCCCGCGACGGCTTCGGCGCGCTCTGGCACTTCATCCGCGTCGAGGCCGGATTCCCGACCGAGGAGACGCGCACCTTCTTCGCCATCGGCATGCTCATCAACGCCGTCGTCGGCCTGCGGCTGACCGACGACTACGGCACGGGCGTCAACGCCACCGAGGTGCTCGACGAGTGCTTCCCCGACGCGATCGAGAAGGTGCGGGCTCTGCTGCCGACGGCCGACGAACCCTGGTGACCGCCGGCGCCGGTCGCCGGTCGAGGAGGCGCGCCAGCGCCGTCTCGAGACCCCGTGGCGGTCTCGAGACGCTTCGCTCCTCGACCGGCGGGCGGCTCAGCCGTTGGTCGAGGTGGCGCGCCAGCGCCGTCTCGAGACCCCGAAGCGGTCTCGAGACGCTTCGCTCCTCGACCGGCGCCCCTCGACCGGCGGGCGAACCGCTCAGCGCAGCGAGCGGTAGAACGCGCGCTCCTCGGGCGAGAGGTGCTCGGTCGCGTACGACAGCATCGTGCGCGGCATCCGCGGTGCGTACTCGTCGAGGAACCCCGTGAGCACGCCGCGGCCGACGCGTTTGCCGGTCTCGCGCAGCATCCAGCCGACGGCCTTGTGCATGAGGTCTTCACGGTCGTCGAGCAGCCGCGGCGCGAGGCGCAGGATCGGCCCGGCGTCGCCCGCCTTGATGAACGCGAACGTCGCGAGCACCGCCACCCGGCGTTCCCAGAGCGCATCGGACGCCGCGAGCTCGTCGAGCAGCCCCAGGTCGCCGCCCGCACGGCGCAGGAACTCGCCCACGAGCGTCGGCGCCGACGTGTCGACGAGATCCCAGTTGTCGACGTGCCCGGCGCGCACGGCCGCGAGGTAGGCGGCGTGCAGGTCCGCTCGTGCCGCGTCGTCTCGCGTACGCGCCCGACCGGCCGTCTCGAACGCACGCACCATGAGGAGCAGCGCCGCGAGCCGGTGCTCGTGCACGGGGCTCTCGAGCAGGGCGGATGCCTCGGCGAGCGGCATCCCCTCGAAGCGCTTCACGATGGCACGGGTGACCGGAACGCGCACGCCGACGAACACGTCGCCCTCGCCGTACTGCCCGGGACCCGTCTTGAAGAAGCGCTGGAGGAACTCGGCGTCGACCGGGTTGCCGGCCGAGTCGATCGCGGCGGCGAGGGCGCCGGCGGTGAGCGCCCGCGGGGCGAACCCGGCAGGCGAGGCGGCATCCGTCATGCTGCGGATGCTACGCCGAGCCACCGACGCACACATCGATCGCCGGTTGGCGATTCGTGCGGTGAGACGCCGCTTCGACGCGTGAAACGTGCGCCGATGCTCAATCAATCGCACACGGATGCCTCGTAGCCTTGTTGTGCGCGACGATTCCGGCCGCGCATCCGAGTGCCGACCGGCACGCATCCCGAGGAACGGAGGTTCAACATGTCGAGCACTGCTGTCGACGCCATCATCGGCGAACCCGAGGTCCTCGAAGACGAGCGCACCGTCGAGCTCACGGCCGCCGACCTCGCGCTGGCCGCCGACGTCGAGACGGATGCCGCGTGGCTCGCGCTGAAGGCCGCCGCCACCGAACTGCAGGGCCTCCAGGTGAAGGACGGCTCGGTGCCCGAGGCATCCGAGCACGCCAGGGCCGGCGAACTCGTCGACACGATCGTCGCCTCGATCGAGCAGCTCGCACCGCGGTTCCCGCACGAGGAGCGCTACCTCGCGGCATCCGTCGCCGACTTCCGCCGCTGGCGGGCCGAGGGGTTCGGCGTGCCCGACTTCCTCGACTCGCTCGTCGAGTTCCAGCCGCAGCAGCATCGTGTCGACGGCATCCGCCACCTCGTCGTGTTCCCGATGGTCACGCAGAACGGCTCGCCCGACCGTCACGTCGAGGCGCTCGTGGTCGAGACGATCTGGCCCGAGTTCATCGCCGCGCTCGAGGCGGGCGACTACGGCAACAAGCTCTTCGTGAGCCTGCGCCTCGTCGACTTCACGCCCGGATACGACACGAACTCGGCCGTGCTCTTCCCCGAGACCGTCGCGATGCGCGAGATCCCGACGTTCACGTGGGGCGCGATCTTCCAGGACCGCGAGGCGGCCAGGTACCGCAGGGTCGTGCGCGCGGCATCCGAGATCACGAAGCTCGACCTGCCCGACGACGCAGCCCGCCTGCTCGACGATCAGGAGCTCGCCGAGCGCACGTTCGTGATGTGGGACATCATCCACGACCGCACCCACATGCGCGGCGACCTGCCGTTCGACCCGTTCATGATCAAGCAGCGCATGCCGTTCTTCCTGTACTCCCTCGAAGAGCTGCGCTGCGACCTCACCGCGTTCCGCGAGTCGGTGAAGATCCAGCGCGCGCTCGACGCCCGGGCCGCCGCGGGCGAGGAGCTCACCGACGTCGAGGAGCAGATGCGCACGACCGGCAAGCTCGTGCAGTACGCGGTGATCTTCGATCGCATCTTCCGCTTCGCGATCACGGGTTCGCGCGTGCGCAACTACGACGGGCTCGGCGGTCAGCTGCTGTTCGCCTGGCTGCACCGCAAGCACGTGCTCGACTGGACCGACGTGAAGCTCACTTTCGACTGGGACGCCGTGCCCGACGCGGTCGTCGAGCTCGGCGACGCGATCGACGAGCTCTACTGGAAGTCGATCGACCGCCCGAAGACGGTGCACTGGCTGGCCGCCTACGACCTCGTCACGAGCGTCGTGACGCCGAACCCGGCATCGGTGTGGGCGGAGGGGCTGCCCCGCGAGGTGCTCGCCGGACCGCCGAAGGGCTACACCGACCTCGTGATGGACGATGAGTTCCCGCTGTCGATGTTCTTCGAGGCGCTCGACAAGAAGATGAAGCCCGTCATCGAGTCGACGGTCGGCATCACCGCCGCCGGCGCCTGACGACCGGCACCGCGCTCGGGCCGACGCCCGACGACTCGGGCCGACGCCCGACGACGCGGAATCAGGACGACGTACGCTGATCAGGACGGAATCCCCGATTCCGTCCTGATCTCGGCGTTTCGACCTGATTCCGAGAAAGCTCGAGGAGGAGGAGGCGACATGGCCGATCAGGCCAACGGCGCGAGCAACGGCATCGCCGGCCGCACCGTGCTCATCGCGGGGGCGACGAGCGCCTCGGGCCGCACCGTCGCGCGGGCGCTCGTCGACGCCGGCGCCACCGTGATCGCCGTCGGCAGCGACCAGGGCCGCATCGACGAGCTCGTCGCGGAGATCCCGGGCGTCCACGGCGAGCGCGCCGACCTCGCCGACGGCGACGAGGTGCTCGAACTCGCGATGCGGGTGCACGCCCACCTCGGCGACGTCGACGGCATCGTGCACCTCGTGGGGGGCTGGCGCGGCGGGGGCGGCATCCCGGGGCAGACCGACGAGGACTACCGCGTGCTCGAACGCTCGTTCACCGCGCTCCGACACGTCAGCCGCGCATTCTGGGACGATCTGCTCGCCTCCCGCGCGGGGCGCATCGCGATCGTCTCGTCGACGACCGTCGAGCGGCCGACCGCGGGCGGCGCGAACTACACGGCCGTGAAGGCGGCATCCGAGTCGTGGATGCGCTCGCTCGCCCAGGGCTTCGCCAAGGCGGGGGCCCCGGCGGCGGCGGTCACGTTCCGCGTGCAATCGCTGGCGGGCCTCGAGGGCCGGCTCGCGGCATCCGTCGTCGAGCTCTGGCGAGCGGATGCCTCGACCGACGCCGAACGCAACGGCAGCGTCGTCGAGCTCTCGGCCTGACCGCCTCACTCGAACGTGCGGTAGCCGCTCGCGCCGAGACCGGTCGCCCAGCACCCTCCGCCGTCGTTCGGGGCGCCGCCCACGGCGTCGGCGTCGCCGAACGCGGCGAGGTTCCACGCCGCACGCCCGGCATCGTCGAGGCCCTCGGGCATCGCCGCGGAACCCTCCGAGGAGTCGTACGCGGGGTTCCAGTACTCCCAGTAGCGGTAGGCGAGGCCGTGCTCGGCCATGCACGAGCGCACCGCCGACTGGAACTCGAGCCAGTTCTCGCGCTCGGTCGGCACCTCGGGCCCGGGCAGCGGCGGCACCGGGGCGCTCAGGGGCGTGCCGGCGGCCTCGGCGTCGGCGGCGGCCTGCTGCCCCGCGGCGCGGCATCCGCTCGTCGAGCCGTCGCCGCGCAGCGCCGTCGACCAGGCCGCGGCGTCATCGGGCGACTGCCCGGCCGGCTGCGGGCTCCCGCCGAGCCACCACTGCCAGTCGAGGTACTCGAACCCCGCATCGGCCATGCACGTGCGCACCACGGCCTCGCGGCCGAGCCAGGCTGACTTCTCGGCGTCGGTGACGTACGCCGGATCGCCCTGGGTCGTGTACGGGTTGTACTCGGGCGACATCGGGTCGGACGGGTCGACGGGCGCCGGCGAACCCTGATCGGGGTCGGGCGAGGGCGTGCCGTCGGGCTCGGGCGTCGCGTCGTCGGGGTCGCCGTCGTCGGGGTCTGCATCGTCGCCGGGGGTCGGCTCCGGGGTCGCAGGGGCATCGGTCGCGGGAGCGTCGGGGTCGGGGTCGCGACCCGATCCGTCGTCGCGCCCGTCGCCCGAGCCGCCGTCGGGGATCGGCTGCACGCCCGAGGCATCCGTGCCGATCTCGCCGTCGTCGGTCTCGTACGTGCCGAGGATCTTCGCGATGATCGACGCCGGTGCCGCCTCGTCGCCGCCCGCGGCGTGCACCCCGGCGGCGGCGCCGAGCGAGCAGAGCGCGAGCACGCCGACGGTGCCGAGGCCCACCGCGAGGCGGCCCGGACCGCGCCTCGACCCGGAGGAGTTCGGGGAGGCGGCGGAGGGACGAGCGCGGGTCGATCCTCGGCGCAGGGACATCAACCGAGCGTAACCCACCCCCCGTTCGGGGTACAGGCCCTCCCAGAGGATCCCCAGAGCAGGCCGCCGCCCACCCGCGGACCACCTCGACCGCACGGTACGCTCACGGCATGGTGCGCACCCTCCTGAACCTGGCGGTCTTCCTCGCGACGGCCGCGATCGCGCTGCTCCTGACCTCCCTGCTGGTGCCGGGGTTCCACGTGCATCCGGGCGGCTTCATCGTCGCGATCCTCGTGTTCGCTGTCGTGCAGGCGCTCATCGAATGGCTCGTGCGCAGCCTCTTCCACCGCGCCGCACCGACGATCGCGGGCATCGCGGGCCTCATCTCGACGTTCCTCGCGCTGCTCGTCGCCTCGCTCTTCGGCGGGGTCGGCTTCGACGGTATCGCCGCCTGGATCCTCGCGACCGTGGTCGTCTGGGTCATCGCCGCCGTCCTCGGCTGGATCGCCGGCCGGTTCATCACCCCGCGATTCGACAAGGGGCGCACGGGCAAGCGCTGAGCGGGGTCGAGGCGGCAGGGCGGTCTCGAGACGGCGCTGGCGCGCCTCCTCGACCGGCGGGGACGGGATCGGCGCGGTCTCGAGACGGCGCTGGCGCGCCTCCTCGACCGGCGCCGGCGGGGGCGCGGGGCTACGCGGGCGGTTCCGGCGCGGAATCCGCCGTCGTCGCGACATCCGCCGCCTCCCCGCTGCGCCGGCTCAGCCAGAGGAACGGCACCGCGAGTGCCTGCACGAGACCGCCGAGCGCGAGCGAGAACGGGTAGCCCCAGACATCCGCAGACCGTCCGAGCACCGGCTGGATCACCGCCGCCCCCGAACTGCCGACGAGCGAGTCGAACGAGAGCACCGTGGCACGCTGACTCGACGGGATCATGTCGTTGAGGTACGCCTGCCGCACCGGCCCCGCGGCGGCGTCGATGAGCGCCCACAGCACGAGCAGCGCGAGCGCGACCCAGAAGCTCCGGTTCACGCCGAGCACGACGAGGATCCCGGCGCTCACCGAGATCGAGAGGATGATCGACGTCGTCCGCTTCCGGAACCGGCGCCTCAGCCAGGGCGCCACGAGCCCGCCGATGATCTGCGACCCCGCGACGATGCCGGCCGCGAGGCCCGCGACCGAGTACGCGCCGTCATCGCCCCAGAGCTCGAGCAGGTAGGGCTGCAGGGCGTAGAACACGTAGAAGCCGACGCCGGTGGTGAACATCGCGGAGAGCATCATGTAGCGCACCCCCGGCCGTCCGAGCCCGTACTTCACGGATGCCACGAGCACCTGCCTCGTCGCCGCGATCGGGTTCGTCCGACCCGCCGGGGTGAACCCGAGGTCGCGCATGAGCAGCGCCGCGAGCACGAACATGAGCACGAGCACGCCCGCCCGCATGAGGAACGGCACCCCGAGGTCCGTGGCCTGGGCGACGACGCCGCCGAGCGTCGAGCCGAGCAGCATCGCGATGCCCGCGATCGAGACCCCGCGGCCGAAGACCTGCTCGAGGCTGCCCCGGTACCCGGTGGCGGTGAGCGCGTCGACGAGCCACGCCTCGACGGCTCCCGAGAAGAACGTGAACCCGAGGCCGAGCAGCACCGAGACGAGCGCCCACGCCCAGAACGGCGAATGCCACACCCACAGCAGGTAGTAGAGCGCCGTCGTCGTCGCGAGGGTGACCGTGCCGAGCAGGTACGACACCCGGCGCCCGAGCGTGTCGGCGATCACGCCCGTCGGCACCTCGAACACGACCATCCCGATCGAGAAGAACGCGTTCGCGGCGAACGCCTCGAGGTTCGTGAGCCCCGCATCGAGCAGGAACAGCGTGTTGATGCCCCAGATGAAGGATGCCGCGAGCGTGTTGCCGACGAGCAGGGTGAAGTAGACCGCCTGCACGCGCCCCGGCGTGGAGGTCGGCGTCGTCTCGGGCGTCGTCGCACCGCTCACCCGCCCATCATGCGCCCGCGGCGAGCGCGCCGCCACCGATCCCGAGCACGATTCGGGAAGGCGGATGCCGCGGGGTAGCATGCTGCCACCCCCAGGCCCGCGGCACCCGGCGCCACCCACGCCGCCGCGAGGCATCCGCTCGACCCGAAAGCACCGCCATGCGCAAGCGCACCGTCGCGCTCATCACCGTCTCGGCCGTCGTCCTCGCCCTCGTCGGCGGGCTCTTCTGGGCCGGACGCGACCTGTTCCACGAACCCACCGCGAAGGGCGTCGACTCGATCGTCGGCGAGCTCGGCGGCACCCGCGTGCTCGGCGTGTTCGCGCACCCCGACGACGAGCAGACCGTCAACGGCCTGTTCTTCCGCGCGAAGGAGGTCGACGGCGCGTACACCGCGATGATCACGGCGACCGAGGGCGAGGCCGGGCACCAGACCCCCGTCGTCGCCCGCCAGGAGGATCTGGGAGACATCCGCAGGGCCGAGGCGCTGAAGAACAGCTTCAACCTCGGCGTCGACCGTCACGTCGTGTGGGACTACCCCGACGGCGGCGTCCCCGACGTCGACGAGGACGAGCTCGTCGACCGGGTCGTCGCCGAGATGAAGCGCGTGCGCCCCGACGTCGTCGTCGGGTTCTGGCCCGCGAGCGGCGCGACCGGCCACGCCGACCACATGCGCATGGGCGAGGTCACCGAGAAGGCCGTCGCGCAGCTCGAGGCCGAGGGCGGCTCCTACGCCGGACCGGAGTACCTCGTGTACACGATCAGCCCCACCAAGGCCCTGTCGATGTTCGGCGGCGAGGTCGGCACGTTCGTCGTCGCCAACCAGCCCGACCCCGAGTACGCCATGCCCGCCGAGACCGGCAAGAAGCACGAGGGATGGACCATCCACGCGTCGCAGGCGAACTTCATGCCCGAGTCGTACGTCCTGCCGACGTGGCTCATCTACCTGCTCTGGGACCACGAGTTCTACCATGTGCGAGACCTCACCGCCGAGCCGCTCGACTGATGGCCGTCGCTCGGTGCAGAATCAGCAGATGACCGACACGTCCAGCGGCGAGCACGCCGACCCGAGCGCCGCGCGCGGCACCGACCTCGACGCCGAGGAGCGCGCCGCGCAGAGCGCCGAGCAGAGCGCCGAACGCCGCGAGGTGATCAAGAAGCGCGTGGTCGACGCGGTCGCCGTGTTCCTCCTCTCCACGGTCGCCGTGCTCACGGCGTGGTGCGGGTTCCAGTCCTCGAAGTGGGGCGGCGAGATGTCGATCGCCTTCAGCCAGGCGTCGAGCGCGCGCGTGCAGGCGACGAACTTCGCCAGCGAGGCGCGCGACGCCCGGGGCAGCGACCAGTCGATCTGGGTGCAGTGGGTGCTCGCCACCGCGCAGAGCGACGCGGAGCTCGCGTCGTACATCGAGGAGCGCTTCTCGCCCGAGTTCCGCGTGGCCTTCGACGAGTGGGACGCCGGCGGCCGCGAGGCGCAGGGCCCGTTCGTGCTCGAGTCCTACGTGCCGCCCGGCACCGAGGAGGCGGCCGACTACAACGCCCGCGCCGACGCGAAGTTCCAGGCCGCGCTCGACAACAACCAGCGCGGCGACAACTACTCGATCCTGACGGTGCTCTTCGCCCTCGTGCTCTTCCTCACCGCGATGTCGCAGCGCGAGCTGCAGCCGTGGGTCGTGCGCACCCTGCTCGGGCTCGCGATCGTCGCCACCGTCGCCGGCCTCGTCATCCTCCTGACCTACCCCGTCAGGCTCTGATCGCGTGCCCCGTTTCACGGCCTCCGACGGCACGCGCCTGCACTACGTCGAGTCCGGCGACGCCGGGGCGCGACCGATCGTGCTCATCGCCGGGTTCAAGGCGTCGGCGTCGAGCTGGCGCTACCAGGTCAAGCCCCTCACCCGGGCCGGGTACCGCGTCATCGCGTTCGACCGCCGCGGACACGGCGCCTCCGAGGTGGGGCCCGACGCGGCCTCGAGCGCCACGATGGACCGGCACGGCGCCGACATCGGCGACCTCGTCGCGCACCTCGGGCTGCGCGACGCCACGCTCGTCGGCCAGTCGATGGGCGGCAACGCGATCTGGGCCCACCTCAGCGCGGATGCCGCGAGCACCGCGGGTCGCGGCGGGGCGGGCGGGTCGGGCGAGTCGCAGGGCTCGCAGGGTTCGCAGGCGGCGGCCGCGGCGACCGCGTCCGCCGGGAGGGCCGGCGTCCGAGACATCCGCGACGTCGTCATCGTCGACCAGACGCCGAAGATGCTGAACACCGACGACTGGGCCTTCGGCTTCTACGACTACGACGCGTCGAACGCGGACACCATGTTCGCGACCGGCATCCCCGACCCCGGGCGGTTCCCGGCGAAGTCGAAGGGTCTCGTGCGCATCGCCCGCGTGCTGACGGCCATGGACCTGCCGAAGGGCGGCAGGCCGAGCTTCACCGCGGCCGAGCTCGCCCTCCTGAACGACCACGCGAAACGCGATTGGCGTCCCGCGATCGCCGCCGCCGACATCCCGACGTTCTTCATCGCCGGCGCCGAGAGCGAGTTCTGGCCCTCGGCCCACGCTGCGGCATCCGCGGCCCTGAACCCGCTCGCGAGCTCGACGGTCATCGAACGCGACGGCCACGCGACGAACATCGAGCAGCCCGCGCGGTTCAACGAGGAGCTGCTGGCGTTCCTCGCACGCTGACCGCGAACCGATGCGCCGGGACTCAGCCCGGGAACGCCTTGCCGGGATTCAGGGTGCCGTGCGGGTCCAGCGCCTGCTTGACGGCGGCGTGCATCGCGATGACACGGGGTCCGAGCTCGAGCTCGGCGCCGGGTATCTTCAGCAGTCCGACGCCGTGCTCGCCGGTGACCGTGCCGCCGAGTTCCCGGCACTCGTCGACGATGCGGTCGAATGCGAGCTTCGCCCTGCCCTTCGCGGCCTCGTCGCCCTCGGGCGCGATGATCAGCGGGTGCAGATTGCCGTCGCCGGCGTGCGCGATGTTCGCGATCACGACGTCGTGCTCGGCGGCCGCCGCCTGGATGCGCGTGAGCATCTCGGGCACCGCACCGCGCGGCACGCAGATGTCCTCGGTCAGCACCGGTCCGAGCCGCTCGAGCGCGGGGTAGGCGAGACGGCGCGCGAGGAACAGTCGATCGACCTCGTCGGCCTCGAAGGCCTGCTCGACGCCGAGCGCACCGGCCGCCGACATGAGGGATGCGACGGATGCCGCGTGCCGCTCGCCGAGCGCACCGACCTCGTCGACCTTGGCGAGCAGCAACGTGTCGACCCCGTGCGGGAGGCCGAGCGCCTGCCAGGCGTCGACGGCCTCGATGCAGGTGCGGTCGAGGATCTCGAGCGCGGCCGGCACGATGCCCGACGCGCCGATCGCCGCGACGGCGTCGCCGGCCGCGCGCAGCGAACCGAAGGCGCCCACGATCGCCCGCTCCTCGCGTCCGGCGAGCGGCAGCAGCTTGACGGTGACCCGTGTGATGACGCCCAGCGTGCCCTCGGAGCCGACCATCAGGCCCGTGAGGTCGTACCCGGTGACGCCCTTGGCGGTGCGGCGCCCGAGATCGACGATCTCGCCGTCGGCGAGCACGACGCGCAGGCCGAGCACGTAGTCACGGGTCACCCCGTACTTCACGCAGCAGATGCCGCCGGCGTTCGTGGCCGCGTTGCCGCCGATCGTCGAGATGCGATAGCTCGCCGGGTCGGGCGGATACCAGAGCCCGTGCTCGGCGACCGCCGCGCGCAGGGTGTCGTTGATGACGCCCGCCTCGGCCACCGCGTACCGCTCCGCCGCGTCGATCTCGACGATGCGCGTCATGCGCTCGAGGGAGAGCACGATGCTGTTCGCGACGGCGTTCGCGCCGCCCGAGAGGCCCGTGCCGGCGCCGCGCGGGACGACGTGCACTCCGGATGCCGCGGCGAGCCGCACCACGGCGACCACGTCGCGCTCGTGTTCGGCGAGCACCACGGCGATGGGGGTCTCGAACGGCGCCCACTCCGCGTCGTCGTGGGCGTACTCGGCGAGCGTCGGGGCATCCGTGAGCACCTGGTCGGGAGGCAGCAGCGCCCGGAGACGGGCGACCACCTCCGCGCGGTGCGCGAAGGCGCCCTCGGTCTCGGCTGGTTCTGCGCTCACGGCGTGCTCCTCGTTCGACGGCACCGTCCATTCTGCGCCCGCCGCGACATCCGACGGGAATCGGGTGAGCCCTTGACGCTGTCGAGCGATCGACGTAAGGTAAGCAAATCATTAATTAAGGAGTTGCTAACATAGTGGATGCGAGGGACGAGCTCAGCCTCGTGTTCCAGGCCCTCGCCGACCCCACGCGGCGTGCGATGCTCTCGCACCTGCGCGACGGCGCGGCGACGGTCGGAGAACTGGCCGAGCCGTTCGAGATCAGCCGACCCGCGATCTCGCAGCACCTGAAGGTGCTCGAGCGGGCGGGCCTCATCGAACGCACCGCCACCGCGCAATGGCGCACCTGCACCCTGCGCACCGAACCGCTCGACGCGGCATCCGACTGGGTCGAACGCCACCGCGACGAGTGGAACGAGCGATTCGACCTGCTCGACCGACGACTCCGCGACCTGAAGGGAACGACCGATGCCTGAGCGCACCGCGACCGAAACGAAGCAGTTCACGATCACCCGCGTCCTCGACGCGCCGCGCGAGACCGTCTGGCGCGCGTGGACCGACCCCGACGAGGCCCCGCACTGGCTGCACCCGCACCGGGTCTCGACCCCGCGCGAGCACGTCGACTACGACGTGCGACCCGGGGGCGCCTACCGCTACACGATGATCTCGTCCGACGGCACCGAGTACCCGACGGTCGGCGTCTACCGCGAGGTCGTCCCGCCGTCGCGACTCGTGATGACCTGGGGCAAACCCGGCGACGCCGAAGGCGACGTGCCCGTGCTCACCATCGATCTCGACGAGCACGGCGAGGCGGGCGAGCAGACGCTCATGACGTTCCACCTCGCCGGCATCGCCGGGCAGCCCGGCGATGCCGGCGTCTACGACGGCTGGTCGGAAGCGTTCGAGGAGCTCGAGGCGCGCCTCGGCGGGTGAGCGCCCCGACGCCCCGCGATCTCCGCCGTACGGCGAACTCCGTCGCACGGCGGATCCGCGCGAGGCATCCGCTCGCTAGCGTGGAGGGATGACCAGCGTCGCGCCACCCGTCATCGACGGCGTCGAGTGGGTCCGGCCGCGGCCCGGCCCCCGGGCGCTGCGCCGCGACGCCGTGCTCGCCGTCGTGCTCGCGGCGGCGACCTCGGCGAGCATCGTCCTGTACCGGGTCACCGGGCTCGGCGAGGACACCCCGTGGTGGGCCTCGGCGCTCTGGGCGCTCGCCATGACCCTGCCGCTCGCCGCCCGACGCCGGTGGCCCGAGATCGTCGCCGTCGTGGCATCCGCCGCCTTCGTGGTCGGCTCGCTGACCGAGACCATCGAGCTGCTCTTCTCGAACATCGCGCTGTTCATCGCGATCTACACGGTCGGCGCGTGGGGCCGCAGCCGTCGACGCGCGAACCTCGTGCGCGGCGCCATCGTCATCGGCATGTTCGGTTGGCTGTTCTGGGGCCTCGTGACCTCCTCGGCGATGCAGGACTACCTGCCCGAACTCGACCGCGAGGGCCTGCTCTCGCCCTACGTGGCCTTCGGCCTCATCAACGTGCTGACGAACCTGCTCTACTTCGGCGGCGCCTGGTACTTCGGCGACGCCGCCTACCGATCGGCGCGGGCCAAGGCCGAGCTCGAGCAGCGCACGGCCGAACTCGCGGCCGAGCGGGAGCGCACCCGCGTGCAGGCGGTCGCCCTCGAGCGGCTGCGCATCGCGCGCGAACTGCACGACGTCGTCGCCCACCACGTCTCGGTCATCGGCGTCCAGGCCGGAGCCGCGCGGCGCGTGCTCGCGAAGGATCCGGATGCCGCGGCATCCGCCCTCTCGTCGATCGAAGCGAGCGCGCGCGACGCCGTCGACGAACTCCACGGGCTGCTCGGCACGCTGCGCGGCGACGCCGACACGGGCTCCATCGACCTCTCGCCCGCGCTCGGAGGCAGCGGTGCGGCCACCAGCACGTCGACGTGCACCATCGCCAGGATCGAAGACCTCGTCGCCGAGAGCGCGTCGACCGGGCTGCCCGTGTCCCTCGCGGTCATCGGCGAGCCGCGGACCGTCTCCTCGGTCGTCGACCTCAGCGCCTACCGCATCGTGCAGGAGGCCCTCACGAACGTGCGCAAGCACGCCGGGTCGTCGGCGACCGCCGAGGTGCGCGTGCGGTGGGACGAGGACGCCGTCGAGGTCGAGGTCACGAACACGGGCACCGCGACGAGGTCGGCGGCGGGGCGCGGGGGCGTCGGCGGGGGTTCGGGCGTCGGGGGTGCCGGGGATGTCGGAGGTGTGGGCGCTGGCGGCGGTGTCGGCGGGGTGGGCGCTGGCGGCGGTGTCGGCGGTGTCGGCGGTGTCGGCGCCGGCGGAGGTGTTGGCGGCGGTGTGCGCGCCGGCGGCCGCGGCAGCGGGGGCGAGCGGGCGGGCGACGGCCTCGGGCTGCGCGGCATGCGCGAGCGCGTCGCGGCCGCTGGGGGCACGCTCGAGACCGGACCCCGCGCACGGGGCGGATACCTCGTGCGCGCCCGGTTCCCGCTGCGCCGCGAGGCGGTGCGCCCGTGAGCATCCGGGTGCTCGTCGTCGACGACCAGGGACTCGTGCGGGCCGGATTCCGCACCATCCTCGACTCCGAGGACGGCATCGAGGTGGTCGGCGAGGCCGCCGACGGCGCGGCGGCCGTCGCGCAGGCGGCGGCGCTCGCACCCGACGTCGTCTGCATGGACGTGCAGATGCCCGGCGTCGACGGACTCGAGGCGACCCGCCGCATCACCGGCGACCCGGCATCGACGGCCGCCGTGCTCGTGCTCACGACCTTCAACCGCGAGGACTACCTCTTCGAGGCGCTCGCCGCCGGCGCGAGCGGGTTCCTGCTGAAGAACTCCAGTCCCGAGCAGTTGATCGAGGCGGTGCAGGTCGTCGCCCGCGGCGATGCGCTGCTCTCGCCCGACGTGACCCGGCGCGTGATCGAGGCTGTGGCCGGCCGCCACCCGGCGGCACTGAACGCTCCGGCCGCCTCGGCGGCTCCGCACGACCCGAACACCCCGAACGCCCCGAATGCAGGAAGAATCGACGAAACGCCGTCCCAGAGCGGCCGACACACCGGCACCGAGCCGATTCTTCCTGCAACCTCCGCGCCCGAGCTCGCCGCACCGGAGCTCGCCAGGCCGGATTCCGCCGCATCCGGCCTCGCCGCGCCGGATTCCGCCGCACAGGAGCCGGCCGCACCCGAGCTCGCCACCCTCACCGAGCGCGAGCGCGAGGTGCTCGAACTCCTGGCCGAGGGCATCTCGAACGCCGAGATCGCCCGGCGCATGTGGGTCGGCGAGGCGACCGTGAAGTCGCACGTGTCGAAGGTGCTCATGAAGCTCGGCCTGCGCGACCGCGTGCACGCCGTGGTCTACGCCTACGAGCACGGGGTGGTGCGCCCCTCGGCGTGAGCGCCGCCCGCCCCGACTACCGCTCGGGCGGCTCGGGCGCGGCTGCCCCCGAGGCCGCACCCGCCGCGCCGGCGCCCGCCGCACCGGCATCCGCCGCCGGCACCGAGCCCGCGCCGCCCTCGTACTCGGCCGAGAGCAGACGGTACGAGCGGGTCGTGAACGCGAGCAGCGCGAGCACGACCATGGCGAGGCCCGAGACGAGGAACACGAGGGCGATGCCGCGGGCCTCGCCCTCGCCGAGGAGCCAGCCCCACGTCTGCTGCCCGGCTTCGCCGTTCATGTAGGGGATGATCGCGAATTCGGCGATGGGCGCGATGAGGAACGCCGTGATCGGGGCGGCGGCCGACTCCACCGCGGCGGCGAATCCGAAGACGCGCCCCTGGCGCCGGAAGGTCACGACCTTCTGGATCACGGTCTGCTCGGCGGCCTCGACCACCGGGATGAGCGCCATGTACACCCAGATGCCGACGCCGTAGAGCACCCACGACTCGCGAATGGTGAAGAGCGCCCCGAGCACGCCCATGCCCACGACGACGAGCAGCATCGTGCGGATGGGGTTCCGGCCGAGTCCGAACTTCGCGATCACGAGCCCGCCGATGACGAATCCGGTGGCCGTGACGCCGAGCACGATGCCCCACGCCTCGACGGGGAACAGGGTGAGGCCGTACGGGTCCATGAGCGCCATGTAGACGCCGCCGATGAGGTTGTTGAACGTCGAGAAGATGATGAGGGCGAACAGTCCGGGCGCCGAGCGGATGGCGGTGATGCTGCCGCGGATGTCGATCGTCGAGGCCCGCTCGCCCTCGGCGGGCACCGGCCTGGCCTCGGGCACCCGCAGGAACAGCAGGTGCACGAGCGCCACGAGGGTCATCGCGATCGCGATGACGAGGGTCCATCCCATGCCGAGCAGCCCGATCGAGAGCCCGCTGAACACGCTCGTGACGATGAAGGCGAGGCCCTGGACCGTGCCGACGAGGCCGTTGGCGTTGGCGTGCCGTTCGACGGGCACGAGCAGGGTGACCGTCGTCGACAGCGCGATGTTGCGCATGTGCTCGATGACCGCGCCGAACAGGATGACGCCCGAGAACGCCCAGAACCACGGGCCGCCGAGATCGACGAGCGCGGACTCGGGCTGCAGCAGGTAGAGCACACCGGCGACGGCGAACGCCCCGAGCGTGACGAGGCTCGAGAAGATCATGACCTGCAGCTTGCGGTGCCGGTCGACGATCGAGCCGAAGAGCATCGCGAAGAACGCGATGAGCAGCATGTACGCGCCGCCGACGATGCCCGTCGCGAGCACCGACCGCGTCTCGAGGTACACCCAGAACGTGAGGGCGAACCAGAGGAAGCTCGTGGTCACGTTCGCGAACGCCGTGTTCACGAGCACCTGCAGGAACGTGCGCATGCCGCCGGGCGGGGGCACGACCTGCGCCTCGCCCTCCGCCGGCTCGGCCCCCGCCGGCTCGACCTGCGCCGGCTCGACCCGCCCCGCCTCGCTCACCCTGCGAGGGTAACCAGAGCCTGCGACATCCGGTAGCCCTCCCCCTCAGGGCGGAGCGCGGGGCGAGCCCGGAGCCCGTACATCCATCCGCACGGGGGATGCCCCGGCCACGCGGCATCCGTAGCTTGGAGGCATGCTCGAACTCGACGATGTCACCAAACGCTACGGCGAGCGCCTCGCCCTCGACCACGTGGGCTTCGCGGTCGGCGACGGCCGCCTCACCGGGTTCGTCGGCGGCAACGGCGCCGGCAAGACCACGACGATGCGCATCATCCTGGGCGTGCTCTCCTCAGACGGCGGATCCGTCACGATCGACGGCACGCCGCTCACCGCGGCCGACCGACGGCGGTTCGGCTACATGCCCGAGGAGCGCGGGCTCTACCCCAAGATGAAGGTGCTCGAGCAGATCGTCTACCTCGCCCGCCTGCACGGCTGGTCGGCCGAGGGCGCCCGGCGCAACGCGCTCGACCTGCTCGAGCGGCTCGGCCTCGGGGAGCGCACGAACGACACCATCGAGTCGCTCTCGCTCGGCAACCAGCAGCGCGCGCAGATCGCGGCGGCCCTCGTGCACCAGCCCGAGCTGCTCGTGCTCGACGAGCCGTTCTCGGGCCTCGACCCGATGGCGGTCGAGACCGTGCAGGGCGTGCTGGCGGATGTCGCGGCGACGGGCACGCCCGTGCTCTTCTCGTCGCACCAGCTCGACATCGTCGAGCGGCTCTGCGACGACCTCGTCATCATCTCGGGCGGGCGCATCGTCGCCTCGGGCACCGGCGAGACCCTGCGCGCCGAGTACGGCACCGACCGCTGGGAGCTGCTCGCGAGCGGCGACGCCGGGTGGCTGCGGCAGCAGCCGGGCATCCGCGTCATCGAGTTCGACGGCGGTTGGGCCGTCTTCGAGGCCGAGTCGGATGCCGCGCGCGAGGCCGCCCTCGCCGCCGCCGTCGCCCGTGGCGGCCTCACCAGCTTCGCCCGCGAGCGCACCTCGCTCGCCCAGATCTTCAAGGAGGTCGTGCGATGAGCACGCAGCACACCGGAACTCGAAACGGCGCCGGAGCGCCGCCTCGGCCGGCGACGGAGACACGCCCCGCCGCCCCCCGGTTCGTCGAGAGCGTGAGCCTCATCGCCGGCCGCGAGATCACCATGCGGCTGCGCAGCAAGGCGTTCCTCATCTCGACGGGCATCCTCATGCTCGCCGTGCTCGCGTCGGTCGTGCTCGGGTCGCTGCTCGGCGGGCAGTCCGAGGCGACGAAGGTCGCGGTGGTCGGCAGCGCCGCGTCGGCCGTCGAGGGCAACGCCGAGCTCGAGGGCGTGCCGGTCGACGACCGCGCCGCGGGCGAGCAGCTGCTGCGCGACGGCGAGGTCGACGCGGTCGTCGCACCCGCGGCATCCGACCCGCTCGGCGTGGTCGTGATCGGGCTCGACGAACCGCCGAACGGCGTCGCACGGGCCCTCGCGGTCACCCCGAGCGTCGAGCTGCTCGAACCCGCGGCCGTGGACCCGACCCTCGCGTACCTCGTCGCCTTCGGCTTCGGCATCGTGTTCTTCATGTCGGCGATCACGTTCGGCTCGACGATCTCGCAGTCCGTCGTCGAGGAGAAGCAGACCCGCGTCGTCGAGATCCTGCTCTCGACGGTCTCGGCCCGCGCCCTGCTCACGGGCAAGGTCATCGGCAACAGCGTGCTCGCGTTCGGCCAGATCCTCGCGATCGCGGTGCTCGCCCTGCTCGGCCTCATGCTGACCGGCCAACGGGTGCTGCTCGGCGGGCTCGGGGCATCCGTCATCTGGTTCGTGGTGTTCTTCGCGATCGGCTTCGTGATGCTCGCCGCCCTCTTCGCGGCCTCGTCGGCACTCGTCTCCCGCGCCGAGGACGTCGGATCGGTGACCACGCCCGTGACGATGCTCGTGATGATCCCGTACGTGCTCATCATCGTCTTCAACGACAACCCGACCGTGCTCGCGATCATGAGCTACATCCCGTTCTCGGCGCCCGTCGGCATGCCGATGCGGGTCTTCCTCGGCACGACCGAGTGGTGGGAGCCGTTCGTGTCGCTCGCGATCCTGCTGGCGACCGCCGCCGCCGCCGTCTTCGTCGGCGAGCGCATGTACCGCAACTCGCTCCTGAAGACGGGCGCGCGCGTGAAGCTCGGCGAGGCGCTGCGCGGCTGAGTCTGCGCGGGTCGGACGTGCCCACGAGCGGACGGGCGGACGTGCCGACGAGCGGATGCCGCGGGGCCGGCCCCGCGGCATCCGTGCGCGTGGCGGCGGTCGACGCAGGTTCCGTGCGCCCGCGCTCAAGATCCCGTCAGACTCGGAATGGGAGGATGGTTCGGTGACCCACGAGCCCTCCCCCCTCCACGACGCCACCGTCCGTGGTTTCGCGTCCGACAACTACTCCGGCGTGCACCCCGAAGTGCTCGCCGCGATCGCGGCGGCCAACGGCGGCCACCAGGTCGCCTACGGCGAGGACGCCTACACCGACCGCCTGCAGCGCGTGTTCGCGTCGCACTTCGGCGAGGGCGTCGAGGCGTTCCCCGTGTTCAACGGCACCGGCGCGAACGTGACCGGGCTCCAGTCGATGCTGCCCCGCTGGGGAGCCGTGATCTCCGCGAAGACCGCGCACATCAACTCCGACGAGGGCGGCGCGCCCGAGCGCGTCGGCGGCATGAAGCTGCTCACCGTCGTCGCGCCCGACGGCAAGCTCACCCCCGAGCTCATCGACCAGGAGGCCTGGGGGTGGGGCGACGAGCACCGCGCCCAGCCGCTCGTCGTCTCGATCACGCAGACCACCGAGCTCGGCACCCTCTACACGCCCGACGAGGTGCGCGCGATCGCCGACCACGCGCACGACCACGGCATGCTGCTGCATATGGACGGCGCCCGCATCTCCAACGCGGCCGCCTCGCTCGAACTGCCGCTTCGCGCCTTCACGCGCGACGCCGGCGTCGACGTGCTCAGCTTCGGCGGCACGAAGAACGGCGCGCTCGGCGCCGAGGCGATCGTGGTGCTGAACCCCGCGGCATCCGACGGCCTGAAGTACCTGCGCAAGCTCAACATGCAGCTCGCGTCGAAGATGCGCTTCGTCTCGGCGCAGCTCATCGCCCTGCTCGAGGGCGATCTCTGGCTCGAGAGCGCGTCGCACGCGAACGCCATGGCCCGACGCCTGCGCGACGCGCTCGACGCCGGCATCGCCGCGGGCGAACTGCCCGGCCTCGGCTTCAGCCAGCCGACCGAGTCCAACGGCGTGTTCGCCGTGCTGCCCCTCGGCGTCGCCGACCGCCTCCGCGACCGCGGCTTCAAGTTCTACGACTGGGATGCCGCCAAGGGCGAGGTGCGCTGGATGTGCTCGTTCGACACGACCGAGGCCGACATCGACGCGTTCGTCGCGGGCATCCGCGAGGAGCTCGCGCGCGGCTGATCCGCGGGTCGCTCGCGCGCGCGCTCGCGACCGACGCTGCTCGCGCGGGACCGACCCGAGTTGCCCAACTCCGTCCAAACATGGGCGACTCGACGCGAGCTCGCGCGCGGCAGACCCCCGAGTTGCCCACCTCTGCACAAACATGGGCGACTCGACGCTGCTCGCGCGCGGCAGACCCCCGAGTCGCCCAACTCTGTACAAACATGGGCGACTCGGGCGCCCCGCCCCGCCCCGCCCCGCCCCGCCGAACCTCGGCACTCGGGAATGTTTCACAGATTCATGCGTTGCAATGGACTGGGACAACGGCGCCCCGGCAACCGTCCCCTCCCGTGAAAGCCGCATCATGACGCTCGTCACCGAACTCACCTCCCGCCGCGCCGACACCACCGCTCAGCTCATCGACCCGCTCGTCGACCGCTGGAGCCCGCGCGCGTTCGACCCGAACGCCGTCGTCGACGACGAGGCGCTGCGCACCGTGCTCGAAGCCGCCCGCTGGGCGCCGTCGGCCAACAACTCCCAGCCGTGGCGGTTCATCGTCGCGCGCCGTGGAACCGCCGCCTTCACCGCCGCGCACGACGCGATGGCCGGCTTCAACCAGGTCTGGGCCGAGTCCGCCGCCGCGCTCGTCATCAACATCGCCGAGGTCGCCGACGCCGAGGGCAGGCCCCGTCCGTGGGCGCACTACGACCTCGGCCAGGCGGTCGCCCACCTCACGGTGCAGGCGCAGCACGAGGGCCTGCACACGCACCAGATGGGCGGGTTCGACGCCGCCGCACTGCACACCGCGTTCGCGCTGGCCGACAACCTCGAGATCGTCTCGATCACCACGATCGGCGTGCTCGGCGACGTCGACGCCCTGCCCGACGTGCTGCGCGAGCGCGAGGTCGCTCCCCGTCAGCGCAAGCCGCTCGACGAGCTCGTCCTCGCGGGCGAGTAGTCGGTCGGGTCGGGCTCGACCCGATGGCACGACGAGGGCGGATGCCGCGGCACAGCGCTGCGGCATCCGCCCTCGTCGTTCCGGGCTCGCGATCCGGCTCAGCGCCGGAAGGCTCGTCCCCGACGCCGGACCCCGACGCTCAGGGCCCGACGCTCACCACGTGACGACGCTCACGACCTGACGACGCTCAGGCCCGGACGAGGTCGATCGGGGTCGTCGGCGGCTCCTCGCGCACGGGCGGCTCCTCACGCACGGGCGGCTCCTCGCGCACGCGCGGCTCCTCGCGCACGCGCGGCTCGGCGACGCGATCGACGGGTGGCGCGGCCATCGCGCGCTTGATGCGCCACGCCGCGAAGACGGCGAGCAGGCTGACGGCGAGGTGCATGCCGAGGAACACGTCGGTGAGCCCGGCGCCGAGCAGCACGCCGGCGATGAGCGGGCCCGCCGCGGAGAACGCCGTCTGCAGCGCGGCGATGGTGCCGAGGGTCTGCCCGACCATGCCGGCGGGCGCGAGCTGCGCGGTGAGCGGGTTCAGCACGGGGCTGTACATCGTCTCGCCGACGGCGAAGATGCCGTAGGTCATGACGAACAGGGCCGATGCGATGCCGGGCGCGAGCAGCGCGCTCGAGAGCACGAGCCAGGCGAGCACCCAGATGCCGCCGACGGCCATGAGCAGGGCGGGGGCTCCGCGCTTCGCGGTCGCGCGCACCATGACCACCTGCAGCGCGACGATGACGATGCAGTTGACGGCCGCGGCGATGCCGATCGAGGCGGGGTCGATGTCGAGGACCGTGATGCCGTAGGCCGGCAGCCCCGACTCGAACTGGGCGTAGAAGCCGAGCGCGAGGGCGACGGTGACGACGGCGGTCCAGCGCAGGGCGGGCGTGGTCGCGATGGCGCGCAGCACGCCGCCCCGGTGCGCGGCGGCCGAGGCGTCGGCACCGGGCCCGGCCGCACCGGATCCGGCCGCACCGCCGACGCCGCCGATCGTGCCGACGGCCCCGGTGGCCGCCGTGACGCTGATCGCCGCGGGCCGCAGCGCGCCGCGGCCGGCGATCGCGATGATCGCCGACGACAGGGCGAACCCGCCCGCGGCGAGCACGAATCCGATGTCGAGGCCGTCGGCCCGGTCGAGGTCGATGATCTGCCCGGCGAGGAACGAGCCGAGGGCCATGCCGAGCGATTCGCCCGTGAACTTGTAGGCGAACACCTTGCGCCGGTCGTCGCCCGACGACCAGTTGAGGGCGAGCACCTGCTTGGCGGGCATCGCGGCGGTCAGGCCGAGGCCGAACACGAGCATGCCCGCGAGGAAGACTCCGGGCACGTCGGCGAAGACGAGCGACGCGACCCCGGCGGCGGCGAAGAGCTGCGCGAGGACCGCGACGGTCACCGGGTTGAACCGGTCGGCGAGGCGTCCGGCGAGCGGGGCGGCCACGAGGGCGCCGACCGAGAACAGGGAGGATGCCGCGGCGGCGACGAGCGGACCCCATCCGCGCGTGTCGGCGGCGTAGGCGTACTGGTAGGGCAGCACGGCGCCCCAGCCGAGCATGCCGATCGACGATGCGAGCACGAGCAGTTTCGCGCGCATGGGTGGTCCTCCGTGTTCTGGGGCTCGGTGTTCTGAGGCTGGTGCGTTGGGGGGCGGATGTCTCGGGGGCGGATGCCTCGGGGCGCGCGCTCGGGCGCCTCGAACGTGCGCGGCGGGGTCGCGGCATCCGGTGCTTTCGCCTCGAAGTCTTCGAGACAGAAGATTTCGATATCGAAATATTAGCAACCGAACGAGGCGTGCGAGAATTCCCGCATGCCCAGACGAACCCCGAGCGCCGCAGAACTGCACCGTCGAGCGGTCGCGACCTACGTCGCGGCGGGCGGCGAGGAGTCGGTGCAGCGGGTGATCACCGCCGTGCAGAGCCTCACCAAGAAGCTCGACCAGTGGTACGCCAGGCAGCTCGCCGACCTCGACGTGACGGCGGGCGAATGGGCCGTCGTGACCTCGCTCGCCAAGGCCGCCGAGGCGCTCACGCCGAGCCAGCTCGCCGATCTCACCAACGTCGCGCCGTCGTCGATGACGCACCGCCTCGACAAGCTCGCCGATCGCGGCCTCATCGAGCGCACGCCCGACGCCGAGAACCGCACGCGCACCTACATCAGCCTCACGCACGAGGGATGGGAGCTGTTCAGCCTGGCGATCCGCGGCTCCGACGTCGTCGAGACCGACGTGCTGCAGGACCTCGGCGACGACGAGCGCGGCGAGCTCGCCCGCCTGCTCGAAGTGGTCATCGCCCGCCTCGACGACATCGACGCGTAGCCCGACCGCTCAGCGCCCGGCGCCCGGCCTCAGTTCGGCGTGATGCGCACCTCGACCTCGGCGCCGGCGGCATCCGGAGCATCCGCGGCATCCGCGGCATCCGCGGCATCCGCGGCATCCGCGGCATCCTGAGCCTCGACCGTGAAGGCGAGCACTCGTGTGTGGCTGTTCCACGAGACGATGTCGCCGCCTTCGACGACGCCGCCGTCGGGGAACCCGCTCGCGGGAAGGTACACCTCGGTCGGCGCCGTCGCCGAGGCGTCGGGCACGAAGGCGAGGGTCAGCTCGTCGGGCTCGGCGCTCCAGGACGAGACGGCGCCCGCCACAGCCCGCGGATACGGCCGGTCGAGCGCGCCGACGAGGTTGCGCGGCTCGCCGTCGGCGTCGTACGGGCCCCAGCTGCCCGGGTCGCGCGACCAGTAGGTCACGCCCATGGCCGAGGCATCCGCCATGTCGTAGACGAGGTCGACGTAGTCGAGCGCTCCGGGCAACGTGGTGTCGAGCCCGAACTCGCCGAGGATCACGGGCACGTCGCCGAGCGCCTGCGCCGTGCGCATCGTGTTCGAGCGCCACGCGGCGACCGTCGTCTCGACGAGGTCGCGCGAGGTGCCCGTGAAGCCGTCGCCGAGGTCCATGGGCAGCGGGTACAGGTGCGGGCAGAACGCGATGCGCGCGTCGCCGTCGCGGGCGTCGTCGACGCGGCCGAGACCCGACGGGAGCCCCCAGTTGAAGCCGAGCGCCTGCGGCTCGAGGCAGATCCAGCTGTCGGAGTCGACCTCGCGGATCGCGTCGGCACTGCGCTGGTACAGCGCGGTGAGCGGGCCGGCCTCGAATGCGGGGCCCTGGAGGCTGCCGCCGTACGGCTCGTTCATGAGGTCGTAGGCGACGACCGCATCGTCGCCCGCGAACCGCTCGGCGACGGCACGCCAGGCGTTCGCGTAGTGCTCCATGAGCTCGGGATGCTCGCCGGTCGTGTTCCAGAAGTTGTCGAACGCCCGGATCACGCCGGGCTGGAGGTAGTACAGCTCCCACATGTCCTGGTCGGCGACCGGGTAGCCGTCCATGTACGTCGCCCAGACCGGGGCCCCGTTGCCGTTCTCGCCGCTCGGGGTGATGCCCGAGCCCCAGAGGTCCTGATGCATGTCGAGCATCACGTGGTAGCCACGCTCGGAGTACCAGCCGACGCGTTCGGCGACGTCGTCGAGGTAGCCCTGGTCGTACACGCCCGGCTCGGGCTCGACCTTGCGCCACGAGATGAGGAACCGCACGAAATCGGTGCCGGTGTCGGCCTGCTCGGCCTCGAGGTCCGCCTCGGTGAAGTCGGGCATGCCGTCGGGGGCGCTCTTCGAGCTGCTCGCGGTGTTGAACCCGTGCCCGACGAGGGCCCGCCCCGAGGCATCCGTCATCGTGCTCGCGGCATGCGCGGGCCCCGGAGTGCGCAGGGCCGCCGCGATGCCGCCGACCGCGAGCACCGCCGCCAGACCGGCCGCCAACACCGTTCGTGCACCGAACCTCACGCGTCCTCCTCGACTTCCGCGAACCGCCGCTTGACTGGCGTGACCGCGACGATAGCATCGTTCGCATGCCGACTAGGACAGTTGACCCACATTTCTCGCGCGTCTCGTGGGCGGTCGTCGTCGCGCTGCTCGTGTGCTCGATCCTCGTCGGCCTCGAGCCCCTGATCTCCCCCCTCACGGCGTACGCCCCCGTGCTCGCGGTGCCCGCCGCGGCCGGGCTGCCCGCGCTCATCCCCCCGCTTCGGCTCACCCCGCTCGGCGGCTCGACCTGGGGCTTCTGGGCGGCGGATGTCGCGGGCGTGCTCGTCATGCTCGCCGCCGCGTTCGTGCTGCTCCGCGCCGGCGATCGACGCCGCCCGAACCCCTCGATCCTCCGCGCGTTCGGTCGCGGCGTCGGCGTCACCGTGCTCGCCGTCATCGCGGGCAACCTCGTGCGGGGCGTCTTCAGCTCGTTCGCGGTGCACATGGACTTCGGCACGTACCTCGGCACGACCGCCGCGAACATCGCGGTCTCCGCCCTGTTCGGCGCGGCGGTCGGGCTCATCGTGGGCGTCGCGGCCGCGGTGGTCGCCGCCGTGGCCGGGCGGCGGCTCGCGGCATCCGACCCCGAAGCATCCGGTCCCGAAGCATCCGACCCCGCGGCATCCGACCCCGCAGCATCCGCCCCTGTCTCGTCCGCCGCCACGGAGGCCCCCGCCGACACGAACCCCGCAGTCACGGAGTCCGCCCCGGCCGACGCCCGCGGCTAGCATGGCCCGGGACCGATCAGGAGGCCCGATGACGAACGATCCCGCCCGCCCCACGCCCGCCGGCTGGTACCCCGATCCGACCGGGGCGCCGTCGCAGCGGTGGTGGAACGGCGCGACCTGGACGACGCACGTCGCGCCCGCGCCCGCGCCCGCGCCCGCTCCCGCGCCGTACGCAGCCGGCCCCGCGCCCGCCGAGCGGATGCCGGCCGAGCGCGTGCCCGACGGGACGCCCACCTCGACCCCGTGGATCTGGGCCGTCGTGCTGCTGCCGCTGCTCGGCCTCGTCTCGCTGGCGACCTTCGACCCCACGAGATACGTCACCGCAGCGACCGACCTCGTCGATCCGCTCGCCCCGTACGCGATCTTCTTCGACCCGTGGTACCTCGCCACGATCGCGCTGTCGTTCGTGCTCTACGGGGTCACCGTCTGGTCGGCCTCGCGCGATCACGCCGAACTCGCGCGCCTCGGCTACGCCTCGCGGTTCCACTGGGCGTGGGCGTTCCTCAGTTCGTTCGTCTACGTGATCGGCCGATCGGTCGTCGTGCGACGGCAGGCGGGCCGCGGGCTCGCGCCGATGTGGACCGCGATCGGGATCAACGTCGCCGTGGTGGTCATCGCGATGATCTGGTCCGTGTGGGTGATCTTCGCCTCGGTCCAGGCGGTCACCGAGATCTCGGGCTACTGAGGCCGCGGCTCGGCCGCGGGCTACGGCTGCAGCATCACCTTGATCGCGCGGCGCTCGTCCATGGCCGCGTAGGCCTCGGCCGCCTCGGCGAGGGGCAGCGTCAGGTCGAACACGAGGCCGGGCTCGATCTCGCCCGAGAGCACGTCGGGCAGCAGTTCCTCGATGTAGCCGCGCACGGGCGCGACCCCGCCGTTCACGCCGACGTTGCGGTTGAACAGCGGACGCACGGGCAGCTCGGGCCCCCCGTTGGGCACGCCGACGTAGCCGACCATGCCGCCGGGGCGCGCCGAGCGGATCGCCTGGTCCATCGACTCCTTCGTGCCCACGCACTCGAGCACGCGGTCGGCGCCGATGCCGCCGGTGAGCTCGCGCACGGCCGCGACGCCCTCATCTCCGCGCTCGGCGACGACGTGCGTCGCCCCGAACCGACGTGCGAGCGCCTGCCGGTCGGCGTGCCGCGACATCGCGATGATCGTGGTGGCGCCGAGCCGCTTGGCGGCGATGACCGCGCACAGGCCGACGGCGCCGTCGCCCACGACCACGACCGACTCGCCCGGCTGCACCCCGGCCGACACGGCCGCGTGGTGGCCCGTGCCCATCACATCGCTCAGGGTGAGCAGGCCCGGCACCATGTCGGGTTCGACCTCGACGGGCACCGGCACGAGCGTGCCGTCGGCGAGGGGCACCCGCACGCGCTCGCCCTGACCGCCGTCGGCGAAGCCGCCGAGCCGGTCGTCGCCGCCCCACCATCCGCCGTTCAGGCACGACGTGCTCACCCCGTTGCGGCAGTTCACGCACGTGCCGTCGCACACGTAGAAGGGGGCGATGACGAAGTCGCCGACCTCGATCGACTCGACGTCGTCGCCCACGGCCTCGACGACCCCGACGAACTCGTGCCCGATGCGATGCGGCTGGTCGGTCGGCGTGATGCCGCGATACGGCCAGAGGTCGGAGCCGCAGACGCACGCGGCGACGACCCGCACGATGGCGTCGCCGCCGGTCGAGAGCACGGGGTCGGGCACGGTCTCGACGCGGATGTCGCGGGCTGCATGGATCACGGTGGCGAGCATGCAGCCGAGCCTACGCCCGCCCGCGGACTACTGCCCGGCGGGGGCCGCAGGCCCTGCGTGCCCGTGCCCGACGTGCCCGTGCCCGCCGGCCGTCTGCGCCTTGCCGAGCGCCGGCACCATGATGCGGATCGCCCACCCGAACAGGATGAAGAGCACCCCGACGCCGGCGGCGAACAGCGCGACGCCGAACGACACGACCGAGGTGAAGAGCGAGGCCCGCAGGAACGACGCGTCCATGACGGTCGCACGCACGGGGTCGTCCATGTCGAGCTCGGCGTACGTCTTGCCGTCGGCCATCTCGAGCGCGTGCATGTTGATGACGCTCGCCTGCACGTACGCGTCGATCGGCCCGTCGACCTGCTGGCCCGCGAGGATCGGCGCGTCGTCGGAGATGATGATGTTCTCGGCCCTCAACTGCGCCGAGACCCCCATCCACGCGATCACGGCGACGATGATCAGCAGCGCGCCCCCGAGGATGCCGGCGAGTCCGATGAGCCTCAGCCCCCGATCCTGACCCCGTGTGAGCACGACCCCTTCGACGACCGGTTCCGACATGACGCTCCCCCTCGCGTTCGTTGCTCCGAGCGTAGTGACGGCCGGCGAGCCGCGGCAAGGGCGCCACGCGGGCACGGGCGAGACCTCACACGTGCGGCACGAACTCCTGCCAGGCCAATCGCCGGTCACGGCGCGGGTCGGGTTCGACCCGGTCGACGTCGTCGAAGACGAGGGTCCGCCGCATCCGTTCCTCGTACGGCGGCCAGTGTTCGAGCGGGGCTCCGGATGCCGCGAGCGCGGCCCAGTGCTCCTGCATCCGCCGCCCGGCCGCACGGAACATGCGGCGGCCGCCCAGCAGGGTGAGCGCCGCGCCCACCGGCGTGTCGAACTTCTCGAACAGGGCGAACAGCTCGAGCCCGTGCGTGGCGTCGAGCCCGAGCAGGCGGGCGGTGCGAGGGGCGGCGTCGAACCGGTAGAACCACGTCGGCGCGTGGCGGGAATGGCGTTCGCCCGCCTTGACGCTCGGGTACCAGAACGTGAAGTCGCCGGCGAAGTCGGCCGCCGGCCGCCGCTCGGGCAGGCCCGGATACTGCCGCTTGATCGCCTTGCGCGCCTTCTTGCGCGTGTTCGCGAAGATCGCCCGGATCCGCGGCTTCGTCGTGGGCAGGATGTCGATGCGCCCCTCGAACAGCGACCCCTCCCGGTCGTTCGTGCCGATGATGAGCGGCACCCGGTGCGCCTCGCCGTCGCGGAACGCGTCGAGCGGCCGACGCGGCAGGAACTCCCCGTCGATCACGGGCGCGAGGCTGATCGTGCCCGGCTTCTCGTCGGGCGTGCGCACGGTGAGCTCGGTGGTCGCCCTCGCCATCACGGCCGGATCCGCCGAACGGAGCATGGCCGCGGCATCCTCTCGCCCCTCGCTCTCGAGGTCGTGGTCGTCGACCAGGCGGCTGAGGATCGACACGTACTCGCCCGCCCAGGTCGCGGCGGTCTCGGGCAGGTAGACCGCGTTCGCGGGAGAGCTCTGCGCGATCGCGCGCGAGAACAGCCCCCCGGCGCTCGGCACCGCCATGAGCGTCGTCACCGAGTTGCCCCCGGCCGACTCGCCGAACAGGGTGACCCGGTCGGGGTCCCCGCCGAACGCCGCGATGTTGCGCCGAACCCACTCGAGCGCGGCGACCTGGTCGCGGAGGCCGACGTTCACGTCGAACGGATGCCGCGGCCCCGCGTACGCCCGGAAGTCGAGCCAGCCGAGCGCGCCGAGCCGATAGTTGAGGCTCACGTACACCACCCCGTGGCGCCGCACGAGGCGCTCGCCCTGCCGCGGGTACTCCCGGGCGGAACCGACGCTGTACGCGCCGCCGTGGATGAAGACCATGACGGGCAGCCCCCCGACGCCCGGGCGACGCGGACCGTCGGCGTTCGACGCGGTCGCGGCATCCGCTCGATCGGGGGTGATGACGTTCACGCTCAGGCAGTCCTCGCTGCGGGGGAGGTGGGATGCCGCGCCGACGAACTGGCCGTGGCGGTTCTGCGGGGCGACCGGACCGAAGCGGGCGGCATCGCGGACCCCGTCCCACCCCGGCGCCGCCGTCGGGGCCAGGAACCGCAGCGGGCCGACCGGCGCCGCCGCGTACGGGATGCCGCGCCAGGCCCGGATGCCGCGCTCGCGCACGCCGCGCACCGCGCCGCCGTCGGTCTCGACGATCAGTCCGTCGGCGCGGACGCCTCCCACGAGCATGCGGGGAGCCTACCCGCCGACGGTGAACGCTCGGGGCACCCTCGTCGTTCGATCACTTTTCAGGAAGGGGTATGGGCGCGGAGGAGCGTTCGGGCGCGAAATGCGTCGCGCTGCCCCGCGCTGCCCACACCCCTTCCTGAAAAGTGATCGGGATGTCGGCGGCATGCGGAATGATGCTCTGGTGAACGGAATCCGCGGCTTCTGGCGAGCGCTGCCCACCGAGGGGCGATGGCTGCTGTCGACGGTCGCCATCCAGACGCTCGGGCGCGGGCTCACCCTGCCGTTCACGATCATCTACCTGCACGAGGTGCGAGGGTTCGACCTCGCGCTCTCGGGCACCCTCATGGGACTCATCGCCGTCGTGGGGCTCGTGGTCACCGGCCCCGGCGGCACCCTCATCGACCGGTACGGCGCCCGTCGGGTGCTGATCGTCGGCCTCGCGGCCATGATCGCCGGCTGCACGCTGCTCGCGTTCGCGACGCACCCCGCGGTCGCCGCCCTCGGGCTCGTGCTCATCGGCGTCAACTTCGGCGTCTCCTGGCCGGGGTTCAACGCGCTCGTCGCGAGCGTCGTCACGGGCGAGCTGCGCCAGCAGTACTTCGGCGTGAACTTCGCCCTGCTGAACCTCGGCATCGGCGTGGGCGGCGTCATCGGCGGGTTCTACGTGAACGTCGCCGAGCCCGCGACGTTCACGGTGATCTTCCTCGTCGACGCGGCGAGCTGCCTGATCCCGGTCGCGCTCCTGCTCGGCCCGCTCCGTCACGTGCGCACGCAGTCCGAGCCCACGACCGACGACGCGACCGGCGGCAGCTACCGCCAGATCCTCCGCCGTCCCGCGGTCATCTGGGTCTCCTTGCTCACCTTCGTGGCGATGTTCGTCGGCTACGGCCAGATGGAGGCGGGCTTCCCCGCGTTCGCGCGGCAGGTCGCCGAGGTCTCCACGCGCACGGTCGGCTTCGCGTTCGCGGTGAACACGCTCGTCATCGTGCTCTTCCAGTTCGCGACCCTGCGCTGGATCAAGGGGCACCGGCGCACGCGCGTCATGGGCGTCATGGCCGTCGTCTGGGCTGCCTCGTGGCTGCTGCTCGGGGCCACCGGGCTGCTGCCGGACACCCTCGCCGCGGCGATCGGCGTCATCTCGTTCATGGGCGTCTTCGCATTCGGAGAGACGCTGCTGCAGCCCACGGTGCCCGCCGTCTACAACGACCTCGCGTCCGACCACAACCGCGGCCGGTACAACGCCGTCAACTCGGCCGCGTTCCAGGGCGGCGCGATCGCGGGCCCGATCGCCGCGGGCGTGCTGCTCGGCAACGGCCTCGGCGGCGTGTTCATCGGGCTCATGGTGGTCTGCTGCCTCGGCATCGGCGTCATGGCGCTCGCGCTCGAGAAGCGCATCCCGGCCACCGCCAACGGCGTGCCCGAGCCCCAGCCCGCAGCCGACTGACGCCGCCCGCCCGGTGCGCCCCGCGCGCACCCGCCTACCCCGCACGCCCCCTGCACCCAGCGCACACCCTTCTCACCTCTTCGCGCCCCTCACCCCCTCACCCCCCTTTCGCAATTCAGGCTCGCACCGCGTGTCGGGGGCTCCGTCGCGGATGGCGGGGACGACACGCCGAGCGCCAGCCTGAATTGGCAAGGGGACGGGACGGTGTGAGGCGGGGAAAGGGTCGGGAAGGGGTCGGGGCACGGCTGAGTCGGCAACGGCAACGGCAACCGCACTAGCCGGGCTGGCGCGCGCTACAGCTTCGCGGCCTTGGCGAGCAGGCTCTCCCGTTCCCGATCGTTGCCCGTGAGGCGGGCGGCGGCCTCGAGCTCGGCGCGCGCCTCGTCGGTGCGGCCGAGCCGGGCGAGCAGCTCCCCGCGCACGGCGGGCAACGCGGGGTACCGCGCGAGGGCGCCGCCGGCGACGAGGCCGTCGACCACGGCGAGCGCTGAGGCGGGTCCGGTCGCCATCGAGATCGCGGCGGCGCGGTTCAGCTCGACGACGGGCGACGGCGCGATGCGCCCGAGCGCCTCGTAGAGCAGCACGATCTGGGCCCAATCGGTTTCATCGACGGTTGGTGCGGTCGCGTGGCACTCCGCGATGCCGGCCTGCAGGCCGTAGGCGCCGCGGCCGCGGCCCAAGCCGTCGGCCTTGAGCAGGGCCGCCCGGCCCCGGCCGATCTGCGCGCGATCCCATCGGGTGCGATCCTGCGCGTCGAGGGGGATCGCCGTCCCGTCAGGCGCGGTGCGCGCCGGGAAGCGCGCGGCCGTGAGCTCCATGAGTGCGACGAGCGACAATGCCTCGGGTTCGCGGGGCATGAGCCCGGCGACCATTCGCGCGAGCCGCAACGCCTCGTTCGAGACATCCGCTCGCACCCATTCGGCGCCCGACGCGGGCAGGTGACCCTCGTTGAACACGAGGTAGAGCACCTGCAGCACGGCGGCGAGCCGCGCGGCGTACTCGTTCGGCTCGGGCACCTCGAAGGGCACCTTCGCGGCGGCGAGCGTCTTCTTCGCACGCACGATGCGCTGCTGCACCGTCGCCGTGGGCACGAGGAACGCCCGCGCGATCTCGTCGGAGCCGAGGCCGCCGACGACGCGCAGCGTCAGCGCGATCTGCGCCTCGCGCGAGAGCACGGGGTGGCACGCGACGAAGATGAGGCGCAGCACGTCGTCGTCGACGGCGTCGGGGTCGGGAAGGCCGTCGGATGCCGCGCCGCCGCGCTCCTCGAGGTCGCGGGCCATGGCGGCGTAGCGCTCGTCGAGCCGGTCGCGTCGCCGCCATCCGTCGATCGCGCGGCGCTTCGCGACCGTGGTGAGCCATGCCCCCGGATTCGCGGGCACCCCCTCGGCGGGCCACTGCCGCAGCGCCTCGACGACGGCCTCCTGCGCGAGGTCCTCCGCCTGGCCCACGTCGCCCACGAACCGGGTGAGGGCCGCGACGACGCGGGCCGACTCGATGCGCCAGACGGCGGCGACGGCTCGGCGGGCGCGCTCCGCCGCGGCCTCGTCGGGCGGCCCGGATGCCGCGGTCACGGCCGGCCCCGCGGCATCCGCCTCGGGCATCTCAGCGCGCCTTGCCCTCGAGTTCCTCGCGCCAGCCGGCCTCCTTCTGGATCCACTCGTTGTCCTGCGGGAAGTCCTCGAGCTCGGTCACGCGCCGAACCTCGAGCTTCGAGCCGGGCCCGAGCGGGCAGCGCTTGGCCCACTCGGCGGCCTCCTCGGGGCCGGATGCCTGGATGATCCAGAAGCCGTTGAAGAGCTCCTTCGTCTCACCGTAGGGGCCGTCGGTCACGACCGGCGGCGTGCTGTCGAAGTCGACGACGAATCCCTCCTTCGCGTCGGTCAGGCCCTCGCCGCCGAGCAGCACGCCCGCCTTGATGAGCGACTCGTTGTAGGCGCCCATCGCGGCGATGACCTCGTTGAAATCGAGCTGCTCGTAGGCCTCGACGGCCGCATCGTCCGAGCGCATGATCAGCATGTACTTCACGGTGTTCTCCTTGTTCGGAAGGGGGCCGGAGTGCCCGCCTCACTCATGCGTCGAACGGGGATCGGCCCGATCGACATCGCCGGCGGAATTCCTCTCCATCGTGCCGCGATTGCAGGAACTTCGGGTCGACACGCCGATGTGACCATTGGCGGATGCCGGTGCGTCGCCGATTCTTCCTGCGAACCCGGGCGCTACTCGCGCGCGGCGCGCCCGACCGACAACCCCTCGCCGCCGGCGTCGAGCCCCACCACCACGGCGTCGCCGTCGCGGATGTCGCCGGCGAGCAACGCCCGCGCGAGCCGGTCGTCGATCTCGCGCTGCATGAGGCGGCGCAGCGGCCGGGCGCCGTACAGCGGGTCGTAGCCGCGCTCGGCGAGCCAGGCGCGGGCGTCGGGCGTGACGCCGAGCTCGAGCCGGCGCTCGTGCAGGCGCACCGAGAGCCGGTCGACGTAGAGGTTCACGATCTCGGCGAGCTCGCTCTCGGACAGCGCCGAGAACACCACGAGGTCGTCGAGCCGGTTCACGAACTCGGGCTTGAACGACTGCCGCACGGTCTGCATGACGGCCTGCTCCTTGTCGTCCCACGAGAGGGTCGGGTCGATGAGGTACTGCGACCCGAGGTTCGAGGTGAGGATCAGGATCGTGTTGCGGAAGTCGACCGTGCGACCCTGCCCGTCGGTCAGCCGGCCGTCGTCGAGCACCTGGAGCAGCACGTCGAAGACCTCGGGGTGCGCCTTCTCGACCTCGTCGAACAGCACGACCGAGTAGGGGCGGCGGCGCACGGCCTCGGTGAGCTGGCCGCCCTGGTCGTAGCCGACGTATCCGGGCGGGGCGCCCACGAGGCGCGAGACCGAGAACTTCTCGCCGTACTCCGACATGTCGATGCGCACCATGGCGCGCTCGTCATCGAAGAGGAACTCGGCGAGCGCGCGGGCGAGCTCGGTCTTGCCGACGCCCGTCGGCCCGAGGAACAGGAACGAGCCGGTGGGCCGGTTCGGGTCGCTGATGCCGGCGCGCGAGCGGCGCACCGCGTCGGCGACGGCCGCGACGGCGCGCTTCTGGCCGATGAGCCGCTTGCCGAGCTCGGCTTCGAGGTGCAGCAGCTTCTCGGTCTCGCCCTGCAGCAGCCGCCCGACGGGGATGCCCGTCCACGCGGCGATCACGGCGGCGATGTCTTCGTCGGTGACCTGCTCGTTGACCATGCGGGGTTCGTCGGCGGCGGCGCCGGCGGCATCCGCCCGCTCGGCCTCGGCGAGGTCGCGCTGGAGCCGGGCGATGGTCTCGTACTCGAGCCGCGACGCGGTGGCGTAGTCGGCCTCGCGCATGGCGCGGTCGCGGGCGGTGGCGGCCTCGTCGAGCTGCTTCTTCAGGTCGCCGACGCGGTTCAGCGACATCCGCTCGCGCGCCCATCGTTCCTCCAGCGCGGCGAGGTCGCGTTCCTTGCCGACGAGCGTCTCGCGCAGTTTCGCGAGCCGCTCCTTCGACGCGTCGTCCTTCTCCTTCTTGAGCGCGAGCTCCTCGAGCCGCATGCGGTCGACCTCGCGCTTGACCTGGTCGATCTCCATTGGGCTCGAGTCGATCTCCATCTTGAGGCGCGACATGGCCTCGTCGACGAGGTCGATCGCCTTGTCGGGGAGTTGGCGCGACGAGATGTAGCGGTTGCTGAGGGATGCCGCGGCGACGAGCGCGGCGTCGGTGATGGTGACCCCGTGGTGGGCCTCGTAGCGGCCCTTGAGCCCGCGCAGGATGGCGACGGTGTCCTCGACGCTCGGCTCGCCGACGTACACCTGCTGGAAGCGGCGTTCGAGCGCGGCGTCCTTCTCGATGTACTCGCGGTACTCGTCGAGCGTGGTGGCGCCGATGAGGCGCAGTTCGCCGCGCGCGAGCATGGGCTTCAGCATGTTGGATGCCGCGACGGAGCCCTCGCCGCCGCCGGCGCCCATGAGCAGGTGCAGTTCGTCGACGAAGGTGATGACCTCGCCCTCGGCCTCGTCGATCTCTTTCAGCACGGCCTTGAGCCGCTCCTCGAACTGGCCGCGGTACATCGCGCCGGCGACGAGCGCCGAGATGTCGAGCGCGATGAGCTGCTTGTCCTTCAGCGATTCGGCCACGTCGCCCGCGACGATGCGCTGCGCGAGGCCCTCGACGACGGCGGTCTTGCCGACGCCGGGCTCGCCGATGAGCACGGGGTTGTTCTTGGTGCGGCGCGTGAGCACCTGGCTGACGCGCCGGATCTCGGCGTCACGGCCGATGACCGGGTCGAGCTTGCCGGCCTTCGCGATCTCGGTGAGGTTGACGCCGTACTGTTCGAGCGCCGACTTCTGCTCCTCCTGCGAGCTGGGCGCGCCCTGCATGTTCGCCACTCAGTACTCCCTTCGGTCCACAAACTTGAGTGTACTCAACTCAACTTCAGGATGCGAGCGGGTATTCCGGAATAGCCGCCGTGCCCCCACGGTTGCCGCACACGTGCAACGATTCGGAACCCTCTCATTCGGCCACTACGGACCGCTCGGCGGCGGGCGCACGCTCTCGGCCGCGGACTCGATGCTCCAGGCCATCGACCTCGCGCAGGGCATGGACGAGCTCGGCGTCAACGGCGCCTACTTCCGCGTGCACCACTTCGCCCGCCAGCAGGCGTCGCCCATGCCGCTGCTCGCGGCGATCGCGGCGCGCACCCGGCACATCGAGGTCGGCACGGGCGTCATCGACATGCGCTACGAGAACCCGCTGCACCTCGCCGAGGAGGCCGCCGCCGTCGACCTCATCTCGGGCGGGCGACTCGCGCTCGGCGTGAGCCGCGGGTCACCCGAGTCGGTCGTGCGCGGCTACGAGGCGTTCGGCTACACCGGCTCGACGGACCCCAGAGGGGCGGATGTCGCGCGCGAGCACTTCGCCCGGTTCCTGCGCGCCGTCGAGGGCGAGGGCCTGGCCGAGCGCGACGCGAGCTCGCCGTTCGGCGGCGGCAGCGGCATGCAGCGCATCGAGCCGTACTCGCCCGGACTCCGCTCGCGCATCTGGTGGGGCGCCGGCAACCGCGACTCGGCCGAGTGGGCGGGCCGCGAGGGCGTCAACCTGATGTCGTCGACGCTGCTCACCGAAGACCGCGGCCTCCCGTTCGATGAGCTGCAGGCCGAGCAGATCCGTGCGTTCCGGGCCGCGTGGCGCGATGCGGGGCACCCCGGCGAGCCGCGCACCTCGGTGAGCCGCTCGATCTTCCCGATCACGACGGCTGAAGACGAGCTGTACTTCGGCGGCCGCGACGATGGCGATCAGGTCGGCGTGATCGACGGCATCCGCTCGACGTTCGGCAAGACGTATGCGGGCACGCCCGAGCAGCTCGTCTCGCAGTTGCAGCGCGACGCCGCGATCCGCGAGGCCGACACGCTCATGCTGACCATCCCGAGCCAGCTGGGCGTCGCGTTCAACCTGCGGCTGGTCACGGCGTTCGCCGAGCACGTGGCGCCGAGCCTCGGGTGGATCCCCGCGAACGCCGGCCCCGACCCGAGCGAGGACGGGCCGGCGGCGTAGCGCTCAGCGCTCGATCGCGATGGCCGTGGTGCGCATTGTCCCGGCCGGGGTCGGGATCTCGTAGCGCACGGGCATGCCCGGGTGCTCGGGCGAGAACCAGAACGTCGCCACGGGTTCGTCGGCATCCGACTCGCCGGCGGCGGCGCCGACCTCGTAGCGCAGGCACTCGATGCGGCCGAGCGGCGTCTCGATCGTGACCGTCGTGCGCCGCGTCGACTCCGCCGGGAACGAGGCGTGCTCCTGCAGTTCGCGCCACGCGACCCGTTCGCTCGTCGCCTCGCCGTCGATCCCGCCCGCGGCGTCGAGCCGCCACTGCTCGAGCGTCGCACCCTCGGCGTCGCAGTCGCCGAAGCGGTTGACGCGCTCGAACCGGCTGCCGTCCGGCGCCTCCACGAGGAGCACGATCGTCTTGCCCTCCCCCGTCGCCGCACGGATCTCGTCGGCCGTGAACGGCGTCGGCAGCAGGCCGGGTCCGAGCACGTGCGGGTCGCGGGCGGCGTCGCCGAGTGGGGCGGATGCATCGGACATGCCGCCATTCTGCGGCATCCGTCGCCCGAGCGACAGCCCCGCCCACGCGACCATGCGCACGCACTCACGGCGGATTCAATGCAATCTCATACGATCGTGCGAGAGGCTGGAACTCCACCACGACGTACCCCCGGGGGCCCGCCATGCAGAAGCGCACGAAGATCATCACCGCCTCGATCGTCGCCGGAGTGCTCGTGCTCGGCGCGACGGCCGCGATCGCCGGGCCCATCATCTACCGCGACCTCATCGTCGGCCCCGCCGCCGACGCGCCGACCGTCACGGTCACGCCGAACCCCGAGGCCGGCACGGGCGATGCCGAGGCATCCGACCCGACCGGCGAATGGACCGTGGCCGACGGCTCGTTCGCCGGCTACCGCGTCGACGAGGTGCTGAACGGCACCGACGTCACCGTCGTCGGCCGCACCGACCAGGTCACCGGCGAGATCACCGTCGACGGCCTCACCCTCACCGATGCGGCCTTCGAGGTCGACGTGGCATCGATCGCCACCGACTCGGCCAACCGCGACGACTACTTCCGCACCTCGGCGATGAACGCCGCCGAGCACCCGACCGCGAACTTCGTGCTGACCGAGCCGGTCACGGTCGACGAGGCCCCCGCCGTGGGCGAGGTGCAGACCGTGCAGGCGACCGGGGACCTCACGCTCGCCGGGGTCACGCAGAGCGTCACGGTCGACCTCCAGGCCGTGCTGAACGGCGACACCGGGCAGGTGGCCGGCAGCATCCCGATCACGTTCGCCGACTTCGGCGTCGAGGCCCCGAACCTCGGCTTCGTCTCGGTCGAGCCCGACGGGTTCGTCGAACTGTCGCTCGAGCTCGAGCGCGCGTAGCCTCGGAACAGCCCGCACGACGGGCGAACCCGCACGAACCCGCACGAACCCGCACGAGACGAAGGAGAGCGGATGCCTCTCGAGGGCGAATACGCACCGAGCACGGCCGACTGGGCGCGCAAGCAGGCCGAGGCCTACGAGGCCAGCGACGGACAGGAGGCGAACCTGCTCCGCGGCAAGCCGGTCATCGTGCTCACCACGATCGGCGCGAAGAGCGGCAAGCTCCGCAAGACCGCCCTCATGCGCGTCGAGCACGACGGCGAGTACGCCGTGGTCGCGTCGCTCGGCGGCGCTCCGAAGCATCCGGTCTGGTACTGGAACCTGCTCGCGCACCCGAACGCCGAGCTGCAGGACGGCGCCGAGAAGCACGACTACGTCGCCCGCGAACTCGAGGGCGAGGAGCGCGAGCAATGGTGGGCCCGTGCCGTCGAGGCGTGGCCCGACTACGCCTCCTACCAGACGAAGACCGAGCGGGTCATCCCGGTGTTCCTGCTCACGCGCGTCGTGCTGTAGCCCGACCGGTTCGCCGGTCGGAGGCCCGGCCCGGTCGGACGCCCGCGCGCGTCGGAGGCCCGGCCCGGTCGGGCCCGGGCTCAGAGCCCCCGCATCGTGAACGCCCGCGCGAGCACGGCGCGCAGGGGCGGCACGTCGAGCATCCGCACCCCGGTGTTGCGCAGTCGCAACCGCAGGCCCGAGGCGGGTGCCCCGACCGACATGTTGAACGTCGCCCGACGCACCGCGCGACGCGCGGCGGCCCGGCGCACCCGGTCGTAGACCTCGAACGCCTCGAACGGCGCCCCCACCGCGAGCGCGGCGGCGAGCTCGTGATCGAGCCGCACGGCGTCGAGCCAGCCGAGGTTCATGCCCTGACCGCCGATCGGGCTGATCTCGTGGGCGGCGTCGCCCGCGAGGGCGATCCGTCCGACCGACATCCGCTCGGCGAGGTGCTGCCGTGCCTCGAACGCGCTCGGCTCGCCCGCGGCGGCGACGTCGAACCTGCCGCCGTCCACGCGCGAGCGCACGATGGCCGCGACCGTCTCGGCCGTGAGCCGCGCCGGCGGACGGCGCACCCTGGCCACCCACCTGCGCGTTCTCCCCGGCATCGGGAAGGACTCCACGACGCCCGCCGGCTCGAAGTGCAGCAGCGCCGTCGACGGCTCGCCCGTCTCGTCGCTCGTGTCGCACATCACGTAGTGGGCACGGCCGGACCGCCCCCGCCATCCGAGGCCGAGGGACTCGCGGATGCCGCTGCGCACCCCGTCGGCTCCGACCGCGTACCTCGTGGTCGTCTCGACCCGGCGCAGCTCGGGCCACCCAGCCTCCGCCGGCCCTTCCCCCGCAGCTCCCGCCCCCGCCGCGACCGGCACGCCGACGAGACGCACGTCGACGCCGCGATCGTCGACCTCGACCACCTCGATGCCGCGGCGCACGGCTCCGGGACGCAGCGCCTCGAGACGGCGTTCGAGCATCGCCTCGACCTCGAGCTGCGGCAGCGAGAGCACGGGCCCGCCCCGCTCGAACGACATGGTCCCGAGCGTGCGGCCCGCGCACGTCGCCCGACCGTCGCGGATGGGCGCGGCCGCGGCGAGCACCTCGGCCTCGATGCCGGCCCTGGCGAGCGCCCGGAGCCCGGGCGGGTGGATGCCGATGGCCCGCGACCGACCCGTGCGGGCCGCGCGGCGCTCGAGCACGACCACGTCGAGGCCCCGCTGGGCGAGGAGGCAGCCGAGCAGCAGGCCGACCGCGCCCGCGCCGACGACGACCACGTCGTGCCGCGGTTCGCCCGCGGCATCCGCCTCAGGCATCCGGCCCCCTCGTGTCGGGCCCCCACACGGCCTCGAGCCGCGAGGGGATGCCGCGGCGCACGCGCCATCCGGGCGGCAGCGACGCGGCGAGCTCGGCGGCGGTGTGGCTGCGGCGGATCGAGGTGAGCCCGTCGGCCCGGATGTACGACCCCGCGAGCAGGTTCCCGGTGAACGGCAGCGTGCCGAGCGCGAACCCGGCGTACCCCCACCGGCTGCGCTCGATGTCGCCGTGCACGGCGATGCCGCCGCCGGCCGCGAGCCGCTCGGAATCGGCGAGCAGCCCGCCGAGCTGCCGCCCGTCGAGGTGGTGCAGCACGTGGTTGGACATCACGACCGCGAAGCGCTCGCCCGCGTCCGCGAGCTCGGCGCTCGACGCGCGCCGCAGCACGAGGCCGGGCTGGGGCGGCCGCCGTGACGCGAACTCGTACGACCGCGGGTCGGGGTCGATGGCGGTGACCTCGAGCCGCAGCCCGTCGGCACGCGCCCACCGCAGCAGCGCCAGGGGCACGTCGGCGCCGCCCGTGCCGACGTCGAGCACGCGCCGGGTCTCGGTCGCCGACAGCCTCGGCCGGATCCAGCGGCGGTAGACGGCCCGCCCGTTCGACACCACGGCGTTCACGCGCCCGAACTGCTCGTACGTGCGCTCGAGCATCGCCGGATCGCAGTCGGGCGAGTCCATGAGCTCCTGCGCGGTGTCGTCGCGCCGGCCGAGGGATCTCACGCGGACCCCAGCACCACGCGGGACATGTCAGCCGCGCACCGTCATGAGCGCCGACTCGACCGTGAGGCCCGGCCCGAAGGCCATGGCCGCGACCCGCTCGCCGTCGGCGGCATCCGAATCGAGGATGTTGCGCAGCACGAACAGCACCGTCGCGCTCGACATGTTGCCGAAGTCGCGCAGCGTCTCGCGGGCGGGCACGAGCTGCTCCTCGGTGAGCACGAGCCGCGCCTCGACCTTGTCGAGGATGCTGCGCCCGCCGGGGTGGATCGCCCAGTGCTCGATCGCGTCCGACGAGGTGTCGTCCGCGAGCGCCGCGGCGAGCGCGTCGTCGTGCGCGAAGAGCGGCTCGAGGGCGCCCGTGATGTGCTCGTCGATGATCGCGGGCACCGCGTTGGAGAGCACCATCTCGAAGCCGTGGTCGCCGATCTTCCACGCCATGTCGCCCTCGCCGACGGGCGTGATGCGGGTCGCGAACCGGTCGAGCTCGAACGCCCGCTCGCCGGGCTCGGGCGCCCGCGCGGTGACGATGCCGGCGCCCGCGCCGTCGGCGAAGAGCGACGACGCGACGATCGTGTCCGGGTCGTTCGAGGAGCGCAGGTGCAGCGTGCAGAGCTCGACGCTCACGACGAGCACGACGGCCGAAGCGTCGGCCAAGCACAGCTGGCGCGCGACGCGCAGCGCGGGGATCGACGCGTAGCAGCCCATGAACCCGAGGTGGTAGCGCTCGACGCCCGCGTCGAGGCCGAGGTCGCGCGCGACCATGAAGTCGGGGCCGGGCGCGTAGAACCCGGTGCACGACACGGTGATCACGTGGGTGACGTCGGATGCCTCGATGCCGGGCGTCGCCTCGATGGCCGCGCGCCCCGCCTCGACGTAGAGGCGGGTCGCCTCCCGCGCGTAGATCTCGTTGCGCGCCTTCGTGCCCGGCAGGAGGAGTTCGCCGCTCGCCTGGTCGAAGAACACGGGCGTCTGCTCGCGCGGCCGGAGCGTGAGCTCCTCGAGCACGCTGTGGCGCCGCTCGATGCCCGACACGTTGAACGAGGTGGAGACGATGCGCTGCCCGAGGCGGTTCAGCCCGGGTTGCGCCGCGAACACGTCGCGCACCTCGTCTTGCACGAGCACCGTGGACGGAACCACGGTCGAGACACCCCTCAGCGTGACGGCCATGCCTCACCATAGGCACGCGAGCGGATGTCGCGACAGGGGTTGCCCCGAGCACACGGCGGACTCACATGCGGGTCGGATGCGGCGGCCCCGACGCGAGAACGCCGGGCGCCCGTTCGACGGGCCCCGGCGTTCTCGTGAACTCTCGTCAGCCGAGCAGCTTGGCCTTCGCGGCCGCGAACTCGGCGTCGTCGAGCACGCCGGCGTCCTTGAGGGCGGCGAGCTTCTGGAGCTCGGCGACGACGTCGACGCCGCCCGCGGGAGCGGCCGGGGCCGCCGGCGCGGCGGCCGCCTGCTGCTGGGCGTACGCCTGCTGGGCCGCCTGCTGCGCCGCGGCATCGAGCTGCGCCTGCTGCTGCTGCTGCTCGTAGGCCTGGGCGTCGGCCTGCTGCTGCGCCCGGCCCATCTGGCGGCGCTGCACGTTGCCGCTGACCGCGGTGGCGGTGCCCGCGACGACGGCCGTGCGCGCGGCCATGCCGATGAGTCCGGGCCGGCCCATCCTGCGTCCCATCATGATGCTGCTCCTTCTGCTTCGGCGAGGACCGCGTTGACGATCGGCGCGGGGATGCGCTCGACCTGCAGCACCTCGGCGCCCGACTCCGCGAACCGCGAAGCGAGCTTCTTCGCCCACAGGAGTTCGATGGCGACGACGGCCGCCGCGCCGCCGACGGGAATGAGCTCGACGAGCTCCTCGATGTCTTCATCGCCGACGAGCCCGGACTCGAGCACGTCGATGTCGACCTCGACCTCGTCGCCGAAGTCCTCGAACTCGACGACGGTCACCTCGTCTTCGCCGCGCATGACGAGCAGGAAGTCGAGCAGTCGGATCTCACCGCCCTCGACCAGGTCGGCGATGGCCTCGAGCGTGCGACCGTCGGGTCGCGCCCCCTCGAACCCGATGACATACAGCTCTACCGGGCCGTACTCGAAGTCCGCCATTGTTCCCCCTCTATGAGTGTTCCTGCAGACTATCCCCGCGTTCCGGGGGTTGTCACCTGCTCCGGCGCAGAATCACCCGACAGTCTCCTGAGGGTCGCCAGGCGTTCATCGGGCTCGATGAACAGGGCGCGCACGAGCAGCGTCAACGGGATCGAGAGGATCGCGCCGATCGGCCCGATGACCATCGTCCAGAACACGACCGACACGAACGAGAGCGTGAGGCTGAGCGACACGGCGTCGCTCACGAACTTCGGCTGCACGAGCACCTGGAGCGTCACGTTGACCACGCAGTACGCGAGCACGACCACGAGCGCGAGCGGCCATCCGCCGACGACGAGGGCGAGCACCGCGGGCGGGATGAGGCCGATCACGAAGCCGATGTTCGGGATGAAGTTCGTGACGAAGGCGAGGATCGCCCAGACGAGCGGGATCGGGATGCCGAGCCCCCAGAGGATGAGCCCGTCGAGCACCGCGACGATGAGGCCGAAGGTCGCGTTCACCACGTAGTAGCGGCGGACCCCCGAGAAGTAGCGTCCGCCGATCACGTCGCCGGCCGCGGTGCCGAACACGGGGCGCGCGTGCGCGAAGCGCGAGGCATCCGCGGCCATGAAGATGACGTAGGCGAGCACGAAGAAGAAGGCGGTCGCGAGTCCGAGCACGAAGCTCGCCACGTCGCCCGCGATCGCGACGAGCTGGGCGGGGTCGAGCAGCCCGGCCGCGTTCGCCGCCGCGTCGGGCGTCGCGCCGTAGGACTGGGCGAGGGCGATGAGGTTCGCCGCCGTCTGCTCGAGCTCGTCGGCGTAGTCGGGCACCATCGACACGAACTGGGCGGATGCCACGACGAGGAGCACGGCGAGCACCGCGAGGATCGCCCAGGCGAGCGCCACGACGACGGAGGTGGCGAGCCATCGCGGCCAGCCGCGCCGTTCGAGCGGGAACCGCACGGGATGCGCGATGATCACGACGACCGCCGCGACGGCGATCGGACCGAGCACGTCGCGCGCGAGCCACACGCCGACGAGCGCGATCACGGCGGCGGCGATGGCGATCAGGCGCCGGGTTCCGATCGACATGTGCATCCCTTCCGCTGCCACCCTAGCGAGCGGCTCTCGGCCGATTGCGCCCGAAACGGCGCGTGCAAAGTGGACTCGCGGGGGTGCGACGGATAGATTCGCTGGTGAACGCCCGCAACGGGGGCGCGAAAACTCGAGAAACGGAAACTACGCACATGGACTTCTGGTCAAACTTCTGGAGCATCATCTGGTGGTTCCTGTGGGCATTCGTCTTCATCGCCTACCTGATGATGCTCTTCTCGATCATCGGCGACCTCTTCCGCGACACGAAGCTCAACGGGTGGTGGAAGGCCGTCTGGATCATCTTCCTGATCTTCGTGCCGTTCCTCACCGCGCTGGTCTACCTCATCGCCCGCGGCAACGGCATGGCCGAGCGCTCGCAGCGCGAGGCTCGCCAGATGCAGGCGGCGACCGACGACTACATCCGCCAGACCGCCGGCAGCGCGCCGAGCGCGTCCGACGAGATCGCCAAGGCCAAGGGCCTGCTCGACTCGGGGGCCATCACGCAGGCCGAGTTCGACGGCCTCAAGGCGAAGGCGCTGCAGGGCGCTTAATCGCTTCGCGACACACGAGAGGGCCGGATGCATCGCATCCGGCCCTCTTGCCGTCTCCGGGCCCGGCCCCGCTTCCGGTCCGCACGCCGCCGTCGTTGCTCAGAACGCTTGATCATGGAATTATGAGTAAGGATGTTGTTCATAAGATCTGGGAGGGCGATGATGACGACGCCCTCGAGTGCGGCCAATTGGCCCCCGCTGGGCTGGGAACCGCAGACTTGGGTGCCGAGCACGATCTGGGGAGCGGATGCCGAACGAGCCGCTCGGGGGACGACCTACCGGTCGGCCGTCCCCTCGGAGATCGCGCAACTCACGCCCGCTCCCTCTGTCGAAGCGGCTGCCGCGGCAGATGTCGCCGCTCGGGAGCTCAGCCGGCTCGACGCGGAGTTGGGCGGGCGCGTCGCGGCATTCGCGCCTGTGCTGCTGCGGTCGGAGGCCGCGTCGTCGTCGCAGATCGAGAACATCACCGCATCCGCTCGCGCGATCTTCAGCGCCGAACTCGGAGCCAAGACGAGCCGCAACGCGGAGATGATCGCCGCCAATACCCGCGCGATGACCGCGGCGATCGAACTCGCCGATGACGTCACTCCCGAGACGATCGCTCGGATGCACGAAGTCCTGATGGCCGGGCAGCCACACCACACGCCGGGCCGCTGGCGTGACGAAGCGGTGTGGATCGGCACACGCAGCGACAGCCCGATCGGCGCCGAGTTCGTAGCACCGCACCACTCGCGGATCGAAGCGCTCATCGAGGACGTGACCGCGTTCGCGCGACGCGCGGACATCGCCCCGCTGACCCAAGTGGCGGTCGCGCACGCCCAGTTCGAGACGATCCACCCGTTCACCGACGGCAACGGCCGCACCGGCCGTGCTCTGGCGCAGTCGCTCCTGCGGTACCGCGGGGTGACGCTGAACGTCGCCGTGCCCGTGTCGGCCGGCCTGCTCGCCGATGTCGAGGGATACCATCGCGCGCTCACCGCGTATCGCGACGGCGACGTCTCGCCCATCGTGTCGGCATTCGCGGATGCTGCGGCGCGCGCGATCGGAAACACCCGCGAACTCGTCGGCGAACTGGATGAGATCCGCACGGACTGGGACCGGCGGCTCACGGTCCGCCGATCGAGCAACGCTTGGAAACTGTTGGACGTGCTCATCCGGCGCCCGGTTCTGACGTCTGCAGCGGCTGCGGCCGAGCTCGGGGTTCAACAACCGAACATCTATCCACCGCTCACCGCGCTCGTCGACGCCGGCATTCTGAAGTCGAAAGCCGAGCACCGACGCGGTCCGTTCTGGCGCAGCGACGAAGTCCTCGCCGCCATCGACCGGTTCGCGCAACGCGCGGGACGACGGGAGGCCCGCTGACGCCGGCGCCGGGCCTCGGGATCAGTCCGTCGTCGTCGGCTCCGCGATCACCGCGGGAGCGGCGGCGGCATCCGTTCCCGTCGCCTCGACCTCGTCGGACGCGGCTGCACCCGAGGCGCCCGCCGTGCGCAGGAACACGATGATCCAGCTGAAGATGAGGCAACCGGCCACGAGCTCCACCGCGGTGAGGTTGTAGTACCCCGTCGCGAAGAACACGGCCACCACGATGATGACGACGACGTAGACGTAGCCGAGCCCGACGAACACCTTCGGAACGGTGCGGATGAACTTCGGCAGGCCGATCACGATCACCGCGTAGCAGACGGCCATGCCGGTCGCGACCGAGTTGTGCACGAGGAAGAACTCGTCGACCGGGAAGATGCCGACGCAGGCCAGGAAGATGCCGATCAGGATCAGTCCGACGCGCACGAAGTTGCGTCCGCGACGGTCGGGCGGCGTCGAGGAGGGCAGGGTGGCCGTCGCGTACCGCGCCACGATCGTGACGATCGCCCCGGCGATGATCAGCGTGAGGTTGAACGCCCGCGCCGAGATGTCGTCGGTCATGCCGAGGGCCGAGAGGTTCTCCTGCCACCAGTGCGGGTCGCTCGCCGAGAGCATGCTCGCCAGTGCGCCGACGACGAGGAAGACGGCGAGCACGAGCGACAGCAGCATGGGCGTCATCCGCGCGGCCGAGAGGAAGCTGACGTAGGCGGAGAGTGCGAGCGCCACGCCGGCGAGCGCCGCAGCGGGCAGGGCGAAGACGACGGCGTCCTGGAAGCTCTGCTCGAGCACGGTCGAAAGCGCGAGCCAGCCGAGCAGCGCGATGATCCCGTGCGCGATCGAGAGGAACGCCACGTCGAACCAGTGCAGGCGCGCGCCCTCGACCGACAGCCCCTGGCCGATCTCACGGCGGAGCACGGGATTCGGCGTGCGAACGGCGAGATAGCGCCCCAGCAGGAACCCGAGGAGCGCGGCGACCGCGCCGCCGATGCCGGCGAACGCACCGAGCGAGCCGCGGCCCGAGATCGGCAGGTCCTGCCCCCAGAACGCGATCAGTCCGATGAGGGCACCGATCACGAAGAACGCGCCGCCGACGAGCAGCGCGGCGGACTCGAGCGACGAGACGTTCGCCGCGGGTCGTTGCACCACCCTCCGGATCGACGCCGATTCCTCCGGTGTCTCCATGGTTCGAGTCACAGCTGCTCCACTCTCGCGGCCGCGCGGTCCGGTGCGCGGCGATTCGGGATCAGCATGGCACCAGCGGGCACGCCGGGTCCACAGGCGCGGCGGGCACGCGGCATCCGCTCGCGTCGACCGCTCGCCCGCCCCGTTCGGTCAGGTCGAGATGGGGTCGAGCACCTCGAGCATGGAGCCCTGCACGAACCCGGCCCACTCGTAGGCGGCGCGCAGGTAGTCGTCGCGCGTCTCGTCGGCGTCGGGCTCGCCCTCTTCGACGACGCCGACCCTTTCGGCGAGGATGAGCCGCAGGTCGGTGAGGAAGGTGAGCCAGCCCCACGCCTCGGACTCGTCGAGCTCGATCTGCACGACCGCGTCGTCGCCGTCGTCGACCGCGGTCGCGTCGCGCACCCGCTGCGCGGCCTGGCGCTTGCCGTCGACGAGGCTGTCGCGCGTGTACCGCTCGAACTCCTTCGCGGCTGCGCGGTCGTCGGGATACGCGTTCGGCAGGAGCCGCCCGAGCGCGGGGTCGTCGGCCTCGCCGAGCAGCAGCACGGAGTCGACCTGGTCGGCGAGCTCGGACAGGAGCATCGCCTCTTCGGCTTCGAGCACGAGGCGGACCCCCTCGCCCCCGCTGCGGCCGGCGACGATCACGGGGTCGCCTTCGACACCGTGGCCTGCAGGCCGTACGCGTGCATGGCCTCGACGTGACGCTCCATCGCCTCGCGGCTGCCGCTCGCGACCACCGCGCGCCCCTCGTGGTGCACGGTGAGCATCAGCCGCTCGGCGTCGTCGCGGGAGAACCCGAAGTAGCTGCGGAACACGTAGCTCACGTAGGTCATGAGGTTGACCGGGTCGTCCCACACGACCGTCTGCCACGGCACGTCGGCCACGACACGCGTGGTCGTGTCGAGGTCGAGCTCTTCGAGCGTGGAGGTCACCCTTCAAGACTGACACGAGCGGGCGTCGGATGCACCTCCCGCCGGCGCGCTGGGCGGCCGCGGCGGATACACCCACGTCACGAGGACGACCGAGATGATCATCAGCAGGAACCACGACACGAGCTTCGAGGCCGACACGAGCTGCCAGCCGTCGAGCTGGTCGGGATAGAGCCAGGCGCCCGTCACCGTGCCGATGTTCTCGGCCAGCCAGATGAACACGGCGACCAGGGCGAAGGCGACGAGCAGCGGCATCCGGAACGTCCTGCGCCACACCCGGAAGTGCATCACCGTCGGCCACCAGAGCAGCACGACCGCCGCGAGGAGCACCCAGCGCAGGTCGACGACGTAGTGGTGCGAGAAGAAGTTCGCGTAGATCGCGATCGCCGCGATCGCGGTGAGCAGCCGCCGCGGGTACCGCGCGAACCGGAGGTCGAAGAGGCGGTGCACGCGCACCATGTACGAGCCGACCGCCGCGTACATGAACCCCGAGAAGAGCGGGACGCCGGCGATGCGCAGCACCCCCTCGCCGTCGTACGTCCACGAGCCGGCGTCGGTCTTGAAGATCTCCATCGCGGTGCCCGTGATGTGGAAGAGCACGATCACCCACAGCTCGCGGCCGGTCTCGAGCCGGGTCGCGACCATCACGATCTGGATCGCGATCGCGGCGATCGTGATCGCGTCGTTCCGGGCGAGCACGGCATCGTCGGGATACCAGAGCCGCACCGCGACGATCACCGCGAGCAGCGCCGCCCCGAAGACGCACGCCCAGGCCTGCTTCGCCCCGAACACGAGGAACTCGATCAGGCCGGCCCGAACGCCCCGCGCGGGCGAGCCGGCGAGCAGCCGGTGCGCGGCGCGGTCGATGGCCCGTTCGACGGCGGTGAGCTCCCGCTCGTGGGCGGGATCCTCCGCCGGAGGCCGGCCCGGACCGCCTCCCGGGCCGGTCACGCCGCCGGAACCGATCGACGCGAGGCCGTGACCGTGAACTTCGGGTCGCGGGCGACCTGCCGCGTCGGGCCCACGATGCGCTCGAGCACGGGCCGGTAGCGCAGGTGCGAGTTCCACACGCACCACAGCTCCCCGCCCGGCGCCAGCGCGCGGGCGGCGTCGGCGAAGAGGTGCTCGGCGATGCCCGTGTGCAGCGCGGCATCCGAGTGGAACGGCGGGTTCAGCACCACGAGCCGCTCGCTCGCCGCGGGCAGCAGCTCGAGCCCGTCGGCCTGCGTGACGCGCACGCGGTCGGCGACGCCGTTGCGCTCCGCGGTCGCACGGGCGGATGCCGCAGCCGACGCCGAACGGTCCGTCGCCGTCACCACGAGCCCGGGCCGGGCCCGCGCGAGCCACGCCGCGACGACGCCCGTGCCGCATGCGAGGTCGACGGCCGTCGCGGCATCCGGAACCGCCGCATCGAGGTGCGCGAGCAGCAGGCGGGTGCCGATGTCGACCGACGAACCCGCGAACACGCCGCCGTGCGCGGCCACGTCGAGATCGAGCGCCGCGTCGTGCTGCACGCGCGGCCACGCCGGGGCCGGCGGCTGCCGCGCCTCCCGGGGGCCGCTCGCGACCAGCACCCGCGACTTCTGCCGGGCATGGGTCACGTCGACCCGGTCGAACCAGGCCCCGAGCACGTCGTTCATCGCCACCGTCATGTGCTTCAGCCGGCCGCCCGCGAACACCCGAACCCCGGATGCCGCGTGGCCGGCGACGAGCGCGGCGACCTCGTCGAGCCGGTCGAGCGAACGCGGCAGCCGCATGAGCACGACGCGGGCACCCTCGAGCAGACCCGGTGCGAGCGGCAGCGAGCGCGGCATCCGCTCGACCTCGAAGCCGAGCCCGGCCGCGTTCCCCGCCAGCGCGCGCTCGCCCGTGACGAGGTCCTGGTGCACGCGCACGCCCGTCGCGCCGAGCGATGCCGCGCCGAGCGCGAGCGCACCATACGAGTCGTCGAGCACGACGACCTCGCCGGGCCCGGCCGTCGCGATCGCCGCGGCGGCCTCGTCGAGGATCAGGCGGTCTGCGGCATCCGACGCGAACAGGCCCGGCGCCTCGAGGTCGGGGTGGCGCCGGAGCGCATCGAAGTCCACCCCGAAACCCTACCTACGGCCGCTCGTCGTCGGGCCCCGCCGCATCCGGAGCCTGCGCGGCATCCGGGGCCTGCGCGGCATCCGCGCCCGCCGCCTGCCTCCGCAGCTCCTCGGCGCGCGCGTAGGCGAGCTCGACGGACTCGAGGAGCTTCGGCGTCTGCGCGAACACCCGGTCCTCACCGAAGTGGCCGAGCGACCCGTTGCGCTCGAGCAGGCGGTGCAGACGCTCGGGAACCCCGGCCAGCACGACGACGATGCCCTGCTCCTGCCACTCCAGGGCGCGCTCGTCGAGCGACTTGAGGAAGGTCGCCGAGGGAACACCCACCCATCCGCGCAGCGAGAGCACCACAGCGGCATTTCGGACCCCGCTGGGATCCGGAACGTCCTGGTCGATCCGGTTGATCTCGGAGAAGAACCCCGACCCGAAGTAGTGCAACACCGTGGTGCGCCCATCGGGCAGTTCGGCGGGCGCGTCCTGCAGCGTCCATCCCCCCAGCGGGTCGCGGACGAGCTCCACGAGACGGCTCTTGCGGGAGACCGAGACCGCCGTGAGCAGGATCGACAGGCCCGCGCCGAGGAAGATCGCGTACTGCAGCGGGAGCGCCGTCGTCGCCGCGAACGTCACCACCATGGCGGCCGCCGACGGCAGCGAGGTTCTGGCCACGAGCCGGATGTCGCGCACGCGCCCCACGATCAGCTCGCCGCCGATGACGAGCATGAGGCCGCCGATCACCGCCATCGGGATCGCCCCCGCCTGCGGACCGATCGCCAGCACGAGCAGCAGCAGCCAGACGCCGCCGAACACACCCGCCCAGCGCGTGCGTGCACCGGCACTCGCCGCGATGCCCGTGCGCGACATCGACCCGCCCGTGGGCAGTGCGCCGAAGAAGCCGCCCGCGACGTTCGCGACCCCCTGCGCCGTGAAGTCGCGCGACGCGTCGGAGCGCGTGCCGTCGGGGTTCGCGACCGCGGCGCCGATGCCCGCCGCCTGCGCGAGGCCGACGAGCGCGATCGCCACCGCGCCGCCGGCGAGCGCCGGGATCGTCGACAGGTCGGGCACCGTGAACGGCGGCAGCGACCTCGGGATGGCCGCGATGTCCGAGACCCGCTCCACGTCGGTGCCGAGGAAGGCGCAACCGAGGCTCACGACCACCAGGGCGATGAGCAGCGCCAGCGAACGGGTCGGCCTGATCAGTGCGAAGACGAGCCAGACGAAGACCGTCGCGAGCGAGACCACCACGGCGGTCGTCTGCCACTCCTCGGCATGCGCGATCGCGTCGATCACGCGCAGGAACGTGTTCGACTCCTCGGAGGTGTACCCCGTCGCGTCCTTCACGACCCCCGAGATGATCTGCAGGGCGATGCCGACGGTGAATCCCGTCATGACGGCCGTCGACACGAATGCCATGATCGAGCCGAGCCGCAGCAGCCCCATGAGCAGCATGATGACGCCCACCAGGACCGTCAGCATCGCGATCGCGCCCACGTCGTCGGAGGCGAGGCCCGCGGCCGCGAGCACGCTCTGCGAGGACAGCGCGATCGCGCTGGTCAGCGTGGTGACCATGAGCACGGTGCGCGCGAACACCGAGCCGATGATCGTCGGCACGATGCCCGACCACAGCCCGAGCGGCGCCTGGAACCCGCCGATGCTCGCGTAGGCGACGCCCTCGGGGATCGAGAAGAGGCCGACGACGAGGCCCGAGACCACGTCGCGGAAGGTCGGCCGCCCGAACTTCGGGCTCGCGCGCCTCGCCTTGCGTGTCATCGGCCTCGACGCCCCCTCCGCGCTCGCACCGCCCCGCGGCCCATCCTGCCACCGCCGGGGTCCGATGGGCGAGGGTCTCGGCGCGGCCCCGTCACCCCGGCCGCATCAGCCCCGCTCGCCCGCGAACGCCGGGCGCGACGCGGGCGTCAACCAGAGGACCGCCACGACGGATGCCGCGACCCCGGCGAGCGCGGCGACCCAGAGCACCCCCTCGTACCCCTCGACGGCGACCACGCCGGCGAGCACGCAGCCCACCGTCGAGCCGATGGCCGACGAGGCGAAGTAGGCGCCGTTCGCGCGCGTCGGCGATGCCGCGGCGAGCCGGGCCGCGACGTCGGGTGCGGCGAGCCGTGGGATCGGGATGCCCTGGTAGGCGACGAGCATCGCGACCGCCGCGAGGATGAGCAGGGGCGAGGTCGCCAACCCGATGAGCGCCATCGCGAGCGCACCGGCCGCGCGCACGAGGGTGCCGGTCGAGAACACGCCGATCGACGACGTGCGCGCCATCGACCGCCCGGCGATCACGAGCGTCACCACGTTCAGCAGGCCCGCGAGCCCGACGAGGAGCGCCGTCGCGACGTCGCTGAAGCCGTACACCGCGGGCATGATGTTCGCGAGCTGGCTCACGAGCCCGTTGCTGCCGAGCGACGACACGAAGACCACGACGAGGAACGCGACGAAGGCCGCGCGCAGCCCGCGGGGCGCGGCCTTCGTGCCCGAGGCGGCCGGGAGATCGTCCTTCGCTGGTCCGGGACGGGCGGATGCCGCGGCCAGCCGCCGCGACACCGCACCGCTCGTGAACCACGTCGCGGCGGCGAAGCCCGCGAGCACGACGGCGCACGTGACGAAGAACGCGACGGGCTCGAACCCGAGCGCGAGCCCGCCCGCGACGACGAGCGCGCCGAGCAGCACGCCCGCCGGGTACGCGAGGCTGAAGCCGGTGAGCCGGCGTGCCGTGAGCTCTGGCGGATCCCCGACGCCCACGATGAACGCGGGGCCGATCGTGCCCTGCGTCGCCCACGCCGCGCCGAGGATCAGCCCGAACAGCGGCGAATACCACTCGATCGCCGCATCGACGGCGAGCAGCCCGTAGGCGAGCGCCATCGCGAGGATCGACAGCGTGTACACGCCGCGATGCGTCGCCGTGCGGTCCACGGCCGCGCCCACCAGCGGGCCGACTGCGGCGGCGAGGCTGAGCACCGCGAACACGATGCCCACCCGCCACGGCTCGCCGGTGACCGACGTGATGAACGGCGGCAGCAGCAGGGTGAGGAACGACCCGGTCGCCGCACCGGCGCCCACGTTCGACAGCATCCACCACGAGAACGCGGCACCGCCCTGCGACGCCCGCATCGCTCCCCCGCCCGCGGCCGCGCGTCAGTCGACGCGAACGAAGTCGCCGACCGTGTACGCGCGGTCGAAGAACTCCTGCTTCGGGCCGTAGAAGCGGTACAGGCTGAACCATCCGCGGCCGGGAACGCTCTTCAGCCAGTTCTTCGCGCCTTCGGGCGGATTCGGGCCGACGAACAGCGTGATCGAGCCGTCGTCGTTCAGCGGCACATCGTTCATGCCGTTGAGCGACGGGTACTCCTGCCCCTCGGCCGCGACGCCCGACGCGGTCTCGGCGTCGTAGATCGTGATCGACCAGAAGAGGTTCGCGGGCGGGTTCGGCGGCAGGTCGATGCGGTAGGTGCGCTCGCCGCGGAGGTAGTCGCCCGCGCTGTCCTTGTAGGCGTTGCCGTACTTCGCGCCCATGCCGACGATCGAGGTCATCATGCCAGTGCTGATCGAGTAGTGGTTGACGAACATGTGCGCCTTCGCGACCACGTCGGTGTGCCCCGTCTCGCGGTCGCGCCATTGCTCGTCGAGCAGCGTGTGCATGAAGTCGTCGGGATTCGTGAGCACGTGCGCCACCCAGCGGCGGTCCTCCCACCAGCGCGCCCGCGGGTACTCGTCGAACTCCGCGGCATCCGTCTTCGCCATCTTCCACGCCGTGACCGCGGCATGGTCGAGCAGCTCGCGTTCGCGGGCCGACGGGGCGAACGATCCGCCCTTGCGGATGCCGATGGCGGCGAGCATGCCGTGCATGTACGGGTCGACCGTGTCGATCGCCTCACCCTGGATGAACTCGTCGAGCAGGTCGAAGTACGTGGCGTCGTGCGGGAACAGCGCGTCGGCCGCGACGTCGGAGACGTGCTCGAAGCGCATCGGCTCGGCCTCGCCGTGCAACGGCCGGATCGTGATGCCCTCGATCGCGGCGACGCCCGGGGCGAGGTCTTCGACCGAGGAGAAGAACCCGCGCACGAAGATGAAGACCCCGTTCGTCCTGCTCGTGAACACGAACGCGCCGTCGGGGACCTCGCCGTCGTACCCCTCGGGGACGATCAGGTACGTGCCGCCCTTGCCGTGGTCGGGGCCCGGGATGCCGACGTCGCCGAGGAACGTGCGGATGCCGTCGATGTCGGGCCCGACGAGCGGCCGGTGCCAGAAGTCGTCCATCAGGGCCTGCAGCTTCGGCGGCGCGTCGATGACGAGCGGACCGCTGACGCTCAGGTCGGCGAAGGTGAGCCCGTAGATGACGTCGGAGTTCGGCGTCGTGATGACCGTGTTCGGCTTCAGCCGCTGCTCGTAGACGGCCATGACGTTGTAGCCGACGCCCGAGGTCTGCTCGTGGCCCTTCTTCATCGCGAACATGTTCATCGCCGGCAGCGCCCACAGCCACGTCTGCACGGCTCGCTGGAAGAACGCCTCCTCGCGGAGGGTGCGCGCCGCCTCGGGCGTCGGGTATCCGCCCTCCAGCGTCGCGTTCGCAAGCACGGCGTATCGGCCGCTCGGTTCGGTCACAGTGTTCCCCCTTCATCGTGACACCACCGGCGGTGCCGAACTCAGCATGGCGGAGCGCGTCGGAGGGGGTCAAGCAGCGGTTGCCGGGGGTCGCCGGCATACGGCAGGGTGGTCGATATGGAGCATCCCGCTGAGACCGTGACCTTCGACAACTTCGTCCGAGCCGAGACGGCGTCGTACTTCCGCAAGCAACTCGAGAAGGCTCCGGTCAACGAGTACTTCCACAACCGGGTCCCCGTGAACGTCGAGAACCAGGTGATCATCCGCTCCAACGTCGACCTGATCTACTCGTACGCGGTCGTCGACGTCACCGAGGAGGCCACGTTCTCGGCCCCGGCATCCGACACCTACCAGGTCGCCGAGCTCATCGACGAGAACCACTACATCGCCGCCGTCGTCTACCCCGGCGAGACCGTGACGCTGCACGCGAGCGACCTCACGTCGGGCACCCACGTGTACATCCTCGCCCGCACGGCGACCGCGCTCGGCGTCGAGAAGGCCCATGAACTGCAGGACGGCCTGACGATCACGTCGAAGACGGCGAACCCGTTCGTCGCACCCGACTACGACGAGGCATCGCTTCAGGAGGTCAAGGCGCAGATCGAGGCCAAGGCCGCCGAGGCCGACTTCAGCAAGGGCTTCGGCACGCCGGAGACGACCGACACGTACAACCACATGCTCGCCGCCGAACTCGGCTGGGGCGGCCTCTCGCCGCAGCACGCGCAGTACTTCCAGGCCATCACCACCTGCTCCGGATGCGACGAGTGGACCTTCCCCGTCCCGCCGCTCGACTACGAGCACAACGGCTACTTCTCGGTCATCAAGTACGACGAGAAAGGATGGCTCGACGTCGAGAAGCCCTGCCTGACCGACAACGAGCTGACCCGCAACGACGACGGCACGATCACGGTGCGGTTCGGCGACGGCCGTTGCGGCAGCGAGAACCTGATCGAGGCGACCGAGGGGCAGCGGTACTTCTACGGCATCCGCCTCTACCGCCCGAAGGACGTCGACGAGACCCGCGCCTTCATCGAGCAGCTGCGCGCGAACCCGATCACCGCCGCGGGGGCGTAGAGCGGCGGCATCCGGCCGCCCGGATGCCTGTGGTCTTCGGGCCGCCCCGGATGCGGCGCGTCCGATGCTGGGTGCGGGACACAGGCTCGTTTGCTACCCTCGGCCCCGCATGGGGAACGCACAGGCGACTGGGGAACGAAGAGCGGCTCGGCACGACGCCGGGCCGCGAGTCGTGCGTGCCCGCCGCGGCATCCGACCGCTCGCCGCCCTCGCAACGCTCGCCGTCGCCGGCATGCTCGCCACGATCTCGCTCGTGCCCGCCGCACCCGTGCCCTCGGTCTTCGCCGCCGGTGAAGACACCGTGAGCCCGCCCGAGGGCCAGACGATCGAGGTCGCCGACGGCGTCGCGGCGCAGGAGGTCTCGCAGGAGTCGTACACCGCCGCCACCGGTTCGCAGACGCTCATCGCGGGCGGCACGAACGTCGACTGGGCGAAGCTCGTGCTCATCGACGGCGACTGGCCCGTCACCGAAGAGAACGTCACGTTCATGATGCGGTGGATGCGCCAGGAGAACGGCGCCGACAACTGGTTCAACCGCAACAACCCGCTGAACAACGGCCAGGGATCGGGCGGCGGCTCCGGGCTCGGCAGCTACGCGACCCTCGTCGACGCGGCCTACTACGCGGCCGAGAACCTCAAGTCTGGCCGCTACCCCGCGGTCGACGCCGCGCTCGTCGCCGGCACGTCGGCGGATGCCACGGCGCAGGCGATCTGGGCATCGCCGTGGGCGTCGAGCCACTACGGCTACGGCACGCACTGGAGCTCGCGCCCCTACGAGGTCATCGAGGCCCCCGCGGAGGCCTGGGGGCGCTGAGGCGCCTCGACGCGGTCAGCCGGGTTCGGCATCAACCGCGGCCGCGCATCAGGCGGATTCGCGCGTCAGCCGCGCCGCGAATCAGCTGCGGTCGAGCGGTCGCCAGACGACCATCGCGGTCTCGCGCCGCACGCGCGTGCCCGAGCGGAGCGTGACGACCTCGCCCTCGGATCCGGCCGCGAAGACGCGCCGGCCCGGGCGGTTCAGCACCTCGTCGGCGAGCGTCGCCTCGAGTTCGCGCACGCGTGCCTTCAGCGTCGCGACCTCGTCTTCGAGGCCGAGCACCCGGCGGATGCCCTCGAGGCTCACGCCCTCGCTGGAGAGCTGCGCGATCTCGCGGAGCTGCACGACGTCGCGCATCGAGTAGCGGCGAGACTTTCCCGCCGTGCGGGTCGGGGAGACCAGGCCCAGGCGGTCGTACTGGCGCAGGGTCTGCGGATGCATGCCGGCCAGCTCGGCCGCCACCGAGATGACGAACAGCGGGCTGGTCTCGTCCATGCTCATGCCGGACTCACCCTCGCGCTCTCGCGATGAGGTCGTCGCGCGGGTTCTCGTCGGGCACCTCGGCCGCGAACTCGCGCAGCTTCGCCTCGGCGTCCTTCGACAGGTGCGCCGGAACCGCGACCTGCACGACGGCGAGGAGGTCGCCCGTGGCCTTCTTCGTCTCGACGCCGCGGCCCTTGACGCGCAGGACCCGGCCGCTCGGGGTGCCGGGAGCGACCCGGAGCTTCACGGGGTCGCCGCCGAGGGTCGGCACCTGGATCGTCGCGCCGAGCGCGGCCTCGACGAACGTGACGGGCACGTTCACCCTGAGGTTGAGCCCGTCTCGCTCGAACACCGGGTGCTTGCGAACGGTGACCGTGAGCACGAGGTCGCCGGGCGCTCCGCCGTCGGGCGAGGGCTGGCCCTTGCCCGCGACCTTGATCTTCTGGCCGTCGGCGACGCCCGCCGGGATGCGCACGGTGATGTTGCGCCCCTCGCCGGTCTGCAGCGTGAGCTGGTCGCCCTTGGTGGCCGTGATGAAGTCGAGCGTGGTGGTCGCGGTGACGTCGCGGCCCTTGGTCGGACCGCCCGCACCGCGGAATCCGCCGGTCGGCTGGCCGAACCGGCCGCCGCCGAAGAGGCCGCCGAGCAGGTCGTCGTAGCCGCCCTGCTGCTGGTAGCGGTACTGCTGACGGCCGCCGGCCCCGCCGAACATGTCGCCGAAGACGTCCTCGAAGCCGCCGTTGCCGCCGCCGGCGCCCGGCGCCGTGAAGCGCGCGCCCGAGCCCATGGCCCGGACCGCGTCGTACTCCTTGCGCTGCTCGGGGTCGGAGAGCACCGAGTTCGCCTCGCTGATCTCCTTGAACTTCGCCTCGGCCGCGGCATCGCCCGGGTTCGAGTCGGGGTGGTACTTGCGGGCGAGCTTGCGGTACGTCTTCTTCAGATCCGCGTCGCTCACGTCCTTCGAGACGCCGAGCACCTTGTAGAAGTCCTTGTCGAACCAATCCTGGCTGGCCATCGACACCTCGTCTCTCGAGTCTGGGGAAAGGGTACGCCGGTGCGCTGGTCGAGGCGGGGAGCGTATCGAGACCGGACCGATCGGCACCGGCCTCGATACGCTCCTGCGTCGCTACTCGACCGACGACCTCACGCGGGCGTCTTGACGACGACCTTCGCCGCGCGGAGGAGCGTGCCCCCGAGCGTGTAGCCCGTCTCGACCACGTCGGCGACCGTGTCGGCCTCGACGTCGGGCGAGGGCTGCTGGAAGATCGCCTCGTGCACCTGCGGGTCGAACGGGTCGCCGACCGCGCCGAACTTCGCGAGGCCGAGCCGCTCGACCGAGCCCCGCAGCTTCGCCGCGATGGTCGCGAAGGGCGACTCGCCCTCGAGGTCGCCGTGCTTCTCGGCACGGTCGAGGTCGTCGAGCACGGGCAGCAGCACGGCGACGGTCGTGCCGATCGCGCGCTCCTTCTCGATCTCGCGGTTGGCCTCGGTGCGCCGACGGTAGTTGGCGTACTCGGCCGTGACCCGCTTGAGGTCGGCGAGGTGCTCGTCGGTCGGGTCCTCGACCTCGGCGTTCGCGGCGTTCAGGATGTCCTCGACCGTGAGCTCGCGCTCGTCGGCCGCGGTCTCGAGCTCGATCTCCTCAGCGGTGACGGATGCCTCGTCGGCGGATGCCGCGTCGGCGGTCGAGCCGTCGGCGGTCACCTCGGCCTCGGTCGCCTCGTCGGAGTCGGGCTCGGGAACCTCGGGGTTCTCCTTCTCGTCTGCCATGCTCTGGCCTACTTCTTGTCGTCTTCGTCGTCGATGACCTCGGCGTCGACCACGTCCTCGTCGGACTCGGTCGCCTGCTCACCCGTCGCCGACGCGTCCTCGCCGGCCGAGGCATCCGCTGCCTGCGCCTGCGCGTAGATGGCCTCGCCGAGCTTGCCCTGCGACTGCGAGAGCTTCTCGAACGCCGTCTTCACGGCCTCGTCGTCATCGCCCGCGAGGGCCGACTTCAGCGCGTCGACGTCGCCCTGCACCTCGGACTTGACGTCGGCGGGGAGCTTGTCGTCGTTGTCCTTGATGAGCTTGTCGGTCGAGTAGGCGAGCTGCTCGGCGGAGTTGCGGGTCTCGGCGGCCTCGCGACGCTGCTTGTCTTCGGCGGCGTGCTCCTCGGCCTCGCGCACCATGCGCTCGATGTCGTCCTTCGGGAGGCTCGAGCCGCCCGAGATCGTCATCGACTGCTCCTTGCCCGTGCCCTTGTCCTTCGCGGACACGTGCACGATGCCGTTGGCGTCGATGTCGAAGGTGACCTCGACCTGCGGCACGCCGCGGGGCGCCGGCGCGATGCCGGTGAGCTCGAAGGTGCCGAGCGGCTTGTTGTCGCGGGTGAACTCGCGCTCGCCCTGGAAGACCTGGATCGCGACCGAGGGCTGGTTATCGTCGGCGGTCGTGAAGGTCTCGCTGCGCTTGGTGGGGATGGCCGTGTTGCGCTCGATGAGCTTGGTCATGATGCCGCCCTTGGTCTCGATGCCGAGGCTCAGGGGGGTGACGTCGATGAGCAGCACGTCCTTGCGCTCGCCCTTCAGCACGCCGGCCTGCAGCGCGGCGCCGACGGCGACGACCTCATCGGGGTTGACGCCCTTGTTGGCGTCCTTGCCGGTCTCCTTCTTGACGAGCTCGGCGACCGCGGGCATGCGGGTCGAGCCGCCGACGAGCACGACGTGCGCGATGTCGGAGAGCTTGATGCCGGCCTCGCGGATGACGTCTTCGAACGGCTTCTTCGTGCGGTCGAGCAGGTCGCTCGTCATGTTCTCGAACTGTGCGCGGGTGAGCGTCTCGTCGAGGTTGGCGGGACCGTTCTCGGTGAGCGAGAGGTAGGGGAGCTGGATGCTCGTCGACATGCTCGACGAGAGCTCCTTCTTCGCCTGCTCGGCGGCCTCCTTGAGCCGCTGCTTGGCGATCTTGTCGTTCGAGACGTCGACGCCGGTCGACTCCTTGAAGCGCTTGATCAGGTGGTCGACGATGCGCTGGTCCCAGTCGTCGCCGCCGAGGCGGTTGTCGCCGGCGGTCGAACGCACCTGGATGGTCGAGAAGTCGTCGTCCTTGCCCACTTCGAGCAGCGAGACGTCGAACGTGCCGCCACCGAGGTCGAAGACGAGGATGAGCTCGTCCTCCTTGCCCTTGTCGAGGCCGTACGCGAGCGCGGCGGCGGTGGGCTCGTTGATGATGCGGAGCACGTTGAGGCCCGCGATCTCGCCGGCCTCCTTGGTGGCCTGGCGCTCGGCGTCGTTGAAGTACGCGGGGACGGTGATGACCGCGTCGGTCACGGTGTCGCCCAGGTACTGCTCGGCGTCGCGCTTGAGCTTCTGCAGGATGCGCGCCGAGATCTCCTGCGGCGTGTACTTCTTGCCGTCGATCTCGTCGGTCTTCCAGTCGGTGCCGACGTGGCGCTTGACCGAGGCGATGGTGCGGTCGACGTTGGTGACCGCCTGGCGCTTGGCCGTCTCGCCGACGAGCACCTCGCCGTCCTTCGTGAACGCGACCACCGACGGGGTGGTGCGAAGGCCCTCGGCGTTCGCGATGACGGTGGGCTCGCCGCCCTCGAGGACGGCGACGACCGAGTTGGTGGTACCGAGGTCGATTCCTACTGCACGTGACATGTGTTGTCTCTCCTTCTGCCTGGGCTTCGCGGGCGGATGCCGCGGCACGCCCTCTGGCGGTCGATCCGGCCTTCCCGGCCCGCGATCGAAGTCATCTGCCGGGACTTGAGTCCCGACGACTCAAGCTTTGCAGCGCCCCTCGAACGTGTCAAGTCGAGCGTCTCAAAGTTGAGCACACCTGACTCAACTCACAGCGCGCGTTCAGTATTCCGAGGCATCCGCGACCCGATCCGACGGCGAAACGACGGCGATCCGACGCGGACGCCCCGCCCCGGCCCCGCACGCATTAGCCTGCCCGTGTGGATGCACGCGACCAGGACGAGCGGTTCGTCGCCGAGGAACTCGCCAGGTACGACCGTGAGCTCCGCGGCTACCGCAAGCTGCGCAGCCGCATCGAGGCCGACTTCGCTCGGCGGCTCGACGCGGCCGGCTTCAAGTACTTCCACGTGTCGGCGCGGGTCAAGTCGCGCGAGTCGTTCGAACGCAAGGTGCGCCGCGCGCCCGACCGCGAGGTGCGCGACATCCTCGGCGTGCGCGTCGTGGCGAACTTCGAGGGCGACCTGCCCGCGATGGAGCAGGTCGTGCGCGAGGCCCTCATCGTCGACGACGACTCGTGGGTCGACAAGTCCGAGCTGCTGCCGATCGACGCGTTCGGGTACCGGTCCGTGCAGTTCGTGGGGCGCATCCCCGAGGAGACCGAGCGGGCCGCGGGCACCGCCGGCGAGGAGGGCGCCGAGGTGCCGCTCGTCGAGGTGCAGCTGCGCACCGCGCTGTCGGACACGTGGTCCGAGCTCGAGCACGACTTCCGGTACAAGTCGGCGCGCCAGCTGCCGCGAGAGGTCGACCGGCTCTTCGCGCTCTCGGCGGCGCTCCTCGAGCAGGCCGACGACAACCTCGACCTGATCCGCAAGCAGGTCGAGGAGGCGCGCACCGTGCTCCCGTCGCGCGCCGACGGCGGCGGGGAGCGCGGCTACATCGGCCGGTTCATCCAGTACGACGGCGACGCCCGCTCGCTCGACCAGGTGCTGACGGCCGCGCTCGACCTCCCGTTCGGCACCGTGACGGGATCGGGCCGCGAGCTGCGCAGCGTCGTGCGCGCGGCCGGCTGGCACCGGTACGAGGCGCTCGTCGACGGCTTCGCGGAGTACTCCGAACTCGGTCGCCGCCTCGCGATCGCCTGCGCCGTGACGACCCACGACCTCCTGCTCGCCGATGCCGAACCGCAGCGCCCCGCCCGCTCCTTCCGCGGCATCGGCGTCTACTTCACCGCGCTGGCAGCGGCCCTCATCGGCGGCGAGCCGATCCGCGAGAGCCGGGTGCCCGACGGCCGCCTCGCCGAGTTCCGCGTGGTCGCGGGCCACCTCTACGCGAATCCGGATGTCTCGGCGCTCGACGTGCGCAACCGCTACGCCGCCGTCGCCGCCCCGGTCGGCACACTCGACGACGCGGACTTCGCGGACATCAGCCTCGACTGACGTCGTCACGGCACGAGCGTCACGAGCAGAACGGCACCCACGCATTGTTCGTGCCGACCGCATTCCGCTCGACCCGCAGGAACCGCGACGCCTCGACCGACGACCACCCTCCGGCCTCGACCGAGACCACCTGGAAGATGCCGCGCCCGGTGGCGTCGACGGCGCCGCCGGCCACCCGGTACTCCACCGAAGTGCTGCCGGGCGGATTGCGCTGCGGATCCGAGTACAGCCGGACGCTCGTCACCCCGATCGGGAGGAGGAGGTCGTCGAGATACGGCCGGTTGCCGTCGCCGCCCGGTGCGGCGGTGCGCACCATCGAGATGCGATAGCGGACGGCGGGGAGCCCCGTGGTCGGCGGTGTCCAGCTCAGGTCCCAGTACAGCTGACCGATGGGGCTGCCGCTCCGCGAGCAGGTGATCGCGGTCGGCGGGTTCACGACCCCGGCGGCCACCGTGCCGCGCGAGTGCTCGGTGTCGACCCACGCGGCCACGGTCGGCTCGGGCGACGGGACGGTCAGCAGGCATGCCGCGGCCGCGACGACCACTCCGCCGAGCACCGCTCTGGTGCGGATGCCGCGGCCCGCCCGCATCACGAGCCCGCACCGTCTCGGCCGACCCGACCGGTGCGCCGACCCGCACCCAGGGCCACCGTGACCGCGCCGGCGAGGATCGCGACGGCGCCGACGAGCCCGAGCCCCCCGCCGGGGAATCCGCTCGCGGAGAGGCCGCCCGGCCGGCTCGCGGAACCGCCCGGCACCGGCGGGTCGTCGGTCGAGACCTCCTCGCCGAATCCGTCGGCCACGACCCGGTAGGTCGTCGACGCCCCGGCGGGCGCGTCCGCCGAGAGGGTGACGTCAACGGCGATCCAGAGCTGGTCGGCCGAGTCCATGCCGTAGTCGAGCAGCTCGCCGACCGGAGACGGGCTGGTCGGCACGAGTCCGGGCAGCAGCTCGGCGGGGCATCCGTCGCCGACGAACCGCGACGCGCAGGCCTGCACGCCCACGGTGAACGCCGGATTCTCGGCGCCATCGCCCACGACGCGCACGCGCACACGGCCCGGCTCGGGAGCGTCGGCCGAGACGCCCACGATCCAGCGCTCCGTGCCGCCCGGAGCCATCGCGGCCATGCCGTCGGGATCGGAGACGACGACCAGCCGCAGCACCTCTCCCGCACGCAGCACTTCGATCGTGGCCGCCTGCGCCGCGGGGGCGGGGGCGCCGACGACGGATGCCGCGGCCAGCAGCGCCGCAGCGGCCGCGGCCGCCGTGCGGGCGCGACGGGGCCAGAACGCCCACACCACCAGCCCCGAGAGGAGCACCACGCCGACGAGGAGCACGATCGGCTGCGCGAGCCACGCGAGCGCGTATGCCAGCCCCGGCACCGAGGCGAGCACGATCCGCACCCGGTCGACCTCGTACGGCTGCGGGTCCGGCACCTGGTTGGCGTCGCCCTTGAGCGTGAGCAGGCGCGTGCCGCCGTCGCCCGCGATCGCGATCACCCGGTGCGTCACGGGCAGCGCGTCGGCCCGGTCGACCGTGACCACGTCGCCGATCGCGACCTCGGATGCCGGGATCTCGCGCACCAGCGCGGCCGAGCCGGCCGGGATCGCGGGGGCCATCGAGCCGGTCTTGAACATGATGATGCCGACGTGCATCGTCGAGGCGAGCACCACGAGCACGATGCACACCACGCCGAGCACGCCCGCGACCCAGAGCACCACGTCGGCGACGTGCTCGCCGGCGCGACCGAGGCGCCGACCCGCGACGGGCTCCGCCTGCCGCGCGGGCGGGCGTTCGGGCGGTGCCGGGAGCGCGGCCGTCATCTCACTCCGCCGACTGGGCGGTGAACTGCCACGAGAGCGTGGCCGAGGTGCCCTGGTAGCTGTTGGCCGCGCCGGCGGCCACGGTCACCTCGACGCAGACCTCCTGCGGGGATGCCGCGGCGGCCCCGAGCGGGAACGACACCGGGGTCGGCGGCATCGCGCCCGCCGCGATCGACGTGCTCGGCCCTCCGGCGATGAACGTCGCGCCCGCCGCGAAGGCGGGCGCCGCGCACGCGCCGGGCGCCGCGCCGACCACGGCGCGATACGACAGCACGGGCGCGAGGCCGCCGGTCGCGGTGACCGCCGCGAGCTGCGCGCGTCCGTCGACCGTGGTCGTGCCGGTCGTGCGGATGCGCACCCACGCGTACCGCGTCGATCCCGGGCCGACCGGCGCCACGTCGAACGCGAGCACGGCTCCGGGCGCCGCCGGGCGGCTGGCGTAGGCGGCATCCCCCGATCCCTGCGACTCGGTGTCGAAGACGCTCGCCGTGATCGTGCCGGTCGCGTACTCGGTGTCGGTCCATGCCGCGAGGGTGGTCGCCGTGCCCGCGCCCAGCACGAGGCCGCCGGCGAGCACCGCGAGGATGCGCCGACGGACCCACGGACGTCGCGCGTCCGGGCCGGGTTCCGTCATCACGGGTTACTGCGACTCCGCCGCGAACTGCCAGGTCGCGGTCGCCGACTGGTCCTGCGTCAGGCCGGCGCCCGCGGTGACCTCGAAGCACAGGTACTCCTGGTCCGCAGGCGCGGCGACCAGTGGGAAGGTGACCCCGGCGAGCGCCTCGCTGAGCCCGCGCGACGAGACCAGGGTGGTCGCCCCCGTCAGGTCGCCGCAGCCGAACGTCGCGGTCTGGAGCACGCGATACGTGAGGTTCGCGGGATCGCCGGTGACGTCCGCCGTCGTCATCGTGACGATCGCGTCGTAGTCGGTGCCGGCGTCGAGGCGCACGGCGAACGGCGCCGTGACGACGTCGCCGGGGCTCAGCTCGTCGAACCCGACCGAGAAGTCGAGCGCGGCGGGATCTCCGATCGCGGCATGGTCGCTGTACGCCGTGCCGTCGGTACTCCCCTCGAGGTTGAACGACCCGGCCGTGAACGTGCCCGTCGCGAACTCGGAGTCGTTCCACGCGGCGAGCGTGAGGGCGGTGCCGACGCCGAGCACGAGCCCGCCCGCCAGGATCGCCAAGATCTTGCGCCGTCGCGTCGACGGTGCTGCTGCAGTGCGAGCCATGCTGCGATTCCCCCCAATGGCCGACCCCCGTCGGCCGTACGCGCGAGCCTAGTCGAGGAATCCTCGATGCGCGAGGCTCGCCCGACCGCGCTCGGCCGGTCGATCCGAGCCTTTACAGCGGCGTGGCCGGCGCGTAGTGTGTCGCGAGCCGCAATCGCGGCATCCGCCCGAGTCGAAGGGAGCGAACCATGGACGATGTCACTGTCGTGCGCATCGCAGACCCCCTTCTGTGCGAGGCCGTCAGCCTGTAGCCGTTCCGGCCGGGCGCATCGATGGCCTCCCTCTCACTCGGAGAACCATCGTGACCTTCCTCTCGTCCTTGGACGACCCCGCCGACGTGCCTCCGCACGCGGCATCCGCACCCGAACTCGCCTTCCAGACCGTCGAGCCCGGCGACGGCCAACGCTGGTCCACCTGGCCGGCGACCACGCCGAGCGAACGCGGCCCGATGCCGCGCCCCGCCTGGCTCGTCACCTCCGCCGCGGCGATCGACACCGAACTCGGGGTCGTGAAGACCGGCAAGGAGGGCGATGTGTTCCTCATCGAACGCGCCGTGCCGGACGCACCGCCCGATGTCGCGGGCAACCACGTCGTGCTCGCGGCCAAGCGCTACCGCGGGAGCGAGCATTCGGACTTCCACCGGTCCGCGATCTACACCGAAGGACGCGGCCTCCGCCGCACGCGCGACGTGCGCGCCGTGGCGAGGGGCACCTCGTTCGGACGCGCCGTCGCCCGCGTGCAGTGGGCTACGGCCGAGTTCGAGGCGCTCTGCCGGCTCACCGAGCTCGGCGCGGCGGTGCCGTACCCGGTGCAGGTGAGCGAGACCGAGGTGCTCATGGAGTTCATCGGCGACGGCCGCACCGCGGCGCCCCGCCTCGCGCAGGTGCGAGCGACGCCCGCCGAACTGCGCGACCTGTTCCACCAGATCGTGGAGTTCATGCACGTGCTGGCCGCGAACGGCCTCGCGCACGGCGACCTCTCGCCGTACAACCTGCTCGTGCACCGGGGCCGAGTGGTGGCGATCGACCTCCCGCAGGTCGTCGACCTCGTGTCGAACCCGCAGGGCCTCGACCTGCTGCATCGCGACTGCGTGAACGTGTGCGACTGGTTCACCAGGCAGCGCCTCGAGTGCGATGCCGAGCAGTTGTTCGGCGAGCTCGTCGCGGTGATCTGGTGACGCGGCGCCGAACGCCGGCAGGCGCAGGCGGCAGGCGCGGGCGGCCCGGGGTCGGGCGCCCCTCCGGCCCGGGATCGGGCGCCCCTCCTGGCGACTCTGCCACTGATGCCAGGGTGGCATCAGTGGCAGAGTCACGCCGAACGAACCGCGCTTCCGGGCGGGCGGCGGTGGTGCGGTCGACTGCGGTGCGGTGCGGTCGACTGCGGTGCGGTGCGGTCGGCTGCGGTACGGTCAGCTGCGGCGGCGGCGGTACGGCCGGCGGCGGCGCCAGCGCCTCGGGGCCGGCCCGGATGCGCGGTGTCGCAGGCTCGTTCTAGACTCCGCCCATGAGGCCCGCCATCAGACGCTCGACACTCGACGCCCTCGTCCTCGTGGTCGGGGCGGCGCTGGTCGGCTCGGCGCTGACCGGGTGCGCCGCCGGCGCCCCCGCGACCGGATCGCGCACGCCGGCCGCGTCATCCGCCTCGCCGGGTCCGACCGACCAGCCGGCGACGAACGCGACCGAGTCGGCGCAACCCACCGGCACGGCTTCCACGCCGCCCGCCGACCCCACGGCAGACGGGTGCGAGCACGTGCTCACCGCCGCAGCGCTCGCGCAGCTTCGCGACGACGGGCTCGAGCAGGTCGAGGTGGGGGTGTCGACGTACTATCCGATCGCCGACGACCTGATCGAGGCCGGGGGCGTGGCCTGCAAGTGGGGGCGGCCGTCCTCCGACGCGAGCATCACCGTCGTGCAGCTCTCGGGCATCGACGTCGCGGCATCCGAGTGGCCCGCCGCCCTCGCCGAGGCCGGATACGCCGAGACCGGCGATCCCGTCGCGGGCACGTACACCGGCCCCGCCGACCCCGGCACCGGGGTGCCCTCCGCGGTCCTCGTCGAATCCGATCGGCTCACCTTCGTCAGCGCCCCGCCGTTCGCGGCGGACATCGCCCCGGCGGGGTAGGGTTCCTGCAGATCACCGACGATCGACCGCGCAGCCGCACCGGCCGCGCGCGGCACCGGCGGGCGACGGACGCGGCGCCGCGGCATCCGTCACCGGCCGTTCACCCGACCGAATGAGACTGCAGGCATGACCGACCCGACCGACGACGCGCCCCGCAACTTCCCGCCGTCGCACCTCACCCCTCCCGACGGAGCCGCCGCGACCATCGGCGTGCCGACCGATCAGGTCGAGGCCGTCACCGAGGCGGGGGCTCGCAAGGGCCGCATCCTCGCCTGGGGGCTCTGGGACTGGGGCTCCGCCGCGTTCAACGCGGTCGTCACCACGTTCGTCTTCACCGTCTACCTGACCAGCGACTCATTCGGCCCGAGCGGCACGGTCGAGGCGCAGCTCGGGTGGGCGCTCGCGATCGCCGGCCTGCTCATCGCCGTGCTCGCCCCCATCACCGGACAGCGATCCGACACGAGCGGGCGCCGCAAGTTCTGGCTGGCCGTCAACACCTACATCGTCGTCGCGATCACGCTCGCGATGGTCTTCGTGCTGCCCGCGCCCGAATACCTGCTGCTCGGACTCTTCCTCGTCGCCGCGGGCAACGTCTTCTTCGAGTTCGCCGGCGTCAACTACAACGCCATGCTCGTGCAGGTCTCGACGCCTCGGTCGATCGGCAAGGTCTCGGGCTTCGGCTGGGGCATGGGCTACGTCGGCGGCATCGTGCTGCTGCTCGTCGTCTACTTCGGCTTCATCCAGCCCGACGTCGGCCTGTTCGGCGTGACCGGCGCCGAAGGGCTCGACGTGCGCGTGGCGATGGTCGCCTCGGCGCTGTGGTTCGGCCTCTTCGCGCTTCCCGTGCTGTTCGCGGTGCCCGAGTACCGCAACCCGGCGGCGGTCGACCGCGGCAAGATCGGCTTCTTCGCCTCGTACGCCCGCCTCGGCCGTGACATCAAGCGCCTCTGGACGGAGCAGCGCAACACCGTCTGGTTCCTGCTCTCGAGCGCCGTGTTCCGCGACGGACTCGCCGGCGTCTTCACGTTCGGCGGCGTGCTCGCGGCATCCGTCTTCGGCTTCTCGCCCGGCGAGGTCATCATCTTCGCCATCGCGGCCAACATCGTCGCGGGCATCTCGACCATCGCGGTCGGCACGCTCGACGACCGGCTCGGCGCGAAGCCCGTGATCATGACCGCACTGATCGGCCTCGTCGTCAGCGGCCTGCTCGTCTTCCTCCTGCACGACGGCGGGCAGATCGTGTTCTGGACCGCCGGGCTCGCGCTCTGCCTGTTCGTCGGGCCCGCCCAGTCGGCGAGCCGCACCTTCCTCGCGCGCCTCATCCCGGCCGGCCGCGAGGGCGAGGTGTTCGGACTCTACGCGACGACCGGACGTGCGGTGAGCTTCCTCGCGCCGACCGCGTTCGCGCTGTTCGTCACGATCGGCGGGGCGCCGTACTTCGGCATCCTCGGCATCGTGCTCGTGCTCGCCGTCGGGTTCGTGCTGATGCTGTTCGTGAAGGCGCCGCGGTCGGTCGCGTAACCGGTCTCGAGACGGCGCCGGGGCGCCTCCTCGACCGACGGAACGCGACGTGTGCCGGTCTCGAGACGGCGCCGGGGCGCCTCCTCGACCGGCGACCGGCGCCTCGTCAGGTGAGCGACAGCTCGGGGGGCACGGGCGGCGGCTCCTCGCCCACGGCGCGCACCGCCGACGGGTCGTGCCGCAGGCAGGCGACCGCGCGGCGGGGGTCGTCGCCAGGCACGTTCGGGAACACGAGCTGCGGGTTGACCTTCGCGCACGCGTCGAACGCGAACTCGCAGCGGTCGGCGAACGGGCATCCGTGGCCGAGTTTCGACAGGTCGGGCGGGGATCCGGGGATGCCGATGAGCTCGCGCCGCGGCCCGCGCAGCGGCGGGAACGAGTGCAGCAGCGCCGACGAGTACGGATGCCGGGGCCGGTGGTAGACGTCGAGCGCGGCGGCATCCTCGACGATCTCGCCCGCGTACATGATCGCGATGCGGTCGGCGATCTCGATGAGCAGCGACACGTCGTGCGTGATGAAGATGACCGAGAAGCCGAGGCGGTCGCGGAGCTCCGCGATCTGCTCCACGATCTGCCGCTGCATCACGACGTCGAGCGCCGTCGTGGGCTCGTCCATGATGAGCACCTGCGGATCGAGCGCGAGCGCCATCGCGATCATGACGCGCTGGCGCATGCCGCCCGAGAGCTGGTGCGGGTACGACTTCAGCCGGTCGGGCGCGATGCCGACGAGGTCGAGCAGTTCGGCGGCGCGCTCCAGCGCCTCCTTCTGCGTCGTCTTCGGCTCGTGGGCGCGGATGCCGTCGGCGATCTGCCGGCCGATGCGGTACACGGGGTTCAACGAGTTCATCGCGCCCTGGAACACGATCGCCATGTCCTGCCAGCGCGACGCGCGCAGCTGGGTGTCGTTCAGGCGCAGCAGGTCGGTCTTCACGCCCGAGCGGTCGGTGAAGAGCACCTCGCCGCCGGTGATGAGCCCCGGCGGGGGCAGCAGCCGCGTCGCCGCGTAGGCGAGCGTCGACTTGCCGCAGCCGGACTCGCCGGCGAGGCCGAGCACCTCGCCGCGGCCGAGCGTGAGCGACACCTGGCGCAGCACGTGCACGGGGTCGTCGTCGTAGCCGTAGTCGACCGAGAGGTTCTTGATCTCGAGCACCGGGTCGGCCGAGGGGGTGAGCCGCTGGGAGCGGCCGTCGGACGCGAGCGGAGCGGCGCCGGCACCGTCGAGGGGGCTGGTGAGGGTCATGCGCGGTCCTCCTTGGCTTCGCGCACCACGGGGGTGAAGCCGATGCGGGGGCGGATGCCGCGCTTGCGCAGCGACCTGGCGTTCAGGCCGGTCGAGCGCAGGCGCGGGTTGACGAACTCGTCGATGCCGAAGTTGATGAGGGTGAGCGACATGCCGAGCAGGGCGATGCACAGTCCGGCGGGGACGAACCACCACCAGGCGCCCCGCTGGAGCGCGAGCTGCGACTGGGCCTGGTAGAGCACCGTGCCCCAGTTCCACTCGCCGGTGTCGCCGATGCCGATGAACGACAGGGTGATGAGCGAGAGCACCGCGAAGGCGACGGTGCCGACGAAGCCGGACGCGATGATCGCGGTGAGGTTCGGCAGGATCTCGGCCGTGATGATGCGCCACGTGCTCTCGCCGTTGGCGCGGGCCGCCTCGACGAAGTCGCGCTTGCGCAGCGAGAGCGTCTGGGCCCGCAGGACGCGGGCGCCCCACGCCCAGCCGGTGATCGCGATGACCACGGCCACCGTGACGCCGCCGACCGAGGGCAGCTGCCCCGCGATGATGATGATGAGCGGCAGCTGCGGGATCACGAGGAACACGTTCGCGAGCACCGAGAGCGTCTCGTCGCCCAGCCCGCCGACGTATCCGGCGGTGACGCCGATGATGACGCCGATGCCGGTCGCGAGGATGCCGGCGACGAAGCCGACGACGATCACGCCGCGGGTGCCGACGAGGATCTGCGAGAAGACGTCCTGACCGAGGTGCGTCGTGCCGAACCAGTGCTCCCACGACGGCGGCTGCAGGATGTCGGAGCTGCGCGCGCTCGGATCGTACGGCGCGATCCACGGACCGATCACGGCGATGAGCAGGAAGAACGCGAGGATCACCATGCCGGTGATCGCCTTGGAGTTGCGGAGGAAGAGCAGCTTGCGGGGCCCGCTGCGGCGCGGACCGGGTGCCGCGGCGACGGCGCCGGTCATGGGCGCCTGCGACGGCTTCTCGAGCTCCCGGCCCTCTTCGACGATGCTGGTGTCGATCGTCATCTCAACCCTCCTGACGGGTGCGCGGATCGAGCACCCCGTAGACGAAGTCGGCCACGATGTTGGCGAAGAGCACCGCCACCGTGATCACGAGGAAGATGCCCTGCATGAGCGGGTAGTCCTTCGCGGCGACGGCCGTGAAGAGGTAGTAGCCGATGCCCTGGTAGGAGAAGACGATCTCCATGATGAGCGTGCCGCCGACGATGAAGCCGAGCGAGAGCGCGAAGCTCGAGACCTGCGGCAGGATCGCGTTGCGCGCGGCGTAGCCGAAGAGCACGGTGCGCTCCGAGAGGCCCTTCGCCTGCGCGACGGTCACGTAGTCCTCGGAGGAGACGGTGACCATCATGTTGCGCATGCCGAGGATCCAGCCCGAGATCGACGAGATCACGATCGTGAGCGCCGGCAGGGTGCCGTAGTAGATCACCGACGAGATGAACTCCCACGAGAAGGTCGGCACGAGCGAGCGGTCGTAGCTGCCGCTCGCGGGGAACCAGCCGAGCGTCACCGAGAAGATCGTGATCGCGATGAGCGCGAGCCAGAAGTACGGCACCGCGGAGAAGAACGTCGAGATCGGCAGGAGGGAGTCGGCCCAGGTGCCGCGACGCCATCCGATGCCCGAGCCGATGAGCGTGCCGACGGTGAAGCTGATGATGGTCGCGATGCCCACGAGCCCGATGGTCCACGGGATGGCGCCGGCGATGACGTCGGCGACGGGCGTCGGGAAGTACGTGAACGACGTGCCGAGGTCGCCGTGCAGGATCAGGTTCCAGTAGTCGACGTACTGCTGCCAGAGCGTCGTGTCCTTGTCGAGCCCGAAGAGCGTGCGGAGCGCGGACTCGGCGTCCGTCGAGATGCGCCCCTGGTTCTTCGCGATGAGCGCGCGCACCGGGTCGCCCGGCATGATGCGCGGGATGAAGAAGTTGATCGTGACGGCGGCCCAGAACGTGATGACGTAGAAGCCGAGCCTGCGCAGGAAGAACCTCATGCCAGTGCCTCCGTGATGTCGCTCAGCACCGGCTTGTCGGCGCGGTCGGAGTAGCCCCAGCAGGCGGCCTCGCGGCCCTCGCCGACGGGCAGGAGGGGCGGCTGCTCGGTGCGGCACAGCTCGGTCGCGAACGGGCAGCGCGGGTTGAAGCGGCATCCGCTCGGGGGCTTCACGAGGCTGGGGGCCTCGCCGCGCGCACCGTGGGCGCGCGCCTCGAGGTCGTCGGGGTCGGGCGCGGAACGCACGAGCAGCTGGGTGTACGGATGCTTCGGATCCTGCGTGACGGCCTCGGAATCGCCCGACTCGACGATGCGCCCCGCGTACATGACCATCGTGCGGTCGGCGAAGTACCTGGCCGACGCGATGTCGTGCGTGATGTAGAGGATCGCGATGTGCAGGCGGTCGCGCAGGTCTTGGAGGAGGTTCAGGATGCCGAGGCGGATCGACACGTCGAGCATCGAGATCGGCTCGTCGGCGAGGAGCACCTCGGGGTCGGCGGCGAGGGCGCGGGCGATCGCGACGCGCTGGCGCTGACCGCCCGAGAGTTCGTGCGGGAACTTGTCGATGTACCGCTCGGCGGGCTTCAGCTGCACGCGCTCGAGCAGCTCGACGAGGGCGTCCTCGAGCTCGGTGCCGCGCAGGCGTCCGCGGTGGATGCGGAGGCTGCGGGTGAGCATGTAGCGCACGGTGTGCACGGGGTTCAGCGACCCGAACGGGTCCTGGAAGATCATCTGCACGCGGCCGACGTAGCGGCGGAACGCGCGGCGGCCCTTGGTCGCTGCGTCCTCGCCGTGCAGGAGGAGGCGGCCGCCGGTGGCGGGCATGAGCTGGGCGAGCAGCCGGGCGATCGTGGACTTGCCCGATCCCGACTCGCCGACGAGGGCGAGCACGCGGCCGCGTCGGAGTTCGAAGTTCACGCCGTCGACGGCGTGCACGACGTCGCGCGAGCCGATGCCGCGGAGCTTGAAGTGCTTCTGCAGGTCGACGGCCTCGAGGACGACGTCGCCGTCGGCGGGGCCGGCGGGGTCGATGGGGCCGACAGCACCGGCGGGGCCGGCGGGCGCGGCGGGCGGGGCGGGCGGGGTCGGCGCCTCGGAGGGGGAGGAGGACATTCGGGTCACCTCTGATCGGAGCTCTACGTTGAGTCGTGGTGCGGCGGATGCACGAGGCATCCGCCGCACCTCATCGTCACATCCTGAGGGATGTTCCGAATGATCCGGGCCGAAACCCGGCGCGGGTCACTCGCTCGGGGTGAGCTTGGACAGGATGAGTGCCGCCTGCGGGCCCGTCGGCTGCGGGTTCGCGTACGGGTCCTCGCTGGTGGGGAATCCGGTGTAGTTCTGCGTGGAGTACTGCGCCACGGCGGGACGCGACCAGATCACGATGCCCGGGACGTCCTCGACGTAGTGCTGCTGCACGATGTCGAGCGAGGCCTGGCGTGCGTCCGGGTCGGTACCCGACTTGAAGTCCGCGAGGGCCTTCGTGACGTCGTCGTTCTGGTAGCGGCCGAAGTTCCAGTTCGCGGTCTCGCCGAGCGGCACGTAGGAGGCGCCGTCCATGATGTTCGAGTACAGGTTCCACGGGGTCGAGCCGCCGTCGGTCCAGTGCAGCGACGCCTGGAAGTTGCCGAACGGGATGGTGTCGTTGAACCAGGTGTCCTGCACGATCGCGTCGACCGTGGCCTCGGCGCCAAGTGAAGCGGCACCCTCGGCGATGATGCCGAGCGCGTCGAGGTAGTCGGTCCAGCCGCTCGGGTTCGTGAGCTTGAAGGACACGGCCTCGCCGTCGGGGTCGATGAGCTTGTCGCCGTCGTAGGTGTAGCCCGCGTCGGTCAGCACCTTCTTGGCGCCGTCGACGTCGACCTCGAGGTTCTGGCCCTCGTACTCCGACGAGATGAAGGCGTCGCCCGAGGGCTGGGGCAGGCCCGTGACGCTCGTGATCTCGGGCCAGACGCCGTAGCCGGCGGTGGCCGTGATGTCGGCGTGGTCGATGACCATGTTGAGCGCCTGACGGAACGCGACGTTGTCGAAGGGCTTCGTCTCGTTGTTCAGGTAGAGCACGTCGACGCCGAAGCCGCCGCCGGCCACCTGGTTGAAGTGCTCGGGGTCCTTGTCGATGTAGGTCGACTCGTAGTCGGGGATGAAGGTCCAGCCCCACTGCGCCTCACCGGTCGTGAGGGCGGTCGTCAGGCCCGCGTTGTCGTTGTAGGCGTCGTAGCGGAGCTCGCCGACCTTCGACTTGCCGCCCCAGTAGTCGTCGTTCGGCGTGAGGGTGACGGCCTGCGGGCTGAAGGACTTGAGGGTGAACGGGCCGGTGCCGATCATCTCGTCGTCGCTGAAGGTGACGGCGTCCTCGCCCTCCCAGATGTGCTTCGGGACGATGAGGAGCTTGTACAGCTTGACCTCGTTGACGTACTGGCCGGTCGTGAAGTTCACGACGACCTTGCCGTCCTCGACGGTGATGTCGCCGTACTGGTCGGGGAAGTCGACGTTCAGCTCGGGGTTGTCCTTGCGGAGCTGGATCGAGAAGGCGATGTCGTCGGCGGTGAAGTCCTCGCCGTCGGACCACTTCACGCCCTCGCGGGGCGTGATCGTCGCCTGCGTGTACTCGGGGTTCCACTCGACGGACTCGGCGAGCCACGGCGTGGGCGCCTCGGTCGGGTCGATCTCGTTGATCTGCATGAGCGACTCGTACACGACGAACGCGTAGCCGAGCGACAGCGACGCCGATCCGGTGGCGAGCGGGTTCTGGTTCGGCTGCTGCGGGCCGTTCGGCATGCCGACGGTGAGCACCTTCGTGCTCGTTCCTCCGTCGTCACCGCCGGTGCTCGCGCTGCACCCCGTGAAAGCCAGGCCTGCGGCGACCAGAATGGCCCCCGTGGCGAGGATGCTCTTTCGCATTTTCATGCCTCCTTGCATTTGATGTGGGTTGGTGCGGGTTGTGGTGCGTTCATGGCGCTCAGCCTTCGACCGTGTGCACGGCCTCGAGGCGGAGATCTCTGGAGGACCGGCCGGCCAGCACACGGTACGTGCCGGCGTCGAGGGTCCAGGCCGCGGCATCCGTCGACCAGGTCTCGAAGGACCTGCGTGCGAGGGGGATGTCGACGGTCGCGGTGGCGCGGGCGGCGACGTCGACGACGGCGAAGCCGGCGAGCCACCGCACGGGGCGGTCGGCGTCGTCGGTCGAGAGGTAGACCTGGACGACCTCGCGGCCGTCGCGGGCGCCGGTGTTCTCGACGGTCACGCGCGCGGTGACGAGAACGTCGGATGCCGCGGGGGCGAGTTCGATCTCGCGGTACGCCCATTCGGCGTACCCCAGCCCGTAGCCGAACTCGCGGGCGGGCACGAGGCCGCGGCGGTCCCAGCCCCGGTGCCCGACGTCACGGCCTTCGGCGTAGTCGATGACGCCGTCGACGGGCGTGCCGTTCGGGACGGGCACGTTCTCCTCGCGGGCGGGGAGGGTCCAGGGCAGGCGGCCGCTCGGCTCGATCGCGCCCGTGAGCACGGCGGCGAGGGAGGCGCCGGCCTCCTGGCCGGGCAACCACCACCAGAGCACCGCGGCGACCTCGTCGAGCCAGGGGAGGATGACGGGTCCGCCGGCGTTGACGACGACGACGGTGCGGGGGTTGGCGGCGGCGACGCGTCGGACGAGCTCGTTCTGCCGGCCGGGCAGCGCCAGGTTCGGGCGGTCCCAGCCCTCGGACTCGGTCTCGGGGTTGGTGCCGACGATCACGACCGCGAGGTCGGACTCGGCGGCCGCCGCGACCGCGAGCTCGATCTCCTCGTCGATGCTGAGGCCTGGCTCGAGGTAGCGGAAGTGCACGCGCACGAAGTGCCCGTAGGACTCGCCGTCGACGACCTGCGCGTCGATCTCGATGCGCACGGCCCGGGGCTCGTCGGTGTCGATCCAGGTCTCGATGCGCTCGGGGTTGGCGTAGCTCGAGTCGAGGATCACCTCGGCGCCGACGATGCGGTCGGACGTGCTGCGCTCGACGCCGTCGACGACGATGCGGTGCGCGCCGACCGGCCCGAGGTCGACGAGGTGGCGGCCGGGGGCGGCGAGGTGCAGGTCGGTGGTGAGGCGGACGGATGCCACGACGGCGCCGTCGACCGGGAACCACAGCGCCTCGCCGTCGACGGCGGTGTGCGCGTCGATCACCGCGCCCGTGGCGTCGAGGTGCTCGACGAGAATGCCGGGCTCGCCGGAGGGCGTCGAGAGCACGTGGGCCGGCGCGAGCGGCGCCCCGGCCTTGGTGGAGCCGCCGCGGTGCAGGTCGACGGTCGCGTTCGGGAACGCGGCACGCAGTGCGTCGAGGGGTTCGCTCACGTGCGGCGGCGTGACGAACGCGCTGCCGCCGCCCTGGGTGAACGGCTCGACGGCGTTGTGGCCGATGAGCGAGATGCGGCCGCCCAGCTCTGCGCTGACGGGGAGGAGGGCGTCGTCGTTGCGGAGCACGACGGTCGAGCGGGCGGCCGCATCGGTCAGGAGGGCGACGACCTCGTCGCCGGCGGGGTCGGGCGTGGCGCCCGACGGGTCGAAGGGGAGGGTCTCGCCGGCGATGCCGCTGAGCGCGCCGACGCGGCCGGCGAGGCGGATGATGCGGGCGACCTTGTCGTCGATGACGTGCTCGGGCACGAGCCCGGACTCGACGGCGGCGAGCAGGCCGTCGGCCCACGGCCCGCCGGGGCCGGGCATCACGAGGTCGAGCCCCGCGAGGGCGGGTTCGAGGGCGGTCTTCGTGGCGAGCCAGTCGCTGATGACGATGCCGTCGAACTGCCATTCGCCCTTGAGGATGCCCGAGAGGAGCGGCTCGTGCGCGGTGGAGGTGGCGTCGACCCCGTCGCGGGCGAGGCCGTTGTAGGCGGCCATGATCGTCCAGACGCCGGCGTCGACGACGGCCTCGAACGGAGCGAGGTAGACCTCGCGCAGCGTCTGCTCGTCGATGCGCGAGAGGTAGCTGGTGCGGTCGGTCTCGGTCTCGTTGCCGATGAAGTGCTTGACGCAGGCCGCGATGCCCTCGGCCTGGATGGCCGCGATGAACGAGACCGCGAGGCGCGCCGTGAGCAGCGGGTCCTCGGAGAGGCACTCGAAGTGGCGGCCGCCGACGGGGCTGCGCTGCAGGTTCACGACGGGCGCGAGGATCACGTCGACGCCCTTGCGTCGCGCCTCGGCGGCCATGAGCGTGCCGAGGCGGGCCTGCAGGTCGACGTCCCACGTCGCGGCGGTCGCCGAGGGGGCGGGCAGCTGCGCGGAGGGCAGTCCGTCTTCACCGGTGCCGCGGACGCCGATGGGGCCGTCGGAGACGGTCATCGTGCGCATGCCGATCTCGGGGATCTCGCGCAGGGTCCAGGTGGCGGCGCCCGTGAGCAGGGCGACCTTGTCGGCGAGCGGCAGGGAGGCGGCGAGCGCGATCGCCTCGGCGGTGCTGTCCGCTGAGATGACGGTCGAGGTTGTGGTCACGCCGGAACTCCATCCATATGCTCGTCGTTGAGTGACGTGGGTTATCGTGACACACTTACTGACTTGTAAGTAAGTTAACGAGGTCACGGTTCGGTAACGGGCCGGATTCGCCCGGAACGCTTCGGTGAACCGGTGCTGGACTCGACATGCGGGTCGGCAGGCGGCATCCTGCACTGAGCGGATGCCGCGGGTCGGCGACGCCCAAGGAAGGAACATCGTGGTGGATACGACGCAGGCGGCGAAGCCGGCGGCCGAACGGGTGCAGCGCCCGCAGGCACGCACGACGGAGCGTCGCGAGGCAGTGCTCAAGGCCGCCATGAACGTGTTCGGCGCCCGCGGCTACAACAAGGGCGCGCTCGTCGAGGTGGCCGAGCAGGCGGGCATGACGCACGCGGGCGTGCTGCACCACTTCGGCTCGAAGGAGGGCCTGCTCGTCGCGATGCTGAAGTACCGCGACGGCGAAGAGGTGGCCGGCATCCCCGAGCGGGCGCAGGTCGAGGGCCCCGCGTTCCTCCAGCACCTCATCGACACCGTCGAGGAGAACACGCACCGCCGCGGCGTCGTGCAGGCGTACTCCGTGCTCTCGGGCGAGTCCGTGACCGACGGGCACCCGGCGCACGACTACTTCCAGGGCCGCACCGAGGGCCTGCGCGCGAAGATCGCCGGCGTGCTCGGCGAGGTCTCGGGCAACACCGACGAGCAGGAGCTGCGCGACTCCGCCTCGGGCCTCATCGCGATCATGGACGGTCTGCAGGTGCAGTGGCTGCTCGACCCCGACGCGATCGACATGCCCCGACTCGTCGGCCGCACCGTCGACGAGATCGTCGAGCGGTTGCGCGCCGCCGCCTGAGCCCCAACCCCTGACGAGCGGGCGAGCGGATGCCGCGGGCGGCCGTCTCCTCGTCGAAACATCGGGTGTGCGAGCATGGGCGCATGTCCGCCGCCGCGCCAGACTCCGCGCCCCAGACCGTCCGCGCGCTCGTCGCCATCTCGCACGGCACGAGCTCCGAAGAGGGCCGTGCGGCCGTGCGCACGCTTCGCGACGGCGTGGGCGATGCGCTCGCCAGACGGGCGCTCGAGACGCGAACGGATGCCCCGTCGCTGCGCCTCGGCCACGTCGACGTCGAGCAGCCCGACGTGCCCGCCTCGCTCGCCTCGCTCGCCGACGGCGAACCCGCCGTCGTGGTGCCGCTGCTGCTCTCGGCCGGATACCACGTGCACGTCGACCTGACCGAGGCCGTCGAGGCGGAGACCGCGCGCGACGTCGTGCTCGGCGGCGCCCTCGGACCCGACGACCGCCTCGTCGCCGTGCTCCGCCGCCGGCTCACCGAGGCGGGCCTGCGCGACGAGGACCGCATCGTGCTCGCCGTGGCCGGATCGAGCGACCGTCGCGCCGTCGACGACTGCATCGACATGACGACCCGGCTCGCCGCGGCATCAGGTCGTGAGGTCGCCGTCGGCTTCCTGTCGGCGGCCGAACCGCTGCTGCCCGACGCGGTCGCCGCGGTGCGCGCCGACGCGCCCGCCGGGTCGCGCGTCGTCGTCGCGAACTACCTGCTCGCCCCCGGATACTTCGACGACCTCGCCCGCGCCGCAGGCGCCGACGTCGTCGCGGCGCCGCTGCTGCTGCCCGACGAGGCCGCCCCCGCCGAGCTCGTCGGGCTCGTGCTCGACCGGTACGACGCGGCATCCGCTCGCCCCCGCTGACGCCCGACGGCGGCCACCGGTCCGCGCCCGTCGCGGTGCTCAGACCCCCAGCAGGGCGATGCACGGACCCAGGAAGACGATCCAGACCGCCGCGGCGATGATGAGCATGCCGATGGCGATCGGGCGCGTCCGCTTGAAGAGGAGCAGCACGATCGAGACGAGTCCCAGCAGGAGGAACGGCCAGGTCAGACCGAGGAACGAGGCGCCCCAGCCCGCGAATCCCGTGAGGACCATCAGGATCAGCGCGAGCAGGGAGGCGCCGCAGCCGATGCCCGTGCCGACGCCGATGCCCACTCCGGTGCCGAGACCGGGCTTCGGCGCGCCGGGGGCGGGAGCGCCGGGCGTCGGCGCGGCGGGCGGGAGCGCTTCGGGGGTCGGCTCGCCGGGCGCCGGCACCTCGGGGGCCGGCTCGCCGGGCGTCGGCTCGCCGGGCGTGGGCTCGCCGGGCGTCGACTCCTCGGGCGTCGGGTCTTCAGACTCTGGTGCCATCGGGCGTCCTCTCCGTGTTCGCCGCGCGCTCGGTGAAGCCGCCATGACTCGCCTTCCAGGCGATGCGGCCGAGCAGCAGCGGAATCGTGACCAACAGGAACAGCTGCGGGCGGGTGAGGCCCATCCACGCGACCTCGTTGCCGCGCACGAACTCGACGAAGAAGCGGAAGACGCCGTAAGCCGCGATGTAGATCGTCAGGGTCTCGCCGGCCGCGATCGGCCGGTGCCGCAGCCAGAACCACAGCACCGCGAACGCCGCCGCCTGGAACACGATCTCGTAGGCGAAGCTCGGGTGCAGCGGCACGCCCGCGGGGCCGCCGACGCGCGCGGCCGCCGCCTCGCCGAGCACGATGCCCCAGCTCGAACCGGTCGGGGTTCCGGGCAGCTCGGTGAAGAGGCATCCGAATCGCCCGATCGCCATGGCCAGCGCCACGGCGGGCGCGAACAGGTCGCCCGTGCGCAGCGGATACCGCACGACGCGCTTGGCGATGTGCACCCCGAGCCAGGCGCCGACGAGCGCGCTCAGCACCGAGGCGTTGCCCCGCAGCAACTGACCCGCCAGGTCGAGGTTCTGCGAGGGGTCGAGGTGCTGCGCCCACGTGCCGAGCCGCGACAGCACGGCGGCGCCGAGGAGCGCGCCGAGCACGAGCACCCAGATGCGGCTGTCGGTCTGCCCGCGACGGCGCGACTCGACCACGAAGACACCGGCCGCGACGATCAGCGCGAGCGCGACGAACACCGCGTGGGTGTCGAGCGGCGGGCCCCAGCCGAGCAGGTCGGACAGCGTCGGGTACACGGCATCAGCTCCAGAGGCCGATCCAGAGCGACACCCAGACGGGCACCGCGGCGAGCGCGAGCACCTCGAGCACGATGAGGTACGCGAGCACGTTGCGCGTGTCGCCGAGCTTGCACTTCGAGCGCAGCAGCCCGGCACGGCGCGCCCTGGCGTAGCCGCCGATGGCGATGCCCGCGAAGACGGCGAGCGCGATCGGGCCGAGCACGCACGTGATGAGCGCGATCGTCGCGAACACGCAGAGGCGCAGCGGGTCGTACGGCTCGGGCGCCGGCGGCGCGCCGACGGTCTCGTCGAACCGGTTCAGCCCCGCGGCATCCCATGCCCCGATCGCCTCGTCGCCCGTCGCGCTCATGCGATCACCCCACCGTCACCGGAAGCTGCCGTCGCTCGCCGACCTCGGCCGCGCCGGTCGCCGTCGAGATGCGCCGGCGACCGAGCGGCGCCCACGCCTGCACCGCGCAGAACGGGGCGCACTGATGGGCCGAGGTCTGCTCGTTGACGGTGGCGACGTGCACGCAGCACTGCGTGAGGCGCTCCTCGATCATGGTGTTGATGTCCATGAACGGCTTCACGGTGATGCGCTTGACGCGCTGGCCGAGGAACCTCCGCAGGCGCTTGTGCTGGCCGGGCAGCGACGCGGTGGCGAGCTGCGTGAGCGTGCCGATGCCGAGGTCGCAGCCCGTGCAGATGTCCTTCCAGAGCGAGCCGATCGACGGGTGCGAGAGCGAGGACTGCTCGCTCAGCAGGTCGAGGAGCGACTGCTTCACGCTGTCCTTCAGGGCCTTGTTGACGTTGCTGTCGGCGATGCGGTTCGCGATCAGGTCGGGGTTCAGGTCGAGGAACGCCTTGAGCTGGTCGTGGCCGACGAGCTTCGTGAGCGAGTTCCACGAGCCCGAGTCGTCCTGCAGCAGGTAGCCGACCGAGCAGCAGTGCGGGTGGCTGCACGGCAGCGCGGTGAGGTCGCGCCAGGTGACCTCGCCGTCGGTCTGCGCCTCGAGCCGGGCGAGCACGCCCGTGTGCGTGAGCCGGTCGGTCGGATCGATGCCGGCCGAGCGCCCCGAGCCGAACACCGGCTGGATCGTCACGCCGCCGACGTAGGGCGTGCGCATCGCACGGCGGATGACCGCGCCGATCTCGCCGTCGTTCACGCCGAGCGCCGCCGTCATCGTGAGGGTCGTGAAGACGCCGGCATCCGAGAGCCGCTCGAGCGCGCGGTCCTTGAAGCGTCGGATGTCGGCACCGCGGTGGAATGCGGATGCCTCGGCGCTCTCGCCGTCGAACTGGAGGTACACCTCGACGCGTTCGCGGTGCTTCTTCAGCGTCGCGACGAGCGCGTCGTCCTGCGCGATGCGGAGGCCGTTGGAGTTCAGCAGGATGCGCACGACGGGGCGCGCGACGAGGTGGTCGAGCAGCTGCTCGAGCCACGGGTAGAGCGTGGGCTCGCCGCCCGAGAGCATGAGCACGTCGATGCGGTCGTTCTCGCGTGCGAGCTTCGCGTCGACCGAGGCGAGCACCTCGGCGAGCGGCGCGACGGCGGTCGCCGCCGGCCCGGACTCGGCGAAGCACGTGGGGCAGCGCAGGTTGCAGTGGTCGGTGAGGTCCTCGAGCAGGATGCACGTGTGCTGGGTCTGCATCTCGGGCAGGCCGTCTTCGTACGCCGACGGCACGGGCTTGAAGTTGCCGGCGAGGTCGGGCGTGTGCGCCTTCGTCGGCGCCGTCCACTCCTCGAGGTAGCGGAGGATCTCGGCCGACTCGTCGTACATCGTCGAGACGAGCCCGTGCTCGGGGCATCCGCGTTCGAGCCAGATCCGGCCGTCGCGCTCCGCGAGCCACCCCGACAATCGGGCCACGTCGGCGAGCGGGCGCTCGGGATCCTCCTCGTGGCAGCGAGGGCAGAAGGCGTTCACGTAGCGGTGGATGCGGTACTCGCGCAGCGGCATCCCCGTCCCGGCGGTGGGCATGCGCTCACGATAGCGCCGAGGCGCCCCGAACGAGCGCAAGCCCCCGCGTCCTTCTGTGACGCAATACGACACGACGTGACCGGACGTGACGCGCGCCCCTGCCGTCTTCGCCGCCGCTCGCCTAGCGTCGAACGACACGGACCCACGAGCGCACCCCGCGCGTCGACGGAAGGAGGAGCCTGTGACGACCCCGACGACGGATGTCGCAACCGAACCGGTCGCGAACGACCGCCCCGCGACCGCCGAGCGCCCCGCGCGCCGCGTCGCCGCACCCCGACCCTCCTCGCGCCCGAACGGCCAGTGGAAGATCGACGGCACCGCACCCCTCAACGGCAACGAGGAGTGGAAGCAGGTCGACGACGGTCTCGCCGTGCGCGAGCGCATCGAGAACATCTACGCGCAGGGCGGCTTCGCCTCGATCGACCCGACCGACCTGCACGGCCGGTTCCGCGTGTGGGGCCTCTACACGCAGCGCAAGCCGGGCATCGACGGCGGCCGCACCGCCACGCTCGAGCCGCACGAGCTCGAAGACGAGTACTTCATGCTCCGCGTGCGCATCGACGGCGGCCAGCTGACCACCGAGCAGCTGCGCGTCATCGCGAACATCTCCATCGACTTCGGCCGCGACACGGCCGACCTCACCGACCGCCAGAACGTGCAGCTGCACTGGGTGCGCGTCGAGGACATGCCCGAGATCTGGCGTCGCCTCGAGGCCGTCGGGCTCGGCACGACCGAGGCCTGCGGCGACGTGCCGCGTGTCGTGCTCGGGTCGCCCGTCGCGGGCATCTCGGTCGAGGAGCTCATCGACCCGACGCCGCAGATCGACGAGATCACGTCGCGCTTCATCGGCGACCCGACGCTGTCGAACCTGCCCCGCAAGTTCAAGACGGCCATCACCGGCCACCCCAGCCAAGACGTGGTGCACGAGATCAACGACGTCGCGTTCGTCGCCGTCGAGCACCCCGAGCTCGGCATCGGCTACGACCTGTGGGTCGGCGGCGGGCTGTCGACGGCGCCCCGCCTGGGCGAACGGCTCGGCGTGTTCGTCGCGCCCGACCAGGTGTCGGAGGTCTGGCACGGCGTCGCGCAGATCTTCCGCGACTACGGCTTCCGGCGGCTGCGCAACAAGGCGCGCCTGAAGTTCCTCCTCGCCGAGTGGGGCACCGAGAAGTTCCGCCAAGTGCTGCAGGACGAGTACCTCGGCCACGCGCTCCCCGACGGTCCCGCGGCCCCCAAACCCACGACGACCGGCGACCACGTGGGCGTGCACCGCCAGAAGGACGGCCGGTTCTACATCGGCGTCACGCCCATCGTCGGCCGCGTGTCGGGCCCGACGCTCGCGAAGCTCGCCGACCTCCTCGAGGCCCACGGCTCGACCCGTCTGCGCACGACCCCGCACCAGAAGCTCGTGCTGCTCGACGTGCCCGAGGCCGACGTCGAGCCCCTCATCGTCGAGCTGAACGAGCTCGGCCTCGAGGCCCGCCCGAGCCTGATCCGCCGCGGCACGATCGCGTGCACCGGCATCGAGTTCTGCAAGCTCGCGATCGTCGAGACGAAGGTCAACGCCACCAAGGCCGTCCAAGACCTCGAAGACCGACTCCGCGGATTCGACCTGCCGCACCCGATCAGCCTGCACGTGAACGGATGCCCCAACTCGTGCGCCCGCATCCAGACGGCCGACATCGGGCTGAAGGGCCAGCTCGTCACCATCGACGGCGAGCAGGTGCCCGGCTACCAGGTGCACCTCGGCGGCGGGCTCGCGAACCAGAACCGCGACGAGGCCGGACTCGGCCGCACGGTACGCGGCCTGAAGGTCGCCGCCGACGGCATCGCCGACTACACCGAGCGCGTCGTCAAGCGATTCCTCGAAGACCGCGACACGGCCACCGACGAGACCTTCGCCCAGTGGGCGCACCGCGCCGAAGAGGAGGCCCTGCAATGAGCGTCTCCCTCGCCCCCCGCGCGGCGACCCTGCGCAGTCACGACGAGTTGCGCGCCCTCGCCGAGCAGGGCGACGCCGAGCTGCGCAGCCTGGCCGCCGACGAGGCATCCGCCTACGAGGTCGTCGCCTGGGTGGCCCGCAACTTCTCGGTGGATGCCACGGCCGTCGCCTGCTCGATGGCCGACGCTGTGCTGCCGCACGTCGTCGCCCAGTCGCTGCCCGGCGTCGACGTGCTGTTCCTCGACACCGGGTACCACTTCGCGAAGACGTACGAGACGCGCGACCGCGTGGCCGCCGCCCTCGACGTGCGCGTCGTCGACGTGCTGCCCGAGCTCACCGTCGCCCAGCAGAACGCGAAGTTCGGCCTCGACCTGTTCGCGCGCGACGCCGCCGAATGCTGCGCCATGCGCAAGGTCGCCCCGCTGCACGAGGCCCTCACCGGGTACGAGCTGTGGTTCACGGGCGTGCGCCGCGACGAGGCTCCCACGCGCACCAACACGCCCCTCGTCTCGTGGGATGAGCGCAATGGACTCGTCAAGGTGAACCCGCTCGCGGCGTGGAGCTTCGACGACCTCATCGACTACGCGGGCGCGTTCGGCGTGCCCGTGAACGACCTGCTGACCCAGGGCTACCCGTCGATCGGCTGCGAACCGTGCACTCGGCAGGTCGCCGAGGGCGAAGACCCCAGAGCCGGGCGTTGGGCCGGCCTCGACAAGACGGAATGCGGGTTGCACGTATGAGCGAGATCATCGAGACCGCCGGTCGAGGAGCGCAGCGTCTCGAGACCAGCGCACCGGGTCTCGAGACGGGCGCTGAGCGCCCTCCTCGACCGGCGGACAGCACGGGCGCTGAGCGCCCTCCTCGACCGACGGACAGTACGGGCGCTGAGCCGGCGGGAGGCATCGACACGCTCGACGCCCTCGAGGCCGAGGCGATCCACATCATCCGCGAGGTCGTCGCCGAGTTCGAACGCCCCGTGCTGCTGTTCTCGGGCGGCAAGGACTCCGTGCTCGTGCTGCACCTGGCGACGAAGGCGTTCTGGCCCGCGAAGGTGCCGTTCCCGGTGCTGCACGTCGACACAGGGCACAACTTCCCCGAGGTCATCGAGTTCCGCGACCGCACGGTCGAACGCCTCGGGCTGCGTCTCGAAGTGGCATCCGTGCAGGACTACCTCGACGACGGCCGGCTGCAGGAACGCGCCGACGGCACCCGCAACCCGCTCCAGACGCAGCCGCTGCTCGACGGCATCGCCGCGGGCAGGCACGACGCGGTCTTCGGCGGCGCCCGCCGCGACGAGGACAAGGCCCGGGCCAAGGAGCGCATCATCAGCCTCCGTGACGAGTTCGGCCAGTGGGACCCCCGCAACCAGCGCCCCGAGCTCTGGGACCTCTACAACGGCCGCCACACCGTCGGCCAGCACGTGCGCGCGTTCCCCATCTCGAACTGGACCGAGCTCGACGTGTGGAGCTACATCGAGCGCGAGGGCATCGAACTGCCGCCCCTCTACTACGCGCACGAGCGCGAGGTGTACCGCCGCGACGGCATGTGGCGCGCGGTCTCGCCCGTCTCCGAGCCCCGCGCCGACGAGGTCGTCGAGCGACGTCTCGTGCGGTACCGCACGGTCGGCGACATGAGTTGCACGGGCGCCGTCGAGTCCGACGCGGCATCCGTCGCCGACGTGGTGCGCGAGGTCGCCACCTCGACGCTCACCGAACGCGGCGCGACGCGGGCCGACGACCGCATCTCCGAGGCCGCCATGGAAGATCGCAAGAAGGACGGGTACTTCTGATGGGCGCACTGTTCCGCTTCGCCACGGCCGGCTCCGTCGACGACGGCAAGTCGACCCTCGTCGGACGCCTGCTGCACGACTCGAAGGCGATCCTCGCCGACCAGCTCGAGGCCGTGACCCGAACCTCCGCCGAGCGCGGGTTCGGCGGCGAGCCCGGCGCGATCGACTTCGCGCTGCTCACCGACGGCCTGCGCGCCGAACGCGAGCAGGGCATCACGATCGACGTCGCCTACCGCTACTTCTCGACCGGGCGCCGGTCGTTCATCCTCGCCGACTGCCCCGGCCACGTGCAGTACACGCGCAACATGGTCACCGGCGCGACCACCGCCGACGCCGTCGTCGTGCTCGTCGACGCCCGCAACGGCGTGCTCGAGCAGACCCGCCGCCACCTCGCCGTCGTCGCGCTGCTGCGCGTGCCGCACGTGATCATCGCGGTCAACAAGATCGACCTGCTCGGCTACTCGCAGGCCGCATACGACGCGGTCGCAGCGGATGTCGCGACCCTCGCCGTCGAGCTCGGCCTCGAGAACGCCCACGTCATCCCGGTCTCCGCCCTCGCCGGCGACAACGTCGTCGACCGCTCGGCGAACACGCCCTGGTACGACGGGCCCAGCCTCATCGAGCTCCTCGAGACGCTGCCCTCGCTCGACGAGCTCGAGACCGAGTTCGAGGCGCTGCGCTTCCCGGTGCAGCTCGTGATCCGCCCGCAGGGCGCCCTCGCCCACGACGTCGACGACGCCGAGGCCTACCGCGACTACCGGGCGTTCGCCGGTCGGCTCTCCTCCGGCACGGTGCGCGTCGGCGACCGGGTGCAGGTCTTCCCCGGCGGCGCGACGACGACCGTCACGGGCATCGACGCCGGATCGAACGCGGTCGCCGAGGCATCCGCCCCCCGCTCGGTGTCGCTGCGTCTCGCCGACCAGCTCGACGCGGCCCGCGGCGCCGTGATCGTCGCCGCGGGCGCGCTGCCCGAACCTCGACGCGAGTTCGACGCGGCCGTGTTCTGGCTCGGCGCCGCGCCGCTGCGCCCGGGCGCTCGGGTGCTCGTGAAGTCCGGCACCTCCACGGTGCAGGCGATGCTCACCGACATCGTCGGGCGCCGCGACCTCGACACGCTCGCCCTCGAGCCGGCCACGGCCCTCGAGGTCAACGACATCGGCCAGGTGCGCGTCCGCCTCGCGTCGGAGCTGCCGATCGAGGAGTACGCCGCGCACCGCCGAGCGGGCGCGTTCGTCGTCATCGACCCGCAGTCCGGCTACACGCTCGCCGCCGGCATCGTCACCGCCCCGGTCGAGGCGACCGCCGAGGAGCGGGCCGCCGCCGCGGCCGCCGCGGGATGGGTCGCCGTATGAGCACCGCGGACCGCGCGCGCACGCGCACCCTCGTCGGCGTGATCGGCGGACTCGTGCTCGCGGTCGCGATCGTCACGGCCGCGGTCGTCGCGAGCGGCCTCGCATGAGCGCCGAGTTCACGGCGCACGTCGCCGCACGCGCCGAGCGCCCCGAGCCCGGAACCGTCACCCTCGTCGGCGCCGGTCCGGGCGACGCCGGGCTGCTCACCATCCGCGGCCTCCGGGCGCTCGAGCGCGCCGACGTCATCGTCGCCGACCGCCTCGGGGCGCGCTCCGTGCTCGACGGGCTCGCCGCCGACGGCGTGCACCTCGAGGCCGAGGTCGTCGACGTCGGCAAGCTGCCCGGCCACCACGCCGTGCCGCAGGATGCGGTCAACGCGCTCCTCGTGACGCTCGCCCAGGCCGGCAAGCACGTCGTGCGCCTCAAGGGCGGCGACCCGTTCGTCTTCGGCCGCGGCGGCGAGGAGGTCGCGTTCTGCCAGGCCGCCGGCGTGCCCGTCGAGGTCGTGCCCGGCATCACGAGCGCGATCTCGGTTCCCGCGATCGCCGGCATCCCGCTCACGCACCGCGGCCTCGCGACGACGTTCACCGTCGTCACGGGCCACGACCAGATCCAGGCCCTCGGCGGCGGACGCGACCACACCGTCGTACTGCTCATGGGCGTCGGAACCCTCGCGAACTCCGCGATCACCCTGTCGCGCGGCGAACGCGGGGGCGCCTGCCCGGTCGCGATCATCGAAGACGGCTACGGCTCAGGTCAGCGTGTCACAGTGGGTACGCTCGACACGATCGCACTGCAGGCGGCACGCCGCGGCATCCGCTCGCCCGCGGTCGTCGTCGTCGGCGACGTGGTGACCCTGAGTCCCTACGCACCCGACGCGATCTCCGCGAGCACGAGCGCAGGCGACGTCGCCGCACCCGAGACCATCACCCCCTCCGTCGACTGGAAGACCACGCAGCCATGACCCTCTCCCTCCGCGTCGCGATCGTCGGAGCCGGCCCCGCCGGCATCTACGCAGGCAACATCCTGAACCGTCAGGTCACCGAGGCCGGCGGCGAGGTCGCGATCGACCTGTTCGAGTCGCTGCCCGCGCCCTACGGCCTGATCCGCTACGGCGTCGCCCCCGACCACCCCCGCATCAAGGGCATCGTGAACTCGCTGCACGAGATGCTCGACGCGGGCACGATCCGCCTCATCGGCAACGTCGAGGTCGGCCGCGACATCACCGTCGACGAGCTGCAGGAGCGCTACGACGCCGTCATCTTCGCGACCGGAGCCCTGCGCGACGCCCCGCTGGACATCCCCGGCATCGGCCTGCCCGGCTCGTTCGGCGCGGCCGACTTCGTCGCCTGGTACGACGGCCACCCCGACGTGCCGCGCACCTGGCCGCTCGAGGCGCAGTCGATCGCCGTCATCGGCAACGGCAACGTCGCGCTCGACGTCGCCCGCGTGCTCGCGAAGCACCCGAAGGACCTCCTGTCGACGGATGTCCCGGCCAACGTCGTCGAGGGCCTCGAGGCGTCGCCCGTGACCGACGTGCACGTCTTCGGCCGCCGCGGCCCCGGGCACGTGAAGTTCACGCCCATCGAGCTGCGCGAGCTCGGCGAGGTGCCCGACGTCGACGTGATCGTCTACGACGACGACTTCGAGCGCGCCGCGAACGACCCGCACGCCGAGCAGCTGTTCGCGTCGAACAACCAGGTCAAGGTCATGACGCGCACGCTGAACGGCTGGCGCAAGCCCGCCGACCACGAGTACACCGCGTCGCGCCGCCTGCACCTGCACTTCCTGCACGCGCCCGTCGAGGTGCTCGGCACCGAGGCCGTCGAGGCGATGCGCTTCGAGCTCACGCGACCCGTCGGCGACGGATCGGTCGAAGGCACCGGCGAGTTCGTCGACGTGCCCGTGCAGGCCGTCTACCGCGCCGTCGGCTACGCGAGTTCGCCCGTCAACGGCGTGCCGTTCGATGACGCCCGCGCGGTCATCCCGAACGAGGGCGGCCGGGTCACGGATGCCGCGGGGCAGCACCTGCCCGGCGTGTACGCGACCGGCTGGATCAAGCGCGGCCCCGTCGGCCTCATCGGCCACACCAAGGGCGACGCGCTCGAGACCATCACGAACCTGATCGCGGATGCCACGGCCGGTTCGCTGCCCGCGGCCCTCGTCGACGCGGCCGGCGGCGAGGAGGTCTTCGCGCTGCTCGATTCGCGCGACGTGTCGTACACCACGTGGAACGGCTGGCTCGCGCTCGACGCCCACGAGCGCTCGCTCGGCGAGGCCTACGGCGTGCCCGAGGGCCGCGAGACCGTGCGCGAGCGCGTCAAGGTCGTGCCGCGCGACGAGCAGGTCGACATCTCGCGCGACGGGTCGCTGGTCGTCTCGTGACGTACGTCATCGCGCTTCCGTGCGTCGACGTCAAGGACCGCGCCTGCATCGACGAGTGCCCGGTCGACTGCATCTACGAGGGTGAGCGTTCGCTCTACATCCACCCCGACGAGTGCGTCGACTGCGGCGCCTGCGAGCCGGTCTGCCCGGTCGAGGCGATCTACTACGAAGACGACCTGCCCGACGAGTGGGCCGACTACTACAAGGCCAACGTCGAGTTCTTCGACGACCTCGGCTCGCCCGGCGGCGCCGCCAAGGTCGGCGTCATCGCCAAGGACCACCCCGTCATCTCGGCCCTGCCCCCGCAGGCGCACTAGCGTCTCGCCGGTCCCGGAGGCGCGCCAGCGCCGTCTCGCCGGTCGAGGAGGCGCGCCAGCGCCGTCTCGCCGGTCGAGGAGGCGCGCCAGCGCCGTCTCGAGACCACCACCGCCGAAGGCCTCGAGACGCTGCGCTCCTCGACCAGCGGCGCCGGCGGCATCCGTGATGGAGTGGATGCCATGGAACTGAACCGCACCCTGGAGTGGCGGGGACGCCACGTGGCCTGGGGCAGGTCGGGCTCGGGGCCCGCCCTGGTCTTCCGCCGGGCACCTGGTCCAGCTCGATGCCCCCGTCGCGCTCGCGCACGAACTGGCCGTGTGGACCGCGTCCGTCGCCGACGTCGAGCGGTGAACGCCCCGCGCGTCGCGGCTCAGTCCGCGAGCCACCCGCCGAGCGCCTCGCGGAACGCGGCCGGCTGCTCGACCCACGGGTAGTGGCCGCATTCGGGGATCATCCGCAGATCCGCGCCGAGTGCGGCGGCATACGCCTCCACCGGCGCGACACCCGAGAGGATGTCTCCGGCGCCGCCGACGACGAGGGCGGGGATGCGAGGTGCCGCCAGGATCCGTGCGGTTGCGTCATCCGGAACGCCCGTGAACCACGCTTCGACCGCGGCGAGGTCCCACCCGCCGACCATGCTGTGCGCTCGCTCGCGATCCGTCCATGCGGCGTACCCGGCCGGCGCCTCGAGCGCTCTGGCGCGGTCCCACTGGCGCTGGTCGACGGGCTGGGGCCCGGTGAGCGACTCGAGCGCCAAGATGACCGCGGGGTCGCCGCGGCGCCCGCCGATCGCGGCGCCGTCCCACGCGGCATCCGTCAGCCAGGCCGCCGCGGGCGTGACGAGCGCACTCCGGCGCAGCCGATCGGGGAACCGGGCGGATGCCGCGAGCACGAGCCGGGTGCCCGCCGAATGCCCGATGACGTCGAAGCGTTCGAGCCCGAGGTGGTCGGCGAGCGCGATCAGGTCGTCGGCGTCGGCCCACCACCCTCGCGAACGCCCGCCCGAGGTCGGCGTGCCGCGCGGATGCAGCACCGCGAGCGGCCGGATGTCGGCGATGCCGGCGAGATCCTCGAGGTAGTCGACCCCACGGCACGGGCCGCCCGGCACGACGAGCGTCGGCGCCCGTTCGGTGCGATCGCCGCCGAGGATCGAGAACGCGAGTTCGGTGCCGTCGGCCGCCGGGAAGGTCTGCATCCGCCGACCCTATCGAGCCCGACACCGCAACGGCTCGAGGAGCCGCGCCCCTCGACCGGCAGGACGAGTTGCAGGACGAATCGCCCGACACGCCGCGCGGGGCCCGGTCGGCACCCGGCGCGCCGCGGAAAAGTCCTGCAAAGCCGCACCCACCGCACCGACCGCACCGACCGCGCCGAGCTACCGCTTGACCTCCTCGCCCTTGCCGAGCCGCTGGGCGATGTAGATGGGGATGATGGAGACGAGCACGAGCACGACGGCGATGACCGAGACGATGGGCGCCTGGTTGGGCCGGAACATGTTGTTCAGGATGAAGATGGGCAGGGTCGTGACGCCCGATCCGGCCGTGAACGTCGTCACGATGATCTCGTCGAACGAGAGCGCGAAGGCGAGCAGCCCGCCGGCCAGGAGCGCCGAGCGCAGCTGCGGGAACGTCACGAGGCGGAACGTGGTCCAGATGCCGGCGCCGAGGTCGGCCGACGCCTCCTCGAGGTTCGTGCCCTGGCGGCGCAGGCGGGCGATCACGTTGTTGAACACGGTCACGATGCAGAACGTGGCGTGCGCGATGACGACCGTCCAGATCGAGAGCGGCACGCCCATGATCGTGCGGAAGAAGTTGTTCAGCGCGATGCCGGTGATGATGCCGGGCAGGGCGATCGGCAGGATCACGAGCAAACTGATCGCGTCGCGCCCGAAGAACTCGAAGCGCTGCAGGGCGATCGAGATGAGCGTGCCGAGCACGAGGGCGATGATCGTCGAGATCACCGCGACCTGCACGCTCGTGAGCACCGCCTCGAGGGCGCCGGCGCTCTGGAACGCCTTGCCCCACCACTCGAGCGTGAACCCGGGCGGCGGCCAGGTGAGCGCGGTCGAGGTCGAGAACGAGTTCACGAGCACGACGAGCAGCGGCACGTAGACGATCACGAGGATGATCGCGGTGATGACGCCGAGCGTCACGCGTGCGGGGCGGGAGAGTCGCATCGTCTGCCTCAGAGGTTGTCGAGCGCGCCGGTGCGGCGCACGAGGAACAGGTAGCCGAAGATGATCACGATCGGGATGAGCGCGATCGCGGAGGCCAGCGGGAGGTTGTTCGCGGCGCCGACGTTCGTGTAGACGAGGTTGCCGAGCATCTGGTTCGTGCCGCCGACGATGTTCACCGTGATGTAGTCGCCGAGCGAGAGCGAGAAGCTGAAGATCGTGCCGGCGATGATCGCGGGCAGGATGAGCGGGAAGACGATGAGCCGCAGCGTCGGCCAGGTCTTGCCGCCGAGGTCGCCGGATGCCTCGAGCAGCGAGTCGGGCACGCGTTCGAGTCCGGCGTAGATCGGCAGGATGACGTAGGGCAGCCACAGGTACGAGAGCGTGATGATCGTGGCCGGCAGGCCGTAGCCGGGCGTATGCCCGCCGAACGGCGCGAGCAGCCACTCGAGGATGCCGTCCTGCGAGAGCACCGAGCGCCACGCGTAGGCCTTCACGAGGTACGACGCCCAGAGCGGGGTGAGCACCATGATCAGCAGCACGCGCTGCATGCGGGGCGTGGCGACCTTCGCCATGAAGAACGCGATCGGCAGGGCGAGCACCACGTCGATGATCGTCACGGCGAGCGCGACGCCGACCGTGCGCAGGGTGACGGTCTGGTAGAGCGATCCGGTGACGACCTCGATGATGTTGTCGAGCGTGAACTCGGTCGTGATGACGCCGGTGAAGCTGTCGACGGACCAGAACGCCGTCACGAGCAGCAGCGCGAGCGCCACGATGTAGACGATGACGAGCCAGAACAGGGGCGCGGCCAGGAGCAGCGCCAGCCGCGTGCGCGGATGGGTGGAGAGGAAGGCGGAGCCCGCCCGCGCCGTGGTGCGGCGCGGACGGGACTCCACGTGAGCCGAGGTCATCAGCCCTTGATCTCCTGCCACGCGGCGGTCCATGCGGCGTAGTCGGTGCACGAGACATCCGTTCGCCCGTCGAGGCACTCCTCGATCGGGGTCGACCAGTACCAGATCTGCGACGCGTAGTCGGCGTCACCGGCGTGGTACGCCTCGCAGTCCTCGCGGTACTCGCAGGCGGCGTCGGAGGAGGGCGCCTCGCCGAAGTACGAGGTCGCGGTGGCGTTGGCCTCGGGGCTGGCGATGTAGTCGAGCCACGCGTACGCGCAGTTCGGGTTCTTCGCCTTCGACGAGATCATCCACGTGTCCGACCATCCGGTGGTGCCCTCCTCGGGCAGCACGACGGCGGTCTTCGCGCCTTCGCCCTCGAGCACGTTCTGGATGACCTGCCAGCTCGTGCCGACCACGGTGTCGCCGGTCGTGAAGGCCTGCACCTCCTTGAGGTAGTCGGACCAGTACTCGCCGATGCTCTCGCGCTGCGTCTTCAGCAGGTCGACGGCGGCGGCGAGCTGCTCCTCGTCGAGGGAGTACGGGTTCTCGATGCCGAGGTCGGGCTCGTGGGCCATGAGGTACACCGCGGCATCCGCGATGTAGATGGGCGAGTCGTAGGCGGTGACCTTGCCGGCGTTCTCGGAGGCCTTGTCGAAGACGACGTCCCACGACGTGGGCGCGGTCGGGAACTCGTCGGTGTTGTACATGAGCAGGTTGGCGCCGTAGCCGTGGGGCACGCCGTAGGCGACGCCGTCGACCGAGTTCCACGACTGGTTCTTCAGGAAGTCGTAGATGCCCTCGTAGTTCGGGATGAGGTCGGTGTTGACGGGGGCCACGTCACCGGCGGCGACGAGGCGGAGCGAGGCGTCTCCCGAGGCCGAGACCACGTCGTAGTCGCCCGTCTTCATCAGGTTGAGCGCCTCGTCGGAGGTGCCGAACGTCTTGGTCGTGACCATGCAGCCGGTGTCCTCCTCGAAGGGGGTGACCCAGTCGACGGCGGGGTCGTTGGTGCCGTCCTCGACGTACCCGGGCCAGGCCAGGATCGAGACCTGGCCCTCGGTGTCGCCGAGTTCGGCCATCGGCTCGTCGGACGCGCCGGAGGCGCCCGAACCGCTCGAGGTGCCGCAGGCGGTGAGCAATGCGACCGAGGCGATCGCGAGCCCGACGAACGCGCCGCGGGTCGTGTGCGGATTGCGCTTCATGGTTCTCTCCTGTTCTGTGGGACTGCAGTTGGACTGGTGCGGGTTCGGGGTGGGTCAGGCGACGGATGCCGCGGCATCCGCCTGCTCGTCGCCGGAAGGCGCCGGGGCGAGCGCGACGACGTCGGCGTCGTGCCAGCTCACGAAGACGCGGTCGCCGCGTTCGCCGGGCGATCGGCGGCGCCGGTCGTTCTGGGCGAGCGCGGTGACGCGGAGCCCGGCGTCGAGGTCGACGACGATGCGGATGCCGCTGCCGAGGTAGATGACCTCGACGACGGTGCCCGGGGCGCTCTGCACGCCGTCGCCGATCTCGCGTTCGGCGGAGACGGCGAGCTTCTCGGGACGCACGGAGTGCTCGCCGGGCCGCCCGAGGAGTTCCCGCGAGCGTGCGTCGTCGAAGAGGTTCGAGGTGCCGACGAATCCGGCGACGAAGCGCGACCCCGGGGTCTCGTAGAGGTCGGCCGGGGTTCCGAGCTGCTGGATGCGGCCGTCGTTGAAGACCGCGATGCGGTCGGACAGCGTGAGCGCCTCCTCCTGGTCGTGGGTGACGAAGATGAAGGTGATGCCGAGGTCGCGCTGGATCTGCTTGAGCTCGACCTGCATCTGCTCGCGGAGCTTGAGGTCGAGGGCGCCGAGCGGCTCGTCGAGCAGCAGCACCTTGGGCTGCACGACCGTGGCCCTGGCGAGGGCGACGCGCTGGCGCTGGCCGCCCGAGAGCTGCGAGGGCTTGCGGTCGCCCATCTGCTCGAGGCGCACCGATGCGAGTGCGGCGCGGGCCCGGTCGAGGCGTTCCCGCCTGCCGATGCCGCGCACGCGGAGGCCGTAGGCGACGTTCTCGAGCACGGTCATGTGGGGGAAGAGCGCGTAGTCCTGGAACACGGTGTTGACGTCGCGGTCGAACGGCGCCCGCTTGGTGACGTCTTCGCCGAACAGCTCGATGGTGCCGCCGGTGGGCTGCTCGAACCCGGCGATGAGCCGGAGCACGGTGGTCTTGCCCGAGCCCGACGGCCCCAGCATCGAGAAGAACTCTCCGGCGGCGATCTCGAGGTCGACGTGGTCGACGGCGGTGACGGCGCCGAACTCCTTCGTGAGTCCGGTCAGCCGGATCGCGGGCTGGATGTCGGTCATGCGGGGGCTCCTTCGCGAGGCGTGTTCTAAATCATATGAATCCAGATGTCTGCGTCCAGACCTTCGTGTTACGGTCATGTCACAGTTTCCGAATCGGATCCCCGGAGGGCCGATGCCGCACGCAGCCGGCCGCACCGACGCCACCCGAGCCGTGGTCTTCGCCCCGCTCGAGGGAGCCGGCCGCGCAGAACTCGTCGAACAGCGCATCACCGACGCGATCGTCGCGGGCGTGCTGCGCGACGGCGAACGGCTGCCGAGCGAGTCCGAACTCGCCAGGAGCCTCGGCGTCGCCGTCGTCACCGCACGCGAGGCGCTCGTCTCCCTGCGCGAGAACGGGCTCGTGCACACCCGCCGCGGGCGCGACGGCGGGAGCTTCGTCACGTTCGACCCGGATGCCTCGACCCGACTCGTCACCTCGCGGCTGCGCTCGCTCAGCCGCGTCGAGCTGCGCGACCTCGGGCTGCACTACGCCGCGATCGCGGGCATGGCGGCCGAGGTCGCGGCCGACCGCGCGAGCGAGGACGACCTCGCCAGCCTCATCGACATCGACGCCCGCGCCGACCTCGCGACGGCCGGCGGCGCCCGTCGCGCGGTCGGCCGATTCCACCTCGAGGTCGCCGCGATCAGCCAGTCCCCGCGGCTCGTGCAGGAGGAGCTCCGGCTCCAGGCCGAGGCCGGACCCTTGCTTTGGATGTGCCTCCGGGAGGAAGATGCTCGTGACCGCAGCCGCATCGTGCGGCTCGACGTGATCGAGGCGGTCCGCGACGTGCAACCCGAACATGCACGACGTGCGACCGCCGAGCATTTCGCCGGCGCGGTGCAGTGGCTGATCGACGAGAAGACGCGCATCGATCTCGCAGCACACCCTGCCGGCGGCGAGGCATCCGTCGCAGACCCAGCGGAAGGACCACCCGCGTGAGCACGACCCTCGACCTGGCCGCCGAACACATCGCGAGGCAGGTCGCCTCCACCATCGAGCCGGCCCTCGCGATGGTCGAGGGCTGGCGCGGGGTGCTCGAGACGGAGCTGTCCGGCCCGTTCGCGGGCGCCCTCGGCGGGTCGCCCGACGCCCGCGCCGAGACGCTCGACCCCGTGATCGAGGCGCTCGTCGGCGCCGAGCTCGAGCGCGAGGGGGCGCTCATCACGGGGGCCGGCTTCGTGGCCGCGCCGGGGTTCCTGGCCGATGCGCAGTGGCACCTCGCCTGGTGGCTGAGCAGCGCGAACACGTTCGGCGCCGCCGGCGCGGCCTCGCTCAGGCGGCTCGACGCGGTGAGCGACCCCGATTCGGAGCAGTTCCGCGACTACACGACGCTCGAATGGTGGCGCGTGCCCGAGCGCACCGGCCGCCGCCACCTCACGGGCCCCTACGTCGACTACCTCTGCACCGACGACTACACGGTCACGATCACCACGCCCGTCTTCGCCGACGGCGAGATGATCGGGGTGGTGGGTGCCGACGCCTACGTCGCCAGGCTCGAGGGTGAGCTGCTGCCCGTGCTGCGCGAGTGGAGCGGCAGCGGAACGCTCGTCAACGCCTCGGGCCGGATCCTCGCGTCGAACGACTCGCGCCGCGCGACCGGGGCGCTTCTGCGCATCGAGGGGCTCGCCGGGGCGCTGGCTCCGTTGCACGACGAGCGCTCGACCGATCCCGTGCAACTGCCGGGCGGCGAGTTCGTCGTGCCGTGCGGCGACACGACCCTCGCCCTCGTGGCCGAGTCGCCGCGGCCGGCGGGCGGGTAGCCGGAGGCCGGGAACGGGCCGGCCGAGGCCGGACGACCGGCGACGCGGCCTTGGGCGCTTGCGCGCTTTCGTTCTCGCGTGCTCGCGTGCTCGCGCTACGCGGCGGGCCGTGTCGCGGCGCCCGGCTCGAGCAGGAGCTCGGCGATCGCCGGATCCGCGCCGGAGGCGATGAGCAGGCTGCGGTACGCCCTGCGCGCGCGGCCGTAGTGCAGGGCGCTGTCGGCCTCGCGGATGAGGGCCATCAGGTTCGTCCACTCGAACGTGCCCTGCAGTTCGAACGCGAGCTGGTCGGGGTCTTCGAGGCCGGGCAGCTCCCCCTGGTCGACGGCGAAGCGCGCGGATGCCGCGAGGTAGCCGAGCCAGCTCTCGAGCTGATCGGCGAGGGCGTCGCGCACGGCGCCGGGCTTGGAGTGGAAGTCGGCGGCGCCGGCCGAGAAGAAGCACCCGCCGGGGAACACCCGGTCCTCTGAATAGGCGACGACGCGATCGAGCAGCGCGGTCAGGCGGCGGATGCCTCGGGGCTGCACACGCGCCGGTTCGATGACGGTCGCGGTGAAGCGCTCGGCCGCGGCGGCCACCGTGGCGAGCTGGAGCTGCTCCTTCGACCCGAACAGGGTCGCGATGCCGCTCTTGCTCACGTCGGCCTCGGCGGCGAGGCGCCCGATGGAGAGGCCGTCGAGCCCTTCCATCGAGGCGAGGTCGGCGGCATGCGCGAGCACGAGCCGACGCGATGCGTCGCCTCGTGCGCGTCGGCCGTCGGTCATCGTCATGGTTGCAGTTTACGCACGAACGTTCGTACACTCTACGTACGAACGTTCGTAGAGTTTTCTGGAGGCGCGACATGGCACGATCGTCCATCGCAACCGCGGCCGAGCGGGCGCTGCTCGGCGGCGCAGCCGGAGGCATCCGCATCGCTTCGAAGATCTCGCCGGAGCTCGGCGCTCGTGCCGCGCTGCCGCTGTTCATGCGCGTCGGACCGCGCGTGCCGGTCGCCCCCGTCGACGCCGCGACCCACGCGGCGGCGCGCCGGGGAACCGTGCGCATCCCCGGCATCCGCCGCACCGGCGTCGACGTCGTGACGTACGAGTGGGGCGGCGGGCCCGACACGATCGTGCTCGCCCACGGGTGGCAGTCGCGCGCGAGCGTGTTCGCGACGCTCGCGCGGGAGCTGCGCAGCGAGGGGTTCCGGGTCGTCGGGTTCGACGCGCCCGCCAACGGCGAATCGGGCGGCCGCGGCACCTACCTCGTCGACCACCTCCACATCTTCGCCGAGCTCCAGCAGCGCCTCGGCCGGTTCCACGCGATCGTCGGCCACTCGTTCGGCGGGCTCGCCGCGCTGCTCGCACCCGCCGAGGGCATCGCCGTGCGGCGCGTGGGCGCGATCGCCGCGGCGGCGACCCCGGACGTCTTCATCGACGGCTTCGGCGATCTCGCGGGCCTCGACCCCGCGACCCGCGAAGCGCTCGCACGGCGCTTCGCCGCGCGGCTGTTCCCGGGCGAGCACCCGTTCGAGCGCTACTCGGCGCTCGCGCACCCGCTGCCCGACGGGGTGCCCCTGCTGCTCGTGCACGATCGCGGCGACCGGCGGGTTCCGTTCAGCGAGGCATCCAGGCTCGTCGCCGCGAACCCCGGCGCCCGGCTCGTGGCCGCCGACGGTCTCGGGCACAACCGCATCCTCCGCGCCGACGTCACGCTCGACGCGGTGGTCGACTTCGTCACCGCTCCGGATGCCGCGGGCGCGCCCCGTCCCGAGGCTGCGGCGTCCGCGATCCGATAGCCCGCCGGTCGAGGGGGCGCGCCGGCGCCGTCTCGAGACCATCCGCGCAACGATCTCGAGACGCTCCGCTCCTCGATCGACGGAACCCCTCGCCGGTCGAGGAGGCGCCCCAGCGCCGTCTCGAAACCAGCCCCGCAACGATCTCGAGACGCTCCGCTCCTCGATCGGCGGAACCCTCGCCGGCCGAGGAGGCGCCCCAGCGCCGTCTCGAAACCAGCCCCGCAACGATCTCGAGACGCTCCGCTCCTCGATCGACGGAACCCCTCGCCGGTCGAGGAGGCGCCCCAGCGCCGTCTCGAGACCAGCCCCGCAACGATCTCGAGACGCTCCGCTCCTCGATCGACGAGACCCACACCCCCGCAGATCTCGAGACGCTCCGCTCCTCGATCGGCGGGGCACCGTCACCCGGCGAAGCCCCACGGCTGGGCGCCCGCGTAGGTCGTGGCCCGCGCTCCGGCGTCGACGGCGGCCCGCAGCGCGGCAGCCCGGTCGGCCCCGGCGGCGAGCGCCGCCACCAGCGCCCCGGCGAACGCGTCGCCCGCGCCCGTCGTGTCGACGACGTCGACCGGGTCGGGCGAGGCATCCGCCGCTCCCCATCGCGCGCCCGCCGCGCCCAGCGTGACGCACGCATCGGCCGGCTTGCCGAGGGCCGCCCACTCGTGCTCGTTCACGACCACGACGTCGGCAAGCTCCAGCAGGGCGGATGCCGCGGGCGACACGGGCGACGCATTGAGCACCGTCAGCGCGCCGAGCGCCCGCCCTCGGCGCAGCACGGCTTCGGCGACCTCGGCCCCGAGCTCGAGCTGGGTGACGACGAGGCCCGCGTCGTCGGGGATCGCGCGGGCCGCGGCATCCGCCTCGAGAGTGCCGTTGGCGCCGGCGACCACGATGATGCTGTTCTCGCCGTCCTCGGAGACCGTGATGAAGGCCTGCCCGGTCGGTTGCGCGGGGTCGACCGTGACCGCCGAGAGGTCGACGCCGTGCGCGGCGAGCAGCCCGACGTAGCGGCGCCCGAGCTCGTCGTCGCCCACCCGTCCGACCATCAGCACGTCGGCGCCCGCGGCGGCCGCGCCCGCAGCGAGGTTGGCCCCCTTGCCGCCCGGGAGCAGCTCGACGCCCTCGCCGAGCACGGTCTCGCCGGGCCGCGGATGCCGCTCGACGCGCACCACCGAATCGACGTTGATCGAGCCCACCACCACGACGCGCGCACCCATGACGGGGAGCCTACCGGCGGAGGTCGCGCTTGGCCGGTCCCTCGAGCCGCACGCCGTCGGCCGTGAAGCGCGAGGCGTGCGCGGGGCAGTCCCACGTGCGCTCGGCGTCGTTCCAGGCGAGCACGGCGCCGAGGTGCGGGCAGATGCCCGAGACCCGGCAGGTGACGCCGTCGACCGTCGAGGCGGCGGTCGGCACCGGGGCGCGTCCGACCCGTCCGACGGAGCCTGCGCCCTCGGGCGGCGGCGCCTCGGGCAGGCGGGTCACGAGCGCCCGACCCCAGCCGACGGCGTAGTGCTTCGCGACCGCCGCGTTGATGCCGATGCCGGCGCCGAGGGCGACCGGGGTCGTGAACCGGTGGCGCAGCGTCCGCGCCCAGTCGGGCAGCTCGCCGAGCAGATCTGCCGCGAGCGTGAGGCCGCACTGCACGGCGTTCGTCATGCCCCACTTGTCGTACCCCGTCGCGATGAACACCCGCCCCCGGCCGCGCGGCATCCACCCGACGAAGGGCACGCCGTGCGGGGTTTCGTAGTCCTGCGCGCTCCACCGGTGCGTCAGCGCGGCATCCGGCCAGGTCGATCGCGTCCACTCGTCGAGCGCGTCCACCCGCGATCGCGGCGACGGATGCCGGCCGACCCCGTGCCCGTACCCGCCGACGAGGAGCAGGTCGGCGGCGCCGGATGCGAGATCGGGGTCGGGGGCCGTGCGGATCGACCGTGTCGGCTCGTCGACGCTGAGGTACATGGCCTGCGGCAGCGCGGCATCCGTGCGGTACGCAGCGGCGTAGGAGCGGTTCGCGCGCAGCTTCGCGAACGACAGGCCGCGATCGAGGATCGGCGTGCCCGTCGCGAGCACGAGCCGCTCGCACGAGAATGCGCCGGCGGTCGTGCGCACCCGCACCGGCCGCCCCACCGACGCCCCCGTCATGCGGACGCCCTCGCAGATCACCCCGCCGAGTCCGCGCAGTTCCGCGGCGAGCGCCTCGAGCACGTCCATCGGGTCGAACTGGGCCTGCCCGGCCAGCCGCGCCGAGGCGTGCACCTCGAACGGCACGTCGTCGGCGACATCCGTCATCACGTGCAAGCCGGCCTCGCGTGCGGTCTCGGCCTCGCGCTCGACGATCTCGCGTCCGGCCGGCGTCGCGGCGAAGCTCACCGCGTCGAGGCGCTGCACCGGAACCCCGCGGTCGCCCAGATAGTCGAGCAGCCACGCCTGCCCCGCGAGGTTCGCATCGACGTACGCCTGCAGCACCCGTGCCGACGTGCGCCGCCGCACGCGCTGCAGGTGCGCGCCCTGCAGCACGCTGAGCTTCGCCGTCGTGTTGCCCGTGGCCGCCGCGCCCACCCCGCGCGCCTCGAGCACGCCGACCCGTCGGCCGGCACGGGCGAGGAGCACGGCCGTGACGAGGCCGGTGAGCCCGGCGCCGACGACGATCTCGTCGAAGACGCGAGGCGCAGCGGCCGGGTCGTCGGCCTCGATGCGGGTCGGGCGGGCGAGCCAGAGCGAGGTCATCACCGCACGATAGGTCGACGGGCCGTGCCCGACAACGGGGTGGCGCGGATGCCGCGGCTCACGTATACGCGCACGGGTGCGGCGCTCGCTCCGCTGCGGCCAGCCCCCGTTCATCGGCTTCAGGACCGCCCGGATCGCCGGGTACTGCGGCGCGTCTCGGCCGTCAACCCCCGTGCGCGGCGGACCGGCGCCGCCTAGCGTGCATCGCATGGTGCAGTTCGGATACAAACTCGCCGCGGAGGGCTTCGGCCCGGCGGAGCTCGTGCGTCAGGCGCAGCGCGCCGAGGCCGCGGGCTTCGACTTCGTGGAGATCAGCGACCACTTCCATCCCTGGCTCGACGTGCAGGGCCATTCGCCGTTCGCGTGGTCGGTGCTCGGCGCGATCGCGCAGGGCACCGAGCGCATCGGCCTCGCGACGGGCGTGACGTGTCCGTCGGTCCGCTACCACCCGGCGATCATCGCGCAGGCCGCGGCCACGGTCGCACTGCTCAGCGACGGACGGTTCACCCTCGGGGTGGGGTCGGGCGAGCGGCTCAACGAGCACGTCGTCGGCCGCGGCTTCCCCGCCGTTTCGCAGCGCCACGAGATGCTGCGCGAGGCGCTCGAGATCATCCGCCTGCTCTGGCAGGGCGGATACCGGAGCTACGAGGGGCAGTACCTCGATCTCGAGGACGCCCGCGTCTTCGACCTGCCCGACACCCCGCCCGAGATCGCCGTGGCCGCCAGCGGCGCGGCATCCGCTGCCGTGGCGGCCGAGCTGGGCGACGGCCTCTTCGCCGTCGAGCCCGATGCCGAGCTCATCGCCGAGTACGAGCGCCTCGGCGGTGCGGGCCCGCGCTACGGCGAGGCCGCCATCGCCTGGGCGGCGACCGAGCAGGACGCGATCGAAGCGGCGTGGACGACCGCGCGGTGGAGCCTCACCGGCTGGAAGGTCATGAGCGAGCTGCCGAACCCCGTCAACTTCGAGGCGGCGAGCGCCTACATCCGCCGCGAGGACATCGCCGATCAGCTCAGCGTCGGCCCCGACCTCGACGCCCACGTCGAGGCGGTGCGCCCGTTCGTCGACGCCGGCTTCGACCGGGTGGCGATCATGAACCTCGGCCCCGACCCCGACACGTTCTTCGACGTCTTCGAGTCCGACCTCGCACCCCGACTGCGCGATCTCAGGAGGACCCCATGACCGCACTGCGCGTGCTCGCCCTGAACTGCACGCTGAAGCCGTCGCCCGGCGCCTCGAGCACCGAGCTCATCGCCCGTCAGGTGCTCGAGCTCTTCGAGGCCGACGGCGCCGAGACCGAACTCGTGCGCGTCGTCGACCACGACGTGAAGCCCGGGGTCGAGGCCGACATGGGCGACGGCGACGAATGGCCGGCGATCCGCGAGAAGCTCCTCGCCGCCGACATCCTGCTGTTCGCGACGCCCACGTGGGTCGGCCACCCGTCGAGCATCGCCCAGCGCGTCATCGAACGGCTCGACGCCGAGATCTCCGAGACGGATGCCGCGGGCCGCCCGCTCCTCGCCGGCAAGGTCGCCGCCGTGGCCGTCGTGGGCAACGAGGACGGCGCCCACGCGATCGTCGCCGACGTGCTGCAGGCCCTCGTCGACGTCGGGTTCTCGGTCGCGTCGCAAGCCTCGACCTACTGGAACGGCGAGGCGATGGGCCGCGTCGACTACCAGGACCTGCCCGGCACGCCCGAGAGCGTCGCGACGACGAACGCCGCCGTCGCCCGGCACAGCGCCCACCTCGCGCGCCTGCTGCGCGATGCGCCCTACCCGCCGCCCGCCTGACCGTCGGTCGAGGAGGCGCCGGCCCACCGCGCCGGTCGAGGCGGCGCGCCAGCGCCGTCTCGAGACCCCCCAGCGCAGGCCTCGAGACGCTCCGCTCCTCGACCAACCCCGCCGCCGGTCGAGGAGGCGCCCCGGCGCCGTCTCGAGACCCCCTCACGCAGGTCTCGAGACGCTTCGCTCCTCGACCGGCGCACGGGCGCACCGCTCACCCCGCCAGGCGGTGGGCCGGGCCGTCGACGGATGCCGTGACGCACTGCCTGACGCCCGCGATGCCGCGCTCGGCGTGCGCGGCCCGCTGGCGATCGGCGCCCGTGCCGCGCACGAGAAGGCCGGCGACGGCGGCGGGGCATCCGTCATCGTCGTCGCGCATGCCGAGCGCCGAGTCGACCGCCTCGGCGACCGAGGCCATGACGCCGCGCACCGGGTCGGGCACTGCCGAATCGAGCCCATGCCGTGCCGCCTCCCAGACGGCTGCGTCGAGCACCTCGGGCGCGAACCTGCCGTCGACGTCGTCGGTGCGATGGACGCCGTGCAGGATGCCGCGCACGATCCGGCGGCAGAGCAGCGCGAGCGCGACCGAGTCCTGCGCGGCCAGCTGCGCGTCGGCGAAGCGCAGCTCGATCGTGGGCAGGTGGTGCGAGAGGCGCAGCGTCCACGCGACGAGCGGCTTGTCGCGCGTCGCACCGATGCCGACCAGGTCGCGGATGCGGTGGTCGTAGTCGTCGACATCTGCGAACGGCGATGGGATGCCGGCGGTCGTCCAGCGGCGCATGACGACCGTGCGCCAGCTCGCGAACCCCGTGTCCTCGCCGTGCCAGAACGGCGAGTTCGCGGCGAGCGCGGTGAGCATCGGCATCCATGCACGGAGGCCGTTGAGCACCCGCACCCGCTCCGCGGCATCCGCGATCCCGATATGCACGTGCATGCCGCACACCTGGTGGTCGTCGATCATCGCCGCGATGTCGTCGCGGATGTGCTCGTATCGCGCGGCCCGGGTCACCTCGGGGGCCCGTTCGACCTCGTAGGGCGTTCCGGTGGATGCCGCCACGACCCCGAGCCCCGCCGCGACGTCCGCGAGCGCGGCGCGGAACGCCTCGAGCTGCCCGAGGGCCTCATCGCCCGTGCGGCAGATGCCCGTCGCGATCTCGAGCTGCGACGCGAGGAACTCCGTGGTCGCCGCCTCGAACGCCGGCTTCAGCGCCGCGAGCGCCTCACCGCCGCGGGCCACCGGACGCAGCGAATCGGGCTCGAGGAGGACGAACTCCTCCTCGATGCCGAACGTCGACCCGTCCGGTGCGGACGGGCCGGTCGCGTTCGGCACGCTGGACTCCGATGTCGGCATGCCATATGCCTACCCGTGCGGACCGTGCGAAACGAGGGCTTGACGGCAGGGGTGTCGGGCGCAAGCGGGCTCGCGGCGGGTCGAGGAGGCGCAGGTCTCGAGACGCTCCGCTCCTCGACCGGCGTCACGTCGGTCGAGGAGGCGCAGGTCTCGAGACGCTCCGCTCCTCGACCGGCGGGCGTCTCAGCCCCCGAGCGACCCCGCGTCGGTCGCGCCGACATCCGTGCGGTGGAAGTTGTGGAACGAGCGCGACGCCGTGGGGCCGCGCTGGCCCTGGTAGCGCGAGCTGTACTCGGCCGAGCCGTAGGGCTTCTCGCTCGGCGACGACAGGCGGAAGAAGCACATCTGCCCGATCTTCATGCCGGGCCACAGCTTGATCGGCAGGGTCGCGACGTTCGACAGCTCGAGGGTGACGTGCCCCGTGAAGCCCGGGTCGATGAAGCCGGCCGTCGAGTGTGTGAGCAGCCCGAGCCGGCCGAGCGAGCTCTTGCCCTCGAGGCGCGCGGCCACGTCGTCGGGCAGGGTGACCGCCTCGTACGTCGACGCGAGCACGAACTCGCCCGGGTGCAGGATGAACGGCTCGTCGGGCTTCACCTCGATGAGGTGCGTCAGCTCGGGCTGGTCTTCGGCCGGGTCGATGAACGGGTACTTGTGGTTGTCGAACAACCGGAAGTACCGGTCGAGGCGCACGTCGACGCTGCTGGGCTGCAGCATGGCGGGGTCGGACGGTTCGAGACGGACGCGTCCGAGTTCGAGTTCGGCACGGATGTCGCGGTCGGAGAGCAGCACGCGTTCAGCCTAGCGACGGGCCGACGGATCGGCTCAGTGCGGCGGGGCGAGCGCGTCGTCCGACGCGAGCGCGGTGGATGCCGAGCACCCGAGCTCGCCGGGCTGCAACTGCACGCTCGAGACGTGCAGCCGCTCGACCCGCCCACCGTCGGCGCGGAGGAGGAGGCAGTCGTCGGGCGTGCCCATCGCGAGCCCGATCCGGTCGCCGTCTCGCGCGACCTGCACCTGGGCAGCGACCTCGCGCTCGCCGGTCGGGGCCTCGAGCCGGGCCGTGATCTCGGCGGCGATCGCCTCGGCCGTCGGGCCGTCGGCCGCGTCGCTCGCGCCGCCGGCGTTCGCGAGCACGTCGGTCGCGACCGCTTCGGCGTTGTCGGGAACGACGATGATCGGACGGGAGTCGGCCTCAGGCACCACGGTCTCGGGTGAGGGCGTCGCGCAGTCGACGACGCGCGCGATCGCGCCGTCGTCGTCCCATCCGGCCGTCGGACCCCAGCGATCGAGTTCGACGCGCAGGCACAGCTCGCCGGTCGTTTCCTCGTCGTCCGAGAAGCGGTGCGTCCTGCTCGCCAGCACGAGTGCGCCCACCGGCTCCTGCCAGCTCTCGGTTCCGGATGCCTCGATCCCCACGAGTCGGAGCGCCGAGGCGTAGTCCGGCGATCCGGGGTCGAGCATCTCGTCGAGTTCCTCCGGGACGCCGGTGTCGGCGAGGAGCGGCAGCGCCCGCCTCGCGTACTCCTGGATCGCGTCGGCGGGGTCGTCCAGGCCCGATTCGCCGGCGATGCCCGCGATCTCGCGCGCGATGTCCGCGGCATCCGCTCGGAGTCCTCGGTCGAGCCGGTCGTCCGTCGACGCCGCATCGGCGCAACCCGTGAGGCCGATGAGCACGACGATGCTCCCGACCGCGATGACCCCCATGCCCGCCCGCATGGGGTCAAGCCTGCCCCATGCCGCATTCCGCCGCCGGCATCGCCGGCCGGCGACGCGAACAGCACGAGGCCGAACACCCGACGCGAACCGGCGGGTTCGGTTGCTACGATGGTCATCGCTGCATCTCCGGATGCCGCATGCGGATGTAGTTCAATGGTAGAACTTCAGCTTCCCAAGCTGATAGCGCGGGTTCGATTCCCGTCATCCGCTCCATGTCACCGGCAGCGAATCCCACCGGTTCGTCCCGTCCGCCGGTCTTCGGCGAGACGGTCGACGACGAGACCCGCTGCGTGCACTACGCGACCGCGGTCGACGTCATCGCGATCAGGTTCGCATGCTGCGACCGCTACTACCCGTGCCACAGCTGCCACGCCGAGAGCGCTGACCACCCGGCCGTGGTCTGGCCGCGCGGGCGATGGGGCGAACGGGCCGTCCTCTGCGGTGTCTGCGGCGGCGAGCTCACGATCGAGCAGTATCGCGGCGTCGAGTCCTGTCCGAACTGCGACGCGGGATTCAACCCCCGCTGCCGGCTGCACTGGGACCTCTACTTCGAGGCGTGATGCCGCGATGGCGGCGTCCGTACCGTCCAGGCCGTCTCGAGGGCGACCGCCGCCTCCTAGTCGGCGGCGTCGGCGTCGGCGAGACCGTGGGCCGCGAGAAAGTGCTCGGCGTCGAGAGCTGCGGCGCAGCCCGTGCCGGCGGCGGTGATGGCCTGTCGGTAGCGCTTGTCGACCAGGTCGCCGCAGGCGAAGACGCCGGGGAGATTCGTCTGGGTCGACGGATGCGCCACCCGCACGTAGCCGTCGGCGTCGAGTTCGACCTGCCCCGCGACGAGGGAGCTGCGCGGGTCGTGCCCGATCGCGATGAACAGTCCGGTCGCGTCGAGGGTGGCACCCTCACCGGTACGGGTGTCGCGCAACCGGAGTCGCTCGAGTCCGTCCTCGCCCTCGGCTGCGACGACCTCGGCATTCCAGTAGGGGCGGATCTTGGGATTGGACAGCGCGCGTTCCTGCATGATCCGCGACCCTCGCAGGGCGTCGCGGCGGTGCACGAGCGTGACGGAGTCGGCGAATCGGGTGAGGAACATCGCCTCTTCGAGCGCGGAGTCACCGCCGCCGACGACGGCGATGTCCTTGCCTCTGAAGAAGAAGCCGTCGCATGTGGCGCACCAGGACACGCCGCGGCCGGTCAGTCGTTCCTCGCCTTCGACGCCGAGCTTGCGGTAGGCGGAACCCATCGCGAGGACGACGGCGTGCGACCGGTACTCCTCGCCGTTGATGGTGCGGATCGTCTTGACATCGGCGGCCAACTCGACCTCGGTCGCGTCGTCGTAGACGATGCGGGCGCCGAAGCGTTCGGCCTGCTGACGCATCTGCTCCATCAGCTGCGGCCCCATGATGCCCTCGGCGAAGCCGGGGAAGTTCTCCACCTCGGTGGTCGTGACGAGGGCCCCGCCCGCTTCGACCGAGCTGGCGAGCACGACGGGTCGCAGGCCCGCCCTCGCGAGGTACACCGCGGCGGTGTACCCCGACGGGCCGGAGCCGATGACGACGACGTTCTCGATGGTCTGGTCGCTCATTCGCCGATCTCCAGAGTCTGCAGCAGGTGTTCGATGCGGTCGCGGATCTCGTCGCGGACGCGACGGACCTCGTCGAGGGTCAGGTGCTCGGGATCGTCGAGCGCCCAGTCGAGGTATCGCTTGCCCGGGTAGATCGGGCAGGCGTCGCCGCATCCCATCGTGACGACGACGTCGGCGGCCTGCACGACGTCGTCGGTCAGCGGCTTCGGGAACTCCCGGCTCGAGTCGAGCCCGAGCTCGTCGAGCACGGCCACGACGTCGGGGTTCAGGTCGGCCGCGGGCATGGAGCCCGCGGATCGCACGTGCACGCGATCGCCGGCGATGCTGTGGGTCAGCACGGCGGCCATCTGCGAGCGCCCCGAGTTCTGTTCGCAGACGAAGAGCACCTCCGGAACGTCGTGGGCGAGCGCCCCCTTCGCCTGGGCCAGCGCGGCCAGGCGATCGGTCGCGAAGCGCCGCACGTTGTTGGCGAGGTGGGCCTTGACGGTCGACGTTCGCAGGAGCGCCGTGTAGGACTCGAGCACGTACCGCTCGACCGTCTCGGCGTTGAAGGTGCCGTCGAAGAGCCCGGTGAGTTCGAGGGCGAGGTCGTGGAGGTAACGCTCGGGATAGCTGATGCCGGGCAGTGCCCGCCGGCCCGCGGTGTCGAGTCCGGACATCGCTAGGCCGCCGGGGCGATCTCGGCGATCAGCGCTTCGACGCGCCGGCGGATCTCGTCGCGGATCGGGCGGACGGCCTCGATGCCCTGGCCGGCCGGGTCCTGGAGCTCCCAGTCCTCGTAGCGCTTGCCCGGGAAGATCGGGCAGGCGTCGCCGCAGCCCATCGTGATCACGACGTCGGATTCCTTCACGGCGTCGACGGTGAGGATCTTCGGGGTGTTGTCGGCGATGTCGATGCCCGCCTCGGCCATCGCCTCGACGGCGACGGGGTTGATCCGATCCTTGGGCTCGGATCCGGCCGACAGCACCTCGACGCGCCCGCCGGCGAGCTCGCGGAGGAACCCGGCGGCCATTTGCGAGCGACCCGCGTTGTGGACGCAGACGAACAGGACGGAAGGCTTCTCAGTGGTCATATCAGCAATGATAGACCATCATCTATGAATTGGCCACCGGGGTCGGCCGGTCAGCCGCCGACGGGCTCGCGGCCTCGTCCAGCCGGGCAGCCTCGACCGGACTCGGGACCGGCTTCGGCGAACCGATCGGGAAGAGCAACGAGACGAGCGCGACGCCCACCAACCCCCCGAGGAGTTGCGCGCCGATGAACGGGGCCACGGACGTCGGGGCGATGCCGGCGAACGTGTCCGAGAACACCCGCCCGATCGTGACGGCGGGGTTGGCGAAGGACGTGGAGCTGGTGAACCAGTAGGCCGCACCGATGTAGGCGCCGACGGCCGCCGGGATGATGCTCGTCCGGCCGGCACGGACCAGGCCGAAGATGACCAGCACGAGGCCGGCGGTCGCCACCGCCTCGGCGAGGAACGCGGCCGGTGCGGCCCGATCGGTGGACGAGATCGCGGCGGGCGCGCCGAACATCGCATTCGCGAGGAGCGCCCCGCCGACGGCGCCGAACACCTGCGCCGCGACGTACGGCGCGAGATCGGCTGCCTGGAACCCGCCGGGCCCGCCCCTGCGATGCAGCGCCCAGTCCGCGAGGGAGACGACGGGGTTGAAATGGGCGCCGGAGAGGGGCGCGAATACGGCGATCAGCACGGCGAGGCCGAGGGTCGTCGCGAGGCTGTTCTCGAGCAGTTGCAGTCCGACATCGCCGGGGGAGAGTTCCGATGCGGCGATCCCCGACCCGACGACGATCGCGACGAGCAGTCCGGTGCCGAGGAACTCCGCGAGGAGCCGGCGGGCGAGCGGGGCGGATTCGGGTCGGGGTGACTCGTCGGAGGCCATTGATCCTGTCGATCTCAGAGGGTGGTGAGCAGTTCGCGGATGCGGCGCTCGATGTCGTCCCGGATGTCGCGGACGTCCGCGAGCGGCTTGCCGACCGGGTCGGGAAGGTCCCAGTCGAGGTACCGGCGGCCGGGGTAGATCGGACACGCGTCCCCGCAGCCCATGGTGATCACGACGTCGGCCGCCCGGACGACCTCGTCCGTCAGCGGCTTCGGGTACTCGCCCGCGAGCGGCACCCCGATCTCGTCGAGCGCCGTGAGCACCGAGCTGCGGACCTCGCTCGCCGGATCCGAGCCGGCGGTTCGCACGTGGACCTTGTCTCCGGCCAAGTGCCGCAGGATCGCGGACGCCATCTGCGACCTGCCCGCGTTCTGCACGCACACGAACAGCACCTCGGGAACGACCCGGGTCGGCATGGGCTCGGCACGGGCCAGCGCCTCGAGCCGATCGGCCGCGAACCGCGCGGCGAGCGAGGGCACCCTCGGCCCCGGGGAGGGGCGCGCGGCAAGCAGCTCGTAGCTCTCGCGAACGTAGCGCTCGACCGTCTCGGAGCCGAAGGTGCCGCGGAAGCGCTCGCCCAGGTCCTGGATGACGCGGTCGAGGATCGGATCGACGTCGACCTCGACATCGGGCCGGCCGAGCATCTCGGCGATGCGATCGGCGTGCGCCGGAGCCAGCGAGTACCAGGTGCGGCGTCCGTCGGGTTCGCGGACCAGCAGCCCCTCGTCCATGAGCGTCTTCACGTGATGGCTGACGGTCGGCTGCCGGAGGCCGAGCTCGTCGGCGATGCGGCCGACCAGGACGCGGCCGTCGGGCGCGGCCAGGATGCTGCGGAGGATGTGCGCTCGCGTCGGATCCGCGACGAGCCGGAGCTCCCGTGTGCCTTCGATCTCCGGATCCATAGATACGAGTCTATGGCAGGAGGCGGGGCGGGAGGCGGATCTCGTTTGCGAAATACCCCCTAGGGGTATATCGTGGCCGCATGAGCGAGACGCACGGTCGTCACGACCACACCAGGCAGGCGCAGCACGACGCGCACGGCGAACAACGCCACGACGCACACGCGGGCCACCACGCGCACGCGGGCCACCACGCGCACGGCGGCGAGAGCCCCGACGCGCACGCGGGGCATTCCGGCCACGGCGACCACGTCGCCGCGTTCCGCCGTCTGTTCTGGATCATGCTCGTCATCGCCGTGCCGGTCATCGGCTTCAGCGGCATGTTCGCGTCGATCCTGGGCTACCCCCTGCCGGATGCCGCGTGGGTCGCGTGGGTCTCCCCCGTGCTCGGCACCGTCATGTACGTGTGGGGCGGCCGGCCGTTCCTCACCGGCGCCGTCTCCGAGCTGAGGGCACGCAAGCCGGGCATGATGCTCCTCATCGCGCTGGCGATCACGGTCGCCTTCCTCGCCTCGTGGGGCGCGAGCCTCGGCCTGCTGCACCACGAACTCGACTTCTGGTGGGAGCTCGCCCTCCTCATCGTCATCATGCTGCTCGGCCACTGGATCGAGATGCGCTCGCTCGCGCAGACCTCGTCCGCGCTCGAGTCGCTCGCGGCCCTGCTGCCCGACGAGGCCGAACGCATCGAGGGCGGCACTGCGGATGCCTCCGGCGAAGCCGACACCGGAGGCGACACCGACCGCGGCACCGACCGCGGCACCGGGGCAACGACCGTGAAGGTCGCGCCGTCCGATCTCGTCGTCGGCGACCTCGTCATCGTGCGCCCGGGCGGCCGGGTGCCCGCAGACGGCGTGATCACCGAGGGCGCGGCCGCCGTCGACGAGTCGATGATCACGGGCGAGTCGCGCACCGTCGGCCGCGAGCCGGGCGACGCGGTCGTCGCGGGCACGGTGGCCACCGACTCAGCCATCAGGGTGCGCGTCTCGGCGGTCGGCGACGACACGGCCCTGGCCGGCATCCGTCGCCTCGTCGCCGAGGCGCAGAACTCGACCTCGCGCGCGCAGCGGCTGGCCGATACCGCGGCCGGCTGGCTGTTCTGGTTCGCGCTCGGCTCGGCCGTGCTGACCGCGATCGTCTGGACCCTCGTCGGGCAGCCCGACGACGCCGTCATCCGCACCATCACCGTGCTCGTCATCGCCTGCCCGCATGCGCTGGGGCTCGCGATCCCGCTCGTCGTCGCCATCGCGACCGAACGCGCGGCGAAGGGTGGTGTGCTCGTCAAGGACCGCCTGGCCCTCGAGAGCATGCGCACCGTGTCGGCGGTGCTCTTCGACAAGACCGGAACGCTCACGAAGGGCGAGCCCGTCGTCACGCACATCGCGACCGCAGGGGGCCGCACCGACGACGAGGTGCTCGCACTCGCGGCCGCCGCCGAGTCCGACAGCGAGCATCCGCTCGCCCGGGCGATCCTGCAGGCGGCCGCCGCGCGCGAGCTCGCGGTCCCGCGCGCGGTCGAGTTCCGCGCATCGCCCGCCGAGGGCGTCACCGCCGTCGTCGACGGCACGTCGGTCTCGGTCGGCGGACCGGCCATGCTGAACCGTCACGGGCTGGAGGGCCTCGACGAGACATCCGCGTGGCGCGATCAGGGCGCCATCATCCTGCACGTGATCGCCGACGCCTCGACCGGCTCAGTGCGGCGCGGCGAGGTGATCGGCGCCCTCGCCCTCGCCGACGAGGTGCGACCCGAGTCGCGCGAGGCCGTCGACGCGCTGCACGCGCTCGACGTGCAGGTCGTCATGATCACGGGCGACGCCGAGGCGGTCGCGCAGTCGGTCGCCGCAGAGCTCGGCATCGACCGGGTGTTCGCGGGCGTGCGCCCCGAAGACAAGGCGGCCAAGGTCGCCGAACTGCAGCGCGAGGGCCGCCGCGTGGCGATGGTCGGCGACGGCGTCAACGACGCCCCGGCGCTCGCGCAGGCCGAGGTCGGCATCGCCATCGGCGCCGGCACCGACGTCGCGATCGCGTCCGCCGGCGTCATCCTCGCGAGCGACGACCCCCGCTCGGTGCTCTCGGTCATCGAGCTCTCGCGCGCGAGCTACCGCAAGATGAAGCAGAACCTCTGGTGGGCGGCGGGCTACAACCTCGTGTCGGTCCCGCTCGCGGCGGGCGTGCTGGCGCCCATCGGCTTCGTGCTGCCCATGGCCGTCGGCGCGATCCTGATGTCGCTGTCGACCGTCGTCGTCGCGGTGAACGCGCAGTTCCTGCGCCGCCTCGACCTCTCCCCCGAGGTCAGCACCCGCGCGGTGCTCGAGCGCGCGATCTGAGGCGATCCGGTCCCGGTCGTCGGGTCGAGCGGATGCCCGCCGGCCGACCCGTCACCGCCTGCGGCTGAGCCGGCGACCGAGCCGCGCGACGCCGGATGCCTCCTGCACGGGAATCGCGCCCGTCACGACGGCGTCGACGTTCATCGATCCGTCGACGGGTCCGACGACCGCGATCGGGGTGGTCGGCGTCGCGGTGCGCGGTTCGACCCGCATGCGCCCGAGGCGCCGGTGCTCGCGCACGTATGCCGGCACGAGCAGGGCGGCCGCGCCCAGCCAGGCGAGCGGGTTGCTCCACACCACGCCGACGAATCCGAACGCCGCGCCGAGCACGACCGCCGCCCCCACGCGCATCACGAGCTCGATCACGCCGGTGACGGTCGGCACGACCGTGTGCCCGAGCCCCTGAAGCGTGCCGCGCAGCACGAACAGCACGCCGAGCGCCGAGTACGTGAACCCGTTGACGGCGAGCATGAGCCCGGCGTCGGCGACGACCGCGTCGGAGCCGGCGCCGACGAAGAGCCGCACGAGATCCTCGCCGAAGACGATGAGGGGCACGCCGACGATCACCGCCGTTCCGATCGACATCCACGTCGCCTGCACCGCGCCGCGACGCACCCGGTCGGGGCGGTGGCCGCCGAGGTTCTGGGCCGCGAACATCGAGGCGGCCAGGCCGAGCGAGGCGAGCAGCGCGACCGCGAGCGAGTCGATGCGCGAGGCCGTCGTGTACGAGGCGACCGCGTCGGCGCCGAGCCCGTTGAGCGCGACCTGCACGGTGAGCGTGCCGATCGCGATGATCGAGGCCTGGAACCCCATCGGCAGGCCGACGCGGAGATGCTCGCCGACGTCGGCCCGCGACATCCGCCAGTCCTCGCGGTGCAGGTGCAGCACGGGCACGCGGCGGCGCACGAAGTCGAGGCAGAGGGCGACCGACACGGCCTGCGCGACGACGGTCGCGAGTGCCGCGCCCGCGACGCCCCAGCCGAGCGGGCCGACCATCAGCACGACGAGGCCGACGTTCAGCGCGCAGGACACGGTGAGGAACACGAGGGGGGTGCGGGAGTCGCCGATCGCACGGATGATCGCCGACAGGTAGTTGAAGAACATCACGGCGGATGCCCCGAGGAAGCTGATCTGCGTGAACACCGTCGCCTCGGCGAGCAGCTCCTCGGGCGTCTGGAGGAGCCGCAGCGCGGGCTCGGCGATGAGCGGCGCGAGCGCCGTCAGGAGCACGCTCATCGCGCCCGTCAGCAGCGTGCCGGTCGCGACCGAGCGGCGGACGGCGACGTGGTCGCGCGCGCCGAACGCCTGCGCGGTCGGGATGGCGAAGCCCGAGGTGACGCCCCACGCGAACCCGAGCAGGAGGAACAGCAGCGCGCCCGTGGCGCCGACGGCGGCGAGCGAGTCGATGCCGAGATGCCGGCCGACGACGATCGCGTCGACCACCTGGTACAGCTGCTGCACGACGTTGCCGATGAGCAGCGGCACCGCGAACACGAGGATGACGCGCCACGGCGCGCCGGTGGTGAGGCTGGTGGCCATGGGCTGCTCCGGGCGGATCGAACGGGATGGACGGATGCCGCGAACGGCGCAGGGCGCGCTCGTCGCGCCCGAGACATCCTATCGAATCGATTCGACCGACGCGCCCCCCGCTCAGCGGCCGCGGAACCGCCGCAACCGCAGGCTGTTGCCCACCACGAACACCGACGAGAACGCCATCGCCGCGCCCGCGACCAACGGGTTCAACATGCCGAGCATCGCCACCGGGATCGCGGCCACGTTGTAGGCGAAGGCCCAGAACAGGTTGCCCTTGATCGTGGCGAGGGTGCGCCGCGAGAGGCGGATCGCGTCGACCACGGCCACCAGATCGCTGCGCACGAGCGTCAGGTCGCTCGCCTCGATGGCGACGTCCGTGCCGGTGCCCATCGCGATGCCGAGGTCGGCCGTGGCGAGCGCGACCGCGTCGTTGACGCCGTCACCCACCATCGCCACCACGCGGCCCTCGGCCTGCAGCGCGCGCACCACGTCGGCCTTGCCCGCGGGCAGCACGCCGGCGCGCACCTCGGCGATGCCGACCTCGGCCGCGACCGCCCGCGCGACGCGCTCGTTGTCGCCCGTCAGCAGCATGGGCGTCAACCCCAGCTCGCGCAACTGCGCGACGGCCGACGCGCTGTTCGGCTTCACCGTGTCGGTCACGCTCAGGATGCCGCGGACCCGGCCGTCCCACGCGACCGCGACGACCGTGCCGCCCGCCTCCTCGAGCTCGGCCTGGCGATCGAGCGAGGCCGCCGGGACCTCGACCGCCCACTGTTCCGCGAGCCACGCCGGGCGCCCGACCAGGACGAGGCGGCCGTCGACCACCGCCTGCACGCCGAGGCCGTGCGCCGAGGCGAACGACTCGACCGACGGCGCGACGGCGGCGGCGGACGCGATCGCAGCGGCGATCGGATGCTCCGACCCCGACTCGGCGGCGCCCGCGAAGCGGAGCACCTCGGCCTCGGACTCCCCGGGCGCCGCCACGACCTCGGCGAGCGACATCCGCCCGCTCGTGACCGTGCCCGTCTTGTCGAGCACGACGGTGTCGACCCGACGCGTGGACTCGAGGATCTGCGGGCCCTTGATGAGGATCCCGAGCTGCGCGCCGCGCGCGGTGCCGACGAGCAGCGCCATGGGCGTCGCCAGGCCGAGCGCGCACGGGCAGGCCACGATGAGCGTCGCGACGGCGGCCGTGAACGCGACCTCGGGGCCCGCGCCCGCGAGCAGCCACCCGGCGAGCGCGGCGAGCGCGAGCCCGATGACCACGGGCACGAACACCGCCGAGACCCGGTCGGCCAGGCGCTGCACCTCGGCCTTGCCCGTCTGCGCCTGTTCGACGAGACGGGCCATCGCCGCGAGCTCCGTGTCGGCGCCGACCCGCGTCGCCCGCACGACGAGACGGCCGCCGACGTTGATGGTCGCGCCGATCACGGCGTCGCCCGGGCCGACCTCGACCGGCACCGACTCGCCCGTGAGCATGCTCGCGTCCACCGCCGAGCCGCCCTCGACGACCACGCCGTCGGCGGCGATCTTCTCGCCCGGGCGCACGACGAACCGGTCGTCGACGACGAGGTCGGCCGCCGGCATCCGCACCTCGAGCCCGTCGCGGAGCACGGATGCCTCGCTCGCACCCATCTCGAGCAGCGCCTCGATGGCAGCCGTCGAGCTCCGCTTCGCGCGGGACTCCGCATACCTCCCGGCGAGGACGAACACCGTCACGGCCGCCGCCACCTCGAGGTAGATCTCGTCGGCGCCGCCGCCGGGTGCGGTGAAGAGGGCGAACTCCATGGTCATGCCGGGCATGCCCGCGCCGCCGAAGAAGAGGGCGTACAGCGACCAGCCGAGCGCGGCGAGCACGCCGACGCTGATGAGGGTGTCCATCGTGGCCGCGCCGTGGCGCAGGTTCACCGACGCGGCACGGTGGAACGGCCACGCCCCCCAGACCGCGACCGGTGCCGCGAGCGCGAGGGCGAGCCATTGCCAGTTCGTGAACTGCAGGGCCGGGATCATCGACATCGCGACGACCGGAATGGTCAGCACGGTCGAGATGATCAGGCGTCGACGAAGGGATGCCTGCTCGGCGGCGCCGCGATCGGCGGAGTCGGCGCGGGGGCCGGCCGCGCGGGGGCCGGCCGCGCCGACGCGGGCGGGCTGCGCGCCGGGCCGCATCGTCTGCGGTGCGGCGGACCCCTGTGCGTCAGTCTGCGTCGCGGAATGCGTGTCAGCCTGCTCCGCGGCATGCGCCGTGGATGGCGCGGCGGCCCGCGCGGCGGCCTGCGCGGCGGCAGGACGTGCCGGGGGCGTCGGGAGTTCGGCCGTGTAGCCCGTCGCCTCCACGGTCGCGATGGCCTGCTCGACGCTCACGCCCTCCGGAAGCAGCACCCGCGCCTTCTCGGTCGCGTAGTTGACGGACGCCTCGACGCCCGGCAGACGGTTGAGCTTCTTCTCGACGCGCGCGGCGCAGGACGCGCACGTCATGCCGCCGACGAGCAGGTCGACCTGCTGCGCGCTCATGATGCTGCCGGCGCCAGCGCGTACCCGGCCTCGTCGACGGCCTCGGCCACCGCACGCGCGTCGAGCATCGTCGCACTCTCCACGGTGACCGTCGAGACGCCGCCCGAGACCAGATCGACCCGCACGCCGGTGACGCCCTCGAGACGCCCGACCTCCTCGGTGACGCTCGCCACGCAGTGCGAGCAGGTCATCCCCTCCACGCCGAACGCGGTCGTGACGCCATGGCCCGCGGGCGCCGTGCGGCCTGCGGGCGCGGCCTGGCTCACCGCTCCGGCGGCCGGCGGCGCGAACTGCGCTTCGGCCGTCTTCGCGGCGGGCAACCCGTGTTCACCCGGACGGCCGATCGAGAGCGTCGTGCTGCAGCATCCGCCGGTCGTGTCATTCGTGTCGCACATCTCGCGCCTCCAAGTTCCCAATACCCCTATGGGGTACCTCGCTGGACACAACCATATCGCACGCTCGGGCTATTCCCGACTCCGGTATCCGAACTCAGGCCGACCGTCGCCAATCAGGCCGACGCGCCCGGATCAGGACGAAATCCGCGGAATCGTCCTGATCTGGGCGCTTCGGCCTGATTTCGAAGGTGTTGCCGGGTGCATCCGGCCCCGAGCGGTCAGGCCGCGGGCGCTTCGGCCTGATTCCGAAGGTGTTGTCGGGCGCATCCGGCTCGAGCGGTCACGCCGCGGGCGCGGCCTCCGCCTCGTCGGCCGCGACCGCGACGTCGGCGCAGGGCGCCAGTTCCTGCATCTTCGCCGTCGCCTGCTCGAGCGACCACGGCAGCTCGACGAGCGGGGCCTCGCGCCCGTCGACCCCGTCGGCCTTGGAACCGATCGACGCGAGCGCGAACGCCACCTCGCGCACGAACTCGGGCGGCGGCGAGGAGTTGTTCAGCACGACGACGACGGTCAGCCCGCTGTCGGGATCGGTGAACGCCGCGGTCAACACCCCGGCGGTCTCGCCGGCGTCGCCCCGCATCGGCCCGTAGCTCTGGCCGCCGATGCCCGCCTTCACCCACGTGGGCGCATCCCCGCCGACGGGAACGGTCTTCCACTGCTTCGCCGCGACATCCTCGGAGAGGAGCGCCCCGGTCGCGAAGGCCTCACTGAAGCGGCGGAGGTCTTCGAGGGTCGAGACGCCGCCCGCGGCCGCCCCGCCGTTCGAGTTCGACTGGTCGGAGTCGTCGTGCCTGACCGTGCAGTCGAGCTTGCCGTCGGCGCCGAATCCGGCCGAGTACGCCCCGAGCAGCCCGGTGCCGGACGCGGTCGGCGACGGCAACGAGGTGGATTCGAGGTCGAGGGGCCCGAACACCTCGTGGTCGGCGAGGTCGCTCCACGCCTGCCCGGTGCGACGCTCGGCGCCCATGGCCGCGAGCAGGATGCCCGTGCGCGACTCGCTCACCTTCTCGCCCGCCTGGCCGATGCGCGGCAATGCCATGCCGGCCGCGACGAGCTCGTTCCTGGACCACGGCCGTTCGGGGTTCGAGACGAAGATGTCCTCGAGATGCGGGTAGTAGTCGGCGATGCCCGACGTGTGACGGCAGAGCTGCTCGTACGTGATGCCGTCGAGGCCGGGAATCCAGTCGACGTCCTCGGACACCTGGTCGGAGAGCTCGAGCCGCCCGGCGGCGGCGAGCTTCAGCACGATCGCGCAGGTCATCTCGGAGGTGAGGGTCGCCATCCGGAACGGCGTCTCGGTCGTGACCTTCGCGGCGCCCTCATCGAACGAGACGGTTCCGGATGCCCCGGTCCACGACCCTGCCCAAGGGGCCCACACACCGGCGATGCCGCCGCTGGCACCGCTCAACCGGATCGCCTCGTCGAGCACCGCGGAGAGCGCATCTGCCGTGTCGCCCGCGACCGCGTTCTCGACGGAATCGAACTGCGCCTCGGGGTCGACCGCGGCGAACGAGCAGCCCTGGAGCGCGAGCGCGAGCACGACGAAGGCCGCGGCCGCGGATCCCCATCTGCGCCGCCGACTCCCCCGGTGATCGACCACGAGCCCCCCTCGGCGTGTACCGACGCGATTCTAACCCGTCGACCCGAGGGCCGCGTTCAGGTTGCGCTGCCGATCTCGCGCTCGGCCCCCGACATGAATCGCTCCACAGCCGGATCGACGAGGATGTCGCTCGGCCTGAGCGGCCGGCTGAGGTAGAGCCCGTCGAGCGCCGTCAGCCGGCTCAGCGCGACGTACGTCTGGCCGGGGCTGAAGACGCGCGGGCCGAGATCGACGATCGCCGTGTCGTAACTCGCACCCTGCGACTTGTGGATCGTCACCGCCCAGGCGAGCCGCAACGGGAACTGGGTGAACTCCGCCACGATCTGACGCTCGAGCTTCTTGCGCGACGGATCCCACGAGTACTTGTACTTCTCCCACGTCGCCTGCTCGACCTCGTGCACATCGCCGTCGACGTCGACGCGCACGTCGCGGTCGAGCGCGACGACCGTGCCGATCGTGCCGTTGACCCAGCGCTGCCCCTCGGGCCCGACGGCCGTGTCGTTGCGCAGGAACATGACCTGCGCGCCGACCTTGAGCTCGAGCCGCTCGTCGGCCGGGTACGCGCGCCCGCCGAAATCGCCGGCGACCTCGGCCTCGTTGGCCTTGGAGTGCCCGGGCAGCCGGTGCAGCTGCGTCGCGTTGATGCGGTTGACGGTGCCGTTCGTCGTGGCCAGCGTGATGGCGCCGTGCTCGGGCAGGGGCCGGCGCGCGCCGATGCTGTTGAGCACGCCGGCGATCTCGGCCGTCACGCGGCCGTGCCGAACGGCGTTGAGCATGAACTTGAACTCGTCGTCGTGCTGACGGTGCACCTCGCCGAGCTCGAAGATGCGCAGGTCGGTCTCGCGCCACACCTTCGCGTCGAAGAACCACATCGAGTCGTACGTGTCGGCGAAGTACGCCCGCTCGTCGGCGTCGCCGGGCACGGGTGCGAGCTGGTAGGGGTCGCCGAACAGCACGACCTGCACCCCGCCGAACGGCTCGTGCTTGCGCTGTCGGGCCTGCCGGAGGGCGCGGTCCATCGCGTCCATGAGGTCGGCGTTCACCATCGAGATCTCGTCGATGACGAGCGTGTCCATGGCGTTCAGGATCTTGCGCACAGCGTCGTTCTGCTCGATCTCGTGGTCGGCGATGACGCCGATCGGCAGCCGGAAGAGCGAGTGGATCGTCTGCCCGCCCACGTTCAGCGCCGCGACCCCGGTCGGCGCGCAGATCACGATCTGCTTCTGCGTGTTCCAGTTGAGGTGGTTGAGCAGGGTCGACTTGCCGGTGCCCGCCCGCCCGGTGACGAACACGTGATCGCGGGTCCCCTCGATCGCCTCGAAGACCGCGGTCTGCTCGCGGGTGAGGGTCAATGGGGGCACGGGTTCTCCGGTCTGTCGAGCCGCCGGTCGGCGCGATCCAACTGTAGCCGCGCGGCATCCGCGCGCCCGCCCCGTTCGGCCGTGGTGCGGCGTCCGGGACTCGCCCCGGCCTGTGGACGACGAGTGGGCGGCACCCGGTCGGAACACGAGCGAGCGGATGCCGCGAGCCGGCGCCGCGCACCGGCGACCCGAACCCCGGTGAGCACGTTCCGCCCCCGACATCCGCCCCGCTTAGACTGTCGGGGTGACCGGGGCCGGAGTTCGCAGCGGCCGGCTCTCCGTACTGGCGATCGTCGGGTGGGCCGGACTCGCCATGCTGCTCGCCGGCGCGTTCCTCGCCGCGCTGGGCGGGCTCAACCAGACCACCTACGGCGCCGCGAACTTCGTGCAGCGCTACCTCGACGCGGTCGCCGAAGACGACATGGCCACGGCGACCACGACCCCCGGCGTCGCACTCGACGACGCCGAGATCGAGGCGCTCGGGCTCCCGGCCGACATCTCGAGCGCGATGCTGCGCTCGGGCGTCATCGAGGTCGGCCCCGAAGACGTGCAGGTCGTCGAAGACGTCGCGAACCCCGACGGCACGCACTCGGTGTCGGTGAGCTACCGGCTCGACACCGCCATCCTCCAGTCCACGTTCGACGTTCGCCCCATCGACCCGCTCTACGGGCTGCTCAATCGGTGGGAGTTCGTCACGAGCCCGATCACCGTCGTCGACGTGACCGCCGCGCACAACCCGGTGTTCACGGTCGGATCCCTCACCCTCGACACCCGGGCGACGAAGACCGGCGACGATCTGAAGGCGTTCACGCAGACGGCGCCCTACCTCGCGATCGCGCCGGCCGTGTACGAGTTCTCGTACTCCGACATCCTCGTCGAGGCCATTCCGACCACCCTCGGCATCGAACCCCAGAAGCGGGCCGAGGTCACCGTCGACGCGCAGCCGACCGCCGACTTCGTCAAGCGCGTGCAGACGCAGGTCGACGACTACCTCGACCAGTGCGCCACGCAGCTCGTCCTGCAGCCTGCGAGCTGCCCGTTCGGCATCGAGATCGACGACCGGGTGCTGGGCGACCCCGCCTGGTCGATCGTGACCTACCCCGTCGTCACCCTCACCGCCGGCGAGACCGCGTTCGAGATGCCGCCGACCGACGGCCTCGCGCACATCTCGGTCGAGGTGCAGTCGCTCTTCGACGGCGAGATCACGCAGCTCGAGGAGGATCGCCCCTTCAAGGTGGCCCTCACGGCGACCATCAGGCCCGACGACAGCATCGCGATCCAGTTGCAGCAGACGGGCTGACCGCCCCGCCCGCCGGTCGAGGAGGCGCGCCAGCGCCGTCTCGAGACCACCGGTCTCGCGGTCTCGGGGTCTCGAGACGCTCGTACCTCGCTCCCCGACCGACGCGACCAGCGCCGCCCGCCGGTCGAGGAGGCGCGCCAGCGCCGTCTCGAGACCACCGGCCTCGCGGTCTCGAGACGCTCGTACCTCGCTCCCCGACCGACGCGACCGACCCCGCCCGGCTCAGCCGCGCCGGTCGTGCTCGGCGATCGCCGCGAGATGCGCGTTGTACGCCTCGAGCTCGGCGTCGCCCGTACGGTCGGCGTGCCGGTCGTGGCGCGTGGACTCCTTCTGGTCGCTCCGCCGCCACTGCACGGCGACCGTGATCGCGAGCGCGACGGTCGGGATCTCGCCGATCGACCAGGCGATGCCGCCGCCCGTCTGCTGATCGATGAGCGCATCGGTGCCCCAGCCCATCGCGCCGTACCAGTCGGCGAGGAGCAGCCCCGTGCTCGACATGATCGCCAGGCCGAAGAAGGCGTGCATCGCCATCGTGCCGAGCAGCAGCACGAGACGGAACGGGTACGGCAGCCGATACGGCACCGGGTCGATGCCGATGAGCGACTGCACGAACAGGTATCCGGTGATGAGGAAGTGGACGATCATCCACTCGTGCCCGAGGTGGTCGTCCATCGTCCAACGGAACAGTCCGGTGAAGTAGAACACCCACAGCGATCCGGCGAAGAGCACCGCCGCGACGAGGGGGTTCGCGATGATGCCCGCGAACTTGGAGTGCACCGCGAGCAGGATCCATTCGCGTCCGCCGCGCGATCCGTCCTTCCGCGGCCGGATCGACCGCGCCGCGAGCGTCACCGGGGCGCCCGGCACGAGCAGCACGGGCACCGCCATCGTGAGCACCATGTGGGCGGCCATGTGCGCCGAGAAGAGGTACTGCTCGTAGGCGTTGACGCCGCCGTTCGTGATGTACGCGAGCAGCAGCATGCCCGCGACCCAGAGCACCGTGCGGTACACCGGCCACGAATCGCCGCGGCGGCGCAGCCTCCGCACGCCCGCGAGGTAGAAGAAGATGCCGAACGCGCACGCGAAGATCCAGAGCAGGTCGAGGTTCCACTCGGTGAAGTAGCGCCAGAGCTCGGGCCACGGCGGCAGCGGCTCGCCGGTGAGGATCTCGGCGGGCGACTGCGCGATCGACCCGGGCTCCTCGCCGACCGGCGTCGCCGTGCGGGCGAGGGCCGCCGCGACGCCGGATGCGATGCCCATGAAGGCGAGCTCGGCCACCACGAGGAACCAGAACTCCCTGACCCCCGAGACGCCGGCCCGCGACATCCGCCCGATCAGGTACCGACGCTGCAGCGCACCGAACCCGCCCAGGGCGAGCAGTGCGAGCAGCTTGACGATGACGAGCACGCCGTACTGGCTCGCGAGCTGATCCCAGGTGCCGATGCGCAGGGCGGCGCTCGCGTACCCCGAGACGGCGACCACGATGAAGCAAATGAGCGCGACGGTCGAGTACCGCGCGAGCACCACCGGAAGCCGCTTCGCGTCGAGCTCGCGACGCAGCAGCACGATCGTGAGCAGGCCGCCGAGCCAGACCCCCGCGAAGATGAGGTGCAGGCCGAGTGCCGTGATCGCCGCGTTGTGGCCCGCCGTGCCGGCCGCGTGCCCCTGCTGCGCCATCGGCACGAGCGAGGCGATCGCGAGCACCGTCACGAACAGCACCGCCGTGTGGTTGCGCACCGCGAAGCAGAGCACCGTCACCGCCGCGCCCATCAGCGTCGTCGCGAGCCAGGACTGCCCCAGCGGGATGGCCGTGAGGAACTGCCCGAGCTGCGCCCCGAACGTGTCGCCCAGGCTCAGCGGAACCCCCGTCACCACGAGGAACGTGAGCAGCCCCGTCACCGCACTCGCGATCGTGAAGACCGCAGCGGATGCCGCAGCCACATCGAGGGCGACGTCGAACTCGCGTCGCTTCGGGGCGAGCGCCCAGACCACGAGCACGAGTGCGCCGATCATGCCGGCCGCGCCGAGGTTGACGAACAGCTTCGCGATCGGGAGGCCCCACCGGGAGAACGCGCCCGGGTCCTGGATCAGCTGCGGCGCCGCTCCCCCGCCGTACGCGAGCGCCGCGACCGTCGACACGAGCGCGACGGCGACGAGGACGGCGGGGCCGAACACGCGGACTGAGCGGGACACCGGACAAGCCTACGTGCCGCGGGCTGACCGCTCGCCCACCGGCGGCGCCCGGCGGGACGACGAAGGGCGCCCGGCCGAAGCCGAGCGCCCTTCGTGCGGTCGCGAAGACTACTTCGCGGCGGCCTTCAGCTTCGAGCCGGCCGAGACCTTGACCGAGTGGCCGGCCGGGATCTGGATCTCGGCGCCGGTCTGCGGGTTGCGACCGGTGCGCGCGGCGCGCGAGGTGCGCTCGACGGCGAGCCAACCCGGGATCGAGACCTTGGTGTCCGAAGCGACGGCCTCGGCGAACGCCTCGAAGAGGCCGCCGAGAACGGCGTCGACGGTGGCCTGGCTCTGCCCGGTCGATGCAGCGACCTTCGCGACGAGCTCGGTCTTGTTGAGCGACTTGTCAGCCATTGAATGTCCTCCTCGGACCTTCGCTGTTCTGTACAGCATTGTGAGTTCTCGGGAACGATCGTTCAACCGCCCCCGTGGCCGATCGGGCCGCCTCGAATGTAGCAGAGAACCGCGGAATCTCGCGGATTTCCGACCTTTTCGGGCAACTCGCCCCGGCGTGTCGCACCCTCTTGGACCTTCGCCTGCTCCCGATCGCCCCCTCCGTCCGTCGAGCGCGCGCGAATGCGACGAGCGCGCGGGTGCATTCGCGCGCGCTCGTCGCGTTCGCGCGCGCTCACCCGAACGGCGCCGCGACCGCCGCGCGCCGCGCCCGCCGTGCGCGGGAACGACGAGAGGGGCGCCCCGGAGAACCGGGACGCCCCTCTCGTGGTGCGTGAAGCCGAAGCCTGCGGCTTACCAGCTCGACTTGGTGATGCCGGGCAGCTCGCCGCGGTGCGCCATGTCACGGAAGCGGACGCGCGAGACGCCGAACTTCGTGAGCACGCCGCGGGGGCGGCCGTCGATCGCGTCGCGCGAACGCACGCGGATCGGGGAAGCATTGCGGGGCAGCTTCTGCAGGCCGACGCGGGCCGCTTCGCGCGACTCGTCGGTGCCGTTGGGGTCGATGAGGGCCTTCTTCAGCTCGAGTCGCTTCGCCGCGTAGCGGTCGACGATCACCTTGCGCTGCTCGTTGCGCGCGATCTTGCTCTTCTTCGCCATGTCTTAGCGCTCCTCTCGGAAGTCGACGTGCTTGCGAACCACCGGGTCGTACTTCTTGAGCACGAGACGGTCGGGGTTGTTGCGACGGTTCTTGCGGGTCACGTAGGTGAAGCCGGTGCCGGCCGTCGAACGGAGCTTGATGATCGGACGGATGTCCTGTGCTTTCGCCATTAGAGCTTCACCCCACGAGCCTGGATGTCCTTGACGACCGACTCGATGCCGCGGGCGTCGATCACCTTGATGCCCTTGGCGGACACGTTCAGGGTGACGTTACGACGAAGCGACGGCACGTAGTAGGTCTTCTTCTGCACGTTCGGGTCGAAGCGGCGCTTCGTCCGGCGGTGCGAGTGCGAGATGTTGTGACCGAAGCCGGGAACGGCTCCAGTCACCTGGCACACTGCTGCCATTGGTCTTTCCTCCAATACCGAGGGGCGGATGCCCCTCCCAAGGTCTCTTGTCTGCTGACTTCCCACGCCGAAACCCGCGATTTCTCGCGCGGTTCGATGGGGGTTGGTCGCGGTCTGGGCAGTGGATGTACCCAGCCAAAGGAACAGCCTACCAGAGAGGCTGATCACGACCGAATCGAGCGGATGCCGCGGGCCGGCGCCCGTTACCCGGCCCGGGTCGCGGGAGCGTCGATGGCCCGCCGCGAGAGCAGCGCGGCGAGCAGGAAGCAGACGGCCCCGACGAGGGTGCCGAGGTTCGCCCAGAACGCGCTCACGAGCGAGTCGGTCTGCGGCACGACGTAGGCGCCGACCGCGGAGACGGCGAACGCGATCGAGCCGAGCATCGTCAGCCAGGTGCCGTGCCACGAGCGGGCGTGCACGTCCCAGAGCGTTCCGCGATCGCTCGTCGCGACCATGGCGAACGCGCTCGAGATGAGGAACGCCGCCGAACCCCAGGCGTCGGGCCGCCATCCGGCGCCGAGCCGCTCGGGATCCGCGAGGGCCGCGGCGAGCGCCGCCGCGGTGCTCACGTTGAAGAGGAGGGTGCCGACGAACTGCACGGCGGCGGCCCACCAGTCCCAGGCGTCGGCGCGGTTCGTGCCGCGCACGGGGATGCGGCGGCCGCTGAGGCTCAGCTGCACGAACGCCGCGAGCGTGAAGAAGACGGAGCCGACGACGAACGTGGCCGCGGCGCCGACGGGTCCCGCCCAGGCCGCGTACCAGGGCAGCGCCCCCACGAGGAAGAACACCGAGCCGACGGCGAAGCCCCAGGCCTCGCGCCGGAGGCGCAGCCGACGGCGCCCGTCACCGGCAGCACCGCCACCGGTGCCACCACCACCGGCAGCACCCCCGACGGAACCGTCGCCACCCCCGCCGAGACCGCCGCCGCTCGAGACATCCGCTCGCATTTCGGACCCCCACCACCGGCGGTCGCGCACCGCCCGCCCTGCGGACGAGGCATCGTCGCCCCGTCGGGCCAACCCTATCGACGACGTTCGAAGCGGGCACGGTTCCTTGACGGTCCGCCGCGATGCGGCCACACTCGGGAATCGGGCCGTCGTTCGGGGGATCGATACCCGACCCCGCCGGCTCTCGCGCGTGCACGCCCGGCGCGCGACCGAAGCGAACACGGGGGACTCACATGACCGCAGGAACGCCACGCCCGGATGCCGACGGCGACGCCGAGCCGATCACGCCGGATCGATCGACCCACGCGTTCGCGGGCATCAGCGATCGGAATCAGCTCAATCCGATCTTCGCGCGGGAGGGCGAGGCCACCGACTTCCCGCTCGATCGCCTGCCCGACGGCGAGTCCCTTCCCGAGACGGCGTACCAGGTGGTGCACGACGAGTCGATGCTCGACGGCAACGCCCGCCTGAACCTCGCGACCTTCGTGGGCACGTGGATGGACCCGTACGCGACGAAGCTGTACGCCGAGTCGGCCGACAAGAACATGGTCGACAAGGACGAGTATCCGCAGACCGCCGCGATCGAGACGCGCTGCTGGAAGATGATCGCCAGCCTCTGGAACGCGCCGAGCACGGAGGGCGCCATCGGCACCTCCACGATCGGCTCGTCGGAGGCGTGCATGCTGGGCGGCCTCGCGCTGAAGCGGCGCTGGCAGCTCGCCCGCCGCGCGGAGGGCAAGTCGACCGAGAAGCCGAACCTCATCCTCTCGAGCGCGGTGCAGGTCTGCTGGGAGAAGTTCTGCAACTACTTCGACGTCGAGGCCAGGTACGTGCCGATCAGCGATGAGCACCGGGTGCTCGACGGGCACGACCTCGAGAAGTACGTCGACGAGAACACGATCGGCGTCGTGGCCATCATGGGCGTGACCTACACGGGCATGTACGAGCCCGTGGCCGAGATCGCGGCGGCGCTCGACCGCATCCAGGCGGAGACCGGGCTCGACGTGAAGATCCACGTCGACGGGGCATCCGGGGGCATGGTCGCGCCGTTCCTCCAGCCCGATCTCGCGTGGGACTTCCGCGTCGAACGGGTCGTCTCGATCAGCACCTCGGCGCACAAGTACGGGCTCGTCTACCCCGGTCTCGGCTGGGTGGTCTGGCGCACCGTGGACGACCTGCCGAAGGAACTCGTCTTCGACGTGACCTACCTCGGCGGGCACATGCCGAGCTTCGCGCTCAACTTCTCGCGGCCCGGCGCGCAGGTGCTCCTGCAGTACTACCTGTTCCTCCGCCTGGGTTGGGACGGCTTCCGCAAGGTGCAGCAGGCCTCGCAGGACGTCGCGCTCTACCTCTCGGGCGAGATCGGCCGGATGGACGCGTTCGAGCTGTGGAACGACGGCAGCGACATCCCGGTGTTCGCGTGGCGGCTCGCCCCCGGCCACACCGACAAGTGGAACCTCTACCACCTGTCCGAACGCCTGCGCCTCAAGGGGTGGCTGATCCCCGCCTACCCGATGCCCGACGACATCTCCGACCTCGTGGTGCAGCGCATCGTCGTGCGCAACGGGCTCAGCCGCAACCTCGCCGAGTCGCTCGTGCTCGACATCCGCGAGGCCGTCGACCACCTCGACGCCCTCGAGAGCCCGATGCCGGTCGACGGCCAGGTGAACGCCTTCACCCACTGACGGCGGCCGCGGCGCCCGAGGAGACAGCGCCCGGAGACGACGGATGCCGCGGACAGCGAACGCTGCTCCGCGGCATCCGCAGGTCTGCTCGGACCTTCCGGCCCGTGCCCCCTGCCCGCCGTGCGGGTCGGATCAGGACGTGAGCGAGTCCACGTACTCCTGGTTGTCGGCGATCCACTGCTCCACGATGGGGCCGTAGTCGTCGGTGTCGTTCTCGTTGAACATGGCGTTCTCGAGCGACGAGAGCTTCTCGGTGTCCATCTTGAAGTCCGAGAGCCAGCCCGACAGCGTCGGGAAGTTCTCGGGGAAGCTCTTGCCGCCGACCGTGTGGATGCTCTCGGCGTCGCCGAGCGTGCCCTCGGGGTCCTCGAGGTTCTTGATCGGGAACGCGTCGTACGCCCAGTGCGGGCTCCACAGCGTGACGGCGATGTTCTCGCCGGCGTCGGTCGCGGCCTTCAGCTCGGCGAGCATGGCCGGGGTCGAGCTGGTGAGGTACTCCATGTCCTCGAGGCCGTAGGTGGGGATGACGGTGTCGGTCGTGACGCCGTTCAGGCCCGAGCCGGGCTCGATGCCCACGAGGCGGTTGTCGAACAGGTCGGCGTTCGCGGCGAGCTCGTCGAGCGAGTCGATCGGCGCGTCGGCGTTCACCGCGATGGTGAGGGCGGCGTCGTCGTTCCACGCGCCCAGGTCGTTCAGCTCGTCGCCGTACTCGTCCATGTAGTCGGCGTGCGTGATCGGCAGCCAGGTGTCGAGCACCACGTCGTAGTCGTCGTCGGTGAGGCCCTGGTAGACGGGCGCGACGTCGGCGTACTCGAGCTCGACGTCGTACCCCTTCTCGGTGAGGATGGCGTTCCAGAGCTCGCTCGCGGCGACGCCCTCGTCCCAGCCGTTGAACACGGCGATGGTGACGTCCTTGCGGTCGCCGTTGTCGAGGTTGTCGCCCTCGGCGGAGGCGCCGCCGTCGGATGCGCAACCGGTGAGGATCAGGGCGGATGCGGCGCTCAGGGCGAATGCCCCGGTCAGGATGCTCTTCTTCATGGTGTTTCCTTTCGTCCCGTGTGCTGTGAACACGGGGGTTGGGGATCCGGGCATTGCTGCCCAGACCGTGACGGGCACGATGGCGCGTCAGGTTTCAGGGGCCGTCGCCGACGCATGCCGCGTTCGGCATGGGCATCGGGCGGCAGGGGCCTACTTGCTGGAGATCGGCGAGCGGCGGGGCGACGCCGTCTCGCGCTCGGCCTGCGTCGCGGCATCCGCGGCATCCGAGGCATCCGCCGCTCGGTCGTCGCCCGGCGCGCTCGGGTCGCTCGGGGCGCTCGCGAGGCCCGCCTTCTTCGAGGGGCGTCGCCCGCGGCCGGCGCCGAGGGCGCCCGTGATGCGGTCGAGGATGATCGCGAGGATCACGACCGAGAGACCGGCCTCGAAGCCGAGGGCGACGTCGATGCGGTTGAGGGATGCCACGACGTCGCCGCCGAGGCCGCCCGCGCCGACCATGCCCGCGATGACGACCATCGAAAGCGAGAGCATGATGACCTGGTTGACGCCGGCCATGATGCTGGGCATCGCGAGCGGGAGCTGGATCTGGCGCAGGATGCGACCGGGCGACGCGCCGAACGCGTGGCCCGCCTCGACGACCTCGCGGTCGACGCCGCGGATGCCGAGCTCGGTGAGTCGCACCCCGGGCGCCATCGCGAACACGATGGTCGCCACGATGCCGGGCACGACGCCGACGCGGAAGAGGATGAGCGCGGGGATGAGGTACACGAACGCCGGCATCGTCTGCATGAAGTCGAGCACGGGGCGCACGATCTTCGAGGCGAGGTCGGAGCGCGCGGTCCAGATGCCGACGGGCACGGCGAGCGCGATGGCGATCGTGCTGGCCACGAGCACCAGGGCCAGCGACTCCATCGCGTGGTCCCACTGGTCGACGCCGACGATCACGAGCAAGCCGATTGCGGTGCCGAGCGAGAGCTTCCACCCCTTCACGAACCAGGCGATCGCGGCGAGCGCGATGATCACGATCCAGAACGGCGGCGTGATGAGCACGAACTCGACCGCGTCGTAGAACGCGAGGAACACGGTGCGGACGATCGCGAAGAACCAGCCGAGCGTGTCCGTGAGCACGTCGATGAAGCCCTCGGCGATGTCGCCGAGCGGGATGCGGATGTCGTTCATGCGCGGCTCCCCTCGGTCGCGGCGAGTTCGTCGGCGGGCAGCGGCGTGTCCGGCGGGGCGGCCGCCGCGGTCTCGCGCAGCGTCGCGGTGATGACGTCGACGGGCACGGTGGCGGGGTTCTGCACGGCCTGCAGTTCGCCCGTGTCGGTCGACACGTTGCCGAGCGCGGCGAGCAGCGTCACGCGGGGCACGGCGCCGAGCAGGCGGCCCTCGTCGTCCACGACGGCGAGCGGCAGGGCCTGTTCGACCGAGCTCTCGAGCAGGTCGGTGAGCACCACGTCGGGTCCGACCGCGGCGTAGTCGTCGGTGATCGCGCCCTGCAGCGAGCGTTCGCCGCGCCGGACGAGCCGCAGCACGTCGCGGTCGTGCGCGACGCCGACGAGCTTGCGACCGGATGCCACGACGAAGACCATCGAGGTCTGCAGGTCGCGCATGGCGCGGAGTGCGGCCCGCGGTCCCGCCGAGGCGGATGCCACGGCGCGCGGCGCCTCCATGACGTTGCCGGCCGTGAGCACGCGGGCGCGGTCCACGTCCTGCACGAACTGCGCCACGTAGTCGTCGGCGGGGTCGGTGAGGATCTCCTCGGCGGTGCCGATCTGCACCACGCGTCCGTCGCGCATGACCGCGATGCGGTCGCCGAGGAACATGGCCTCGTTGAGGTCGTGGGTGATGAAGACGATCGTCTTGCCGAGCTCCTGCTGGAGCTCGATGAGCTGCTCCTGCATCTCGCGTCGGATCAGCGGGTCGAGGGCGCTGAACGCCTCGTCCATGAGCAGGATGTCGGCGTCCGCGGCGAGTGCGCGGGCGAGGCCCACGCGCTGCTGCATGCCGCCCGAGAGCTCGGAGGGGAGCTTGTCGCCCCATCCGCCGAGTCCGACGCGCTCGAGCACGAGTTCGGCCTTCGCGCGGCGCTCGGCCGGCGGCATCCCCTGCACTTCGAGGCCGTAGGCGGCGTTGTCGAGCACGGTGAGGTGCGGCAGCAGGGCGAAGTGCTGGAAGACCATCGCGATGTGCTTGCGACGCGCGGCGCGCAGCTTCGTCGGGCTGACGCCCGTGATCGTCTCGCCCATGACCGTCACGGAGCCGGCGCTCGGCTCGACGAGGCCGTTGAGCATGCGGATGAGCGTCGACTTGCCGGAGCCCGACAGGCCCATGACGACGAAGATCTCGCCCTGGCGGACGTCGAAGTCGACGTCGATCACCGCGGCGGTGCCGAGCGCCGCGAGGTCCTCGCGGGTGGCGCCGGCCTTCAGGCGTTCGAGCGCCTCTGCGGGCTTGCGGCCGAAGAACCTCGAGAGGTTCCTGACCTCGAGCGCGTTCGGGCCCTTGGTGCCCGGCGTCGCGCCGCCGTCGGCGATGGGCGTCGCGCCGGTAGTCGTGCTCGTCGTGGCGGCGTTCGTGCTCGTCGTGCCGGTGTCGGTGCTGCTGTTCGTGCTGCTGTTCGTGCTGCTGTTCGTGCTGTGATGTTCGGGCATCGCAGGGTGCTCCAAAGGCGCGTGCGGCGGATCGCTGCCGGGGTGCGGATGGCAGCGGCATTGCACGCGTCACGGCCGGGTTCTGGCGATCCGGGATCCGGGACTCAAGCTCGACCTCGGGTCGGGCGAATCCCGGTTCCAGCGCGCACCGCCATCGGGGCGATGCACCACGCACGGAACCGTACGACCCCGTCGGGCGACCGTCGAAACGGGCCTCCGGCGAGGGCGCGGACTGGGTGGTCGACCCGTGAGGGCCGTAGACCACCGTATGGCCCGGCCGCGGCCGCCGCCAAATCCATTCTGAGGATTTGTCGCCTGAACAGGGTTTCTGTCCCCGCCCATTTCACTTTTCAGGAGGGGGTGTGGGCGCGACGGGGCATCGGGCGGCGATTCATCGCCGAACGGGCCGCGCTTCCCACACCCCTTCCTGAAAAGTGAAAGAGGACGAGCGCGGATGCCGCGGAACCGCGCCGGCTCAGCGCGCGTCGGCGAGCGCGGTGCAGTTCGCGCAGAGGCCGAACACGTCGACGACGTGCGCGGCCTGGGTGAACCCGTGCTCCGCCGCGATGCCCTTGGCCCAGGCCTCCACCTCGTCGGCGGCGATCTCGACCGTGAGCCCGCAGTTGCGGCAGATGAGGTGGTGGTGGTGGCCGGTCGTGCTGCACGCGCGGTAGAGCGCCTCCCCGTCGGGCGACTGCAACGAGTCCGCCTCGCCGCTGGACGCGAGGTCGCCGAGCGCGCGGTACACCGTGGCGAGCCCGATCGGAGAACCGGTCGCGTGCAGCGAGGAGTGCAGCGCCTGCGCGCTGATGAAGCCCTCGGTGTCGTCGAGGGCTTCGCGAACGGCTTCGCGTTGCCAGGTGTTGCGCTTCATGCGGTTCGGGCGTCCTCTGCGGTCTCCACGGGGATCGCGGATGCCCTCCACGGTAGTGCGCGAAGCTTGGAGCCGGCCAACGCGAGCAGCAGGAACGCCGTGGCGGTGAGCACGATCGCCGGCCCCGCGGCGATCGCGAGGGCCCGGGAGGCGAGCACGCCGAGCACGCCCGAGGCCGCGCCGATGAGGGGCGCCGCGACGAGCATGCCGCGATAGGTCGTCGTCACGGCGCGCGCCGCCGCGGCGGGGGCGGCGATGAGGGCGATCGCGAGGATCGCGCCCACCGCGGGCAGGGCGCTCACGACGGTGGCGGCGGTCAGCCCCAGCACGAGCAGCTCGATGGGCCATTCGCGGTAGCCGGCCGCGCGGAAGCCCGCCTGGTCGAAGGTCGAGAAGACGATGCGCCGCCCGTACACGGCGACGAGGACGAGCGCCGCGACGCCGACGCATGCCGCAAGCAGAATATCGGCGGTCGTCACGGTGAGGATCGAGCCGACGAGGAGCGACTCGGGCTGCACCGGCAGGCTCGGCACGACCGCGGCGAGGATCGCGCCCGCCGCGAATCCGCCGGTGAGCACGATGCCCGCGGCCACCTGCGCGCCCTGATTGCGCACCCGTGCGATACCGGTCATCACGAGCACGAGCACGACGGATGCCGCGGCCGCACCGAGCGGGACGGCGACGCCGAGCGCGGCCGCGGCGACGGCGCCCGGGTAGGTGCCGTGCGTGAGCGCCTGCGCGAAGAAGGTGCGCTTGCGCAGCACGACGAGGCATCCGACGAAGCCGCCGACCGCGCCGATGACGATCGCGGCGACGAGCGCGCGTTCGAAGTAGCTCATGCGGCCCGCTCCCCCGCGTCGCGCAGTAGACGGATGCCGAGCACGACGGCGTACCCGAGCACGAACACGGCCACCACGGTGCTGCCGGCCGGGAGGTCGACGCCGGCTCCGACGCTCGCGGCGAACCCGACGGCGAGCCCGATCCACGACGCGAGCGCGGCGAACACCGCGGCGATCGGGAAGAGCGGCCAGAGGCGTGCCGATGCGAGGCGCGCGACCGCGCCCGGCACCACGAGGAACGCCAGCACCAGGAGCGAGCCCACGGTGCTCGCGCCTGCGACGACGACGAGGGCGACGGCGACGTTGAGTGCGAGGTCGAGCCGGAACCCCGAGTCGCCGGCAGCACGGCTCCCGGCCGCGTCGAACGCCCGGAACACCTGCTGCTTCACGGTCACGAGCACGATCACGAGGGCGACGGCGGCGACCAGGACCAGCGGAAGCACCTCGTCGGGCGGAATCGTCAGCACCCGTCCGAAGAGCAGCTCCTCGAGCGCGCCCGCGTAGTCGTCGCTCTTCGACACGACGATCACGCCGACGCTGAACGCGGCGGTCAGCACGACGGCGACACCTGCATCGGAGGTTACCCCGGCGCGGGCGAGCCAGGTCAGCGCGACGGCGCCGAGCAGGGCGGCCACGGCGGCGCCGGGAAGCAGGCCCGCGGTGCCGCCGACGGCGAGCCCGACCGCGAGGCCGGGGAACACCGCGTGCGTCAGCCCGTCGCTGACGAACTCGAGTCCGCGCAGGTTCACGAGCACGCCGACGACGCCGGCCACGAGCGCGAGCACGAGCAGCACGACGAGGGCGCGCCCCATGAACGGCAGCGCGAAGGCGCCGAACAGCGCGTCCCAGAGGCTCACGTGCACCACTCCCCCGCGCACCGCGGCGAACATGCCATGGATGGCATCAATGTCCCTCGTGGCCGGGCACGACCAGGGTGTGCTCGTCGATCTCGACCTCGACGCCCTCGAAGCAGCGCTGCACGTTGCCGAGCGTGAGCACCTCGGCCACCGGCCCGTACGAGAGCTGCCGCCCGTTCACGAGGAGCACCTGGTCGCACACCTGCTGTGCGAGCTCGAGGTCGTGCGTCGAGACGAGCACGGCTACGCCGTCGCCCTTCAGCCGTCGGAGCGTCGCGACGAGCGCGTCGCGGTTGGGCTGGTCGAGCCCGTTGAACGGTTCGTCGAGCAGGAGCAGGCTCGGCTCGGAGGCGAGGGCCCTCGCGAGGAGGCCGCGCTGGCGCTGCCCTCCCGAGAGCTGGCCGAAGCGCTTGCCGGCGAAGTCGGACAGGCCGACCGTCTCGAGCGCACGGCGCACGGCGGCCCGATCGGCGCGGCCCGGCCATCGAAGCAGCCCGAGGCGCCGGTAGCGACCCTGCATCACGACCTGCTCGAGGCTGATAGGGAAGTCGAGGTCGAACTCCATGCTCTGCGGCAGGAAGCCCAGCATGCTCCGATCGGCATGTTTCGGGTCTCGCGCCCGGTTCGAGGCATCCGCCCGGTTCGAGGCATGCGCCCGGTTCGAGGCATCCGCGCCTTCGGCTGCATCCCCTGCGTCGGAGCCGCCCCCGAACGCCATGCGGCCGTGCGTCAGCGGCACGAGGCCCAGGATGCCGCGGAGCAGCGTCGATTTGCCCGCGCCGTTGGGGCCGATGAGCGCGATCGCCTCGCCGCGGCGGATCGCGACGTCGAACCCGTTCACCGTGGCGCCGCCGGGGTGGGTGAACGCGGCGTCATCGAGGCGCAGCACCACGTTCTCGCTCATTCGGACATCATTGCAGTGCGCCCGGCAGGGCGGAAGGCTCGGCGCCCCACGACTCCACGATCAGGCGGGTGTTGTGGATCTGCGACCCCACGTAGGTCTCCCCCTCGGTGCCGGCGGCGCCCAGGGAGTCGCCGTAGAGCGCGTCGGGCCCCGAGTAGACGGCGACGCCCGCCTCGCTGCCGATCGCCTCGGCCGCCTTCGGCGAGATCGAGGCCTCGGAGAACACGGCCTTCGCGCCCGTCGCCTCGATGTCGGCCACGAGCCGGTCGATCTCGTCGGCGCTGGGCTCGGCGTTGTCGTCGAAGCTCGGGATCACGCTGCCGACGAAGACGAGGTGGTACGCGTCGATGTAGTAGGTGAACGCGTCGTGGTTCGTGACGAGCAGCCGCTCGGCCTCGGGCACCTGGTCGACGCTCTGCTCGATCCAGTCGTCGAGGGCCTCGAGCTGCCCGACGTACGCGGACTCGTTCGCCTCGAGCCTCGCCGCGTCGATGCCCGCGACGCCCTGCAGGCCGGTGGCGATGTTCTCGACCATCGCCACGGCGAGTTCCGGATCGGTCCAGATGTGCGGGTTGCCGTCGCCGTGATCGTGGCCCTCGTGACCCTCGTCGGCGTGCTCGTCGTCGCTGTGCTCGGCGTCGCCGTCCTGATCGTGATCGTGGTCGTGATCGTGGTCGTCGGTGCCGAACAGCTCGACGCCCGTGCTCGCGTCGATGAGCTCGCCGTCGAAGCCGGAGGCGTCGAGGGCGTCGTCGAGCCAGGACTCGAGCCCGGCGCCGTTCATGACGACGGCGTCGGCGTCGGCGAGCGCGAGCATCTGCGCGGCCGACGGGTCGAAGCTGTGCGCGCTCTGGCCGGGGGAGAGCAGTTGGGTGACCTCGGCCGTGTCGCCGACCAGCTCGTGCACGAAGTCCCCCACCTGCGTGGTGGTCGCCACGATGCGGGGGCCGCCGTCGGCGTCGGAGGTTCCGGATGCCGCGGGGCCGGCGCAGGCGCTCAGGAGGAGCACGCCGGCGCCGAGCGCCGTGAACGTGCCGAGGGTGCGCGAGGCGCGGGGGAGGGAGTGGTGCTGCGGGCTGGGCATGCGTCGAACCTACGCTTATTGATAATGATTGTCAAAACCATCAGTAGGCCCATCGGACCGATGCGTTACGACCCCGTGAACAGTCGCGACGAATCGCTCGCGCATGTCGGTCGGCCATGCCACCATGAAGCACGTGGATACGACGACACCCCCCCTCGCGTTGCATCCGTTCACCGTCGAAGACGCCGAGCGCCTGTTGTCCGGCGAGGTCGATCCTCACGACGGCTGGGCGGGCGGCTACTCGTTCACCGACGAGCCCGAGCTGCTGCGCGAGTTCGTGCGCGCGGTGCGCGTCTCCGGCGATCCGGCGCCGTTCGGCCCCTATCTCGTCCGCCTCGGCGACGAAGGCTCGGCCATCGGCGGCGTCAACCTCTTCGGCCCGCTGAGCGACGACGGGTCCATCGAGTTCGCGTTCGGCCTCGTCCCCGCGGCCCGAGGGCGCGGGTACGCCGAGCTCATCGTCACCGAGGCGCTCGCCCTCGTGCGCGCCAACGGCGGGCGCGTCGCGATGGCCGAGGCCGAGATCGCGAACCTGCCCGCCCGTCGCGTGCTCGAGCGGGTCGGCATGGCCGAGCGATCGCGCACCGCGGAGTCGATCACCTACGAGATCCGGTTCTGAACCGCGGCTGACCCCGCAGCGGGCATCCGCTCCGGCGGGAGCGGAACCCGGCGCGCCGAACGCGGCGCCGCCTATTCGAGCAGGAGCGCCGGCTCCTCGATGATCGACGCGACATCGGCGAGGAATCGGCTCGCGACGTCGCCGTCGACCACCCGGTGGTCGAACGAGGCCCCGATCGTCGTGACGTAACGGGGCCGCACCTCGCCGTCGACGACCCACGGCTTCTGCTTGATCGTGCCGAGCGCGACGATCGCGACCTCGCCGGGGTTGAGGATCGGCGTTCCGGTGTCCATGCCGAAGACGCCGATGTTCGTCACCGTGATGGTGCCGTTCGCCATCTCGGCGGGCTGCGTCTTGCCCTCGCGTGCGGTGAGAGTGAGCTGCTCGAGTGCGGTGGCGAGCTCGACCATGGTCATGGCCTGCGCCTCTTTCACATTCGGCACGATGAGCCCGCGCGGGGTGGCGGCGGCCACGCCGAGGTTCACGTAGTGCTTGACGATGATCTCGGAGTCGGTCCACTGCGCGTTCACCGACGGGTTGCGGCGCACGGCCCAGATCATCGCCTTGGCCATGATCAGCAGGGGGGAGACGCGAACCCCGGCGAAGTCGGTCGAGGCCTTGAGGCGCCTGACGTACTCCATGGTGCGCGTGGCGTCGACGTCGACGAACACGCTCACGTGCGGCGCCTGGAACGCGCTCTGCACCATGGCCGACGCGATCGCCTTGCGCACGCCCTTCACGGGGATGCGGTCCTCGCGATCGGTGGGCTGCTCCGGCGTCTGGATGTTGCGGAACACGCTCGCCTGGCTCGCCTCGCGGATCACGTCGTCGCGGGTGATGTCGCCCATGGGGCCCGTGGGCGCCACGCGAGAGAGCTCGACGCCGAGGTCCTTCGCGAGCTTGCGGATGGGCGGCTTGGCGATCACCGGGAAGGTCGCCTCGGCGCGTGCCGGTGCGGATGCCGCGGCCGGACGATCGGCGGCGGCTGCGGGCGGGCGCGGCGCCGAGCGCTCGGCGAGGTGCTCGTGCGCGACATCGGGGGCCGGATGCCGCTGCCGGCGACGGGTGCCGGAGGGCCCGGACGACCCGTGGCCGACGAGCACGGCGCCGCCGCCCTCGGAGGGTGCGGGGGCGTGCGAGGCGACGGTCGCCGGGGGAGCGGCCGGCGCCGAGACGGCCGGCGCGGGCGCCGACTCGGCGACCCCGGGAGCCGGTGCCGCTGCCGCAGGCGCTGCGGCGGCGGAAGGGCCGGGAGCGGCATCGGCCGTCTGCACGACGAGGATCGGGGTTCCGACGTCGACCGTCGCCCCCTCGGTCACGAGCAGCTCGGTGACGACGCCCTCGAACGCGCTCGGCAGTTCGACGAGCGACTTCGCCGTCTCGATCTCGACGAAGACCTGGTCGAGCGCGATCGCGTCGCCGGGGGCGACGCGCCACTGCACGATCTCGGCCTCGGTGAGCCCTTCGCCGACGTCGGGCAGTGGGAACCGGATCTCAGTCATTCGTTTACCCTCGCAGTCGATCTATGCCGTTGTCGTCATATCGGATCGTGTCGTCGCGTCAGTACGCGAGCGCCCGGTCGACGGCTTCGAGCACCCGGTCGGGGCTCGGCAGGTACTCGGTCTCGAGCGCGGCGGGCGGGAACGGCGTGTCGAAGCTCGAGACCCGCAGCACGGGCGCCTCGAGCGCGTAGAACGCCCGCTCGGCGACCGTGGCCGCGATCTCGGAGCCCACGCTGACCGATCCGTACGCCTCTTGGGCGACGACGAGCCGGCCCGTGCGGTGCACCGACTCGAGCAGCGGTCCGTAGTCGATGGGGGAGAGGGAGCGGAGATCGACGACCTCGAGGCTCGTGCCCTCGCCCGCGGCGATGTCGGCCGCCTGCAGCAGCGTCGAGATCATCGCGCCGTGGCCGACCACCGTGACATCGGTGCCCGAGCGGATGACGCGGCTGGAGTGCAGCGGCACGCCCGAGTGGTCGAGGTCGACCGGGCCCTTCGGCCAGTAGCGGCTCTTCGGCTCGAAGAAGATCACGGGGTCGTTCGAGGCGATGGCCTCCTGGATCATCCAGTAGGCGTCGTGCGGGCTCGACGGGCTCACCACGCGCAACCCCGGCGTGTGCGCGAAGTACGCCTCGGGGCTCTCCTGGTGGTGCTCGATGGAGCCGATGTGCCCGCCGTAGGGCACCCGGATCACGATCGGCATCGAGATGCGGCCCTCGTGGCGCAGCGTCATGCGCGAGAGCTGCGTCGTGATCTGGTCGAACGCGGGGAAGATGAACCCGTCGAACTGGATCTCGAGCACCGGGCGGTACCCGCGCATCGCGAGGCCGATCGCGGTGCCGACGATGCCCGACTCGGCCAGGGGCGAATCGAGCACGCGGTGCTCCCCGAACTCGGCCTGGAGCCCCTCGGTCACGCGGAACACGCCGCCGAGCGGGCCGATGTCCTCGCCCATGAGCAGGACCCTGTCGTCGCCGCGGAGGGCCTCGCGGAGGCCCGCGGTGATGGCCTTGGCCATCGACAGCGTCTGCACGCCCTTGACGGCGGGCGCGTCGGGCGCGTCCGCGGCAGCGGCGACGCCGGCGGGGCCCGCGGCGTCGGGCCCGGCTTCCCCGACGTTCGCGGCGTCGGGCTCGATCGCCCCGGCCCGGAGCTGCTCCTCGGTGTCGGTGCTCATGCGGCGCCCCCCTCGAATCCGTTCTCGTACGCGTCGAGCCAGGCCGCCTGCTCGACCATCAGCGGATGCGCCTCGCTGTACACGTGCTCGAAGATCTTCTCGCGCGTCGGGGCCGTCAGCTCGAGCGCCCGCTTGCGGACGTCGCTCGCGACATCCGCCGCCTCCTCGTCGGCCGAGGCGAAGAACTCCGCCGATGCGCCGCGGGACTCGAGCCACGTGCGGTAGCGCGAGATGGGGTCGCGCTCGGCCCAGTAGCCGACCTCGTCGTCGGTGCGGTACTTGGTGGGGTCGTCGGCCGTGGTGTGCGCGCCCATGCGGTAGGTGAGCGCCTCGATGAACGTCGGCCCCTCGCCCGCACGCGCCTCCTCGAGGGCGACGCGGCTCGCGGCGTAGCTGACGAGCACGTCGTTGCCGTCGATGCGGAGGCTCGGCATGCCGAATCCGCCGCCGCGGAGCCCGAGCGGGCTGCGGGACTGGCGCGAGACGGGAACCGAGATCGCCCACTGGTTGTTCTGCACGAAGAAGACCTGCGGCGTCTGGTAGCTCGACGCGAACACGAGCGCCTCGCTCGCGTCGCCCTGGGAGGTGGCCCCGTCGCCGTAGTAGACCAGCACCGCGGCATCCGTCTCGGGATCTCCGGTGCCGCAGGCGCCATCGAATCGGATGCCCATGGCGTAGCCCGTGGAGTGGAGCGTCTGCGACGCGAGCACGAGCGTGTAGAGGTGGAAGTTGCCGACCTCGTCGGGGTTCCAGCCGCCAAGCGTGGCGCCGCGCAGGAGGGCGAAGATGCGCACGGGGTCGAGCCCGCGGATCATGCCCGCGATGTGCTCGCGGTACGACGGGAAGATGTGGTCTTGGGGGCGCGCGGCACGGGCGGAGCCGACCTGGGCGGCCTCCTGGCCGAGGCTCGGCACCCAGAGTGCGAGCTGGCCCTGCCGCTGCAGGTTCGCGCCGGTGACATCGATGCGGCGGGACACCGTCATGTCGCGATAGAACTGCTCGAGCGCGTCGTCGCCGAGCGCCTCGATCAGCGGGAGGTAGGCCTCGGCCTCTGGGCTCGGCCGGAGCTCGCCCTGAGGTGTCAGCAGTTGCACCGTCGGCGCGGTGAATTCACGTTCCTGAGCGACCACCGTTCCACGCTACCCGCTAGTTCAGGCGCCCTTCTTGTGAAGTCGGCACAAGCTCGCCGAGAATCCCGAGGAGGATATCGACAGACGCCTCTTCGCCGATCGACACGCGGATGCCCTCGGGCGGGAAGGCGCGGGCGACGACGGATGCCTCGAAGAGCCGCTCGGCCACCTCCGCGGTCTGCTCGCCGGTCGGGAGCCAGACGAAGTTGCCCTGCGCCTCGGGCACCTGCCAGCCCTGCGCGATCAGCCCCGACCGCAGACGGTCGCGCCGCTCGGCGAGGGCGGCGACGCGTTCGAGGAGCTCGGCCTCGGCGGCGGGCTCGAGCGAGGCGAGCGCACCGGCAGAGGATGCCGCGGTCACGCCCAGCGGGATCGCCGTGGCGCGTGCGGCGTCGAGGATCGCGACGGGTCCGACCGCGTAGCCGACGCGGAGGCCCGCGAGCCCGTAGGCCTTCGAGAAGGTGCGCAGCAGCACGAGGTTGGGGTAGCGCCCGATGAGGTCGGCCCCGTCGACGGATGCCTCGACGGTGACGAACTCGCGGTACGCCTCGTCGAGCAGCACGAGCCGGTCGGCCGGGACCTTCGCCATGAACGCCTCGAACTCGGCCGCCGTCACGAGCACGCCGGTCGGGTTGTTGGGGGAGCAGACGATGACGACGCGGGTGCGGTCGGTGATCGCGGCCGCGATGGCGTCGAGGTCGTGGCCATGGTCGGCGCGATTCGGCACCTGCACGCTCTTCGCGCCGGCGACCGTCACCAGGCCCGGGTACGCCTCGAAGGAGCGCCACGAGTAGACGACCTCGTCGCCGGGGCTCGCGGCGGCGAGCACGAACTGGGCGATCAGCGCGACGGACCCGGCGCCCACGATGACCTCGTCGGCGGTGACGCCGAACCGAGTCGCGAGTCGCTCGCGCAGGGCGAGCGCGGTCGCGTCGGGGTACCGGTTGATCTGCGCGGCGGAGGCGGCCACGGCCTCGACGACGCCGGCGAGCGGATCGAACGGGTTCTCGTTGCTGGAGAGCTTGAAGCCGTCGGCGGGCGCCGGACGGCCCTGCCGGTACGGGGGAAGGGCTGCGATCTCGGGGCGCAGCCGGATTCCGGGCGTCGTCGACTCGGATGCGGTCATGTTTTCCACCGTACCTTCTCGCCCACGCGACGGAATCGGTGGAAGAGTGGTGCCATGCGCTTCATCGTCAAGGTCATCGTCGTCGCCTTCGCCCTCTGGCTCACCACGCTGCTGGTGAGCGGTGTCTCGGTCGTGCCCTACGACGACACCGCGGTCGGCCAGGTGCTCACGTACCTGCTCGTCGCCGCCATCTTCGGGCTCGTGAACGCGATCATCGGCACGTTCATCCGCGTCGTCGCCTTCCCGATCTACGTGCTGACGCTCGGACTCATCTCGTTCATCGTCAACGGCCTGCTGCTGCTGCTCGTCGACTGGATCAGCGACCTCATGGGCTTCGGCCTCCAGGTCGAGAGCTTCTGGTGGGGCGTGCTCGGAGCGCTCGTGCTCGGCCTGTTCAGCTGGCTCATCGGCCTCGTGGTGCGACCCAGCCGCGACTGACGCGCGCGCCGCTCGGCCCGCACCCACCACCAGGCCGCGCTCCACGCCGCACCTCTCACTCGCGCGACGCCCGCCAACGGGTGCGCTCCCCGGTCGCGCCGCCGGTGAAGTCCGCCACGGTCGCCCGGAACGCGACGAGCTGTTCGGCTTCGGACGCGTCGAAGCGTTCGGCGGTCTCGCGGTATCGCGTGAGACGGTGCGCCGGGAGCGCTTCAGCGCTCCCGTGGCCGGCGTCGAGCACCTCGCGCGAGACGACGAGCATGTCGAGCGCGCGGCCCCCGGCGCCCCCGGATCCGCCGGTCGCCGGGACGAGGTCTTCGACGTGCTCGACCGAGAGGAACGGGACCCCCGGCTGAATCGGCGCGGACGCGACCGGCCCGCCGAGACTGACCCCGGCGACGACGTTGAGCTCCGGGTCGGAGGCGAGACCGGCGACGACCACGCCGCCGCCCGAATGCCCGATCGCGAGCACCGGATCGGCCGGATCGGCGCCGGCCGCGGCGAGCGCGGCGCGCACCGCACGGTCGGCGGCCCCCGAATCGGCGCCGAAGACGCGGAGGTCGTCGAGCGGTGAAGACTGCGCGACGCTGTGGAGGTTGGAGGTCATGTCGGAGGACTCCGAACCCGCCTCGAGGGTGAAGTCGACCGTGCCGCCGACATACGCGATCCACCGGTTCTCACCGTCGACGTCGTAGCGCTCGATCGTGATCTGCGCGCGGCCGTCGCTCGGCGGCACCCGCTGCGCGAGGTCGCCGAGGCCGGTCGGGGCGGGCACCGGGAAACGACCGTTCGGCGGCGCCGCATCGGTGGGGTTGCGTTCGGGAGCCACGCGCTCGACCTTGACCGGCCCATCGGTGAGGAGTCGGCCGCCGACGGCCGCGGACGCGAGTCCGGCCAGCCCGAGCAGCCCAGATGCGCTCTCGGACGCGTCGATGGCGGACGCGATGCCGATCGCCGCCGTGCCGAAGGCGGTGGCGAGGGCGTAGTCGTCGGCGTGGTCCGCCACGGTGCGCACGAGCCGCACGAAGGACGGGTCGCTCAGCAGGTCGCGATGCTCGGTCAGCCACTGCACGAGCGGCAGGTCGCCCGGGCGCGGCTCCAGCCCGAGAAGTCGGGTGATGCCGACCGCGACGGCGACGTGCGGGGCGGCCACGACCGCGCCGCCGACCGTGCGGATCACGACTCCCGTGGTCAGCAGGCCCAGTGCGACGGCGCCGATGCGGCCGCCGATGTCCCAGAGGGCGCCGACGCATCGCTCGGTTGCGCCGTAGCGCTCGGCGGCTTCGAGGAGGCGCGTCCGCATCGATTCGAGGAGATCGTGCGCTTCGCCGAGCGCGGTCCCCGCTGCGGGGCCGACCGAGGCAACGCCCGGCGCTGCGCCGAACGACCCGGTCGGGACGGCGCCGAACGACCCGAGGGGCACGGCGCCACAGGATCCGGAGGTGACGGCGTCACCGAGTCTGGAGCGGATCGCCTCGAACCGGTCGATCCACCCCTGCACGCTCGTCGCCGCCGCCCCGAGCCGGCCCGCGTCGACGAAGAGCGAGTCGACCGCGACCGAGGTCGTACCGCCGCCGGAGATGATGAGGTCGTCGCTCACGCCCCTGGCCCCGCCGCGAGGATCGCGTTCTGCTCGACAAGGCGCCCCTCGAGTCGCCAGGCGTCGGACGAGAGGGCCTGCGCGGCATCGGCGAGCACCGCCGCCGCGGAGCAGAGGGAACTGCGGGCCTCCCCGAGCATCACTCCGTACGCGTCGCCGGCCTCGGATCGCCACTGCTCGGGCTCGCAGGGCAGGTACGCGAACGCGCCCGCGCTCACGTCGTCGGCCAATGCGCTCAGGTCGGCGGCGCCCTGCCGCGCGAGGTCGACCTGGTCGGACGTGACGGCGACGCCGGTGGCCATGGCCCAGATGAGCTCGTCGTAGGCGGGGTTTCGAGACATGCGTGCCAGTCTCGCGACGCCGGGTCGCCCGACCGCGCCCGGACGCCGCCCCGCATGATGCCCTCCGCGATCGGGCGCCTGTGGAGGACGACCCGCGCCCGCTCAGCCCTCGGCCGCCACTCCCGCCAGGATCCGCGCCCCGAGCCTCCCGTACGGGCTCTCGGCGTCGAGCGCATCGACGAGCGCGGTCCCCATCACGACCGCCCAGCCGCGGGCGCGCTCCCAGGTCGCGTCGTCGACCGCGGCGAGGGCGCCGACCTGCGCGATGAACGCCGCCCGTCCGCGCGGACCGAACGTGAGCCAGGCGGTCGCGAGATCGGTCGCGGGGTCGCCCGACGTGAGATCGCCGAAGTCGACGACCCCGGCCAGGCCCCCGTCGGAGCGCACGAGCAAGTTGCCCGGATGCAGGTCGCCGTGCACCCAGACCGGGGGACCGGCCCAGACGGATGCCGCGAGCGCGCGCTCCCACACCCGCCCGAGCACCTCGGGGTCCGCCGCCCTGCCGCGCGCGAGGCGTGCCCGGACGTCGGCGTCGCGCGCGGCGAGCGGAACGCCCCGGTACGGGTTCTCGGGCGCATCGCGCGGCGCGGGCACGCCGAGGGCGATGACGAACGCCGCGAGCGCCTCGGCCGCGGCATCCGTGCCCCGCTCCTCCGAGGAGGGGGCCAGCGCCGAGGCCCCCGGCAGCCACGGCACGATGCTCCACGGCACGTCGTAGCCGAGCTCGGGAGCCGGCCGGCCGACGCGCACCGGAACGGGGATCGCGGTCGGCAGTCGGGGCGCGAGTTCGGGAAGCCACCGTTGCTCGCCGAGCAGCAACGGGACGGCGATCTCGCGCCGCGGCATCCGCACCGCCAGCTCCGGCCCCAGCCGGAACATGACGTTGTCCCATCCGTGGCCCGCGAGGCGCACGGGGCCGACGAGATCGGGATGCTGGCTCGCGACGAGCCGGGCCGCGAGGTCGGCGTCGACGTGGAGGTCGGGCTCAGGGGCATCCGCCACCGTCTCGCCCCTCTCGTCGACCGCCGCTCGCTTCCCGCCAGCCTAGGCGCCGCCCCGCCTGCGCGTGCCCTGCGGCTCGTCGACGGCCGCGATCGTGGCGAGCAGACGCGGATGCCGCGAATTGCCTCCTGTGCGACGGCGGGTTCTCGACCACAATGGAGGGCATGACGCGTGCGGATGCCGCTGGGGATTCGGCGCAGCCCTTCCGTGTTTCCTTCGTGTGCACCGGCAACATCTGCCGCTCGCCGATGGCCGAGGCGGTGCTGCGCTCGCTCGCCGACCGCGCCGGCCTCGCCGATCGACTCGCCATCGAGTCCGCGGCGACCGGCGACTGGCACGTGGGAGAGCAGGCCGACCGGCGCACGCTCGCGGCCCTCGAACGTGCCGGCTACGACGCGTCGCGGCACCGCGCACGGCAGTTCGATCCGGGGGACTTCGCCGCGCTCGACCTGGTGGTCGCGTTCGACCGCGGTCAGGCCCGAATCCTGCGCAACTGGGCGCCGTCCCCGTCGGAGCAGCAGAACGTGCGGCTCCTCCTCGAGTTCGATGCCGAACTGGCGCCGCTGCAGGACGTTCCGGACCCGTACTATTCCGATGCGGCGGCCTTCGACCGAGTTCTTGGGATGATAGAGCAGGCGACTCGGGCGCTCTTCCGCCAACTCGCTCCCGCTCTCAGACAAGGAACACGATGACCACGCTGCCTCCCCAGCCGCTCAGCCCGCTCGACGGACGGTACCGCTCGGCCGTCGGCACCCTCGGCGAGCACCTCTCAGAAGCCGGCCTCAACCGGGCCCGCGTGCACGTCGAGGTCGAGTGGCTCATCGCGCAGACCGACCGCGGATTCTTCGGCACCTCGCCGCTCTCGGCCGGCCAGCAGGCGGCCCTGCGCCGCGTCGTCACCGAGTTCGGCCAGCCCGACATCGACGAGCTCGCCTCGCTCGAGGCCACCACCCGGCACGACGTCAAGGCGATCGAGTACTACGTGCGCCGTCGTCTCACCGACCTCGGCCTCGACCACCTCGCCGAGCTCACCCACTTCGCGTGCACCAGTGAAGACATCAACAACCTCTCGTACGCGATCACCGTGCGCGACGCCGTGCAGCAGGTCTGGCTGCCCAAGTACCGCGCCGTCATCGACACGATCGTCGGGCTCGCCCGCGAGCACCGCGACGCGGCGATGCTCTCGCGCACGCACGGCCAGCCCGCGACCCCCTCGACCATGGGCAAGGAGCTCGCGGTCTTCGTGCACCGCCTCGAGCGCATCGCGAAGCAGATCGAGGCGACCGAGTACCTCGGCAAGTTCTCGGGCGCGACCGGCACCTTCTCGGCCCACGTGGTCGCGGCTCCGGATGTCTCGTGGCCCGACGTGTCGCGCGAGTTCGTCGAGTCGCTCGGCCTCACCTGGAACCCCCTCACCACGCAGATCGAGTCGCACGACTGGCAGGCCGAGCTCTACAGCAGGGTCTCGCACGCGAACCGGGTGCTGCACAACCTCGCGACCGACATCTGGACGTACATCTCGCTCGGCATCTTCCGTCAGATCCCGGTGGCCGGCGCGACCGGGTCGTCGACGATGCCGCACAAGGTCAACCCGATCCGCTTCGAGAACGCCGAGGCGAACCTCGAGCTCTCGAGCGCCCTGCTCGACTCGCTCGCCGCGACCCTCGTGACCTCGCGCCTCCAGCGCGACCTCACCGACTCCAGCGCGCAGCGCAACATCGGCGTCGGCTTCGGGCACTCGATGCTCGCGCTCGACAACATCCAGCGCGGCCTCGGCGAGATCGACCTCGACCTCGACGTGCTCGCGGCCGACCTCGACGGCAACTGGGAGGTGCTCGGCGAGGCGATCCAGACGGTGATCCGCGCCGAGGTGGCCGCCGGGCGTTCGAGCATCGCCGACCCGTACGCGCTGCTCAAGGAGCTCACGCGCGGCCGCCGCATCGGCGCCTCCGATCTGGCCGAGTTCGTGAGCGGCCTCGAGATCGGCGACGACGCCAAGCAGCGCCTGCTCGCCCTCACGCCCGGCACCTACACCGGCATCGCCTCCGACCTCGTCGACCGCCTCGGCTGAGTCATGAGCGCCGTGGCCCGCGCCGTGGTCTTCGTGGCCGCTGCATTCGCCGCGGTGTCGCTTCTCACCGCTTGCGCGGCGCCGGACGCGCGCGCTTCAGCCCCGTCGCCGAGCTCGGCGCCGACGGTCGCCGCGGGCGAACCTTCCGGCGAACCCGCCGGAGACCCTGTCGCGCTCGTGGGCCTCTGGCGGGTCTCCGGTGCCGTGGGGGAGGGTTCCGAGACGTGGCTCCGTCTGGGAGCAGGCGAACTCGTACTCTGGCGTGAATGCGGCATTCTGCATGGCGCATGGACCGCCGCCGACCGGGCGTTCCTCGCCCAGATCTTCGGCTGGAGCGGATCGTGCTCGATGGACTCGCCGGTGGTCCCATGGCTCGACGCAGCCGCATCGTATCGAGCAGCCGGTGACGGATGGCAACTCCTCGACCCCGAGGGCCGGGTCGTCGCCTCACTCGCAATCGACGGCGCGCCCCAACCGATCGACACGGCGGACCCCTCGTTTGCAGAAACGCCCGTGATCGACGAGCGCGTGCGGGCGAGTTTCGCCGACGTGCCACCGCTTCCCGCGGGGCTCAGACCTGCCACCTCGGCAGACCTTGCCGGGCGCTGGATCCCGGCCGGCATCTCCGTCTCGACGGATCCGCATGTCGAATTCATGGCCGGCCGAGCTTGGCGTGGATCCGACGGGTGCAACGGGCAGGCGGCACGTTGGACGTTGGAGTCCGACGGCAGGATGCTCACGACCGGAGGCCTGTCGACGTCGATCGGGTGCGAAGGCGCAGATGTGCCGGGATGGGTATCCGGCACCCGGCTCGTCGGGTTCGAGGGTGCGGAACTCGTGCTGCTCGATCGCGACGCCGTCGAACTCGGACGACTGGTGCGCGAGCGAGCCGAGGCCCCCTGAGGCCGGCGGCCTTCGCTCGAAGAGGTCGTAGCGAAGTACCGGAGTACCGGAGTCCCGGTTGCACGGTTGCACGGACCGGACACCGGAGCTGAGACGCACCGCTCGTCGCCCGCGATGGTCAGACGATCAGTGCCGCGTGATCAGTGCCGTGTCGGGGCATCGGGACGGTCGGTTCCCGCCGAATCAGGACCGGAGGCGTCGGGTGTCTCGCCCGCGACCGGGTGCTCGCCCGTGGCATCCGCCTTCGCTGCGGCATCCGCAGCACCCTCGAGCTCGGCGGTCTCGGCCGCGTCGGGCTTGAAGGTCATGGCGATCAGCGCGAGCACCATGAGCACGATGATGAACACGCCGCCCGTGCCGATGGCCGCGAGCATGAGGTCGCGCGTCGCGAACAGCGCAACGCCGCCCACGAAGAGCGCGGCGATCGCGGCGCCGCCGACGTACTCGGCCGGGCGCAGCAGTTCTCGGCGGCTGGGCTCGTAGTCGCCGGTCGGCTTGGTCACAGGTGCTGCTCCGATTCTGCTGCCTTGGCGTCAGCCGCCGCAGCCCACTTCGACGAGAGGCCCCCGATGACGAGATACACGCCGAGGATCACGAGATACGCGCCGAGGAACCCGACCGTCGTGACCGCGTCGGGCGGCAGCAGCAGGAACACGATGGCGAGGATCGCGGTGAACGCGCCCGCCGCGATCCAGTCGCGCGCCACCGACGTGCGGCCGCGGCCGCGGAACCCGGCGTAGAGCTCGACGAAACCGGTGACGGCCGCCCACACGCTCACCAGGAAGAGCAGGAACGCCAGCCCGCCGGGAACGGTCAGCGCGAGCAGACCGGCCACGACCGTGACGACCGCGTTCACCGCGAAGAGCGAGCGGATGACCCGGTCGTCGACGAACCGCAGCGACAGCGCCCCGACGACGAGCCCGGACACGATCGCCCAGGCGCCGAACGTCACGAGGCCGAGCGTCGCGGAATGATCCTGCGAGAACGTGATGACCACGGCCGGGATGAGCGCGAGGAGTCCGCGCACGACCGGAACGACCCAGTACTGGGGGCGCTCCGGGGCGGAATCGCGGGCGGTGGCCACGGCGACCTCTTTCACATCGGAGGGGGATACCGATCCATCCTACGCGTCGGCACGCGCCGATCCTGTGAGCACGCAGGGCCGCCGGCCGAGGAGCCCGCCGGTCGAGGAGCGCAGCGTCTCGAGACCAGCGCCGGTCGAGGAGCGCAGCGTCTCGACGCCAGCGCCGGTAGGTCTCGAGACGGCGCCGGCGCGCCTCCTCGACCGACGAGCCCCAGCGCCGGCGCGCCTCGACCGACGAGCGCAGCGCCGGCGCGCCTCCTCGACCGACGAACTCAGAGCGCGCGCAGGATGTCCTCGACGCGGTCCTTCGCATCGCCGAACAGCATCTGCGTGTTGTCGCGGGTGAAGAGCGGGTTCGCGACGCCCGCGTAGCCGGCGGCCATCGACCGCTTGAACACGATGACGTTCGACGCCTCCCACACGCGCAGCACCGGCATGCCCGCGATGGGGCTGCCCGGATCCTCCGCCGCGGCGGGATTCACGGTGTCGTTCGCCCCGATCACGAGGACCACCGTGGTGTCGGCGAAGTCGTCGTTGATCTCGTCCATCTCCTCGACGACGTCGTAGGGCACCTTCGCCTCGGCGAGCAGCACGTTCATGTGCCCGGGCAGCCGCCCGGCGACCGGGTGGATGCCGAACCGCACGTCGACGCCGCGTTCGCGGAGCTTCGCGGTGAGGTCGGCGACCGGATGCTGCGCCTGCGCGACCGCCATGCCGTAGCCGGGCGTGATGATCACGCTCGTGGCGTCGCGCAGCAGCGCCGCGGCATCCGTCGCCGTGATCTCGTGGATCTCCCCCTGCTCCTCCTCGGCGGACGATGCGGCCGGGGCGGCGATGCCGAAGCCGCCCGCGATGACCGAGATGAACGACCGGTTCATGGCCTTGCACATGATGTACGACAGGTACGCACCCGACGAGCCGACGAGCGCGCCGGTCACGATGAGCAGGTCGTTGTTCAGCAGGAAGCCGGCCGCGGCGGCGGCCCACCCCGAGTAGCTGTTGAGCATCGAGATCACGACGGGCATGTCGCCGCCGCCGATCGACGCGACGAGGTGCCAGCCGAGCGCGAGCGCGAGGGCGGTGACGACGACGAGGAGCCAGAGCTCGGGCGTGATGACGTACCAGACCGTGAGCACGACGAACGCGACGAGCGCGCCGAGGTTCAGGGCGTTCTTGCCGGGCAGCATGAGCGGGGCCGACTTCATGCGGGCCGAGAGCTTGAGGAACGCGACGATCGACCCGGTGAAGGTGACGGCGCCGATGAAGACGCCGATGAACACCTCGGCGTGGTGGATGTCGAGGAGCGCTCCGGTCATGCCGGTCTCCTCGAGGGCGCCGTTCCAGCCGACCAGCACCGCGGCGAGCCCGACGAAGCTGTGCAGCAGCGCGATGAGCTCGGGCATGCCGGTCATCTCGACGACGCGGGCGCGCCAGAGCCCGATGGCGCCGCCGATGACGACGGCCGCGGCGAGCAGGCTCAGTCCGAGGGTCGCCTGCGGCGTGCCCCAGGCGTCGGACACGACGACGCCGATGGTCGCGACGAGCGCGATGGCCATGCCGGCGATGCCGTATCCGACACCGGCCTTGGCGGTTTCATGCCTGCTGAGGCCCGCGAGGCTGAGGATGAACAGCAGCGCGGCGACGATGTAGGCGGCTCCGGCGATCGACGCGGGCGTCAGGAGGGCAGAGGTTTCGGGCACGATCGGGTCTCCTCGGGTTCAGCGCGTCGCGGTCAGTGGCCGGGCCGGTCGGCCTGGGCGGCCTGTCCGGGGGCTCGTGGACCGGCGGCGGCCGGGCCTCGCGAGAACATCGCGAGCATGCGTCGGGTCACGGCGAATCCGCCGAAGATGTTGATGCTGGCCAGCAGCACGGCGACGGCCGCCAGCACCTGCACCACGAGCACGTCGCTCGTGATCTGGAGCATCGCGCCGACGACGATGATGCCCGAGATGGCATTGGTGACGCTCATGAGCGGCGTGTGCAGGGCGTGCGCGACCTTGCCGATCACGTAGAACCCGACGACGACCGAGAGCACGAGCACGGTGAAGTGCTGGGGCAGCGGGGCCGGGGCGATCGCGTTGACCGCGAAGAGCGCGGCGATGCCCACCGCGACGAGCAACACCTTCTTGACCGGTGTCATGGGCTGCTTCGCCGGCTTCACGGGGGCCGCGGCCGGTGCGGGGGCGGATGCCGCCGGCGCGGCCGAGACCTGCACCGGCGGGGGCGGCCACGTGACGGCGCCGGGCTGGGCCACCGTGACCGAGCGCTGCACGACGTCGTCGAAGTCGAGCACGAGCTCGCCGTCCTTCGCGGGTGTGAGCAGCTTCAGGAGGTTCACGACGTTCGTGCCGTAGAGCTGCGATGCCTGCGTCGGCAGGCGCGACGCCAGATCGGTGTAGCCCAGGATCACCACGCCGTTCGGCGTCACGACGCGTTCGCCGGCGACGGACCCGGCGACGTTGCCGCCCTGGCCCGCGGCCATGTCGACGATGACGCTGCCCGAGCGCATGCTCGCGACATCCGCCTCCGTGATGAGCTTGGGCGCGGGTCGTCCGGGGATGAGCGCGGTGGTGATGATGATGTCGACGTCGGCGGCCTGCTCCGAGTAGATCTCGGCGGCGCGCCGGTCGTAGTCCTCGCTCGTCGCCTTCGCATAGCCGTCGGTCGACTGCATCTGCTCGGCGACCTCGACCTTGAGGTATTCGCCGCCGATCGACTTGACCTGGTCGGCGACCTCGGGCCGCGGGTCGGTCGCCCGCACGATCGCGCCGAGGCTCGACGCCGCACCGATGGCGGCGAGTCCGGCGACGCCGGCGCCGGCGACGAGCACCTTCGCGGGCGGCACCTTGCCGGCCGCCGTCACCTGACCCGTGAAGAACCGGCCGAACTCGTGCGCGGCCTCGACGACCGCCCGGTATCCGGCGATGTTCGCCATCGAGCTCAGCACGTCCATCGACTGGGCGCGCGAGATGCGCGGCACGGCGTCCATCGCGAGCGCAGTGACGCCGCGCTCGGCGAGCGCCTGCAGCAGGTCGGGGTTGAAGGCGGGGGCGAGCAGGCCGATGAACGTCGCGCCCGGCGTCAGGGCGACGATCTCGGCCGGGGTCGGCGCGTTGACCTTGAGCACGACCTCGCTCGCGACCGCCTCGGCGCCGGACACGATGGCCGCACCCGCCTCGACGTACGCCGTGTCGGGGAAGGAGGAACGCGCGCCCGCCCCGCTCTCGACGACGACCTCGTAACCGAGGGCGGTCAGCTGCTTCACCGTCGCCGGGGTCGCGGCCACCCGGGACTCGGGGGCCTGCTCGGTCACGATCCCGATACGGGACATGCGGTGCTCCTTCACGACGACGCGTTCCGCGGGGGCGGCTCGGGTTTGGAATTCCGTCGGGCCGCGCGGGGAACGCGTCGTGCTGCGACGGTGCTGCTCGCACCACCTTAGAACACGAGTTCTTCCTGAGAGCGAAAGTTACGTTTCACTTCGTGGAAGTTCTGGATCATCGGATGTCGGTGGGCGACCCCCTCAGCGTAGGTGGCCCGCCGCTCGCAGGGAAGGACTTTCACCCCCGACGACACGAAGGAATCGGGGTTCTTTCACCGGGCGGAACTCTGGCGCGAGGGCCCGCTTCGGCCGAGGCATCCGCTCATCGATCGCCGCGTTCTAGTATCGGACGCATGACGGCCGACACCCCGAGGACCCAGACCGGATCCCAGACGCTGAGCCGCGGCATCCGCCTGCTCGAGATCCTGGCGTCGGCCGAGCGCAACCTCTCGATCGACGAGCTCGCCGCCGAGCTCGGGGTGCACCGCTCCGTCGCGTACCGCCTGCTGCGCACGCTCGAGGACCACGGGCTCGTCGCGCGCGACTCCGCCGGACGCATCGCGCTCGGCACCGGGCTCGCCGCCCTCGCCTCGGGCGTCGCCCGCGACCTGCAGCAGCTCGCGCTCCCCGAGCTGACGGATGTCGCGAACGAGTTCGGCATGACCTGCCTGCTCGCCGTGCAGGTCGACGCCGACGAGGCCGCCACGCTCGTGAGCGCCGCCCCGCGCCAGAGCATGGCCGTCGTGTCGTACCGCCCGGGCCACCGGCATCCGCTCACACACGGCGGACCGGGCAAGGCGATCCTCGCTACCCTTCCCGAGACGGCCTGGCCGGATGCCGCGGGCGACGCCCTGCGCGCCGAGATCACGGAAACCCGTGAACGGGGTTACGCGATCAGCCACGACGAGGTCGTGCCGTCGCTGCGCTCGGTCGCGGTGCCGCTCACCCTGCCGGGGCAGCCGCCCGCGTCGATCGCCGTGATCCACGTGTCGTTCCCCCGACCCGAGGCCGAGATGGCCGCGCGCCTGACCGCGGCCGCGGTCGCGATCCGTCGCGCCTACGGCGCCTGACGCCGCGCCCGCGCCCCGTGCGCCGGGTCCCCGAACTCGTGAGCGCGCGCGAATGCGACGAGTGCGCACCGGATTCGGCGCACGCTCGTCGCATTCGCGCGCGCTCGGGCTCGAGTCAGTGCGCCCGCAGCGCCCCCCGGAAGAACTCGGCGAGCTCGCCCGTGGCCGACAGCGGCAGCACCTGGGCGACGTAGTGGTCGGGGCGCACGACCACGACGACCCCGTCGCGGGAGAGCCCGCGTTCCTCGAAGATGTCGTGCGCCGGGTCGGTCGCGTACACCTTCTCGTAGTCGGTGAGTCCGAACGGCCCGGTCGCCGGGCGGAACACCGCGGGCGCCTCCATGAGGTCGACCTCGCCGTGCGGCTGCTGGTAGACGACCTTCACGTCGAACACGTCGTCGAAGCCGCCGTCGGCCGGCGCATGCGCGACGAGGGGCGAGTCGGATGCCTCCGCCAGCCACGCCGCCCAGGACGCCAGCGCCGAGGCATCCGCCCGTGACGGCGCACGATCGGCGAACGCGTAGATGCGCCAGCGGCCGTCGGCGCGATGGTGGTGGCCGAGGTGCACGGGGTTGCCGTCGCAGACGCGCTCGACGGGCGCCGACTTGAAGCGCTTGCCGACGGGGAACCCGGTCGCGAGCTCCTGGTGCTCCTGCGAGCCGACGATCATCGAGGGCTCGTACTGCGTCATGAACCCCGCCGGGAACTCGAAGGTGCGCACGTAGAACTCCTCGAGCTCGGCCGGGTCGCCGAGGTCTTCGGGCTTGGTGGCCATGAGCCTCGACCACTCGCGGTCGAAGGCGATGAGCTCCTTCGCGACGACGTGACGCTCGGCGTGGTAGGTCTCGAGCAGCGCCTCGGGGGCGCGGCCGTCGAGCACGTGCCCGAGCTTCCAGCCGATGTTCCAGCCGTCCTGCATCGACACGTTCATGCCCTGCCCGGCCTTGGCGCTGTGCGTGTGGCACGCATCGCCGGTGATGAACACGCGCGGCGTGCGCGAGCCCTGCTCCTCGACGGGCACGTCGTCGAAGCGGTCGGTGACGCGGTGCCCGACCTCGTAGACCGAGTGCCACGGCACGTTGCGCACGTCGAGCGTGTACGGGTGCAGGATGTCGTTCGCCTTCGCGATGACCTGGTCGAGCGTGGTCTTGCGCACGGCTCCGCGGTCGTCTTCGGCGACCTCGCCGAGATCGACGTACATGCGGAACAGCTGGCCGCCCTCGCGGGGGATGAGCAGGATGTTGCCCGCCTCCGACTGGATCGAGCACTTCGTGCGGATGTCGGGGAAGTCGGTCACCGCGAGGGTGTCCATCACGCCCCATGCGTGGAACGACTGGGCGCCCACGTGCTGCGCGCCGATGGACTCGCGCACCTTGCTGCGGGCACCGTCGGCGCCGACGACGAACTTGGCGCGCACCGTGCGGCGCTCGCCCGTGAGCTCGCCGTCGAGGGCCACGGCGTGCGAGGCGTCGCCCGCGCCGACGCCCACGCCGGTCGCGCGCTCGAGCGTGACCATGACGGGGTGCTCGGGGAGTTCGCCGTCGGGGCCGGGCTGGGCGATCTCGAGGCCGACGAACTCCCACCCGTAGTCGGGCACGATGCGGCCGGGGGAGTTGCGGGCGTACTCGGCGAAGTAGTCGAGCACGCGGGCCTGGTTCACGATGAGGTGCGGGAACTCGCTGATGCCCGTGGGGTCGTCGGGCGTCACCGCGGCCCGGTGGATGTTCGCGTGGTTCTCGGGATCGGGCTTCCAGAACGCCATCTCGGTGATGCGGAACGCCTCGGCGATGATGCGCTCGGCGAACCCGAAGGCCTGGAACGTCTCGACGCTGCGCGCCTGGATGCCGTCGGCCTGCCCGATCTCGAGCCGGCCGCCGCGGCGTTCGACGAGCCGGGTCGTGACGTCAGGGAACTGGGCGAGCTGCGCCGCGGCGACCATGCCCGCGGGGCCCGAGCCCACGATGAGCACGTCGACCTCGTCGGGCAGTTCGGTCGGGCGGTCGATGCCGACCCCGGCCGCGGGCTCGACCCTCGGGTCGCCCGACACGTATCCGTGGTGGTGGAACTGCACTGATCTGCCTCACTTCGTCGTGGGTGCTGCGAGCCATTGTTCGATAAACGAACGTGGCGTTCTGTTATCGCTCGATCAGTGTAGATCCGGAGCGCGTCGGCGACAACTCCGGGGGCGCGCGCCCGTCAGGCGGGGTCGCGGCCGTGCTCGTGCTCGTGCTCCTGCTCGTCGTCCTCGAGCAGCATGCCGACGGAGGTCGCGCAGGTGTCGCCCTGCCAGGCCTCGATGGCTTCCCGCACGGCGAACACCACGATCACGAGTCCGGCGACGGCGTCGGCCCACCACCAGCCGAGCAGGCTGTTGGCGACGAGCCCGACGAGCACTGCGGCCGAGAGGTAGGTGCAGATGAGCGTCTGCTTCGAGTCCGCGACGGCGGTGGCCGAGCCGAGCTCGCGGCCGGCGCGTCGCTCGAGCAGCGACAGGAACGGCATGATGACGACGCTGAGCGCGGTGATCACGATGCCGAGCGTCGAGTGCTCGACCTCGACCCTCGTGAACAGGGCGACCGACGACGACACGGCGACGTACGCGGCGAGGGCGAAGAAGGCGACCGCGATGACGCGGAGGGTGGGGCGTTCCCACCGCTCGGGTTCGCGGCGCGTGAACTGCCACGCGACGGCAGCGGCCGAGAGCACCTCGATGGTGGAGTCCAGGCCGAACCCGATGAGCGCTGCAGAGGATGCCGCGGCCCCGGCCGAGATGGCCACGATCGCCTCGATGACGTTGTAGGCGATCGTGGCGCCCACGATCCAGCGGATGCGGCGGTGCAGCGTGGTTCGCCGGTCGGCGATCGGGGCGGCACTCATGCGCACGTGCACGTTTCGCCGGCGCAGCATCCGGGCTCGACCACGAGGGTCACGCGCAGCAGTTCGTCGAGCGCGGCGGCGAGGTGCCCGTCGGCGAGTCGGTACGAGGCGCGCCGCCCGTCGGGCACCGACTCGACGAGCCCGCATCCGCGGAGGCAGGCGAGCTGGTTCGACATGACCTGCCGCGACACCCCCAGGCGTTCGGCGAGGTCCGACGGATAGGCCGGCTCCGCGCGGAGGGCGAGCAGCACGCCGACGCGGGTCGGGTCGGACAGGGCGTGCCCGAAGCGGGCGAGCGCGGCCGTGTGGCTCGCGGAGGCGATCGTGTCGGACATGAGCGCAAGAGTACAGCAAACGCTGAATTCATGCGATCGTGTCCGACGGGGGTCAGCTGAACTTGCGGCGGTAGATCGCGACCGACCACACGTACGCGACCACGAGGATGCCGACGAGCCAGGCCAGCGCGACCCAGATGTCGCCGCCCACCGGTTCGCCCGCGAAGAGCGCCCGCATGGTGTCGACAATCGAGGTCACCGGCTGGTTCTCGGCGAACCAGGCCACCGGGCCCGGCATCGTCTCGGTCGGCACGAAGGCCGAGCTGATGAACGGCAGGAAGATCAGCGGGTAGCTGAACGCGCTCGCGCCGTCGACGGTCTTCGCCGAGAGGCCGGCGACCACCGCGAGCCAGGTCAGCGCGAGGGTGAAGAGCACCAGCATTCCGGCGACGCCGAGCCACGCCCCCACGGATGCCCCGGTGCGGAACCCCATGAGCAGGGCGACCCCCACGACGATCGCGACCGACACCAGGTTGGCGACGAGCGAGGTCAGCACGTGCGCCCACAGCACGCTCGATCTCGCGATCGGCATCGACTGGAAGCGCTCGAAGATGCCGCCCTGCAGGTCGAGGAACAGACGGTACGAGGTGTACGCGACGCCCGACGCGATGGTGATGAGCAGGATGCCGGGCAGCATGTAGTTGATGTACGACTCGTCGGACCCGGTGCTGATCGCCCCGCCGAGCACGTAGACGAACAGCAGCATCAGCGCGATCGGGGTGACCGCCGTGGTGATGATCGTGTCGGGGCTGCGGAGGATGTGGGTCAGCGACCGGCCCGTGAGGACCCGGGTGTCGCCGAGGACATGCGCGGTCATCGGAGTTCCCTTCGGTTCTGGGCGGATGCCGCGGTGCCGGCCGTGCCCGGGGCATCCGGGCCGGCTCCGCCGGAGGCATCCGTCTCGGCACCTGCGGTCTCGCCGGTCGCGCCGACCAGGGCGAGGAAGACCTCTTCGAGCGTCGGCTGCTTCTCGACGTACTCGACCTTCGCGGCCGGCAGCAGACGCTTGAGCTCGTCGAGCGTGCCGTTCTGGATGATGGTGCCCTCGTGCAGGATCGCGATGCGGTCGGCGAGCTGCTCGGCCTCGTCGAGGTACTGCGTGGTGAGCAGCACGGTCGTGCCGCCTTCTGCGAGCCGCTTCACGGTCTGCCACACGTCGATGCGCGCCTGCGGGTCGAGGCCCGTCGTGGGCTCGTCGAGGAAGATGACCGGCGGGTCGCCGATCAGGCTCATCGCGATGTCGAGCCGACGGCGCATGCCGCCCGAGTAGGTCGCGGCGCGCCGGCCGCCGGCCTCGGTCAGCGAGAACCTGGCGAGCAGGTCGTCGGCGACGGCGCCCGGGTCGCCCAGGTGGCGGAGCTTCGCGACCAGCACGAGGTTCTCGCGGCCGGTGAGCACCTCGTCGACGGCGGCGAACTGGCCGGTGAGGCTGATCGACTCGCGCACGTCGCCCGCCTGGGCGGCGACGTCGAACCCGTGCACGCTCGCGCTCCCGGCATCCGCCTTCGTCAACGTCGCGAGGATGCGCACGAGCGTGGTCTTGCCCGCGCCGTTGGAGCCGAGGAGGGCGAAGATGCTGCCCGCCTCGACCTCGAAGTCCACGCCGCGCAGCACTCGCAGGTCGCCGAACGACTTCTCGACGCCCCGAACCCTGACGGCGGTGTCGCTCGTCATCGGCCCTCTCCCTTCTTCGCCGCGTCGATCGCCTTGACCAGGCGGGTGCGCTCCTTGTCGATCCACTGGGCGCCGCCGTACGCCTGGGCGTAGGCCTCGGCGAACTCGACGGGGTCGTCGCCGACGATCGCGCTGACGGGGGTGCCGTCGATGGCGGCGCGCTCCCACAGATCGGCGAGGTCGACGAACATCTGCACGATCGTGTCGCCGTCGGTGACGCCGCCGTAGTACATGAGGTAGCGGTTGAGCGCGCTCGCGGCGCTGCGGTGCGGCTCGGGCAGCGCCTCGATGCGGGTCTTCGCCTGCTTGTACTGCTTCTTCTGCTCGAGGGACCCGGTGATGGTTTCGATCCACTTCGCGGCCATGGTCATGCTCCTTCGTCCTGCCGGTTCTCGGTCTGCTGTCGTTCGATCTGCGTGTGGAGCTGCGCGATGCGCTCGGCGAGGAAGCCCCACGTGCGCCAGAATTCGTCGAGGTACTCGCCGCCCGCCGTGTTCAGCGAGTAGACCTTGCGCGGCGGCCCCTTCTCGGACGGGACCTTCGCCACGTCGACGAGGCCCCGCTGCTCGATCCTGATCAGGAGGGCGTAGACGGTGCCCTCGGCGATGTCGGCGAAGCCCTGCTCGCGGAGCCGTGCCGTGATCTCGTACCCGTACGCGGGGCGCACGGCGATGATCGCGAGCACGATGCCCTCGAGCGTGCCCTTGAGCATCTCGGTCGATTGCCGGCCCATCGAGCCTCTCCTTCGTTCATCGGCGCAGTCGGTACTCGGTGTTGCTGACTACCGGTACATAGTAAGCACAAGTACCGGTAGATAGCAACACTGAATAGCAGGTCGGATGCCGCGGCGTCGCGCCGTCCGGCAGGCCCGGCCCGTCGACGAGCACGGGAGATCCACGTTGCCCGGGTCGGGCAACGCCCTCATGCGCGGGCGCGGCGATGCCGCGGCGGGGTCACCGCCGCTCGGGAACTCTTGGGGTCAGCGCAGGCTGAAGCGGCTCGCGCCGATGATCACGGCCAGGGCCGCGCCGATCGCCGACACCAGCGGAACCGCGACCACGGCCAGCGCGATCGTGTTCGGGCGGAACCTCAGCCCGTCGGCCCCGCCGATGTACGCGCCGATCGGCACCGAGTAGCCTCCGCCGCCGCCGCCGCTTCCGTCGCCCTTGCCCGCGGGGATCGTGTCGGTCGCCGCGACGTCGCCCGACCCCTCTCCGCCGCCGAATCCGAACGCCACGAGTGCGACCGGCACGAGTTCGCGCCCGTCGACCGTGGTCTTCTCCCCGTATGCCACCTTCGCGCCCCACGCGGGCACCGATTCCGCCAGGTTCTCGATGAGCTTCGCCATGGCTCGACGCTACGCGCGAAGTCCGCGCGCGGCTAGACCCCGAGCACGAGTCGACGCCGTCTCGCCGGACGCGGACCTCGCTACGAGGCAGTCCTCAGCGACTCGAGCGCCGCGAGCACGAGGTCGAGGCCGAAGAGGAACTCCTCCGAGGGGTCGTAGCCGGCGGCGACGAGCTCCGCGGCGGACTCGTTGAGGTACGGGAACTCCTCGGGCGGAAGCTGGGGAAGGTAGACGCCCTCGGTCATCTCCGCCAGCTCGTCGGCGGTGTCGAACGGCAGGCTCGCCGTCTGCAGGGCGTAGCCGTAGACGTAGCTGTTGAGCGTCCAGTTGGCGTGGGTCGCGGTCAGCACCGAGAAGCCCGCCCGTCGAAGGCAGGCGGTGACCGCTTCGCGGTGGCGCAGGTTCGCGGGGCCGGGCGTCGTCCGCGACTCCATCAGGCTGATCGCCCACGGATGTCGCGCGAGCACGTCGCGCGCCGAGAGCGACTCGTGCCGCATCGCAGACTGCCAGTCGGTGCCTTCGGGCGGGAGCTCGATCTCGTCGAAGACGACGTCGATCATCGCATCGAGCAACTCGTCCTTGCTCGCCACGTAGTGGTAGAGCGACATCGCGCCCGCGCCGAGCGCTCCGGCGAGCCGGCGCATGCTCAGCCCGTCGACCCCCTCGACGTCGGCCATGCGGACCGGTGACCCGCTCCTCACGAAAGAAGAACCGATGACCATCCACACGAAGACCCCGAACCTGCTCGCCACCCCGCCGGTGCCCGTGCAGGCCAAGCTCGCCGCAGCCTGGACGAGAATCATGCTGCTCTACGTCTACGTCGACGTCGACGTCTTCAACTTCTACAAGCCCGGCGTCGTCAACGGCATCCTTGACGGAATGATCTGGCGGTTCGACATCAGTTCGACCCTGTTGACCGTGTTCCTCGCCTCGGTGTCGATCCCGGCGCTCATGGTGGTGCTCTCCGTGGCCCTGCCCGCCCGCGCGAACCGCACCGCGAACCTCGTCGTCGCAGCGGTCCTCATCCCGTACTCGATGTTCAACGCCGCCGGCACGACCTGGGAATGGGCGTTCTTCTACGGCCTCTCCATCGGAATCGAGGTGCTGCTTCTGGCCTACATCCTGCGCGCCGCCTGGACCTGGCCTCACGTCGCCGCCACCGCGGCCGAGCCCGAGCCCGCGCGGGTTCGCTGAAGGAACGCCGAATCGCGCGGCTCGCGGGATTGCGACCAACTTCGGATCTTGATTTCGTCAGCTCTCTTCGCAAGTATTCGCGCATGAGTGACAAGTCCGATTCCGAACAGATCGACGACATCATCGCGCAGCAGACCGGCTGGAAACAGGACGCCATCGTCGCGCTTCGAGCTGCGATCAAGGCCGCCGACCCGGCTGCCGTCGAGGTGGTCAAGTACAAGAAGCCCTCCAAACCGGAGGGAGTTCCGTTCTGGACGCACGACGGAGACGTCTGCTTCGTCGACGTGCTCAAGAACGCCGTAAGGCTCACGTTTGCGCGGGGCGCCCGCATGGAAGACAACGATCTCTTCAACACCCGGCTGGACAGCAAGGTCGTCCGAGCCATCGACTACTTCGATGGGGACCGCGTGGACGAAGCGGCGGTCGAAGCGCTCGTGGTCGAGGCCGTAGAACTCAACATCGCTGCCAGGTGACGGTGCTGGTGGAGGAATGCCGGAAGGAGGTACCCGTTTACGCTGCCCGATGAGAACGCCAGCACGACACGGCGACCGAAACGGCGCGATCGGCTCAGGAATGGGTCCTCGTGCTACCCCTGCACCATGTCGGCGAAGCGGGAGAAGTGGCCGTGGAAGGCGACCGTGATGGTGCGGGTGGGGCCGTTGCGGTGCTTGGCGACGATGAGGTCGGCCTCGCCGGCGCGGGGGCTGTCGCGTTCGTAGGCGGCCTCGCGGTGCAGAAGGATCACCATGTCGGCATCCTGCTCGATCGAGCCCGACTCGCGCAGGTCTGAGAGGGCCGGCATCTTGTCGGCGCGCTGCTCGGGGCCACGGTTCAGCTGCGACAGCGCGATGACCGGCACCTGGAGCTCCTTCGCGAGCAGCTTCAGCGCACGGGAGAACTCGGAGACCTCTTGCTGGCGGCTCTCGACCCGCTTGCCACTGGTCATGAGCTGCAGGTAGTCGATGACCACCATCTTGAGACCCACGCGCTGCTTGAGCCGTCGGCACTTCGCGCGGATCTCGACGAGGGTCATGTTGGGGGAGTCGTCGATGTAGAGCGGCGCGTCGTTGATGCGGCCGCGGGTCGACGCGATCGTGGTCCAGTCGCGCGAGTCGACGGTGCCCTTTCGCATGTTCTGGAGGGGCACGGATGCCTCGGCCGAGAGCAGACGCATCGCGATCTCGCTCTTGCCCATCTCGAGGCTGAAGAACACCGCGGGCAGGTCGCTGGTGATCGCGGCGGCACGGGCGAAGTCGAGCGCGAGCGTCGACTTTCCCATGGCCGGGCGCGCGGCGACGATGATCATCTGCCCGGGGTGGAACCCGTTGGTGAGGTCGTCGAGGTCGGCGAAGCCGGTCGGGACGCCCGTGAACTTGCCGTCGGTGTGCTTGGCGGCCTCGATCTCGTCGATGGCGACCGAGACGGCGTCGGAGAGCGGGACGTAGTCTTCGGTCTCGACCGAGCCCGTGACCGAGTAGATCTCGGCCTGCGCGTTGTTGACGAGGTCGACGACCTCGCCCTCGCCCGCGTACCCCATCTGCACGATGCGCGTGCCGGCCTCGACGAGGCGGCGGAGCAGCGCGCGCTCGGCGACGATCGACGCGTAGAAGCCGGCGTTGGCCGCCGTGGGCACGATGCTCGTGAGCGTGTGCAGGTACTCGATGCCGCCGGCGCGCTGCAGCTCGCCGGTCTTCGTGAGCTCGTCGGTGACGGCGATGACGTCGGTGGGCTCGCCGTGCGAGTAGAGCGTGAGGATCGCGTTGAAGACGACCTCGTGCTTGGGCACGTAGAAGTCGACGCCGCGGATGGTCTCGATGACGTCGGCGACGGCGTCTTTCGAGAGCATCATGCCGCCGAGGGCGCTCTGCTCGGCCAGGAGATCGTGGGGAGGCACTCGTTCGCCGCGGCGGGCGTCACCGTCGTCGGTCGGTTCGGCGAGCCCGATGTGCGCGATCGACAACTCCATGACCTCCGGTTCCAGCCTCGAGGGCTGCGTGATGTGCGCCCACGACCGAGTCTGCGGGAACCCACTGACATGGGGTTTCCGGTGGTGGAGAACCGGGGTATCGAGGGACGCTGCTTCACGATATGGAAGGCATCTCCACAGCACAACCCAGCCTGTGGATAACTCTGGGGAGAATCTGGGCGAAACGCCGCCCAACATGTGCAATCAGCCTGTGGATATCTGTGGAAATCGTGTGAATTACACGGGTTGAATTTCAGCTTGATCAGGTTATTAGAGTTTCCACACCTGTGTGGAAAAACTTCTTGAGAAGTCCACGGTGTGCGATACCCCACCTGTGCACAACGATCACAGGAAACGCTGAAGAATCCTTGCGTTCGGCGACCGTGAGACGCGCGGATCGGTGCGGCCCGCGCAGCCGAAGCGGGGTGCGCGACGACGACGCGCGACGTGCGACGCGAAGCCGACGCGCGACGTGCGGCGCGAAGCCGACGCGCGACGCGAACCCCGCCAGGCGACACGAACCCGCGACCGGGCGATCGCGATCCCCGCGCCCGGGCAACGCGATCCGCCGTGTGGCAACGCGAAACGGCGGCCCGGGCCGAAGCCCGAACCGCCGTTCGTCGTGCCTGCGCGAATTACTTCGCGGCGACCACCTGGAGGGTGATCGTGGCCGAGAGCTCGTCGTGCAGACGCACGATGGCCTCGTGGTCGCCGGTCGACTTGATCGGCGAGGGGATGGTGACCTTGCGCTTGTCGACCGAGCCGAGGCCGGCAGCCTCGACGGCGGCCGCGACATCCGCGGTCTTGACGGAGCCGAAGAGGCGTCCGCCGAGGCCCGCCTTGACGGCGAGCTTGACCTTGGTGGACTCGAGCGAGGCCTTGAGGGCCTGCGCGTCTTCGAGCGAGTGCAGGGCGCGAGCCGCGCGAGCGGCCTTGATCTGCTCGACCTGCTTCTCGCCACCGCGGGTCCACGGCGTCGCGAAGCCCTGGGGAACCAGGTAGTTGCGCGCGTAGCCGTTCTTGACCTCGACGACGTCGCCGGCCGTGCCGAGGCCGGTGACCTCGTGCGTGAGAATAACCTTTGCCATTGTCGTGCTCCTTAGCGGCCGGAGCCCGAGTAGGGCAGGAGAGCCATCTCGCGTGCGTTCTTCACGGCACGGGCGATGAGGCGCTGCTCCTGCACGGAGACACCGGTGATGCGGCGGGCGCGGATCTTTCCACGCTCGGAGATGAACTTGCGAAGGGTCGCAACGTCCTTGTAATCGATGATGCCGACCTTGATCGACTTCGCCGGGGCGGCGTTCTTCGCGCCCTTCCCGCGGCTCGGCTTGCGGCGGTCGCCGCTGCTCTTTCCAGCCATTGGATTTCCTGTCTGTAGAAAACGATGTGCGAGCGGATGCCCCGGCTGGCGGCATCCGTTCACCGGCCCTGGGGCCTAGAAGGGCGTCTCGTCGCCGTAGTTCGTTCCGGGCGTGTTCCACACGTCGCCGCCGCCCGACTGGGGCGCTGCGGGCGCGCTGGGAGCCCATGCGTCGCCGCCGGACTGCTGGCCGCCCCCGTAGGAGCCGCCGCCGCCGACCGCACCGCGGTTGGACTGCGCACGCGTGATGGAAGCCGTGGCGTACCGGAGCGAGGGACCGATCTCGTCGATCTCCAGCTCCATGGTGGTGCGCTTCTCGCCTTCCTTCGTCTCGTAGGAACGCTGCTTGAGACGTCCGGTAGCGATGACCCGGGAACCCTTGGTGAGCGAACCCGCGACGTGCTCGGCGAATTCACGCCAGCAGCTCGCACGCAGGAACAGCGCTTCGCCGTCCTTCCACTCGTTCGCCTGACGGTCGAACGTACGGGGAGTGGAAGCGATGGTGAAGTTGGCAACCGCCAGTCCGCCCTGCGTGTACCGCAGCTCGGGATCTGCCGTGAGGTTGCCCACCACAGTGATGATGGTCTCGCCTGCCATGGGGACTAGGCGTCCTTCTTGGCCGAAGCGGCAGCCTTCTTGGCGGCCTTCTCTTCCTGAGCCTTCGCGTGAGCGGCGACCTGTGCGATCGCCTCTTCTGCGCGGAGCACCTTCGTGCGCATGACGGCCTCGCTGAGGTTCAGCTGGCGGTCGAGCTCGTCGGTGGTCTTGGACTCGGCGGTGAAGTCGACGACGGCGTAGATGCCCTCGTTCTTCTTGTTGATCTCGTAGGCCAGACGACGACGTCCCCAGATGTCGACCTTGTCGACACTGCCGCCATCGTTACGGATGACGTTGAGGAACTTGTCAAGGCTGGGAGCAACGGTGCGCTCATCGATCTCGGGATCGAGGATAACCATCAGCTCGTACTGGTGCATGACTAACCCACCTCCTTCGGACTCAAACGGCTACAGGATCTCTGCAGCAGGAGGGTTGTGCATACGCCGCCCGAGGAGGCCTCACATTCGAGGCGCACGGGCAACCTTGACAGTCTAGCGGATGCCGCGGGCCGACGCCATTCGCGCCCCGCCCGCGCACGGCCGCCGGCCCCGAGCGAGCGCGATCCGGACGAGCGAGCACCCCGCGCCGCGCGCACTCGTCGGGAAAGCGCGCACTCGAGGGCGGCGCGGGGGCGCGCGGCGCGGGCTACGACCGCGCGCGGGGGAGTCCTGCCGCGAGCAACTCCCGGCGCAGCCCATCGGCGTACCCGGTGATGTCCGACCAGACCCACCGGGCGACATCCCTCCCGTGTCCCCGCTTCAGCCTCCGCTCGCGCTGCTTCTCGAGCCACATGACCTCGCCGGCATCGCGCCCGGCGAGGTACTCGTCTCGCGTGTACTTCACCTTGCCGTCGAACTCCCCGCTCGTGCCGAAGTCGGGCCAGTCGAAGTCGACGATGTCCCGGCCCGGCTGGTCCGCGCGTGCGAAGGCGGTCTGCGTGTTCGGGCGCGGGAACCCGAGCAACCGGATCTGCCCCCGACTGACCGACTCGCCCGGCGAGGCCGCACCCGGATCGCCGAACTCGACCGTCCGCCTCGCAACGGCGACACCGCGTGCACCCTTCGCGGCGGCGAGCGACTCGAGCAGCCGTTCCCGCCCGACACCCCGCAAGGGGGTTCCGGGTGCGCGTTCGAGTCGGCCGTCGACGTACGCGAGGGGCGCAGCGAGGACCTCGGCGCGCAGAGCGCGGTCGACCGCGGGCAGCGACTTCAGCAACGGCAGCGAGCACGCGAGGTCCAAGGTCGTGCGCGCGACATCCGTCACCCTGAAGCCCGCGACCTCGATGACGGATGCCTCGGCGACCACTCCGCGGTGCCACCTGATGCCACGCCCCGAGGGCGGCGCGACGCCGCCGAAGGCCAGCAGGTGCACGTCGGAGGACGGCACGCCGAACAGCGGCAGCCCCAGGATCGCAGCGGCTGACGGGCCGCAGAGCACCGGGGGCTCCCGCCTGGTGCGCACCACTGCGGCGATGCGCAGGAGCTGTTGCTCGTACACGCGCAGTGCGCGCCACGCCGCGGTGTCGACGTAGACGCCGGCACGCACCCGTGTCACCGTGCCCGTCGCGGCTCGTCGTGCGAGTTCGCGGGTGCTCGCCGAGATGCGATCGGGCTCGCGCACGACGATGAGCGGCGGAAACGGATGCGGTGCGTCGGCCATCCCCCGATGGTGCAGGCGCACGCGCGTGGTGCGCGGCATGTCGACCCGAACTCGGGCCGATCCGCGCGCCGCTCGGGCTGGGGAGGAGTGATGAGCGAGTGCGTTCCAGACGAGCGAGCACGCGACGGAGTGCGCGGTCGTCCGATTCGCGCTCGCTCGAACGGCGGTGTGCGGGGCGCGGGGCGCGGGGCGGCGCGTCAGGCCTCGCGGGCGGCCCACCAGGCGCGCAGGCGCTGCTCCGCGGCATCCGGGCCGATGGGCCCCTCGTCGAGCCGCACCTCGAGCAGGTACCGGTAGGCCTCGCCCACGACGGGGCCGGGCTTCAGGTCGAGCAGGCGCATGATGTCGGCGCCGTCGAGCTCGGGGCGCACGGCCGCGAGCTCCTCCTCCTCGGCGAGCACGGCGATGCGCTCCTCGAGGTCGTCGTACGCGAATCCGAGACGGTCGGCCTTGCGTCGGTTGCGCGTGGTCACGTCGGCGCGCGTGAGGATGTGCAGTCGTTCGAGCTGCTCGCCGGCGTCGCGCACGTAGCGGCGGACGGCGGAGTCGGTCCACGCGGCATCCGCGTAGCCGAAGAACCGCAGGTGCAGCTCGATCAGGCGGGAGACGGCCGCGATCGTGTCGTTGTCGAACCGGAGCGCGCGCAGCCGCTTGCGCGCCAGCTTCGCGCCGACCACGTCGTGATGGTGGAACGAGACGACCCCGCCCTTCTCGAGGCGGCGCGTGCCCGGCTTGCCGATGTCGTGCAGCAGCGCGGCGAGGCGCACGATCAGGTCGGGGGAGTCGAGCACGCCGCGCGAGACCTCGTAGTCGATGGCCTGGTCGAGCACCGTCAGCGAGTGCTCGTAGACGTCCTTGTGGTGGTGGTGCTCGTCGACCTCGAGGCGCAGCGCCGGGATCTCGGGCAGCACGCGTTCGGCGAGCCCCGATTCGACGAGGAGGCGGATGCCTCCGCGGGGCGCCCCCGTCAGCAGGAGCTTCGAGAGTTCGTCGCGCACGCGCTCGGCCGAGATGCGGTCGATCTCGGGGGCGAGGGCCGTCATCGCCGCGCGCGTCCCCTCCTCGACCTCGAAGCCGAGCTGGGCCGAGAAGCGGGCGGCGCGGAGCATGCGCAGCGGGTCGTCGCCGAACGACCGTTCGGGCGGCGCCGGGGTGCGGAGGGTCTTCGCGAGGAGGTCCTCGATGCCGCCCGACGGGTCGACGAGCTCGAGCCGCGGCAGGCGCAGCGCGAGGGAGTTGACGGTGAAGTCGCGGCGTCCGAGATCGTCTTCGAGGCTCTCGCCGAACACGACCTCGGGCTTGCGGGAGTCGCCGTCGTAGGCGTCGGCGCGATAGGTCGTGATCTCGACGGTCTCGCCGGCGACCTTCGCCCCGATCGTGCCGAACGCGCGGCCGATGTCCCAGTGGGCCTCGGCGATGGGCGCGACGACCGCGAGGATCTGGTCGGGCGTGGCGTTCGTCGTGAAGTCGAGGTCGTTGACCGCGCGCCCGAGGAAGGCGTCGCGCACCGGACCGCCGACGAGCGCGAACTCGTACCCGGCGCCCTCGAAGGCGGTCGCGAGCTTCGAGACGGTGGGCGAAGCCGCGAGTTCGCCCATTCTGGCGAGGGCCTGCGCGACGGTCTGCATGGCGTCAATGCTATTCGGCGCCCGGCGGGCAACCTGTGCACGGGCGCGCGGGCGGCACGGCCTCACGCCGTAGAATCGCCAGCATGGTGGCCGACTCGCACGCTGGGCGTCGTCGTGCCCGCAGGCGATTCGGATCCACCGGCGCTTCGGGTGCGCACGACCGGTCGGCCGCGACGACCGGCGCCCCGCTCGGTCGGGCCGACGACGCGCGTGCCGGTGGCCTCGGCCGCAACCGCTGGCTGCGCAGAGGGCTGTTCGCGGCGGCCGCCCTGGGCGTCTCGGCCGCCGTGGTCGTGCCGCTCGCCGCACAGGCGGGCGGGGTCGACGCGGTCGCCTCGATCCGCGACGTCCTCGTCGGCGCCGCCGTGCCCGGGGCGGTCCGCGACGCCGATCCGGCCTCGTCCGCCGACGGCTCGACGCCCGCTGCCGCGTTCGCCGCCCCCGACACCGGTGCGGAGGGCGTCGAGATCAGCATCGCCCCGACCACCTCGACCTCGTTCACCCCCGGCGCGGCCGGCAGCACCGTCGCCGTCTCGGTCGAACTCGAGAACCTCAGCGGCTCCTTCCTCGACGCGGGCACGCTCGAACTCGTGCGAGCGGGCTCCGCCATCGACGACGGCGACGAGCTCGACGCCTGGCTCGCGAGCGCCGCCGCGACGACCGGCTTCGGTTCCGGCGCGGTGTCGCTCGCCACCTCGCCGACGCGGGCCCTCGCGACGGGCGGGGTCACGCAGGTGGTGTTCGACGTCCCGGCCCAGGCGTTCGACGCGCTCGCGGGGTCCCCGGTCATCGGCCTCGGCGCGCAGTTCAGCGTGGGCGACCTCACCGTCTCGACGCAGACGTCGGCGCTCGCGAACACCGCCTCGCCGGGTTCGGGCGCCGCGCCGATCGCACTCGTCGCACCGCTCACCGTCCCGGCCGAGACATCCGGGCTGATCGGCGCCGACGAGCTCGCCGAGTGGACCGCTCCGGCGGGCCTCCTGACCCGGCAACTCGACGCCCTCGCCGGCCGTGACATCGCCATCGGCATCGACCCCCGCATCATCGTGTCGATCCGATCGCTCGGCACCGCGGCCCCGCCCGAGGCGCTCGAGTGGCTCCAGCGGCTGGCCGACGTGCCGAACGAGACCTTCCCGCTCGCCTACGCCGACGCCGACCTGGCGGTGCAGTCGCAGATCGGGCTGCCCGCACCGCTGGCGCCGGTGTCGTTCGCCGACGTGCTCGACCCCGATGACTTCGCGACCGATCCGGCGACGGGCGACACCGGCATGATCGGCGCCGACCCCCTCGAGGCGACCGACGAGGCCGAAGACGGCGGCGAGGCGGGGGGCGACGACGGGTCCGCCGCGCAGGATCCCGCGGATTCGCCGACGCCCGTCCCCACCGAGCCCGTCTCGCCGGTGCCAGACACCGAGCAGCTGCTCGACTGGCCGTACACGCGTGCAGACATCGCCTGGCCCGGCGACCGCACGGTCGCGCCGGGCGACATCTCGTTCTTCAACGCCGCGGGCCTCACCACGACGATCCTCGACGCGGCCAACGTCGAGCCCCTCATCGGGGCGGATGCCTCGGCGCTGGTCGACGGCGGAACGGCGATCGTGTCCGACGACGACCTGACGGCGGCCGTGCGCACCGCCGCCTCGGCCACGAGCGACATCGAGTGGCGCGACGCCACGGGCGAGGTGCTCGCCCGTGCGGCCCTCGACGGCGCGACCGGAAGCGGCAGCCCGCTGCTCGCCACCTTCGGCCGCGACGCCGACGCGGTGCCCGAACGCGTCGGCGACCTCGTCGCCGAACTCACCGATTCGCCGTTCGTCGCGCCCACGGGGCTCGCTCAGGCGATCGGCGCGCCGCCCACCGCCCGCACCCTCGTCGACTCGGTCGAGGGCGACGCCCGACTCGCCCTCGTGCGCAGCATGGTCGCCGCAGAGACCGAGGTCGACGCCTTCGCCACGGTGCTCGCCGACGTCGACGACCTCGTCGCCCCGACCCGTCGCGAGATGCTCGCGCTGCTCGACGTGGGCTGGCTCGCCGCCCCGACCGAGTGGGCGGGCTCCGCCGCCGAGTGGACGGCCGCGCAGCGCGAACTCGTCGACTCGGTCTCGGTCGTGCCGAGCAGCACCGTGCTCGTCGTGGCGAGCTCGACCGGCATCCCGGTCACCGTGCAGAACACGTCCGAGTACCCCGTGATCGTCGAGGTCGACGTGGCGCCGTCCAACGGGCGGCTCGTCGTCGACGAGCCCGTGCAGGTCACCGTCGAGCCGGCGTCCCGCAACACGGTGAGCGTCCCGGTGGCGGCCGGCGTCGGCAACGGCGAGGTGCTGCTCACCGTGTCGCTCCGCTCCCTCTCCGGCGTGCCCGTCGGCTCCACCGCGGTGATCCAGGCCGACGTGCAGGCCGACTGGGAGGGGCTCGGCGCGGCGATCCTGGGCGGCATCTTGATCGTCGTCTTCGGCATCGGCATCTGGCGCAACATCCGACGACGACGACGCCAGCGCGCTGCGGATGCCGCAGCAGCGGCCGAGCCCACCACCGAAACGGACGCCCCCATCGAGCCCGACACCGACCAGGGTCCCGAATCAGGTCGGCGCCTCGATGGCTGACGAAGACCGCATCGGGCGCGCAAGCCTGTTCCTCGCCTCCGGCACCCTCGTCTCGAGGCTGCTCGGGTTCCTCAAGGCGATCGTGCTGGCCGCCACCATCGGCGTCGTCGGGTCGGTCAGCGCCGACGCCTTCGCCGTCGCGAACGGACTCCCGAACACGGTGTACGTGATCGTGGCGGGCGGCGTGCTGAGCGCGGTGCTCGTGCCGCAGATCGTCCGCGCCTCGGCGCACGCCGACGGCGGCAGCGGGTACATCAACAAGCTGCTCACCCTGGCGTTCGTCATCCTCGGCGGCGCGACGATCGTCGCGACCGCCGCCGCGCCGCTGCTCACGATGCTCTACGCCGGATCGAACGAGCAGATCCTCCCGCTCGCGATCGCCTTCGCCTGGTGGTGCATGCCGCAGATCTTCTTCTACGGCATGTACACGCTCCTCGGCGAGGTGCTCAACGCCCGCCGCAGCTTCGGTCCGTTCACCTGGGTGCCGGTGCTGAACAACGTGGTCGCGATCGCCGGCCTCGTGGCGTTCGGGGCGATCTTCGGCTTCGACCCCGACGGCCTCCGCGACGTCGCCGACTGGACCCCCGGCATGGTCGCGCTGCTCGCGGGCACCGCGACCCTCGGCATCGTCGCGCAGGCGGTCGTGCTCTTCTGGTTCTGGCGCCGCATCGGGCTCCGCTACCGCCCCGACTTCGCCTGGCGCGGCGTCGGCCTCCGCACGGCGGGCCGGCTCGCCGGCTGGACCTTCGGCATGCTGCTGCTGACCACCCTCGCCGGCATCGTCCAGACCCGGGTGCTCATCGTCGCCTCGAGCCACGGTGCCTCGGTCGCCGCGTTCGACACCGCGTGGCTGGTGTTCATGTTGCCCCACTCGGTCATCACGGTCTCCATCGCGACCGCGTACTTCACCCGCATGAGCGAGCACGCGGCCGTCGAAGACGTCGGAGGAGTGCGATCCGACTTCTCCGGGGCCGTCCGCGGCGTCCTCGTCATCCTGATGCTGGCGGCGGTCGGGCTCATCGTCGTCGCCTACCCGTTCGGTGCGGTCTTCCAGACCGGGTTCGCCGCGGCATCCGCCATCGGCAACATCCTCATCGCGCTCGCGGTCGGTCTCGTGGCGTTCAGCCTGCTGTTCGTCGTCCAGCGCACGTTCTACGCGCTGAACGACACCCGCACCCCGTTCTTCTTCACCCTCTTCCAGGTGATCGTGTTCTCGGCGGCGGCCCTGCTCTGCCTCGCACTCCCGCGCGAGTGGATCGGCGTCGGCGTCGCGCTCGCGACCACCGTCGCGGTCCTGGCGCAGTTCGTGCTCGCGACCGTCCTGCTTCGGCGTCGGCTGAGCCTGCTCGACGGACGCCGCATCTTCGGCACCCTGCTCCGCTCGCTGGTCGCGCTCATCGTGCCGGCCCTCGCGGGCGTCGCGCTCCTCGTGGCGTTCGGCGGGCTCACCGAGGGCGGCTACGCGGTGTCGAGCCGCGTCGGCGCGATCGTCTCCATGGTCGTCATCGGCGCGGTCATGTCCGGCCTGTACTTCGGCGGGCTCTGGCTGCTCCGTTCGCCCGAGCTCCGCGGGTTCGCCGACCCGGTCCTCGCGCGCCTCCGTCGGCGCTGACGGCACCTCGACGCCGCGGCATCCGTCACATACCGTGCGTGCCCACCGTGACGGAATACGCGACGCCTAGACTGTGTTGACCATGTCGTTGGCCTCCGTGAAACCACCGATGCGGATGCCACGAATCACCGACTGACGACAGGAGCCTCCTTGCGCGACATCATCATCATCGGCTCAGGTCCTGCGGGCTTCACCGCGGCGATCTACGCTGCCCGCGCGGAGTTGAAGCCCCTGCTCATCGCGAGTTCCGTCGAGATCGGCGGCGAGCTGATGAACACGACCGAGGTCGAGAACTTCCCCGGCTTCCCCGAGGGCATCATGGGCCCCGACCTCATGGGCAAGCTGCAGGCGCAGGCCGAGCGGTTCGGCACCGAGGTCGTTTACGACGACGTCGTGTCGCTCGACATCGACGGCCCGGTCAAGCGCGTCACCCTCGGCAACGGCGAGACGCACGAGGCATCCGCCCTCATCTACGCGACCGGCTCGGCCTACCGCAAGCTCGGCCTGCCCGAAGAAGAGCTGCTCTCGGGCCACGGCCTCTCGTGGTGCGCCACGTGCGACGGGTTCTTCTTCCGTCAGAAGACCATCGCGGTCGTCGGCGGCGGCGACTCGGCCATGGAGGAGGCGACCTTCCTCACGCGTTTCGCCGACAAGGTGTACGTGATCCACCGTCGCGACTCGCTCAAGGCATCGAAGATCATGCAGCAGCGGGCGATCGACAACGAGAAGATCGAGTTCGTGTGGAACTCCGAGGTTGCCGCGATCGTCGGCGAGACGGCCGTCACGGGCGTCACGCTGCGCGACACGGTCACCGGCGAGGAGCGACTGCTCGAGCTCGACGGACTATTCGTCGCGATCGGCAACGACCCCCGCACCCACCTGGTGCACGGCAAGCTCGAGCTGACCGCCGAGGGCACCATCGCCGTCGACGGCCGCACCTCCAAGACCTCGCTCCCCGGCGTGTTCGCCGCGGGCGACGTCATCGACCCCCACTACCGCCAGGCGATCACCGCCGCCGGTTCGGGCACCGTGGCCGCGCTCGACGCCGAGCACTACCTCGCTGCGCTCGGCAACGAGAACGCCGCCGAGGCACTGCTCGAGAACGAATTCGTCGCGGTCGACTGACCGCCGACGTCGACCCGCTTCAACCTGAGGAGATACCCATGACCGCACGTGCAGTGACCGAGGCCACCTTCGAGCAGGAGGTCCTCAACAACGACAAGGCCGTCCTCGTCGACTTCTGGGCCGAGTGGTGCGGCCCGTGTCGCGCCGTGAGCCCGATCCTCGACCAGATCGCGAGCGAGCACGCCGACAAGCTCGACATCGTCAAGCTCAACGTCGACGAGAACCCGCAGCTCGCGATGAAGTACCAGATCACGGCGATTCCCGCGTTCAAGGTCTTCGAGAAGGGCGAGGTCGTCAAGACCGTGATCGGCGCCAAGCCGAAGCCCGCCCTCGAGGCCGACCTCGCCGACTACATCGCGTAGCCGGCAGCCTCGTAGCGCTTCGAGACCCGCCCGGCACACGCCGGGCGGGTCTTCTGCGTTCTCGGCGTGGCAGCCCGGTCTTCGAGCGGCAACTAGCATTGAACAACCCAGAACAGATCGGAATCAGCACTCGTGACCTCTGACGGCGTCCCCCAGCGGACCGGCAACAACCTCGACCCGTGGTACGCGAACTACGCCGAGCGAGCCGCCGGCCTGGCCGCCTCCGAGGTTCGTGCGCTGTTCGCGGTGGCCTCGCGCCCTGAGGTGGTCTCGCTCGCGGGCGGCATGCCGTACGTCTCCGCTCTGCCGCAGGAACTCATCATCTCCTCGATGGACCGCGTCATGCGCACCGACGGCCCGACGGCCCTGCAATATGGCTCTGGTCAGGGTATTCCTTCTCTCCGCGAGCACATCCTCGAGGTCATGGCCCTCGAGGGCATCCAGGGTTCGGTCGACAACGTCGTGACTTCGACCGGCTCGCAGCAGGCACTCGATCTCGTGGCGAAGCTGTTCCTCGATCCGGGCGATGTCGTACTCGCCGAGGCGCCTTCGTACGTGGGCGCCATGGGTGTGTTCCGCTCGTATCAGGCGAACGTGGTGCACGTCGCCATGGACGAGCACGGTCTGATCCCCGAGGCGCTCCGACAGACCATCGCGCATCTCCGCGGGCAGGGTCGGCGCATCAAGTTCCTCTACACGATCCCGAACTTCCACAATCCGGCGGGTGTGACGCTATCGGCCGAGCGCCGACCCGAGATCCTCGAGATCTGCCGGTCGAACGAGATCCTCGTGCTCGAAGACAACCCCTACGGGCTGCTGCATTTCGACGAGCCGGCCCCGAACGCACTGCGCTCGCTCGACTCCGAGGGCGTCATCTACCTCGGTTCGTTCTCGAAGACGCTCGCCCCGGGATTCCGGGTCGGCTGGGCCCTGGCGCCGCACGCCATCCGCGAGAAGCTCATCCTGGCCGCCGAGTCGGCGATCCTCTCGCCCAGTTCGTTCAGCCAGCTCGTCGTCTCCGAATACCTCTCGACCACCGACTGGCGCGCGCAGATCGACACATTCCGCGGGGTCTATCGCGAGCGCAAAGACGCCATGATCGAGGCGCTGGGGGAGTACCTTCCTCAACTGAGCTGGACGAACCCGAACGGCGGCTTCTACGTCTGGGTGACGATGCCCGACGTGCTCGACTCGAAGCAGATGCTGCCCCGCGCGGTGAAGGAGCTCGTCGCGTACACCCCCGGCACCGCGTTCTTCGCCGACGGCAGGGGCCGGCACGCCATGCGGCTCTCGTTCTGCTACCCCACGCCTGAGGCGATCCGGGTCGGCATCCGTCGGCTCGCGACCGTCGTGAACGGCGAGCTCGACCTCCTCGACACGTTCGCCGGCACCGGCACCCTGCAACTGCCGATGAAGCCCGGCATCGAACCGGCACCCCCGACCGACCTGAAGTAGTGGAGAAACCCCAGATCATGAGCGATTCCCTCGGTCTTCACGTCGTCGTCCTCGCGGGCGGCATCTCGCATGAGCGCGACGTCTCCCTCCGGTCGGGGCGTCGCGTCGCCGATGCACTCGCAGCGGCAGGCCACCGGGTGGTGCTGCGGGATCCCGACGCCGGCCTCCTCCCGTTCCTGGCGAGCGAGCGCCCCGACGCCGTGTTCCCCGCACTGCACGGCTCGAGCGGCGAAGACGGCTCCCTCATCGGCCTCCTCTCCGCACTCGGCATCCCCACGGTCGGTTCGAGCGCCGCCGCGGCCCGCCGCGCCTGGTCGAAGCCGATCGCGAGTTCGATCATCGCGGCGACGGGGGCGTCGGTGCCCGAATCCATCGTGTTGTCGCACGAGTCGTTCCGCGAACTCGGCGCATCCGCGGTCCTCCGCGTCGTGCGCGATTCCCTTCCCGGCGATCTCGTCGTGAAGCCCGCCATGGGCGGCTCGGCACAGGGCGTCTCGATCGTGACGGATTCGAACGACCTGCCCCGCGCGATGGTCGAAGCGTTCACCTACGCCGACGTGGTCGTCGTCGAACGACGCATCGTCGGCACCGAACTGTCCGTCGGAGTCGTCGACACCGGTTCCGGTCCACTCGCGCTCACTCCGGTCGAGATCGAGCCCACCGACGGCATCTACAGTTTCCAGGCTCGATACAACGCCGGGGAGACCACCTTCTACGCGCCGTCGCGACTGGACGCTGAGATCATCGACACCGTCGCCGCGGCGGCGGTCCACGCCCATACCGCACTCGGGCTTCGCGATCTGTCACGGGTCGACTTCATCGTCGATGCCTCGGGCACGCCGTGGTTCCTCGAAGCGAATGTGATGCCCGGTCTCACCGAGACCTCGCTGCTGCCGCTCGCGATCGAAGCTTCGGGCACGAGCACCGCCGAGGTGTACTCGGGGTTGGTGCGTTCCGCGGTGGCCAAGTCTCCGCTCTCGGTCGCCGACTAGCAATGCGGATGCCTCGAGCGCCGCGGAGCTGATTCGCGGCGCGGATCTCGAGGTGAACGAGATTGCTCGTCGACCAGGCCAGCGCGTTCCGATCGACTTCTTCGTCTTGAGAACGGGCGTTTTCGCGCCTGTTTCAGTTCGTCAGGAACGATTCTGAGGGCGATCTTCGATCAGACGCCTTCGAGTTCCTCGCCCAGGTCCGTGAGAATGCGCCGAAGGTCTTGAACGGTCGCAAAATCGATGCTGATCTGGCCTTTTCGAGCGCCGAGATTGATCTTCACGCGGGTGTTCAGTCGATCACCGAGGCGACCGGCAAGATCGTCGAGGAAGTCCTGTCGTTTGCCCGCCGAGGGCTTCGCCTTGGTCGACTTCGCCGGAGCGGCCGATGTCGCCGCCGCTTCAGCAGCGCGAACGGACAGCTCTTCGTTGATGATCTTGTCGGCGAAGCGCTGCATCACTTCGCTGTCACCGCCGGTCGCGAGAATCGCCCGCGCGTGACCCGCGCTGAGGACGCCGGCGGCGACTCGGATCTGCACCGGTTCGGGGAGCTTCAGGAGGCGAAGGGTGTTCGAGATCTGCGGGCGCGATCGCCCGATACGGGCGGCCAGCTCCTCTTGGGTGATGCCGAAATCGGAGAGGAGCTGTTGGTAGGCCGACGCCTCTTCGAGCGCGTTGAGCTGCGAGCGGTGCAGGTTCTCGAGCAGCGCATCGCGAAGCATGTCCTCATTGGCCGTGTCCTTGACGACCGCCGGGATCGAATCGAGTCCGGCCTCCTTCGTCGCACGCAGTCGGCGCTCGCCCATGACGAGCTCGTACTTGCCGATCTGGTCGGGGTGCGGGCGTACGACGATGGGTTGCAGCACGCCGAACTCGCGCACACTGTGCACGAGTTCCGCGAGGTCTTCGGGGTCGAAGACATGTCGGGGCTGCACGGCGTTCGGCACGATGTCGTGTGGATTCAGCCGCGCGAGACGCGCACCGGGCACGGCGATCAGGGTTTCGGTGCCGGCGGCTTCCTCGACCACGGACGCTGAAGCGACGGGTTTCGCGTCAGCGTCGGGGAAGAAGACGTCGACCGGGCGATTGGCCCTGCCTGCATCGTCACCCTGAGGGATCAACGCCCCGATTCCGCGTCCGAGTCCCGTGCGCTTCGTCGCCATCAGTTGCCTTCCTTCTGTGCCGCGGCAGCGGCCCGCTGCGCGATCTCTGCAGCCGCTTCGCGATAGGAGAGCGAGCCCGATGATGAGTAGTCGTAGCTGATGACGCTCTGCCCGTAGCTCGGCGCTTCGGAGACCCGCACGGAGCGGGGGATGATCGTCTCGAGCGTCTGGGCGGGGAAGTGATCGCGCACCTCTTGGGCGACCTGCTGCGCGAGGTTGGTGCGAGAGTCGTACATCGTGAGCAGGATCGTCGAGAGACGAAGCTCGGAGTTGAGATGCTTCTCGATCAGCTCGATATTGCTGAGCAGTTGCGAGAGCCCCTCGAGCGCGTAGTACTCGCACTGGATGGGGATGAGTACTTCACGGGCCGCGACGAACGCATTGATGGTCAGCAGGCCGAGCGACGGCGGGCAGTCGATGAACACGTAGTCGTACGGTCGATCCATCGAGGCGAGGTGCTTGTCGATCGCGCGGCGGAGTCGCTGTTCGCGCGCGACGAGGGACACGAGCTCGATCTCGGCGCCGGCGAGATGGATCGTGGCCGGCACGCAATCGAGTCGCTCGTGCTCGGTCGACGGACGGACGACGGCGGCGAGCTCGAGGTCGGCGACGAGTACCTCGTAGACGCTCTGCTGGTCCGACCGGTGATCGACGCCGAGTGCCGTCGACGCGTTGCCCTGAGGGTCGAGGTCGACGACCAGGACGTGTGCGCCGGAGCGGGCGAGCGCCGCGGCGAGATTGACCGCGGTGGTCGTCTTGCCGACTCCGCCCTTCTGATTCGAGATGGTGAAGACACGAGTCTGTACCGGCAGCGGGAGGACCGCGGTCTCGAGTGCGATGCGGCGACGCGTCTCGTCGGCAATTTGATCGGCCAGGGGAGTTCCTCCGTATTCGGGCTCCGTTTCACGTGAAACGGGTGGTGCAGTTGCGATGTCCGCGTCGGCGGACGGCTCGTATTCAACGGGATCTGCCGACTCGCTGGAGCCGGCCCCCTGGTCTTGGGCTGATGCTTCGATCGGTCGGTCGGCCTCCGCCATGCCGTCCGTCGAAGCAGCGTCCTCGACGGGTTCGGCCTCGACGGGTTCGGGTGCCATGTCGACGACCGCGGGGGAGCCGGACGTTTCACGTGAAACATCGCTAACGTCGACTGCCTCGTCGGGGTCGAGTACGTCTGGAGCTTGCGGGTCTGGAGCTTGCGCGGTCGGAGCTTGGGGGTCAGAATCTTGCGCGGTCGGAGCCGCCGTGATGTCGGCCGCGCCGAGTTCTGAATCCCCGGTCGCCTGGTGGGTTGTTGCATCGGCAACCGCGGAAGCATCCGGCGTGGGCGAGTCCATGTCTTCGCGGCCGTCCGACGGTGCCGGAACCTCGTGTGCAGCGGGTCGGGGGAGAGGAGCCGCCGGAGTCGACGGAGTCTCCGTGGCGACCTTCGCCGATTGCAGCGAACTCACCGTGTCGACTGCTGCGTCCCCGACGATCTCGCGAATGATGTCTTCAAGCAGGCGATCGGGCTGCGCTGTCGAATGCGCCGTTCTTGCGGGCACCGCTGGCCCATCGAAGTCGGAGAGCGCCGCGGCCGTAGCTGCATCCCAGTCGTAGTTCGACGAGCCCGTGCGTGTCTGCTGGCTCGACTCGCCCAACTGACTTGGCGAAGCTTCACGTGCGGACGCCGATGCGTTCTGGCGGTCGTCGGCGCTTGGGTTTGCCTCGCCTGCCGAGTTCACGGGTGCCTCAACCTGATCGCCCGCGAGTGGGGAGAGCTTTCGCTCCGCGAAGGCGCTCGGACGGAGCATCGGCTCGACCGAATTCGGGACAGCCGCTCCATGCGCCCCGGTTGTGTCATCCACGTTGCGAACGCCCACCTCGTCTTCGTGCGTCACATCGGGCGCCAGAGAGACTGATGGCGGCTCGACGAGAGCTTCGACTGATGGCACGGGGGGTTCTGACTTCACTTCAACTGCGGGGGCCGGGGGCGGGGGGGCCGGCTGCGGTCGACGGCGATGGAACCATCCGCGACCTCCGCCCTGCGCCATGCCGAATTCTCCAAACCTGATCCGTCATTCCCCACGATCTGGTGCCCACCAAACCGGCGCAGTTCTCCGAACCGCGCCAGACACCCAAGCCTAACCGCCACCGCTGACGTGCGCAGACGAAGTTCACCGAGAGCGCATGCGATTCCGCGAGACGTGTTCGCGGCCGGGGCGGAATCGCTGTGGCCGAATGATCGACGCCGTTTCACGTGAAACGGCGCCCCGCGAGAACACGGCTCATCATCGGCGATGCCTGCGCATGTTTCACGTGAAACGCCTCACGTAGAGGCTCAGGCTGCGGTGCGGCGAGTTGCGGTGCGTTGCCCGGACAGTGCGTTGCCCGGACATTGGCTCAGAGGTCAACACTCCCGTCACCTCAGCAGACCGCGATCAGATGCCCACTTCAATGACGGAATCCCGCGCCATGCACCGCAAGCGATCGCGGTAGGCGGGGGAAGAGAGATCCCTAGCGTCCTGGCGTCCTGGCGTCCTGGCGTCCTGGCGTCCTGGCGTCCTGGCGTCCTAGTGTGCTCGTCGGATCGCGGCATCCACGCATCGCGTTCCGTGTCGTGTTGATTCCGTGATTCGCGGCTTCTGTTGCACAGGGGCTTCCACGATTCGGCGGTTCCATGATTCGCCGGTCCCGTCAGTCAGTGGACCCCTTCTGTCCGCCTGACTGCGGCGGCAATATCCGGCAGGCGCACCACTCACCTTCATTCGGCCCCACCCAATCTGTGCGAAACCGCGCAGCCGTCAGCCAGTCCTCTGATTGCCAGGCCCAGTCAACGAGGCCCAGTCGATGCCGAGACCACCTCGACCGATCACCGCGAAGAAACGAACCGACGGACGCGCACTGTTGAGCGACCGGGGGACTGGTTGGAGTGCTCTGCGCCGCATCTCGGCACCGGTCCAGATGCGCGCTCGCTTCCACCTCTCTTCTGCCGTTCGTACGCGACTCTCGTGTCGGGTGCCAACCGCATACTCGCGCTTCCGAGTCGCACGCGGCTGCGGGTCGCGCTCGTCCGCCTCGCAGTCAACTGATCGGCGTTCGCGCACGCACGGCGGCTCCTTCGCCCGGCGTGGCGCCTCGCCTCGTGTGTTGCGCACACGTCGCGGGCCGCGCCCAAATCGTTCCACTCCCGCGACGGAGTTCAACGCGCAAGCTCGACCGCCGCCGGGGCATGTCGCTGCCTCCAGTCACGGTCAGCGCGGCGAGCCGCGGCACGGCACGGCACGGCTAGGCGCGGCGCGGCAGCATCTCGAACGCCGACTTGTTGGCGTGTTTCACGTGAAACATCTGAAGCGCACTGCGTGGTTCGAGAGAAGAAGGGGATCCGAACCGCATCAGCCACAGGTCATCAGAACCAACAAGCACCGACGAAGGGGAGTGGCACAAGCGTCAAGGAGCAGGTGCCAACTCCCGTGTCACACACGAACACACCCAGACAGTCAACGGGCAGCCCGCAGCAACGTACCTCGGTACCGCCAGCTCGCTCAGCGCGAGCAGCTCCTCAGCGAGAGCAGCTGCTCAGCGCGAGCAACTCCTCCGCGCGCCCAACGCCTCAATGCGCGAGCCCGTCAGCGCGCCAGCACGCGCCAGCACACGTCAGCGTGCGTCGACTGTGGCGCGGAAGACCCTGGTCGGCTCGGTACCCAGGTCTTCGCCGAGTACGAGCACCTCGGGGTCGGACACCAGATACTTGCGGAACACCTTCTGCGCGGCCCCGATCTCTCCGTCGACGCCGGCGCCCTTCATCAGCACCAGCTCTCCGCCCGGCTTCAAGAGGGGAGCGGTCACCGGAATGAGGGTGCGCAGCGCGCTCACGGCGCGAGCGGTGACCTGGTCGAACTGCCGCTTGAACGCAGAATCCTCGGCGCGAGCGCGCTCGACCAGCACGTTGCCGAGATCGAGCTCGCGCACCTGGCGTTCGAGCCAGTCGACACGGCGCTCCATCGGCTCGATGAGGGTGAACTGCACGTCGGGTCGGATGATCGCCAGCACCAGGCCGGGGAGCCCCGCGCCGGAACCGACATCCGCCACCGAGCCCGGACGAAGCAGCGACGCCACGAGGCCGGAGTTCACGATGTGGCGGGTCCAGAGTCGGGGGAGTTCGAGCGGGCCGATCAGACCGAGCTCCTCGCCGTGTCGGGCGAGTGCCGCGGTGAAGGCGCGTCCGACTTCGAGGTGCTCGCCGAATACCGCCGAGGCGACGGCGGGTTCGGTCTCGAGTTCTTCGCTCATCGTTTCACGTGAAACGGCTCGATCACGCGGAGCGCGTGATGACCGTGTGACGGTCGGCGCCCTCGCCTCGGGACGCCGAGTGGAACCCGCGTTCGCTCACGAGGTCGTGCACCAGCTTGCGCTCGTACGACGACATCGGGGGGAGCGAGGCCTCGGCTGCGCCACCCTCGATGCGCTCGACCGCACGCGAGACGAGACCGGCGAGTTCATCGCGTCGGGCATCGCGCGAGCCGCCGATGTCGAGGATCAGACGCGAGAAGGCGCTGGTCTTCGTCTGCACGGCGAGACGCGCGAGCTCCTGCAGCGCGTTGACGGTGTCGGGCTTGGAGAGCAGGTTGAGGTTGGCGCCGTCGCCCGCATTCACCGACACGTACGCGCGACCGTTGCGTGCATCGATGTCGATGTCGCCGTCGAGATCGCAGATGTCGAGGAGCTCCTCGATGTAGTCGGCGGCGATGTCGCCCTCTTCTTCGAGCTGCGACACGGTGCGCTCGTCATTCAGGTTCTGAACGTCGGTCATGGTTACTTTCCACCCTGCTTCTTCGCGCGATTCTTACCGACCGGCTGCTGGCGCTGCGTCGTCTTCTTCTCTTCCACGACCACGGTCGTGGCGTCCTTCTCTTCGATCACGAGCTTGCCCTTCTTGGCGAGCCGGGCCTCGCGCGCCTTGGCCGCGTCACTGCCCGGCGTGGGCATGTTGCGGATGACGAGGAACTGCTGGCCCATGGTCCAGAAGTTCGAGACGAGCCAGTAGAACATGACGCCGATGGGGAAGGCGACACCCGAGAAGGCGAACACGAGCGGGAGCAGGTAGAGCATGATGCGCTGCTGGCGGAACATCGGGCTCGCCTTGGTCTCGGGCGACATGTTCTTGGAGACGATCTGGAGCTGCGTGATGAACTGCGACGCCGTCATCAGCACGATCATCGTCGCGGCAATGACCATGACCTGCCAGGGGTACTCGCCGTTCATCGCGCCGATGAACGTGCCCTTGAGCGGAGCGCCGAGGAACTCGGCGTTGGCGAACGAGTTCGCGAGGTCCTGCGTGAAGACGCCGACACCGGCCTTGTCGTGCTGCGCGTCGTTGAGCACCGAGAACAGGCCGAAGAAGATCGGCATCTGCAGCAGCAGGGGGAGGCACGACGAGAGCGGGTTGGTCCCCGTCTTCTTGTAGAGCTCCATCGTCTCGCGCGACATCGCCTCGCGCGAGAACTGGTCCTTCTTGCCCTTGTACTTCTCCTGGATCTTCTTCAGCTGCGGCGCCACCTCGAGCATGCGGCGCTGGCTCTTGATCTGGCGCACGAAGATCGGGATGAGCGCGGCACGGACCACGATGACGAGGCCCACGATCGAGAGGATCCAGGTGAGGCCGGCGTCGGGGTCGAGCCCCACGAACGTCCAGAGTGAGTGGAAGGCGACGAGGATCAGCTCGATGACCCATTTGATGGGCCAGAGGACCAGGCTGATGATATCCATTGCGGCGGATCAGTCCTTTCGGGACATGGTGGGGGCTGAGGCATCCGCCGTCGTCAGGACTTCGGATGCCGCGTCGCATCCGTCGTGCGACGCGTGGGCGTTGCGGTCGAGGGGCCGGTCGAGGCCGGCGGGGGAGGGCGCCCATGCGCGGGGCAGGACCCATCCGAAGGGCGTGGTCGCATACCGGGTGTGGGCGGCGGGTCGCACGTCGTCGATGCCGCCGGCGGTCCACGGGTTGCAGCGCAGGATGCGCCAGGCGGTCAGGGCGCTGCCGACGAAGAGGCCGCGCTGCTGCACGGAGCCGAGCCCGTAGGCCGAGCAAGAGGGGTAGTACCGGCAGACGTCGCCGTAGAGCGGCGAGATCACCGCGCGGTAGCCGCGGATCAGGAGGACTCCGAGGTTGCGCGGGATGAGGACGATGAAGAGGAGCGCGTCACGCACGGGACACCTCATCGGACCGGGTGGGCGGTGGCGTCGTCACACCGCGTCGGGCGAGCGCCCGGAGCACCTCGGTCCGGAGATCGCTCCACGAGGCATCCGCCGCTCCGGGCAGCGCCCGGACGACGACGTCGACGTCGCTCGCGCCGGCGAGCACGACTTCGTGGGTCACGGCCTTGAGCCGACGGCGGACGCGATTGCGTCGCACCGCCGACCCGACCTTCTTCGAGACGATGAAACCGAATCGTGCGTCGCCGAAGGAATCGCGGGCCCGCACATAACTCACCGTGTGGGGCGTCGCCACCTTCGCACCACGACGCACGACGACTCGGTAGTCGTCAGCACTCGTGATGCGATTCGCCTTGGCGAGCACCGAACGACTATGCGGAGAGTTCAGTGCGACCCTTGGCGCGGCGTGCCGAAAGGATGGCACGGCCGGCGCGGGTGCGCATGCGAAGGCGGAAGCCGTGCTTCTTGGCACGACGACGGTTGTTCGGCTGGAACGTACGCTTGCTCATTCTTCTTCTCCGGCTATCGGATCTCCGCGCCTCACCGACATCGGCGGGGCCGATTCATGCGGAGACGGGAAAACTGGGTGCCCAAACGGGCTGGGGTCAACTGATTAAAACTACGGCCTCGAGCCCTCGGGGTCAAACCAGGAGCCCATCGAGTCGACGTAGCGCAAAAGGGAGAGTATCTCCCGTACCTCGGGAAAGCCTGTGGAAAGACACGCCGAACGACATGAATCCCGAACGGGGCATTTGTTCGCAGGCCGCTCATTCGCTACCGTTTGAGACCAGTTATCCCCAGCCTTGAGCGCGGAATCATGCGGTTCGCCCAGAATCTGCCCACAACCAGTGGATAACACTGTGAATACTTCATCTCGTGCCGCTTGCTCCGTCGATCGGGGGATCCGACGAGTGGCCGACGAGAGCACCGAGAATGCGGGGAACGATGACCGAACAGCCCATCACCGATACATGGGCCACGGTCCTCGATCGACTCTCGGACGACGAGACGATCACGCCGATGCTGCAGGGGTTCCTCAACCTGGTGGAGCCGAAGGGCATCGCGGCCGGCACGTTCTACCTCGAGGTGCCGAACGACTTCACCGGGAGCATGCTGAACCAGCGCATGCGCGTCTCGCTGCTGTCGGCGATGAGCGCCATCGAGGCGCCGACTCCGGTCACGTCCTTCTACGTGGTCGTGAATCCCGAGCTCGAGGAGACGCGGGCTCCCGACACCGACCCGTTCACGGGGCAGGCGCCGGGCATGCCGACCGCCGTCGACCGCGTCGACCTGCCGGCCTCGCCGCAGTCGGTGTTCGAGAACACGAGTCCCGACCGACCGGGCGACACCCGCCTCAACCCGAAGTACAGCTTCGACAGCTTCGTCATCGGGCAGTCGAACCGCTTCTCGCACGCGGCCGCGGTCGCCGTGGCCGAGGCGCCGGCGAAGGCGTACAACCCGCTCTTCATCTACGGCGACTCGGGGCTCGGCAAGACGCACCTCCTGCACGCCATCGGCCACTACGCGATGACGATGTATCCCGGCATCCGCGTCCGGTACGTCTCGTCCGAGGAATTCACGAACGACTTCATCAACTCGATCGCGAACAACCGCGGCTCGCTGTTCCAGCAGCGCTACCGCAACATCGACATCCTGCTGATCGACGACATCCAGTTCCTCCAGGGCAAGGCCGAGACCCAGGAGGCGTTCTTCCACACCTTCAACACGCTGCACGACCACAACAAGCAGGTCGTGATCACGAGCGATGTGCCGCCGAAGCACCTCACCGGTTTCGAGGACCGCATGCGCAGCCGCTTCGAGTGGGGTCTCATCACCGACGTGCAGGCACCCGACCTCGAGACCCGCATCGCGATCCTCCGCAAGAAGGCGCAGTCCGAACGGCTCCAGGTTCCCGACGAGATCCTCGAGTACATGGCGACGAAGGTCTCGAGCAACATCCGCGAGCTCGAAGGAACGCTCATCCGCGTGACCGCGTTCGCGAGCCTGAACCGTGCGCCGGTCGACATGCCCCTGGTGCAGACCGTGCTCAAGGACCTCATCACCGACGACACCGACAACGTCGTCGCGCCGGTCGACATCATCACCGTGACCGCCGACTACTTCAAGCTGACGGTCGACGACCTCTACGGTTCGAGCCGTTCGCAGGCCGTCGCGACGGCGCGGCAGATCGCGATGTACCTCTGCCGCGAGCTCACGAGCCTGTCGTTGCCGAAGATCGGCCAGCTCTTCGGCAACCGCGATCACACGACCGTGATGTACGCGAACAAGAAGATCTCGGAGCTCATGAAGGAGCGCCGGTCGATCTACAACCAGGTCACCGAGCTGACCGCGCGCATCCGCCAGACGAACCGATACCGCTGATCGGATGCCTCGGCGGCGCGTTCCCGGTGAGCCGGAGACCGTCGAACGCGCCCGGAAACGCCGATCCGCGGCATCCGGAGCCGGCAACCCACACCTGTGGACAGCTTGTGGATTGTTAACGAGCAACCGCCAGAACACTGTGCACCGCTGGTACCCGCCTGTGGAGAACTGCAGACACCGTGCAGACATGGCACCACCATGGTCGACGGGAATCCACACGCCGTGCACAGATGCGATGGCCTCCGATCGGCACCATTCCGGGCATCTCCGAACACCATCCACAGTTTCCACAACGGTTAACACCGTTAAGAGAACTGGTTAATCCCAGAGGGCCCGACAACATCGAGGGTCGGCGAGCGGATGTCCCGCGGTCGGCGTCGAATCCGCACCGCACCGGGCACCACCCTGCGGATAGCATGGGAGCCATCCACAGCACCTCCACGACGGGAGAACCGTGAAGTTCCAGGTCAACCGCGACGTCTTCAGCGAAGCCGTGTCGTTCGCCGTGAAGCTCCTGCCCCAGCGCACGACGCTGCCGATCCTCTCGGGCGTGCTGATCCAGGCCAACGAAGACGGGCTCGTGCTCTCGTCGTTCGACTACGAGGTCTCCTCGCAGACCGAGATCCAGGCCGACGTCGAAGAGACGGGCACGGTGCTGGTCTCGGGCCGCCTGCTGGCCGAGATCGCCGGCCGCCTGCCGAACGCGCCCGTGCGCATCGCGACCGAGGAGTCGCGCATCTCGGTCAGCTGCGGGTCTGCGAGCTTCACCCTCCTCTCGATGCCCGTCGAGGAATACCCGTCGATCCCCGAGATCGGCGAGCAGTCCGGCGTCGTGCCCGCCGAGGAGTTCGCGGCGGCCGTGGCCCAGGTCGCGGTCGCGGCATCGCGTGACGATGTGACGCCCGTCATCACGGGCGTCCAGCTCGAGGTGCGCGAGAACAACCTCGGGCTCGTCGCCACCGACCGGTACCGCGTCGCCGTTCGCGAGATCGACTGGGACGGCGGGGCCATCGCCTCCGATACCGGCGACACGGTCACCGCGCTCGTGCCGGCCCGCACCCTGCAGGAGGTGGGCAAGACGTTCGGCCACTCGGGCACGATCTCGGTCGCGATCACCAGCCGCGACGACCGCGAGCTCATCGCGTTCAGCGCCGACAAGAAGACCGTCACGAGCCTGCTGATCAAGGGCAACTTCCCGCCCGTCCGGCGGTTGTTCCCCGAGTCCGTCGACAACTACGCGGTGATGAACACGGCCGAGCTCATCGAGGCCACCCGCCGCGTCGCCCTCGTGCTCGAGCGCGAGGCCGCGCTCCGATTCACGTTCTCCGCCGACGGTCTCACCCTCGAGGCCATCGGCAGCGAGCAGGCGCAGGCCCAGGAGACGGTCGATGCGATCCTCACGGGCGACGACACGGTCGTGTCCCTCAAGCCGCAGTTCCTGCTCGACGGGCTCGGCGCCGTGAACTCCGAATTCGTGCGCATCTCGTTCACGAAGACCGAGAACCCCAACAAGCCGGGCCCGGTGCTCATCACCAGCCAGAGCTCGCGCGAACAGGCCGGCGCCGACACCTACCGCTACCTGCTCCAGCCCAACCTGCTGCTGCGCTGAGCGCGGTCGTCGTCGTAGCCGACCCGGCAGCACGGATGCCGCGGCGCGGCTGTCGTCGGTCGCGGGTAGCGTTGCATCGTTCGACGCGAAGGGAGCCGCAGTGCACGTCGTCCGGCTCTCGTTGACCGACTATCGCAACTACGCGCGCGCCGAGCTCGAGCTGGGCCCGGGCACGACCGTGCTCGTCGGCCGCAACGGTCAGGGCAAGACCAACCTCGTCGAGTCCATCGGGTACCTCGCGACGCTCGCATCGCATCGGGTCTCCTCCGATCAGGCCCTCGTGAGGGCGGGCGCCGATGCGGCGATCGTGCGGGCGCTCCTCGCGCACGCCGAGCGCGAACTGCTCGTCGAACTCCAGCTCAATCGCACGGGTGCCAATCGCGCGCAGCTCAACCGTTCCCCGGTGAAGACCCGCGAGCTCCCGAGATACGCGCACAGCGTGCTGTTCGCCCCCGAAGATCTGGCCATCGTGCGCGGCGAGCCGTCGGTGCGCCGCAGGCTGCTCGACGAGCTCCTCGTGCAGCGCACGCCGCGTCTGGCGGGCGTCATGTCCGACTACGAACGGGTGCTCCGGCAGCGCAACACGCTGCTGAAGAGCGCCAGGGCCAGGGGCCTCGCGGCCGAGAAGCTGACCACGCTCGACATCTGGGACGAACGCCTCGTGCAGTTGGGCGCCGAGATCATCGACCAGCGCGTCGCGCTCGTCGCCGAGCTGGCCGGGCCCCTCGCCCTGGCCTACGCCTCGATCGTCGATGCCGACCATGCGCCGACGTTGCGCCCGTTGCTGTCGATCGACGGCGCGGACCCCGAGGCGGAGCCCGGTGCCGAGGCATCCGAGGCGACCTCCGCCGGCGACGAAGACGGCTCGCCCGGGCCGGGCACGACGACCACGGCGGCGCGGTTCGCCGAGGCGCTCCGCGTCCTGCGGCCGAAAGAGCTCGAACGCGGCGTCACGCTCGCGGGCCCGCACCGCGACGACGTGCTGCTCATGCTCAACGGCCTGCCCGCGAAGGGATATGCCAGCCACGGCGAGTCCTGGTCGTTCGCCCTCTCGCTGCGGTTGGCCTCGGCCGAGCTGCTGCGTCGCGATTCGGCCACCGGAGATCCCGTGCTCGTGCTCGACGACGTGTTCGCCGAACTCGACCGGGCGCGGCGGGAGCGCCTGGCGGCGGCGATCGGCGACTACGAGCAGGTGCTCGTCACGGCCGCCGTGCTCGAGGATGTGCCCGAGCAGCTCGTCGCACGCGTCATCCGCATCGAGGCCGGTCGCGTGCTCGACGAAGGCGACGGCGATGCCTGAGCAGCCGAGCGAATCCGAGTCGCTGCGCGTCTACCAGCACTTCCGCGAGGTCTTCGGCGGGCAGCCGCGGGGCACGAGCGCGGCGAGGGCACGGCGGCGCGCCCGTGAGCGCCCCGGAGGGGAGCCGTTCACGCCGGGTCGTGATCCGAAACCGCTCGGCGCGGCCATCGACGGGCTCACCACGCAACTCGGCTGGGCGGCGCCGCTCTCGCAGCACGAACTGCTCTCGTCGTGGCCCTCGATCGCCGGCGACGAGATCGCCGCGCACTCCGAGCCGGTGACGATCGAGCACGGCGTGCTCCAGGTGCGCTGCGAGTCCACGGCGTGGGCCACACAGCTCCGGTTGCTGCGCGCCGACCTCGTCACGCGCATCCTCGACCGGTACCCCGACGCCGGGGTCGAGTCGATCCGTTTCCAGGGGCCGGATGCCCCCACCTGGAAAAGGGGTCCCAGATCGATTCCAGGGCGTGGCCCACGCGATACCTACGGCTGAGACGGCAAATTCGGTCAACCCGCCTCCGACGTCGCCTCAGATCGGCGCTTTCAGATCGTTCGCGCGCCTCCGTTTGATAGGATCGAGAGTCGCAAGAATGACGGTCAGGAGCCCGATTCACACATGACAGCCGAACCGACGAAGCCCGAGGGCGTGCCCGAATACGGCGCGGATGAGATCCAGGTTCTCGAGGGCCTCGAAGCGGTCCGCAAGCGTCCGGGCATGTACATCGGCTCCACGGGGCCGCGCGGACTCCACCACCTCGTCTACGAGATCGTCGACAACTCCGTCGACGAGGCGCTTGCCGGGTACGCCGACGACATCCAGGTGACGATCCTGCCCGACGGCGGCGTTCGGGTCATCGACAACGGCCGCGGCATCCCGGTCGGCATCCACAAGACCGAGGGGCGGTCGACGGTCGAGGTCGTCCTCACCGTCCTGCACGCCGGCGGCAAGTTCGGCGGCGGCGGGTACGCCGTCTCGGGCGGCCTGCACGGCGTCGGCTCCTCCGTCGTCAACGCGCTCTCGACCCGACTCGAGGTCGAGGTCAAGCGCGAGGGCCACGCCTGGCGTCAGTCGTACAGCGTGGGCGTGCCCGATGCGCCGCTCTCGCAAGACGAGGCGAGCGACGAGACCGGCACGACCATCACCTTCTGGCCGAGCCCCGACATCTTCGAGACCGTCGAGTTCGACTACGAGACGCTCCGCACGCGATTCCAGCAGTACGCGTTCCTCAACAAGGGCCTGCGCATCACCCTGACCGACCTGCGCGCCGGCCACGACGAAGTGCCGCTCGACGACACGGCCGAGCACGAGGCCGATCCCGCGGCGCCGCGCACCGACACGTTCTTCTACGAGCGCGGCCTCGTCGACTACGTCGAGTACCTCAACCGCTCGAAGAAGAACGACGTCGTCAACGAGGAGATCATCTCCTTCGAGTCCGAGGACACCGAGCGCAAGATCTCGCTCGAAGTGGCGATGCAGTGGACCACGGCGTACTCCGAGTCCGTGCACACGTACGCGAACACGATCAACACGCATGAGGGCGGTACGCACGAAGAGGGCTTCCGCGCCGCACTCACGACGCTCGTCAACAAGTACGCACGCGAGAAGAACATCATCAAGGAGAAGGACGACAACCTCTCCGGCGACGACGTCCGCGAGGGTCTCACCGCCGTCATCTCGGTCAAGCTCGGCGAGCCGCAGTTCGAGGGCCAGACCAAGACGAAGCTCGGCAACACCGAAGCGAAGTCGTTCGTGCAGAAGGTCACCTCCGACCAGCTCGGCGACTGGTTCGAGCGCAACCCGGCGCAGGCGCGGGAGATCATCCGCAAGGCGATCCAGGCCGCGACCGCGCGCATCGCCGCGCGCAAGGCCCGCGAGGCCACGCGCCGCAAGGGTCTGCTCGAGTCGGGCGGCATGCCGGGCAAGCTCAAGGACTGCTCGTCGAAAGACCCGTCGATCTCCGAGATCTTCATCGTCGAGGGCGACTCGGCCGGCGGATCCGCGGTGCAGGGGCGCAATCCCGAGACCCAGGCGATCCTGCCGCTGCGCGGCAAGATCCTGAACGTCGAGAAGGCCCGTCTCGATCGCGCGCTGGCCAATGCCGAGGTGCAGGCGATGATCACGGCGTTCGGCGCCGGCATCGGCGAGGACTTCAACACCGAGAAGGCCAGGTACCACAAGATCGTGCTCATGGCCGACGCCGACGTCGACGGCCAGCACATCACGACGCTGCTGCTCACGCTGCTCTTCCGCTACATGCGGCCGCTCATCGAGCTCGGTTACGTCTACCTGGCGCAGCCGCCGCTCTACCGCCTGAAGTGGACGAACGCCGACCACGAGTACGTCTACTCCGACAAGGAGCGCGACGCGCTGCTCGTCGAGGGGCAGGCCAAGGGCTGGCGCATCCCCAAAGACAACGGCGTGCAGCGCTACAAGGGTCTCGGCGAGATGAACCACCAGGAGCTGTGGGAGACCACGATGAACCCCGAGTCCCGCACCCTGCTCCAGGTCACCATGGACGACGCGGCCGCCGCCGACGAGATCTTCTCGACCCTGATGGGCGAAGACGTCGAGAGCCGCCGCAACTTCATCCAGAAGAACGCGAAGGACGTGCGTTTCCTTGACATCTGATGTGATCGAGCCCGGCGGCGCCGGCGACGAGACCACCGCCGGCCACGGCATCCACGGGCGCATCGACCAGGTCGATCTGCAGCTCGAGATGCAGCGGTCCTACCTCGACTACGCGATGAGCGTCATCGTGGGCCGGGCACTGCCCGACGTCCGCGACGGTCTCAAGCCGGTGCACCGCCGCGTCATCTACGCGATGTACGACGGCGGCTATCGTCCCGACAAGGCGTTCTCCAAGTGCGCCCGCGTCGTGGGCGACGTCATGGGGCAGTTCCACCCCCACGGCGACACCGCCATCTACGACGCGCTCGTGCGCCTCGTGCAGCCGTGGAGCCTGCGGTATCCGCTCGCGCTCGGTCAGGGCAACTTCGGTTCGCCCGGCAACGACGGCGCCGCCGCGCCGCGGTACACCGAGACGAAGATGGCTCCGCTCGCGCTCGAGATGGTGCGCGACATCGAGAAGGAGACCGTCGACTTCCAGGACAACTACGACGGCCGCACGCAGGAGCCGTCGATCCTGCCCGCGAGGTTCCCGAACCTCCTGGTCAACGGTTCCGTCGGCATCGCCGTCGGCATGGCGACGAACATCCCCCCGCACAACCTCCGCGAGGTGGCATCCGGCGCGCAGTGGTACCTCGAGCACCCCGAGGCATCCCGCGAAGAGCTGCAGGAGGCGCTGATCCAGCGCATCAAGGGGCCCGACTTCCCGACCGGCGCGCAGATCCTCGGCGTGAAGGGCATCAACGACGCCTACCGCACGGGCCGCGGCTCCATCACGATGCGGGCCGTCGTCTCGGTCGAAGAGCTCCAGGGCCGCACGTGCCTCGTCGTCACCGAACTGCCGTACCAGGTCAACCCCGACAACCTGGCGATCAAGATCGCCGACATGGTGAAGGACGGCAAGATCGGCGGCATCGCCGACATCCGCGACGAGACCTCCGGCCGCACCGGCCAGCGACTCGTGCTCGTGCTCAAGCGCGACGCGGTCGCGAAGGTCGTGCTGAACAACCTCTACAAGCACACCCAGCTCCAAGAGAACTTCGGCGCGAACATGCTCGCGATCGTCGACGGCGTGCCCCGCACGCTCTCGATCGACGGCTTCATCGCGCACTGGGTCGACCATCAGGTCGAGGTCATCGTGCGGCGCACGCAGTATCTGCTGCGCGAGGCCGAAGCGCGCATGCACATCCTCCGCGGGTACCTCAAGGCGCTCGACGCGCTCGACGAGGTCATCGCGCTCATCCGTCGCTCCTCCACCGTCGAGGCCGCTCGCGACGGACTCATGCAGCTGCTCGACATCGATGAGCTGCAGGCGCGTGCGATCCTCGAGATGCAGCTCCGCCGCCTCGCGGCCCTCGAGCGCCAGAAGATCATCGACGAGGCCGAGCAGCTCGAGATCGAGATCGCCGACTACCGCGAGATCATCGCCTCGCCCGAACGGCAGCGCACGATCATCTCCGAAGAGCTCGCCGAGATCGTCGACAAGTACGGCGACGACCGTCGCACGCAGATCATGCCCGGCTTCGACGGCGACATGTCGGTCGAAGACCTCATCCCCGAAGAGGAGATGGTGGTCACCGTCACGCGCGGCGGGTACGTCAAGCGCACGCGCAGCGACAACTACCGCTCGCAGCACCGCGGCGGCAAGGGCGTCAAGGGCGCGCAGCTCCGCGCCGACGACGTCGTCGAGCACTTCTTCGTCACGACCACGCACCACTGGCTCCTCTTCTTCACGAACATGGGGCGCGTGTACCGGGCGAAGACCTACGAGCTGCAGGAGGGCGGTCGCGACGCCAAGGGGCAGCACCTCGCCAACCTCCTCGAGCTCCAGCCCGACGAGCAGGTCGCCGAGATCCTCGACATCCGCGACTACGCGGTCGCGCAGTACCTCGTGCTCGCGACGCGTGACGGACTCGTCAAGAAGACCGAGCTGACCGCGTACGACACCAACCGCTCCCGCGGGGTCATCGCGATCAACCTCCGCGAGGGCGACGAGCTCGTCTCCGCGATGCTGGCCGACGAGAAGGACGAGATCCTCCTCGTGTCGCGCAAGGGCATGTCGCTCCGCTTCAAGGCGACCGACGACGCGATCCGGCCCATGGGCCGTTCGACCTCAGGCGTCAAGGGCATGTCGTTTCGTGCCGGGGACTCGCTGCTCGAGGCATCCGTCGTCCCGGCGTCGACCGAGATCGACGACGCCGTCCTCGACTCCGATGAGGCGGCCGGCGAGGGTCCCTACGTCTTCGTCGTCACCGAGGGCGGCTACGCCAAGCGCACGGATGTCGCGCAGTATCGCCTGCAGAACCGCGGCGGTCTCGGCATCAAGGTCGCGAAGCTGTCCGAAGATCGCGGCGACCTTGCGGGTGCGCTCATCGTCGCCGACGGCGACGAGGTCCTCGTGGTTCTTGCCAGCGGCAAGGTGGTACGCTCTGACGTCGCCGAGGTTCCTGCCAAGGGCAGGGACACGATGGGCGTCGTCTTCGCGAAGTTCGCGGTCGACGACCGCATCATCGCGATCGCGAAGAATTCCGAACGGAATCTCGTGGAGGAGGCCGAAGACACCGACACGGCCGAGGTCACGGAAGAGGAGTAGCCGTCTATGAGTAGCGTCGCCGAGAAGCTCGCCAAGAAGTCGAACCGTCGACCCGCCACGAAGCAGGTCCGCCTGCGTCTGGTCTACATCGACTTCTGGTCAGCCGTGAAGCTGTCCTTCCTGGTCGCGGTCGCGTTGGCCGTCGTCGGCATCGTCGTGACGTTCCTCGTGCACACGGTGCTCAACTCGACGGGCATCTTCGAGAACCTCAACTCGCTCGTGCAAGACGTCGCGGGTGCCGGCACCGACCTGTCGGCCGTGCTCTCGCTCGGCAACGTCATGGGCTTCGCCATCGTCGCGGCGCTGCTGAACCTCGTCGTGACGACCGCGCTCGGCGCGATCCTCGCCGTGCTCTACAACCTCAGCGTCAAGATCACCGGCGGCATCCTCGTCGGTTTCACCAACAACTGATGCGGGGTTCGGCTCGATTCGGAATCTGCCCGAGGTTCAGGTAGTCTTTCCTTCGGCCGAAATTCGGGGATATAGCTCAGGCGGTTAGAGCGCTTCGCTGATAACGAAGAGGTCCGAGGTTCAAGTCCTCGTATCCCCACAGTTCCGATACACAGGCAATACAACTCCACAACCCCGGGTGCTGAGGCACCCGATCCGGGGCCTTAGCTCAGTTGGTAGAGCGCCTGCTTTGCAAGCAGGATGTCAGGAGTTCGAATCTCCTAGGCTCCACAGTTCTTCGCCCGACGCATCCGTCGGTCTCCTCCTGCTTCGCGGCACACGGGTTACAGTGTGCGGATGGACATTCGCATCGCCGCGTACGGGGTCATCATCCGCGACGGAGAGATCCTGCTGTCCCACTGGAACGAGCACGGGCGATCGGGCTGGACCCTCCCGGGCGGCGGCATCGAGGGTGCCGAGCACCCCGTCGAGGCGGCGGTCCGTGAGATCCGGGAGGAGACCGGCCACGAGGCATCCGTCGATCGACTGCTGGGCATCGACACGATGGTCATCCCCGAGGCGAAGCGTCGCACCGGGTCCGCGCCGCTGTACGCGATGCGCGTGATCTACCGGGCGCACGTCACCGGCGGGGAGCTTCGCAACGAGATCGGCGGGTCGAGCGATGAGGCACGCTGGGTGCCGCTCGACGAGGTTCCGGCGTTGCACCGGGTCAGCCTGCTCGGCATCGCGCTGCGCCTGAATGCGGCCGAACCCGAAGACGGCGTGCCGCCTGCCGCATAGGGTGCGTTCGCGCGCGACCCGGAACCGGCACCGAAAGCGATCGGCGATGCGGGTTCCGCGCCGCGCGCGAACGCACGCCGTCTGCCGGTGATGAGCCCGTGCGCATCGCGTGACGGCTCGAAAGCCGGACGCGATCCGCACGGACCCGTGGTCGAGACTGCCGCGCACATCAGAGCAGCGAGCTTCCGTGCGTGTGCAGCTGTCGGTGGAGTTCTCCGCGGGCGTCGGTTGCCGCACGCTCGACCTCTCGGCGGAGCAGGACGGTTTCCGGCGAGCGAAGCGCCTCTCGGTTGCGGCTCCAGGTGAGCAGCGCCATGCCGAGGCGTCGGGCGACACGATCCTGGAGGTCCAGAGATCGGGGTCGGTACAGGCTGTTGCGCCCCGGAGCGGGGCGAGCGGCCGTGAGGGTCGTGGTGTTCACGATCATTCCTTCATTTCGGTGGGAGGAGGGCGCACGACGGGATGTCGGCGCCGGAGGTCGGTGGTCGGATGCCCCGCGCGAGGCCCGTGCGGATGCCGCGACGTGATGCCGACCTCGAGGTCGGGTGTCTCGGCACCGGCAGAGCACGGCGGGAGCGGGAACTCGGCCTGCACGTCGAGCGGGCGGGCGAGTTGCCGGCGAGCGGCTGAGGCGGATGCGGCGCGCGGGACGCGCCTCCGGAGGAACCGGTGCTCAGAGGTCCGTCGCGGGCCTCGCCGAACGGTCGTCGGGACCGATCCGGCGGCACTACCGCGGTTCAGACCTCTTCAGGCGTGGGGACGCGGAGCCCTCAAGGGCGTGGCGTCGCAGCGGCTCAGGCGGCCGCGGGCATGAGGAGGAATCCGATGTGCCGATCAAAATCGATGTGCTTGTTCATGGGACTCAACTCCTCTCGTGTTCGTGGTGACTTCGACGAGAAACGAACCTAGCGGCTGATTCACAGGTTGCGCAAGGCCGAATCGCGAATTTCTCGAAGATCTCCGGGCGTGCACTGAGAAGGCCGGGCGTGGAGACCCGGCGCGGTTCGCCGGCGGTCCGGCGGTTGCGCCCCCACCTGCTGTGGAGCGCGCATGCACGAAGGCCCCGCTCGAGAGCGGGGCCTTCGGATGGTTCACGGAACGCTCGGGTCTCGACCCGCTCGTTCGTTCGTGCAGCGTCAGAGCGCGGAGGCAGAACCGGTGCCGGTGCCGGGCGCCGGCTCGTCGTCGGCCACCCAGAGCTCGTCGTCGGCGCGGAACGTCTGCCAGACCGCGTAGGCGATGCCGGCGGCCACGACGATGCCGGCGGCGATCGCGAGCGAGCCGCCGAAGCCGGGACCGCTCTTCTTCGCGGGCGGCAGCGCCGAGGGTGCGACGCGCTGGACCGCGCGACGAACCCGTGCGTCGTTGGCGATGTCGCCGATCGAGAGCACGGACCCGAGGGCGTTGCCCACGGCGCGCTCGACGGTGTCGCCCGCCGACGAGGCGAACTCCTTCGCCTGGCTCAGCCCCGGCCGCACGTAGGCCTGGTAGCCGGAACGCACCCGCGGAACGACCTCTTCCTGCGTGAGGGCGCTGAGCTGGCGGCTGGCCTCGCGCGCGACCGCGTTGGCGCGGTCGAGCACCTCCTGCTGGTTGCCCCACAGATCTTCGGCACTACTGCGCAGCCGCTTGAGTTCTTTCTGGCGCTTGCGTGACAGGCTCATCTCGACCCTCCATCGATGTGCAGCGAATCCCTCCATCTTGCCATTGATGGAGCTGGAAGCGGGGTGGGAGTCGCAAACCCGTATTCCCCTTGACGAATCAGTGCGTGACAGAATAAGGGAATGCCGATTCACACCGCAGTCGCGACCCTCAACACCAGCCTCGGACCCATCAAGGTCGACCTCTACGGGCACCACGCACCGAAGACGGTGAAGAACTTCGTGGGCCTCGCAACGGGCGAGATCGAGTGGACCCACCCGGCCACCGGCCAGAAGTCGAACGACCCGCTGTACGACGGCGTCGTCTTCCACCGCATCATCCCCGGGTTCATGATCCAGGGCGGCGACCCGCTCGGTCAGGGCATCGGCGGCCCGGGCTACCAGTTCGACGACGAGATCAACCCCGAGCTCGACTTCACCGAGCCCTACGTGCTCGCCATGGCCAACGCCGGCATCCAGGGCGGCCGCGGCACCAACGGCTCGCAGTTCTTCATCACCGTCGGCCCCACCACGTGGCTGCAGGGCAAGCACTCCATCTTCGGCAAGGTGACCGACGCCGACAGCCAGGCGATCGTCGACAAGCTCGCCTCCGTTCCGACCGACGGCCGTGACCGCCCGCTCGACGACGTCGTCATCGAGAGCGTCACCGTCGAGCAGGTCTGACACCGCGGTGACGGATGCCGGCGCTGATCGCGCGAACTTCTGCTACCGGCATCCCGACCGTCAGAGCTATGTGCTCTGCCAACGCTGCGGGCGCACGGTATGCGGCGAATGCCAGACACCGGCGCCCGTCGGCGTGATCTGCCCCGAGTGCATGCGCGAACAGCGCGCCACGGCACCGCGCACCAAGCCCGCCGTGCTGACGCGAATGAAGTCCGCCGCCGGCCGCGGGGCGCCGGTGGTGACGTATTCCCTCATCGGCATCACCGCGTTCGTGTACCTGTTGCAGTGGATTCCCGGGCTCGGCGTCACGAACGCGCTCTTCTTCAGCCCGGTCTTCATGACCGAGGTGTTCCCCGAGCCGTGGCGAGCCCTGACCTCGGTATTCCTGCACTCGACGTCGTGGTTCTTCCACATCCTGTTGAACATGTACACGCTCTGGATCTTCGGTCGCCTGCTCGAGCCGATGCTCGGGCGCGGCCGCTTCCTCGCGCTCTACCTGATCAGCGGGCTCGCGGGTTCCGTCGGGGTCGTCGTCTTCGCCGCGCCGAGTTCGCAGGTGCTGGGCGCCTCCGGGGCAATCTTCGGGCTCATGGGCGCGTTCGTCGTGATCCAGCGCCGGCTCGGCGGCAACATGACGCAGCTCTACATCCTGCTCGCGATCAACCTGGCGATCGGGTTCATCCCCGGCGCGAACATCTCGTGGCAGGCGCACCTCGGCGGGCTCATCGGCGGCGCGCTCGTGGGGCTCATCCTCCTCGAGACGCGGCCCCGCAGTCGCCGCGGCCTGCAGATCGGACTCCTGATCGCGCTGCCGATCGCCCTGTTCGTGATCGGCGTGCTCGTCGCGAGCTGGAAGATCGGCGCCCTCTAGTTATCCACAGGTTCGTCCACAACTGGGGAGAGAGTTACACCGGTGTAATTGCGTGGGCCCGGAGTGACGAGAACGGCGTTCGGGCACACGAAGAAGACGAGCGGATGTCGCATCCGCTCGTCTTCTCAGAAGTCGTCGTGGCCCGGCGTCAGCGCCAGCGCGTCGTCATCAGGAACCCGATGAACGCGATGCCGAAGCCGATGAGGATGTTCCAAGAGCCGAGATCGGCGATGGGCAGCTTGCCCTGGCTCACGTAGAACACGATGATCCATGCCAGCCCGAGCAGCATGAAGCCGAACATGACGGGCTTGAACCAGACCGGGTTCGGCGCTTCTTCGCCGCTCGCTTGCTCGGCGCGCGCGGGCTTGGGGGATTTCGTACGTGCCATGCGGGCGATTCTATCCGAGACGGAGCCGGACTCACAGCCGAGGGTCTCCGCGGGCGAATAGAATCGAGCGCATGTCCGACCTGCAGTCCGAGGGGCGTCGTCGCGCGCGTGAGCGCGAGGCATCCGCGAGCCGCAAACCGCGACACCGTGTGAGCGTCGTCGGCGTGCTCGGCGAACTGCTCCTCACCGCAGGCGTGCTCATCCTGCTGTTCCTCGGGTGGCAGCTGTGGTGGAACGACGCGATCATGGCCGGTCAGCAGTCGGCCGCGGCATCCGCCCAGAGCGCCGAGTGGAACGAGCAGGCGCGCGCGCAGCACCCCGACGAGCCCGTGCCCGCGCCCGAGGACTACGGCGACCCGGTCGTCGGGCCGGCCGAGTACCCGAACGGCGAGGCGTTCGCGGTCATGTACGTGCCGCGCTTCGACGCGCCGGGCACCCACGACTCCGTTCGCCAGATCGCCGAGGGCTACGGCCTCGACGTGCTGAACAGCTTCGACACCGGGGTCGGCCACTACCCGGGCACGCAGATGCCCGGCCAGGTCGGCAACTTCGCCATCGCGTCGCACCGCAGCGCCTACGGCGGCGGCATGCACGAGATCGAGCAGTTCCAGCTCGGCGATCCGATCTACATCCAGACGAAGGACGGCTGGTACACGTACCGCTTCCGCGACTTCGAGTACGTGACGCCCGACACGGTCGACGTGCTCGCCGCCGTGCCGCACCGCACCGACCTCGCACCGACCGACCGCATCATCACCCTGACGACGTGCAACCCGCTCTACTCGACGGCCGAACGCCTCGTCGCCTACGGCGTGCTCGACTCCTGGCAGCCCGCCTCGGCCGGCCCGCCCGCCGAGATCGCCGACATCGTCGCCACCTGGGGGGCCTGAGCCATGTACGGAGCGCTGTGGCGCGTGTTGCCCGGACCGATCTGGTTGCGCATCATCCTGTTGCTGATCCTGATCGCGGCCGCGATCTACGCCCTCTTCACGTGGGTGTTCCCCTGGGTCGACGGCATCGTCAACCCGATCGACGTCACGGTGGACCAATGACCCGAATCCTCGTCATCGACAACTACGACAGCTTCGTCTACACGCTGAACGGCTACCTGCAGGAGCTCGGCGCCGAGACCGAGGTGCTGCGCAACGACGCCTTCCCGGTCGACGAGGTGGCGGCCCGCATCGCCGAGTACGACGGCGTGCTGGTCTCGCCCGGGCCCGGCAAGCCGTCCGTGGCGGGCGTCTCCATCCCCACCGTGCACGCGGCCCACGAGGCGGGCATCCCGCTGCTCGGGGTCTGCCTCGGGCACCAGGCGATCGCCGAGGCCTTCGGTGCCGTGGTGACGAACGCCGAGGAGCTCATGCACGGCAAGACGTCGAGCATCACGCACGACGAAAGCCCGTTCTACGAGGGCGTCCCGCAGCCGTTCACGGCGACGAGGTACCACTCGCTCGCGGTCGTCGACGGCACGGTGCCGCCCGAGCTCATCGTGACCAGTCGCACCCCCGGCGGCGTCATCATGGGTCTGCGTCACGAGAGCGCACCGATCTTCGGCGTGCAGTTCCACCCCGAGTCGGTGCTCACCGAGGGCGGCTACCGCATGCTCGGCAACTGGCTCGCGGTCACGGGCCTGGCCGAGGCATCCGAACGCGCGGCCGGATTGAACCCGCTGCTGCGCGTGACCGAGGCGTGAGCGCTCCCGCCCAGACGAGCTCGGGCACCCGGTCGCCACTCGGGCCAGGTGCGCGGAGTCAGCCCGCGCAGTAGGTCAGTTCGACCTCTGAGCGCTGCGGGACGTCGCCCGGGGGCAGCGACTGCTGCGTGACCGGTGACCCCGGTTCGGAGGCGCAGCCCGAGTCGGGCTTCGGCACCGGAGTGAGCTGGAGGTTCTCGGCCGAGAGGTACGACGAGGCCGCCTCGAGCGTCTGCCCGGTGACGTCGGGAAGCGTGACCGAGCCGTTCGAGATGGTGAAGTTGACGGTCGACCCGACCTCGACCGATGCGCCGGATTCGGGATCGGTGTCGAGCACGACGTCGGCGGCCACGGTCGGCGAGGTGGTGCGCGTCTCGGTGCCGGGTTTGAGCCCGGCGGCCTCGAGGTCGGTCTTCGCGTCGGTGAGCGACTTGTTGCGCACGTCGGGCACGGCGATGGCCTCGCGGCCCTTCGAGACGTAGACGGTGATGGGCGTGCCGGTGTCGACGATCTCGCCCGCGGGCGGCTCCGTGCGGGTGACGTTGCCCGCGGCGACGGCGTCGTCGGCCTCGTCGACCCTGGTCGCCGGGAGCCCGAGCTCCTGCAGCTGGGAGACGGCCTGCTCGTACGTCGTGTCGGCGGTGAAGGCGGGCACCTCGCGCGCGTTGGACGGCACCTCGACCGTCGGCTGCAGGTTGAAGGCCCAATACATGACGGCCACGACGATCACGATGACGCCGATGATGCCCGACCAGATCCAGATGGCGGGCGGCCGCCGCTGGGTGCGCGCCATCGTCTCGTCTTCGGTCAGCTGGCGGAGCGCCAGCTCGGAGGTCGAGAGCGAGCCCGTGGGGGTCGTGCCGAAGAAGGCGGCGGCCTCGTCGGGGCGCTGATGCACCGGGACCCGGCCGGATGCCGCGGTGTCGATGTCGGCCCGGAACTCGGCGGCCGTCTGGTATCGGCCCTCTCGGGTCTTGACGAGCGCGTGCATGACGACGGCGTCGAGGGCCGGCGAGACGCGCGGGTTGATGACGCTCGGCTTGACGGGCCGCTCGCTGACATGCTGGTAGGCGACCGCGACCGGGGTGTCGCCGCGGAACGGCGGCCGGCCGGTGAGCATCTCGAACAGCACGACGCCCGTGGAGTAGAGGTCGGTGCGTGCGTCGACCGTCTCGCCCTTGGCCTGCTCGGGGGAGAAGTACGAGGCCGTGCCGAGGATCGCCGTGGTCTGCGCGACCGTGGTCGACGAGTCGGACACCGCGCGCGCGATGCCGAAGTCCATGACCTTCACCTGGCCGGCGGTGGTGATCATGATGTTGCCCGGCTTGATGTCGCGGTGCACGACGCCGGCGCGGTGGGAGTACTCGAGCGCGGTCAGCACGCCGTCGATGACGCGGGCGGCGGCGGCGGGCTCGAGCGGCCCTTCGTGGATGATGTCCTTGAGCAGACGCCCTTCGACGAACTCCATGACGATGAACGGCAGCTGCACCTCGTGGCCCGAGGCGTCGGTCACGGTCTCTTCGCCGGCGTCGAAGACGCGCACGATCGTGGGATGCGCCATGCGCGCGGCCGACTGGGCCTCCTGGCGGAAGCGCATGCGGAACGCCGGGTCGGTCGCCAGTTGCGGCTTCAGCAGCTTGATGGCGACCTGACGCCCGAGCCGGGTGTCTTGACCGACGTGGACGTCGGACATGCCGCCGCGCCCGATGAGCTGACCCACGCGATAACGCTCGGCGAGCATCCGTCCTTCGTCACTCACGTGCGGTCGACTCCCTTCCATCCTGTTGTCCGCGGTCGGTTCGTGCGTCCGGAGACGCAGCGGCGTGCTACTGGTCGCCGCCCTCGGGCAGCGCCCCGCTGTCGGGTTCCTCCGACGAGTCGGCCTTCACCGCCACCGATGCCGCGGGCGACGTGCCCGAGCTCAGCTGGCCGCAGAAGTAGAGGTACGACACATCCACCGTGCTGCCGTCGGCGGCGTCGCCGTTGACGGTGATCGTGACGTTGGTCGCGCCGGCACCGAGCGGGGGCGCGGATGCCGCGGGGCCGTCGACGTTCACCTGGTAGCCCGAAAGCGTCTGGCCCGCGGGGCAGCTCGCGGCCGGCCACTTGACCTCGAACGAGCCGCCGGGGGCGACCTCGGCGGGCGACACGGTCGGCGCCGAGCCCGGGGTCGCCGGGGTCTCGGGTGCCGCGTAGTACGTGACGGTGACCTCGGTGCCGACGGGCACCGGACCGGTGGGGTTCACGTCGTAGACGATGCCGGTGCCCGACGGGTCGGCCGCGGCCTTGCCCTCGACGGCGTTGGCCACCATGCCGAGATCGCTGAGCTTGGCGCGCGCGTCGTCGGAGGAGAGGCCGACGAAGTCGTCGGGGTTGATCTGCACGGTCGACGGCGCCTCGCTCGTGGGCGGTGCCGAGGTCGCCGGCGTACTCGCGGGCGTGCTTCGCGACGCGCTGGTCGAGGGCGTCTTGGCGGCTTCGCCGCCGCCGTTCGTCGCGATCGCGATGATGATGCCGATGAGCACGATCGCGAGGAGCGCGATGATCACGATGAGCGGCCAGGTCCAGGGGCTGCGCTTCTTCTCTTCTTCGGCTTCGCCCTCTTCGCCCTCTTCGTCGCCGGGAGCGCCGGTGGGCAGCACGGTGGTCGCCGCGGTCGCGCCGGCCTGCGGCATGAGCATGGTCGCGGCGGCCGCGGCACCGGCGACGCCGAGCACGGCGGGAACGGCGACCGCGGCGGCCTGCACATCGCCGCGGCGCAGGGCCGTCGCGGCGCGCGCGAGGTGCGCGCAGGTCTGCGGCCGCTCGGCCGGGTTCTTCGCGATGCACGAGTAGACGAGGTTGCGCACCGGCTCGGAGACGGTGACGGGAAGGTCGGGCGGCGTCTCGTTGATCTGCGCCATCGCGATGGCGACCTGCGACTCGCCCGTGAACGGGCGGCGGCCGGCGAGCGCCTCGTACGCGACGATGCCGAGGGAGTAGATGTCGGTCGTCGGCGAGGCCGGGTGGCCCGAAGCCTGCTCGGGGGAGAGGTACTGGACCGTGCCCATGACCTGGCCGGTCGCCGTGAGCGGAACCTGGTCGGCGATGCGCGCGATGCCGAAGTCGGTGATCTTCACCCGACCGTCGGGCGTGATGAGCAGGTTGCCCGGCTTGATGTCGCGGTGCACGAGACCGGCGGCGTGCGCGGCCTGCAGGGCGTTCGCCGTCTGGGCGACGATGTCGAGGACCTTGTCGGTGGAGAGGACGTGCTCGCGTTCGAGGATGGTCGAGAGCGCCTCGCCGGGGACGAGCTCCATGACGAGGTAGGCGCTGCCCTCCTCTTCGCCGTAGTCGAAGACGTTGGCGATGCCCTCGTGGTTGACGAGGGCGGCGTGGCGCGCCTCGGCACGGAAGCGCTCGAGGAAACCGGGGTCGCCGAGATACTCGTCTTTCAGGATCTTGATGGCGACCTGTCGGCCGATGACGAGGTCGGTGGCCTGCCACACCTCGCCCATCCCGCCGATCGCGATGCGGGATTGCAGCTCGTAGCGCCCCCCGAAGGTGAGCCCTGCGCTCGGTCTCATTTGTTCAGCACCGCCTCTAGTACCTGCTTTGCGATGGGTGCGGCGATGAGATTGCCGTACCCCTCCTGACCAAGTCCCCCGCCATCCTCCACGAGTACCGTGATCGCATACTGAGGGTTGTCGGCGGGGGCAAAACCGGTGAACCACAAGGTGTAAGGGTCATCCTCGCCGTTCTCCGCTGTACCCGTCTTACCGGCCACGCTGACGCCGTCTATTCTTGCATTACTCGCGGCCCCGCTTTCGACGCCGTTGGTCATCATCTCGGTCATCGTCTTCGCCGTGCTCTCGCTGATCGCCCGCCCGAATTCGGTGGGCTTGAATCCCTCGAGCGGGGTGAAGTCGGGCGCGGTGACGCCGTCGACGAGGTTCGGGTTCATCACGATGCCGCCGTTCGCGATCGCGGCCGACACGACCGCCATCTGCAGCGGCGTCGCGCGGACGGTGTACTGGCCGAAGGCCGACAGCGCGGTCTGCGGTTCGTCGAGCCCGCGCGGGTAGACGCTCTCTTCGGTGGGCGTCGGGATGTCGAACGCCTGGTTGAAGCCGAACTTCTCGGCCTGCTCGCGGATCGCGTCGTCGCCGAGCTCCATGCCGAGCTCGGCGAACGGGATGTTGCACGAGAGCCGAAGTGCGTCGGCGAGGGTCACCGTCGCGCCGCTGCCGCAGGTGCCGCCGCCCGAGTTGATGACGATCGAGTCGGTGCCCGGCAGCGTGAGCTGGCCGGGGTTCGGGAACGTGCTCTCGGGGGTGTAGCGACCGGACTCGAGGGCCGCCGCGGTGACGACCAGCTTGAACACGGAGCCGGGAGGGTTCATGTCGCCGCCGGTGGCCCGGTTGAAGAGCGGATCGCTCGGGTCGGCGAGGAGACCCTCGTAGGTCGCCTCGACCTGGTCGGTGTCGTGGCTCACGAGCGTGTTGGGGTCGAACGTGGGCTTCGTGACCATGGCGAGGATGCGGCCCGTGGCCGGTTCGGTGACGATGACCGCGCCGGTGTCGTCGCCGAGGGCGTCCCAGGCGGCCTGCTGGGCGACCGGGTCGATCGCGACGTCGACCGACGCGCCCATCGGGTCCTGACCCGAGATGAGCCGGTTGATCTTGTCGAAGAACTGCGACGAGTCCTGCCCGCTCAGGTAGTCGTTGAGCGAGCTCTCGAGCCCGGTCGCCTCGCCGTTGACGGGGATGTAGCCCGTGACGGCCGCGTACAGGGGGCCGTTGGGATACACGCGGAGGAACTTGTAGTCGTCGTCGGATGCCTGCGAGAACGCGACCGGCGTGCCGTCGACCAGGATCGGCCCGCGTTCGACCGAGTAGCTCGCGTAGAGCGTGCGGGAGTTGCGCGGGTCGGCGGCGAGCGAGTCCGCGGCGAAGTACTGGATGATCGTCGTCGAGACGAAGAGCGCCGTGAACATGAGCAGGGCGACGATGCTGACGCGCTTGAGTTCTCGGTTCATCCGTCGATCACCAGCCTCGGATGGTTGCGGACGGTGTCGGAGAGTCTCAGGAGCAGCGCCACGATGATCCAGTTGGCGACGAGCGACGAACCGCCGGCCGCGAGGAACGGGGTCGTCAGGCCCGTGAGGGGGATGACGCGGGTGACGCCGCCGACGACGATGAACACCTGAAGCGCGACGACGAACGCGAGTCCGACGCCGAGGAGCTTGCCGAAGTCGTCCTGGCCGGCGAACCCGATGCGGAACCCGCGGGCCACGAGCAGCACGTAGAGCGCGAAGATCGCGAACAGGCCGGCCAGCCCGAGCTCCTCGCCGAGGCTCGCGATGATGTAGTCGCTCTGCGGCACGGGCGTGATGTCGGGGCTGCCCCGCCCGAGGCCCGTGCCGATGAGGCCGCCGTTGGCGAGGCCGAACAGGCCCTGCACCAGCTGGTAGCTGCCGCCCGGGTCTGCGTCGTAGCGGCCGTCGCTGAACGGCTCGAGCCAGTTCTGGAAGCGGGCGTGCACGTAGTCGAGCGTCTGGCTCGCGATGAGCGCGCCCGCGAGGAACAGCGAGAGGCCCAGCACGACCCACGAGAGCCGGCTCGTGGCCACGTAGAGCATGACGAGGAACAGGCCGAAGTAGAGCAGTGCCGTTCCGAGATCGCGCTGGAACACGATGACGGCCATCGAGAGGGCCCAGACGATGAGGAGGGGCCCGAGATCGCGAGCCCGGGGGAACCGCATGCCGAGGAACTTCGTGCCGACCATCGACAGCGAGTCGCGATTGCGCACGAGGTAGCCGGCGAAGAAGACCGCGAGCGCGATCTTCGCGATCTCCCCCGGTTGGAACGACGCGAACGAGCCGATGCTGATCCAGACGCGGGCGCCGTTGATCTCCTCGCCGAGGCCCGGCACCAGCGGAAGGAGCAGGAGGACGATCGCGACGAGCCCGGACAGGTACGTGTAGCGGAAGAGCACGCGGTGGTTGCGGATCAGCAGGATCGTGGCGATCGCGGCGATGATCGCGATGCCGCTCCACGCGATCTGCCGGACCGACGCGCTCTCCCAGCCCGAGTCGCCGAACGCGATGTCGATGCGGTAGATCTCGGCGATGCCGAGCCCGTTGAGCACGGTCGCGATGGGCAGCAGGAACGGGTCGGCGTCGCGGGCGACGAAGCGCATGACGATGTGCAGGGCGAAGACGAGCACCGAGAGTCCGGCGCCGAGCAGCACGAGCTGGGTGTCGATGTGGCCGAGCGCGCCGAGCTGCACGAGCACGATCGCGCCCGCGTTGATGACGCACGCCACGAGCAGCAGCCAGAACTCGAGGTTGCGGAGGCGCTGCGGCATCCGGATGCGTCGGATGCCGTCTGGCGGCGTCGCGGTGGGCGGCTGGGTCGCCGTGACCCGACCGGTGGCGGCGTCACTCAAGGGACTCCTCCAATCTGGCCACGATCTGCGCCGCGTCGGCGAGCGAGCCCGCGCTGATGGTCTTCTCGACGCGCTGCTGGTCGTAGGTGCGCAGTTCGGACACGTCGATGCTCGTCTCCCGGTACAGCTCGTGCAGCGAGATCGGCCCCAGATCTTGCTGGATGCCCTGGTAGATCGCGACGCGGCCGTTGGACTCGCCGACGTAGTAGCGGGTCTGCGTCCACTGGTAGCCGAGCGCGACGACGGCGACGATCGCCGCGGCCATGACGAAGATCCAGAAGCCCCACACCCACCGGCGACGGCGACGGCGCCGGGCGTCCTCTTCGATGATCTCGTCGAAGTAGTCGGCCGAGTCGGGCTCGAAGTGCGTCTCCTGCACCGGGTGGGGGCGGAACGGCGCGAGGCGGATGGCGCGCGGACGGGGCGGCTCGGCCGCCGCGCCGAACGCGAGCGGCGCCGCCGCCGAACCCACCACGAGCGGCGGCGTCGCCGGGGCGGGCGGATCGCCGATGTCGAGGATGACGACCGTGACGTTGTCGGGGGCGCCGCCGTCGAGCGAGGCCTTCACGAGCCGGTCGGCGACCTGCTTCGCACCGGCATCGGCCGAGAGCTGCTCGTGCAGGTCGTCGAAGGAGACCACGCCCGAGAGGCCGTCGGAGCAGATCAGCCAGCGGTCGCCCGGTCTCGTGTCGAGCACCATGCTGTCGATCTCGGGCGACGCCTCGACGTCGCCGAGCACGCGCATGAGCACCGAACGGCGGGGGTGCACCATCGCCTCCTCGGCGGTGATGCGGCCCGCGTCGACGAGACGCTGCACGAAGGTGTGGTCGGTCGAGATCTGGCTGAGCTCGCCCGAACGGAGCAGGTAGATGCGCGAGTCGCCGATGTGGGCGATGACGACGCGGTCGCCGTGCAGCAGGATCGCGCTCGCCGTGGTGCCCATGCCCGTGAGCTCGGAATGCTCGGACACCGTCTCGGCCAGACGCCGGTTCGCGGCGATGAGCGCGCCCTCGAGGGCGGCGGATGCCTCGGGCGCCGAGGCGTAGTCGTCGTCGGCCTCGGCGACGCGGCGGGTGACGATCGCGCTCGCGACGTCACCGCCGGCGTGGCCGCCCATGCCGTCGGCGACGAGGAACAACCGGCGGCCGGCATAGCCGGAGTCCTGGTTGTTCGCGCGGATGCGCCCGACATGCGAGACCGCCGCGCTCGCCTTGATCGACACCATGGCCTACCGCCGCAGCTCGAACGTGGTCGCTCCGACCTTGATGGTCGCTCCGAGGGGAATGGGCACGGGTGCGGTGACGCGGACACCGTCGAGGAAGGTGCCGTTCGTGGAGTCGAGGTCCTGGATCATCCACCGGCCGCTCCAGAGCATCATGCGGGCGTGGTGGGTGGAGGTGTAGTCGTCGCGGATGATGATGGCCGAGTCGCTCGAACGGCCGATGGTGATCTCGTCGCGGCCGAGGGGGAACTCGGTGCCCGCCTTCTGCCCGCTCGTGATGACGAGCTTCGACGGGGCTTCGGAGGCGGATGCCCCGGCCGAGGCGGCGCCGGCCGCACCGGCGGCCGCGGCCACGGGCGGCTTCGACGCCGGGAAGGCGGAACCGGACGGGGGCGTCGCGCCCGCGGCTTCGGGCTGGAGCTTGCGCACGCGCTGGCCGAACAGGTCGCTGCGGAGGGCGTAGACGATGGCGAAGACGAACACCCAGAGCAGGAGGAGGAAACCGAGTTGCAGGACCAGCAGGGTGAGTTCGCTCATTCGGCCGGCCCCCAGAATCCGCCGAGGTCGTGGCGTTCGGTCGCCGGATCAGCGCGGGGCGCGGGCGTTGCGGGAGATGCGGCTTGGGCGAGCACCCGGAACACGATACGCGACCGCCCGATGGTGATGACCCCGTCGGGCTCGAGGATCGCCTCGGTGATGCGCACGCCGTTCAGCTGCGTGCCGTTCGTGGAGCCGAGGTCGCGCACGCGGGCACGCGAGCCGTCCCACTGCACCTCGGCATGGCGGCGCGACGCGCCCGAGTCGTCGATCGTGACGTCGGCCTCGCTGCCGCGCCCGATGGCTGTGCGGCCCTTGATGATCGGATGCCGCGTGCCGCCGATGTCGAGCACCGGGGTCCAGGCGACCTGGCCCTTGACGTTGCGGGAGTCGACCTGGACGAGGCCCTCGGCCAGCCCCTCGTCGGCGACGAGCTCGATCGTGATGCCGCCCGCGAACTGGAAGCGCTGGCTCGCGGCGTGCTTCTGCACGAGGTCGACGAGCTCGTCGGTGAGAGCCGGCCCGAGGCCCGACATGCGCGCGTGGTCGGCAGGGGACATGCGCACCCGGAACTGGTTCGGCACGAGCACGCGGTCGCGCGACACGACCGCCGCCTTCGTGTCGATCTCGCGCTTCAGCGCCGCCGTGATCTCGACGGGCTGCAGTCCCGAGCGGAAGGTCTTCGCGAAGGCGCCGTTGACGGCGCGTTCGAGACCCTTCTCGAAGTTGTCCAGTAGGCCCACAGGTCTCCCGATCCCGTTCCGTAGATTGCTGACATGCTAGCCCGACCGACTGTGAACGCCGCCGCTCAGTCGACCGGAATGGCGGATTCCTCGGCATCCAGGTCGATCGAGAGCGTCGGGATCGACGCCGTCAGCAGGGTGCCGTCGGCCCGGCGGGAGCCCGCGACGTCCTTCATGCGGGGTGCGCCGCGGAGGCGCGGGCCCTGGCCGTCGAGCGGCACCGAGACATCCGCCCCCTGCTCGATCAGCACCCGCTCGCCGCGCACGCTCACCTCGATGCCGTCGCCCGACTCGGCGTGGAACGAGATCGCCCCGGCCTCGAGGGTGACGCGGATGCGCGTGCCGCGCAACGTGAGCGGGAACGTGAGTTTCGACCACGAGTCGGGCAGGCGCGGGTCGAAGGTGAATGTGCCGAGGTGGTCGCGGAACCCCGCGAAGCCCATGACGAGCGCCGCCCACACGCCGCCCGTCGAGGCGACGTGCACGCCGTCGGCGGCGTTGTGGTGCAGATCGGCGAGGTCGACGTGCAGCGCGGAGCGGAAGTAGCGCAAGGCGAGTTCGTGGTAGCCGACCTCGGCCGCGATGATCGACTGCACCACGGCCGACAGCGTCGAGTCGCCCGTCGTCAGCGGGTCGTAGTACTCGAAGTCGGCGAGCTTCTCGGCGTCGCTGAACCGGTCGCCCTGGAGGTAGAGCGCGAGCACCACGTCGGCCTGCTTCAGCACCTGGAACCGGTAGATGACGAGCGGGTGGTAGTGCAGCAGCAGGGGCCGGCGGCTCTCGGGCGTGTTCTCGAGGTCCCAGAGCTCCTTCTCGAGGAAGGCGGAATCCTGCGGGTGCACGCCGAGCTGCGCGTCGAACGGGATGTGCATGTGCGCGGCCGCGCGACGCCACTCCGCGACCTCGGGCGGGGTGACCCCGAGCCGAGCGACGAGCTTGTGGTACGCGATCGGGTCGTGCAGCTGCAGGCCGTCGACGGCGGATGCCGCAGCGGCGAGGTTCGCCCGCGCCATGACGTTCGTGTACAGGTTGTCGTTGACCACCGTCGTGTACTCGTCTGGGCCGGTGACGCCGTGGATGTGGAACACCGCATCGGCCGTGCCGCCCGATCGCCAGAAGCCCAGATCCTCCCACATGCGGGCCGTCTCGACGAGGATGTCGATCGCGCCGCGGCCGAGGAAGTCGGTGTCGCCCGTCGCCGCCACGTACTGGCACAGCGCATAGGAGATGTCGGCGTCGATGTGGTACTGCGCCGTGCCCGCCGCGTAGTACGCCGAGGACTCGAGGCCGTTGATCGTGCGCCACGGGAAGAGTGCCCCGCGCTGGTTCAGCTCGAGCGCGCGCGCCCGCGCCGACTCGAGCATGCGCTGCCGGAACCGCAGCACGTTGCGCGCCACGATCGGCGAGGTGTAGCTGAGGAACGGCAGCACGTAGATCTCGCTGTCCCAGAAGTAGTGGCCGCCGTAGCCGGAACCGCTCACGCCCTTCGCCGCGACGCCGTCTCCGTCGGTGCGAGCCGTCGCCTGGGCGAGCTGGAAGAGGTTCCAGCGCACCGCCTGCTGCACCTCGGGCTGGCCCTCGATCTGCACGTCGGAGCCCGACCAGAAGTCGTCGAGCCACGCGCGCTGCCTGGTGAACAGCTCGGCGACCCCGAGCTCGAGCCCGCGGTCGAGCGTGCGATCGCAGCGGTCGGCGAGCTCCCGCGTGGGCACCGTGCGCGCCGTGTGGTAGCTCACGAACTTCGTGATGCGGATCGGCTTGCCGCGCTCGGCGTGCACGCGGTACAGGTGCTTCGCGAGGTCGTCGTCGATCGAGCCCGACTCCGAGAACTCGTTCTCGGTCGCGATCTCGTGCTCGACGCCGACCGCGATGGTCATGCCCGAGTTCGTGCACTGGTAGCCGAGCAGGTACCGGTCGCCCTGGGCGCGCTTGATGCGCGGCTGCAGCACCCGGTCGGTGAACATGTCGGCCTTGCGCGGGTCGAACACGCCCGGATCCTCCTGCACGCCCGAGCGGTACTCGTCGCGGCCGTCCTGCCGGTTCAGGATCTGGCTCGAGATGGCGACCGCCGCGTCGGCGTCGAGCATCTCGACCTCGTAGTCGAGCACGACCAGGTGCCGGTCGGTGAACGAGACCATGCGCCGGCTCGTGATGCGCACCCGCTTGCCCGACGGCGTGCGCCACTCGATCGAGCGCGACAGCGCCCCCTGCCGGAAGTCGAGCCGGCGGTCGTAGTCGAGCAGCTCGGCGGTCGCGATGACGAGCGGCTCGTCGTCGACGTAGAGGCGGATGACCTTCGCGTCGGGGGCGTTCACGATGGTCTGCCCCACGCGCGCGAACCCGAACGCCTCTTCGGCGTGCCGGATCGGCCAGGTCTCGTGGAATCCGTTCACGAACGTGCCGTGCAGGTGCCCGTCGCGGCCCTCCTCGACGTTGCCGCGCAGGCCCAGGTAGCCGTTGCCCACCGCGAACAGCGTCTCGGTGCGGCCCTGGTCGTCGACGCCGAACTCGTTCTCGACGAGGGCCCACTCGTCGATCGGGAACCGGTTGCGGTCGAGGGGATCGGTGTCGGCGAACCTCATGCGTGGTCCTCTCGGGGTTCGTTGCGGGCGTGCGGTTCTGGCGGCGCCGGCGGTGCCGGCGGCTCGTCTGCCGATCTCGACACGGCCGCTTCGCCGCCTGCTCGAGCGGCGGGGCCGTCCTCCGCCGGTCGAGCAGCGGAGCGCGCCGAGATGACCGCGGGCAGGAGTTCGTCGAGCTCGTCGACGATGACCTCGGCGCCGAGCTCGCGGAGCGCCTCGCGGCCCACCCCGCGGTCGACGCCGACGACGAGGCCGAAGTCGCCGGCCGCGCCCGCCCGGATGCCCGACTCGGCGTCCTCGACGACCGCGCAGGCCGTCGTCGGCAGGCCGAGCAGCTCGGCCGCGTGCTCGAACATGTCGGGTGCCGGCTTGCCCGCGATGCCGTCGCGGGCCGCCACGAGCCCGTCGACCACGACCTCGAACCGGTCGGCGATGCCGGCGGCCGCCAGTACCGAGGGGGCGTTCTTCGAGCTCGAGACGACGGCCACGCGGCATCCGCTCGCGATGACGGCGTCGAGGAACGCGACGCTCGCCGGATAGGGCTGGACCCCCTCGTCTTCGAGGGTCTGGTTGAACGCGTCGTTCTTGCGATTGCCGAGGCCGTGCACCGTCTCACGCGCCGGGCCGTCGGCGACCTCGCCCTCGGGGATGCGGATGCCGCGGCTCTCGAGCAGGCTGCGCACGCCGTCGTAGCGCGGCTTGCCGTCGATGTACGCGAAGTAGTCGGCCTCGACGTAGGGGGCGGCGCCGTGCTCCGCGAGGAACGGCGTGAACAGCCGCGACCACGCGTGCATGTGCACGATCGCGGTCGGCGTGAGCACGCCGTCGAGGTCGAAGAGCCAGCCGCGGATGCCGCGGAGGTCGACGTCGGCCGGATCGGGGTCGGCGTTGGCGTCGTGTCGCGGGCTCGGGTTCGGGGTCGCGCTGATGGCGGATGCGTCGGGTGTGTTGTGCGTGGTCACGGCGGTCCTTTCGTCGTGCCGGTCGCGGCAGTGGGACCCGCCGTTCGATGCTATTCCGCTGCGGTGCGCGAGCGCGAGGCCGGATGCGAGTTCGGAGCAATCGCGGAGGTGGGGTGGGAGCGGCGGGATCCACGGGTTGCAGGAAGGATCCGCCGCCACGCCGGGCTGCGGCGGCGTCTCGGGCCGTATCGGGCCGAATGTTCCTGCAACCCGCCCCCGTGGGCGGCCGGGACTCGACCCGCGGGCGGTCGGGACTCGCCCCGTGTGCGGCCGGGAAGAGCCGCGCTCGAGGCATCCGCGGCTCGAATGGCCTTTGCCTGCGCGAGATGTTAGGCTCTCGTGGCTGGACGCACTTCGGTGCGACCGCGATCGCGCGAGTGGCGGAATTGGCAGACGCGCTGGCTTCAGGTGCCAGTACTCGCAAGGGTGTGGGGGTTCAAGTCCCCCCTCGCGCACAGACAGAGCAGAACGGCCCGGATCTCGATGAGGTCCGGGCCGTTCTTCGTTTCCGAGCGGCCGACCGACCGACCGGGCGGTGCGGCTACTGCTGCGCGAGCAGGCGGGCATAGGTGCCGCCGGCGGCCGCGAGCTCGTCGTGGGAGCCGGACTCGACGATCGAGCCCGCCTCGAGCACGACGATGCGGTCCGCCCGGCGGACGGTGCTCAGCCGGTGGGCGACGACGAGGGTGGTGCGGTCGGCCGTGAGGCGATCGATGGCGTCCTGCACCTCGGCCTGGGTCTCGGGGTCCAGTGCCGCCGTCGCCTCGTCGAGGATCAGGATCGCCGGATCGCGGATGAGCGCCCGGGCGATCGCGAGCCGCTGCCGCTGCCCGCCCGAGAGCTGCGCCCCGCGATCGCCGACCGGGGTGTCCCAACCGTCGGGAAGGTCGAAGACGAAGTCGGCGTTCGCGTTCAGGAGAGCGTCCGTGAGCAGCTCGTCGGAGACGTCCTCGATGCCGTACGCGACGTTCTCGCGGATCGAACCGCGGAAGAGCACCGACTCCTGCGGCACCACCGAGATGAACCGACGGGCGGTGCGCATGTCGATCGACTCGATATCGGCACCGTCGATCAGCACCCGGCCGTCCACGGGGCGGAGGAACCCCAGGGCGAGGTTCACGAGCGTCGACTTGCCGGATCCCGACGGGCCCACGAAGGCCACGGTCTCGCCGGGGGCGATCGACAGGTCGAGGCCGTCGATGACGCGCCCCGAGCCGTAGTCGAAGTCGACCCCGACGAAGTCGATCGCACCGCGGGCCGCGCTCACCTCGCGCTTGCCGCCGTTGCGCTCGACGTCGGGCTCGAGGAGGACCTCGACGATCGATCGCCGCGACTCGATGCCCTTCGTCACGATCGGCGCGATCTGGAACGCCGAACTGATCGAACCGGTCAGCAGCGAGAAGTAGGAGCTGAGCAGCACGACGTCGCCGACGCTGATCGGGATCAGACCCGACATCGACACGAGGGCGGCACCGAAGAGGCATCCGAGGGTCAGGAGCTGGTAACTGCTCCACGAGAGCGCGCCGAACCGCCCGTTCAGCCGGTCCAGTGACATCCCGGCGCGCTGCACGTCGTTCGAGGTGTCGACGACGCGGCGCACCGACACCGCCTCGAGGCCGTGCGCCCGGGTCACCTCGAGCAGCGACGACATCTCGTTCACGCGCGACGACATCTGCTCGACGCTGCGCCGGAACGCTTCGTTGCTCGGTCCGGTTCGGCGACGGAGCCAGAGGATGAGGCCCGTCGCGAGCGGGACGGTGAGGGCGAACACCGGGAGGAACTCCGGCACGCGCAGCGCCGTCGCGATGCCCGCGCCGATGAGGATGGTGAACGCGCTCAGCACCGGTCCGAAGGACTGCTGCAGCATGAGTTCGATGTTCTCGACGTCGCGGACGACCTTCGTCTGCGCCACGGCCGCGCTGGAGCGCGCGTGGTAGCCGATCGAGAGCTCCTGGAGCCGGGTGGCGAGCGCCTCGCGCAGCCGCGCACCGAGCTGCCTGACGGCGTACGAGTAGGCGCGCACGTAGACGGCGTTGGCGAGCACGTTCGCGAGGATCGCGACCACGGCGAGCCCTGCGGGCGCGACCAGAGACGACGGATCGCGTTGCTCCACGAGCGCGTCGATCACGGTCGCCGTCACGATCGGCAGGATCCAGAGCGGGCTGTCCTTCACGATGAACGCGACGACGGCGACGGCCAGCCGGCCGCGCGCGGGGCGGAGGCCGCTGCGCAGCAGGCGGTCGGGGTCGAGTTCCTGACGGAGCCGGGTCATGGGCGTTGCCTTTCGGGACGGCGGGAGGGGGGAACGCGGGGCAGGGCGCGGTGCAACGCCCGCGCCCTGCCCGTCGCCCGATCAGCCGGGCAGGGTCCAGCGTTGGTTGGCCTGGGTGTTGCAGTCCCAGATCTGCAGTCGTGTGCCGTTCGCGGAGTTCTGGCCGGTCACATCCAGGCAGCGGCCGGACTGGGGGTTGCGAAGACGCTGGACCGCGGTGTCGTACACCCACGTCTGCGCGCCGCTTCCGTTGCAGTTCCAGAGTTGGATCACGGTGCCGTTCGCCGTGCCCTGCCCTGCAGCGTCGAGACACCGGCCGGAGTTCGGGTTCCGGATGGTGCCGTCCGCGGCGACCGTCCAGGTCTGGGCGACTCCGGAGGCGCAGGCGTACAACTGCACGGCCGTACCGTTCGCCGTGCCGGATGCCGCGGCATCGACGCACTTCCCGGCGAGACCGACGATCGCCCCGGTGCGCGCGGTCGGCGGCGGGGTGCCTCCGCCGATACCCACCTCCCCTTGATTCAGCACCCGCCCGTTGAAGTAGGTGTTCTGGATCTCGGTGTTGGAGTTGTTCCCGCGCAGCTGCTCAGACCAGACCATGAAGTAGCTCCATCGCGTCTGGCTCGAGAGGAACGAGGCATCCGGAACCTTGCCCATCTCTGCGATGGCGATCGGCTTGCCTCCCGCGATCGCCTGCATCTGCTGGTAGTCGCCCGAGCTGGGGTAGTTCTTGTACCACGCGTCGAGCGAGACGACGTCGACGTAGGAATCGCCCGGATAGTAGTTCGCCCACCCGCCCGCGGGGTTGTCCTGCACGTTCCAGACCCAGATCAGGTTGTCGAGGCCCTGACTGTCGAAGTAGTCGCGCATCTGCTGGTAGATCTTGGCGCCGCCGTTGGCTCCTGGGCGGCCGCCCCACCAGTTCCAGGTCTCGTTCATCTCGTGGAACGGACGCCACAGCACCGGCACGCCGGCGTCCTTCAGTTGACGCAGGTACGGCACCACGGCGGCCATGCGCTGGCGCCAGGTGGTGTTGAGCGCGGTTCCGCCCGTGACGATGTCCGTGAACTGCGCGTTGCTGATGGTCGTATTGACGCCGCCGCTGAACTCGCAGGTGTTCGAGACGGTCGGCGAGCAGGCGTGCCACGTCAGGGCGACGAGCGACCCGTTCGCCCATTCCGTCTTCGCCTGGTCGATGACGCGTTGCCGGTTGCCGATGTCGTCGGAGCGGAACATCATGTCACCGCCCCAGAGGCCCGGGTACTGGCCGGTGATGTCCTTCACCTGCTGCGTGTACTGGGCCGGCGCCGTCGCCGGCTCCTTGTTGTGCTGGCCCGAGACGATGCTCGTGCCAGCGATCGAGGCGAGGTAGTTGAGGACCGCGGCCTTCGAGGACGCGGGAAACGCTTCGGCGGGTTCCGACTGCGCGGCGGTGCCTGCAGCGAGCCCTCCCAGGATGACGGCGCCGATCAGCGCCATCGTCATCGGTCGGTGTCGCAACTTCATCGTTGTTCCTTCCGTTTCTCGATCGCCCGCGCGAATGCGCGAGCGCTCCGACGCCGGACGGCGGCGGGGTCAGGGGAGCCTGCGCAGGGGGAGCCACTCGAGCACGCGGCGGATCTGCTGGTCCCAGTGGTGCCAGTCGTGGCCGCCCGGGCTCTCCGAGTACTCGAGCGGCAGGCCGGCGGCGGCCGCGACGTCGCGGAAGCGTCGGTTCTCCTCGAGGTTCTCGTCATCGGAACCGCACCACTGGAGGAGCTTCGGGCACGCGGCATCCGCCCTCGATCGTGCAAGGTGCATCAGGTCGTCGCCGTGGTCGCGGGCCCGGCCGCGTGAACCGAACGTCGCCCGCCACTCGGGCGTCTCCGGCCGGGCGGTGACGTCGAGGCCGCCCGACAGGCTCGCAGCGGCGGCGATCGATCCGGGTTTGCGCAGCGCCCACTTGAAGGCGCCGTACCCGCCCATGGAGAGTCCGGCCGCGAACGTGTCGGCCGGCGCCGACGACAGCGTGAACCACGATGCGACCAGTGCGGGCAGCTCTTCGGTGACGTAGGTCCAGTAGTCGTGGCCGGCAGTCTGATCGGTGTAGTACCCGCGATGCACCGTCGGCATCACGACGGCGAGATCGTAGCCCTCGACGTAGCGCTCGATCGCCGTGCGGCGCGTCCACGCGGTCTCGTCGTCGCCCATGCCGTGCAACAGGTAGAGGACCGGCGTCCCGACACGGCGACGCTGCCGTGCGGGAGCCGGGGTCGGGTCCGGAGCTGGTTTCGGAGCCGGTTCCGGCAGGATGACGGTGGCCTTCGTCGCCATTCCGAGCACCCGCGACTGGAACGAGCACTGGAGGAGTGCCATCGGGCTACCCTGCGAGGGAGTCGTCTCGCCGACCCGCCGCGATCTGCCCGGCCAGCCAGCGCGCGCTGTCCTTGGGCGTGCGCACCTGGGTGTCGTAGTCGACGTGCACGAGACCGAACCGGCGATCGTAGCCGAACGCCCACTCGAAGTTGTCGAGGAAGGACCACACGAGGTACCCGCGCAGGTCGACGCCGCGCTCGATCGCGCGGGCGGCGGCGGCGAAGTGCGCCTCGAGGAAGGCGATGCGCTCGTCGTCGGCCACCCGGCCGTCGACGACCTCGTCGCGGAAGGCCGCACCGTTCTCGGTGATCATGAGGGGCAGCCCGGTCTCGGCGTGCATCTTCACGAGCAGCGCCTCGAGACCGTCGGGGTCGATGACCCAGCCCATCGCGGTGGTCGGGCCCTCGGGCTGGATGAACTCGACGTGACCGCTGCCCGGCCACGGATTGCCGGCGATGCCGTGGGCTGCCGAATCCTGCGGGCCCTCGCCGGGCATGCGCACGACCATGGGCAGGTAGTAGTTCAGGCCGAGCAGGTCGAGCGGCTGGTGCGCCTGCCGCTCGTCGCCGTCGTGCACGAACGACCAGTCGGTCACCTCGGCGGTGTCGGCGAAGAGCTCCTCGGGATACGCGCCGCGCAGCATCGGCCCGAGCCAGACCTGGTTGCCGACGCGATCGATGCGATCCACCGCTTCGTTCGAGGCACCCGGTGCCGGCTTCACGAGGTGCACGTTGAGCGTCGCCGACACATCGGGGGTGCCGGTGCTGTGCCGACGGAGCTCTGGCACGGCGAGTCCGTGCCCGAGATTCATGTGGTGCGCGGCGCTGAGGCCCGCCGCCGGGTCGTTGCGGCCCGGGGCGTGCACGTCGGCCGCGTACCCGAGGAAGGCCGCGCACCACGGCTCGTTCAGCGTCAGCCAGGTGTGCACCCGGTCGCCGAGCGCCTGCGCCGCGATGCCCGCGAACTCGGCGAAGCGGTACGACGTGTCGCGGTTGGTCCACCCGCCGAGGTCTTCGAGGGCCTGCGGGAGGTCCCAGTGGTACAGCGTGGCGATGGGCGCGATGCCGCGCGCGACGAGGCCGTCGACCAGCCGGTCGTAGAACTCGAGCCCTCGGGTGTTCACCGTGCCCTGCCCCGTCGGCAGCACGCGCGACCAGGAGAGCGAGAACCGGTACGCCTGCACGCCCAGCTCGGCCATGAGGTCGAGGTCGGCCTCCCACCGGTGGAAGTGGTCGCACGCGACGTCGCCGGTGTCGCCGTTCAGCACCCGGCCGGGGGAGTGGCTGAACGTGTCCCAGATCGACGGGCCGCGTCCGCCCTCGGCCGCGCCGCCCTCGATCTGATAGGCGGCCGTCGCGGTGCCGAGCATCACGTCGGGCGGAAGCATCCGGATGCCGCTGCGCCGCGTCGAGGTCACTTGGTGGCTCCGGCGGTGACGCCGTTGTAGATCCATCGCTGGAGGGCGAGGAAGACGATGACCGTCGGGATGATCACGATCATCGTCCCTGCCGCGATGACCTCCCAGTTCGCGCCGTACGGACCCTTGAAGTTGAACAGCGCCGTCGAGATGACCGCGAGGTCGCGACTGGGCATGTAGAGGAACGGGATGTAGAACTCGTTGTAGATGCCGATGCCCTTGATGATGACCACGGTCGCGATCGCGGGGGCGAGCAGGGGCAGGATGATCTTGCGGTAGATCGTGAATCGGGATGCCCCGTCGACGAGCGCCGCCTCGTCGAGCGACTTCGGGATCGACTGCATGAACTGCACGAAGATGTAGATCGAGATGATGTCGGTCCCCATGTAGAGGATGATCGCCGACCACGGGGTGTTGACGAGCCCGAGCCCCTTCACGATCTGGAATGTCGCCACCTGCGTCGTCACGCCCGGAACGAGGGTCGCGGCGAGGAACAGGAAGAACACCAGCCGCTTGCCGCGGAAGTCGAACCGATCGAGGGCGTAGGCCGTCATCGTGCCGATGATGATCGTGCCGATGAGCGAGACGATCAGGATCAGCCCGGTGTTCCAGAAGCCGAGCGCCATGCGCCCGCTGGTGAAGGCGACGACGAAGTTCTCGAGGTTGAACCAGTTGGACGGCGGGTCGAGCGGGCCGCTCGCCCCGTACTCGCCTCGCGTCTTGAACGAGGCGAAGAGCACGACGAGCAGGGGGAGGAGCACGACGAGCGCGGCGGCGACGAGCGAGGTGTACTTGCCGGTGAGGGCGAGGGGGCGTTTCATGACAGGGTCACATCCTCATCGGGGACGATTCGGCGCTGGATCCAGGTGATGACCAGCACGATGACGAGCAGGACGACGGCCATCGCCGAGGCGAGTCCGACGCGTTGGAAGTAGAAGGCCGTCTGCACGGTCTGGATGACGAACGTCGACGTGCCGTTCGCGCCGTTCGTCATCACGAACGGGATCTCGAAGACCGAGAGGCTGCCGGAGATCGCGAGGATGAAGGACAGGCTGATGATGCGCTTGATGCCCGGGGCGATGATGAAGCGGAACTGCTGCCAGCGGTTCGCGCCGTCGATCTCGGCCGCCTCGTAGAGCTCGCCCGGGATCGACTGGATCGCCCCGAGGAAGAGCACGAACGTCAGCCCCGTGAATCGCCAGACCGAGGTGCTCGCGAGCGAGATGTTCGCGATGTCGGGGTCGCCCAGCCAGTGCGGGGTGTCCTGGATGCCGAAGAACCCGAGCACGGTGTCGAGCGTGCCGCCCGGCTGGAACAGGTAGAGGAAGACGAACCCGACCGCGACGCCGTTCAGCAGGTACGGGAAGAAGAGGACGCCCTTGAAGAAGTTGCGGAATCTCGTCTTGAACGAGAGCACGGTCGCGAAGTAGAGGGCGATGGCGATCTGGGCGAACGACGCGACGAAGTAGTACATGCTGACCAGGAACACCTGCCAGTAGCGCGGATCGGTGAAGACCTTGACGTAGTTGTCGAGGCCGACCAGGTCGCGTTCGCTGCTGAGGCCGTCCCAGTCGGTGAAGCTGTAGCCGATCATGTTCGCGACGGGCACGTAGGTGAAGGTGATCAGGAGGATGAGCGCCGCCGCGCTGTACAGCCACGGGGTGAGTCGATTGACGCTGCGCAGTTTCATGCGTCGCCGGCTCGGGCGATCACCGCGCGGGGCGCTCGGCGAGCCGAGGCTGCGGAGCCGGCCGAATGCGCCGCTCGGCGCGCTGCTCCCGAGCGGATTGGATTTCGTCGTGGTCACGCTGGTCCGTTTCGGTGACGCACCTCGTCGTGCGGTTGGGGCGAGTGGTGCTGGTGGATTGGGGGAGCCGGCCGACCCGGGGTCTCTCGGGCCGGCCGGCGGATGCCGCGGACGGCTGTTGATCCGGCTGCGGGGCGTCAGCCCATGACGTCGGCCTGCGCTGCACCCCACCGCTTGTTGAGCTCTGCGGTGAAGGAGTCCCAGTCGCCGTCGGCGGCGCCGCGCGCGACATCGATGAGCTGCTGGCGGTAGATGGTGCCGTCGATCTCGGCGATGTTGTAGATCTCGGCTTCCTTGCCGGCGTTCTCGCCGGCGGCGTTGAGCTCGACGAGCTCGACGCCCGTCGCGGCGAAGTCCTCGATCTCCTTCGGCATCGCGCCGTCCTTGGGCACGGGGATCGCGCCCTGGCTCGCGGCGAAACCGGAGTCCTCGATGAACCACTCGAGCCAGGCTTTCGCCGTGGCCTTGTTGGACGAGTTCGACGAGATCGCGCTCACACGGTCGCCGGCGATCTTGGAGTGGAACGTGCCGTCCGTCTGGTACGGGAACGGCCAGAAGGCGATGTCGTCGGGGTCGGCGCCGATGTCTTCGGCCGCGGCCTTCATCTGGGGCACCGCCCAGGAGCCGAGCAGCATCGAGGCGATCTTGCCCTCGGCGAGGTCGGGCTTGGACTGCTCCCAGTTCGTGGTGAGCGGGTCCTCCTCGGAGAGGCCGTCGTGGACGATGTCGTAGAGCAGGCCGTCGGCGATGTAGGCGTACTTGCCCTCTTCCCACAGAGCCGGGTCTTCGGGCCAGGCCTCGAGGATGTCGGGGTCGCCCATGATCGCGCGCTCGTTGTCGAAGAACGTGACCGGCCAGCCGTCCTTGTAGTTCGTGTAGTACGGCACGACCTCGGGGTCGCTCGCCTTGATCGCCTGAAGGCCGGCGAGGAAGTCCTCGGGGGTGGTCGGGGGTTCCGTGATGCCGGCGTCGGCCCACACCCGCTTGTTCACGACCATGCCGGACGCGACGCCGCCGACGGAGATGGCGTAGGTCTCGCCGTCGTAGGCGTACTCGCTGGCGAACCGGTACTTCTCGGCGAGTTCGTCGGTGGCGCCGAGCGGCTCGAAGAACTCCTTGATCTGCCCTTCGGTGAGGCCGTTGGGCAGCGCGAGCACGTCGCCCGCGGAGCCGCCGGCGAGTCGGGTGGTGACGTCCTGGTCGTAGTTCGTGACGCCCTCGAACTTCACGGTCGTGCCGGGGTACTTCTTCTCGAACTCGGCTCCGTAGTCGGCGAAGAGCGTGTCGATGAGGTCGGTGCGGTTCGTGAGAACGGTGATCTCCCCGCCGATCTCGTCGTCGTCGCCGCCGGTGCCGCCGGCTGAGCAGCCGGCCAGCAGAAGGGCCGCGACGGCGCTCATTGCGCCGACGGCCAGCAGATGCTTCGTTGCCATGGTCTGGTGTCTCCTCGGTGTCTTCGTCGACAGGTGCAGAAGGGATCGTTCGATCCGCAGTGACAAGAGTGAACGTGGTTCGCGGCCCTGTCAAGACTTACATTAGTAATTTATGTAAATGAGATGCAAGGGTTCGTGGTCGATGGGCCGACACGGCGACCTCACCGACGCATGCTCGGTCCGTGCCCCGGCGCGAGCGAGCTCTGCAGGATCAGCGCCGCGGCGCCGACGGCGGCGGTGTCGCGCGGGTTGCTGGACAGTTCGACGGCGACGCCGTGCGCCCGCCGCGCGAACGCGCGCTGCTCGAGCGCCGCCCGGATCTCTCGCGCGTAGATGGAGCCCGCGATCGCGAACCCCCACCCGGCGAGGTCGATGCGGTCGACATCGAAGAGGTTCACGAAGCTGAGGGTGGCCATGGCCATCTGCCGGGCGGATGACTCGATCATCTCGAGTGCCCTCGGCTGGCCCTGGATGGCCGCACGCGCGATCGCGTCGAACGACCGCTCGGTGTCCGAGTCCAGACCGAGACGCTCGTTCAGTTCAGGGTCGGCGCGGCCCGCCTCGACGACGGCGGGCGGAGCCGCGTATCGCTCGAGACATCCGCGGTTCCCGCAGAAGCACTCGACACCCGCGGCGTCGATCGAGATGTGCCCGATCTCGGCAGGATTCGAGGACGCTCCGCGATAGAGGGCGCCGCCGGTGACGATGCCGGCGCCGATGCCGCTGCCCATGTAGATGCAGGCATACGTCGACTCCCGAGAGATCTGGCGGCTCCAGAACTCTCCGAGGGCCGACGCCGCGGAGTCGTTGTCGACCAGCACCGGCACCGAGACCAGCTCGGCGAGCGCGTCTCGGAGGGGGAAATCGACCCATTGCCGCATCGACGGCGGTCCGATGACGAGCCCCTGCGCGAGGTCGATCGGCCCGGGCGTCACGATCGAGAGTCCGGCGACCCGCGTCTCGTCGATGCCGAGGCCCGTGAGGAAGCCCCGGTAGTCGGCGGCGATGCGCTCGACGACCTGCTGCGGCTCGCCGGAGCCGGCGCCGTCGAACAGCTGGCGCCCGAACACCCCGCCGGTCGTGTCGGTCGCGATGCAGACGGCGTTCTCGAATCCGAGCTGGATGCCGATCGCGAACACCGCGCGCGAGTTGATCGTCAGGAGCGTGCGCGGTTTGCCGCCGGTCGCGATCGTCGCCCCGGTCTCGCGGACCACGCCGTCGTCGATCAGGCGCCGGACGATGTTCGAGATCGAGGGTTGCGTCAGGCCGGTGGCCTCGGTGAGCTCGACGCGGCTGATCGGGCCCGAGGATCGGATCAGGTCGACGACGAGCGCCCGGCTTCCGGGGCCGGTCGCAGTCTCGCGTCGCGCCATGGTGTCACTTCCGAATCGCACTCGGCCGCCCGGACCGGACGGTGTGGATGCAAGTAGGTTAGTTGAGGATTCGCGGCGCAACGCCCGCGCCGCATCCGAGAGGGAACCATGGACATCGATGCAGACGTCGCGGGGTCGCGTCCGGTCGGGCTGGTGCTGGCGCGTCCGTCGGAGGTGCTCGGCGACGAGCCGTACTTCCACGAGCTGGTCGCCGGAGCCGAACGGGTGCTCCGCCCGCTCGGTCGCGCGGTGCTGCTGCACGTCCTGTCGACCCGCGACGAGGAGATGGCGTGCTACGAGCGCTGGGCGGCCGACGGGCACGTCGCCGGCGTTCTCCTCGCCGACCTCTCGCCCGGCGATCCGCGCATCGCGCTCGTGCGGAGCCTCGGGCTGCCCGCCGTCGCGATCAGCGACCCGGTGTCGGGCGGTGGGCTCGAGACCGTCTGGACCGAGGACGACCTGGCGATGGCCGATGCCGTGCGGTACCTCGACGACCTCGGCCACACCCGCATCGCGCACGTCTCCGGCCCATCGGCGATGGCGCACACGCTGATCCGGAACGCGAGCTTCGATGCCACCGCGGCAGACCTCGGCCTGCAACGGGTGCGCATCGAATGCGACTACTCCGAACGCTCCGGCTTCGAGGCGGTCATGGGGCTCACCGACATCGACGAGCCGCCGACGGCGATCGTGTTCGACAACGACCTGATGGCGCTCGGCGGGATCCGCGCGGCGCGCGAACGGCGCCTCGCGGTGCCGGGCGACCTCTCCCTGCTCGCCTGGGACGACTCGGCGCTGTGTCAATTGGCGCTGCCGCCGCTCTCGGCGATGAGCCACGACGTGCAGGGCGTCGGAGCGCTGGCGGCGCGGTCGATCCTGCACGCGATCGAGGGCCGGCCCCCGGGCATGGTGCGGGCCGACCGGGCCGCCCTCGTGCAGCGCGCGAGCACCGGCCCGAGAGCCGCCATTTCATAAATTAATCATGTAAGCCCTTGACACGAGGATTTCGTGTCGGCATCCTGAACCGAGAACAACACCGTCCCATCCGGTCGTCGGTGCGCTCTGCACCGATGCAGGACGCGCCCGCCGAGCATTCCGGTCGGGCCATCAGGAGCAGCCACATGACCCTCATCGACCACGCACCCGTGCCTGCGACCCTTCGTCGTCGCACCGATCTCGGCGGAACCTGGGAGCTTCAGCTCCTCGACGCCGGAGCCGGGGCTCCGGAGGGGGCACGAGCGCTGACGCTCGAGGGCCACGTGCCCGGCCAGGTGCACACCGACCTGATGCGCGCCGGGCTCCTCGAGGACCCGGACGTCGCGATGCGGGAGCGCGACCAGATGTGGATCGGCCGCTCTCGATGGAGCTACTCGCGCTCGTTCGAGTGGCAGGCGGCGGCCGGTGCCGTCGAACTCGTCGCCGACGGGCTGGACACGGTCGCGACGGTGCTGCTCAACGGGCACCGCATCGCGCAGACCCGCGACCAGCACATCAGCTACCGGTGGCATGTCCGGCCGCACCTGGTCGAGGGCACGAACCGCATTGAGGTCGTCTTCGAATCCGCATGGGATGCCGCCGCCGAGCGGGAGCGTTCGTTTGGCCCGCTGCCGACCCCGTACGACGAGCCGTATCCGTACATCCGCAAGAGCGCCTGCAACTTCGGATGGGACTGGGGCCCGCACTACGTCACCGCCGGCATCTGGCAGCCGATCGCGATCGAAGCGTGGAGCGGTCGGATCGAGCACGTTCGCCCGCTCGTGACCCTGTCCGAGGACCACCGGTCCGCCGGTGTCGCGGTCACGGTGCGCCACGACCGGATCGACGAGCTCGAGGCGGCGACCCTCGTGGCCGTGCTGCGCGCGCCCGACGGCGAGGTCGTGGCCAGCGCGAGCGCCGACACCGGGCCGGACGGCGCGGACACGGTCGTGCCGCTCCAGGTCGCCGACCCGCAGCTCTGGTGGCCGGCCGGCTACGGCGAGCAGCCCCTGTACGAACTCACGGTCGAGCTGCGCACCCGAGACGGCGTGACCCTCGACGAATGGCAGCGCGCGATCGGCATCCGCTCGGTGCAGACCGTCGCGACCCCGGATGCCGCGGGCGAGCAGTGGGCCATCCTCGTCAACGGCCGGCGCATCCGCATCCGCGGCTACAACTGGATTCCCGAAGACCCCTTCATCGCAGAGGTCACCGAGGACCGCCTCGCGCAGCGGCTCGATCAGGCGGTCGACGGCAACGCCAACCTCCTCCGCATCTGGGGCGGCGGATACTTCGCCACCGAGGAGTTCCTCGACGGCTGCGATCGCCGCGGCATCCTCGTCTGGCACGACTTCCTCTTCGCGTGCGCCGGCTACGACGAGACCGGGGGGATGTCGGAGCTCATCCGCGTCGAGGCGGAGCAGGCGGTCGCCAGGCTCTCGAGCCACGCGTCGGTCGCGATCTGGTGCGGCGGCAACGAATGCGTCTGGGGCCACGAGGAGTGGGGCTGGGAGGACACGCTCGGCGAGCACCGCACTTGGGGTGCGGGCTTCTACACCGAACTGCTCCCGTCGATCGTCGCCGACCTCGATCCCACGCGCCCGTATCTGCCGAACAGCCCGTGGTCGACCCTTCCCGGCGCCAAGGCGAACGACCAGGCATCCGGGCCCGCGCACCTCTGGGACATCTGGAACAACCGCGACTTCGCCGAATACCGGTCGAGCGACCCGGCCTTCGTGTCGGAGATGGGCTGGTGCGCACCCCCCGCGGCCACCACCCTGCGCAAGGTGATCACCGAGGGCTCGCTCCTGCCCGACAACCCGCAGGTCGCACATCACATGCGGGCCTCGGAGGGCATGCACAAGCTCGCGAGGGGGCTCCAGCCCTACTTCACGACGCCCGCGACCGAGGAGGACTGGCTGTACCAGACCCAGCTCGTGCAGGCCCGTGCCGAGCGCACCGGCACCGAGTGGCTGCGCAGTCGCGATCGCTGCGCAGGCGTGGTCATCTGGCAGCTCAACGACTGCTGGCCCGTGCTGAGCTGGTCGGCCGTCGACGCCGACGGCATCGAGAAGCCGATGTGGTTCGGCCTTCGGCGCGCCTTCGCTCCCCGTCTGCTCACGGTCCAGCCCGTGAAGCCGGGCGGAACCCAGGATCCGTCGGGAACCGCGGGCCTCGAGCTCGTCGCGGTCAACGACGGAGCCGAGCGTTGGAGCCCGTCGGTGCGGGTGCGGCGTCTCGGGTTCGACGGGACGGAGCTCGCCTCCGCGGTCGTCGACCTCGACGCGGCCGTCGACGAGAACGCGCGTCTCGTTCTGGACGATGCGATCTCGAAGCCCGAGGATCCGGCCGCCGAGTTCCTGGTGGCGGACGTCGACGGCGCTCGGGCCGTCTGGACGTACCGGCCCGACCGAGCCGCGGCGATGCCGCGCGCCCGTTGGGTCGCGAGCGTGGCGGAGGGCGATCGAGGCGTCGAGGTCACGGTCCACGCCGAAACGGTGCTCTTCGACCTGTGCCTGTTCACCGACCGGCTCGCCGATCTCGCCGGTCTTCCCGGTGACGCGCTCGTGGCCGACGACCAGCTGATCACGCTGCTTCCGGGCGAGTCGCACACGTTCGCCGTCCGCGCGCGGGCGGGCGAGCGCGTTCCGTCGATCGACCCCGCCGCGCTCGCCGTTGGCGGAGCGATCCTCCGCGCCGCCAACGACACGGCCCCGGAGCGTCGGGGATGATCGCGGGCGTCGAGACCGGCGGCACGAAGATCATCTGCGGGGTCGCGGATGCCGCCGCACCGGACCTGCTCGTCGATGTCGTCGAGTTCCCGACCACGACGCCCATCGAATCGGGCGAGCGCATCCGGGGATACCTCGAGCACTGGGGCGACCGCATCGATCGCGTCGGCGTGGCCTCGTTCGGGCCGCTCGATCTCGACCCCGGGTCGCCGACGTTCGGCAGCATCACGACCACGCCGAAGCCCGGATGGGCCTCGACGCCGGTGTCCGAGCTGATCGGCGCCGGCCGAAGGATGGCCCTGGTCTCGGATGTCACGGGTGCCGCGATCGGCGAGGCCGCCCACGGGGCCGCGACCGGCGTCGACGACGTCGCGTACGTGACGGTCGGCACCGGCATCGGCGTCGGCGCGATCCTCGCAGGTGCACCGGTCTCGCGCGTCGGGCATCCCGAGATGGGCCACCTGCCCGTGCGCCGGCATCCCGATGACCGGTTCGCCGGCGTCTGCCCGTTCCACGGCGACTGCATCGAGGGCCTCGCCTCCGGGCCGGCCATGGCCGCGCGTTGGGGCCGGCCCACCCGAGCCCTCGGCAGCGATCGCACCGCGGCCGTGGAGCTGGAGTCCTACTACCTCGGACAGCTCCTCGCCTCGGTGCTCTACTCGCTCGTGCCGCAGCGCATCGTTATCGGCGGCGGCGTGCTGAAGGTCGAGTCGATGCTCGCGGGCACTCGCGCGGCCATGCTCCGAGAGCTGAACGGAGCGCTCGGCGCCGACCACGCCTCGACCGATGCCGACGCATTCGTCGTGCCGCCGAGGCTCGGCGACCACTCGGGCGTCCTCGGTGCGCTGCACCTCGCCGCGAGCCTCGACGCCGACACGCGATCGCTCGCGGCCGCCGGCTGACCCGTCACGACCCACGCACACCGTCGAAGGAGACGAACATGCACACCCCCACCTGGATCCGCGCACTCGGTAGCCTGCTGGCTGCGGGTGCTCTCGTCGGCGGCGTCCTCGTCGCGACGCCGGCGGCCGCGCTCGAATCTGACTGGAGCTCTGTGAACACCGAATTCGTCACCCGTGACGGCAGTCGTCTGACGTTGGACGGCGAGACCTTCAGGTTCAACGGCGCGAACGCGTACTGGCTCGGCCTCGACGAGAACGTCGGGGGCGTGGACTACCCGACCTTCTTCCGCATCAGGAACGCGCTCGACACGGCCAAGGAGATGGGGCTCACCGTCGTGCGCTCGCACATGATGACCTCCACTGGTCAAGACGACGCGAACCCGCTCGCCATCATGCCGAGCCTCGGGGAGTACAACGACGCGGCGTTCGACACGATCGACTTCGCGATCGCCTACGCGGGTTCGATCGGCATCCGATTCATCCTCCCGCTCACCGACGAATGGGCGTACTACCACGGGGGCCATCGGGACTTCACCACACCGCTCGGCCTTCAGCCCGACGACTTCTATTCGGATGCCGCCTCGGTCGCCGCATTCGAGGACTACGTGGATCACATCCTCACGCGCACCAACGCGTTGACCGGGGTGCGGTACGTCGACGATCCGACGGTCATGGCCTGGGAGCTCGGCAACGAGCTCGAGGGGATGACGCCCGAGTGGATCGCGCGGGAGACCGCCTTCATCAAGGAGCGCGCGCCGCAGCAGCTCGTCTCGGCCGGTCGCCGCTTCGACATCGACCCCGACACCCTCACGGCGCCGGGCGTCGACATCGTCGACGTGCACTACTACCCGCCGACGGCCGCGAAGGTCGCCGCCGACGCGGCCGTCATCGCCGACGCGGGCAAGGTCTACATCGCCGGCGAGTACGGATCCAACTCCGCGTCCGCCGACCTCCTCGACCCGCTGATCGACAACGGCGACGTCACGGGCATGATGCTCTGGTCGCTGTTCCCGCACCACGATCGCGGCGGCTACGTCGAGCACGACGACGGCTTCACCCTGCACTACCCGGGAACGACCGACAAGATGCGCTCCCAGGTCGCGGCGGTGAAGGCGTACTCCGAGGCGCTCGGTTCGCAGACCGGCACCGTCGAGCTCGATGCACCCCTCATCACGCAGGTCCAAACCACCAATGGCATCAACTCGATCTCCTGGCGGGGAACCGCTGCCGCGGCGACGTACCGCGTCGAACGCTCCGCCGACGGCGCCGCCTGGACCACCGTCGCCGAGGTGCCGGCCGAGGCGTCGCCCGTGCTCGACCTGGAGGCCGCCGGCGACGTGCAGTACCGCGTCACCGCGCTGAAGCCGGACTCGTCGGCATCGAGCACGTCCGACGTGGTCGCCGTGCCCCGGGGGGCGTCCGTGCTCGTCGACCCGCTCGAGACGCTCGGCCTCGCCGAGTCCGCGACGGGCGTGCGCGTCACTGCCGCCCCGACCCACGCACAGGCCGTCGGCGACGGTGGCGACGCCGCGATCGTCTGGAAGATGAGCGGTGCGACGTCGGCGATGTTCCTGCTCGATGCGGGCACGGCCGACGAGATCGCCATCTCCTCGAGCGCCGACGGCGGCACGTGGGCCGAGGCCGACGTCGACAGCGCCGTCGTCGACGGACGCACCTCGGTCACCGCGTCGGGGCTCGCCGGAGACCGGGTGCGCATCGCCTGGCCGGCGGGCTCCGACATCCGACTGTCGCGCGCGACGATCACCGGGACCGCCGACCGCGCGGCCCTGGTCGACGATCTCGACGACTTCTCGCTCACCGCCGAGCACACCGGATCGCTCTCGATCGACGGCGGCAACCCGGCCCAGTTCGGCGGCGACACCGGGCGCGCGAAGCGCGACAGCGCCGACCCGGCGAGCCTCGTGTGGACCTACGACGACATCTCGGGCGCCGACTTCACCGCGTGGTACTGGCCCGACCAGCCCGTCATCCCGATCGCCGTCGCGGGCTCCGCCGACGGCACGGAGTGGACGACCCTGGCGCCGCAGGTGACCGGCGGCGCCGGCAACTGGAAGCGCTACGACTACAGCCTCCGCGGGCTCGAAGGCGTCGACTTCCTCAAGATCTCGTGGGACGGCGCCGAGGGTGAACCGTGGACGCCGCAGATCGGGCAGCTCACCCTCTTCTCGCCGAACGCACCCGAACCGTCGGCTCCGGGGCCGTTCGAGCTCACGTCTCCCGCTGACGGCGCCACGGGGCTCACCGCATCGCCCAAGCTGACGTGGACGACCGCGACCGACGCCGCCTACTACAAGGTCACCGTCGGCACGGACGCCGAGCTGGACGACCTCGTCGAGCAGTCCGGCGCGCTCAGCGCGCCGAGCTACACGGTGGCGGCCGATCTCGCGCCCGGATCGTCGTACTACTGGCAGGTCACGGCGTTCAACGGCTACGGGCAGACGGTCGCCTCGCCCGACGTCGCCGCCTTCTCGACCGCCGAGCCGCCGACCTCCGAACTCGTGATCGACGACTTCGAGTCCTACGTCGACGATGCCGCGCTCGCCGCGGCCTACCCGCGCAACGCGGGCGGAGGTCCGATCACGGCCACGAAGATCGCCAACCCCGAGACGGCGACCTCGGCCGCGTCGTTCGCGTACGACCTGGCCGGCCCGGGCTACGCGGGCGTCATCCGCACCCTTCCGACCGCTCAGAACTGGTGGGGATACCGCGGACTCGCGTTCGACGCACAGGCCACCGTCGGCCAGACGCTGAGCGTGCAGTTCGTCGCGGCCGGCGCGTACTGGGAGGCATCCGTTCCGGTCACGACGGCGGACTGGACCCGCTACGAAGTCGACTTCGACGCGTTCGCACCGCCCGCTTGGGCCGGTGAGGGGCAGCTCGACCTGAGCCAGGTGAGCCAGTACGCGTTCTATCTCGGCGGCAGCGGCACCGGGTCGCTCCGCATCGACGACCTCACCGCCACCGTGGCGGAGGCCGGCCCGCAGATGCCCGTGAACACGGCTTCGCCGACCATCGAGGGCACGGTCGCGGTGGGCCGCACGTTGACCGCCCAGCCCGGAACCTGGGACTCGGAGGACGTGACCTTCACCTACCGGTGGCAGCGCGACGGGGCCGACATCCCCGAAGCCGAGAACGCCACGTACCGGGTGACCGCCGCGGATCAGGGCGCCTCGATCACGGTCGTCGTGACCGCCCACCTCGACGAGGTCTCCGCCGGCGCTGCGAGCGAGCCCGTCGTCGTGCCGTACACGACGTCGCTCGACCTGCGACTCTCGACGCCGGTCTCCCTGTCGTTCCTCAAGACGCGGGCGAGCGTCGAGCTGAGCACGTCGGCCGCCACGGCGGGGCGGACGATCGTGATCAGCGTCGACGGCATGTCGGTCACCGCGACGCTCGACGCGAAGGGCAAGGCGACGATCACGCTGCCGAAGCTGAAGCGCGGCATCCACCACGTCACCGCGACGTTCGCGGGCGATGCATCCGTGGCCGCCGCCACGAGCCCGGCGCGACTGCTGGTCATCCTCCTGTGACGAGGCCGACCGCGTTCCCGACCCCGTCCGTGATCACGGTCGACGGGGTCGGGAACCTCGTCGCAGCGCTCAGGGCGTCGGAGCTGCCGGGCGCCGCGGGCATCGTGCTCGTGCGCTTCACGTCGAGCGACGAGACCGTCCTCGCGTCGAGCCCGACCCGGTTCTCGCCGAAGAGCGACTTCCTCGCAGCGGGCGTCGTGCAGCTCTCGGGCGTCACCGTGGCGGTGCACGACGGCACGTCGACGGCGTCGCACGAGCTCGAAGACGTGACCCTCGACATCCGGAACCTCCCGGCCCGCGTCGGCGTGCGCGAGTACCTCGCCGCGAGGCCGGACGGCCGCATCATCTCGGCCATGCACCACGACCACCCGTACGAGGATCCGGCCGAGACCGACGACCTGCATCGGCGCGTGGCGTCCGAGACCGGCGTCCACCCGGCCCTCTACAGCGCGGACTTCCTCACGGGCCGCACCGTGCCCTTCCGCGAGAACATGATCGACGAGGTCATCCGGCAGTGGGCGAACGGATGCCTCGTGCAGATCATGTTCCACGTGTCGCCGCCGCAGTACACGGTGGCGCAGGAGGTGGAGGGCGGCTGGGGCACGGATGCCGCGGAGGAGGCCATGCCCGGGCCGAACCGCGTCTACAGCTTCCTGCCCGAGGCGCGGTGGGCGGAGCTCATGACCGAAGGCACCGAGCTCAACGCCGGCTGGCGCGCTCGCATGGACGAGTACGCCCGCCATCTCCAGCGTCTCGACGACGCCGGGGTGACGGTGCTGCTGCGGCCGTTCCACGAGATGAACCAGCACGTGTTCTGGTGGGGCGGCCGGCCTGGCCCGTCGGGCACCGCGGGCCTCTTCCGCATGTTCCGTACCCATCTCGAGAACGTGTGGAACCTGACGAACATCGTCTGGGTGTGGAACGTGCAGGACCTTCCCGACGACTACGGGTTCGCGCAGGGCGAGAACTTCGGCCGCTACCGCGGAGTCGACGGCGGCCTCGCCGAGTACGACGCGAACGACTGGGACCTCTTCAACCCGGGCGCGGAGTTCTACGACGTGCTCTCGGTCGACTTCTACGACGACGAGGGCTATTCGCCTCGGAGGTACGAGCAGGCGCTCCGCATCGCGCAGCGCGACGGCAAGCCCATGATCATCGGCGAGACCTTCGTGCTGCCCGGAGCCGACGTGATCGAGGCGCAACCCGAGTGGGCCCTCGCCATGCCGTGGGGCGCCCGGAGCTGGAACCACAACACTCCCGAGGCGATGGCGTCGTTCTACCGGGGGAGCGTCGGCGCCGCCGATCTGCCGCGGTTCTCCCGTCGGGAGGGGTGAGCGGTTCCGGTACGCCTGCAGGGCACTCCCGCCCCGCGGAGACTGTCGCGACTCCCGACCGGGCCCTACGCTGGGTGGATGCCGCGCGAGGGGACGCGCGGCAGAGGAGGGGGCGGCATGGCGTTCGGCGGTGGAGCCCGGGCATCCCTCTGCGCCCTGGTCGCGGCATCCGCCCTGCTGCTCGGCGCACCCGCCGTCGGGGCGACGGCGGCCACGACGATCGCGGTGAGCCCCGCCCTCGAGCCGATCGAGACCGTCGAGCCGGAACCGGCCGACGAGACCGAGCCCCCCGAGAGCCCGCTCCCCACGCCGACGCCGACCCCGACCGGCACCGCCGAGCCGACCGGATCACCCGAGCCCGAGACGTCGGCGCCGACCGAGCCTCCCGAGACGGAGGAGCCGACGCCGACGCCCACGCCCGCCGAGGAGCCGACGCCGACGCCGAGCGAGTCGCCCGTCCCGACGCAGGTGCCCGCGGTGCCGCCCGCGGCCGCGACGGCCACGACCTCGGTGTGGTCGTGGATCATCGCCGCGGTCGTGCTCGTCGTCGCGGCCGGCATCCTCGTGGTCGCGCGGCGTCGCAGCGAAGACGAGGATGTCGCCGAAGCTGCCGTGCCCGCGGCATCCGACGCCCCGAAGACGGCGCTGGAATCCGCGGCGCGGACCGCCGCGACCCAGGCGGCCATGGAGGAGATCGGCGAGGCGATGACCGACGCCGGCTACTCGGTCGCGACCGTGCGCGAGACCCTCGAGGACGTCGCGCGGGCGAACAACCTCGTCGGCGCCGAGATCATCGTCTTCCCGACCGCGCTGCTCGTCTCCTCGCGCGGCGACGGGCCGTCGGGCACCGGTGCGGTGTCGAGCGGCGAGCACGACCTGCTGCTGCACCAAGTCGACGAACTGCAGGGCGTCGTCGACGACGCACGCGCCGGCATCGTGGACCCCGCCGAGATCCGGGCCCGCATCGCCCGCATGCGCGCGGCCCGGCCGCCCTACTCGCCGGTGCAGCGCGGGGCGGGGTACGTCCTCGTCAGCGCCGGCCTTTCGGTGCTCCTCGGCGCCTCATGGACCGGGGTCGTGTTCGCCGCGCTGCTCGGCGCCGCGGTCGGCACCGCCCTGCTCGCGGGCGAGCGGCTCGCCGGCCGCTACCGGGCGCTGCTCAGCGTCGGCATCGCCTTCGGGGTCGCCCTCGTCGTGCTCCTCGGGTTGCGGCTCGGCCTCGACTCCGGCGTGCTGCCGGCCCTCATCGCGCCGCTCGTGGTGCTGCTGCCGGGCGCCCTGCTCACGGTCGGATCGATCGAGCTCGCGACCGGCCAGATGGTCTCGGGGGCGGGCCGGCTCGCCGCCGGAGCCATGCAGCTCGTGCTGCTCGCGATCGGCATCGTCGCGGCGGGGGCGCTCGTCGGCATCCCCTCGCTCGAGGTCGCGCCGAGCTCGACCGGGCTCGGCGTCGTGGCCCCGTGGATCGCGGTCGCCCTCTTCGGCGTGGGCATCGTGGTCTACAAGTGCGCGAACCGCGCCTCGCTCGGGTGGATCCTCGTCGTGCTCTACGTCGCCTACGGCGCACAGGTGCTCGGCGCCGTCTTCTTCGGCGGCGTGCTCTCGGCTCTCATCGGCGCCCTCGTCGCGATGCCCGTCGCCGTGCTCGTCGCCCGTCGGCCGCACGGTCCGAGCGCGCTCGTCAGCTTCATGCCCGCGTTCTGGCTGCTCGTGCCCGGGGCGCTCGGCCTCGTGGGGGTCGCCTCGGTGCTCGGCGGCGACGCCGGCGGGTCGGCCTCGCTCATTACGACCACGGCGACCGTCGTCGGCATCTCGCTCGGCGTGCTCGCGGGCACCGCGGTGTCGAGCCGGTTGGGGCGGCCGGTGCTCTGACCCGCGCCGGGCGGGTGCGGGCGCGACGGTGCGCGGGCGGCGACGGTGCGGAGGGCCCGGGGGTGGCGCGCCCCTACCCGGCCGGCTCGGGCGAGTTCGACTCGGCGGGCGACTCGATCCTGACGACCTCGTCGGCGCGGTCGGACGCGAGCGCCGCATCGCTCGCCTTCAGCTGCTCGGGCGTGAGCCGCAGGCGTTCGGCCTTCGAGGGGCGGATGGCGGGCACGTCGCCGACGATCGGCACGGGCGTGCGCCAGCGACGGAACCCGTAGCGTGCCCAGAGGCCGATCATGGTGCTGAGCCGGTTGCGAGAGCCGAGCAGGCTGCCGATGTGCACGAACAGCCACGCCGCCCAGGCGGGGTATCCGATGAGCCCGAAGAGTCGACGGAACCCGGGCACCCGCTGCAGGAACGGCAACGCGTGCAGCACGGGCAGGTTCGCGATGCCGGGAACCTCGCCGACGGCCGAGCGGCGGCCGATGATCGCCAATTGGCCCTTGTCGTAGTACTCGAATCGCTCGGTCCCCTGCCCCGCCATGAGGCGCATGATCTGCGCGCCGACGTGCCGGCCGCCCTGGATCGCGGGCTGCGCGAGCTGCGGGAGGTCCTGCGGCGCGATCGCGATGTCGCCGGCGGCGAATACGCCGGGCAGGCCCTCGACCTGCAGGTCTTCACCGACTCTGATGCGGTCGTGCTCGTCGAGCGGGAGGCTCCAGTAGGCGACCTCCTCATGCGGGGCGACGCCCGTGGCCCAGATGGTCATGTCGGACGGGATCGATCGCCCGTCGGTGAGCACGACGGCGCGCTCCTGCACCTCGGCGACGCCCGTGCCGAGGCAGAGCTCGACGTCGCGCCGCACGAGCTGCTTCGCGGCGTAGCGGCGCAGCTTCGGGATGAACGGCTTCAGCAGTTCTTGGCCGCGCTGCACGATCGTGATGCGGAACGCCTCGCCGTCGAGCTCGGGGTAGGCGGGGCGCAGGCCCTGGTCGCGCAGTTCGGCGAGGGCGCCGGCCATCTCGACGCCGGTCGCGCCGCCGCCGACGACGACGACGTGCAGGCCGTCGGTGCGGCCCTCCTGCTGGGTGGCCAGCTCGAGCCGCGTGAACAGGGTGTCGCGGATGCGGATCGCCTGCGAACGCGAGTACACCGCGAACGCGTGCTCCTTCGCGCCCGGCGTTCCGAAGTACGCCGTCGTCACGCCGTTCGCGAGCACGAGGTAGTCGTAGTCGATGGTCTTGCCGTCGAGCAGGCGCACGGACTTCGCGTCGGGGTCGATCTCCATGAGGTGCTCGTGCACCACGTCGAGGTTGGGCTGCCGCATCCGCAGGCTGCGCAGGAAGTGCGTGACGTCGCCCGGATTGAGCCCGCCGGTGGCCACCTGGTACAGCAGCGGCTGGAACGTGTTGTACACCCGGCGGTCGATGAGCGTGACGCGCACGGGCGCCTTCGCGAGGGCCTGCGCGGCGTTCACGCCGGCGAATCCGCCGCCGACGATCACGACGTGGGGGAATGAGGCATCGGATGCCGCAGCTGAAGGTGTCACATCGTCAACGGTACTCATCGATGCGCTCGACGGTGGGCGCCGCGACGGACCGCGCGTTCGCGCGGCCCGTCGCCCGGCGTCGGCCCGACCGGTCGGCGGGACGGGTCAGAGCGATTCCTCGTCGGGATCGGACTGCACGGGGTCGCTCTCGGAGGGGTCGAAGTGGTACTTCACGTACCGCTCGTCGCCGACCTGTCGTTCGTCGCCGGCGACGTACCAGAAGATCGACTCGACGCCGCGGACGGCGGCGACCGAGGAGATGCGCTGCTCGACCTCGCCGCCGATCAGCACGCGCCGGTCGGTGGTTCCGGCCAGCGGGCCGTCGACGTGCTCGACGATGTATTCGACTTCGGTGCTCGTGTCATCGCTCATGCCTCCAACGTACGCCTCCGAAGCGGTCGTGGTGCCGGCTCGACGATGTTCTCGCCGCCCGATGCGGTCACTCGGTGCCGGGCACCGGGCGGGCGAGGGCGTCGGCGTCGAACGAGACCGTGTAGCCGTCGCCGGCGCGCGGCTCCGACGGCGGGTAGTCGGTCGAGATGAGCTGGGCGCCGGAGTCGAGCGCAGCGGCCCGGTCGGCATCCGACGTGTGGAGGTCTGCGTCGGCGCGGGTGCGCACGATGACGCCCGCTGCGAGGTCGGCAGCCATCGCGGGGTCGCGGGGGTCGTCGAGGATGACGAAGCGGGCGTCGGGGGAGCCGGTCTTCGACGAGGTGAAGATGCTGCGCCCCTCGAGGTTCGGGTGGCCGTCGAGGGCGAGCTCGTGCACGGCCTCGTTGTCGCCGAAGTAGAACAGCACGCGGTCGCGCATCTCGCCGACGGTCGGCCAGGCGCCGTCGCCGAGGTCGTCGGGCGTGAACAGGGCGGCGCCGAGGCGATCGGCGATCACGTCGTCGAGCGCGTCGGCGGCTTCGGCGTCGTACGCCTTCAAGGTCGGGTCGAGGAACATGTAGTCGGACTTGACCTCGATCATGATGCTGATCGGCAGGTGGCCCTCATGCCGCTTGGACCACAGCGCGATCTCTTCGAGGGCGAGCCCGAAGTCGGGCGACGTGGCGCGGTTGCCCACGAGTGGCACGTGGCTCATGCTGAAGTCCTCGCCGTTCCAGCGAACGTCGAGCTCGAGGCTGCGGATTCCGGCGTCGAGCTGGTCGGTGAGCGGCTCGTGATCGTACTGGAGGGCCGGCGCCTCGCTCGGCTCCACGAGGCTGATCACCTGCGTCTGCAACCAGGTCGGGGCGAGGTTGTAGCTGTTGTGCGTGCCGATGACCTGCAGGTCGGCGTACGGCAGGTCGTCGTCGATCGGCACCTCGACGAGCGGGCTCGGCTCGGTGGTGCGCAACTCGTCCATCCGTGCAGCCTGAGCAGTCCGGCTCTGCCGGCCCTCGAACCAGAAACTGCCGACCAGCAGCGCGAACGCGACGATGACGACGGCGACGATCCAGGCGAGGATCTTCAGGGTGCGCTTCATGAGCGGACGGCGCCTTTCGGGTGAGGACCGGGGGTGCGGCAGAGCGGGTGATCCGACAATAGTGCCGACCCGGCAGCACGGGGCATCCGGGACTGCGATGTTGACGCAGGTGTGACCTAGACTCGCGTGCGCGACATCCGCCTGACCGTGCCTGCATCGCCGCGGGCGCGGCCGAGGTGTCAGCAGACAAGAGGACGCCATGCAGGGATTCCCAGCCTTCCTGTTCGGTCTCGCCGCCCAGCAGCCGACCGAGTATCGACGCCTGACGCGCATCCGCAAGCGCATCTACACGAAGGTCGCGCCGCTTCGGGCCGAGATCGTGCGCTCGCCCGAGCCGATCCCGTTCGCCGAACTCGACCGGTCGGCGTTCCGGCCGCTGCGCGACGGAACGGCGTGGGGGTCGGTGTTCGAATGCGCCTGGGTGCGCATCACGGGCGAGGTGCCGGCGGATGCCTCCGGCAAGGCCGGCCGAGCCGTGCGCAGCCTGGGCAGCAACGCGGGCAACGCCGAGAACCTCGTCATCATGCTCGGCGTGCGCGGCGAGGGTCTCGTGCACAGCGCCGCGGGTGAGCTGCTCGACTCGGTGAGCACGGTGTTCCAACAGGGCGATCTGCCCCATAGCGGTGGGCAGCATCGCCCGGTGCTGAACGTCGACACGACGCCGGGCGCGCGCATCGAGCTCTACGCGGATGTCACGTACAACGGCTGGATCCTCTACGAGGTCGGCAAGGCGATCTATCACGGCGCTCATCTCGCGACCCGCGACGACGAGGCGTACGCCCTCTACTACGACTACCTGACGCTCGTCGTGCTGGCCGGCGCGACCGAGGATGCCGTGCTCGAGGCCGAGCTGCGCCGAGCGCTCGCCGCGGCGTGGGTGCGCTTCGGCGGCGGGGGCGTCGGGGCGATCCGGGAGGCCCGTGCGGCGCTGGCACCCGCGCTTGCGGCACCGTCGACGAGCGGGTTCCTGTATGACGCCGTGGGTCACGGCCACCTCGACATGGCGTGGCTCTGGCCCCTCCGCGAGACGCGGCGCAAGGCGGCCCGCACGTACGTGCGCGCCATGAACGCGATCGACCGGCGCGACGACTACGTCTACGGCACGAGCCAGCCGCAGCAGATGCACTGGATGCGCACGCGGCATCCGGCCCTCTTCGAGCGTATGAAGACCGCGGTCGCCGACGGGCGCATGGAGCTGCAGGGCTCGTTCTGGGTGGAGCCCGACACGAACCTGCCGTCGGGGGAGTCGCTAGTGCGGCAGGCGATGGTGGGTCGCGCGTTCCTGCAGCAGGAGTTCGCGCTGACCGACGAGCAGCTGCGGCTGTGCTGGCTGCCCGACACGTTCGGGTACAACGGCAACCTGCCGCAGATCCTGAAGAAGAGCGGCATGGACTGGTTCCAGACCATCAAGCTCGCGTGGAACAAGGTGAACGACTTCCCGCACCGCACCTTCCACTGGCAGGGCATCGACGGGTCGAGCGTGCTCGTGCACATGCCGCCCGAGGGCGACTACAACAGCCGCGCCGGTGCCGATAACCTGCTCACCGGGTTACAGCGGTATCCCGAGCGCGACCTCGACACCGCACTGCTCGTCTACGGCTCGGGCGACGGCGGCGGCGGACCCAACGAGATCCACCACCAGTTGCTCGACCGCGAGCACGGCGTCGACGGACAAGGGCTCCGCGGGCTGCCCAAGGTGCGCCGATCGACCGCTGGCGACTTCTTCCGCCGGCTCGAGCAGCGCGACATCGCCCACACCCACGTCGGCGAGCTCTACCTCGAGACCCACCAGGGCACCTACACGACGCAGGCCCAGATCAAGCGGCACAACCGGCTCGTCGAACGCAAGCTGCACGAGGTCGAGGCGCTCGCCGTGCTCGCCGGCGACGACCACCGGCCCGTGCTCGAGGAGCACTGGCGCGAGGTGCTGCTCAACCAGTTCCACGACATCATCCCCGGCTCCTCGATCGAGCGCGTCAACCGCGAGGCGATCGAGACGTACGAGCGCATCGAGGGCGAACTCGACGCGTACGCGACCGAACTGATCGAGCGGATGCCGCGGCGCGGCGAGGTCGGCGGCGGCGCGCCCGTCGAGCGCACCGCCCTCAACCTCACGAGCCACGCCCGCGAGGAGGTCGTCCGGGTGGGCGACGACTGGTTCCGGGCGGTCGTCGCGCCGTACGCCGCCGCCGAGTTGCAGCCCGTCGCCGCGGCATCCGACGATCTCACCTTCACCGACGACTCCCTCGGCAACGGCGTGGTGACGCTGCGCTTCGGCGCCGACGGCGTGATCGTCTCGTGCGTCGACCGCGACGGCGCCGAGCACGCGGGTGCCGGCCTCAACCGGCTCGTCGTGCACCGCGACCCCTACGTCTGGCCGTTCAACGCCTGGGACATCAAGGCCGACTACGTGACGAAGGCGCCGCGCGTGATCCCCATGCGGCTCGTCAGCGCCGAGGTCGACGGGCCGACGGTCGTTCGCACGCAGGAGTACCGGTCGACGGCCGTGACCGTGCGCCAGCGCATCGTGCTCGAGGCCGGCAGCGACGTCGTGCGCTTCGAGACCGATGTCGACTGGCACGAGAAGCACCGCATGCTGCGCGCCGAGTTCCGCCCGACGCACTTCGGCGAGACGGTGCGCTGCGAGATCCAGTTCGGCCACCTCGAACGCGTCACCACCGAGCGCGACTCGGTCGAGCGGGCGCAGTTCGAGGTCTGCGCGCACAAGTGGATCGCCACCGACGACGACCGCGGCGGCTTCGCGCTGCTCAACGACTCGAAGTACGGGCACCGCGTGAAGAACGGGCTCGTGAGCCTCAACCTGCTGCGCGCGCCCACGTTCCCCGACAAGACGGCCGACCGCGGGCGGCACCGCTTCACGTACGCGTTCACGCCGTTCGCGCCGGGCGACCTCGCGAAGGTCGTGCGCGAGGGCTACCGGCTCAACAACCCGCTGCAGATCACGGATGCCGCGCCGTTCGCGTCCGCGGCATCCGTCGACGATCCCGGTGTGATCATCGAGACCCTGAAGCGCGCCGAGCAGGGCGACGGCGTCGTGCTGCGGCTCTACGAGAGCCTCGGGCAGACTACGACGACCGCGCTGCGCGTGTCGATGCCGGGGGTCTCGACACGCTCCGCCGCTCGACCGGCGGCGACCGATGCCGCCCGCGCCGATTCTGCCCATGCCTTCGCCGCCGTCGAGACCGACCTGCTCGAGCGCCCGTACGGCGCGGCCGACCGCGTCGACCTCGACCGGCTCGAGTTCGGCCCGTTCGAGATCAAGACGATCGTGCTGCGGGCGGCGTCGTGACCGCCGGCGGGCCCGCCGCGGCATCCGCAGCCCGACCGATGCCGGCGATCGCGCCGCGCATCCAGGCGCGAGCGGTCATCACCGCGGGCTTCGGGCAGAACTTCGTGCTCACCACGGTGTCGACGTTCATCCTCGTGTACCTGCTGCAGTACGCGGGCATCAGCAGCGGCGGGCTCGCGGCAGTCACGGTGATCATCACCGTGTCGAAGTTCATCGACGCGATCACCGACCCGCTCATGGGCAGCATCGTCGACATGACCCGGTCGCGGTGGGGCAAGCTGCGGCCGTACATCCTGTTCTCGGCGGCGCCCGTGGCCGTGCTCTCGGGTCTGCTGTTCTCGGTGCCCGACGTGAGCGAGCCCGCGAAGATCGCCTTCTTCGGCGTGACCTACATCCTCTGGAGCCTCGCGTACACGGTGTGCGACGTGCCCTTCTGGGGCCTGATCGGCTCGGCGTTCGTCGACCCCGACCGGCGCACCCGTGTCATCGGCAGCGTGCGCGCCTTCGGATCGATCGCCCTCGGGCTCTCGACGCTCGGCATGCCGTGGATCGCGCGCGCCCTGAGCTTCGGCCCCGAGACCACCGGCAGCGGGTGGACGCTCGCCGTGTTCCTCACGTCGTTCCTCGGCATGGGCGTGTTCCTGCTCGCGTTCTTCTTCACCCGAGAGCGCGAGACCGCTGCGGCATCCGACGGGCTCAGCGTTCGCCAACTCGTCGCGACCCTGTTCAAGAACCGGATGCTCCTGACCGTGCTCATCGCCTCGGTGCTCGGGTTCGGCCGCTTCATCGTGCAGGCCGGCGGCGCGGTGTTCGTCGTCATCGCCTACGGCGACGAGGGCGCGTTCACGCTCGTCGGCGCGGCGATCATCGTCGGCATGGTCGTCTCGTCGTTTCTCAGCCCGCTGCTGCTGCGCCGCGTGCCGGCCCGCCGCGTGATGGTGTGGAGCTCGTTCGCCGCGGCCGCGCTGTACCTGCTCATGTTCGTCGTCGGCTACGCGAACCTCGCCGTGCTGCTCGTGTTCATCTTCCTCACCGGGCTCATGCTCGGCGTGTTCCTCGTGACGCAGGCGGCGATGATCGCCGACTCGGTCGACGACGCCGAACGCCGCCTCGGCGTGCGCAACGACGGCATCTCGTTCGCCTCGCTCACCTTCGTCTCGAAGATCATGAACGCGCTCGCCGTGCTCGTCTTCGGCGTGTTCGTCGTCATCGCCGGCTACGAGCGCGGCGTCGAGGTCACCGCCGACATGCAGCAGACCGTGTTCATCGCGCTCACGATCGTGCCGGCCGTCAGCTGCGTGCTGTCGGCGGTGCCGTTCATGATGCGGCGGCGGCCGAAACGGAGTTGAATCCGCACATGGACATGATGAAGGGCACCCAGATCGCCGCCGCCCGTCTCGCCGAGTGGCGGAAGCTGGCCCAGGGGCTGCACGCCCGGTACCTCGTCGACGACTTCGGTGCCGGTGCACGGTTCCTCGTCGCCGTGGGCGAGGCGGGCGACGCGTTCGGCCACCACCCGAGCGCGACGATCGGCGACGGATTCGTCGACCTCGAACTCGTCAGCGACGACGCCGTGTACCGCGACGGCGAGGGAACCGAGCACATCGTCGAATGGGTGACGCAGCAGGATGTGGATCTCGCGCGGCGCATCACCGAGATCGCCGCCGATCACGGCCTCGTCGCGGATCCGGCCGCGGTCAGCCACATCGAACTCGGCCTCGACACCGAGGACTCCGCGAGGATCGCACCGATGTGGGCCGCCCTTCTGACCGGCAGTGCCGAGTCCCAGGGCCGTGGCAGCCCGAGCGACGAGATCCGCGACGCCACCGGACGCGTCCCGAACCTGTGGTTCGGCGAGCTCGGCGAGCACTCGGCCGGGCGTCAGCGCCTGCACGTCGAGGTCTACGTGGCGCCCGAGGCGGCCGAGTCGCGCATCGCCGCCGCGCTCGCGGCCGGCGGCACCGTCGTCGACGACCGAGAGGCGCCCTCGCTCACCGTGATCGCCGACCACGACGGCAACACGGGGGTCGTCTGCATCGACGACGCCGCGGCTGCGCAGGGCTGAACGCCGGTGAGCGGACGACCCGAACCGCGACGAGCGGATGCCTCGACGCTCGAGCTCGTCGGCGGTCGCGAGCGACTCGTCGTGGGCCTCCACGAAGCCGACGACGCATGGGCCGACCGGTTCGCCGAGCACCGGCGGCGGATCCTCGAGGCACTCGCCGAAGCGGATGCCGCGGATGAGAGCGTCGCCGTCGGGCACGTCACCGTCGAGCACATCGGCTCCACCTCGGTGCCGGGACTCGCGGCGAAGCCGATCATCGACATCCTCGTCACCGTCGACGACATCACGGCGGAAGAGGACTACCTCGAGCCGCTGCTCGAGGCCGGATACGTGCTGCGGGTGCGCGAGCCCCGCCACCGAATGGTGCGCACCCCCGAGCGCGACGTGCACGTGCACGTCTTCGAGCACGACGCACCGGAGGTGGAGGAGTACCTGCTGTTCCGCGACCATCTGCGCGCCGACGCCGACGACCGAGCCCTGTACGAGCAGACGAAACGCGCCCTGATCGCCGAGCAATGGGACGACATGAACGACTACGCCGAGGCCAAGACCGACGTGATCGTCGCGATCAAGGCGCGGGCGCGGGCGTCTATTCCTCGCCTGTGACGAGGTCCTTGAGCTTGTCGTTCTGGATTGCGTCGAGTACCGCGGTCCGCTGCTTCTGGAGGAGTTCCTTTGCCTTCTCGCTCTTCGCTTTCGCCTTCTCGTCTCCGGCCGCTTCGGCCGAGTCAGCCTTCTTGGTCGCCTTCCGAATCTCGGCCTCAAGCTCCGTAGCGCGCGTGATCATCACGGCATCGGAGTACGAGGAGAAGACCTTCTCGGTCATGCTCGGGAGATCAGCGTCCTTCGACCTGTTCAGGAACTTCGCTGCAAGGTCGGCGGTGACGGCTGCCGGCTTCCACTTCTTGAGATCCGGATCTTCGGCACCGTCTATCAGGATGACCGCGTAGTGCCAGGGGCCTTCAACGGTCTCGCCCTGCTTGTAGCGCTTGTTGTCCGGCCACCGCCCATCTGTTGCATGTTTGAGTTGTCCGTCGCTGCTGGATACGAAGAATTCCGCACCGTCGATGTTGATGGACTCATGGTGCTCAGCGCCTTTGGCGCTCTCGTACCCGTCATTGCTCGTGTATCCGGTAAGCACCGACGAGCCGCTCGCGCCCTTGGAGACCACCCGGTAGTCGTTCGGCGTCAGCACGAGGTAGCCAGCTTGCGCCTCCGTTCTTCCCGGATGCGCGATGGTGAGGGCTCCACCCATCTTCTCCGCCTCGGATCCATCGATGGACTGATCGATCAGATTGATCACCAGTTCTGATCCCGCGTCAGCCACACCCACGATCGCTTGAGCGGCAGCTGCCCCGCCCGGCCCGAAGCCGAATCCGCCGAGGAGGATCGGGAGCCTGCCGATATTCAGGATCGCCGTTCGCCAGGCCTCGGCGACCTCCTTCGGGAAGTAGTCGAACTTGATCTGCACGGAGAGCTCGAGCTTGGTGGCGCTCTCGGCGGGTGAGTAGTACACGACGGCACTGCCCGCTGAGCCGTCGGACATTTCAGGGTGACTTCTGGGGCGAACGTCCTGGCCTAGCCAATGGAACGCGAATGCGGCCTCGGCGCCGTCGTCAGGATTCTTCGTTCTCGAGTACACGAGCAACTCACCGTCGGGCAGAGGCAGATCACCGACGTAGAGCTGCTCGAGCGTGATCTTCAGGGGCTGGCCGATGCCGATCGGCGTGTACTCGGTGACCGTCGCGTCGTCCGCCGAGCGGTCGGGTGGGTTCCGCTTCGTCGATCCCACCGGCTTGATCGATTTGACCTGATGACCGCTTGCGACCGGAGTGACGATCTTCTGAGGACGCTGCGGTACGGCTACGACGAGGTTCTTCGTCGTAGTCGCATCGAACTTGTCACTGCCGTGTGATTGCCCACGTCGAACGATTTCCGACGGATTGACCATGTCAGACCCCCTCGTCGAGCATCAGTCAGTCCACAGATTCCTCCCTGTCCGGCAGCTTCGCAACGCCCCGTTCAGGGCACCTGTCACCGGGCCGACGCATGAGGCTGATCGACGAGGGGCCCGCGCCGGCGTGCGTCAGGCGGTGACTTCGGCGACGTCGGGAAGCGTGTATTCGCGGGCGAGCACACTGGCCGCCGGCTGGTAGACGCGGAACAGGAAGTTCCACCCCTCGGTGATGTCCAGGCGGTTGGGCTTGTCGCCCACGATGTCGGTCGACCCGAAGTAGACGGTGAAGGTGCCGTCGTCGTTGTACTGCGTCGTCTCGGGGCTCAGGGTGGCGTTGTCGACGTGGAAGAAGGCGTCGTCGCCGTACACGGCGATCGACCAGAACGCGTCGCACGGCGGCACCGAGTAGGTGGCGACGTAGGCCTTGGAAGCGTCGACGGGGCCGGTGTAGTTGATGTACACGGCCTCCTGCTCGGGGAAGAGGCCCCATGCGCCGGCGACCGCCAGGTGCCGCGTGGCCTCGTCGACCTCGCCCCGTCGCCCCATCCAGCCGGACGGGTACTGCGTGTACGTGCGGAACTGCTGCTCGTACTGCGCCCGCAGCGCGAACATCGAGTCGTAGTCCCAGTCGGCGGGCACGAAGTTCTCGGCGCTCTTCGCCTCGATCTTGAACTGGTGCAGCACCTCCAGCACGTGCGCGATCTCGTCCTCGTCGCGCATGTCGTGCAGTTCGACGCGCGGAACGGCGACGCAGTACCGGGTCGGGGAGTCGATGTCGTGCCATCCGGGCTCGTGGAAGACGTCGACCGTGTAGTGGTCGTGGTCGATCACCATGAGCGAGACGTATCGTCCGTCGGCGACCTCGGGCACGTACACGCGTGCGCCCTCGGCGGTGTCGATGACGCCGCCGCCGTACAGGGTGTCGCGATTCATGCGCACCACCGGCTGCTCATCGGTCGGGACGGGGCGGCTGATCAGGTAGAACTCGTTGATCTTGCCGCCTGCACGCTGCTGGAAGAGGGCGAAGCGGCCCTCCACCTCGGCGCGGATGTACGTCTCGGGCGTTACGGTGATGGCCATCTTCTCTCCCCTGGTCGGCGTCCTGCACCATCGTAGGGGCGGAATTTCTGCCGCGCGTGGGCGTTGCCTCTCTGCATGGGTTGGAATGAAGACGTCATCGAGCAGTTCCGCAGCAGCAAGGGCACCGAGAACTACTGGGGTCCGAAGCTCATCGTCATGCACTCGATCGGGGCGAAGACGGGTGCGACGCACCTGAACCCCGTCGTCGGGTTCCGCAACGAGCAGGGGTGGCGCGTCGTGGCGTCGAAGGCCGGCGCGCCCGAGAACCCCGCCTGGTACCACAACCTGCGGGCCAACCCGTCGTTCGAGATCGAGGCGCTCGTCGACGGCGAGATCGTGACCGTGCGGGTGACCGCGAGCGAGATCCCGGCCGACGGGTGGCACGAGGCCTACGACGCGATCGTCGCCGAGGAGCCGCAGTTCGCCGAGTACCTCGAGAAGACCGATCGCCGCATTCCGGTGCTGCAGCTCACGGCGATCGCCGGCTGAGCTCTTCGCGGGCGGATGCCGCGACCCGACCGTTCGAAACCGGTCGGCCCGCGGCATCCGGGGCCCTGAAGCCCTACCCGGCGATCGTCTCGGTGTCGATCACGAAGCGGTAGCGCACGTCGCTCGAGAGCACGCGCTCGTAGGCGTCGTTGATCTGGTCGGCCGAGATGAGCTCGATCTCGGGGGCGATGCCGTGCTCGGCGCAGAAGTCGAGCATCTCCTGCGTCTCGGCGATGCCGCCGATGGTCGATCCGGCGAACGACCGGCGGTTGTTGAACAGGGTGAAGACGTTGACGGGCAGCGGCTCGGCGGGAGCGCCGACGCTCACGAAGGTGCCGTCGAGCGCGAGCAGCGAGAAGTACTTGCGCAGGTCGATGGGGGCGCTGACCGTGTTGATGATGAGGTCGAAGCTGTTGCGCAGCTTCGCCCAGGTCGCGGCGTCGCTCGTCGCGTAGTAGTCGGATGCCCCGAAGCTCAGCCCGTCGTCGCGCTTGGACAGCGTCTGCGAGAGCACGGTGACCTCGGCGCCCATGGCGGCGGCGATCTTGACGGCCATGTGGCCGAGCCCGCCGAGGCCGACGACGGCGACGCGCTTGCCGGGCCCGGCGTTCCAGTGCGCGAGCGGCGAGTAGGTCGTGATGCCCGCGCAGAGCAGCGGCGCGGCGGCCTCGTACGGGATCGCCTCGGGCACCTTCAGCACGAAGTCCTCGTCGACGACGATGTGCGTCGAGTAGCCGCCCTGCGTGATCGAACCGTCGCGGTCGCGTGCGGCGTACGTCTGCGTGTTGCCCTCGAGGCAGTAGTTCTCCATGCCGGCCTCGCAGTTCTCGCACTCGCGGCACGAGTTGACCATGCAGCCGACGCCCACCCGGTCGCCGACGGCGTGCTTCGAGACATCCGCCCCGACCTCGACGACCTCGCCGACGATCTCGTGGCCGACGACCTGCGGGTAGGCGATCTGCCCCCACTCGCCGCGCACGGTGTGGATGTCGGAGTGGCAGACGCCCGCGTAGCGGATCGCGATGAGCACGTCGGTCGGGCCGACGTCGCGGCGCTCGATGGTCGTGGGCACCAGCGGCTCGGTGGCGGACGGGGCGGCGTAGGCAGGAACGGTGCGCACGGCGGACTCCTTCGAGGTCGAGCGGTGTGAGCGGCGCGACCGGAGCGGTCGGCGCGATCGGAGGTTCCAGCCTATGGCCGTGCCGGTCGACCCGGGCAGGATCGCGCGAAGTCGGCCGGTCGCCCGCGTGCGTCAGCGCGGCATCCGCTCCCAGCGTTCTCGGGGCATGAACGCGAGCCAGCCCTGCTTCGTGGGCAGGTCGATGACGGGGCCGGGCACGAACCCGGTGCGGGTCATGCGGGCGACCGCCGCCTCGTTGTGCACGTCGGGCTCGATGACGAGCCGTTGCGCTCCCGGCGATGCGAACAGGAAGTCGCCGAGCACGCGGGAGATGCGGGTCGTGTACGCGTCGACGGGCGCGCCGCGGTCGCCGATGAAGAGGTGCAGGCCGACGTCGCCCGGTTCGACCTCGTAGCACTCGCCGACCGGGTCGTGCTCGGGTTCGTAGGTCTGCAGCAGTACGACGGGCGTGCCGTCGCGGAACACCAGGAACGCATGGTGCGTGTCGAGCACGTCGACGTAGGCGTAGAGCTCGCGCAGCTCCTGCTTGCTCAGTTCGCCGAGTCCCCAGAACGCGGCCCGAGGCTGCGTGACCCAGCTGTGGATCACGTCGAGGTGCGCGTCGGGGTCCAGCACGAACACGTCGATCGTGCCGAGCGCGGGATCATGGGCGGTGTGCACGAGGTCGCCCGCGCGACCGGTGGCGAGGCGCTCGGGGTTCGCGGTGACGGTGTCGGGGATGACGGTCATGTTCGGCTCGATTCGTCGGAGAGCGGATGTCGGGGGTGCGCTGGTCTCGATACGCGCTTCGCGCTACTCGACCGGCGGGGTCGGCGCTGGTCGAGGAGGCGCGTCAGCGCCGTCTGCCGGGGTTCTCGCTGGTCGAGGAGGCGCGCCAGCGCCGTCTCGAGACCCTGCGGACGGAACGCCCGGCGCCGGCCCGACGCACGGCGGATCAGCCGCGACCCACTCGGCGAGCTGGTCGGCGAAGTGCGGCGAGGCCGGGTCGCCGGAGGCGCCGAACGGCACGCCCCAGCGGCTGCGGTCGCGCTCGCCGAGGTCCCACGCCCAGCGGGCGACCGAGCCGCGCCAGCTTCGACGGGTGACGCCGGGCGTTGATCCGGTACTGCGCACGGTCTCGCCGTCGCCCGCGAGCGGGGCGTCGAGGTTGCGGCCCGGATCGTCCGCGCCCGGCACATCGGCGAAGACGTGCAGCGGCAGCAGCCGGTGCTCGTCGCCCCATGCCTCGGGCGGCCGCGCGGCGGCCGCGGCCAGGGCGTCGCGCACGAGGCCGTCGCGGCAGCCGGCGAGCAGGGGCGAGTGCAGCAGCCCTGGCAGGGCGGCGGCGATGCGCCCCCGGGCGCCCATCCACGGGTCGAAGATCGCGCCGAACGGATGCGGGTCGTGCAGCCGCTCGAGCTCGGGCAGCGCCGCGATGCCGGCCACGAGCGCCTCACGGAACGCCGCGAAGCGCGCGGCCCCGGGGGAGTCGGCCTGCATCTCGCCGTTCCAGGCGCGGAGCTCGTCGAGCGCTCGCCGCACGGCGGGGACATCGGCGTCGGCATCAGCGGACGGACCCGCGCCGGGGCCCGCGTCGCCTTCGCCCGGCAGCAGTGCGAGCCAGTCGTCGAGCCCGCCGAGGCGCACGTCTCCCCAGATCGGGGCGAGCTCGTCGACGCCGCCGGGCCGCCGCTCGTCGAGCAGGTCGCGGATGCGGTGGGCGCGGTGCGGCGGCGCATAGGCGCGGCCGAGATCCACGTCGGGGTTCGTCGGGCGCTCGTTCGCGTCGACGGCGACCGTGTCGACGACGACGGCCCGCGGCATCCGCCGGTCTGCGACGGGTCGGGCGACCCGGCCGTCGAGCGGAAGGCGACGTTCCGCGCGCGCGCGATCGGGGGCGCGGCCCACCGTCGCCGAGAGCACGGCTCCCGCTCGGTCTGCGGCGAGCAGGCGGTTCACGGGGTCGACCCAACGGTCGAACGCCGCCACGACGTCGGCCGCCGAGCGGGCACGGAGCAACGGCAGCAGCGCGGCGAACCCGAGATCGCGGTCCGAGCGGGCCGGCATCCGCACGCTCCACGCCTCGAACTCGCCGTCGGGCAGGGGCGTGAGGTCGGTGATGACGGTGCCGCGCTCGGTCTCGATCGCCTCGACGGCGACCGGTCCGCCGCCGCGTACGCCGATGGTCGAGCGCACGACGGATGCCGCGTGCCAGCCGTCGGGGCCGAGGGCCTCGTAGGCGTGGTGGCCGCCTTGGTCTCGAGACGGCGCTGGCGCGCCTCCTCGACCGGCGGGCGCTGGCGCGCCTCCTCGACCGGCGGGGGCGGGGGCGGCGGTGACCGGTCGCAGGCGCTCGCGGAACACGTCGACGCCGTGCGCGAGGGCGTTCGTGATGCCCCACGCGGCGTGGCCGGTGTGCCCGAAGTGCGCGATGCCCGGAACCCCGGGGAACGCGAGGCCGATGACGTCGAACTCGTCGCACGCGAGCCCCACCTGCTGGTACACGCCCGGCAACTCGAACAGCCGGTGCGGGTCGCCGGCGAGCATCGGGAACCCGGATGCCGTGAGCGAGCCGTGCACGGCCCACGCGTTGCTGCCCGACGCGGGCTCGACGTCGTCGCCGCCGGCCAGGGCATCGACCCACTCGTCGCCGAGCGTGCGTGCGACGTGCTCGGCGAAGAGCAGGCTCGGGAACGACGAGAACAGCGCGTGCGCCACGTGCAGGATGCCGAGAGGCGCGTGTTCGGGCCACTCGTCGAGGGGCGCGCGCTCGCCGAAGAGCGCGTCGAGATCGGCGAACTCCGGGGCGCTCACGCCGACCTCGCGCATGCCCCGCCGCATGCCGTCGACGTAGGAGCGCACGAACGCGCGGTCCTCGTCGCCGAGCGACGCGAACCCCCGACGCGCGGTGTCGTCGAGTCGGGCGCGGCGCGCGAACACGTCCCATTCGAGGCCGGCCGGGCCGATGAGCGCCGACAGCGTGCCCTCGGCGCGGCGGCGGTCGACCTCGATCTGCCACCCGCGGTCGTGCGCCGCGGCCTCGCCCTGCGCGGCCGCGAGCTCGAACACGTCGGCGCCGCGCACATACGGGATGCCGCGCTCGTCGCGGGCGATCACGGTGCCGCGCTCACGCCGTGGCCGTCGAGGACTCGGCGGCCGCGGCATCCGGCGCTTGGAACCTGCCCGAGCCCGAGCATGCCGGCGCCCCGAACCGCCGCGACCGCGCGATCGGGTTGGCCATCTCACCCGCGTAGATGAGCGACTCCGACTGGTTGGCGAGGTCGACCATCTGGAGGGTGTTGCGCAGTTGCAGGCGGTTCAGGCACGAGTGCGCGAACGTCTCGGCGCGCAGGTCGATGCCCGACTCGAGGTGCGGATGTGCGACTTCGTGCTCGTCGACGCACTCGGCCACGAGCGCCCAGAAGGTGTGCTCGTCGAGGGTTCCGTCGCGGTGCAGGATGCCGGCGAGGTGGCGCAGCACGCCGTCGAACACGTCGGTGAAGATCGCGAGCGCCTTCTCGGCGTCGTCGACCTCGGCGATGATGCGCTGCACGTCCTCGGGCACGGGCGGCACGGGCGGCACGGCCGGCGTGCGACCCTCGGCGCCGGGCCGCGGTGCCGACAGCAGGGCGACCTCCTCGCCGATGTCCTTCATGAACACGCCGACGGGCACCGCATCCTCGAGCACGAGGATCAGGTTCTCGCCGTGCGGCATGAACGCCAGGTCGTAGGCGCGCAGGCAGTGCACGAGCGGCCGCAGGTAGGCGCGCAGGTACGCGCGCACCCACTCGACGGCGGGCAGGGCGGATGCCGCGACGAGGGCGCTCGCGACCGATGCCCCCACGGCATCCCGATGCAGCAGCGCGGCCATCGTGCTGAGCCGCTGGTTCGGCGCCAGCAGCGGAACCGGGCTCTCGCGCCAGAGGGCCGCGAGCATCTTGCGGTGCGGCGAGACCGTGCGCGTGCGGTGGTATGCGTCGCCCGTGTAACCGACCGACGCGTGCTCGCGCAGCACCCGGAACCCAGCCTCGCCGAGCGTCGCATCGGCGCCGACCAGTTCGGCCACCCAGTCGTTGATCGCGGGCGTCACGCGCATGTACGCGGGGGAGAGGCCGCGCAGGAACCCCATGTTCTGGATCGACAGCGCCGTCTTGACGTAGTCGCGGCCCCAGTCGTCGGCGTTGAACATGGTGCGCAGCGACTGCTGGGCGAGGTACCGGTCGAACCCCTCGCCGAGGAACACGAGGTTCTGCTTCGCCAGGTCGGGCGCGAAGGTGATCGCGATGCGATGCTCCCACTGCCATGGGTGCACGGGCAGCAGCTCGTAGTCGGCCGGGTCGAGCCCCGCCGAGACGATGCGCGCCTCGAGCGCGTCGTGCTGGGCATGCCCGAGCTGGTCTCGGAGGAACGATCGGGCCTCGAGGCCCTCGCCCACCGCGAAGTGCGTGAACTCGCGACGTGCGGCGAGCCACACCAGCCGGAACGGCTCGCAGGCCTCGGGCGCATAGGCCGAGTACTCCGAGACGCCGAAGCCGATGCGGCCGTTGTTCGCCACGAAACCGGGGTGCCCTTCGGTCATCGCCGACTCGATGGTCTGGAAGTCGGCGCGCGCCAGCTCGGCCGCCGTCGGGCCGCCCTGCGTCAGCTTGAACGCGGCGCTCGCGAGGGTCGAGGCGATCTCCTCGAGGTAGGTCGCGAGCAGCGCGTCGGGGATGCCGAGCAGCGGCTGCAGCTCGATGATGAACGCCTGCGCGTCGAGCGGAGTGGGCGTGCCGTCGACGAAGCGCTCGAGGCTCGGCTCGTCGAGCACCCAGTGCTCGAGCGCGAACCGGTCGGCGTCGAAGCGGTACTCGACGCGCCCGCCGTCGAGGAGGAGGCGGTACGACCCGCCGGTTGGTTCGCCGGTCGAGGAGCGCAGCGTCTCGAGACCTGCGGGTTCGTCGGTCGGGGAGCGGAGCGTCTCGAGACCTGCGGGTTCGTGGTCTCGAGACGGCGCTGGCGCGCCTCCTCGACCAGCGGGGTGGGGTTCGCCGGTCGAGGAGCGCAGCGTCTCGAGACCTGCGGGTCCGTGGTCTCGAGACGGCGCTGGCGCGCCTCCTCGACCAGCGGGGTGGGGTTCGCCGGTCGAGGAGCGCAGCGTCTCGAGACCTGCGGGTTGGTGGTCTCGAGACGGCGTCGGCGCGCCTCCTCGACCGGCGGCGGGGACGGGCTCGGGCGCGAGCAGCCGCTCGTGCGTGAACTCGGCGATCGCCTTCGCCACGAGGTGCCGCTGCGCCCCGGCCATCGCGGCCGGCGTGAGATGGGCGGCGGGGTTCGCCGCGCGGGTCGGCTGCGGCATCCGATCGTCCTGGGTCGTGTGCGTCATGCTCGGCCTCCGAGTCGTTCGCGGTCGGGAAGGGCGCCGAGGGCGGATGCCGCGAAGTCGGCGCGCGTGCACACCGACAGGTTGGCGCGCTTCACGTGCTCGCCCTCGATCACGTCGACCTCGCCGAGCACGCGGAAGCCCGCGCGCGCGTTCTTCGCGGCGATCGCGGCGTTGCGCACGTCGGGCTCGACGACGACACGCTCGGCGCCGAGCTCGTCGAAGCACCAGCGCATGACCGACGCGAACACGGCGTCGGTGAGCCCATGCCGGGCGTGGCCGTCGGCGGGGGCCACGAGCACGTGCATGCCGAGGTCGCCCGGGAGCGCCTCGTGGATGCCGACGAGCAGCACGCTCGCCGGGTCGTACGTCTCGGCGAGGAACGCCGCCGCGCCGTCGACGGTGCCGAGCCACGAATCCTGGTGCGGGTGCGTCGAGACGTCGGCGAGGTAGTCGGCCACCTCGTCGACGCGGAGCTCCTGCATGCCCCAGAACGCGGACTTCGGATGCGCCAGCCACCGCTGCACGGTGGGGGCGTCGAGCCGGGCGTCAACAGGCCGGATCGAGATCTCGTAGTCGGTGACGACGGTCATCGGAGCACCCCCGCTGGTCTCGAGACGCTTCGCTCCTCGACCGGCGGACCCGCTGGTCGAGGAGGCGCGCCAGCGCCGTCTCGAGACCCCGACCCGGCTGGTCTCGAGACGCTTCGCTCCTCGACCGGCGGACCGGCGGGTCTCGAGACGCTTCGCTCCTCGACCGGCGGACCGGCGGGTCTCGAGACGCTTCGCTCCTCGACCGGCGGACCCGCTGGTCGAGGAGGCGCGCCAGCGCCGTCTCGAGACCCATCCGGCACCCCGAACTGCTGGAACGCGATGCTGCGCTCGAGCGGATAGATCTCGTGACCGCAGATCTTCGCGATGATCTGCGCGTTGCGCCACGCGCCGAAGCCGAGGTCGGGCGCGGTGAGGCCGTGCGTGTGCTCCTCGCCGTTCTGCACGAAGACGCGGCCGCGCCCGGCGTCGATGCTGTAGTCGCGGGCGACGTCGAGGCGTCCGAGCGCATCCCAGTCGAAACGGTCGCGCACGGGGTCGAGGAACGCGGGCACCTGCGCCGAGTACCCCGTCGCGAGCACGAGGGCGTCGGTCTCGCGCTCGTGCTCCTGCTCGAGCTGGGCGTGCCGCAGTCGCAGTCGGAACCGCGTGCCGTCCCACGTCGCACCGAGCACCTCGGTGTCGGTGAGCAGCGTCGTGGGCACCGGGCCCGACGCGCTCAGCTCGTAGAGCAGGTCGTAGATCTCGTCGATGAGCTCGCCCGAGATGCCCTTGTACAGGCCGCGCTGCTCGCGCCCGAGCCGCTCGCGCAGCGCAAGGGGCAGACCGTGGAAGTGGTCGGTGTACTCGGGGCTCGTCATCTCGAGCGTGAGCTTGGTGTACTCCATGGGGAAGAAGCGCGGCGAGCGGGTGATCCAGTCGAGGCGGTAGCCGTCGGAGGAGGGCTCGCCCGCGGCATCCGCGCCCCTCGTCTCGCCCAGCAGGTCGCGGTAGATCTCGGCCGCCGACTGCCCGCTGCCGACGACCGTGATCGACCCGGCGGCCTGGAGCCGCTCGCGGTTCGGCAGGTAGTCGGAGCTGTGCACGACGAGCCCCGGCAGGTCGCGCAGCGCCGCGGGAACCGTGGGCGCGGTGCCGATGCCGAGCACGACATGCCGCGCCGCGTAGGTCTCGACCGAGCCCGTCTCGAGGTCGAGTGCGCGCACCGTGTAGACGTCTCGCACCTCGTCGTGCTCGACGGAGACGACGTCGCGCCCCCACCGCAGCGACGGCAGCTGCTCGCTCGCCCACCGGCAGTACGCGTCGTACTCGGCGCGCAGCGGGTAGAAGCTCTCGCGGATGTAGAACGGGTAGAGCCGACCGCTGTGCTTCAGCCAGTTCAGGAACGAGAACGGTGAGGTCGGGTCGGCCATCGTCACGAGATCGGCCATGAACGGCACCTGGATCGTCGCGCCGTCGAGCATCATGCCGTGGTGCCACGCGAAGCCGTCGGCGCGGTCGAGGAACACCGCGTCGAGCGCGAGCGGCTCGACGAGGCACGCGAGCCCGAGGTTGAAGGGGCCGATGCCGATGCCGACGAGGTCGTGCACGCGGGCCGAGCCGGCGATGCCGGGGTCGTCGTACCCGGTCGCGCCGCTCATGCCACGACCTCCACGTCGCGCAGGTCGACGAGGGCGGCTGCGGCATCCTTCACCAGATCGAGCACGTGACGGATGTCGGAGACGGATGCCTCGGGGTTCAGCAGCGTGAGCTTGAGGCACGGCCGCCCGTCGATGACGGTCTTGGCGACGAGCGCCCGGCCCGATTCGAACAACACCCGGCGCACCTGGGCCACGAGCGCGTCCTGCGCCTGCTCGTCGGCGCCCTCGGGGCGTACGCGGAACAGCACGGTGCTGAGCTGCGACCGGCCGACGAGTTCGAGCTCGGGGTCGGCCGCGATCTCGTCGCCGACCACGCGGGCGAGTTCGATCACCTCGTCGAACATCTCGCCGATGCGGTCGGCGCCGAGCGCGCGCAACGTCGTCCAGAGCTTCAGCGCGTCGAACCGGCGGGTCGTCTGCAGCGACTTGTCGACCTGGTTCGGCTCCTCGTTCTCGAGGGGGTTGAGGTAGTCGGCGTGCCAGGCGGCGGCACGGAGGTCGTCCGGCTCGCGCACGATGATGGCGCTCGAGGAGACCGGCTGGAAGAAGCTCTTGTGGAAGTCGACGGTCACCGAACGCGCCCGCTCGACGCCCGCGATGAGGTTGCGGTGGCGGCGCGACACGAGCAGCCCGCAGCCGTAGGCGGCGTCGACGTGCAGCCACACTCCGTGGGCGTCGCAGTGCTCGGCGATGGCCGCGACCGGGTCGATGACGCCGCGGTCGGTGGTGCCTGCGGTGGCCACGACGGCCATCGGGATGCGGCCGGCCGCGCGGATCGCCCCGAGGGAGGCGGCCAGCGCTGCGGCATCCATTCGCCCCTCGCCGTCGTCGGGCACGCTCACGACGGCGTCGTCGCCGAGGCCGAGGATGAGCGCCGACTTCTCGACGCTGAAGTGGCTCGACGCCGTCGCGAGGATGTTCATGCGCGGCAGCACCTCGGCGCGCGCGCCGCCGTGCCGGGCGAGCGTCCACTCGCGGGCGAGCAGCAGGGCGTGCAGGTTCGACTGCGTGCCGCCCGAGGTGAACACGCCGTCGCCGTGCTCGAAGCCGATGCGTGCGGCCGTCCAGTCGATGAGGCGGCGCTCCATGAGCGTGCCGACCGCGGACTGGTCGTAGGTGTCGACCGACGGGTTCACCGCCGCGAGGATCGCCTCGGCGGCGACCGCGGGCAGCGCGACCGGGCAGTTCAGGTGCGCGGCGTAGGCCGCGTCGTGGAACCAGATCGCGTGCTCGAGGAACAGCTCGTCGACCTCGCGCAGCGCTTCGGCCGTGCCGACTCCGGATGCCTCGAGGTCGACGTCATCGACGAGGCGTTGCAGTTCCGCGCGACTCGCGCCCGAGAACGGCTGGGTGACGGATGTCACACGGGAGGCGACGAGGCCCGTCGCCCGCCCCAGCAGCTCGGTGTACTCGGGAACGGTCGAACTCATCAGCAGATCACGCATTGGCGTCGGCTCCCCCTGTCGGTGGCGATCGGAACGGTCGGCCGGTGGGCCGCGGGTTAGCCTAGCCTTACCTAAGTCGCCGATGTCAAGATGACGAAGTGTTCCGTCCCCCGTTCGCGGGGTATCGCATTCGAAAATGCCTGATGAGCGGCGAATGCTGTGATTGCGAGGCGTCTCGCGGAGGTCGACGTTCTTCGGGCGCGCCGAATGTCCTCAGCTGTGCTGGGAATCGGTAGCTCGGCGTCGTGCGTGGCTCAGGCGTCGCGCGCGCAGCGGAACCCGATGTGCGACATGCCCGTGTCCTCGGTCTGCGGGGAGCGCGCCGCGGGCCGGAAGCGCAGGCAGTAGTCGGGTGAGCAGAGGTGCGAACCGCCCTTCAGCACGCGGCGCGGCTGGTCGGCGAACCCCTCCTGCGCGCTGGCCGCGGCGAGCAGGTTCTCGCGCTTGCCGGCGTCGACGGGGGAGTCCGAGAGCCGCAGGTGACGGGGCGTGTAGTAGTCGCTCGTCCACTCCCACGTGTTGCCGATCATGTCGAACAGGCCGTAGCCGTTCGCCGGATACGAGCCGACGGGGGCCGTGCCGCCGACGCCCTGGTTGTCGTAGGGGAACCGCCCGAGCCAGGAGTTCGCCTGCGCCACCCCGTCGGGATACGGCTCGTCGCCCCACGCGAACCGTGCACCGTCGACGCCGCCGCGCGCCGCGTACTCGTGCTCGGCCTCGGTGGGCAGTCGCTTGCCGGCCCAGGTCGCGTACGCCGTGGCATCCTCGAACGCGATGTGCACCGCCGGATGCCGCAGCCGGTCGTCGATGCCCGACCCGGGTCCGAACGGCTCGCGCCAGTACGCTCCGGGCTGCCAGCGCCACCAATTGCGCCAGTTGCGGAGGTCGACGGGGCCGGGCGTGGGCGTGAAGACCATGGCGCCGGGCACGAGCGAAGCGGGGTCGGCGCCCGGGAAGTCCTTCGGATCCATCGGCCGCTCGGCGACCGTGACGTAACCGGTGTCGTCGACGAAGCGCGCGTACTCCTCGTTCGTGACCGCCGTGCGGTCGATCCAGAAGTCGTCGACGCCACGCTCGTGCACCGGGCGCTCGTCGGGGTAGAACTCTTCGCTGCCCATCAGGAACGTGCCCCCGATGATGCGCACCATGTCGTCAGCCACGAAAACCACCGTAGCCGTAGCCACTGCGGGACGCGGATGCTTGACTGGATGCGTACGGGCGACGACGCACGTCCGCCCGGCAGCGACGGAGGGGGATCCGTGTCCGACAAGCCGAACATCCTGATCATCTGGGGCGATGACATCGGCATCAGCAACCTGAGCGCCTATTCCGACGGCCTCATGGGGTACCGCACGCCGAACATCGACCGCATCGCCGACGAGGGCGTGCGGTTCACCGACTACTACGGCGAGCAGAGCTGCACGGCCGGTCGGGCTGCGTTCATCACCGGCCAGAACCCCTACCGCACGGGCCTCACGAAGGTCGGCATGCCCGGCGCCGATCTCGGCCTGCGCGCCGAGGACCCGACGATCGCCGACGCCCTCAAGCACCACGGCTACGCCACGGGCCAGTTCGGCAAGAACCACCTGGGCGACCGCGACGAGTTCCTGCCGACGGCGCACGGGTTCGACGAGTTCTTCGGCAACCTGTACCACCTGAACGCCGAGGAGGAGCCCGAGCACCCCGACTACCCGACCGACGAGGAGTTCCCGGGGTTCAGCGAGAAGTTCCGCCCGCGCGGCGTGATCCACTCGTGGGCGAACGACGACGGCACGCAGCGCATCGAGGACACCGGGCCGCTCACCAAGAAGCGCATGGAGACCGTCGACGAGGAGTTCCGCGACGCGGCCGCGGACTTCATCCGCGCGAAGGCCGACGACGACCAGCCCTTCTTCGTGTGGTTCAACTCGACGCATATGCACTTCCGCACCCACACGAAGGCCGAGAGCAAGGGCCGTGCCGGCCGCTGGCAGTCGGAGTACCACGACACGATGCTCGACCACGACGACGTCGTGGGGTCGCTGCTCGACCTGCTCGACGAGCTGGGCCTGGCCGAGAACACGATCGTCATGTACTCGACCGACAACGGCCCGCACATGAACAGCTGGCCGGATGCGGCGATGACGCCGTTCCGCAACGAGAAGAACTCGAACTGGGAGGGCGCGTACCGCGTGCCCGCGATGGTGCGCTGGCCCGGCCATGTTCCGGCGGGCACGGTGCTGAACGGCATGGTGAGCCACAATGACTGGTTCGTGACCCTGCTCGCGGCCGCCGGCGACGCCGACATCGCCGATCGCCTGAAGGCGGGCACCGAACTGCACGGCACCTCCTTCAAGGTGCACCTCGACGGCCACAACCAGCTCGACTACATCTCGGGCGAGGTCGAGCACAGTCCGCGACGGCACTTCTTCTACTGTTCGGACGACGGCGACCTGACCGCCATGCGGTTCGAGAACTGGAAGGTCGTGTTCCTCGAGCAGCGCGCCGTCGGAACGCTGGCCGTGTGGCAGGAGCCGTACGTGCACCTGCGGTTCCCGAAGCTGTTCAACCTGCGCACCGATCCGTACGAGCGCGCCGACATCACGTCGAACACGTACTGGGACTGGGTGCTCGAGCACATCTTCCTGTTCGTGCCGGCGCAGACGTACGTGGCGAGGATGCTCGAGACGCTCGTCGAGTTCCCGCCGCGCCAGGAGTCGGCCTCGTTCACGATCGACAAGGTCATGGAGCGCCTGCAGGACGCCACCGCCGGCGCATCCTGATCGCCGGCCCCGCCGGTCGAGGAGCGGAGCGTCTCGAGGCCGTTCCGCCGGTCGAGGGGCGGAGCGTCTCGAGACCTGCGTGCTGGGGTCTCGAGACGGCGCTGACGCGCCTCCTCGACCGGCGGTGGGGCTGGTCGAGGAGCGAAGCGTCTCGAGACCTGCGTGCTGGGGGTCTCGAGACGGCGCTGGCGCGCCTCCTCGACCGGCGGTGGGGCTGGTCGAGGAGCGGAGCGTCTCGAGACCGTTCTGCTGGTCGAGGAGCGAAGCGTCTCGAGACCTGTCCGCCCGGGGTCTCGAGACGGCGCTGGCGCGCCTCCTCGACCGGCGGGGTGGCGATCGCGCGCCCGATCGCGCCGGGCGCCACTCGACGGTAGGCTCCGTCGCACCGCAATCCGGCGACGAAGGAGCCTCGCGTGACCGACGCGCCCATGACGATCGACGAGATCGATCCGAGCCTGCACCCCCGCCTGCGTGGCGTGCCCGCGCTCAACCTCGAGAACGCGTTCATGCTCTCGGTCATCGGGCGCGCCTCGCGCCTGCAGCCGGGCGCGAAGGTCGACGGCGTCGAACGCCGGGTCGTGCGCGACGGTTCGGTGCGGGTTCGCGTGTTCACACCGGCCGACCCGAACGGGTCGGCGCTGCTCTGGATCCACGGGGGCGGGCTTGTCCTGGGGTCCGCCGCCGGCGACGACCGCTTCTGCGGGGAGACCGCCCGCGAGGTCGGCGCGGTCGTCGTGTCGGTCGAGTACCGGCTCGCCCCGCGGCATCCGTTCCCCGCGGCGATCGACGACGTGCGCGACGCGTTCGCATGGGTGCAGGCGCACGCCGGCGAACTCGGCATCGACATCGGGCGCATCGCGGTCGGCGGGGCGAGCGCGGGCGGCGGTCTCGCGGCGGCGCTCGTGCAGCGCCTGCACGACGAGGGCGAGACCGTGGCCGCCCAGTGGCTGTTCTGCCCGATGCTCGACGACCGAACGGCCGCCGACCGGAGCCGCGACGCCCGCGCCCACCTCGTCTGGAGCAACCGCTCGAACCTCGTCGGCTGGCGTTCCTACCTCGGGGTCGAGCCCGGGGCGTCCGAAGTGCCCGCGTACGCCGTTCCCGGGCGTCGTACCGACCTCGCCGGGTTGCCGCCCGCATGGCTCACCTGGACCGACCTCGAGCTGTTCGCCGATGAGGACCGCGCGTATGCGCAGGCGCTCGCCGACGCGGGCGTCGACGTGTCGTTCGAGGTCGTCGCGGCTGCGCCCCACGGGTTCGAGGTGTGGGCGTGGCAGACCGAGCTCGCGCAGCGCCTCGTCGTCGGCGCCCGCGCGTGGCTGTCGCAGCAGCTCGTGGCTGGCGCACCGCTTCCGCCCGTCGAGTAGGGAGAGCCCGCCGGTCGAGGAGCGGAGCGTCTCGAGACCCGAGCGCTGGGGTCTCGAGACGGCGCTGGCGCGCCTCCTCGACCGGCGGGCGCTGGCGCGCCTCCTCGACCGGCGGGGGAGTGAGACCGTTCTGCCGGTCGAGGAGCGAAGCGTCTCGAGACCTGCGTGCTGGGGTCTCGAGACGGCGCTGGCGCGCCTCCTCGACCGGCGGGGGCTGGCGCGCCTCCTCGACCGGCGGGGACGGCTACTCGGCCGGCGGTGCGAAGCGCGTGAAGCGCGCGAGATGCGCCTCGAGGTGGTCGGCCACGTCGATCGTCTCGGGGTCGTAGAGCCACTGGAGCTGCAGGCCGTCCCACAGCGCGATGAACCAGATCGCCTCGAAGAGGGGGTCGAACCCGGCGTCGGCGGGCCGAACCGCGAGCGAGAAGAGTTCGGTGAACTGCTCGACGGCGTTCGCGAAGCGGGCGCGGAAGTACTCGTGCCCTGGATGGGTCGGGGCCGCCGCCTCGGCCGAGAGCACGGCGTAGAGCTCGATGAGTCCGGCCTCGTGCTCGGCGTTCAGGCGGGCGTGCCGGGGGATGTCGTGCAGGAACGCGCTAGGAGTGCCGCCCGCTTCGGCGGCGATGCGCTCGTCGATCGTGGCGTCGCGGTGGGCGATCACGGCGGCGAGCAGGTCGTCCTTGCTCGAGAAGTGGTGCAGCAGCGTGGACTTGCCGATGCCCGCGTGCTCGGCGATCTCGCGGAGGCTCGTCGCGTGGAAACCGCGTCGCGCGAACAGCGTCGACGCGTCGGCCACGATCTGCGCGCGGCGGGCCCGGCCCGGCGCGTATCCGGCCTCGGGTTCGGGCGAGGCGTGCGGCGTGAACGGTGCAGGCGAGGGGCGGTCGACGACGGATGCCTCGGACGCGCCGGCCGTGCCCGGCCCAGACGCCCCCGGGCCCAGGCCGCCCGGGCCGCCCGCCTCGCCCGCACCGGGCCCGGTGCGGAGCCCGTCGAGGTGCCGGTCGAGCATTGCGGGGATGTCGACGAGGTCGGGCAGGTAGAGCGAGATGAGCTGCAGTCCGTCCCAGGCGGCTGAGAGCCGGACGGTCTCGCCGACGGCATCCGTGTCGCGCGGCAGGTCGCCGGCCGTGATGGCGGCTCGGAACATCGCCGACGACCGGGCGCGCAGTTGGGCGTGGCGCTCGCGGAAGTGCACGTGCGCGGGGTGGGACGCGCTCGTCGCCTCCCCGGCGAGGGTGGTGAAAAGTGGGATGTAGCCGTCGATGGCCGCGTTGCGCCGGGCGACGTCACCGAAGATGCGCACGTCTTCGGCGCGGCCGTATCGCGACTCGATCTCGGCCTCGGTGATTGCCGAGAACTCGGTCACGACCACCTCGAGGATCTCGTCCTTCGACGCGAAGTGCCGGATGACGCCGGGGTGCGACAGTCCCGCCTCGGCGGCGATGTCGCGCATCGAGACCGCGCCGAATCCCCGTTCGACGAAGAGACGGGATGCCGCGGCCAGGATGCCCGCGCGGGTGCGGGCGGCGGCGGCGGCCCGGGAGGTCGGCGCAGCAGCGTCGGCTGCGGCATCCGCCGTCATCACCTGCTCCATGCAGACCCCCGAGTCCCGTTCCGAGCCATCCTCTCACACGGAAGTTACCACTCGTTCGATTTTCAGTTACCACTCGGTCTGGATTCGTGTATTCTCATGCGAGAGCCGAAGGCGGCTCGGTTTTCGTGGAAGGAAACTCATGACAGAGTCGTCACTCACCGACACGGTGGCCCCCGGCAGCACGCTCCCCGCAGACAGCACCGGCGCCGCCGGCGTCTCGGGCAAGGCGCCGAAGGGGTACATCCCCACCCTCGCGCTCTCGAACTTCGGCCTCTACATGGCCCTGCTCACCCCGGTGCTCGTCTCGCTCGCCTTCAAGGTGCAGCACATCACCGACTCGCCCGAGCAGGCCACGAACGCGCTCGGCCTCATCATGGGCGTCGGCGCGCTGTTCGCCCTCGTCTGCAACCCGCTCGTCGGGCGTCTCTCCGACCGCACGGTCTCGCGCTTCGGCATGCGACGCCCGTGGATGCTCGGGGGCGTGCTCGTGGGCCTTGCCGCGTTCGCGCTCATCGGCGTCGCGACCGACGTCTGGGTCGTGCTGCTCGGCTGGTGCGTCGTGCAGGCCTCGCTGAACGGCGTGATGGCCGCCTCGACCGCGACCGTGCCCGACCAGGTGCCGGTCAATTCGCGCGGCAAGGTCTCGGGCATCATCGGCCTCACGACGCCCCTCGGCATCCTCGGCGGCAGCTTCCTCGTGAACTTCCTGCACGACGACCTCACCCGCTTCGTCGTGCCCGGCCTCATCGCCGCGGTGTTCGTCGCGATCTTCGTCTTCACGCTGAAGGACCGCGTGCTCACCGAGAAGCCCGCCGAGCGCTACGGCGTCAAGGAGTTCTTCGGCTCGTTCGTCTTCAATCCGCGCAAGCACCCCGACTTCGGCTGGACCTGACTCACGAAGTTCCTCATCATGTTCGGCTACGCCGGCATCGCGACCTTCCTGCCCTTCTACCTGACCGAGCAGTTCGGCCTCAGCGAGCAGGACGCGATCGGCACGATCCTCATGGCGAACCTCGCGTCGATGGCCGCGATGGCGCTCTCGGGCCCCATCGGCGGCATCCTCTCCGACAAGCTCGGCAAGCGCCGCCCGTTCGTGGCCGTCGCCGGCGGCGTCATGGTGCTCGGCCTCGTGATCCTCGCGTTCGCTCCGAGCATCCCGATGGTGCTCGTCGCCCAGGCCGTCATCGGCTTCGGCGCCGGCTCGTTCATGTCGGTCGACACCGCGCTCGCCACCCAGGTGCTGCCCAACCAGAAGGACACCGCGAAGGACCTCGGCGTGCTGAACATGGCGAACGCCCTGCCGCAGTCGCTCGCCCCCGTGGTCGCTCCGGCCATCATCGCCTTCGGTGCCACGACCTCCTTGGGCGGTTACAGCACCTTCTACCTCTTCGGCGCCCTCGTGGCCCTCGCCGGCGCCGTGCTCGTCTACCGAATCAAGGGAGTGAAGTAACCACATGACCGACACCATCGAGAGCACGGATGCCGCGGCATCCGCTTCGACCGAGGCATCCGCTTCGACCGAGGCATCCGTCGACCCGACCTACCGCGACGCCTCGCTGCCGATCGAGGAGCGCGTCGAGAACCTGCTCGGCCAGATGACCCTGCAGGAGAAGGCCGGGCTCTTCTTCCAGACCATGATCGCGATGAGCCAGGACGGCGAGCTCGCCCAGGCCGACCCGTCGTTCGGCCTGCCCTCGAACGAGGAGCAGGTCATCGGCAAGGGCATGACGCACTTCAACGTGCTGGGATCCGCTCCCTCGGGCGAGCTCATGGCGCAGTGGCACAACGCGCTGCAGGAGCTCGCCGCGTCGACCCGGCTCGGCATCCCGGTGACGATCTCGACCGACCCCCGCCACTCGTTCAGCGACAACCCCCTCGCGGGCATGCTCGCCGGCCCGTTCTCGAGCTGGCCCGAGACGATCGGCCTCGCGGCGATCCGCGACGAGGCGCTCGTCGAGCGCTTCGGCGACATCGCCCGCCAGGAGTACACGGCCGTCGGCATCCGCGTCGCGCTGCACCCGCAGATCGACCTCGCCACCGAGCCGCGGTGGGGCCGTCAGGTCGCCACGTTCGGTGAAGACGCCGAGCTCACCGGCAAGCTCGGAGCCGCCTACATCCGCGGCTTCCAGGGCGAGTCGTTCGGGCCGGGCTCGGTGTCGACCATGACGAAGCACTTCCCGGGCGGCGGCCCGCAGATGGACGGCGAGGACGCGCACTTCGCGCACGGCCGCGAGCAGGTCTACCCCGGCGGCGCGTTCGAGCTGCACCTGAAGCCCTTCGAAGACGCCTTCGCCGCGGGCACCCGCCAGATCATGCCGTACTACGGCATGCCTGTCGGCACCGAGTACGAGGAGGTCGGCTTCGGCTTCAACAAGTCGGTCATCACGGGCCTGCTGCGCGAGCGCTACGCGTTCGACGGCATCGTCTGCACCGACTGGGGTCTCATCAGCGACGCCGAGATCTTCGGCGAGCCGTTCCCGGCGCGCGCCTGGGGCGTCGAGCACCTGACTCCGCGCGAGCGCGTCATCAAGGTGCTCGAGGCCGGCGTCGACCAGTTCGGCGGCGAGGCGATCCCCGAGTTGCTCGTCGAGCTCGTCGAGTCGGGCGAGGTCAGCGAGGCACGGCTGGATGTCTCGGCACGACGGCTGCTGCGCGAGAAGTTCGTGCTCGGGCTCTTCGACCAGCCCCTCGTCGACGTCGAGCACGCGGGTCGGGTCGTCGGCTCCGACGAGTTCGTCGCCGCGGGCGAGGCCGCGCAGCGCGCCTCGATCACGGTGCTCACGAACACGGCGACGGATGCCGGCACCCCGGTGCTGCCGTTCGCCCCGGGTCTGAAGCTCTACGTCGAGGGCATCGCGCCCGAGGTCGCCGCCGAGTACGGCACTCTCGTCGAGACCCCGGCCGAGGCGGATGTCGCGGTGATCCGCACGCACGCACCGTTCGAGGTGCGCTCGTCGACGTTCGAGAACTTCTTCCACCAGGGGTCGCTCGACTTCACCGACGAGGCCCTGGGGCACCTGCGCGAGGTCGCAGCCGCCGTGCCGACCGTGGTGGACGTGCACCTCGACCGCCCCGCGATCCTCACCCCGTTCGTCGCCGACGTCGCGGCGATCGTCGCGAACTACGGGGCCAGCGCGAAGGCCCTGCTCGACGTGCTCACCGGTGCGGCCGCCCCCCTCGGCAGGCTGCCGTTCGACCTGCCGTCGAGCATGGCCGCCGTCGAGGCGAGCCGCGAGGACGTGCCGTTCGACACGAAGGACCCGCTGTTCCGCTTCGGCCACGGGCTGAGCCTGTAGGACGACATGACGGCGGCCCCGCGGCATCCGATCGGATGTCGCGGGGCCGCCGTGCTTCCCGCGTGTGCGGGCGAGCCGATCAGTTGCCGTTCGTGCTCCAGTGCCACTTCTCGGAGGGCAGGTTCTTCAGGCCGTACTTGCCGGCGTTCGCCTTCAGCCAGTTGAACGCGGCCGTCGTGAGGCTCGCGCCCTTCGAGTTGAAGTCGATCGCGAGGCCGCGCTCGTGCATCGAGCGGCCGGGGATCGCCGTGGGCGGGCTGCACTGCGACGACGGCATCTCGTAGATCGCGTAGTGCGAGGTGCCGCAGTGCTGCTTGCGGAGCTCGATCTGCTGCGCGTTGGAGCGGTACGACCAGCCGCCGAGGGTGTACCCGGCCGCGTTCGCCGCGGTGAGCAGCTTCGACAGGTTCGACGACAGGCACTTGTGCACGCGGAACGAGTATCCGCCGGGGCCCTTGACGACCGTGGTCGCCGACTCCGCAACGGGGCCGGTCACCTTGGCGCAGTCGGTCGGGACGACGACCGCGGACGCCTTGCCCGACGCGAGGTAGCGCCAGGTGTTCGGGCCGACGATGCCGTCGGCGGTGAGGCCGACCGACTTCTGGAACGCGACGGCCGCGCTCTTCGTGGCCGCGCCGAAGGACCCGTCGACGCCGAGCTTGTAGCCGTACTTGTTCAGCAGGGTCTGCGCCGCCCGCACGTCGTTGCCCGAGCTGCCCGACTTGACCGTCGCGCTCGTGAGCTGCGGCCAGGTGCCGGCGCCGACGATGCCGTCGGCCGTGAGCTTGCGGCTCTTCTGGAAGGCGACGACCTTCGCCTTGGTGCCCGAACCGAACACGCCGTCGGCCGTGGTGGCGTACCCGCGCGCGGTCACGAGGTACTGCACCGCCTTGACGTTGGCGCTCGTCTGGCCGCTCTGGACCACCGGCCAGGCGTTGGGGGCCGCCATGGCGGGGGCCGCCCCGGCCGTCAGGCCGATGCCCGCCATCATGAGTGTTGCGAGCAGTACCGCCGCAATGCGTTTCACTGGAATTCCTCCGTGCGTCGTTGGTGCCGAAGCGGCGCCCGAGCGGCGCCGGAGGTGAGCGTATTGGCGCGACCCGCCGAGGTGAATGGGCAGCGGTACCCATGCGCTGCGGGCGCCGCGATGGCAGGATCGTCGCGTGCCTGAACTCGTCTTCGCCGAGCCCGGCGGCCGTCCGCTGCGGCTCGACCTCCACCTGCCGGGGTCGTCGCTCGCGGGCCCCGTGCCGGTGATCGTGTTCGTGCACGGCGGCGGCTGGAATTCGGGCACGCGCCACGAGTTCGGCCCCGAGGTCGACCGCGCGTTCGAGCGCATGGTCGACGCCGGCCTCGCCGTGGCCTCCGTCGAGTACCGGCTGAGCGATGAGGCGATCTTCCCCGCGCAGGTCGACGACGTCGTCGCCGCGTTGCGTTGGATCGCCGCATCGGGTTCGGAATTCGGGCTGGACGCCGCGCGGGTCGTGCTCTGGGGCGAGTCCGCGGGCGCGGCGCTCGCCGCCCTCGCGGCGTTCCGAGCGGATGCCCCGGTGCTCGGCGTCGTCGACTGGTACGGCCCGACCGACCTGGCCGCACTCGGGGCCGACCTCGACCGGCTCGACGACCCCGACTGCGCCGAGGGGCGGCTGCTCGGCGGAACGATCGCCTCGCGCCCCGAGGCCGCGGTCGAGGCATCCGCAGCCCTTCAGGTCGCCGGGGCCGTCGCCGCGGGTCGCCCGCTGCCCGCGTTCCTCATCGCCCATGGAACGGCGGATGCCTCGGTGCCGGCGTCGCAGGCCACGGCCCTCGCCGACGCCCTCCGGCAGGCCGGCGGCGAGGTCGAGCTCGACCTCGTCGAAGGCGCCGGACACCGGTGGGAAACCGAGCCCGGACGCACCCCTCCCGTCGACCGCGACGGCATCTTCGAGCGGGCGCTCCGGTTCGCGCTGGAGCGACTGTACGTTCGCTGAACGATCCCGACGCGCCCTTCCACGCCGCGAACCGGCGGCGATAGGTTGGGCGGGGGCGATGGGTGCCCCCACGGATCAAGAGGGGTTGGCCGATGTCGGAAGAACGCGCGCCGTTCGCTGGAACCATCAAGCTGGATGTTCGGGATTCGGTTCCCGACTGGAAGCCGTTCGAACTGAAACGCGCCCCCGAAGGCGCACCGAACGTGCTCGTCGTGCTCTACGACGACACCGGGATGGCCTCGTGGTCGCCCTACGGCGGCCGCATCAACATGCCGACGATGGATCGCCTGGCGGCAAACGGGCTCACCTACACGCAGTGGCACACCACCGCGCTGTGCTCGCCGACCCGGTCGACCTTCCTCACGGGGCGCAACCACCACGCCAACGGCATGGGCGTGATCATGGAGGGCACCAACGGGTTCCCGGGCTTCTCGGGCCGCATCCCTGAAGAGTGCGCGAGCATCGGCCACATCCTCCAAGACAACGGCTACTCGACGTTCTGGCTCGGCAAGAACCACAACGTCCCCGAAGAGGACGTCTCCAGCGGCGGCAGCCGCTCGCAGTGGCCGCTCGCCATGGGCTTCGACCGCTTCTACGGGTTCCTCGGCGGCGAGACGAACAACTGGTACCCCGACCTCGTCGAGGACAACCACTTCATCGAGCAGCCCTACTCGCCCGACGAGGGCTACCACCTCTCGAAGGACCTCGCCGACCAGGCGCTCAAGATCCTCCGCGACCAGCAGTCCTCCAACCCGTCGAAGCCCTGGTACATGTGGTTCTGCCCCGGGGCGAACCACGCACCGCACCACGCGCCCGAGGAGTACATCGCCAAGTACGAGGGCGCCTTCGACGACGGCTACGAGGCCTACCGCGAGTGGGTGCTCCAGCGCATGATCGACCGTGGCGTCATGCCGGAGGGAACCGCGCTCACCCCGTTCAACCCGCTGCCCGACGACGTGTCCAATGCCGCCGACTACGTGAAGCCGTGGGACTCCCTCAGCGACGACGAGAAGCGGCTCTTCTCGCGCTTCGCCGAGGTCTTCGCCGGGTTCAGCGAGTACACCGACGCCCAGGTCGGCCGCGTCATCGACTATCTCGAAGAGACAGGGCAGCTCGAGAACACCATCGTGTTCTACTGCGCCGACAACGGTGCCTCCGGCGAGGGCAGCCCCGACGGCTCGGTCAACGAGAACAAGTTCTTCAACGGCTACCCCGACGACCTCGCCGAGAACCTCGCGATGCTCGACAAGCTCGGCTCGCCCGACACCTACAACCACTACCCGACCGGGTGGGCGGCCGCGTTCTCGACGCCGTTCCAGATGTTCAAGCGCTACAGCCAGTTCGCGGGCGGCACCTGCGACCCGATGGTCATCTCGTGGCCCAAGGGCATCACGGCCAAGGGCGAGCTGCGCCACCAGTACCACCACTCGACCGACGTCGTCGCGACCATCCTCGACGTCATCGGCATCGAGATGCCCGACGTGTACCGAGGCGTGAAGCAGCGGCCGCTCGACGGCGTCTCGATGCAGCCGAGCTTCGACGCGCAGCCAGACGGGCCGACGAACAAGAAGGTGCAGTACTACTCCATGCTCGGCACGCGCGGCGTCTGGGCGGACGGGTGGAAGGCCGCGGCCATCCACGCGCCCATCAGCGGCAAGGGGCACTTCGACGACGACCGTTGGGAGCTGTACCACGTCGATGTCGACCGCTCGGAGTCGAAGGACCTCGCGGCCGAGCACCCCGAGAAGCTCAAGGAACTCGTCGACCTGTGGTTCAGCGAGGCTGAAGACAACCACGTGCTGCCGCTCGACGACCGCGTCGCGCGCGAACAGCTCACGATCGAGCGACCGCAGGCCGAGGCTCCGCGGACGCGCTACGTGTACTACCCCGACACGGTCGCCGTTCCCGAGAGCGTCGCCGTGAACGTGCGCGGCCGCTCGTACAAGATCATCGCCGACGTCGTCCTCGAAGCGGATGCCGCGGGCGTGATCTTCGCGCACGGTTCCCGTTTCGGCGGCCACGCGCTGTTCATCAAGGACGGCAGGCTGAACTACGTCTACAACTTCCTCGGCATCCCGCCCGAGCAGACGTTCACCTCCGAGGCGCTCTCGGCCGGGCCGCACACGCTCGGCATGGAGTTCACCCGCGAGAGCGCCGGCGAGCACGGCGAGTCCGTCGGCACGTGCAAGCTCTACGTCGACGACGAGGTCGTCGCCGAGGGACCGATGCGCGCGCAGATCGGCAAGTTCACCCTCTGCGGCGACGGCCTCTGCGTCGGCTACGACAGCGCCGACACGGTCAGCCGGCAGTACACCAACCCGTTCCCGTTCTCGGGCGGGCAGCTGCTCGGCGTGGCCGTCGACGTCAGCAAGGAGCAGTACCTCGACCTCGAACTCGAGGCCGCGGCGATGCTCTCCCGCGAATAGCGGGCCGGCGTGAGCGGGCACGGTCGCGGGTCGCGGCCGTGCCCGCTCTTCGCTGCCCGCGACCGATCGGCGTCAGCGGCGGTCGGGGTCAGCGCCGGTCGTGGTCAACGGCGGTCGGGGTTCATCACCGAGACGCCGGCGCTCGGGGGCGAGACGACGAGCTCAGGGGCCTTCGTGACGAGGAGCCAGACCGGCAGCACGATGAGGCACATCGGGGCCAGCACCGTCACGTCGCCCACGAGCGCGGCGCCGATGAACAGCGCCAGCCAGCCGTCGCGCGTGGCCGCGAGCGTGATGCCCATGACGCCGCAGGCGACGGCGAGCGAGATCGGCAGGTCGGGCAGCAGGGCGTAGCCGAGCAGGCCGAGCGCGGTGCCGACGAAGACGACCGGGAAGATGCGGCCGCCCCGGAACCCCGCGCTCGCCGCCACGAGCAGGGCGACGATCTTGATGCCGGCGAACGCCGCGAGCTGGCCGGGGGAGTACGCGTCGGGGTTCGTCAGCAGCTCCCCGGTCTCCTCGAGCCCTTTGAAGAGGGTGATCGGCCCGCCGAGGATGCCGAGGACGCCGAGCACCATGCCGCCGAGCGTCGTGAAGATCAGCGGGTTGCCGAGCGCGTGGAACGTGCGGTGCACGTAGGGGAACGCCCAGGCGGCCGCGATGCCGAGCAGGGCGGATGCCGCGGCGACGACGAGTCCGGTGAGGAGGAACACGGGCTGCAGTTCGCCCATCGGCTCGAGCGGGAACGACGGCTTCGATCCGCCGAGGAGGTCCATCGTCGCGGCCCCCGCTCCGGCCGCGGCCAGCGGCAGGAACAAGCGGTCCCAGAGCGAGCCGCCCTTCAGGGCGCCCACCATGCCGGTGAACACGAGCGCCGCCGCGACCGGCGTGCCGAACAGGGCGCCGATCGTTCCGGCGATGGCCAGCGCCGCGATCTGCTCGGGGGGCACCTTCGCGAACCGGGCGAGCAGCGCCATCGAGAGCGCGGCGTTGATGGCGATGATAGGGTTCTCGGGGCCGAGGCTCACACCGCCCGCGAGGCTCAGCACGACGACGATCGTGAGCGACGGCAGTGCTTTGAGCCCCGGGAACGGGCCCGAGAGCTCGGTCGTGGCGGAGTCCTGGCCCGCGTGGCCGGGCATCAGCCACACGACGGCCCCGACGACCGCGCCCGTCAGGGTGAGCACGGTGAAGATCCACCACGGCGTCGCCTCATCGGCGCCGAAGGTCGCGGGGAGCGTGGTCCAGAGGAAGCCTTGGAGCAGCTCGGCCAGTCCGCTCACCGACCACAGCACGAGCGCCGATCCGATGCCGATCGCGATCGCTGGGATTGAGAGAAGCGCCAACTGCCGCACGGTCGGCCCCGCGGGCACCTGCTCGGTCGAGTCCATAGGCCCATGTTGGCACGCACGGTAGACTGCCGTCAGACCCGACCCGACCCTTTCGGAGGACCACGTGACCGCGCGTACCCGCAATGCATCTCGACGCGTCCGCGTTGCCAAGCTCGCGTCCGGTGCGACCATCGGGCTGGCCGGCGTCGCGCTCGTGATCGGCTCGATCCCCTCCGCGTTCGCGGTGCAGGTCGACGGCAACACCCCGCTCGACCCGTGCCTCGGCACGCAGTGCCCGCCCGCCTGGTCGGAGCCGAACAACGGCGGGGTCGTCGGCTTCGACGACGGCGTGAACGTCTTCGTCGGCGGCGACTTCTCGGCGGAGCCCTCCGCGGCCGAGACCGAGGGCAACCTCGTCGTGCTCGGCGACGCGACCTTCGACTCGCCCGGCTCGTACAACCTCGGCGTCGCCGGCGTCGGTTCGCGGGTTCCGCCGCCCAGCGGCTCGACGATGCTCACGGTCGGGGGCGACCTCGACATCGCCGCCGGCACGAACCTCATCGTCGGCGGCGACACCGGGTTCCCCGACTTCACGCCCATCGTCGGCAACGTCGAGTACGGCGGCACGCTCACCGGCACCCCCTCGGTGCTCGCGGGGGCCACGGTCGAGCAGGGCGACGGCGCCGCAGCCTTCGCCGACCGCGTCGCGAACATCACCGCGCTCTCGCAGTGCCTCGCCCAGAAGCCCGCGACCGGCACGGTGATCGTCGCCGACGGCACCGCCACCTTCACGGGCGACGGCACGAGCGACCCGCAGGTCTTCTACGTCGACGGCTCGCTCACCACCGGGCAGATCGCCGTCGCCAGCTCCGGCATCCCGGCCGGCGCGACGATGATCATCAACGTGACCAGCACGAACCCGGTGATCCAGGTCAACAGCTGGTTCAACAACGGATCCAACGCGTTCGACCCGCTGGCGACCCAGTACATCCTGACGAACATCCCGAACGCGACGACCGCGACGATCTCGGGCGGCGCCCAGTACCCGGGCTCCATCCTCGTCGGCAACCCCGCGAGCGTCACCACGATCTCGATCGCCGGCACCAACGGCCGCATCGAGGTCGCCGGCGACCTGATCCACCAGTCGCCGCCCAGCTCGTCGACGGGTGTCGAGCTGCACGCGTACCCGTTCAGCGGCACTGCCACGTGCGACACCCCGACCACGCCGCCGACGACCACGACGGCGCCGCCGACCACGACGACGCCCACGACGCCGCCGCCCACCACGCCGACGCCGACGACCGAGCCGCCCACGACGCCGCCGGCGACACCCACCGTGACGCCCACGCCGACCTCTTCGTCGACGCCGACGCCCACGCCGGCGCCCGCCGACCTGGCCGAGACCGGTTCGCCCGCCGGAGCCATGATGGCGGTCGGCGCCGCGCTGATCGGCGTCGGAGCGGTCACCGCGTTCACCGCACGTCGCCGCCGGGCCTGATGAGGCATGCTCCCGCCGCCGTCGTGGACGGTGGCGGGAGCGGCTTCAGCCGTCGTGGACGGCGACGGGAGCGGCCTCAGTCGTCGTGACTCGCGACGGGAGCGGCTTCAGCGGAGCGGGTCGAGCAGCGTCGGGTCGCCCGGGTCGATCGCGCGCGAGTTGTTGACCCGCCGATCGACCTCGTAGACCGAGATCGTCGAGGCGACCCGGTCGGATTCGACCGCCAACCGCTCGACCATGCGCGCCTTGCCGCCCTCGTCGAGCTTGACGGGGTCGAGGTACTCGCCCCAGAAGTCGGCCTCGAGGAATACCGGCATGCGGTCGTGCACCTCGCCCGAGGCATCCGTCGCCTCTCGCGTGATGATCGAGGTCGAGACCCGCCATCCGTCGTCGACCCTGCGCGCCGTGCAGATGCCCGCGGCAGCCAGCAGCGGCCGGTCGCCGTGCAGGAACCATGCTCGCTTCTTGCCCGGCTCGCCTGTCCACTCGAAGTAGCCGCGCATCGGCACGAGGCATCGGGACGAGGCGAACGCGCCCTTCCAGAGGCCGTTGGTCGCCACGGTCTCGATGCGGGTGTTGAACTGCGGCCGCTTGGCGTCTTTCAGGAACGGCGGATGGAAGTTCCACGCGGCGGCGTCGAGCATGCGCGTGATCTCACCGGTCTCGCGGTTCGCCCGCTCGCGCACGATGGGCACGACCTCGGTGGGGGCGATGGAGTACTGCGGCCTCCAGTCGCGGAAGTCCCCGCCCTCGGCGACGAACTCCTGGATGAGCTCGTCGACCTTTGCGTCATTCGCGAATCGCCCGCACATGCATCAAGTCTGCACCCGGCATCCGACACTGCACCGGCTGGTCTCGAGACGCTTCGCTCCTCGACCGGCGAGAGGCTCGCTCCTCGACCGGCGGGGGGCTCGAGACGCTTCGCTGCTCGACCGGCGGGGGTCTCGAGACGCTTCGCTCCTCGACCGGCGGAGTCGGGTGGCTGTCAGCGGGCGGGGCCACACTGGATGCGTGACCGCCGAGCATTCCCGCACCTGGCGTCCGCGGCATCCGACCGATCTCTGGCAGACCGTCGGCACGCTCCGGCGAGGCCCCGGCGACCCCACGTTCCGGCGCGGCGCCGACGGCGCGGCCTGGCGGGCGACCCGCACCGCCTCCGGCATCGCGACGGTGCGCTACGCGCAGGTCGCGCGCGACGAGCTGCGCGTCGACGCATGGGGCCCGGGCGCGGCCGAGTGCGTCGACGAGGCTCCCGGGGTGCTCGGCGAGGCCGACGATCCAGGCGGCTTCGAGCCGCGCATCGCGCTCATCGCCGAGGCGCACCGACGCAACCCCGGGCTGCGCATGCTCCGCACCGCCCGCGTCGTCGAGGCGCTCGTGCCGGCGATCCTCGAGCAGAAGGTCATCACGCTGCAGGCGCACGACTCGTGGCGCTCGCTCGTGCACCGCTTCGGCGAGGAGGCGCCGGGGCCCGGCGTGCCCGTCGACGGCGGGGCGCGGCGGCCGTTGAAGGTCGCGCCGAGCCCCGACCAGTGGGCGCGCGTGCCGTCATGGGAGTGGCACCGCGCGGGCGTCGACCCCCGCCGCTCACGCACCATCGTCACCGCGGTGCGCCGGGCGCCGCGCCTCGAGGAGGCGTCGGCCATGACTCCGGCCGACGCCGCGGCCCGCCTCCGGGCCCTTGACGGCGTCGGCGAGTGGACCGCCGCCGAGGTCGCGCAGCGCGCGTTCGGCGACGCCGACGCGCTCGCGGTGGGCGACTACCACCTCTCGAACTACGTCGGGCACGCGCTCTGGGGGCGCGACATGACCGACGACGAGATGGTCGAGGCGATGGCGCCGTGGCAGGGGCATCGGCATCGCGTCGTGCGCCTGCTCGGCCTGGCCGGAGTGGCGGGCAAGCCCAAGCGCGGCCCGCGCATGCCGTTCGTCGACCACCGCGCGATCTGATGCGCCGCCCCGGCGAGCCGGACTACGCTGGGCGTCGCCGACGGCGGCCCGGCCGCGGCATCCGATCGTGAAGGACGCCATGCCCCGCTTCGACCTGCCTCCCGCCGACCTTCGCGCGTACCGGCCCGACGTGGCCGAGCCCGCCGACTTCGACGCGTTCTGGCGCTCGACGCTCGCCGAGTCGCGCGCGCGGTCCGAGGCGCCGCGGCTCACGCCGGTCGATGCCGGCCTCACGACGGTCGACGTGTACGACGTCACGTTCAGCGGGTACGGCGGCGACCCGGTGGGCGGCTGGTTCATCGTGCCCGCCGGCGCCGAGGGGCCGCTGCCGACGATCGTCGAGTTCAACGGCTACAACGGCGGGCGCGGCCTGCCCCACGAGCGGCTGGCCTGGGCGAGCGCCGGCTACGCCCACTTCTTCATGGACACCCGCGGCCAGGGCAGCGGATGGGGCACGGGGGGCGTGACGGCCGACCCGCACGGCACGGGACCGTCGGTCTCGGGATTCATGACCCGCGGCGTCGAAGACCCCGACACCTACTTCTACCGCCGGGTGTTCACCGACGCGGTGCTCGCCGTCGACGCGGTGCGCTCGCTCCCGCAGGTCGACGCCGAACGTGTGAGCGTGAGCGGCACCAGCCAGGGCGGCGGCATCGCGATCGCCGCCGCCGGGCTCAGCGACGGCCTCGTCGGCGCGATGCCCGACGTGCCGTTCCTCTGCCACTTCGAGCGCGCTGTCGGCCTGACCGACCGCGACCCGTACCAAGAGGTCGTGCGCTACCTGTCGGTGCATCGGGATGCCGCGGCTCGCGTGTTCGAGACCCTCTCGTACTTCGACGGCGTGAACTTCGCCGCCCGGGCCACCGCTCCGGCGCTGTTCTCGGTGGCGCTCATGGACCCGGTGTGCCCGCCCTCGACGGTCTACGCCGCCCGCAATCGCTGGGGGGCCTCGTCGGGCTCGACGCCCGCGGCCGACATCGTCGAATACGCGTTCAACGAGCACGAGGGCGGTTCGGGCGCGCACTGGCCGCGGCAGGCGCGCTGGGTCGCCGAGCGGCTCGCGGGGGCGGGCGCCGGCGGCTGAGCGCGGTCGCGCCGCGGTGTCGTCGCGGGGAGCGGATGCCTCAGCCGGCGGCGGGCTCCTTGCCGATGCCGGCGCGGGCGGCGTCGTGCCCGGCGCCCCATTCGACGAGCGGCTGCAGGACCTCGATGAGCCGCAGGCCCGACGCGCTCGGCGTGTAGGTGATCGTGACGGGCGTCGTCGCGCGCACGTGCCGCTCGATCACGCCCTCGTCCTCGAGCTCCTTGAGCCTGGCCGCGAGCAGTCGGTCGGAGATGCCGTCGACGGCCATGCGGTACTCGCTGAACCGTCGCGCGCCGCGGACGCCCGCGAGCAGGATCGCGGCGTTCCACTTGCGTCCGGCGAACTCCACCGAATGCTGGAAGCGCCGGCATGCGGCTTCGTCGATCCGACCGAGCTCGTGCAGGCGGGCGCGGTGCTGGGCGAGGTCGTCGTGCGGGGCGTCGGCCGCCGCGGCATCCGCTCGGTCGCTCCCTGAAGTGCTTCCCATAAGTAAGCAGCTTACCAGTGTTTCGCCATCGACGGTCCCGGTGCGGCAGAGTCGAGGGTGCATACGAGATCGGAGCAGCATGCACTACGGACACGACCTGCGGTTCGGAACCTTCATCACCCCGAGGAACGACCCGCCCCAGGCGGCGGTGCGACTCGCCGAACTCTCCGAGGCGAGCGGCTACGACCTCGTGACGTTCCAGGACCACCCGTACCAGCCCGCGTTCCACGACACGCAGACGCTGCTGACCTGGGTCGCCGCGCGCACCGAGCGCATCCACGTCGCCGCGAACGTCGCCAACGTGCCGTTGCGACCGCCCGCCGTGCTGGCCCGCGCGGCCGCGAGCCTCGACCTCCTGTCGGGCGGGCGCTTCGACCTCGCGCTCGGCGCCGGCGGGTTCTGGGACCCGATCGCCGCCATGGGCGGGCCGCACCTCACGCCGGGGCAGGCGGTCGACGCGCTTTCGGAGGCCATCGACGTGATCCGCGGCACGTGGGATGCCGAGGAACGCACCCGGTTCGTCGTCGACGGGACCTACCACCGCGTGGACGGCGCCAAGCGGGGGCCGGCGCCCGCCCACAACATCCCGATCTGGATCGGCGCGCTGAAGCCCCGCATGCTCCGCCTCATCGGGCGCAAGGGCGACGGATGGCTGCCCTCGTACGGGTACCTGCAGTCCGGCGATCTCGCACGCGGCAACGCGGCGATCGACGAGGCCGCGATCGCGGCAGGGCGCGACCCGCGCGAGATCCGTCGGCTGCTGAACATCGGCGGCCGGTTCTCGGGCGCTCGCGGGCGCGGCCCGTTCGACGGGCCGGCCGAGCAGTGGGTCGAGCACATGCTCGGCCTCGTGCTCGACGACGGCATCGGCACCTTCATCCTCGCGAGCGACGACCCGTCGACGATCGTGCACTTCGCCGAGGAGGTCGCGCCGGCCCTCCGCGAGGCGGTCGCGGACGAGCTCCGGAGCGATGCTTCGGCGACGGATGCCGCGGGCGCGGTCGGTGCCGACGGGCGGGGCGCGGATGCCGCACCGCGGGCGACCGCGACGGCCGGCGAGATGCGCAGCTCAGCGGTGCGCGCCAAGCGCCGCGACGGCATCGACTACGAGGGCGTCCCGGCGTCGCTTGCCGCCAAGGCCGTCGAACCGGGCGACGCCGGATACTCGCGCGTGAAGTCGACCTACATGCGGGGCGGCACGCCCGGCATCGTGCTGCAGCCGACCACGCCCGCCGAGGTCGCCGACGCCGTCGCGTTCGCCCGACGGCACCCCGCCGTGCCGCTCGGGGTCCGCAGCGGCGGCCACGGCATCAGCGGCCGGTCGACGAACGACGGCGGCATCGTGATCGACCTCTCGGGCATGCGCGACCTCCGGGTGCTCGACGCCGAGCGCCGGCTCGTGCGCGTCGAGGCGGGCGCCCGCTGGATGGACGTCGCCGCGTTCCTCGCACCGCACGGTTGGGCGCTCTCCTCGGGCGACTACGGCGGCGTCGGCGTGGGCGGGCTCGCGACGGCCGGCGGCATCGGCTGGCTCGTGCGCGAGCACGGCCTCACGATCGATCACGTGCGGGCCGTCGAGCTCGTGCTCGCCGACGGGAGCATCGTGCGAGCGGATGCCGCGCAGCATCCGGATCTCTTCTGGGCCGCCCGCGGTGCGGGGGCGAACGTCGGCATCGCGACGGCCTTCGAGTTCGAGGTCGACGAGGTCGGCGAGATCGGGTTCGCGCAGCTCGCGTTCGACGCGAGCGATGCCGCCGGGTTCCTGCAGGCGTGGGGCGACTGGGTCGTCGATGCGCCGCGCGACCTCACGAGCTTCCTGCTCATGGGCGCGCCCCGGCCGGGTCAGCCGATGATCGCGCAGGTCATGGCCGTGGTCGACTCGGCCGACCCCGACACGATCCTCGCGCGGTTGCAGCCGCTCGCGGAGGTCGCGCCACTCGTCGGCCAGGAGGTGCGCCTCACGACCTACGAGGCCGTCATCTCGAACGCGGCCGACACGACGCACGCGGGTCAGGGGGAGCCGATGGCGCGATCCGGACTCGTCGGCCGCATCACCCCCGAGTTCGCGCGCGATGCCGCAAGGTTCCTCGAGAGTGGCGCGACGCCGTTCTTCCAGATCCGCGCGGCCGGCGGAGCCGTGCACGACGTGCCCGCCGACGCGACGGCGTACGCGCACCGCGACGCGGAGTTCTCGGTCTCGGCCATCGGGTCCGCGAGGCACGCCACGAACGAACGCTGGAACGAGCTCATGGCCCCGCACATGGCGGGCGCCTACCTGAGCTTCGAGACCGAGGTCGGTCCCGAGCACGTCGCGGCGGCGTATCCGCCCGCCACGCTCGAGCGCCTGCGGGAGATCAAGCGCCGCGTCGACCCCGACAACCTCTTCCGGGACAACGCGAACATCGCGTAGCCGGCCGCGCTGCGGCATCCGCCCTGCTCGTCGTCGTATTGCAGGAAGGACTGAGCGAAACGCCGGTGTGCGCCCGGGCGCCGTGCGCGTGTCGCCCGATTCTTCCTGCAACTCGGCGCCGGATGGAGCCGAGGCGGCCGCCTACTGCATCGTGTCGAGGATGGACGTCAGCTGCTCGAACGTGGTGAGCGGGTTCACGATCGCGAACCGCGTGTTCGGCCGGCCGCCGTGCGAGCTCGGCGTGACGAACGCGTGCTGGTCGTCGAGCAGCTTCGCCGACCAGGCGGCGTACTGCTCGCGGGTCCAGCCGTCGCGCTCGAACACGACGACCGAGAGCTGCGGGTCGCGCACGAGCGTGAAGCCGTCGCGTCGCCGGATCTCGTCGGCGATGTCCTGCGCGAGCTGCAGCGAGGACCCGATCGCCTCGCGGTACGCCGCCCCGCCGTACGTCGCGAGCGAGAACCACATGGGCAGGCCGCGCGGCCGTCGCGTGAGGTGGATCGCGTAGTCGCTCGGGCTCCACTCGGGGGTCTCGGTGAGGGTGTCGAGGTACTCCGCGTGCTGGGTGTGCGCGCGGCGGCCGGCGTCGGGGTCGCGGTAGATGAGCGCGCACGCGTCGAACGGGGCGAACAGCCACTTGTGGGGGTCGACGATCGCGGAGTCGGCGCGCTCGACGCCCGCGAACCGGTCGCGCGCGAGCGGCGAGAGCATGGCCGCGAGCCCGTAGGCGCCGTCGATGTGCAGCCAGAAGTCGAACTCGTCCTTCAGGGCCGCGATCGAGGCGATGTCGTCGACGATGCCGAAGTTCGTCGACCCGCCGGTCGCGACCACGGCGAAGACGGATGCCCCGTGCTCCTCGAGCGCGGCGCGCACCGCGTCGCCGCGCAGTTGTCCGTCGGGGCCGGGCTTCACGGCGACGATGTCGACGTCCATGACGCGGGTCGCCGAGGCGATCGAGGAGTGCGCCTCGGAACTGCAGACGACCTTCCAGCGGGGGGCGGATGCCTCGGGGTCGGCCGCCGCGAGACGGGCCCGCGCGCTCTCGCGTGCGGCGACGAGCGCCGACAGGTTGCCGAGCGTGCCCCCCTGCACGAAGACGCCGCCCGCGGTGGACGGGAAGCCGAACTCGTTCGCGAGCCAGCGCAGCACCTCGTTCTCGGCGTGCACGGCGCCCGACCCCTCGAGCCAAGAGCCGCCGTAGATGGCCGAGGCCGAGACCACGAGGTCGAACGCCGTCGCCGCGTTCGTCGGCGCGATCGGGATGAACGAGAGGTACTCGGGGTGGTCGGTCGTGATGCAGGCGGGCGCGAGCACGTGCTCGAAGATCGCGAGCGCGCGGCGTGCGCCGATGCCCTGCTCGTCGATCGTGCGGCCCGCGAGGCGGTTGAGCTCGGCCGGGGAGAACGGCTTGTCGAGGGGCGTGTCCTCGGCGAGCATGCGGCGCCGCGAGTAGTCGAGGACGAGATCGACGATGGCCTCGGTCTCGTCGGTGACGGCGTGCATGCGCGTGGGGTCGGCCGGTGCGGTGCCGGTGCGTCGGTCGGTGCTCATGGGATTCAGCGTCGCATACGGCCCCGATACGCGCAATATCACGCGTCGAACGTGAATCATGCGCAGAATTCGTGCGTCTGGACGGGCTTGGGTTGGAGATACTCGCGGATCGAGACGGGTTTCGGCGGTCGAGGAGCGCAGCGTCTCGAGACCCCGGGTTGGTCTCGAGACGGCCGCGGGCGGCCTCCTCGACCGGCGGTCGGGGCCGGGTTGGTCTGGAGACGGCCGCGGGCGGCCTCCTCGACCGGCGGTCGGGGCCGGGCTGGTCTCGAGACGGGTTTCGGCGGTCGAGGAGCGCAGCGTCTCGAGACCCCGGGCCGGCACCTGGCAGATGTCGGCGGTGTGTGGTCGAGTGGGGGCATGGGCTTCGACGAACGCTTCCTCGGCATCGATGCGGCGCTGCCGCGAGTGAGCGAGGCGGATGCCGCGGCATCCGTCGGCCTCGATTACGTGCACTTCACCGTGGTGCTCGACTCGGTGCGGCGGTTCGCGCGCGTCACGGGCGTCAACATCGACGGCGCCGCCCTGCGAGACGTGCCGCGCGGCGACGACTGGCGCTACGACGAGCGTGTTCCCGAAGACTGGCAGGCCGGCCCCGCGGTCTACGCCCGCAACGACCTCGACCGCGGGCACCTCGTGCGCCGCCGCGACCCCGTGTGGGGCGCGCCCGAGGTCGCCGCCCGTGCGAACAGCGACACGTTCCACTTCACGAACGCGGCACCGCAGGCGGGCGGGTTCAACCAGTCCCCAGAGCTCTGGCTCGGCCTCGAAGACCACGTGCTCGAGCACGCCGAGGCCAACGATCTGCGGCTCAGCGTGTTCACCGCGCCCGTGCTCGGGCACGACGATCCGCCGTATCGGGGCATCCGCGTGCCCCTGCGCTTCTGGAAGATCGCGGCCTGGAACCGGTCGGGCGCGGGCGGCCCGGGCGCCGGCGAGCTCGCGACCGCGGGATTCGTGCTCGACCAGTCGCCGCTCGTCGACACGAGTGAGATCGTCGCGCCCGCGCCCGGCGAGGCGCCGCCGCTCGGGCCGTTCCGCACGTTCCAGGTGCCCGTCGCCGACATCGCCGCGATCACCGGGCTTTCGATGCCCGACCTCGTCGTCGCCGACGTGCTGCCGCAGACCCTCGCCGCCGCAGGGTGGCGTCGGCTCTACGGGGAATCCGACCTCATGCTCTGAGGCGTGCGCTGCCGCCGGTCGAGGAGCGAAGCGTCTCGAGACGACGCGGTGCCGCCGGTCGAGGAGCGAAGCGTCTCGAGACGACCCGGTGCCGCCGGTCGAGGAGCGAAGCGTCTCGAGACCTGTGAGGGCAGGGGTCTCGAGACGGCGCTGGCGCGCCTCCTCGACCGGCGGGCGTGGCCGCGGCGGCCTCCTCGACCGGCGGGCGGGGCGCGGGCGGCCTACTCGGCCGTCGGGCGCAGGGCCGGGCCGCCGGGCGCCGCGAGGGTGAGCGAGGCGAGCTCGACCCGGGCGTCGGCCTCGAGCATTGCCTCGAGCCGTCGCAGCTCGCGTGCGGCATCCGCCTCTCCGCGGTCGCCGACGAGGTCGACCGCCGCGATCAGCAGCACCCGGCCCGGGCCGATGAACTCCATGTGCAGGAACGACACCCGATCGACCGCGGGCAGCGCGAGGAGCTCGCCGAGCATGTCGGAGCGCACCTCGGGCGGCACCGCCTCGCCGATGAGGAACGCCCGGTTGCGGCCGATGAGCAGCACCGCGACGACCCCGAGCAGCACGCCTACGGCGATCGACCCGATCGCGTCGTAGACCGGCGACCCCGTGACCTGATGCAGCAGGATGCCGAGGAACGCGATCGCGAGGCCGATGAGCGCGGCTGCATCCTCCGCGAACACCGCCCGGAGGGTCGGGTCGGAGCTCTGCGAGACGTGGTGCAGCGTGCCCACCCGGCGTCGCTGCGCGTCGCTGCGCGCCTGCCGGAAGGCGCGGATGAACGAGATCCCCTCGAGCACGAACGCGAGGCCGAGCACGGCGTAGGCGACGACGTAGTCGCTCGCCGGCTCGGGGTCGACGAGCTCCGAGATGCCGTGCTGGATCGACACCGCCGCGCCCACCGTGAAGAGCCCGAAGGCGGCGAACATCGACCACACGTAGGCGTCCTTGCCGTAGCCGAGCGGATGCCGCGCATCCGACGGCCGCCGCGAGCGGCGCTCCGCGATCACGAGCAGCACCTCGTTGCCGGTGTCGGCCCAGGAGTGAGCCGCCTCGGCGACCATCGACGCGGAGCCGGTCAGCGCGGCCGCGACGGACTTCGCGAGCGCGATGAGCGCGTTCACGACGAGGGCGACGATCACGGTGACGAGCGAGTCGCCCGAGGGCGCCGTCTCGCCCGACGGCGTCGCGCTGCCGGATCCGTCTTCTGCCACGGGTACGAGTCTGGCACCGCGGCGCCGCTCGTGGGGCCTTGAGTGCGGCGGCACCGCGGTGCCAAGGTGGGACGCATGGCGCCGCAAGCTCCGGCCGACGCATCCGCCCCGCTCGTCACCGACGTGCTCATCGTCGGTGCCGGCCCGAGCGGGCTCATGCTCGCCGTCTGCCTCGCTCGCCTGGGGGTCGACGCGATCGTCGTCGACGGCAAGGACGGACCGACCCGGGAGTCGCGCGCGCTCGTCGTGCAGGCGCGGTCGATGGAGCTCTACGACCAGCTCGGCCTCGTCGACCGCGTGCTCGCGCGGCGTTCCCCGGCGACGACCTTCATCCCGGGCGCCGGGCATCGAGAGCTCGGCCGCGTCGACCTCGCCCTCGCCGGGCGCGACGTCACGCCCCACTCCGAGATCACCGTGTTCGAGCAGTCCGCGAACGAGCGCCTCCTCGTCGACGCGCTCGGCGAACTCGGACGCGAGGTGCGGTGGGGGCACCGCCTCGAACGGCTGTCGATCGAGCCGGGCGACGGGTCGGCCGACTCCGCGGCATCCGCTCTGGCCACGCTCGCGACGGGCGATGTCTCTGGCGAAGGCGGCGCGACCGTCACCGTGCGCGCACGGTACTGCGTCGGCGCCGACGGCGCGCACTCGACGGTGCGGCGCGAGCTCGAGATCCCGTTCGAGGGCGAGACGAACGCGTTCACGTTCACGCTGGCCGACGCGATCGGCATGCGCGGCCTCGAGCCGCAGGCGATCAACGTGCGGTTCAGCGAGCGGCACATCATGCTCGGATTCGGCATGGGCGGCGATCGCGCACGCCTCATCGGCGTCGTGCGCGACGACGACCTCGGCCCCGACGGGGAGGCGTCCGAGGAGGAGTCGCGCGGGGTCTTCCGGCGGGAGTTCGGCGTCGAGTACGAGGCATCCGCGTGGTTCACGACCTACCGGCTGCACCACCGGCTCGCCGCCCGATTCCGCAACGGTCCGTGCTTCCTCGTCGGCGACGCCGCGCACATCCACTCGCCGGTCGGCGGGCAGGGCATGAACACCGGCCTCCAGGACGCCCACAACCTCGCCTGCGCATTCGCCGACGTGCTCGTCGACGGCATGCCCGAGGCGCGGCTCGATCGCTACGAGGCCGAGCGCCGGCCCGTCGGCAAGACGCTCGTCGACACGACCGACCGCCTGTTCGGGCTGGTGACGAGCGACACGCGCCGGGCGCGGCTCATGCGGTCGCGGGTGGTCCCGGCGGTCGGCCCCGTCGCGGTGCGGCTGATCCCTCGCCTCCTGGGCCTGCCGCGGGTGTTCGGGTTCGTCTCGCAGACGCGCATCCGCTATGGGCTTCCGGATGTCGCGGGCGCGACGTCTCCCGCCTGCGACGACGGGCTGCTCGGCATCCGTCTGCCGTGGACGGGCGACAACTTCGACGCGCTGCGGTCGATGCGCTGGCAGCTGCACGGATACGGCGTGCCGGAGCGCGCGGTGCGACGCATCGCGGGGGAGTTGGGCGTCGAGGCGCACGTGTTCGGCCCCGACCCGCACGGCCGGCTGCGCCGCTACCGGGTCTACCTCGTGCGGCGGGACGGCTTCATCGTGGCCGAGGTGCCGTCGCCCGGAACGGGTGCCGCGCTCGCCGCGGCGCGTGCCCGGCTCGCCGGGGGCTGACCGGAGCGAGGATGATGGGCTCATGCCCGCTGCCCACCGCCCCGGCCTCCGGGTCGACGCCGGACTCACGATCCCCGAGTCCGAGCTCTCCTGGCGGTTCTCGCGGTCGTCGGGGCCCGGCGGCCAGGGCGTGAACACCGCCGATTCCCGGGTGGAACTCGTGTGGGACGTGGCCGGCTCGGCCGCCCTCACGCCGATCCGACGCGAACGGATCCTCGAGCGCCTGAGCAGTCGCCTGGTCGACGGAGTGCTGACGATCGCGGCATCCGAACACCGTGCGCAGCTGCGCAACCGGGATGCCGCGCGCGCTCGACTCGCCGAGATCGTGGCCGAGGCGATGCGGCCGCCGTCGCCGACGAGGCGACCGACCCGCGCGACTCGCGGCTCCAAGGAGCGCCGGCTGAGCGCGAAGAGGCGGCGCACCGACGTCAAGCGCCTGCGGCGCCCGCCGACCGACTGAACTCCCTGCCGGCTCGTGGTCGCCGAACGACGGCGGGTGCACACGATCGAACCGGTCCGTGAAAGTCGGGTGCGGGTCGAGCCGGGAGCGCAGGCTTGAGACAACACGAAGGGAGAAACCGTGATCGGCGTTCTCAACCGCCTCGTCGAATTCGTCGACCAGCACCTCACGGAGGAGATCGACCTCGCAGAACTGGCGAGCGACTCGGGCACCACGGAATACCACCTGCGGCGGATGTTCTCCTCGTTGGCGGGCATGCCGTTGTCCGAGTACGTGCGGCGACGTCGCATGTCGGTCGCCGTGGCCGACGTGCTCGGCGAGGGCGACCTGCTGGGCATCGCGGTGCGATTCGGATACGGATCGACCGAGGCGTTCAACCGGGCGTTCCGGTCGGTGCACGGCGTCAACCCGGCTGACGTGCGCCGAGATGGCGGCCCCCTTCGCACGCAACCGCAGCTCAGGTTCCGCCTGACCGTAGAAGGGAACACCCCCATGGACACCCGCATCGCAGACCGCCCCGCCTTCCGACTCATCGGGCATTCGGCCCGGGTGCCGCTGATCCACGAGGGCGCGAACCCGCACATCCAGGCGTTCATCGCCTCGCTGCCCGCGACCGAGCACGCTCGACTGAAGGCGCTGGGCGACACCGAACCGGCCGGCCTCCTCCAGGTGAGCGCCGACGTGGACGCCGATTTCGCCGAGGGCAGCGAACTGACCTACCTGCACGGCGTCGCCGTGGTCGAGTCGTCGGAGGTGCCCGATGGTCTCGATGCGATCGACGTGCCTGCCGGAACCTGGGCGGTGTTCCGAACCGAGGGCCCGTATCCGGCCGCCCTCCAGTCGACGTGGGCGGCGACAGCCACCGACTGGTTCCCCTCGAACCCGTGGCGCCTGCGGCCGGGCCCCTCGATCGTGGCGGTGCTCGAGCGCGCCGACGACTTCAGCACCGCGACCTGCGAGCTGTGGATGCCGGTCGAACGCGCCTAGCGTTCAACCCCGGTCGAGCTCGTCGAACTCGCGCACGAGGTACTTCGGGGCCTGCACCCGCCACGCCTCGGTCACGAGTTCGGCGAGGTGGTCGCCCTCGATGCCCGCCATGCGGAACGCGATCTTCGGCTCGCCCCACGGGGTCGTGGTGCGCAGGAACACGTCGGGCGCCATCTGCACGAGGGCGAGGGCGTCGACCGGGTCGGCGACCTTGACGCCGACCACGAGCTCGGTCGCGACGATGGCGCGCACGTCTTCGGGGATGCTCGGCCACGGGTGGCACTCCCACGCGTAGAGCTTGTTGCGCACGAACCACGCGGCACCGCCCGTGGCGGCGCGCTCCTCACTGCCGGGCAGCCGGTCGGCGGTGCGGCGCAGATCGTCGAGGGTGGCCACGCTGCGAGCCTACGACCGGCCTGCGACACCGCGCCCGGCGCCGCGGAGGCCCGCCCCACATCGCACGCCGCGCCCGACGCCGCTCACCGCGCCCGGCGCCGCTCACCGCGCCCGGCGCCGCTCACCGGTCGAGCTGCAGACGCCCCCACGCGAGCGCGCATAGCGAGCCGAACACGAACGGCACCGACGAGACGGCGAGCAGCGCGACCGGCGGCACCTGCGACGGCGCGATGGCCCACAGGGCGGGCGCCACGAACGGCACCCACACGCCCACGCCGATGACGGCGGAGACCTGCGAGACGACGATGATGCCGACCGTGGCGGCGATGCCCGGGAGCAGACCGCGGCCGAGGGTCGCCGCCCATGCCGCGGGCACGGCGAGCAGGGCGGTGAGCACCACGAGCACGGGCACGCGCAGGAGCTCCGCGGCGCCCGCGGCATCCGTCGCCCCGTAGCCGAGCGCGAGCCCCATGAGCGCGACCGCGATCGTGAGCACGACGGCGACGCCGAGCGCCCAGACGGCGAAGACGACGAGCTTCGCGACCGCGATCGTCGGTCGCCGCACGGGCAGCGCGAAGAGGCCCGAGACCGTGCCGTCGGCGAACTCGCGGCCGAAGATCCAGCTGAGGGCGACGCCGAACGCGAGCAGCCCGCCGGCGGCCGCGATCTGCACGACGACGCCGACGAGGCCCGCCCATCCGCCGGTCGCGGCCAGGGGGCCGAGCTTCGCGAGCACCTGCTCGTCGCCGGATGCCGCGCCGAGCAGCATGCCGCCCGTGAGCGCGACGAGGCCGCCGACGAGGATCACGGTGATCCAGATCATGACCCGCGAGGCACGCGCCTTGCGCGCCTCGACGGCGACGACGGTGCCGAGCATCGCGTTCATGCGCGCGGTCGTTCGACGTCGTCGGCGTGCACGAGCGCGAAGAACGCCCGCTCGAGGTCGACGCCCGCCGGATCGAGGTTCCCGATCACGCGCCCCGCGTTGACGACGGTGACGCGGTCGGCGATGCGGGCCACCTCGTCGAGGTGATGGCTCGAAACGAGCACGCCCGCGCCGGCGCCGGCGCGGCGGAGGAGCGCCTCGCGCAGGAGGATCACCCCGGCCGGATCGAGGGCGTTGGTGGGTTCGTCGAGCACGATGAGGCCCGGGTCGTGCTGTAGGGCTCCGGCGAGGCCGACGCGCTGCCGGTTGCCGAGCGACAGTCGGCTCGCCCGCACGCGCGCGTACCGCTCGAGGTCGAACTCGGCGAGGGCTCGCGCGACGAGCGCCTCGGCCCGCTCGCGCGGGATGCCGTGCAGGCGCGCCGACACGAGCAGGTTCGAGCGCACGTCGAGCTCGGGGTAGGCGAGCGGGTGCTCGACGAGATGGCCGACGCCCGCCCAGGCCTGCGGCGCGGCATCCGCGATCTCGACGCCGTCGAGTCGCACCGTGCCCGCCTGCGGGCGGAGCATCCCGAGCAGCAGGCGCATCAGCGTCGTCTTGCCGGCGCCGTTCAGCCCGACGACGGCGTGGATCTCGCCCGCCGCGACGGTGAGGTCGATGCCCCGCACGCCCGCGCCGCCGGGGAACTCCCGCGCGATGGCGCGGGCCTCGAGGACCGCTCGCCGCACGGCCTTCACGGCCGCACGTCGATGACGTCGAGGGCGAGTTCGATCGCCTCCGCGAGGGAGCCGTCGGGGGCCTCGGCCCAGGCGTACAGCCCGCTCACGAGCGCGGCGAGCACGGATGCCGCGGCGACCCGCGCGACGGCGGGCGCCGCGCCGTCGGCGACGAGCTGCTCGACGAGCGCCCGCTCGGTGTTGCCGGTCGAGCGCCACATGGCACCCCGAAGCGACGGGGTCAGCGCGATGATGCGGATGCGGCGGCGGATGACCGGCGTCTCGGGTTCGGGCAGCGAGCGCCAGGCGCCGCGCACGCCCCGCGCGGCTCGGAGGAACGGCGGTTCGCTCGCCGGGCGGGCCCCGACGGCCGCGATGAGCTCGGGATCGTAGGGGTCGTCGAGCAGCACCGCCTCCTTCGTCGGGAAGTGGCGGAAGAACGTCATCTCGGTCACGCCGGCCGCGCGCGCGATCTCGCCGACGGTGGTCTGCTCGTAGCCGCCTCGTTCGAACAGGTCGAGCGCGGCGTGCACGAGCGCGGCGGTGGTGCGCTCGCGCTTCGTGGGGTGCTCCATGCCTTGAATGTTAGTCGCTAACATTTGTGATGGCCAGTCTGCGGATGCACGTATCTTCGTACGGTGCCCGATTCCTCACCGACGCCCGCGATGACGGATGCCGCGCTGCAGCGCCGTCGCCTCACCGGAGCCGCGACCCAGCTCGGCACGGAGGTGTCGATCAACTTCGGCTCCTCGCTCGCGGGCCTCGTGATCCCGGTGGTCGGATCGTTCGTGGTCGTCGCCGTGCGCCAGCTCGTGATGCTCGTCGCGGTGCTGCCCTTCTACCGTCCGAAGCGGGCGGAGCTCACCTGGTCGCGCCTGTGGCCCGCCCTCGCGCTCGGCGTCGTGCTCGCGGTCATGAACATCGCGTTCTACGAGTCCGTGCACCTGCTCGGTCTCGGCATCGCGGCGACCATCGAGTTCCTCGGCCCCCTCGCGATCGCGCTCGCCACGTCGCGCCGGCTGCTCGACGTGGGCTGCGCCGTCGCCGCGGGGCTGGGCGTCGTGCTGCTCATCGGGCCCGGAGCGTCGGATGCCTCGGCCGTCGACCCGTGGGGCGTCGCGCTCGCCCTCACCGCGGCCGCGACCTGGGCCCTCTACATCGTGCTCACCCGCCGCGTCGCCGTCGGCCTGCCGGGCCTCGAGGGCCTGACCGTCGCGAGCATCGTGAGCCTCGTGCTGCTCGTGCCGTTCGCGGTGGCGACCTTCGACCCGGCCGCCTTCGACTGGGGCGTCGTGCTGCTCCTGCTCGGGGTCGGGGTGCTCTCCTCGGCGCTGCCGTACAGCCTCGACACGTTCATCCTGCGGCGCATCTCGCCCCGGCTGTACTCGATCATCACGAGCTTCGGCCCCGTCATCGCGGCGATCTTCGGATGGCTGGTGCTCTCCGAGACCTTCACGCTCGTGGAGGTGCTGGCGATCGCGATCGTCTGCGGGGCGGCGGGCACCGCCATCGCGACCCAGCGCGAGCGGCCGAAGTCCGACCTCGAGCAGACCGCCGAGGGCATGGCCTGACGCGGGGCGCCACAGCCCGGGCATCGAACGAGCTGTTCCTCCACGAAATTCAGGAGATCCGGGGGCACGGGTGCGGTGAGCACCCTGTGCAGCCGATGCTCCTGAATTTCTGCGACTGGTGGGCGTGCGTGGCCGCGCGCCAGGCGGGTCAGCCGCGCGCGGCGTGCCGCCGGCTCACCCAGCGGTCGTACTCGGCCCAGGGGTCGTCGACGCCGAGCGCGAGGGCCTCGATGTGCTCGGTGAGCGCCGGATGCCGCGCGAACCACTCCGTGCCCGCGAACCGGTGCTCGGCGAACTGCTCGTGCCGGCGCCGCTCGACGCGTCGCCCGCCCGGCTCGAACGCGAGCACCTCCTCATGCGGCACGACCGAGAGCCGCTGGCGCGGGTTCGCCGACGTGCCGATCTTGACCTGGTCGCGGTGGCGCACGTAGTAGACGATCTCGACGCGCACGGGCAGCAGCTCGGGGTCGGGCACCTCGCCGGCGGCCCACTCGCAGTCGGCGCAGAGCCAGCCCGAGGGGTAGCGCACGCCCACGCGGCATCCGCACGCCCGACATGGCGAGGGCGCGAGATCGGTCACGCCGACCTCGGCGGCGACGCGATCGTACGCCCCGAGCAGGTGCATCGCGCACAGTCCGAGGTCGTCGGCGAGGTCGTCGGCGAGGTCGAGGGCGCCGGATGCCGCGGGCTCGTCGTGCCTCGGCCCCCGGACGGATGCCGCGACGGGTCGCCCGCACCGCACGCCGGAGGCGTCGGTGAGCCGACAGGCCTGCCCTGAGGCATCCGCTCGCTGCATGCCAGCAGGCTACGCGGGACCGCCCACACGATCGGGGCCGAGATGAGGGGCGCGCGATAGGCTCGATCGACGGTCCGCGGCGATCTCGCGGCGTCGGGGCGGGTGCCCGAAGGCGACGGAGGCGAGGTGAACGGCATGGCGTGGTGGAGCAGGCGCAAGCGTCGACGGTTCACCCCGTTCGACCGCTCCGCGCTGCCCGAGGCCGAGCCCCTGACCTTCGAGGAGACCTTCAACGAGGGTGTGATCGTCGCCGAGGCCGCCGGCCGCATGGCCCTGAAGAACCGCATCATCGTGCGGGCGCTTCGCGGCGACGAGCCGTTCGACAGCGAGCGCGCGTCGGCCGAGGCGCGCGAGGTGCTGCGCGAGCTCATCCACGAGCTCGACCAGGTCGCCGAGTGGGCCGAGACCGAGCGCGAGTCCGCGGCGAGGCGTGAGGGCCGTTCCGCGCATCAGCACGACTACCACCGCGCCGACTCCTGGAACCTGCGGCTGCGCGAGCGGGTCAACGAGGCCGTGGCGAAGCGCCTCGGCGAGCTCCGCGCCGACGACGAGTACCTGGCGCAGTTCGCCGAGCGCGCCCGTCAAGATGCCTGGGCCGAGCTCTCCGACGCGATCGAGCAGCGCCTGGCTCGCGACTGGCCCGACATCGAGATCGACGAGGCCTACATCGCCGAGCGCGACGATCGCATGGCGGATGTCGCGGCCGACCTCATGCGCGACCTCGGCGAGGTGCGGCAGCGGCGCGAGGAGCGCGACGCCCTCGACGACGCCTTCGGCGGCTGGTAGCCGACTGGTCGGCGCGTTCCGACGGCAACCGGTCTGCCCGCTGTCGGAGGCCCGGAGTAGCGTCCCGCGCATGAGCATCGACGACGGCCTCGCGGTCGCGACCATCACCGCTTCGCTCGACGGGTTCGTGGCCGGGCCGAACCAGTCGCTCGAGAACCCCCTCGGCGAGGGCGCCGAACGCCTGCACGCTTGGATGTTCGACGATCCCGACTCCAGCCAGTCGATCATCGACACGATCCTGGGCGTGGCGGCCGTCGTGCAGGGGCGCAACATGTTCGGGCCGATCCGGGGCGAGTGGCCGGATGCCTCGTGGCGCGGGTGGTGGGGCGAAGATCCGCCGTACCACGCGCCGGTCTTCGTGCTCACGCACTACGCCCGCGAGCCCGAGGTCATGGAGGGCGGCACGACGTTCCACTTCGTGACCGGGGGCATCGAGGAGGCGTTCGCGCGGGCCCGTGAGGCGGCCGGGCCCACGGGGCACATCTCGATCGCGGGCGGCGCGAGCACCGTGCGGCAGGCCCTGAACGCGGGCCTGCTCGACCGCCTGGTGCTGAGCATCGCGCCCATCACGCTCGGCGCCGGCGAGCGGCTCTTCGACGGGGTGCAGCTCGGCGGCGCCGGCGGCATCGCCCTGAAGCCGGTCGACGTGCTTGCGACGCCGCTCGCCACGCACGTCACGTACGAGGTCGTGCGCTGATCTCGCCGAGGCGGGCGCCTGCCACGCGGCATCCGCCCTGCCTCGGTGTACCGTCCTACTCCCCGCTCGGGTGCGCTCCGGCCCGGTCGATGACCCACGCATAGGCGAACGCCCGCTCGCGCCAGGCCGAGTACCGGCCCGAGACGCCCCCGTGACCGGCGGCCATCTCGATCTTCAGCAGCGGGTCGGCCCCGACCTCGCGCAGCTTCGCGACCCACTTCGCGGGCTCGACGTAGAGCACGCGGGTGTCGTTGAGCGAGGTGACCGCGAGGATCGGCGGGTACGTGACCGCGTGCACGTTCTCGAGGGGGGAGTACGACTTCATGTAGTGGTACACCTCCTCGTCGTCGAGCGGGTTGCCCCACTCGTCCCACTCGATGACGGTGAGCGGCAGCGACGGGTCGAGGATCGAGGTCAGCGGGTCGACGAACGGCACCTCGGCGAGGATGCCCGAGAAGTACTTCGGCGCGAGGTTCGCGACGGCGCCCATGAGCAGTCCGCCGGCGCTGCCGCCCTGGGCGACGAGCCGGTCGGGGGCGGTGATGTCCTCCTCGATCAGGTGGCGCGCCGCCGCCACGAAGTCGGTGAAGGTGTTGCGCTTCTCGAGCTTCTTGCCGTGCTCGTACCAGAGGCGGCCCATCTCGCCGCCGCCGCGCACATGCGCGATCGCGAAGACCATGCCGCGGTCGAGGAGCGACAGGCGGGGGATGCCGAAGCCGGGGTCCATGGATGCCTCGTACGAGCCGTACCCGTAGAGCAGCGTGGGCGCGGGCTCGCCGAGGTTCACGAGGTCGTGCCGGTAGACGAGCGAGATCGGGACGCGGGTGCCGTCCTTGGCGACGGCCCACTCGCGTCGCTGCGCGTAACGGGTCGCGTCGTAGTCGCCGAGCACGGCCTGGCGCTTGCGGACGATGCGTTCGCCGGTCGCGACGACGAGGTCGAACACCGTCGAGGGCGTCACGAAGCTCGTGTATCCGAGCCGCAGCATCGGCTGCTCCCACGCGGGGTTGCCGCGCAGGCCCACGGTGAAGAGCTCCTCGTCGAACGCGAGCTCGTGCAGGGTGTCGTCGGGTGTCGCGTCGGCCGGGATGCCCGCCGGGGGCAGCTTCGCGATCGCGACCCGCGACAGCCCGTCGCGCCGGTACTCGAGCGCGACGAAGTCGCGGAACGCGTCGACGCCCTCGATGCGCACCTGCTCGTTGTGCGGCAGCAGCATGCGGCGTGGCCCTTGGGGGTCGGATGCCGCGACGCTGACGAGTTCGAAGTTCACGGCGCCGTCGTTGTGGACGATGAGCAGGCGGTCCTTGCCGCCCGCGACGACGTGCTCGACGTCGTACTCGACGCCCTCCTTGCGCGGCCAGACGATGCGGGGCTCGCCGGTCGGGTCGTCGGCGTCGAGCAGGCGGGTCTCGCTCGTGATGTTGGAGCCGGCCTCGATGACGAGGTAGCGACGGCTGCGGGTGAGGCCGACGCCGAGCCAGTACCGTTCGTCGGGCTCGTGCAGCACCTGCACGTCGGCGGATGCCCCGGTGCCGACCTCGTGCCGCCAGATGGTGTCGGGCCGCCACGACTCGTCGACCGTCGCGTAGAACACGTAGCGACCGGAGGGGTCGAAGATCGCGCCGCCGCTCGTGCCCTCGATGACGTCGTCGATGGTGCGCTCGGGGTCGTCGAGGGCGCGGAACCGCAGCGTGTACCGCTCGTCGCCCTCGACGTCGACGCCGTAGAGCAGCGTGGCGCCGTCGGCGGTCACGTCGAAGCTGCCGAGCGAGTAGAACTCGTGCCCCTCGGCCTCGAGGTTGTCGTCGAGGAGCACCTGCTCGCCGGGCAGGCCGGCCGCCGCCGCCGGTCGAGGAGCGCCCGACGGTTCCGCCGGTCGAGGAGCGCCCGACGGTTCCGCCGGTCGAGGAGCGCCCGACGCAGGAGGACGCGTCTCGAGACCAGCCGTGGCCTCGACGGGCTCGACCGACGCCTCATCGGCCTCGAGCGCCGGCGGGGTCCAGTCGTCGGGGCCGGCGATGGGGGCCCGGCAGTGGATGCCGTACTCCTGACCCTCGACCGTGCGCGAGTAGTACCACCAGTCGCCCTCGCGTGTCGGCACCGAGAGGTCGGTCTCCTTCGTGCGGGCGCGGATCTCCTCGAAGAGCTGCTCCTGCAGCAGGGAGAGGTGCTCGGTGCGCGCGTTCGTGTACGCGTTCTCCTGGTGGAGGTGAGCGATGACCTCTGGGTCGTCCTTCGCGCGCAGCCACTCGTAGTCGTCGATGACCGTGTCGCCGTGGTGCGTGCGTTCGATGGGGCGCTTCGGGGTGTTCGGAGGAGTCAGCACAGCTCCACGCTACGGCGTGCGTCCTCCGCCGTACACCGTGTCTCTTTTCAGGAGCCCATGTGGGCTCGCGGGGCCGTTCGGCGTCGCATCGACCCCGAAACGGCCCTGCTGCCCACATGGGCTCCTGAAAAGCGCGATTTGCGGCGCCGTGGCAGAGGAGTAAGGTAAGCCTTCGCTACCCCTCCCGCCAGACCATTTCCGGAGACCGCTGTGCTCGCCACCTACCTGATCGGCCTCCGCGAGGGCCTCGAGGCGGGTCTCGTCGTCGGCATCCTGGTGGCGTACCTCGGCAAGCTCGGCCGCCGCGACCTGCTCGGCCGGCTGTGGGCGGGCATCGGCCTCGCGATCGCCGTCGCGCTCGGCGTCGGCGCGGCCCTCACGTGGGGCCCGTACGCGATGACGTTCCAGGCGCAGGAGATCCTCGGCGGCACGCTCTCGATCGTCGCCGTCGCGATGGTCACCTGGATGACGTTCTGGATGGGCTCGCACGGCGCGACCCTGTCGAAGGAACTGCGCAGCAGCATGGATGCCGCGATCGACCGTTCGTGGTTCGCGATCGTGCTGCTCGGAGCGCTCTCCGTCGGGCGCGAGGGCATCGAGACCGCGCTCTTCGTGTGGGCGAACGCCGCCGGCGGGGCGGAACCGCTCTACGCGACGCTCGGCGCCGTGCTCGGCATCCTCACCGCCGTGGTCATCTCGTGGGGCATCTCTCGCGGCCTCGTGCGCTTCAACCTCGGCCGCTTCTTCACGTGGACCGGCCTCTTCCTCATCTTCGTCGCCGCCGGCGTGCTCGCCTACGGGGTGGGCGATCTGCAGGAGGCATCCGTCATCCCCGGCTGGGGCGCACCGGCCTACAGCCTCACCGGCCTCGTGCCGCCGGGCAGCTGGTACGGCACCGTGCTCGCCGGCATCTTCAACTTCACGCCCGAGCCGACCTGGGCGCAGGTCTTCGCGTGGGTCGGCTACGTGGCGGTCACCGTGCCGCTGTACCTGCTCATGCTGCGTCGGCGCGGGCGGGCGCGAGCCGCCGCCGCAGCCGCGAAGACCACGACGGCCGAGGCATCCGCGCCCCCTGAGCCGGCGGCGCTCGAACCGACGCCCGTCGACACCCACTGACCGACCCGCGACATCCGCCCCTCCACAGACCGGAGCACCCATGAATCGACGTGTCCTCGCGACATCCGCCACCGCGATCGTCTTCGCGCTCGCCCTCTCGGGGTGCGTGGCCAAGGCCGACCTCGCCGACGCCGTGGCCGTCGACATCACCGACGACGCGTGCGCCGTCTCGGTCGACACCGCCGCCGCGGGCGCCGTGACCTTCTCGCTCGAGAACACCGGCACCGATGTCAACGAGTTCGAGATCCTCGCCGACGACCAGCTGCGCATCGTGGGCGAGAAGGAGAACGTCACCCCGGGCCAGAAGGTCGACTTCGTCGCCCAGCTCGAGCCGGGCGAGTATTACACCGCCTGCAAGTTCCAGCAGGTGGGCGCGCCCGTCGGGCTCGCCGCCTTCACCGTCACGGGCGAGGCGTCCGAGGTTTCGGCCGACGAGCAGGAGCTCAGCGACCAGGCCGTCACCGAGTACCTCGCGTACGTGCGCTCGCAGACCTCCGAACTGCTGCCCCTCGTGCAGGAGCTCGCCGACGCGTACGCGGCCGGCGACGACGAGGCCGCTCGCGCCCTCTTCGCCACGACCCGTGTGCCCTACGAGCGCATCGAGCCCACGGCGGAGGCGTTCGGCGACCTCGACCCGAAGATCGACTTCCGCGAGGTCGACGCCGTGGCCGACGGCATCGACTGGACCGGCTTCCACCGCATCGAGAAGGACCTCTGGCCGCCGGCGCAGGGCGACCTGAACTCCGACGGTCAGGACGCGTTCCTCGACTGGGCGCCGTCCACGCCCGAAGAGCGCCAGGCGTACGCCGACGGCCTGGTCGAGAACATCACCGAACTGCACACCCTCGTGACCGCCGACGACTTCACGGTGAGCCTCGCCGACATCTCGAACGGCGCCATCGGCCTGCTCGACGAGGTCGCCGCCGGCAAGATCACCGGCGAGGAGGACTGGTGGTCGGGCACCGACCTCTACGACTTCTCGGCCAACGTGCAGGGCGCGTACGTCGCGTTCGGCGCGGTGCGCGCGCTCGCCGAGTCGAAGGGCGACGACGGCGCAGCACTCGCAACGGAGATCGACGACCAGTTCACCGCGCTCAACGGCCTGCTCGGCACCTACGGCTCGCTCGACGAGGGCTTCGTGAACTACGCCGAGCTCACCGACGCCGACAAGAAGGCGCTGAGCGACCAGGTCAACGCGCTCGCCGAGCCGCTCTCCCAGCTGACGAGCACCATTCTCGGGGTCTGATGACCGAGGGGTCCGCGGGTCGAGCAGGCCGCGACGAAGCAGCGAGCGTGTCGAGGTCCGACGAGGTCGGGTCTCGAGACGGCGCCGGCGCGCCTCCTCGACCGGCGGATGGCGCTGGCGCGCCTCCTCGACCGGCGGATGGCGCTGGCGCGCCTCCTCGACCGGCGGACGGCGGGGTCAGCCGGCGCCAGCTGCTCGGCCTGTTCGGCGCGGGCGCCGCGGGTGCGACGGTCGGCGTCGCGGTCGGGGCGGCGGGCGTCGGCGTCGCCGTGTCGAACGGTGCGGCGAACGCGAGCGCCGGGGCCGCGGCATCCGCATACCCCTTCTACGGCGAGCACCAGGCGGGCATCGTGACGCCCGCCCAAGACCGCCTGCACTTCGCCGCGTTCGACGTGTCGGCCACGCTCGACCGCGACGGCCTGATCGAGCTCCTCCGGGACTGGACGGATGCCGCGGCCCGCCTCTCGCAGGGCCTCGAGGTCGCCGAGGGCGGCGCCGTCGGCGGGTCGGACTACGCGCCGCCGGCCGACACGGGCGAGGCGCTCGGGCTGCCCGCGAGCGGCCTCACCATCACGTTCGGCTTCGGGCCGGGCCTGTTCGAGGACGCCGACGGGGTCGACCGGTTCGGCATCGCCGCTCGGCGGCCCGCCCGGCTCGAGGCGTTGCCCCGATTCCAGGGCGACGCTCTGCAGCCCGAGCGCAGCGGCGGCGACCTGTGCATCCAGGCCTGCGCGGATGACCCGCAGGTCGCCGTGCACGCGATCCGCAACCTCAGCCGCATCGCCTTCGGCCGGGCGAGCCTGCGCTGGTCGCAGCTCGGCTTCGGTCGCACCTCGTCGACCTCGACGACGCAGGCGACCCCGCGCAACCTGTTCGGCTTCAAGGACGGCACCGCCAACGTCAAGGCCGAGGAGACGACCGAGGTCGACGACCAGGTGTGGGTCGACGACGGCGACGGGCCGGCGTGGCTCGCGGGCGGCTCGTACCTCGTGGCCCGCCGCATCCGCATGATCATCGAGAACTGGGATCGCGTGCAGCTCGGCGAGCAGGAGACGCTCGTCGGCCGCTCGAAGGGCGAGGGGGCGCCGCTCTCGGGCGGCACCGAGTTCACCGAGCCCGACTTCGAGGCCGAAGGCCCGACCGGGGCGCCGCTGATCGCCCCGACCTCGCATGTGCACCTCGCGCACCCCACGGTCAACGGCGGCGTGCGGATGCTGCGCCGCGGCTACAACTTCGTCGACGGCAACGACGAGCTCGGCCGCCTCGACGCCGGGCTGTTCTTCCTCTCGTTCCAGCGCTCGCCCGAGCAGTTCATCACCGTGCAGCGCTCGCTCGCGGCCGACGGGCTCAACGAGTACCTCAAGCACGTCGGGTCGGCGATCTTCGCGGTGCCCGGCGGCATCCGCTCGGGGGAGTACGTGGGGCAGGCGCTGTTCGCCTGAGCCGGCGGCGTTCGACCGGCCGGCGGGCTTCAGGCGGCGGGCTCGGTCGGTGCGCTCAGCCCGTGCCCTCGACCACGAGCCACCGGTCGTCGCCCTGCCACTGGAGGCTGCCCGTGACGCGCTCGCCGTCGCGCACGGCGTTGAAGTCGATGTCGCCGGGCTGACCGCCGACGATGCCGGTGCCGCCCCCGAAGGTCGGGTCGACGTAGCCGAGCTCCTCGAGCGCGGCGGTCCGCTGCGCCTGGTCCCACGTGCCCGACAGGAACGCGAAGAGCAGGACGCTCGCGAGGCCGCCGCCGACGAGCACCACGGTGCCGATGTCGCGCATCCAGCGCCGGCTGCGCAACTGCCCGAAGAAGGTCATGACCGCCCCCGCGACCATGACGATCAGGGGGTAGATCAGCGGCCATGGGCTCCAGGGTTCGAGCGTGACCGTGACGGGATCCATCCGGAGAGGCTATCGGGTCGACTCCGACACCGCCGCCCGGATGCGCTCGAGGGCGTCGGCGAGCAGCCGATCGCCGACGCCCGCGTATCCGAGCACGAGGCCGGGCCGGCCGGAGGCGGGGTCGAGCGAGTACTCGGCGAGCCGCGCGACCGCGATGCCCGCGGCATCCAGCCGCCGCATGACGGCGTTGACGAGGTCGTGGTCGGGGAGCCGCAGCACGGCGTGCAGTCCTCCGTCGAGGCCGACGAGCTGCGTGCCCGGCAGGTCGCCGAGCGCGGCGAGCACCAGCCGGCGACGATGCGCGTAGTCGCGGCGCGTGGCCGCGATGTGGCGGCGCAGGGCCCCGGTGGTCAGGAGGTGCGCGACCGCGATCTGCACGATGCCGGCCACCGGTGACGGGCTCTCCTCGCGCACGCGTTCGAAGGCGTCGCGGAGCCGGCGGTCGTGGGGGAGCACCGCGTAGCCGAGGCGCAGCCACGGGCTCAGGACCTTCGAGAAGCTGCCGATGAGCACGACGCGGCGGTTCTCGCGAGAGCCGCCCGAGGCATCCGTCGGTCCCGGTCCGTCGAGGGACGCGAGCGTCGGCATCGGCGGACCGACGTGGCGGAACTCGCTGTCGTAGTCGTCCTCGACGACGAACGCGCCCGTGCGGCGCGCGTGGTCGAGCAGTTCGAGGCGCTCGGCGACGGGCAGGCGGCCGCCGAGCGGGTACTGGTGGCTCGGGGTCACGAGGATCGCGTGGGCCGGCGGCGTCAGGCCGCGCAGCAGGTCGACGCGCAGGCCGTCGTCGCCGACCTCGACCGGGACGAGCGCGGCGCCGGCCCGGGCGAGTACCTGTCGGGCGTTCGGATAGCCCGGGTCCTCGACGGCGACGATCGGTCGCGTGCCCATCAGGTCGCCGAGCGCCGTGCCGACCAGTCCCATCGCCTCGCTCGTGCCCGCGGTGACGACGACGTCTTCCGCATCGCAGGCGAAGCCTCGGGCGTGCCGCACGTGGTCGGCGATCGCCTCGCGCAGCACGGGCTCGCCGAATCGGGGCGGGTCGTCGCTCGGCACCGGCATCGCGGCCGCACGGCGCCAGGCCGCACGCCAGACCCGGTCGTCGAGGCGCGCGGTCGACGGCCGGCCGGGACGCAGGTCGACGCGCGGAACGGCGGAGCCGTCTGGGCGGCCGCCGTCGCCGACGGACGCGGCCGTTGCGGGGTGCTGGGCGGCGGGCGCGGTCGGTGCGGTCGTCTCGGAAGGGGCGACGGATGCCGCGGGGCGGCGCGTGCTCGAGGCATCCGCCGCCCGGCGCACGCCGTCGACCGCGTCGAGCCGGGCGACGAGGGTCGGCGCGCCCTGACGCTGCTCGAGGTAGCCCTCGCCCGCGAGGTGCTCGTAGGCGCTCACGACCGAACTGCGCGAGGTGCCGAGTTCGGCGGCGAGCACCCGCGTCGAGGCGACGCGGTCGCCGGGCCGCAGGGCACCCGTGAGGATCGCCTCGCGCATGGCCTCGACGATCTGCACGATGACGGGGCGGTCGTCGAGGCGGTCGATGGCGAGCAGCGGGCCGTCCATGGGACTCCGATCAGAACTGGTCTGGCCAGTGTTGCACGAACTGGACTCATCGCAAGACCAGTGCGGAATCGAGACTGGAGCCATGAAGCCCTCCGCCCAGCTCGCTCAGCCTGCCCAGCCCGCCCCGCCCGCGCGTCGCATCCGCCGCATCTCCGAGCGTCAGGTCGTCGACCGCGCCGCCGTCGACGCGCTGCTCGACGAGGAGCTCGTCGGCCACCTCGCGGCGGTCGTCGACGGCGTGCCGATCGTCGTGCCCATGGGGTTCGCACGCGTCGGCGACGACGTGCTCGTGCACGGCTCGACCGGAGGCGGCTTCGCCCTGCGCGCCGCGGCCGAGCAGTCGACGGTGGCGTTCTCGGTCACCGCCCTCGACGGGCTCGTCTACGCCCGCTCGCTCTTCGACAGCTCGATGAACTACCGCAGCGCGGTGGTCTACGGCGTGCTCGAACCGGTCGCCGACGACGAGGCGGATGCCGCGCTCCTCGCGCTCTCCGAACGGCTCATGCCCGGGCGGCCGGCCGAGGTGCGGGCGACGATCCGCAAGGAGGTCGCGGCCACGCGCGTGCTCCGGCTCCGCCTCGACGACGTCGTCATGAAGGCGCGCGCGGCGGGCGTCTCCGAGTCCGCCGATGACGGGGAGGACCACTCGGTCTGGGCCGGCGTCGTGCCGCTCAGCCGCTCCTGGGGCACGCCGGAACCCTCGGCGCTGACCCCGACCGGCACTCCGATGCCCGACTCGGTGCTCGCCATGACGACGCCGCGGATGTCGGCGGGGCGTGACAGCATGAAGGGGTGACCACGTCTGCGCCGGAGATGATCGGCCGTGACGCCGATCTCGCCGGGCTCCTCACCCGCCTCGACGGGGTGCGCTCCGGTGCGCCGTTCACCGTGATCATCGGCGGCGAGGCCGGCATCGGCAAGACGCGCCTCGTGCGCGAGTTCGCCAGTCGCATCGACGGCGAGGCGCGCGTCCTCGTCGGCCAGTGCGTCGACCTCGGCGCGGTGGCCGCGCCCTACGTCCCCGTCAAGTCGGCGTTGCGCGCCCTCGTCGCCGACGAGGGCGCCGAGCGCGTGCTCGAGGCGGTCGGCCCCGGGCGGGCGGCGCTCGTGGCGCTCCTGCCCGAGCTCGCGGCATCCGAGGGTCGCGGTGACGACGACACGGGTGCGGGCGACGGCAGCGGTGCCGATGGTGCGCGGCAGTCCGGTACGCCCGTGCGCGGCGACGCGGCGAGCAGCCAGCTGCACGAAGCCATCGCCGTGCTCCTCGAGACCCTCTCGCACGAGCAGCCCATCGTGTTCGTCATCGAAGACCTCCACTGGATCGACGCGGCCAGCCTCGCGCTGCTGCGGTTCCTCATGCGCGCACTCGGCTCGAGTCGGGTGCTCACGGTGCTGACCTACCGCAGCGAAGACGTCACGCGCGGGCATCCGGCGCGGGCGTTCCTCGCCGAGGCCGATCGCGACCGGTGGGTCGAACGGCACGAGCTCGCCCGCCTGAGCCCAGACGACGCGGTGGCGATGGTCGCGTCGCTGCGACCCGAGACCGAGACCGCGCAGCGCGGCGTCGAGGCGGTCGTGCGCCGCAGCGACGGGGTGCCGTTCCTCATCGAGGAACTCATCGGCCTCGACGGCTGCCGCGACGACTCCGAGGTGCCCGAGACGCTGCGCGACCTGCTGCTGGCCAGGTACGAGCGGCTCACCGAGCCGACGCAGAGCCTGCTGCGCCTGCTCTCCATCGGCGGCGTCCGCGTGCCGCACGCGCTGCTCGTCGCCGTGCGCGAGGGTGAGGCGAGCGACGTCGACCTCGATGCCGCGGCACGCGAGGCCGTGCTCGGCGGCGTGCTCACCATCGAGGGCGACGATTACGCCTTCCGGCACGCCCTCGTGCGCGAGGCGATCCAGGCCGACCTGCTTCCGGGCGAGCGGGCGCGGTTCCATGCGCGCTACGCGGCCGCCTACGAGAACGCCGCGCACGGGTCGAGGCGCCTGGCCGCCGAGATCTCCTATCACTGGCTCGGCGCCAACGATGCGGTGCGGGCGTTCCCCGCCACGATCCGGGCGATGCGCGAGGCGCGCGCGGCCGCCGCGTACGCATCCGCCGCCCAGCTCGGCGAACGCGCGATCGGGCTCTGGCACGTGGTCCCCGAGCCCGAGACCACGGCCGGCATGAGCAAGCTCGAGCTCATGGGCCGCAGCGCCTCCTACCTGCGCAACGCGGGCGAGGCAGAACGCGGGCTCTCCCTCATCAGGGCTGCGTTGCAGGAATGTCCGCCGGACGACCCACAGTATCCCCGACTGCTGCGTGACACCGGCATGCACCTCGCCAACGTCGGCCGGCCGGGTTCCATCCCGCTGCTCGAGCAGGCGCTCGAGGCCCTCGGCGACGAGGGTTCCGACGATCTGCGCGCCACCGTGCTCATCGCGCTCTCGGGCCGGCTCATGATCGAGTCGAGGCTCGATGAGGCGAGCACGGTCGCCGATGAGGCGCTCGCCGTCTCCGAACGTCTGGGCAGCACCCGCTACGCGTCGACCGCGACGAACATCGCGGGCATCAGCCGGGCGAACAACGGCGACGTCGAGGGCGGACTGGCGCTGCTCGACCGATCGGGCGAGCTCGCCGAGGGCGACCCGGCGACGCGGCTGCGGTACTGGGTGAACGCATCCGACATGCAGTACCTCATCGGCAACTTCGACGAGGCCGTGCGCCTCGCCGAGCAGGGCCTCGAGCAGGCCAGGCGGCTCGGGCTCGAGCGCAGCTCCGGCGTGATCCTCGCCTCCAACGCGGTCGACCCCCTGCTCGCCCTCGGCGAATGGCAGCGCGCCGACGTGCTCATGGAGCGGGCGCTCGCGCTCGATCCGCCCATGCCGTTCACGGTCTACCTGAACCGTGCGCGCATCTGGAGCCTGCTCTGGCGCGGTGAACTCGACCGCGCCGTCGCGCTCTACCGCGCGATCCGCCCGGCGATGGCACGGGTCATGGCCGCCGAGATGCAGACAAAGCTCGGCATCGGCCGGCTGGGGGCCGAGCTCGACCTCGCCCTCGGCGACCTCCACGCAGCCTGGCGCGAGGTGCTCGAGATGCTCGACGACCCGCGGGCGCTGCCGCCGGGCTACGCGCTGCCGTTCCTCTGGGTCGCCGGCCGCGTCATCGCCGCCGCGCGGGGTCGCACTGCGGCCGATGCCGACGCCGAGGCGCTCGACCGTGAGATCGATGCCGCCGTGCCGCGCGTGCTCGAGCTCTTCGATCGCCTCTCGTTCTGGCCGACCGCAGCGTTGTGGCGCGCGTTCTTCGATGCCGAGCTCGCCACGGCGAGCGGTGCGAACGGCCCGGCCGCGTCGGGCGCGCAGGATGATTCCGGCCCGCGGGGTGCGTCTGGCTCGCGGGGTGCGTCCGGCTCGGCGGGCTCGTCCTCCGGTCGCGCTCCCGGAACGAGCGCCGCGGCCTGGGTCGAGGCCGTCCGCCTCGCCGCGCTGCCGAACGCCGCCGGGTACCTCGGCGCCTACGCCCGGCTCCGAAAGGCCGAGGCCGAGCTCGCGGTCGGCGATCGCCAATCGGCACGGGCCACCCTCCAAGACGCGCATGGGCACGCGATCTCCGGCGGGGTCATCGCCGTCGTCGACCGGGTCGAGCGCGTCGCCGCCGTCGCCGGCATCGCGCTCGAGGGCGTGGGCGGCGGGGCGGCCGTTCGCACGGCGGCATCCGCTCGCACGGCGGCATCCGCTCGCGCGGCCGATGCGTCGGGCGGCATCGCCGGCTCGCCGACCTCTGATGCCGCCGAGGTCGCGGCCGGGATCGACGAACTCACCGCGCGCGAACGGCAGGTGCTCGAGCTCATCGCCGAGGGGCTCAGCAACCGCCAGATCGGCGAGCGGCTCTACATCAGCGGCAAGACCGCGAGCGTGCACGTCTCGGCCATCCTGCGCAAGCTCGGCGCGTCCACCCGGACCGAGGCCGCATACCGGGCCGGCGTGCGGCGGTAGGCGTCGGCGACGGCGTGAGCGCCGGCGTCGGCGTCGATGACCGTGCCGTGACGGCGGCGCCAGGCCGCGCCGGGACCGGGGCCTCGCGGTGAACGGCGGCACGCGGCATCCGCAATTCGTGCTGTGAACTCGCTGCGCGTCGGTCGTTGACCTCGGTCAACCGGCGTAGCGTGAATGCGAACCCGTTCCCCACGTCCGCCAGGAGGCACGATGACCACGCTCGACGAGATCCCCTTCACGACGATGGACGGCGCGACCGCCTCGCTCGCCGACTACGAGGGCAAGGCCGTGATGATCGTGAACGTCGCATCGCGATGCGGGCTCGCGCCCCAGTACGGCAAGCTCGAAGAACTGCAGAAGCAGTACGGCGACCGCGGATTCACGGTGATCGGCTTTCCGAGCAACCAGTTCCTGCAGGAGCTCTCGACGAACGAGGCCGTCAGCGAGTACTGCTCGACGACGTGGGGCATCACGTTCCCGATCGTCGATCGCGTCAAGGTCAACGGCAAGAAGGAGCACCCGCTCTACACCGAGCTGAAGCAGACTCCGGATGCCGACGGCAAGGCCGGCAAGGTCAGCTGGAACTTCGAGAAGTTCCTCGTGGGCGCCGACCGCAGTGTGCAGCGGTTCCGCCCGCGCACCGAGCCCGACGCTCCCGAGGTGATCGCCGCGATCGAGGCCGCGCTGCCCGCGTCGGCGCCCGCGCGCGAGCCCGCCGCGGCATCCGACACGGAATAGCCCCGGCCGTGGTGCTCGTCCGGCCCGCGACGGTGGCGGATGCCCCGGCGATCGCGAGCGTGCACTGGCGAAGCCATCAGACCACGTACGTCGAGCCGGGGCGGGTCGCGCGCGACCTGGTCGAGAACTGGACGATGCGCGATCGCGTACTCGCATGGACGGCGAATGCGGCGATCTCGTCCGGCGTCTACCCTCCGCCCGACGGGTTCCGTCCGATGCGCGTCTGGGTCGTCGAGGTCGACGGCGAGGTCGTCGGCTGGGCGAACACGAGCGACGGTCGCGACCCCGACGGTCCGCGCGATCTCGAGCTCGAGGGGCTCTACGTGCTCGACGAGCACCACGGCACGGGCGTCGGCCAGGCGCTCGTCGACACCGCGCTGGGTGGTCGACCCGCCTACCTGTGGGTGCTCGACGGCAATACGCGAGCCCAGGCCTTCTACCGCCGAAACGGCTTCGCGCCCGACGGCACCGAGAAGGTCGACGACCTCTGGCACGTGCGCGAACTGCGCTACGTGCGCTGATCCCACGCGCCCGTGCGGGGACATTCCAGCGCGGCCAGGGACGCGCCGGAATCCCGTTCGCGCGCCGGAGTCCCGGCCGAGCGGGATTCCCGCGAGCGAACGGGATTCCGGCGGATCGGGCCAGCGTCAGGCGCGCGCGGCGCCGCGGAACTCGGGCGTGGTCCACACCTCGGCGAGGCGCACGAGCATCGCGGCCGACGCCGCCATCTCCTGCACCGACGCCCACTCGCGCACCGAGTGGAACTCGTGTCCGCCGGTGAAGAGGTTCGGCGTGGGCAGGCCCATGGCGCTCAGCTGGGATCCGTCGGTGCCGCCGCGGATCGCGGTGCGGAGCGGCTCGAGTCCCTCGGCGCGGATCGCCTGCGCCGCGGCATCCGTCACCTGCGGGAACTCGTCGACGTACGTGCGCATGTTCGGGTACTGCGGGGTGATCGTGACGGTCGCCTTCGCGCGGGGCTCGCGGGCGAGCACCTCGTCGACGGTGCGGCGCAGCACCTCGCCGTGCGCGGCGAGCTTCTCGTCGTCGAAGTCGCGCAGGATCGTGCGCACCACGGCGTGGGATGCCCCGCCGCTCACCTCGTACACGTGGATGAAGCCGTCGCGCCCCGACGTGCGCTCGGGCGTGAGGTCGGCGGGCAGGGCCGCGACGATCTCGGCCGCGATGCGCGCCGCGTTCACGAGCTTGCCGGTCGCGAAGCCGGGATGCACCTCGTGGCCCTCGATCGTGACGATGCCCTCGGTGGCCGAGAAGGTCTCGTCCTGGAGCTCGCCGACCTCGGAGCCGTCGACCGTGTAGGCGCACAGCGCGCCGAAGCCCTCGACGTCGAACGATCGCACGCCGGTGCCGAGCTCCTCGTCGGGCGTGAACGCGATGCGCAGCGTCGGGCTGGGGAGTTCGGGGCTCGCGACCAGGTGCGCGAGCGCCGTCATGATGGCCGCCACCCCCGACTTGTCGTCGGCGCCGAGCAGCGTGTCGCCCGAGCTCGTGACCAGGTCGTGCCCGACGTGGTCGAGCAGGTCGGGCATCTCGGCCGGATCGAGCACCGTGCCGCCGCGGGGCAGCTCGATCACGCCGCCCTCGTACGCGCGGTGCATGATCGGCTCGACGCCGTCGCCCGGGGCGTCGGGGCTCGTGTCCATGTGCGCGATGAGGCCGATGACGGGCGCGGGGCCGTCGGCCACGTCGGTCGTGGACGGAAGCGTGGCGTACACGAACCCGTGCTCGTCGAGCCGGGCGTCTGCGAGGCCGAGCGCCAGCAGTTCGTCGACGAGCACCCGCCCGAGGTCGAACTGGCGCGCCGAGCTCGGCGTGCCCTCGCCGTCACGGTCGGACTGCGTGCCGACGCGCACGTACCGGTCGAAGCGCTCGAGCAGCGCGGGGGCGAGCGACTCCGCGAGCGGAGAGGTGAACGGTGCGGATTCGACGGCCATCGTCCCAGCGTGCCACTGCGGGGTCGCGCGTGCCAGTCGGGGCGGGCGCGGACGAACGGATGCCGCGGGCGGTCGCACGGACCGCGGATGCCTCGGGGCGCGAGCACCCCGAGGCATCCGGCCCGGCCGTCAGCGCGTCACTTCGTGACCTTCACGGTGATCGCCTTGCTCGAGGTGGCGCCGGCCGCGTTGCGGAACTCGACCGTGTACTCGTACGACCCCTTGGCCTTGCCGCTCACGTCGAGCGTGACGCGCTGCGACGACGGGGTCGCCGCGGTCAGCTCGCCCTCGTCGACGACCTCGCCGTTCTCGAGGAACGCGTACGAGGTCGCGTTCTGCCCCCACCAGAGGTTGGCGGCGACCCGGTAGTTGCCGTCGCCGTCCCAGTTGTCCTGGCTGAGCACGGGCACGGCCGGATTCGCGTCGCGCACCGCGACGGTGAGCGGCTTGGTGCGCGTCGCCCCCTTGGAGTTCAGCAGCTCGCCGACGAACTCGTAGGTGCCGTTGCCGAGACCGCTGACGGGCACCACGACGCGCTGGGCCTTCGGCGTCGCCGGATCGACCAACTCGCTGTGCACGAGTTCGCCGTCGCGGTAGAGCCGGAACAGGCTCGCGTTCTCGCCCCACCACAGGTTCATCGTGACGTCGAAGTCGCCGTCGTGCAGGCCGGTGTCCCATCCGTTGTTCGACGAGAGCACGCCCGTCGCCGGAACTGCCATCGCCCCGTCGTCGGTCGGAACCTGCGGCTCCTCGGGCTCTTCCGGCTCCTCGGCGAACATGGCCGTCGCGAGCGGCGTCACCGTGAGCGACACGAGGTCGGCGGTGCCGCCCTCGGCCCAGAGGCCGAGCTCGTCGGCCCCGGCGTTCGGAAACACCTGGTCGGTGATCGTCGTGCGGCCGTCGGCGGTGAAGACCTCGACCGACGAGCGGTCGACGTAGACCGTCACCGCCAATCGGTCGTCGTCGAGCGCGACCGGTGCATCGTCGAGCGACGCGAACGCGGGATGGAAGTCGGTGTTCCCCGACTCCCGGCGATCGACGAACAGGCGGCCGGCGTCGACGTCGTAGCCGATGCGCGTCGCCTGGTCGCCGTCGCCGAGCACGCTGAGGCCGAAGGAGTCGGCGTCGCCCCGCTCGAACACGGCATCGATCTTCAGCACGTCGCCCGCGACCTCGTCGAGCGTCGCCGATCCTGCCTCGATCTCGCGCGGGGCGACCGTCACGGCGTCGGCCGCCTGCTCGAGGCCGTCGACCTCGGGCACGACCTGCTGCACGAGCCGGGGCCCCTGATCGGTCGACGTGAGCGCGACCTCGCGCGGCAGCGTCATCGCACTCCGCCACGAACCCGTCGGGATGTCGTTCGCGTAGTCCCAGTTGTTCATCCAGCCGAGCATCACCCTCCGGCCGTCGGGCGCGTTCGAGAACGACACGGTCGCGTAGTAGTCGCGACCCCAATCGAGCCAGTCGTAGCCCTCGATGCGCGGGGCCGCCGCGGCATCCGAGAACATCACCTGATCGGCGAGCACGTGCCCCCAGCCGAACCGGTTGTTGTCGATGATGCGAACGGATGCCTCGTGGCCGGCGAATTCGGACACGTCCCAGCTCACCCAGTCGAGGTTCTCACTGTTGCGCCCGGTCGCGGTGCGCACGATCTCGCCGTCGACGACGAGGTTGACCGACGTCTCCTCGGAGCGCGGCAGCGCCGCTTCGGTGCCGAGCACGAGGTGGTCGACCGTGAGGTGGCCCCAGCCGCCGTTGGTGTCGTCGTGCACCTGGAACTGCGCGTCGCGACCGGCGAACTCGGAGACATCCCACGCCTTCCAGTTGAGCGCGCCGCCGTCGGCTGCGGTCGCGGTGCGCACGATCTCGCCGTCGACGAGGAGTCGCGCCTCGAGCGTGCCGTCGAACCGCTTGCCGCCCCCGAGCAGGAACGAGAGGTGGTCCTCGCCGGGCTGGATCGTGAACGCGGGCGAGGTCAGGTCGCCGCGGTTGTCGTCGCCGTTGGGCCCCGACTCGAAGGTGTTGATGCGCTTCAGCCCGAGGTAGTAGTCGCCGCCCTGGGTGGACGGGGTGCGGCTCGGGTCGGTCGCGAAGTCGCCGGTGGCCTCCCAGCCGGTGTCGGCGAGGGTCGTGCCGTCGGTGAACTCGAATCCGTCGAACAGCAGGCGGCCGGCGGGGGCCTCGTTGTCGAGCCGGGTTCCGTCGACGTGCGGGTGGTCGCCGCCGCCGACGAGCAGGTTCACGAACGGATCCTCGACGGTGAAGGTCGGCGACTCGACGGTGCCGACCGGCCAGTCGAAGTCGTGGAACCCGTTGACGAGCCCGGCGCCGATGTATCCGCTCACGGCGTTCTGGCCGTCGAGCGTGCCGGATGCCGGAGCGTCGGCGAACGGGCCGTTCTTCCCGTTGCCGGGCTCATTCGAGACGGTCCAGCCGTCGTAGGTGCCGTCGTCGAACCCGGCGAAGACCTCGCCGGTCGGCAGCGCGTCATCCGTCACGGTGCTCTCGGACGTGAACGTGGTGCCGTCGAAGTCGCCCACGAAGTACTGGCCGCCCGAGCCGCCCGCGACCGAGCCGGGGTTGAGGTTGACGACCATGACCCACTTCGTGTTCGACGCATCGCCGTCGACCGCGAGCGGGAAGAGGTCGGGGCACTCCCAGACCCCGCCGACCGCGTTGGCCGGGCCGAAGTCGCTGAGATGCGTCCACGTCTTCAGATCGTCGCTGCGGGAGATCACGACCTGGTGCTCGAGCGCCTCGACGGCGACCATGACCCAGTACGACTCGCCGGTCGCGGGATCGGTGTATCGGAACACCTTGGGGTCGCGGAAGTTCGCCGACGCGCGGTCGTACACCGGGTTGCCCTCGTACTTCGTCCACGTCTGCCCGTGGTCGGTGCTGTAGGCGAGCGACTGCGCCTGCCGGCCCGCGAGGGTCGGATGTGCGGCCGTGTACGCGCTCGTGTAGATCGCGATCATCGGCGGGTTCTCGGCGGTGCCGAGTCCGCTGGTGTTCTGGTCGTCGACCACGATCGAGCCCGAGAAGATGTCCTCGATCGAGACGCCGTCCTCGTCGAAGGTCTGCGGGATCGCGAGCGGCTGCTCGTCCCAGTGCACGAGGTCGGCGCTCGTGGCATGGCCCCAGCTCATGTTGCCCCAGCGGGTGCCGCCGGGGTTGTGCTGGAAGAACAGGTGCCAGGTGCCGTTCTCGTAGACGAGGCCGTTGGGGTCGTTCATCCAGTTGCGCTCGGGAGTGAAGTGCACCGCCGGCCGGTACTGCTCCGTGGCCGGGTCGGGTGCAGTTTCATCGGCGGATGCCGCCGTGACCGCCCCTCCGAAGAGGGAGGCAGTGAGGGCCGCAACGGCTGCGACCGTGGCCGTTCTGCCGCGCATTGATATCGTCGTCATCGATCGATTCGCCTTTCATCGCGTGGCTCGCAGGGGAGCCATGACATCGTTGTCAGGTAGACGACGGCGACACTACGCAGTGTCCGGCGGACAATGCAAGGGCGAGTTGCCGGACGCGTGGATCGGCTCGTGACGGCGGAGCCTGCGAGCGCGCGTCAGCTCGCGGCGGCCGAACCCTCTCGCGGACGGCGAAGGAGCGCGCCCTCGTGCCGCACGGTCGCCGCGGCGATGGCCATCGCGTCGCCCAGGGCCGCCGACCAGGCGACATCCGTACGGGGCACGCCGTCGACCGCGATGCGGTGCACCACGGCCGAGAGGGTCGCGTCGCCGGCGCCCATCGTGTCGATCACCGGTCCCGGCAGCTCGACGATGCCGGCGTGCACCTCGATGCCGTCGTCGTGGAGCCGGGCCCCGTCGCGCCCGGCCGTGGCGAGCACCGCCGGGTTGCGCCCGCCGATCCCGCCGGTCGCTTCACCCGGGCCGCCGCGCCTGATCCGTGAGACGAACTCGGACAGCGGGGCGCCGAGCAGCAGGTCCGCGTCTTCGTCGCCGACCTTGACGAGCAGCGCTTCGCCCGCCATGCGCTCGAATCCGCGGAGGAATTCGCCGCGGTCGTGCATCATGCCCGCGCGCGGGTTCGCATCGATCACCAGCCGGTCGCGTGCACGGTCGACCGCAGCCCGCAGTTCGGCCGTCTGCTCGATGTCGTCGAAGGGGAAGCAGCTGACCACCACCAGATCCGCCGCGTCGAGCGCGGCGCGTGCCTCGGCGTCGAACGAGATGCGCCTCGCCCTGGCGGCGTCGTTGAACTCGTACCGCGGCTCGCCGCCGTCGGCCCGGTCGGAGACCGCCCGCGAGGTGCCAGAGGGGGATGGGCTCGCGATGAGCCGAACCCGGTGGCCGTCGAGGTATTCGCGGATGCGTCGGCCCGGTTCGTCGTCGCCGACCATCGCCAGCAGGATCACGTCTTCGCCGAGCAGCGAGAGCCCGACCGCGACGTTGAGTGCGGCCCCGCCGACGAACTCGCGCATTCCGGTGGGGCTGCGCAGTTCGTCGATGAGGGCATCGCCGATCACGACGACACGCGCTCGGTGCTCCTGCGCCGGCGTGCCGGCGCTCATCGAGCGTCCACCCGCGGAAGAAGTTCGCCGCTGCCGCGTTGCAGCAGTCGGGTCGGCACGATGGTGCGTTCGGCGGGGGAATCGTCGCCGTCGAGGCGGGCGAAGACGCGTTCGGCGGCGATGCGGCCGATCGCGTGGGGATCCTGGGCGACGACGGTGACGCCGGGCTCCAGCAGGTCGCCGAGCGGCACGTCGTCGAAGCCGACGAGTGCGGTGTCGAGCTGCCGGCCGAGTTCGCGGAGGGCGCGGATGACGCCGATGGTCACGAGGTTCTGGGCGCCGAAGATCGCGGTGGGCGGGTTCTCGCCGTCGAACAGCGCGAGCGTCGCGCGCCTGGAGGTCTCCTCGTCGTGGAGGCCCTCGATGAGCGGGGCGTCGCCGGTCGCGATGCCCGCGCGGCCGAGCTCGTCGAGGAAGCCGCGCCGACGTTCCTGCGCGGTGCGGATGTCGTGCCGGTCGCCCAGGTAGGCGAGGCGACGATGACCCTGTTCGATGAGGTGGCGGGTGGCCAGTGCGGCGCCCGCGGTGTTGTCGCTCACGACGGAGTCGGAGGTGACGCCTGCAGGCTGACGGTCGACGAAGACCACGGGGGTGCCCCGGCGCAGTTCGGGCGCGAGGTAGGCCTGGTTCTCCGAGACGGTCGTGAGGATGAGCCCGTCGACGCGGCGTCGGAGGAATGCCGAGACCGCCGCCTGTTCGCGTTCGGGGTCGTCGTCGAGACTCGAGGCGAAGACCGCGACTCCTCGTGCGAGCGCGGCGTCTTCGACGGCCCGGTGCACGGCGCCGGCGAACGGGTTGTCGACACTGCCGACCAGCAGCCCGAGCGTGCGGGTGCGGCCATCGGCGCGGCGGAGGTTGCCGGCGTGCAGGTCGGGCTCGTAATCGAGTGATCGGGCGGCCTTCAGCACGCGCTCGATGGTCGCCGCCGACACGTTGGGCTCGCCGTTGATGACGCGAGAGACGGTCTTCACGCCGACGCCCGCGAGGGTGGCGACGTGACGCATGGTCGGCCGCGACTTGGAGCGGGCGTCGGCGGCGACGGATTCGTCGACGTGACCCCCGCCGCGCTCGGTCTCCGTCGAGTCTGTGTCTGACAACGGTGTCACGATTCGATCTCCAATGTGCGTTGTGGGCTTGACTATACACATCCTCATCGACTAGACCTAACGCTGACATCGTTGTCAATTGGGCAACGGTTCTCAGAAACCAGAGGAGATTCACCGATGAATCACGCAGCACCCGGCGCACTCCGACGCCGCCTCATCGCCGCCGGTTCGCTCACGGCGGCCGCGGCTCTCGCCTTCACCGGATGCGCCTCGTCGGGCGACAGTGCCGACGGCGGAGCGAGCAACGGCGACACGATCGGCGTCTCGCTCATCGTCAAGACCACCACCAACCCGTTCTTCGTCGCGATGCAGGAGGGCGCCAAGACCGCGGCCGACGATCTCGGCGTCGAGCTCACGCTCGCGGCCGGCAAGGAGGACGGCGACGAGGACACGCAGATCCAGGCCGTCGAGAACGCGATCTCCAAGGGCGACGCCGGCATCCTGATCACCCCGAACGGGCCGGGCGTCGAAGACGCGCTCGTCAAGGCCCGCGACGCCGGCCTCTACGTCATCGCGCTCGACACGCCGCCGGCGGACCCCGAGGCGGTCGACATCACCTTCGCGACCGACAACTTCGAGGCCGGCCAGGAGATCGGCTCGTGGACGGCCGCCAAGCTCGGCGGCGAGAAGGCGACCATCGCGATGATCGACCTGTTCGACGACAAGATCGTGTCGGTCGACGTGCAGCGCGACCAGGGCTTCCTCGACGGCATGGGCATCGAGCTCGCCGACGACGGCGCCAACGGCGACGAGGACTCGACCGGCAGCTACAGCGGCGGCGACTACGAGATCGTCGGCAACGAGGCATCCCAGGGTGCCGAGGACGGCGGCCGCACCGCAGCCGAGACCCTGCTCTCGAAGAACCCCGACATCAACGTGGTGTACACGATCAACGAGCCCGCGGCCTACGGCGCGTACGAGGCGTTCAAGGCGGCCGGCAGCACCGACGGGCTCATCGTGGTCTCGGTCGACGGCGGCTGTGCGGGCATCGACGCGGTCAAGCAGGGCATGATCGGCGCGACGAGCCAGCAGTACCCGGTCAAGATGGCCGAGCTCGGCGTGCAGGCGATCTTCGACCTCGTCGAGACCGGAACCACGCCCGAGGTGTCCGAAGGACTCGACTTCTTCAACACGGGCGTCGCGCTCGTGACGGACGACCCCCAGGACGGCGTCGAGTCGATCGACACCGCCGAGGGCGGCGACATCTGCTGGGGCTGACCTTCGGGATCCCCACCGCGGGCACGTGATCGGTGGGCGGATGCCTCGCCCGAGACATCCGCTCACCGCAGGCCGACCGGCCCACTCGCCCGCACCCCCGACCGCACGCCTCCCGCACCAATGAAATCGGAGCACACGTGAGCCACACGACCGCATCGCCGACCCCGTCGGCGAATCGCACCCCAGAGGGCGAGCCGCCGACCTCGGCGCTCGACCTGGCCGAGGAGTTCCTCGACCGCACCACCCCGCTCAGCCGCATCCGCAACACGCTGCACCGGTACCCGGCGATCAGCCCGGCCATCGTGCTCGTGCTCTCGATCATCGTGTTCGGCCTGCTCAACGAGCGCTTCCTCAACCCCGCGAACCTCTCGCTCATCACCCAGCAGGTCGCCGTCGTCGGCACCCTTGCGATCGCGCAGACGCTGATCATCCTCACCGCCGGCATCGACCTCTCCGTCGGCGCCGTGATGGTGCTCAGCTCCATGGTCACCGCGCAGACGACCGTGCACCTCGGCGTGCCGGCCGTGATCGGGCTCCTGCTCGGTCTCGCCGTCGGCCTCGGCGCCGGCGCGCTGAACGGCTGGCTCGTGACGCGGCTGAAGCTGCCGCCGTTCATCGTCACGCTCGGAACGCTCAACATCTTCATCGCCCTCACGCTGCTCTACTCCAACGGCGCGACCGTGCGCGGCGGCGAGATGCCCGACCTGCTCACGTGGACCGGCTCGGTCATCAGCCTCGGCGGGGTCAACATCACCGTCGGCGTGATCATGATGCTCCTGCTCTACGTCGCGATCGCGTTCATCCTGCAGAAGACCTCGTGGGGCCGGCACGTGTACGCGGTGGGCGACGACCCCGAGGCTGCGCGCCTCGCGGGCATCAGCGTGAACCGAGTGCTCATGAGCGTGTATCTCGCCGCCGGCGCGATCCTCGCGATCGGCGCGTGGATCCAGATCGGACGGACGAACGCGGCATCGCCGAACGCCGGAGCCGACCTCAACCTCGACTCGATCACCGCGGTGGTCATCGGCGGCACGAGCCTCTTCGGCGGACGGGGGACCGTGTGGGGCACGCTGCTCGGCGCGCTGATCGTGGGCGTGTTCCGCAACGGGCTCTCGCTCGCCGGTCTCGACGTTCTCTGGCAGACCTTCGCGGTCGGCGTGCTCATCGTGGTCGCGGTCTCCGTCGACCAGTGGATCAGGAAGGTTCGGAAATGACCAACGACCAGGGCGCGCCGCGCCACGACCGCGCGGCCGAGACCCCCGACCCGTCGGCCATCGGCGCACTGTCCGGTGACCGTCGGCACGAGGCATCCGCTTCATCCGAGGCATCCGCCGCGCCGTCGGCCACCGCGGTCGCCGAACGCGAGCCGATCCTGCGGGCCCGCCGCCTCGTGAAGACCTTCGGCCGCGTGGTCGGTCTCGACGGGGCGAGCCTCGAGCTCTACCCCGGCGAGGTGCTCGCCGTCATCGGCGACAACGGCGCCGGCAAGTCGACGCTCATCAAGTGCCTCACGGGTGCCGAGATCCCCGACGAGGGCGAGATCTGGCTCGAGGGCGAGCGGGTGGCCTTCAAGCGGCCGCAGGATGCGCGCGACGCCGGAATCGAGACCGTCTACCAGAACCTCGCGGTCTCTCCCGCGCTCGACGTCGCGTCGAACCTGTTCCTCGGCCGGGAGCTGCGCAAGAAGGGCATCCTCGGCTCGGTGTTCCGCGTCGTGGACCAGAAGGGCATGCGGCAGCGGGCGCGCGACGAGCTGAGCGCGCTCGGCATCTCCACCCTGCAGGACGTGACCGTGCCCGTCGAGAACCTCTCGGGCGGCCAGCGGCAGGCGGTGGCGGTGGCCCGCGCCGCGGCCTTCGGGTCGAGGGTCGTCGTGCTCGACGAACCCACGGCGGCGCTCGGCGTGCGCGAGTCCAACCAGGTGCTCGAGCTCATCCGGCAGCTCCGCGACCGAGGCATCCCCGTGATCCTCATCTCGCACAACATGCCGCACGTGTTCGACGTCGCCGACCGCATCCACGTGCAGCGGCTCGGCAAGCGCGCGGCGACGATCACGCCGCAGACGCACTCGATGACCGACGCGGTCGCGATCATGACGGGCGCGGCGACCGAATGACCGAGGTGCAGCAGGCGGATGCCGCGGGGCCGGTCGTTCGGCTCATCGCGGAGTTCACCGCGCTGCCGGGTCACGAGGAGGAGGTCGAGCGCCTCCTCCTCGGGCTCGCCGCCGATGTGCGCCGGGAACCGGGGTGCCTCGGGTTCGAGCCGCATCGCGTCGTCGCACCGCCGGCCACCGTCGACGTCGCGGCCGGGCCGGCGCCGGTCGGCTCGCGGTTCATCGTCACCGAGGAGTACCGCGACGCGGAGGCGTTCGCGGCGCACCTCTCCGCGCCGTACGGCGCGGTGTTCAATGCCGCCCTCGTGCCGCTGATCGTGGAGGACGGGTCGGTGCTCACGTTCCTCTCGCGCGACTGAGCCGACCGGGAACCGCCGGAGGGCGGCCAGTCCCGGCCACGGGTCGCCGCGCGGGCCGGGTAGCGTAGTCGCGACCCCGAGGAGCACCACCGCATGAAGCCCGGACCCAGGCGTAGCATCAGCCAGGCCGACATCGTCGACGCCGCATTCGAGATCTTCGAGGAGAAGGGCGGCGACGCCGTCTCGATCCGCGGCGTCGCGGCCCGCCTCGGGCTCACGCCCACGGCGATGTACACGTACTTCACGTCGAAGAACGCGCTGGAGCGCGCCATGGTGGAGCAGGTCTTCTCGGGCGTCGACCTGGCCGCGGCATCCGACCCGTCCGTGGCGTGGCGCGCCCGCGTGCACCGTCTCGCCGGCGACCTGCGGGCCCGCTTCGCGGAGCATCAGGGATCGATCGTGCTCGTCGCGAGCGGCCCGCTCGACGGCCGGCACGCGCTCTCCTTCGGTGAAACCCTGCTGGAGGGTTTCACGAGCGACGGGATGCCGCTCGCCGACGCCTCCCGCGCCGCCGCGGCCGTGCGCGCCTACGTGCTCGGCGCCGTCACGGTCGACGCCTCCGAAACGGGACGAGACGCGGATGCCGCGGACGCGCCGGCCCCGCTCTGGACCGAGGCCACGCAGCATCCGCTCACCGAGGCGGCCGACCTGCTCGGAGGCGCCGATCCCTTCGACGACGGCCTCGCGCGTCTGCTCGACGGATTGGGCGTCGCTGCGGTCGCGTAGCTGCGTCTGATGCCACATCCCGCCGGTCGAGGAGCGACGAAGGAGCGTCTCGAGACCCCTCGATCGGCGCGGATCTCGAGACGCTTCGCTCCTCGATCGGCGCGGAGGCGCCGACCCCGAAGGGTCGACGCCTCTTCGTGGCATCCGCTCGGATCAGCCCTGGGGAGGAGTGATCTTCACGAGCGCCGCGCGGTTGCCGAGAAGCGGCAGCTGCACGTCCATTCCGGTTCCGTAGGCCACACCGTCGTCGGCCGGGTTGCCGGTGCCGAGCACCGTGAACCCGAGGTCCTCGCCGTAGAGGTCGGTGGCCGGGCTGCCGTCGGGGTTGACGATGCGCGTGCTGTACGGAGCGCCGTCGACCGAGGGCACGACGACGGAACCGTTCGCGTACCGCCAGTAGAGATTGCCGTTGCGGAACTCGAGTCCGGGGACCCAGCCCTTCGTGTCGCTGAAGGACTTCACCGCGGGCAGCGCCGCGACGTCGGTGCAGTACTCGGTCAGGGCGGCGTCGGTGACGCACTCCTTGAACGGGTACGTCTTCACCACGCCGAACGCGGCGTTCGAGGACTGCGCCCTCGACGGCATGTTCTTCAGCGTCGACGTGTCGACGGTCGCCGCCGCCCCCGTGCGACGCAGCGGGTCGAAGTGGCTGTCGACGATGAGCAGGCCGCCCTTCGCGCCGCCGCTCGGCAGCGCCGTGAGGTTGGACTGCACGTGGTTCGCGTCGCCGTACGTGGTGTCGCGGTACCAGACCAGTGCGCCGGGGGCGTTGTACTTGATCTTGTCGACCTTCCAGGCACCCTCATCGGTCTGGTAGACCGTGTCGTACGCGTACTTCAGGCCCTCGTCGAAGCCGTCGAAGTTGCGCCACTCGACGAGGTAGTACTGCGCCTGCGTCGAGGTGCCCGAGTCGATGCGCCAGCCCGGACCGGTGGTGCTCGCCCACGATGCGACCTCGTTCGTCCAGCCGTTCTCGCCGCCCTCGACGTCGTCGCTCCAGGTGGTGGTGCCGTCGGCGACCAGCGAGAAGTCGTCGGAGAACCAACCGCGGTCCTGGTAGGCGGCGTCGGTCGCGAGGCGAAGGCGAACGCCGATCGTCTGCCCGGCGTACGCCGAGACGTCGATGTAGTCGTAGCGCCAGCCGCCCGACGTGCCCGTGAGGCCGTACTTCTTGCCCCCGAAGGTCGCGAGGTTGCCGTTCGGGTCGGGGTAGCCGTCGGGCGTCGTGACCTCGCCGCCGGCCTCGGTGAACACCTTCTGGTCGGTCCAGGTGGTGCCGCCGTCGGTCGAGATCTCGACGAAGCCGAAGTCCCAGTCCTCCTCGATGATGTAGTCGTTCCACATCCAGAACTTCGCGTCGGTCGCGCCGGCCGGCACGTCGACGTTGCGCGAGAGACGGATGTCGCCCCAGTCCTGATCGGCGCCGGTGTACCACGCGTTCGCGCCGCTGTGCGGCGTGGTCATGGTGACGACCTTGTCGGGCAGGTTGATCTTCACGCCGTCCTGCGTGCCCTTGAGCGGTCGCGAGTTCTGGCCGAGCAGCACCGACTTCGCGCGGTCGCCCGGGTTGAACTCGACCGGGTCGGCCCAGCCCAGCACCCACTTGTCCCAGAGGCCCATGTGGGTCGGCAGCGACTGGAAGATCGGCCCCGAGTGCGAACCCGAGGACATGAGGTCCCAGAAGTCGATGTCGGAGTCGCCGGCGCCCGAGGTGTCGTAGAGGTCGGGCAGGCCGAGGTCGTGGCCGTACTCGTGCGCGAACACGCCGACGCCCGAGTCTTCAGGCTGCACGATGTAGTTCGACAGCTTGAGGTTCGTGCCCGGGATGTCCGCGCCGCCGGCGACCGCCGACGAGTGCGCCCAGATGGCGTACGTGCCCTCGTCGCCGCCGCCGCCGGACTTGTCGGCACCGGCGTGCACGAGCACGACGTGGTCGATGACGCCGTCGGGCTCGTTGTAGTTGCCGTCGCCGTCGCGGTCGCCCTGGTCCTCGATGTCGTAGTCGGCCCACGGGAAGTCGGGCTGCGCCTGGGCGAGCGCGTTGACCGCGTCGATCGGGAGCTGGCCCGGGCCGAGCGGGTTGTCGGGGTGGCCCTGCATGTCCTGGATCGCGCCCGCCTCGTAGACGCCCTCGTCGTTGAGGTGGCAGACGCTCGCGCCGTAGTACGCCTCGGAGTGCGGAACCGTGACCCACGGGGTCGCGGTGCCGGTCACCGTGTAGGCGCCGTGCGACATCTCCTCGTACATGGCCTTCATCGTGTAGCCCGAGATGTCGATGCCCTTCTTGCCATCGGGGCCCTTCAGGTCCTTGCGCACGCGCTCGGTGATGCCCTTCTTCGAGAAGAGCATGTCGTTGTAGTGCTTCGGCGAGAAGTCGGGGACCCACATCGAGTTGTTGTCGAGGTTCGCGAGGTTCGCCGGGTTGGGGAGGTTGTTGTGCAGCGGTCCGCTCTGCACGTCGCCCGGCTTGCAGTCGGTCGCGCCGAACGCGGTCGGGACCTGCACGTCGGAGAAGTCATCGGCTGCGTTCGGGTCGAACTCGACGAGGATCGTGAGCAGCTTCGCGGTCTGCGTGTCCTTCGCCGTCTTGTAGAAGTGCTTCAACCACTTCGGGCTCTTGCCGGTCTGGATCGACTTCGACTCCAGCTTCGCGAGCCCCTCGGCCGCGACGGGATTGCCGGAGGTGAACTTGCGTTCGAGCGCGTCCGCCTTGATCAGCGCCGCCTGCTGCTCCTGCGCCTCGATGGCGCCCTCGGAGACCGTCAGGTCGGTGCCGAACGCCGCTTCGGTGCGGGGCTCGACGTAGTTCATGTAGTACTCGGAGTCGCTGATCACCGGCGGCTCGAATCCTGATGCCGTCGCGGCACCCGCAGCGCCCGTCGCCGCCAACGTGGCGGCTGCGAGCGCGAGGACCGGGACGAACGCCACTGCGCGCCGTCGGGCGCGCCTGGAGTTTCCAGACATTCTTCTCCCCTCGATGCGACCTTCGGAGGTGACCGTCGGCCGCGATGTCGTCCGTCGATGGGCGGACGTACTGGGGAATCTAGACCCCCCGATCTGGGGGGGTAAACCCTGTCGCTATGGATTCGCAGAATATTTGCGTCGAATCCGCTGTGGCGTCGATCGTGCGCGCCGGATCGCTGCGCGATGCACATCCGGTGCTCTGTGCCGTCGGTTCCGCATGTCGTGGCATCCGTTCGACGCGTGTGCGGTACCCATGGGCCGACGCGGGCGCAGGGAGAGGAGCGCGAGCGGATGCCACGGGGCGCGCGCCGTGCCGGGGCGCGAGCGGATGCCGCGGGGCGCGCGCGGATGCCGCTCGGCCAGCGCTGCCCGTGCCGGGCCTGTGCCGCGGGTCAGCCGACGAGCAGCGTGCGCAGCTGGTCTGCGGAGTGCACGACCGCGATGGCGCCCTCGGCCTCGGCGGGGGAGCCGTAGCCCCACTCGACGAGGATCGTGGGCACGTCGTTGGCGGCGGCTCCGAGCAGGTCGTAGCCGCGGTCGCCGACCATGACGGCGTGCGTGGTGTCGACGCCCTCGGCCTGGAGGCGGCGCAGCGCGTCGGCGACGACCTCGGCCTTGGTGCTGCGCACCTCGTCGTCGCTGGCGCCCGCGATGACGGTGAAGTACGAGGTGAGCCCCGCGTGGTCGAGCACGACGCGGGCCATCGACTCGGGCTTCGAGGTGGCCAGGGCCATCGGGATGCCCGCGGCGTGCACGCGCTCGAGCACGCCGGCGACGCCGGGGAACACCGGCGACTGCGTGAGGCGGGCGGCGTAGTCGCTGCGGTAGATCGCGAGTGCGCGCTCGGCGCCCGCGTCGTCGAAGCCGGCGAGCAGGCGCAGGCTGTCGAGCAGCGGCGGGCCGACGTAGGCGAGCAGCTCCTCGCGGCCGGGAACGTCGAGGCCGAGCTCGGCGAACATGTGCGCGAGCGAGTCGGTGATGTCGGCGGCCGAGTCGACGATGGTGCCGTCGAGGTCGAAGAGGATGGCGGCCCACGTCCTCGTGGGCGCGACGGTACTGGTGTGGCTGGGGGAGATCACCGTGTCATCCTACGTCCCGAGAATGCGAGCGCCACTCAGGTTTCGATGGGGCGGATGCCTCGGCGCCACCGCCCGGCCGCCCACCCGCCGTCAGAACAGCCGTGAATCGCTGTCGTCGAGGCCGCGCATCGCGTCGTAGTCGAGCACCACGCAGCGGATGCCGCGGTCTTCGGCGAGCGTGCGGGCCTGCGGCTTGATCTCCTGCGCGGCGAACACCCCGGAGACGGGCGCGAGCAGCGGGTCGCGGTTCATGAGCTCGAGGTATCGGGTGAGCTGCTCGACCCCGTCGATGTCGCCGCGACGCTTCAGCTCGACCGCGACGGACGCGCCCGAGGCATCCGTCGCCAGGATGTCGACCGGGCCGATCGCCGTCATGTACTCGCGGCGCACGAGCCGGTGGCCGTCGCCGAGGAGCTCGATCTGCTCGGCGAGGAGCTTCTGGAGGTGCGCCTCGACGCCGTCCTTCTGCAGGCCGGGGTCGATGCCGAGCTCGTGGGTGGAGTCGTGCAGCATCTCGTGGATCGACACGATGAGCTGGTCGGCGGTCTTCTTGTGCGTGACCTTCCAGACCTCGACGACGCCGGCGGCCGCCTGCGCCTCGTCGGGCGCGACGGTCTCGAGCACGCACGGCGGGCTCATCCAGTTGAGCGGCTTGTAGCTGCCGCCGTCGGAGTGCACGAGCAGCGAGCCGTCGCCCTTGACCATGAGCAGGCGCTGGGCGAGGGGCAGGTGGGCCGAGAGCCGACCCGCGTAATCGACGGAGCAGCGGGCGATGACGAGACGCACCCGACGAGTGTATGCGGGTTTACGAGCCGGAGCGGTCGGATGCCGCGCCGGTCGCGCCCTCCGACGCGGCCGGTCCGTCGGACTCGCCGCCCGTCGCGCCGGGCATGCGCGAGCGCTCGCGTGCCGCGGGTGCGGCGAGGCCGGCCATGACCATGAGCAGCAGCACCACCAGCAGGGCGTTGAGGAGGCCGAACTGCTCGCCGAGGAACCCGATGAACGGCGGGCCGACGAGGAATGCGCAGTAGCCGATGATCGCGACGGCGCTCACCCGGGCCGCAGCCTGCGCGCGGTCGGGCACGTCGGCCGCCGCGGACATGCCGACCGGGAAGCCCATCGACGCGCCGATGCCCCACAGCACGGTGCCGACGACGATCACCCAGACCTCGGTGCCGAAGATGAACAGGCTGAGCCCGACCACGCCCGTCGCGGCGAGCACCCGGAGCGTCGCGACCCGGCCGAAGCGGTCGACGAGCGGGCCGCCGAGCACGCGGGCGGTCGTCATCGAGACCGCGAACACCGTGAAGATCGCCGCGCCGACGGCGGGGTCGAACCCGTGGCCGTCGACCGCCGCGAGCGTGAGCCAGTCGTTCGCGGATCCCTCGGCGAACGACATGCCGAGCATGATGACGCCGATGAGCAGCAGACGCACGTCGGACCAGACCCGGAGGCTGTCGCGAAGGCGTTCGGTCCAGGGGCGTGCGGGCGCGGCATCCGCTCGTCCGTCGGCATCGGCGTCGGCGTCGGCATCGGTGCTCGCGGGGTCGCCCAATTCGGCGCGCTTGGGCACGAAGCGCACCGCCACGACGCCGCCCACCGCGATGATCGCGCCGATCGTCGACAGGTGCAGCACGACGGGAACGTCGAGGGCGGATGCCGCGGCCGCGACGCCGGCGCCGGCGACCGTGCCGAACGAGAAGAAGGCGTGCATGAGCGGCATGAGCGTGCGGCCGATCTCGCGTTCGGCCTCGGCGCCCTCGACGTTCATCATGACGTCGACCGCGCCGTTGCCGAAGCCGGCGAACGCGAGCCCGATCGCGATGAGCGGGACGGACGGCACGAGCGACCCGCCGATGCCGATGAGCACGAGTCCGACCGAGACCGCGACGAGCGCGCCGGCCATGCCCGTGCGGGCGCCGAACCTGGCCATGAGCGGCGGGGCGGCGATGAGGCCGAGCACCGAGGCGATCGACCCCGAGAGGATCACGAGCCCGACGCCCTGCGTGCTGAGCCCCGTCTCGTCGCGCACCTCGGGGAGCCGGGCGACCCAGCTCGCGAGGCTCAGACCCGAGAGGAAGAAGATCGCGAAGACGGCGTTGCGCCAGGCCGTGAGGCCGCGGCGGTTCGTGGTGGTGGCGGTCATGCTTCTCGTCTTCTTCGTCGGTGCGGCGATTCGGGGTCGAATCGTTGAGGGGTCGAATCGATTCGACCACTGTATCCGAGTCGCGCGCGCGATGCATGCCGCCGGGGCATCCGTCGCCCGACCAAGTTGCCGGATTCGGAGATTCGGGCGACGCGCCGCACCGCAGGGGGGACGGCACGGCGCGTCGCCCAGAACTCCGAATCGCGTGAACCACCCCGGCGCAACCACCCGGCGCGACCACCCGGCGCAACCGGCCCGGCGCAACCACCCGGCGCAACCGGCCCGGCGCAACCGGCCCCGGCGCATCCGCCCGGCCGGATTCCACCCCCGCCCGATACGATGGATCCGCCATCCGGCGCACCCACCGGACCACTTCGCAGCGGCCGCCGCACCCAGCGGCCCCTGCACCGAACAACGAGGTATCGATGAAGGCCCTCTTCAAGCCCGCCCCGGGCGCAGGTTTCGAGTACACCGACCGCCCAGAGCCCGATCCGGGTCCGGCCGACGTGAAGATCCGGGTACTCCGCACGGGCATCTGCGGCACCGACCTGCACATCGAGGCGTGGGACGACTGGGCTGCGTCGAACATCGCGACGCCGCTCGTGCCGGGCCACGAGTTCTTCGGCGAGGTCGTCGAGGTCGGGCCGCTGGTGCACGACATCTCGGTGGGCGACCTGGTGTCGGGCGAGGGCCACGTGGTGTGCGGCATGTGCCGCAACTGCCGCGCGGGCCGCCGTCAGATGTGCATCCGCACGCTCGGCGTCGGGCTGCACCGCGACGGCGCCTTCGCCGAGTACATCGTCATCCCGGGTGAGAACGTGTGGGTCCACCACGCGCCCGTCGCGCCCGAGGTCGGGGCGATCTTCGACCCGTTCGGCAACGCCGTGCACACGGCGCTGGCCTTCTCGGTCGTCGGCGAAGACGTGCTCGTCACCGGGTGCGGCCCCATCGGGCTCATGTCGATCGCGGTCGCACGTCACGTGGGCGCCAGATTCATCGTGGCGACGGATGTCTCGCCCGCGCGCCTCGAGCTCGCGAGGTCGATGGGGGCCGACGCCGTCGTCGACGTGTCCCGGGAACGCGTCTCCGACGCGCAGGCCGCGCTCAGCATGCGCGAGGGCTTCGACGTCGGATTCGAGATGTCGGGTTCGCCCCGCGCGCTGCCCGAGATGATCGAGAACATGAACCACGGCGGCCGCATCGCCATGCTCGGGCTGCCGAGCGAACCGTACGCGATCGACTGGGGCAAGGTCGTCACGCACATGCTGACGGTCAAGGGCATCTACGGCCGCGAGATGTTCGAGACCTGGAACTCGATGAGCGCGATGCTGCAGACGAGCCCGGTGCTCGGCGAGCGGGTCGCGTCGATCATCTCCGAGCGGTACCCGGCGCACGAGTGGCGTCAGGCGTTCGACACGGCCAGGGCGGCCGGGGTCGGCAAGATCATCCTCGACTGGACGGAGGTCTGAGATGTACGGATCGGTGAAGGCGCAGTTGCAGGCCGAGCTCGACGAGATCGAACGGGCGGGCCTGACGAAGCGCGAGCGCGGCATCGCCGGCCCGCAGTCGTCGGAGGTGTCGGTCGGCGGCGCCGAGGTGCTGAACTTCTGCGCGAACAACTACCTCGGCCTGGCGAACGACCCGCGCATCGTCGAGGCGGCCCATCGCGGCCTCGACGAGTGGGGCTACGGCATGGCGAGCGTGCGCTTCATCTGCGGGACCCAGGAGCAGCACCTCGAGCTCGAGCGCAGGGTGTCGGAGTTCCTGGGCTACGACGACACCATCCTGTTCTCGTCGTGCTTCGACGCGAACGGCGGCGTCTTCGAGACGCTCTTCGGGCCCGACGACGCGATCATCTCCGACGAGCTGAACCACGCGTCGATCATCGACGGCATCCGCCTCTCGAAGGCCCGCAGGCACCGGTACCGGAACCGCGACCTCGACGACCTCGAGGCGCAGCTCGTCGCGGCATCCGATGCCCGTCGGCGCGTCATCGTGACCGACGGCGTGTTCTCGATGGACGGGTACATCGCCCCGCTGGCCGAGATCTGCGACCTGGCCGACCGGTACGACGCGCTCGTGTTCGTCGACGACTCGCATGCCGTGGGCTTCGTGGGCGAGCACGGCCGGGGAACGCCCGAGCTCTGCGGGGTCGAGGGCCGTGTCGACATCACGACCGGCACGTTCGGCAAGGCCCTCGGCGGGGCATCCGGCGGGTACGTGGCGGCCAGGCAGGAGATCATCGACCTGCTGCGCCAGCGCGCGCGTCCCTACCTCTTCTCGAACACGCTCGCGCCGGCGATCGTCGCGGGCACGCTGCAGGCGCTCGAGCTGCTCGCGTCGTCGGGAGAACTGCGGGAGCGGCTCAACGCGAACGCGGCGCTCTTCCGCCAGCTGATGACGGATGCCGGATTCGACCTGCTGCCCGGCGAGCACGCGATCGTGCCCGTCATGTTCGGCGACGCCGTCGTCACGGCGCGCATGGCCGAGCTGCTGCAGGAGCGCGGGGTCTACGTGACGGCGTTCTCGTTCCCGGTCGTGCCGCGAGGGGCCGCCCGCATCCGCGTGCAGCTCTCGGCGGCGCACTCCGAGGACGAGATCCGGCGCTGCGTCGAGGCGTTCGCGGGGGCGCGCGCGGCGATCTGATCTCGCGTTCGTGCGCACGTCCCGACCGAGTTGCAGGAAACGAGGCGGCATCCCCCTCTCACAGCGGGGATGCCGCCTCGTTTCCTTCATGTGAGCAGGGAGGTCAGCGCCCGCGCGAGCCGACCCGCATCGCGAGCGTCGAGGGCAGCAGCCGCGTGAGCGCGATGAGCATGCGGTAGCGCAGCGACGGGATGGACACCGCCCTGCCGTGGGCGGTGTCGCGGAGGGCGGTCGAGACGACGGTGCGTGCGTCGAGCCACATCCACGCGGGCACGCCCTCCTTGCCGGGCGGCAGCCCCATGCGCTCGTGGAAGTTCGTGTGCGTGAAGCCGGGGCACACGGCCGTGGTGGTCACGCCGCGGACGGCGTACTGCTCGTTCGCCCATCGGCTGAAGCTGATGAGCCAGCCCTTGCACGCGCCGTAGGTCGAGCGCGGGATGAAGCCGGCCACCGAGGCGACGTTGATGATGCGTCCGCGGTGGCGGGGCAGCATCTGGCCGAGCGCCGCGTGGCTCAGGCGCATGGGCACCTCGACGTGCATCTGGAGATGCCGCACCTCGTCGTCGATGTCGTTCGCCGCGAAGTCGAGCGGCAGGCCGAAGCCCGCGTTGTTCACGAGCAGGTCGATCGGGCGCTCGGCATCGGACACCCGCGCCACGACCTTCGCGAGCTGGCGCCGCTTCAACAGGTCGGCCTGCAGGACCTCGACGGTCACGCCGTACCGAGCACGCACCTTGGCGGCGATGCGCTCGAGCGCGGCACGATCGCGGGCCACGAGCACGAGGTCGGCTCCGGTGGCGGCGAGCTGGCGGGCGAATTCGGCGCCGAGCCCGGAGCTCGCGCCGGTGATGAGTGCGGTCTTGGGCATGCGCCCAAGCCTAGGCGTGCAGGCGTGCAGCGTCGCGCGCGGCCGGACGCCGCAGGTCCGCGCCGGCCCGGCACGAGGCATCCGCTCGCCCGCTCGGTGCCGGAGTGCGGAATCGGCGCGCGCGGGCCGATTCGGCGGGGCGGTATCCGCACTCGTGCGCCGATTCGGCACTTCGGTGGGCGTGCGGCACCCGCGCGCCCGTTCTCGAATCGATTCGAGGGCAATGATCTATGATCGGGCGTGTCGGCCCACCCGAACCGCCCACCTGAGGAACGAACCGCATGTCCGAGTCCCCGCGCCCCACGCTGGCCGATGTCGCCGCACGCGCCGGCGTCTCGGCATCGACCGCCTCGCTCGCGTTCAGCGGCTCGGGCCCGGTATCGGATGCCACGAAGCAGAAGGTGCACGCGGCCGCCGCGGCGCTCGGCTACGCGGGCCCCGACCCGCGGGCCCAGTCGTTGCGCCGGGGCCGTTCCGGCATCGTCGGGGTCGTGCTCGAGGAGCGGGTGCGCGCCGCGTTCCTCGACCCCGTGAAGATCCAGATGCTCGACGGCATCACCGAGGGCATCGGCTCCCTCGGCGCAGGCCTGCTGCTGCTCACCGACACGGGCGAGGCCGGCGGCAACGCGGTCGGCATCGAGAGCGCTCCCGTCGACGCGGTCGTGCTCGTGGGCTGCAGCCCGAGGCTCGGCCAGTCGGTCGAGGTGCTGCGGCGCCGCGGCATCCCGAGCGTCGCGATCGAGGGCGACGCGGGCGACGGGATCCCGAAGATCTCGATCGACAACCGCGAGGCGACCCGTCGCGGTGCCGAGTACCTGCGCGACCTTGGCCACACGCGCGTCGAGGTCGTCACGCTCCCGTTCGACGCGGCGCGCACCCGGGGGCCCATCACGTCCGAGCTCGAGCACGGCAGCACCGCCGAGACCGCCAGCGAGCGACTGGCCGGCGCACGCGAGGTGTTCCCCGACGTCACGGGCCGGGTCGCCGGTGCGAGCTCGATCGAGGAGGGCCTCGAAGCGGGGCGGGCGCTGCTCGCGGATCCGTCATCGCGCCCGACGGCGATCATCGCGCAGAGCGACCTCCTCGCGGCGGGCGTCATCCAGGCCGCCGAAGAGCTCGGCATCGCCGTGCCCGCCGAACTCAGCGTGCTCGGGTTCGACGGCATCCGCGTCGACGGGCTGCAGCACGACCTCACGACCCTCGTGCAGCCGTCGGTCGCGAAGGGTCGCGCCGCCGGAGAGGCGGTCGTGAGCCTGCTCGCGGGCGACACCCCCCGGTCGGTGTGCTTCACGAGCGTGCTGCACGTCGGCGACACGACGGCGCCGCCGCGCACCGGCTGAGGCCGCGCACCGCGCACCGCCCGCCGCGCGCCGCCCGCCGCGCGCCGCGCACCGCGCCGCCCGTCAGGCCGCCGGAGCGCCCGTGACCATCCAGCTCGCCCCGCGGGCCCGCAGCGACAGCGTCACCGCGCGGGCGGCGAGGTAGCCGATGGCGAACGCGCCGGTGAGCAGCGCGAGCGAGGCCGCACTCGGCAGGCCCGCGGCATCCGACCCCCACACCGTGCCCAGCGCGAGGGGGACGAACACGGCGAGGTTCACGAGGCCCGTCCACGCGAGGTAGCGGGCGTCGCCCGCGCCGATGAGCACGCCGTCGAGCACGAACACGAGCCCGCCGAGCGGCGCCGAGAGGCCGAGCACGACGAGCGAGGGCGGGAGCAGCGCCGCGACCTCGGCCGAGGAGGTGAACAGCCCAGGCAGCACCCACGCGGTCGAGATGACGAGGAGCCCGAGCGCGACGCCCGACCAGACGCCCCACTGCACGCAGCGCCGCAGCACGGCGCGTACCTGTTCGACGTCGCCCTCGCCGAGCCCCTTGCCGATGAGGGCCTGCGCCGCGATCGCGAGGGCGTCGAGCGCGAACCCGAGCGTGAAGTACACCGTGATCGCGACCTGGTAGGCGGCGAGCTCGTCGGGGCCGAGGGAGGTCGCGGCCCACGTCGCGAGCAGCAGCGCCGCGCGCAGGCTCGCCGTGCGGAGGAACAGCCACCCGCCCGAGGTCGCGCCGCTCAGCACGCCCGCGTGGTGCGGCCACGGGCTCGCACCGACGCGCGCCGCGTGCCGGGCGACCACGACGACGTACACGAGCACCATGCCCCACTGGGCGATGACCGTGCCGATCGCGGAGCCGGCGATGCCGAGGCCGAGGCCGTAGATGAACAGGAAGTTCAGGCCGATGTTGGCCGCGAACCCGATGCCGGCGACCCAGAGCGGCGTGGTCGTGTCCTGGAGCCCCCGCAGCAGGCCCGTGGCCGCGAAGACGAGCAGCATCGCCGGGAGCCCGAGCATCGAGATCGAGAGGTAGACGGATGCCTCGGCCGTGACCTCGGGCGACGCGCCGAACAGGTGCACGAGCCACGGGGCCGCGAACCAGCCCAGCACCGCGAGCAGGGCGCCGAGCCCGAGCGCGAGCCAGAGCCCGTCGACGCCGGCCGAGACGGCCCCGCGCTCGTCGCCGGCGCCGAGCCGTCGTGCGACGGCGGGCGTCGTCGCGTAGGCGAGGAACACCATGAGGCCGATGATCGTCTGCAGCACCGCGCTCGCGAGTCCGAGTCCGGCGAGCGGGGTGGCTCCGAGATGGCCGACCATCGCGGTGTCGGCGAGCAGGAACAGGGGTTCGGCGATGAGGGCGCCGAGGGCCGGCACCGCGAGACGCAGGATCTCGCGGTCGACGCTTCGCGGGTTCGACGGGGGAGCGGGTCGGGGTTCCATGGGCGCCTCGTCAGAGGTCGACGATCTCTTTGCCGAGCGGGGCGAGCGAGACGGGGATGAGCTTGAAGTCGGCGATGCCGAGGGGGATGCCGATGATCGTGATGCAGAGCAGCACGCCCGACACGAGGTGCGCGATCGCGAGCCAGAGCCCCGCGAGCAGGAACCAGATCACGTTGCCGAGGAAGGACCACACGCCGCTCGTCGGCTTCGCGACGACGGTGCGGCCGAACGGCCAGAGCGCGTAGAGCCCGATGCGGAACGAGGCGATGCCCCACGGGATGGTCACGATGAGCACGCACATGATCACCCCGGCCGCCAGGTAGCCCAGGAAGAGCCAGAAGCCCGAGAGCACGAGCCAGATGATGTTGAGCAGGGTGTTCATGCTCTGATTCAAGCAGGTGTGCTCGGGGTCTCCCCGTCGTCGGTCGCGCGCTCGAAGGCGCGCTCCCATTCCTGCAGTTCGGCGCGGCCGCCGACGAGCCCGTCGAGGGAGACCTGGAAGTGCAGGCCCCGCCGCGCGTTGACCTGCCGGATGTTCTGCACGAGCTCGTCGGCGACCGCGGTGGTCGCGTTGCGCACCTCGCGGACCCGCTCGTCGGGGTCGTCCCACAGTTGCGGGTGCGTGAGGATGTCGAGCAGGTAGTCGCGGTCGAGCGCGGCGGTCAGCTTGCCGAGCGTGGCGTCGAGCTCGATCGAGGCGAGGCTGCGCTGGCCGGCGCCGCTGCGCTGGTCGAGTCGGGCGAACAGCTCCTCGACGTTGACCGCGATGCCCGCGACGTCGGTCGCGGTCTGCGCGGCCACCGCGTTGCCGGCGGCGCCGACCTGCGCGTAGGCGGTGCTCAGCGCGCGAAGCTTGGCGACGTGCAGCCGGATCGGTTCGGGCAGCCCGTCGTCGTCGGTGCGGCGGCGGCGCCGCGCACGGACCACCGCGAAGGCCGCGGCGCCGACGGCGACGAGCACCGCCGCGCCGACCACGAGTCCGACGAGCATGCCGCCGCCGTCGCCGCCGACGACGGATGCCGGCTCCTGGGCGGCCTGCACGCCCTGCACCGTCTCGCCGAGCGCGGGGCCGAGGCCGTCGGCGCCCGTCTCGGCCTCGTTCGCGATCTGCATCGCCTCGCCGGCGTCGAGCACGCGCGATCCCGCCGACAGGTCGTCGCCGACCGCCACGATGATCGTGTCGTAGCCGGTGGTCTCGGCGAGCTCGGCCACGATCTCGGGTCCGGATGCCTCGAGCTGCGCGTTGTCGGAGAACACGGCGATGCCGATCGACGCGTCGCCGACCTGTGTCAGCAGCTGGTCGTGCAGGCCGGCGGCGTCGCCGACCTCGGGCGACACGTAGACCGGGCCGCTCTGCAGCGCGTCGGACGCGTCGTCGATGTAGCCGGCGGGGACCACCGCGGCGAGGTCGCCCGCCCGCCAGGCAGGCGCGGGCCCCGCCACGGGCGCGGTGGCCACGACGAGTTCGGCAGACATCCGCTGGCCCCTAGAAGTTGTTGATGACCGAGGCGAACACGAGGTCGATCTTCGCGGGGTCGGAGGCGTCGAACCACTGGCCCCCGGTCGCCTCGGCGATGCGCTGCAGGGCGCCCGTGTCGGCGCCCTCGCCGTATGCGATCGGGAAGATGCGCACGGGCGAATCGCCGCCGCCCTCGCCGCTCGACCTGCCGATCCTCGTGATGAGCGAGTCGATCGAGATCGAGGAGTCCGTGTCCTGTCCGTCGGAGAGCACGACGATCGCGTTGATGCGGCCCGGTTCGGCCCGGTCGCTCATCTCGTCGTAGGCGGCCGCGATGGCGTCGTAGAGCGGGGTGCCCTGCCGGTTCGCGTAGCGGAGGTCGGCGATCGAGGACCGCAGGGCCTCGCCGTCCGAGCCGAGGGGCGAGACGGCGCGCAGCTCGAGGATGTTCTTGCCGGCGGCCGATTCGACGTCGGTCGTGAACGCCCAGACGCCGACCTCGTCGGTCGGGCGGAAGTGGCCGAGCGTCGACTGGGCGCCCTCGATCGCGCCGTCGAGCTTGGAGCGTCCGTCGCCGATGGGGTCGTCCATCGAGCCGGAGATGTCGATCACCTCGAGCACCGAGGAGGGCTTGCGGATCTGGGTCCACTGGTCGAGGGCGGCGGACACGACGTCGACGCCCGGGCGCGGCAGCGTGATCGCCGGCCCGGCGGGGTCGACGCCGTACTGCTCGGTGAACAGGTCGCCGAGCGGCACGGACTCGTCGAGCGGGCGGAACCCGTACTCGGGCAGGATGCGCTGCGCCGGCTCGGTCGCGAGGAAGTCGATGAACGACTGGCCCGCGGTCGACTGCTCGGCCGTCACCCAGTCGGCGCCGAGCACGGTCACGGGGTTGTCGGACCACATCGACCCGCCCGACGGGTAGACCGCGACGAGCTTCTCCTTCGGCGGGGTCAGCGTCTCGCCGGGCTGCACGGTGTGCGAGTCGGGGTTGCCCTGGTTGTAGTTGAGGAGCGAGGTCTCCTCGAGCGCCACGGCGGAGACGTAGCCGGAGCCGCCCGAGCCGTGCTGCGTCTCGTCGTAGAGCGTGTTCAACACCTTGCCGGTCGTGTCGCCGTAGTGGATCACGCATTCCTCGAACACGCGCGAGAACTCCTCGGCCGCGGCGACGTCGTCGGCCGTGAGGTCGGCCGTCTTGCCGGATGCCTCGTACGACTGCATGAGGATCGCCGACAGCCCCGTGGTCGACGTGTTGGGGTTGGTCTTCGAGATCTTGAACGAGCCCCAGATGGGCTTGCCGACGCTGCTCCAGCCGGCGGGGTCGGCGCAGAGGCGCTCGAGGTCGGCGATGCCGATCTCGGCGTCGGGCCAGCCGAGCGCCTTCGCCATGGTCTCGGGCACGCCGAACACGACGGGCGTGTGCGTGAACGAGACCGGATCGCCGACGAGGGAGGCGGATGCCGCGGCGGCGACGCGCTCGGTCCACACCGTCGAGGCGGGCGACCAGAGGGTCGGCCAGCGGCGCGGGTCCTCGTCGGGCCAGTCGCCGCCCGCCGTGAGGAACCGGGTCGCGTCGCCCGAGGAGACGTTCACGGGCCGCACGGTCGCGCACTCGTCGAGCGCCTCGTGCTCGGGGGACTCCTTGAACGCGTCGGCCAGCGCGTCGAGCATGTTGACCTTCTCGCTCGAGGTGGCGACGACGACGCTCGTGCAGCCGTCGTCGGCGAAGTCGCCGCCGTCGAAGTCGCCGTCGACCGGGCCGCCGAACGTGCACGCGCTGAGGGCGAGGCCCGCCGCCACCGCGGCCGAGATCGCGAGCGACGCGCGCCGGCCTCGTCTCGAGGTCGTCGTGAGCGGGGAGCGGGCGGCCGTGCGCCGCGGAACGGGTGCCATGCAAACAGGGTACGGCCCCGCGACCGCGCCTCACGCCGCTGGGGTGGAAGCGTCCTAGTGTTGCCCTGTGACCATCCGCCAGTCGCCTCGCCCTCGCGGGCGCAGGCTGCGACCCCGAGGGTTCGGGCTGCACCCCGCGCAGGTCGTCGTCCTCGGGTTCGCGGCGACGATCTCGGTCGGCACCCTGCTCCTCCTCCTGCCGTTCGCCAAGGCGGGGCCGGGCGGCGCCTCGTTCGTCGACGCCGTGTTCACCGCGACCTCCGCCGTGTGCGTGACGGGCCTCACCGTGGTCGACACCCCCACGTACTGGAGCCCGTTCGGGCAGGTCGTCATCATTCTGCTCATCCAGCTCGGCGGCCTCGGCATCATGGTGTTCGCCTCCCTCATCGGACTGCTGCTCCTGCGCCGCGTCTCGGTGCGCACCAGGTTGAACACGGCGAACGAGGCGAAGGCGGTGGGCCTCGACGACGTGCGGGGGCTCGTGCGCCGCATCGTCCTCATCTCGCTCGCCATCGAGGGCGCGGTGTTCGTGTGCCTCTTCCTGCGGTTCCTGTTCGGGTACGGGTACGGCATCGGCGAGGCCGCCTGGCACGCGCTCTTCCACGCGGTGTCCTCGTTCAACAACGCCGGGTTCGCGCTGTACAGCGACAACCTCATCGGCTTCGTGTCCGACCCGCTCGTGCTGCTGCCGATCTCGGCGGCGATCATCCTCGGCGGCCTCGGGTTCCCGGTGCTCATGCAGCTCCGCAGGGAACTGCGCCGCCCGCTGCACTGGACCATGAACACGAAGCTCGTGCTGTGGGCCACCGTCGTGCTGCTCGTCTCCGGCACGGTCTACATCTGCGCGATCGAGTGGAACAACCCCGCCACCATCGGTGACCTCGACGTCGGCTCGAAGCTGCTCGCGGGTTTCTTCCACTCCGTGCAGGTGCGCACGGCCGGGTTCAACGCGGTCGACATCGGCGCGATGCACGACGAGACGTGGCTCGGCATGGACGTGCTCATGTTCATCGGCGGCGGGCCGGCCGGCACCGCGGGCGGCATCAAGGTGACGACGTTCGCCGTGCTGTTCTTCATCCTGCTGACCGAGCTGCGCGGCGAGGCGGCGGTCAACATCTTCGGCCGCCGCCTGTCGCGCGCGGTGCACCGGGAGGCGATCACGGTCGTGCTCGTCGCCGTCGGCGCCGTCGTCGGCTCGACGGTGCTGCTCATGCTCATCACCGGCCACAACCTCGACCGCGCGCTCTTCGAGGCCGTCTCGGCGTTCGGCACCGTCGGACTGTCGACGGGCATCACCCCCGAGCTTCCGGATGCCGCGAAGTTCGTCCTCGTGGCGCTCATGTTCCTCGGCCGCCTGGGGCCGCTGACCCTCGGCACGGCGCTCGCGCTCCGCGAGCGCCGCATCCTGTACGAGTACCCGAAGGAAAGGCCCGCAATTGGCTAGATTCTCGATCTTCGGCAGCGAGACGAACCGTCGCATCGCCGAAGCCGACTCCGTGGCCGTCATCGGCCTCGGACGGTTCGGATCCGCGCTCGCGCTCGAGCTCATGGCCTCGGGCACCGAGGTGCTCGGCATCGACGTCGACGAAGACCTGGTGCAGTCGTTGAACGGACGCCTCACCCAGGTCGTCCGCGCCGACTCGACGAAGGAGGAGGCGCTGCGGCAGCTGGCCGTCGACGAGTTCGACCGCGTCGTCGTCGCCATCGGGCACGACATCCAGGCGTCGATCCTGACCTGCTCGGTCCTGCTCGGCCTCGGGATCCCGGTGATCTGGGCCAAGGCGGTCGAGGACCGGCACGGGCTCATTCTCGAGCAGCTCGGCGTGCACCGGGTCATCTATCCCGAGAAGGCGATGGGCAAGCGCGTCGCCCACCTGGTGCGCGGCGCGGCCCTCGACTACATCGAGGTCGACCCCGGCTACGCGCTCGTCAAGACGGCGGCGCCGCGCGTGCTCCTCGGCAAGCGCCTCGGCGACACCGGGCTGCGCGGCGCCTACGGGGTGACGGTCGCCGCGTTCAAGCGCGACGACGACGAGTGGTCGAACGCCGACGCCGACACCGTGCTCGCCGAGGGCGACACGATCCTCGTCGTGGGCCCGACCTCGGCGGCCGAGGGCTTCGCCCAACTGCGCTGAGCCGACGGGCTCCATTTCGACGTCGGGCCACGCTGCGAGTGCGCCATGAGACCGGCACCGGGGCATCCGCTCGGTCGGCGGGCACGCATAGGGTGGAACGCATGACCGACGTCTCGCTCACCTCCGGCATCGCGCACGACGAACTCGACGAGGCGGTGCGTCCGCAGGACGACCTGTTCCGGCACGTCAACGGCAAGTGGATCGAACGCACCGAGATCCCGGCCGACAAGGCGCGCTTCGGGTCGTTCATCGAGCTGCACGAAGAGGCCGAGAAGGCCGTGCGCGAGATCATCCAGGAGTCGCAGGCGGCCGAGCCGGGCACCGAGGCGCGCAAGGTCGGCGACCTGTACGCGAGCTTCCTCAACGAGGAGCGGGCGAACCTGCTGGGCGCGACGCCGATCGCCGGGCAGCTCGTCGAGGTCGCGCTCGTCGCCGACATCCGCTCGTTCCTCGACACCCTCGGCCGGCTCGAGCGCCAGGGCGTCGCGGGGCTGCTGCAGCTCTTCGTCGACAACGACCCCGGCGACCCCGACCGCTACCTCGTCTTCTTCGAGCAGGGCGGCATCGGCCTGCCCGACGAGAGCTACTTCCGTGAAGAGCGCTTCGCCCCGATCCGCGAGGCGTACCGCGCGCACCTCGAGCGCATGTTCGGGCTCGCGAGGCTCGAAGACCCGGCGGATCGCGCCGCGCGCGTCTTCGAGCTCGAGACCGCGATCGCCGCCGCGCACTGGAGCAACGTCGAGACGCGCGACAGCGAGAAGACGTACAACCTCGTGTCGTGGGCCGATGCCGCGGCCGCGGCCCGCGGCGGCGACGACGACGTCGACCTCGACGTGTGGCGCGACGCCATGGGCGTGCCCGAGCACGCGTTCGACGAGGTGGTCCTGCGCGAGCCCTCCTTCGTCGAGGCCTTCGGCACGCTCCTCACGGCCGACCGCATCGACGCGTGGAAGGACTGGCTCGCGTGGCAGGTCATCCGCTCGAGCGCGGCCTACCTGTCCGACGACTTCGTCGAGGCGAACTTCGACTTCTACGGCCGTACGCTGAGCGGCACGCCGCAGCTTCGCGAGCGGTGGAAGCGCGGCGTCTCGCTCGTCGAGGGCGCCATGGGCGAGGCGGTCGGCCGCATCTACGTCGAGCGGCACTTCCCGCCCACCGCGAAGGCCGCCATGGACGACCTCGTCGCCAACCTGGTCGAGGCGTACCGGCAGTCGATCGACGCCCTCGACTGGATGGGCGACGAGACCCGCGCGAAGGCCCTCGACAAGCTCGCGAAGTTCACGCCGAAGATCGGGTTCCCGGTGAAATGGCGCGACTACTCCCCGCTCGAGATCTCCGAAGACCTCGTGGGCAACGTGCGCGCGACGGCCGAGTTCGCGTTCAACCGCGAGCTGGGCAAGATCGGCAGGCCGATCGACCGCGACGAGTGGTTCATGACCCCGCAGACCATCAACGCCTACTACAACCCCGGGTTCAACGAGATCGTGTTCCCCGCGGCGATCCTGCAGTACCCGTTCTTCGACGAGGGGCGCGACGCCGCCGCGAACTACGGTGCCATCGGCGCCGTGATCGGGCACGAGATCGGCCACGGGTTCGACGACCAGGGCTCGAAGTACGACGGCGACGGGCGCCTCACCGACTGGTGGACCGAGAGCGACCGCGACGCCTTCGAACAGCGCACCAAGGCGCTCATCGCCCAGTACGACGCGCTCGTTCCCGCGCAGCTGGCGGATGCCTCGGGCGAGGCGTCGGGCGCCGGCGAGCCGGTCGACGCGGCCGACGACGCCCCCGCCGAAGGCGATGCGGCCGGCGGAGCGCACCACGTCAACGGCGCCCTCACGATCGGCGAGAACATCGGCGACCTCGGCGGCCTCGCGATCGCCTGGAAGGCCTACGTCATCTCGCTCGGCGGCGAGGAGCCCCCGGTGATCGACGGCCTCACGGGCGTGCAGCGGTTCTTCCTCTCCTGGGCCCAGGCCTGGCAGATGAAGGGCCGCGACGAAGAGGTCATCCGCCTCCTCGCGATCGACCCGCACTCGCCGAACGAGTTCCGGTGCAACCAGATCGTGCGCAACATCGACGAGTTCTACACTGGATTCGAAGTGACCCCCGATGACGCGCTCTGGCTCGACCCGGCCGACCGCGTCACCATCTGGTAGCCCCGCCTGCCGGCCCGCTTCAGCCCCGCCCGACCAGACCAGAACCCCCCGCCATCCGACCCGTTCCCAACCGTGCGTGCCGACCGCCGTGGCCCGGCACGCCGACCAGCCCAGAGAGTTCGTGCAAGCATCGTGGTGACGCCGTCGCAGGGATCCGAGCGACGAGCGCGCCACTCGAACGTGCACCGGGGCAAGCACCGCGGTGAAGAGGCGAACGAGAACTTCGCGCGCGGCTTCCTCGCGCTGAGCGAGCTCGCGCTCGCCGGAGTCCAGGTGTCGGCGCGGGCGACCGACCTTGCCACCGGCAAGGAGCTGTTCTCGGTCGACGACCACGTGGTCATGCCGACGGCGAGCATCGGCAAGGTGCTGCTGCTCGTCGAGGTCGCCTCCCGGCTCGCGGGCACCAGCGCCGAGGCGTTCACCGTGCTCGACCGGGCGCCGCGCGACGCCGTCGGCGACTCGGGCATCTGGCAGCATCTGCAGTCGCCGTCGCTGCCGCTGGCCGACCTCGCCGCGATGATCGGCGCCACGAGCGACAACCTGGCGACGAACGTGCTGCTGCGCCACGTCGGCCTCGAGTCGGTGCGCGCGCGCACCGAGGCGCTCGGCCTCACGCGCACGGCCCTGCTCGACCTCGTGCGCGATCACCGCGGGCCCGACGACGCCCCGCAGCTCTCGATCGGCTCCGCGAAGGAGCTGACGTGGCTGTTCGCGTCGCTCGCGCGCGGCGAGATCGTGAGCCCCGAGGTCTCGCAGCGCGTCATCGGCTGGCTCTCGCTGAACTCCGACCTCTCGATGGTTGCGAGCGCCTTCGGCCTCGACCCGCTCGCGCACCGCACGCCCGACCACGGGGTGCTGCTCGTGAACAAGACGGGCACCGACGGGGGCGTGCGCAGCGAGGTCGGCGTGCTGCGCGGCCCGCGCGCGAGCGTCTCGTACGCCGTGTCGACCTACTTCGCCGACACCGGCCTCTCGTCGCGTCTCGCCGTGCTCGACGGCATGCGCCAGCTCGGCATGGACCTGCTCGAGTACGTGCACTGACCCCTCCCGCGGCACCCCCGACGACGCGTTGTCCACAGGGGAGCGCTCCCCATGTCGGTCGTTCCCCGTGCGCCGCTATGGTGACCGGGCGTGCTCACCCGTGGGCACTGTTCCGACCCCGAACCCATACGAAGGATCATCCGTGGCATCCACAGCACATCGCCTCCGGCTCGGCGCCCTCGCCGCCGCAGCCGCCCTCGCCCTCACCGGTCTCGCCGCGGCGGCGCCCGCCTCTGCCGCCGAGGGCGACGCGCCCGTCATCGCGCTCGACCAGACCACGTTCGCCGCGGGCGACTGGGCCGGCGGCTTCGACGTCACCGGCTCCGGTTTCGACCCCAGCGTGCCGGTCGCCGAGGTGAGCATCGGCGCCAACGGCGAGAACGGCGGCGGCCAGCTGTGGTCGGCCGAGGTCGCCGTCGCCGCCGACGGCACGATCGACGAGCACCTCGTCCCCGACCAGAGCACGCAGGCGCCCGACGAGAACGGCTACCCGAAGTACAACGTCAACGCCAGCCAGCACCTCGGCGAGACCTGGCTGTTCTCGAACAGCGTCGCGCTCACCATCACCGAGGGCGTCTCGGCCGCCGCGCCCGAGGAGGCGTCGGCCGACCAGCTCGCCGGCGGCATCGCCGTGCAGTTCTCCGGCTTCGCCGGGGGAGAATCCGTGCAGTACACCGCAGTGCTCCACCACTGGAACGAGGCCGACGAGGTCGATGAGATCGTCGACCAGGCCGAGGGTGCCGTGACCGCAGACGGCGCGGGCTCCGGCGGCTTCACCGTCGCACTCGCCGGTGCGCAGGAGGGCGACTACGTCGTGATCGACCTCGTCGGCACCGAGAGCATGCGCCTCGGTTCGGCCTGGACGTCCGTGGTCGCCGCCGACGTCGCCCCTCCCGCGCCGGTCGACCCCGCGCCCGCTCCTGCGGTCGACGCTGCGGCCCCAGCCGCCGCGACCGGTCCGCAGCTGGCCGAGACCGGTCCCGACCTCGGCATCGGCCTCGCGGCGATGGCGCTCATCGCGCTCGGTGCGGGCGTCGTCGTGATGCGCCGCCGCACGGCGGCCACGCGCTGATCCCGGCGCAGCGCGGCAGGCGCCGCGACTGACCGAACGCGACGGCGGGGTGGGCGAATGCCCGCCCCGCCGTTCGCATGCCCGGGTGCCGAGGCATCCGCCGTCGCCGGCCGCGATCTCAGGTCGCGTCGCGGGAGGCGAGATGCGCGATGCCCTCGCACACGGCCTTCGCCGTCGCCGGCGCGCGGAGGATGCGGAAGTGCCCCGCAGCCGGAACCCGCACGTTGGTCGCCCCGGCGAGCTCGCTGCCCTCGGGCACGTGCGGGTCGAACACGCCGAAGACCGACACGATCCCGGCGTTGACGGATGCCGCGGCCGCGAGCCGCACGATGGTCTCGTCGCTCGGGCGGAGCGCCCGGATCGTCGGGTCGACGAAGAGGCGCGCGTAGCGGGACCCGGCGAACGGCGTGCAGATCGCGACGAGGCCGAGCACCCGCGCCGCATCCGCGTCGGCCGCGGCGGCGGCGGTCGCCGGACCGACGGCAGCCGCGTCGGCATCCGCGTCGGCATCCGCGTCGGCGCCCGGGCCGGCAGCCGCGTCGCTGCTCGACGCCTGCGCCGCGGCCTCCTGATCCATGAGCACGTGCTTTCCCACGAGTCCGCCCTTGCTGTGCGCCACGATCACGCGCCCGGCCGCCGGCGCTGGGGCTGCCGCGATGGCCGCCGCCGTGCGGTGGGCGGTCTCGGCGATCGGGATCCGGTTGGTGCCAAGTCCGCGCACCACGCGCACGCGGTGGCCGGCGGCGTTCAGCGCGTTGCCGAGCGGGCGGAGGAACGTCCAGTGCTCGTAGACCCCGGGCAGCAGCACGACCTCGGGCAGCGCGTCGTCGCCCTCGCGCCACGCGGCCGGTCGTCGGGTGCCGCCGAGCAGCGCGAGCTGGCGCCAGCCGGCGTAGAGCTCGTCGAGGAGAGTCCACGCGATCAGCTTCAGCACGCCTGGGCGCTTCGGCCGGCCCTCGACCGAACCGGGCATCGCCCGATCGTCGGACCCGAGGTCCTGGCCCGACCCGACGCCCCCGGACATCAGTCGATGGTTCCGGATGCCGCGAGCCGCCGCAGCACCTCGGCGCCCGCGGGCGGGCACCGGTCCAGGTCGGCCGTGGTCACCCAGTGCAGTGCGCCGACCTCGGCGGAGGCCGAGGGCGAGGCATCCGTCTCGGCCCTGAAGACGCGCATGCGCACGAGTCGGCCGTCGGGTTCGCCGTGCGCCTGGGTCACGACCTCGAAGAGCTCGACGAGGTCGTCGGGATCCAGGTCGAGGGCGATCTCCTCGAACGCCTCGCGCGCGGCGGCCTGCGCGGCCGTCTCGCCGGGATCGATCTTGCCGCCCGGCATGTAGTGCACGTCCCGACCCCGCGCCGTCACCATGAGCACGCGGCGGTCGCGCACGAGCGCGATCGCGGAGACGAGGAGGTCTGGCAGCGGCATCCGTTCAACCATAGGACCCCGCCGTCGCAGCGGCCTGTTCCCGCCGCGGCCGGGGCGGATACGCTGGCGTGAACCGCGAGGGAGCCGGAGCGCGAGGGGGAAGCGTGAGCGATGCAGATGGTCGGGGAATCGGCCGGGCCGTGCAGTCCGAGGTCTACCGCGCCGGGCTGAGCGGGTCGAAACCCGCCGTGCCGGTGGACCCGGCCGCGCTCGAACGGGCTGCGCGCAAGGCCACGACCGCCGAGGCGTTCGCCTACCTCGCCGGCGGCGCCGGGTCCGAGTCGACGATGGCGGCGAACCGCGCCGCCTTCGACCGGTGGCGCATCTGGCCGCGGGTGCTGCGGGATGTCTCGCACCGCGACCTCTCGATCGAGCTGCTCGGCCGTCGTCGGTCGACGCCGTTCCTGCTCGCGCCCATCGGCGTCGCCGAGCTCGCGCACCCCGACGCCGACACGGCCGTCGGCCGGGCGGCGGCCGCGCTCGACGTGCCCTACGTGCTGTCGAACCAGGCGTCGCGCTCGATGGAGGAGGTGACCGCCGAGATGGGCGACGCGTCCCGGTGGTTCCAGCTCTACTGGAGTTCGTACGACGAGCTCAACGAGTCGTTCGTGCGTCGCGCCGAGGCGTGCGGCTGCGAGGCGATCGTCGTCACGCTCGACACGCACCTGCTCGGCTGGCGCGCCCGCGACCTGGACGCCGCGTTCCTCCCGTTCAGCCGCGGGCAGGGCATCGCCCAGTACACGAGCGACCCGGTCTTCGCCGATCTCGTGCGAGACCGGGTGGCGGCGTCGGGCGCGGCGCCCGGAGCCGCCGGCGCCGGGTCCCGCCCCAGGATCACGCCCACCCTGCTCGTCTCCGCCCTGTCGATCGCCCGCGCCGGAGCCCGCAGCCCGCTCGTCGACGGCGGCATCCGCGAGGCGCTCAGGTCGCCGTTGCCGCGCGCGGCGATCGAGACGTTCCTCGACGTCTTCGCCGACCCGGGCCTCACCTGGGACGACCTCGGCAACCTGCGCGAATGGACGGGCCTGCCGATCCTGCTGAAGGGGGTCATGCATCCGTCGGATGCCGCGCGGGCGCTCGACGCGGGCGTCGACGGCATCGTCGTCTCCAACCACGGCGGCCGGCAGATCGACGGCTCCGTCGCCTCGCTCGAGGCGCTGCCCGCCGTGCTGGAACGCGTCGGCGGACGCGTGCCGGTCGTGCTCGACAGCGGGGTCCGCGGCGGGGCCGACGCGTTCAAGGCGCTCGCGCTCGGCGCCTCCGCCGTCGGCATCGGACGCCCCTACGCCTACGGCCTCGCGGTCGCGGGCGCCGAGGGCGTGCGCGAGGTCGTGCGCAACCACATCGCGGAACTCGACCTCACGATGGCGCTCGCGGGTCGCCGCTCCATCGAGGAGATCGGCCGCGACTCGCTCGCCGCGTCCGAGTAGCGCCGCACCCGCGGCATCCGCTCGCCCCGGGCGTCAGCCGCTCAGGGTCCGCACGAGCGCGACGGCCTCCTTCGGCGACACCTCGGGCAGGTAGGCCCTGCCGATCGCGAGCCCGATCGCCGGCAGCGCCAGCGGATCGGGGTACGCCATCGAGATCGTGACGTAGTCGGGGTTGAACTTCGCCTTGAAGCGGAACAGCGAGGTGAACCCGTAGGCCGGCTCGAGCGTGCGGCCGAGGAACTCGAGCAGGCGCGACATCGCCGTCGGCTCCGGCGGCTGCTCGCCGGCCACGACCGGCTTCGTCGCCAACGGGGCGCCCGAGAGGCTCAGCACCTCGGCGCCCTCGTCCTTCATGTGCAGCGCGGCCGACGCGATGAGGAACTCCATGATGCCGTTCATGCTCCCGTCGGCGCGGCGCATGAAGTCGATCGTCCAGCCGATGACGGCCCCGTCGCGGTACACCGGCAGCCAGCTCGTCACCGCCTGCAGCCGCCCGTCGGGCGCGACCGCGAGCATGAGGCGCACGTCGGGGTCCTTCAGCTCCTCCATGCCGCCGAGCGTGAAGCCCATCTCGGGCATCTCCTTCTCGGCGACCCACTCCTCCGAGATCGCGGTGATCTCGGCGACGGTCGCACGCGGCAGCTCGCTCCAGCTCGCCCAGACCGTGGTCATGCCCTCCTTGACGCCGCGGTTCAGCGCCTGCCGCACCTTCTGCCACGGCTTTCCCGTGAGCTCGAGGCCGGTCGTGCGCACGACCGTCTCCTCGCCGACCGACATGTGCTGCCAGCCGAGCTCCTCGAACACCGGCAGATACTGCGGGTGCACGCTGTAGAAGACGGGCACCCAGCTGTTGCGGTCGCAGAAGGCGGTGAACTCGCGGATGACCCGGCCGGCGTCCTCGTCGCGGCAGATCGGGTCGGACAGGGTGATCGCGATGCCGTTGATCACCCGGTACGCGACGGCGGCCTCGACCTCGGACGAGGTCCAGATGACGTTGCCGGGCCACGTCGACATGAAGCCGAGCGTGCCGCCGCCGTTGCGGCGGAGCAGCTCGCGCAGATGCGCGGCATCCGCCCCCGCGCCGACCTCGGTACGCGTCATGAGGTGCACGCTCGCGACGATGAAGACGATCCAGAACACGACTCCGACGCCCTGCCAGAGCACGCTCGTCAGGTCGTGGCCGGGCACGACGATCGGGTCGACGACCGCGAGCAGATGCGGCGGCACGAAGCGCTTGAGCGTGTCGACGGCGAGATCGGCGGGGGTCGCGGACGGCCAGAACTCCTCGATCGTCACGAGGCCCACGACGAAGTAGACCCCGGCGAGCACGACGAAGGTCGCCGCGACGACGGCGACGAAGCGCCGGTACGCCCGTCGGGGGGACCGGATCCGGAAGTGGCGTCGCGTCACGAAGAGCATCACGAGGATCCCGATGGGCAGCGCCAGCGCGGCCAGCGCCCACACGACGAGCTCGCCGAGATCGAACACCGTCCAGGTGCCGTCGTCGAGGTCGCCCGTCGTCACGGTCACGTCGAGCGAGGTGCGCGCGAAGAGCAGGATCGCGACGTTGACGACGATCCCGAGCCAGCGCGCGAACCGGCGCCCGCGGTGCAGGCCCCACGAGGCGAGCAGGAGCAGTGCGACCGGCACGAACGAGAGCAGCAGCATCCCGAAGCCCTGGGAGGTGAGGATCGCGAGCTCGCGCAGGCAGTCGTCGCCGAGGGATGCCGCCGTGTCGCCGCAGCGCGCCACGAGCTCGTCGAGCGACACCGGATCCTCGGCGAAGAGGTACGAACCGAACGCGAACGGCGTGAGCTCCGACCGGTTCACCAGTGCCACCACCGGACCGACCGCGGTCACCGCGATCGTGGCCGCGACGAGCGTGCGGGTCTCGGCGTGCGAGCTGCGCCGCACCGAGAGCTTCGAGGCGTCGCCCGCGAGCAGCGCGCCCAGCAGGTAGCCGGCGACGGCCGCGATGAGCCGGTACGCGTTCGAGGAGTCCCCGTCGTAGAGCACGAACGTGAGGATCGCGGCGAGCGTCACCAGCCGGATACGGCGGCGCCACAGCGCCCCCATGAACGACGTCGAGGCGATCAGCGCGCCGACGACGCCCGTGAGGGGGTCGAGGGTGAGGTCGGCGGAGGTGCCGGTGGCCCACCACTCGCCGACCTCTGCGCCGAACCACTGCAGCCACGTGCCGAGCGCGACGCCGATCGCGCCCGTCACGGCGAACGCGACGATCGCGCGCCAGGTGCCCATGCGCCGCTCGGCGACGCCGAGGAGCAGGAGCGCCGCGATGACGCCGAAGACGAGCTGGAACGGGTCCTGCGGGATCACGAGCGCCGTGAAGACGGTCCACCACTGCCCGCCGTCGAAGGTCGTGATGACGCCCGCGGCCCAGGCCTCGAGCGTCGCCTCGCTCGCGAGCCCGAACATCGTGCCCGTGACCGCCGCCGTGACGACGAGCGTCAGCGCGACGGCGATGCTGAACGGGATGCGCCGGGCGAACGAACCCAGGAGCTCGCCCGTCGATCGCAGGCGGCCCTTGGGCTCGACGTCGCCGGGCGGGCCGGAGGCCTTCATGTCGGTGCGGGTCGTGTGCTCAGCCATTGCCACTCCTCTGGCGTGCGGTGGACGTGGTCCGTCGTGCGTCGTCAATCCTCGGGCGCGGGCGTGCCCTCGGCCGGCGGGTCGCCCTCGGCGGGCGCCTCGCCCTCGGCCGGCGGGTCGCCCTCGGGCGGGGCGAGCCCCATCCTGGTGGTGAGCAGCGCGAAGCCCTCCTCGAGCCCGCCCGTCAGGGCTGCCGCGTCGTGGCCCGCGTCGGGCACCTCGACGTAGGCGGCATCCATGCCCGCGGCCGTCGCCGCGTCCGCGAGCCGGTGCGTCCCGGGCTGGAAGGCGCGGTCGCGCTCGCCCACCGCGAAGATCGCGGCACTGTCGGGGTAGGGCGCCTTCGCCTCCATGATGGTCACGGGCTTGACCTCGTCGTAAGCGGCCTGATCGCCGCCGAACACGTCGGCCAGCACCTCGCTCGACCGCTCGACCCCCGCGTACTCGGTCGGTGCGACCGCGACGATGTTGCCGAACGACTCGGGGTACTTCGCACCGAAGTACGCCGCGCATCCGCCGCCGTTCGAGTAACCGGCCACGGTCGTGAACGTCGGCCCCTGCAGCACGTTCAGGTGCAGCCGCGCCCACGGGAGCACGTCCTGCATGACGTACGTCTCGACCTGGCCCAGCTCGGTGTCCAGGCACAGCGGGTCCACGGTCGGGTCGCCGAGCTGGTCGATCACGAGCGCGATGGGCGCGAGCCCGTCGTGCTCGGCGGCGAGGTCGTCGAGCGCCTCCGCGATGAAGGTCGCGTCGGGCGACCCGGGCTGGCCCATCATCATGATCACGAGCGGGAGGCGGGGCGGATCCTCGACGAGCGCGGCGGGCGGCAGGTACAGCTCCGCCCGCCTGGCCGGGAATCCCGAGATCGTGTTCGGCACCGCGGGCACCGGATAGCCCACCTCGCCGTGCGTCGGCATGCCCGGCGGGGCCGTCCAGGTCGTGTACAGCGGTTCGGCGGGGTCGGCGGGCGGCGGATCGACCCCGGGGTCCCGGATGTCGAGCGGCGCCGCCGTCGAGATGTCGAGGAGGTCGCCGAGCGTGCGGTCGAGCGCGTAGTCGGCGTTGATGCCGAGCATCGCGGTCGCCGCGAACACGGGGATCGAGAGCAGGGCGATGACCTTGCGCCACCAGCGCGAGCGCCACAGGTTCCAGACGGCGAGCGTGCAGGCGGCGAACGCGCCGGGGACCCACAGCCACGCGGCATCCGACACCGGACCGCCGAAGAGGTCGAGCACGTGCACCGAGGCCCAGAGCACGGCGCCGCCGACCATGCCCCCGACGAACATCACGACCAGGGCGGTGAGCGCCCAGCGCACGGATGCCTCGCGGCAGAGCAGATACGCGAACAGCACGCCCGCGATCACGTAGACCGTGATGAGCACGGGGCCCTCGACGATCACGAGATCGAGCACTGCATCGGGCATCCGTCCCCCCGTCCGCCGATGAGCACAGCGTACCGGCAGAGTCGTCGCCGCCCTCGGAGCGACGGACCCGGGCGGATGTCCCGGTGAACCGCCGGCGCGGGGCTCAACGTAGGATGGTGGCACCGTTTCTTCCGGGCCGATCAGCCCGAATCCCTCGACCATTGGAGCCACCGTGGCCGCCGCCAGCCGTCTCGATTCCGTCATCGCCCTCGCTCAGCACCGGGGCTTCGTGTTCCAGGCCGGCGAGATCTACGGCGGGTCCCGGTCCGCGTGGGACTACGGCCCCCTCGGCGTCGAGCTGAAGGAGAACATCAAGCGCCAGTGGTGGCGCTACATGGTGCAGGGCCGCGACGACGTCGTCGGCCTCGACTCGAGCGTCATCCTGCCGAAGGCCGTGTGGGAGGCATCCGGCCACGTCGAGGTCTTCAGCGACCCGCTCATCGAGTGCCTCAGCTGCCACAAGCGCTACCGCGAAGACCACCTCATCGAGGCCTACGAGGCGAAGAAGGGCCGCGCCCCCGAGAACGGGCTCGCCGACATCGTCTGCGCCAACTGCGGCACCCGCGGCCAGTGGACCGAGCCGCGCGCCTTCTCGGGCCTGCTGAAGACCTACCTCGGCGTCGTCGACGACGAGTCGGGCCTGCACTACCTGCGACCCGAGACCGCCCAGGGCATCTTCGTCAACTTCGCCAACGTGCTGCAGGCGTCGCGCATGAAGCCGCCGTTCGGCATCGGCCAGATCGGCAAGAGCTTCCGCAACGAGATCACGCCGGGCAACTTCATCTTCCGCACGCGCGAGTTCGAGCAGATGGAGATGGAGTTCTTCGTCGAGCCCGGCACCGACGAGCAGTGGTTCGAGTACTGGCTCGACCAGCGCTGGAACTGGTACGTCGACCTCGGCATCGACCCCGAGAACCTCCGCCGCTTCGAGCACCTGCCCGAGAAGCTGTCGCACTACTCCAAGCGCACCGTCGACATCGAGTACCGCTTCGGCTTCACCGGCGGCGACTGGGGCGAGCTCGAGGGCGTCGCGAACCGCACCGACTTCGACCTGTCGACGCACACGAAGCACTCCGGCAAAGACCTGTCGTTCTTCGACCAGCAGAAGAACGAGCGCTGGACCCCGTACGTCATCGAGCCCGCCGCGGGCCTCACCCGCTCGCTCATGGCGTTCCTCGTCGACGCGTACCACGTCGAAGAGGTGCCCAACGCGAAGGGCGGCGTCGACAGCCGCACGGTGCTGCGCCTCGACCCGCGTCTCGCCCCCGTCAAGGTCGCCGTGCTGCCGCTGTCGCGCAACGAGAAGCTCTCGCCGCTCGCCCGCGAGGTCGCCGCGAACCTGCGCAAGAACTGGAACGTCGACTTCGACGACGCCGGCGCGATCGGCCGACGCTACCGCCGTCAAGACGAGATCGGCACCCCGTTCTGCATCACGGTCGACTTCGACTCGCTCGACGACGACGCCGTGACCGTGCGCGAGCGCGACAGCATGGCGCAGGAGCGCGTGCCGCTCAGCGAGCTGCAGGCGTACCTCGGCGCGCGTCTCGTCGGAGCCTGACCCCGCGCCGGTCCGCCGGTCGAGGAGGCGCGCCAGCGCCGTCTCGAGACCTCGCCGGTCGAGGAGGCGCGCCAGCGCCGTCTCGAGACCTCGCCGGTCGAGGAGGCGCGCCAGCGCCGTCTCGAGACCCCTCGTGCAGGTCTCGAGACGCTGCGCTCCTCGACCACCGGAGGGTGCAGGTCTCGAGATGCTTCGCTCCTCGACCGACGCTTCGCTCCCCGCCCGGCGTTGCGCTACTCGACCGCCGGGCGGCCGGCCCATTCACGCCGTAGGATGCCGTACATCGCGGTGTCCTGCCACTCGCCGTCGTTGTACTCCTCTTCGAGGATGGTCGCCTCGCGCCGCATGCCCAGGCGTTCGCACAGCGCAGCGGATGCCGCGTTGCGGGCGTCGAGCAGCGCGTGCACGCGGTGCGCGCGAAGCGTGTCGAACGCCAGCCGCATGATCGCGTCGGCCCCCTCGCGTGCGAGCCCGCGCCCCTGGAAGTCGGGGTGCACGACCCAACCGATCTCGAGCTGCCCGTGCTCGACGCGGTCGGCGCGAAGCATCACGTCGCCGATGACGCGCCAGCCCGCGGCATCCGCCCGCTCGTGCTCCATCTCGACGATGCGCGGTTCGCGGACGCGCGGCTCGCCGACGAGCTCCATCGCGAAGAAGACCGCGTCCTCGTCGCTCTCGAGGCGCCGGAGGCCGGCGCGCTTCTCGGTGTGGGCGCGCCCCTCGGCGGGTGAGCGCTCGGGCCACGGGATGTAGCGCAGCACCTCGGGAAGCCGCTGGTACTCCCACACATCGCGGGCGTCGGAGGCTTCGAGCGGGCGCAGGACGAGGCGCGCGGTCTCGATGGGTTCGAAGCGCGGGTCGTCGAGGTCGAAGGGCAGGGCGAGCTGCGGAGGCCCGTCGAAGCTGGGCGTCGCGGCGGTCATGCTCCGACGTTACCGCGGCGCGCCGACGCCGATGCGGTGAAGGCGCGCGGGCGTCAGCCGGCCGAACGCGTGTGCTGGGCCGCCGAGGTCGCCGCGGGGTCCGCCGGGGCGGATGCCGCGCCGCGATCGGCGCCGGTCTGCGCCGCTGCCGCCGGAGCGATGCCGAAGAGCGCGTCGAGGCCGTCGATCCACGCGCGCTGGTCGCCCGATCGGGCGAGCTCGCGCGAGCGCACCATCGGGGTGTGCAGGAGGACGCCGGCCATGTGGCGCAGCGCAGCCTCGGTGCGGCCGTCGTCGTCGCCGCGCGAGGCCGCGCGTTCGATCTCGGCGTCGAGGATGTCGAAGACGTGCTTGCGCAGGGCGACGACCGCCGGCGCGAGGCGCTGCTCCTCGCCGGACTCGCCGAAGGCGCGGGCGTCGTGCAGCACGATCGAGCGGGCGGCGTCGGTGGCGGCGAACTCCTCGAGCGGCGCGTGGATCTTGATCGTCTCGAGGTCGAGCAGCTCGACCCCGGGCACCTCGACGACGTCGGGCGCGACGTTGCGGGGCAGGCCGAGGTCGACGACCAGTTGGCGGCGGTCGGCGTGCAGGAGCGGTTCGGCGTCGCCGATGACGGGGAGCGCGGATGCCTCGGCTTGCGCCGCTCGGCCCGCGCGCAGGAGGTCGCGGTCGACGACCTGCCGGTCGGCCGTGGTGCAGGTGACGATGAGGTCGACGGATGCGGCCACCGATGCGTAGGCCGCCGCGGACACGGGTTCGATGCCGTGGTTCGCGGCGAACTTCGTGCCGCGGCCCGAGGGCGAGTACACGACGACGTCGGTCACGCCCCGGTCGCGGAGCGCGGCGAGGGAGGCGCCGGCGAAGCGCCCCGTGCCGACGAGGAGGGTGCGCGTCTGCGCCCAGTCGGTGACGCGGCTCTCGGCCAGGTCGAGGGCGAGCCGCACGAGGGAGCGCCCCTCGCCGCCGAGTTCGGTCTCGTTCTTGACGCGGCGTGAGGTCTGGGAGGCCCGCTGGAAGAGGCGTTCGAGTTCGGGTGTGGTGGTGCCCTCGGCGCGGGCGAGTTCGAGCGAGCGCTTGACCTGTCCGGCGATCTCGCCCTCGCCGACGACCACGGACTCGAGGCCGGATGCCACCGAGAAGAGATGCCCGGCGACGGCGTTGCCGTGCACGAAGCCGAAGGTCTGCCGCAGTTCGGCGGCATCGAGGTCGGCGACGGAGCCGACCGCGCGCACCGCCTCGTGCACGACCTCGACCGGGGACGAGCCGTCGGGGGCGTCGAGGTCGAGGTACGCCTCGAAGCGGTTGCAGGTGGCGACGACGACCGCGCCCTTCACGGCGTCGTGGCCCTCGAGAATGCGCGGTGCCGCCTGATTCGCGTTCGCCGAAAGACGCTCGAGCATGTCGAACCCGGCGTTCTTGTGACTCGCGGAGAAGCAGATGAGCACGGAGAGATTCTACCCGCCGTCGAGCGGGCTCCCGCCCGGGGGCCTGTGCACCGTGTCACGGTGCGCCGAAGTGCTACCTCCGTGCGGCGGCGAGGGCGCGGGCTTCGGCGTCTTCACGGGCCATCGCCGCGGTGATGACGGGGATGGGCGCAGTCAGCGGCGGCACCTCGAGGCCCTCGGCCGCGAGGGCGGTGCGGTGCTTCGCCTTCCATTCGCGCACGACGGCGAAGAACGCGGCATCCGAGAGCGCGAATCGACCCGGGCGGCCCGAGGCCAGGACGACCGGCAGCTCGACGCTGTTCTTGTGGCGGCGCACCCGGAGCACCAGCACCGAGAGCACCCCGGTGCCGGCGACGGTCGCATCGGCGCGGATGTTGCGGACCTCGCGCCACGGGTACGAGTCGACCATGCGGGGGCGGCGCCCGCCGTCCCAGAAGGCGATGCCGGACTCGTCGGCGACGATGCTGTAGCGACGACTGATGCGGATCGGCGAGGCGTTGTCGAGCCGGAGCTCGTTCATGCGCTGGGCGAGCGGGCCGACGCGGATCGCGCACGCGAGCCCCTCCGGATGCCGGCGCGCGAGCGCGGTGCGGCGGGCGCGGACACGTGCGTCGCGCACGAGCAGCGCGATCGCCGAGACCGCGGCGCCCACGAGGCAGGCCACGGCGACGAGCGAGGCCAGCCCCTCGGCCGGCACCGCCGGGAGCCGGGAGACGAGACCGTGGATGACGGGGGACCCGGCGATGAGCGCCGCCACCACGAGGGTGGCCGCGACGGCCACGAGCACGGTGAGGACCGTGCGGTGCCGTGCGTCGGCGCTCATCGCCGGGCTCCGTCGGCGACTCGGCGAACGGCGGACGACGGGATGCCCGGCTCGGACAACCCTGCTTCGAACGAGTGCGGGCGCGCGGCATCGGAGCCACGACTCGCACGGTCGGACATCGGCGAGGGGGACAGAGGGGGACACACGAACCAGGACACGTCGTCTTTTCTCCGGGGGGACGGAGGCACGCCGCCTTCGGCGCGTCGTCGTGCGAGGGGGGCGCACGACGACACTGACCTTAGACCCTCGGCGCGGTCGCCGACAAGCGCGGATCTCGGGAGCGGTGGGCGGCCGTCGGCGGGCACGGACACGGGAACGGGCCCGCCACCGCGAGGTGACGGGCCCGTTCGAGTCGAGCGTGCGCCGGGTCAGCCGCGCGCGCCGGCGGCGCGACGACGGAGCGACATGATCGCCATGGCGGCGCCGCCGAGCAGCATCGCCGCGACGGCGACGAGTCCGGGCACGGTGCCGTCGAAGCCCGTGTCGGCGAGACCGGCCGTGGTGGCGTCGGTCGCCGCCGTGGCGGACGCGTCGTCGGCCGGTGCGGCCGCGGCATCCGCCGCCGTCACCGTGATCGGGACCTCGACCGTGCTGCCGTCGGGGAGCAGCGCCACCACGTGGTGCGCGCCCTCGGGCGTCGACGTCGGCACGACCGCCGCGAAGGCGACGGCGCCGTTCTCGTCTGCGGCGACCGCACCGAGCGCGACCGGGGTCGAGTGCAGTTCGAACTCGACCGAGGTGCCGGCCGGGAAGTCCGCGCCGGTCACGTTCACGGTGCCGCCGCGGACGATCTCGTGCACGTCGATCGCGAGCGAGGGCAGCGCCGTCGAAGGCTCCTCGGTGCCGGGCTGCTCGGTCTCGGTCTCCTCCGTGCCGTCGCCGGTCTCTTCGGTGCCGTCGCCGGGCTCTTCGGTGCCGTCGCCGGGCTCTTCCGTGCCGTCACCGGTCTCGCCCGCGGCGACCGTCGAGTCGATCACGATCGAGCGGTTGACGGTGCGGTTGTTGCCGGCCAGGTCGTTGAGGCCGACCCGCAGGGTGTAGGTGCCGTCGGCGAGGCTCGCCGGGAGGGTCCAGGCGCCGGCCCAGGCCGCGGCACCGGCGGTCGCCTGCGTGCCGAGCGACTTCAGGAGGGTGCCGTCCTTGTACAGGTTGACCACGACGGCGTTGAAGCCGCTGGCGTCGGATGCCTCGACGTCGACCTGCACGCCGGTGCTGGTCTCGAACACCGCGCCCTCGGCGGGGCTGGTGACGTCGAGCGTCGGCCGGGTGTTGTCGACCGTGATCTTCGTCTTCGTCTCGGTCTTGTTGCCGGCCTTGTCGGTCGCGGTGGCGAGCAGCGTGTGCACGCCGTCGGCGAGGGTCTTCGTGTTCAGGCTGAACTCGGGCTGGGCGCCGTTGGTCGCCTGGTACGCGTACGTGAGACCCGCCGAGTCGATGCGCAGGTTGTAGCTCTGCAGGTGCGCGTCGTCGAGCGTGACCTTCACCGGCACGGTGCCCTTGACGAACGCGCCGGCACCGGGGGCGTCGATCGTGACGACGGGCTTGGTGTTGTCGATGACGAACGGCACGACGCGGTTGGCCGAGAGGCCGTCCTTGTCGATGGCGTTGATCTTCAGCGCGTAGGCGCCGTCGGCGTACGCGGCGGTGTCGATCACGAGCTTGGGCTTCAGGCCGCTGTTGCTCGAACCGGCCGCCTTGGTGTTGTCGGTCAGCCACGTGCCGCCGCGGTTCAACTCGATGTAGGTGTAGCTGATGTTGTCGTCCTGCAGCTCGACCGTGAAGGTCTGCTTGCCCGCGACGATCTTGCCGTCCTCCAGCACCTTGGCGATGACCGGCGCCGGGCCCACCTGCTTGGTGAACGGCTGCGTCGAGCATCCGTAGTCGACACTGGTCAGCTTGATCGAGTTGGGGCCCGCGTTCACGTACACCTTGAGGGTCTCGACGATCGGGTTGGACTGGAGGTCCGCCGCGAGGTCGCGGGTCTCGTAGTAGCCGCCCTTGATCGACGAGTCGCGGAGGATGCCGCGCTGGGAGGTCCAGAAGCGTCCGTCGTCGTCGTAGTGCAGCTGGGCCGTGAGCTCGCCGCCCTCGAGGATGATGCCGCCCCAGTAGACGCCCGAGGTGGTGCCGTTCGCGGAGAGTCGCTCGAGGTCGGCGAGGCGGGTGCCCGCGGGGAGCGTGAGGCGGGCCCAGGCGGATGCGCCGGCCGTCGAGGTGAGCGTCATCGACCCGGACTGCCAGGTCGGGGTGACGCCGTCCTTGACGACCCAGGCGCCGAGCGCCTGGTCGGTGACGGGTGCAAGTGCGGTCGGGGCGTCGCAGGAGGCGCCGGCGAAGCCGTCGAACGTGTAGCGGTGCTCGCCCGCGACGACCGCGTGCACGACGCCGTCGCCCTTGACGCCCGAGCCGAGGCTGAAGCCGACCTTGACGATGTGCGCGGCGGGTGCCGCCGCCGACCACTCGGCGAGGGTGCCGAACCACTCGCTGCCGTTGCCGCCGTTCGCCGGGCCCGAGGGGTCGAGCGCCTTGAAGGCCGCGCTCGAGCTGCCGGTGAGCCACCAGTTCTCGCCGTAGACGGCCTCGCCGACGAGGATGCCGTCGGGCGTGCCGTCGTCGTCGATGTCGACGACGAACTGGGCGCCGGGCGCGATGCCGGTGGTCGCCGTGTACTCGACGCCGCCCGTCAGGGCCTCGTCGAGCGGCAGGTCGACGCCGAGGTACCCGGCGACCTTGTCGGTCGACGTGGTGCCCTCGGTCCAGATGTGCAGGCCGTCGGCCGTGCGCTCGTAGTGTCCGGTGGCGCGGGTCTCGCCGAACGACCACTGGTCGAGGGGCGCGGCCTGGGCGGGCGCGGCGACGGCGAAGCCGGCGAGTCCCAGCGCGAGGCAGGCGACACCGCCCATCGCGATCGTCTTCTTGATCATCGGGTTCCTTCTGGTCGCGAACGCGGGCGCGGCGGAGCCGGGGTCGCGTTCTGAGGGCGTGCCGTCCCGGCGGGCGGGTCGACGCTGATCACGCGGGCGCGGGGCACGGGCGAACACCCTCTGGGCGGGGGCCGGACGCTGGGCGTCCTGGGTCGGGCGTGCTCGTCGGGCCGGCGGGGTTCGGGTGAGCGGGTTCGCCGGACGTCGGAACGATTCAACGCTAACAAGCCGCTGACCGGCCAGATTGCGCTTTCCCCGCCCCATTTCGGGGGGTGCGGCCAGGAAGGCGTCGCCGTGCGCGGTCGCCGCGCACCCGTTGCGCACCCGCCACGCACCCGTTGCGCCGCGCAGCGTCACCGCAGGGGCGGGCGCCGACCGTTCGTTCAGGCCGATACGGGACAATGGCACGCGTGATCCTCTCTCCGCTGCATCCCCTCTCCGCAGGCCTCACCGGCGACTCGCGTCTCGTGCGCGCATACCGGGGCGAGCGCGCCGACACCGCGCCCGTGTGGTTCATGCGGCAGGCGGGCCGCTCGCTGCCCGAGTACCGCGACCTGCGGGTCGGAACGCGCATGCTCGACGCCTGCCTCGACCCGGCGATGGCGAGCGAGATCACGTTGCAGCCCGTGCGTCGCCACAAGGTCGACGCCGGCATCTTCTTCAGCGACATCGTCGTGCCGTTGAAGCTCGTCGGCGTCGACGTCGAGATCCAGCCGGGTCGCGGGCCCGTGTTCGGCCGCGGGTATGCGGATGCCGCGGGCGTGGCCGAGCTCACGGCGATCGACCCCGCGCGGCTCGACGAGGCATCCGCCCCTATCACCGAGGCCGTGCAGCGCACGATCGCCGAGCTGAACCGCACCGACAACGGCAGCGGCACCGCAACCCCCCTGATCGGTTTCGCGGGCGCGCCGTTCACCCTCGCCGCGTACCTCGCCGAGGGCGGCCCCTCGAAGGACCACCTGGCCGCGCGCACCCTCATGCACGCCGACCCGGGCGCGTGGCGCGCGCTCATGGAGTGGACGGCCGAGCTCACGGGCCGCTTCCTGCGCACGCAGGTGCTGGCCGGGGCATCCGCCGCCCAGCTCTTCGACTCGTGGGCGGGGGCGCTGTCGCTCGCCGACTACGAGACCCACGTCGCGCCCGCCTCGGCGACGGCGCTGAGCCACGTGCACGGACTCGAGTACGAGACGACGGATGCCGCGGGCGCGGCCGTGACGCGTGCGGTGCCGGTCGTGCACTTCGGGGTCGGCACGGGCGAGCTGCTCGGCGCGATGCACGCCATCGGCGTCGACGCGGTCGGCGTCGACTACCGGGTGCCGCTGGATGTCGCGGCGGCGCGCATCGGCGACGGCGTCCCGCTGCAGGGAAACCTCGATCCGGCGCTGCTGGCCGCGCCGTGGCCCGTGCTCGAGGCCGCGGTGCGCGACGTGCTGCGGCGGGGGCGGGCCGCCCCCGCGCACGTGTTCAACCTCGGCCACGGCGTACCCCCCGAGACCGACCCCGCCGTGCTCACGCGCGTTGTCGAGCTCGTGCACGAGGCGGGCGCATGAGCGAGGGGGTCGCGGCCGCGCCGGGCGGGACCGAGTCTGCCGGATTCGGAGATTCGGCCCGACACGCCGGTGGGCGGGATGCCGCAGACGGCGCGTCGGCGACATCTCCGAATCGGGCAGCCACCACGACCGACGTGGTCGTCGTCGGCGGGGGAGTGGCGGGGCTCGTCGCTGCGCTCGAGTGCGCGAAGATCGGCCTCGCCGTCACCGTGCTCGAGAGCCGCGAGGCGCCCGGCGGCTGCGTCGGCCGCGTGACGCTCGGCGGACTGACCCTCGATTCGGGCGCCGAGTCCTTCGCGACCCGCGGCGGAACGGTCGCCGAACTGCTCGACGGCCTCGGCCTCGCCGACGCGATCGAGCAGCCGGACCCCTCCGGGGCGTGGCTCGTCTGGCCGGCCGGGCGCTCCGGTCGCGACGGCTCGCCCGTCGACGCCGCGCCGTTGCCGCGCACGGGCATGCTCGGCATCCCGGCCAACCCCCTCGGCGACGACGTGCGACGCATCATCGGCTGGAAGGGGGCGTCCCGCGCCTACCTCGACCGGCTGAAGCCGATCCTCCGCATCGGTCGCGCGCACAGCCTCGGCAAGCTCGTGCGCGACCGCATGGGCGACCTCGTGCTCGACCGGCTCGTCGCGCCGATCTCGTCGGGCGTCTACTCGACGAACCCCGACGACCTCGACCTCGACGTGGTCGCCCCCGGCCTCAACGAGGCCATGACGCGCACCGGTTCGCTGTCGGGCGGCGTCGGCCAGCTCCTCGAGGAGCGCAGGGCGGGCAGCGCCGTGCAGGGGCTCGACGGCGGCATGCACCGTCTCGTCGACGCGCTGCTCGCGCAGCTCGAGCGCTTCGGGGCCGACGTGGTGACCCAGGCCCCCGTCACGTCGCTCGTGCGCGCCGAGGGCGACGGCGGCGACGCCGGCTGGCGGGCGACGGTCTCGCGCGACGACGAGGACGATCTCGTGCTCGACGCGCGGTTCGCGATCATCGCGGCCCCGGCGGTCTCGGCCCGGACCCTGCTCGCCGGCGCCCTCGACGGCTGGGCCGACGATTTCGCGGAGGGCCCGGCCGAGGCATCCGTCGAGGTCGTGATCCTCCTGCTCGACGCACCCGTGCTCGACGCCGCCCCGCGCGGCACGGGCGTGCTCGTCGCGACCGACACGCCCGGCATCACGGCGAAGGCGCTCACGCATTCGACGGCGAAGTGGCCGTGGCTGGCGAGGCGCACCGACGGTCGGCACGTCGTGCGACTGTCGTACGGGCGCACGGGCGAGCCGAACCCGCTCGCGGGGCTGAGCGACGACGAGGTCCGCGAGGTGGCGCTCGCCGATGCATCCGCCGCGCTCGGGGTCGACCTGCCCGCCGGCGCGCTCCTCGAGGTCGGCCGTGCGAGCTGGCGCGACGCCCTCTCCCAGGCGACCATCGGCCGCCGCGATCGCGTGCGCGCGCTCGAGGAGGTGCTCGACGCGGAGGACGGGCTCGAGGTGACGGGGTCGTGGGTCGCCGGCACCGGGCTCGCCTCGGTCGTGCCGCACGCGATCGAGGCCGCCGCCCGCATCCGGCATCTCGCGGTCGCACCCCGGATCGACCCCGGCGCGCGCCCCGACCCGACGGCCGGGAACGCATAGCCCGAACGGCATACTTTCGAGCGCAACCCCTTGCGCCACTCTTCTCGGGGTCTACGCTGGAATGACGTCGCGATCACGCGCGGTGGGGAATGGGGTGCACATGAAGGGCAAGGTCCTCTTCGTCGTCGGACTCGGGGTCGGCTACGTGCTCGGCACTCGTGCCGGCCGTCAGCGCTACGAGCAGATCAAGGAAGCAGCCGAGAGCGTGTGGAACACGCCGACGGTGCAGAGCGGCGTGACCACGGTGAAGGACTTCGCCATGGCCCGCGTCGGCGACGTCAGCGACACCGTGCTCGACGGCGTCAAGAACCTCATCGGCACCGCGACCAAGGGGTCGGGCGCCACCCGGCAGGATGTGAAGTCCGCCGCGCGGTCGGCGAAGTCGAACGTCACCAAGGCTGCGGATGCCGCGCGCGACGCCATCGACGACACCGCCGCGAAGCTCGAGTCGGCCATCGACGACGCGAGCGACATCGCGGCCGAGTCCGCCGCGCCGAAGAAGGCGGCCCCCAAGAAGGCGGCACCGAAGAGCGCCGCCTCGAAGCCGCGCACGTCGAAGTCCGGTTCCTAGGCGGGAGCGACCATGGCAGCCCCCACGAACGACGACCGCTCGCTGTTCCAGCTGATCGGCGAGCTTCCCGACACGGTCTCCACGCTCATCAAGGCCGAGATCGATCAGATCAAGGCCGAGATCTCCTACAAGATCAAGCACTTCGGCATCGGTTCGGGCCTGTTCGCGGCCGCGGCGGTGGTGGCCGTGTTCCTGCTGTTCACGCTCATCACGGCGGCGATCTTCGCGTTCGCGCTCATCATGCCGCCGTGGGCGGCCGCGCTCACCGTCGCCGGCATCCTGGTGCTCATCATCGCCGTGCTCGTGTGGATCGCGATCATCAACTTCAAGCGCGGCTCCCAGCCGCTCGAGTCCGTCGAGAGCCTGAAGGCCGACCTCGACGCGCTGAAGGGAACCGGTGACTATGACCACCGCTGACGCCGCCCAGCCGTCCAAGCGCACCGAGAAGGAGCGCGAGCGCAACCTCACCCGAGTGCAGGCCCGCGCCGCCTCCGAGCGCGCCCGTGCCGACTTCGCCGAGACGCTCAACGCCCTCGAAGACAAGCTCAACCTGCCCAAGCAGGCCAGGCGCAAGGGCCGGCAGGTCAAGGCCCGGCTGCGACGCATGGCCGACGAGCAGCCGGGCGTGCTGCTCGGCGCGGCGATCGGCGCGGTGGCGGTGGTCGGCGTCACCGTGTGGCTCGTCGTGCGCGCCGCTTCCTCCGACGACTGAACCCCGTCGCGAGCACGTGATCGATGCCGGCTGAACGACGTCGAGCGGGCCGGCACGGCGGCACCGCCGTGGAGCGCGTCGCCGACGCCCTGCGCGACGAGATCCTGACGGGCGCGCTCCCCGCCGGGGCGCCCCTGCGCGAGGAGGCCGCGGCCGCGCGGTTCGGCGCCTCCCGGCACACCGTGCGCGCCGCCTTCCAGCGGCTCGCGGCCGAACGGCTCGCGATCGCCGAACCGTACCGCGGCGTGCGGGTCGCCGAGTTCGACCGCGAGGCCGTCATCGCCCTCCAGCAGGTCCGCGCCGCGCTCGAGGTCGAGGCGGTACGCATCGCGCGCGAACGGCACGGAGCGCGGTGGCCCGACGACCTGCTCGCACCCGCACGCGACGCGCTCGTCCGGCTCGCGGCATCCGCCGACTGGCTCGAGGCGCAGCGCGAGCACCTGGCCCTGCACCGTGCGCTCGTCGCGGCGTCCGGGAGCCCGCGCATCATCGAGGCCCATCGGGCGATCGGCGGCGAGATGCTGCTGTTCCTGCTCCGCGTGAGCCCGCACTACACGCTCGAGGAGCTGGTCGCGGAGCACCGCGCCCTCGTCGACGAAGTGCAGTCGCGCGGGCCCGACGCGATCCGCGAGCACCTCGAGCACTCCACCGCGCTGCTCGTCGGTCCGCCCGCCCCATAGGCGTCGACCGCCGGATTGTCCACCCGCACGACGGATCTGCGCCGATTTTTGGCCGATCCCGTCGAAAGGGGGAGACTAGGTGCATGTCTTCCCCCGCTGCCGAAGCGGCAGCCGACGCGCTCCAGACCGAATCCGACGCCGAGCAGTCTCCTGAGGGCTACACGGTGTTCGCAGTGCTCCGCCGCGATCCCGCCCGCCCAGACGATCTCGACGGCCACGACGTGCCCAGGTTCGTCGACGAACTCGACGGCATGATCGACCTCGTCGAAGACGAGGGGGTCACCCTGCGCGGCATCTACGACGTGTCGGGCCTCCGCGCCGACGCCGACGTCATGCTGTGGCTGCACGGCGACACCGCCGAGGGGCTGCAGTGGGCGCTGCGCGAGCTCCGCCGGTCGCGGCTGCTGCGCGCCCTGCTGCCCACGTGGAACGCCATGGGCGTGCACCGCGACGCCGAGTTCAACAAGGCGCACGTGCCCGGGTTCCTCCGCGGCGTCGAGCCGAAGGACTGGCTCACCGTCTACCCGTTCGTGCGCAGCTACGAGTGGTACCTGCTCGACCCGGGCGAGCGCGGCCGCATGCTCGCCGAGCACGGGCGCAAGGGCGCCTCGTTCCGCGGCGTGGTCGCGAACACGGTCTCGGCGTTCGCCCTCGGCGACTACGAGTGGCTCCTCCCGATGGAGGCCGACGAGCTCACCGACCTCGTCGACATGATGCGCGACCTGCGCGCCACCGACGCCCGCCGCCACGTGCGCGACGAGCTGCCGTTCTACACCGGCCGACGCATCTCGACCGCCGAGCTCGTCGAGGTGCTGCAGTAATGGCGGCGGTGAACCTCGGCTCCAGCGGTGCCGACCGACAGGGCGCGGATGCCACGGGCACCGCGCACCGCGGACGCAAGCCCGCGCCCGCGGCATCCGCCCCCTGCGCCGTCGGCGCGATCGTGCCCGGCGCGACCCCGGCCGCCCAGGGCGGGCCCGAACACGTCACCGAGCCCGTCGCGTACGACGCGATCCTGCTCGCCGGGTTCGGCGGCCCAGAGGGCCAGGACGACGTCATCCCGTTCCTGCGCAACGTCACGAGCGGTCGCGGCATCCCCGACGAGCGCCTCGAAGAGGTGGCCCACCACTACCGCCACTTCGGCGGCACCAGCCCCATCAACGAGCAGAACCGGCAGCTGAAGGCCGCGCTCGAGGCCGAGCTCGCGAGCCGCGGCATCGACCTGCCCGTGCTGTGGGGCAACCGCAACTGGGACCCGTACCTCAACGACGCGCTCGCCGAGGCGAACGCCGCCGGCCACACGAAGCTCATCGCCATCGCGACGAGCGCGTACAGCTCGTACTCCAGCTGCCGCCAGTACCGCGAGGACTTCGCCGACGCGCTCGCCGACACCGACCTGGGCGACGTGATCCGCATCGACAAGGTGCGCCAGTTCTTCGACCACCCCGGCTTCGTCGCCCCGTTCGTCGAGGGCGTGCGCGACGGCATCGTCAGGCTCGTCGCGGCAGACCCCGCCCTGAACCCGGTCACCGACGTCGAGGTGCTCTTCGCGACGCACTCGATCCCGTCCACCGACGCCGCGAAGTCGGGCCCCGCCGAGCGCGGCTTCGGAGAGGGCGGCGCCTACGCGGCCCAGCACCGTGCCGTCGCCGAGGTGGTCATGCGCGAAGCGGGGGCATCCGACGTGCCCTGGCAGCTCGTCTACCAGTCGCGGTCGGGTCCGCCGTCGATGCCGTGGCTCGAGCCCGACATCAACGACGCCATCGCCGAACTGCCCGCCGCCGGCCGCAAGGCCGTCGTGATCGTGCCGCTCGGATTCGTCAGCGACCACATGGAAGTGCTCTGGGACCTCGACAACGAGGCGCTCGAGACGGCCGGCGAGCACGGCCTCGCCGCCGTGCGCGTGCCCACGCCCGGTACCCACCCCGCCTACGTCGCCGGCCTCGTCGACCTCGTGCTCGAGCGGGTGAACGGCACCCCGGTCGCCGAGCGCCCCGCGAAGACCGAGCTCGGGCCCTGGTACGACGTGTGCCGCCCCGGGTGCTGCGAGAACGTGCGACTCGGGTTCCGTCCCGCGCTGGCCGGGATCGCGCCGTGAGCGCCGCGTCCGGTTCCGTGATCCGCGTCGGCACGCGTGCGAGCGCCCTCGCGATGGCGCAGACCCGCCAGATCGCCGACCGCATCGCCGCCGCCGCGAAGGCCGAGGTCGAGCTCGTCCCCGTCACGACCGAGGGCGACACCTCGCGTGCCTCGCTCGCCTCGCTCGGCGGAACGGGCGTGTTCGTCACGGCGCTCCGCGAAGCGCTCCTCGAGGGCCGCTGCGACGTCGTCGTGCACTCGATGAAAGACCTCCCGACGGCCGAGCACGAGGGGCTCCGTCTCGGCGCCGTGCCGAAGCGCGCCGATGCCCGCGATGCGCTCTGCGCCCGCGACGGCCTCACGCTCGCGACCCTCCCCGAGGGTGCGCGCGTCGGCACCGGGTCGCCGCGCCGCATCGCCCAGCTGCGCGCCGTGCGCCCCGACCTCGAGGTGCTCGACATCCGCGGCAACATCGACACGCGGCTCGGCAGGGTCGCGTCGGGCGACCCGTCGACCGGCTCAGGAGAGGCGCTCGACGCGGTGCTGCTCGCGGCCGCAGGACTGGGCCGGCTGGGGCGGTCGGATGCCGCGACCGAACTGCTCTCGCTCGACGACTGGCCCACCGCCGCAGCCCAGGGCGCCCTCGCGATCGAGGTGCGCCGCGAGCGCGGAGACCGTGCGCTCGAGCACGCGCTCGAAGCCGTCGACCACCGCACGAGCCGCGCCGCGGCGCTCGCCGAACGGCTCGTGCTCGCGGGCCTCGAGGCCGGATGCGCGGCCCCCGTGGGCGTCACCGCGTTCCTCGACGACGAACTTCTGTTCCTGAGCGCGACCGTGTACAGTGCCGACGGTACGCGGCGCATCACCAGTTCGCATGCCGCAACCCCCGAGAGCCGCTCGGCCGCCGATCTGGCGGAATCGGCTCGTGATGTCGCCGATCGCGCCGTCGCAGAACTCCTCGGCAACGGTGCCGCTGAACTCGCTGCTGCCATTGAGGAGACTTCATGACCGAATTCGAACCCATCACCGGGGCCATCGGATTGCCCTCGCATGCCGGAAAGCCGTTGAGCGGCTGGCGCGTGCTCGTGCCCCGCGGCGGCCCCTGGGGCGACGGCGTCGCCGGCGCACTGCGCGCCCGCGGCGCGACGCCGATCATCGCCCCGCTCATCAACTTCGCGCCCACCGACGACCAGCCGGCGCTCGAGGCCGCGCTCGCGAAGCTCGCGGCCGGCGAGTTCGACTGGCTCACCGTCACGAGCGCCACCACGGTCGACGTCCTCTCCTCGTACGACGCCGTGATCCCGGAGACCACGAGGGTCGCCGCCGTCGGTGAGACGACCGCGGCCGCCCTCGTGGCCGCCGGGTACCACGCCGACATCGTGCCCTCCGAAGACAACTCGGCCAAGGGCCTGCTCGAGGAGTGGGAGGCCGCGACCGAGGGCGCCCAAGGCCTGCGCGTGCTCGCACTGCGCTCGGCCATCGCCAAGCAGGTGCTCTCGATCGGCCTCGCCGAGGCCGGCCACACCGTCGACGCGGTCGTCGCGTACCGCACCGTCGGCGTGCCCGTCGCGCAGAAGGTCGTCGACGACGTGCGCAGCGGCCGGGTCAACGCCGTGCTGGTGACCTCGGGCAGCGTCGCCGAGCAGGTGCAGGAGCAGCTCGGCCCGATCCCCGACTCCATCCTGGTCGCCGCCATCGGCCCCCAGACGCAGCGCGACGCGGCCGAGCTCGGGCTGCGGGTCGATGTCGTCGCGCGTGAGCGCAGCGCCGAGTCGCTCATCGACGCCGTCGTCGACGCCGCGATCGCCCACGCCTGACGCCACTCCGAGCCGGGACGCCGCCCCACGCCTGACGCGGCTCCGAGCCGGATGCCGCCCCGCGGCATCCGCTTGCCCGCGGCATCCGCCGCCCGTTGTCATTCCGGGCTGCTCCTAACGCCGACACGCCGGTCGAAGCCGACGACATGCCGGCTCGTCGGCCCGATGCCAGCCCGCAGTCGCGCCGCGAGCAGCCGAGCGGGCTCGCCCGAACTCCGTCTCCCCGGGCGCAATTCAGGCGCGGAGCGGCGTGTTGCCAGACGGTATGCGGAAAGCCGGCTCGCGACACACCTCTGCACCTGAATTGCGCACGTGGCTCGGGAGGCGGGGAGCTGAGGAAGAGGGAGTGGGGCGTGGGGGAAGTGGGGAGGCGGGGGGCTGAGGAAGGGGAGTGGGGGAAGCGGCGTGGCGGGGAAGGGGGGAGGGGTGGGATGCGCGCCCAGGCGGCGTTCGAGCGGGGCGACGTAGGCTTGTGCGGTGACTCCCACGCCTGCTCCCCGCATCCGCCCGCGGCGCCTCCGCGAGACCCCGGCCCTGCGCCGGCTCGTCTCCGAGACGCGACTCGACCCGGCCGACCTCGTGCTGCCGATGTTCGTGCGCGAGGGGGCGAGCGCGCCCGTGCCGATCGGGTCGATGCCGGGCGTCGTGCAGCATACGCTCGACAGCCTCCCGCAGGCGGTGGCGGATGCCGCGGCCGCGGGCGTCGGCGGCGTGATGCTGTTCGGCGTGCCCGAGGTGCGCGACGCGCGCGGGTCGGGGGCGACCGACCCGAACGGCATCCTGAACGTGGCGACGCGGGTCGCCGTCGAGGCATCCGCCGGCTCGCTCGTGGTGCAGACCGACCTGTGCCTCGACGAGTTCACCGACCACGGGCACTGCGGCGTGCTCGACGCGCACGGCCGGGTCGACAACGACGCGACGCTCGAGCGGTACACGTCGATGGCGCTCGAGCAGGCGCGCGCGGGGTCGCAGGTGCTGGGCCTGTCGGGCATGATGGACGGCCAGGTCGCGGCGGTGCGCGAGGCGCTCGACGCGTCGGGGCACGAGCACACGGCGATCCTGGCGTACTCGGCGAAGTACGCGTCGGCGTTCTACGGCCCGTTCCGCGAGGCGGTCGAGTCGACGCTCGAGGGCGACCGCCGCACCTACCAGCTCGACCCCGGCAACCGGCGCGAGGGGCTGCGCGAGGCGATGATCGACATCGACGAGGGCGCCGACATCGTCATGGTCAAGCCCGCGGGCAGCTACCTCGACGTGCTGGCCGATGTGGCCGCGGCATCCGAGGTGCCGGTGTGGGCCTACCAGGTGTCGGGCGAGTACGCCATGATCGAGGCGGCCGCCGCCCACGGGTGGATCGACCGCAAGCGCGCCGTCATCGAATCGGTGCGCGGCATCCGTCGTGCGGGTGCCGATGCCGTGCTCACCTACTGGGCCGTCGAACTGGCCGAGTGGATCCGCAAGGGAGACGCCGCATGACCGCCGCACCTGATCTCGAGACGGCTGCTTCGCAGCCTCCTCGATCGACGAACGCCGAGCTCTTCGCCCGCGCGCAGGCCGCCATCCCGGGCGGGGTCAACTCGCCCGTGCGCGCCTTCCGCTCGGTGGGCGGCACGCCGCGCTTCCTCGTGAGCGCGAAGGGCGCCTACGTGACCGATGTCGAGGGGCGCGAGTACGTCGACCTCGTGGCCGGGTGGGGTCCCGCGATCCTCGGGCACGCCGACCCGCGCGTGATTCAGGCCGTGACGGATGCCGCGGCGCGCGGTCTCTCGTTCGGCTCCTCGACGCCCGCCGAGACCGAGCTCGCCGAACTCGTCGAGGCGCGCGTCACCCCGGTCGAGCAGTTGCGCCTGGTGTCCACGGGCACCGAGGCGACCATGAGCGCCATCCGCCTCGCGCGCGGCTTCACCGGCCGAGACGTGCTCGTCAAGTTCGCCGGGCACTACCACGGCCACTCCGACGGGCTGCTCGCCGAGGCCGGCTCGGGGCTCGCGACCTTCGCCCTGCCGGGGTCCGCAGGCGTGCCCGCCGACATCGCGGCGCTCACGCTCGTGCTGCCCTACAACGACCTCGACGCGGTGCGCGCGGCGTTCGCCGAGCACGGCGACCGCATCGCGGCCGTCATCGTCGAGGCATCCGCCGCCAACATGGGCGTCGTGCCGCCGCTTCCGGGCTTCAACGCCGCCCTCGTGGAGTTGGCGCATGCGAACGGCTCGCTCGTGATCAGCGACGAGGTGCTCACCGGGTTCCGCGTGTCGGAGGCCGGATGGTGGGGCCTGGAGTCGCGCACCGAGCACGCGTACACGCCCGACCTGCTCACGTTCGGCAAGGTCATCGGCGGCGGCATGCCCGTCGCCGCGCTCGGCGGCCGCGCCGAGATCATGGAGCAGCTCGCCCCGCTCGGGCCGGTGTACCAGGCGGGCACGCTCTCGGGCAATCCGGTCGCCGTCGCTGCGGGCGTCGCGACGCTGCGGGCCGCGGATGCCGCGGTGTACGCGCACCTCGACGGCGCCGCCGCGACGATCAGCGCCGCCGTGTCCGACGCGCTCGCCGCCGAGGGCGTCGCGCACGGCGTGCAGCGGGCCGGCAACCTGTTCAGCTTCGTGTTCGGCGAAGAGGTCGTAGGCGGCGTGCACGACTACGCGGCCGTGCAGCGCCAGGAGGCGTTCCGCTACGCGCCGTTCTTCCACGCGATGCTCGACGCGGGAGTCTCGCTGCCGCCGTCGGTGTTCGAGGCGTGGTTCGTGACGGCCGCGCACGACGATGCCGCGATCGCGCGCATCGTGGAGGCGCTGCCGGCGGCCGCCCGCGCCGCGGCATCCGCGCGCCCTCCGGTCGCGTAGCCGCCGGCCGCCGGTCGAGGAGGCGCCCCGGCGCCGTCTCGAGACCCCCGTTGACTTCCCACCTGCTCTCTGCCCGTGTGCCTCACGGAGCGGAGATCGGGCGCGACCAGGCGACCTCACGGCCCAGCTGCCCGCTCTCTTGGAACAACCGCACCTGGTGGGTGTCCGCCAGCGCCTCGGCGAGCTCGTCACGATCAGCAGACTCGAAACCCAGGCTCTGCCAGAACGGGCCAGAACGGCGACTGAACAGCCACGCTCGACGCGCGCCCTCCTCAGCCGCGCGGTCGAGCGCGAAGCTCGCAAGCGCGCTGCCGCGACCACGCGATCGCTGCGTCGGACTGACCGCGACGCTCCGAATCAGCGCGTGCTGACCGTCAGAACTGATTTCGTACCCCGTACTGCCGACGACCGCGCCGGCCTCATCTCGCTCGACCCACAATCGAACGCCGGACGCATCGAGGCCGCTCAGCGTGAGATCGACCTCTCTGAGGAACGCCGTCAACGCCTCGACATCCGTCGGCTGGCACCGCTCAAGATCCACTCCTCAAGTCAACCATTCACGACCATCTTGACTTGACTGAAGACGTAGGAGCACCTTCCGTGGGTCTCGAGATGCTTCGCTCCTCGACCGGCGGGCGTTCCTTCGTTGGTCGAGGAGGCGCGCCAGCGCCGTCTCGAGACCCGGCATCGGTCTCGAGACGCTTCGCTCTTCGACCGGCGGGGGTGGTCTCGGGACGCTTCGCTCGTCGACCGGCGGGGGGTGGTCTCGAGACGCTTCGCTCCTCGACCGGCGGGCGGCGGGTCGTCGGTCACGGGAGGATAACGGAATCGACCCGTTTGCCCGTTGCCGGGCGTCGCCCCGCCGCATGTCGGTCGACTCGGGCAGGATGGAACCCATGGCCCAGCTACGCGTGCACACCGACCGGATCGAGGTTCACCTCACGCCGGCCGAGAAGTCGCTCGCGCTGCGTTCCGACGACATCGTCGTGCAGCGCGACGACATCCGCTCGGCGACCATCACCGACGACCCCTGGGTGTGGATCCGCGGCATCCGAACCCGCGGCAGCATCGTGCCCCTCGTCGTGGCCGTCGGCGCCTGGAAGTACCACGGCGGGCTCGACTTCGTGATCGTCAAGGGCAAGCGGCAGGCCGTGGTGCTCGAGCTCGCGGGGGGCGAGTTCGCCCGCATCATCCTCAGCACCAATCACGCCGCGGCGCTCATCGACCGGCTGAAGCTCGGCGAGACCCCGCCCGACGTCGACTGAGCCGTCGCGCACGGGTCGTCGCGGCGGGCCGTCGCCGATCGCGTCGATGACGCCGATCGTCGGCCGATTCGGAGCCTCGGCCCCCCTCGTTTAGGATGATGCCCGGATGCCGCGGGTCGACCCGTCGACGCATCCGGAATCCCGAGACGAACGACCGGCCTGCCGGCGACTCAGACGTACGACGGCAGAGGGGGAGCGGTCCGTGCCGAAACGACTGCCGTCCGCGCCCCCGGTGCTCGCCGGGTACAGCTACGTGCGGCCCCTCGGCGCGGGCGGATTCGCCGACGTCTTCCTCTACGAACAAGACCTGCCGCGGCGCGTCACGGCCGTCAAGGTGCTGCTCGTCGACGTGATCGACCCCGAGGCCCGTCGCGCGTTCACGCTCGAGGCCGACGCGATGGCCAGGGTCAGCGCGCACCCCTCGATCGTGACGATCCACCAGGCGTCGATCTCGTCCGACGGGCGCCCGTACCTCGTCATGGAGTACTGTCCCGAGTCGCTCGGCGCGCGCGTCAAGCGCGGTCCCATGCCCGCGGGCGAGGTGCTCGACATCGGCGTGCGCATGGCCGGCGCGCTCGAGACCGCGCACCGGTCGGGCCTGCTGCACCGCGACATCAAGCCGTCGAACCTGCTCGTGAACTCGCTCGGCGCGCCCGTGCTCGCCGACTTCGGCATCGCGGGCGCCGTCGGCGACGCGGGCGGCGGCGAGACCTTCGCGATGTCGATCCCGTGGAGCGCGCCCGAGGTGCTCGGCGAGCGCACCACGGGCACGGTCGCCACCGAGGTGTGGAGCCTCGGCGCCACCCTGTACACCCTCCTCGCGGGGCACAGCCCGTTCGAGCTCGCCGACCGCTCGCGCAACTCCGTTGACCAGCTGTCGCGCCGTGTGCTCGGCGCGAAGTACACCCCGCTCGCCCCGCGGGGGGTGCCCGCCCGCATCGACACCGTGCTCTCCACCGCCATGCAGCGCGATCCCGCACGCCGGTACGCGTCGATGGCGGAGTTCGGCGAGCAGCTGCGGTGGGCGCAGTACGAGCTCGGCGTCGCGCCGACGAGCCTCGAGGTCGCCTCGCCCGAATGGGCCTCGGCCGCGCACATCTCGTTCGGCGAGGCCACGCAGCGCGGCCCGGTCGTGACGACCGTGAACGCCGACTCGCGTCGCGCCGGGCGAGCCGCGGCGACCGCGCAGGTGCGGGCCGGCTCGGCGGTGGTCGACGCCGGCGGCCTCGCGCCGACGCGTGGGGGCGGCGGATGGCTGAAGCCCGCGCTCATCGGCGTCGGCGCGGCCGTCGTGGTGCTCGCCGGGGGCGCGGCGGCGTTGCTGTTCGCGGGTGTCATCTGATGGCCGCCGCTCGTGCGACGCCCAGGGCGGGTCGCCGCGGTGCGATCGTCGCGGCCGTCGCCGGCATCGCCGCGGTCGCGGTCGTCGCGACCCTGGCGGTCACCGCGAACGGCTACGAGGCCCAAGAGGTGCCGCGCATCGAGACCTCGGTCTGGGTCACGCGCGACTCGGGCCAGTACGCCCGCGTCAACACCGATCTGGCCGAGATCGACGTCGTCCGCGACGTCGACGACCCGAGCACCGTGCTGCAGGCCGGGGCCGAGACCTCGGTGTACACGCAGGGGTCGCGTCAACGCTGGCCGATCGACCCGGCCGACCCGGCCGACCTCGTGAGCGACGACGGCGGCGGGTCCATTCCGACGCCGACCGGCACGCGCGACGTCGTGAGCGCCGGCCCGTGGGTCGTCTACCGCACCGACACGGGCACCGTGCACGTCGGGCGCCTCGACGGCGACGAGGTCGCACCGGTCGATCCGTACGCCGAGCGCGAGTCCGACGCCGCGGCCGACGGCGCTGACGGCGACGCCGCCGACGGCGAGGAGGCCGGCGAAGAGGAGACCTACGCGGCGACCGCGGTCGGCGTCTCGCCCGACGGCCTCGTCGCGCTGTACTCGGCCCGGGAGTCGGCCGTCCGCCTGTACGACGCCGCGACCGGCGAATTCGAGGGCGACGCCGCGGCCATCGCCGACGCCCCCGCGGCCGATGCGCGCCTCGAGCTCACCCTGGCCGGATCCACGTGGGCGATGCTCGACGCCGCCGACGCACGCGCCTGGATCGACGGCGACCCCGAGCCGGTCGCGGTCGACGTCGCCGGAGACGCCCGTCTGCAGCAGGGCGCCGGCTCCGCGGCATCCGTCGTCATCGCCGACTCCCGAGGCCTCGTCGAACTCGCCGTCGACGGCAGCGGCGACACGCAGCGCATCGTCGACGCGACCGGCACCCCGGCACGGCCGATCATCGTCGACGGCGAGACGGTCGCGGCCTGGCTCTCGCTCGACGGCGGCACCGCCTGGTCGAGCCGTGACGGCCGGTCGGTGCCGCTCGAGCTGCCCGAGGGCGAGCGCGATCAGGATGCCGCGCAGTCGCTCGCGCCCGTGCTGCGCGGCAACGGCGACCGGGCCGTGCTCAACGAGACGAGCTCGGGCATGGTCTGGACCGTGCCCGACGGTCGGCTCGTGCCGCTCGAGCAATGGGAACTCGACGACGAGATCGAGGACCGCGTGGGCACCGAGGAGGTCGAGGACCTCGCCCGCCAGGAGCCGCCCGTCGCGGTGGCCGACAGCTTCGGCGTGCGCGCGGGCCAGCAGGTCGAGCTCCCGGTGCTGCTGAACGACCACGACCCGAACGCGAAGGACGTGCTGACGGTCGACCCCGCCTCGATGACGGGCGGGCTCGCCGACCCGGCGTTCGGGGAGCTCGCGCTCGTGGGCGACGACCAGACGCCGACGGTCCGCGTGCGGGCCGAATCCGGGAGCACCACGTTCACCTACGCGGTGACCGACGGGGCGGCCGCCTCGCCGCCCGTGACGGTCACGCTCACGGTCGTGCCCGACGACGTGAACACCGCGCCCGTGTGGTGCGGCGTCGACGCCTGCGTGCAGCGCTGGCCCGCCCCCGAGCTCATGCCTGGCGGAACCGCCCTCGTCTCGGTGCTCTCGGGCTGGGTGGACCCCGAGGGCGACGCGTTCGTCCTCGCCGACGCGCAGCCCGTGGACCCGTCCGCACCCGTCACCGTCGTGCCCATGGCCGACGGCCGGGTCGCCGTGCGGCACACCGACCCGAACGCCGCCGCCGAGAAGGTGCAGGTGCGGCTCACCGTCGCCGACGAGCGGGGCGCGACGACCGAGGCCACCCTCGACCTCCGGGTGACCTCGAGCGCCGTGCTCGAACTCGCGCCCGTCGCCGTCACCACCGGTGCGGGCGAGGCGGCCGCCGTGCAGGTCGCCGACCACGTGAGCGGCGGCTCCGGGTCGCTCCGCCTCCTCGACGCCGTGCCGACCGCGACGGCCGCGAGCGGCGGCCTCACGGTCGTGCCGAACGCCTCGTCGGGCGAGATCGAGCTCTCGGCCGACGAGCCGGGCGCCTACCTCGCGACCTACACGGTCCAAGACCTCGTGACGCGCGCCGAGCAGACGGCGTCGATCAGGGTCACGGTCGCGGCGTCGGGCGCGCCGCTCTCGATCGCGCCCATCACGGCGTTCGTGCGCGCCGGCGAAGACGCGCTCATCGACGTGCTCGATGCCGCGCAGAACACCACCGGCCGCGTGCTCGTGGTCACCGGGGCGACCTCGTCGTCCCCCGAGCTCGGCGTCGGGGTGGTCTCGCAGTCACAGGTGCGCGCGACCGGCGTGACCCTCGACGGCCGCCCCGGGCTCGTCGGGCGCGCGAAGGTCTCCGTCGCCGACGGCGCGGGCGGCGCCGCGGTCGCCGACCTCGCGGTGTTCCTCGTCGCGCCCTCGGTGGGGCTCAGCCCGATCGCGCTGCCCGACACGGTGACGATGCGGGTCGGCGAGCTCATCGACATCCCGGTGACCGAGAACGACGTCAGCCCGCGCGGCGAGCGCCTCGTGGTGCACCCCGAGGTCAGCTCCTCCGGCACCGAGGGGGAACTCGCGTTCGCCTCGGGCGACCGGGTGCGCTACCTCGCGCCGAACACCCCCGGCACCTACGAGCTCGGCTACGCGGTCGGCCTCGAGCAGGCCCCCGACCGGCTCGACCACAGCACCGTCACGGTGACGGTGCTGCCCTCCGGCGCGAACCGGGCACCGGAGCCGCGGTTGCTCGTCGCGCGCGTGCTCAGCGGCCAGAGCGTGCGGGTGCCGGTGCCCACGACCGGCATGGACCCCGACGGCGACCGCACCGTGCTCACCTCGGTGACGCAGCCGGCGACCGGGCTCGGCATCGCCACGATCTCGGCAGAGGGCGATGCGATCCTCTACAGCGCCCCCGCCAACGGCACCGGCGCCGAGCAGCCGTCCTTCGAGTACACGGTGCGCGACGCGTCCGGCGACGAGGGCTCGGCCCGCGTGCGCATCGGCGTCCTGACCGCTGCGGTGACGGATGCCGCGCCCGTGACGTTCAGCGACTACGTGCGGGCCCAGCAGAACGCACCGTCCCCGGTCACGGTCGAGCCGTCGGGCAACGACCTCGATCCCGCGCAGGGCGAGCTCTCGATCGTCGGCATCGTGCCGAACGCGCCCGAGGGCAGCTCCGAGTACTCGCGGCTCGCGGCACTCGTCGACGACTCCACCTCCCTCGCCGACGGCCGTGTCGTGCTGCACCCTGGCGACGTCGCCGGCACCAACTCCTACCGGTACACCGTGAAGTCCGCGCGCACCTCCAGCACGGCGGAGGGCCTCGTGGTCGTCAGCGTGACCGAGACGGAGTCGCCCGATGCACCCGTCGTCTCCGACACGATCGTGACCGCGCGTTCGCGGTCGCAGCTGCCCGAGGAGGGCATCGACGTCGTCGCCGGGCACGTGGTGTGGGCCAGCGGCGACCTCGGCGAGCTCGAGGTCGAGCTGTGGGGCGACACCGCCGGCCCGTACCGGGTCTCGGGCCAGCGCATCGTCGGCCCCACGCCCGACAAGGGCGCGCTCGTGCCGTTCCGCGTCCACGGCACCGACCGTGCGGGACGCGAGGCGGAAGCCTTCGGATTCCTCGTGGTCCCGGCATCCGACGACCTGCGCGTGCAGCTGCGCACCGATGTCGAGGCGGTCGAGGTGGGCGAGGAGCAGACCGTCGCGTTCGACGTGCGGTCGATGCTCGACCTGGCGTCGACGGACTCGGTCGAGGTCGACGCCGCCGACGAGTACGCCGTGCAGCGCGCGGCCGCGAAGTGCCGGCCCGCATCGGGCGGCGACGTGGAGTACGCGGCCGGGCGCGAGGCGCCGTGGAGCGACCACTGCCTGGTCCCGGTGCGGCTCGACGGACAGCACCGCTGGTCGTGGGTCGGCGTGCCGATCTCGATCATCCCGAAGGACCCCCAGGCCATCCTCTCGGCCGTGAGTCGCACGGTCGCCCCCGGCGCATCCGAGTCCGTCGCGCTCTACGAGGAGATGACGACCTGGGAGGGCGGGCGCGAGGGCGATCGCGCGAAGCTCGACTACTCCGTGTCCTACTCGGGCAGCTCGTTCACGGTCGAACAGGTCGGCGACCGCGTGAACATCTCGGCGCACGCCGACGCCAGGCCCGGCACGCGCGAGACGGCCACGATCAGCGTCGGCGCGTTCGGCGGCCTCACCTCCGCCGTCTCGCTCGTCGTGGGCGCCGCGCCCGCCGACGCCCCCCGCGGCGCCGTGCTCACGCAACAGTGCTCGGTCGGCGACGGCGCCTCGTGCACGGTCACCGTCGTCGGCGTCGGCGGCGAGTACGACCCGTTCGCCGGCAAGACCGGATCCGGGCTCAAGCTGACCGGGCTCGACGCGGGCGCCGAATCCTGCCCGGTCGCGACCGTGCGGGCCGCCGACGAGCGCTCGATCGTCGTCACCTGGCCGAGCGGCCAGAACGCGTTCGGCGGCGAGTGCGTCGTGCCCTTCCGGGTGGCCGACGCGCAGGGCCGGGCCGGCGCCGGCCGGCTCACGGTCGACCTGCAGGGGCTTCCGCAGGCCCCGGCGGCGGTGTCCACCGCCGACTACACCGCCTCGAGCGTGACCCTCGAGGTGTCGCTCGGCGAGGCGCTTCGCGCGCACCCCGCCATCACGGGCCTCGACGTGCTCGAGGGCGGGCGCACGGTCTCCTCCGACTGCCGCCCGCGCGCACCCGGCGCCTGGTGGTGCACGGTCTCCGGGCTCACGCCGGGCGAACGGCACGCCTTCGCCGTCCGTGCGGTCAACGGGGTCGGCGTCTCGACGGCCACGACCCCCGTGACGACCTGGAGCTACCAGGCGCCCGGCATCGCCGCGGCGTCGGCCGAGCCCGTCTACCGGCAGGGCACGACGTCGCCCCGAACCGGCGTCGTGTCGCTCAGCATCACCGCCGAGCGGGATGCGCGTTCGTTCCGCGTGGTCGAGACCGGCCAGGTCATCGATCGCCGCGGCGCCACGACCACGGTCGAACTCCAACTCCCGCCGGGGCCGCAGATGCTGACCCTCGTGCCCGTGAGCATCTTCGAGCCGCCCACCGGCCGCGGCGGCAACGAGGGCGGCACCAAGAGCGTTCCCGTCACGGTCGCCGGAGCACCCGTGCTCAGCCCGAACGCGATCTCCGCGGCATCCGCCTCGAACACGTCGATCCAGGTCTCCGGCATCGGGCTCGACGCCAACTTCAGCACCCGCGCCTCGGACGTGCGCTACCTCGCCTGGCGGAACGGCGACGCGCGCTGCTCGGCCGACGGCGACGGCAACCTGCAGGTTTCGGGCGCCGAGGTCGAGTCGACCGCGGCGACCATCTCGGGGCTCGCCGAACGCGAGCGTTACTTCATCAAGGCGTGCGCGTCGAACGGCTACGGCGTCGCCGAGTCCGACACCGTCCGCGCCGACACGATCCACAACGTGGCACCGCCGAGCGGCACCCTGAGCTACACCGTGTCGACGACGCCCTCGGGCGGCGGCGACCACTTCGAGTACCGCCTGCAGCAGGCCCCCGTCGTCGACGTGAGCGGCGGATTCAAGGCCCAGTACTGGATGTACGACGCGTGGCGCGACGGGTTCGCGCTGCAGACCTGGGGTGTGCCCGGCGACGTCAAGGTGAAGACCTGCAAGCAGTCCTGGTTCAGCAACAAGTGCTCGGGCGAGGTCGCGATCGTCGCGGCCACGGCGCCCACCGAGGTCACCGTCGACTTCGCCGTGCAGCAGTGCGTCGAGAGCCCCGACCAGATCGCCGTGACCGTGTCGCAGGCGGCCGCCGGCTCGTGGAGCATCGTCAACTGGCGCATCCCCGACGCGACGCAGCCGTTGGCCGCGGCGTACGACCTCGAGTTCAACGGCGCCTTCGTGACCCTCGACTCGATTCCCAGGACGGCGAGCATCTGCCCGCCGCCCGACCCCGAGCCAACCGACCCGCCGACCGACCCGCCGACGGATCCGCCGACGGAACCCGCCGAACCGCCGGCCGAATAGCGGTCGAGCAGACGCCGCCCCGCGGCATCCGCCCCCCAAGCCCCGCAGACACCACCTCCGAGAGGAACACCCCGTGACGATCGCACCGGAGCAAGCCGCCTGGTTCGCCGAGACGTTCTCGCTCATCGCCGACAACATCGAGCAGGCCGTGCTCGGCAAGCGGCACGTCGTCGAGCTCGTGCTCGCGACCGCCGTGAGCGGCGGCCACGTGCTGCTCGAGGATGCCCCGGGCACCGGCAAGACGGCGCTCGCGCGGGCCATCGCCGAGACGATCCACGGCACGAGCTCCCGCATCCAGTTCACGCCCGACCTCCTGCCCGGCGACGTCACCGGCATCACGGTGTACGACCAGAAGGCCGGACGCTTCGAGTTCCACGCGGGCCCCGTGTTCGCGAACATCGTGCTCGCCGACGAGATCAACCGCGCGAGCCCGAAGACGCAGTCCTCGCTGCTCGAGGTCATGGAGGAGGGCAACGTCACGATCGACGGCGTCACCCGCCCCGTCGGCAACCCGTTCCTCGTCATCGCGACCCAGAACCCGATCGAGCAGGCCGGCACGTACCGCCTGCCCGAGGCGCAGCTCGACCGCTTCTCGATCAAGACCTCCATCGGCTACCCCGACGAGGCCGCGACGATGCGCATCCTGCAGGCCGTCGGCGCGCCGAAGCCGAAGCTCGAGGCGATCGTCGGCACCGACACGATCGTGGCGATGACCGAGCTCTCGCGCGGCGTGTACGTCAACCCGCTGGTCTCCGACTACATCATGCGACTGGTGGATGCCACGCGGCGGGCCTCCGAGGTCCGTCTCGGCGTGAGCGTGCGCGGCGCCATCGCGCTCTCGCGGCTCGCCATGACCTGGGCCGCGGCCGCCGGCCGCACGTTCGCCACGCCCGACGACGTGCGCGCGCTCGCCGTCGGCGCCCTCGCGCACCGCCTGGTGCTCGAGCCCGAGGCCGAGTTCGACGGCGTGACCGCGGTCGCCGTGATCAACCAGATCCTGCTCGACGTGCCCGCGCCCCGGGAGAACGGCGTGGCGTGACCCCTCAGAACGCCTTCCTCCGCGAACCCGCGACCACCGACACGGTCACCTCGACCCGTGGCGCCACGGTCACGCGGCTCGCGCGCACGCGTCGCGGCCCGATGGCCGCCGGCGCCGCTCGGGCGCGCCGCGGTGCGCGCGCCGTCGGCGGCGCCTTCGCGAGCGCCGGCCGCTGGGTGCGCGAGACGGTCTCCCCGGCGGGCATGCTCCTCGCCGGCATCGCCGTCGGAGGAGCCGTCGCCGGGGCGGCGTTCGGATGGTTCGAGGCGTGGGTGGTGGCCGCGATGGCGACCGTGCTGCTCCTCGTCTGCGTGCCCTTCCTGCTCGGCGCGCACGAGTACCGCGTGCGGCTGGAGCTCGACCGCGACCGCGTCGTCGCGGGCTCCGAGATCCGCGGGACCCTCGACCTCGTCAACGACGGCACCCGCCCGTCGCTGCCCGGCGTGGTCGACATCCCCGTCGGTCGCGGCCTCGTCGAGGCGCACGTGCCGATGCTGCGCGGCGGCGGCCACCACCGCGAGGAGCTCGTCATCGCGGCGCAGCGACGCGGCATCATCGACGTCGGGCCGATGACGGTGTCCCGCGGCGATCCGCTGCGGATCCTGCGGCGGGCGATGAGCTGGCCCGAGGTGCAGCGGGTGCACGTGCATCCCGTCACCGTCGCGCTCCCGTCCTCGAGCGCCGGGCTCATCCGCGACCTCGAGGGCACGCCCTCCAATCGCCTCGTCGACGCCGACCTCTCCTTCCACGCGGTCCGCGACTACGTGGTCGGCGACTCGCAGCGGCACGTGCACTGGAAGTCGACGGCGCGCACGGGCAAGCTCATGGTTCGCCAGTACGAGGAGTCCCGTCACGCGCGCATCGCGGTGCTGCTGGATCTCGACCTCGAGGGCTACTCCGACGAGGACGAGTTCGAGGCCGCCGTGAGCGCCGCGGCATCCCTCGGAGTGAAGGGCGTGACCGAGGGCCGAGACGTGCTCGTCGCGGTGAGCGCCGCCCTCGACACCGCCGATCGCGGCGCGGTGCAGTCGATGCGTTCCCTCGCGACGATCACGCCGCGAACCCTCCTCGACGGCATGTCGGCGCTCGAGGGCGGGTCGGCGTCGGGGCCCGACGCCCGCGTCGTGCGACTCGAAGCAGTCACCGCGCTCGTCGCCCAGTCGTTCGGCGACCTCTCGATCGCCTTCCTCGTCACGGGCTCGCACGTGCCGTTGCAGCGCCTGCGTCGTGCGGCCGTCGCGCTCCCGCTCGGCATCGCGGTCGTCGCCGTGCGCTGCGAGCCCGGCGCGGAGCCCGGCGTGCGGCGTTCCGACGACCTCACGGTGCTCACGATCGGCGAGCTCGACGACCTCCCGCAGCTCCTCGCCCGCGGAGCCGTGCAGTGAGCGCCGCACGTCGCCGGGGCACGGATGCCGCGACGTCGGCCGCGGCCCGCGAGGCCGAGGCCCGGCGCACCGCGCTCGGGGTCGGCTACGTCGTCGTCGCGGGCGCGCTCGCGACCGTCGCGGCCTGGCCGATCTACGGCTCGTGGCGGGTGCTCCTCGTCGCGGCCGTCGGCATGCTCACGGGCCTCGGGATCGTCGCGCTCGCCCGCCGACTGCCGATCAGGGGCGCCGTGAAGTGGCTCGTCGTCGTCGCCGCGACGGTGGCCGCCTACCTCCTGCTCGTCGTGCCGGTCGCGATCCCGAGCGCGATGAACGGACCCGCGGCGTGGCTTCGCGGCATCCGCGACGGCGCCGTCGGCATCGTGGTGGGCTGGAAGCAGGTGCTCACCCTCTCGATGCCGATGGGCGAGTACCAGGCCGTGCTCGTGCCCTTCCTGCTCGTCATGCTCGTGGGCACGCTCGTCGCCGGACTGCTCGTCGTGCCCGACCGGCGGGTCTCGCCCCTGGCAGTCGTCGTCGGCCTCGCCATGTCGGGGTTCGGCCTCGCGTTCGGCTCGAGCGCCGTGAGCACCCCGCTCGCGATCGGACCGGTCGTCGTCCCGGCGCCGCGCGAACTCCTCGTCGCGATCGGCGGCCTCGTCGCCGCCCTCGTCTGGCTGCTGCTCAGGTCGCGTTCGGCGCGGGCCGCCGCGCTCCGGCAGGCGACCGCGGGCACCGTGCAGCGTGCGGGCCTCACCGGGTGGCCCGCGTTCCGGCGGCGCGCGCTCGCCGCGGTGCTCGTCGTCGCCGCGCTCGTCGCGGGCGCCGTGATCGCACCCGCCGCGGCGGGCGTCGTCGAGCGCTCGGCCCTGCGCGACGCCGTGCAGCCCGAGGTCGTGCTCCGGCAGACGCCGACCCCGCTCGCGAACTACCGCTCGGCGTTCGGCGCCGAGCGCATCGACGAGACGTGGCTGAGCATCGAGGGCGACACCGCGGGCGTCGAACGCCTGCGCCTCGCGACGCTCGACGCCTACGACGGCGAGACCTTCCACGTCGGCACCGGCGACGAGGCCTCGGGGGCCGAGCGCTTCAGCCGTCTTCCGCGCGCGGCCGTGCGCGCGCCGGGCGACGCCGTGTTCACCCTGCGGGTCGGCGACGGCTACGCCGGGATCTGGGTGCCGGTGCCGCTCGGCCTCCGCGCCGCACCCGACTTCGCCGGGTCCCGTTCGGCGGCGCTCGACGACGGTTTCCACCGGTCGGCCGACGAGGCGACCTCGATCGACATCGCCGCGATCCGCGGGGCTTCCGAAGCGGATGCCTCGACCGCGGGTGCCTCGGCCGCGGGTGCCGTCGCCCGCGGGCTCGCCTCGGGCGACGAGTACGCCGTGGTCGCGGCCCCCGACGAGGTCGAGGCGCTCGACGACCCCGGAACCTCGGCGCAGCTCGACCCCGAGGAGTACCCCGCGCTCACCGCCTGGCTCGAACTCCAGGACCAGCCGCGCACGGCCGAGGGGTTCCTCGCCCTCGTCGAGCGCCTGCGCGCGCGCGGCTACCTCAGCCACGCCGCCGTCGACGGTCCCGACGCGGCGGGCTGGATCGGCGGCCTCGGCGGCGGATACGCCTTCCTGCCGAGCTACTCGGGCCATTCGAAGGCGCGCATCGAGGCCCTGTTCACCCAGCTCGCCGACCAGCAGCGCCTCGCGGGCCCTGAGGCATCCGACGCCGCGCTCGTCGCGGGTGTGGGCGACGACGAGCAGTTCGCCGTCGCAGTCGCGCTCATCGCGCGTTCGCTCGGCTACGACTCGCGGGTCGTGCTCGGATTCCGCCTGCCCGACGCCCCCGAGCTCGCGGGCGTGCAGGCCTGCTCCGACGTGTGCAGGGGCGCCGCGCTGACGGCCTGGGCCGAGGTGTCGGGCGGATCCGACGCCTGGCTGCCGGTCGACGCGACCCCGCAGTTCGCGGTCGCACCCAGCCTGATCCAGGAGGGCGAGCAGCTTCCGCAGCATCCGACGACGCCCGAGCGGGTGGACGCGCCGATCGTCGACCCGCCGTCGGCGCAGAGCGAGTCGACCGATGCCGCGACCGCGCCGGAGGCCGAGGACGCCGTGATTCCGCCGGTCGTGTCGAACTGGCTGCGCTGGGTCGCGCTCTCGTCGGTCTCGCTGCTCCTGCTCGTGCTGCCCCTCGTCGTGCTGTTCGCGGCCAAGGCGCTGCGGTCGCGACGTCGCCGGCACGATCCGTCGCCCGAGGTGCGCGTCGTCGGCGCGTGGGAGGAGCTCGTCGACCTCTACGCAGACCACGGCCTGCTGAGCGCCGACACGACCGTTCGCGCCGACACCGCCCGCGCCGTCGGCCGCCCGGCCGCCGTCGCGCTCGCGGCGCAGGTCGACCGTGCGGTGTTCGCGGGCGACCCGCCCACCGCGGGCGAAGCGGATGCCGCGTGGGCGCTCGTCGACGAGGAGCGTGCCGCCCTGCGCGCGGGAGCCCGTGCCCGCCGCAGGCTCGCGGCCAGGCTCTCGTTCGCCTCGCTCGCCAGGACCCTCCGCCCCGCACGCCCGTCGCGCGGACCGCTCGCACCGCCCGCATCGCCCGCATCACTCGAGGAGCCCGCCCGATGACCCCCGAAGAAGCCCAGCAGATCGCCGTCGCCTCGCTGCTCACGAGCGGGCTCTCGCTCGTCATCGGCCTCGGCGTGTACGTCTGGTACGCGATCATGCTCGCGAAGGTGCTCGCGCAGTTCGGCCGTCCCGGATGGGCGGCGTGGATCCCGGTCTACAACGAGATGCAGGTGTTCCGCATCGGCGGCCAGCAGCCGTGGCTCGCGCTCCTGCTGTACGTGCCCCTCGTGCAGATCGTCGGCCTCGTCTTCAAGGTGTTCGCGCTGCACCGCATCAGCACGCAGAGCTGGCGCGGCGTCGGCACGACGATCCTCGGCGTGCTCCTGCCGCCCGTGTGGGCGACGGTGCTCGCCGTCGGACCCTCGCCCGATCCGGAGCGGGGCCGGATGCCGCGTGGACCCGTCTCCGGCGCGATCCCGCCCGTGCAGCCCAACGGCCCCCTGGCGGCGCCCCACCCTGGCGCGGCCGAGCCCGTCGCACCCTTCGGCGCTCCTCCGGCCGGGCCGCCCGCGCCGGCGGCGCCCGGTTCTGCACCGCTGCCCGTGTGGCTGGTTCCGGGGGCCCCCGTGCCGCCGGCCCCGCCTCAGGGCGCACCACTGCCGTTCGATCCGCCGCAGGGAGCGCCCTTCGAGCCGGCGCCGGCCCCGCAGCATCCGGCGCCTGCCGCGGCTGTCGCGCCCGCCGCGCCCGTGCCCGCAGAACCCGCCTCCTCGCCGTTCGCGCCCCCGTCGGCGTTCGCGGCGGCGGAGCCCTCGCGGGCGCCGGGCCGCATCGAGCCGTTGCCGCCGATGCCCGGTTCGGCACCCGCGCCGGCCGCACCGCAGGGGCAGCCGCCGCAGCCCGAGCCCCCGTCGTACGCGCCGGCGGCGACCGGCACCGGCCCCTTCGCAGCGCCGCCGGCCCAGGTCGCGAATCCGTACGCCGCGCCCGCGGCCCCGCCGGCAGCTCAGGCGGGCGCGCAGGCGGTGGCGTCGCCCCTCGACGCGTTCGAGGTCGACGACGCGGCGACCATCGTCACGGGCGACGAGGACCCGTTCGATCGCACGGTCGTCGTCGAACGCCGCCCGGCGTTCCCGTGGCGCCTCCTGCTGCCCGACGGCACGGCGCTCCAGCTCGAGGGCGCGTCCACGCTGCTCGGTCGCAATCCGCGTTCGGGCGACGGCGGGGCCCGTCCGATGGTCGTGCCCGACCCGAGCCGCACGCTCTCGAAGACCCACGCGCTCATCCGGTACGACGGCGGGCAGTGGTGGATCACCGACCTCGACTCGACGAACGGCGTGCTGCTGGCCGACGCGGCCGGCACCGACCAGCTCATCGACGTGGGGGTGCCCGCGCCGTTCTCCGACCGGTTCGTGCTCGGCACGCTCGAGATCCGCGTCGCCGCCGACCCGCAGGCGGGAGCGGCGTACCGATGACCCATCCCCGCATCCGGCTCGCGGCCGCGACGGCATCCGACGTCGGCCGCGTCCGTCGTGTCAACGAGGACTCCGCGCTCGCCGAGTGGCCGGTGTTCGTCGTCGCCGACGGCATGGGCGGGTACGAGGCGGGCGACCGGGCCAGCGCCGCGGTGATCGCCGCGTTCCGCGAGCACGTGACGGGGGCGGATGTCGCGACCGTCGGCCGGGTGCGTTCGGCGCTCGCGTCGGCCGGCGAGGGGGTGGCCGCGGTCGCCGCGGGCACCGCTCGGGGCGCCGGGAGCACGGTCGCGGGCGTCGCCCTCATCGAGGACGAGGACGGCCCGTCCTGGTTGGTCTTCAACGTCGGCGACTCCCGCGTCTACCGGCACCACGGCATCGAGCTCGAGCAGGTCACCGTCGACCATTCGCTCGGCCAGGAGCTCGTCGAGAGCGGCGAGCTGCGGCCCGACGAGCTCGCGACGTTCTCGCGCCGCAACGTCATCACGCGTGCGATCGGCGCTCCCGACAGCACCGCCGACAGCTGGCTGCTACCGGTCGTGAACGGCGAACGGCTGCTGATCTGCAGCGACGGCCTCACCTCCGAGGTGAGCGACGAGGGCATCCGCGCGACGCTCACGATGAGCGGGCGTCCAGAGTCGGCGGCAGCCGCGCTCGTGCAGCGGGCGGTGCAGGCGGGCGGACGCGACAACGTCACCGTCGTGGTCGTCGACGTGATCGCCGGCGGCATCGAGGACCGGTCGGATGCCACGACCGGCATCCCCTCGGCGGCAGCGCCGGTCGAAGAGGACTCGACGACGATCCCCGTGCCCGGGAGGAACCGATGACCGAGGCCGATCGCATGGTGACGGTTCCGTCCTTCGCCGACGCCGACGCCGACGCCGACGAGACCGTGCTCGTCGAGCGCGACACCGACGCCACCGTCGTCGTGGAGCGCACCCCGCGCGAGGCGCAGGGGCACGGCCCCGACGCCGACGCCGATGCTGAAAACGGCGACGGCGACGACGCGGACGCCGATGCGACGGTCGTCGTCGCCCGCGACTCGGCACCCGTCGACGACACCGAGCCCGACACCGAGCCCGACACCGACGCCACCCGTGTCGTCGTGCGGGAGCAATCCGCGAAGCCCCCGCTGACGCATCCGGCCGAGCAGATCATGAAGACGCCGACCCGTCGCGACCGCCGGCGCCCGGCGCCGGCGCCCGTGTCCGAAGACGTGCTCCGCACCGCCGAGCCCGGCATCGGCCCCGGCCTGGCGGGCCACTACCCCGCACGCGACCTCCCGGTGGCGGCCCCGGCGCCCCTGCCCGAACTCACGGCGGGCCCGCCGCCGACCCGCGACCCGTCGACGGCCCTCCCGTCGGTCGCGCGACGCTCGCGTCGCTCGGCCGTCGTGTCGATCGCGGCGTTCGCGACGGCGTGCGCGATCACCGTGGCCGGGATCGGCGCGGTCGTCGTGGCGGCCGTGACGGGGCTGCTCGGATAGCACCCGGGGGCTCGGCCGTGGAAGGCCGTGCAGGCCCCGCCGGCCGCCGGCGTGATCAGGCGAACGCGATCAGGCGAACAGGAACAACACGAATCCGATGAGCGGCAGCGTGCCCTGGGTGAGCGCGGCGCGCAGGTAGCCCCGCCCCGTCGTCGTGAGCACCAGCGCGGCGAGCGCCATGCAGGCGGTGCTGAAGAGCACGAGCGCCCGGCCGGCCTCGTCGACGCCGGTCCACACCAGCACGAGCCCGATGGCGGCGCCGATGCCGAGGAACAGGTTGTAGAACCCCTGGTTGTAGGCCATCGGGCGCGTCGTGTCGGCGGCGGCCTGATCGGCGACGCCGAACCGCTTCCATGTCGACGGCCTCGTCCACCACACGCTCTCCATGAGGAAGATGTAGCCGTGCAGCAGCGCGGCGAGGGCGACGAAGACGCTGGCGATGACGAGCATGCGGCGATCGTACCGCCGGACGCCGCCGCCGCCGGGGCGGGACGTCCGCGTCGGCGGACGCGGCGGAGCGCGCCCGTTCAGCGCCGGTTCAACCCGGGGCGGTCTCGGGCTCGACCGCGATCGACACGTCGGCGCCGTGGAACCGCGAGAATTCGGTGACGGATGCCTCGAGCGCGCGCTGTTCGGGCGCCGTGAACCTGCGCCACGGAACGATCCGCACCTTCGGCGCACCGGTCGCGAGGGGCGGCGCCCACCGCCCGACCATGACCCCGTCGATCATGAGTGCGTGCAGCGGGAATTCGGCGTGAAGCCCGGCGTCGCCAGGGCGGTGCAGGTACGCCCTGGGCGGCGCGTAGCCCATGATGTACTCGTCGTACGCCTGCAACAGGTCCGCCCTCGGGGCGCCCGAGGCCGCCGACCCCGAATCCGACGCATCCTCGAGCGCGCTCGCCGCGACATGATGGTCGACCCCGTCGACGTCGACGGTGGTGATCGGCCGGCCCGCGGCATCCGCTTGCTCGACCGCATCGCTGAACGCGCGCCGAGAGTCGGTGAGCGTGAATCCCGACCACGAGGCGAAGTCGCGGTGGGTGGCGGGCCCTCGAGAGGCCAGGTAGCGGGCGGCCAGCTCGGCGAGCGCGTCGGCCCGGTCGCGCGGCTTCGACGGCGGGACCCGCTCGTCGAACGCGGCGTACGTGCGTTGCGTCCCCGCGTTCGCGCCGCTGATGACGAGGCGCTCGAGCTCGGCGAGCATCAGCACGTAGGTGAGTGGGACTCCCTTCGAGGGCAGGTCTCGTTCCGCCAGCGCGCCCGCCAGTTCGGCCCTCGTACGGTGGCCGACGGCGACCGCCGCGACGACGACGTAGAGCGCACGCGTCGCGACATCGCCCTCGACCCCGGTCGATCGATACATCGACCCGTTCGCGCGGTGCACGCGCTCGGCCGACAGTTCGAGCACCCAGCGGGCGTCATCGGGGTGCAGGAAGTGCCACGTCGGGCGCAGCACGTGCGTGCGGAGGATCCGGCCCGCGTCGAGGTCCGCGCGTGTGCTCGCGGCATCCGGTCGATCCTCGACGGGGATGCGCTGCGCGAGCCCCCATTGCGCGGGGACGAACTCCTGTGCCTGCACGGCCCCGAACCGCTGTACCGATTCGGGCGCGGAGGCATCGGGCGGCTGCCGCAATCCCTGCACCCGGAGGCGCAGGTCGCGCAGCGCCGCGAGGTCCACCGTTACGAGACGTCGCGGCGCCAGGTCGTCGCGCCGCCGATGAGCGTCGTGACGACGCCGATGCCGAGCAGCACGAGGCCGCCCTGCCACCACTCGAGCATGGTCGCCGAGCCGCCGGCCGACGCCACGCTGTAGAAGGACGCGCCGACGAGCGCGTCGCTCGCTGCGCCGGGCAGGAACTGGCCGATCTTCGCGGTGACGTCGTTGAACGAGGCGGCCAGCCGCAGGATCGGCTCGACGAACTGCGTGAACGCGATCACGATGACGATCGCCGCGACCTGGTTCGGCACGAGCGAGCCGAGCCCGACGCCGATGGTGCCCCAGAGCGCCATGGCGAGCACGCCCCGCCCGATCATGGCCCACGTGTCGGAGGAGTCGAGTGCGGTGTCGATGCCGAAGCCCGCGAGCGCTCCGGCGCCCGCGCCGACGGAGGTCGCGAACGCGGCGACGCCGAGACCGGCGCCGAGCAGCAGCTGCGAGAGGAACTTCGCGCTCAGCACGGTCGTGCGGTGCGGCTCGGCGAGGAAGGTGGGCGTGAGCGTCTTGTGCCGGAACTCCGTGGTGACCGCGAGCGCTCCGAGGAGCACCGGGAACACGTATCCGACCGATGAGGCGAAGCTGTAGACGAGCGGGGCGAGCCCCTCGGTCGGCAGCCCCGTCGCCGAGGAGGAGTCGGCCGCGGCATCCGGGTTGTCGAGCGCCCAGCCGAAGAACGCGCCGAGGCCGCCCGCGAGGAACGCGACGTAGACGACGAGCAGCAGGGTGAGCAGCCACCACGTGCGGGTGGTGAAGACCTTCTGGAACTCGGAGCCGAGTGCGCGGATCATGCCCATCACTCCTTGGCTCCGTCGGCGGGCGGTGACTCGCGGTCGTCGGGCGGCGCCGGTTCTGCGGCATCCGTCGGTGCTGCGGCATCCGTCGGTGCTGCGGCATCCGCTGCTTCGTCGGGCGCGGCGGATGCCTCGGGCGCACCGGATGCCTCGGGCGGGCCCGGCTCGGCGATCTCGACGTGGTCGACCTCGCCGTTCACGAGGGCGAGGAAGGACTCCTCGAGCCCCGACTTGAGCCGGTGCAGCGACTTCAGCTCGACCCCGCCGACGAACGCGGCGTGCCCGACGAGGCCGGGATCGGGCTCGGCGACGATGAAGCCATTGCGCCCCTCGGTGTACTCGAGGCCCGCCTGCGCGAGGGCGGCGGCGAGCCTCGGACGATCGGGGGAGTCGGCGATCGTGCGCGGCGCGGACTCGAGTTCGAGGCTCGAGAGCGTGCCCGTCTTCGCGAGCCGGCCGCGGGAGATGATCACCACGTCGTCGACGCTCTGCTGCACCTCGCTCAGCAGGTGGGAGCTGACGAGCACGGTGCGTCCGTCTTGGGCGAGCCGCTGCAGGAACAGCCGGATCCACTTGATGCCCTCGGGGTCGAGGCCGTTGATCGGCTCGTCGAGCACGAACACCGACGGGTCGCCGAGCAGCGTGAACGCGAGGGCGAGGCGCTGGCGCATGCCGAGCGAGTAGCCGCCGACACGGCGGTCGGCGAACTCGGTGAGGCCGACCTGCTCGAGCACGACGGGCACGCGCGAGGCGGCGATGCCCGCGGCGGTCGCCGTGACCCTGAGGTGGTTGCGCGCGGTGCGGCCCGGGTGGAAGCTCGCGTCGAGCGCGGCGCCGACGGTCTCGAGCGGCCGCTTCAACGCGTGATACGGGGTGCCGCCGAACGTGGCCGTGCCGCTCGAGGCCTTCACGAGCCCGAGCAGCACGCGCAGCGTCGTCGTCTTGCCGGCGCCGTTCGGGCCCAGGAACCCGGTGACCCGACCCGGTTGCACGGTGAAGCTGAGATCCTCGACGGCGGTGACGCTGCCGAAGTGCTTGCTGAGCCCCGTGATCTCGATGGGGATGCCGCTGTTCATGCGCTCTCCTCGTCAGCCGGGGGCGTACGAGCCGCACCTGGCCGCACCCCCGCACGGCCCGGCGACCGGTCGCCTCACGATCACCCTAGCGAGGGAGGGCGGCGCGAGGCATCCGTCGCGCGGGGGATTCGCCAGATCGGCAGTTCCTGCGCTGACCGGCCGATTCGTCGACGGATGCCCCGTGGCGTCAGTTCAGCGGCCGGATGCCCTCGGGCAGCACGCCGCCGTCGTAGAGGCTCGTCGCGAGGTCCTGCAGGGCGCCGAGCGCGACGCGCTGCGTGGTGGGGCCGTACGAGACGCGGGCGACGCCGAGCTCCTGAAGACGCGCGGGCGCGGGCACGCCGGGCAGGCCGATGACGCTCACGCGCAGCTCGCCGATGCCCGCGACGAGCTCGGCCACGACGTCGTCGCCGAACATCCCGGGCACGAACACGCAGGTCGCACCGGCGTCGAGGAACGCGCGGCCGCGCTCGATCGCGTCGGCGACGTTGACCTCGAGCGGGCGCCCGCGTCCGTGCACGAAGGCGTCGGTGCGGGCGTTGAGCGCGAACGGCACGCCCTCGGCGTCGGCCGCGGCGACGGCCGCGCGCACGGCCGCGACGGCCTCGTCGAGCGGCTTCAACTGGTCTTCGAGGTTGGCGCCCGCGACGCCCTCGCCGATGGCGCGGCGGATGGTCTCGCCGGCGTCGCCGTAGCCGGCCTCGAGGTCGGCGCTCACGGGCACGTCGACGCCTCGGGCGATGCGACCGACCATGTCGAGCATCAGGTCGAGCGGGATCTGCTCGCCGTCGGGGTAGCCGTAGGTCGCGGCGATCGAGTGGCTGGCGGTCGCGAGGGCCCGCGTGCCGGGCAGGGCGGCGACGGCGGTCGCGGACACGACGTCCCACACGTTCACCACCTGGAGCAGTTCGGGTGCGGTGTGCAGGCGGCGGAGCTCGGCGGCGTGTTCGGCGGTGGTCATCCCTCCAGCGTATGGCCGTCGCCGCCGGTCGAGGAGCGAAGCGTCTCGAGACCCGACGCCGGTCGAGGAGCGAAGCGTCTCGAGATCCGACGCTGGTCTCGAGACGGCGCTGGCGCGCCTCCTCGACCGGCGACGCTGGTTCCGCCGGTCGAGGAGCGAAGCGTCTCGAGACCCGACGCCGGCCCGCCGATACGATGCACTCATGAGCGGGGAGGGCTCGGAGGCATCCGGGGCGATGGCGCGGCCGGCGTCGAGCGCGCGCCGCTTCTCCGTGAACGCGCTGCTCGACGGCTTCTTCTTCGTCTACGCGGGCGTCGCGGCGGTGTGGCTCGCGTGGCTCGTGTTCACCGAGTCGTTCGCGTTCGGCTGGTGGGGCATCGCGTTCTTCATCGCGTTCTGGCTGCTGCTCGCCTACCTCGTGCTGCCGCGACTGCACCGCATCCTCACGGCGATCTACGTGCCCGATTATTTCATGGGCCGCACGCGCACGAGCGACGGGCTCCTCGGCGACCCGGTGAACCTCGCGCTCGACGGCGATGAGCAGGCGGTGCACGCGTCGATGTCGAAGGCCGGATGGACCCGCGCCGACGACATCACGCTCGCGACCAGCTGGCGCATCATCACCTCGACGGTCACCCGTCGCAGTTACGACGAGGCCCCGGTGAGCCCCCTGTTCCTCTTCGGCAGGCAGCAGGACTTCGCCTACCAGCAGGAGGTCGAGGGCAACCCGGCGCGGCGCCATCACGTGCGGTTCTGGCGCACGCCCGACGGATGGCTGCTGCCCGGCGGCCGCCGCGTCGACTGGCTCGCCGCCGGAACCTTCGACCGCGCCGTCGGCTTCTCGCTGTTCACCCTGCAGATCACGCACAAGATCGACGCCGACACCGACGTCGAACGCGACCACATCGTCGCGACCGTGCTCGCCGCGGACCCCGAGGCCCGCGTCGAGGTGCTGCGCGACTTCTCGACCGGGTACCACTCGCGCAACGGGGGCGGCGACTCGATCCGGACCGACGGCGACCTTCCGGTGCTCGAACTCGACCCGACGGCCGGTGCCGCTGCGAACGTGACGGCGGGCATGGGGGCGGATGCCGCGGCGAGTCGGTCTGCGGATGCCGCGGTGAGCCAGTCCTCGACGACGGAACGGCACCATCGGGAGCGCGATCCGCGCAAGCGGGCGGCGTTCGAGTCGCCCGCCGCGCTCGCCCGCCCGGTCGAGGTCGAACCCACGATGGCGCGGCCGACGGCGATCACGCTCGGCAGCGTGCTCGTCGTGCTCCGCGCGCTCGCGGGCGTCGTCTGGCTCATCACGCTCGCGGTGACCTGGCGGCCGGTGCTGCGGGACGAGTTCGGGTTCGACCCCGCTCCCGGCACCGAGGACGACCAGGGGCTCACGGCGTTGCTCATCGCCATCCTCGTGGTGGGCGCGCTCGGGCTGCTCGTCGTGCTGCTCTTCGGCCTGGCCGTGTACCGCGGCAGCAACGTCGCCCGTCTGCTGGTGATGGCGTTCGCCTCCTCGAGCATCACGATCGCGGCGATCGACTACTTCGCGGGCGACGAGGAGATCACCGTACGCACGACGCTGCTGACGCTCGCGCTCGACATCCTCGTGCTGCTCGCGCTGTCGAGCCGTGCGGCGCGCGCCTACGCCCGCCGTCCGCGCGCCCGGTAGGCGTCCCGCCGGTCGAGGAGCGAAGTGTCTCGAGACCGATGCCGGTCGAGGAGCGAAGCGTCTCGAGACCTCCGCTGGTCTCGAGACGGCGCTGGCGCGCCTCCTCGACCGACGACCGGCGGCGGCGCTACGTGGCCGCGTGAGCGGCGCACGCGGCTGTGTCGCACGACTCGCACACGACGAGCTGGGTGCGGCACGCGGCATCCGTACAGTTGACGGTGCGCTTGGTCGCCGCGCCGCAGACCGCGCACGAGCCGATGACGGCGGCGTGGTCGCTGAAGTCGATCGAGCCGCGCCCGTCGAAGACGTAGAGCGAACCGTTCCAGAGGCCGTCGTCGCCGTAGCGTTCGCCGTAGCGCACGATGCCGCCCTCGAGTTGGTAGACCTCGCCGAACCCGCGGCTCGTCATGAGGCTCGAGAGCACCTCGCAGCGGATGCCGCCCGTGCAGTACGTGACGACGGGCTTGCCCTTGAGGTCGTCGTACTCGCCCGAGTCGAGGAGCTGCACGAAGTCACGGGCCGTCGCGGCATCCGGCACCACCGCGCCCGCGAACCGCCCGATCTCGGCCTCGAGGGCGTTGCGGCCGTCGAAGAAGACGACGTCGTCGCCGCGTTCGGCCACGAGTGCGTGCAGCGCCTCGGGCGTGAGCCTGGTGCCGCCGCCGACCACGCCCGCCTCGTCGACCTGCAGCTCGCCGGGAGCGCCGAACGAGACGATCTCGTCGCGCACCTTGACGCTGAGCTTCGGGAAGTCGAGGCTCGCACCCGAATCGTCGAGCCCGGTGCCCTCGCTCCACTTGAAGTCGATGTGCTTGAACGCGGGGTAGTCGCGGGTCTTGCGCACGTAACGCTTGAGCGCGCCCATCTCGCCGCCGAGGGTGCCGTTGATGCCGTCCTTCGAGAGCAGGATGCGCCCGCGAAGGCCGAGCGACTCGGCGAGGTCGCGCTGCCACAGCCGTACCGCGTCGGGGTCGGCGAGCGGCGCGAAGCCGTAGTACAGCAGGATCTTGGCGAGGGGCACGCCCCGATTTTACGAGCGCCGACTGAGCGGATGCCGCGGGGCGCGGCCGGCTCGGCCTGACACGGCTCGCGCAGGCCGGCCGCGCTCAGGCGACGTCGTTGAGCGTCTTCTCGATGGTGCCGAGGCGGGCGTCGATGGCGCCGAGGCGGGCGACCAGTTCGGCGTTCGTCTCGTTGCTGACGCGCAGTGCCTCGCGCAGTTCGGGCGAGCCCTCGGTCTCGGCGATCTTCCGCTTCGTCGCGAAGTACTGGTAGAAGATCGCCGCGACGATGCCGCCGCCGATGGCGACGACGGGGATCAGGACGTACCAAGCGCTGCTATCCATGTGCTGTTCCTTCTGGTCGGGCGGATGCGGTGAGCGCCACCGCTTCGCTGATGATGTCGATGTCCACGTGGATCGAGAACGGCTCGAGTGAGACGAACTTGAGCGCGGTGCCATCGGGGGAGAGCTCGAGCGAGGTGGACACGAAGCCGGCGGCTTCGAGCTTGGCGAGATGCATGTAGAGCAGGGCTCGTGACATCTCGACCCGCCTGGCGAGTTCGCTGAGGTGCAGGCGTCCGTCTCGGAGTTCGTTGAGGACGGAGATGCGTTGCGGACTCGCCACCGCGGAGAGTGTCGCACTCAATTGCTCGACATTCATTTCGCTCCTTTCCTGCACCTGTTAGAAGAAGTTTGCACCCGTCGCATCGCGCTTGTCAAGAGGGTTTCGGGCGCGACCGCGACGTGGCCCCGCGAACGCGTTCCGGGCCGCGTTCCAGGCCGCGTTCCAGCCCGGATGCCGACGCGCATTCCGCCCGCTTTCCGACCGCGGGTCGAGACGCTACGAGACCGACGCCCACCCGTCGGGCCCGGCCGAACCGGCCGCGTACTCCTCGAGCGGCACCTCGTCGGCGCGCCACGCGGCGAGCACCGGATCGACGATGCGCCAGCACGCCTCGGCCGTGTCGCCGCGCACCGAGAGCATCGGGTCGCCCGCGAGCACGGCGTCGAGCACCTCGCCGTAGGGCAGCAGTTCGCCGTCGGCCTGCCGGGCGCTGAGCGTCGCCTGGTCGATCTCGAACGGGTCGTCGCCGCCGTTCACGGTGAGCCGCACGCGCACGGCGGGCACGTGCAGGCCGAGCTCGATCCAGTCGGAGCGCGGCTCGCCCTGCAGCCCGTCGACGGCGGCGGCCGGCCGCAGGGTGACGCGGGCGACCGTGCGGGGGTCGCCGAGCGCCTTTCCCGAGCGGAGCACGAACGGCACGCCCCGCCACCGGTCGGTGTCGATCTCGAGTTCGAGGCGGGCGAGCGTCTCGGTGCGCCGGTCGGGGTCGACGCCGTCCTCGTCGACGTACGACGGCAGGGTGCGGCCGTCGATCTCGCCGGCGGTGTATCGGGCGCGGCGGCTCGCGGCGACCGGGTCGCCGCCCCACGGTCGCGTGTGCTCGAGCACCTCGTGGATGCCGTCGCGCAGGGCGGACTCGTCGATCCGGTCGATCGGCCCCATCGCGAGGATGCCGAGCACCTCGAGCAGGTGGCTCTGGATCATGTCGATGAGCGCGCCCGACCGGTCGTAGTAGCCGGCACGCCCCTCGAGGGCGAGCGACTCGTCGTAGACGACCTCGACGCGCTCGATGCTGTCGCGGTTCCAGATGGGCCCGAACACCCGGTTGGCGAACCGCACGCCGAGGATGCCGAGCACGGTCGACGTGCCGAGGAAGTGGTCGACGCGGAAGATCCGCTCCTCGGGCACGATACGGTGCAGCAGCGTGTTGAGCCCCCGAGCGCCGGCCTCGTCGGTGCCGAACGGCTTCTCGAGCGCGAGTCGCAGCCCGTCGGGCCGGTCGATCGTCTCGAGCGCGCCGCACACCTTCGCGCTGACCGCGGGGGGCAGGGCGAAGTAGAGCACCGGCGTCGCGGCGCAGCTCGCGAGCACCGCGGCGAGCTCGTCTGGGTCGGTCGCGTCGGCCGACTCGAACCGGGTGCGCGCGAGCACCCGCTCGCGGCGGTCGGCCGGGGCATCCTGCAGCGCCGTCTCGACGCGCGAGCGCCACTCGTCGGCGTCGAGGCCGCTGCGACCGCAGCCGATGAGCTCGATGTCGCGGTCGGAGGTCGCGAGCAGCGACCCGAGCCCCGGCAGCAGCAGTCGGTTCGTGAGGTCGCCTCCCGCCCCGAGGATCACGAGCGAGACGGGGGCGGATGCCGCGGCGTCGACGGATTCGGCCATGAGGGCTCCCTTCCGCCTCCACGCTATGCCCGCCGCGGGCTCCCGTCGATGGTCTCGCCCGGCGGGGGAGCGGGCCGTGCCCGAGGCACGCGGAGTAGCGTCGCATGGCATGAGCGAGTTCCCCGCCATCGAGGAGTACGCACTGCTGGCCGACGGCCGGACGGCCGCGCTCGTCTCGCGCGGCGGTTCCCTCGACTGGCTGTGCCTGCCCAGGTTCGACTCGCCGTCGGTGTTCGCCGCGATCATCGGCGGCCCAGAGGCCGGGCACTGGACCCTCCGCCCGACCGACGACGGCGCCACGAGCACCCGCGCGTACGACCGCGGCACCTTCGTGCTCCGCACCCGTTGGCGCAGCGCCGACGGCACCGCGGAGGCCGAGGTGGTCGAGTTCATGCCGATCCGCCACCGCGGTTCGGCGATCGTGCGTCGGGTCCGCGGCATCCGCGGCGCATTGGAGTTCCGCGAGTCGGTGCGGTTCCGCTTCGACTACGGGTCGGTGGTGCCCTGGGTGCGACGCCTGCACGACGACGACGAGCACGGGCACGGGCTGCTCGCCGTCGCGGGCCCCGACTCGGTCGTGCTGCGCGGCCCGCGCCGCACCGCCGACGACCACGCCCACGTCGCCGAGTTCACGGTCGCCGAGGGCGAGCACGTCGACCTGCGCCTGTCGTACGCCCGTTCGTGGCGGCATTCGGCCCATCCCGTCGACGTCGACGCCGAGCTCGAGGCCGCCGTCGACGGATGGCGCGACTGGGCCGAGCAGGCCGACCCGCCCGCGCGCTTCGCCGAGGAGGTCGAGCGATCGCTGCTCGTCCTGCGCGCCCTGACCCACGAGGACACCGGCGGCATCGTCGCCGCCGTGACGACGAGCCTGCCCGAGGAGATCGGCGGCGAACGCAACTGGGACTACCGGTTCGTCTGGCTCCGCGACGCCGCGCTCACCGTGCAGGTGCTCGTCGACCACGGCTACGTCGACGAGGCGCAGGTGTGGCGGCGCTGGCTCCTGCGCGCCATCGCCGGAGACCCCGCCGACCTGCAGATCATGTACGACGTCGGCGGCGGTCGCAGACTGTCCGAGGTCGAGCTGCCGAACCTGTCCGGCCACCGCGGGTCGCGGCCCGTGCGCTTCGGCAACGCGGCCTCCGAGCAGATCCAGTGGGACATCTTCGGCGAGGTCATGGTCGCGCTCGACCTCGCGCGCGAGGCCGGGCTCGAGGAGTCGTCCTTCTCGTGGCCGCTGCAGCGGTCGCTGCTCGAGTTCCTCGCCGAGAACTGGCGGCAGCCGGACCACGGCATCTGGGAGATCCGCGGGCCGGAACGGGCGTTCACCCACTCCCGCGTCATGGTCTGGGCGGCGTTCGACCGCGGCATCCGCGCGGTGGAGCGCCACGGGCTCGAGGGCCCGGCCGACCGCTGGCGCCGCATCCGCGACGAGGTGCGCGAGGAGGTGCTCGCCCACGGCTACGACGCCGGGCGCAACACGTTCACGCAGCACTACGAGACGACCGAGACGGATGCCGCGCTGCTGCAGCTGCCCCAGGTCGGGTTCGTGGCTCCCGACGATCCGCGCATGCTCGGCACGGTCGCCGCGATCGAGCAGGATCTCCTGCGCGACGGGCTGCCGCTGCGCTACCGCACCGAGAGCGGGGTCGACGGGCTCGGCGGGTCGGAGCATCCGTTCCTCGCCTGCTCGTTCTGGCTCGTCGAGCAATACGCGGCGACCGGTCGGCTGGAGGAAGCCGAGGCGCTCATGTCGAGGCTCTGCTCGTTCGCGAACGACGTCGGCCTGCTGAGCGAGGAGTACGACGTCGACGCGCGGACGCAGATGGGCAACACGCCGCAGGCGTTGACGCACCTCTCGCTCGTGCGCGCCGCCGACGCGCTCGCGAAAGCGGCCCCCGAGGCCGGGTAGCGCCGCCGTCGAACCCTCGAACGCGGCGGGCGGCGATACGGTGGCACGATGAGCGACCACATCTCCGCGAGCGTCGCCGACGGCGTCGGCCACGTCACGCTCGACCGTCCGAAGGCGCTCAACGCGCTGAGCTACGAGATGATCCTCGCGCTCGCCGACGTGTTCGACGCGTGGCGCGACGACTCCGAGGTCTCGCTCGTCGTGCTCGACGGCGCGGGCGATCGCGGCCTGTGCGCCGGCGGCGACATCCGCGAGCTGTACGAGATGTCGACCGGCGGCCGGGCCGACGACGCGCGCACGTTCTTCCGCGCCGAGTACCGGCTGAATGCGGCGATTGCGCGTTACCCGAAGCCCGTCGTCGCGATCATGGACGGCATCACCATGGGCGGCGGCATCGGCCTCGCGGGGCACGCCTCGGTGCGGGTCGTCACCGAGCGCTCGCGGGTCGCGATGCCCGAGACGCGCATCGGCTTCACCCCCGACGTGGGCGGGTCGTGGCTGCTCGCCGCGGCGCCCGGCGAGCTCGGCACGCATCTCGCGCTGAACTCGCGCACCATGGACGCCGCCGACGCGATCCACGCCGGGTTCGCCGATGCGTTCGTGCCGTCCGAGAACCTCCCGCACCTGCTCCGGGCCCTCGCCGAGCGGGCCGACCCCGGCAGCCCCGCCGAGATCGTCATGCTCTTCGACGAGACGCCCGGACCCTCCGCGCTCGCCGCGAGCCGCGACTGGGTCGACGCGTGCTACTCCGCGCCGACGGTCGCCGAGATCATCGGCCGGCTCCGCGCATACGGGTCGGATGCCGCGGACGACGGGTCCGAGGCATCCGCCGCCGCCCGTGCCGCGGCCGACGAACTCGAGACCCTCTCGCCCACGGCCCTCACCGTGACGCTCGACGCCGTGCGGCGCGCCCGCACCCTGCCCCGCCTCGAGGACGCCCTCGAGCAGGAGTTCCAGCTCGTGTCCTGGTTCGTCGAGCATCCCGACCTGCACGAGGGCATCCGGGCGCAGGTCATCGACAAGGACCGCAACCCGCGGTGGGACCCGGCGACCCTCGACGGCGTCGAATCCGACATCTTCGACCGTGTCGTCTCGTCGCAGATGCACGAGCGGGTCTGGCCGGGATAGCGTTGCAGGATGAAGACCCACCACCTGCGCACGCACCGGAGCGACGAGAACCTCGCCCGTGAGGGACAGCTCGCCTGGCAGCTCGCGGCCATCGCGACCGATCCGGTCGAGCTCGACGACGACGTGGTCGACATGGTCGTCAACCGCGTCATCGACAACGCCGCGGTCGCGGCGGCATCCCTCGCACGCGGCCCGGTCGTCTCGGCGCGCAGCCAGGCACTCGCGCACCCCGTCTCGATCGGCGGCGACGGCGCCACGGTCTTCGGAGCGGATGCCGCGCGTCGCACGAGCCCCGAGTGGGCGGCGTGGGCCAACGGGGTCGCCGTCCGCGAGCTCGACTTCCACGACACGTTCCTCGCGGCGGAGTACTCGCACCCGGGCGACAACATCCCGCCCGTGGTCGCCGTCGCGCAGCACCTCGCCGCGACCCGCGGACTCACGGGTCGCGACGTCGTGCGCGGCATCGCCACGGGCTACGAGATCCAGATCGACCTCGCGAAGGCCATCAGCCTGCACGCGCACAAGATCGACCACGTCGCCCACCTCGGCCCGTCGGCCGCGGCCGGCATCGGCACCCTCCTCGGCCTCGATCAGGAGACGATCTTCCAGGCGATCGGGCAGGCGCTGCACACGACCACCGCGACGCGGCAGTCGCGCAAGGGCGAGATCTCCACGTGGAAGGCGCACGCCCCCGCGTTCGCGGGCAAGATGGCGGTCGAGTCGGTCGACCGGGCGATGCGGGGGCAGACCAGCCCCGTGCCCATCTACGAGGGCGAAGACGGCGTCATCGCGTGGCTCCTCGACGGGCCGGATGCCTCGTACGAGGTGCCGCTGCCCGACACGGGCGAGTCCAAGCGGGCCATCCTCGACTCCTACACGAAGGAGCACTCGGCCGAGTACCAGGCGCAGGCCTGGATCGACCTCGCCCGCAAGCTCCACGAGGAGTACCCGCTGATCATGGACTCGGCGCTGGTCGAGTCGATCACGCTGCACACGTCGCACCACACGCACTACGTCATCGGCTCGGGTGCCAACGACCCGCAGAAGTACGATCCGGATGCCTCGCGCGAGACGCTCGACCACTCGATCCCGTACATCTTCACGGTCGCCCTCCAGGACGGCACGTTCGACCACGCCGAGTCGTACGCGCCCGAGCGGGCGCACCGCGCCGACACCGTCGAGCTCTGGAAGAAGGTCTCGACCGTCGAAGACGCCGAGTGGACCCGCCGGTACCACTCGAACGACATCGCCGAGAAGGCGTTCGGCGGCCGCGTCGTCATCAAGCTGGCCGACGGCGGCGAGATCGTCGACGAGATCGCCGTGGCCGACGCGCATCCGCTCGGTGCCCGACCGTTCGAGCGCGAGCACTACGTCTCGAAGTTCCGCACGCTCGCCGAGTGGGTGCTCGAGGAGGCCGAGATCGAGCGGTTCCTCGACCTCGCGCAGCGGCTGCCCGAGCTCGGGCCCGACGAGCTCGGCGGGCTCACCATCACGGCGGCGCCCGGCTCGCTCGTCGGCGTCGAGATCCCGACCGGGCTCTTCTGACCCGGCTCCGCGTGCTGCTGTGAGCCGGGAATCCGTCCTCTCGCTGAATGGGAGCCGGCTGCCCCCGGCCGGCGGCGGAGCCGTAGGCTGGGGGAGCGCGCGCACCGTGGCGCCGCCCCGCCAGCACTCACGAGGAGCACGATGAGCGACCAGCAGCAGGCACCCGAGATCTACAAGGGACTCGCGGGAGTCCCCGTCGACTACACGGCGGTCTCGAAGGTGAACCCCGACACGAACTCCCTCCTGTACCGCGGGTACCCCGTGCAGGAGCTCGCGGCCTCGGCCACGTTCGAAGAGGTGGCCTACCTGCTCTGGCACGGCGAACTGCCCGACGAGCGCCAGCTCGCCGAGTTCGAGGAGTTCGAGCGCTCGCAGCGAGGACTCGATCACGAGATCAAGCGCGTCATCGACGAGATCCCGCTCACGGCCCACCCCATGGACGTCGTGCGCACGGCCGTGAGCGTCATCGGCGCGATCGACCCGACCACGGCCGACGATTCCCGCGAGGCGAACCTCGAGAAGTCCGTGCGCCTGTTCGCGAAACTCCCCTCGATCGTCTCCTACGACCAGCGGCGGCGTCACGAACTCGACTACGTCGAGCCCCGCGGCGACCTCGGCTACTCGGCGAACTTCCTCTGGCAGACGTTCGGCGAGCTGCCCGAACTGCCCGTGGTGAGCGCGTTCGACGTGTCGATGATCCTGTACGCCGAGCACTCGTTCAACGCCTCGACGTTCACGGCGCGCGTCATCACCTCGACGCTGGCCGACCTGTACTCCGCGGTCACGGGCGCGATCGGCGCGCTCAAGGGCCCGCTGCACGGCGGGGCCAACGAGGCCGTCATGCACACGTTCGACGAGATCGGCCCGGGCGAGGGCGGCGCCGAGCGCGCCGTCGAATGGCTCGACGCCGCGCTCGCCGAGAAGCGCAAGATCATGGGCTTCGGCCACCGGGTGTACAAGAACGGCGACTCCCGGGTGCCGACCATGCGCGATGCCCTCGAGCGCATGGTCGAGTACTACGACCGCCCCGACCTGCTCGAGCTCTACACCGCGCTCGAGACCGCCATGGGCGAGCGCAAGAACATCAAGCCGAATCTCGATTACCCGGCCGGCCCGGTCTACCACCTCATGGGGTTCGACACCGAGACGTTCACCCCGCTCTTCGTCGCCTCACGGGTGACCGGGTGGACCGCGCACATCATGGAGCAGAACGCGGCGAACGCGCTCATCCGCCCGCTGTCCGTCTACAACGGACCTGACGAGCGGCACGTGCCCGAGGGGCGTTGATCCGTCGGGAGCCTGCGGCCCCGGCCCGATGTCGGCTCGGCGCGAGTCGGTCGGCGGTCGCCGAATGCCCGGCCGCTCCTCGACCCAGCCGGGCCGCCTGAACGTCGGATCCCGTGACTCTGCCACTGATGCCACCCTGGCATCAGTGGCAGAGTCTCCCGGGAAAGCCGGCCGGCACCCGAGCGCGAGTGCGGCATCCGCGACGACCCGAGGCGCCACGCGGCACGCGGCACGCGGCGGGCGCAGCGGCTTCGTCCATGCGCACAACGACGGCCCGCGGCATCCGCTCGTTCGCTGTGGCCACCCGCCAATGATGGGGAACCGACCATGAAACGGTCGTACAGTCGTCGACTATGCACATGATCTTCCGCACGCTGCTGCACGTGCTGTTCCTGTCGCGGCGCAAGCCCGACCTGTCGCACGACGACGTCGCCCGCACGAACTTCATCACGCTGCCCACCGACCTCGACGTCAACCGGCACATGAACAACGGCGTCTACTTCTCGATCATGGACGTCGCCCGCTTCGACATGCTCGTGCGCACGGGCGTGTGGCGCACGATGCGCGAGCGGGCCTGGTACCCGGTGGTCGCGAGCGAGACGATCACGTTCCGCAAGTCGCTGCAGCTCTGGCAGCGGTTCACGATCGAGTCGCGCATCATGGGCTACGACGACAAGGCCGTCTACCTCGAGCAGCGGTACGTGCGGCCCGCCGCCGACGGCACGCCCGAGATCTACGCGCAGGGGTTCATCCGGGCGCGGTTCCTGCGCAAGACGGGCGGGGTCGTGCCCGTGTCGGAGCTCATCGAGGCGTTCGGGGCGCCGTCGAGCGGCGGACTGCCCGAGTGGGTCGAGCGATGGGGCGCGGATGTCGCGCTGCCGGCGACGCGCGCCGAGGCCCCGTCGATCTGGGCCTGAGCCCCCGCCTCGTTAGAGCCTCGCCTGCTTCGGGATCACGATCTCGCGGATGATGAGCAGGATGCCGGCCGAGATCGGGATCGCGACCAGGGCGCCGAGCAGGCCGAGCAGGGTGCCGCCGGCGAGTGCCGAGATGAGCACGATCGTGCCGGGCACCTGCACCGCCTTGCCCATGACCTTCGGGGTGAACACGTACGCCTCGACCTGCATGTAGATGAGCATGAAGATGAGCACCACGATGCCGGCCGTGGGCGAGACGAGGAGCGCGATGATCGTCATCAGGATCGTGGTCAGCACGGTACCGATGAGGGGGATCAGCGTGACGAAGAACGCGACGACGCCGATGACGAGGGCGTACGGCACCCCCACGATCACGAGCAGGATCGTCGAGTAGGTGGCGTTCATGAACGCCAGGATGACCATGCCGCTGAGGTACTTGCCGACCGAGAGCATGATGCGTTCGGCGAGGTCCGAGATCTGCGCCCGGTTCGACTTGCGGATCAGCGTGTAGCAGGCCTGCTTGGTGCTGTCGAGCGTGGCGATGAAGTAGATCGACAGCACGAACACGAAGAAGCCCGTCGAGACCGCGCTGACCACGGACGCGCCGAACGCGAGCGCGCCGCCGCCGACGGTGGCCCACAGGTTGGGGTCGGTGAGGGCGTCCTGCACTACCTGCACGATCGACGCGAGGACGCCGTTCGTCGCGTCGTTGACCCGGTCGTACCAACCGGAGCTCTGCGCCTCGGCGACCATCGCGGGGATGTTCTGCACGAGGCTGACCGCCTGCTCCACCACCGGGGGCACGAGGACCCAGACGATCGCGACGGCCACGCCGACGAAGAGCAGGATCACGACGACGATCGCCGCGCCGCGCTTCATGCCGCGACGTTCGAACCAGCGGATGAGGGGATCCAGGCCGAGCGCGACGAACGCGGCGATGAACACCGAGAGCAGGACGCTCTGCAGGTTCGCCACGGCGATGCCGAGCAGGATCGCCAGCAACGCGCCGAGCGTGACGATGAAGCCCCATCTCAGCGGGTGGTTCGCGAAGAACGACCCGTTCGACTCGGACGGGTTGCGTCGACGCATTCGCTCTGCCGTGTTCACGGCGTCAGTCTAGGGGTGCGGATGCCTCCACCGTTCGGTTCGCCGGGGTCGGGGCAGGGATCACGAGATCGCGGTAGAACCCGGAGAAGACCGGATAGTACGTCTCCCAGACCGGATGCGGGGCCCGGTTGCGGGCCGCGATGAGGCGGTCGAGGTAGTAGTCCCAGCCGGGTCCGATGCTCGCGGCGTCGTCGGCCCCGCTCACGCGCTGGCCGAGGGTGAGGGTCGTCATGCCGCCGCCCTCGACGAGATGGCAGAAGACGCGGACGGCGGTGGGGCCGGAACCCGAGTCGGCCGTGAAGCGGTGCGGGGCGTCGCATTCGAGGATGCTGACGTTCATCCAGTCGGCGCCCTCCTCAATCATCTGGAAGCGCACGCCGCCCGTCGACGGACGGCCCGTGTAGGTGCCGATCCAGGACTTCATCGCGGTCGGATTCGTGAGGCTGTACCAGACGTCCTCGATGGGGGCGTGGAACAACCGGTCGAATTGGAGGTACAGGCCGTCTGTTCGCTGCAGGTAGTGGCCGGTCGGTTTCGCGGTCATCATCGCCCCCAAAATGCGCTTGTTTCCTCAGGCTAAACCCGTGCGCGTCGAACGACTAGAGTTGGGCGCATGAGTTCGAAGGCGCAGCAGCACGAAGAGGCGATGAACGTCACCGATGGCAAGTCGGGACTGTGGGGGTTCCTGGTGGGCCTCATCGTCGCCGCGTTCATCGCGGTCCCCCTCTCGGCCTCGTTCGCGTTCGCGACGCACCCGAACACGCAGCAGCTGTTCTCGGGCCGCCTCGATGAGGCGAGCCAGGGCGGCTACACGGCGTTCTGGTGGCTCGTCTCGATCTTCCTGCTCGCGCTGCCCTTCCTCGTGGGCTACGCCGTCGCGAACCTCTCGCGCAAGTCGCTCGCCATCGTCGGCGGCATCATCGCGCTGTTCGTGATCGCGGCGCTCGTGCTCGGCCAGCTCTTCCTCGTCGTCTGACCCCTCCTCGCCGGTCGAGGAGGCGCGCCAGCGCCGTCTCGAGACTCGAGGTCGCCGGTCGAGGAGGCGCGCCAGCGCCGTCTAGAGACCGCATGGGTCTCGAGACGCTTCGCTCCTCGACCGACGCATGAGTCTCGAGACGCTTCGCACCTCGACCGACGCATGGGTCTCGAGACGCTTCGCTCCTCGACCGGCTTCGCTCCTCGACCGGCTCCGCTCCTCGACCGGCGAACGTCAGGCGCGGGTCACGTCGAACCGTTCGCGCGCGCCCGTGATGCTCGCGTGGTGCGTCGACGCCCACTCCACGAGTCCGAGCACGGGCAGCGCGAGCGACCGGCCGAGCTCGGTCGCGGCGTACTCGACGCGCGGCGGGATCTCGGGGTAGCTCGTGCGCGTCACCAGGCCGTCGCGCTCGAGGTTGCGCAGCGTCTGCGTGAGCATGCGATGCGAGATGCCGTCGATGCTGCGCTGGAGTTCGGTGAACCGCATGGGGTGCTCGTGGAGCATGCGGATGACGAGCAGGCTCCACTTGTCGCCGACGCGGGCGAGCACGTCGCGCACGATGCGGGCCTCGGAAGATTCGGCGTCGAACGCGCCGCTCTCGCAGGCGGGCGGAAGTTCGAACTCGGCCGGGTCTGCAGGGCGGGCGGTTGCGGCATCCGTGATGGTCATGGCGTCTCCGGTCGGGGCGTCACGCACCTCGAGGTGCGTGACGCACGGTGAAGTGCGGGGCGGCGACGTACTAGAGTCACCGATCGTGCGTCACGCACTGATCGTAACCCACTTACTTTGGAGAACCCCTTGATCATCGCCCTCTGGATCGCCACCGGCCTGCTGGCCCTGCTCTTCCTCGCCGCCGGCACCATGAAGAGCCTCACCCCGCGCGAGAAGCTCGTCGAGAAGATGGGCTACATGGAGGACCTCTCCGACGGGCAGGCGCGCGCGGTCGGCATCCTCGAGTTCCTCGGCGCCCTCGGCCTCGTGCTGCCCGCGGCCACCGGCATCCTGCCGTGGCTGACCCCGGTCGCCGCGTTCGCTCTCGCCCTGACCATGGCCGTCGGCACCGGCATCCACGTCAAGCGTCACGAGGGCTTCGTGCCGACCGTCGTACTCGGCGTGCTCGCGCTCGCCGTGGGCTTCGGCTGGATCTTCCTCGGCTGAGCCCGGTCGCCGGTCGAGTAGGCGCGCCGGCGCCGTATCGAGACCGGCATAGCCGTCTGAGAAGGTGGTCTCGGCACGCTCCTGCGTCGCTCCTCGACCGCCGGGGGTCGAGCGGCGGGGTCGACCGCCGCGATTCAGGCGGTGGATGCCTCGAGCACGGCCATCGCCGCGTTGTGCCCGCCGATGCCGCTCACTGCTCCGCCGCGCACGGCGCCCGACCCGCAGACGAGCACGCGCGGGTGCCGCGTCGCGACGCCCCAGCGTTCGGCCGGCATCGCGAGCGAGAGGTCCGGCTCCGCCCACGGCCACGACAGCGGTCCGTGGAAGATGTTGCCGCCGGGCATGCCGAGGGCGTGCTCGAGGTCGAGCGTCGTCTTCGTCTCGATGCAGGGGCGCCCCGAGGCATCCGTCGCGATGACCGACTCGACGGGTTCGGCCAGCACCGAGTTCAGCGAGGCGAGCACCTCGGCCTGCAGGCGTTCGCGCAGGGCGTCGTTGCCGAGCCGCTCGACGAGCCGGTGCGGCGCGTGCAGGCCGAACACGGTCAGCGTGTGCCAGCCCGCCTCGACGAGCTCTGGCGCGAGGATCGACGGGTCGCTCAGCGTGTGGCAGTAGATCTCGCAAGGCAGGGGCGAGGGCACCTCGCCGCGGGCGGCCGTGCGGTACGCGGCGGCGAGCTGCGACTCGAGCTCGTTGATGTGGAACGTGCCGGCGAACGCCGCCTCGGCTTCGACCGACGTGTCGCGCAGCCGGGGGAGGCGGGTGAGCAGCAGGTTGACCTTCACCTGCGCGCCCTCGGGCTCGGCGAGCGCCCGCAGCCGTTCGCGCACCACGGCGGGCAGCCCGATCGGCACGTCGGCGGCGAACGGGGACTGGTTGCGCACGGCGACCTCGGCTGGGCGTGCGGATGCCGCCGCCGCGTCGGCGCCCGCGTCGAGCAGGCGATCGAGCACGGCGGGTGCGACGTTGGCGAGCACGGTCTCGGCCCGCGCCTCGCGCTCGACGCCGTCGAGGCGGTAGCGCACGAGGCCGGCGTCGGCGTCGACCGCGAGCACCTCGGCGCCGGTCGCGAGGTCGGCGCCGGCGGCGCGCGCGGCACGTGCGAGCTCTCCGGTCACGGCGCCCATGCCGCCCACGGGCACGTCCCAGTCGCCGGTGCCGCCGCCGATCACGTGGTACAGGAAGCAGCGGTTCGCGTCGAGCGCGGGGTCGTCGAGGTCGGTGAACGTGCCGATGAGGCCGTCGGTCGCGACGACGCCGCGCACGAGGTCGTCGGCGAAGCGCGCGTCGATCGTCGTGCCGAGGGGCTGCTCGACGAACTCCGCCCAGATCCGGTCGTCGGCGACGAGCGCCCTGGCCTCGGCCCGGGTGGGCAGCGGCTCGGTGAGGGTCGGGAAGAGGCGTTCGGCCAGCCTGGCGGTGTCGGCGGCGAACGAGGTCGCGGCCGCGGCATCCGCTTCGGCTCCGATGCGCGCGTAGGCGGCGACGGATGCCTCGGGCGTGGCGTCGGCGTCGACGAGCAGGCCGCGCGACGGGTCGCGGGGGTCGGGGGTGTACGACGAGAAGCGTCGCCGCACGAGGCGGATGTCGAGGCCGAGGTCGTCGACGATGCGCTGCGGCAGCAGGCTCACGAGGTACGAGTAGCGGGACAGGCGCGCGTCGACGCCCTCGAACGCCTGCGCCGAGACGGCGGCGCCGCCGAGGTGGTCGTCTCGTTCGAGGAGCAGCACGCGCCGCCCCGCCGCGGCGAGGTAGGCGGCCGCGGTCAGGCCGTTGTGGCCGCCGCCGACGATGACGACGTCGTGGTCGGTGCGGGCGGCTTCGGGCGGGGGCAGTGGCATCACACGAGCGTAGGCGACGAGGCGGGCGCCCGCATCGGGGAATGCAGGAACTTTCGGGTGAAACGCCGGGTGCCGTCGGTCGGCGCGCCGTCGGGGCGGCGGTTGTTCCTGCAGGCGGGCGTCTGCGGCATCCGTCGTCTCACTCGAATTTAGTTACTGACATGTAAGTAACTGTTCGCTATGGTGGCGAATGCGGCGCCCCGGAGACGGCGGCGGCGAGCACCATCGCACGAGATCCACCGGTCGACGCGGGGCACCGCCGACCGCCGTTCAAAGGAGAACATGTGACGACGCAATCAACGCGCCGTGCCGGGGTCGCCGGCATGACGCGCAGAATCGGATCGGGAGTCGCCATCGCGGCCCTGGTCGCAGGAGGAGTGACCGTGACGGCGACCGCCGCCAACGCAGCCGAACCGGACTTCGGCCCCAACGTGACGATCTTCGACGAGAGCTGGACGGCCGACGAGATCAGCGCCGCACTCATGGCGGCGTCGACCGAGGCCGAGTTCAGCCAGAACCGGCACCAGTTCTTCTTCAAGCCGGGCACGTACGGCAGCGCCGCGGGCGAGGACGACCCCGGCACCGCGACCGACATCGTGAACTCCGAGCTCGGCTACTACCAGGCCGTCGCCGGCCTCGGCGCATCGCCGGAGGACGTCCGCATCAACGGCGCGATCCACGTCGAACCCGTGCGCCAGTGCGAGGCGAACCCGTGGGACTGCCAGCAGCCCGGCTCGCTCACCCGGTTCTGGCGCTCGCTCAGCAACGTCAGCATCAACCCCATCCAGCGTCCGGTGGGCATCGACGCCGACCGCCCGTTCCCGAGCGGCGTGACCGACCCGCACCAGATGCGCTTCGCCGTGTCGCAGGCGGCGCCGCTGCGCCGCGTGCACATCGAGGGCGACCTCACGGTGTTCGGCCGCGTGGGCGAGTACGCCTCGGGCGGATACCTCGCCAACTCCAAGGTCGACGGCACGATCGTCACCGGCTCGCAGCAGCAGTGGTTCACGCGCAACTCCACCGTCGGCACGTGGGACGGCGGCGTGTGGAACACCGTGTTCTCGGGCGTCGACGGCGCCCCCGCGCAGGACTTCGGCCCGCAGGCCGGCGGCACGGTCGGCAACAAGACGGTCATCGACGAGACGCCGATCAACCGCGAATCGCCGTTCCTCTACCTCGACGGCGACGACTACAAGGTCTTCGTCCCCAAGGCGAAGCAGGACACCAGAGGACACGACTGGTCGACGGATGCCTCGGCCGGCGACAGCATCGACCTCTCCGACTTCTTCATCGCGAAGACGGGCGACACCGCGGCCGAGCTGAACGCCGCGCTCGCGAGCGGCAAGAACCTGCTCGTCACGCCGGGCGTCTACGAGCTCGACGAGGCGCTCCAGGTCGAGGATGCCGACACCGTCGTGCTCGGGCTGGGCTACGCCTCGCTCGTGCCGACCGCGGGCAACGCGGCCATCGAGGTCGCGGACGTCTCCGGCGTGAAGATCGCCGGCCTCACGGTCGACGCGGGACTCGAGAACTCCGACGTGCTCGTGCAGGTCGGACCGACCGGGGCATCCGTCTCCGACGCGGCCGACCCGACCACGCTCACCGACGTGTTCATCCGCATCGGCGGCCCCTGGGCCGGCAAGGCGACCACCTCGATCGAGGTCAACAGCCCGAACACGCTGCTCGACCACATCTGGGCCTGGCGCGCCGACCACGGCGACGGCGTCGCCTGGGACTCGAACACGGGCGACCACGGCGTGGTCGTGAACGGCGACGACGTCACCGCGCTCGGCCTGTTCGTCGAGCACTACCAGAAGAACCAGGTGATCTGGAACGGCGACGGCGGGCGCACGATCTTCTACCAGAGCGAGATCCCGTACGACCCGCCCACCCAGGCGGCGTACATGGACGGCGACCGCAAGGGCTACGCGTCGTACCGCGTCGGCGACGGCGTCACCTCGCACCTCGCGCAGGGGCTCGGCGTGTACTCGTTCTTCGATCAGACGATCAACGGCGGCGCCGACATCCGCGTCGCGAGCGGCATCCAGACGCCGAAGTCGGCCGACGTGCGCTTCGAGTCGATGACGAGCGTGTTCCTCAACGGCACGGGCGGCATCGAGCACATCGTGAACGACGCCGGCGCACCCGCGGTCGGATCGTTCGCCTCGCCGCAGCTCGTGTCGTACCCGCCCGCCGACACCACGGCGCCGACGGTCGCGATCGCCGCGAACCCGGCGACCCCGCCCGCCGGCGGCACGTACACGTCGAAGGTCGTGCTCACGATCACCGGCAGCGACGACTACACGCCGCCGCCCGTGCTCGAGGTCAAGGTCGACTCGGCCGCGTGGAAGGCGGTCACCGGCCCGATCGAGCTCGGCAACGGCACCCACACCGTGCTCGCACGGGCGACGGATGCCGCGGGCAACGTCTCGACCGAGGCATCCTGGACCGGCACGGTCGCCATCGTGGTCGTGCCCGACGTGCCGCTCGAGGTCAAGGCGCACACGCAGTGCCTCGACGAGAAGGCGTACATCGTCGTCTCGGCGGTCAACAAGGCGGCGCTCGCCGCGGACATCCGCCTCACCTCCGACGAGGGCACCGTGAAGTTCACCAAGGTCGCGCCCGGCGCGACGGTGACCTATCTCTGGAAGGTCGGCAAGAAGGTCGCCGACGGCAAGGCCACGGTCGCCGGCTACACGTGGAGCGCCGGGGTCGGCAAGTACTCGACCTACCCCGCGCCGTACACGGGCAGCACCTGCAAGTAGGCGCTGAACCCGGTCGCCGGCGGCCGGGGCGCTGACGAGGGGCGGGCGGATGCGACATCCGCTCGCCCCTTCGTCGTGCCGGGGTCGGTGGGGGGCGCGGTGCGTGCCTGGGTGCGAGCGTCAGCGCGGGCCCGAGGTCAGTCGGAGGCGCGCTCGAGGGTGCCGATCTCCGCGCCGTCCTGGCCGAGCACGGTCATGGTGCCGTCGGCGATGGTCGCCTGGCTGAGGCCCGCGAGCCACGTGTCCACGCCCTGGCACGCCATGCGCGTCGAGGCGACGTCTCCGAACTGCACGTGGTCGGCCTCGTCGACCGACCACGATCCGGTCAGCCGGTTGCATCCGTCGGTGCCGGTGAGGCCGCCGTCCTCGGCGAGCACGAGCGACGGCGCCGTCGCGTCTGCGGTGTCGCCCCACGTGCCGGCCGCGTCGATCGAACCGCCGCGCGACGACCCCTCCTCACCGGCGCACGCCGAGAGGAGCAGCACGCCGAGCACGGCACCGGAAGCGAGCACGGTCGTTCGGATCCCACCCATGCTCGCAGGGTAGACCCGGGGCGGCTCCTCCGCCAGCCTCTCGATCGAGGGCCCCGCGCTCAGCCGTCGGCGGGCGTCGCGGTGGCCTGCGAGGCGCGCACGAGCGCGTCGCGGCACGCCACCACGGCCGGGCGCGCGACCGCCGCGAGGCGGGTCGACGTGAACACCTCGCGCTGCGGATGCCCCGGCAGGTCCACCAGTGCGACGCTCGGCGCCTCGCCCGCCCAGACCAGGTCGGGGAGGAGCCCGACCGCGTTGCCCGTGCGGATCAGGCGGATGTGCGCCATCAGGTCGGCCGACTCGAACCGCACGTCGGGCTCGAACCCGGCGTCGCGGCAGAGCTGCTCGGCCCACTCCCGCGACGCGGTGCCCTTCGGCTCGAGCACCCACGGCATGCCCGTCGCCACGGCGCGCATCGCGTCGGCGCCGGGATCGCCCCGCGGCATCAGCCGGGTCGGATGCGGCGGCAGCGCGAGGCGGATCGCGTCGGCGGCGAGGTGCACGCGGTCGAGGTCGTCGCGGTGGGCGCGCGTGTGCCCCGGATACTGCTCGGCGATGACGAGGTCGAAGTCCCGCGCGGCGACCTCGAAGAGCCCGGCGTCGGGCTCGCGTTCGGTGACCTCGACGCGCAGGTTCGGGTGCTCCGCGCGCAGCAGGGTGAGGGCCTGCGGCACCATGGCGTGCGCCGCCGACTGGAACACGGCGATGCGCACCGTGCCGCCGACGTCGGTGAGCGAGCGCGCGACATCCGCCTCGGCCTCTTCGAGCCGGTCGAGCACCGCCCTCGCATGCGAGACGAGGAGTTCGGCCTGCGGGGTGAGCTGAACGCGGCGGCCCGCCTGCACGAGCAGCGGCACGCCGGCCTCGCGCTCGAGCTGGCTGAGCTGCTGCGACACCGACGACGGGCTGTACGAGAGCGCCTCGGCGACGGCCGAGAGGGTGCCGCGCTGGCTCAGCTCGACCAGCAGTCGCAGGCGTCGCACATCGAGCATCGTGGCCTCCGCTGATCCGTGGTCGCGGTTTCGCGAGTTGCCCGGGTTTGGACAGAAGTGGGCGACTCGAGGGTGGTGAGTGTTCGGTTCTGCTGAACAGTATCCATCAGATTCATTCGCTTTACCGAACGGATGCCGCGACGCACACTTAACCCGACAGGCGCGACGAACCCACGGCGCCCGAGCCGAAGGACACTAGCCTCGTGAGCATGCCGGACACCGCAACATCCGCGACGCAGCAGAGCACCGAACGCGTCGTAGCCCTCGTGCGACGGTGGCTCGCCGAGAGCGCCGAACACCCCGCAGAGGTCTCCGCCGAGCGCCTCGCCGGCGTGCTGAAGGACCCGAACGGGCTCGCCTTCACCGTCGGCTTCGTCGACGGCGTCATGCGCCCCGAAGACCTCGGCGTCGCGGGCCGCAACCTCGCGCACGTCGCGAAGCTCACGCCGGGGTTCCTGCCCTGGCACCTGCGCGCGGCCATCCGGGTCGGCGGGGCGTTCGCGCCCGTGCTGCCGTGGGTCGTCGTGCCCATCGCGCGCCGCGTGCTGCGGGCCATGGTCGGCCACCTCGTGCTCGACGCCACGCCGGCCAAGCTCGGCCCGGTCATCTCGCACCTGAGGGCCTCGGGCAACCGCCTCAACCTCAACCTCCTCGGCGAGGCCGTGCTCGGCGAGGACGAAGCCGACCGCCGGCTGAAGGGCACGACCGAGTTCCTCGCCCGCGACGACGTCGACTACGTGTCGATCAAGGTCTCGAGCGTCGTCAGCCAGCTCTCGATGTGGTCGTTCGACGAGGCCGTGGCCAAGGTCGTCGCCAAGCTCACGCCGCTCTACGAGCTCGCCGCGCAGAACGAGGCGCGCGGCAAGGCGAAGTTCATCAACCTCGACATGGAGGAGTACCGCGACCTCGACCTGACCATCGCGGTCTTCACCGCGCTGCTCGACCAGCCGCAGCTGAAGCACCTCGAGGCCGGCATCGTGCTGCAGACCTACCTGCCCGACGCGCTGGGCGCCATGCAGCACCTCAACGCCTGGGCCGCCGAACGGCGTGCGCAGGGCGGCGCCCCCATCAAGGTGCGCGTCGTCAAGGGCGCCAACCTCGCCATGGAGCACGTCGACGCGGCCGTGCACGGCTGGCCGGTCGCCACCTACGCCACCAAGCAGGAGAGCGACACCAACTACAAGCGCGTGCTGCGGTGGGCGATGACCCCCGAGCGAACGGATGCCGTCAAGCTCGGCATCGCCGGACACAACCTGTTCGACGTGGCCGATGCCTGGGTCACCGCCGTCGACCGCGGCGTCACCGGCCGTATCGACTTCGAGATGCTGCTCGGCATGGCGACCGGCCAGGCCGAGGCCGTGCGCGGCGACGTCGGCAACCTGCTCCTCTACACGCCCGTCGTCAACCCGAGCGAGTTCGACGTCGCGATCGCCTACCTCGTGCGCCGCCTCGAAGAGAACGCGAGCCAGGACAACTTCATGTCGGCGGTGTTCGACCTCGCGTCGAGCGAACCGCTCTTCGATCGCGAGATGCGCCGCTACCTCGCGTCGCTCGCGGCGCTCGAAGCCGAGTCCGACGGAGGCGGCGACGACGCGCTACGTGCCGACACGGCAGGTGCCGACGGGACGGCGGCATCCGCGGCATCCGGAACGCCCGCGGCATCCGGGGCATCCGCCGTGCCCGCCCCCAACCGCACCCAGAACCGCCGCACCGAGTGGACGGAGGAGTCCTTCGCCGCGGCCATGGCCGCCAAGGACGCCCCGGCACCCGGCAGCGAGCACGAGCAGGACGAGTCGCTCACGAGCGTCGTGCTCGGCATCCGCCGGGGCAGCCTCGGAGACGGGTTCGACCTCGACGCCCTCGAGGCCTCGCTCGACGGCGCGCCCGCGCCGGTCGGCTCGGGCGTGACGCCCGGGTTCCGCAACGAGCCCGACACCGACCCGGCGCTCGCCGCGAACCGCGAGTGGGGTCGCCGCATCCTCGCGCGCGTGCCCGAGTCGCGACTGGGCGTCGACACGGTCGCCGCCGCCCGCATCGACGACGCCGCGACGCTCGACCACGTCATCGCCGTCGCCGCCGAACGCGGACGCGACTGGGGTTCGCGCTCGGGCGACGAGCGCGCCGCGGTGCTGCACCGCGCGGGCCTCTCCCTCGCCGCGAACCGCGACCGCCTCATCGAGGTCATGGCCGCCGAGACCGGCAAGACGATCGCCGAGTCCGACCCCGAGATCAGCGAGGCCATCGACTTCGCGCACTACTACGCCGAGCGCGCCCGCGAGCTCGACCACGTGCAGGGCGCCAGGTTCGTGCCGTCGGAGGTCACGGTCGTGACCCCACCGTGGAACTTCCCGGTCGCGATCCCCGCGGGCGGCGTGCTGGCCGCGCTCGCCGCAGGCTCCGCGGTCGTCATCAAGCCCGCGAAGCTCGCCCAGCGCTCCGGCGCCGTCATGGTCGAGGCCCTCTGGGAGGCGGGCATCCCGCGCGACCTCCTGGTGCTCGTCGACCTCGCCGAGCGCGACCTCGGAACCCGCCTGGTCAGCCACCCCGACGTCGACCGCGTGATCCTCACGGGCGCGTACGAGACCGCGAAGCTGTTCCGCTCGTTCCGCCCCGACCTGCCGCTGCTCGCCGAGACGAGCGGCAAGAACGCGATCATCGTGACGCCGTCGGCGGACCTCGACCTCGCGGCATCCGACGTCGTGAAGAGCGCGTTCGGACACGCCGGCCAGAAGTGCTCGGCCGCGTCGCTCGTCATCCTCGTGGGCTCGGTCGCGAGGTCCGAGCGGTTCATGCGCCAGCTCGTCGACGCGACCATGTCGCTCAAGGTCGGATGGCCCGAGCACGCGTCGAGCCAGATGGGACCGCTCGTGGAACCCGCGAACGGCAAGCTCGAGCACGCGCTGACCCAGCTCGGCATCGGCGAGGAGTGGCTCGTCGAGCCCAAGCGGCTCGACGACACCGGCCGCCTCTGGTCGCCGGGCGTGCGCACGGGCGTCGCCGACGGCTCGTACTTCCACCTCACCGAGTTCTTCGGCCCCGTGCTCGGCGTCATGCACGCGAAGAACCTCGACGAGGCGATCCGCATGCAGAACGCGGTCGACTACGGGCTGACCGCGGGCCTGCACTCGCTCGACGCCGACGAGATCGCGACCTGGATCGACCGGGTCGAGGCCGGCAACCTCTACGTCAACCGCGGCATCACGGGTGCGATCGTGCAGCGCCAGCCGTTCGGCGGCTGGAAGCGGTCGGCAGTCGGCGCCGGCTCGAAGGCCGGCGGGCCGAACTACCTGTTCGGCCTCGGCGACTGGCAGCCGCAGCACGACATGACCTCGGGCTCCCTGCACCTGCGCGGGCTCGAGAAGCGCGTGTCCGAGATCATCGAGGCCTCCCAGTCCTCGCTCGACTTCGAGGCGTTCGAGGTGCTCCGCCGTTCCGCGCTGTCCGACCAGATCGCGTGGACCGAGGAGTACTCGACCACGAAGGACGTCTCGGCCGTCGGCGTCGAGCGCAACCTGTTCCGCTACCGCCCGCTGCCCGTCGCGATCCGCATCGGCGAGGCCGCCACGCTCGGCGAGGGGCTGCGCATCATCGCCGCGGGCGTGCTCGCCGGAGCCCCGCTCACCGTCTCGACCGCGCACGAGCTGCCGAAGGGCGTGCGCCAGCTGCTCGGGTCGAAGGGCTTCGACCTGGTGCGCGAGGGCGACGCGACCTGGCTCACCCGAGTTTCGAAGCACGGCGTCGGCGCGTCGCGCGTGCGGCTCGTCGGCGGCGACCCGTCGGGGCTCGCCGGTGCGCTGGACGGGACGCCGGATGTCGCGGTGTGGGCCCACCCCGTGACGCCCTCGGGTCGCGTGGAACTGCTGCCGTTCCTGCACGAGCAGGCGATCTCGATCACGAACCACCGGTTCGGCAACCCGACGACGATCACCGACGACGTCATCTGACGCGGCTTCGCCGGTCGAGGAGGCGCTTCAGCGCCGGTTCGGGACGCTTCGCCGGTCGAGGAGGCGCTTCAGCGCCGTCTCGAGACCTGCGCGGGTCTCGGGACGCTTCGCTCCTCGACCGGCGGGGTCTCGAGACGCTTCGCTCCTCGACCGGCGCTGACAGAATGGCGGGATGCCGATCGTGATCCAACCAGCGGGCGCACCCGTGCGCCGCTCACCGCTCACCCTGCTCGTCTTCTCGGTGCTGGTCGGGCTTCCGCTCGCGGGCCTCATCGGCGCCCTGATGCCGGAGCTGGCCGGCGGATTCGTGGCGGCCTGGGCGATCGCCGCCGTCGCGAGCGGCGCGATCCTCGGCGTGATCATGGCGCTCATGTATCGCACGCTGGCGGTCGACCTCGATCGCGGCGTCGTTCGTCTGGGCTCCGGCGAGCTGCCGCTCTCGAGCGTGACGGCGGTGAAGCGATCCATCTCGTCGGGCGGCACCGCGCAGTACCTCCACTACCGCATCGCCGCGGACACCGGCGCAAGCGTCCGCGTGCTCGTGTTCGGCCGGCCGTTCAAGGGGCTCGCCCTCGAGCAGGCCGTCGCGTTGCGCGGCCTCGTCGAGCGGTCGGGCCTGCCCGCGAGCGCGTCCGGGGCCAGTGCCGAGAGCGAGCTGCTGTCCGGCGACTCGCAGGCGAACGTCGCCGCCGCCGCGATCGGCCGCGACGCACTCCTGCTCGAGCTCGACGGGGTGATCCGGCTCTTGGGCGGGGCGGATCCGTCCCAGGCCACTCCCGCCGCCGCGGTGCCGGAGGGCGCCCCCGCGCCCGCGAGCGAGGCCACGGAGTCCGGTCTCGCGCCCGAAGACGAACAGCGTCTGCGGGCTCTGGTCGAAGCGCTCGCGACCGATGACGACGGCGCCGCCCAGCTCATCGCCGCGGCGCCGCGGACCGCCGCGAACGTCGCGGCCGCCGCCGCAGCGGCCATGTGGCTGGCCGTCGCCGGATTCGCCGTCGCCTTCGTGTGGGGCATCACCGAGTCGGGCGGGTTCGGCGACGGCGCGCTCGCGCTGCTCGGCTGGTCGGCGGCGATCGGTGCGGTCGCCCTGTTCGTCTGGGCTGCGGCCGCCGATCGGCGGACGCTGCGCCTGCAGGCGCTCGGCGCCGAGTGGCTCGCGGCGGATCCGCGACGGGCCGAACGCGGGTTGCCCGCGCCGTTCCTCGGGGTGGCGCTCGACGCGGCGAACCGCCTGCTCGGGCTGTGCGCGTACGCCGGCAGCGTGCTCGGCTTCCTCGGCGTGATGCTCGGCATCGGCATGCTCGCCACGGGCGACGAGCCCGATCTCGTGGTGTTCGCGGTCGTGCTGCTGGTCGTCGGTGCGATCGCCCTCGTGCTCGGCATCTGGGCGTTCGTCGCGACGCACCGCCGTCGCAAGCGCGCCGCCGCCGCGTTCGCCGCACTCGCGGGCAAGCGCGGCGAACTCGCCTACGGGCGGTTCTGACCGGCGGCGGGTCGGGACGTGTGCGGGTCTCGAGACGCTTCGCTCCTCGACCGGCGGCGGCGAGACGCTTCGCTCCTCGACCGGCGGCGGGTCTCGAGACGCTTCGCTCCTCGACCGGCGGCGGGTCTCGAGACGCTCCGCTCCTCGACCGGCGGCGGTCAGCGGCCGCGGTTCTGACGGCGGATGCCGCGGGGCGCGCGTCCGCCGAGGAACGACTCGCCGGCGGCGACGAGGAACCCGTTGCGCAGGGCCTCGCGCCCGATGAGCATGCGGAAGCCCATCTCGTCGCGGTTGCTCAGCGTGACCTCCGCGCGCATCTCGCGCCCGAGGAGCACGATGTCGAGGAGCACCACGATGCGCTCCTCGGAGTGGCCCGATGAGCTGCGCACGGCACGCCGGTCGTGCACGCGCGACTCGACGACCACGGCGTCGTCGTCGGAGTTCTGCCACGGCCGGACGCCGTAGCGGACCCAGGGGATGCCGTCGCGCTCGAACTCCTCGACGTCGAACGCGTGCAGCGAGGACGACCGTGCACCGGTGTCGAGCTTGACCTTGATCCAGTCGACGTCGATCTCGGGGAGGCTCGCCCATTCGCGCCATCCGGCGATGGTGCTTGAATGGTCTGACGCTCTCATCTCGATCCATCATGGCAGGGGCTGACTTTGAAACTGGCGATTCTCTCGCGTGCCCCGCAGGCGTACTCGACGCAACGGCTCAAGGCCGCGGCCGTGCAGCGCGGCCACCAGGTGAAGGTGCTGAACACGCTGCGCTTCGCGATCGACCTCGCGGGCGCCGAGCCCGACCTGCAGTACCGCGGCCGCCCCCTGAGCGACTACGACGCGATCCTGCCGCGCATCGGCAACTCGATCACGTACTTCGGCACGGCGGTGGTGCGCCAGTTCGAGCAGATGGACGTCTACACGCCGAACACCGCGAACGGCATCACGAACGCGCGCGACAAGCTCCGGGCGAACCAGATCCTGTCGCGGCACAACATCGCGTTGCCGCCCACGTCCTTCGTGCGCAACCGCGCCGACGTGCGTCAGGCGATCGAGCTCGTCGGCGGTGCGCCGGTCGTCATCAAGCTGCTCGAGGGCACGCAGGGCATCGGCGTGATCCTCGCCCCGCAGGTCAAGGTCGCCGAGGCGATCATCGAGACGCTGCACTCGACGAAGCAGAACGTGCTGATCCAGAAGTTCATCGCCGAGAGCCGGGGGCGCGACATCCGTGCGCTCGTCGTCGGCGACCGCGTGGTCGCGGCCATGCGCCGGGTCGCGAGCGGCGACGAGTTCCGTTCGAACGTGCACCGCGGCGGCAGCGTCGAGCCGGTCGAGCTCACGCCCGAGTACGAGCAGGCGGCGGTGCGCTCGGCGCAGATCATGGGCCTCAAGGTCGCGGGCGTCGACATGCTCGAGGGCAACGACGGCCCGCTCGTCATGGAGGTCAACTCATCGCCCGGCCTGCAGGGCATCGAGACGGCGACGAACCTCGACGTCGCCGGCGCGATCATCGACTACATGGCCAACCAGGTCGCGTTCCCCGAGATCGACGTGCGCCAGCGGCTCACCGTCTCGACGGGGTACGGCGTGGCCGAACTGCTCGTGCACGGCAACGCCGACCTCGTGGGCAAGACGCTCGGCGAGTCCGGCCTGTGGGAGCGCGACATCACGGTGCTCACGCTGCACCGCGGGGCCAACGTGATCCCGAACCCGCGCAAGGGCGTGCTGCTCGAGTCGGGCGACCGTCTGCTCTGCTTCGGACGCCTCGAGGAGATGCGCTCGATGATCCCCGAGCGCCGCAAGCGCCGCGCCAAGGTGCGCCGCCTGCCCAAGGAGCCGATCCCGGCTCCCGCGGCGCCCGCCGAGTAGCCGGCGCCTGCGGCATCCGCTCGGCTGCGGCATCCGTGTACTCGCGGCATCCGAAGGCCGAAGGCCGAAGCCCCAACCGGATGCCGCGCCGCGGCGTCGCGCGTCAGACGCCGCCGTCGACCGAGCGCACGAACTCCGACGGGTCCTCGGGCACGAGCACGGGCGTCTCGCGGTTGAGGCTCTCGCCGCGGAAGAACGGCTTCGCGCGCGGGAACATCCACCAGATCAGCATCAGCACCACGCCGAAGGCGAGCGCGCCGATGCCGAGCACGAACGTGCCGCCGATGCCGAGCAGCACCGTGTAGCCGTAGTCGACGTCGTACATGTCGATCGCCGACTGCACGAACGCGTAGGTCAGCATGAGCGCGCCGAGCAGCGGCAGCAGGCCCTTGTAGAAGAAGTCGCGGGCGCTCTTGAACAGGTCGCGGCGGAAGTACCAGACGCACGCGAAGCCGGTGATCGCGTAGTAGAACGCGATGGCGAGGCCGAGCGAGAGCACCGAGTCCTGCAGGAGCGAGTCGCTGATGAGCGACATCCCGACGTAATAGACGATCGCGACGATGCCCATGACGAGGGTCGAGAAGGACGGCGTCTTGTACTGGGGGTGCACGCTGGCGAACTTGCGGGGGAGCGCCTTGTAGGCGGCCATCGCGAGCGTGCCGCGGGCGGTCGGGAGGATCGTGGTCTGCGTGGACGAGACGGCCGAGATGAGCACCGCGACGACGAGCACCCAGCCGAACGGGCCGAGCAGGCCGTCCTTGATGGCGAGGAAGAAGTCGTCGGCGTTCGCCTCGTTGCCGAGGCCCGAGCCGGAGTCGCCGAGGCCGGCGTACATCATCGCGGCGACGGTGACGCCGACGTAGGTGATGAGCAGGATGATGGTCGTGAGCAGCGCGGCCCGGCCGGGGATGCGCTTGGGGTCCTTCGTCTCCTCGTTGAGCGCGAGGCAGGTGTCCCAGCCCCAGTAGATGAAGAGCGCCAGCAGGGTGGCCTCGACGAAGCTGTGCCAGTCGGTGAGCGCGAACGGGTTGAACCACGACCAGTCGAATGCGGTCGCGCCGGGCGCGTCGCCCGAGAAGTACTGCCACATGGCGGCGATCACGAAGATCGCGAGGGCGACGTACTGGATGCCGAGCAGGATGTTCTGGATGCGCTCGCCGATCTCGACGCCGCGCCAGCTCACCCAGGTCATCGCCGCGATGAACACCACGCCCGTCGCGGTGACGACGACGGCGTTCTCGGAGAGCGAGCCGTCGCCGATGAGCGACCAGAAGTAGATGCCGGCGATCTGGGCGAGGTTCGCGAGCACGACCATGCCGGCCACGGCGACGCCCCAGCCGCCCATCCACCCGACCCACGGGCCGAACGCCTTCGTGCCCCAGGTGAACGTGGTGCCGCAGTCGGGCACGTCGTTGTTCAGCTCGCGGTAGGCGAAGGCGATGAAGAGCATCGGCACGAAGGCGATGACGAAGACGATGGGAGCCTGCGCGCCCACCGCGAGCACGACGAAGCCGAGCGTCGCGACGAGCGAGTAGACGGGAGCGGTCGAGGCCAGGCCGATGACGGTCGACCCCCAGAGCCCGAGCGTTCCGACGGCGAGTCCCTTGCCGTTCGGGCGTGACATGTCGATGGGCGTCGTCGGTGAGCTGGCCATGGTCTGAAGCTAGGCTCCCCGGTCGCCGACCGTCAAGCGGAGGGGAACACGGGCTGTGCGGAGTTCGGGCTCCGCCGCACGGTACGACCGGCGGGGGCTGGTCTCGAGACGCTTCGCTCCTCGACCGGCGGGGGCGGGTCTCGAGACGCTTCGCTCCTCGACCGGCGGGGGCTGGTCTCGAGACGCTTCGCTCCTCGACCGGCGGGGGTGGCTTCGCTCCTCGACCGGCGGGGGCGGCTTCGCTCCTCGACCGGCGTGCGGGTCAGCGCTTCGCGCCCAGTGCGGCGGCGACGAGCGCGAGGGCCTCGGCGTCGTCGAGACCGAGCCGGTGCACGCGGTCGGCGTAGGCGATCGCCGCGAGCTGCGCCTGCTGCGATGAGGCGTCGCCGGTCGCCGCGACGAAGGTGCCCGAGCGACCGCGGGTCTCGATGATGCCGTCGGACTCGAGTGCTCGGTAGGCCTTGGCGACGGTGTTCACGGCGAGCCCGAGGTCGGCGGCGAGGGCGCGCACGGTCGGCAGCCGTGTGCCGGGCGGGAGCGATCCGTCGGCGACGCCCTCGACGACCTGCCGTCGCAGCTGCTCGAAGGGCGGTGCGGATGCCGCGGGGTCGATGCTGAGCGCGAGCGGTGCTGCCGCGGCATCCGTCATCGTCAGTCCCTGCTGCGGTTGACCAGCCGGGACAGCACGATGGCGCTGCGGGTGTGGTCGACGTTCGGGGCAACGCGCACGCGTTCGAGCGCGTCTTCGAGGGAGGCGATGTCGCGCGCGCGGATCTGCACGATCGCGTCGGCGCTGCCCGTGACGGTGCCCGCGTAGACCACCTCGGGCACGCCCTGGAGGATGCGCTGCAGTTCGTCGGGGGCGACCGTGCCGCGGCAGAACAGCTCGACGTACGCCTCGGTCGACATGCCGTCGACGGCGGGGTCGACCTGGATCGTGAACGAGCGGATGACGCCGTCGGCGACGAGGCGGTCGACGCGCCGCTTGACGGCGCTCGCCGAGAGGCCGACGGAGGACCCGATGTCACCGTACCCGGCGCGCGCGTTCTGGCGGAGCAGGTCGAGGATGGCTCGATCGAGGTTGTCCATCCTCGGAGTGTACGACGATCGGTTGCGCGGGAACAGGCCTGCGCGCGGGAATCATGCGTGGGGCGGCGAAGCGGAGCCGTCGACGGGGTCGGGCGCGGCGTGGCGTCGCCGCAGGCCGTCCATGAGCGCCGCGAGTCCGACCTCGAAGGCCCGCTGCGCGCTGAAGCCGTCGCCGAGTGCGGGATCGAGCGCTGCGCGGAGTTCGGGCAGCTCGGGCGGAACCGAGGCCTGGTCGAGCAGGTCGGCCGGGGCGACGAGGTCGATGGCGGAGCCGACCACGAGCGCCTCGACGGTGCGCATGACGGCGACGGCGTCGCCGACGGGCCATCCCGCGCCGACGAGGGCGGCGATGACGCGCCCGTACATGTGCAGCGTGGACTCGTCGCGGATCGGCGTGGTCGCGAGCAGGAAGGTCACGTTCGGGTGCGCGGCGAACGCCGCGAGGTACGAGCGCGCCCACGATTCGACGGCGGCCGGCCACGGTTCGGCGTCGAAGGCGGTCGTGTCGATGTCGGCCACGATGCGGGCCCGCACGGCCTCGATGAGGTCGCTGCGGCTCGCGACGTGGTTGTAGAGCGAGGAGACCTGGCGGTCGACGCGCTTGGCGAGCGCGCGCATCGACAGGGCGTCGCCGCCCTCTTCGTCGATGAGTTCGAGCGCGACGGTCACGAGGTGCTCTCGGTTGACGCGTGTCACGGATTCCATCTTGGGTCTTCCCTCGCTCGCTTCGAGAGTGTATCGTCACGTTCACTCAAATACGAACACTGTTCGTACCCTGATCTCGAAGGATCCAGCACGTGAGCACGACCCTCTTCCACGGCGGCACGGTCTGGCGCGGGCACGCCCAGCCCACCGGCCACGCCCTCCTCGTGCGCGACGGACGCATCGTCGCCCTCGACGACGAGGCGCTGCGGCTGGCCGACGCCGCGGAGCATTCCGATGGCGCCGGTGCGGCAACCGCCGCGGCATCCGGTACCGCCGACGCCGCGGCATCCGGTACCGCCGACGCCGCGACATCCGTCGAGCGCATCGATCTCGAGTCGGGCTTCCTGATGCCCGCGTTCGGCGACGGCCACGCGCATCCCCTCTTCGGCGGGCTCGAGGCCGAGGGGCCCGACGTGCGTGCGTGCGCCACGGTCGAGGAGATCGTCGCCGAGGTGCGCCGGTTCGCCGAGGAGCACCCCGAGCGCGAGTGGATCCAGGGCGCCTCGTACGACGGCAGCCTCGCCGAGGGCGGCCTGTTCGACGCGCGATGGCTCGACGAGGCCGTCGCCGACCGGCCCGTGGTGCTGCGCGCCTGGGACTACCACACGGTGTGGTGCAACACGCGGGCGCTCGAGCTCGCGGGCATCGACGCCGAGACCCCCGACCCGGTGCTCGGCGAGATCACCCGCCGCGCCGACGGCAGCCCGCTCGGCACGCTGCGCGAGTGGGGCGCCGTCGAGCTCGTGACCGACATCATGCCGCCCCGACCGGCCGAGGAGCGCCTGCGCGCCCTCGAACGCGCGGCCGACTACTACCTCGCCCGCGGCGTCACCTGGGTGCAGGACGCCTGGGTCGAGCCCGGCGACCTCGACACCTACCTGCTGGCGGCCGAGGCCGACCGTCTGCGCCTGCGCACCAACCTGGCGCTCTACGCCGACCCGCGCCGCTTCGCCGAGCAGCTGCCCGACTTCGTCGAGTCCCGCCGGCGCGTGCAGGAGGCCGGGTCGCCCCTGCTCACCGCGAACACGGTGAAGTTCTTCGCCGACGGCGTCGTCGAGAACGAGACGGGCGCGCTGCTCGAGCCGTACTGCTCGGCGCTGCACAAGCACGGCATGTCGGTCTGGGGCGCCGAGGCGCTCGCCGAGGCCGTGTGCGCGGTCGACGCGGCCGGGTTCCAGGTGCACGTGCACGCGATCGGCGACGCGGCGGTGCGGCAGGCGCTCGACGCGATCGAGCACGCCGTCGCCGTGAACGGGCCGCGCGACCGCCGCCCCGTGATCGCCCACGCGCAGCTCGTCGACGAAGCCGACCTCGACCGGTTCGCGAGCCTCGGCGTGATTCCGAACATGCAGCCGCTGTGGGCCCAGCTCGACGCGCTCATGCAGGTGCTCACCGTGCCGCGGCTCGGGCAGGAGCGCGCCGACCGGCAGTACCCGATGCGCACCATCGAGCAGTCCGGCGCGCGGCTCGCGTTCGGGTCGGACTGGCCGGTCTCGTCGGGCGACCCGCGCGACGGCATCGCCGTGGCCGTGAGCCGTCGCACCGTCGACGGCGAGCCGGCGGGCGGCTGGACGCCGCACGAGATCCTGCCCGTGGGCGTCGCGCTCGACGCGTACTCGGCGTCGGTCGCCCACCAGGCCTTCGCCGACAGCGCGGATGCCGCGTGGGGCCGCATCGAGCCGGGCGCCGCCGCCGACCTCGTGCACCTGGCCGCCGACCCGCGCGACCTGGATCCGTCGCGGATCCCCGATCTTCCCGTTCGGGCCACCTGGCTCGCGGGATCCCCCCGATACCGAGGCGCCCCCAGCCTCGCCGTCTCCTGAAAGGCACACCCATGTCCCAGGCCGCCCCCGCCGACGCCGTCGTCGCCGCCGACTCCGGTCCCAAGCTGAAACGAGTGCTCGGCGTCCCGTCGCTCGTGCTCTTCGGCCTCGTCTACATGGTGCCGCTCACCGTGTTCACGACGTACGGCATCGTCACCCAGATCAGCGGCGGCCGCGTCGCCGCGTCGTACCTCGTCACGCTCGTCGTGATGCTCTTCACGGCGCGGTCGTACGCGCGCATGTCGGCGGCGTTCCCCTACGCCGGCTCGGCCTACGTGTACACGCAGCGCAGCTTCGGCGGCGCGGTCGGCTTCCTCGCGGGCTGGTCGCTCATGCTCGACTACCTGTTCCTGCCGATGATCAACTACCTCGTGATCGGCATCTACCTCGAGGCGGCGTTCCCGGCCGTGCCGGCGTGGGTGTTCATCCTCGCGTCGATCCTCATCGTGACGGTGCTGAACGTGGTCGGCATCGTGTCGGTTGCCCGAGCGAACGTGGTCATCATCGGCGTGCAGGCGGTGTTCATCCTCGCCTTCATCGGCTTCGGCGTCGCGTCGCTCAACGGCCAGGCGGTCGACCCGCTGGCGCCCTTCGTGGGCGACGGCACCGCCGACGGGCCCGGCGCGCTCTTCGCGGGCGCCGCGGTGCTCTGCCTCTCGTTCCTCGGCTTCGACTCGGTCTCGACGATGGCCGAAGAGGCGAAGGACGCCAAGCGCACGGTGCCGCGCGCGATCATGATCGTGACCATCGCGGCCGGCGTGATCTTCGTGGGGCTCTCGTACCTCTCGCAGCTCGTGTTCCCGTCGAACGCGTTCTCCGACGTCGACTCCGCGGCGCTCGACGTGATGCGCACCGCGGGCGGCGAGTTCCTCGCGGTCTTCTTCACGGCGGCGTACGTCGCGGGTGCCGCGGGCTCGGCGCTCGCGTCGCAGGCCTCGGTCTCGCGCATCCTCTACGCGATGGGCCGCGACGGCGTGCTGCCGACCCGCTTCTTCGGCCGGCTCTCGGCGCGGTTCAAGACGCCGGTCATCGCGATCCTCTGCGTCTCGGTCGTGTCGCTCGCGGCGATCTGGATCGACCTGGGCCTGCTCGCGGGCATGATCAGCTTCGGCGCGCTCGTGGCGTTCTCGGTCGTGAACCTGTCGGTGTTCAAGCACTACTTCGTCGATCTCGGCGAGCGATCGGGCGGGGCGGTGCTGCGCAACGTGGTGCTGCCGTTCGTCGGCTTCGGGCTGACCGTCTGGCTCTGGACGAGCCTCGCCCCCGAGACCTTCATCGTCGGCTTCATCTGGCTCGCGGTCGGCGTGATCGTGCTCGCGATCGCCACCCGCGGGTTCCGCCGACCCACGCCGATGCTCGACCTGAAGGAGTGACGGCGACGGATGCCGCGGGCCCGGGCTCGCGGCATCCGGCCCCCGCCTCCTCGGCCGGGCGTAGGCTCGACGGATGAGCCCTATCTCACCCGTGCGCCTCGGAATCCAGGTGCAGCCCCAGCACGCCCAGTACCCCGCGATCCGCGACACGGTGCTCCGACTCGAAGAGCTCGGCGCCGACATCGTCTTCAACTGGGACCACTTCTTCCCGCTCTCGGGCGACCGCGACGGCCTGCACTTCGAGGCGTGGACCATGCTCGGCGCCTGGGCCGAGCAGACCGAGCGCCTCGAGTTCGGCACCCTAGTGAACTGCAACTCGTACCGCAACGCAGACCTGCAGGCCGACATGGCCCGCACCCTCGACCACATCAGCGCGAAGGGCGGCGAGGGCCGCTTCATCTTCGGCACCGGCTCGGGCTGGTTCGAGCGCGACTACGACGAGTACGGCTACGAGTTCGGCACCGTCGGCGGGCGCCTGAACGCCCTCGCCGACGCGCTGCCCCGCATCGAGGAGCGCTGGGCGAAGCTGAACCCGGCGCCGACGCGCAAGATCCCGGTGATGATCGGCGGCAAGGGCGAGCAGAAGACCCTGAAGATCGTCGCGAAGCACGCCGACATCTGGCACTCGTTCGTGCCGCCGGCCGAGCTCGGCCGCAAGCTCGACGTGCTGAAGTCGTGGGGCGACGAGGTGGGCCGCGACGTGTCTGAGATCACGGTGTCGAACGAGCTCGGCCGCGGGCCCGCCGACCTCGAGCACGCCGACGCCCTCTACGACGCGGGCGTGCGGCTCTTCACCCTCGGCATCACCGGCCCCGACTACGACCTCGCCTCGGCCCGCGAGTACCTGGCCTGGCGCGACGCGAAGAACGGCTGAGCGACTACCGCTGGGGGCCGAACACCAGCTCGCCGCCCACGGTCCACACCACCGCGAACCTGGTCAGCGTGAAGTCCGTCGACCCGTCGGTCCCGACGCTCTCGCGCACCACGTTCGCGGTGGACCTCAGCCCGGCCTCGGGGAACCGCCCGTCCTCGGTGCAAGTGCGCTCGGCGGTGCTCGCCGCGCCCGAGGGGGCGGAGACGACGGTGAGGCAGAGGTCGAGGTCGTCCCGCGAGGCGTAGATGCCGACGCCCTCGGTCGTCTTCGCGAGGAGCCGGAACTCGGGGGCGCCCGAGCCGGCGTCGTAGAGCGACATGCCGGCGGGCACGTCCTCGGCCGTCAGCGGACGCTCGAAGACCGCGGCCGCGTCGGACTCGAGGGCGATCGGCAGGGTCTCGAGGTACTCGGCGAGGGTGCGCGGGCCGTTGTACGGCGTCGACGTCGGCGCGACCGCGAGCCCCCGGCCGCCGCCCTGCGCGCCGAGCGCCAGGCCGAGCACGACGCCCGCCACGAGGGCGCAGCCGGCGACGAGGATCGTCGACCGGGGGATGCGCGGACCCGTCGGCGCGGCCCCGGCGCCGGCCGGGTCTGCTGCGCCAGCTGCACCGGCTGCGCCGGCTGCGCCCGCCGCACCTGCCGCACCTGCCGCACCGCCGCCCGCACCGCGTGCGCCGGTCGAGGCATCCGCCCTCGAGCCTCCCTCCGCCGCGCCCGCACCGTCGTCGCCCTCGCCCTCGGCGTCGGACGTGCCCGGCTCGGCGGCCAGCCTGGCCTGGAGTTCGGCCGCGGCATCCGCCCGCTCGGCATCGGAGGAACCCGAGCCGAACGCGATGCGCTGCAGGCGGACGAGCTCCTCGTCGGGTCGTTCGGTCATGACCGGCCTCCGTGCGCGATGGACCCGACCAGTCTCGCAGGTCGCGGCATCCGGACGAGCGGATGTCTCGCGCCATCCGATCGCCCGGGTCTAGGCTGACGGCCATGGGCAAGGTGACCGAACCTGCCCCGGGGGAGTACGGCCCGCCAGAGCCGGAGGTCGACGACGGCGGCGAACGCGACACCCGGGGAGACCGCGGCTTCTTCGGACAGCCGAGACCGCTGGTGCACATCTTCGGCGTCGAGATGTGGGAGCGGTTCAGCTTCTACGGCATGCAGGGCATCCTGCTGCTCTACCTGTACTACTCCGCTGCCGACGGCGGCCTCGGCATGGACCAGGCCGTCGCCACCGGCATCGTCGGCGCCTACGGCGGGGCCGTGTACCTCTCGACCGTGCTCGGCGCGTGGATCGCCGACCGGCTGCTCGGCTCCGAACGCGTGCTCTTCTACAGCGCCATGGTGATCATGGCGGGGCACATCGGGCTCGCGCTCATCCCCGGCTTCTGGGGCGTCGGCGTCGGCCTCGTGCTCGTCGCGTTCGGCTCGGGCGGGCTCAAGGCCAACGCGACCACGGTCGTCGGAACGCTGTACTCCGCCAAGGACAGCCGACGCGACGCCGGCTTCTCGATCTTCTACCTCGGCATCAACCTCGGCGCGTTCTTCGGCCCGATCCTCACCGGACTCCTGCAGAACACCTTCACCGCCGAGAACGGCTACCCGCCGGCACTCGGGTTCCACCTCGGGTTCGGGCTCGCCGCCGTGGGCATGGCGTTCGGCCTGATCCAGTACTCGATCGGCCGCCGGGGGCTCCCGGCCGGGGCATCCGCGATCCCGAACCCGCTGCCGCGCAGCCGGTACGGGCTCGCGATCGCCATCGCCGCGGCATCCGTCGTGCTCGTCGTCGTGCTCGTGCTGATCGGCTTCATCACCGCCGCCAACCTCGTGACCTGGGTCATCGCCGGCACGGTCGTCGCCGCGGTGGCGATGTTCGTCGTCATCCTCTCGAGCCGCAACGTCGAGCCCGTCGAGCGCAAGCGCGTGTACGGGTTCATCCCGCTGTTCATCGCGAGCGTCGCGTTCTGGTCGCTCTACCAGCAGCAGTTCACGGTGCTCACGATCTACTCCGACGAGCAGCTCAACCGTCAGATCCTCGGCTGGGAGATGCCCGTCTCCTGGGTGCAGTCGATCAACCCGATCTTCATCATCGTGCTGTCGGGCGTGTTCGCCGCGATCTGGACGAAGCTCGGCGACCGGCAGCCGTCGACGCCGGTGAAGTTCGCGCTCGGCACGGCGATCATGGGCGTCGCGTTCCTGCTGTTCCTGCCGTTCGCCGACGGCGGCGCGAACTCGACGCCGCTGCTCTGGATGGTGCTCATCCTGTTCGTGTTCACGATCGCCGAGCTGCTGCTCTCGCCGGTCGGCCTCTCGGTCGCCACGAAGCTCGCCCCGAGGGTGTTCCACGCGCAGATGGTCGCGCTGTTCTTCCTCTCGGTCGCGCTCGGCACGAGCATCGCCGGCCAGCTCGGGGCGTTCTACACGCTCGTGAACGAGGCGACGTACTTCGGCGTGCTCGGCGCGATCGCGATCGTCCTGGGCGTCGCCCTCTGGCTCGGTCGCAAGCCGGTGTTGCGGCTGATGTCGGGCGTGCGCTGACCCGGCGAACCCTCAGGCGGCGTGCGGATACGATTGGCGGGCACGCACGAGGGGAGTACGGATGTCGCGCGCCCTCGTCGTGATCCCGACGTACAACGAACGCGAGAACATCGCCGAGACCGTCGCCCGGGTGCGGGCCGCCGTGCCCGAGGCATCCGTCGTCGTCGTCGACGACAGCTCGCCCGACGGCACCGGGTACGTCGCCGAGAGCCTCGCCGCCGGCGACGACGCCGTGCGCGTGCTGCACCGCACCGCGAAGGACGGCCTCGGCGCGGCCTACCTCGCCGCGTTCCACTGGGCGCTCGACCGCGGCCACGACCCGATCGTGCAGATGGACGCCGACGGCTCGCACCTGCCCGAGCAGCTCCCCTCGCTGCTCGCGGCCCTCGAGACGACGGATGCCTCCGGCCGCCCGGCCGACCTCGTCATCGGGTCGCGATGGGTCGAGGGCGGGCGCATCGAGAACTGGCCGCGGCGCCGCGAGATCCTCTCGCGGTGGGGCAGTGCGTACGCGCGCACGGTGCTGCGCCTGTCGACGCGCGACGTGACCGCGGGGTACCGCGTGATCCGGGCCTCGGCGCTGCGCGCGATCCGGCTCGACGACGTGCACACCCGCGGGTACGGGTTCCAGGTCGACATGCTCTGGCACGCCCGGCAGGCCGGGCTCGTCGTCGTCGAGGTGCCGATCACGTTCGTCGAGCGCACGCGCGGCCGCTCGAAGATGAGCCCCATGATCGTCGTCGAGGCGATGCTGAAGGTCACCGGGTGGGGCATCGCCGGGCTGTTCCGGCGCTCGCCCGCGCCGTCGAAGGGGTTCGTCGGGTCCTGATCGCGTGCGGTGCGGTCGTGTCCTGACTCGGTGCGGTGCGGTGCGGTGCGGTGCGGTGCGGCGGTCGCTCCTGCCGCCGCCTGAGTGCCGAATCGGCGCCTGAGTGCCCGATCGGCCGCACCGATTCGGCACTCAGGCGCCGAAATCGTGTGCGGGAGCGCGGGTGTGCGGGGTGCGGGGGTGCGGGGGTGCGAGCGTGCCCGGGAGTGCGAGCGCGGGCGCGCGGGCGTGCAGGGGTGCGGGCGGCGGGGGTGCGGGGTGCGGGGTGCGGGGGTGCCCGATCGGCGTGGGAGTGGGAGTGCCGAATCGGCGCGGGAGTGCCCGATCGGCCGCACCGATTCGGTACTCGGGCGCCGAAATCGTTTGAGGGCGCGCGGGCGGGAAGGTGCGGGTGTGCGGGGGTGCGGGGGTGCGGGCGGGTCAGCCGACGAGCAGCAGCGGGTCGGCGACGAGGCGCTCGCGGGCCTGGCGTCGGGCGCCCACGAACGCGGCGTCGGCGCCGCCCGACGCGGGCGAGAACACCGGGACGGCGCTGATCGCACCGTTGCCGACCGCGGGCCGGTTGCCCTGCATGGCGGTGCGGATGTCGTCGATCATGCCCGCCCAGTAGCCGCCGACGACCACGACGGCCGGGTCGATCGTGGGCACCACGAGCTGCAGGGTGCGACCGATCCAGTGGGCGGCGTCGAGCCAGGCCCACCGGGCTCGGTCCTCGGCCTCGTCGATGCGCAGCACGAGTTCTTCGAGGGCGGCCGCGCGTCCGTCGGTCGCGGCGCACCCCGCGAGCCCGGCGCGCTCGAGCACGACCTCGGGTGCGGCGACCGTGGCGAGGCAGCCCTGCTGGCCGCAACGGCACCGCAGGCCCCCGGGCACGATCGGCAGGTGGCCGAACGTCGCGCCCAGTCCGTGCGCGCCGCGGAGCGGGCGGGCGGCGGCGACCGCGGCGGCGGAGACCGCGGTGTCGCCGTCGAGGTAGAGCAGGTCGCCGATGCCGGGCAGCGCCTCGAGCTCGACGGCCGCGGCCGCGCTCGCCGCGGGCACGAGGCGGATCGGAAGCGCCAGGGCGGCCTCGACGTCGGCGAGCGGCGGGACCATCGTGCGCAGGCCGCCGAGCACGTCGACCGGTTCGGCGCCGAACCGGGCGTCCATGATCACGACCGAGGGCGACCCGACCACCGCCCCGTCGACGAGCACCGTGATGTCGGCCACGCGGTGCCCGGAACGGCCGGCGGCGGCCAGCGCGCGCCCGAGCACGAGGGCGAGCGCCGCGACCGGATCGGCCGCGTCGGGGCGGGATGCCGCGGGCGCCGGATGCCCCTGCGTGGCGAGCTGCTCGGTGAACCGCGCCGACTCGTCGCCGCCGAGGCTCGCGACCGTGGCGATCGCGTCGTCGAGCCCGAGCCGCGCCGTGACGAGCACGCGGTCGCCGCCGGCGAGGGTGAGCGGGGTCGAGCGCCCGTCACCGTGGGCGTCGCCCGACTCGCGGATGACGCCCGCGTCGAGCAGGCGCGCCGTCAACCCGGCGACGGTTCCGCGCCCGAGTCCGGTGGCGTTGACGAGTTCGCTGCGGGTCGCCGTGCCGTGCGTCGCGAGATGCTCGACGACGAGGGCGGACTGTTCGCGGTGGGTGTCGAGGGGGCCGGTGATGGTGGGGACGGTCGTCTCGCCGGGTGTCATGACGCAAGCATGCTGCCGCCGCGCCTCGCGGTCACGTACCCCGTTCGGGGGTCATCCGCCTCACGGTGTTTCGAGTAGGGTGCGCACCGAGGCGTAGCCGTCCTCGACCATGGAGGACGGCGTGTCCCAGACCCGGGTCGCGCGCGAGGCATCCGTGTATCGCGGCCAGCCGGGGTCGCCGGTCGCGACGAAGGCGACGGCTGCGCCGTGTACCTCGTCGGCAAGCCGCTGCGGCGGGTTCGTGCCGGCGAGCGGCTCGATCGCGATCGAGTCGAGGCAGTCGAAGAAGAACGGCACGTCGAGGCAGTGCTCGGCGAAGCCGAACGTGCCCGAGGGCCACGAGAACCGGTACACCCAGGTGGGCGCGTCGCCGCGGAGGGCGGCGAGCCGCACGACGGCGGTGCGGAACATCCGGTCGGTGAGGAGCCGGCCGGCGACGCGTGCGGTGCCCTTGCCCGCGACATCCGGATTGGCCGCGAGGTAGGGCCGCAGCGCCGACCGGGTCAGGCCGAGCTTCTTCAGCACGAGCGACTTCGGGATCCAGCGGAGCTTCTTCTCGGCCTCGGCGAAGGCCATCGTGAACTCGTCGTCGGTCGCGCCGAGCACCAGCGGTTTGTCGGCCCCGACGCCGGCGGCCAGGGAGTCGCGCGTGGAACGCACGAGGAGGTCGCCGTCGATCGCCGGCCCGAGCGGCAGCCCGTGCTCGAGCATGCTGCCGAGGGAGTCGGGTCCGAGCTCGGTCGCCTGCTTCTGCAGCTCGATGATGCGCGCCTCGCTCAGCGAGCCGAGTCCGGCCCGGGTCGGTTCGACGCCGGCGGCGGCCGCGAGATCGCGCCCGAAGGCCTCGCTGCGCTCGGGCGCGACGTCGGCGAGCGCCCCTGAGATCGCGTAGACGCCGTGGAAGAGGTGCTGCGCCCGCTCCATTCCGAGCAGGGTGAGCACGGCCCCGCCGCCAGCCGATTGGCCCGCGATCGTGACCCGCGACGGGTCGCCGCCGAACGCGGCGATGTTCTGCTGCACCCACTCGAGGGCGAGCAGCCAGTCGCGCACGCCGCGGTTGGACGGGGCATCCGCGATCCAGCCGAAGCCGTCGAACCCGAGGCGGTACGAGATCGTCACGGTCACCACGCCGTCGCGGTTGAAGCGCCCGCCGTCGTACCAGAGGCTCGCGGGCGAACCCGCGAAGTAGCCGCCGCCGTGGATCCAGACGAGCACCGGCAGCGCGGCATCCGCTCCGGCATCCGCTCCGGCATTCGCCCCGGCGTCCGCGGCGGAGGGTCGCGGTGTGAAGACGTTGACGTTCAGTGTGGACTCGCCGGGCACGCTCGGCTCGGGGATGAGGGTCACGCCGGGGTCGCCGCGCTGGGCGGTCGCGCCGAACTCGAGCGCGTCGCGAACGCCCTGCCACGGCGCCTTCGGCACGGGTGCGGCGAAACGGAGCTCGCCCACGGGCGCCTCGGCGAACGGGATGCCGAGGAAGGCGGCGGATGCCCCGGGGCCGCCGGGTTCGCCGCGCCAGGCGCCGCGGACGCGGCCCGCGACGGTGTCGACTTCGACGAGGGTGCCGGTGTCGGTCGGGGACTCGGACGGGATCGACATGGGGTTCCTCCTCATCGAGAACGGGTGACCATCGAGAACGGGTGACGACGGCTCGCATCGTGCGATAAAACCGAATCACGCACGGTAATGAGCAGTATGCCGCATCCGCTCAGTCGTTGCGTGCGACGAGCTGCCAGAGGTACGCGATGTGGTCGGCCATGTCGATCGAGGTGTCGAGCATCCACTGCGTCTGGAGGCCGTCGGCGGCGGCGAGGAAGAGGTTGGCCACGCGTGCGACGTCGAGCTCGGGGTCGAGCCGGCCCGCCCGCTGCTCCTCGCGGAGCATCCCGCCGAACGTGCTGCGGAACTGCACGTACCGCTCGACGAAGAAGTCGTGCGCGGGGTGCTCGGCGTCGGCGGCCTCGGTCGAGAGCTGCGCGTAGAGCTGCACGAGGCCGGGCACTTCGCTGTTGTGGCGGATGACCCCGACGAAGGATCGGATCGGGGACTCGGGCTCGAGCCCGAACGACGCCGAGTCGACCTCGTCGCGCTTGCGGAGCACCTCCTGGAAGAGCTCCTCCTTCGAGCTGAAGTAGTGCAGCAGCCCGGCCTGGCTCAGTCCGACGGCGTCGGCGAGCTCCTTCACGCTCGTGCGGCGATAGCCGTTGCGGGCGATCACGTCGAGCGCGGTCGTGAGGATCTCCTCGCGCTTGGCGATGCCCTTTGCGTACGAACCTCGTTGTGCCATAGGGGAATGCTACGGACTCGGTCTTGCAAACCAAAACCGAGCATTGTATGGTTTTGCGATCGGCCTCGACGGCGAGGCTTCGAAAGGACCCCCAGCACATGACGATGGCGTCGACACCCCCGGCAGAGCACCGCCCCGACGAGCCCGAAGCCCCGCTCGCCTTCATTGAGGACGCGGCCGGCAACGAAGATCCGCCCACGCCCATCAAGGGCGTACGCCGCCTGCTCGGTTGGATCATCCCGGCCAACCTCGGCATCTTCCTCATCTGGGGCGCCGTGCCCGGCATCCTCCTGCCGCAGCAGATCGCGCTCCAGTTCGGCGAGGCCGACAAGGTCGCCAACCTCACGATCGTCGCCACCATCGGCGCCTTCTGCGCCATGCTCGCGCAACCGATCGCCGGCACGATCTCGGACCGCACCCGCTCCAGGTTCGGCCGCCGCGCACCGTGGATCATCATCGGCGTGCTCGCGGGCGGGCTCTCGCTCGTCGGCCTGGCCTTCGCCGACAGCCTCGTCGGCGTCGCGATCGCGTGGACCCTCGTGCAGATCACCTACAACTTCGCGCAGGGCCCGCTCAGCGCGGTCATGCCCGACCGGGTTCCGCTGAAGCGCCGCGGCACGTTCGCCGCGCTCTCGGGCATCGGGCTCATGGTCGGCGCCCTCGGCGGCCAGGTCGTCGGCTCGCTGTTCTTCGACAGCATCACCGCCGGATACCTCACGTTCGCGGTGCTCGCGGTCGTGCTGCTGACCCTGTTCACCGTCTTCAACCCCGACTACTCGTCGAAGGAGCTCGAGCTCGAACCGTTCCGGTTCTCCGACTTCCTGCGCACGTTCTGGGTCAACCCGGTCAAGCACCCCGACTTCTTCTGGGCGTTCACCGGCCGGCTGCTGCTCTACACGGGCTACTTCGCGGTCACCGGATTCCAGCTCTATCTCCTCACCGACTACTTCGGCGTCGACGCCCCGCAGAGCGTGATCCCGGTGCTCGGCCTCATCAGCCTCGCCGGAATCCTCCTCGCGACCGTCGTCTCCGGGCCGCTGTCCGACAAGGTCGGCCGCCGCAAGATCTTCGTCTTCGCCTCGTCGGCCGTGACCGGTCTCGCCTTCCTGCTGCCGTGGGCGTGGCCCGATCTCACCGCGTGGATGATCATGACCTTCATCTCCGGGCTCGGCTTCGGCATGTTCCAGGCCGTCGACACGGCGCTCATGAGCGAGGTGCTGCCCTCGGCGAAATCGTTCGCCAAGGACCTCGGCGTGGTCAACATCGCCGCGACGCTGCCGCAGACCCTCGCCCCGGGCGTCGCCGGCGCGATCGTGCTGGCCTTCGGCTACGCCGGCCTGTTCCCCGTCGCCATCGTGCTCTCGGTGCTCGGCGCCTTCGCCGTCTGGCCGATCAAGGCGGTGAAGTGATGACGGATGCCTTGACGACGACGCGCCCCGCGCGTCCGCGCGCTCTGCTCGTCACCGGCGTCATCGGGGGCGTGAGCGCGACGCTTATCATCTGGTGGGCGTTCTCGAACCTGATCGCGAAGGACTACGGCAAGCCGCTGTTCCGACGAGCGATCGCCGACGACGCGCCCGAGCGGGCCGTCGCATCCACCCCGGGCTCGCCGCAGGCGCAGCCCGCCGCCTGACCCGAACCAGACGCCGGCGACCGCCGCCGGCACGTGAAGGAGCACCGCATGACCGACACCCTGAACACCGTCGACGGCGCCGGGCGCGCCGTCGAGGCATCCGCCGCCGATGTCGTCGCCGAACTGACCCTCGAGGAGAAGGCCTCGCTCACGAGCGGCGCCGACTTCTGGAGCACGAAGGCCGTCGACCGCGTCGGTCTGCCGAAGATCGTCATGACCGACGGCCCGCACGGCGTGCGCCTCCAGCGTGCCGACAGCGACCACCTCGGCATCGGCGACAGCGTGCCCGCGACGTGCTTCCCGCCCGCCGTCGCGCTCGGCTCCTCGTTCGACGCCGACCTGCTCGAGCGCGTCGGCAGCGCGCTCGGCGAGGAGGCGCAGGCCGAGGGCGTCGGCGTGCTGCTCGGCCCCGGCATCAACATCAAGCGCTCGCCGCTCTGCGGCCGCAACTTCGAGTACCTCTCGGAGGACCCGCTCGTGTCGGGCGTGCTCGGCTCGGCGCTCGTGCGCGGCCTCCAGTCGCAGGGCGTCGGCGCGTCGCTCAAGCACTTCGCCGCCAACAACCAGGAGGCCGACCGCATGCGCGTCTCGGCCGACATCGACGAGCGCCCGCTGCGCGAGATCTACCTGCGCGGATTCCAGCGCGTCGTCGAAGACGCCCAGCCGTGGACCGTCATGTGCTCGTACAACCGCATCAACGGCGTGTACGCCTCCGAGGACCCGTGGCTGCTCACCTCGGTGCTGCGCGACGAGTGGGGCTTCGAAGGCCTCGTCGTCTCGGACTGGGGCGCCGTCAACGACCGCGTCTCGGCGCTCGTCGCCGGCCTCGACCTCGAGATGCCCGCGAGCGGCGGACGCACCGAGGCGCAGGTCGTCGCCGCCGTGCAGGACGGCTCGCTCGACGAGGCCGCCCTCGACCTCGCCGCGCTCCGCAACGTCGAGCTCGTGCAGAAGGCCGTGCGCAACGCGCGGGCGGATGCCTCGTACGAGGTCGACGCGCACCACGCGCTCGCCCGCGAGGTCGCCGGCGCCTCGGTCGTGCTGCTGAAGAACGAGGGCGGCGTGCTGCCCGTCGCGCCCGAGGCATCCGTCGCCGTCATCGGCGAACTGGCCCGCACCCCGCGGTACCAGGGCGCCGGCTCGTCGCAGATCAACCCGACGAAGCTCGACAACGCGCTCGACGAGATCCGCGCGCTCGCCGCGGACGGCGCCGACGTCGCGTTCGCCGCCGGCTACGCCGAGGACGGCTCGAGCAGCGCCGAACTCACCGCAGAGGCCGTCGCCGCGGCATCCGAAGCCTCGACCGTGCTGCTGTTCCTCGGCGTGCCCGCCGCGCAGGAGTCCGAGGGCTTCGACCGCGACGACCTCGAACTGCCCGCCGTGCAGCTGGAACTGCTCGAGGCGGTGCTCGCGGCCAACGCGAACGTCGTCGTCGTGCTCTCGAACGGCGGCGTCGTGCGCCTCTCGGGCTTCGCCGACCGGGTGCCCGCGATCGTCGAGGGCTGGCTGCTCGGCCAGGCCGGCGGCGGCGCGATCGCCGACGTGCTCTACGGCGCGGTCAACCCGTCGGGCCGCCTCACCGAGACGATCCCCGTGCGGCTGGCCGACAGCCCCGCGTACCTCGACTTCCCGGGCGAGCACTCGCACGTGCGCTACGGCGAGGGCCTGTTCGTCGGCTACCGCTGGTACGACGCGCGCGAGCTCGAGGTCACGTACCCGTTCGGCCACGGCCTCTCGTACACGAGCTTCGAGTACGCGGATGCCTCGGCGACCGCCTCCGCCGACGGCGTCGCCGTGCGGGTGACCGTGACCAACACGGGCGACCGCGACGGCGCCGAGGTCGTGCAGGTCTACACCGCGCTGCCCGGATCGGCCGTCGTGCGCGCCCCCCGCGAGCTCAAGGGGTTCGCGAAGGTCGCGCTCGCCGCGGGCGAGTCCCGCGAGGTCGAGGTGGCCGTGCGCCGCGCCGACCTCGCCTACTGGGACACGCGCGTCGACCGGTGGGTCGTCGAGGGCGGCGCCTACGAGGTGTCGGTCGGTGCGTCGAGCCGCGACATCCGCTCGGTCGTCTCCGTCGACGTGGAGGGCGACGCCGTGCACGTGCCGCTCACGATGAACTCGTCGATCGGCGAGCTCATCGCGCACCCCGTCGCCGGCCCGATCGTCATGCAGGCGTTCAGCGCCGGCAGCGGCGACGGACCCGACGTCGGCGGCGCGCTGCTCGCCGACCCGGCCATGTTCAAGATGATGGCCTCGTTCCCGATCGGGCGTCTCGCGTCGTTCCCCGGCATGCCGGTGTCGATCGAGCAGGTCGAGCAGCTCATCGCCGCGTCGAACGCGCAGGGGTAGCGCGCCGCCGGCCTGGGCCGCCTGCCCGGATGCAGGAATCGAGGCGCCATCCTCGCTGTGAGGCGGGGATGGCGCCTCGTTTCCTGCACGGGCGCCTGCCGGTGCGGGTGCGGTCGCCTCGTAGAATCTGAATCGTGCCGAGACCGACGCTTCTCTCGTTCAGCGCTGCCGCCCTCGCGGCCGCGGTCGTATTCGTGCCCGCACCGGCGACGGCGAGCACCGCGACTCCCTCCAATTGGTGGTACGAAGGCTACGGTGTGGCCGAGGTTCATGCCGAGGGGTGGACCGGTGCGGGGGTCAAGGTTGCGGTGATCGACAATCAGATCCTTCCTGACGCCGAGGTGCTGCAGGGGGCGGACATCACGATCGACCCGGAACCGGTCTGTGGGGGCAATCTGGTCGTCGTTCCCGATGAGCCGACCGACGGCGCCGTCCATGGAGTCGAGGTCACCGCGATGCTCGTCGGCAATGGCACCGGTCCGGGTGAGGTGCGTGGCATCGTTCCGGATGCCGAGGTGCTGTTCTACGGCCTCGGCATGGACAAAAGCGGCAGCGACGAGGGTCTCTCCGGATTCGGAGCAGGGATTCGGCGTGCTCTCGATGACGGCGCCCAGGTGATCTCGATCTCGCAGGGCTGGGAGGAGCACCAGATGATCGACGAGGATGCCGATCAGGTGGCGCGTGCGATCGCGTCGGGTGTGCCGATCGTCACCTCGACGCCGAACTCGATGCTGCACCTCTTCTTCAAGTGGCCATGGAACCTCAACGGCGTGGTGAGCGTTGCGGGTTTCGCTGAGTCCGGCGTTTTGATGGGCGATGCGGAGACCGACGGGCGAAGCGTCGTCGCCCATCCCGAGGTGACGGTGATCGCCCCCGCAGAGGTGTTCCGCTCAGCGACGGACGGCAAGGGAATCGGAGGGTCGTCGCTGGCGGCGCCGCTGGTGGCGGGCATTCTGGCCGCGAATGCGCAGAAGTATCCGGACGCGACGGGCAGTCAGCTCATCCAGTCACTTATTCACAACACCGGCGTCGAGGATCACGAGTTGCAGCGTGACGAGACCGGCGGCACAGGCTATGGCTGGGCCTCGTTGCGGCACACGCTTGCGGTGGATCCGTCGCAGTACCCGGACGAGAATCCGCTCATGGACAAGGCCTCGGGCATCCCGACCGTGGAGCAGGTGGAGCAGGCGGCCAACGGAACCGTCGAGCCCACGGCGGAGCCCAACGGCGAACCTTCGGCGGAGACCTGGGGGGCGATCGGCGTGACGGCGGCCGTCATCGGCGCGATCCTCCTCCTGCTCATCATCATCGCCGTCGTCATCATCATCGTCGTCGTGACGCGGCGCAGCGCGCGGAAGGCTTCAGGTGGCGCACCGTGATCGGCGCTCGGGACGTGACGAGATGCTGACGTCGCGGCATCCGCTGGAATGACTCTGCGGCTGCCCCGGATGCAGGAATCGAGGCGCCTCGTTTCCTGCACGGGAGCCTGCGCGGGGGCGGCGCAACCCCCTGTCGCGAGCGGATGCCGCGGTGCAAGACTGGGCGTCAGCAGACGGAGGGGGTACCGGATGTCGGTGACGAAGTCAGCCGAGCAGGCCCGCAAGGCGGCCAGGCGCGAGGCGCGGCGCGCGGTGCGCGAGGCCAAGCGGGCGGCGAAGCGTGCCCGCAAGACCGGCGAGACGCTCACGCGCGAGGGCAGGAAGCGGTTCGCCGCGCTCACCGCCGACGCGCAGGCCGACGTGCGCCTCGCCCGCGAGATGCGCAAGAGCCGTCCGCACGAGGCGAAGCGGCTCGCCCACCGTGCCACGCGCCGGCTGGTCGGCGCGACGACGAGGGCCGAGGCATCCGGTGAGGCCGACGAGCGGAAGCGAGCGGATGCCGCGGCCAAGCACAACGCGACCGCGCTCGCGCTCGCGGCGAAGCAGCGCCGCGACGCGTCGAAGAAGATCGGCAAGTGGGCCGATTCCGCCGCGAAGGCCTGGCAGAAGGGCGCCGACGCGGCGAACGCGAAGCGCTGAGCGGCGCGGGCCCATCGCGACGGTGCCGCGAGCGTGTCGCGACGCCGGCGTGCGGGCCGGGGCCGCGCGTCATCGGATCGTAAGGTTCCGCCGAGGGGCGTGATCGACGGCGGGGGCAGAGTGGGGGCATGGCGCAAGCAACGGCGGTGATCGGCGGCACCGGGCTCTACGCACTCGTCGACGGGGAGGCGCGCACGATCGCGACCCCGTACGGGGCGGCATCCGTCACCGCCGGCGTGCTCGAGGGGCGCGACGTGGTGTTCCTCGCCCGGCACGGGTCGGGGCACTCGACGCCGCCGCACCGCATCGACGCGCGCGCGAACGCGTGGGCGCTCGCGAGCCTCGGGGTGCGGGCGCTCGTGTCGACCGCGGCGGTGGGGTCACTCCGCGCCGAGCTCCCGCCGATGTCGTTCGCGCTCGCCGATCAGCTGCTCGACCGCACGTGGGGGCGCGCCGACACGTTCTTCGACGGCGACGACGGCCTCGTGCGGCATCTGCCGTTCGCCGAGCCGTTCTGCCCCGAGCTGCGGGCGATCGCGCGAGCGGCGCTGCCCGATGCGGCGCCGCGGGCGACGGTGGCCGTGATCCAAGGGCCGCGGTTCTCGACGGCGGCGGAGTCGGCGCTGCTGCGCGCGCAGGGCGCCGACCTCGTGAACATGACGCTGTGCCCCGAGGTGGCGCTCGCCGCTGAGCTCGGCATCGGCACGGCGACGATCTGCGTCGTGACCGACACCGATGCGGGCACCTCGGACGAGGACCCCGACCGGGTGACGGCCGAGCTCGTGTTCCGGCGGCTGGACGAGGCGCGTCCGCGTCTGGTCGATGCGATCGCACGCATCGTCGCCGCGATCCCCGACGGGTATGCGCCGCGCGAGCTGATGGACCGCACGGCGATCGACGCCGTGCTCGCCCGGCCGGTGCGGGCATGACCCTGCTCGTCACCGGCGGCGCCGGGTTCATCGGCGACGAGGTCGTGCGGCTGGCGCTCGAACGGGGTGAGCGGGTGCGGGTGCTGGACTCGCTGCGCCCCGAGGTGCACGCCGGGCGGGCGCCGCGCGAGCCGCGCGACGTGGAGTTCGTGCAGGGCGACGTTCGCGACGCCGCCGTGCTCGACCGCGCCCTCGTCGGGGTCGACGCGGTCTGCCATCAGGCGGCGAAGGTCGGGCTCGGCGTCGACCTGGGCGACGCGCCCGACTACGTGTCGAGCAACGTGGGCGGCACGGCCGAGCTCATCGCGGCGATGCACCGCGCGGGCGTGCCGCGGCTGGTGCTCGCGTCGTCGATGGTCGTCTACGGTGAGGGCGCATACGTCGATGCGGGCGGGCACCGCCGGCGGCCGGCGCCGCGCGCGGTCGCAGACCTCGAGGCGGGGCGGTTCGATCCTCGCGACCCCGACACGGGCGAGCCGCTCACGCCCGACGTCGTGCGTGAAGGCGACGCGCTCGATCCGCGCAACACGTACGCGCTGTCCAAGCTCGCGCAGGAGCATCTCGCCGCCACCTGGGCGCGGTCCACCGGCGGAACGGCGGCGATGCTGCGCTACCACAACGTCTACGGCGAGCGGATGCCGCGTGACACCCCCTATGCCGGTGTTGCGGCGATCTTCCGCTCGTCGCTCGCCCGCGGCGAGGCGCCCCGCGTCTTCGAGGACGGCCGGCAGCGGCGCGACTTCGTGCACGTCTCGGACGTCGCGGCCGCCAACCTCGCGGCCCTCGACGGGCTGCCCGGCCTCGAGCCCGGCACGGCGCGCGCGTTCAACGTCGGCTCGGGCCGGGTGACCGACATCGGCCGGCTCGCCGCCGGGCTCGCCGAGGCGATGGGCGGCCCGTCGCCGGTCGTCACCGGCGAGTACCGGCTGGGCGACGTGCGGCACATCACCGCCTCCTCGGAGCGCGCCGCCGCCGAACTCGGCTGGCGTGCCGCGGTCGCCCTCGAGGACGGCCTGCGCGGGTTCGCCGCCGAGGTGTAGGTTCCGCGCGAAGACGGCGGACTCCTGTTTCAGGGTGCCCGTGAGATCTCTTCGGCGGCCGGTCGCCGCCCGGCGGTCGGCCGCGGCTGCTGCGACGCGCCTGACCCAATGGTCGTAGTCCGTGGGACCGTCTTCGGGGGCCGTGATTGTCAGCTGATAGAGAGCATTGCGGTTTCCGTCACTCACGTCCTCTCCTCGAATCGTGCGCTGCGATGGTCGCCGCTCGGGTCGGTTAGGCGTCCACCGGCTTGAGCGCAACTCCGAGTGCGCCAACGAGCCAACCGAGGATTGAGAGCGCGAAGGTCGACACTGTTTCGGGGGCAACCGGGTCTGCCAACCAGGTGAAGAAGACGGTGAGGCCGACAGCTACATAAGCGAGGATCGCGACATACGTCATGGCCGTGAGCTTCTGGCCAACGGCCAAGCCCGAGAAGTCGTTTCCGCCGCCGCCTCGCTTCACTTCGGCCACTGCGAAGCCCAACGCTGCTGAGGTTTGCGCACCTAGCGCAGTCGACAACGTGCCGGCAGCGAGCACGACTGCGGTGTTCAGTATTAGTTTCGGCGTCGCTTCTGTGGCTTCAAACGCCCAAGTCTGTATGAGGAGGACCAGCCACGTGCCGACGAACAGCACGAGGACGGCGCCGACGATCACGTCGAAAATGTGTTTCGCGATCCAAGACATAACACGCCTCCTTCAGGTACCTTCCAGTGAACGCACAGTAGCGGGCGAGCCGACCGACTGGGGAGCCCCAATTCGGGTGCACGGGCGCAGGACGGGGAAAGATCTGCCGTGGCCGTGGCCGTGGCCGTGGCTTTGGCATGAGCACGACGCGCTGGCGAGCCGCGTGGGCCACCGCCGCTGCCTGGCCAGAGGCGCGGCAACTTGCCATCGGGCGGTGGAACTCTGCCCGTTCTGCCGAATGCGGTGTATTCGGCGCTAGAGCGACAGTTCTGAGCGGAACGCAAGCGGGGCCGGACGAGCGCGAGTGCTGCCCGCAGCGCCGTCACTCACGCCGTCACGCCGGCAGCGACGCCTCGCGGGGCAGGAGCAGGTCGAAGCGGCATCCGCCCGGCACGTTCGACACCGACACCTCGCCGTCGTGGGCGTGCATGATGCCGCGCACGATCGCGAGGCCGAGTCCGGCGCCGCTCGAGCGCGCGCCGTCGAGCGGGGGCGTGCGCGCCGCCGATCCGCGCCAGGCGGGGTCGAACACGCGCTCGAGGTCGGGTTCGGCGATGCCGCCGCCCGTGTCGATGACCGACACCATCGCGTGGTCGTCGACGAGGTCGACCGCGACGGTGATCGATGACCCGGCGGGGGTGTGCTGGATCGCGTTCATGAGCAGGTTGCCGATGGCCCGCGACAGCTCGCGCGGGTCGGCCATGACCACGAGGTTCTGGGCGAGCGGCGCCTCGATGCGGATGTCGCGGCCCTGCGACGCCGGGCGCAGGTCGGCGACGGTGTCGCTCACGACATCCGACAGCGAGACCTCCTTGAGCGAGAGGGCGAGCGTGCCGGAGTCGATCTTCGACAGCTCGAACAGGTCGTCGACCATGCCCGAGAGCCGGTCGACCTGCTGGCGCATCTGGCGCAGGTAGCGTTCGGGGTCGGGCGCCATGCCGTCTTCGAGGGCTTCGGCCATGGCGCGCAGGCCCGCGAGCGGGGTGCGCAGGTCGTGAGAGATCCACGCGACGAGCTCGCGGCGGGAGGTCTCGACGCGCTGCTCGCGCTCGTGCGCCTCGGCGAGCTTCGCGCTCGTCGCCACGAGCTCCTCGGCGAGGGCGTTCAGCTCGCGGTTCGCGTAGGTGCCGGCCGACTCGAGTCGCTCGCCCTCGCCGATGCGTCGGGCGGCGAGCGAGAGCGTGCGGGAGTGACGGGCGACGAGCCAGCCGAGCACAGCCACGAACAGCAGCGACACGACGCCCGAGATCGCCGAGACCGCGACGGCGACCGTGAGGTCGTGCTCCGAGAGGTACATCTCGTTGGCGACGCCGACCATGCTCGCGACGACCGAGGTCACGGCCACGACGACGAGCACGAGCACCTGCCAGACGAGCGAGGTGCGGCGGAGGGTGAGCAGCAGCGCGAAGCCGATGGCGCCCACGACGGCGCTCGCGGTGATCGCGACGCCCGCGATCGCGAGGAGGTCAGCCCACGGCATCCGCGTCTCCGTTCGTCGTGAACCGGTACCCGACGCCCCAGACGGTGGTGAGCAGGGTCGGGGTGCGCGGGTCGGGTTCGATCTTCTCGCGCAGGCGCCGCACGTGCACCGTCACGGTCGACAGGTCTCCGTAGGTCCAGCCCCAGACGGTGCGCAACAGGTCTTCGCGGCTGAACACCTGGTTGCGGTGCTTCAGCAGGAACTCGAACAGGTCGAACTCGCGGCTCGTGAGCGCGAGCTCGGCGCCGTCGCGCGTGGCGGTGCGCGCTGACGGGTCGAGGCGGAACCCGCCGTACTCGAGCACCGACTCGGGCGTGAACTCGCCGATCGAGCGGCGCAGCACCGACTGCACGCGCAGCACGAGCTCACGCGGCGAGAACGGCTTCGCGAGGTAGTCGTCGGCCCCGGCCTCGAGGCCCGCGATGCGGTCGTCCTCGGAGCCGAGCGCGGTGAGCAGGATGACGGGGGTCGACGAGTGGGTGCGCAGGCGCCGGCACACCTCGACGCCGTCGATGCCGGGCAGCATGCGGTCGAGCACGATGAGATCGGGGTCGATGCGCTCGGCCGCCGCGAGCGCGGCGAAGCCGTCGCCGACCTCGTCGACCACGAATCCGGCGCTGCGCAGGTAGCTCGACGCGACCTCGGCCACCGTGGGGTCGTCGTCGACCACGAGCACCCGTCGCCCGACGAGGTCCTCGTTGCCGATCGGCGATGGTGCTGCGGGGCTCACGTTCACAGCGTACGACCGCCGCCTCTGGGGCCGACGTGCTTCGCGGCATCCGTTCGCGTTCCGTAAGACTTGGCCGTGGGCGCGCCCCGGGCGCGTCACTAGCGTCGGAACCATGGCGGCCGTGCACCTCGATCTCGTGCTCCCGTGCCTCGATGAGGAGCGGGCGTTGCCTTGGGTGCTGGGCCGCATTCCGCCGGGCGTGCGCGCGATCGTCGTCGACAACGGATCGACCGACCGCTCGGCCGAGATCGCCGAAGCTGCCGGCGCGCTCGTGGTGCGCGAGGCGCGGCGCGGGTTCGGCGCGGCCGCGAATGCAGGGCTCGAGGCGGCGGATGCCCCGTACGTGGCCTTCTGCGACGCCGACGCCTCGCTCGACCCGGCCGAACTGCCCGGCCTGCTCGACCCGGTGCTCGCGGGCGACGCCGACCTCGTGCTCGGGCGGCGTCGGCCGACGAGCGGGTCGGCCTGGCCGCCGCACGCGCGATTCGCGAACCTCGTGCTCTCGACGTGGATGTCGCGGCGCACCGGCGTGCGCCTGCATGACCTCGGGCCGATGCGCGTGGCGCGCACGGAGGCGCTGCGGGGCCTCGGCATCCGCGACCGGCGCAGCGGGTACCCGCTCGAGATGGTGCTGCGGGCCTCGGCGGCCGGATGGCGCATCTGCGAGCACGATGTGCCGTACGCCCCGCGCGAGGGGCGCTCGAAGGTCACCGGCACGGTGCGCGGCACGTTCACGGCGATCGGCGACATGTCGCGCATCTTCGCGGAGGTCGGGCGATGACGGGGTTCGCGATGACGGGGTTCGGGATGCCGGGGGTTCGGCGATGACGGCCGTCGTGGTGATCGCGAAGGCCTGCTTGCCGGGCCGGGTGAAGACCCGGCTCACGCCGCCGTTCTCGCCCGAGCAGGCCGCCCGTCTCGCAGCGGCGAGCCTCGACGACACCCTCGCGACGGTCGCCGCGCTGCCCGTCGGTCGCCGTGTGCTCTTCTTCGACGGGTTCGGCATCGCCGACGCGCCCGCGTCCGCAGCCGGGTTCGAGGTCGTGCCGCAGCCCGCCGGCTCGCTCGACGAGCGGCTCGCGCACGTGTTCGACCTCCTCGACGAGCCAACGCTGCTCGTCGGCATGGACACGCCGCAGGTCGGGGCGGCGCACGTCGCGGCGGCGCTCGACGGGTTCGCGGGCGGCGAGGCGCTCGCCGATCTGCCCCCGGCCCCGTGCCCCGACGCCTGGTTCGGCCCGGCGGCCGACGGCGGATTCTGGGCGCTCGCGCTGCGGCGTCCGCGCGGCGACGTGCTGCGCGGCGTGCCGATGTCGCGGGCCGATACGGGTGCGCAGCAGCTGCGCCGGCTGCGCGATGCGGGCCTGCGGGTGGCGTTGCTGCCGACCCTGACCGACGTCGACACCGCGGCCGAGGCGCGCCAGGTCGCGGCGGGCGTTCCGGGGTCGCGGTTCGCCGCGGAGCTCGCGCGCATCGCCGCCGAGCTTGGGCGGGCCGCATGAGCCGGCGCGGCGGACGCCTCGCGCAGGCGATCGGCGGCGAGCACGGTGTCGCGGGCGCCGGTGGCGGAACGGGCGCCGTCGCGGGAGCCGTCGTGGCCGCCGATGCGGTCTTCGGCGGCGGGCACGGCGAGCCGTACCGGCGGCTGCTCGCCGGAACGACGACGGGCGCACTCGACCTGCGCAGCGTCGACGGCACCACCGACGCGTTCCGGTTCGATGCCGGCAGCTGGGTGGCCGCCGCCACGGAGGCCGACCTCACGGCGCTCGACGGAGCATCCGGACCGGTCCTCGACGTCGGCTGCGGGCCCGGCCGCATGGTGCGTGCGGCCGCCGCCCGCCGACTGCCCGTGCTCGGCATCGACATCACGCCGCACGCGGTCGAGCGCACGCGCGTCGACGGCAGCTATGCGCTCGTGCGGTCGGTCTTCGAACGCCTGCCGCTCGAGGGCCGTTGGCAGACCGTGCTGCTCATGGACGGCAACGTCGGCATCGGCGGCGACCCCGAGGCGCTGCTGCGCCGGTGCGCGGCTCTGCTCGCGGGCGACGGATGCCTCGTCGTCGAGGTCGATCCCGACCCCGACCTCGACGTCGCGACGCTCTACACGGTGCGCGACGACGAGGGCAACGAGAGCCACCCGTTCCCGTGGGCGCGCATCGGCCTGCACGCGTTCGCCAGGCACGCGCTCGCCGTGGGCCTCGTCGTCACGGGCGGGTGGAGCGTCGAGGGCCGTCAGTTCGTGCGGGCATCGGCGCCCGGCTCGGCCGGCTGAGCCGCGCGACCCCGTGCTCCACGGGGCGAGCGGCCGGTCGTCGACGCGCCGACCGCGAGCGCCACGCCCGCCGTCACGAGCACGAGCGCCCACGCGACGGCGAGTGACAGCGCGTACGTTCCCACGAGCACGGTCGGGTTCCGGGGGCCGATCGCCGAGGCGACGATCGCCGGCACCGCGATGACGGTGAGCACCGCGCCGACGAGCAGCGCGGCCTGCGCGACCGCGATGCCGCGACCGCCGATGACCCCCTTCGCCCGTGCGGCGCCCAGCCCGACCGCCACGGCGAGCGGCGCGATGACGCCGTCGTGCACCACGATCGCGCCGAGCACCCACAGCACGACGCCCGGATACTGCGGGGGCGCGACGTCGGTGAGCAGCACGAACGAGCCCGTCGCGAGCCCCGCGAGGCCGAGCACGATCAGCGTCGCGCGCGCCGCCCTCATGCGGTCACCTCGATCGACCGCAGCCACTTCGTCTGCATCACGCCGGGCCGCGCGGGCGCGATGACGCGCGCCGGGTAGCCGTGATCGAGGTCGAGCGGCGAACCGTTCAGCTCGAGCGCGACGAGGGTGAGCGGGTCGAGCGCGTACTCGGGCGGCATCTCGGTGACGGCGTACGCCCCGCGGGTCTGCAGGCTCGAGACGACGAGCGGATGCCGCGGCACGGCGCCGACCCGCTCGAGCAGGTCGACCATGCGCACGCCGCGCCAGGTCGCCTCCTGGCTCCACCCCTCGACGCAGGCGATCGGCAGCACTGAGACGGTCTGCGGCATCGCGCGCAGGTCGTCGAGCGTGAACGACGAGACGCCCGACGGGGTCGTGACCTCGAGCGCCCACTCGGGCGAGGTGGCCGTCGCGGTGACGCCCGCCTGCACCGCCGTGCGGTTCACCGGGAGGCCCTGCGGGCCGACGCCGATGCGGCGCGGCGCGAACACGTTGAGCGGCGCGAGCAGACCGACGGTCTGCCCGGCCGTGGTGGCCACGACGGCCGCGGTCGCGACGGCCACACCGCCGAGGAACCCGCGGCGCGAGACGAAGCGGCCTGCGGCATCCGCGCGGGGTGCCGCAGTCGTCGTACCTGCGGCATCCGCCCGCCCCGCGGGTTCGGCCGGCACCGCGGCATCCGCCCCCTGACCTGCGCGCGACCAGTGCCGCACGATCAGCGGCAGCTTCACGCCGATGTGGATCGCGAGCGACCCCACGACGACCCACGCGAGCGCCAGGTGCACGCGCCGGAACGAGAACGGGAACACGTACCACTGCACGATGTTCAGCAGCCCGATCGCCACCTCGACGAGCGCGGCGCCCACGAGCACAGCGATCGACGCGCGCTCTGCGAAGCGCGCCGCCGACCCCAGCACGGGGCGCTCGAAGAGGCGGGGGTAGACGGTCCAGAGCTTGGCCAGCAGCAGGGGCACCGACGCGATGCCGGCGATCACGTGCAGGCCCTGCGTCCACCGGTAGAGGTCGATCGGGCGGGTCGGCAGCGGCAGCCAGCCCGGCGGATCCTGCAGCACATGGCTGAACAGCCCCGTCGCGAAGCAGGTGAGGAACGCGATCGCGAGCAGCCGGCCCACGACCACGGCCGTGCGCGGCGACTTGATCGGATCGCTCGCGGCCGCCTCGGCAGTGCGCAGTGCGGGCTCGAGCGCCCGCTCCAGGCGGTCGGCGGCGCGGCTCGTGACGGAGGACATGGCGCCAGTCGACCACCGAGGAGCGGATGCCGCAGCCGACAAGTCTTACGGTTCGCGAACCGTGGGCGGGCCGCCGATGCCGGGCCGGGTACGGGCGTCCGCGTTCCGTAAGCAATGGGCCTCGCGGGGGAGCGGGCGGCCTGCCTAGGGTCGGAACGTGCCTCGAAACCCGGATGCCGCGGACGTCGCGCGCGACCACGCCGAGCCCGCCGACGCCCGAACCGCCGGGACCCCTGCCGAAGGGCCCGTCGAGACACCCGCCGAGGCATCCGCCCCGCCGCGCTGGGAACACTGGGTGCCGTGGGCCGGCGTGCTCGTCGCGCTCGCGCTCATCGCGCTCGCGATCGTGATGCCCTCGATCCTCGGGCAGAACGTGAACGTGAAGTCGTTCCCGCCGTTGCACGCCGACTGGATGCCGCGGGTCGGCCCGGGCACGATCCCGGCCGTGCTGCTCGCGGTGCTCGCCGTGGTGTTCGGCGTGCGCGCCGCCGAACGGGCCCGCTGGGGCGTGCTGCTCGCCGGCGCGTTCGCCGTCGCCGCGGCGTGGATGGCGAGCCTCGCCCTCGTCGACGGGCTCGACGGCATCGGCGTGATCCTCGACACGCAGTACGAGTACCTGCGCACCGCACGCGCGGTCACCGACTTCTCGGCCACGCTGCACGAGTACATCGCGCACATCCCGCTCGACTCCGTCGACAACTGGCCCGTGCACATCGCCGGACACCCGCCCGGCGCGCTCCTCTTCTTCGTCGTGCTCGTGCGCCTCGGGCTCGGCAGCGGACTCGCCGCCGGATGCGTCGTGCTGCTCGTCGGCGCCACCACGCCCGTCGCCGTGCTGCTCGCGCTGCGTCGGCTCGGCGCCGAGACCTGGGCGCGCCGCGCCGCCCCGTTCCTCGTGATGGGGCCCGCGGCGATCTGGGTCGCCGTCTCGGGCGACGGCATGTTCGCCGCGTTCGCCGCGTGGGGGCTCTGCCTGCTCGCCTTCGCCGCCACCGCCCGCAGCCGCGCCGCCATGGCCGCCTGGTCGGTCGGCGCCGGGCTCCTGCTCGGCTACTGCGTCATGCTCTCGTACGGCCTGCCGCTGCTCGGCGTGCTCGCGCTCGCCGTGCTCCTGCTCGCGCGCAACTGGTGGCCGCTGCCCATCGCCGCCGTCGCCGCCGTCTGCGTCGTGCTCGCCTTCTGGGCGTTCGGCTTCGCCTGGTGGGACGCCTACCCCGTGCTCGTCGAACGCTACTGGGACGGCATCGCCAGCAGGCGCCAGTTCACCTACTGGGTCTGGGCCAACGTCGCCGCGCTCGCCGTGAGCGCGGGGCCGATCGTGGGGGCGGCCGTCGGGATGGCGGCGGCCCGCGGCATCCGACTGCGCTCGCTGGTGCGCGGCGAACGCGTGATCGTCGTGCTCGCGCTCGCCGCGGCCCTCACCGTGCTCGCCGCCGACCTCTCGCAGATGAGCAAGGCCGAGGTCGAGCGCATCTGGCTGCCGTTCGTGCCCTGGCTGCTCGTGGGCACCGCGCTGCTGACGCCGCGGTGGCGCCGGTGGGGCTTCGCGGGGCAGCTCGCGTTCGCGCTGGCCGTGCAGCACCTCTTCTTCACCGGGTGGTGACCCGCGGCGTCACCCGCCGATGAGCCGCTCGAGGCCCGCGATCGGATCGTAGAGGCCCGACTCGAGCACCCACGCCTGGAACCGCTTGTCGAGCCCCGTGATGACCATGACGCCGACGAGCACGAACACGACGCCGATGGTGCGCCGGAACCATCCGTTCGGGTTCGCGAGCCAGCCGAGCCGGCGCACGAGACCCCGCCCGAGCAGCGCGATGAGCAGCAGCATGCCGGCGAGACCGACCGCGTACGCCACGATGTAGCCGAGCCCTTCGACGAACGAGACCGGCAGTACGGCGGCGACGATGAGCGCGTAGGTCGGGCTGCAGCTCGAGAACACGGGTCCGAGCGCCGCGCCGGTCAGGATGTCGCCGCCGAAGCTCTGCCGCGCAACCGACCGGTCGAGCGCGTGGCCGCTGCGCGCCTGCAGGCCGAGCCGGGTCGAGAGCCGGTCCCACAGCGACGGGAACAGCAGGTCGACGCCGAGCAGCAGCACGATGCCGCCCGCGACGATCTGCCACACCTGCGGTGGAATGCCGAGCAGCGCCGTCGTCGCCTTCAGCAGCAGGGTGAACGCGACGACGCTGAGCGCGAGCGAGCCCGCGATGACGACCGGCCGCCAGCGCGCACGACGGCGGGTGGCGTCGGTCGCGCCCGCGCCGTCGGCGGCGCCGCGCACCATCGAGCCGCCGACCACGACCGGCAGCAGCGGCAGCACGCACGGCGCGGCCACGGTGAGCACGCCGGCCGCGAGGGCCAGCAGCAGGGATGCCTCCATCAGGATGCCTTCAGGCCGCGATCACGGGGCCGCGGCGACGAGCGCCGCGATCGACGGCTCCTCGTAGAGCACCGCGCTCGAGAGGGCCTCGCCGTCGTCGTCGACGTAGACGACCGTCGTCTGCATCGTGACGCCGTACTGCTGGCGCAGATCGGTGCTGCTGTCGTAGTCGACCTTGATGACGGTCAGGCCGTCGGGGGCGCCGTCGGCGCGCAGCTCGGCATCGAGCTCGCGGCAGTTGGGGCACCAGTCGGCGTGGAAGAAGAGCACCTTCGGCCCCGCGGTCTGCTCGATGACACCTTCGGTGTAGTCGACGTAGGCGCCCTCGGCCTCGGCGGGCGCATCGTCAGCGGCGGCATCGTCGGCGGGCGTCGTCGGCTCCTCCGACTCGGCGGGCGCGGCCGCCTCCGGCGAGCTCGAGGCGGAGGCCGCGGCGTCGTCGGCCGTGCCGGCCGGCTGGGCGGCGCATCCGGCGAGGGCGAGTGCGGCGACGAGCAGCGTGATCGCCCCGGTGGTCCGTGCGGTCATGGTGTGGCATCCCGATCTGCGGGCGCATCCGGCCCGCTCGCCTCCAACGCTACGTGCGACCGGGGCGGATGCCTCGGCCGAGACCTTACGCGTCGGTGACGGTCGCGCCCGGGCCGGTGCTCCGGCCCGGGCGCCGGCTCTGCGCTACTGCTTGACCGAGGGCTTCTTCGCGGCCGTCTTCGTCGCGGAGTTCGTCGCCGTCTTCGCCGCGGACTTCGCCGTCGCCGAAGCCGGACGCGGGCTGCGCACGGCGCGCGGCTTCGACGAGACCGCCTGCTCCGCGGCATCCGCCGCCGGCTTGGCCATCGGCATCATGCGCGTGAGCTGCGTGACGTGCTGCGGGCCGAGCTCGTCGAGCGTCGACACCTCGAGCAGCTTCATCGTGCGCTCGACCTCGCCCTTCAGGATCGAGATGGTCTTGTCGACGCCGCGACGACCGCCGGCCATGAGGCCGTAGAGGTACGCGCGGCCGATGAGCGTGAAGCGCGCCCCGAGGGCGACGGATGCCACGATGTCGGCGCCGTTCATGATGCCGGTGTCGACGTGCACCTCCATGTCGGAGCCCACCTCGCGCACGACGTGCGGCAGCAGGTGGAACGGGATCGGCGCACGGTCGAGCTGGCGCCCGCCGTGGTTGGAGAGCACGACGCCGTCGACGCCGCGGTCGGCGAGCAGTTTCGCGTCCTCGACCGTCTGCACGCCCTTGACCACGATCTTGCCGGGCCACATCGAGCGGATGATGTCGAGGTCGTCGAACGAGATCGTCGGGTCCATGGCCGAGTCGAGCAGTTCGCCGACCGTGCCGCCGGTCGTCGAGAGCGAGGCGAATTCGAGCGGCGGGGTCGTGAGGAAGTTGATCCACCAGGCCGGGCGGGGGATCGCGTTGATGATCGTGCCAGGGGTCAGCTGCGGCGGGATCGAGAAGCCGTTGCGCTTGTCGCGGAGGCGCGCGCCGGCGACGGGCGTGTCGACCGTGAAGAAGATGGTGTCGAAGCCCGCGGCGGCCGCGCGGCGCGTCAGCTCGTACGAGATCTCGCGCTCGCGCATGACGTAGAGCTGGAACCAGTTGCGACCCGTCGGGTTCGCGGCCTTCACGTCTTCGATCGACGTGGTGCCGAGCGTCGAGAGCGTGAACGGGATGCCCGCCGCACCCGCCGCGCCCGCTCCGGCGATCTCGCCCTCGGTCTGCATGAGGCGGGTGAAGCCGGTCGGCGCGATGCCGAACGGCAGCGCGCTCGTGCCGCCGAGCACCTCGCGGGTGGTGTCGACCACGGGCACGCTGCGCAGGATCGACGGGTGGAACTCCACGTCCTGGAACGCCTGGCGCGCACGCGCCAGCGACAGCTCGCCCTCGGCGGCGCCCTCGGTGTAGTCGAAGGCGGCCTTCGGGGTGCGGCGCTTCGCGATGTCGCGAAGGTCGGCGATGGTGAGCGCCTTCTCGAGGCGCCGGTCGGTCGGGTTCGCCGTGGGCGCCTTGAACTTCATGAGCGTGGCGAGCTCTTTGGGGTTGGGGAACTGGCGCTGGACCATGGGCGGCTCTCTCTCAGGCGTGTGCGGGTGCTGCTGCGGGCGTGGGTGCTGGCTCGGGGAACGTCTCGGCGTAGTACCCCGAGATGTGGTCGTGGATGCGGCGGCGTGCGGTCGGGGCATCCGCGGCCCTGATGGCGTCGACGACCCCGCGGTGTTCACGGCGGAGGCGAGCGGATGTCGCGTGCCAGTCGTCGATGCGCGCGAGGCCGTCGAGCGCGTAGCCCTCGATGCTGCTGCGCAGGCCCGCCATCGTCGCGGTGACCACCTGGTTGCCGGATGCCTCGGCGAGGGCGAGGTGGAACGCGGCGTCGAGCGCGAGGAACTCGGCCGGCTCGAGGTCGGGGGAGTCCATGGCGTCGAGCAGGCGCTCGGCGGCGGGGAGCCCGCCGGCCTCGCCGGTCGAGGAGCCGCCGGTCGAGGAGCCGCCGGTCGAGGAGCCGCCGGTCGAGGAGCGAAGCGTCTCGAGACCAGCCCCCTCGCCGGTCGAGGAGCGAAGCGTCTCGAGACCAGCCCCCTCGCCGGTCGAGGAGCGAAGCGTCTCGAGACCAGCCTCCGCCCCCGCCCGCTCGGCGAGCTCGCCCGCGACCGCGGACTCGAGGATGAGCCGCGTGCGCACGATGTCGGCGACAGGGAAGCCGTGCGCGGCGACCTGCAGCCGCATGAGCGCGCTCATCGCGCCGCCGGGGGTCGCGACGATGATGGCGCCGGCGTTCGGGCCCGAGCCCGACGCCGTGCGCACGAGACCCATCGCCTCGAGCACGCGGAGCGCCTCGCGCACGCTCGACCGGCCCACGCCGAGGTCGGCGGCGAGGGCGCGCTCGCCGGGCAGTCGCTCGCCGGGCAGCAGGTCGCCGTCGAGCAGTCGTCGTTCGACGTGCTCGAGCACGGCGCGCCAGGCGCGGGGGCTCTCGGCCTCGATCGGCATGCCGGCTCCTTCCGCGCTGGTATGTGGTCGGACCACAGTATCAGATGTGGTCAGACCACATGCATGCGCGTGCGAAGGGGATGCGCCCCGACGTCAGTCCTTCGACGGGCGCAGACGGATGCGGTTGCGCCCGGGCGTCTCGTCGAGCTCGATCTGGCTGTTGCGCGACTGCACGAAATCGGAGAACGAGCCGAAGCCGAGGCGGCGCTCCTGGAACGACGGGTCCATGCGCAGCATCTGGTTCTTCACGGCGCCGGACGGCTGCCACTCGTCGTCGTTCTTCGCGCGCAGCAGTTCGAGCGCCTTCACGAGCAGACGCCCCGGGTTGCGGGTCGGGGCGGCGGACTCCGGCGACATGAACGAGACCGTCGGCACGCCGCGCGGCCCGGTCGGTGCCGCCTGGACGGGCTCGTCGTCTTCGGCGACGGATGCCGCGGCGGCGGCCTTCGTCGAAGCGCCGCCGGACTTCGCGCGACGGTTCGTGCGCTTCGGCGCGGATGACGCGGCGTCGCCCCCCGCATCTGCGCCGCTCTCGGCCGGCGTGTCGGGCGAGGCATCCGCGGCCCCGTCGGAGGTGGCGCCCCCGGCATCCTTGGCGGCCCCGCCCCGCCGCGACCCGCGACGCCCGGTGGTCGCCGGCGCTGGCGCCGAGGCATCCGCTTCGTCGTCGTCTTCATCGCTCTCGCTGGTGAGCAGGGCGTCGTAGTCGGCGTACTCGTCGCAGGAGGCGGTGAGCGCGCGGCTCGTGCCCCCGGCGACGCCGATGCCGACGACGTACCGCCCGAGGCGCTTGGCCTTCTGCGCGAGCGCGACGTAGTCGGAGTCGCCCGCGACGATGACGATGTGCGTGAGGTCGTCGATGCGGAACATGTCCTCGATCGCGTCGACCGCGAGCCGGATGTCGGCGCCGTTCTTCGTCGCCGAGAGCGGGAACAGCTGCACGAGGTCGACCGCGCGATCGATGAGCTGGCCCCGGTAGCTCGCGTTCACGGGCGTCGACCAGTCGGCGTACGCGCGGGCGATGGCGATGGTGCCGAACGTGGCCGCGAAGTCGAGCACGGCGTCGACGTCGACCGTGGCCTGCGTGAGGCGCTCGGCGGTCTCGGACGTGATCGTCTTGCGGCGGGAGGTGTCGCGTCGGTACTGGCTGTCGCCGTGCAGTTGGTCGTACCGCGAGATCACGATGTTGTCGAAGTCGAAGTACAGGGCCACGCGGGGTTCTGCCGAGACGGGCATGAAGACCTTCCGTAGAGGATGTGCCTCCGATGCTACGCCCGGGGGCTGGCAAGAGGCCGGGATCGTGCGGCCGGCGGCTTCGGAGCGCGTCAGGACAGGTGCGCGAGCAGGGCGATCACGAGCGAGAGGGCGAGCACGTTCAGCACGACGGTGAACCAGAACACCCGCCGGAACGAGCGCTTGCGCGTCTTGTGGCGGAACAGCTGCTGCGCCACGAGGGCGCCCGGCCAGCCGCCGAGGAGGCCGAGCAGGTGCAGCGTGCTCTCGGGCGTCCGCCGCCGGCCCGCGCGGCCCGCGGCCGCCTTGTCGAGACCGTATGCCGCGAACGCGACGACGCTCAGACCGGCGGAGATCGCCGGAAGCCACCAGGGCAGGTCGAGCACGACGTACGCCACGGCGAACGCGGCCACGAAGACGATGAGCACCGTCCACGAGAGCGAGGAGGGCAGCGGGCGCGAGAGGTCGCGGTCGGCGCGCGGCGCCGGTCGGGCTGTGGTGGGCACGGCAGGAGCCTAGTCGGCGGATGCCGACTGCCGGCAGCCCGGGGCGTCGCGCGCCAGGGCGTCAGACGGATGCCGCGGCGAGCTCGTCCTCGGCGCGCACCCCGGCCTCGGCGAGCACGCCGAGGAACGCCTTCATCCAGGTGCCGTTGTCGGGCCACGCCCGCGACGTGACGAGGTTGCCGTCGACGACGCCGCCGCCGTTCTCGAACGCGGCGCCCACGACCTCGAGGTCGATCGCCAGCTCGGGGTAGATCGACGAGGTGCGCCCGCCGAGCACGCCGGCGGCCGCGAGCAGCAGCGGGCCGTGGCAGGTGGCCGCGACCGGGGCATCCGTCTCGAAGAAGTGCCGCACGATGCGCTTCGCGTCCTCGTTGTTGCGCAGGTACTCGGGCGCACGGCCGCCGGGGATCACGATCGCGGCGTAGTCGGCCGGGTCGACGTCGGCGAGCGCGACATCCGCCGGCCAGGCGTGGCCGAGCTTCTCGGTGTACGTGTCGAAGCCGTCGACGAAGTCGTGCACGACGAACTGGAGCTTGCGCACCTCGGGCGCGCCGATGTGCACCTCGAAGCCCTCCTCCTTGAGGCGCTCGTACGGGTAGAGGACCTCGAGCGTCTCGGCGGCGTCGCCGGTGATGATGAGGATCTTGCGGGCCATGGGGTACCTCCGGGTGGGTCTGCACGTCGATGTGCGTTTCGATGTCGGATGCCGCGGGTCGGCGACTCGGGCAGGCCGCCGGTGTCGGCGGCGACACGTCGACTCTGCGCCCGCCCCGCGGCATCCGTCACGCCCCGTTCGCACTATGTGCGAAACCCCGTCGGATCCGCTGCGCGCGGCGCCGAGCAGCCCTCCCGCCGGGCGGCGGCCGGGCGTAGCATCGGGGCATGAGCGCAGTGGAGCGTCACGGTGGCGCCGGCATCCAGTCGGCCGAGCGCGTGCTGCGCATCCTCGAACTCGTCGGCGCGGCGCCGACCGGCCTGACCGCCGCCGAGATCGCCGAGCAGCTCGGCCTCGGCCAGTCGACGACCTACCGGCTGCTCGCCACGCTGCACCGGCAGGACTACCTCGCGCGGCAGTCGGGCGAGCACCGCTACATCCTGGGGCGCACCGTCGATCAGCTGGGCCGCGCGTTGCAATACCAGCTCGTGGCGACCGATCCGGTGCGGCAGGTGCTGCGTGCGATGCACGACGCCGTGGGCGCGCCCGCCTACCTCACGGTGTTCCGCGGCGACGATATCGCCGTCGCGCACATCGAGGACTCGCCCGAGCACCCCCGCATCGGCCAACTGCACGTCGGCTTCTCGGAGGCGTCGCACACGACCGCGTTCGGCAAGCTCATGCTCGCCTCGCGCGACGACGCCGGCGTGGCCCGGTTCCTCGAACGGCACGGCGCGCGCCGGCTCACGGCATCGACGATCACGGATGCCGCGGCGCTGCGCGACGCCCTCGACGAGGTGCGCGCCCAGCAGCTCGCCGTCGAGGTCGAGGAGTACCTGCCCAAGCTCGCCTGCATCGCCGCGCCCGTGCGCTCGAACGCCGGGCGCACGGTCGGCGCGGTCTCGGTGTCGGTTCCCGCGTCGGAGCTCTCCTCGCGCGCAGGCGACCTCGAACGCGCCGTGCGCCGGGGTGCGTGGCAGGTGTCGGCGCGGCTCGCCGGCTGAGCGCGCCTGCGGCGGGCTCCGGCATCCGCCGACTCGCGCCATCCGCCGACCTGCGGCATCCGCTGCTCTGCGGCATCCGCCGCCCCCGAACGGGGGCAGACACCGTATCCGTGCGCCGATACGCTCGCGGGAGGCTGTCGTCTGGGGGAAACCATGGCTCACCGTCGAACACGGCCGCTCGCGGCCGCCGTCGCGCTCACCGCGGTCGCGCTCACCGCGGTCGCGCTCGCCGCCTGCGCGCCCGACCCCGAACCGTACGCGCCGCGCGTCGCGAGCGACGGCCCGCCGCCGGTCGACGCCGTGCAGGTGCCCGACGGCAGCATCGACGCCGCGGTCGAGGAGCTGCCGGGCGACATCGCGAAGATCATGGACACGTCGGGCATCCCCGGGGTCGCAGTGGCCGTCGTGCACGGCGACGAGGTGCTGTTCGCCGAGGGGTTCGGCGTGCGCGAACTCGGCGAGCCGGCGAAGGTCGACGCCGACACCGTGTTCCAGATCGCGTCGATGTCGAAGCCGATCGCGGCCACCGTCGTCGCCTCGCAGCTGGGCGACGAGCTCGGCTGGGACACCCCGGCCGCGCCGCTGCTGCCCGGCTTCTCGCTCCAGGACCCGTGGGTGACCGAGCACGTCACCGTCGGCGACCTGTTCGCGCACCGCAGCGGGCTCCCGCCCGCCGCGGGCGACGACCTCGAAGACGTCGGATACGACCGCGACTACATCTTGGGCCACCTCGACCTGCAGCCCCTCAACCCGTTCCGCACCGCATACGGGTACGCCAACTTCGGGCTCACCGCGGGTGCCGAGGCCGTCGCGAACGCCGTCGGCACCGACTGGGAGACCCTCTCCGACGAGGCGCTCTACGACCCGCTCGGCATGGACTCGACGAGCTCGCGGTACGACGACTTCCTCGCCGAAGACGACCGAGCCGTGCTGCACACCCTCGAGCGGGGCGAGTTCACGGCGCTGTACCAACGCGACGCCGACGCGCAGACACCCGCCGGCGGGGTGAGCTCGAGCGTGAACGACCTCGCGAAGTGGCTGACCCTGCTCATCGGCGACGGCATGTTCGACGGACAGGAGCTCGTGGATCCCGACGCCCTGCTGCCCGCGATCACACCACAGATCGTCTCGTCGCACTCGGCGGCACCCGACCACCGCGCGGGCTCCTACGGCTTCGGCTTCAACACCGGCACCGACCCCACCGGGCACACCACGTTCAGCCATTCGGGCGCGTTCAGCCTGGGCGGCTCGACCAACTTCCAGGTGGTGCCCGCGCTCGACCTCGGCGTCGTCGCGATCACGAACGGCGCGCCCATCGGAGTGCCCGAGGCGATCGTGAGCACCTTCCTCGACCGCGTGCAGTTCGGCGAGGTGCACCGCGACTGGCTCGCCGACTACGGGCAGGCCCTCGCGCACTACACCGAGCCCGCGGGCGACCTGGCCGGTCAGGAGGCGCCGACGGATGCCGCGGCCCCGGGCCGGCTCGACGGGTACGCGGGCACCTGGACCAACCCGTACTTCGGCGAAGCCGTCGTCACCGTCGAGGGCGACGCGCTCGTCGCCCGGCTCGGGCCCGACGGCGCCTACGTGCTCGACCTCGAACCGTGGGACGGCGACACCTTCGCCTACGTGCCCACCGGCGAGAACGCGCCGTGGGGATCGCTGGCCTCGGCCGCGTTCACGCTCGACGGCGTCGTGGACACGATGAACCTGCAGTTCTTCGACGCGAACGGGCTCGGCACCTGGACACGTCTCGGCATCGGGACGCCCTGAGGTATCCGGCATCCGGCATCCGGCATCCGGAACTCAGGAGATTCACGATGACGGATGCCTCAGCGCGGCCGTCTGCCCGGATCTCCTGAATTCTCGTGCCTGTGCTCGCGCGCGATCTCGGGTGAGGCCAGCGCGCCGGGCGCGGCTGTCGGTACGGGCCCCGGCAGCGCCGTGCTCCGGCGGTGCGCCCCGCGGGCGATCAGCGAGAGGATGCCGGCGGCGGTGCGCTCCCAGTCGTGCATGACCTGCCGGTAGCTCAGGCGCAGCACCAGGTAGCCGCGCATCGTCAGCTCGAAGTCGCGCCGCCGGTCGTTCTCGAAGTCGGCGCGGCTGCTGTGGAAGGCCCATCCGTCGACCTCGATGACCAGCCGCTCGCCCACCAGGAAGTCGACGGACCCGACTCCGACGATCTGCACCTGGGTGCGGAACCGGATGCGGCGGGAACGCAGGAACAGGCGCACCTTCGTCTCGAGACCGGACTGGCCGCCGAAGTCGAGCAGATCGAGCCGCGCTCGTCGACCGCTCGGCATGGCGGCTCGCACCAGGTCGAGGTGCGCGGGCTCGAGCACCCGGCGGTCGAGCGCCGATTCGACCGCGGCGAGCGCCTCGGCGATCGGAGCGCAGGCGAACATCTCGCCGAGCGCCGTCGAGAGCGCATCGCGCGCGCGGGCGCCGTCGAGCCTGCCGCGGTAGTGCAGGCAGACGCCGTGGGCATCGGCATCGAGCGGGAGCATCCGATCGTCGGGGCAGCGCAGCCGAGCGGCATTCGCGGCGACGCGGACGTGGAGCCGATCGCGCTCCGGCACCCAGAGCCCGTGGAGCCGGGAGACCGTGGATGCCGTCGCCATGCCGCCGACCCGCACCGCCCGAACGACGTCGGGCGCGGCCTCGGGCGCCGCGAACCAGCCGTTGCGCACGCGGATCACCGCGCCGGTTCGCACGGCCCGCGACAGTTCGCCGCGGGCGATGCCGACCCGATCGAACGCGGGGTACGCGGCCGCGCCGCCGCCGCGTCGGAGGACGTCGAGCAGTCGTGTCGTGGGAGTCATGCGGACGAGTGTGCGTCGTGCATCGGCCCGCGGCGTTCGCCCGATCGCGTCAGCCGGTGAACCCGGCTCGGCGCGAGGCTCGGGAGGAGGAGTCGGCGCGCGCGGAGCCCGGGCACAGGGCTCGAAGCGGCATCCGGAATTCAGGAGATCCGCGACGACGGATGCCTCAGGGCGGCCGTCTGCTCGAATCTCCTGAATTCTCGGCCGCGCGCGCTACCGGGCACAGGGCTCGGCGCGGCATCCGAAATTCAGGAGATTCGCGTCGACGGATGCCTCAGGGCGGCCGTCTGGCCGGGTTTCCTGAGTTTCGGCGGGTTGGCGGGCGGGCGGGTCGGCGGGCGGGTCGGCGGGCGCGGGTCAGGAGCGCAGCACGACGTTGCGGGGCTCGTCCCCGCGCAGCATCCGCTCGACCTGATCGCGCACGAGGCGGGCCATGCGCGGCATCATCGCCGTGGAGGCGCCGCCGACGTGCGGCGTGACGAGCACGTTCGGCAGCGCGAACAGCGGATGCCCCTCGGGCAGCGGCTCGGGTTCGGTGACGTCGAGCGCGAAACGCAGGCGCCCGCTGCGCGCCTCGGCGAGGATCGCGTCGGTGTCGGCCACCCTGCCGCGCGCGATGTTCACGACGAGGGCGCCGTCGGGCAGCGCGGCGAGGAACTCCGCGTCGACGAGCCCCGTCGTGGCCTCGGTGAGGGGCACGCCGACGATCACGATCTCGGCGTTCGGGAGCAGCTCGGGCAGCTCGTCGGTGCCGTGCACGCGGCCGCGGGCGTCGTCGCGGGCGCGGCTGCCGACGCGGGTGATCTCGACCTCGAACGGCGCGAGACGGTCTTCGATCGCCTCGCCGACCCCGCCCACGCCGACGAGCAGCACGCGCCGATCGGCGAGGCTCGCGCGGCGCTCGGGCGCCCAGCGGCCCTCGTCGGCGGCACGCACGAACTCGGGGATGCCGCGCTGGGCGGCCAGCACGAGCGCGAGCGTGAGCTCGGCCGTCGAGGTCTCGTGCACGGATGCCGCGTTCGCGTACACGTGTCCCGGAGGAAGCGCCGCCTCGACGTCGTCGTAGCCGATCGACTGCGACTGCACGAGGCGCGTCGAGACGCCCTCGAGCGCGCCGAGCTTCGCGGAGGCGCCCATGTAGGGCGGCACGACGAGGTCGAGGTGCTCGGCGGGCGCGGGTCCGGAGAGATCCCACAGCACCACCTCGACGCACTCGGGCAGCGGCCCGATCGCGTCGCGGAGGGTGGCGCCGGGCAGGGACACGAGCAGTCGATCGGTCATGCATCGATCCTCTCAGAGGGTGCGCCCGCGGCATCCGCACCTCTGGCTCCCGAGTCGCCCGTCTCGGACCCTCCGTTCTCGAGTCGCCCACTTTCGTCCAGAGTCGGGCGACTCGGTTGCGGGGGTGCGGCGGCTGGTACCGTTGCGCACATGAGTGACGCGGGGGCAGGGGTCGGCTCGGGGGGCCGGCACGACGCCGTCGGCGCGACACCGCCCGCCGACCACGGGGTCGAACCCGAGGACGACCATCGGGTCAAGCCCGAGAACGTCCGGGCCGAGGCGCTCAAGGAGCGGGTCTACGCGACGTTCACCGGACTCGCCATCGTGCTCGTCCAGCTGACGAACGCCGACCACCTCGCGGCGGGGCAGGCCGTCATCGAGCTGGCGATCGGCATCCTCGCGATCACGGCCGCCGGCCTCGCGGCCGACGTCATCGCGTTCCTCTCGGCGCACGCGAGGTTCCCCGACGGGCACGAGGTGCGCATCATGCTGCGCATCGCGGCATCCGCGCTCGCCTCGGCCGGCGTTCCCGTGATCCTGCTCGCGCTCGCCGCGTTCGGCGTCCTGGAGGTCGAGACCGCGCTGCGCATCGTCTCGGTGGTCTACCTCGTGACGCTCGGGGTCATCGCCTACCTCGGCGTGCGGCGCACCCGCGCGCCCTGGTGGAAGCAGTTCCTCGCGCTCGCCGCGCTCATGGCGGTCGGGCTCAGCGTGATCATCATCCAGCTCGTCGCACACGGGCACTGAGCCCGTCGGGCGTTCGGCCCGCCGGGCGCTCGGTCCGTCGGACGTGTCGGCCGTTCAGTCCCGGGGCAGGTGGCGTCGCGGCCGGAACGCGCGGGCGACGAGCGCACGCAGATCCTCGAGCGAGCCCGTCGCGAACCCCTGCGCGCGCGCCTGCACGAGCACGTTGCCGATCGCCGTGGCCTCGACGGGGCCCGCGAGCACCTCGAGTCCCGAGCGGTCCGCGGTGCGCTGGCAGAGCAGCTCGTTGAGGGATCCGCCGCCGACGATGTGGATCGTGTGCACGTCCACCCCGGAGAGCACCGACGCCTGGCGCACGGCGCCCGCGAAGGCCTCGGCGAGCGACTCGACGATGGAGCGCGCGACCTCGGCCCGGCTGCGGGGCGCGGGGACGCCGTGCTCGGCGCACCACTCCGCGATGCGCCCCGGCATGTCGCCGGGCGCCATGAAGCGCGGGTCGTCGGCGTCGAACACCGCGACGGGCCCGGCGACGTCGGCCGCGGCCGCGAGCAGCTGCGGAAGGTCGATCGTCTCGCCGTCGCGTTCCCACCAGCGCACCGACTCCGACAGCAGCCACAGGCCCATGACGTTGTGCAGGAACCGCACGCGCCCGTCGACGCCGCCCTCGTTCGTGAAGTTCGCCTCGCGCGCGGCATCCGTCGTCACCGGCCGTTCGACCTCGACGCCGACGAGCCCCCACGTGCCGCACGAGATGTACGCCGCGGACTCGGCCCGCATCGGCACGGCGACGACCGCCGACGCGGTGTCGTGCGAGCCGACGGCGACGACCTCGACGCCGTCGGGCGCGCCGAGCTCGGAGGCCACGGTCGGCCGCAGCGGGCCGAGGGGGTCGCCGGGCGCGACGATGGGTGCGAAGACGGATGCCGGGAGCCCGAGCCGCTCGATGAGCTCGTCGTCCCACTCGCCCGAATGCACGCCGAGGAGCCCGGTCGTCGAGGCGTTCGTGCGCTCGGCGACGCGTCGGCCCGTGAGCTCGAACCCGATGAGGTCGGGCACGAGCAGGAGGGAGTCGGCGAGGTCGAGGCATCCGCCCTCGCGTTCTGCTGCGAGCTGGTAGAGCGTGTTGAACGGCAGGAACTGGAGGCCGTTGCGGCGGTAGAGCTCGGCGAACGGCACCGTTTCGTGCACCGCCTCGACGGCGCGGGCGTTGCGCTCGTCGCGGTAGTGGAACGGCTCGCCGATCAGGCGGTCGCCCCGGAGCAGGCCGTAGTCGACGGCCCACGAGTCGACGCCGATCGAGGCGACCGACGGATCGCGGCGGAACGCCTCGGCGAGGCCGCGCGCGAGGTCGCGGTAGAGGCCCGTGAAGTCCCAGTGCAGGCCGGAGGCGAGCCGCACCGGTCCGTTCTGGAAGCGCGCGAGGTGCTCGAGCTCGAGCGTGCCGGCCCGCTGGTCGACCCGGCCGAGGATGACGCGCCCGCTCGTCGCCCCGAGGTCGACCGCGGCGACGGTGCCCGCGCCCGCGCTCATCGTCGGCCCACGTCGGTCGAGGAGCGGAGCGTCGCGCCGGTCGAGGAGCGGAGCGTCGCGCCGGTCGAGGAGCGGAGCGTCTCGAGACCTGCGCCGAGACCCGGCAGGGTGGTCTCGAGACGCTCCTGCGTCGCTCCTCGACCGGCGAGGTTGGGCAGGGTGGTCTCGAGACGCTCCTGCGTCGCTCCTCGACCGGCGAGACCGGCGCGACCGGCGACGCCCGTCACGGCGCTCATCGCAGGAAGGCCGCGGCGACGCCCGAGTCGACGGGGATGTGCAGGCCGGTCGTGCGGCTGAGCTCGGGACCGGTGAGCACGTACACCGCGTCGGCGACGTTCTCGGGCACGACCTCGCGCTTGAGGATCGTGCGGTTGGCGTAGAACTGGCCGAGGTCCTCTTCCTTCACGCCGTAGGTCGCGGCGCGGTTCGCACCCCACCCGGCGGCGAAGATTCCCGAGCCGCGAACGACGCCGTCGGGGTTGATGCCGTTCACGCGCACGCCGTGCTCGCCGAGCTCGACCGCGAGCAGGCGCACCTGGTGGGCCTGGTCGGCCTTCGTCGCCGAGTAGGCGATGTTGTTCGGGCCCGCGAAGACCGAGTTCTTCGACGAGATGTAGATCACGTCGCCCCCCATCTTCTGGTCGACGAGTGCGCGAGCGGCGGCCTTCGACACGAGGAACGAGCCCTTCGCCATGACGTCGTGCTGGAGGTCCCAGTCCTTCTCGGTGGTCTCGAGCAGCGGCTTCGACAGCGACAGGCCCGCGTTGTTCACGACGAGGTCGATGCCGCCGAACGCGAGCAGCGTCGCGTCGATCGCGGCCTGCACGCCCGCGGCATCCGCCACGTTCGCGGCGACGCCGATCGCGACATCCGTGCTGCCCAGTTCTGCCGCCGCGGCCTGCGCCTTCTCGAGGTCGAGGTCGGCGACGACGACGCACGCGCCCTCGGCGGCGAGGCGGGTCGCGATGGCCTTGCCGATGCCGGATGCCGCGCCCGTGACGAACGCGATGCGCCCCTGGTGGGTCTTCGGCTTCGGCATGCGGAGGAGCTTCGCCTCCTCGAGCGCCCAGTACTCGATGCGGAACTTCTCGGCATCGGAGATGGGGGCGTACGTCGAGAGCGCCTCGGCGCCGCGCATCACGTTGATCGCGTTGAGGTAGAACTCGCCGGCGACGCGTGCGGTCTGCTTGTTCGCGCCGTAGCTGAACATGCCCACGCCCGGCACGAGCACGATCAGCGGATCGGCGCCGCGGATCGCGGGGCTCTCGGCGGTCGCGTGCGCGTCGTAGTACGCCTGGTAGTCGGCGCGGTACGCCTCGTGCAGCTCCTGCAGGCGGGCGACCGAGTCCTCGATCGACGCGTCGGAAGGCAGGTCGAGCACCATGGGCTTGACCTTGGTGCGCAGGAAGTGGTCGGGGCAGCTCGTGCCGAGCGCGGCGAGGTGAGGCATCCGCTCGCTCGCGAGGAAGTCGAGCACCTCGGGGGCATCGGAGAAGTGGCCGACCATGGGCTTGTCGTGGCTCGCGATGCCGCGGATCGTGGCGGCGAGGGCGGCGGCCTTCGCGCGGCGCTCGGCCGGCTCGAGGGCTTCGTACCCTGCGACGACGGCGCCGAAGGGGTCGGATGCCCCGTGCTCGGCGATGTACGCGGCGGCGGTGTCGATGATCCAGAGCGAGTTCGCCTCGGTCTCCTCCGACGTGTCGCCCCACGCGGTGATGCCGTGGCCGCCGAGGATGCAGCCGATCGCGGCCGGGTTCGCCGCCTTGATCTCGGCGATGTCGAGGCCGAGCTGGAAGCCGGGGCGGCGCCACGGCACCCACACGACCTTCTCGCCGAAGATCTTGCCCGTCAGCTCCTCGCCGTCGGCCGCGGTCGCGATCGCGATGCCCGAGTCGGGGTGCAGGTGGTCGACGTGCGCGGCGTCGACGAGGCCGTGCATGGCGGTGTCGATCGACGGGGCCGCGCCGCCCTTGCCGTGCAGCGTGTAGTCGAAGGCCGCGACCATCTCGTCTTCGCGGTCGACGCCCGGGTACACGTTCACGAGCGAACGCAGGCGGTCGAGGCGCAGCACCGCGAGGCCCTGCTCGGTGAGCGTGCCGAGGTCGCCGCCAGAACCCTTGACCCACATGAGCTCGACGGGCTCGCCCGTGACGGGGTCGGTCTCGGTGCCCTTGGCCGACGTGTTGCCGCCGGCGTAGTTCGTGTTCTTCGGGTCGGCGCCGAGGCGGTTCGACCGCGCGATGAGATCGGCTGCAGCTGGGTTCGTCATGATGTCGTGGTTCCTTCGGTCGTGCGGTTCAGGGGCCGCCCCACCGATCCGTCGATCTTCGCCCTACCCGGGAGCGGGCGGGGCGAAGATCGACGGATCGAGTGCATGGGCGGGCGGGATGTTGCGTGAGTCCGCGGGGAGGGTCAGGCGCCCCAACCGGCCTGCACGCCGCCGACGCGCTCCTCCGCGATCTTCGCGAGGTGGCCGGATGCCGCGAACGCCGCCATCGGGTCGGCGGGCAGGCCGCGCGACTCGCGCCACTCGGCGAGGGCGGGGCGCACGTCGGTGTAGAAGGCGTCCATGAACACGCGGTTCGCCTCGAGCACGTCGCCCGAGCGCTGCGCGGCACGCAGGGCCTCGCCGTCGACGAGCAGCGCGCGCGCCGTCATCTCCTGGACGTTCAGCACCGAGCGGATCTGGCCGGGGATCTTGTCCTCCACGTTGTGGCACTGGTCGAGCATGAACGCCACGTCGGGGTTGTTCAGGCCGCCGCCGCGGATGACCTCGAACACGATGCGGAACAGCTGGAACGGGTCGGCCGCGCCCACGATGAGGTCGTCGTCGGCGTAGAAGCGCGAATTGAAGTCGAACGAGCCGAGCTTGCCGAGACGCAGCAGCTGCATGACGATGAACTCGATGTTCGTGCCCGGCGCGTGGTGTCCGGTGTCGAGGCAGACCATCGCCTTGTCGCCGAGCGCGGCGACCTGGGCGTAGCTCGTGCCCCAGTCGGGAACGTCGGTGTGGTAGAACGCCGGCTCGAAGAACTTGTACTCGAGCACGAGGCGCTGCTCGTCGCCGAGGCGGGCGTAGATCTCGGACAGCGACTCGTGCAGGCGGTCCTGACGGCCGCGCAGGTCGGCCTGACCCGGGTAGTTCGAGCCCTCGGCGAGCCAGATCTTCAGGTCGCGCGACCCGGTCGCGTGCATGATGTCGATGCACTCGAGGTGGTGGTCGATGGCCTTGCGGCGCACGGCGGCGTCTTCGTGGGTGAGGGCGCCGAACTTGTAGTCGTCGTCCTGGAACGTGTTCGAGTTGATCGTGCCGAGCGCGACGCCGAGGCCCTCGGCGTGCGAACGCAGCTCGTCGTACGAGTCGACCTTGTCCCACGGGATGTGCAGTGCGACGGTCGGCGCGAGCGCCGTGTACTCGTGCACCTTCGCGGCATCCGCGATCTTCTCGAAGGGGTCGCGCGGGGTGCCGGGCGTGGCGAACACCTTGAAACGGGTGCCCGAGTTGCCGAACGCCCAGCTCGGGAGTTCGATGGCCTGCTGCTCGAGCTGGGCCAGTTGTTCGGTGGTGAAGAGGCTCACGAGTGGCTGCTTTCTGTGGTGGTCGGTTCGGTGTCGGATGCCGCGGGCAGGGCGTCGAGCGCCGCGAGCTGGTCTTCGAGGTTGAACACCTCGGTGAGTCGTGGGGCGGACTGGTCGGGGCGGGCGCCGTCGAGGCTGACGAAGAACTCCGCCATCTGCGCCTCCCAGGCCGCGGTGCGCGGGTCGTGCTCGAGGGCGGCCTGCGCCGCGTCGTCGTCGTCGACCTCGTAGTAGCCGATGAGCAGGCCGTCGGGCCGAAGGAACAGCGAGTAGTTGCGGCGGCCGGATGCCTCGATGGCGCGCAGCATGTCGGGCCAGACCGCGGCGTGGCGTTCGCGGTACTCGTCGAGGCGGGCGGGGTCGACCTGGAGCTGGAAGCAGACGCGTTGCGCCGTCGCAGCGGTGGGGCTCGTCATCGAGCTCGCCGTCCTTTCGTCTTCGCGGGTCGTGTTCGAGGCTTCGCTTGGGGTGTGATCCGGGTGGTCCGGGTGGTGGACGGTTCGTGTCGGCCCGTGGTAATGAATCGTTTCAACACTCTACCTCCGATGGGACGGGAGCGCAACGGCGTCCCCGCCCGTTCGGGTCGGATGCGCCGTCGGAGCGGGCCGATGCCCCGCCGAACGGCACGAGGGCCCGGGCGACGCGAACGGTCGACCGGGCCCTCGCTGCGGCATCCGACTCAGAAGTCGAAGTCGCCGATGTTGTCCGCGTTGAACTCGAACGGGTCGCCGAGGAGCACGACGCCGTCGGCGCCGACCTCGTAGTCGCCGAGCTTGCCCGCCTCGAACGAGTCGCCCTCGGCGCCCGTGATGTCGCCCTCGATGAGCGCCTTCGAGGCGTATGCGGCGAGGTAGCCCAGGTCGGCCGGGTTCCACAGCGCGAACGCGGTCACGGTGCCGTCCTCGACGTACTCGCGCATCTGGTTCGGCGTGCCGAGCCCGGTCAGCGCGACCTTGCCCTTGTAGTCCGAGGTCGAGAGGTAGCGGGCGGCGGCGGAGATGCCGACCGTCGTGGGCGAGATGATGCCCTTCAGCTCGGGGTGCGTCTGCAGCAGCGCCGCGGTCTTGTCGAACGAGGTCTGGTCGTCGTCGTCGCCGTAGACCGTCTCGACGAGCGTGATGTCGGGGTAGTCGCTCGCGAGGTACTCCTCCATCATCTCGATCCAGGCGTTCTGGTTCGTGGCGTTCGCCGAGGCCGAGAGGATCGCGATCTCGCCGGCGCCGCCGATCTGGTCGGCGACGAGGTCGACCTGCACCTTGGCGATGCCCTCCGCGTCGGCCTGGTTGATGAACACGTCGCGGCAGTCCGCGTTCGTGTCGGAGTCGAAGGTGACCACCTTCACGTTCGCGTCGCGGGCCTCGTTGAGGGCGTCGCAGATCGCCTCGGGGTCGTTCGCCGAGACGGCGATCGCACCCACGCCCTGCTGCGTGAGGGTGTTGATGTAGCTGACCTGCGCGTCGGGCGTGGCCTCGGCCGGCCCGACCTCGGCGAAGGTTCCGCCGAACTCGTCGATGGCCTCCTTCGCACCGGTCGACGAGGTGTCGAAGTACGGGTTGCCGAGGTTCTTCGGCAGGAACGTGATGGCGAGGTTGGCGCTGTCGCCCGAGCCGCCGTCCGAGCCCCCTTCGCTGCCGGAGTCGACCGCGCAGCCGGTGGCGAGCAGTGCCACGCCCACCGCGAGCGCGGTCAGGGCGCCTGCGCGCCGCTTGTGTTCAAACATCGTTGTTCTTCCCTTCATCGGTTCAGTCGATGGGTGATTGCATCGACGGGTCGCGCGGCCCGGTCACCCTGCTGTGGAGGCCTCGACGCGCGGTTTTCCCCCTGGTGCTCGACGCCGCGTACGCAGCCAGGCCAGGAAGCTGTTGGTCACCACCGAGAGCACCAGGAGTGCTCCGGTGATGATGTTGATGACATCGCTCGTGACGTTCGCGAGGCGCAGGGCGCTCGCGAGCACGCCGATGAGCAGCACGCCCGCGATGACGCCGTGGATTGCGCCGCGACCGCCGAACACGGAGACGCCGCCGAGCACGACCGCGGCGATGACCTGCAGTTCGAGGCCGGTCGCGTTGTCGCCGCGGGCGCTGCCGAACCGCAGCGTGTAGAAGATGCCCGCGAGTGCCGCGACCAGGCCGCTCAGGACGAACAGGATCATCTTCGTGCGCTCGACGTGCACGCCGGAGAAGTGCGCGGCCGACTTCGACAGGCCGATCGCGTAGATGCCGCGCCCGAAGGGCGTGAAGTGCAGCAGCACCGTGAACACCACGAGCAGCGCGAGGAACAGGAACAGCACGAGGGGGATGTTCGATCCGCCGACGCGCATCTTCGCCAGATCGGTCCAGAAGTCGGGGAAGTCGGTGATGGCGGTCGTGCCGAGCAGGCCGACGGCGAGCCCGCGGAACAGCGCGAGCGTGCCGATCGTGACCGCGAGCGACGGCAGGCCGACCACGGTGACGAGGAACCCGTTCACCGCGCCGCAGACGGCGCCGGCGATGAGCGCGACGACCGCCGCGACCTCGAAGGGCAGCCCCGCCTGGGTGAGCACGCCCGTGAGCACGCTCGACAGGCCCACGATGCTCGCGACCGAGAGGTCGATCTCTCCGGTGATCATGATGAGCGTCATCGGCAGTGCGATGAGCAGGATCGGCATGACGTCGAGCAGCAGGTAGGTGAGGGTGATCGGCTGGCCGAATCCCCGCACGCTCACCGACGCGACGACGGCGACGATCACGAGCAGGCCGATGATCGCGGCCTCGCGTGTCAGCAGGATGCGCTGCCAGAGCGGGCGGTCGTAGTCCCGATAGGTGCGGGCGACGGCGGACGAGGTGGTCGTGGCGGTCATCGGTCTTCCTCCCTCGCCTCGATGAGCCGGCGTTTGGCTCGGACGGCGAGCACCCGGTCGAGCACGATGGCGCCGATGATGAGCGCGCCGACGACGGCGCGCTGCCAGAAGTCGGGGATGCCGAGGATCGGCAGCGCCCGGTTGATCGTGAGCAGCAGCACCGCGCCGATCGCGGCGCCCCACACCGAGCCGACGCCGCCGGTGATCGCGACGCCGCCGATGACGGCCGCGCCGACCGCGTCGAGCTCCCACCCGGCACCGGCCTGCGAGCTGATCGTGCCGTACCGTGCCGCGTACAGCACGCCGGCCAGCCCCGACAGCGCGCCCGAGAGCGCGAACGCGATGAGCAGGCGGCGGGTGACGCGCAGGCCGTAGAGCTCGGCCGCCGCCGGGTCGGAGCCGATCGCGTAGAACTCGCGCCCGCCGCGGGTGTTCTTCATGAACCAGGCCGCGGCGATCAGCACGACCAGGGCGATGATCGTGAGGATCGGGATGTACAGGATCTGCCCCGTGCCGAGCGCGAGGAACGACTTCGGCAGGTCGGAGGCGTTGATCCGGTCGCTGCCGGTCCAGAGCACGTTGATGCCGCGATACGCGTAGAGCGTGCCGAGCGTGATGACCATCGCGGGCACCTTCGCGAAGGCGACGAGGGCGCCGTTCACGAGGCCGAGCAGGGCGCCGAACCCGACCGCGATCACGAACACCACGATGATCGGGATGCCCTGGAGGTCGACGAACAGGCGACCCGTGAGATAGGCCGACAGGCCCAGGATCGAGCCCACCGACAGGTCGACGTTGCGCGTGATGATCACGATCGCCTGGCCGATGGCGACGAGCACGAGGATCGCCGGCGTCAGCAGCAGGTCGCGCCAGCCGTCGGCGCTGAACAGGAAGTTCGGGTTGGCGATCGTGGCCGCGAGCACTACGAGCACGAGCGCGAGCAGGATGCCGAACTCGCGTGCGGCGCCGACCGAGCGGAGGCGCTTCGTGGCGGCCGAGCGTTCGATGGCGGGGGCGGTCATGCGTGGGCTCCATCGGCGTGCGTCGCGGCGAACATGACGTTCTCGCTGGTGGCGTCGGATCGGTCGATCTCGGCGGTGATGCGTCCCTCGCGCATGACGAGCACCCGATCGGCCATGCCGAGCACCTCGGGCAGCTCGGAGGAGATCATGAGGATGCCCATGCCGCGGCCGGCGAGCTCGGAGAGCAGCCGGTGCACCTCGGCCTTCGTGCCGACGTCGATGCCGCGCGTGGGCTCGTCGATGATGAGCACGGTGGGCTCGGTCGCGAGCCACTTGCCGAGCACGACCTTCTGCTGGTTGCCGCCCGAGAGGGTCCCGGCGACCGTCGAGAGGGCGTTGGTCTTCACCTCGAGCCGGCTTGCCCACACCTTCGCGGCGCGGTTCTCCATGCCGGTCGTGATGAGGCCGGCCTTCGCGAGTTCGTTGCGGATGACGAGGGCGATGTTCTGCGCCACCGACGACTCGAGCACGAGGCCCTGCTTGCGGCGGTCCTCGGGCACGAGCGCGAGGCCGGCGCGGATCGCGGTGTCGGGCCGGCGGCGGGGGAGCGTGCGGCCGTTCAGGCGCACCGTTCCCGATTCGTAGGGATCCACGCCGAACACGGCCCGGGCCACCTCGCTCCGGCCCGCGCCGACGAGGCCGGCGAGGCCGACGATCTCACCCGCGCGCACCGAGAACGAGATGTCGTGGAAGACGCCCGTGCGGGTGAGCCCCTCGACCTCGAGCAGCGGCTCGCCGATCTCGGCTTCCGTCTTCGGGAACAGCTCGGTGACGTCGCGGCCGACCATCTGGCGCACGAGCTCGTCGACGGTGGTGTCGGCGATGGGCGTGGTGGCGACGTACGCGCCGTCGCGCATGACGGTGACGGTGTCGCAGAGGGCGAAGATCTCGTCGAAGCGGTGCGAGATGAACAGGAGCGCCCTGCCCTCGTCGCGGAGGCTGCGCGCCACGGCGAACAGGCGGTCGACCTCGACGCCCGAGAGGGCGGCGGTCGGCTCGTCCATGATCAGCACGCGGGCGTCGAGCGAGACGGCCTTGGCGATCTCGATGACCTGCTGGTCGGCGATCGAGAGGCCCTCGGCCGGGCGTTCGGGGTCGATGCGCACGCCGAGCCGCTGGAACAGGGCTTCGGCCTCGTGCCGCATGGCCTTCCGGTCGATGCGGCCGAAGCGCCCCGTGGGCTGGCGCCCCATGAAGATGTTCTCGGTGACGGTGAGGTCGGGGAAGAGCGTCGGCTCCTGGTAGATGACCGCGATGCCCGCCGCCTTCGACTGGGCGGTCGAGGTGAAGTCGACCTCTTCGCCGCGAAGCCGGAGGTCGCCGCCGTCACGGCGGTAGAGGCCCGCGACGATCTTCACGAGCGTCGACTTGCCGGCGCCGTTCTCGCCGACGAGCGCGTGGATCGAGCCCTGCTCGAGCCGCAGGCTCCCGGAGCGGAGGGCGACCACCGGCCCGAAGGACTTGACGACCTTGGAGAGTTCCAGCATCGGCGGCGCCAGAGTCTGCGCCGGGTCCGTCTGCACGATGGCCTCCTCGTCGAGGTTGAAATCCGATGAATGTACCTGAATCGATTCATGTACGATTCAGGGATACTGTATGGATCGTTTCAAAGCGCGTCAAGTCGCAACACGATCCGAACCGGCGAAGGAGCTCGTATGGCAGGGGTGCGCATCCGCGACGTCGCGCAGCATGCGGGCGTCTCGGTCGGCACGGTGTCGAACGTGCTCAATCGTCCGGGCGACGTCTCCCCGGACTCGGTCGAGCGGGTCAACCAAGCCATCGAGCAGCTGGGCTACGTGCGCAACGATGCCGCCCGGAAGCTTCGCGCCGGCGTGAGCACCACCGTCGGGTTCGTCGTCCTCGACGGCCAGAACCCGTTCTTCACCGACGTCGTGCGCGGCGCCGAAGACGAGGCCAGCAGCCACAACCTCGCGATCCTCTACGGCAACACCGACGAGGACGTCGCCCGCGAGCGCATGTACCTCGACCTCTTCGAGGAGCAGCAGGTGCGCGGGGTCCTGATCTCGCCCTACGGCGACATCCATCCCCGCCTCGAGCGACTGCGCGCCCGCGGCATCCCCGCCGTCCTCGTCGATCGCTTCAGCGGCGACGGCCGGTTCAGCTCGGTGTCGGTCGACAGCGTCGCCGGCGGTCGCATGGCCGTCGAGCACCTCATCGACTCCGGGCGCCGGCGCATCGCCTTCGTCGGCGGCCCGTTCGAGATGCAGCAGGTGCGCGACCGGCTCGCCGGAGCCCGCGTCGCCGCAGAGAACGCCGTCGTCCCGGTCGAGATCGAGGTCATCGCGACCGATGCGACGACCGTCGAGGCCGGGGTCGTCGCGGGCGCGCGCATCCTCGCCCGACCCGCGCGCGACCGGCCCGATGCCCTCTTCGCCGCGAACGACCTGGTCGCGCTCGGCCTGCTCCAGGCACTCGTGGTCGACGCGCGCATGCTCGTGCCGGACGAGATCGCGATCATCGGCTTCGACGACATCCCCTTCGCCGCGGCGGCCGCCGTGCCGATCTCGTCGATGCGGCAACCCGGTCGGATGATCGGACGCACGGCGCTGCGCATCCTCCTCGAGGAGACCGCGGACCCCGAGCTCATCCCGAGGCAGACGGTCTTCCTCCCCGAACTCGTCGTGCGCAGGTCCACCGCCTCGGCGGCGGGCGGCGCCGCGCGCGGCCGGTGACGCGGATTCCTGACATCATGGCCGGAGCGCCGTCAGAACGGCCCCGAGCGAACCGAGAGGACCCCGCATGGCCGTGAGTGTGAAGGACGTCGCGCTCGCGGCATCCGTCTCGGTCGGCACCGTCTCGAACGTGCTCAACCGACCCGAGATCGTCGCCCCCGCCACCGTGCAGCGCGTGCAGGACGCGATCGAGCGTCTCGGGTTCGTGCGCAACGACGCGGCGCGGCAGCTGCGGGCGGGCCGCAGCCGCAGCATCGGCCTCGTCGTGCTCGACGTGCGCAACCCCTTCTTCACCGACGTCGCCCGCGGCGCCGAGGATCGCGCCGCCGAGGAGCACATGACGGTGCTCCTCGGCAACAGCGACGAGAACGTCGCGCGCGAGGGCGCCTACCTCGACCTGTTCGAGGAACAGCGCGTGCACGGCGTGCTCATCTCGCCCCTCGCCGACGACATGCCGCGGCTCGAGCGGCTCCGCGAGCGCGGCACGCCCGTCGTGCTGGTCGACCGCGAGTCGCCCGATCGCGCGTTCTCGTCGGTCGCCGTCGACGACGTCGTGGGCGGCGAGCTCGCCGCACGCCACCTGCTCGAGACCGGCCGCCGCCGGCTCGCATTCGTCGGCGGCCCCGCGAGCCTCCAGCAGGTCGTCGACCGCCTCGAGGGGGCCCGGCGCGCGGTGGCCGAGGTTCCGGATGCCTCGCTCGAGGTCGTCCCGACCGGCTCGCTCACCGTGCTCGAGGGCCGGGCCGCGGGCGAGACGCTGCGCGAGCGCCCCGCGGCCGAGCGCCCCGACGCGGTGTTCGCCGCGAACGACCTGCTCGCCATGGGCGTGCTCCAGGCGCTCACCATGCAGGGCGGCGTGCCCGTGCCCGACGAGATCGCGCTCATCGGCTACGACGACATCGACTTCGCCTCGGCGGCGGTCGTGCCGCTCTCCTCGATCCGCCAGCCCGCGACCCTGATCGGCTACACCGCGGTCGACCTGCTGCTCCGGGAGGCCGCCCACCTCGCGTCCGCGACGCCGGGAGCGTATGCGCACGAGCACGTCGTCTTCCAGCCAGGGCTCGTCGTGCGGGAGTCGACCCGCGCGGTCTGATCGACCGGGCGGTGCCGGAAGGCGCTGGAGTCGCTGAGCCGGGTGCATCGGAGTGGCCTCGTCCGGCGCATCGTCGACAGCGGCGACGGGTCAGCGCGGGCGCGAGGCCGGCTCGTCGCGCGCCGGCCCCGCGGCATCCGCTCGCCCCGAAGCATCCGCCCGCCCTGCGGCATCCGCTCGCCGCCCGCCGTGACCGCCGCCGTGCCCGGCGAGCTTCGGCAGCCGGATGGGTGAGGTCATCGCGACCTCGTCGGAGAAGTCCACGTCGTCGGAGTAGTCGGGCTCGTCGCGGTCGGTGATCGCGCCGAGCGAGCCGGTGGCCGGTGCGGCGACGCGGTCCCCGTCGGCGATCGCCTCGGCGGAGGCCGCCCACGCGAGGCCGAACCTCCAGCGGCGCTGCGGCATGTGCGCGACGCGCAGCCCGCGGGCGACCATGAGCCAGACCACGCCGACGGCGAGGGCGGCGAACGCGGCGACGGATGCCACGCCGAGGGCCCAACGCGGCCCGGCGGCGTCGGCCACCCAGCCGACCGTCGGGGCGCCGATGAGCGTGCCGCCCATGAGGATCGCGACGTAGAGGGCCATGACGCGCCCGCGCACCTCGGGGGCGGTCGTGGTCTGCACGTATCCGTTCGCGGTCGTGAGCAGGGTGACGGTGCTGAAGCCGATGAGGATGGTCGACGCCGCGAAGGTCTCGTACGTGGGCATGAACGCCGCGATGAGCGAGGCCGCGCCCAGCGCGCCGGCGCTGAGGAACACGACCCGCAGCCGCGCCCGCGCGCGTCGGGCCGCGAGCAGCGCGGCGGTGAGCGAGCCGATCGCGAGGATCGAGGAGAGCACGCCGTACTCGCCCGCCCCCTTGCCGAACATGACCGCCATGGTCGAGGAGAAGATCGGGAAGTTCATGCAGAACGCGCCCACGAGGAACACGATGACGAGCACCACCACGAGGTCGGAACGCCCGCCGACGTAGCGGAAGCCCTGCACGAGCGCGTTGCCCGTGCGCGGCGCGCGCGGATGCACGATGAGCTCGCGCCGGCGCATGACGAGCAGGGCGACGAGCATCGCGACGAACGTGAGCGCGTTGATCATGAAGACCCAGCCGGAGCCGACGAGCACGATGAGCCCGCCGGCGACGGCGGGGCCGATGAGGCGTGCCGCGTTGAAGGATGCCGCGTTCAGCGCGACCGCGTTCGAGGCGTTGGGGCCGCTGACGAGGTCGGAGACGAAGGTTTGGCGCGCGGGCGCGTCGAACGCGCTCGTGATGCCGAGCGCGAGGGCGAATCCGTAGACGTGCCAGAGCTGCGCGTGCCCGCCGAGCAGTAGGAGCCCCAGGCCGACGGCGAGGAGCATGAGCACCGACTGGGTGACCAGGAGCACCTTGCGTCGGTCGAACCGGTCGATCACCGCGCCCGTGATGGGCACGAGCACGAGCTGCGGGCCGAACTGGAGCGCCATCGTCGCGCCGACCGCGGCCGCGTTGTTGTGCGTGAGCTCGGTGAGCACGACCCAGTCTTGAGTGGTCGACTGCATCCACCCGCCGACGTTCGAGACGAGGGCGCCGATGAACCAGACGCGGTAGTTGAATCCCGAGAGGGACCGGAACATCGCGCTCACGCGGTGATCCGTTTCAGGAGTTCGGTGGCCGCGGCGAGGGTCGCGCGCTCGTCGGCGTTGAGCGTCGCGACACGGCGTGCCAGCCACGCGTCGCGGCGCCGGCGGGTCTCGAGCACGATCGCCGTGCCGGCGGGGGTGCATTCGAGGAGGACCTTTCGGCCGTCTTCGGGGGCGCCGGCGCGCACCACGAGGCCGGCCTCGACGAGCTGGTTCGTGGTGCGGTTCATCGAGGGGGCGCTGACGCCCTCGCACTCGGCGAGCCGGCCGAGGCCCATCGGCCCCTCGGAGGTGAGCCAGGCGAGGGCGGCGAACTGCGAGGCCGTGAGCTCGGCGTCGGACCGCTCCTGCCGGATGCGCCGAGAGAGCCGCATGATCGCGAGCCGCAGTTCGGTGCTCTGGTCGGCGATGGTGCGAGGTCGCCGGGCGGATGCCGCGGTCCGGGCGGATGCCGCGGGGCGGCCGGGTGCGGCGGCGGTCGCCGTGGGCTCGGTTCGAGGCATTCCAACAGCATAGCTAATGAGCAAGGCTAATGAAATGCGATCTGTCCGGAAGGGGTTGACGGCCGCTCGCCGATCGGGGCATGCTGAAGGTCGAATCGATCGTGAGAGCGCTCTCACGAATCGTCTCCCCGCAGTTCCGCACCGCCCACGATGACGTCGGCACGGTCGACGAAGACCCCTTGGAGTGAACATGCGACACCGCACCATCGCCGCGCTCGCGGCGATCGGAACCCTCGCGATGATCGGGGCGGCGAGCGCCCCGGCGATCGCCGCCGACGGCGATCCGCTCGTCGGTTCCGACATCTACCTGAACCCGTACAGCACCACGCTCGAGGCGGCCCAGAGCCTCAGCGGCCAGGCGCGCGCCGACGCGCAGCTGCTCGGGTCGATCCCGTCGGCCGACTGGATCACGAAGGGCACGCCCGCCGAGGCCGAGGCCGCGGTCGACGCGATCGTCACCGCGGCGACCGCGACCGGCACGGTGCCCGTGCTCGTCGCCTACAACCTGCCGTTCCGCGACTGCTCGCAGTACTCCGCGGGCGGCGCGGCCGACACCGAGGCGTACGAGGCGTGGATCGACGGATTCGCCGCGGGCATCGACGGTCGTCACGCCGCCGTCATTCTCGAACCCGACGGACTCGGCATCATCCCCTGGAACACCGACGGCAACGGCAATGCGGAGTGGTGCCGGCCGGCCGACCTCGACCCCGCCACCGCGGCATCCGACCGCTACGCCCAGCTCAACTACGCGGTGGACGCCCTCAAGGGCGCCGGCGAGACCGCCGTCTACCTCGACGGCACGCACAGCGGCTGGCTCGGGGTCGGCGACATCTCGCAGCGCCTCATCCGCGCCGGGGTCGACCGCGCCGACGGCTTCTTCCTCAACGCGTCGAACTACGTCGAGACCGAGCGACTCCAGAAGTACGGCACCTGGATCTCGGACTGCATCCACCTCGACCAGAACTCGTGGTGGCAGGCGGCCTGGTGCGGCAGCCAGTACTACCCGGCCGACCCGAACGACTTCTCCACCTGGACCGCGACGGATGCCGCGTACGATCAGGCGTTCGCCGACACCGGCCTCGCCCGCGACCCGTCGGCCCAGGCGCACTTCGTGATCGACACGAGCCGCAACGGGCAGGGGCCGTGGACCGCCCCCGCGGACAAGTACTCCGACCCCGAGGTCTGGTGCAACCCGCCCGAGCGCGGCATCGGGGAGCTCCCCTCGACGACGACCGGCGAGGCGCTCGTCGACGCCTACCTCTGGATCAAGGTGCCCGGCGAGTCCGACGGCCAGTGCTACCGCGGCACCGGCGGCCCGCTCGATCCCGAGCGCGGCATCCAGGACCCCGCGGCCGGTGCGTGGTTCCCCGAGCAGGCCCGGGAACTCGTCGCGAACGCGAACCCGCCGATCGCGGCCCAGACCTGCAAGGTCTCCTGGACCGTGCACGGCAGCTGGCCCGGCGGCTTCAACACCCAGATCTGGGTCGAGAACACCGGCACCGCGCCGATCGATTCCTGGCAGCTCGGATGGACCTTCGACGGCGACCAGCGCATCCAGAACCTCTGGAGCGGCAGCGCGAAGCAGACGGGCGCCGAGGTGCGCGTCGACAGCCTCTCCTGGAACGCCAAGCTGAAGCCGGGTCAGAAGACGACCCTCGGCTTCATCGGCGCGGGCGCCCCCGCGCAGCCGTGGCTGTTCACGCTCGACGGGAAGCCCTGCACGAGCTGAACCCGCGGCCGGGCGGCGCACGAGCGCCCGGCCGGAACCGGTCGGATGCCGCGCACCCACGCCGGTGCGCGGCATCCGTCGTCTCGACCTCGTTCGTCGAGCGGATGCCGCGGGCGCGACGCACGCCCGAAACAGCCCCGAAACGGGGTGGTGGAATTCTCTCGTCATGGCGACACTCTTCGACGGATATGCCACGGCGGGCACTGCGCGGGCCGGCCGGCAGCGGCGCAGCGGGCAGCCGTGGGACGAGATGTTCCCCGACGGCGAGACCGAGGTGCGCGAGCCCTACCGCGAGCTCTACCCGGCCCTGGCGCGCCTGTCGCAGGAGGAACTGCGCGGCCGCACCGACGCCCTGGCGAGCTCCTACCTCGCCCAGGGCGTCACGTTCGACTTCGCCGGCGAGGAGCGCCCGTTCCCGCTCGACGTGGTGCCGCGGGTCATCTCGGCGACCGACTGGGCTCGGGCCGAGGCCGGCGTCGCGCAACGCGTTCGCGCGCTCGAGCGGTTCCTCGCCGACGTCTACGGACCGCAGCTCGCCGTGCGCGACGGCGTGATCCCGGCGGGCCTCGTGAGCTCCTCCACCCACTTCCACCGGCAGGCGGCCGGCATCGTCGGGGCGAACGGGGTGCGCATCCACGTCGCCGGCATCGACTTGATCCGCGACGAGCGCGGCGACTGGCGCGTGCTCGAGGACAACGTGCGCGTGCCGAGCGGGGTGAGCTACGTGATCTCGAACCGTCGGATGATGGCGCAGACCCTGCCCGAGCTGTTCACGTCGATGCGGGTGCGCCCCGTCGGCGACTACCCCAACAAGCTCCTCCGAGCCCTGCGCGCGAGCGCGCCCGAGGGCATCGAGGACCCCACGATCGTCGTGCTCACCCCCGGCGTGCACAACTCGGCGTACTACGAGCACACGCTGCTCGCCCGGCTCATGGGCGTCGAGCTCGTCGAGGGCCGCGACCTGTTCTGCTCGGGCGGCCGGGTGTGGATGCACACCACCGCCGGCCCGACCCGGGTCGACGTGATCTACCGCCGCGTCGACGACGAGTTCCTCGACCCGCAGCAGTTCCGACCCGACTCGGTGCTGGGGGCGCCCGGACTCATGCTCGCCGCGCGGCTCGGACACGTGACCATCGCGAACGCGGTCGGCAACGGCGTCGCCGACGACAAGCTCGTCTACACCTACGTGCCCGACCTCATCCGCTACTACCTCGGCGAGGAGCCGATCCTGCCGAACGTCGACACGTGGCGGCTCGAGGAGCCCGACGCGCTCGCCGAAGTGCTCGACCGACTCGACGAGCTCGTGGTCAAGCCGGTCGACGGATCGGGCGGCAAGGGCCTCGTCATCGGTCCGGATGCCTCGAGGTCCGAGCTCGACGAGCTCCGGGGGCGGCTGCTCGCCGACCCGCGCGGCTGGATCGCGCAACCCGTCGTGCAGCTCTCGACGATCCCGACGCTCGTCGAGGACGGCCTACGCCCGCGCCACGCGGACCTGCGCCCGTTCGCCGTGAACGACGGCGACGAGATCTGGGTGCTGCCGGGCGGCCTGACCCGGGTCGCGCTGCCCGAGGGGCGGCTCGTCGTCAACTCCAGCCAGGGCGGCGGCTCGAAGGACACGTGGGTGCTCGAGACGTCGGCGGGCACCGTCGACACCGGCGGTCTGCGCGTGCCGGCGACGGCGCCGGCCCGCAACGTCGGCGCGCTCGTGTCGGATCAGGCCTCGCCGAACGCGCAGCCGGAGGCCCCGCGGGCGGTTGCCGCGGAACCGCACCGTTCCTCGCCCGTGACCGCGTCGCCGCAGGACGAGGAGGCGCCGGTGCGACAGCAACAGCAACAGCAGCAGCAGACCGGCGGTCGAGGAGGCGCGCAGCGCCGTCTCGAGACCCCCGCTGGTCGAGGAGGCGCGCAGCGCCGTCTCGAGACTCCCGCTGGTCGAGGAGGCGCGCAGCGCCGTCTCGAGACCTCCGGGGCGGGTCTCGAGACGCTGCGCTCCTCGACCGGCGGTGGTGGTCTCGAGACGCTGCGCTCCTCGACCGGCGGGGCTGGTGTCGAGACGCTGCGCTCCTCGACCGGCGGGGCTGGTGTCGAGACCCTGCGCTCCTCGACCGGCGGAGGTGCCGCATGCTGAGCCGCATCGCCGAGTCCCTGTTCTGGATCGGGCGCTACATCGAACGCAGCGACGGCACCGCCCGGATCCTCGACGTGCATCTGCAACTGCTGCTCGAGGACCCATGGATCGACGAGGACACCGCCTGCCGTGCGCTGCTCTCGGTCATGGGCAGCGAGGCCCGCCCCGAGGAGCAGCTCGGCCGCGACGACGTGATCGCCCTGCTCGCCGTCGATCCGAAGCATCCGGCCTCGATCGCCCACTCGGTCGCGGCCGCCCGCGAGAACGCGCGCCGTGCGCGGGAGATCGTCTCGACCGAGCTGTGGGAGGCGCTGAACCACACCAACGCGCGGATGCCGCGCCGGGTCGCGAGCGACAAGACCCACGAGTTCTTCCGCTGGGTGCGCGACCGATCGGCGCTCGCGATCGGCGTCGTCGACTCCGCCACGAGCCGGGACGAGGCGTGGCAGTTCTTCTCCCTCGGACGGTCGATCGAACGGGCCGACATGACGGCACGGCTCCTCGCGACCCGCTCGCTGACCGAGGCGAGCGGCCCCAGCTGGACGACGATCCTCCGCAGCTGCGGCGGGTACGAGGCCTACCTCCGCAGCTACCGCGGCGTCCCGTCCAGCGAGTCCGCCGCGGAGTTCCTGCTGCTCGACCGGCTCTTCCCGCGATCGATCATCTCGAGCGTCATCCGCGCCGAGGAGTCGCTGCGCGAGATCGATCCGCGCGCCGGCCGCGTCGGCGTGACCGACCAGGCCCGACGGCTGCTCGGGCAGATCCGCTCCGAGCTCGAGTACCGCCCGATCGCCGAGATCCTCGTCGACCTGACCGGCAATATGGAGCACCTCCAGGCGGTCACCTCGTCGGCGAGCGAGGCGATCAGGGCGAGGTACTTCCCGACGAGCGTGGTCCCCGTGTGGATCGGAGAGGTCTCATGAGCCGCATTCGCATCGTGCACCGCACCGGCTTCAGCTACGCCGAACCCGCGACCGCCTCGTACAACGAGGCGCGCATGCTGCCGCACTCCGACGGACGCCAGTTCGTGATGCAGGCGGGCCTCGACATCCGGCCCGCTGCGAGCCAGCACTCCTACCTCGACTACTGGGGCACGCGTGTGTCCACGTTCGAGGTGCTCACCCCGCACCAGGAGCTCTCGGTCATGGCGACGAGCCTCGTCGAGGTGCACCCGCGGCCGCTGCCGCGGACCGAGCCCACGTGGGAGGAGCTCGCGACCGCTGCATCCTCGACCATCGCCCTCGTCGAGGCGAGCGGGCTCTCGGCCGCCACCGAGCCGCCCGCGGAGCTGCGCGAGCTCGCGGCGGAGATCCGAGCCGAGGGCGGCGGCGTCGGCGAGACGGCGCTCGAGATCTGTCGAGCCGTCGGCGGTTCGATGCAGTACATGCCGGGGGTGACCGGCGTGCACTCGACGGCGGCCGAGGCCTGGGCCGAGCGGAAGGGGGTCTGCCAGGACATCACGCACATCGCGCTCGGCGCCCTGCGCTCGGCCGGCATCCCCGCGCGGTACGTCTCGGGCTACCTGCACCCGGACCCCGAGGCATCCGTCGGCCAGACCGTCGTGGGCGAGTCGCACGCCTGGGTCGAGTGGTTCGCGGGGGAGTGGCGCGGCTACGACCCCACCAACCTCGTCGAGGTGGGGGATCGCCACGTGCTCGTCGGTCGCGGTCGCGACTACGGCGACGTGCCTCCGCTGCGAGGCGTGTACGCCGGCCCTGGGGCGTCCGAGCTCTTCGTCTCGGTCGAGATCACCCGGGTCGCCTGAGCGCGATCGCGGGCCGGCACCGTGCGAGCGGATGCCGCGCCTGCGATGATGTGGCCATGCCGACGTTCACCGATGCGCACGGGGTCCACATCCACTACCGCTCGTGGCGTGTCCCCGTACCGAAGGCCGCGGTGCAGCTCGCGCACGGCGTCGGCGAGCACATCGGGCGCTACGCCGAGCTCATCGAGGCGCTGAACGGGGCCGGGTACTCGGTGTGGGCCGACGACCACCGCGGTCACGGGCAGACCGGGTTCGAGCAGCACGGTGGAGACCTCGACCGCCTCGGACGGCTGGGCCCCGGCGGCCTGCGCGCGACGATCGCGGCCGTCGAGCAGTTCACCGAGGTGATCCGCGAGGCGGAGGGCGACCTGCCGCTCATCCTGCTCGGGCACTCGTGGGGCTCGCTGATGGCGCAGATCATCGTGAACCGGCGCGCGCGCGACTACGACGCCGTCGTGCTGACCGGCACCGCGTACCGCACGCCCTTCGACATGAACGGCGGCGACCTGAACGCGCGCCACAAGCATCTCGGGCCGACCCCGGTCGAATGGCTCAGCCGCGATCCCGAGGTGCCGCCCGCGTTCATGGCCGACCCCTATACGACCGCCGTGCCGCTGCGGAAGCTGTTCGGCACGCGCGACGCGATGCGCCTGCTCGGTCGCCCCGCGAAGCACCTCCCCGCCGAACTGCCGATGCTCATCATGGTCGGCGACGACGACCCGCTCGGGGGCGAGGCGAGCGCGGTGAAGCTCGCGAACGCCTACGCGAGGCGTTCGGGCCTGGCCGACGTCACCCTCGTGGTGTACCCCGAGGCGCGGCACGAGGTCTTCAACGAGACGAACCGCGACGAGGTGCGCGCCGACCTGATCACGTGGCTCGACGAGCGGTTCGCCGACGACTGAGCGCCGACGACTGAGCGCTCACGACTGAGCGGCGACGACGGCGCGGCTACATCTTCGCGTGCCAGGGCGGCACGTCGTAGCCGAGCAGGCGGATGCGCGGATGGTGCGCGGCGTCGGACTCGGTCGCCCAGGGGTAGACGATGGTCGTCACGTGGCAGTTGCCGAGCACGGGCAGCAGGTCGCGGTAGCCGTCGGGATCCATGCCCGCGAGCTCGCAGAAGAGCAGGCGGATGAGGGTCGCATGGGCGACGATGAGCACTCGCCCCTCCGGGAACTCCTCGACCAGTTCGTCGAACACCGGCAGGGCCCTGGCGATGCCCTCCTTTCCGCGCTCTCCGCCGGGGAACGTGTTGCTCGCCGGCGCGAGGCGGAACGCGGCCCACTCGTCGGGGAACCGTTCCTGCAGCTCGTCGGGCGTGAGCCCCTCGGCCTGGCCGAAGTCGATCTCGACGAGTCGGTCGTCGATGCGGAGCGGCAGTCCGGTCGTCTCGACCGAGGGCGCAGCCGAGCGTTTCGCCCGGCTGAGGGGCGAGGCCACGATCGCGTCGAGCTCGGCGTCGACGGCCCACGCGCCGAGCGCGGCCGCCTGTCCGAGGCCGTGCCGCGTCAGCGCGACATCCGAATTTCCGGCGTAGCGGTGTTCCGCGTGCCAGACCGTCTCGCCGTGCCGTGCCAGGAAGAAGGTCGTCATGGCCGTCAGCCTAGGCTCTCGCCCGACCGGTTGCAGGACCCGGTGGCCGATCGGTACGGTTCCCCTGTACGTGTTCGCGAGGATGGCTCGGGAATTCGGCGATGAAGAAGCCGGTGCGATGCTGCGCCGTTGCAAGGTCTGGGGGGACCGATGCGCACGAACCGACGGGTCATCGACGCCGCGAGACGCGCGAGGCGCCTCATCGCGATGTGCACGGTCGGAGTCCTGGTCGGCGCCGGCGCGGTGGCGATCTCGTCGACCGTCGCCCCGCAGAGCGCCCTGGCGCCCGCGGTCGCGGCCCCGGGGAGCCCCGGCACGCCGAGCCCCGGCGCCGTGCTGTTCACCGAGAACTTCGAGAACCGCGCCAACACGGGCGCGAACGTGCTGCTGACGAACTACACGGGCGCGACCGGCATGACGTACTTCGCCACCGGGCAGTGGGCCAACCGCCCGCGCTGCAACGGCATCGTCCTCGACAACAACGATCCGCGCACGCCGAACGACTGCGACGCCAACCCGCCCGGGCTCGGTCCGTCGGTGTACGACCAGATGACCGCCCTGCCCGACGCCATCGGACGCTATCTCGGCGACACGGCCGTGCCGAGCCTCAACACCGCGGCCTCGTCGTACACGGCCGGCAACGACTTCCCGAACAACCTCGTCATGTTCCAGACGGAGCAGCCGCTGTCGATCCCGCAGAACGGCCGCTTCCTCACGTTCACGGTCGTCGGCGCGGCGCGCAACTGCCCGCCCACGGCAGCGGCTCCGCAGATGCAGTTCTCCCTGGTCGACGGCGACGGCGGCGAGCACGCTCTCTCGGGGGCGATGAACCCCTGCACCGCACCCGGGTTCCGCAACATCACCGCGCGCACCCAGAACGGCACCAACGCGGTCGTGCGCGTGGCGACCCTGACGCCGACCGGATCCTGGCTCAACCCCGGCAACGTCACCGGCATCCGCATGCGCAACACCGGTGAGACCGGCGGCAATGACGGCGCGTACGACTACGTGCAGTTGCTCGACGTGACCCCGCAGCTCGACAAGGCGTTCAGCCCGACCCGGGTCGCGGCCGGGTCACCGTCGACGCTGACCTTCACGATCACGAATACGACCGAGCTCGCCTCGAAGAGCGGATGGAGCATCACCGACACCCTGCCCGCCGGGCTCGTGGTCGCCAGCCCGCCCGCCGCGACCGACACGTGCGACGGGGCGCAGACGATCACGGCCGCCGCGGGGTCGGGCACCGTCTCGGTGACCAACGGCATCCTCGGCACCGGCGACGTGTCGTGCACGGTCTCGGTGAACGTCACGTCGCAGACCCCCGGCCCGTACCAACCGGATGTCACCTACGACAACTGCCCGACGACGAACGTGACGGTGCTCGGCCTCGAGCTGCCCGACTGCGCGCAGGTCACGTTCTACGACCGGTACACGCCGACCGGCACGCCGTTCACCTGCTCGGCCGACGGACTGCTGTTCCAGGCCCCCAACAATTCGACGCCGTCGACGGTCCGGGGCATCGATCTCGCGACCGGCGAGTTCGCCGACCTCGGCGTGGCCGGCGCCGCGCTGAACTCGGTCGGGTACAACCCGCTCGACGACTTCGTGTACGGGGTCAGGAACGGCGGCGGGCTCGGCGACGTCTACCGAGTGAACTCGGATCTCACGGTGCAGAACCTCGGGGCGCCCGACCTGAGCGCGGTCGCGCCGCTCACCCCGGCCTCGTTCAACATCCCGAACTCGGGCGATGTCGACGAGAACGGGCACCTCTGGATCCTCGACGCGACGGCGCCGCAGGCGTGGGCCGAGATCGATCTGGCACCGGGGTCGCCCACGTACATGCAGGCGCTCAGGGGCGGGGAGCTCACGCCCGTGCCGGGCTGGGGCGCCGGCGGCGACTGGGTCGCCCGCGACGGCATCCTCTCGCAGATCGGGGTGCTCGGCGGGGTGCAGCACCTCCTCCAGTTCGACACCACGCTGCCCACGCCCGCGTATCTGCCGCCGGTCTCGCTCGGCACGCTCGTGGCGCCCGACGGCACCTCGGCCGGCACCGGCGCCGGTGCCGTGTACCGCGACGACCGGTACATGTACGCCTCCTTCAACACCTCGGGCCAGCTCTGGCGCGTCGACCTCGACGACCCGACCGGCGGCCCGTCATCGGTGGACTTCTTCTCGTATGGCCCGCCGAGCTCGCAGAACGACGGCGCCCGCTGCGCGGCAGCGCCGCTCGACCTCGACTTCGGTGACGCCCCCGACGACTACGGCACCACGCTCGCCGCCGACGGCGCCCGGCACGGCATCCGGTACGACGCCGACGGCGCGCCGACGCTGGCGCTGGGGGCATCTGTCACCGCGGAGGACGACGGTCAGCCCGACGCGGCCGCCGCGCTCGACGATGACGACGCGCTCACGCCGCCGCCCGTGTCGGTCAATGCGGGCACCTACTCGCTCGACGTCCCGTACACGAACACCACGGGCGCCGACGCGACCCTGGCGGGCTGGCTCGACTTCGACGGCGACGGGGTGTTCGAGGCGGGCGAGCTCGCGACGGCGACGGTGGGCGCGAGCGGCACGACCGCGCTGACGTGGTCGATCCCGGCGCAGGCGACCTACCCCGACACCACGTACCTGCGCCTGCGCCTGGGCGACGAACCCGTGGCCGAGGCGTCGCCGACGGGGGCCGTCGCGAACGGGGAGGTCGAGGACTACCCGGTCGAGCTCGTGGAGTACGACCTGACCGTGACGAAGTCGGTCGACCCCGAGGACGGCTCGACGGTCGTGGCCGACGACCAGCTGACCTACACCCTCGAGTTCGTGTCGAACGGTCCCGACGCGGCCCCCGTCGCCTACACCGACGTGCTCACGGGCCTCGTCGACGACGCGACCCTCGACGTGGACTCCATCACGGCGGATGCCCCGCTGGCGGCGGTGCCGGCACCCGACGGCACCTCGATCGCGATCACCGGCGACCTGCCCGCCGGTTCCTACACGGTCACGTACACCGTGACGGTGAACCCCGACGGGGAGCGCGAGGACGATGTGCTCGGCAACGTCCTCGTCGTGACCGGCACCACGCCCCCCGCCGAGTGCCTGCCCGGCGACCCGCTCTGCACGCAGAACCCCGTGGCGGCCTACACCGTCGAGAAGTCGGTCGACCCGGCGAGCGGGACCACCGTGCTGCCCGGCGACGACCTGACGTACACCGTCACGGTCACCTCGACCGGGCGTGCGCCGGCCGAGATCGACCTGACCGACGAGCTCTCGGGCATCGTCGACGACGCCGACCTCGACGAGGGTTCCATAGCCGCGACCGCCCCGCTGGTCGCCGTGCTCGCCGAGGACGGCGCGTCGATCCGCCTCACCGGAAGCCTGCCGACCGGCACGGCGACGCTGACGTACACGGTCTCCGTGCGCGACGACGACGCCGACCGCACCGACGACGTGCTCGGCAACTTCGTCGTCGAGACGGGCGAGGATCCGCCCGAGGAGTGCGTGCCGGGCGACCCGGCCTGCACGAGCAACCCGGTCGCCGACGTCACGGTAGCCAAGTCGGTGAACCCCGCCGACGGAACGAGCGTGCACGCGGACGACGTGCTCGAGTACACGCTGACCTTCGAGTCGAACGGCGCCGCCACCGCGGTCGTCGACTACACCGACCTGCTGGCCGGCGTCGTCGACGACGCCGAGTTCGACGCGGGATCGCTGTCGTGGAGCTCCTCGCTCGACGTCGTCGTCGCCGACGACGGGCGGTCGATCCGCATCACCGGCGCGCTCGCGCCGGGGTCGTACACCGTGTCGTACGAGGTGCAGGTGAAGCCCGACGGCGCACGCGGCGACGACGTGCTCGGCAACTTCCTCGTCACGACGGGTGCCGTCCCGCCCACGACGTGCCCGCCGGGCGACCCGACCTGCACGAGCAACCCGGTGGGCAGCGTGACCCCGGCCAAGACGGTCGACCCGGCGTCGGGCACGAGCGTCGAGGCGGGCGACGTGCTCACCTACACGCTCGAGTTCGAGTCGAACGGGCCGGGCACCGCCGACATCGACTTCACCGACCTGCTCGCCGGCGTCGTCGACGATGCGACGCTCGACGGGGCATCCGTCACCGCCGATGCGCCGCTGACGGCCGTGCCCGCCCCCGACGGGCAGTCGCTGCGCATCACGGCCTCGGGCGTGCTGCCCGGCGTGTACACCGTGACCTACACCGTCACCGTGAACGACGACGGCGACCGCAACGACGACCTGCTCGGCAACTTCCTCGTCGTGACCGGCGAGGACCCGGCGCCCGAGTGCCTGCCCGACGATCCGACCTGCACCGAGAACCCCATCGCGTCGGTCGACGTGGTCAAGTCGGTCGACCCGGCCGACGGCTCGAGCGTCGAGGCCGGCGACATCCTCACGTACACGGTGACGTTCACGTCGAACGGCCCGGGCGACGCGACCGTCGACACCACTGATGACCTGTCGGGCGTGGTCGACGACGCGACCCTCGACCTGGCCTCCGTCGAGGTGTCGCTGCCGCTGAGCGCGGTCGTCACCGGCGGCGATTCGATCGTCGTGACCGGCACCGCCCCGCCCGGCGTCTACACCCTCACCTACCAGGTGCGCGTGAACGACGACGGCGACCGCGATGACGACCTGCTCGGCAACTTCGTCGTCGACACCGGCGACGACCCGCCCACGGAGTGCGAGCCGGGCGACCCCACCTGCACCGCCAACCCGGTCGGCTCGCTCGAGGCTGGCAAGTCGGTCGATCCCGCCTCGGGGTCCACGGTCGGGGCCGGCGACACGCTCACGTACACGCTGACGTTCGTGTCGAACGGCCCCGGAGAGGTCGACGTGGACTTCACCGACCTGCTCGGCGGCGTCGTCGACGACGCGACGCTCGACGGGGCATCCGTCACCGCCGACGCGCCGCTCGCCGCCGCGATCGCCGCGGACGGTGCGTCGTTGCGGGTGACCGGAACGCTGCCGCCGGGCAGCTACGAGGTGACCTACCAGGTGACCGTGAACGACGACGGCGCGCGCGGCGACGAGGCGCTCGGCAACTTCCTCGTCGAGACCGGTGAGAACCCGCCCGCGGAGTGCGAGCCCGGTGACCCGCGGTGCACCGAGAACCCGATCGCGGCGGTCGTCGCCACGAAGTCCGTCGACCCGGCCGACGGCTCGAGCGTGCAGGCCGACGACGTGCTCACGTATACGATCGCGTTCGAGGTGACCGGCACGGGCGCCGTCGACCTCGACTACACCGACCTCCAGGCCGGCATCCTCGACGACGCCTCGTTCGATCCCGCCACCCTCACCGCGGACGCGCCGCTGGTCGCGACGGCGGGCGTCGACTCCATCTCGATCACGGGCACGGATGTCGCGGCCGGCACGTACGAGGTCTCCTACGAGGTCGTCGTGCTCGCCGACGGCGAGCGGACCGATGATCTCATCGCGAACTTCCTCGTCGAGACGGGCGAGGACCCGCCCGACGAGTGCGTGCCCGGAGACCCGACCTGCAACGTCAATCCCGTGCGGGCCCTCGAGGTCGAGAAGACGTCGGACCCCGCCGACGGCACGGTCGTGGAGACGGGCGACGTCATCGACTACACGGTGACGTTCACCGCGGGCGGCACCGCCGCCTCGACGGTGGACTACACCGACCTGCTCGCGGGGGTCGTCGACGACGCGACGCTCGACGAGGCATCCGTCGCCGCCACCGCGCCGCTCGTCGCGACGCTCGCCGACGACGGTCGCTCGATCGCCGTCACGGGAACGCTCGATCCCGGCGTGTACACGCTCACCTACTCGGTCACCGTGAACGCCGACGACGAGCGCGCCGACGACGTGCTCGGCAACGCCGTCGTCGTGACCGGCGAAGACCCGCCCGAGGAGTGCGAGCCGGGCGATCCGACCTGCACCGTGCACCCCGTCTCCGACCTCGAGGTCGGCAAGTCGGTCGACCCGGCCGAGGGCTCGAGCGTGCAGGCGGGCCAGGTGCTCACCTACACGATCACGTTCGAGTCGCTCGGCGAGGCCGACGCCGCCGTCGACTACACGGATCTGCTCGCGGGCGTCGTCGACGATGCGACGCTCGTGCCCGGATCGCTCACGGCCGACGCGCCGCTCACCGCGACGCTCGCGGGCGACGGGGCCTCGATCGCGATCACCGGTTCGCTGCCGCCGGGCACCTACGAGGTGGTCTACGCGGTGACGGTGAATGCCGACGGGTCGCGCACCGACGACGTGCTCGCGAACTTCGCCGTCGAGACCGGCGGCACCCCTCCCACCGAGTGCCTGCCCGGCGACCAGCTCTGCACCGTGAACCCGATCGGCTCGGTGACGCCGTCGAAGTCGGTGAGCCCGGCCGACGGAACCAGCGTCGCGGCGGGCGACGTGCTCACGTACACGCTGACGTTCACGTCGAACGGGCCGGGCGCGTCGCCGATCGACTACACCGACGACATCTCGGGCCTCACCGACGACGCGCTGATCGTCGCGGGGTCGCTGCGCGTGAGCTCGCCGCTGACCGCCGTGATCGCCGGCGACGGGTCGGCGATCCGCATCACGGGCGACCTGCCGCCCGGCACCTACACCGTGAGCTATCGGGCGCGGGTGTTCCCCGACGGGGAGCGCGGCGACGACTCCCTCGGCAACGTGCTCGTGAAGACAGGTGTGACCCCGCCCGAGGAGTGCGTTCCGGCAGACCCGCTGTGCACCGTGAACCCGGTGGGCTCGGCGACCGTCTCGAAGTCGGTCGACCCCGCCGACGGGTCGAGCGTCATGGCCGACGACGTGCTGACGTACACGCTGACGTTCGTCTCGAACGGGCCGGGCGACGCGACCGTCGCGTACACCGACCTGCTCGCCGGCATCACGGACGACGCGACGATCACGTCGGCGCCCGTGGCATCCGACCCGGCCCTGACCCTCGAACTCGTGGGCGACGCGCTCTCGATCACGGGCACGCTGCCGCCGGGCACGTACACCGTGACCTATGCGGCCACGGTGGCCGCAGACGGGGCGCGGGCCGACGACGTGCTCGGCAACGTCGTCGTCGAGACGGGCACCGCGCCGCCGGCGCAGTGCGAGCCGGGCGACCCGCTCTGCACGTCGAACCCGGTCGGTTCGGTGACGGCGTCGAAGTCGGTCGATCCGGCCGACGGGTCGAGCGTCATGGTCGACGACGTCGTGACGTACACGCTGACGTTCGTCTCGAACGGGCCGGGCGACGCCGCGGTCGACTTCACCGACCTGCTCGGCGCCATCACCGACGACGCGACCGTCACCGCCGAGCCCGTCTCCTCGTCGCCCGCGCTGACCGCCGCCCGCTCGGGCGACGAGATCGCGATCACGAGCGCCGCCCTGCCGCCCGGCACGTACACGGTGACGTACGCGGTGACCGTGGACCCCGACGGGTCGCGCGGCGACGACGTGCTCGGCAACGTCCTCGTGGTCACCGGTGAGGACCCGCCGGCCGAGTGCGAGCCGGGCGATCCGCTGTGCACGTCGAACCCGGTCGGTTCGGTGACGGCGTCGAAGTCGGTCGACCCGGCCGACGGGTCGAGCGTCATGGCCGACGACGTGCTGACGTACACGCTGACGTTCGTATCGAGCGGGCCCGGCGCCGCGACGATCGACTACACCGACGAGCTCTCGGGCATCACCGATGACGCGACGATCACGTCGGGCCCCGCGGCATCCGACCCCGCCCTGACCCTCGAACTCGTGGGCGACGCGCTCTCGATCACGGGCACGTTGCCGCCCGGCACCTACACCGTGACCTACGCGGCCACCGTGAATGCCGACGGCGCGCGGGGCGACGGCCTGGTCGGCAACGTGCTCGTCGTCACCGGCGAGACCCCGCCCGAGGAGTGCGAGGCGGGCGACCCGCTCTGCACGACGAACCCGGTCGGGTCGGTGACCGCGTCGAAGTCGGTCGACCCCGAGGACGGATCGACCGTCGTCGCCGACGACGTGCTCACGTACACCCTGACCTTCGTCTCGAACGGACCCGGCGACGCGACGATCGACTACACCGACGACGTCTCGGGCATCACCGATGACGCGACGATCACGTCGGGCCCCGAGGCATCCGCCACCGAACTCGTCGCCGAACTCGGCGACGACGACACGATCGCGATCACGGGCACGCTGCCGCCCGGCACCTACACCGTCACCTACGAGGCCACGGTGAACCCCGACGGCGCTCGGGGCGACGATGTGCTGGGTAACGTGGTCGTCGTGACCGGCACGACGCCGCCCGCCGAGTGCCTGCCCGGTGACCCGCTCTGCACGACGAACCCGGTCGCGGCGTACACCGTCGCCAAGTCGGTCGACCCCGAGAGCGGCACGAGCGTGGCCGCCGGCGACGTGCTCGAGTACACGATCACGTTCGAGTCGACGGGTGCCGCCGCCGTCGACGTGGACTACACCGACCTGCTCGCTGGCGTCGTCGACGATGCGACGCTCGAGGAGGCATCCATCACGGCCGATCCGCCGCTGACGGCGACGCCCGAAGGCGACACGATCGCCATCGCGGGCTCGCTGCCGCCGGGCGCCTACGAGGTGACGTACCGGGTGACGGTCTCGGACGATGGCGAGCGCGCCGACGGGATGCTCGGCAACTTCCTCGTGCCCACCGGTTCCACGCCCCCGGAGGAATGCGCCGACGACGACCCGCTGTGCACGCAGAACCCCGTCGGATCGGTCACGCCGTCGAAGTCGGTCGACCCCGCCGACGGCACGAGCGTCGTCGCCGACGACGTGCTCACCTACACGCTCACGTTCGTCTCGAACGGGCCGGGCGACACGACGATCGACTACACCGACGACGTCTCGGGCGTCGTCGACGACGCGGCAATCGACGAGACCACGATCACGGCGGATGCCCCGCTCGTCGCGGTGCTCGCGGCCGGCGGCCAGTCGATCCGCATCACCGGCACGCTGCCGCCCGGCACCTACGAGGTGACGTACCAGGCGACCGTGAACGCCGACGGTGCGCGCAACGACGACCTGCTCGGCAACGTGCTCGTCGAGACCGGCACCACGCCGCCCGGGGAGTGCGAGACCGGCGACCCGCTCTGCACCTCGAACCCCGTCAGCGGCCTGAACGTGACCAAGTCCGTCGATCCCGAGAGCGGGTCCAGCGTGGCCGCCGGAGACGTGCTCACCTACACGCTCACGTTCGAGTCGATCGGGCGCAGCGCGGCGACCGTCGACTACACCGACGTCGTCGCCGGCGTCGTCGACGACGCGCCCATCACCTCGGCGCCCGCGGCATCCGACCCGGCCCTCACGGTGACGCCGTCCGCCGACGCCATCCGCATCACCGGCTCGCTGCCGCCGGGCACGTACACCGTGACCTACGCCGTGACGGTGGGTCCCGACGGCGCGCGCGGCGACGACGTGCTCGGCAACTTCCTCGTCGAGACGGGCGAGGAACCGCCGACCGAATGCGACCCCGAAGACCTGCGCTGCACGCAGAACCCGGTCGGGTCGGTGACCGCGTCGAAGTCGGTCGACCCCGAGGACGGATCGAGCGTCGTGGCCGACGACGTGCTGACGTACACGCTGACGTTCACGTCGAACGGGCCGGGCAGCGCCGACCTCGACTACACCGACCTGCTCGCGGGCGTCGTCGACGACGCTGTGCTCGACGCGGCATCCGTCGAGGCGGATGCCGGCCTGACGGTCACGCCCGCGGCGGACTCGCTGCGCATCACGGGCGCCGATCTCGCACCCGGCACGTACGAGGTCGCCTACCGCGTGACGGTGAAGCCCGACGGCGCGCGTGGCGACGACGTGCTCGGCAACGCGGTCGTCGTGACCGGGCAGACCCCGCCCGAGGAGTGCGAGCCGGGCGACCCGCTGTGCACGTCGAACCCCGTCAGCGCGCTCACCTGGGCGAAGAGCTCCGACCGGGGCTACGGCGAGGCGCTCGCCGCGGGCGACATCGTCACGTACACGCTCACGTTCGAGTCCACCGGCGCGGCGCCCGCCGCGGTGAACCACACCGACGACCTCAGCGGCGTGATCGACGACGCCACGCTCGACCCGTCGAGCCTCGTCGTCACACCGCCGCTCACCGCCGAGATCGCCGCCGACGGGGGGTCGATCATCATCAGCGGCAGCCTGCCGGCCGGCACCGCCACCGTCAGCTACCGGGTCGCGGTCAAGGCCGACGGCGAGCGCGACGACGAGATCCTCGCCAACCACCTCGTCGAGACCGGAACCGAGCCGCCCGCGACCTGCGAGCCCGACGACCCGACCTGCACGCAGGCGCTCGTCACGAGCCCGCAGGACTGGAAGACCTCGACGCCCGCCTCGACCAACCCCGTCGGCGCCGGCGACGTCATCACGTACACGCTGCACTTCCGCGCACTCGGCACGGCGCCCGCGGTGTTCGACCGGATCGACGACCACAGCGGCGTGCTCGACGACGCCGACCTCACCTCGGCCCCCGTGTCGTCGAGCCCCGACCTCGCGGTCGCCGACCTCGGCGCGGGCCGATTCGCGATCATGGGCACGCTGCAGCCGGGCACCGAGGCGACCGTCATCTACGTCGTCACCGTGAAGGCCGACGGCGCGCGCGGTGACGACGTGCTCGCCAACCACCTGCTCGACCCCGGGCAGCAGCCGCCCGCCGCGTGCATCCCGGGGCCCGATCCCGATCAGCCGGACTGCACGCGGCATCCGGTACGGAGCCTCGCGATCGACAAGTCCGTCGACCCCGCCGACGGCACCACGGTCGTCGCGGGCGACATCCTCACCTACACGCTCACGTTCGAGAACACCGGCCAGGCGCCCATCGACGTCGACTACCGCGACCTGCTCGGCGGCGTGCTCGACGACGCCGAGCTCACCGGCGGTCCGACCGCCGAGGCCCCGCTCACGGCGACCTCGGAGGCCTTCGGCATCGCGATCAGCGGCACCTTGCCGACGGGCGACACGGCGACCGTCTCGTACTCCGTGACCGTGCGCGCCGACGGTGCGCGCAACGACCACGCGCTCGCGAACGTGCTGCTGCCCACCGGGTGGCTGCCGCCGATCGACTGCGGCCTGACGCAGATCGACTGCACCGCCAACCCCATCGGCGCACCCGTCGTCACGAAGACGGCCGACCCCGAGTCGGGCTCGGCCGTCGAGGCGGGCGAACCCATCACGTACACGCTGACCTTCGCCAACACCGGCACCGGCCCCGTCGCCGTCGCCCGCGACGACGACCTCGCCGGCGTCATCGACGACGCGGAGATCACGACCGCGCCGGTTTCGTCCGACCCCGCGCTGACGGTCTCGCCCATCGCGGACGGCCGGTTCTCGGTCACCGGCCTTCTGGCGCCGGGCGCCGAGGTCACGGTCACCTACAGCGTGACGGTGCGGCCGTACGAGGACCAGGGCGACCACATCCTGCTGAACGGCGTGGTCGACCCGGGGGGCGACGCCGAGACCGTCTGCGCTGCGGAGACTCCGCCCGTGCTCGGACGCCTCGGCCTGTTCCCCGACGCGGGCCTCGGCGCCCTCGCACTGGCCCCCGCGGATACGATCGGGCCCTGGGACGTCGGCGAGATGCCGCCCGGCTGCACCGTGCACGGCGCGAGCGACATCGACGTCGTGAAGACCTCCGACCCCGCGAGCGGCACCGAGGTCGGGCCCGGAGCGGTCGTGACCTACTCGCTCGCGTTCACGAACTCCGGCGTCGTCGCCGACGAGTTCTCGTTCGTCGACGATCTCTCGGGCGTGCTCGACGACGCCGCGCTCGACGGCGACGCCACGACCACGGATGCCGCGACCGCCGCGGTGCTCGACGGCGACCGTCTGCTCATCACGGGCGTCCTCGAGGCGGGCGCGACCGTGTCGGTCTCCTACTCCGTCGTCGTGGATGCGCCTGCCGATCGCGGCGGCGACCGCCTGCTCGCCAACGTCGTGTTCCGCGAGGGCACGACGCCGCCCGAGACGTGCGAATCGGGCGACCCGACCTGCACCGAGCACCCGGTCGTCGTGCCGACACCGCCGCCGCCCCCGACCGAACCGCCGAGCACGCCTCCGGCCACGCCGCCGGCCGGGCCCTCGTCCGTCGCCGCGACCGGCGCCGACCCCTGGCCGATGCTCTTCGCGGCGACCCTCGGCCTCGCGCTGGGCGCGCTCCTCCTGCTCGGCTCCCGGCGGCGGCGCAGCGGCTGAACGCACGCGTCCCGCGCGATCCTGTGCAGCTCGGCCTGACGGGCGCCGTGCGGCCGTAGGCTGTCCCTCATGCACGGTGAGTACAAGGTCCCCGGCGGCAAGCTCGTGGTCGTCGACTTCGACGTCGTCGACGGCGTCATCCGTTCGCCCCGCGTCGCGGGCGACTTCTTCCTCGAACCCGACGAGGCCCTCGCCGACATCGACGGGGCCCTCGATGGCCTCGCCGCGGCATCCGATGCCAAGACCATCGCGGCGGCGGTCTCCGCGGCCCTCCGGCCCGAGGCGGTGCTGCTCGGGTTCTCACCCGAGGCCGTCGCCGTCGCCGTGCGCCGTGCGCTGACGGATGCCACGAGCTGGGCGAACTACGAATGGGAGGTCGTCCACGACCCCGCCGTGTCGCCGCGGCTGCACCTCGCCCTCGACGAGGTGCTCGCCACCCGCGTCGGCGACGGGCGCCGCAAGCCCACGCTGCGCTTCTGGGAGTGGGAGGAGTCGGCCGTGGTCATCGGCAGCTTCCAGTCCGTGAAGAACGAGGTCGACCCCGAGGGCGCCGAGCGCAACGGCTTCGACGTCGTGCGCCGCATCTCGGGCGGCGGCGCGATGATGATGGAGAAGGGCAACGTCGTCACCTACTCGCTGTACGTGCCGGCCGAGCTCGTGCAGGGCATGAGCTTCGCCGACTCGTACGCGTTCCTCGACGACTGGGTGCTGCAGGGCCTGCGCTCGATCGGCATCGAGGCCACGTACCAGCCGCTCAACGACATCGCCTCGCCGCTGGGCAAGATCGGCGGCGCCGCGCAGAAGCGGCTCGGCTCCGGCGGCGTGCTGCACCACGTGACCATGGCGTACGACCTCGACAACGAGAAGATGCTCGAGGTGCTGCGCATCGGCCGCGAGAAGATCAGCGACAAGGGCATCGCCTCGGCCGCCAAGCGCGTCGACCCGCTCCGCTCGCAGACCGGGCTCAGCCGCGCGGCCGTCATCGAGGCGCTCATCCAGACGTTCACCGCGCTCTACGGGGCGAAGCCCGGAACCGTCTCGCCCGACGAGCTCGCCGAGGCCGAGGCGCTCGTCGAGTCGAAGTTCGCGACCGAGGAGTGGCTCCAGCGCGTGCCCTGACCCGCACGCAGCGCTTTTCAGGAGCCCTCGTGGGATCGCGGGCCGTTTTCGTCCGCGATCACCCGGCGGCACCCCGCCGTGGCCACACCCCCTCCTGAAAAGTGAACGGTCGACACGCGTGCGTGAGGAACGCTCACTGCGGCGCAGGTAGACTCGCCGGATGGATTGGTGGATGTGGCTCGGGCTCGGCGTGCTCGCCGTCGCGGTGCTGACCCTCGCGATCCGGCGCGGGTGGATCGACCTCTCCGACAAGACGAAGCGCGGCGGCGGCGGTTCCGGTGGCGTCATGATGATCGGCGACGAGGTCTTCGCCCCGCGCAAGTACGAGGCGCAGGTCGAGCAGGATCGCCAGGCCCGACTCCCCACGCCCGCGCCCATCCCCGGCGACGGCGACAAGGGCATCTCGTATGCTGCGGCCGACGCCGACGAAGACGACCCCGACCGCTTCAAGGGCCGCATCCGCCTCGACGTCTGACGCCGGTCGGTTGCGAAGCGTCTCGCCGGTCGAGGAGGCGCCCCGGCGCCGTCTCGAGACCAGCACCGCCGAGCCCCCGCGGTCTCGAGACGCTTCGCTCCTCGACCGGCGGCGAGACCGCCGCGCACGCGCGCACTGGCAGACTGGAGCGCGTGACCCCCGACGAGCCCGACCGCATCATCCATGCGGACAACCTCGCGGTGCTGCCGACCCTGCCCGACGGCGGCTTCACGCTCATCTACCTCGATCCGCCGTTCAACACCGGCCGTCCGCAGCAGCGGCGGTCGATGCGGCACGTGCGCGTGGCCGAGCCCGAGCCCGAGCCCGAGCCCGAGGCCGCGACGGCACCGGACACCGCCCGCCCCGCGGCATCCGGAACCATCACCGGGTTCGCGGGCCGGCGCTACGAGCGCATCCGCGGCGACCTGCTGCGCTACGACGACCGGTTCGACGACTACTGGGGCTTCCTCGAGCCGCGGCTGGTCGAGGCGTGGCGTCTGCTCGCCGACGACGGCACGCTGTACCTGCACCTCGACTACCGCGAGGCGCACTACGCGAAGGTGCTGCTCGACGCGTTGTTCGGGCGCGAGTGCTTCCTCAACGAGCTGATCTGGGCGTACGACTACGGCGCGAAGGCGAAGCGCAAGTGGCCGACGAAGCACGACACGATCCTCGTGTACGTGAAGAATCCGGCGGCGTACTGGTTCGATTCGACGGCGGTCGACCGCGAGCCGTACATGGCGCCGGGGCTCGTGACGCCCGAGAAGGCCGAGCTCGGCAAGCTGCCGACGGATGTCTGGTGGCACACGATCGTGTCGCCGACGGGCCGTGAGAAGACCGGGTACCCGACGCAGAAGCCCGAGGGCATCCTGCGGCGCATCGTGCAGGCGTCGACGCGCGAGGGTGACTGGGTGCTCGACTTCTTCGCCGGATCCGGCACGACGGGTGCGGTCGCGGCCACGCTCGGCCGCCGCTTCGTGCTCGTCGACGAGAACCCCGAGGCGATCGCCGTGATGCGCGCGCGCTTCGCGAATATCGAGGGCGTCGCATTCGAGGAGATGCGGCGCGACTGACCTGCGAACGTGCGGCGCGACCGACCGGCGAACGCCCGGCGCGACTGACCGGCGAACCCCGCGGCCTCTTCACGCGGCGGCCCCGGCGGGAGTAGCGTCGGCTGGGTGACGTCCTCCGAATCGAACGCGGCGAACAGCCAGGCCCCGCTCATGACGCACCGGCAGATCCTGCTGGTGATCTTCGGACTCATGTCCGCCATGTTCCTGTCGGCGCTCGACCAGACCATCGTGGGCACGTCGATGCGCACGATCGCCGACGACCTGGGCGGCCTCGAACTGCAGGCGTGGGTGACGACGGCGTACCTCATCACCGCGACGATCACGACGCCGATCTACGGCAAGCTGAGCGATCTGTTCGGCCGGCGTCCGTTGTTCATCATCGCGATCGCGATCTTCCTGCTGGGCTCGCTCCTCTCGGGCATGTCGACGTCGATGTACGAGCTGGCCGTGTTCCGTGCGATCCAGGGCATCGGCGCCGGCGGCCTCATGGCGCTTCCGCTCGCGATCATGGGCGACATCCTCGCGCCGCGCGAGCGCGCGAAGTACCAGGGCTACTTCCTCGCGGTGTTCGGCATCTCGAGCGTGATCGGCCCGCTCATCGGCGGCCTGTTGTCGGGCACCGACGAGATCCTGTACGTCGCGGGCTGGCGGTGGGTGTTCCTCGTGAACCTGCCGGTCGGCGTGCTCGCCCTGTTCATGGTGATCCGCTTCCTGCACGTGCCGCGGTTCCGTTCCGATCGCAAGGTGCGCATCGACTGGTGGGGTGCGGCGTTCGTCATCGTCGCCCTCGTGCCGTTGCTCCTCGTGGCCGAGCAGGGCAGCGAGTGGGGCTGGGGCTCCGCACTGGCGATCGGATGCTACGTGGTGGGCGCCGTGGGCATCGTCGCGTTCATCCTCGTCGAGGTGCGCATGGGCCAGGACGCCCTGCTGCCGATGAAGCTGTTCCGCATCCCGACGTTCTCGGTGGTCGCGGGGCTCGGCCTGCTCGTCGGGTTCGCGATGTTCGGCGCGATGATGACGATCCCGCTGTACCTGCAGCTCGTCGAGGGGGCGACGCCGGCCGAGAGCGGCCTGCTGATGCTGCCGATGATCCTGGGGCTCATGGTCTCCTCGATCGGCAGCGGCCAGATCATCGCGCGCACCGGGCGCTACCGCATGTTCCCGATCCTCGGCACCGCGTTCCTGGCGCTCGGGTACTACTGGCTCACGTACCTCACGGCCGACAAGGACATCTGGTGGATCATGGTCGGCATGGCCATCGTCGGCCTCGGGCTCGGCCAGCTCATGCAGACGCTCACGATCGCGAGTCAGAACGCGGTGACCGCGCGCGACATGGGCGTCGCGACGAGCGCGTCGACGTTCTTCCGCCAGATCGGCGGCACGCTCGGCACGGCGGTGTTCTTCTCGTTGCTGTTCTCCCGGCTGGCCGAGACGCTGACGGCGGCGTTCAGCGACCCGGCCCTCATCGGCCCGATGACCGAGGCGATGCAGGATCCGGCGGTGCAGGCCGACCCGGCGAACGCCGAGATCCTGGCGCTGCTCGGCACGCAGGACCCTGAGGCGATCGGCACGGCGCTCGACACCGACAGCTCCTTCCTGCTCGGCGCCGATCCGCGGCTCGCCGAGCCGTTCCTCGTGGGCTTCAACGACGCGACGGTGTCGGTGTACTGGCTCGGCCTCGTCATCTCGGTGCTCGCGTTCATCGTGGCGTGGTTCGTGCCGGCGTTGCCGCTGCGGCAGGTCTCGGCCATGCAGGAGGAGGCCGACGCGAGCGCCGCCGAGGCCGCCGCGGTCGCCGAGATCGGCATCGCCGAGGAGATCGACGAGGCTCGCGATCTTCGTGCGGCCGACGAGGAGGCGGAGCGGGGCGAGCGGGCGGATGCCTCGACCGGGCGCCATGCGGCGGCGGTCGGGCCTGACGGCTCACGGGGCGGCGACGCGGCCGACGGCGCCCCCGAGCTCGAGATCGACGAGGTCGCGCACCGTGCGGCCCGCCTCGCGGGGTCGCCGGTCGAGCCGACGACCACGGGCTCGATGCACGCGATCGACCTCGACAAGACCTGAGCTCAGGCGGAGGCCCGACGCACGAGATGCGTCGGCATGATGCTGCGCTTCGGCACGGTCTCGCCCGCCAGATGGCGGAGCAGGAGGTCGGCCATCTCGAAGCCCATCTGCTCGGAGGGCTGTCGAACCGTGGTGAGCGGGATCGCCGACGCCGTCGCGGCGGGGCTGTCGTCGAATCCGACGACAGCGACGTCGCCGGGCACGCTGCGGCCGCGCTCGCGCAGCACCGAGAGCGCGCCGGTGGCCATGATGTCGCTCGCGACGAAGATGCCGTCGAGGTCGGGCACGCGGTCGAGCAGGCGTCTCGTGGCCGCGACCGCGCCGGCCGCGGTGAAGTCCGCCGACTCGACGGCGTCGGCGGACAGGCCCGCCGAGCCCAGCGCCCGGCGGTAGCCCTCGAGGCGGTCGACGCTCGCGGGCATGTCGAGCGGGCCGGTCACCGTGCCGATGCGGCGGCGCCCGCCGTCGATGAGGTGCTGGGTGCCGATCGAGCCGCCCTCGACGTTGTCGACGTCGACGAAGAAGTGGTCGCCGGGCTGCGACGGGCGGCCGCCGTAGACGAGGGGGAGCAGCATGCCGGCCTCGTGCTGCAGGTCGTCGCCCTCGTGGTGCGAGATGACGAGGGCGCCGTCGACCACGCCCGAGCGCAGGTAGCGCACCGTCTTGTGGCCGGGGTCGGTCGATGCGACGAGCAGGTTGAGCAGGTAGTCGCTCTCGTCGAGCCGGCGGGTGATGCCCTGCACGATCGCCGCGAAGTACGGGTCGCCGAAGAAGAACGCGGTGTCTTCGGGCACGATCAGCGCGATGGCGCCAGAGGTGCGGCTCGCGAGCGAGCGGGCGGCGCGGTTCGGCACGTAGTTGAGCTTCTCGATCGCGGCGTTGACCGCGGTGACGACGTCGGGGCGGACCTTGGGGGAGCCGTTCACGACCCGGCTCACGGTGGCACGGGAGACGCTCGCCTCGCGGGCGACCTCTTCGAGGGTCGGTGCTGCGGGCCGGGTCTTCATGTCGTCACCCCCCTGCATCCGGTCAGTCTATTGCGCGTCGTCGGCTCGGCCGTCCCGCTTCCGACCGGGTGGACGGGAGCCGGACGCGCCGGGTCGGTGGAGTCAGCTCGCCGGAAGCGACCTGCCCTCGATGATCTTCGAGTACGAGCGTCCGCTCTCCTTGAGGGTGCGCTCCTGCGTCTCGTAGTCGACGCGCACGATGCCGAAGCGCTTGTCGTAGCCCCAGGCCCACTCGTAGTTGTCCATGAGCGACCAGTAGAAGTAGCCGTGCACGGGCACGCCCTCGTCGACGGCGTCGAGGATCGCGCCGAGATGGCCGCGCAGGAACTCGGCGCGCTCGGCGTCGTGCACGATGCCGTCGTCGGCGACCTCGTCGTCGTAGGCGGCGCCGTTCTCGGTCACGTAGAGGCGCACGCCCGCGGCATCCGTGTACTCCTCGTGGACGCGCTTGAGCAGTCGGCGCAGGCCGTCGGGCTCGACCTCCCAGTCCATGGCGGTGATCGGGAGGTCCTGCGGGTGCCAGTGCACGTTCTCGGCCGCGGGGAACGGCGAGCTCGTCCCGCGGTCGGTCGGCGCCGTGCCCTCGCGCACCTGCTCGGGAGCGTGGCCGCTCACGTACTCGCCGTGGTAGTAGTTCACGCCGAGCGTGTCGATGGGCGTCGAGATGATCTCGAGGTCGCCGGGCTGCACGACCTCGTCGAGCCCGAGCGGGCCGAGGTCCTCGACCAGGTCGGTGGAGTATTCGCCGCGGAAGATCGGGTCCAGGAAGAAGCGGTTGAACTGGCCGTCGATGCGCCGCGCCGCGTCGACGTCGGCCGGGTCGGCCGGGTCGACGGCGTGCACGGGCGCGAGGTTCAGCGTGACGCCGAGCTGGAGCTCGGGGTCGCGCTCGCGCAGCGCCTGCACGGCGAGGCCGTGGGCGAGCATGAGGTGGTGGCCCGCCGCGATGCCGTCGGCCACGCTCTGACGGCCCGGGGCGTGGGCGCCCGCCGTGTAGCTGAGGAACGAGGAGCACCAGGGCTCGTTGAGCGTGGTCCACACGTCGACGCGGTCGCCGAGGGCGTCGTGCATCGTGAGCGCGTAGTCGCGGAAGAGCTCGGCCGTGTCGCGCGAGGCCCAGCCGCCCTTCTCTTCGAGCGCCTGCGGAAGGTCCCAGTGGTAGAGCGTGAGCCACGGCTTGATGCCGGCGCCGAGCAGCTCGTCGACGAGGCGCGAGTAGAAGTCGACGCCCTTGACGTTGACCGCGCCGCCGTCGGGCCGAACGCGTGCCCACGACGTCGAGAACCGGTAGGTCTGGAGGCCGATGCGCTTCATGAGCGCGACGTCGTCGACGTAGCGGTGGTAGTGGTCGCATGCGACGTCGCCGTTGTCGGCGTTGATGACCGCGCCGGGGACGCGGCTGAACGCGTCCCAGATGGAGTCGGTGCGGCCGTCCTCGTGGGCGGCGCCCTCGATCTGGTAGGCGGCGGTCGCCGCGCCGAACAGGAAGTCGGCGGGGAACGGGCGGGCGGCTGCAGCGTGGTTCACAGCGGTGAGGTCCTCTCGGAGTTCGATGGTCATCCCTTCACGGCTCCAGCCATGATGCCGCTCACGAGCTGCTTGCCCGCGAAGAAGAAGAGGATGAGCAGGGGGATGGTCGACAGCAGCACGCCGGCGAGCACGATCGAGTAGTCGACGAAGTGGTTCGACTGCAGGAGCGAGAGCGCGACGGGCAGCGTGGGGTCGCTGCGGTCGAGCACGATGAACGGCCAGAAGAAGTTGTTCCAGGCCGAGACGAAGGTGAAGAGGCCGAGCATCGCCGCGGCGGGCCGCGCGGCCGGGAGGCCGACGGTCAGGAAGGTGCGGAACGAGTTGGCCCCGTCGACGCGGGCGGCCTCGAGGAGCTCGTCGGGCACCGACTGCTGGATGTACTGCGTCATCCAGAAGACGCCGAACGCGGTGACGAGCGCGGGGATGATGATGGCGCCGATGTTGCCGGTCCAGCCGAGGTCGGCGAACAGGATGTACAGCGGCACGACGCCGAGCTGCATTGGCACGGCCATGGTGGCGACGACGAAGACGAGCAGCCACTTGCCGCCGCGGAACTTCAGCTTGGCGAACGCCCATCCGGCGAGCGTCGAGAAGAACACGACCGACAGGGCGATGACGGCCGAGCTGAAGATCGAGTTCCAGAGCGCACGCCAGAAGTTGACGGCGGGGTCGTTGACGACGGTCAGGGCGTTCTCGATGAAGTTGCCGCCGGGCAGCCACGACATGTTCGGGTCGCGGATGGTGCCGGCGTCGCCGGAGCCGATCAGGAGCGACCAGTAGAACGGGAAGATCGCGGAGGCGAGCACGATCGCGAGCGCCGAGTACACGAACCAGCCGGGGCGCGAGCCGCGCACGGGGCGCGAGCGCAGACGGCGCTTCGGGTCGGCGGCGTTCGCGGTCACCGAGGCGACCGTGTCGAGGCTCGTGGTCTGCGTGGCGGTCATCGGGCTGCCTCCGTGGTCTGGTCGTCGGCGGATGTCGCGGGCGCGGCGCCCGACCGGGCGGGTGCGCCGTTCGTGCCGGCGCGCTGCTCGAGCTCGTGGCGTGCGGCGTCGGCGGCCGCCCGGCGTGCGCGCCGGGAGAGCCCGTCGCGGGAGCCCTCGTTGCGCACGAGGCGGCCGGTCACGAGCAGGTTGAGCACGCCGATGGCGAGGATGATGAGGAAGAGGATCCAGGCCAGCGCCGCGGCTCGGCCGAAGTTCCACTGCCCCCAGCCGATGTCGTAGAGGTACAGCGTGATCGTCAGCCATTGGGAGTTGGCGCCGCCGGTGCCGTACTGGTCGTACATGCGCGGCTCGTCGAAGATCTGGAGCCCGCCGATGGTCGAGGTGATGATCACGAAGATCAGGGTGGGGCGCAGGCTCGGCACGGTGATCGCGGTGAACTGGCGGAACTTGCTCGCGCCGTCGATGGCGGCGGCCTCGTAGTAGTCGCGCGGGATGGCCTGCATCGCGGCCAGCAGGATGAGGGTGTTGTAGCCCGTCCAGCGGAAGTTGACCATGGTGGCGATGGCGATGTGGCTCGCGAACGCGTTGCTGTGCCACTGGATCGGCGGGATGCCGATGTTGCCGATCAGCGTGTTGATGAGGCCGTACTTGTCGCCGAACAGGTTGCTGAAGATGAGGGCGACGGCGACGGGGGCCATGACGTAGGGCACGAGCACGCCCATGCGCCAGAAGGTCTTCGCGCGGATGTTCTGGTCGAGCATCGTCGCGATGAAGATCGCGAGGATCAGCTGGGGCACGCTCGACAGCAGGAAGATGCTGAAGGTGTTGCGGAGGGCGATCCAGAACTTCGGCTGGCTGAGCACGTAGACGTACTGGTCGAGGCCGATGAAGGTACCGCTGTTGCGCACCAGGTCCCAGTCCATGAAGGAGATGACCGCGGTGTACGCGATCGGGAAGAGCCCGGTGATCGCGAAGAGGATGAAGAAGGGGGAGATGTAGAGGTAGGGGGAGAGCTTGAGGTCCCACCGGCTCAGCTTGTGCCCGAAGGCGATGCGGCGGGGCGTGCGCGAACGGTCGGGCCGTGGCTGCTCGGGGCGGCTCGCGGCGGCCGGCTTCGCCGTCTGTGTCGAGGTCACGGTGGTTCCTTCGGTTCGGTGCAGGGCTGGTTCGGGAGTGGCGGGCCGGGACGTGCCCGGCCCGCCACGTTCGATGCGGGCCGGGTCAGCCGATCGCGTCGACCTCGGAGACCCACTGGTCCCATGAGGTCGCCTTGTCCTGCGTTCCGTCTTCGACACGCGTCAGGGCCTGCTGCATCGCGTCGTTGATCTGGAAGTAGAACTCGCCCTTGAAGGGGGCCACCGTCACGGCGTTGGCCCGGTTCGTGAGGATCTCACCGGTCGGCGCGTTGTTGAAGTACTCGTTCGTCGCACCGGTGAGGGTGTCGTCGCTGTACGCGTCGTTCTGGCTCGGGAAGGTGCCCGCGTTCGCGAACGCCTTGATCTGCTGCTCGGGAGCGGTCAGCCAGTCGGCGAGGTCCTGCGCCGCCTCGACGTGCGCGCCGTTGGCGGGGACGGTCAGGTACGAACCGCCCCAGTTGCCGCCGCCGTTCGGGAAGGTGTCCGCGATGTCCCAGCCGGTGACGTCGGGCGCGTTGCCCGAGATGACGCCGAGCATCCAGCCCGGGCACAGCATGGTCGCGAAGGCGCCGTTCGAGAGGCCGGCGAACCAGTCGTCGCTCCACTGGCCGAGGTGTGCGGACTGCGTCGCGCTCGCGTCGAGGACCTGGTTGTAGATGTCCTCGACGTCGGCGTTCTCGGTCGCGGTGATGTCGCCCGAGTCGGGGTCCTCGTAGGCCGCGTCGACCTGGTTGATCATGCCCTGGTAGGTGCCGCCGGCCGAGTCGAAGAACGCCTTGCCGGTCGCCGCGGTGTACTGGTCGCCGATCTCGAAGTACTTGGCCCAGTCGCCGTCGAGCAGCGCGGCGACCTCGGCGCGGTCGGTCGGGAGACCGGCCGCGGCGAACAGGTCGGAGCGGTAGCAGACGCCCTCGGGGCCGATGTCGGTGCCGTAGCCGATGAGGTTGCCGTCGGCATCGGTCGCGGCCTCGGTCTTCCAGTCGAGCCAGCGGTCCTTGAGGTCGTCGGAGACGGGGGCGAGCAGGTCGGAGTACTGCATGACCTCGGGCAGCCAGTCGACCTCGATGGCCTCGACGTCGGCGAGGCCCTTCTTGCCGAGCTTCTGGAAGTAGTTGGCGCGCGCGTCGTTCGAGGTCGCGGCGACGTTCTGCACGACCTTCACGTTCGGGTTGGCGTCCATGTACTCCTGGAGGAGCTCGTCGGTGTAGCCGAAGTCGTTGAACGTGGCGACCGTCAGTTCGATCGGGTCGTCGCTCGAGCCCGAGTCGGACGACGGCGCGCAACCTGCGGCGATGATGGCGATGGATGCTGCGCCGGCGACGGCTGCGATCGCCCTGGTGCGTCGTGAAAGCTTCACGGTCACTCCTTTGTGCGTGTGTTGGGTATCGGAATGGTCACGTGAGGACACGTCCCGACCGGCCCCGGCGGCAGGATCGAGTCCCGCGTCGCGGCTGTGGTGAGAGCGCTCTCACGATGCAGCCCCGACTCTACGAGAGCGCTCTCACCGTTGTCAAGAGAGCGCTCTCATTCGGATCGTTCGTTACCCAAGCGTGACCATGCGATGGGGGTTTCGGCGTCGGCGAGGAGACGCCGCGTAGACTCGTGCGGTGCCCGCAGACGACCGTCAACCCCTCTCCGAGGGCGTGCAGCGCCGCCGCCTCCAGGTGGCCGGGGCGCTGAGCCTCGCACTCGTCGCGGTCGCCGCCGTCGTGGTCGGCGCGGTCACGGGCGCGGCCGGCCCCGCGGCATCCGGAACCTCCCCGACCGCCGCGACGACCGATGCCGCCGGCGAGGCGACCACGCCGCCGCGCGAGGAGCCCACCGCCTCCGGCGCCCCCGCGCCGGTCGACACGTTCGACAAGTCGGCGCGCTCGATCGACGACCCCGCGAGCATCTGGGTGGTCGTCAACAAGCTCCGCCCGCTGAACCCGCAGGACTACGAACCCGACGACCTCGTCGACGTGCCCGTGGCCCACACCTGGGAGCCGGTCATGCGGCAGGAGGCGTCCGACGCGGTCGTCGCGATGTTCCAGGCCGCGGCCGACGAGGCCGACCTGTACCTCGCCTCGAACAGCGCGTTCCGCAGCTACTCGACGCAGGTCGACCTCTACGGCGACGGCAGCGACCCGACCACGGCCCCGCCCGGAGCGAGCGAGCACCAGACCGGGCTCGCGATCGACATCGGTTCCGAGGGCGGCTGCACGTTCGAGTGCCTCGAAGACAGCCCCGAGGGCGAATGGCTGCGCGCCAACGCCTACCGCTTCGGGTTCCTGCTGCGCTACCCGGCCGACAAGGTCGACGTCACCGGCTACCCGCACGAGGCCTGGCACTACCGCTACATCGGCGTCGAGCTCGCGACCCGCATGCACGACACCGGCTTCACCACGCTCGAGGAGTTCTTCGGCCTGCCGAGCGTGCCGCTGGGCACGCAGTGATGCGCGCGTCCTCGCCGGCCGGTCGCCGATGAGCGAGCGGATGCCCCGACCCGCCGGCGCCCGAACGCCCCGGCCCGCGCGCGAGCCGCGGCGCGGCCTCGCGCTCGGCATCCTCATCGTCAACCAGCTGCTCGCCGGCGTCGGGGTCGCGTCCGGCATGGCGCTCGCGGCGATCCTCGTCGCCGACCTCACCGGGGTCGTCGCCATGGGCGGGCTCGCCCAGTCCTCGAGCGTGCTCGGCGCCGCGATCGTCGCGATCCCGCTGGCCAAGCTCGCCGTGCGCTCCGGGCGGCACGTCGCCCTCGCCGTCGGCTACGCCCTCGCGGTGGTCGGGGCGCTGCTCGTGATCGCGGCGGCCACGAGCGGATGGGCTCCGCTCGTCTTCCTCGGGCTGGCGGCGTTCGGCGCCGGATCCGCGGCCGGACTGCAGGCGCGGTTCGCCGCGACCGAGGTGGCCTCGCCCGGATTCGAGGCGCGCTCGATGTCCCTCGTGCTCTGGGCGACCACCATCGGGTCGGTCGCGGGCCCCCTGCTCTCGGAGTCCGGCGACCGCGTCGGCACGGCGCTCGGCCTGCCGCACCTCGTCGGCCCGTTCGTCTTCTCGGCATTCGCGTTCGCCGTCTCGACGATCCTGGTCGCGACCCTGCTCCGGATACCGCGGGCCGGCGTGCTCGCGACGGATGCCGGCGGGGCCGGCGCTGCGGCCGCCGATGGCCCCCGGGGCGGCGGCGACGCCGGCGCTGGCGCAACCGCCGACGACGCCCCGGTCGAGGCGGTCGACGTCGTCGATGCGACGGGCGCCGCGCCCGCGGCATCCGTCGGCTCCCTGATGGCGCTCCGCCTCGCCGTCAAGCAGCCGCGGGCGCTGTTCGCGATCCTCGCGATCGTGTGCTCGCACACCGTCATGGTCGGCGTGATGGTGATGACGCCCGTGCACATGACCGAGCACGGGCTGTCGCTCAGCCTCGTCGGGCTCGTGATCAGCATCCACATCCTGGGCATGTACGGGGCGAGCCCGGTCATGGGCTGGCTGGTCGACCGCATCGGATCCGTTCGGGTGATCCTCATGGGCGCCGCCATCCTCGTGCTCGCGGCCGTGATCGGGATCCTCGCGCCGGGCGACGACATGCTGCTCGTGTCGCTCGCCCTCGGGCTGCTCGGCCTCGGCTGGTCGGCGGGCATGATCGGCGGGTCGACGCTCGTGACGACCTCGGTCGACGCCCGCCTGCGCGTGCCCCTCCAGGGGGCGACGGATGCCTCGATGAACCTCGCGGCCGCGGTGTCGGCGGCGCTCTCGGGCGTGGTGCTCGGCGCGTTCGGGTTCGCGGGGGTCAACGCGGTCGCGCTGCTCGTGCTCGTGCCGCTCGCGGTCGCGGGCCTGCGGCTCATGGTCGGTCCCGAGCGGCGTCGCCGGGTCGCGTGAACGCGCTCTCATAGGGCTCTCCCAGCGTTCAAGAGGGATCCTCACAAACTCGCGTGTTGGTCTGGGGGTCCCCCCTTTCCGCCGACCCGAAACGTCCCGGTTTGCTCTCTCCCTCCGATCTCCCCGCCCTCCGTCGCGCCACCTTCCAGGCCCCCGCCCTCGAAACCGACCCCGACGGGACCGCCCGCACCCGAGAATCCTCCAAGCGTCGACGCCGATCGCGCTCGTCGCGCGCCGACGGCGGCGCCGTGCTCGAGACGACCGCTGTCGAGACGACGGCTATCGAGACGACCGCTGTCGAGTCGACCGCTGTCGCGTCGACCGCTGTCGAGTCGGCCGTCGTCAGCCAGACCGAGTCCACCGCGCCCGGGGCGGATGCCGCCGACGCCGAGTGGACCGAGGCCGTCGTGCCCGCGGCATCCGCAGGTCCCGAAGCGGATGCCGCGCGCACGATCGATTCCGCTCCCCGCGGATCGCAGCCCCGCCACCGCGCCGAGCGGGTGCGCAATCGCCGCGCCGCGGCCGGCAAGCCCGCCGGGAAGTTCGGCGGCAAGGCGGCCGGGAGCGCCGTGCGCCGCACCGCCGCACTCGGATCCGCGGCCGCGTTCCTCGGGCTCAGCGCGTTCGGCGCGATCATCCCGAGCGACGCGAACGCCGACGAGACGTCCGCGCACGGCGATCCGGCAGAACTCGACGCCGCGAGCCGCGACGCCATCTCGGCCGCGACCTCGGCGGCGGCGGAGTACGACTCCATCGCACCCGCGGTCGAGACCGCGGCGGAACCGGCCATCACGAGCCGGCTGTCGACGGCCGCAGCGCCGTTCACCGGCGGAACCCAGGTGACGGTGAAGGGCCGCTCGCTCGACGAGGTGGCCGCCGTGACGGTCGGTTCCACCCCGGCGACGATCATCGCGGCCGACGAGACCGAGATCACGTTCCAGGTGCCCGCCGTCACCGAGGCGTCGGCCGGTGCCGCCGTCGACGTGACGATGACGGCCGCCGACGGCGACCCGGTCGAGGTCGTCACCACCGAGGCGCCCGCGTCCACCGTGGCGTCCCTGATCTCGTCATCGGTCTCCGACGACGGCGAGGCGGGCGCGACGGCGGCCGTCGCCGAGAAGCCCGCCGAGCCGCTGACGTTCACGTACACGAGCGACCCCCGCATCGACGCGCAGGTGCAGTACGTGCTGGCGTACTGGAGCAACTACAACTCCGCGCAGTACCCGGTGTTCTCGGGCGTCGACTGCGCGAACTTCGCGAGCCAGTCGCTCATCGCCCGCGGTTGGGCCATGGACGGCGGCTGGTTCTACGACGCCGGCACGGGCACCATGTCCTCGAGCTGGTCGAGCTCGACCGCCCTCCGCGACTACCTGCTCGGGCAGCCGGCACGTGCCACATACCTCGACGACTCCCAGCGCGGCCAGGTCAAGGTCGGCGACATCGCCCAGTTCGACTGGGATGACTCGGGCGACCGCGACCACACGGCCGTCGTCACGCGCGTGGAGCACACGGCGTCGGGCTCGAAGGTCTGGGTCGGCGGCCACACCAAGGACATCGACTACTGGGACGTCGACGAGGCCCTCGCCTCTGGCGGCGGTTCCGTGTCGTACTTCTCGATCCACTAGTCGTCGCCTCGCCTCGCCGGTCGAGGAGCGAAGCGTCTCGAGACCCTGCGCTGGTCGAGGAGCGAAGCGTCTCGAGACCTTGCCGTCGTTGGTCTCGAGACGGTCGCTGGCGCTCCCTCCTCGACCGGCGGCGGTCGAGCCCTACTCCCCGCCGAGCGCCGCGTCGACGACGCGCTTGGCCTCCTCCTGCACCTGCGCGAGGTGTTCGGCGCCCTTGAACGACTCGGCGTAGATCTTGTAGACGTTCTCGGTGCCGCTCGGCCGTGCCGCGAACCAGGCGTCGGCCGTCTCGACCTTGACGCCGCCGATGGCCGCGTCGTTGCCCGGCGCGTGCGAGAGCTTCGCGGTGATGGGCTGGCCCGCGAGCTCGGTCGCGCTGATCGCGTCGCCCGTGAGCTTGCCGAGGGCGGCCTTCTGCGCGGGGGTGGCCGCGGCATCCTTGCGCTCGTAGGCGGGGTCGCCGAACCGCTCGACGAGTTCGCCGTAGAGCGCCGACGGCGACTTGCCCGTGACCGCGCGGATCTCCGACGCGAGCAGGCAGAGCAGGATGCCGTCCTTGTCGGTGGTCCAGGCCGTGCCGTCGAAGCGCAGGAACGACGCGCCGGCGCTCTCCTCGCCGCCGAAGCCGACCGACCCGTCGATGAGGCCGGGCACGAACCACTTGAAGCCGACGGGCACCTCCCAGAGGCGGCGGTCGAGCGCCGCGGCGACGCGGTCGATCATCGAGCTCGACACGAGGGTCTTGCCGATCGCGGCATCCGCTCGCCATTCGGGGCGGTGCGCGAAGAGGTACTCGATCGCGACCGCGAGGTAGTGGTTCGGGTTCATCAGGCCGCCGTCGGGCGTGACGATGCCGTGGCGGTCGGCGTCGGCGTCGTTGCCCGTGAGGATGTCGTAGCCCTCGTGCGAGAGCACAGAGGCCATGGCGCTCGGCGACGACGGGTCCATGCGGATCTTGCCGTCCCAGTCGAGCGTCATGAACGCCCACGCCGGGTCGACGCGCTCGTTCACGACGGTCAGGTCGAGACCGTACGTGTCGCGGATCGCCGCCCAGTAGTTGACGGATGCCCCGCCCAGCGGGTCGGCGCCGATCTTCACGCCCGCCGAGCGGATCGCGTCGAAGTCGATGATGTTCGCCAGGTCGGCGACGTACGCCGTGCGGAAGTCGTACGTCTCGACCGCGCTCGGCTCGGCCTGCTTCACGTCGCGGAGCCCGCCCGCGATGAGCTCGTTCGCGCGCGCGGCGATCCACGAGGTCGCGTCGGAGTCGGCCGGGCCGCCGTGCGGCGGGTTGTACTTGAAACCGCCGTCCTGGGGCGGGTTGTGCGAGGGCGTGATGACGATGCCGTCGGCCTCGCCCTCGGCCCGACGTTCGGGATCGTTGTTCCACGAGAGGATCGCGTGCGAGAGGGCGGGCGTCGGCACGTAGTCGTCGAACTCGTCGACGAGCACGCGCACCCCGTTGCCCACGAGCACGTCGAGCGCGGTCGTCTGCGCGGGCGCGCTCAGCGCGTGCGTGTCGGAGCCGATGAACAGCGGCCCCGTGATGCCCTGCGCCGTGCGGTACTCGACGATCGCCTGCGTGATCGCGAGGATGTGGTGCTCGTTGAAGCTCGTCGAGAACGAGGAGCCCCGGTGGCCCGAGGTGCCGAACGCGACGCGCTGCTCGGGCACCGAGGCATCCGGTGTCTGCTCGTAGTACGCCCTGACGAGCGCTTCGACGTCGATGAGGTCGGACTCGGTGGCCGGGGTTCCCGCGCGTTCATGCATGGCTCAAGTCTGGCAGTGCGAGGCGCGCCCGTCACGGGTCGTCCGTCAGAAGAGGGCGTGCAGTCCCGTCGCGAGCGTGTAGATCGCCACGCCCGCCAGCGCGCCCACCACGGTGCCGTTGATGCGGATGAACTGCAGGTCGCGCCCGACCTGGAGCTCGAGCTTGCGCGTCGTCTCTGCGGCATCCCACCGCTCGACGGTCTCGGTGATGACGCCGGCCACCTCGTGGCGGTAGGTGCGCACCACGTAGGCCGCGGCATCCGTCGCCCAGTCGTCGACCTTGGCGGCGAGCATCTCGTCGGACTCGAGGCGCGTGCCGACCTCGATCACCGCCGATCGGAGGCTGGTACGCAGGTCGCTCGACGGGTCGGCGAGGGCCGCCTCGAGGGTCTCCTTGACGTTCGCCCACGCCTCGCCCGCGAACTCCCGCAGGCGGGGGCTCGCGAGCAGTTCGGCCTTGAGCGTCTCGACCCGGGCGATGGTGGTCGGGTCGTGCTGCAGCGCGTCGGCGAGGTCGGCGAGGTAGCGGTCGATCGCCTCGCGGAGCGGATGCCGCGGGTCGGCCTGCACCGCGCGCACGAACGCGAGCACCTCCCGCGACGCCCGGTCGTCGACGAACCGGTCGACGAAGCCCGGCACCCATCGGGGGAGCCGGTCCGAGACCATGCTCCCGAACGCCTCGGGGTGCGCCTCGAGCCAGTCCTCGGCCTTCGCGAGGAGCGCGTCCACCGCGGCGCGCTGCTGGTCGGCGGCCACGAGCCGTGCGCCGACCCGCCCGATCGACGGCGCCCACTCGGGTTCGAAGAGGTGGCGGCGGGCGAGCCGTTCGATGACGTCCTCGACGTCGTCGTCGCCGAGCAGCGCGAGCAGGCCGCGTCCGGCGACGGATGCCTCGGCCGTCAGCCGTTCGGCGTTGGCGGGGGTCGCCAGCCAGCCGCCGAGGCGGTGGGAGATGCCGATCGAGCGCAGCTTGCCGAGCACGACATCGTCGGAGAGGAACTCGTGCTCGACGAACGCGCCGAGGCTCGCGCCGATCTCGTTCTTGCGCGTCGGGATGATCGCCGTGTGGGGGATCGGCAGCCCGAGCGGATGCCGGAACAGCGCGGTGACCGCGAACCAGTCGGCGATCGCGCCGACCATCGCGCCCTCGGCGGCGGCGCGCACGTACGCCAGCCACGGGATCTCGTCCTGGAGCGCGAACGACACGGCGAAGACCGCGGCGGCGACGACGAGCAGGCCGGTCGCGAGCCGCTTCATGCGCCGGAGGGCCGTCAGTCGTTCGGCGTCGCTCGGCACCGTCCGGCCGTTGGTCTGGGTCTCGAGGGTCGTGGTCATCGCGTCCTCCTCACGGTTCGCACGTTCTCACGGTTCGCACGTTCTCACGGTTCGCACGTCCTCACGGTTCGCACGTTCTCACGGATCGCACCGTCTCGCGGTTCGCGCATGCGGACGCTCTCGACGCTAGGCCATGCGCCATTCCGAGTCGCCCGCTTCTGTACAGATTCGGGCAACTCGCTCATCGCGCATGGGCGGACGGCGCGATGGCTAGGCTTGGCGCATGACGGATGCCGCAGCCACCCCCGACGAGACGTACTCGTACCTCGGGCCGGCCGGCACGTTCACCGAGGCGGCCCTGAAGCAGGTGCCCGAGGCCGCGGGCAAGGCCTGGCGGTCGGTCAACAACGTCGGCGAGGCGCTGGCCGACGTCACGAGCGGGCGTTCGATCGCGGCGATGATCGCGATCGAGAACTCGATCGAGGGCGGCGTCTCCGCCACGCAGGACGCGCTCGCCACGGTGCCGGGGCTCCGCATCGTCTCCGAGGTGCTCGTGCCCGTGAACTTCGTGCTCGTCGCGAGGCCGGGCACCCGTCTCGACGAGGTGCGCGTGGTCAACGCGCATCCGGTCGCGTACGCGCAGTCGCGCGGCTGGCTCGAGCGCAACCTGCCGGCGCACGGCCACATCCCGTCGTCGAGCAACGTGCAGGCGGCCGCCGCGCTGCTCGAGGCGGGCAGCCCGGCCGACGCGGCCGTCGCACCGCCGGGCATCGTCGACCACTACGACGTCGAGGTGCTCGCCCGCGACCTCGGCGACAACCCGAACGCCGTGACCCGCTTCGTGCTCGTATCGCGATCGCGGGCCCTGCCCGAGCCCACGGGCGCCGACAAGACGAGCCTCATCGTCGAGCTGCCGAGCGACGAGCCCGGCGCCCTGCTCGCGATGCTCGAGCAGTTCTCGACGCGAGGGGTGAACCTGTCGCTGCTCGAGTCGCGGCCCATCGGCGACGCCCTCGGCCGGTACCGGTTCGTGGTCGACCTCGACGGGCACGTCTCCGACGAGCGGGTCGCCGACGCCCTGCTCGGCCTGCGCCGCACGAGTCCGAAGGTGATCTTCCTCGGCTCGTACCCGCGTGCCGACCAGCAGGAGATCGAATACCACGCGAAGTACGATGACGAGATCTTCATCGAGGCGCGCGACTGGCTGCGGGGGCTGCTCAGCGGCGAGCCCGACTGACGCAGAGCGCTCCAGCGACGCGATGATCGACCGGCACGGGCGCCACTGAGACCGAAGGACACGCGATGAGCAACGAGGCTGCGCGGGGCACCGACCCGAGGTTCGATCCCAGATTCCAGCGCGGGTATGTACCGGATGCCGCGGCGAGCGTCAGCGACGGCGTCGCCCGCGACCCGCACCCGGTCGCGGGCAGTCGCCCCCTCATCGGTGCACCCGCCCCCGCGGAGGCCGAACCCGCGGCGCTGCATCCCGCCGCTGGCGCCGCCGTCGTCGAAGAGGCGCAGACCGACGACCATGCGGCCGCCCTGCTGGCCTACTTCGGGCCGGACACGGGTGCCGTTCGCGCGCCGCGTCCGGTCGGCGAGCCCGACCCGGTCGGCACGCGTCCGGGCGTCTTCATCGGCCCGCCGCCGCCGAGGACCGCCGCCGAACATGCCGAATCAGGCATGCACGCCTCCTCTGGCGGGTTCGTCGTCGAGCCCGAGCCCGAGTCGGAGAGCCCCTTCGTGCGGCATCCGTCGCTCCGCTACTGGGTGTCGCTCGCTGCGAGCATCGCGTTCGTGCTCTTCGGGCTGTGGCTCTACTGGACCGTCAACCTCGACCAGATGAGCGGCATGGTCTCGCTCGGCGTCGAGCAGCAGGCCATGTACAACTCGCTCCAGTCGCTCGCGAGCGGCCTCATGATGTCGGGCGCGCTCGGCACGGTGCTGGTGCTCGGGCTCTGGGCCGTGCAGGCCGGGCGGGGCGCTCGATCGTGACGCGTCGATCCGGGGTCCGCACCCCTGCCGTCATCGCGTTGGCCGCCACGTTCGTCGGCTCGATCCTGGCACTGCAGGGCGTCTGGCGGGTGCTCGCCGCGGCGTCGGAGGAGATCAACCGCCGTCAGAGCCAGGCGATGACCGCCGAGGAGTCCAACGAGCTCTTCCGCGAGTCGGCCGAGGTCTACGCCTGGCTGAACTTCGGATGGGCCGCCGCGCCGACGCTCGGAGTGCTCGCCGCGGCATCCGCCCTCGCGCTGGTGTTCGTGTGGTGCTTCTGGCCGAGAGGCGCCGCGCCGGCCGCAGCTCAGTCGTCCGACGGCACGCGCACGATGAGCGCGGCCGGGTCGACCGTGAACCGCGCCGAGACCACGGTGCCGAACTCGTCGCCGTCGACCTCGAACTCCTCGGCGCCCTCGCCGATCTCGATGTCGACCGAGCGGCCGCGCGAGTAGATGATCTCGCGACGCCGGCTGCCGCCGGTGAGGTCGATGATCTGGCGCCCGATGGCGGACTTGCGCAGCACGGGGTTCTCCCACGTGATCTTGCGCCAGATGAAGATCCAGCCGAGCACGTTGCGGGGCTGGAGCACGACCATGTCGAGGCGGCCGTCGTCGGGCCGGGCGTCGGGGATGAGCTCGATGTTGCCCGGCAGGTAGCCGAGGTTCGCGACGAGGATGCTCGAGACCCGCGAACGGTGCAGGCGTCCGGCGTCGGTGCGGTAGTAGGCGCGGTAGGGCTTCGAGGCTGGGAGCGCACGCAGCCCGGCGTCGACGTAGGCGAGCCATCCGACGCGCTTCTTCAGGTCGGCGTTCGTGCTCGAGATCATGGTCGCGTCGATGCCGATGCCCGACATCACGAGCGAGGTGTGGCTCTCGGCGTCGCCGTTGGGTCGGGTGACGTCGGCGACGACCACGTCGACGGCGCGGTCCGTGCCCGAGAAGGCGAGCACGGCGGCGTCGCCCAGGTCGTTGACCGGGATGCCGAGGTTGCGGGCGAAGAGGTTGCCCGTGCCGATCGGCACGATGCCCATGGGCAGGCCGCTCGAGCGCAGCCCCGCCGCGACCGAGCGCACGGTGCCGTCGCCGCCCGCCGCGATCACGAGGTCGACGTCGGACTCGCGGGCCTCGAGCGCCATGCCCTTGCCCGGATCCTCGACCGTCGTCTCGATCCAGATCGGGTCGTCGTACCCCTGCAGCTCGGCGACCTTCGTGATCGCCGTGCGGAGGTTGTCGACGCCCTGCTTGGAGGGGTTGTAGATCACGGCGACGCGCGGGCGCGCCGGCGAGGCATCCGTCGTCTGCTGCTTCTCGGCCCTCGCCACGGAGCCAACGGTATTCCATCGGAGGCCCGCGGCTAGACTGGCACGCGTGATCGACCCAGTACTGCTTCGCGAGAACCCCGACCTGATCAAGCATTCGCAGGACCTCCGCGGCGAGTCCGCGGCCCTGGTGGATGCCGCGGTCGACCTCGATGCTCGCCGCCGCAGCACGATCTCCGCCTACGAGTCGCTGCGCGCCGAGCAGAACGCCTTCGGCAAGCAGGTCGCGAAGGCCCCGAAAGACGAGAAGGCCGCGCTCGTCGCGCAGGCGCAGGATCTCGCCGCGAGGGTGAAGGCCGCGCACGCCGAGACGGCGGTGGCCGAAGAGGCCTTCACCGAGGCGGTGCGGCGCATCGGCAACATCGTCATCGACGGCGTCCCCGCGGGCGGCGAAGACGACTTCGCGCTGGTGCGCGAGGTCGGCGAGCTGCCGACGTTCGACTTCGAACCGCGCGACCACCTCGAGATCGGCGAGCTGCTCGACGCGATCGACATGCAGCGCGGGGCGAAGGTCGCGGGCGCCCGCTTCCACTACCTCAAGGGCATCGGCGCGCGCCTCGAGCTCGCGATCATGAACATGGGCCTCGACCGGGCGCTGGCGGCGGGCTTCACGCCCCTCATCACGCCGACGCTCGTGCGCCCCGAGATCATGCAGGGCACCGGGTTCCTCGGCGCGCACGCCGACGAGATCTACCACCTGCCCGCCGACGACCTCTACCTCACGGGCACGAGCGAGGTCGCGCTGGCCGGCTTCCACGCCGACGAGATCATCGACGTGTCGAACGGGCCCATCCGCTACGCGGGCTGGTCGACCTGCTACCGCCGCGAGGCCGGCTCGGCGGGCAAGGACACGCGTGGCATCATCCGCGTGCACCAGTTCAACAAGCTCGAGATGTTCAGCTACGTCGACCCCGCCGACGCCGAGGCCGAGCACGAACGCCTGCTCGGCTGGCAGGAGGGCATGCTGCAAGACCTCGGCCTCAGCTACCGCGTCATCGACACCGCCGCCGGCGACCTCGGCACGAGCGCGGCGCGCAAGTACGACGTCGAGGCCTGGGTGCCGACGCAGGGCGCCTACCGCGAGCTCACCTCGACCTCGAACTGCACGACGTACCAGGCGCGCCGCCTCGACATCCGGCACCGCACCGAATCGGGCAAGACGGCGCCGGTCGCCACGCTCAACGGCACGCTCGCCACCACGCGCTGGCTCGTCGCGATCCTCGAGACGCACCAGCGGGCCGACGGGTCGGTGGTCGTGCCCGAGGCGCTGCGCGGGTACCTCGGCGGCCTCGAGGTGCTCGAACCCGTCACCCGATGAGCGACATCGGCCGTCGGTCGGGCGGCGATCTCGAGACGGCTCCTTCGTCGGCTCCTCGATCGGCGGGGGAGGGGGCGGTACGCGACACCTGGTTCGTGGCGCTCGACGTCGACGGCACGATCATGCACGAAGACGAGTCGATCGACCCGGTCGTCGTCTCGTCGGTGGCGGCCGCCCGCGACCGCGGCCACGAGGTCACCATCGCCACGGGCCGCTCCTGGGCCGGAACCGCGTCGGTGCTCGGCCTGCTCGACCTGCGGCCCGACTACGTCGTGTGCGCCAACGGCGCCGTGACGATGAAGCGCGACGACGCGGCATCCGACGGGTACGTGCGAACGCATATCGAGACCTTCGACCCGGCCGGGGTGCTCGAGCGCATCAGCTCGTTCCTGCCCGACGGCCGGTTCATGGTCGAGCTGCCCGACGGCGAGCGCATCTACACCGCGGGCATGGACACGTGGAACCTCGACACCGCTCGCCAGGTCGAGTTCGAGGCGCTCTTCGTGCCCAGCGCGACGCGCGTCGTCGTGGTCTCGCCCGAGCACGGCACCGACGAGTTCATGGACCTCGTCGCAGGCATGGGGCTGCACCAGGTCAGCTACGCCATCGGCTGGACCGCGTGGCTCGACATCGCCCCCGACGGCGTGAGCAAGGCCACCGCGCTCGAACGCGTGCGCGGATGGCAGGGGCACGAACTCGACCGCGTGATCGCCGTCGGCGACGGCCGCAACGACATCGAGATGTTCACCTGGGCGGGCGCCGCCGGCCGCGCCGTGGCGATGGGCCAGGCCCCCGACGAGGTCAAGGAGGCGGCGACCGAGATCACCGGCTCCGTCGACGAGGCCGGCCTCGCGACCGTGCTCGACTCGCTGCCCTGACCGTGCGCTGAGCGCGCAGGCGCCTCGGCCGCCGCCGTCGGCTGCGTTCGGCGCTCTCCTCCTCCTTCCGTCGCCTCCCGCAGTCGGGCCGCGCGCAGCGATACACTCGGCAATCGGGGGTGGGGCGCCGTGGGTGGAGACGACGATCGACCGGAAGCGGGCGACGCTGACGTGACGGGCGAGCCCCTCGCGCCTGATGCGTCGGCACCCCCGCGGCACGGGCGGATGCCGCGACACGGCGGGTGGATCTCGGGCGGCCGGATCATGGCGGCCGTCGTCGCGATCGTCGCCGTGAGCGGGCTCGCGGTGGGGGCGTTCGCCGCGGTCGACCTCGTTTCGACCGTCGTGTCGAAGCCCACGCTCACGCTCGTCAACGAGGACGCGCTCGAGGGCGTGCCCGATATCGGCGCGATGGACGGCGGGCTCAACTTCCTGCTCGTCGGCAGCGACAAGCGCACCGCCGACGGCGCCTTCGGCGATCCCGAAGAGGACTCGGCGGTGCTCAACGACGTCACGATGCTCGTGCACATCTCGCAGGACCACTCGCATGCCGAGGTCGTGAGCTTTCCGCGCGACATGCTCGTCGAGGTGCCGGAATGCGCCGACCCGGCCGACCCCGACGGCGAGCCGCTCTCGTCGCTGTCCTCGGTCAAGATCAACACCGTGCTCTCGTACGGCGGGTTCGGCTGCGTCGCGGCCACCGTCGAACAGCTCACCGGCGTGACGATCCCCGTCGGCGGCATCGTCGAGTTCTACGGCGTGGCCGCACTCGCCGAAGCCGTGGGCGGCGTCGACGTGTGCGTCGCCGAGGCCATCGACGACGAGCACACGGGCATCCACCTCCCGCCCGGGACGCATACGCTCACGGGCATATCGGCGTTGCAGTTCCTCCGCACGCGACACGGCGTCGGCGACGGCAGCGACCTGGGCCGCATCTCGAACCAGCAGGTGTTCCTCTCGGCGCTCATGCGCACGCTCCAGTCCTCGGGAACGCTGAGCGACCCCGCGAAGCTCTACGGCATCGCGAAGGCCGCGCTGTCGAACATGAGCCTGTCGAGCGCGCTCCAGAACCCCACGACGCTCATCTCGATCGCGCGCGCCGTGCAGGACATCGACCTCTCGAAGATCGTCTTCGTGCAGTACCCCACCGTCTACACCGAGGACTCGAGCGCGGTCGTGCCCTCGGACTCCGCCGATGCCGTGAACGCGGCCCTCCAGGCCGACGAGCCCTTCGTGATCGACCCGAATGCCACGACCGACGCCGAGTTCGGCACGGACGCCGACCCCACGAGCGCGCCCGTCGAGCCCGATGCGGATGAGCCGGCGACGGATGCCGCGACGGATGCCGCATCGGATCCCGCGACGGATGCCGCGACCGATCCGGGCGCGGTGCTGCCCCCGGATGTCACGGGCCAACCGGCATCCGAGGTCCGCTGCTCGAGCGCGAACGACGGATGACGGGCCTGTTCCGAGGCATCCGCGCGGCCGCGGCATCCGCTCGGCCATGGCACGCGCCTCAGCGCGTTCACAGGGTGCGCTGCCAGTCTTGACGGGACACGAGTCGGCTAGAATCGTGGCCTGTCCGCCCTGGAACACGTTCCATCGTTCCGAAGCGGCAAGGAGGGCTGTCCGAGCGGCCGATGGAGCTGGTCTTGAAAACCAGTGGGCAGAAATGTCTCGTGGGTTCGAATCCCACGCCCTCCGCTCGTGTCGATGACCCCCTGCCGACCCCTGCGCCTGCCGCGACGACCCCGAGAGAGGTGAACGTGACCGACGAACGCCAGTTCAGTTCCCGAACCGCCGCGAAGAACCCCGCGATCGCCCGCCACGGCCGGCTGAAGCCGCACAATGTGTGGCGTTCGATCGCGAAGATCACCGCGTCCCTCGTCGCCGTCGCGCTCGTCTCCGGCTCGGCCGTCGCGGCCTACGCCGCGTGGGATCTCGCGAACACCGCGCAGCCCACCGTCTCGCTCGGCAACGCGAGCGTGCTCGACGGCGTCCCCGACATCGGCGCGATGCCCGGCGGCGTGAACCTGCTCGTCATCGGCAGCGACAGCCGCGAGGGGCAGGGCGACGCGTTCGGCGACCCCGACGAAGAGACCGCCGTGCTCAACGACGTCACGATGCTCCTGCACATCTCCGAAGACCACTCGCACGTCGAGGTCATCAGCTTCCCGCGCGACATGTTCGTGAGCGTGCCCGAGTGCGTCGACCCCGACGACCCCGCCGGCGAACCGCTCTCGGCGCTGTCCTCGGTCAAGATCAACTCCGTGCTCGACTACGGCGGCATGGCTTGCGTGGTCAAGACCGTCGAAGAGCTCACCGGGGTCACGATCCCGTTCGCGGGCGTCGTGCAGTTCCTCGGCGTGGCCGGGCTCTCCGAGGCCGTGGGCGGGGTCAACGTCTGCATCGCCGAACCCATCGAAGACGAGCACACCGACCTCTACCTGCCCGCGGGCAACGTCGAGCTCGCCGGCATGGAGGCACTGCAGTTCCTGCGAACCCGCCACGGCGTGGGCGACGGGTCCGACCTCGGGCGCATCTCGAACCAGCAGGTCTTCCTCTCGGCGCTGACCCGCAAGCTGCAGACCGGCGGCACGCTCTCCGACCCCGTCGCCCTGTTCGGCATCGCGAAGGCGGCGCTCGCGAACATGCAGCTCTCCGACACGCTCGTGAACCCCACGACGATGGTGTCGATCGCGGTGGCGATGAAAGACGTCGACCTCTCGAAGATCGCGTTCATCCAGTACCCGACCTCGTCGGTCGACGGCGGCGTCGAGGCGTCGTACTCCGCCGACGTGGTGAACCAGGCGCTGCAGCAGGACATCCCCGTCGTCTTCGACCCGGAGGCAGACGAGGCGGCATTCGCCTCGGCGACCGACCCCTCGGCGCTGCCCGCCGACCCCGACGCGGCTGAGACGCCGGCCGAGGAGCCCGCTGCCGAAGACGTTCCGGCCGACGACGCGGCGACCGCCGAGACGCCCGCCACGACGGCTCCGACGCCCACGGCCGAGGCGCTGCCGAGCGACGTCACCGGGCAGACCGCAGCCGACACCCGGTGCTCGGCCGGCCGCACGCTCGAAGACCAGTAACCGGTCGAGGCTGGGCGCATCGCCCGAATCGTGTTTCGCGGCATCCGCGGGTTATGATGGCAGTCGCATGCGCGCAAGCGCCGCTGCAAGGAGACGTCGCATAGTCCGGCCGAGTGCACCACCCTGCTAAGGTGGAGTCCCCGTAAGGGGACCAGGGGTTCAAATCCCCTCGTCTCCGCTCTCATTCGTTTCACGCCCTCGGGCGACTCCGGCAGCTTTCGCTGCGACGTCGCCGGCCTGTCTCGGCGCGCGGGGGGCTCGGAGTTCGGCCGCCCGGCATCGGGCCCGAACGCACCTCGGCAGGGCGATTCCGGCGTGAGCGGCTAGACTCTTCCGGTCACAAACACGATTCGGGGGAATCTGCCACCATGCAGAAGATCATCACCACCACTGCGCTGGCGTTCGCCGGCGCCCTGCTGTTCACGGGCTGCGCCACCGGCAGCGGCTCGGACAACGCCGCCGACGACAACTGCGAGGTCGTCCGGGTCGCCGTCCGCGACATCTCCAACGGCGCCCAGAACGCGATCGCCGCGTCCGCCGACCAGACGACGCTGCTCGAGCGCCTCGACGACTACTCGCAGCGGCTGGACGAGCTCGCTGAGGAGAACGCCGACGACGCCGAACTGAGTGAGGCGATCGGCGGCCTGCAAGACAAGGTCACCGCGGCCGAGGAGTACGCGGCCACCCTGCCGGCCGAGCCCACCGAAGACGCCGAGATCGACGCCGACGCGCAGGCGACGGCATCCGGCGACATCCAGGCGGCCGCGGTCACCGTCACCGAGGTCTGCACGACCGAGTAGGGCGCAGCCTCCGCACGACGCGAGCGCGCGGCATCCGGTCGTCGGATGCCGCGCGCTTCGCCGTCTCGTCCGGCGTGACTCGCGCGATTCGCGCGCTCCGCCCCGCTTCGCCGGAGCGTCGGAGCGAGGGGATAGGGTTCCCACGTGAACGCATCACCGCGCCGACGCTGGTTCGGCCTCGTCTTCATCAGCATCGCCGTGTCGCTCATCATCGTCGACTCGACGATCGTGAACGTCGCGATCCCGGCGATCGTCGACGACCTCGGCATCACCTCCACGCAGGTGCAGTGGGTGCAGGAGTCGTACACGCTCGTGTTCGCGGCGCTCCTGCTCGTGTTCGGCACGCTCGCCGACCGATTCGGGCGACGGCGGATGCTGCTCATCGGCGTCGTGGTCTTCGCGCTGTCCTCCGTGGCGGCCGCGTTCGCCACCACCGGAGAGCTGCTCATCCTCGCCCGCCTCGTGCAGGGCATCGGCGGGGCGATGATCCTGCCCACCACGCTCTCGCTCATCAACGCGACGTTCCGCGGGCGCGAGCGGGGCATCGCCTTCGCGGTCTGGGGTTCGACGATCGGCGGCATGGCGGCCATCGGGCCGCTGCTCGGCGGGTGGCTCACGACCGACTTCTCGTGGCGGTGGGCGTTCGGCATCAACATCCCGTTCGCGATCATCATCATCATCGGCGTGCTGCTCACGATCGACGAGTCCCGTGCGCCCGGCGAGCCGCGGCGCATCGACGTCGTCGGCGCCGTGCTCTCGGTGATCACGAGCGGCGCGCTCGTGTTCGCCCTCATCGAGGGCCGCACCTACGGCTGGTGGCTCGCCGAGGACGGCGTCGCGTTCGGCGACTGGGAATGGCCGTGGACGGTGTCGCCGATCCCGTTCGCGTTCGCGCTCGCGGCGCTCGGGCTCGTCGCCTTCATCCTCTGGGGCCTGCGCCGCATGCGGCGCGGCGAGTCGACCATGCTGCCCTTCGCCCTGTTCGCGATCCCGTCGTTCCGCAACGGCAACATCGCCGCCCTCATCGTCTCGCTCGGCGAGTTCGGCATCATCCTCTCGCTTCCGCTCTGGCTCCAGTTCGTGCTCGGATTCGACGCGCTCCAGACCGGCTTCGTGCTGCTCGCCCTCGCCGTCGGATCCTTCGGCGCCAGCGGGTTCGCCGGCGCGATGTCGGGCCGTCTCCAGCCCGTGTTCATCGTGCGGCTCGGCATCGCCCTCGAGATCGTCGGCGTCGTGTGGGTCGGCCTGGTCATCGGCCCCGACGCGACCTGGCAGTGGCTGCTGCCGGCCCTGTTCGTCTACGGGTTCGGCGTCGGCCTGGCCACGGCGCAGCTCACCGGGGTCGTGCTGCAGGATGTGCCCGTGGCCGACAGCGGCGCCGGATCCGGCACGCAGTCCACGTCGCGGCAGCTCGGTTCCGCGCTCGGCATCGCGATCCTCGGAACGGTGCTCTTCACGACCACCGCGAACGTGCTCGACGCCAAGCTCGACGAGCGCGGCCTGCCCGACGCGCAGCGCGAGCAGACGGTGTCCGCCGTCGTCGACAGCGCGGGCGCGGCGATCGCGGGGCTCGAGGCGAACCCCGAGACCGCGGAGGTCGGCGCCGACGCCGCGGAGGCGTTCAGCGACGGCACGCGGTTGGCCGCGTTCACCGCGGCCGGGTTCCTCGTGGTCGGCCTGCTCGCGACGCTCTCGCTGGGCTCAGGGCGACGCGACGAGCCCGACGCCGGGGCGCCCGGCACCGAGCAGGCAACCGAAGCGGAACCCACGGCCTGACGGGGCGCGGAGCCGGGCGTGCTGGGGAGGCGGGGCGCGACCCCGCTACGGGGAGCGTCGCCTATTCGGCTTCGCCCTCGGCCTCGTGTGCGGCCGCGTTCTCGTGCTCGCGGCGCTCGGCGTCGTAGCGCGCCGCGGCGGCGTCCTGCGCGGCGAAGTCCTCGCCGTTGCGCGGATCGCGGTCGACGTCCAGCGGCTCCTCGAGCGGGTCGACGAAATCGGTCATGGGGTGTGCTCCGTTCTCATGATGCGGCCTTGCGGGTCTTCTTCTCGGTCTTCGGCTTCTCGGTCTTCGACGCCGACGCGGACTTGGACGAGGATGCGCCCTTCGACGCCGACGCGCGCTTCGACGTGCCGCTCTTCGCCCCCGACTTCTTCGTGGTCTCCTTCGCCCCCGCGGAGGCCGACGCCGACGAGGAGCCCTCGCCCGCGGCATCCGCCCCGCCCCGCTTCGTCGCGATCGACCGGCGAAGGGCCTCCATGAGGTCGATGACCTCGCCGCCCTCCTCGTCGGGCTGCTCGCCGAACGTCGAGGCGGTGTCGAGCGCGTCGCCCTGCTCGAGCTTCGCGGCGATGAGGGTGCGCAGCTCCTGCTGGTACTCGTCGACGTACTGGTCGGGCTCGAACTCGGACACGAGGCTCTCGACGAGCTGCTTCGACAGGTCGAGCTCCTTCGCCGTGACCTTGACGTCCTCGTCGAGCGCCGGGAACGCGGCCTGCCGCACCTCGTCGCTCCAGAGCAGGGTCTGCACCATGAGCACCTTGCCGTGCACGCGCAGGGCCGCGAGCCGGGTCTTCTGCCGCAGGGCCATGCGCACGATCGCCGTGCGGTCGGTCGACTCGAGCGTCTCGCGCAGCAGGACGTACGCCTTCGACGACGCGGAGTCGGGCTCGAGGTAGTAGCTGCGGTCGAACATGATCGGATCGATCTGGTCGGTCGGCACGAACTCGACGACCTCGATCTCGCGGCTGCGCTCGGCGGGCAGCGACTTGAGGTCCTCGTCGGTGATGACCACGGTGCGCTCGCCGTCGTCGTAGGCCTTGTCGATGTTCTTGTACTCGACGACCTGCCCGTCGATCTCGCAGATGCGCTGATAGCGGATGCGTCCGCCATCGGCGTCGTGCACCTGGTGCAGGGACACGTCGTGATCCTCGGTCGCGCTGTACAACTTGACGGGCACATTGACCAGGCCGAATGTGACCGCCCCCTTCCAGACGGCTCGCATGCCTCCAGTGAACACCCCTTCCCGCACCGGGGGAACCCCCGGCGGCCGACACCGCCCTGCATCCGAGTCGCCCGAGTTCGTCCAAAGATGGGCAACTCGGGCATGAGCGGGCAGGATGGGGGCATGGCCGAGGGCGCGCGGCAGATGGTGGAGGTCGACGGCCGGAGGCTCCGGCTGACGAACCTCGACAAGGTCATGTATCCCGAGACGGGCATGACCAAGGGCGAGGTCATCGCGTACTACGCCGAGATCGCGCCGGCCATGGTGCCGATCGTCGCCGGGCGCCCGGTCACGCGCCTGCGCTGGGTGCACGGGGTCGGCACGGCCGCCGCCCCCGAGAAGCCCTTCTTCGAGAAGACCCTCGACGAGCATGCGCCCGAGTGGCTGCGCCGGGGGGTGATCGCGCACTCCGACGGCGACAAGCCGTATCCGATCGCCGACGACCGGGCGACGCTCGTGTGGCTCGCCCAGCAGGCCTCGCTCGAGGTGCACGTGCCGCAGTGGCGCTTCGACGCCGACGGGCGCCCCGCGAATCCCGATCGCATCGTGTTCGACCTCGACCCGGGCGAGGGCATGGGGCTGGCCGAGTGCGCCGAGGTCGCCCGCCTCGTGCGCGATCTCGTCGCGGGCATGGGCATGACGCCCGTTCCCGTCACGAGCGGCAGCAAGGGCATCCACCTCTACGCGACGCTCGACGGCCGGCAGAGCTCCGAGCAGGTGTCGGATGTCGCGAGGGAACTCGCCCGCGCCCTCGAGGCCGACCATCCCGGCCTCATCGTGTCGAGCATGAGCAAACTCGTGCGATCGGGGCGGGTGCTCATCGACTGGAGCCAGAACAACGGCAAGAAGACGACGATCGCCCCGTACTCGCTGCGCGGGCGGGCCCGCCCCACGGTGGCCGCGCCGCGCACATGGGCGGAGCTCGAAGACCCGGGGCTGCGACATCTCGAGGCGCACGAGGTGCTCGAGCGCGCGGCATCCGGTCTCGATCCGACGGCCGCGCTGGCCGGTTCGGGCGCCGCCGGGGGCGGCCCGCTCGCGACCTACCTCTCGATGCGCACGCACGGCGCGACACCCGAGCCGATGCCCGAGTCGAGCTGGGGCGCCCCGGCCGGGGAAGCTCCGCGGTTCGTGATCCAGGAGCATCACGCGCGGCGCCTGCACTACGATTTCCGGCTCGAACGCGACGGAGTGCTGAAGAGCTGGGCGGTGCCGAAGGGCGTGCCCGAGGACCCCGGGGTGAACCATCTCGCCGTGCAGACCGAGGACCACCCGATGGAGTACGGCGGCTTCGAGGGCACGATTCCGTCGGGGGAATACGGCGCGGGCTCGGTGACGATCTGGGACTCGGGCACGTTCGCGATCGAGAAGTGGCGCGACGACGAGATCATCGTCGACGTGCTCGGGCGGCCGGGCGGCCCGCTGGGCGCCGTGCGACTCGCGCTGATCCGCACCGACGGCGAGGGCGAGAAGAGCACCTGGCTCATGCACCGGATGAAGGACCAACGGCCCGCTGTGGATGCCGGTCGAGGAGGGAGCGGAGCGAGCGTCTCGAGACCTGGGGGCGGTGGGTCTCGAGACGGCGCCGGGGCGCCTCCTCGACCGGCGGCGGCCGAGGTCGATCCGATCCTCGTGCGGCCCATGCTCGCCTCACCGGGCACGCTCGGGCTGGTCGCCCGCGGCGAGTGGGCGCTCGAGCACAAGTGGGACGGCATCCGCGTGCTCGCGCGCGCCGACGGCGGCGGCATCCGCATGATCAGCCGCAACGGCAACGACGTGACCGCGCGGTACCCCGAGCTCGCCGACCTGCCGAGGGCGCTCCGCGGCGACGCGCTCGTCGACGGCGAACTCGTCGCGCTCGACGACGACGGGCGGCCGAGCTTCGAGCTGCTCCAGTCGCGCATGAACCTGACCCGGGCGTCCGAGGTGGCCCGGCTCGCGGCATCCGCCCCGGTGCGGCTGCTGCTGTTCGACGTGCTCGAGATCGCGGGCGACGACGTGACGGATGCCCCGTACCGCGAGCGGCGGCGACGGCTCGAGCGGCTCGTGCGGCCGGGGTCGGGCGTGCCGGTCGAGGTGCCCGCGCTCGCCGATGGAACCCCGGCCGAAGCGCTCGAGGAGGCGCGGCGGCTCGGGCTCGAGGGGCTCGTCGCGAAGCGGCCGGACTCGGTCTACACGCCGGGGAGCCGTTCCGAGTCGTGGCTGAAGCTCAAGCTGACCCGCACGCAGGAGGTCGTGATCGGCGGGTACCGCAAGGGCGCGGGCACGCGCACGGGCCGCATCCGCTCGCTGCTCGTCGGCATCCCGGGCGAACGCGGCCTCGAGTACGCCGGACGCGTCGGCAGCGGCCTGCGCGAGCTCGAGTCGGAGCGGCTGCTCGAACGGCTCGACGGGGCGCGGCGCGAGACGTCGCCGTTCGTCTCGGTTCCAGACGCGGATGCCGCGGACGCCGTCTGGGTCGAGCCCGAGCTCGTCGGCGAGATCGAGCTCGCCGAGTGGACGAGCACGGGCGTGGCGCGGCATCCGCGGTGGCGGGGCCTGCGTCGCGACAAGGCGCCCGAGGACGTGGTGCGGGAGGGCTGAGCGCCGGATCAGGCGACGCGGCCCGTGCCGTCGCCGTCGTCGCCGTCGGCGAGCAGGTCGAGCAGCGCCCGCTCGCGCCCCCCGCGCAGCGACAGGGTGGTTCCCTGCTCGTAGGCCGCGAAGACGCGCGGATCGATGTAGCTGCCCTTCGCGATCGTGGGCGTGTTGCCGAGCACGGTGCTCGCGTGCTCGACGGCCTCCCGCATCGCGTCGCGTCGGGCGCGCGCCGTCGTCGTCGGCCCGAGCTCGGCGAGCCGTTCGGCCGCCGCGACCGTACCGCGGAGGGTGCGGAAGTCCTTCGCCGTGAAGTCCCCGCCCGTGCGCTCGCGCACATGCTCGTTCACGTCGGCGGGCCCGAGCGCGCGAGCGCGGCGACCGTCGAGCCAGGCGAACAGGCGGGCGGCCGCCGCGCGTTCGCGGCTGCGTTCGACGAACCCCGCGAGCGCGGCATCCGGAATCGTGAGGTCTTGACGGATGCCGCCCTTCGCCCGGAACCGCAGTCGCACCGCGTCGTCGTCGACCGCGGCATTGCGCACGAGCAGCGTCGTCAGCCCGCGGCTGCGGAACCCGGCCAGCGACTCCTCGGACCCGACCCGGATCGCACCTGCGTCGAGCGTGCGGAACGCCGCCGCCAGCACCCGCTCGCGGGGCAGTTCGGGCAGCGCGAGGTCGCGGTCGGCCGCGCGTCGCGCCTCCGGCAGCACCCGGGCGAGTTCGAGCATGCGGTCGAACTTCACGGCGTCCTGCGCCTCGCGCCACGCCGGATGGTAGAGGTACTGGCGCCGGCCCGCGGCGTCGACCCCGACCGCGAGGATGTGCGCGTTCGCGACATCCGCGATCCACACCTCGTTCCACGCCGGCGGGATCGCGAGGTCGGCGATCCTCGCCCGCTCGGCCGGCCCCGCCGAGCCGCCGTCGGCGTGCACGTAGCCGAACCCGCGACCACGCCGCACCCGGGTGTATCCGGGTGCGGCGTAGGGTTCGACGTGTCGGAGTCGCGGCATCCGACTCAGTGGTTCCGAAGCGCCGAGATGAGCTCGGCCTTGCGCTTGCCGCTGTACCCGGTGATGCCCAGCTCCTTCGCGCGCTTCTTCAGCTGCTCGACGGTCCAGTCCTCGTAGTCTCCGCTCTTGCCGCCCTTGCGGCCGATGGCGCTGCGCCCCTTCGCGGCCGCGGCGTTCGAGATGCGCGCCGCCTTCTCCTTCGAGGCCCCGTCGTCGCGGAGCTCCTCGTAGAGCTCCGGATCCTTCAACGAGTTGTTCCTGCTTCCGGGCATCGCCCTCTCCCTTCTCCTTGGTGGCCTGCGTGGAATGGCCTGCACGGATGGGTCAGAGACCCATGCCGCCCGTCACCGGGAGCACCGCCCCCGAGACGTACGACGCCTCGTCCGAAGCGAGGTAGACGTACGCGCCCGCGAGCTCGGCGGGCTGACCCGCGCGGCCGATCGGCGTGTCATGGCCGAAGTCGGGCACGTGGTCGGGCCAGCCGGTCGCCGGGATCAGCGGCGTCCAGATCGGGCCGGGCGCGACGGCGTTGACGCGGATGCCGCGGGGCCCGAGCTCGGCGGCGAGGGCCTTCGTGAACGCCACGAGGGCGGCCTTCGTCATCGCGTAGTCGACGAGCGAGCACGACGGATCGAACCCCTGGATCGACGAGGTCGTGATGATCGAGGAGCCAGCCTCCATGTGCGGCACCGCGGCGCGCGCGAGGAACACGGGTGCGAAGAGGTTCACGCGCATGACCCGCTCGAAGTCCTCGGTCGGGAGCTGCTCGATGCCGCCCCGGTCGCGCTGGTAGGCGGCGTTCAGCACCAGCAGGTCGAGGCCGCCGAACGTCTGCTCGGTCTCGCGCACGAGGTCGATGCAGTGCTGCTCGCTCTGGAGGTCGCCCGGCAGCAGCAGCGGGTCGTGGCCGGCATCGGTGATCCAGCCCGCCGTCTCCTCGGCGTCGGCCTGCTCGTTCGGGAGGTACGAGATGGCGACCCGCGCGCCCTCGCGGGCGAAGGCGATCGCGACCGCCCGGCCGATGCCCGAGTCGCCGCCCGTGATGAGCGCGCGCCGCCCCTGGAGCCGGCCGCCGCCACGGTAGCTCTGCTCCCCGTGGTCGGGCTGCGGCGCCATCCTGGCGGTCATGCCCGGAGGGTCCTGCTCCTGTTTCGGGAACGGATCCGTCGTGTGCTTCGTGGTCGGATCGATCAGTGGGCTCGTGTGCATCGTGACCTCCCTGCGATCCCCTTCAACGGTACGGAAGGGCGGCCGGATGCGGCGGGGGTTGACATCGGCCGGACGGGGTGCGGCGGCATCCGGATCGGCGGTCTCCTGCGGCACGGGACGCGAGCCGCCGGCCGACGTCTAGCAGTCCGCGAGGAACGCGGTCAACCCCCAGCGCGGAATCGTCTGGACCCCTAACGTGGAGTCCACGGAGCGCATCCGCCCCGAGGTTCCGCCGATCGCAGATCATGCGGAGGCCGCTCGTCCGCAGCTTCTACCCGTGCTGCGGATCATGAGAAGGAGAGATCATGAACATCCTCGTCGCCATCATCGCCATCGTCGCCATCATCCTGCTGTTCACCGGCGGATTCGTGCAGTCGCTGAACTTCCTCCTGTGGGTCGGCGTCGTACTGCTCGTCATCGCGCTCATCGTGTGGCTGCTGCGCTTCATCGGTGGCAAGAAGACCGTCTGACGGTTCCAGAACCTCACCGGCGCGGGCATCCGAAAGGGTGCCCGCGCCGTCGTGTTCCCACCCGCTGCGCGGGCGTGGACATCCTGTCCGAAAGTTGTATTCGCCCGCCCGTCGGTCGATCTATGATTCACGGGTGGGTACCCTCTACTACGGCGATTCAGGCACTCCGATCGGCATCGAAGATCGGGCGCTCGCGCATGTCAAGGTCGCGATCACGACCAAGCTCCGCCGCGGCGAGAGCTTCACGCTCTCGTGGCAGCACACCGACGACCAGCCGCGCGGCCGAAGCACGCTCTGGCTGCACCCGTCGATCCCGCTGCGCTTCGTCTTCGACGAGCCCGAGACGCCCGAGCTGAGCCGCGACTGGATCGAAGAGCTCATGCGATCGGCCAACAGCACGGGCGGCATCCGCCTGATTCCCGAGCACCTCGACACGAACCCGATCGCCACGATCCCCGAGCAGCCCGTGCAGGTCGGCGTCGATGTGCAGGAGGTCGACGCGAGCGCTGCGGCCAAGGCCTGAGCCGTCGCTCAGTCGGCGTCGCTCAGTCGGCGTCGATCAGTCGCCGTCGATCTGCCGGCGCCGATCGGCCGAGGTCGATCAGTCGGCGTCGATCAGTCGGCGTCGATCGGGTCGTTCTCGTCGGGCTCCGGCACGTACTGCAGGCCGGAGGTGCTGTTCGCGGTGAGCAGGAGCTGCTCGATCCAGATGCGGTTGAGCTTCGGCGAACGGTTGCCGCTGAACACGAACTGCAGCGGGATCGACGGATGCAGCCAGATCGTCGTGCGCCCGCTGCCGTTCACGAGGCCGTGCTCCCACGTCATGGAGAAGCTCTCTCCGCGGCGCAGTTTGTTCAGGATCGCCACGCGGAGGTGCGCGAGCACCCGGTCGTCGATGTCGAGCTCGCGCGGAGACGAGTTGTAGATCAGCTTGCCCATGCGCTGACTCTAATGCCCGTCGGGCGCCGGAGCGACATCGGGTTCGAGCGGCTGTCGAGTTCTTGCGCAGCGCGATCCGACGGCCTGCCGATAGCATGTCGCCATGTCGAGGAGACTCGCGGATGTCGCGCGCAAGGTCGGAGTCAGCGAAGCCACCGTCAGCCGGGTGCTGAACGGCAAGCCCGGCGTCTCGGCCTCCACGCGCGATGCCGTGCTGACCGCGCTCGACGTGCTCGGCTACGAGCGCCCGACGAAGCTGCGCGGTGAGCGTGCCCGGCTCGTCGGCCTCGTGATGCCCGAGCTGCAGAACCCGATCTTCCCGGCGCTCGCCGAGTCCATCGGAGGCGGCCTCGCGCAGAACGGCTACACCCCGGTGCTCTGCATCCAGACGGCGGGCGGCATCTCCGAGGCCGACTACGTCGAGCTGCTCCTGCACCAGCAGGTCTCGGGCGTGATCTTCGCCGGCGGCGCCTACGCCCAGGCCGACGTGAACCACGACCACTACGAGCGGCTGCGCGAGCTGAACCTGCCCACCGTGCTCGTGAACGCGCCCATCGACGGCCTCGGCTTCGCGACCGTCTCGTGCGATGACACCACTTCGATGGAGCAGGCCTTCGGGCACCTGGTGCAGCTCGGGCACCGACGCATCGGCATCCTGCTCGGGCCTCGCGACCACATCCCCTCGCAGCGAAAGCACGCGGCCGCGCTGCGCATGGCCGAACGCCACGACGTCGAGCTCGGCGACGACCGCATCGTGCACTCGCTCTACTCGCTCGAGTCCGGGCAGACCGCCGCGGCCAAGCTCATCGCCGCCGGCGTGACGGGCATCGTCTGCGCGAGCGACCCGATGGCGCTCGGCGCCGTGCGCGCCGTGCGCCGGGCGGGCCTGCGGGTGCCCGAAGACGTCTCGGTGATCGGATACGACGACTCCGCGCTCATGAACTGCACCGAGCCGCCGCTGACGACCGTGCGGCAGCCGATCGAGGCGATGGGCAAGATGATCATCGAGTTGCTCATGCGGCAGATGTCGAGCGAGCGGAGCATCGGCGACGAGGTCTTCTTCGCCCCCGAACTCGTGGTGCGCGCCTCGACCGCGCCCGCGCCCGCCTCGCCCGTGCCCACCCCGCCCGCCCCGCCCGCCGAGTAGCCCCGCCCCACGCCAACCCTCGCCCACCCCGCCCGCCGAGGAGCAGCTCTCGTCCCGGATGCAGGAAACGAGGATGCATCCCGGCTGTGAGAGGGGGATGGGTCCTCGTTTCCTGCAGGTGAACCCGAGCCAGGCCGCACTTGCGCGGAATCCGCAAGCGACATCCGCAACTTGACGCAAGTCGTCGCAAACTTCTGTCGGATTGTTGAATAGTTGCGTCATTCTGTTGCCTTCAATACCTTGACGGACATCGACGCCGTCGTCTCCCGAAGACGCGGTGCCACCGCTCGAAGAGGAGACCGCCAGCGTGACCACGCCACTCACGGAGTACGGCACGACCGCCCCGTCGTTGCCGGCAGACGACGCGCTGTGGTGGCGCAGCGCCGTGATCTACCAGGTGTACGTGCGCAGCTTCGCTGACTCCGACGGCGACGGCACGGGCGACCTCCGCGGCGTGCGCAGCCGGCTCGGCTACCTCAAGGAGCTCGGCGTCGACGCGCTCTGGTTCAACCCGTGGTACCCGAGCCCGCTCGCCGACGGCGGCTACGACGTGAGCGACTACCGCGACATCCACCCGGCGTTCGGCACGCTCGAGGATGCCGAGCTGCTCATCAGCGAGGCGCTCGCCCTCGGCATCCGCACGATCATCGACGTCGTCCCGAACCACGTGTCGAGCGAGCACGCCTGGTTCCAGGCCGCGCTCGCCGCCGGGCCGGGCAGCCCCGAGCGGGAGCGCTTCTGGTTCCACCCGGGCAAGGGGCCGAACGGCGACGAGATGCCCACGGGCTGGATCTCGAACTTCCAGGGCGACACCTGGACCCGCACGACGAACCCCGACGGCACGCCGGGGGAGTGGTACCTGCACCTGTTCACCCCCGAGCAGCCCGACCTCAACTGGAACCACCCCGACGTGCGGGCCGAGCACGAGGACGTGCTTCGCTTCTGGTTCGACCGCGGCGTCGCGGGCGTGCGCATCGACTCGGCCGGCCTGCTCATCAAGGATCCGGCGCTGCCCGAGGTGCCAGCCGAGGTGCGCCCGGGCGAGCACCCCACCGAGGATCGCGACGAGGTGCACGACGTGTACCGCGCGTGGCGGCGCATCGCCGATTCGTACGAGGGCACTCGCGTGCTCGTGGGCGAGGTCTGGGTTCCGGATGCCGCCCGCTTCGCGGCCTACCTCCGCCCCGACGAGATGCACACCGCCTTCAACTTCGACTTCATGACGCGCCAGTGGCGAGCCGACGAGCTGCGCGCGTCGATCGACCTGATGCTCGCCGCGCACGCGCCCGTCGGCGCCCCGAGCACGTGGGTGCTCTCGAACCACGACGTGACCCGGCCGGTGACGCGGTACGGCCGCGCCGACGACACGGGTTTCGCGTTCGCCCGCAAGCGATTCGGCACGCCGACCGACGTCGAGCTCGGCACGCGCCGGGCCCGCGCGGCGGCCCTGCTCACCGCCGCCCTGCCCGGTTCGCTGTACCTCTACCAGGGCGACGAGCTGGGCCTGCCCGAGGTCGAGCTGCCGCGCGAGGTGCTCGAGGACCCGATGCACTTCCGGTCGGGCGGCGTCGACCCGGGCCGTGACGGATGCCGCGTGCCGCTGCCGTGGCGCGGCACCGAGCCGCCGTTCGGATTCAGCCCCGCGGGGCCCGGGGGCGCGGCATCCGTCTCGCCCTGGCTTCCGCAGCCCGCGGAATGGTCCGCGCTCACCGTGCAGGCGCAGGAGGCCGACCCGGGCTCGATGCTGTGGCTGTACCGGCAGGCGTTGCGCATCCGCAAGCGCGAGGCCTCGCTCGGCGACGGCCCGATGACGTGGCTCCCGAGCGCGCCCGCCGTGCTCGCGTTCGCCCGCGGCGACGACCTCGTCTGCGTGACGAACCTCTCCGACGGGCCGGTCGCGCTGCCCGAGCACGACCGCATCCTCCTCAGCAGCTCGCCGCTCGTCGGCGGACTCCTGCCCCGAGACTCCACGGCCTGGCTGCACCGACCGGCCTGACCGTCGAGGCCGCACCTGCACCCCGCGGCATCCCTCACCACACCGCATCACAGCACCGAAAGGACTGACAATGAAGTCACGCAGAACAGTCGCGATCGCCGGCATCGCCGCGCTCGCGATGGTGGGCGCCCTCGCCGCCTGCAGCGACGCAGGCGGAAGCGACGACGGCAAGCTCGAGCTCCGCGTCGCGACCTTCCCGCCCGGCGCCGAACAGGCCGCCTACGACGCCTTCGCCGAGCAGGAGAAGCAGTTCGAGAAGGCCAACCCCGACATCGACATCGTCGGCGTCGAGTACGAGTGGACGGCCCCGACGTTCGCCGCGCAGCTCGCCGGCGGCAGCCTGCCCGACGTCTTCACGGTGCCCTTCACCGACACGAAGACGCTGCTCGAGAACGGTCAGCTCATGGACGTCACCGACGACATCGACGAGCTCGGCTACGCCGACAAGTTCAACCCGATCATCCTCGACGAGGTCACGGGCAGCGACGGCAACGTCTACGGATTCCCGCGGCAGGCGTACGCGAACGGCCTGCACTACAACCGCGACCTGTTCGAGCAGGCCGGCCTCGACCCCGACCAGCCGCCCACCACGTGGGACGAGGTGCGGGCCGCCGCGAAGACCATCGCCGAGAAGACCGGGAAGGCCGGGTATGCGACCATGGCGTCGGGCAACACCGGCGGCTGGCAGCTCTCCGTGCAGGCCGACTCGCGCGGGGCGTCGCTGCAGACCGACAACGGCGACGGCACCTACACGTCGACCATCGACAACGACGCCACGAAGGCGACGCTGCAGTACCTGCACGACCTCCGCTGGGAGGACGACTCGATGGGCGCGACCTTCGACCTCGACTGGGGCAGCATCAACCAGGAGTTCGCGGCCGGCAACATCGGCATGTACACGTCGGGCTCCGACGTGTACACGGCGCTCGTGCGCGACTTCGGCATGCCGTCCGACCAGTACGGACTCACCGTCATCCCCGTCGAAGACAGCGGCGGCGTGCTCGGCGGCGGCGACATCGCCGTCATGCCGCCCACGCTCGACGACGAGACCAAGGCGGCCGCGGTCAAGTGGATCGACTGGTACTACATGCAGAAGCTCCTGAATGAGGATGCCGCCGTCGCCGACGCGAAGGCGCTCTCGGCGAGCGACCAGCCCGTCGGAACCCCCGTGCTGCCCGTGCTCGACAAGGAGACCTACCTCGAGTCGCAGAAGTGGATCGAGCCCTACGTGAACGTGCCGCTCGACCAGATGACCGGCTTCACCGACGGCATCTTCGACCAGACGCCCGTGGGCGAGTTCAAGGGCCAGACGCAGCCGATCTACGCGCTCATGGACAACCTCGTGCAGGCCGTGCTGACCGACGAGAACGCCGACATCGACGCGCTGCTCGCGCAGGTCGACGTCGACGCGCAGGCGCTGCTCGACCAGTAGGCCCCCGCCGGTCGAGGAGCGAAGCGTCTCGAGACCGTCCCACCCGGGCACGCGGTCTCGAGACGGCCCTGGCGGGCCTCCTCGACCGGCGTCAGTCGAGGAGCGAAGCGTCTCGAGACCGCGTCACCGTCTCACCCGGGCACGCGGTCTCGAGACGGCCCTGGCGGGCCTCCTCGACCGGCGCCGCCCACCCAGCCAACGATGAAGGACCACCGATGACGATGACCCCGACGACGACGGATGCCCCGCCGCCGGCATCCGCACCGGCGCCGCCCCACGCGGCATCCGCTCGCCCGAAGCGCTCCCGCCGACGCACCCCGATGACGTGGCTGCGCGGCGGCGGACTCTGGAACCTCGCCTTCCTCGCGCCCATGCTCATCGTCTTCGGCGTGTTCAGCTGGTGGCCGATCGCGCGCGCGTTCGTCATGAGCTTCCAGGAGACGAACCTCGTCTCGCCGCCGACCTGGGTGTGGTTCGACAACTTCGCCCGTGTGCTGAGCGACCCGAACCTCGGCACGGCCGTGCTGAACACCGCGTACTTCGCCGCCCTGGCGCTCGTGTTCGGGTTCCCGCTGCCGATCATCATGGCGGTGCTCATGAGCGAGGTGCGGCGGGGCAAGGGCCTCTACAGCGCGCTCGCGTACCTGCCCGTGGTCGTGCCGCCCGTCGTCGCGGTGCTGCTCTGGAAGGTGTTCTACAACGCCAGCCCCGACGGCGTGTTCAACACGGTGCTCGGCTGGGTCGGCATCCCGCCGCAGCCGTGGCTGCAGTCCTCGGCCACCGCGATGCCCTCCCTCGTCATCGAGGCGACCTGGGCGGCGGCCGGCGGCTCGATCATCATCTACCTCGCCGCGCTCATCGCCGTTCCGCCCGAGCTCTACGACGCCGCCGAGGTCGACGGGGCCGGCATCTGGCGCAAGATCTGGCACGTCACGCTGCCGCAGTTGCGCGGCATCCTCTTTATCATGCTGATCCTGCAGATCATCGGCACCGCGCAGGTCTTCCTCGAGCCGTACCTCTTCACGGGCGGCGGACCGAACAACGCGACGCTGACGGTGCTGCTCCTCATCTACCGCTACGCGTTCCAGAACAGCCTGGGCGGCGACTATGGCGAGGCGACCGCGCTCAGCCTGATGCTCGCGATCTTCCTGGGCATCCTGAGCTGGCTGTACTTCAAGCTGACCGACCGTTGGAGCACGAATTGACCACCGCACCCTCCGCCGGCCCGGCCACGACACCGGTCTCGACCTCGCTGCGCGCGAAGCTCGCGGGCGTCACCCGGCGGCGCGCCGAACGCGATGCCGCCGAGGACGCCGCCGACCGCAGCATCCTGAGCGGGCACGACCGTCGTCGTCGCGGGGTGCGCGCCTCGATGTCGGGCGTGCACGTGTTCCTCTTCGTCGGCCTCGTGATCGCCGGGCTCGGCCCGCTGCTCTGGCTCGCGAAGGCGGCCGTCACCCCGACCCAGGACACGCTGAGCCAGCCCTTCGCGCTCTGGCCGAACGGCATCGACTGGGCGAACCTCGAGCAGGCGTGGAACGACGTCCACATCGACCAGTACTTCCTGAACACGCTCTACGTCGCCGCCGGGTCGTGGTTCTTCCAGTTGCTCGTCGCGACCACCGCCGGCTACGCGCTGTCGGTGCTGCGCCCGAGGTACGCGCCCATCCTGAACGGGCTGGTGCTCGCGACCCTGTTCATCCCCGCGGTCGTGCTGCTCGTGCCGCTCTACCTGACGATCCTGCACGTGCCCGTCATCGACGTGTCGCTGCTCAACTCGTACTGGGCGGTGTGGTTGCCTGCGGCGGCGAACGCGTTCAACATCCTCCTCGTGAAGCGGTTCTTCGACTCGCTGCCGCGCGAGGTCTTCGAGGCGGCGCGCACCGACGGCGCGGGCCCGTTCCGGGTGTTCTGGTCGATCGTGCTGCCGATGTCGAAGCCCATCCTCGGCGTCGTGTCGGTGTTCGCCGTGATCGCCGCGTGGAAGGACTTCCTCTGGCCGCTGCTCGTGCTGCCCGACCCCGCCGTGCAGCCCCTGTCGGTGCGCCTGCCCGCCGTGCAGTCGCAGACCGAACTCGACGTGTTCCTCGCCGCGCTCGCGATCTCGACGATCATCCCCGTCGTGCTGTTCCTCATCTTCCAGCGGCTGTTCCTGCGCGGCGCCGGGCTGGGCGGGGCCGTCAAGGGGTGATGCCCGGGCATCTGCAGGAAACGAGGCGGTATCCCCTCTGGTGGGAGAGGATGGCGCCTCGTTTCCTGCATCTGGGCCGCGGATGTCGCGGGGCAGGGCGGATGCCGCGGGGCGGGCGGATGCCGCGGGGCGGGCGTAGGCTGCGGCGCGTGGAGCATCCCCAGGTCGTGGATCCGCGGCATCCGCTCGTCGAGCGCGTGCGCGCCCTCTGCCTCGCGATGCCCGAGGCGGTCGAGGTCGAGGCATGGGGGCGGCCGACGTTCCGGGCGGCGAAGCCGATCTTCACGTACGTGGGTGCGCACATGGGGCGTCCGCTCTCGATCGTCGTGAAGACCGATCCCGAAGAGCATCTCGCGCTCGTGCAGGACGATCGCTTCTACGGGGTGCCGTACTTCGACCGCGCGCACTGGGTGGGCACCGACCTCGATGCTCCGCAGACCGATTGGCAGTTGCTGGCCGAGCTCATCGAGACGTCGTACCGGCAGGTCGCGCTCAAGCGCCAGCTCGCGGCCCTCGACGCGCTGCGCTGAGCGACCGGCGTGCGGGCGGGGCGGGGAGCCACGCGTCGGCGCCGGCCGGCACGCCTGAGGGGAGGCTGTGAGTGCGGCACGGCCGTTCGGCTCGATTGGCGCCGGCGCGACGGGTGGGATAGAGTAACGGGGTTGCCTGCGCTGGAAACAGCACAGCATGTGCACTCTCGAGTGCATGCGCCCGTAGCTCAACGGATAGAGCATCTGACTACGGATCAGAAGGTTGGGGGTTCGAATCCCTCCGGGCGCACACTGGTTGAGACAGTAGGAGAACGGCTCGCGAAAGCGGGCCGTTTTCGTTTTCCCGGCTACTCGGTGCTTTCCCGGCTACCCGGTGCCTTCCCGGCTACTCGGTGTTCTCCTCGGCGTCATCGCGGCGGTCGCCGGAGTCACCGTCGCCCGCGTCGCCGTCACGGGGGTCGCCCGCCCCGTCCTCCGGGTCCCCGCCCGAGGCGGTGTCGGTCTCCCGGTCCGGGTCCTTCGTCGCGTGGCCCGTCGCCGAGCCGTCGCCGAGGCGTTCGGTGTAGGCGGCGCGCTCCTCCGAGACGTCGCTGGAACCATCGGGGGCGTCGGCGGGCGGAACGGGCGGGACGGCATCGGTCTCGGTCATACGGCGACCGTACGCCGCCGTCGCCCGTGCGTCACCGGCTTGACAGGGCGGGGTCCGGTCGGGCAGTCGTGGAGAATTGGACGATGACGGGCCGGCCGAACGATCTCCTCAGCACCGCGCCTGCGTGGTGCGGGCCCGGCGGTGCCGGGTGACCGGGCGGATGCCGCAGGGCGGGCGGACTGCGCAGCGCCGGCGGTTCGGGGGCGCCGCGATGCACGTCGCGCTCGTCCTCGTGATCCTGGTCGTGCTCGCGATCGGGTTCTGGCCGTCGCGGGTCGATGCCGGAGCACATGACGAGCTCGAGGCGCTGTTCGCGTGGTTCGCGTCGATCGGCCTGCCCGGCATCGACTACCGGGTGCTCGAGTCCGCGGCGAACGTGGTGATGTTCGTGCCGATCGGGTTCCTCGTCGCGCTCGAACTCGGGCCCGCCCGGTGGCTGCCGTCCGTGCTCGTCGGCGCGGCGCTCTCGATCGTGATCGAGGCCGGACAGTGGTTGCTGCTGCCCGACCGCGTGCCGTCGGCGGGCGACGTGATCGCGAACACCGCGGGCGCCGCACTCGGGGTCGGGCTGGGCGTGGTGATCGCGGGGGTGCGGCGCCGCCGATCCCGACGGAGGGCCGACGCGACGCAGGACCCGGACGCGGAGCCGATCCGCCCCGCCTGACGACACGGCGACGCCCCCGGCTCCGAGGAACCGGGGGCGTCAGCGTGCGAGCGAGCGGATGCCGCGGGGTAGAGAATGCCGCGGAGCGAGCGGATGCCCGTGAGGGCTCGGACTCAGCGCTCGTCGACGGCGGCCGCGGCGACCGGTGCGCTCGAGGCATCCGGTGCGCCCGCGCCATCGGCGTCACGGCGTCGTTCGGCGCGCAGGGTGCGCACCGCGAAGGCGACCGCCGCCGCCCAGATCACGACGATGCCGAGCAGCACCGCGCCGGTGATCAGCCCCGAGGCCTCCGCGGTGATGAGGATCGTGCGGGCGTTCGTGAAGACGATGATGCCGCCGACGAGCGAGCCGAGCAGGCGCGGGGGCAGCTTGCGCACGAGCCAGGCCGCGAGCGGGGCGGCGAGCACGCCGCCGATGAGGAGCGCGAGCACCCACCCGAGGTCGAAGCCGCCGGTGCCGAGCCCGATGAGGAATCCGATGCTCGCCGCGACGGACACGAGGAACTCGCTCGTGTCGATCGAGCCGATGACCTTGCGGGGTTCGATGCGGCCGCTCGCGAGCAGCGCGGGGGTGCCGACGGGCCCCCAGCCGCCGCCGCCGGTGGCGTCGAGGAATCCGCCGACGAGGCCGACGGGGGCGAGGAACCGCAGTCGAAGCGGCTTCGCGGTGTTCACCTTGGGCAGCGCGCGGAAGGTGAAGCGCACGAGCAGGTAGACGCCGAGGGCGAGGAGGATGCCGGCCATGATCGGCTTCGCGGCATCCGTCGACAGCGACGACAGCACGGTCGCGCCGAGGAACGCGCCGATCGCGCCCGGGACGCCGATGCGCAGCACGACCTTCCAGTCGACGTTGCCGAAGCGCCAGTGCGAGACGCCCGACGCGAGGGTCGTGCCGATCTCGGCGAGGTGCACCGACGCGCTCGCCGAGGCGGGGTTCGCGCCGATCGCGAGCAGCAGGGTGGTCGACGTGACGCCGTAGGCCATGCCGAGGGCGCCGTCGACGAGCTGGGCGGCGAACCCGACGAGCGCCAGGAGTACGAGTGTCTGCATCACGCCTGCTTTCCGAGAATTCCAACTGGAGTACTCGGGAATCTATTGGCGCCGGGTCGGACTCGACAAGCGACATGTCGAAGGATGTCGTCGCGTGACGTCATCCGGCGGTCGCGGTCGCGGTCGCGGCGGCCGAGCGGATGCCGCGAGCCGGCGTCAGCCGCGCGGCTCGGGGCTCTGCCAGGCCGACGGGTCGTCGGCGAGTTCGCGCACGTGCGGCGGCAGGCCGCCCGAGACGACGGAGGCGAGCGTCGTCTCCTCGAGCACCGACCGGACGCTCGCGCGAAGCGCCACCCAGACGTCGAGCAGCCCGGTGCTCGCGCCCGTGTACCGCAGGTCGGAGGGGCGCGAGTCGCGCACGAACACGAGCGGTCCGTCGACGGCGCGCACGACGTCGGCGACGGAGACGGCGTCCGCGCTGCGGGCGAGCCGGAAGCCGCCGTTCGCTCCGCGACGGCTCTCGGCGATGCCCGCCCGCCGGAGGCTCGTGAGGATGCCCTCGAGGAAGCTCGCGGGGATCTCCTCCGCCGTCGCGATCGATTCCGATGACACGAGCTCGCCCTGCGGGGCGGCGGCGAGCATGAGCGCTGCGCGCACCGCGTAGTCGGCGCGCGCCGAGATGCGCATCAGCGCACGCCGCGGATCGGGAGCGGGGTCGACGGCATGTGGGACATTCAAGCAGATCCGCACTGGGGTGGCGGCGCACGGGAGGAATCACCCCCGTTCAGGGGTGATTTCCCTTTGCTTTGCTGTGGATCTGCTGAACAACGGGTTTCGTTGCACAATCCGGCGTTGGCCCGCCCGAACGGGCCCGGTTACGCTCGGAACCTACTGACCGTGAGGGAACCGGACCAAGAGGGCTCGGCGTATGGATGCACGGGTCTTCGGGGGCCTCCGGGCGGTGCCGGTTGGGGCGACCGCCGCTTCCGTCGTGCGCTCGTCGCGGGCGTTCGACGCGTCGCTCCGGCAGCGCGCCGCGCGTCGGCGCGAAGCGGGCAGGCGGCTCGCCTCGATCCGAGACGGGGTCGCGGCATCCGTCATGCGTCGGGTGCTCGTCACCCTCATCTCGCTGCTGCTCGGCGTGGCCGTGTTCCAGGTCTTCGCGCCGCGATTCGGTTCCCCGATCGACGCGGCCTGGCAGGACCGTCAGGCCGGGGCGATCCTGCTCGGCGCGACGGCGGGCGTCCTGGTGTTCGTCGCCCTCGGCATCGCCTCCGCATCGGGCCGGGGCATCGCGCTCCTGCACGCCATCGGCGTGCGATCGACGCCGGCCAACCGTGCCGCGCTCGCCGCGGGGTCATGGTTCGCGGTCGCGGCGCTCGGGGTGCACTTCTCGGCCGCGGCCTTCCTGGCCGTGCCCGGGCAGCAGTGGGGCGTCGCCGCGGTGCTCGGAGGGGGGCTCGCCGTCGCGGTGTTCTGCCTGCACCGGGTCGCCGTGCACGACCACGTCTACCGCACCTTCAACCTCGCCGCGCTGCTGCTCGCGAGCGCGGCCATCGCGAGCATGGGCACGACGGCGACCGGCTCGTGGTGGGATCTCAACTTCAGCACGCTCGGCACGACCGACGACGTCGCGGCGTTCTACTTCAACGCGGGCGCGGTGCTCTCGGGGCTCTCGATGGCGCTCCTCGCGCGCACGCTGACCGCCGGGCTCGCGGCGCCGCGCTTCGGTGCCGGACCCGTGCGCATGCGGGTGCTGCGCGGGTGCATCATGGCGATCGGGGCCTGCCTCATGGGCGTCGGCCTCGTGCCCATCGACACCGCGACCTCCCTGCACAACGCCTTCGCCCTGGGTGCCGCCGTGAGCTTCGCCGTGCCCGCGCTCGGGTTGCGGCTGCTCGTGCCCGGCGCGCCGAAGCGGTTCGTGCAGCTGTCGTTCGCGCTCGTCGTGGTCGAGGTCGCGGCGATGGGGCTCTACGACGGCGTGCGGCTCGTGAGCCTCACGGTCTTCGAGATCGTGGCGTTCGCGCTCATCTTCGTGTGGCTGATGTCGCTCACGATGACGCCGCGTGAGCCCGGCGCGCTGCGCGCCGGCGCCGCGGATGTCGCGGGCCTCTCGCTCGAGGCCGTGCACGTGGCGAAGCGGCCGGTGTCGGGGGCCGAGGGTCGTCGCGGCCCGGGGTCGGGGCATCCGCCGGCTGCATGGATTGACCCTCATTCGGGGCGCTGTGCAAGTCGCCCCGCACGGATACGATTCGAGCAACCCGGAGACGGCCCGAGCCCGTCCGAATCGTCCTGCGAATCGGGAACTGATCGAGATCACTTCCTCTGGAACGCCTCACCGAGCTCAGTTCGGGTCGCTCGGTAGGGGGAGGCCTCCACGAGGCCGCAGTGGGGCGGGAGGTAGGGTTCCCGCTCCACTGTCCCGCGCCTGCGACAGCGCGACGGAGGCGCCTCGCCGGCGGGGCTATGCGCCCGCGGGGTCTTCGCCGACGAGCGGTTCGGCGATGGCCAGCCGCAGCCGCCGGCACAGGTCGGTCAGCGCGACGAGCTCGTCGTCGTCGAGCCCGGCGCCGACGTTGCGCTCGATGGCCTCGATGTGGAGGTACGCGACCCGGCGGTACAGCGCGAACCCGTCGGCGGTCATCGACACGATGGTGCCGCGCCCGTCGTCGGGGTCTGGCGCCTTGGCGACGAGTCCGCGAGCCGAGAGGCGGTCGAGCATGCGGCTCACGCTCGGCTGGCTGATCAGCACCGAACGGTTGAGGTCCTTCAGTCGCAGCCGTCGCTCGGGCGTTCGGGCGATGTTGAAGAGCACGTCGTACTCGTTGAGCGAGACGAGGTCGCTCGGGAACCCCTCGGCGAGGCGGCGCATGACGGTGACCTGGGCGCGGAACACCGACTCCCACGCGGCGACGGCGATCACTCGGTCGGTCACTCGGCTCCCTTCGGCGAGGCGGTCGCCATCGACATCCGAGACGATGCGATCGACGACCTCATCCAAGGATAGGGAAACCGGCGCCGGAAATGGGTGAGGGCCGGTCGTAGAGGCTGACGACCGACCCTCACCCTTGCACCAAGAGTGTCCTGCAATCACATTCCGCACCGACCGCCACAGCAAACAGTCGGTGCACAACCGAATATATAACGGATCGGTAACGGGCGCCAGTTATCGTTCCGTTATTTTTCGAGATCGTCTCCGGAGCGGCATCCGGGGGCGCAATACCGCGGATGTCGCGGGCCTGCCCGCCTCCATTGTGTGCGAGCTTCGAGTGCGGGAGGATCGCCCGCAGGGGGTGGTTATGGGCAGGCTCATCTACACGGCGATCTCGTCGCTCGACGGATACGTCGCCGACGCCGAGGGGCGTTTCGACTGGTCGATGCCGAGTGAAGACGTGCACGCCGCGGTCAACCGGCAGCAGCGCGGCATCGGCACGATGCTGCTCGGCCGCCGCATGTACGAGGTCCTCGTCGCGTGGGAGCACATGGACGTCGAGGGCGCCCCCGAGGTGTACCGCGAGTACGCCGAGCTGTGGCGCTCGACCGACAAGGTCGTCTACTCCGCGACCCTCGACCTCGTCGGCAGTTCGCGCACCCGCATCGAGCGGGCCTTCGACCCCGACGAGGTCCGGGACTTCGTCGCGGCATCCGATCACGACGTGTCGATCTCGGGGCCGACGCTCGCGGCGCACGCGCTGCGGGCGGGCATCGTCGACGAGGTCGGGCAGTACCTCGGCCCGGTCGTCGTCGGCGGGGGAGTGCCCGTCTTCGCGCCCGGACTGCGCCTCGATCTCGAACTCGTCGAGGAGCAGCGGTTCCCCGACGGGGTCGTCTACCTCGGATACCGGCCGGCAGCCGCGGACGCGGCTCAGTAGCCCGGCGCGGCCGGAACGCCGAAGTAGTCCTCGAGGGAGTGGAATCCGCCCTCGTGGTAGTCGCGGGCGAGCACGGTGCCGACGTAGCGGTAGTGCCACGGCTCGGGGCTGTACCCGGTCTTGCCGGTCTGCCCGCTCTCGTAACGGAGGATGAAGCCGTAGCGCCAGGCGTTCGCGACGAGCCAGCGCCCCTGCGGAGTGCCGCCGATGCACTCCATGCATCCGTTGGCCGAGATGTCGGCGGCGAAGCCGGTCTGATGCTCGCTGTAACCCGGGCGGGCGGTGAGGCGCTCGGCGGCCGCACGCCCGTTCTGCTCGACGTCGCGCGAGAAGATCGAGGCCTGCGTGGCGTACGAGCGGTAGCCGCTCTGCAGGGACATCGAGCCGACGCCGGCTGCGCTCGCCGCCGCGAACATGGTCCGCAGGGCGTAGGCGGCGTCCTTCTGCATCGGATCGCCCCAAGCCGACGGCACCCGGGGGTCGGCGAGCGTCGGCGTGAAGGTCGACGGCCGCAGCGGCGTGCGCTTGTTCACGAGCACCCATCCGCTCGCCGGGTTCGTGATCGACAGGCACCCCACGAGCTTGCCCACGAGCCCTCGGACCGCGCCGACGCCGCCCACGAGGCGCACCCGCGAGACGGTGGCGCCGGTGAGCTGGGTGCGCAGGGGGGCGGGGACGCAGTACGGCACGCTCAGGTAGAGCGGTCGGGCCCGCATGCCCGCCAGCACGCCCACCGCGAGCGCGTCGGGATAGTTGTAGCCGGTCGCGACGTAGGCGTCGCCCCGCGGAGCCGCGCCGAAGGCGGCCGCGTTGATCGCGATCGAGGTGCCGACGCGGTCGGATCCCGAGAGCCGCTTCGTCGAACCGGCGCCGAGCAGCGCGGCGATGCCCTTCTCGATGCCGCTCGAGACCACGCCCGTGCCGCCTACGATGACGGCGTTCGCCGTGCCGAGATCGCGCAGCAGCGTCTGGGTGGCCGCGTCGAGCTTCGACGACCTGCCGGGCACGAGCAGCAGGGGTGCCCGCTTCGCGCCGGCGGCCGGCACGGCGGCCAGCGCGTCGGGGTAGTCGGCGCCCGTGGCGATGTAGACGGTGGGCGCCGTGGTGAACGCCGCGCGCACGACCGCCCGCCCGGTCTCGTATCGGTCGACGCCGCTCTGGCGCACCACGGTGGGCGCGTACGACCTGGCCGCCTTGGCGACGGCGTCGGAGACGGCCCCCGTGCCGCCGACGATGACGATGCGATCGGGGGCGAGCCGCTTGAGCTCGGCCGCGACGACGGCCGGGATCGCCTTCGGCGTCGTCAGGAGCATCGAACCGCCCGCGGCGACCGCGGCCGGCCCGGCGCTCAGCGCGTCGGCGAAGTTCACGCCCGAGGCGAGGTAGACGGTCGCCGCGCGTTTCGGGAAGGCGAGCTTCGAGACGGCGACGGAGGTCGCGTATCGATCAGCGCCGCTGATGCGGTCGTAGGCGACGGCGGCCTGAGCGGGCTGCGGGCTCGCCCACAGTGAGGACAGGAGGAGGGCCGCCACGATCAGTGCGGAGATGCCCCGGTACATGGGCACATCCTCGCACGGACGGCAGCGCGCTCAGTAGAGGTCGGGCGACGGGGTCGAAGCCTGGCGGATCGAGACGTCGGCGTGACGGTCGAACCGGTAGCCGATGCCGCGGACCGTGCGCACGATGTCTTGGTAGTGGGCGAGCTTCGAGCGCAGGCGGCGGACGTGCACGTCGATGGTGCGCTCGCTCGGCACCTCGTCTTCGGCCGACCACAGGTTCTCGATGAGCTCGTGGCGGTCGATGGTGCGGCCCTCGCGCAGCACGAGGAACTGGAGCAGCTCGAACTCCTTGTAGGTGAGGCCGGCGGGCTCGCCGTCGAGGAGCACGCGCTTGCGCGAGATGTCGATGATCACGCCGTTGGGGTGACGGTCGGCGTCGTTGCGGGTCTCGCCCGCGTCGCGCTGCTTGGCGAGGGCGGCCGGGTCCTGGAGGGCGAGGCGCACGACGTCGACGTCGCGACCGCCGGCGCCGGCCGGGGCGAGGGCGACGGCCGCGTACGTCTCGGCCGAGGGGGCGATCTCGCCGGTCAGCGCGCGGAGCGCCTCGACGATGCGGTGCAGGGTCGTGCCGTCGGCGTCGGCCTTCGACTCGTCGATGCCGACGTAGAGGACGAAGCCGCGGGCCTCGGTGCCCTCGGGAACGGCGCGCACACGGGGTGCGGCGACCGGCGCCTCGGGGGACGGGCCGACGGGTGCGGTGCCGGCCGGTGCCGGAGCGCTGCGGAGCGGGGTGCGCGTCGTGTCGATGCGAGCGGCGGCGGTGCGGGCGGGAGCGATGGCGAGAGACATGATGGATTCCTTGCGATGAAGAGGGTGCGGCGATCACCCCTCGGCGGGGTGGCGATGGCCCGTGGGCCGAGATGCGAACCTGCTGGAGGTTCGGGGAGTCGCTGCCGGACGAGATGGTCGGGCTACGGCGACTCGGCGGGGAGGTCGCGGGTCAGCGGCACATTCGACAACACATGGATGCACGCGCCGGCATCATGATGCCGGTCGTCCTGAGGGCCTCGGGGGCGATCAGGGAGCGTGCGGTGTCAGTCATGAGCGATAGTCAATCCGACGGCCCGGCATGTGTCAATCCGTGACGCCGGCATGACGCGGTGTGACGCCGCAGACGGTGCGCGTGCGACGACGGCATCCGGCAGGATCGGGGAACGGCGGCCCCGCCCGAAAAGGATCCGCGAAAAGCGTGCTCCGAAAAAAATCTTCTGCAGGTGACCCCGCAGAAACCCGCGGCCGAGCCGAAGATCCTTCGGCAGGCGGGCTGCGGGCGGTGGAGTCTAGACCGTTCCGTAGAGTCGGTCGCCCGCGTCGCCCAGGCCGGGCACGATGTACCCGTGCTCGTTGAGCCGCTCGTCGAGCGCGCCGAGCACGACGGTCACGTCGCGGCCGTGCAGCTGCTCCTCGACGAAGGCGAGCCCCTCGGGCGCCGCGAGGATGCAGATCGCCGTGACATCCGTCGCCCCGCGCTGCAGCAGGAACTCGATCGCGGCCGCGAGCGAACCGCCCGTGGCGAGCATCGGATCGAGGACGAAGCACTGCCGGTCGGACAGGTCGTCGGGCAGCCGCTCGGCGTACGTCGTCGGCTGCAGCGTCTCTTCGTTGCGCGCCATGCCGAGGAACCCGACCTCGGCGCTCGGGAGGAGCTTGACCATGCCCTCGAGCATGCCGAGGCCCGCGCGGAGGATGGGCACGATCAGCGGCTTGGGATCGGCGATGCGCACGCCCGTCGTGGCCGCGACCGGCGTGACGATGTCGACCGGCTCGACGCGGACCCCGCGCGTGCCCTCGTACGCCAGCAGCGTCATGAGTTCTTCGACCAGCGCGCGGAAGACCGGCGACGGCGTGTTCTCGTCGCGGAGCACCGTCAGCTTGTGCGTGATGAGCGGGTGGTCGGCAACATGGACTCGCATAGGCTCGAGTCTAGTTTGCGGCGGTCTCGCGAAGGGAGAACGCAATGGACGCCTCCGTCCCGGCCGTCCACCTCGAGTGGATGGCGCTCGCGCTCGCCGAGGCCGCGCAGGCTCCCGCCACCGGCGACGTCCCCGTCGGCGCGATCGTGGTCGACGCCGACGGACGCGTCATCGCCGCGCGCCGCAACGAGCGCGAGGCCGTCGGCGACCCGACCGCGCACGCCGAGGTGCTCGCCCTGCGCGAGGCCGCGGCCGCCCGCGGCGAATGGCGCCTCGAGGGCTGCACGCTCGTGGTCACGCTCGAGCCCTGCGTGATGTGCGCGGGCGCGATCCTCGCCGCGCGCGTGCCCACCGTCGTCTTCGGCGCGTGGGACGAACGGGCCGGCGCGTCGGGCTCGCTCTACGACGTGCTGCGCGATCGACGCCTCAACCACCGCGTCGAGGTGTTCGCCGGCGTCGAGGCCGAGGCATCCGCACGCCTGCTGCTCGACTTCTTCGGCGACGCCGAGCACCGGCCGGAGCACCGTCCCGAGGACCGCCCCGAGGGCCGTCCGGTCTGATCGGGAGCTACGCCGCGGCCCGACGCGACTCGAGCCCCTCGAGGTACTCGCCGAGCAGGGCCGCGGATGCCGCCTCGGCGCGGGGGCCGAGGTGCACGCGCTCGGCCCGCAGCTGCGACGGGCTCGAACCGTGCTCGTGGAGCTCGTCGCCCCACGCGCGCAGCCAGTCCTCGTGGATCTCGGCGGTGACCTCTGGGTGGAACTGCACCGCGAGCAGCCAGTCGCCCCGACGGAACGCCTGGTTCTCGTACTGCTCGCTGCTCGCGAGACGCTCGACGCCCCGCGGCAGGTCGAACGTGTCGCCGTGCCACTGCACCGTCGGCACCCCGGCGAAGTGGCGCACCGGCGAACGCTCGCCCGCGGACGTCGGCGTCACCTCGAGCCAGCCGACCTCGGTGCGCTCGCCGCGGTAGACGCGGGCGCCGAGGGCCGCGGCGAGCATCTGCGCCCCCAGGCACACGCCGAAGACCGGCGCCTCTGCGTCGATGCGGCTGCGCAGGAGCGAGAGCTCGTCGGCGAGGTACGGGAACCGCTCGGTCTCGTACGCGCCCTCCTCGCCGCCGAGCACGACGACGAGATCGGCGGCGAGCGGGTCGATCGCCGAGACATCCGACACCGGGGCGTCGACGGTCACGACCTCGTAGCCGTGCGCCTCGAGTGTCGGGCCGAGATTGCCGAGTCCGATCGTCGAGTCGTGCCGGAGCACGAGGGCCGTGCGACGGGCGGATGCCGCGGCATCCGTCATTCGAGGCCCTTGATGACGATGGCGTCGGTCGGCGGGGCCGTGAGGTTCGGGTCGACGTAGACGTCGGGCTCGATGTAGATGACCCTGGCCGCAGGGACGGCCGCGCGGATGCGCTGCTCGATGACGTTCGTGGCCGCGGCGACATGCAGCAGCGGCTGGTCGGCGGCGAACCCGAGCTTGGCGGCGACGAGCAGCTCGTCGGGACCGAGGTAGAGGGTCTTCATGTGGATGATGCGCTCGATCTCGGGCCCGGCGGCGATCGCCTGCTCGATCTTCGCCACGTCGTCTTCGGTCGCGCCCTCGCCCACGAGGAGGCTCTTCGTCTCGACGCCGAGGATGACCGCGACGAGCACCAGCAGTGTGCCGATCGCGAGGGTGCCGACCGCGTCCCACGTGGGGTCGCCCGTGAGCACCGTGAGCCCGACGCCGAGCATCGCGAGCACGAGGCCCGTGAGGGCGGCGACGTCTTCGAGCAGCACCACGGGCAGCTCGGGCGCCTTCGCCCGCCGCACGAACTGCACCCAGCTCTGCGAGCCGCGCAGCGGGTTCGACTCCTTCACCGCGGTGCGCAGCGAGAACGACTCGAGCACGATCGCGATCGTGAGCACGAGCAGGGGCAGCCACGCGTTCGTCAGCTCGTGCGGATGCGTCAGCTTCTCGATGCCCTCGTAGATCGAGAACACGCCGCCGACCGAGAAGAGGATGATCGAGACGACGAAGGCGTAGACGTAGCGCTCGCGGCCGAAGCCGAACGGGTGCTCCTTGTCGGCGGCCTTCTTCGCCTGACGGCCGCCGAGCATGAGAAGCAGCTGGTTGCCCGAATCGGCAACGGAGTGGATGCCCTCGGCGAGCATCGATGCCGACCCGGAGAAGAACCACGCGATGAACTTGGTGATGGCGATGCCGAGGTTCGCGAGGAATGCCGCGACGATCGCCTTGCTGCCGCCTGATGCGCTCATGCGCCAATCCTAGGATGGGTTGCATGCCCGATCGACAGCCTGTGAAACTGCCCGCGATCGCCTTCCTCGGGGCCGGGTCCATGGCCCGAGCCGTGCTCACCGGACTGCTGCAGCCGGGCATCGAGGTCGAGGGCGGCATCCGCGCGACGAACCGCTCGGCGGCCAACGCGGCCTCGCTCTCGGAGCTCGACGGAGTGACGGCCTACGCCACCGAGACGGATGCCGCGGCCAACCGCACCGCCGTCGCCGGGGCGAAGCTCGTGGTCGTCGCCGTGAAGCCCGCGATGGTCCCCGACCTGCTGCGCGAGATCGCCGACGCGCTCGAACCCGACGCCGTCGTGGTGTCGGTCGCGGCGGGCGTCACCGTCGCCACGTTCGAGTCGCTGCTGCCCTCGTCGATCGCCGTGATCCGTTCGATGCCGAACACCCCCGCGCTCGTCGGCCGGGCCGTCACGGGCGTCGCGCCCGGCACCCGATCGAGCGATGACGACCTCGCGCTCGCCGTGACCCTCTTCGAGACCGTCGGCGACGTCATCGTCGTGCCCGAGGAGCAGATCGACGCGCTCTCGACGATCTCCGGGTCGGGGCCGGCCTACGTCTTCTACCTCATCGAGCAGCTCACGGCCGCGGCCGTCGCCAAGGGCTTCACGCCCGAGCAGGCCGCGCTCATGGTGCAGGGCACGTTCCGGGGGGCGAGCGAGCTGCTCGCGGCATCCGACGTCGACCCGACCGAGCTGCGCCGACGCGTCACGAGCCCGAAGGGCACCACCGAGCGGGCCGTCGCCGTGCTCGAGGCCGCCGGCCTGCAGGGCGTCTTCGACGAGGCGACGGATGCCGCGCTCGCGCGCGCCCGGGAGCTGGCGGCCGGCGCGTGAGCGCCGACGACCGTCGGTCGAGGAGCGGAGCGTCTCGAGACCCGGGTGTGTCGGATGGCGGGTCTCGAGACGGCGCTGGGGCGCCTCCTCGACCGGCGGGGGGTCGTGGGTCGAGGAGCGGAGCGTCTCGAGACCCGGGTGCGGCGGCCCCGCTCGACTTCACCGGCGAGCCGCGGTTCGCCTGGCGCGGCGTCATGCTCGACGTCGCCCGGCGCTTCAGGCCGATGCCCGACCTGCTGCGTTTCGTCGACCTGCTCGCGGCGCACCGCATCACCGTGCTGCAGCTGCACCTCACCGACGACCAGGGGTGGCGCTTCGAGGTGCGCGCGTTCCCGCGGCTCACCGAGATCGGCGGGCGACGCTCCGAATCGCAGCTCGGCCACGGGCCCGAGTCGACGCTCGACGGCGTGCCGCACGAGGGCTTCTACACCCAGGCCGAGCTGCGCGAACTCGTCGGGTATGCGGCCGCCCGCGGCATCCGCGTCGTTCCCGAGATCGACGTGCCGGGGCACGCCAAAGCCGTGCTCGCGGCATACCCCGAGTTCGGCGTCGGCGAGATCGACGACGTGCGCGCGCGCAACGCCGAACCGTGGACGCGGTACGGCATCAACGACGAGGTGCTGAACGTCGAGGACGCCACGATCGCGTTCGTGTGCACCGTGTTCGACGAGCTCTGCGACGTCTTCGACCCCGAGGCATCCGGCACCGACGTCGTCGGACTCGGCGGCGACGAGGCGCAGAAGGCGCGCTGGGCGTCCGACCCGCGCACGCAGGAGCTCATGGCCGAGCGCGGCCTCGCCGACGAGCACGAGCTGCAGGCCTGGTTCCTCGCGCGGGTGGCCGCGCACCTCGCGTCGCGGGGGCGCCGGGTGATCGGCTGGGACGAGATGCTCGAGGGAAGCGGCCGTGCCGCGGCATCCGATGGTCGCGTTCCGAATGCCGAGCCGGATGCCGCGGTGCCGCCGCTTCCCGGAGACGCCGTCGTCGCCTCGTGGCGCGGGCCCGTCGGCGCGGAGCTCGGCGCGCGACTCGGGCACGACGTGGTGCTCTGCCCCGACCTCTGGACCTACTTCGACTACCGGCAGTCGGATGCCGCCGACGAGCCGATCCCGGTCGGGACCGTGCTCTCGCTCGCCGACGTCGCGACGTTCGACCCGGTGCCCGCCGACGCGCCGGCGTGGTTCGCCGACCGCGTGGTGGGCGTGCAGGCGAACGTGTGGTGCGAGCATCTCGACACCCGCGACCGACTCGACTACGCGGTGTTCCCGCGCCTCGCCGCGTTCGCCGAGGTCGCGTGGCACGGGCGGCCCCTCGACTGGGCCGCGTTCTCGTCGCGATTGCCGGCGTACCTCGCGTGGCTCGATGCGCAGGGCGTCGCCTACCGCCCGCTCGACGGCCCGCGGCCCGACCAGCAGCGACCGGGCGTGCCCGGCGTGCCGCGTTCGCGCGAGGAGCGGCTCGCCGAGCTCGCGCGGCTCACGGCGAACCTCTCCTGAGTCCTTCCGAGGGATTTCGACGGGAATGTCGATTTTCGACGCGCTTCCTCGTCACCATGGTGTGACGAACCTCGTCACGGCCCGACGGGCGATGACCAAGGAGCTGCCATGACCGACACCTACGTGTACCTGATCCACGAGCCCGATTGGGACTCCGACGCGTTCCTCGGCGGCGGCGGCGTGCCCGGCGGGGATCCTGAGAACAACTTCCCCGAGCACAAGGCTTTCCAGGAGGCGGTCGTGCGTCTCGGCGCGCGCCTCATCGGCGGATCCGCGCTGCAGAACGCGCGCCACGGCGGCCGGGTCACGCCGGGGTCGGGGGAGCGCGTCGAGCACGACGCCGTGTACTCCGACGGGCCGTACCCCGACACCACCGAGGTCGTCACGGGGTTCTACCTCGTCGAGACCGACGACGAGGAGCTCGCCCGGCGCATCGCCGCGCTCGTGCCGACCGGCGGCCACGTCGAGTGGCGCAAGGTCTTCCCGACCTGAGCGGCGAGGGCGAGCGGCGAACCGACGACGAACGACGAAGAACGAACGACGAAGAACGAACGACGAAGAACGAACGACGAACGGAGACGGTGATGACCGACACGTACCTGTACCTGATCCACGAGCCCGACTGGGACTCCGACGCCTACGCCGACGGCGCCGGCGGCGACCTGCAGCAGGAGTTCCCGCAGTACGCCGCGTTCTCCGAGGCGGTCACCCGACTCGGCGCCCGCATCGTCGGCGGAGAGGCCCTGCACAGCGCCCGCTACGGCGGCCGCGTGCGCCCCGGCGAAGGCAGCGACGACGAGCGCGTCGGCGGTGCCGTCTACACCGACGGGCCGTTCCCCGACACCGCCGAGGTCGTGTCGGGCTTCTACCTCGTGGAGACCGACGACGAAGCGGTCGCACGCCGGATCGCCGCCCTCGTGCCGAGCGGCGGATACGTCGAATGGCGCAAGGTCTTCCCGATGTCGTGAGCGGGCAGCCGTGACCGACCCGATCGCAGATCTGGGCGAGGACTTCGTCGAGGCGTGGCCGCGCATCGTGCGCGCGCTCGCGGCCTACACGGGCAGCCTCGACGACGCGCAGGAGTATGCCGCCGAGGCGATGGCGCGAGCCGTCGCCCAGTCGAGCGAGGGCGGCCCTGCGCTCGGATCCCTCGCGGCGTGGTGCACGACGGTGGGCCGCCGCGCCTGGCTCGACGATCGGCGTCGCGCGGGCGTCGAACAACGGCATGCGCAGTCCGCGGCGGCGGAGCTCGCGTCCGAGATCGCACACGCATCGGTTCCGGATGCCTCGTCCGGGGCATCCGGAACCGATGCGGGTCTCGGCAGCCGAGCGTCCGACCCGCTCGACGACCGGCTCGCCCTCCTCTTCGTGGCCTGCGATCCGGCGCTCACCGAGCAGGCGAGGATGGTGCTCGCCCTGCGGGTCGTGTGCGGACTCGACATGCCGCGCATCGCCGCGCATCTCGGCATCCGGCCGTCGGCCGCGGCCGCGCGGTTCACCCGGGCGAAGCACGCGCTCGCCGAAGCGCGCGGGCGCTTCCGCGTGCCCGAGGCGCCCGAGCGGCGGGTGCGGCTCCCGGTGGTGCTCGCGAGCGTCGCGGGCATGTTCACGGTCGCGCATCGCGACGTGCTCGACCCGCAGACGCCGTTCGACGACCTGGGCCGGCAGACGCTGTCGATCGCCGACGCGCTCGTGGCCGAGTACCCCGACGACCCCGAGGTGCGCGGCCTGCGCGCCGTCGTTCGGCTCGGACTCGCACGTCGGCCCGGCAGGCTCGACGCGCGCGGCGCGGCGCTTCCGCTCGACGAGGTGGACCGGCGCCGCTGGGACCGCCGTCTCATCGAAGCCGGCCTCGACGATGCGGCCGCCGCGGCCGATCGGGGCGACGGGCGCTTCGTGCTCGAGGCCGCGATCGCCGGCCTGCACACCTCCGCGCCGAGCTTCGCCGCGACCGACTGGACGCGCATCGTCGCCTTCTACGCGGCGCTCGAACGCGTCTGGGGCTCGCCGTCGGTCACGGCCGGGCGTCTCTCGGCCGAACTGCACCGCAGCCTGCTCGCCCCCGAGTCGGGCGAGCGCACGGCGTCGTTGCGCGGCATCCGCCTCGAGCTGGAACGGCTGGCCGACGGGTCGGCGCCCTATGCTGCGCTCGACGCCCGGCTCGCGCTGGCCGACCTCGCCTGGCGCACGGGCCGGCGCGCGGAGGCCGCCTCGGAGTACGCGCTCCTCGCCGACGTCGTGCCGACGGAGCCCGTGCGGCGATTCTGCCTCGGTCGCGCCGGGTCGTCGGGGTCGCCGGGGTCGGCGGGTTCGCGGGTCGAGTAGGCGCGCCGGCGCCGTATCGAGGCCGGCGGGGGCGGGTCTCGAGACGCTTCGCTCCTCGACCGGCGAGACACTCGGTCGTTGGTCGAGGAGGCGCGTCAGCGCCGTCTCGAGACCTCGAGTGGGGGTCTCGAGACGCTTCGCTCCTCGGCCGGCGGCGGGTCTCGAGACGCTTCGCTCCTCGACCGGCGTTTCGCTCCTCGACCGGCGAGGCTATGAGCCCGGCGGGGTGCGCTCGAGCAGCACCATGACCTCGAAGTGCGGGGTCTGCGGGAACATGTCGAACACGCGTGCCCGCACCGGCCGCAGTGACGGCATGGCCGCGAGATCCTTCGCGAGCGAGGTCGCGTTGCAGCTCGAGTAGAGCACGTGCCGGATGTCGGATGCCTCGAGCCATCCGCTGAGCTCCGCCCCGATGCCCCGGCGCGGCGGGTTCACGACCACGAGGTCGGGTACGTCGGCGGCGGGCGCGTCGAGCGCGAAGCGCGTGGCATCCCCGGACTCGAAGCGCACCCGGTGGAGGGCGGCATCCGTTCGGCTGAGCTCGGCGCTCGCCACGGCCTCGACGCTCGTCTCGATGCCGGTGACCAGCGGGCCGGTGTTCAGCCCGGCGTCGGCCCCGGCAACCCCGCCGCCCGCGAGGTGCAGCGCGAACCCGCCGACGCCCGAGTAGAGGTCCCACGCCGAGGCGGGAGCGAGGTCGGTGATCCACTCGCGGGCCTCGGCGTAGAGGGCCGCGGCGATGGCCGTGTTCGTCTGGAAGAAGCTCTGCGGGCGCAGGTGCATCGTCACGTCGTTCAGGCGCATCGCGAGCGTCTGCTGCTCGGTGAGCACGATCTCGTGCTCGCCCTCGAGCACGGCCTTGTGCTCGGGCAGCACGTTCACGCTCACGACCCGCGTGTTCGGCAGGTCGGCCAGCAGCGCCGGCAGGTGCTTGCGGATGCGCGCCACGGGCTCGGTCGAGCGCAGCACGAAGCGCACCATGAGTTCGCCGTCGGGCGACTCGGTCACGATGAGGTGCTTGAGTTCGCCCGTGCGGGTCGGCACGTCGTACGGGGTGATGCGCGCGAGCGTGATGAACCGCGCGATCGGCCCGAACGCGGCCCGATGGCCGGGGGAGCAGATGCCGCACGCCTGCAGGTCGACGCCGTGCCCGTCGGCGTCGAGGATGCCGATCGTGGGGGAGGAGACCGTGCCGCCGATCACCATCTTCGCCTTGTTGCGGTAGTCGCGCTCGCCGCTCACGACGGGCGGATGCCACGTGCCGACGCCGAACGGGGCCAGCAGTTGCTCGGCCAGGGCCTGCTTCGCGTCGACCTGCGCCGGGTACGGCTCGCCCATGAGCGAGCACGAGCGGCATCGCCGGGCGTCGAAGTACGGGCAGTCCACCCTGCAAGGCTACGCACTGTCGGCGGCAGGACCCGCTCGGCGCGTCCGCGGCATCCGACCGGGTCGCGGCCCGCCGCGCCGGTAGCGTTCTCGACATGAGCGCGTGGGACACGATCGGCGTGATCGCCGAGGTCATCGGCTGGGTGGGGCTCGGGCTGGGGCTCGTGTGCCTCGGCCTCGCGCTGCTGATCCGCCTCGCCGACGGCCGGTGGCTGCCCACCGACGCCGTGATCGCCGACGAGCCGGGCGCCGATGCGCCGGGCGGCATCGTCGTCCGCTGGTTCGCCGGCGGGGAGTTCCACGTGCGGCCGTTGAGCGCCGCCGAGCGCCACCACGTCGACGGCCCCGGCGAGGAGCAGGCGTACTACCGCGAACGCGAGCCCGAGCACCTTCGCCTGCACGAACCGCCCGCGGGGCGCCGCATCCTTCGCCTGCTCGGGTTCGTGTTCCTCGGCCTCGCGGTGGTCGCGGGCGTCATCGGCATCGTGCTCATGCTCACAGCCTGAAGCGAACGACGGATGCCGCGGCATCCGTCACTCGAGGGCGGCGAACTTCTCGATGTCGGCCTCGGTGCCGGAGACGATGATGAGGTCGTGGTTCGAGACCACGGTCTGCTCGGTCGCGTACGTGAACGGCTTGCCGGGGCTCTTCACGCCCACCACGGTCACGCGGTGCTTGGAACGCACGCCCGACTCGGTGAGGTTCTTGCCGCGGATCGGCTTCGGCGGGTACATCTTCACGAGCGCGAAGTCGTCGTCGAACTCGATGAAGTCGAGCATGCGGCCCGAGACGAGATGCGCGGTGCGCTCGCCCGCCTCTCGCTCGGGGTAGATCACGTGGTTCGCGCCGATGCGCTCGAGGATCTTGCCGTGCGACGCCGAGATGGCCTTGGCCCAGATCTGGGGGATCTTCAGGTCGACGAGGTTCGCGGTGATGAGCACGGATGCCTCGACCGACGACCCGACCGCGCAGACCGCGATCGAGAAGTCCTGCGCGCCGATCTGGCGGAGCGCGTCGATCGACTTGGCGTCGGCGACCACGGCGTGCGTGACCCGCTCGGACCACTTCTGCACCAGGTTCTCGTCGGTGTCGACGGCGAGCACCTCGCGGCCGAGCCGGTCGAGCTGCCCCGCGGTGGCCGCGCCGAACCGGCCGAGGCCGATGACGAGCACCGGGGCGTCGTGCTTGATGCGATCAACCAACGATGGGCCTCTCTTCCGGACGCTTGAACAACTGCCGTCGCTGGCTCGCGGCGAGGGCCGCGGCGAGTGTCACTGTACCAACGCGGCCCATGAACATCGTGGCGGCCATGACGTACTTGCCCTCGGGCGGGAGCGACTCGGTGAGGCCCGTCGACAGCCCGCACGTCGCGAATCCCGAGATCACATCGAACAGCACGAAGTCGAGCGGTGCCTTGGTGATCTGGGCGATGGTCACGGTCGACACGGCCACGATCGTCGCGCCCCACAGCACGACGCTCACCGAGAGGCGGAGGATGTCGCGGGGGATGCGTCGCCCGAAGGCCTGCATGGACGGCGCGCCGCGGGCCTCGGCGAACGCCGCGAGGAAGAGCACCGCGAGCGTGGTCACCTTGATGCCGCCGGCGGTCGACGCCGAACCGCCGCCGACGAACATCAGCATGTCGGTCACGAGCAGGCTCGACCCGTAGAGGTCGGACATGTCGATGGTCGAGAACCCTCCCGAGCGGGTCATGGTCGACATGAAGAGCGCTTCGTACAGCGTCTTGCCGAGGCCGTACGCGCCGTAGGTCTTCGGATTGTTGTACTCGAGGATGAGGAAGGTGATCGCGCCCGCGACGAGCAGGATCAGCGTCGTCGTGAGGGTGAGCTTGACGTGCACGCCCCAGCGGCGCGGTGTGCGCCACGAGCGGGCGAGCGCGAAGATCACCGGGAAGCCGAGGCTGCCGAGGAACACCGCGAGGATCATGAGCGACTGGAACCAGTAGTCGTCGAAGAAGGCGACAGGTCCCAGCGGGTTCGGCGCGAAGCCCGTGTTGGTGAACGCGCTCACCGAGTAGTAGGCCGAGTACCAGACGCTGGTGCCGAAATCGAAGCCCCGGGCGAGCACGCTCGGGATCATGCCGATCATGATGACGGCTTCGATCGCGAGGGTGCTCACGGCGACGGTCACCAGCAGGCCGCCCACCTCGCCGAGTCGCACGGCCTGCCGCTCGGCCACCGGCCCCACGTGGATTCGCGATGGATTGCTGTCGCTCGCGGCCATGAGCTTGGCGCGGAGGCCGAGTCGACGGGAGATCACGAGGCCGAGGATCGAGGCGAGCGTCAGCACGCCGACGCCGCCGATGTTCATGCCGATGAAGATCACCGCATTGCCGAAGGGCGACCAGTGGGTCGCCATGTCGACGACGGTCAGGCCCGTGACGCAGATCGTCGAGACGGCGGTGAACAGGGCGTCGTAGAGCGGCGTGCCGCCGGTGCCCGCGCCCGACCTCGCGATCGGCAGCGCCAGGAGCAGGGTCGTGATGAGGATCAGCCCGGCGAACACGGTGATGGCGAACCGGGAGGGCGAGTTGCGCACGAACGCGTCGACGGCGTCGCGCATGGTGCCGAGCCATGACCGGTTGTCGGGTCGCCCGAACCGACCGACCAGCGGTGCTCGCATCGACACCCCCATGGCTCTGTGATCGAACGCGTGAGTCATGGTACTCCTCGGCGGGAATGACTAGCCTTGGGGCATGGCGGACATCTTCGACGTGGTGGCGGACGCGACCCGACGCGACATCCTTGCGGTGCTGCTCGAGCGCGAGGAGGTCTCACCCGACTCGCACGGCGAGATCAGCGTCTCCGAGATCGTCGCCGCGCTCGGCCTCAGCCAGCCCACCGTCTCGAAGCACCTCAAGGTGCTGCGCGAGGCCGGTCTCGTGAGCGTCCGCGAAGAGGGCCAGCACCGCTACTACCGGCTCGACCGCGGCCCGCTCGAGACCCTCGAAGACTGGCTGATCCCCTTCATGTCCTCGGATGCCGCCGCCGACGCGGCGATGCTCGCGGGCGTCGAGGCATCCGACGCCGAGGCCCTCCGCGCCGAGCAGCGCGCCTTTGCGTCGCGCATCGGCAAGGCATTCGCCGAGACCGCGCACCAGGTGAGCGCGGTCGTCGCGCCGATCAAGCGCAAGTAGGCGGCGGTCGAGGAGCGCAGCGTGTCGTGACCGGCCGGCGGGCGGTCTCGAGACGGCGCTGGCGCGCCTCCTCGACCGGCGAATCCGAGCTGGCGCGCCTCCTCGACCGGCGGGCTCAGCGGAGCGGCTTGATCATCTCGAGTTCGAGACCGCCGGGGGCGAGCTCGTACGCCCGCGTACGGCCCGTCAGGGTGAAGCCGACCTTCTCGTAGAACGCGATGGCGCGCGGGTTGCGCTCGTGGACCTCGAGCCGGAGCGTGTCCCCGTGCTCGCCGGCCCACGCCTCGACGGCCTCGAGGAGGCGCCGCGAGACGCCGGCGCGGTCGCCGCGGTAGGCGGGCGCGACGTAGACCGCGACGAGCAGCGGACCGGACGCGGCATCCGGGATGTAACCGCCCATGTGGCCCACCCAGCGCTCGCCGTCGATCGCGACGATCGAGGTCTGGCCCGGCGTCGTGCCGCGGGCGGCGCGCAACCGCCAGACCGCTTCGCCGTGGCGCTCGGCCTGCGCGAGCGTCTCGCCGTACGCGATGGGCGTGTCGGCGAGCATCTCGAGCCGGAGCGCCCGCACCTCGGCCCAGTCGGCCTCGACGGTGGTGCGGATCACGGGTTCTGGGCGGGGCATCCCTCGACGGTAACCCACCTGATCGGGGCAGTGATCATGGGCACGCCTCGAATCGGCTAGACTATCCCGAGGCTTTCTGGCCACCGGCTGCGACTCGCGCGGCCGACTCGATCTTTTCTGTGAGGTTCTGATGGGTTCCGTCATCAAGAAGCGCCGCAAGCGTATGGCGAAGAAGAAGCACCGCAAGCTGCTTCGCAAGACGCGCCACCAGCGTCGCAACAAGAAGTAGTCGTTCGTCGACTCGACTGAAGCGCCGGCCCATTGGGCTCGGCGCTTTCTGTCGTCCCTGGGTGCATTGGTTCCTCGAGTTGCCCTGTATCCACCGAGTTGCCCATTTCTGTGCGAAGTTGGGCAACTCGGATGCTTCGAGCGGATGCCTCGTCGTCGCGCCTAGGCTGAATCCATGACCCGAGACATCCGCCTCACCCTCATCGGCAAGCCCGGATGCCACCTCTGCGACGACGCGCGCGAGATCGTGCAGGCGGTCGTCGCCGAGGTCGGCGCATCGGATGCCGCGCCGTCGATCACCCTCGGCGAGCGCTCGATCCTCGACGACGCCGCGCTCGCCGAACGGTACGGCGAAGAGATCCCGGTGCTCCTCATCGACGACGAGATGCACGCCTACTGGAGGGTCGATCCGGTGCGGCTGAAGACGGCGCTGCTCGCGCGCCGCTGAGCCGCGGGTCGACGTGCCGCGGGTCCTCGCCCCACACTCTCAACGATTCCGTTGAGATGAGGAACTCTCGTGTCTTGAACTCCCAGCCTTTGCCTCGTGTGCCGAAGCCGCCCGCTGGCTATGGTGAATCGCGGGGGCGCGTTCGTTCCCGTCGATGCAAGAGGGGGAATCGCATTGGTGCGTGAATTCGCGGGCAAGATCGAACTCGATGTTCGGAATTCGAAGGCCGATTGGGATGCCTTCCTCCCCGACAAGGCTCCGAAGCATGCGCCGAACGTGCTCGTCGTGCTCTACGACGACACCGGAACCGCGGCCTGGTCGCCGTACGGCGGGCGCATCGACATGCCCACCATGGACCGCCTTGCGAAGGGCGGCCTGACCTACAGCCAGTGGCACACGACCGCGCTCTGCTCGCCCACACGGTCGACCTTCCTGACGGGACGCAACCACCACCAGAACGGCTTCGCGACGATCTCGGAGTCGTCGACCGGGTTCCCCGGCTACAACTCCCACATTCCGCCTTCGAACGCGACCATGGCGAACGTGCTGCGCGATGCCGGATGGTCGACGTTCTGGGTCGGCAAGAACCACAACGTGCCCATCGACGAGTGGACGGCGGGAGCGTCGAAGAAGAACTGGCCGCTCGCTCAGGGGTACGACCGGTTCTACGGCTTCATCGGCGGCGAGACCAACAACTGGTACCCCTCGCTCGCAGAGGACAACCACTACATCGACCAGCCGTACCTGCCTGAAGACGGGTACCACCTGTCGAAGGATCTCGCCGACCAGGCGCTCAAGATGATCCGCGACGTCAAGCAGACCGAGCCAGACAAGCCCTGGTACCTGTGGTTCTGCCCGGGCGCGAACCACGCACCGCACCACGCGCCCGAGGAGTACATCGCCAAGTACATGGGCCGGTTCGACGACGGCTACGAGGCCTATCGCGAGTGGGTGCTGCCGCGCATGATCGAGCGCGGCATCCTCCCCGCCGACACCGACCTTACCGAGGTGAACCCGATGCCCGACGGCACGTTCACCCAGACCGACCTCGTGCGGCCGTGGGCCGAGCTCACCGACGAGGAGAAGGCGATGTTCTGCCGCATGGCGGAGGTGTTCGCCGGCTTCTCCGAGTACACCGACGCGCAGGTCGGCCGCATCGTCGACTACCTCGAGGAGTCGGGGCAGCTCGAGAACACCCTCATCCTGTACTGCGCCGACAACGGGGCATCGGGCGAGGGCAGCCCCAACGGCTCGGTCAACGAGGGCAAGATCTTCGGCGGGTACCCCGACGACGAGGCCGACAACCTCCGGCTCGTCGACAAGCTCGGCAGCCCCGACACGTACAACCACTACCCGACCGGGTGGGCCATGGCCTTCTCGACCCCGTACCGCATGTTCAAGCGCTACTCGTACCAAGGCGGCGTGTGCGACCCGCTCGTCATCCACTGGCCGGCCGGGTTCGAGGCGAGGGGCGAGATCCGGTCGCAGTACCACCACTCGACCGACATCGTGCCGACCATCCTCGAGGCCTGCGGCGTGACGATGCCCGAGGTCTACGCGGGCGTCGAGCAGACGCCGCTCTCGGGCGTCTCGATGGGGTACTCGTTCGCGGCCGACGGCCCGACCGAGAAGAAGACCCAGTACTACGAGATGCTCGGCAGCCGTGGCATCTGGCACGAGGGCTGGAAGGCCGTCGCCGAGCACGGGCCGATGGCCGGCATGAGCGGATTCGAGAACGACGTCTGGCAGCTCTTCCACACCGACGTCGACCGGGCGGAGGCGCACGACCTCGCGGCCGAGCACCCCGAGAAGCTCGAGGAGCTGAAGGCCCTGTGGCTCGAGGAGGCGAAGGCCAATGATGTGCTGCCGTTGAACGACCTGCAGATCATCGGCAACCCGAAGGACTTCGAGACGTTCATCGGCATGGAGTTCCACCAGCCGACCCCGCCGAGCGGGCGGTACATCTATTACCCCGGCACCTCGGAGGTGCCCGAGCGCAGCGCCGCCAACGTGCACGGCGTCTCATACAAGATCGCCGCAGAGGTCGAGCTCACCGCCGAGAGCCAGGGCGTGATCTTCGCGCACGGGTCGAGGTTCGGCGGGCACGCGCTCGTCGTGAAGGACGGCCAGGTGCACTACATCTACAACTTCCTCGGCATCCCGCCCGAGAACCGCATCTCGGCTCCCGTGCCGACGTCGGGCAAGCACATCATCGGCGTGGAGTTCACGAAGGAGGGCATGGGCGAGTACCGCGAGGGCGTCGGGCCGCTCAAGCTGTACCTCGACGACCAGCAGGTCGGCGAGCAGCAGATCCGCACCGTGCTCGGCCACTTCTCGCTCTGCGGCGAGGGCCTCACGATCGGGCGCGACAGTGCCGACCCGGTGTCGTCGATGTACGGATACGGATTCGACTTCACGGGCGGCGAGATCGCACGTGTCGTGTTCGACATCGCCGACGACGCGTACCTCGACCTCGAGGCGCACCTCGCCGCGGCGATGTCGCGCGACTGATCGATTCGATCCCGCGGTTGCGCATGCCGCGCGCATCCGCCCCCTTATTCGAGAGGAACCCGAATGACGAACGAACTGGCCTCATGGGTCGACACGCCCACTCGCCGCGCGATCACGGCGTTCGTCGAGCGCGTCTCCTCGGGGCCGAACGCGGTGCCCGAGGCCGAACGCGTCGCCGTGTTCGACAACGACGGCACCCTCTGGACCGAGAAGCCGATGCCGACCCAGCTGCACTACGTCGTCGAGCAGTGGCGCAAACAGGCCGAGGCCGACCCGTCGCTCGCCGAGCGGCAGCCGTACAAGGCGGCGGTGACCGGCGACTACGGCTGGCTCGGCGGATCGGTCGACAAGCACTACGAGGGCGACGACAGCGACCTGAAGGTGCTCATCGGCGCGCTCGTCGGCGTGACCGCCGGCATGAGCGTCGACGACTACGCGGCATCCGTCGCCGAGTTCTACGAGAAGGCGAAGCACCTCACGCTCGGAACCCCGTACGCCGACGCGGTCTATCGGCCCATGGTCGAACTGCTGCGCTACCTCGAGGCGAACGGCTTCACGGTGTACATCGTCTCGGGCGGCGAACGCGACTTCATGCGCCCGATGACCGAGGCCTACTACGGCATCCCGCCCGAGCACGTGGTCGGGTCGGCACTCGGTCTGGCGTGGGACGAGGATTCGCACGAGGTCCGCTACACCGCCGGACTCGACTTCTTCGACGACGGCCCCGAGAAGCCCGTGCGCATCTGGACCCGCATCGGTCGCCGCCCGCTCATCGCCTGCGGCAACTCCAACGGCGACATGCCGATGCTCGACTTCACCCGCAAGGGCGATGGGCTCGCCCTGCTCATCCACCACGACGACACGGGCCGTGGCGATCCGGCCTACGACAAGGGCGCGGATGCCGCGCTCGCCGCCGTCGACGAACGCGGGTACACGGTCGTCAGCGTGCGCGACGACTGGTCGAACGTGTTCGTGGACCCGGCAGCCGGATGAGGCCGGAGTGAGCCCGCGGCCGGGCGCGCGTCGCGGAATCGTGCTGCCGACCCTTCGGGGCTATCAGCGTGCGTGGCTCGGCCGCGACATCCTCGCCGGGCTCTCCGCCGGCGCCGTCGTCATCCCGCAGGCCATGGCCTACGCGACGATCGCCGACCTGCCCGTGCAGGTGGGCCTCTACACGTGCATGGTTCCCATGCTCGTGTATGCGATGCTCGGCGGCTCCCGGGCGATGAGCGTCTCGACCACGTCGACCATCGCGACGCTCACCGCGACCACGTTCGTGAGTGCGGGCGTCACCGCGTCGAGCGACGACATCCCGCGCGACCTCATCACGCTCACCCTGCTCGTCGGACTGATCCTCCTGGTCGCCCGGCTGCTCCGTCTCGGCACCCTCGTCGAGATCATCAACCGACCCACGGTCGTCGGCATCCAGATCGGCGTCGGCGCGACCGTCGCCGTCGGGCAGCTGCCGAAGCTCCTCGGCGAGGAGGGCAATCCGACCGGGCAGGGCTTCGTGACGTCGCTGAATGCGGTGCTCGGCGACCTCGGCAGCGCCAATCCGGCGACGGTCGTGCTCTCCGCGGCATCCGTGGCCGTGCTCTTCCTCTTCAAGAGGTTCCTGCCTCGCGTGCCCGCGCCCCTGATCGTCGTGGGGGCGGGCATCGCGCTCGCCGCGTTCGGCGGGCTGCGGGCTGCCGGGGTCGAGCTCATCGCACCCGTGCCCGAGGGGTTCCCCGTCCCCGGCCTGCCGAGCCTCGAGAACGTGGGCGCGCTGCTGCCGGGCGCGCTCTCGATCGCCGTCATGGCGTTCCTCGAATCGGCCGCCGTCGCGCGAGGCATCCGCAAGGCCGGCGAACCCCCGATCGACAGCAATCAGGAGCTCCTCGCGACCTCGGCGGCCAACATCGTCGGCTCGTTCTTCTCGACACTGCCGGCGGCGGGCGGGTTCTCGCAGAGCGCCGTGAACCAGAACGCCGGCGCCCGCACCCAACTCTCCTCGCTCGTGACCGTCGCGCTCGCGGTGCTCGTCGGTCTCTTCCTCGGCCCGGTGCTCTCACTGCTGCCCGAGGCCTCCCTCGCGGCCCTCGTGTTCGTCGCGGTCTTCGGCCTCATCGACGTGCGCGCGATCGTCCTGATGTGGAGGATCTCGCGCCGAGACTTCTGGATCGCCCTCGTCACCGCGCTCATCGGTCTCTCCGCAGGCCTCCTGACCGCGGTCGCCGCCGGCGTCGTCATCACCCTGGTGCTCGTGCTCATGGCGTTGTCGAAGGTGCGCATCCGCGTCGACCGGGCTTCAGCCGACGCGATCGTGGTGAGACCCCTCGGCGCGCTGTTCACCGCGAACGCGCAGGCGACCGAACAGGCGATCCTCGCCGCGGTCGAGAAGGAGGCCGGCGCCCGCATCGTCGTGCTCGACGGCACGCGCATCGAGGACATCTCGGTCACGGTCATCGAGATGTTCGAGGACCTCGGGAGGGAGCTCACGGCCTCCGGTCACGAACTCCGGATCGCGCACGTCGAGCCCGCCGTCGAGGAGATCGCGCTGCGCACCGACGTGTTCCAGCGGGTGCGAGCCGAGGGGCGCCAGTTCCCGACCGTCGAGGCGGCGCTGGCGGCGCCCGCTTCGCCGAGCGACTGACGTTCGAAACGAGGCCGACGCGGTCGACCGACTCAGCTCGGCGGATTCGCGCGCGACGGGTCCGACGACGGCGGTACCTGGATGCGACCGGTGCGCACGTCTTCGGCCTCGCGCCTGGCGAACCAGGCCGCGATGGGCACGTCCGTCGAGGAGTGGGCGACGATCGACAGCACGATCGCCACGACGATGACGTGGAACATGTAGTCGGCGTTCTCGGCGCCGCTCGAGAGCACGAGCAGCCCGTACAGCACCGAGGCGAATCCCTTCGGCCCGAACCAGGCGGCGGTCGCCCGCTCCTCCCACGGCAGCCCGCTGCCGAGGAGCGACAGCTCGACGGCGAGCGGCCGGGCGAGCACGAGGAGCAGGATCGCGTACAGGTATCCCGCGAACGGCACGTCGGCGAGGAGTTGGGGCGAGATGAGCGCCCCGAACATGAGCACGGCGAGCAGCTTCACGAGCTCGGAGATCTGGCCGCCGAACTCGTGGAAGGCGTCGCGCATCTCGGGGGCGACGGTGGCGATCGTGATGCCGGCCGAGAACGCCGCGAGGTAGAGGTTCGCGTGCGTCGCGAGGCAGACGCCGAGCACGATGAGCATGACCGCGATCGGGGTGAGCGCCGCGTACAGCGGGGTGCGCGAGAAGACGCGCAGGCGCACGAGCCACGACACGATCAGGGGCACGAGGATGCCGATCGCGATGCCCGACCCGAGCTCGACGATGAGTTCCCACGCCTCGGCGTCGGGCCCCCCGATGGCCGAGATGAGGATGAGCACCACCGGCAGCGCCAACCCGTCGTTGAGGCCGGACTCGACGCCGAGCAGGTTGCGCACCCGGAACGGGATCTCACCGCGCCCGACGATCGCCGACGCGAACACCGGGTCGGTCGGGGCGAGCACCGCCGCGACGAGCATCGCCTCGAGCCACGACAGGTCGAGCAGCCAGACTCCCAGCAGCGTGCTGATGACGAAGGTGATGGGCATGCCCAGCAGGAGCGCGCGGCCCGGCAGCTTCCACGCCGCACGCAGCTCGCGGAGGCCGACCTCCTGCCCGTCGGTGAAGAGCACCACGAAGAGGGCGAACGACGAGATCGTCGTGACCACCGGATCGGCCGGCGCCAGCTCGATGACGTCGAGCATGCCGCTGCCGAGCACGAAGCCGGCGGCGAGGAAGAGCACGGTCGTCGACAGCACCGTGCGGTGCGCGACGCCCGAGATCAGGATCGCGGCGAGCAGCACGAGTGCGAAGGACAGGAGCAGGGCTTCGATCCCAGCAGTCTGTCGCACGCGGACCGTCCGTGTCGACGGTCCGCGCGGGCACGCGGCGAAGATCCGCCCGTGCCGTCAACCGCGCGGAGCGCCGATCAGGGCAGCAGGCGCGTCGGCCCGCGGAACAGGTACGTGGTCTCGCGGATCGAGGACTCGCCCAGCATGAGCATCAGCACGCGCGCGAGGCCCATGCCGAAGCCGCCGTGCGGCGGCACGCCGTAACGGAAGAAGTCGAGGTAGAACCCGAGCTCCTCGGGGTCGAGGCCCTTCTCCTTCGCCTGCTCGACGAGCACGTCGACGCGGTGCTCGCGCTGGGCGCCGGTCGAGATCTCGACGCCGTTGTAGATGAGGTCGTAGGAGTTCGTGAGGCTCGGGTCGCCCTCGTGGCGCATGTGGTAGAACGGCCGGATGCTCGACGCGTAGTCGGTGAGGAACACGAAGTCGTGGCCGAGCTCCTCCTTCACGTACGTCGAGATCTGGCGCTCGCCCTCGGGGTCCATGTCGGCGTCGGCGCGGGGCACGACGTAGCCGCGGTCGGCCACGATCTGCTTCGCCTCGGCGAGCGGGATGCGCGGGAACGGGCGAGAGGGCACGGTCAGCTCGATGCCGAAGTGCTCCTGGATCGCCGCGCCGTGCGCGTCGACCACGGCCTGGAAGCCCGCGACCATGAGCTCCTCGTGCAGGGCCATGACGTCTTCATGCGAGTCGATCCAGCTGACCTCGGTGTCGACCGAGGTGAACTCGGTCGCGTGGCGGCTCGTGAACGAGGGGTCGGCGCGGAAGGCCGGGCCGACCTCGAAGATGCCGCCGAAGCCCGCGGCCTGCGCCATCTGCTTGAAGAACTGGGGGCTCTGGGCGAGGTACGCCTTGCCCTCGAAGTAGTCGACCTCGAAGAGCTCGGCGCGCGACTCGGATGCCGAGGCCATGAGCTTCGGCGTCTGGATCTCGATGAGCCCCTTCTCGACCCAGACGCCGCGCAGCGCGTGCAGGAACGTGGTCTGGATGCGGAAGATGAGGGCCTGCTTCGGGTTGCGCAGGTCGAGGAAGCGCCAGTCCATGCGCTTGTCGAGGCTCGAGTCGGACGCGATGGGCGTCTCGGGGTTCGCCTCGGAGACGACCTCGAGGCTCGCGAGCTTGACCTCGAGCCCGCCGAGCTTCACGCGCTCGTCGTGCTTGAGCTCGCCCGTGACGCGGATGAAGGAGCCGTGCGCGAGCGCCGAGATCGCCTCGGTCGTCGCCAGGCGAGCGGATGCCGCGTCGTCGGCGCCCTCGTCGAGCTCGCGCGTCGCGGGGTTCACGACCTGCACGGCACCGGACTCGTCGCGGAGGATGACGAACTGCACCTTCTTCTGATCGCGGACGGTCTCGACCCATCCTGCGATCGTGACGGGGCCGTCGGGGAGGGCGGCGAGGTTCTTGACGAGGGTGCGTTCATTCACAATCGACCATCCTACCTCGGGGGGTTTCACGAACCTCGGCGGGGGTCTCGAGACGGTCGCTGCGCTCCCTCCTCGACCGGCGCACGGCGATTTCAAAGGGAACCGCTCCCTAGACTGGAGACCGTGCCGGCCGAGCAGATCCATCTCGTGCGCCATGGCGAGGTCTTCAACCCCCAGGGCGTGCTCTACGGGCGACTCCCCGGCTACGGGCTCTCCGACCTGGGGCGGCAGATGGCGCAGTCCGCGGCCGACCTGCTCGTCTCCGCCGGCCGACCGGTGACGGGGCTCGTCGCGTCTCCGTTGCAGCGCACGCAGCAGTCCGCCGAGCCGATGACGGCCGCGTTCGGCTTGGAGCCCGAGCTCGATGAGCGCGTCATCGAGCCCGAGAACCGCTTCGAGGGCAAGCGCATGACCGGCCCGGGCGGCGCCCTCGGCGATGTGCGCAACTGGCGGTTCCTGGTGAACCCGTGGGAGCCGAGCTGGGGCGAGGCGTTCGGCTCGATCGCGAGACGCATGCTCGCGGCCGCCGACGACGCGTGGGCGTCGGTCGACTCCGGCGACGTCGTGATCGTCAGCCACCAGCTCCCGATCTGGATGGTGCACCGCAGGCTCGCGGGCCTCTCGCTCGCGCACGACCCGCGCCGCCGCCGCTGCGCGCTCTCGAGCATCACCACGCTCGAGCGTCGAGGCGACCGCTTCGTGGAGGTCGACTACCGTGATCCCGCCGCCGGCCTCGCCGCGCAGGCCACCGACGTTGGAGCCGTGTGATGCGCCGAATGCCTTCTGAAGCTGGGTCTCGAGATGCTCGCTTCGCTCGCTCCTCGACCGGCGAGGGGGCTCGGTTCTCGACCGGCGGGCGAGGGGGTCGGTTCTCGACCGGCGTCGCGGCGCTCGTCGCGGCATCCGCCCTGCTGCTGACCGGCTGCTCGACCGACCCGCTGGCCGACCAGTTCCGCGAGGGCAGCGGCAAGAACTACATCGCGGGCGACGGCAGCATCTCGGAGTTCGCGGCCGACGACCGGGGCGAGCCGATCACGTTCGGCGGCGAGACGGTCGAGGGCGACGAGTTCGACTCGGCCGACACCCTCGGCGAGGTCACGGTCGTGAACTTCTGGTACGCCGGATGCGCGCCCTGCCGGGTCGAGTCGCCCGTGCTCGAAGAGGTGCACCAGAGCTACGCGCCCGACGAGGTCGCCTTCATCGGGGTCAACGTGCGCGACCAGGCCGACACGGCCGCCGCGTTCGAGCAGACCTACGGCGTGACGTACCCGTCGATCATCGACGTCGAGTCGGGCGAGGCGCAGCTCGCGTTCGCCGGCCCCGTGCCGCCCTCGGCCGTGCCCACGACGATCGTGCTCGACCAGCAGGGGCGCGTCGCCGCGCGCGTCCTCGGACAGGTCACCGACACGTCGATCCTGTCGTCGCTCGTCGACCGCGTGCTCGACGAGCAGGCCTAGCGTGGGCGGCATCGGAGAGGTCGTGCTCAACGGCCAACTGCTCGCGGCCGTGCCGATCGCCCTCCTCGCGGGCATCGTCTCGTTCCTCTCCCCGTGCGTGCTCCCGCTCGTGCCCGGGTACCTGGGCTACATCGGCGGATTCGTCGAAGCGTCGGCGGATGCCGCGGAGGAGCGCCGTCACCGCCGCCGCCTCGTGCTCGGGGTGCTGCTCTTCGTCGCCGGCTTCACCGCGGTGTTCGTCACGTTCAACCTGCTCGCGGGCGTCGCCGGGGCGTGGTTCAACGCGTACGGCGAGGTCATCACCCGGTTCCTCGGGGTCGTGCTCATCGTCATGGGCCTCGTGTTCATCGGGCAGTTCACGTTCCTGCAGCGCACGATCAAGCCGTCGTGGCGGCCCGCGACCGGGCTGGCCGGCGCGCCCCTCCTCGGCGTCGTCTTCGGCCTCGGGTGGACGCCGTGCATCGGTCCGACGCTCGCCGTCGTGCTCTCGCTCAGCGCCGGTTCGGGGTCGCTGTGGCGGGGCGTCCTGCTCGGGCTCGCGTACTGCATCGGCCTCGGCATCCCGTTCCTGCTCGTCGCGCTCGGCTTCGGCTGGGTGACCGGCTCCCTGGCGTTCCTCCGCCGGCACATCCGCACGATCAACATCATCGGCGGTTCGCTGCTCATCGCGATCGGCGTGCTCATGCTCTCGGGTCTCTGGACCATCTGGATGTACGAACTGCAGGCGGTGATCTCCGGCTTTGTCCCCGCGATCTGACCCGGGCGCGCTCTCGCGACCCGACGACCACATCGATTCGCCCGAACCCTCGGTCGAGGCATCCGTCACCCAACCGAAGCTGGGCGTCGTCGGCTGGCTGCGCTTCGCGTGGCGCCAGCTCACGAGCATGCGCACCGCCCTCCTGCTCCTGCTGCTGCTCGCGATCGCGGCCGTGCCCGGCTCGCTCGTGCCGCAGCGTTCGAGCGACCCCAACGGCGTCACGCAGTACTTCGCCGACAACCCGAACCTCGCCCCCGTGCTCGACGGGTTCCAGATGTTCGACGTCTACACGTCGGCGTGGTTCTCGGCCGTGTACCTGCTGCTGTTCGTGTCGCTGATCGGATGCATCATCCCGCGCACGAAGCACCACTTCGACGCGCTACGGGCCCGGCCCCCGCGCACCCCCGCGCGCCTGGCCAGGCTGGCCGGGTACACCGAACGCGCCCTGCCCGAGACGGAGACGCCGGATGCCGCGATCGACCGCGCCGCGGCCGACCTCAAGCGGGCGGGGTACCGCGTCGAGCGGTACGAACTGCGCGGCGAGCCCTCGGTGTCGGCCGAGCGCGGATACCTCCGCGAGACCGGGAACCTCGTCTTCCACAGCGCGCTGCTCGGCGTGCTGGTCACGGTCGCCATCGGCGGCGGGTTCGGGTTCGCGGGGCAGCGCGTCGTGGTCGAGGGGCAGTCGTTCGTGAACACCCTCGCGGCCTACGATTCGTTCAACCCGGGTCGCTTCTTCGACGATGCCACCCTCGATCCGTACAAGCTCGAGCTCACCGACCTCGACGCCGTGTACGAGACGCAGAACCAGGAGGCGCTCGGCCAGCCCGTCGACTTCACGGCGACCGTCGAGATCACGGCGCGAGACGCCGACGAGGCCGTCGAGGGCGAGGTCAAAGTCAACCACCCGCTGCGGGCCCACGGCACCGACGTGTACCTGCTCGGCAACGGCTACGCGCCGACGATCACGGTCGAGAACGCAGAGGGGGAGGTCGTGTTCACCGACGCGATCCCGTTCCTCCCGCAGGACGCGAACCTCACCTCGATCGGCGTCGTCAAGGTTCCCGACGGCATGCCGGAGCAGCTCGGCATGATCGGGTTCCTGTACCCGACGCAGACCACGCTCGACTCGGGCGCGTACGCGTCGACGTATCCCGACCTCGTCTACCCCGTGCTCACCCTCAACGTCTACGCGGGCGACCTCGGCATCGACGGCGGAACGCCGACCTCCGTCTACACGCTCGACCCGTCGACCATGGAGCAGCTCACCGGCGGCGACACGGGCGTCGACTCGATCGAGCTCATGCCCGGCGAGACGCAGGACCTGCCGAACGGGCTCGGCACCGTCACGTTCGAGGACGCCACGCCCGAGGGCCTCCCGAACGCCGCCGACGGCGACTACTCGCACAGCGTCGACCGGTTCGCGAGCTTCGACATCCACCGCGACCCCTCGCAGGGCTGGGTGCTCGTCTTCGCGATCCTCATCATCGCCGGCCTGCTCGTCTCGCTGTTCATTCCGCGGCGCCGCATGTGGGTGAAGGCGGCGAAGCGCGCCGACGGCACCGTCGTGCTCGAGTACGCCGGCCTCGCGCGCGGCGAGGACCCGGGCCTCGACGACGCGGTCGGCTCGTTCGCCGACCGCCACGGCGGGGCCGCGCCGCACGTCGGCTCCGAGGCATCCGAATCCGCCGGTGATCCGGCGAAACCCACGACGTAAGGTTGTAGCCGTGACGCTCGACGACATCTCCATCACCCTCGTGTACTCGGCCATGGCCGTGTACGCGATCGCGTTCATCGCGTATGCGATCGACCTCGCGCGTCGCTCCGCGGCCGCGACCAAGGCTGCGGATGCCGCGGCCGACGCCGTGACGCCCGTTCCCACGGCGCGAGCCGGCGTCGGCACGCCCGCGACGGTCGGCGCCGCTGCGGCGGAGCGCGGTTCGGCATCGTCGGTCGGCGGTCCCGCGCCGACGACCGCGGGCCCTGCGGCATCCGTTCGACCGGCCCAGGACGGCGCCGGCCGAGGCGTCGACGGCGCGAGCATCGCCTACGGGCGTTCCCCGTCGCTGCGCGTGGGCGTCGCGATGACCGTGCTCGCGTGGGCGCTGCACCTCGCGGCCGACATCACGCGCGGACTCGCCGCCGGCCGTGTGCCGTGGGCCAACATGTACGAGTTCGCGCTCACCGGAACACTGGTCATCACGACCGTGTACCTGCTCGTGCTCGTGGTCTCCAAGCACGACCTGCGGTTCCTCGGCACGTTCATCACCGGGCTCGTGCTCGTGCTGCTCGGCATCGCGACCGTGAACTTCTACGTCAGCGTCGTGCCGCTGCCGCCGGCACTGCAGTCGGCGTGGCTCGTGATCCACGTGTTCGTCGCGACGTCGGCCGTCGGGTTCCTCGCCCTCGGCTTCGCGCTCTCGGTCGTGCAGCTCATGCAGGCCAGGCGCGAGTCGATCGTCGCCTCGGCCAAGGCTGCGAAGCGCTCGTTCCTGGCCACCCTGCCCGACTCGGCCACGCTCGAGAACCTCGCGTACCGCGTCATCATCATCGGCTTCATCCTCTGGACCTTCACCCTCATGGCGGGCGCCATCTGGGCCGAGGCCGCGTGGGGCCGCTACTGGGGCTGGGACACCAAGGAGGTGTGGACCTTCATCATCTGGGTGGTCTACGCCGGGTACATCCACGCCCGGGCCACGCGCGGCTGGCGCGGGTCGCGGTCGGCGTGGCTGGCCATCATCGGCTTCTCGACGGTGCTCTTCAACTTCACCGTCGTCAACCTGTTCTTCAAGGGACTGCACGCGTACTCGGGGCTCTGAGTCCAGGCCGACGGGTACGCGGCCCGGCCCGGATACGAATCCGGTCCGGGCCGCGACCCGTGTGCGGCGTGCGTCAGCAGGGCTTCAGGTTCGCGACGTCGGCGGTGAGGGTGCCCGTTCCGCCGAGCAGCACGACCTTGGAGGGCTGGTCCGCCTGCAGCCGGGTCAGCACGGGCGCCGGGATGCAGTTCTTCTGCACGAGGTAGAGCGGCCCGCCGAGTCCGCCGTCCACGCTCGCAGCGAGCGGACCGCCGGCGAGGGCGTCGGCGAAGCCGGCGCCGGTCGCCAGGAAGGCCGTGTCGTGGGCGGCGAAGAAGATGTCACGCACCTTGGCGCTCGTCGCGAACCGGTCGGGGCCGCTCGCTCGGAACACGTTGCCCGGGAACAGGGTGGTGAGCCCGTTCTCGATGCCCGTCGAGACGCTGCCGGTTCCGCCGATGATGCCTGCGCCGTTCTGCACGCCGATGTCGGCGAGGTGGGTCTTCGTCGCGGCATCGAGCGCCGCGGCCGAGCCGTTGACCAGGACGACCGGGTAGCTGCGGAGGCCGCCGACGACGCCCGCCGCCAGTGCGTCGGGATAGTCGCGACCGGTTGCGACCAGCGCGAGCGACGGGGGGTTGCCCACGGCGTCGTACGCCAACTCGTTCGTCTTGCGGTTGGTCGCGTAGCGATCGCTGCCCGCGACCCTGGTGACGACCGGGGCGAGCGTCGCGAGCTTGGTCTGCACGGCGTTCGAGATGACGCCGGTGCCGCCGACGATGACGATGGCGTCGGGGTTGAGGCGGTTGATCTCGGTGACCACGTTGGCCGGCACGCTCGTGCGCGTGACGAGCAGGAGCGGGCTGCCGAAGTGGCCCGCGACCGCGGATGCTCCGAGTGCGTCTGGGAAGGCCTCGCCGGTGGCGATGAAGAGGTAGCCGATGTTCGCCGGGAACTTCTTGGAGATCTTCACGGCGGTGTCGTAGCGGTCGCTGCCGCCGATGCGTTCGATCGCCGGGTCCCACGGATCGGCGGCGTTCGCCGGCGCGAGCCCCGTGAACAGGAGCGCGGTCGCCGCGGCAGCGGCGGCGATGGTCAGAGTGAGGCGTTTCGACATGGTTCGCTCCTGGTTCGCAAGGTCGGGACGACCTCACGCTAGGAACGCGCGCAGCCCGCCGCATCGGGGATTCGGTGCGAATTTCGTCAGTGTGCGCACTGAGGCGCCGACCCAGGTGGGTCGGCGCCTCAGTGGTCACCCGAGTCGCGCGCCGGAAGGCGAGCGGTGCATCAGGACGCGCAGGCCTTGAGCTTCGCGACGTTGCTCGAGAGCACTCCGCTGCCGCCGAGCAGCACGATCTTGTCGGGCTGCGCCGCCTTGAGTTGCTCCAGGACGGGGGCGGGGACGCAGTTCGGCTGCACGAGGAAGAGCGGACCGCCGTCACCGTCTGCGACGGCGGCGAGGGCGCCACCGGCGAGGGCGTCGGCGAAGCCGGTGCCGGCAGCGAGGAACGCCGTCGAGTAGGAGGTGCCGTAGGCGCTGTCGTTCAGCACAGCGCTCGTCGAGTAGCGGTCGTCTCCGCTCTCGCGGTACACCCTGCCGGGGAAGATGCTGTCGAACTGCTTCTCGATTCCCGACGACACGGCCCCGGAACCACCGACGATGACCACGGTCTGGACGCCGATGTCCGAGATGTTCTTCTTGGTCGCGGCATCGAGCGACGACTTGGAGCCGTTGACGAGGACGACCGGCGACCAGTACGCGCCGGCGACGCCTCCTGCGGAGAGCGCGTCGGCGTAGCCCGCGCCCGTTGCGATGAAGCCGAGACCGGCCGGGTTCTCGTTCTTCTCGAAGACGTAGGAGTTCGTCTTGCGGTTGGTGTCGTATCGGTCGGTGCCTGCCAGCCGAACGACGGGTGCGAGCTTCTTCAGCGAGTTCTCGACGGTCGTCGACACGACGCCGGTGCCGCCGACGAGCACGATCTCCTCGGGATTGAGCCGCTTGATCTCCGTGACGACTGCTGCGGGCAGGCTCGTACGCGTCGTGAGGAGCACGGGGCTCTCGTAGTAGCCCGCCGCGGCCGATGCGCCGAGCGCATCGGGGAAGTCGGCGCCGGTGACGACGAACACACGCTCGACGTTCGCCGGGAACTTCTTGGCGATCTTCACGGCGGTGTCGTAGCGGTCGACTCCGCCGATGCGCTCGACGGTCGGCGTCCATGCCGCTGCAGCCTTCGCTGCGACCTGCGGCGCGGCGGATCTGGCGCCGTCGATCGAGGGCGCCCAACCGTCGGCGCCGTCGGCGGCCTGAGCGGGAGCGACCCCCGTCAGAAGAAGCGCTGTTGCGGCGGCCGCAGCGGCCAGGGTCAAGGTGACGGGTCGTCTCATCGGAGGCTCTCTGTGAGGAAGGAGGGTTTCGGAACACGATAACCGCCTTCGGGGTGCGCTACGACTCGGTTCGACATCTGCTGGCCCGGCGCAGGCGGATGGGGATTCCGCGCACCTTTTCCGTCTGCAGCGCGGGCGTTGAGAACGTTTGCAGAATTCTAGCCTCGCGAATCGACACAGAGCGATTCTGGCGGTGAAGCGTTAATGCAAGCGCTTGCATTAACCGTGGGGTCGCGGTACGTTCGGCTCCAAGTCGGTGGCACGTCGTCGTGCCGGAAAAACAGGAGTCAAGGATGACGCAACGCACTCGCGCTCGCAGTTGGTTCGCCCTCGTGGTCGCCGGAGGGCTCGCGGCATCCGCCCTGGCCGTCGTGCCGGGCCTCGCCGCGACGGCCGATGAGCCCCGCACGTTCGCCCTCGTCGGCTCCCTGCAGGACGAGCTCGGCTGCGCCGCCGACTGGGCGCCCGACTGCGCCGAGACCGAGCTCGTCGCGACCGCGACGCCCGGCGTGTACGCCGCGGACTTCGTCGTGCCGGCCGGCACCTACGAGTACAAGGTCGCCGTGGACGACGCGTGGGACGAGTCCTACGGGCTGAACGGCGGCGGCGATAACATCCCGCTCACGGTCGCGGGCGACACGCCCGTGCGGGTCGTCTTCGACGACACGCTGAAGCGCGTCGGGCTCGAGGCGACCGGCCTCCGCGGTGCGTACACCGATGACGACGACGCGGCACTCGTCGCCGACCCCGTGCGCCAGCCCGGCAGCGACGAGAACTTCTACTTCGTGATGACCGACCGGTTCGCCAACGGCGACACCACGAACGACGAGGGCGGGCTCACGGGCGACGCCCTGACCACCGGCTTCGACCCGACGCACAAGGGCTTCTACCAGGGCGGCGACCTGCAGGGCCTGCGCGACCGGCTCGACTACATCGAGGGCCTCGGCACGTCGGCGATCTGGCTCACTCCGAGCTTCAAGAACCGCCCGGTGCAGGGTGAGGGCGCCGACGCGAGCTCGGGATACCACGGCTACTGGGTCACCGACTTCACCCAGATCGACCCCCACCTCGGCACGAACGCCGAGCTCGAGGCGCTCATCGGCGAGGCTCACGCCAAGGGCATCAAGGTCTACTTCGACATCATCACCAACCACACGGCCGACGTCATCGACTACGAGCAGCAGCAGTACTCGTACATCGACCAGGCGACGAGCCCGTACACCGACGCGGACGGCAACGTGATCGACCTCGCCGACTACGCCGACGGATCCACGCCGTTCCCGACGCTCGACGCCGCCACGAGCTTCCCGTACACGCCGGTCGTGCGCCCCGAGGACGCCGACCTCAAGGTTCCGGCCTGGCTGAACGACCCGACGCTCTACCACAACCGCGGCGACTCGACGTGGGAGGGGGAGTCGGTCACGTACGGCGACTTCGTCGGCCTCGACGACCTCATGACCGAGCACCCGACCGTGGTGAACGGCTTCGTCGACGTGTACGACCAGTGGATCGACCTCGGCATCGACGGGTTCCGCATCGACACCGCGAAGCACGTGAACTTCGAGTTCTGGGAGCAGTGGTCGACGCAGGTGCTCGACTACGCGCACGAGCACGGCAAGCCCGACTTCTTCATGTTCGGCGAGGTCTACGACGCCGACCCGCAGAAGCTGAGCCCGTATGTGCGGAAGACCGACATGAACTCGGTGCTGGACTTCACCTTCCAGTCGCAGGCGGTGAGCTTCGCCGCGGGCAACTCGGCGAAGAACCTGCAGTCCCTGTTCGCGGGCGACGACTACTACACGACCCCCGACAGCTCAGCCTCGGCGCTGCCGACCTTCCTCGGCAACCACGACATGGGCCGCGTCGGGTACTTCCTCCAGAACACGGATGCCCCGCTCGAGCGCGACGAACTCGCGCACGACCTGCTCTTCCTCACGCGCGGCCAGCCGGTGGTCTACTCCGGCGACGAGCAGGGCTTCGCCGGCATCGGCGGCGACCAGAGCGCACGTCAGACGCTGTTCGCCAGCCAGGTCGACGAGTACGTGGACCAGGAGCTCGTGACCGGCGAGACGGCCGGCAGCGTCGACCGCTACGACACGGATGCCCCGCTCTACGAGCACATCGCCGCCCTCTCCGCGCTGCGCCAGGCGCACCCGGCGCTCGCGACCGGCGCGCAGATCGAGCGCTACGTCGACAACGGCGCGGGCGTCTACGCGTTCTCGCGCGTCGACCGCGACGAGAAGGTGGAGTACCTCGTCGCCGCGAACAACGCGAACGAGGAGCGCACGGTGCAGGTGCCGACGCTCACGAAGGACGGTGCCTTCACGGTGCTCTCCGGCGACGGGCAGGCCGTGACGGCCGATGCCGACGGCGTGGCATCCGTCACCGTGCCCGCGCTCGGGGCCGTGGTGTGGAAGGCCGACCGTGCGGTCAGCGCCCCCGACGCGGCATCCGCCATCACCGTGGCGACGCCCGCCGCGGGCGCCGGCATCTCGGGCATCACGCCCGTCGTCGCCGACGTCGACGACGCCACCTGGCAGGAGACGAGCTTCGCCTGGCGCGTGGCCGGGGCGACCGGCGACGACGCCTGGCACGCGCTCGGCACGGCCGAGGACACGAGCCCGCGCGTCTTCCACGACACGGCCGGTCTCGCCGGCGGCACGCTCATCGAGTACCGCGCGGTGTCGACGGATGCCGCGGGCAACCGCGCTGCGGCGAGCACCTACGCCTCGATCGGCAACGCCGTGAACCTCGTCGAGGTGGAGGAGCCCGAGCAGCCGATCGACCTCGTCACGGTGGCGGGCAGCCACAACTCCGAGATGGGCTGCGCCGGCGACTGGGCTCCGGGCTGCGAGGCGGCCAAGCTCACGCTGCGCGCCGACGGCATCTACGAGGGCACGTTCACCATCCCGGCCGGCGACTACGAGTACAAGGTCGCCATCAACGGCAGCTGGGACGTCAACTACGGCGCGAACGGCGAGTTGAACGGCGGCAACATCACGTACTCGACCGACGGCAGCACGCCCGTCACGTTCTTCTGGAACCCGAACACGCATGTGGTCTCGTCGACGGCCGAGGGGCCGGTCGTGACCCTGCCGGGCAGCCTGCAGTCCGAGCTCGGATGCCCCGGCGACTGGCAGCCCGAATGCCTCGCCACCCTCATGCAGGACGGCGACAAGGACGGCGTGTACACGTACTCGACCTCCGCGCTGCCGGCCGGCTCGTACGAGGTCAAGGTCGCGCACGGCCGCAGCTGGGACGAGAACTACGGCGTCGGCGGCGCCCCCGGCGGCGACAACTACACCTTCACCACGGCCGACGGCAAGCTCGTCGAGTTCCGGTACACGCTCGAGACCCACGTGCTCGAGATCGTGGTCTCCGACCCGCCGCTGGCGGGCACCGGCCAGTCCCGTGCGCACTGGGTGAGCGAGGACACGCTCGCCTGGCCGGCCGAACTGCTCGGCGCGGCATCCGCTGCCGATGCGGAGTTCACCCTGCAGCACTCGCCCGACGCGGGCCTCGCGGTCGCCGACGGCGCCGTCGCGGGCGGCGGCGACGCGATCGAGCTCGAGGTCGACCCCGCCGGACTCAGCGAGGAGCAGCTCGCCACGTTCCCCGCGCTCGAGGGCTTCGTCGCGCTGCACCCGGTCGGCCTCGAGCGCGCCGACATCGAGCAGCTCCTCACCGAGCAGCTCGCCGTAGCCCAGACCACGGGCGGCGAGCTGAGCGCCTTCACGGGCGTGCAGCTGCCCGGCGTGCTCGACCACGTGTACGGCGGCGCCGTGGCGACGACGACGCTCGGCCTGGAATGGGACGGCAGCACCGCGACCGCGCGCCTCTGGGCGCCGACCGCGCGGTCCGTCTCGCTCGAGCGATGGGATGCCGGCGCCACGGGCGACCCCGAGCTCGTCGCCGCCGAGCGCGACGACGAGGACGGCACCTGGTCGGTCGAGGGGCTCGCGTCCGGCGACGAGTACCGCTGGAGCGTCGAGGTGTTCGCCCCGTCGACCGGTGCGATCGAGACGAACTCCGTGACCGACCCGTACTCCGTCGCACTCACGACGAACTCGGCGCGCACGGTCGTGGTCGACCTCGACGACCCCGCGTACCAGCCGGCGCTGTGGCGCGACACCGCCGCGCCCGTCGTCGAGCGGGCGGTCGACCGCTCCATCTACGAGCTGCACGTGCGCGACTTCTCGATCGGCGACGAGACCGTCCCCGAGGCCGAGCGCGGCACGTACAAGGCGTTCACGCGCGACTCCGCCGGCACGGCGCAACTGCGCGAGCTCGCCGCCGCGGGCATCAACACGGTGCACCTGCTGCCCACGTTCGACCTCGCGACGATCGAGGAGGAGCGCGCCGAGCAGGCGACGCCCGACTGCGACCTCGCGTCGTACGGGCCGGCCTCGCCGGAGCAGCAGGCCTGCGTCTCGGCGATCCGCGACCTCGACGGCTTCAACTGGGGGTACGACCCGTTCCACTTCCAGGCGCCCGAGGGCTCCTACGCGGTCGACCCCGACGGCGGCGCCCGCGTGAGCGAGTTCCGCGAGATGGTGGGCGCGCTGCACGGCACGGGCCTGCAGGTCGTGCTCGACGAGGTGTACAACCACACCGCCGAGGCGGGCCAGGGGCAGAAGTCGGTGCTCGACCGCATCGTGCCCGGCTACTACCAGCGCCTGAACGCCTACGGCGCGGTCGAGACCTCGACGTGCTGCCAGAACGTCGCGACCGAGCACGAGGTCGCGCAGAAGCTCATGGTCGACTCGGTCGTGCTGTGGGCGAAGCAGTACAAGGTCGACGGATTCCGCTTCGACCTCATGGGACACCACTCGAAGGCGAACCTGCTCGCCGTGCGGGCGGCGCTCGACGAGCTCACGCTCGCGGCCGACGGGGTCGACGGCTCGTCCGTGTACCTCTACGGCGAGGGCTGGAACTTCGGCGAGGTCGCCGACAACGCGCTGTTCGAACAGGCCACGCAGGGCCAGCTCGGCGGCACCGGCATCGGCACGTTCAACGACCGGCTGCGCGACGCCGTGCACGGCGGCAGCCCGGTCGACGGCACCTCGACCTACCAGCAGGGCTTCGGCACCGGTCTCGGCACGGCGCCCAACGGGCAGCCGGGCACGCCCGCGCAGGCCGACCAGCTGGTCGACCTCGGACACCAGACCGACCTGGTCAAGCTCGGCCTCGCGGGCAACCTGCGCGGCTACGAGCTGACGGATGCCTCGGGCGAGACCGTGCGGGGCGACGAACTCGACTACCGGGGTGCACCGGCCGGCTACGCCGACCAGCCCGACGAGGTCATCAACTACGTCGACGCGCACGACAACGAGACGCTCTACGACGTCTCGGTGCTGAAGCTCCCGACCGACACCTCGATGGCCGACCGCGTGCGCATGAACACGCTGTCGCTCGCGACCGTGACGCTCTCGCAGTCGCCCTCGTTCTGGCACGCCGGCACGGAGCTGCTGCGCTCGAAGTCGCTGGACCGCAACAGCTACAATTCGGGCGACTGGTTCAACCGCATCGACTGGACCGGGCAGGAGTCCACCTTCGGGTCCGGCCTGCCGATGCAGGCCGACAACGGCGACAAGTGGCCGATCATGGAGCCACTGCTGGCCGACCCCGCGCTGAAGCCGACCGCCGACGACATCGCCGCGGCCGAGGCATCCGCTCTGGACCTGTTGCGCGTGCGCTCCTCGGTCGACCTGCTGCAGCTGGGCTCGGCGGAACTCATCGAGCAGAAGCTGTCGTTCCCGAACAGCGGGGCCGACGCGACGCCCGGCCTGATCACGATGCTCGTCGACGACCTCGTCGGAGACGACGTCGACCCCGAGCTCGACGGCGCCCTGGTCGTGTTCAACGCGTCGCCGGAGCCCATCGCCGAGGCGGTCGACGGGCTCGCGGGCCGCGAGTTCGCGCTGACCCAGGCGCAGGCGTCCGGTTCCGACGCGGTCGTGAAGGCGACCGCCTGGGATGCCGCGACCGGCACGGTCACGGTTCCCGCGCGTTCGGTCGCGGTGCTCGTCGAGGTGCAGGAGACGACGGGTGAGCCCGGCGGCCCGGGTGAGCCCGGTGAACCCGGCGGCCCCGGTGAGCCCGGTGAGCCCGGCGCCGCGACCCCGACGGTGCAGCTGTCGGTCGGCAGCGTGCGACCCGGCGACGTCATCGGCGTGACCGGCACGGGCTTCGAGCCGGGTGAGACGGTGCAGATCTGGCTGCACTCGACGCCCGTCCTGCTCGTCGCCGCGACCGCCGACGCCGATGGCGCACTCTCGACGAACGCGACGATCCCGCTCGACGCCGAACCCGGCGACCACGAAGTGCGCCTGCTGGGCGTCGGCTCGGGGCTCGAGGCATCCGCTGCACTCGTCGTGCTCGGTCCGCTCGGCATGACCGGTACCGAGATCGGGTTCGTGGCGCTGCTCGCGCTCGTGCTGCTCGCGGGCGGCGCGCTCGTGCTCGCGCCGCGCATCCGGCGGATGCTCCGGGGTGAGGCCTTGCCGGTCGAGTAGGCCGCTCGCGGCCGTTCAGCCGGTCGAGTAGGCCGCTCGCGGCCGTATCGAGACCTCGATCGAGGGTCTCGATACGGCGCCGGGGCGCCTACTCGACCGGCGGAATGGGCGGGGTCAGCCGCGCGCGAGCGTGAGCGGCACGCTGCTCGCGCCCGTCGAGAAGTGGATGACGGGCGTGTCGCCCGAGCAGTCGTACGGTGCGGCCGTGATGGGGGAGGCGAGGATCTCCTCGGTCACGGCAGTGCCGTCCATCGCGACGCCGTCGACGGTGACGTCCATCGAGAGCTCGTTCGTGTCGTTGCTCGTGCGCACCGTGTCGCCGTCGACGGCGTACTCGCCCGACAGCGTTCCGCCGAGGGTGGCCTCTGCCGGCAGGCCGGCGATGTCGACCGAGAGCGACAGGTCGGGGGTGTAGGCGTAGGTCCCGTCGTCGCGGAACGTGAGGCCGGAGCTGCCCGTGGGGTCGTAGACGATGGCGTACTCCGCGAGGTCGACGTTGACCTGGTCGTAGAACAGCTGCATCTGGTCGTCGGTGAGCACCCAGTCGCCGACGAGGCAGTTCGACTCGGATGCCGCGGCGGGGTTTTCGCTCGCGGCCGCATCCGTCGCCGGGGCCGATGCCGTCGCGTCCGCACCCGAGGTCGGGCTCGCGGAGGCCGCGCCGGTCGGGGTCGCCGACCCGCCGCCGGAGGTCGGACTGCAGCCCGCGAGCGCGAGGGCGGCGAGGGCGGCGAGTGCGGGCAGTGCGAGGCGGGCGCGAAGCGGCATGGAACCTCCAACGGGTGGCGGCCCCGGCTCAGCCCGAGGTCGCGACGGACGACTGCGAGCATTCTCGCACCCGGGCCCCGAGATGCTCAGAGATTTGTCAGCACCGCGTGGCACCGGCCCAGTCGTTCGAGCCACCAGTCGGTGCGCTCCTCGGATGCCGCGAAGCGCTCGAGCAGCGTCGGGTCGGCCTGTACGCGGCCGACGGGGATCGCGCCGTCGACCGGGACGAGCGGCGAGCCCGTGACATCCGCGGCCAGGAGCGAGGCCGTCCCGAGGCCGCAGTCGAAGTCGAGTTCGGAGACGGATGCCGCGAGCGCCGCGCCCATCGCGAGGCCGACGCTCGTGTCGAGCGCGCTCGAGACCACGACCGGCAGTCCCGCGCGCTCGATGACCTCGAGCGCGCGACGGATGCCGCCGAGCGGCTGCGCCTTGATGACGAGGAGGTCGGCGGCTCCGGCCGCGGCGACCGCGAGCGGATCGTCGGCGCGGCGCACGCTCTCGTCGGCGGCGATCGGGATGCCCATGTACGCCGTGCGGCGGCGGATCTCCGCGAGCTCCTCGACGGTCAGGCAGGGCTGCTCGACGTACTCGAGGTCGAACTCGGCGAGCGCGTGGATCGCATGCTCGGCCTCGTCGATGTTCCAGCCGGCGTTCGCGTCGACCCGGATGCGGCCCTCGGGGCCGAGCGCGGCGCGCACGGCACGGACGCGCGCGACATCCTGGGCCAGATCCTGATCGCTCGCCGCGACCTTCACCTTCGCCGTGCGGCAGCCGGGGAACCGGGCGAGCACCGCGGCCACGCTGTCGGGGTCGACGGACGGCACCGTCGCGTTCACCGGGATCGACGTGCGCACGGCGGCGGGCGTCGGCGTCCAGCCGTAGTCGATCGCCGCGGCCAGCCATGCGGATGCCTCGACGTCGTCGTACTCGACGAACGGGGAGAACTCGGTCCAGCCCTCGGGCCCCTCGAGGAGCAGCGCCTCGCGCACGTCGATGCCGCGGAACCGCGTCACGAGGGGGAGGGCGACCACGCGGGCCGTCGCGAGCAGGTCGTCGAGCGGGGGCGGCGTCATCATGTGCTCATCATGGCCTAGGACCCGCGGTCGCTCAGTAGACTCGCGCGAGTGATCGGTCAGTCAGCCAGCCCCCGCTTCCCCCTCGACATCGAGGGCGTGGCGCGGCCGCCTCGCTCCGAGGCGCTGCTCGACGCCGTGCGCGGCGGCGTCGTGATCGCCGACGGCGCCATGGGCACCATGCTGCAGCGGCACGAGCCCACGCTCGACGACTACCGTCAGCTCGAGGGCTGCAACGAGATCCTCAACGTCTCGCGGCCCGACATGATCGCCGACATCCACGACGAGTACCTCGCCGTCGGCATCGACGCGATCGAGACGAACACCTTCGGCGCCAACTGGTCGAACCTGTCCGACTACGGCATCGACGACCGCATCCACGAGCTCGCCGAGGCGGGTGCGCGCATCGCGCGCGAGCGGGTCGAGGCGGCCGAGGCATCCGACGGCCGCCTGCGATGGGTGCTCGGGTCGATGGGGCCCGGCACCAAGCTGCCGAGCCTGCTGCACACCACCTACGATCACCTCAAGCAGACCTTCGCGCTGCAGGCCGAGGGGCTCATCGACGGGGGAGCCGACGCGTTCCTCGTCGAGACCTCGCAGGACCTGCTGCAGACCAAGGCCGCCGTGAACGGCTGCAAGCAGGCCATCGTGAGCCGCGGCATCCGCCTGCCGATCTTCGTCGAGGTGACCGTCGAGACCACCGGCACCATGCTCATGGGCAGCGAGATCGGCGCCGCGCTCACCGCGCTCGAACCGCTCGGCGTCGACGCGATCGGCCTGAACTGCGCGACCGGCCCCGCCGAGATGAGCGAGCACCTGCGCCACCTGTCGAAGCACTCGCGGGTGCCCGTCGCCTGCATGCCGAACGCGGGCCTGCCGGTGCTCGGCGCGAACGGCGCGCACTATCCGCTCGAGCCCGCCGAGCTCGCGACCGCGCACGAGCAGTTCGTGCGCGAATTCGGCCTCGGCCTCATCGGCGGATGCTGCGGCACGACGCCCGAGCACATGCAGGCCGTCGTCGATCGGCTCGCCCCGCTCCGCCGGTCGAGGAGCGAAGCGTCTCGAGACCTCGCTGACGCTGGTCTCGAGACGGCTGCTCCTGCGTCGCTGCCTCCTCGACCGGCGGGGGCTCCTGCGTCGCTGCCTCCTCGACCGGCGGGGGCTCCTGCGTCGCTGCCTCCTCGACCGGCGGGGGCTCCTGCGTCGCTGCCTCCTCGACCGGCGGCGCAGCCCGAGGCCGGCGTCGCGAGCCTCTACCAGCACGTGCCGTTCCACCAGGACGCGTCGTACCTCGCGATCGGCGAGCGCACGAACGCCAACGGCTCGAAGGCGTTCCGCGAGGCCATGCTCGAGGGCAATTGGGACGAGTGCGTCGAGATCGCACGCAACCAGATCCGCGTCGGCGCCCACCTGCTCGACGTGTGCGTCGACTACGTGGGCCGCGACGGCGTCGCCGACATCCGCGAGGTCGTCTCCCGCTTCGCGAGCGCCTCGACGCTGCCGCTCGTGATCGACTCGACCGAGGCCGCCGTGATCGCCGCCGGACTCGAGCTCATCGGCGGCCGGCCCATCGTCAACTCCGTCAACTACGAAGACGGCGAGGGCCCAACGAGCCGCTTCGGCCGCATCATGCCGCTCGTCAAGGAGCACGGCACCGCCGTCATCGCCCTCACGATCGACGAGGAGGGCCAGGCCCGTACCGCCGAGCACAAGATGCGCATCGCCTCGCGCCTCGTCGACGCGCTCGTCGGCGAGTGGGGCATGCGGGTCGAGGACATCGTCGTCGACTGCCTGACCTTCCCGATCGCGACCGGGCAGGAGGAGACCAGGCGCGACGCGATCGAGACGATCGACGCGATCCGACGCCTCAACGCGAAGTACCCCGGCATCCACACCACGCTCGGCGTCTCGAACGTGTCGTTCGGCCTGAACCCCGCCGCGCGCAGCGTGCTGAACTCGGTGTTCCTGCACGAGGCCGTCGAGGCCGGGCTCGACTCGGGCATCATCGACGCGGCGAAGATCGTGCCGCTCGCCTCGCTCTCCGAGGAGCAGCGCAAGGTCGCGCTCGACCTCGTCTGGGACCGCCGCGAGTACGACGCCGACGGCAACCTGACGTACGACCCCCTCGCGAGCATGCTCGACCTGTTCGCCGGGGTCGACACCGCGGCGCTCCGCGACCAGCGCGCCGCCGAGCTCGAGGCGCTGCCCGTCGGCGAGCGGCTCGAACGCCGCATCATCGACGGTGCGTCGAAGGGCCTCGAAGCCGATCTCGACCTCGCACGGGCGGGCGGGCTCAGCGCACTCGAGATCATCAACGACCACCTGCTGGAGGGCATGAAGGTCGTCGGCGAGCGCTTCGGCTCCGGAGAGATGCAGCTGCCGTTCGTGCTGCAGTCGGCCGAGGTCATGAAGAGCGCCGTCGCGCTGCTCGAACCGCACATGGAGAAGTCCTCGTCCGGGGGCAAGGGCAAGATGGTCATCGCCACGGTGCGCGGCGACGTGCACGACATCGGCAAGAACCTCGTCGACATCATCCTCTCGAACAACGGCTACGAGGTGATCAACCTCGGCATCAAGCAGCCCATCGCCGACATCATCAAGGCCGCCGAAGAGCACGACGCCGACGTGATCGGCATGTCGGGCCTGCTCGTGAAGTCGACCGTCGTCATGAAGGAGAACCTGCTCGAACTGCAGTCGCGCGGTCTCGCGAAGAAGTGGCCGATCATCCTCGGCGGCGCGGCGCTCACGCGCGCCTACGTCGAAGACGACCTCGCCTCCCTCTTCGACGGCGAGGTGCGCTACGCCCGCGACGCGTTCGAGGGCCTCACGCTCATGGAGCCGCTCGTCAAGGTCGCGCGCGGCGCCGATCCCGCCACGGTGGGGCTTCCCGCGCTCAAGAAGCGCATCCACAGCGCCGGTTCCAAGCTCACCCTGACCGAACCCGAGGCGATGCCCGGGCGCTCCGACGTGGCATCCGACAACGCCGTTCCCGCCCCGCCGTTCTGGGGAACGCGCATCGTCAAGGGCATCGCGCTCGCCGACTACTCCGCCTTCCTCGACGAGCGGGCCACCTTCATGGGCCAGTGGGGTCTGAAGCCCGGGCGCGGCGACGACGGGCTCAGCTACGAGCAGCTCGTCGAGACCGAGGGCCGCCCGCGGCTGCGGTACTGGCTCGACCGCATCCTCGCCGAGGGCATGCTCGACGCCTCGGTGGCCTACGGGTACTTCCCGGTCGTCTCCGACGGCGACGACCTCATCGTGCTGCACCACGGCGACGACCCGACCGGGGCGTTCGGCAGGGCCGGACTGCTCGCGCCCGACGGCGGCTCGGGCGGCGTCATCGGCGAGGAGCGCCTGCGGTTCCACTTCCCGCGGCAGCGCCGCGACCGCCACCTCTGCCTCGCCGACTTCGTGCGCTCGCGCGAATCGGGCCAGGTCGACGTGCTGCCCGTGCAGCTCGTGACCGCCGGCGCCCACATCGACCAGGTCACCGCGAAGCTCTTCGCGGCCGACAAGTACCGCGACTACTACGAACTCAACGGCCTCGTGATGCAGCTCACCGAGTCGCTCGCCGAGTACTGGCACGCCCGCATCCGCGCCGAGCTCGGCTTCTCGGCCGAAGACCCCGCCGACACCGCCGGCCTCTTCAAGCTCGAGTACCGTGGCGCGCGCTTCTCGCTCGGCTACCCGGCCTGCCCCGACATGGAGGACCGCCGCAAGGTCGTCGAGCTGCTGAAGCCCGAGCGCATGGGCGTCGAGCTCAGCGAGGAGCTGCAGCTGCACCCCGAGCAGTCCACCGACGCGTTCGTGTTCCACCACCCCGAGGCGAAGTACTTCTCGGTGTGAGGCTCGCGATCCGGCGACGCCCCGGCGCACGCGGCGCCGCACGACGGATCCGCGTGGACTCGGCATCCTCTCAGGTTGCGGGCGGCGTTCGCCCGTAGGCTCGCACCACCAAGGGGAGTACTCCGGCACGGCCGGCTCGTCATTACGGATGCACGGTGCATCCCGGGCCACCGGTCCTCGTTCGACGAGGATGGAGAAGACCTTGACGTCCGTCTGCGACGCCGAGGTCTGGAGCATCCGTTGAACGTCACCCCACTCGTGTGGACCATCACGATCGCCGTCACGATCGCCTTCTTCGTCTACGAGTTCTTCGCCCACGTGCGCAAGCCGCACGAACCGTCCATCGGCGAGTCGGCGAGGTGGTCGGCGTTCTACATCGGCCTCGCCGTGCTGTTCGGCATCGGCGTGGGCGCGGTGTCGGGCTGGAGGTACGGCGGCGAGTACTTCGCCGGGTACCTCACCGAGAAGGCGCTGTCGATCGACAACCTCTTCGTGTTCCTCATCGTGATGGCCGGCTTCGCCGTGCCGAAGATCTACCAGCAGAAGGTGCTGATGATCGGCATCGTGATCGCGCTGATCCTGCGGGGCGTCTTCATCGCGGTGGGCGCGACGCTCATCGCGAACTTCTCGTGGGTGTTCTACCTCTTCGGCGCCCTGCTGCTCGTGCTCGCGTACCGGCAGGCGTTCGCGCACGGCGACTCCAATCCGGCCGACGGCCGGTTCATGCGGTTCGTCCGTCGCATGCTGCCCGTCAGCGACGAATACAACGGCGACCGGCTGACCGTCAAGAAGGACGGCCGCCGCTTCGTCACCCCGATGCTGCTCGTCATCGTCGCGATCGGATTCGTCGACCTCGTCTTCGCCGTCGACTCGATCCCGGCCATCTACGGGCTGACCGAGGAGGCGTACCTCGTCTTCACGGCGAACGCGTTCGCGCTCATGGGGCTGCGTCAGCTCTACTTCCTCATCGGCGGGCTGCTCGAACGGCTGGTGTACCTCGCACAGGGTCTCGCCGTCATCCTCGCGTTCATCGGCGTGAAGCTCGTGCTGCACGCGATGCACGTCAACGAGCTGCCGTTCGTGAACGGCGGCGAGCCGATGCTGTGGGCCCCCGAGATCCCGATCTGGTTCTCGCTGCTGTTCATCGGCGCCACCATCGCGGTCGCGACCACGGCGAGCCTGCTCAAGACGCGCGGCGAACGCGGACGCGTCGGCGATGCTGCGGATGCCTCCGGCGAGGCCGCGGATGCTGCGGATGCTGCGAATGCCGCGGATGCTGCGGATGCCGCGGGCCCGGCGCTCGAACCGCGAGCCGACGAGGCAGCCGTCAATCCCCGGTCGACGAGCTGACGGAACCGCGCTCGGACGGGGCGTCGTCGCCGCGCCTCGACGAGCCGCGCCTGGCGGGTGAGCCGGGCCCGACGGGCTTCGCGCGTCGGAACGAGGCCAGCACGGCCGACCCGATGACGGCGAGCCCGATGACGGTGGTGACCGCCCGCAGCGTGTCCCACGTGATGGACGAGGTCACGAGCGAGTAGAGCAGGAAGCTCGACACGTTCCGACCAAGCGGCGCGCCCGGCTCGTACGCGATGCCCGACGCGGTGCCGACGGCGAACGGCCAGAACCACAGGTTCATGACGAGGCCGAAGGCGTACGAGGCGAGCACGCCGTAGACGGCGAGCATCGCGACCTCGGCTCGCCGCGGCATCCGCCCGAGTGCTGTGCCGGATCGTCGGGGGCGACGCCGCCCGCCCCCGGGGAGGAGGCCTGCGCCCGCACCGACCCACGCGCACGCGAACATCTGGAACGGCGTCCACGGCCCGAACGTGCCCGTGACGATCGTCGACAGGGCGATCGTGAGCAGGCCCAGCAGCAGCCCGAAGCGCGGCCCGAACGCCCGCCCGGCGAGGATCAGCAGGATGAACACGGCCTCGACGCCGCCGACGCCCGTGCCCGCGATGCGCACGGCCGCGCCGATCGCGGTGAGCGTGCCCAGCAGGGCGAGGGTGTGCGCGCTGCGCACCGTGCCGTCGAGCGCGCCCAGCACGACGAGCGCGGCGAGCGGGGCGAGCGCGAGCGCGGCGACCGGGACGGCCGCGCTCGCCTGCTGCGGGAGCGCCGCCGCCACGAGCGGCCAGGTGAACGCGGCCAGGGCGGCGAGGTTCGCGATCGCGAGCGCGAGCGGAGCGAGGCCGCGGGCCCGAGCGCCGGCGCCCGTGCTCGTGCCGCTGCTCGTGCGTTCGCTTTTCAGGAGGGGGTGTGGGCGCAGGAGGTCTTCGCGGCGATCATCCGCCGGTTCCGCCCCCGCGTGCCCACACCCCCTCCTGAAAAGTGAATTCGACGGTTGCGGGGGAGCGACCTGGCGCGAGGGGCCGAGCCGCCCGGCCGACATCGGCAGTTCGCGATCGGCGACAGCGGCGACGAAGCCCGCGTCGTGCGTCGCGACGAGCACCGCGCCGTGGTCGGCCGAGCGGGCCAGGGCAGCGGCCACGAGGGCGCGCGCGTCGGGGTCGAGTCCGCGGGTCGGCTCGTCGACGAGCAGCACGCGCGGCTCCGTCGCCGTCTGGATCGCGATCGCGAGGCATCGACGCTCGCCGACCGAGAGGTCGCGCGGGTGGCGGGCCAGCCGCGCGACGAAGGCCGGAGCCGCGGCCTCGAGCCCGAGGAACCCGGCGAGGCGCGCGGCCGTCGTGCCGCGCGGCAGCCGCGCACGCCGGTCGGCCCTGGCGCACTCGGCGGCGACGGTCGTGGCCGCGAAGAGGTCGTCGGACGCGTCCGGCACGAGCGCGATCGAGCTCGGGCCGTCGCCCGTCGCGAGCGCCACGAGCAGGCTCGACTTGCCGGCTCCGTTCGGCCCGGTGACCGCGACGATCTCGCCCGCCGCGAGTTCGAGGTCCGCCGCGTCGACGGCGACCACGTCGTCGTGCCGCACGGTCAGCGCGTGGGCGCGGAGCACCGTCTCCCGGCGCTCGGCTTCGTCGCCGGGCCGCACGCGGGCGAGCGCGGGCAGGGCGACGGCCGCCGCGGTCGCCTCGGCCGCGAGGCGCGCGACGCCGTCGGACACCTCGATGCAGCCGTCGGCGACCGCCGAGAACTCGTCGCGGCGGTGCTCCGCGACGACGACGCACATGCCCGCCTCGTGGGCGAGGGCGTCGAGCAGCGCGACGATGCGAGCGCGAACGTCGGCGTCGAGGTCGGCGAGCGGTTCGTCGACGAGGAGCAGGATGGGGTGCTCGGCGACGGCGGCGGCGATCGCCACCAGGGTCGCCTCGCCCGCCGAGAGGCCGCGCAGCTCGCGATCGAGCAGGGGGCGGATGCCGAGACGCCCGACGATCTCGTCGACGCGCGCCCTGACGATCACGGGGGCGACGCCCCGCAGTTCGAGGGCCAGGCCGATCTCGTCGGCGACGCGCTCGGTCGCGAATCCCTCGCGCGGATGCTGCAGCACGACGCCGACCGTGCGTGCCGTGTCCCGCGGCGGCGTGGCCGAGCGATCGTGGCCGACGACGAGGAGCTCGCCGCGCACGGCGCCCCCGTCGAGATGCCCGTGCAGGCCCGCGAGCGCGCGCAGCAGCGTGGACTTGCCGCTGCCCGTGGCGCCCGCGACGAGCGTGAGCGTTCCGGGCATGAGCTCGAGCGAGGGCACCGTCAGCGCCGGCCGGGTCTCGCCGCGGTGCACGAGCTCGACCCGCCGGGCCTCGACGGGCCGCTCGCAGACGCCGTCGACGGGAGTGCCGGCGAGTCCGCGAAGCTCCAGCGCCGCGGCGACGGACGTGGCCCGTTCGAGGGTGCGCTCCAGCACGGGTGCGAGCAGGCGGGCACCGCCGCGTTCGCCGCGCAGCCGCTGCGCGAACCGCACCCGCCGCACCGCGTCGGCGAGCGCGGGAAGCCCCGCCCACGCGACGGCGAGCGTGCGCGCGATGCCGCGGAGCGGCCCGCGGTGCGCCCCGCGGGCGAGGAGCCGCGGAACGTCGAGCAGCGCGTTCAGCACGCCGAAGGCGAGGATCGTGAGCGCGATGGGCAGCGCGCTCGCCGCGGCATCCCACAGCCCGCCCGCCGTGACCGGGCCGAGCAGCACGACGTGCGAGAACGGCCGAGGCAGCGGGATCTCGGGCAGTGCGAGCAGCACCGGCCCCGCGGCATCCGCGCCGTTGAAGAGGATGCGATAGACGACCCGCACCCCCACGAACCCGGCGGCGATGAGGGCCGCGGTTCGCAGGGGTGCGGGTCGGAAGGTCATGGCGTCAGGCCACGTGCACGGATCAGGCGGTCGGTGCGGCGGGTTCGCCGTTCACCGTGAAGAGCAGCTCGAGGGACTCGCCCGGCTCGAGCTCGAGGGTCGAGAGGCCCTCTTCGGCGTAGCCCCACTCGCCGTCAGCCGGCTTGGTCCAGAGCGACCAGTAGGCGAACGCGGCGGGCATCGATGCGCAGGTCTCGAAGTAGTCGGAGCCGTCTTCGGCGGTCAGGGCGAAGTCGGCCGCGGGCACGCCGTTCACCCGGCAGACGACCTGGTCGCCGTACTCGTCGGTGCCCTCGGTGGTGAGGCCGGCCTCGGCGACGGCGTCGCTCGCGAGGATGGCGGCGTCGGTGTCGATGCAGGTCGAACCGGCGGGGGAGTCGGCTTCGGAGAGCCCGAGGTCGGCCGTCTCGACGACGACCGCGACGCCCGCGCAGTCACCGCCGGACGCGTTCGAATCGGCGGAGGCCGACGCGGGAGCGGCCGAGTCGTCGCTCGAACCCCCGTCGGCGGTCGAGCACGCGGCGAGCGTGAGGGTCAGCAGCAGGGCGGCGGTGGCGGCAGTGGCGCGCGAGATCGTGGTCACCTCCCAAGGGTAGGGGGTGCGATCGGAGGCGGTCCGCTGTGTGTCGCCGCGCGTAGGCTGGGCGGGTGAGCGTTTCCGAACTGTTCGATGCGAGCGAGTGGGTCGACGCGGCATCCGCGATCTCCGGCCCCGACGGCCTGACCGACCTGACCTACCACCATTCGACCGACGGGCGCATCGCGCGCATCGCGTTCGACCGGCCCGAGGTGCGCAACGCGTTCCGCCCGCACACGGTCGACGAGCTGTACCGCGCCCTCGAGGACGCGCGCACGAACCCCCGCATCGGCGTCGTGCTGCTGACCGGCAACGGGCCGAGTGCGAAGGACGGCGGGTGGGCGTTCTGCTCGGGCGGCGACCAGCGCATCCGCGGGCGCGACGGGTACCAGTACTCCTCCGATGAGGCGAACGTCGTGCGCGACCCGGCGGCCGCTGCGAGCACGGGGCGCCTGCACATCCTCGAGGTGCAGCGGCTCATCCGGTTCATGCCGAAGGTCGTCATCGCGGTCGTGCCGGGGTGGGCTGCGGGCGGCGGGCACTCGCTGCACGTCGTGTGCGACCTCACGATCGCGAGCCGCGAGCACGGCCGATTCAAGCAGACCGATGCGGATGTCGGTTCGTTCGACGCCGGCTACGGGTCGGCGTACTTCGCCCGCCAGATCGGGCAGAAATTCGCGCGCGAGGTGTTCTTCCTCGCCGAGGAGTACTCGGCCGACCGGGCCCATGAGATGGGGGCCGTGAACCGGGTCGTGCCGCACGCCGACCTCGAGCGCGAGGCCGTCGCGATGGCGCGCACGATCCTCACGAAGTCGCCCACCGCGATCCGCATGCTGAAGTTCGCGTTCAACGCGGTCGACGACGGCATGGTCGGCCAGCAGGTGTTCGCCGGCGAGGCCACTCGTCTGGCGTACGGCACCGACGAGGCCGTCGAGGGCCGCGACTCGTTCCTCGAGAAGCGCGACCCCGACTGGGGCCCGTACCCCTGGCACTACTGATGCCGGTTTCCGGTAACCGGCCGATCAGGTTGCGGATGCCTCGATGAAACCGCTCGTCAGGGTTTCGTCGGCGGATGCCTCGGCGCTGCGCCGTGCCCTCGTCGACGCGCTCGACGGCGGCCCCGCCGTCTGGCCCGTGCCGGCCGAGCAAGGCGCGGCGTCGGGTGCGTCCGGCGCCGTCGCAGAGGTGGACGACGCGATCGCCCTCGTCGTCGAGACGAGCGGGTCGACGGATGCCCCGAAGCGCGTGCTGCTCTCGGCCGACGCGCTCACCGCGAGCGCCGACGCCACGCACGACGCCCTCGGCAGCACGGGCCAATGGCTGCTCGCGCTGCCCGGTCACTACATCGCGGGGGCGCAGGTGCTCGTGCGCGGCATCCTCGCCGGAACCGACACCGTCGCGATGCCGCACGGGCCGTTCGACCCGGCCGCGTTCGCCGAGGCATCCGCTCGGCTCGATGCGAACGTGCCCCACTACACCTCGCTCGTGCCGACGCAGCTCGCACGCCTGCTCGACGCCGCGGCGCGCGACGCGTTCGTCGGCGCGGCCGTGCGGTCGTTCGACGCGGTGCTCATCGGCGGGCAGGCGCTGCCGTCGCCGCTCTCGGAACGCGCGGCCGACGCCGGGGTGGCGGTGGTGCGCACCTACGGCTCGAGCGAGACCTCGGGCGGATGCGTGTACGACGGCCGCCCGCTCGACGGCGTGCGCGTGCGCATCGTCGACCGAGAGGCCGGGCAGGACTCTGGCCGGGCAGCGGTGCTCGCCTCCGGCCGCGGCGAGGTGCAGCTCAGCGGACCGATGCTCGCGAGCGGATACCTCGACGACCCGCTGCGCACGGCCGCCGCCTTCACGACCGACGCCCGCGGAACACGCTGGTACCGCACGGGCGACCTCGGCGAGCTCGCGGACGACGGCCGACTGCGCATCTCGGGCCGCGCCGACGACGTCATCATCTCGGGCGGCGTGAAGGTCTCCCTCGGCGAGGTCGAGCGCGCGGTGCGCACGGTCGCCGGCTTCGAGGCCGCGGTCGCGATCTCCGTGCCCGATGCGACGTGGGGGGAGCGGGTCGCCGTCGTCACGGCCGGCGGGCCCGGCACGCTCGAGACGCTCGCCCACGCGACGGATGCCGCGGGGCTGCCGCCCGCCGGGCGCCCGGTGCGGGTGATCGAGGTCGACGCGGTTCCCATGCTGGCCTCGGGCAAACCCGATCGGCGAGCGATCGCACGCGAAGCGGGGTCATAGGAACCGCGAACTAGCATGATCGTGTGGCACGCCCGAAACCCCAGCGCTCGAACCAGGCCGACCCCAAGCGACGTCCGACCCCGGTCGGGCGCTCGGGCAATCCCGCGAAGGCGGCGGCCGCCGCGAAGGCCGGCCCGGCCGTGGCCGGTCGCACCCGGCTGACGCCCGGCGACTGGATCGCGGGCGCCCGATTGCGCACGCTGCCACTCGCGATCGCGCCGGTCGCGCTCGGAACGGGCGCCGGCGTGGTGGCGGTCCCCGACGAGGCGTGGCATCCGACCCGGTTCGCGCTCGCGCTCATCGTCGGCCTCGCGCTGCAGATCGGGGTGAACTACGCGAACGACTACTCCGACGGCATCCGCGGCACCGACGACCACCGGGTCGGCCCCGCCCGGCTGACGGCGTCGGGGCTCGTGAAGCCGAAGACGGTGCTGTTCGTCGCGCTCGCGTTCTTCGCGGTCGCCGCGCTCGCCGGGCTCGCGCTCACCGTCATCACCCAGCAGTGGTGGCTGATCGCCGTCGGAGCGGTCGCGATCGTGGCCGCGTGGTTCTACACGGGCGGCAAGCACCCCTACGGCTACTACGGCCTCGGCGAGGTGTTCGTCTTCGTCTTCTTCGGCCTGGTCGCGACCGCCGGCTCGGCGTACGTGCAGTCGCTCACGGTCAACCTCGAGGCCTGGATCGGCGGCATCGGCGTCGGCCTGCTCGCCTGCGCCGTGCTCATGGCCAACAACCTCCGCGACGTCGTGCAGGATCGGGCCGCCGGCAAGCGCACGCTCGCCGTGCTCGTCGGACCCGTGGCGGGGCGCATCCTCTTCGTGTTCTTCGCGCTCGTGCCGTTCGTGCTCGTGGGGTTCCTCGCACTGTTCTACCCGACGGCGATGCTCGTGTTCTTCGCCCTGCTGCTGGCGCTGCCCGCGTGCATCATCGTGCTGACGGCGCGGACCCCGCGCGAGCTGATCCTCGCGCTGCAGCTGACGAGCTTCACGGCGCTCGCGTACGGCGTCGGGCTCGGGCTCGCGATCGCCCTCTGAGTCGATTCGCCGGTCGTCGGTCGAGGAGGCGCGCCAGCGCCGTCTCGCTGGTCGAGGAGGCGCGCCAGCGCCGTCTCGAGACCGGGGGCCGGGGTCTCGAGACGCTTCGCTCCTCGACCGGCGTGGGGTCTCGAGACGCTTCGCTCCTCGACCGGCGGCTCGCTCCTCGACCGGCGGCTCGCTCCTCTACCGGCGGGGCGCTACTCGGCCGGCGGCTTCGGCGACGCGGCGTCGACCGCGGCATCCTCGTCGGCATCGTCGGCGTGCACGGCAGGAGTCTCGCGGTGGCGCACGGCGTAGAGGTCGGTGGCCATCGACTCCCGAGGGCGGCGCAGGAAGATGAGCGAAGCGCTGAGGCCGAACACGGCCGCGACGAGGGCGGAGATCCACCCGGGCACCCCGGCGAGGAGCAGCACGGCGAGCGGCACCGCGAACATCAGGATGCGCAACGCGGTGTACCGGATCCAGACGGGCACGGATTTCACCCTGCAAGTCTAGGTCGACGAGCCTGTGCGCTCTCCCAGCCGGAATCCGGCCGACGCGCCTAGACTGGCGGAATGGTTCGGGTCTGGTTCGTCCTCGGCATCGCGGCCGTGATCTTCTGGATCTACGCGATCGCCGACTGCGCGTTCTTCGATCGGTCCCGCATCCGCGGAGTGAGCCGCGGGTGGTGGGTCACGATCGTCGTGCTCCTGCCCGTCATCGGCGGCATCCTCTGGTTCGTCATCGGCCGGGGCCGCGCCTATCGGGCCGGCGGCAAGGGGCCGCTCGCACCCGATGACGACGTCGAGTTCCTCCGTGGGCTCCGCAGCGACGCCGAACAGGACGAACGCATCCGCCGCCTCGAGCAGGAGCTCGCAGACCTCGACACCGACGAGCCGCACGATCCCGAATCGGGCGACGTGCCGCACCCCGACTCGAAGCGCCACGACGGCCCCGACGCCGCCGGCGAGGCTGGAACATCCGGCCGGCCGAATGGCTGAGCCCGGCCTCCCGCACTCCGACCCCTCCGCGGAGCGCAGCCCTGCATCCGTCGCGGCCTTCGCGCTGCTCGGCGGTTTCGTGCGGGCCGGGGTGCGCGACGTGGTCGTCGCGCCGGGCTCGCGTTCCCAGGCCCTCGCCCTCGCCGCGGCCGAGCTCGAACGGCTCGGCGCCATCCGCCTGCACGTGCGCATCGACGAGCGCGGCGCCGGGTTCCTCGCGCTCGGCCTCTCGGCCGAGTCCGGTCGCCCGACGGTCGTCGCCGTCACCTCGGGCACCGCGGTCGCGAACCTGCACCCCGCCGTGCTCGAGGCCCACCACTCCGGGCTTCCGCTCATCGTGTGCGCCGCCGATCGACCCGCGGCGATGCGCGGCATCCGCTCGAATCAGACCACGCAACAGCCGGGCATCTTCGCGGGCGCCGTGCGCATGGAACGCGACGTGCCCGCGCCCGTGGGCGACCCGGCCGAGGGCGCAGCGGCGGCCCGCCTCGCCAGGGCGGCGGTCGCGGTCTCGATGGGGCGCGACGACCGCGGGCAGCCGTCGGCGCATCCGGGCCCCGGGCCCGTGCACCTGAACCTGCAGTTCGCCGAGCCGCTCTCCTCCGCGTTCGCGCTCGACGCGGCGCCGGTCGTCGACGACGGGGACCCCGTCGCCGCGGCCGTGCTCGCCTCGGCCGCGGCGTCCCCGTCGGGGTCGGCGGCACCGTCGGCATCCGGTGCGCGAGAGGCATCCGGCGCGGCTGCGGCATCCGGCGTGCGCGAGGCATCCGCAGCACCGGAGGGCCAGCACGGCGGAGTCATCGGCCGCGGGCCGCGCACCGTCGTCGTGGCCGGCGCCGGGGCGGGCCCGGGTGCCGAGCAGTTCGCGCGCGACGGCGGGTGGCCGCTGCTCGCCGAGGTCACCAGCGGCGCCCGATTCGGCCCCAATCTCGTGGTGGCGTACCGCGAACTGCTGCGCGAGCCCGGCTTCGGCGATCTCGTCGAACGCGTCGTCGTGTTCGGGCATCCGACGCTCTCGCGCGACGTGCCCGAGCTCGTGCAGCGCACCGGCGTCGAGACGATCGTCGTCTCCCCGTCGGGCATCGAGTGGTACAACCCGGGTCACCGGGTGCGGCGCTTCGAGCGCGCCGTGCACGCCGAACCGCAGCAGGGCCCGCCGTCGCAGGAGGCGCGCGCCTGGCTGGGGCGATGGGTGCACGCGAGCCGATCCGTCGTCGAGGCCGGGCTGCCGCAGGCGGTCGGGCTCCGCAGCGGCGTCGACGAGACCGGGCACGTCTCCGACTACCCGGCGCAGCGCGAGTACATGCGAGCGCAGCTCGCCGCCGTGCGCGCCCCCGTCACCCGCCGCATGCTCGTCGATGCGGTGTGGGCGGCGACCTGGCCGCATGACCGGCTCGTGCTCGGCGCGTCGAGGCTCATCCGCGACGCCGACCGCGCGGTGCCCGGGCGCCGCATCACCGTGCACGCCAACCGCGGGCTTGCGGGCATCGACGGCACCGTCGCGACCGCGGTCGGCGTGGCCGTCGCGAGCGGCGCCGTCACGCGCGCCGTGATCGGCGACCTCACGCTCCTGCACGACGCCGGCTCGATGCTGCTCGGCTCCGGCGAGACGGCCCCGCGCCTCCAGGTCATCGTCGGCAACGACGGCGGCGGCACGATCTTCGACGCCCTAGAGGTCGCCGCATCCGCCGCCGACACGGCCTTCGACCGCGTGCAGTACACGCCCCAGTCCGTCGACCTCTCGGCGCTCGCGGCCGCCTACGGCTGGGCATACACGAAGGCCGCGACCCGCGGCGAGCTCAGCGACGCCCTCGCGGCGCCCGTCATCGGGCCGAGTCTGCTCGAGGTGCCGCTGGCGCGCTGAGCCGGCGGGTCGAGACGACCGAAGGCGGGCCCCTCGGCCCACCGGCCGCGATCGGAGCCCTTGCCGCGGCATCCGCCCGCCCGACAGGATGGAGGCCTGCGCGACGTCGCGTCGCGCGTTGGGGAGCCGCATGAACCACGCATCGCACTGGACCGCCGATCCGATCGAACTCCTGCGAGTGGGGGAGGGATTCCGGCTCGACGAGGTCGATCCCGGCGCGCACCCGGGCTTCGACGGCGGCAAGGCGCAGGGCGCCAGGGCGCTCGCCGCCGGGATCCCGAAGCTCGCCGACCTGCAGGAGCAGCTCTTCGCCGGCAGCCGCATGGGCGGCGACACGCGGCGCATCCTGCTCGTGCTGCAGGCCATGGACACGGCCGGCAAGGGCGGCATCGTCAAGCACGTGATGGGGGCCGTCGACCCGCAGGGCGTGCAGCTCGCCGCGTTCAAGAAGCCGACCGAGGAGGAGCTCGCCCACGACTTCCTCTGGCGCATCCGCAAGGAGGAGCCGGGCCCGGGCATGATCGGCGTCTTCGACCGATCGCACTACGAGGACGTGCTCATCGGGCGCGTGCGGTCGCTCGCGCCGCCCGCCGAGATCGAGCGCCGCTACGACGCCATCAACGTCTTCGAGCGCGAGCTCACTGCCGCAGGCACGACGGTCATCAAGGTCATGCTCCACATCTCGGCCGACGAGCAGAAGGCCCGACTGCAGGAACGGCTCGACCGCCCCGACAAGCACTGGAAGTTCAACCCGGGCGACATCGACGAACGGCTGCTCGGTGCGAAGTACCGCGAGGCGTACCAGGCCGCCTTCGAGCGCACCGCGACGCCGGATGCCCCGTGGTACGTCGTGCCCGCCGACCGCAAGTGGTACGCGCGACTCGTCGTGCAGCACCTGCTGATCGACGCGCTCGAGCGCATGCGCCTCGAGTGGCCGAAGGCCGACTTCGACGTCGAGGAGCAGAAGGCGAGGCTCGCGGCGAGCTGAGTTCCGCGGGTCGGAGGTGAGGGGTCTCGAGACGGCGCCGGCGCGCCTCCTCGACCGGCGGCGGCGGGGACGCGGGCGCCCGGCCTCAGCCGCCGAACGCCTCGACGATCGGGCGGAACTTCATGACCGTCTCGGCGAGCTCGTCGGCGGGCACCGAGTCGTGCACGATGCCGCAGCCTGCATACGCGCGCACCGTGCCGTCGGCCTCGACCTGCGCGCAGCGCAGCGCGATCGCCCATTCGCCGTCGCCGTCGCCGTCGACCCAACCGACCGGGCCCGCGTAGCGCCCGCGGTCGAAGCCCTCGAGCTCGGCGAGCACGTCGAGTGCGACGCGTCGCGGCGTGCCGGCCACGGCCGCCGTCGGATGCACGGCCCGCACCAGGTCGAGCGCCGTCGACCCGTCGCCGAGGGTGCCCTTGAGATCGGTCGCGAGATGCCAGAGGTTCGGCAGCTGCAGCGTGAACGGTTCGGGGCTGGCGTCGAGGCGGGCGGTGTGCGGCTCCAGCCGCTTCACGGCGCTCGCGACGGCGAGGGCGTGCTCGGCGCGGTCCTTCGCCGATTCCGTCAGCGCGGTCGCGCGTTCGCGGTCGGATGCCTCGCCCGCGCCCCGTGCGGAGGTGCCGGCCAGGACCCGCGCCGACACGGTGCCGTGGTCGACGCGCACGAGGGTCTCGGGGCTCGCGCCGATGAGGCCGTCGACGGCGAACACCCACGTGTCGGGGTAGTCCTCGGCGAGCCGGTGGATCGTGGCGCGCAGCCCGTCCTCCTCGTGCAGCTCGCCCACGAGTTCGCGCGCGAGCACGACCTTGGCGAGCTCGCCGCCGTCGATGCGGCCCACCGCCTCGGCGACGGCCGCCTCGTAGCGCTCGGGCGGCACCGCGCCGGGCTCGAATGCCACGCGCGGAATGCGCCGCCTCGGGGCGGGCTCGGGGATCGCGAGCAGGTCGGATGCCGCGGCATCCGCCCCGCTCGGAGCGCCCGGCTCGTCGTCGGAGGCGTCCTCCGCGAGCGCGATGCGCGTCACCCACGCGCGCCCGTCGCGGCGGCCCAGCACGAGCTCGGGCACGACGAGCACGCTCGTGGAGGCCGAATCGTCGGCGAACGCGAACGCGCCGAACGCGACGAGGCCCGTGCCCGGCAGTCCGACGCGGTCGTCGACGTCGGCATCGGCCGCGAGCTCGGTCCAGACGGCCGCCGCGTCGTCGACGCGGTCGACGCCCGAGGTCTCGATGCGCAGCGTCTCGCCGAGGCCCACGATGCCCTCGCCCCGTCGCATCCAGAGCAGCGGATGCCGCGGATCGGCGCGCGGGATCAGCGGCGCGAGCTCGTCGACCGGTTCGGTGCGCACCACGAGGCGCGACCGGGAGCGCTCGCGCGCGGCATCCGTGTTCGTCACCGGATCAGCCTACGTCCGCGGATGTGGGAGCGCCGGTCGAGGAGTGCAGCGTCTCGAGACCTGCGCTGGGTCTCGAGACGGCGCCGGCGCGCCTCCTCGACCGGCGGGACTGCATGCTTCCCAGCGCATACCCTGCGGCCGCGCCCTAGGATCGAAGGATGACGCGCGCAGATCTCGGCAAGGATCCCGGCCAGGTTTCGGCGATGTTCGACCGGGTCGCGGCCCGCTACGACCGCACGAACACCGTGCTGTCCATGGGCAACGCCCCGCTCTGGCGCATCGCGACCACCCGGGCCGTCGCCCCGAAGCCGGGCGAGCGCATCCTCGACGTCGCGGCGGGCACGGGCACCTCGAGCGCGAGCCTCGCCGCATCCGGGGCATCCGTCGTGGCCGCCGACTTCTCACCCGGCATGATCGAGGTCGGCCGCAACCGGCAGGCGCACGTTCCGAACATCGTGTTCGTCGAGGCCGACGCCACCGCGCTGCCGTTCGGCGACGACGAGTTCGACGCGGTGACGATCTCGTTCGGCCTGCGCAACGTCAACGCGCCCGAACTCGCGCTCGCCGAGTTCCTCAGGGTCACGAAGCCCGGCGGGCGACTCGTCGTGTGCGAGTTCTCCGAGCCGCCCGCACCGATCATCCGCCTCGGGTACCACGCCTACCAGCGTTACGTCATGCCGACCCTCGTGCGGCTCTCGAGCTCGAACGACGACGCCTACGACTACCTCAACGAGTCGATCCTCGCCTGGCCCGACCAGCCGTCGCTCGCGGCGAAGATCCGCGGCGTCGGATACACCGACGTCGCATGGCGCAACCTCACGGGCGGCATCGTCGCCCTGCATCGGGCGCGCAAGCCGCTCGCCTGAGCCGGTTCGCCGTCGCGTCCATGCGCGGGGCGCGCCGACGCCGTGCGGGCGAGAGTGGCTCGCAGGTTCGCCCCGATAGACTCGAAACGTGAATCCGAGCCATCCGGTCGCCCGACGCGGCTCAGCGCTCGCTGCGAACCTGGGTCTGAGCGAACGCCTGTTCGCGTCATCCGCCGACAAGGCGATGGCGAAGGCGATCGACGACGGCATCGAGCGGGTCGAAGCGGGACTGATCCGAGAGGTCAGCTTCGCCGACTCCATCGCGGATGCCTCGACCCGCTACCTGCTCCAGGCCGGGGGCAAGCGCGTCCGGCCGATGCTGACGCTGCTCACCGCGCAGCTCGGCGCCGGCATCACCGACGAGGTCATCACCGCCGCCGAGGCCATCGAGATCACGCACCTCGGGTCGCTGTACCACGACGACGTCATGGACGAGTCAGAGCGCCGCCGCGGCGTGCCGAGCGCGCAGACGGTGTGGGGCAACTCGGTCGCGATCCTCACGGGAGACCTCCTGTTCGCGCGCGCCAGCCAGCTCATGGCCCAGCTCGGCGAGCGGGCGATCCGCATGCAGGCCGGCACCTTCGAGCGCCTCGTGCTCGGGCAGCTGCACGAGACCGTCGGCCCGGTCGAGGGCGACGACCCCATCGAGCACTACATCCAGGTGCTCGCCGACAAGACCGGCTCGCTCATCGCGGCGGCCGCCCAGTCGGGGCTCATCTTCTCGGGCGCCGATCCCGCCTACGAGGCGCCCGTCGTCGAGTTCGGCGAGAAGATCGGCATCGCGTTCCAGCTCATCGACGACGTCATCGACCTCTCTCCGCAGCCCGAGACCACCGGCAAGGTGCCGGGCACCGACCTGCGCGCGGGCGTCGTGACGCTGCCCGTGCTTCGCCTCACCGAGCTGGCCAGGACCGATGCGGCATCGGCCGACCTGCTTCGGCGCATCGAGCGCGACGTGATGCCCGTCGCCGACGGCGCAGAGCCCGTCGATCCGCACGACACGAACACCCTCGCGTCGCGCATCGTGCCCTCGCGCGACACCGTCGACGCGATCGTCGCCGAGCTGCGCGCGCACGAGGCGACCACCGCGACGTACGACGAGGCGCACCGCTGGGCGCGCGAGGCCGTCGCGGCGCTCGACCCGCTGCCCGAGGGCACCGTGAAGAAGGCGCTGACCCGGTTCGCCGAGTCCGTCGTCGATCGGGCGAGCTGAGCGCACGCGTGGCAGAACGCAGCCGTCGGGCAGAATTCAGGAGAATCGAGCTCATGCGCGCCATGCGCGGGGCATCCGCCGCGATCTCCTGAATTTCTCGGAGACCGGTCGGCGACGAAGGGGAGGAACGACACCGTGACCAGAACCAAGCTGCGACTCGCGATCGTCGGCGCCGGCCCGGCCGGCATCTACGCCGCCGACATCCTGCTGAAGGCCGAACGCAACTTCGACGTCTCGATCGACCTCTTCGACCACCTGCCGGCGCCCTACGGGCTCGTCCGCTACGGCGTCGCGCCCGACCACCCCCGCATCAAGGGCATCATCACCGCATTGCGCGACGTGCTCGACCGCGGAGACATCCGCATCTTCGGAAATGTGCGCTTCGGCGAAGACCTTAGCCTCGACGACCTCAAGCGGCACTACAACGCGGTGATCTTCGCGACGGGCGCCGTGCGCGACGCGTCGCTCACCATTCCCGGCGTCGAGCTCGAAGGCTCCTACGGCGCCGCCGACTTCGTCAGCTGGTTCGACGGGCACCCCGACGTGCCCCGCACCTGGCCGCTCGAGGCCGAGTCGGTCGCCGTCATCGGCAACGGCAACGTCGCGCTCGACACCGCGCGCATGCTCGCCAAGCACGTCGAAGACCTCATGGTCACCGAACTGCCCGCCAACGTCGCCGCCGGGCTCGCCGCGTCGCCCGTCACCGACGTGCACGTGTTCGGCCGCCGCGGCCCCACCTCGGTCAAGTTCACGCCCCTCGAGCTGCGCGAGCTCGGCGAACTGCGCGACGTCGACATGATCGTGTACGACGAGGACTTCGACTACGACGACGCCGCGCGCGCCGCGGTCACCGGCAACAAGCAGGTCTTCGTCATCGACAAGGTGCTGCAGCAGTGGCGGCAGCGGCCGGTGGGCGAGGCGAGCCGCCGCCTGCACCTGCACTTCTTCGCCAAGCCGCTCGAGATCGTCGACGACGGCAGCGGTCGGGTCGGCGGCATCCGCTACGAGCGCACCGCGCCCGACGGCGAAGGCGGCGTCGTCGGCACCGGCGAGATCCGCGAGCTGCCGATCCAGGCGGTGTACCGCGCCGTCGGCTACTTCGGATCCCCGCTGCCCGGCATCCCGTTCGACAAGAAGTTCGGCGTGATCCCGAACCACGAGGGCCAGGTGCTCACGCGCGACAAGACCACGGGCGAGGCGCGCCAGATGTACGGCGTCTACGCCACCGGCTGGATCAAGCGCGGCCCCGTCGGCCTCATCGGGCACACCAAGTCCGACGCCATGGAGACGATCAAGCACGTCATCAACGACCTCGGCAACTGGTGGACCCCCGAGTCGCCGTCCGAGGAGTCCGTCGTCGAACTGCTCGAGTCCCGCGGCATCGCCTACACCGACCTCGACGGATGGCACCGCCTCGACCAGCACGAGCTCTCGCTCGGCGAGGCCGAGGGCCGCGTGCGCATCAAGGTCGTGCCCCGCGACGACATGGTCGCGATCTCGCGCGACGAGGTGTAGCCCGGTTCGTCGCCGGTTGCGCGCTCGAAGGGGAATGCGAGCGGATGCCGCGGGGCGAGCGGATGCCGCGTGGCGGGCGGATGCCGCAGGGCGGGCGCCGGCGCCCTGTGCATGATCGGCATCGCGCCGTCCGCCGAGCCGCTACGCTGCCGTCCGTGCCGCTCGAGTCGCTCCTCCTCACCGCATCGGCGTGCGCGGCCGTCGGCGGCGTGCTCGGCTGGTGGCCCCTCGCCGCCTGGGTCGAGCGGTCCCTCCGCGCGCCCGAGGGCGCCCCACGGCGGATGTCGCGGCAGACCGTTCGAGTCGCGGCGTGCGCGACCGCCGCCGCCTGCTTCGGCCTGATCGGCCTGCGCTTCGGCGACGCCTGGGTGCTTCCCGCACTCCTCGCATTCGCGGCATCCGCGACCGTGCTCTCATTCGTCGATCTCATGGAGCACCGCCTGCCGAACGCGGTCGTCTTCCCGTCGCTCGCGCTCGTCGCCGCGCTGTGCCTCGTCGCGTCGCCGCTTTCGGGGCGGCCCATCGCGTTCGTCTGGGCGTTGGTCGGGTCCGGCGCGATGTTCGCCCTGTACCTGTTGATCGCGCTCATCTCGCCGGGAGCGATGGGCATGGGCGACGTCAAGCTCGCGCTGCTCATCGGATTCGTGCTCGGCTGGTTCGGCCTGTCGGCCTGGGTCGTCGGGCTGCTCGGCGCATTCGTCGTCGGCGGCGTCGTCTCGATCGTCGCGCTCGCGATGCGGCGGGTGACGCTGCGCGGCTCGATCCCGTTCGGACCGTCGATGCTCGTCGGCGCCCTCCTCGCCGTGCTGCTCGTCGGCGACGCCCCGTCGCGCTTCGGACTCGCGACGATAGGCTGAGACGCGAACCCCGGGGGGAGGTCTCGTGTCCGAGCCGTCGTCCTCGCCGACCGCTGCCCGCCCGCAGAGCACGTCCGCCGACGGGTGGCGTCCCGATCTGCTCGGGCCCGGATTCGAGCAGCTCACCCTGCCGCTCGGCACCGACGAGGAGGGCGACGTCGTCGCGACGCTCGTGCGGTACACGCCCGGGTTCCGGTGGAGGTTGCGGCGCGGCGCGGCATCCGGTGCCGACGTGCTCTACGTGCACGGCTGGAGCGACTACTTCTTCAACCCCGAGCAGGCGCGCTTCTGGGCGGAGGCCGGCGCGCGGTTCCACGCCCTCGACCTGCGCAAGTACGGGCGGAGCCTGCGCCCCGGGCAGACCGCCGGCTTCGTCACCGACCTCGCCGCCTACGACGCCGACCTCGAGGCGGCGCTCGAGGCGATGGGGCACGGCCGCGGCGAGGCATCCGCTCGCCCGTTGATCCTCGTCGGGCACTCGACCGGCGGGCTCACGCTGAGCCTCTGGGCCTCGCGCAATCGCGGCCGCGCCTCGGCGCTCGTGCTGAACAGCCCGTGGCTGGAGTTCCAGTTGAGCCAGGCCGGCCGGCAGGCGCTCGCGCCTGTCATCGGGTGGGGCGCCCGGGTGAACCCGCTCGGCCCGATGCCCAACGTCGACCTCGGGTTCTACACGCGCGCCGTGTCGACCCGGTTCGGCGGCGAGTGGGACTACTCGCCCGAGTGGCGGCCTGAGCGCGGATTCACGACGCATCCGGCCTGGCTCACCGCGGTGCTCGCCGGACACGCCGCCGTCGCCGCGGGCATCGACGTCGGGTCGCCCGCGCTCACGCTCCTCTCGGCGCGCTCGACGCTGCTCCCGAGATGGGACGAGGCGATGCGCACCTCCGACAGCGTGCTCGTCGTCGACGAGATCGCCGAACGGGCCACCCGGCTCGGGCCCGACATCGCCGTGTCGCGCATCGACGGGGCGCTGCACGACGTGTTCCTGTCGCGCGAGCCCGCGCGGACGGCCGCCTACGCCGCGATCACGCGCTGGCTGCGCGGCTACGCCCCCGGGCGCTGACCCGCGGCGCCCGCCCGCCCGCGCCCACGCCCGCCCGCCCCGCGCCCACCCGCCCGCTCCCGCCCCCGAATCGGCGCCTGAGTGCGGATTCGGCGGCACCGATTCCGCACTCAGGCACACGAACGCGGTCGGTTCGTCAGGAGGCGACCCGGGCGAGCGTCTTGACCTCCCCGGTTCGGATCTCGCGGCACGTGTCCACAGATCGCGAGGTCCCGACATCCGGATGCCGCGGATCGTCGAGACTTCCGCCATGACGACGAATCTCCCGGTCAACGAGCACGGATTCGTGCTCGCCCGTTCCGCGCGGACCGCGGGCAGGCTTGCCGAGTTGCGGAGCGAGTACGAACGCGGCGATCTGCGGCGGGTCCGCCAGGGGGTCTACGTGCCGGTCGACCGGGCGGCGCCCACGTCGCCGAAGTGGCGGCGGGACGCGGCCGAGTACGTCCTCCGCGTCCGGGCGGTCGCCGAGACACGGTTGAACCCCGTCTTCACCGGCTACTCGGCGATCGCGCTTGCGGGGCTGCCGATCGTGCGCGCGTGGCCCGATGACGTGTTCGTGCTCTCGCCCACGGGTGTGGGTCATCGTCGCGGCGGCGTGCGCGAGGTAGCGCGGGCGCAGGAGGTCGGGACGACGATCGAAGGGGGTCTCGCCGTCACCTCGATCGAGTACTCCCTGCTGCAACTGTGCCGGTACGCCCCACTCGGAGCGGCACTCTGCGCCGTGGATGCCGCGCTCCACACGCCGCGGTCCGGCTCGCGGCATCCGCTCACGACCCTCGACCTGTTGCGAGGCGAGCATGAGCGGATCAAGCCGTACCCGGGTTCCGCGAAGGCCGATGCGGTCCTGGCGCGCGCGACCGTGCACGCCGAGTCACCGCTCGAGACGTGCAGCCGTCTCGTCATCGAGGAACTCGGGTATCCGGAGCCCGTGCTGCAGAAGCGGTTCTGGCTGCCGGACTCGGCGAAGCACGCGATTGTGGACTTCTGGTGGCCCGACCACGGCGTCGGCGCCGAAGCCGACGGCCACGGAAAGTACGGCCTCGGGGCAACGGCGAGCGACGCCGTCGAGGCCGTCGTCGGCGAGAAGTTGCGCGAGGACGAGCTGCGGCATCAGCTGCGAGGGTTCGCGCGATGGGACTGGGATGACATGTGGAAGAAGCGGGTGCTCGACGCGCGGCTCATCCGTGCGGGGCTGCCGAAGGTGCGCCGCCCGCGCACGCTCCTGTGACCCGCCACCGATTCGGCGCCTGAGTGCCGAATCGGTGAGCCGAGATGCGCACTCGGGCGCCGATTCCGCACTCAGGCGGGGTGCGGCAGGGCGCGCGGGGTGCGGGGTGCGGTGTGTGGGTGGCGCTCAGCGGAAGTTCGTGAACTGCAGCGCGACGTCGAGGTCTTTGCCCTTGAGGAGGGTCATCGTGGCCTGCAGGTCGTCGCGGCTCTTCGACGAGACGCGCAGCTCGTCGCCCTGGATCTGGCTCTTGACCGACTTCGGCGCCTCGTCGCGGATGATCTTCGAGATCTTCTTCGCATTCTCGCTGTCGATGCCGTTCTTCAGCGCGATCTCGATGCGGAACTCCTTGCCCGACGGGTACGGCTCGCCGGTGTCGAGCGAGCGCAGCGTGATGCCGCGCTTGATGAACTTCGACTCGACGACCTCGAGCACCGCCTTCACGCGCTCGTCGGTCTGCGCCTTCAGCAGGACCTTCTCGCCGCTCCATTCGACCGAGGCGCCGACGTTCTTGAAGTCGTAGCGCTGCTCGACCTCTTTGCGCGCCTGGTTCACGGCGTTCTCGGCCTCCATCTTGTCGACCTTGGAGACGATGTCAAACGTGGAATCAGCCATGCGGGCCAGTCTACCGAGCGAGCGGATGTCGCAGCAGAGCGGATGTCGCGGGGCTGGGCTCGTGGGGGTCTCGAGCAGCTTCGCTCCTCGTCGGTCGAGGAGGCGCGTCAGCGCCGTCTCGAGACCTCGAGTCGGGTCTCGAGACGCTTCGCTCCTCGACCGGCGGGGGTGGGGTCTCGAGACGCTTCGCTCCTCGACCGGCGGGGTCAGGCGGGCGGGGTCGCGGTCGACGAGCGCACGCGCAGCTCGAACGGCAGGGGGGTCGCCGCGGGCACCGCCGCGTCGGGGCCGGGTTCGAGCTGCTCCATGAGGATCTCGACCGCCTTCTCGCCCTGCAGGCGGGGGAACTGCGCGACGGTCGAGAGGCCGAAGAAGTCGGCCAGGTCGTGGTCGTCGATGCCGATGATCGACACGTCGCGCGGCACGACGAGTCCGAGCTCGCGGGCGGCGAGGATCGAGCCGATGGCCATCTCGTCGGATGCCGCGAAGATCGCGGTCGGGCGGTCGTGCGGCACGCCGAGCAGCTGCTTCGCCGCGTGGAATCCGCCCCGGATGGTGAAGTCGGCGGGGGCGAACTGTCGGGGGTCGACCTCGACGCCGGCGTCGCGGAGCGCGTACTCGTAGCCGTGGCGTCGGTTGGTCGGCAGGTGGAAGTCGAGGTCGTTTTCGACGTCGCCGCCGATGTGCGCGATGCGGCGGTGGCCGAGGGCGAGCAGGTGCTCGGTCGCGAGGCGTGCGACGGCGACGTCGTCGATGGTGAGGGTGCGCACGCCCGAGATCGGCCCGCCGACGCCGACGAGCGGTTTGCCGAGCTCGTGGAGCCGGGTGACCTCGGGCTCGGTGAGCTCGAGCGACACGGCGATGACCGCGTCGACCCGCTGGCGGAGCAGGAAATGCTCGAACACGCTGGATCGTTCGCCGCCGTCGCCCGAGAGGTTGTAGAGCGTAAGGTCGTAGCCGCGGCGGAGCAGTGCACCCTGGGCGCCCTCGAGCACCGAGGAGAAGAACCACCGGTTGAGGAACGGGATCACGACGCCGATGTTGCGGGTGCGCCCGGAGGCGAGGCTCGAGGCGTTCGAGCTGACGACGTACCCGAGCTGCGCGGCCGCCTCGAGCACCTTCGACTTCGAGCTGGCCGACACGTGCCCGCGACCGCTCAGCGCGCGCGAGACGGTCGCGGTTGACACGCCCGCGAGCTGTGCGACCTCTTCGATGCCGGCCATCGCGCCTGCCTTCCGGGCTTGCCTGAACCCCGTCATCCTATCGGCGCCGCCCTGCGTGGCGCGTTGCCCGGCGCGCCTGCCTAGGGTAGAAAAGCACGGTCGGCCCGCGTTCGGGGGGAGCTGCGACCGACCCACCACCGCACTCGAAGGGAATCCCGTACGTGAAGTGGGTCAAACGAATCCTGCTCGCCGCCGTCGTCGTGTTCGCCGTGTTCTACGTGATCACCCGTCCGACCGAGGCCGCGAACATCGTCCAGGGCGCGTTCGGCGCCGTGTTCACCGCGACCGAGGCGATCGGTCAGTTCTTCAGTTCGCTCGCGTCGTAGTCGCATGGGCGTGCCCGGTCTCGATCCGCGCGTCGAGCGACATCTCATCGCCGACGAGGGCGAGTTCGTCGTCGACGAGGTGCGCAAGCACTGGGCGGCGGTCGCGGGGGCCATCCTCGAGGCGCTCGCCGCGGTCCCCGTCCTCATGCTCGTGGTCTGGATGCCGTCGCAGCTGTACTGGTTCCCGCTCCTGCTGGCGCTCGGCCTCGTGGTGCATGCGTCCTGGCGCATCCTCGGGGCCCGGATGGACCGGTTCGTCATCACGAACATGCGCGTGTTCCGCGTGCACGGCATCCTGACGCAGAACATCGCGACGATGCCGCTGGCGCGAATCCTCGACATCTCGGTGCACCGGCCGCTCATCGGCCGGATCCTCGGGTACGGCCACTTCGTGTTCGAGTCCGCCGCGCAGGAGCAGGGGCTCCGCGACATCCGCTTCGTGCCGGATCCCGACGAGCGCGGCCTCACGATCCAGCGCGTCATCCAGCGGGCGGGTCTGCGCGGGTCCTCGGCGGCATGGCGCGCGGAGGACGAGCGCCGTGAGCGCGAGGCCGTGGCGCAGGCGGCGGCTGCGGCGGCTGCGGCCGCTGCCGCTGCGGCCGCCGTGCAGCCGGCGCCGCCGGGCCCGAAGTTCGAGACGGGCGACACGGCGGAGTTCCCCCTCGAGGACCACAACGCCACGGCCGAGATGCCGTGGTGGCGCTCGCAGTAGCGGCGACGACGCGGCGCCGGAGAGCCGTTCGGGCGGGCGCGATCGGCTCCGAGGCATCCGCTCTGGGCCTCGATTTCACGACACGCCACCCGCCGGGTATCCTTGACAGGCCCCCGGTTGTGTGCAGAACGCGGTCGGGTGCGACTGGCGAGTTACCCAAGCGGCCAAAGGGATCTGACTGTAAATCAGCTGTCATCGACTTCGGGGGTTCGAATCCCTCACTCGCCACGATGAGCCCCGGCAGATCCTCCGATCGACCGGGGCTTTCGTGTTCCCGGATGCCTCGGGCGAGGCGGCTCCCGAGGGTCCGCCGGGCTCGGCCGAAGGTCACGCAGCCCGGCCGCGGACGGGATGACGGCGGGCCGGGCTCCGCGTAGCGTTGGAGCATGACCTCGCCCGCGGCATCCGCAGATCTGCTCGCCCTCGCCCGCGACATCGCCGTGCGGGCGTCGGAGTTCGCGCTGGAGGCGCGCCGCGCGGGCGTCAGCGTCGCCGCGACGAAGTCGACGCCGACCGACGTGGTGACCGCGGTCGATCGCGACACCGAGACGCTGATCCGCTCGATGATCCTCGAAGCGCGCCCCGATGACGGCATCGTGGGCGAGGAAGACGCGACCCGCATCGGCACGAGCGGGCTCGACTGGATCGTCGACCCGATCGACGGCACCGTGAACTTCCTCTACGGCATCCCGTCGTGGTCGGTCAGCATCGCCGTGGCCGAGCACACGGGGGCGGATGCCTCGGGGCGCGCCGATTCCGCAGAGCCCGCCGGCGTCGCGCTCGCCGGCGTCGTCGTGAACCCGGTCACCGGGGAGCTGTTCGAGGCGAGCCGCGGCGGGGGAGCGCGATCGATGGGGCAGCCGCTCGCCGTGAACACGGGCGTTCCGCTCGGGCAGGCGCTCGTCGCGACCGGGTTCGGCTACGCGGCCGAGGTGCGGCGGGCGCAGGCCGACGTGCTCACGGGCGTGCTGCCCGAGGTCCGCGACATCCGGCGCATGGGGTCGGCGGCGCTCGACCTCGCGGGGCTCGCGGCCGGACGCATCGACGCCTTCTACGAGCGCGGGCTCAACGTGTGGGACCACGCCGCGGGCGGACTCATCGCGCGCGAGGCCGGCGCCAGGGTCGGCGGGCCGCGCGGCGGACGCGAGGACGCCGAACTCCTGATCGCCGCCGCGCCCGACCTCTACGACGCGTTCGCCGACCTGCTGCGGCGCTCGGGCGTCGACGCCTGACGGGGCGGCGGCCTGCCCGCTCACCTCGCCTGAGGGCGCGGACTCGCAGGACTCTCTCAGGTGGGCCGTCGACCGGGCGGGTCGCGCCGTCGGCGCCGCGGCGATCCGGCGTCGGGCCGCGTGGGCGGCGGACTCCGGGCGGGCATGCGTGCGTCGTGGCGGAGGCATCCGTTCGGAACGCGTCGTCCCGATGCCCCACGACGACGGATCCGATGCCCAGACGCATGGCGCGAACGATGCGATCGATATACGCTTTACCAATCCGTTATCGCGGCGCCAGTCGTCGATGTTCACCTCCGTTCCCCCGTTCGTTCATCGAAAGTTCCCCCACGTGCTCGAGTCCCCCCTCGTGCCCGACGACTCCACGCCAGGCACTCAGGATCCCCTGCGGTCCGGGCGACCACTGACCCGTCGGGAGCTTCGCGAGCGGGAGGCCGCCCAGGCCATGCAGGCGGGCAGCGCGATGGCTCCGGATGCCGCGGCGGCGCCGTCGTCGGCCCCTTCCTCGGGTTCGGCCGGGCGTCCGTCGTTCGATGCGCGCTTCGGCGGCGCGGCGCAGGCGGTTCCGGCTTCCGCGGCGCAGGCTGCGGCACCGGGATCCGGGGTTCAGGGGCCCGCGGCGCCCGCGGCGCAGGCGCCCGCGGCGCAGGCGCCCGCGGC
>NZ_WBIS01000003.1 GCF_009749465.1 Agromyces terreus
ACTTCGTGCGCGGGCTTCTCGCGGGATCGACCAAGGGGTAGGTCGGCGCGAGTGGGGGAACGGATGCCGCGGGCTGGGGGGCCTGCGGCATCCGCTCGTCTGGCCCCCCCCCCCCCCCGGCCCCCCCCCCCCCCCCCGCCCGCGGGGGGGGGGGGCCGTGGGGGGCGGGGGGGGCGCGGCGGGGGGGCCGTGGCCGCCCCCCCCCCACTTCTGCGAGTCGACGGCCGTGGGCCGTCCGGTGCTGGCGGGGTGCGAGGAGTCCTCATCTCGCACCCCGCCGGTCGTGAGGGCCCTGAGGCCCGGATGGATCAGATCGCGGCGTCGTCGAGGGCCCGCTGGAGCTCCTCGATGAAGCTGGTCGCGGCCTGCTCCGGGGTGAGCTCGCCGAACAGCACCTTCTGGGTGTGCTGGTCGATGATCGTCTCGACCGCGCCGCCGCCCGGGGGCGTGGCGGGCGGGGCGTCGCCGATCTCGGGGGCGAGGTCGTCGAGGTACTTCACGACGGTCTGGTTGACCTCGTCGAGCTTCGGCGTGATGTACTCGCGGATCTTCTCGTTGGCCGGCACGCCGCGCTCGGCGAGGAGCAGGTCGGCGGCGTCCTCGCTGTTGGCGAGGTAGTCGAGGAAGGTCGCGACCTCGGCGGGGTGCTCGGTCTTGGCCGAACCCGACCAGAACATCGACGGCTTGTAGTACGCGCTGCCGTCGGCCGTGCCCGGGACGCGGAGCGCGACCAGGTCCTGGCCGCTGGCGTCGCGGAGAGCCTGCACCTGGTTCGACCACCACGGGCCGAAGGCCGACTGGTTGGTCGCGGTGAAGGACTCGGCGAGGCCGCCGGACTCGCGCTCGATCGTCGCGGCCGGGTCGGGCGTGGCGCCCGCTTCGGTCGCGTCGAGCAGGGTCTGCCACCACGCGGCGAGGGTGTCCTCGGTCGCGGCGACGTCCGCGCCCTCGTACAGCGACTCGCCGTTCTGGCGCAGCCAGTTGTTCAGGCCGCCGTCTTCGAAGCCCCACGACTGGGTGCCGACGACCGCGCCGCCCGAAGCCTTGCTGACCTCGGCGGACGTCTCGATGAAGTCGTCCCAGGTCCACGTCGAGTCGTCCGGCAGGTCGATGCCGTACTGGTCGAGGAGGTCCTTGTTGGCGATGATCGTGTACGAGTTCACGCCGACGGGGATGCCGTACTGGGTGCCGTCGAGGGCGCCGGTGCCGAGCGTGGCGGCCGGGAAGTCCTCGGTCGACAGGATCGACGAGTAGTCGCCGAGGTCGGCGAGCACCCCGTTCGCGGCGTACGTCGAGAGCTGCTTCTCGTCCATCTGGATGATGTCGGGGGTGTCGCCCGCGGCGATCGTCGTCGACAGCTTGTCCCAGTAACCGGCCCAGTCGGTGTACTGCGGCTCGATCGTGATGTTCGGGTATTCCTCCTCGAACGCGGCGATGATCTCCTCGGTGGCCGCGTGGCGGGTGTCGTTGCCCCACCACGTGAACGAGAGGGTCACGGGCTCGTCACTGAGCTCGAGTGCGGGAGCGTCCGCGTCGGAGGTGCCGGCGTCGTTGCCGGCGCATGCCGTGAGCAGGAGCGTCGCGGCGCCGATCGCTGCGACGAACCCGGCACGGCGTCGTGTGATGCCTCGCATGGTCTGGTCCTTCCTGGTGCTGATTCGGGGTGCTCGGGTGGTGAGCGGGGTGATGCTGGAGGTGGTGCTGGTGGTGCTGGTGATGCTGGTGGTGCGACCCGGGTGTGCGGTCACTTGATCCCCGTCGTCGCGATGCCCTTGATGAGGAATCGCTGGCCGAAGAGGAAGATCAGGAAGATCGGGACGAGCGATACCACGCTCATCGCGAACATCTCCCCGAAGTTCGTGGAGCTCTGCGCGTCCTGGAACGCGTTGAGCGCGAGCGGAACCGTGTACAGCGACGGTTTCGTGAGGAAGATCAGCTGGCTGAAGAAGTCGTTCCAGGTCCAGATGAACGTGAAGATCGTGGTGGTCGCGAGGGCCGGCACCATGAGCGGCAGGATGATCTGCAGGAAGATGCGGGGGTGGCCGGCGCCGTCGATGCGGGCCGCCTCGTCGAGCTCCTTCGGGATGCCGCGGATGAACTGCACCATCAGGAAGATGAAGAACGCGTCGGTGGCGAGCATCTTCGGCACGATCAGCGGCAGGAAGGTGTTGACCCAGCCGAGCTGGGAGAACAGCACGTACTGCGGGACGATGATCACGTGGATCGGCAGCATGATGCTGAGCAGCATGATGGCGAACCAGAACCTCTTGCCGGTGAACTCGAGCCGGGCGAAGGCGTAGGCCGCGAGCGAGCACGAGACCAGGTTGCCGATGATGCTGCCGATGACGACGAGCCCCGAATTCAGGAGGTACACGTTGAACGGGTACGTCAGCGCGTTCCAGCCGTCGGTGTAGTTCGAGAGTTGGAAGCTGTCGAACGACAGGCCCGGCTCGCGGAAGATGAGCTCGGTCGGACGGAACGAGCTCACCACCATCCAGATGACGGGGTAGAGCATCAGCACGGCGGCCGCGATGAGGAACGCGTGGCGCATGAGGCTGGTGAGCGGCTTGCGGAACGGGTTCCGGCGGCGGCGCTGTTCGCGCACCTGCTCGGGCGAGAGGCCGGTCACGACCGCTTCGGTCAGCGGCGCGTCGACGGCGGGGTCAATCTTGGTCATCGTAGAACACCCAATACTTCGAGGCCCAGAAGTTGATCATGGTGAGCGCGGCGACGATCACCAGGAGGAGCCAGGCCATGGCGGAGGCGTAGCCCATGTTCAGGTTCGCGAACCCCTGTTGGTAGAGGTACAGCGTGTAGAACAGGGTGGAGTCGACCGGGCCGCCGGTGCCGCCCGAGACGATGAACGACTGGGTGAACGACTGGAAGGCGCCGATCAGCTGAAGGATCAGGTTGAAGAAGATGATCGGGGTCAGCATCGGGAGCGTGATGTGCCAGAACTGCTGGCGTCGGTTCGCGCCGTCGACGGAGGCGGCCTCGTAGTACATCGAGGGGATCTGCCGGAGGCCGGCGAGGAAGATCACCATCGGTGCGCCGAAGGTCCAGACGTTCAGGACCATCAGGGTGCCGAGCGCGGTCTCGGGGTTCGAGATCCATCCCTGCCCCTCGATGCCGAACCAGCCGAGCGCGATGTTCACGAGGCCGTCGACGCCGAAGATCTGGCGCCAGAGGATGGCGATCGCGACGCTCGAACCGAGCAGCGACGGCAGGTAGAACGCCGAGCGGTAGAACGCCAGGCCCCGCAGGCCCCGGTCGAGCACGAGGGCGAGCGCGAGGGCCAGGCCGAGCTGGAGCGGCACCGAGATGAACACGTACTGGAAGGTGACCACCAGCGACTGGTGCAGGCGGTCGTCCTCGAGCATGCGCACGTAGTTGTCGATGCCGGTGAACCGGGGCGGGCTCAGCAGGTTGTACCGCGTGAACGAGAGCGCGAGCGACGCGACCATCGGCCCGACGGTGATGAGCGCGAGCCCGATGAACCACGGGAGGAGGAACAGGAACGCGGCCTTGTTCTGCTTGCGCTGCTTGGCCGCGGGCTGTCCCTTCACGCGGCGGAGTTCGCCGAGCGCGCTCATCGAACGGCCTCTGGCGTGCCGGGGCCCCGTTCAGGGGCGTCGGCTCGGGTAGGGGAAACCACGGTGTCTCCAGTCATCAGCGTTGATCACATTTCTCAGAAAGCGCTATCTCAGCGCCACGTGACGTTTCTACACGAGGTTTCGGGGGCTTCGCAAGCGCTTTCCCGAAATCAGTGGATGAGAATGCCCCGATCTCGAGAAAGCGCTCTATCAGCGTCCTCCCGCGTCGCCGGTGCGTGCCGCCGCCCCGCGATCGGGGATCAGGCCGTCACGCGGGCGGTGCTTCCGCGCACGATCAGCCGCGTCGCGAGCGGCGCGCCCGAGTCGGGCAGCGGGTCGGCGACGGCGTCGTCGCCCAGCATCCGCAGGGCGACCTCGACGGCGAGGCGGCCCTGCTCGGCCGGCGTCTGCGCGATCGTGGTGAGGTCGAAGAGCGCGGCATGCTCGTGGTCGTCGACGCCGATGACCGAGAGATCGCCGGGCACCGCCAGTCCGAGCCGCTCGGCCGCCCGGATCACCCCGAACGCGGTCTCGTCGCTCGCCGCGAAGACCGCGGTCGGCCGGTGCGCCGGATGCCCCAGCAGCTGCAGTCCCGCCTCGAACCCGCCCGGCATGCCCATCTCGGTCTCGATCACGATGGCCTCGACGTCGCGGGCGGGCGCCGCCCCGTCCGACGCGGCCGCGACCGCCTCGCGGAACCCCGCGGCGCGCAGCCCGGCGACGCTGGCCGGGTCGCCCGCGGCGCCGATGCCGCCGAGATGCGCGATGCGCGTATGGCCGAGGTGCAGCAGGTGCTCGGTCGCGAGCATGCCGACGGCGCGGTCGTCGATCGACAGCCGGGCGGATGCCTCGCCGCTGCCGCCGATGCACACGATCGGCTTCTCTCGTCGTTCGAGCCCTTGCACCTCGGCCTCGGCGAGGTCGACGGCGATCACGATGACGGCATCGACGCGCTTGCGGGCGAGGAAGAAGTCGAAGACGCGCGCCCTGGCCTCCCCGGACACGGGCAGGTTGTAGAGCGTCAGGTCGTAGCCCGCGTCGAGCAGCGTTCGCTCGATGCCCTCGAGCACCTCGCCGAAGAACCAGCTGTTCACGAACGGGATCACGACGCCGACGTTCTTCGTGCGGCCCGTCACGAGGCTCGCCGCGTCGGGCGAGGCGATGTACCCGATCTCGGCCGCCGCGCGCACCACCCTGAGCCGGGTCTGCTCGGCGACGTGGCCGTGCCCGGAGAGGGCGCGGGAGGCGGTCGCCTTGGAGACGCCGGCGAGTCGGGCGACATCGCTGATGGCCGTCATCGTGCCTCCTCCGTCGGGGCAGCATCCGGTTCCGATGGTACCGGCCGAGGGCCGCCTTCTGGAATCGGTTCCGCATGGCGCCGCGTCTCGCCCGTTTCGGCCGAGAGAGCGTTCTCACCCAGCAGTGGCGGATGTCTCGGCATGTGGCCGGATCGTGACCGCAGACGGGTTGTGCGCGCTCGCGCACGTCGCCTAGCGTGGTCGATGGAACCGGTTCCGGTTCCGTCTGCGTCATATTCGGCACTCAACGAGGAGAAGACATGAGAAACGCACGGCATCGCCGATGGACGGCGTCGATCGTGGCGGCCGCAGCGCTCGGCCTCACGCTCTCGGCCTGCACCGGTGACATCGCAGAAGAAGAGGCGGGCGACGTCGATTGCGCCGACTACGAGTCGTACGGCACGTTCGACGGCGCCGAGGTCACGGTCGCCGGCACCATCCTCGACCTCGAGGCCGACAACCTGAACAAGTCCTGGGCCGACTTCGAGACATGCACCGGCATCGACGTCGAATACCAGGGCTCCAGCGAGTTCGAGGCCCAGATCGCCGTGCTCGCCGAGGGCGGCAACGCCCCCGACGTCGGCATCGTGCCCCAGCCCGGCCTGCTCAATCGACTCGCCGGCGGCGGCTGGCTGATCCCGGCATCGCAGGCGGTCGAAGACAACGTCGACGAGTTCTGGTCCGAGGACTGGAAGACCTATGGAACGGTCGATGGTACGTTCTACGCCGCGCCGCTCATGGCGAGCATCAAGGGCTACGTCTGGTACTCGCCGGCCGAGTTCGAGGAGAAGGGCTACGAGATCCCGAAGACCCTCGACGAGCTGACCACGCTCTCCGAGACGATCGCGGCCGAGGGCGACCACAAGCCGTGGTGCGTGGGACTCGAATCCGGCGAGGCGACGGGCTGGCCCGGCACCGACTGGGTCGAGGACTACATGCTGCGCCTGAACGGCCCCGATGCCTACGACCAGTGGGTCGCGCACGAGATCCCGTTCAACGATCCGCAGGTCGCAGCCGCGTTCGACGCGGTCGGCGGCTACCTCAAGAACGAGGACATGGTCAACGGCGGCATCGGCGACGTGTCCACGCAGGTCAGCGAGGCGTTCCAGACCGCGGGCCTGCCCATCCTCGACGGCGAGTGCTCGCTGCATCACCAGGCCTCGTTCTACGAGACCTTCTGGAACCCCGAGGGCGGCGATGACGTGAAGGTCGCGTCCGACGGCGACGTGTTCGGCTTCCTGCTGCCGCCCGCCAACGCCGACGACCCGCTGTCGGTCACCGGCGGCGGCGAGTTCCCCGTGGCCTTCCGCGACGCCGAAGAGGTCGAGGCGTTCCGCGCGTACCTCTCCAGCGACACATGGGCCAACAACCGAGTGAGCCTCGGCGGCGTCATCAGCGCGAACAAGGGCGTCGACCCCCAGAACGCGTCGAGCGAGCTGCTGACGCAGTCCATCGAGATCCTTCAAGATCCCGAGACGACGTTCCGCTTCGACGGGTCCGACCTGATGCCCGGGGCCGTCGGCACCGACTCCTTCTGGAAGGGCATCGTGGCCTGGGTCGGCGGTGAGGACACCGCGCAGGTGCTCGACACCATCGAGGGCACCTGGCCGACCAGCTGATTCATCCTCGTGTCGCGCCCGTCGCAAGGCGGGCCTGCGGCAGAGTCGAGGGGTGGGGTTCGTCGAACCCCGCCCCTCGGTGAACCGGTACAACTGACGGCGGAATTCAACGGAGAACGCGGGAGGCGCGATGACCACGGCCGATCTGCTCGGCAAGATCTTGCAGGTGGTGATGGGGCTCGCGGTGTTCGCCGCCATCGTCGGCCTCCTCATCTTCTTCATCGACAAGGCGCCCAAGCGAGGGCGCGACTACTGGCAGCTCGTCGGGTTCCTCGCGCCCGCGCTGATCCTCGTCTCGGTCGGCCTCATCTACCCCGCCATCCGGACGGCGATCCTGTCGTTCCAGACCTCGTCGGGCGACTTCACGCTCGACAACTTCGCTTGGGCGTTCACACAGCCCGCCGCCATCCGCACGCTCATCAACACCGTCGTCTGGGTGCTGCTCGTGCCCACCTTCGCGACCGCCGTCGGACTGGCCTACGCGGTCTTCATCGACCGCTCGCGGGGCGAGCGCATCTACAAGTCGATCCTGTTCATGCCGATCGCGATCTCCTTCGTCGGGGCGAGCGTCATCTGGAAGTTCGTGTACGAGTACCGTTCGGGCGACCGCGAGCAGATCGGCCTCCTGAACGCCATCGTCGTCGCCTTCGGCGGCGAACCCGTGCAGTGGCTCCAGACCGACCCGATCAACACCATCCTCCTCATCGTGGTCATGATCTGGGTGCAGACGGGCTTCGCGATGGTCGTGCTGAGCGCGGCGATCAAGGGCATCCCCGCCGACCAGCTCGAAGCCGCCCAACTCGACGGCACGAACGGCTGGCAGCGTTTCACCAACGTCATCGTTCCCGGCATCCGGGGCTCGCTGGTGGTCGTGCTCACGACGATCTCGATCGCGACCCTGAAGGTCTTCGACATCGTGCGCACCATGACCGCCGGAAACTTCAACACCAGCGTCGTCGCCAATGAGATGTACACGCAGGCCTTCCGCGCGAGCGAGATCGGGCGCGGCTCGGCGCTCGCGATGATCCTCGTGGTCATGGTGCTGCCGATCGTCATCTACAACGTCAACGTGCTTCGCAAGCAGAGGGAGATCCGATGAGCGTCGCCCCGCCCGACCTGCCGGTCGGCAAGAACCGCGGCAGTCTCGACGCGACCGTCGACGCCCAGGCCTCGGGCTACGTCGAGCCGAAGACGATGCGGGTGAAGAAGCGCCTGACCTCGCGCACCGCCACGATCGCGTCGCTCATCATCGCGGTGCTCTGGACCATCCCGACGTTCGGGCTGTTCATCTCCTCGTTCCGCCCGGCCGAGCTGATCCGCACCACCGGCTGGTGGACCATCTTCTCCAACCCCGGCCTCACCCTCGAGAACTACCAAGACGTGCTGCTCTCGACGTCGTCTTCGTCGCCGCAGCTCGGGTCGTACATCGTGAACTCGATCGCGATCGCGCTCGTGGCCACGATCATCCCGCTCGTCTTCGCGTCGATGGCGGCCTACGCCTTCGCGTGGATGCGGTTCCGCGGGGTCGGCGTGCTCTTCGTGATCGTCTTCGCGCTCCAGATCCTGCCGCTCCAGATGGCGCTCGTGCCGCTGCTGCAGATCTTCTCGACCGTGCTGCGGCCGATGCAGGCGTGGCTGCACGACGTGGTGCCGATCATCCCCGAGCAGAACTACCTGCCGCTCTGGATCGCGCACACGATCTTCGGGCTCCCGCTCGCGATCTTCCTGCTGCACAACTTCATCTCCGAGATCCCGGCCGACGTCATCGAGGCCGCCAGGGTCGACGGCGCGACGCACGGGCAGATCTTCCTCCGCATCGTGCTGCCGCTCTCGGTGCCGGCGATCGCGTCGTTCGCCATCTTCCAGTTCATCTGGGTGTGGAACGACCTGCTCGTCGCCCTGATCTTCTCCGGCGGAACGCAAGACGTCGCGCCGCTGACCCAGCGATTGGCCGAACTCACCGGAACGCGCGGGCAGGACTGGCAGCTGCTCACGGCGGCGGCCTTCATCTCGATCATCATTCCCCTCATCGTCTTCTTCAGCCTCCAGCGCTACTTCGTGCGCGGGCTTCTCGCGGGATCGACCAAGGGGTAGGTCGGCGCGAGTGGGGGAACGGATGCCGCGGGCTGGGGGGCCTGCGGCATCCGCTCGTCTGCCCGCCCCACCCGGCCCCACCCCGCCCCGCCCCTGCCCTGCTGTGCCTCTGCCAATTCAGGTTCGCGCACGTGTCGCGGCCCGGACTCGCGCATGCCGGCCGCCGACACGCCGAGCCCGTCCTGAATTCGCAGAGGGAAGCGGGTGGACGCGACGACCGCGGAAGAGATGCGGATGCCTCGACACGCCCTCCGCCCGCCGCCCGCCGGACGGCGCTCGACGCACACCGCTCGACGTACGCAGCTGCGAAGGCGGGCGGAGTCAGGCCGTGCGCCGCGTCTCGTCGAGCATGGCCCGGACGGCGGCCTCGACCAGATACCACTCGTGCATGACGGTCGAGTAGCTGAAGCGGAGTACCCGGTATCCGCGAGCGGTGAGCAGTGCGTCCCGCCGCCGGTCCTCGTCGTACTGCTCGCCGGTCAGGTGGGTGCGTCCGTCCCACTCGATGACGAGCCATCCGTCGATCACGAGATCCACCCGTCCGACGCCGGCGATCTCCACCTGATGCGCGCCGCGGATGCCTCGCCGGGCCAGCCTCACCCGGGCGACGGTCTCGAGGAAGCTGTGGCAGAGCGCCTCGCGTCGCGGGAGGTCGCGCAGCAGGTGCGGGGGAAGTCGTGCGATCCACTCCTCGAGCCGTTCGCTGCCGACGGGATCGCGCGCGAGGAACGAGTCGTAGGCGGCGACGGCGAACTCGCCGGCCACGCAGTGCGCGAGCTGAACGACGGTCTCGAACGGGTCGGTGACGAGCCGGGACCGGTCGGCGCGCGTCGTCGGCGACATCCAGTGCAGAACGAGGTGGTCGGGGGCGTCGGCGAGGCGAAGTCGCGACGCATTCTCGTGCACGACCACGTGGGTGCCGGCCTTCGGCGGCACGGCCCAGCCGTGGAAACCCGCGGCGGAAGCGCAGGCGAGTCGTCCGCCCACGCGGATGGCGGCCCGCAACGAAGGGTCAAGGGACGGCAGTGCGTACCACCCGCGACGGACCCGGTCGAGCTCGCCCCGGTGCACCGCCGCGCTGAGGGCGACCGGATGCACGCCCGCGGCACGGAGCTCCGCGGTGGTGGCGGCGCCCTCCAGTGCCTCGACGGCGGCACGAGGGTCCGTCCGAACGGAGATGCGGGGATCCGGCATCCTCTCTTCGTAGCCGGTTCGCGGCATCCGCAGCCCTGCTCGAGGCTTCGAGGGGTGCCGTCGTCGGCACAGCGACCGTGTGGAGGAGGAGTCCTCCCGCCCTGCTCCAGGCCCGCGTTCCCGTGCCGGTTCCGCAGGCCCTTTCGCAATTCAGGTCGGCGCTCGGCGCGTCGCCGGGCCGGCGGGGCGCGCCCGGGCACGACACGCGCGCGAACCTGAATTCGCAGTGGTGGCGGAGAGGCGGGGCGGGGCGGGGGTGGATGGGTGGGCGGCACGGCGCGCGCGGGCGGGGGCGACGGGCGGCGAGGCGAGGCGCGGGTGGACGGGGGCGTGGGGTGGATGGGGGCGCCGGGCGGGACGGGCGCCGGGCGGACGTAGGGTTGGCCCATGAGCATGCACGGAGGCGGCGGCGCGCCGGGCGGCCAGACCGGCAAGTTCGGCAAGCCGCGCACCCGCATCTCGGCCGCCGACGAGTCCGCCCAGCGCGCCGAGAACGCCGAGGCGCCCGAGATCCCGAACCTGCTCGGCCGCATCGCCGAGCTCTTCGCACCGCACCGCACCGCGCTGACGCTCACGGTCGTGCTCGTGCTCGTCGCCGCCGGGCTCAGCGTGATCCCGCCGCTGCTCACGCAGCGCGCGTTCGACGACGGGCTCTTCCCGGTGGACCCGTCGGAACCGGGGCAGGTCGTGGCCCCGAACCTCCCGGTGCTCGCGTGGATCGTGGGCGCGATGATCGCCGTCTACATCGTGTCGGCCCTGCTCGCCGTGTGGCAGACGTGGCTCACCGCGACGATCGGAAACAACGTGATGGGCGCGCTCCGGGTGCGCATGTTCACGCACCTCCAGTCGATGGAGCTCAGCTTCTTCACGCGCACGAAGACCGGCGTCATCCAGTCGCGCCTGCAGAACGACGTCGGCGGCGTCGCGAGCGTGCTCACGAACACCGTGTCGAGCGTGCTCGGCAACACGGTCACGGTGATCTCGGCGTTCATCGCCATGTGGCTGCTGAACTGGCAGCTGACCGTCGTGGCGATCGTGCTCATGCCGTTCATGGTCATCGCGCAGCGGCGCGTCGGCAAGGTGCGGGCGCGCATCGCCGGGCAGACGCAGGAGTCGCTGTCCGAGATGACCGCGATCACGCAGGAGACGCTGAGCGTCTCGGGCATCCTGCTGTCGAAGTCGTTCACGCGGCAGCAGAACGAGATCGACCGCTACGCCGACGAGAACCGCACCCAGATCGGGCTGCAGGTGCGCCAGCAGATGACGGGCCAGTGGTTCTTCGCGATGGTCAACATCTTCATGTCCTCGATCCCGGCCATCGTCTACCTCGTCGCGGGCCTGCTCATCGGCGGCGGTGCTGCGGATGTCACGGCCGGGACGATCGTGGCGTTCACGACCGTGCAGGCCCGGCTGCTGTTCCCCCTGATGGCGCTCATGCGCGTCTCGCTCGACCTGCAGACCTCGAGCGCCCTGTTCGCGCGGATCTTCGAGTACCTCGACCTGCGGCCGACCATCACGGATGCGCCGGATGCCCGCGATGCGGCATCCGGCCCCGCGCTCGGCCGGGTCGAGTTCGACGGCGTGACGTTCCGGTATCCGGATGCCACCGACGACACGGCGCCGACCCTCGACGGCGTGAGCTTCACGATCGAGCCGGGCCAGTACGCGGCGTTCGTCGGCCCGTCGGGTGCGGGCAAGACGACCGTGTCGTACCTGGTGCCGCGCCTGTACGAGGCGACCGGGGGCACGGTGCGCTTCGCGGGCGACGACGTGCGCGAGCTGCGGCAGTCCTCGCTGGTCGAGCGCATCGGCATCGTGAGCCAGGAGACGTACCTCTTCCATGCGACGATCGCCGACAACCTGCGCTACGCGAAGCCCGAGGCGACGCAGGCCGAGCTCGAGGCGGCGGCGCGTGCGGCGAACATCCACGAGACGATCATGTCGTTCCCGGCGGGCTACGAGACGACCGTCGGCGAACGCGGGTACCGGCTGTCGGGGGGCGAGAAGCAGCGCATCGCGATCGCGCGCGTGCTGCTGAAGGATCCGCCGGTGCTCGTGCTCGACGAGGCGACGAGCGCGCTCGACACGATCTCCGAGCGCGTGGTGCAGGAGGCGCTCGACGACGCGGCGCGGGGGCGCACGACGATCGCGATCGCGCACCGGCTCTCGACGGTGGTCGCCGCCGACGTGATCTTCGTGGTCGTCGCCGGCCGCATCGTCGAGCAGGGCGTGCACGCCGAGCTCATCGCCGCGGGCGGCGTCTACGCGTCCCTGTACCGGCAGCAGGAGCAGGCGCCGGCGGTGCGCTGACGCGGCCCGTGCGCCCCGTGCGCCCCGGCCGGGGGAGGCGATAGGCTCGCCCTACGGCCGAGGGGATGCGCCGACGGCGGCGAAAAGGGGGGCTCCATGAGTGACGGGTCTGCGGAACGGGATCTGCCCAAGGGCGTGAACGCGAAGGTCATCGGGCTCGCGGCCGCGGGCGCGGTCGGCGGGTTCCTCTTCGGGTTCGACTCCTCCGTCGTGAACGGCGCGGTCGACGCGATCCAGGACGAGTTCGCGCTGTCGGCCGCGGTCACCGGGTTCGCGGTCGCGAGCGCGCTGCTGGGCTGCGCGATCGGCGCCGAGCTCGCGGGGCGCCTGGCCGACCGGTTCGGACGCATCCCGGTGATGATCATCGGCGCGGTGCTGTTCCTCATCTCCTCCCTCGGCGCCGGCTTCGCGTTCGGCGTCATCGACCTCATCGTGTGGCGCGTGCTGGGCGGCATGGGCATCGGCATCGCCTCGGTGGTGGCTCCGGCGTACATCGCCGAGATCTCGCCGAAGGCGATCCGAGGGCGGCTCGCGTCGCTGCAGCAGTTGGCGATCGTGTTCGGCATCTTCGCGGCGCTGCTCTCCGACGCGCTGTTCGCGGCGGCGGCGGGCGGCGCCGATCAGCCGTTCTGGTTCGGGCTCGAGGCGTGGCGTTGGATGTTCATCGCGTGCGCGGTCCCGTCGATCGCCTACGGGGTGATCGCCCTGCTGCTGCCGGAGTCGCCCAGGTTCCTCGTCAAGGCGGGGCGCACGAAGCAGGCCGAGGACGTGCTCGAGCGCATCGGCACGGCCGACCCCGAGAAGGCGGTCTCCGACATCACGGGGTCCCTCCACAAGGACGAGGCGGCCGAGGCATCCGGAACCCTGCGCGGGCCGGTGCTCGGGCTGAAGGGCATCGTCTGGATCGGCATCCTGCTGTCGGTGTTCCAGCAGTTCGTCGGCATCAACGTGATCTTCTACTACTCCACGACGCTCTGGAAGGCGGTCGGCTTCGACGAGTCCGACTCCTTCACGATCAGCGTGCTGACCTCGGTCACGAACATCGTGGTCACGTTCATCGCGATCGCGCTGGTCGACAAGGTGGGCCGGCGGCCGCTGCTGCTCATCGGTTCGACGGGCATGGCGGTCACGCTGACGACGATGGCGGTCGCGTTCGCCAACTCGGTGACCGTCGACGGCGAGGTCAGCCTGCCGGGCGCATGGGGTCCGATCGCGCTCATCGCGGCGAACCTGTTCGTCGTCTCGTTCGGGTTCTCGTGGGGTCCGCTCGTTTGGGTGCTCCTCGGCGAGATCTTCCCGAACAGCATCCGCGGCCGGGCCCTCGGCCTCGCGGCGTCGGCGCAGTGGGTCGCGAACTTCCTCGTCACGGTGTCCTTCCCGCCGATGTCGGAGTTCTCGCTCTTCTGGACGTACGCCATGTACGCCGGGTTCGCGGTGCTGTCGTTCCTGTTCGTGCTCACCAAGGTCCCCGAGACGAAGGGCATGGCGCTCGAGGACTCCGAGTCGGTGTTCGCCGCGGGCACGGCCCGCGATCAACGTCGTCGCGCGAACCGGGCCGCTGCGGGGTAGGGTGATCCCGTGCTGTTCACGTGTCGCTGTTGTCGTCGCCCCTCGCGACCATGACCATTCGCGCCCTGCTCCCGCCGAAGCGGGTCTCGCGGGCGCCGCACGCTGACAACCAGGGGAGACCCCTCGCATGAAGTACGCAGAATCCATCGTCGACCTCGTCGGCGGCACCCCGCTCGTGAAGCTCAACCGCGTCGTCGAAGGCGTCACGGATGCCACGGTGCTGGTGAAGCTCGAATACCTGAACCCGGGCGGCTCCTCGAAGGACCGCATCGCCCGCAACATCATCGAGGCCGCCGAGCGCGACGGCCTGCTGCGCCCCGGTGGGACGATCGTCGAGCCCACGAGCGGCAACACGGGTGTGGGCCTCGCGCTCTTCGCCCAGCAGAAGGGGTACGCGTGCATCTTCGTGTGCCCCGACAAGGTGAGTGAAGACAAGCGCAACGTGCTGAAGGCGTACGGCGCCGAGGTCGTGGTGACGCCGACGTCGGTCGCGCCCGACAGTCCCGAATCGTACTACTCGGTCTCCGATCGCATCGTGCGCGAGACGCCGGGCGCGTTCAAGCCCGACCAGTACTCGAACCCCAACGGCCCGCGGTCGCACTACGAGACGACGGGCCCCGAGATCTGGCGCGACACCGACGGGGCGGTGACGCATTTCGTGGCGGGCATCGGCACCGGGGGCACGATCACAGGCACGGGCCGGTTCCTGCGCGAGGCATCCGACGACCGGGTGCGCATCATCGGAGCCGACCCCGAGGGGTCGGTGTACTCGGGGGGCACGGGGCGGCCGTACTTCGTCGAGGGCGTGGGCGAGGACTTCTGGCCGACGGCGTACGATCCGGCGGTACCGCACGAGATCATTGAGGTGAGCGACGCCGAGTCGTTCGCGATGACGCGTCGGCTCGCTCGCGAGGAGGGCATCCTCGTCGGCGGTTCGAGCGGCATGGCCGTGGTCGCGGCGCTGAAGGCGGCATCCGCCCCCGGGGTCACGGCCGAGGACGTGTTCGTGGTGCTGCTGCCCGACAGCGGTCGCGGCTACCTCGGCAAGATCTTCAACGACAAGTGGATGCGCGCCTACGGCTTCTCGAATGCGCCCGCGGGTCACACGATCGCCGACGTGCTCGCGTCGAAGGCCGATCGCACGGCGCCGCTCGTGTACGTGCACCCGAGCCAGAGCGTGCGCGAGGCGATCGACGTCATGGTCACGGCCGGCGTCTCGCAGCTGCTCGTGCTCTCGGCCGAGCCGCCCGTGGTGCTCGGCGAGGTCTCGGGCGCCGTGCACGAGGACGTCCTCCTCGACCTCGTGTTCACGGGCCGGGCGAAGCTCACCGACGAGGTGGGCGGGTTCGTGGGCGAGGGCCTGCCGCTCATCGGCGTGAACGAACCGGTGTCGACGGCGCGTTCGGCGTTCGCCGAGGCATCCGCGATGCTCGTGACCGACGGCGGCAAGGCGCTCGGCGTCATCACGCGCACCGACCTGCTGACCTATCTCTCGGCCTGACCGCCGCCTGCTTTTCACTTTTCAGGAGCGCTTCGGCCGGTTCGCCCGCCCCGCGCCCTGAATCAATGCTCCAGACTTCACTTCGACCAGAAACGGATGCTTCGACCATGAACCTTCCTGAAAACGGCGACCACGCGCAGGGCGCGCACGGCGCGGGCTTCGACACGCTCGCGATCCACGCGGGGCAGGCGGTCGACCCGACCACGGGCGCGGTGATCCCGCCCGTGTACCTGACCTCGACGTACGTGCAGGACGGCATCGGCGGACTGCGCGGCGGGTACGAGTACTCGCGCGGCGGCAACCCGACGCGCACCGCCCTCGAGACCCAGCTCGCCGCACTCGAGGGCGGGGTGCGCGCGCTGTCGTTCGCGTCGGGCCTCGCCGCCGAGGACGCGCTGCTGCGCTCGGTGCTCGCGCCGGGCGGCCACGTGATCGTCGGCAACGACGTCTACGGCGGGACGCACCGCCTCATCCGCCGGGTGCACGGCGCGTGGGGCGTGCGGCACTCCACGGTCGACCTCGGCGACCTGGACGCGGTGCGCGCCGCGATCGAGCCGGGCGCCACGAAGGTGCTGTGGATCGAGACCCCGTCGAACCCGCTCATGAAGATCACGGATGTCGCCGCGCTGGCCGCGCTCGGACGCGAGGCGGGCGCGCTCGTGGTCGTCGACAACACGTTCGCGTCGCCGGCGCTGCAGCAGCCGATCGCGCTCGGCGCCGACGTCGTCGTGCACTCGACGACGAAGTACCTGGGCGGGCACTCCGACGTCGTCGGCGGGGCGCTCGTCTTCGCGGCGGGGCAGGAGGAGCTGGCCGAGCAGGTCACGTTCACGCAGTTCGCGGCGGGGGCCGTCTCGGGGCCGTTCGACGCGTTCCTCACGACGCGCGGCATCAAGACGCTCGGCATCCGGATGCAGCGGCACAGCAGCAACGCGCTCGCGATCGCGCAGCGGCTCGAGGGGCACGCGGGCATCGCGCAGGTCTTCTACCCGGGCCTCGAGTCGCATCCGGGCCACGAACTCGCGGCCCGCCAGATGTCGGGCTTCGGCGGCATGATCTCGATCGCGCTCGCCGGCGGCGGCGAGGCGGCTCGTCGCTTCGCCGAGTCGACGACGCTGTTCCAGCTCGCCGAGTCGCTCGGCGGCGTCGAGTCGCTCGTGAACCATCCGTGGTCGATGACGCATGCGTCGGTGCGCGGCACCGAGGCGGAGGTTCCCGAGTCGATCGTGCGCCTGTCGGTGGGCATCGAGGATCCCGCCGATCTGCTGGCCGACATCGACGAGGCGCTCGCGCGGCTCTGAGCGATCGGATGCCGCGGGGCGTGCGGCACGCGGCATCCGTCATTGGCAGGAAATCACCGAACAGCGTCAGTGCTGCCAGCGGCTCGAGCGCCGCGGATGCCGCAGAATGACGAGGTGAGCACGAAACCCGCCCTCGACGCCGACGCACCGCACCGCGGCGGCATCGGCCTCGCGCAGGGCACGGCGCTGTACGTCGCGAGCGTGCTCGGCACCGGGATCCTCGTGCTGCCGGGCCTCGCCGTGGGGGCGGCGGGGCCCGCCTCGATCGTCGCGGTCGCCGCCGTGCTGCTGCTCTCGATCCCGCTCGCGGGCACGTTCGCGGCGCTCGCCTCGCGCTACCCCGATGCGGGCGGCGTCGCGAGTTACGTGCGCCGCGCGCTCGGCGACACCGCCGCCCGCATGACGGGGTACTGGTTCTACCTCGGGGTGTGCGTGGGCGCGCCCGTGGTCGCGGTGCTCGGCGGCGAGTACGCCGTCGCGGTCCTCGGCGTCGACCGGTCGGCCGTGCCGATCGTGACGCTCGCGATCTACCTGCCGCCGTTCCTCGCGAACTGGTTCGGCGTGCGCGTCGCCGGCTGGATGCAGTTCGTGCTCACCGGCCTGCTGCTCGCGGTGGTCGTCGGCGTCGTCGCCGTGTCGTTCCCGGTCGTGGCGCCGGGCAACTTCACGCCGTTCCTGCCGAACGGGTGGGCGGGCGTCGGGGTCGCGATCAGCCTGTTCGTCTGGGCCTTCGCCGGGTGGGAGGTCGGCACGCACATCGCCGGCGAGTTCCGCGATCCCCGACGCGACATCCCGCTCGCGACCGGCATCGCGATCGTGCTCGTCGGCATCGCCTACCTCCTGCTGCAGGTCGCGACCGTCGGGGTGCTCGGCGACGCGGCGGGCGACACCACCGTGCCGCTGCTCGCGCTCGTCGAGATCGCCGCGCCCGGCATCGGGCCCGTGCTCGTCGCGATCATCGCCGCGATCGTGTCGGTCGGCGTGCTGAACGCCTACCTGCCCGCGTTCGGCAAGCTCGGCGCCGCGCTCGGCCGCGACGGCGACCTGCCGCGCTTCCTCGCGAAGGGCGCCGCCGACGGCGAGATCCCGCGTCGGGCGCTCGCCGTGACCGGGGTGCTGATCCTCGTGTACTTCGGCCTCATGGTCCTGAACGGCCTCGACCTCACCGCGTTCATCCTGATCCACACGAGCAACATGGTCGCGATCTACGCCCTCGGCATGCTCGCGGCGACGCTGCTGCTGCGCCGCTTCTCGCTCGGCTGGTGGCTCGCGGTCGTCGCGACCGCGCTGACCGCCGGTCTGCTCGTGCTCGCCTGGCAGAACCTGCTCGTGCCGCTCCTGCTCGCGGTCGCCGCCGTCGTCGTGACGCTCGTGCGCCGCATCCGCGGTCGACCGACGCGCGGAAGCGGGCGAGCGGATGCCGCGACCGCCTCGCCCGCGCCCGAGGCGCCCGTGCTCGTGCCGACCGCCCCGGCTGCGGCATCCGTCGTCCCGTCCGCGGCCGGCGCCGCGCCGCCCCCGGCGACGTCCGCGGCACGCACGAGACATCCGCTCGTCGAAGGATCGCCGTTCGGCGCGTGACTGTGGCCGGATGCCCCGCGGTGCGTGAGGATGGGGGGATGATCCCCGAATACCCCCTGCTCGACGGAAACCGCCTCCCAGCGATCGGGCTCGGCACCTACGGGCTCAACGAGCAGAGCGGCATCGAGGCGATCTCGACGGCCATCGGCGACGGCTACCGCCTCATCGACACGGCCTACAACTACGGCAACGAAGACGTCGTGGGCGAGGCGATCCACCGGGCGGGCGTCGACCGGAGCGACCTCGTCATCACCACGAAGCTCCCGGGGCGGCACCACGGGTTCGACGAGACGCTCGCGAGCTTCGAGGACTCGCGCGTCAAACTCGACCTCGAGTGGGTCGACCTCTACCTCATCCACTGGCCGAACCCGCGCATCGACCGCTACGTCGAGAGTTGGAAGGCCATGATCCGCCTGCGCGAGAAGGGGCTCGTGCGCTCGATCGGCGTCTCGAACTTCACCGCGGCGATGCTCGACCGCCTCGAACGCGACACCGGCGTCGTACCCGTGGTGAACCAGGTCGAGCTGCACCCCTACTTCCCCCAGAACGAGCTGCGGGCCTATCACGCCGAGCACGGCATCCGCACCGAGAGCTGGAGCCCGCTCGGCCGCAAGAGCGACCTGCTGAGCGAGCCCGTGCTCGCCGACATCGCCGCGGCCCACGGCGTCACCGTGCCGCAGGTCGTGCTGCGCTGGCACGTGCAGCAGGGCTCGGTCCCGATTCCGAAGTCGTCGGATGCCGCGCGCCGGCGCGCGAACCTCGACGTGTTCTCGTTCGAGCTCGCCGACGCCGAGGTCGCCTCCATCGCCGCCCTCGAGCGCGGGCGCATCTGGGGTGCGGACCCCGACACGCACGAAGAGCTCTGAGGTCGCGCGGAGGCGGTGCGGCGCGGGGTTGCGCTGCGCGGGCTTGACGCGCGGTGCACGGCGTTGCGCGGTGCACGGCGCTGCGCGACGCACGGAGCGGCGTCGGATTGCGGATGCCTCGGTCGGCCGCCGTGTCGTCGGCAGCACGTAGGCTCGATCGAGTGATGCGAGGCGACAGGCGATGAACGACGGGCTCGAGACCGGCGACCACTCGGTCGCACCCGCCGCAGAGGCGTACGCGTCGGCCGAGGCATCCGCTTCCGCTGAGGCATCCGTGGCTGACGAGGCATCCGCCCACCAGGGCTCGACCCGCGAGGGAGGCGCGTCCGAGGCATCCGCCGACGAGGGCGCCGCCGACCCGCTCGACCGCCTGCCCGCCGCGAAGGGGCCGCTCGCGAGGCCGTACACGTGGCTGTCGATCGGCATGTTCGCGACCATCTTCCTCGCCGCGTTCGAGGCGATGGCCGTCACCACGATCATGCCGCTCGTCGTGCGCGACCTCGACGGGGTCGCCCTCTTCGCGCTCGCCTTCGCCGTGCCGCTCGCGGCCGGCATCGTCGGCATGGTGCTCGCCGGCAACTGGACCGACCGCTCGGGGCCGTTGCCCTCGCTCATCACCGCAGCCGTGCTCTTCGTGATCGGCCTCGTCATCGCGGGCACCGCCACCGACATGACCGTCTTCATCATCGGCCGGTTCGTGCACGGCCTGAGCGGCGCCGCCGTCATCGTGCCGCTCTACGTGATCGTCGCGCGCGCCTACCCCGAGGCGCTGCGCGCGCGGGTGTTCGCCGGATTCGCGGCGGCCTGGGTCATCCCGTCGATCATCGGGCCGGCGCTCGCCGGCCTCGTCGCCGAGGCGTTCAGCTGGCACTGGGTGTTCCTCGGCGTCATCGTCATCGTCGTGCCCGCCGCGGCCATGATGATCCCGCCGATCCTCCGCGTGCGCGACCTCGTGCAGGGCGACGCGTCGGTGCCGTGGAGCCTCGGGCGCGTGGGCTGGGCCGTGCTCGCGGCGGCCGCGGCCCTCGCCGTCTCGCTCTCCAAAGAACTCGACGACCCGTGGCGATGGGTCGCGGCCGGCGTCGGCATCGTGGTCGCGGCGTTCGCCGCACGACCGCTGCTGCCGCCCGGCACGCTGCGCGCCGCACGGGGCATGCCGGCCACGGTCGCGGTCAAGTTCGTCGTGGCCGGCGCCTTCTTCGGCAGCGAGGTCTACCTCCCGTACCTCTTCATCGAGCGCTACGACATGACGCCGAGCCTCGCCGGGGTCGTGCTCACCGGCGCCGGCATCACCTGGGCTGCGGCATCATGGCTCCAGGGCCGCCTCACCGACCGCATCAGCGACACCCGGGCGGTCGAGATCGGCACGATCACGCTCGCCGTCTCGCTCGCGATCGTGCTCCTCGTCGCCCTGTTCACGCTCTCGCCCGTCATCGCCTTCGTGGCCTGGGCGCTCGCGGGCGGCTCGATGGGCTTCATGTACCCGAGGTTCTCGGTCTCGGTGCTCGCGCAGTCGCGCCGCGACGAGCAGGGGTTCAACAGCGCGGCCCTGACCATCTCGGAGTCGCTCGGTGCCTCGATCGCGCTCGCGGTCACCGCGCTCGTCTCCGCCGCGGTCGGTGCCGGAGCCTTCTCGGCGGACTTCGCCGTGACGCTCGGCATCGCGATCGTCGCGGTGCTCCTCGCGAGCCGGGTGCGCCCGCCTGCGAGGTCTGCGGGCTGAGCCGCCGCCTCATGACTGCGGCGCGGCGTCCGCCTGCGAGGGCTGCGGGCTGAGTCGCCGCCTCAGAACGCGGGCGCGCCCGTGGACGCCCGCACGATGAGCTCGGGCACGATCGTGCCGCGGTGCTCGAGGGTCGAGGAGTCGATCGTGCCCACCAACAGGGCGACGCAGCGCCGGCCGAGCTCGGCGAAGTCCTGGCGCACGGTCGTGAGCGGCGGCCAGAAGTGCGCGGCCTCGGGGATGTCGTCGAACCCGATGATCGAGATGTCGCGCGGGATCTCGAGGCCCGCGTCGCGCACCGCGTGCATCAAGCCGAGGGCCATCTGGTCGTTCGACGAGAAGATCGCGGTGAAGTCGCGGATCGTCAGCAGCTCGCGCCCGGCGTAGTACCCGAACTCGGCGGTCCAGTCGCCGAGGATCGGCGCCGTCGTGGGCACGTCGCTCGCGCTCATCTCGTCGAGGAAGCCGCGCATGCGCGCCTCGGCCTCGATCCAGTCCTGCGGGCCCGCGAGGTGGTAGATGTCGCGGTGCCCGAGTTCGATGAGGTGCCGGGTCGCGAGTCGGGCGCCCGCGATCTGGTCGACCGAGAGCGCGTGCTCGGGGTCGCGCCCGGTCGACTGGAGGGTCACGTACGGCACGTCGATCGAGCGCTCGGCGAGGGTGTCGAACACGCGCACCTGCGGGGCGATGACGACGAGGCCCTCGATGCCCTGGGCGATGAGGTGGGCGAGCCCGTCGGAGATGGACCGGCCGTCGGTGGCATCGATGTTCGCGGTGCTGACCCAGTAGCCCGCCTCGCGCGCGGCGGCCTCGATCGCGGCGATGCTCGACGCGGGACCGTACTGCGTGCTCGACGCCGCGAGGATGCCGATGGTGTGCGACCGGCTCGTGACGAGCGCGCGTGCGGCGCGGTTCGGCTGGTACTGCAGCTCGGCCATCACGTCGAGCACGCGCTGCTTGGTCTCGGGCCGGATGCTCGGGTGGTGGTTGAGCACGCGCGAAACCGTCTGATGCGAGACTCCGGCGAGCCGCGCGACATCGCGGATGCTCGGCGCTCGGCCTTTGGGCGTCTCCTCTGACACGGCACTTCCTCGTCGGCGTGTTCGGGCATGTGCACGGTCACACGCCGCGCTGCTCATCATTATGCACGCCAGCGCCGGAATGTGACCGTCACACGACGAGCGTCACATGCCTGTCACATCCTCGCCCGGCCGTGCTCGGGCCCGTTCGCGTCGGCGCTCAGGCAAGACTCCGAACTCTTTGCCAATTCAGGATGGCGCCCGGCGTGTCGTCATCCTGCCGCGGAATTCCGGGGCACGACACACCTCCGAACCTGAATTGCGAATGCCGGCGGGGTGGTGGCGGGGTGCTGGCGGGGCGGTGCTGGGGTGCCGGCGGGCTGCGGGAGGGCTGGGTCGGGGTCGGGGCGGCAGCGTTACCGATCCGTGACCGGAGCGAGTTGACAGGCTCGACCGTCGTGGGGTTAACATGAGTGTCGCCATGTGAACGGTCACATCGACTGGCACATGCGAGATCGAAGACCGGCGCAACTGCACCGCAACCGCGCAAGACCATCGACGAGGGAGTCAGGACCGTGAGCCGAGCCGAGCTGCACACGACCGGGGCCGCATGCCGCGCGCCGGGTGCCGGTGCGCCGCAGGCGAGCGCGGATCCGATCGCCCGTGCCGGGTCCGGCGCCCACGCGGCATCCGCAGCGGCCGCCCTTCACGTGGTCCCCCGCATCACGGAGGCGGTCGCATGAGCTCCTACGGGCCCCAGGCCGAGGTCGCGATCGCGCGGGTGCGTACCGAGGTGGCGAAGTTGCATGCCGAGTTGACGCGGTATGGGCTGGTGGTGTGGACGGGCGGCAATGTCAGCGGTCGCGTGCCGGGCGCCGACCTGTTCGTGATCAAGCCGTCGGGTGTGTCGTATGACGAGTTGGCGCCGGAGAACATGATCCTGTGCGATCTGGACGGCAACGTGATCGAGGGCACGCCGGGTGCTGAGCGGTCGCCGTCGAGCGATACGGCGGCGCATGCGTACGTGTACCGCAACATGCCCGAGGTGGGCGGTGTGGTGCACACGCATTCGACGTATGCGGTGGCGTGGGCGGCGCGCAATGAGCCGATTCCGTGTGTGATCACGGCGATGGCCGATGAGTTCGGGGGGCCGATTCCGGTGGGTCCGTTCGCGATCATCGGTGATGACTCGATCGGTCGGGGCATCGTGGAGACGTTGTCGGGGCATCGCAGCCGGGCGGTGTTGATGGCGAACCATGGTCCGTTCACGATCGGGTCGAGTGCGAAGGATGCGGTCAAGGCGGCGGTGATGGTCGAGGATGTCGCGCGCACGGTGCATCTGGCGCGTGAGGCGGGCCCGTTGGTCCCGATCCCGCAGGACGCGATCGACCGGTTGTACGACCGCTACCAGAACGTCTACGGACAGAGCACGGATGCACGGCGGGTCTCGACAGGCTCGACCGGCGAAGGCCGCTCGACCGGCGGAGGCGGCTCGACCGGCGCGACCCGCTCGACCGGCGGATAACTCAACAACAAAGGCTTGCGGCATCCGATCGTCGGATGTCGCGGGGGAGCGGCGTACATGGACACCGTCGCTCCGACTGTCACCAAGACGATGACGTCCATGAATGACACAGTGAAAGGAAACACCGTGAAGAACACGAAGAAGGTGCTTCTCGCTACGATGGCGGCCGCTTCCATGCTCGCACTCGCGGCGTGCTCGGGCGGCTCCGGCGACGGCGGCAGCGGCGACGGCGGTGGCGACGGCGGCCTGATCGGCGTCGCGATGCCGACCAAGAGCTCGGAGCGTTGGATCCAGGACGGCGACGCCGTCAAGGAGCAGCTCGAGGAGCAGGGCTTCAAGGTCGACCTGCAGTACGCAGAGGACGACATCCCCACGCAGGTCTCGCAGATCGAGAACATGATCACCAAGGGTGCTGAGGCCCTGATCATCGCGTCGATCGACGGCACCACGCTCTCGCAGGTGCTCCAGGACGCGGCCGACGCCGACATCCCGGTCATCGCCTACGACCGTCTCATCCGCGACTCCGAGAACGTCGACTACTACGCGTCGTTCGACAACTACGTCGTCGGCGTGCAGCAGGCGACCTCGCTCCTCAACGGCCTCGGCCTGACCGACCTCGAGGGCGAGCCCGCCGCCGACGCGCCGGCCGGTCCGTTCAACATCGAGCTGTTCGCCGGTTCGCCCGACGACAACAACGCCACGTTCTTCTGGAACGGCGCGATCGACACGCTCCAGCCCCTGATCGACGACGGCACCCTGGTCGTCAAGTCGGGTCAGACCGACTTCGAGCAGGCCGCGACGCTCCGCTGGGACGGCGAGGTCGCTCAGGAGCGCATGGAGAACATCCTGACCTCCACGTACTCCGACGGCTCGACGGTCAACGCCGTGCTCTCGCCCTACGACGGCCTGTCGCGAGGCATCATCTCGGCCCTCACCGACGCCGGCTACTCGGTGGGCGACGGCTGGCCGATCATCTCGGGCCAGGACGCCGAGCTCGACTCGGTCAAGGCGATCAACTCGGGTGAGCAGTACGCGACCATCTTCAAGGACACCCGCCAGCTCGCCGAGGTTGCCGTGAACATGGCCTCCGCGATCCTGAACGGCGACGACGTCGAGGTCAACAACGAGACGGACTACGACAACGGCGTGAAGGTCGTTCCCTCGTACCTGCTCGAGTCGCAGATCGTCGTCAAGGACAACATCACCGAGGTCCTGGTCGACAGCGGCTACTGGACCGAAGAGGAAATCAACGGCTGATCGACCCCCGGGTCGACCCGCTGATGGGATGACGCGGCCGGTGCCTGGGGCGAGAGTAGTCTCGCCTCAGGTCCGGCCGCGGCATCCGCGTCCGACAGGGCACCGGCGATGAAGCAGGAGCAGATATGACCACGAACATTCTCGAGATGCGCGGCATCACGAAGACCTTCCCCGGCGTGAAGGCACTCTCCAACGTGACCATCGAGGTCGAGCGCGGCGAAGTCCACGCGATCTGCGGTGAGAACGGCGCGGGCAAGTCCACGCTGATGAAGGTGCTGTCGGGCGTCTACCCGCACGGAACGTACGACGGCGACATCGTCTTCGAGAACGAGACGGTCGAGTTCAAGGACCTGACGGACAGCGAGGCCAAGGGCATCGTGATCATCCACCAGGAACTCGCGCTCAGCCCGTACCTGTCGATCGCCGAGAACATCTTCCTCAACAACGAGTTGAAGGGGCCCATGGGCCTCATCGACTGGAACAAGACGAACTTCGAGGCCGCCAAGCTTCTCGCGCGCGTCGGACTCCGCGAGAACCCGACGACGAAGATCATGGACATCGGCGTCGGCAAGCAGCAGCTCGTCGAGATCGCGAAGGCGCTCTCGAAAGAGGTGAAGCTGCTCATCCTCGACGAGCCGACCGCCGCCCTGAACGACGAGGACTCCGACCACCTGCTCGACCTGATCCTGCACCTCAAGGGGCAGGGCATCACGTCGATCATCATCAGCCACAAGCTGAACGAGATCAAGAAGGTCGCCGACTCCGTCACGATCATCCGCGACGGCAAGACGATCGAGACGATCGCCAAGCAGGAGGTGACCGAGGACCGCATCATCAAGGACATGGTGGGCCGAGACCTCGAGCACCGCTACCCCGACCACACCCCCAACCTCGGCGACGAACTGCTGCGGGTCGAGGACTGGACCGCCCACCACCCGCAGGACTCGAGCCGCGTCGTCGTCGACAAGGTCAACCTGAACGTGCGCGCCGGCGAGATCGTCGGCATCGCCGGTCTCATGGGCGCCGGTCGCACCGAGTTCGCGATGAGCCTGTTCGGCCAGAGCTACGGCTCGCGCATCTCTGGCAAGGTCTTCCTCCGCGGCAAGGAGATCAAGACCCGCACCGTCTCGGAGGCCATCGACCAGGGCATCGCGTATGCGACCGAGGACCGCAAGACCTACGGCCTCAACCTCATCGAGGACATCAAGCGCAACATCTCGATGGCGTCGTTGAAGAAGCTCGAGAACTTCGGCCTCGTGCACGACAACGAGGAGTACAAGGTCGCGACCGAGTTCAAGAAGTCGATGAACATCAAGGCGCCGAACGTGCTGGTGAAGACCGGGAAGCTCTCGGGCGGCAACCAGCAGAAGGTCGTGCTGTCGAAGTGGATCTACTCCGACCCCGACGTGCTCATCCTCGATGAGCCCACGCGAGGCATCGACGTCGGCGCCAAGTACGAGATCTACACGATCATCAACAAGCTCGCCGCGCAGGGCAAGGGCATCATCGTCATCTCGTCCGAGCTGCCCGAACTGCTCGGCATCTGCGACCGCGTGTACGCCCTCTCCGAGGGCCGTATCACCGGCGAACTCCCCATCGCCGAGGCCACGCCCGAGTCGATGCTCAAGCTCATGACCATGGAAAAGCCGCGCTGACGCCCGGGCGCGCGCGAATCACAGGAGATCCCATGTCCAACCCATCTCAGGTCCCGACCACCGAGTCGATCCAGGCCGGCGGCAACGTGAACCCGCCGAGCAACAAGTTCACCGAGCGCATCAGCCACGTGCTGGCCGACCTCGGCAAGAACGGCATCTTCATCGCCCTCATCGCGGTGGTCGTGCTGTTCGCGATCCTCACCGACGGCATCCTGCTGCGTCCGCAGAACATCTCCAACCTGGTGGTGCAGAACGGGTACATCCTCGTTCTCGCCATCGGCATGGTGATGGTCATCATCGCCGGCCACATCGACCTCTCGGTGGGTTCGGTCGCCGCGTTCGTCGGCGCCTGCTCCGGCGTGTTCGCCGTGCAGTGGGGGCTGCCGTGGTGGCTGTCGGTCATCCTCTCGCTCGGCATCGGCGCGCTCGTCGGCGTCTGGCAGGGCTTCTGGATCGCGTTCGTCGGCATCCCGGCGTTCATCGTGACGCTGGCCGGCATGCTCATCTTCCGCGGCCTCGCGCTCGTCGTGCTCGGCAACGCGAACATCGGCTCGTTCCCGGCCGAGTACCGCGCGCTCGGCAACGGCTTCCTGACCGACCTGTTCGGCGAGTTCGAGATCGATCCGCTGACGCTCGGCGTCGGAGCCCTCGCGATCTTGATCCTCATCGTGCAGCAGGTGCGCACCCGCCGCGGCCGTGCGAAGTACGGCCAGGACGTCGAGCCCGTGGTCTGGTTCGTGGTCAAGCTCGTGCTCATCTCGGCCGCGATCGGCTTCTTCGCCTACTCGCTCGCCTCGTACAAGGGCATCCCGATCACGCTGATCATCCTCGCCGTGCTGATCCTCGTGTACGGCATCGTGATGAACCGCACGGTCTTCGGGCGCCACATCTACGCGATCGGCGGCAACCGCCACGCGGCGGAGCTCTCGGGCATCAAGACGCGTCGCGTCGACTTCTGGCTGTTCGTCAACATGGGCACGCTCGCCGCGCTCGCGGGCCTCATCTTCACCGCCCGTCTGAACCTCGCCGGCCCGAAGGCCGGTGACGGCTTCGAACTCGAGGCGATCTCGGCCGCCTTCATCGGCGGCGCGGCGGTGCAGGGCGGTGTCGGCACCATCGGCGGCGCGATCATCGGTGGTCTGATCATCGGCGTGCTGAACAACGGCATGTCGATCATGGGCATCGGCATCGAGTGGCAGCAGGTCGTCAAGGGCCTCGTGCTGCTGCTCGCGGTCGCGTTCGACGTCTACAACCGTCGTCGCAGCGGCGGTCGTTGACCCCCGCGGAGTGAACCGAGCGGAGGGGCGGATGCTGCGGCATCCGCCCCTCCGTCGTTCCGTCAGGCGGCGCACGGCATGGCTCCGCGCCGGCGCGGGTCGGTGAGCCGAACGCGGGGTCAGCGTGCCGGGCGCGGTGCGGCGGTGCTGCGGCCGTGGAGGAAGAGCACGAGCTCGGCGGCGGTGCCCTCGAGCACCGGACCGTGGCCGAAGCTCCAGTCGGCGTCGGTCGCGACGAGGGTGTGCCCGCGGATGACGGCCTTGATCTCGGTGGGCGCCTCGAGGGCGCGACGCAGGGCGACGGCGCCGGTCGCGCGGCCGGGGACCGCGATCGGCAGGTCGAGGGACGCCGAGACGTCGAGCGTCGCGACGACGGCTTCGGCGAGGGCGCCGATGCCGTGCTGGAGTGCTCCGGGCCCGGCGCTCGGCAGATTCGCGAGACGTGCCGGCAGTGCGGTGGGCGAGCCGTCGTCGGATGCCGCGACCCGGCGTGCGATCGCGAGGTCGGCCGCTACGGCGCTGAAGCCCTGCTCCGCGAGGGAGCGGGCGCTCGTGCGCCAACGTTCGCCGCGCGGGGTCGAGAGGCGCCAGGCGAGATGCGCGACGACCTCGTGCACCGTCCACCCGGGGCGCTGCGCGGCGCCGGACCATGCGTCGTCGGGCCGGGATGCGAGCGCGGTGCTCAAGCCGCCGAGCACCTCGGCGAGCTCGGCGTTCCACGACGGATCCACCGAGGACTCGTCGTGCCGCGGCCGGTTCGACAGCGGCAGGTAGCGCGAGAGATCCGACATGCCAGCAGCCTACGCGTGCGGCTGCGCCGCGGCATCCGTCGGTTCAGGCGGCGGAGGAGTCGGGCAGCTGCTGCAGGGTCCAGCGGTTGCCGTCGGGGTCGTGCAGGGTGATGAACCGACCCCAGGCCTGCTCGTCGACCCCCTCGGCCTCGACGCCCTTGGCGCGCAGCTCGGCGAGCACGGCGTCGGCGTCGGGGATGACGACCTGGATCGTGTCCTGGGCGCCGGGCGCCATCGTCATGCCGAGACCCGTGCCGATCGCGATCGAGCAGGCCGACCCCGGCGGGGTGAGCTGCACGAACCGCAGGTCGTCGCTGACCTGCTGGTCGTGGTCGGCGTTGAAGCCGAGCTTCTCGACGTAGAACGCCTTCGCCCGGTCGACGTCGGTGACGGGCACGAAGATGAGTTCGATCTTCCAGTCCATGGTGGAACCTCCGGTGGTCGCGCTCGGGTTCGCGGGATTCGTTCGGTGTCCCTCCATGCTCGCGCGGCCCACCGACATCCGCGGGTTCGAGGCATCCGCTTCGGTGGAAGGATGGGGGAATGGCACTGCACATCACCGGAGACCCTGCCGCCGACGAACTGCTGAGCGGCGACGCGTTCGCACTGCTCACCGGCATGCTGCTCGACCAGCAGGTCACGATGGAGTCGGCGTTCGCCGGGCCCGTGAAGATCCGCGACCGGGTCGGCTCGATCGATCCCGCCGTCATCGCGGACCTCGCGCCCGACGACCTCGTCGCGGCGTTCAAGCAGACGCCGGCCGTGCACCGGTTCCCGGGTTCGATGGCCGAGCGCGTGCAGACGCTCGCGACGGCGGTGCGCGAGGAGTGGGGCGGCGACGCGAGCCAGATCTGGACCCGCGGCGAGCCCACCGGCGCCGAGGTGCTGAAGCGCCTCAAGGCGCTCCCCGGCTTCGGCGACCAGAAGGCGCGCATCTTCCTGGCCCTGCTCGGCAAGCAGTGCGGGCTCGAGGCATCCGGATGGCGCGAAGCCGCCGGCGCCTACGGCGAGGCCGACGCCTACCGCTCCGTCGCGGACATCGTCGACCCCGAGTCGCTCGCCAAGGTGCGCGCGACCAAGCAGGCGGCCAAGGCCGCCGCGAAGGCCGCGAAGGGCTGACGCGGCCGGCTCACCGCGTCGCGTACTCGGCGAGCCAGGCGTCGACCATCCACTCGGCATCCTCCGCCCGGGCCGCCGAGTCCACGAACTCCGCGTCGGTGATCATGAGGAACTCGTTCGCTTCGGGGGCGTCGTTCCAGGTGACGTCGACCGCGCGCCAGGTTCCGTCGACCTGCACCTTGTTCCAGGCGTGCCTGCCGCCCTCGAGCACGTCGCCGGTGACGACCACCGACTCGACCCCTGCCTCGCCCGCGAGGGCGTGGAACGCGTCAGCGTAGCTCGCGCACACGCCGAGGCCCTGCAGCAGGACCCCGTCGGCACGCCACGCATACCGGTCGTTCGGCGCGATCTGACCGCCGTTCGCGTCCCTCGCGGCGAGGGCGCGGTGATCGTATTCGGCGTTCTCGGTCAGCCAGTCGTTCAGCGCGACCACCTTGTCGGCGTCGGTCTGCCCCTCGTCGACGACGGATGCGACGACCTCGGCGACCTTGGCTGCGAGCTCCGTCTGGAGCTGCTGGGCCTCGGCGGTGCGCAGCTGGTACTGGACGCCGACGCGGTCGCCGTCCGCTGAGAACGTGTAGCTCTCCACGCCCATCGCGTACGGGTTCTGCAGGAGCGCCTCGAAGAGGGCGTCGGCCAGGCTCGGCGCGCCGGGCAAGGAGACGTAGGCGGAGACGTCGATCACCGGCGTCTGAGCGATGAGGTGCTTCGCGAGGTAGGTCACCATCTCCGAGCTGCCGAAGACCGGGAGCTCGGTTTCGGGGGCGATCTTGGAACCGGCGGCGACTTCGGCGACGCTGCCCGAGACCGCGCTGAACCCCGTGCCGCCGGTCGTCGGCGCCTCGGCCGCCGCGCGCTCGTTGAACGCGGCGATCGCCGCCGGCAGGTCGGGGGTCGAGGACTTGCTGAGCGGCACCCACTCTCCGATGCGGGTGCCACGCCCCATGAGCGGCAGCACCCAGCGGTCGTCGTAGTCGCGCACCTCGGCGAGGTCGACCGTGGCGACCGTGGATCGGGTTGCGCCGTCGAGCGAGGTGAAATAGACCGAGGTCTGCAGGTTCTCGACGCCGTCGATGTACCCGCTGTCGCCCCACAGCTTCGCATTGCGCGAAGCGTCGAAAGCGATCTCGTACGGGAGCGCGCCGGCGATCTCGACCGCGTCGTAGTCGCGATACGGCGAGTACCGGGTGCCGTCGGTCGCGATGACCCCGAAGTCGTAGTACTCGGTTCGGCCTCCGGTACCCCATCCGGCGATGATGGTGTCGGCGCTCGAGCCGTCGAAGAGATCCATGTCATCGTTCTGCGTCAGGACGAAGGGGGCGTCGATCGCCTCGAGGGTCTGGTCGGTGCTCGTCCACTCGGTCTCGGCGGTCGTGGCGAGCACGGTCTCCATCCTCAAGCTGCTCTCGGTATCCAGCGAGGACGTGTACACGAGATAGCGGGTCGCGCCGGGCACCTCGTTCCACGCCATGTGGAGATCGCCGGTCTGGGCATCGGTGCTGAAGGTCACGATCGGCGCCTCGAACTCGTTGGCGATGGTGAACCGCGTCACGCGAGGCTTGGCCAGAGCCGCACCTTCGTCGTCGAGTCGTTGCACGAGGAAGTACTCGTCGTGCAGGCCCCAGCCGGTGTTCTCCTCGGACTTGTACCGCACGTCGTCGATGGTCATGTCCATCTCTCTGGGCAGTACGGCGATCGGCCTGCCCGGGTCGTACTGGATGATCGTCGCCTCGGCCCGCCTCGTGAAGGCCGGGTCGGTGTAGACGGCCACGGCGAATGACGTGTCGATGTAGCCGGACTCGGGATCGGGTTCGACGTAGTCGGCAGAGATCTCGTCGAGGTCGTAGGCTGCGGGCACCTCGAAGACGTGATCGGGCTCGAGGTCGAGCATCGGCTCGGTCCAGTCGTAACGGTCGTCGAGGTTCTCGGCGGCGGCCGCCGAGGATCCGCCGGCCCCGCCGATGCCGATGACGACGATCGTGGCGGTGACGAGGGCCGCCGCGGTCGCAGCGGCGATGCTGCCGATGAGCCAGCCGCGACGCGCTCGACCCGTCGCGCTCGGTGCCGCCGAGGGTGCGGGGATGGGCGCTGGTTCGGGTTCGGGTGCGGGTGCGGGTGCGAGCGCTGCCACGGGCATCGGCGCGAGATGCTCGGTCCACTGCGTGCCGTCCCAGTAGCGGAGATGTCCGCTGCCGGCGGGGTCGGGATACCAGGCTGGAGGAGAGGACTGCGGCACGGGTGTGCTCCTGTTCGACGGGGCGCGGAACGGTGCGAAGCTCGGGTCGGGTACCGCCTCGTCGTCGGACAGGCAGCCCGTTCAGACTGGCACAACCTCGGCGGCCCGACGATTCCGTGACGTGCGGCAACCCCCCGCCGTCGCATTCCGCGAGTCGGCGCGCGCGACACGCGCACCGCACCCGCGGCAATGTCGGCGGGTGGTGGGAGCATGAGGGCACAACACCATATGTAGGGGTCGCAGCATCCTGAACCCCCCAAGTGTCGTGCGGGCGAGATCTCGCGACACGCCCGGGGGTCCATCCACAAGCTGGAAATCGGTTCGGTCGCCGGCTGTGGATAACCTCGGTCGGCTCCGCGAGAATCCGCGGGTCACCGGGGCATCCGATTGGGGATGGACTGTGGATGAAGCGGTGGAAAACTACAGTGATGTAACTACAGCATGTTGTGTCGGTTCAGTTCGACAGCCACTAGATGTAGTATTGAAGTCGTTGGAAAACCACGGGGGCGGGCTCCTCCGGAGCCCGAGAAGAACAGGGGAGAACATGACGGTCACGGTCTACACCAAGCCTTCTTGCGTCCAGTGCAACGCCACCTACCGGGCGCTCGACAGCAAGGGCATCGAGTACGAAGTGCTCGACGTCTCGGCCGACGAGAACGCGCTTGCACAGGTCAAAGAGCTGGGCTACCTGCAGGCCCCGGTCGTCATCACCGACGAAGACCACTGGTCGGGCTTCCGCCCCGACAAGATCGCCGAGCTCGCCTCGCGCCTGGGCTGATCCCCGATCCGCCGCCCGTGAGCTCAGCAGAGTGAAACGGAACGCGAAGGGAGCGCACAGAGCGTGACGAACCTGGTCTACTTCTCGAGCGTGTCGGGCAACACCGCGCGCTTCATCGAGAAGCTCGGACGCCCGGCCGATCGCATCCCGCTGTTCGCGAAAGACGAGCCCCTCGTGGCATCCGAACCCTTCGTGCTCGTCCTCCCGACCTACGGCGGGGGCGACGGCAACGGCGCGGTGCCCAAGCAGGTCATCCGGTTCCTCAACGACGAGCGCAACCGGTCACTGATCCGCGGGGTCATCGGCGCCGGCAACACCAACTTCGGCACGGGCTACTGCCTGGCCGCAGACATCATCGCGGCCAAATGCCATGTGCCGCCGCTGTATCGCTTCGAAGTATTCGGAACACCTGACGACGTGAACGCCGTCAACGAGGGATTGGACGCATTTTGGTCAACGCAGCAGCTTCTGACAGCGGTGTAGCCGTGATCGACGCACCGCGCGTGGGAATGGACTACCACTCGCTCAACGCGATGCTGAACCTCTACGGCCCGAACGGCGAGATCCAGTTCGACAAAGACCGCGAGGCGGCGCGCGAGTACTTCCTCCAGCACGTCAACCAGAACACGGTCTTCTTCCACTCCCTGAAGGAGCGGCTCGACTACCTCGTCGAGAAGGAGTACTACGAGCAGGCCGTGCTCGACCAGTACTCGTTCGAGTTCATCACGAAGCTCAACGACCTGGCCTACTCGAAGAAGTTCCGCTTCGAGACGTTCCTCGGCGCGTTCAAGTACTACACGAGCTACACGCTCAAGACGTTCGACGGCAAGCGCTACCTCGAGCGCTTCGAAGACCGCGTCGTCATGACCGCCCTCGGCCTCGCGCAGGGCGACGAGCAGCTCGCGGTCAACCTCGTCGAAGAGATCATCGGCGGCCGGTTCCAGCCGGCCACGCCGACCTTCCTCAACACCGGCAAGGCGCAGCGCGGCGAACTCGTCTCCTGCTTCCTGCTGCGCATCGAAGACAACATGGAGTCGATCTCGCGCGGCATCAACTCCGCGCTGCAGCTCTCCAAGCGCGGCGGCGGCGTGGCGCTCTCGCTCAGCAACATCCGCGAGGCCGGCGCCCCGATCAAGCAGATCGAGAACCAGTCCTCGGGCATCATCCCCGTCATGAAGCTCCTCGAAGACAGCTTCAGCTACGCCAACCAGCTCGGCGCACGCCAGGGCGCGGGCGCGGTGTACCTCAGCGCGCACCATCCCGACATCATGAAGTTCCTCGACACCAAGCGCGAGAACGCCGACGAGAAGATCCGCATCAAGACGCTCTCGCTCGGCGTCGTGGTGCCCGACATCACGTTCGAGCTCGCCAAGAACGGTGAAGACATGTACCTCTTCTCGCCGTACGACGTCGAGAAGGTCTACGGCAAGCCGTTCGGCGACATCTCGGTCACCGAGAAGTACCGCGAGATGGTCGACGACCCGCGCATCAAGAAGACCAAGATCAACGCTCGCGAGTTCTTCCAGACCATCGCCGAGATCCAGTTCGAGAGCGGCTACCCCTACATCGTGTTCGAAGACACGGTGAACAAGGCGAACCCCATCAAGGGCCGCATCAACATGTCGAACCTCTGCAGCGAGATCCTGCAGGTCAACACGCCGACGACCTACAACGAAGACCTCTCGTACAACGAGATCGGCAAGGACATCAGCTGCAACCTCGGTTCGCTGAACATCGCCCTCACCATGGACTCGCCCGACTTCGGCAAGACGGTCGACACCGCCATCCGCGGCCTCACCGCCGTGTCGAACATGAGCCACATCACCTCGGTGCGCTCCATCGAAGACGGCAACGACAAGTCGCACGCCATCGGCCTCGGCCAGATGAACCTGCACGGCTACCTCGCCCGCGAGCGCATCTTCTACGGCAGCGAAGAGGGCATCGACTTCACGAACATCTACTTCTACACGGTGCTGTTCCACGCGCTGCGCGCCTCGAATGCCATCGCCAAGGAGCGCGGCGAGACCTTCGACGGCTTCGCCGAGTCCAAGTACGCGTCGGGCGAGTTCTTCGACAAGTACACGGATGCCGCGTGGGTGCCCGCGACCGCGAAGGTCACGCAGCTCTTCGCCGACTCGAACGTGCACATCCCGACCCAAGAGGACTGGAAGGCGCTGAAGGCCTCCGTCGCCGAGTTCGGCATCTACAACCAGAACCTGCAGGCCGTGCCGCCCACCGGGTCGATCTCGTACATCAACAACTCGACGGCCTCGATCCACCCGATCGCGTCGAAGATCGAGATCCGCAAGGAAGGCAAGCTCGGTCGCGTCTACTACCCGGCGGCGTTCATGACGAACGACAACCTGGAGTACTACCAGGACGCCTACGAGATCGGCTACGAGAAGGTCATCGACACCTACGCCGCGGCGACGCAGCACGTCGACCAGGGTCTCTCGCTCACGCTGTTCTTCAAGGACACCGCCACGACCCGCGACATCAACAAGGCGCAGATCTACGCATGGCGCAAGGGCATCAAGACGATCTACTACATCCGTCTGCGGCAGTTGGCGCTCGAGGGCACTGAGTTGGAGATGTGCGTCAGCTGCGCGCTCTGAGTCGATGATCGAGACTATCGAGTGGTCGCCCGAACTCGGGCACGGCGCTCCAGCCGTGGGCGTCGTCTATGGTTTCCGTGTGCGCGCCACGGGCGAATACCGCTACGTCGGGCAGACGACCAAGACTGTGAAACGGCGAGCGAGTGAGCACCGCAAGGTGGCGCAGAGTGGGCGCAAGACCCCGTTCTACCACTGGCTTCGAAAGACTTCGGAGGATGCCTACGAGGTCGTTGTACTCGAGCGCGTCGTGACGACGCGCGAAGATCTCGGGCTTGCCGAGATCGGGTGGATCGCTCTCTACCGTGCGACCGGTGATCGCCTGCTGAATCTCTCGGATGGCGGGCTCGGGCCACTTGGTGTCGTGTGGACCGCGGAGCAGCGCGAGGCGGTGAGTCGTCGATTCAAGGGGCGTCCCGGCGTCTCGCAACCCGGGGTGCTCAATCCGATGTGGGGCCGCTCGCACAGCGATGAGCAGAAGGCGCTGTGGGCAGAAAGCCGCAAAGGTTCGAACGCCGGGTCGCAGAACCCGAACTTCGGCAAATTCGGCTCGGATCACCCGAGCTACGGCCACACGATGTCGGCAGAGTCTCGCGAACGGCTCTCGCTGATGCGACAGGGTGAACTGAATCCGAACTTCGGCAAGACCGCCAGCGAAGAGACTCGCGCGAAGATGTCGGCGGTGCGCAAGGGCCGGCCGATGCCTTCGAGCGTACGGAACGCTCACACGCGTCACCACACGAACAAGGGCGTCTTCAAGGAGACGTGCCAGCACTGCATTGACGATCGCAACGATGAAAGAGACAGCACATGACGCTCACAGATCCCGTGAACTCGGCCCAGAATGACCCCGCGCACACGGGCGGCAAGCTGAAGCTCGTCAGTCACGTCAACGCGATCAACTGGAACAAGATCCAGGACGACAAGGACCTCGAGGTCTGGAATCGTCTCGTGAACAACTTCTGGCTGCCCGAGAAGGTGCCGCTGTCGAACGACATTCAGTCGTGGAACACGCTCACGCCCGAAGAGCAGACGCTCACAATGCGCGTGTTCACGGGGTTGACCCTGCTCGACACGATCCAGGGCACGGTCGGCGCAGTCTCGCTCATCCCCGATTCGATCACGCCGCATGAAGAGGCCGTTTACACGAACATCGCCTTCATGGAGTCGGTGCACGCGAAGAGCTACTCGTCGATCTTCTCGACGCTGTGCTCGACGAAGGACATCGACGACGCGTTCCGCTGGAGCGTCGAGAACCCGAACCTTCAGAAGAAGGCCTCGATCGTCATGGAGTACTACCAGGGCGACTCCCCATTGAAGCGCAAGGTCGCCTCGACGCTGCTCGAGAGCTTCCTCTTCTACTCGGGCTTCTACCTGCCGATGTACTGGTCGTCGCGGGCGAAGCTCACCAACACGGCCGACCTGATCCGCCTCATCATCCGCGACGAGGCCGTGCACGGGTACTACATCGGCTACAAGTTCCAGAAGGGCCTCGAGAAGGTCACGCAGGAAGAGCGCGACGACATCAAGGACTACACGTTCTCGCTGCTGTACGAGCTCTACGACAACGAGGTGCAGTACACCCAAGACCTCTACGACGGCGTCGGCCTGACCGAGGATGTCAAGAAGTTCCTGCACTACAACGCCAACAAGGCCCTCATGAACCTCGGCTACGAGGCGATGTTCCCGAAGACCGTCACCGACGTGAACCCGGCCATCCTGTCGGCCCTCTCGCCGAACGCCGACGAGAACCACGACTTCTTCTCGGGCTCGGGTTCGTCGTACGTCATCGGCAAGGCCGTGTCGACCGAAGACGAGGACTGGGACTTCTAGGGCTCTGATGATCTGGTGACATCCCCCCGCCTGAAGTCGGCGGTTTCCGACGGGGGAGGACGTCGCGCCTGCGGAGCCGATTGGCTCGAGCGCGGTCGAACGCCTCGACGTGGGTCAGTCGGGCAGCGCCGCGACGGCCTCGATCTCGACCAACTGATCCTCGTAGCCCAGGACCGTGACGCCCAGCAGAGTGCTCGGCACATCGTGCTCGCCGAAGGCCTCGTGGACGACATCCCACGCTGAGCCGAGATCCGACCGCTGCGTGGACGCGACCAGCACGCGGGTGCTCACCACGTCCTCCAGCGAGGCCCCGGCCGCTCGCAGCGCCTCGGTCAGATTCTCGACGCACTTGGCTGCCTGCCCTGCATAGTCACCGACGGCCGCGGTCGTCCCATCGCGTTCGAGCGGGCATGCGCCTGCAAGGAAGACCAGCTGCACCCCGCTCTCGACGACCGCTCCGTAGGCGTACGGAGCGTCACAGAGTTCGGCGGATCTGACGAGACGAGCGGGCGACACCATTCGCCCATCCTCTCTCACCGCAGTCCGAGGCCCGCGCCGAGAGTCGTATTCGATGGAAACTGCGGCGCCGGGATTCACTGAGTGGGAATGTTGCCCCGCCCCGCGGCTGTGAGGCATCCGATCGCCTCCGCTTCGCGATAGGCGTTCACGGGGACGGTGGCGGTCCGTGCGGTCAGCACGGTTCCCGACTGATCCACGACGAACGAGCCGGACTGCTGGAGGCCGGCGCGCACGAACAGGCCGACGGCGGCATGGGCGTCGAGCGAGCCGACGATGCGACCCGAGAGCAGCGGATGCCGCGCCGCGACGTTCGCCGTGTCTTGGGCGTCGCCCGGCACGATGACGACGAGGCGTTCGGCCAGCGCGACGTCTTCGACCTCGGTGCGTTCCATCTGTCGCAGGTGGGCGTGGCACACGGGGCAGGTGGGGGTTCGCATGAAGTACAGGAGGGTCCGGTCGGCGTCGAGGAGTTCGCGAAGTTCGACGGGTGCGTCGTCTGGGCGAGTCAGTTCGAAGCGGGGAACGGTGTCTCCTGGGGCGATGGGGGTGGTTCGCGCTTGCATCGTGATCCTTTCGCGAGAGAATAGCAAGGAGGTTGCCCAATTAAGCAACCAGATTGCCTATCTCTTGTCAAGGAGGCGACATGCCGCATGAGGACCTGGTGCGGTTCGCCGAGGCGGCCCACCGCGACCTCGCGACGCTGCTCATGGCGGCATCCCGAGCCGTCAACGAGCAGGCGCTCGCCGCACTCGACCCGGAGGGGAGCTCTGGCATCCGGCTGGCGCATGTGCCTCTGATCGCGGAACTGGAGCCGGGCGGCACCCGACTCGTCACGCTCGCGGGTCGCCTCGGCATCACCCGCCAGGCGGTCGCGGCGCTCGTGCGCGACCTCACCGAGGCGGGCGTCACGACGGTGACGAGCGACCCGAGCGACGGCCGGGCCCAATTGGTGCGCCTCACCGACCTCGGTGCGGCGTTCTGCGGTCGCGCGGCCGACTACCTGGAGCAGCGCGAGCAGCGCTGGCGGGGCGAGTACGGTGACGAGGCCCTCGACGCGGTGCGTGCCGTGCTCGCCGGTTTCGTCGGTACGACGCCGGCCGGGTGACGCAACGGAGGGGGAAGCACCTCAGCCGAGGAAGCCGGCGGAACCCATCACGCGGTCGGGTGCGATCCGGATGACGACGCGGCGCGGGTTCACGCGGGGCTGCCGGTAGCGCTGGGCGTAGAGCGCGACCGCGTGGGCCACCGCATCGGGGTCGCGCTCGATGATCGCCGTGCCCGCGATGCTGAGCCACTGCGGACCCGACACCTGCGCGACCGTGGCCCGGGGGTCGCGCTCGATGTTGCGCACCTTCTGGGTGCCGTCGCTCGTGATGATGCGCACGACCCCCGCGTCGACCGTGTAGCCGACCGCGACGACGTGGAGCCCGCCGTCGAGCCCGATCGTCGAGAGCGTCGCGAGGTGGGAGTCGGTGACGAACCGACGCCCGTCGTCGGTGAGGGAGTCGATCGAGGCCATGAGTCCATCCTGCACTGCGTACGCAATGCGGGAGGTCTCGCCGAAGACATGTGGGAATCACGGATGCCGCGACCGCATGCCGCTCGCTAACGTGGCCGCGTCCTCGACGTCAGGGACCGAACAGGAGCACTCGTGAGAACCCCATCCCGACCCCGCCCGAAGTTCCGATTCGCCGCCGTCGCAGCGCTGGCCGCAGGGGCCGCGCTCGTCGCGGGATCGCTCGCCGCCGCTGTTCCCGCGTCGGCGTCGACGCCGGCCGAGACGCCGACCGAGACGCGGACCGCATCGGCGGCCGCGGCCCAGCCCGCGCAGTGGCTCACCGGCTACTGGCACAACTTCGACAACGGATCCGTGACGATGCGCCTCGGCGAGGTGCCGCAGGCGTACAACCTCGTCGCGATCGCGTTCGCCGACAACCTGGCCGGTTCGCCCGGCGGCATCACCTTCAACCTGGCGAGCGCCGAGCTCGGCGGGTACACCACGGCGCAGTTCAAGGCGGATGTCGCGGCGATCCGCGCGCAGGGGCGCAAGGTCGTGCTCTCGGTCGGCGGGGAGCGCGGCAACGTCATCGTCTCGAACGCGACCGAGGCGAAGAACTTCGCCGACTCCGCCTACGCCGTGATGCAGGAGTACGGCTTCGACGGCATCGACATCGACCTCGAGCACGGCATCAACGCCACATACATGAGCGATGCGCTGCACCAGCTGCGAGCCAAGGCCGGGTCGGGCTTCATCCTGACCATGGCGCCGCAGACGATCGACTACCAGGCGACGACCATGCCCTACTACCAGCTCACCCTGGCGGTGAAGGACATCCTCACCATCACGAACACCCAGTTCTACAACTCGGGGTCGATGATGGGCGCCGACCAGAAGGTCTACAGCCAGGGCACGGTCGACTTCCTCACCGCGCTCACCGCGATCGAACTCGGCATGGGGCTGCGTCCCGACCAGGTCGGCATCGGCGTGCCCGCCGTGCAGCGAGCGGCCGGCGGCGGCTACCAGCCCATGGCGAACGTCGTGAAGGCCGTCGACTGCCTCGAGGTCGGCACGAACTGCGGCTCGTTCAAGCCGGCGTCGCCGTATGGCCGCATCGGCGGCGTGATGACCTGGTCGATCAACTGGGACAAGACGAACGGGTACGACGTGGCGAAGGTCATCGGCGCCCGGCTCGCGAGCGGCCCGACCGACCCGACGGATCCGACCGATCCGACCGACCCGACGGATCCCACGGACCCGACCGATCCGACCGACCCGACCGACCCCGGAACCTGCGCGGCGCCGGCCTGGCAGGCGTCGAAGGTCTACACGGGCGGGGTGAAGGTGAGCCACCAGGGCAAGGAGTACACCGCGAAGTGGTGGACCCAGGGCGAAGCGCCCGGTACGGCCGCCGTCTGGAACGTCGTCGGCACGTGCGCCGGCCCGACCGACCCGACCGACCCGACCGACCCCACGGATCCGACCGATCCGAACGGATGCCCGGCCGCCTGGAGCGCCGGCACCGTCTACCTCGGCGGATCGTTCGCGAGCTTCTCCGGATCGGAATACCGCGCCAAGTGGTGGACCCAGGGCGAGCAGCCCGGCTCCCCGACCTCGAGTGTGTGGCAGCGGATCGGCGCCTGCAGCTGACCCTCTGGGTCGGTGATGACGGATGCCCCGGGGCGATGCCTCGGGGCATCTGCACGCCGAACGGATGCCGCGTCCATGACGCGCGCTCGCGGCATCCGGAACCGAGTCCAACCGCAACGCAGGAGGCGAGCGGATGCCGCGCGCTCAGCGGTTGTCGTCGCCCGTGTCGCCGAGCCCGCTGCCGCCGGTGCCGCTCCAGCTCCAGCCGGTGACCTCGGGGTCGTCCTCGCCGTGGGCGCGCGTGTACGCGCGGGCGCGCAGCCGGGCATCCTGCATCTCCTGGCGGAGCGGACCCTCGCGCTCGGCGAGGCCCGGCACGCGATCGATCACGTCGATCACGAGCTGGAACCGGTCGAGCTGGTTCATCATGACCATGTCGAACGGCGTGGTGGTCGTGCCCTCCTCCTTGTAGCCGCGCACGTGGAGCTGGCCGTGCCCGTGCCGCTTGTAAGTGAGGCGGTGGATGAGCCACGGGTACCCGTGGTAGGCGAACACGATGGGGCGGTCGTCGGTGAAGATCGCGTCGAAGTCGCGGTCGGAGAGGCCGTGCGGGTGCTCGGTGTCGTTCTGCAGGCGCATGAGGTCGACGACGTTGACGACCCGCACCGCGAGCGACGGAATGCGCTCGCGCAGGATGCTCGCGGCGGCGAGCACCTCGAGCGTGGGCACGTCGCCGGCTGCGGCGAGCACGACGTCGGGCTGCTCGCCCGGCCGCTCCGTGCCGGCCCAGTCGAGCAGGCCGATGCCGCGCGTGCAGTGCGCGATCGCCTCGTCCATCGTGAGCCAGTTCGGCGCCGGCTGCTTGCCCGCGACGACGACGTTGACGTAGTCGACCGTGCGCAGGCAGTGATCGTAGGTCGACAGCAGGGTGTTGGCATCGAACGGCAGGTAGACCCGCACGACCTCGGCCTTCTTGTTCACGACGTGGTCGATGAACCCGGGGTCCTGGTGCGAGAAGCCGTTGTGGTCCTGCCGCCAGACGTGCGAGCTCAACAGGTAGTTGAGCGACGAGATGGGGCGCCGCCACGCGATCTTCTTCGACGAGTCCAGCCACTTCGCGTGCTGGTTGAACATCGAGTCGACGATGTGGATGAACGCCTCGTAGGAGTTCAGCAGGCCGTGCCGTCCGGTCAGCAGGTACCCCTCGAGCCAGCCCTCGCACTGGTGCTCGCTCAGCATTTCCATCACCCGGCCCGCCCGGGCGAGGTGGTTGTCGGCGGCGTCGATCGGCCACAGCTCGGCGTTCCACTGCTTGTCGGTCGTCTCGTAGACCGCCTGGAGCCGGTTCGACGCGGTCTCGTCGGGCCCGAAGATGCGGAAGTTCGTCGGGTTCGCCGCGATCACGTCGCGGAGCCACCCGCCGAGCACCGCAGTGGCCTCGCTCACCGTCTCACCCGGCGACGGCACGTCGACGGCGTACGAGCGGAAGTCGGGGAGCCTCAGTTCGGTGCGCAGCAGCCCGCCGTTGGCGACGGGGTTCGCGCTCATGCGCAGGTCGCCCTCGGGCGCCAACGCGGTCGCGAGCGGCACCGGGGCGCCCGCCTCGTCGAACAGCTCCTCGGGGCGGTACGAGCGCATCCACGTCTCGAGCAGCCGCAGGTGCTCCTCGGTGTCGCGCGCGTTGGAGAGCGGCACCTGATGCGCCCGCCAGTTGTTCTCGGCGGGATGTCCGTCGATCTCTTCCGGGCAGGTCCACCCCTTGGGGGTGCGGAGGATGATCATGGGCCACGCGGGGCGGCCGTCGAGCGTGCCGGTCGCGGCATCCGCCTTGATCTGCGCGATCTGGTCGAGCACGGCGTCGAGGGTCTCCGCGAAGCGCCGGTGCACCGCGATCGGGTCTTCGCCGTCGAAGCCGCCCGACACGAGGTATGGGGTGTGGCCGTAGCCGCGCATGAGGTCGAGCAGCTCGGACTCGGGGATGCGAGCGAGCACGGTCGGGTTCGCGATCTTGTACCCGTTCAGGTGCAGGATCGGCAGGACCACCCCGTCTTGCGCCGGATCGAGGAACTTGTTGGAGTGCCACGCGGTCGCGAGCGGCCCCGTCTCGGCCTCGCCGTCGCCGACGACCGCCGCGACCAGCAGGTCGGGGTTGTCGAACGCGGCGCCGTACGCGTGCGAGAGCGAGTAGCCCAGCTCGCCGCCCTCGTGGATCGACCCGGGCGTCTCGGGCGCCGCATGGCTCGGGATGCCGCCGGGAAAGGAGAACTGCCGGAACAGCGCCCGCAGCCCCTCGTCGGAGCGGTCGATGTCGCCGTAGATCTCGCTGTACGTGCCGTCGAGATAGGTGCTGGCGACCATGCCTGGCCCGCCGTGCCCGGGGCCGGCGATGTAGATCGTGCTGAGGCTCCGCTCCTGGATCGCCCGGTTCAGGTGCGCGTAGACGAAGTTCAGGCCAGGGGTCGTGCCCCAGTGGCCGAGCAGGCGCGGCTTGACGTCGTCGCGGGTGAGCGGCCGGCGAAGCAGCGGGTTGTCGAGCAGGTAGATCTGCCCGATCGAGAGGTAGTTCGCCGCCCGCCACCACGTGTCGAGCTGCTCCAGCATCTCGTCGGTGAGCGGCGCGCCGCTGCCCTCGACCCAGCCATGCGTCGCGTTCGTTGCCATGAAGCCGCCCCCTCGGATGCCTCGTCGACGTGTTGCCCGTCTGATGCTCGTTCCAGCGTCGCAGGTCGGCCCGGTCGGCACAACGAGGCCGATGATGCGACCCGGTCGCCCGCTGAGCGGCACCGGCCCGAGACATCCGGGCCGCACGCGCGTATCGTCTGGGGCATGTGCCGCAACATCCGCTGCCTCCACAACTTCGAGCCGCCCACCACCGACGACGAGGTGCGCGAAGCCGCCCTCCAGTTCGTGCGCAAGGTCAGCGGCTCGACGAAGCCGTCGCGCGCGAACACCGAGGCGTTCGATCGCGCGATCGACGAGATCGCCGAGGCCACTCGGCGCATGCTCGACCAACTGGTCACGAACGCCCCGCCGAAGACCCGCGAGGCCGAGGCGATCAAGGGGCGGCAGCGGCACGAGAAGCGCATGGAGCGCGAGGTGCGGATCCGCACGGCGTCGGTGTGACGGTGCCGCGCGCGGCTGGTTCGTCGGCGGCGCTCGTCGGGCGTTGCCACTGGGAACGAGCGGGAGTACTGTCGGTGGTGTCTGACATGCTCGACGAATGAACGAGGCCATCAGGATTGCGCGATCCGCCCGCCGGCACCGGGTGGGAGTGCGACACATGATCGCTGCGCTCGCGCATGAAGTCGCTCGAAGCGAGGGAGGAGACGCCGTGCGGGTCATCGGTATCGACGATCGAGGCGTCGAGTTGGAACTGGTTCTGGTTCCCGACGACCGTCGCGACGGTTGGACCATCATTCACGCGATGCCCACGGCCTACAGGAGGAACCCATGAGCGCGAACAGCCGTCGGCGGTTCGAGTTGCCCGAGCGGCCGACCGTCGCGAGCGTCGAGACCGAAGACGTGATCTACCGAGGCGAGGCGCTGACCGATGATCGGGTCGACCGGATCGTGGCCGACGTGCGCCGCGCGAATCTCGTTCCGGGCGGCAAGTCCCTGAACGGCGACGGCACCCACGCGAAGCCGCTCACCATTCGGCTCCCCGACGAGGTTCGGGAAGAGATCGACCAGATCGCGGAGGCCGAGGGGGTCAGCACCTCGAAAGTGGCGCGCCGCGCACTCGTGGAATGGCTGCAGAGCAGGCGTATCGCCTGACCATGGGCGAGACCTTCGTCGACATCGCGAACGAGCTGTACGAGCTGCCGCCCGCGGAGTTCACCGCGGCTCGCAACTCCCGAGTGCAGGGGTTGCGGGGCGGCGACCGGCTGCTCGCGAAGGGCGTCGGCGAGCTCCGCCGCCCCTCGGCCGCGGCGTGGCTGGTGAACCGCCTCGCGCGCGAGCGCCGCGACGAGCTCGAGCAGCTCCTCGACCTCGGCGCCCGGTTGCGCGAGGCGCAGGCCGAGGTCGATGCATCCGCCCTCGTGGCGCTCGCGAAGCAGCGGCGGGCGGTCGTGCGTGCGCTCGCGCAGCAGGCGGGTGCGCTCGCCGAAGCCGCCGGGCATCCGGTGCGCGCGCCCGTGATCGACGACGTCGCCGACACGCTCCAGGCGGCGATGACGGATGCCTCCGCCGCCGACGCCGTGCGCACCGGCCGGCTCGTGCGCGGGCTCGAGGCGGTCGGCACCGAGGTGGATCTCCGCGACGCCGTGGCCGCATGGTCGGCCGGCGACGCGCCGAACGGGGCGCCGGGCGCGGCGCCGAACGGGGCGCCGGGCGCGGCCCCGCGCGACGAGGTCGGCGAACGCCGTGCGAAGAAGCAGCGGCAGGCCGACGAGGCCGAGGCCGCGAGGCGCGCCGCCGCGATCGCCGACGCCGAGCGGGCGGCGACGGTCGCCGAGGATGCCGAGCACGAGGCATCCGCTCGCTTGGACGATGCGCAAGCCGCGCTCGACGAGGCCGCCGTCGCTCGCGACGAGCTGCGACAGGCGTTGGCCGATGCCGAACAGCGTCTCGCCGACGCGGAGCGTGCGCTCGCCGACGCCCAACGCGCGGCCGACGAACGCGAACGCGAACGCGACGAGGCCGTGCGTGCCGCCGAGGAGGCTCGGGCCGCGGCCGACGCGCTGCGCGCGTCGCACGACTGAGGCGGGCGCGTCGTCGCCGGGCCGTGCGAGACTGCCCCGGTGACGGACATCGAGATGGCGCGCATCGCGGGCGGCACCGTGGGCCTGCACGACGCGCGGCGCAAGGTGCGCTGGAGCGTCGAGCTCGAGCCGTTCGAGATCGGCGTGTTCCCGGTGACGCAGGAGCAGCTCGCCGAACTGCTCGGCGAGACGGCCACGCACCCGCGGCGGCCGGCGACCGACGTGAGCTGGCTGCGGGCGATCCGGTTCTGCAACGCGGCATCCGAGTGGGAGGGGCTCGAGCCCGCCTACACCTACGACGGCGAGGACGTCACCTGGCATGTCGACTCCGACGGGTTCCGGCTGCCGACCGAGGCCGAGTGGGAGTTCGCGTGCCGCGCGGGCTCGACCCGCCCCCACTACGGCCCGCTCGAGGAGATCGCCTGGACGAGCGCCGACGGCGTGGCGCATCCGCAGAACGTCGGCGGGAAGCATCCGAACCTCAACGGGCTCTTCGACACCCTCGGCAACGTGTGGGAATGGTGCTGGGACCTGCTCGATCCGGCCCGCTACGACGAGTACCGGGTGTTCCGCGGCGGCGGGTTCGCCGACGACGCGTGGAGCGTGCGCGCGTCGGTGCGCCGCGGGGGAGCGCCGCGCATGCACCACGACGACGTCGGGTTCCGGGTCGCGCGCGGCGGCTTCGAGACGACGGATGCCGCGCAGGGCTGGTCTGCGGCGGCCGACCTCGAACGCGCCGAGATCGACGGACCGCTGCCGTCGGGATGGACGCCGCGGGGCTGACCGCCGCCCGCCTCCGCGCCTCGCGCGCGCCGGGCGTCTCGCTCGCCTCGGGCGCTGATCAGACCCGGAATCGAGCGTGCGAGCGCGCGCCGAACGGCCCCCTGCGGCTCGCCGCGCCACCCAGGGGCGCCGCCCGCGAATCCGGAGAAAACAAACTCCCATTCGGTCTTGTTTCGGTCATTTCTGATGCAATATGCTCGCCACCGTACCAAAGATGCAAGTTCGATCAGATTCCCTGCACGTCACGATCATCTACGGAAGACGAGGAAGTCACATGCCCATGCTCCACGAGACGCCGAGACGCCAGCGGAAGGGGCAGGGGGCCCTCCGTCGCGTCATCACGGCAGCCCTGACCGTGTTCGCCGTCGGGGCCGCCATGCTGGGAACGGTGCAGCCGGCGGCCGCCGCCGAGGACACCGACTACTACGGCGGCACCTACTCGGCCGACCTCTCGCCGGCGCCGCCGATGGGCTTCAACGCGTGGCTGAGCTACAAGTGCAACGTCAACGAGGACCTGATCGTCGAGGTCGCCGACTACATCGTCTCGTCGGGCCTGAAGGACGCCGGCTACGAGTACATCAACCTCGACGACTGCTGGGAGGGCGCGACCCGCGACGCCGACGGCCGCCTCCAGAACGACCCGGTGACCTTCCCGCACGGCATCGCCTGGCTCGGCGAGTACATCCACTCGAAGGGGCTGAAGTTCGGCATCTACTCGGCCGCGTCACCCGTGACCTGCAAGGGCCGCCCGGCGAGCGACGGCTACTACGACATCGACATGCAGACCTTCGCCGACTGGGGCGTCGACTACATCAAGATGGACATCTGCGGCGCTGCCGGCAACACCGAGATCAAGCAGAACTGCGACAACACGACCATCTCGCGCATGTACGAGGGCCGATTCCGCGAGGCCGCGCAGGCGATCATCGACACCGGGCGTGACATGATCCTCGCCGTCTCGGCGCCCGCCTCGATCGCGGCGCAGTGCGGCTACAACAGCGTCGCCTACGCGGACGCGATGGAATGGACGCCGCACTACGGCCAGCTCTGGCGCACCGCCCGCGACGCCGGTATCAGCTGGGCGAGCATCGCGAAGACCTACGAGCCGAACGTCATCCTCAGCGGCTCGCAGAGCAAGGGCCACTGGAACGACGCCGACATGCTCATGGTCGGCAGCACCCTGCCCCTCGTCGAGCAGCAGACGCAGTTCACCCTCTGGGCCGCGATGGCGGCGCCCCTGCTCATCAGCACGAACGTGGCCGACATGTCGCCCGAGGCGCTCGCGATCCTCAGCAACGAGGACATCATCGCCGTCAACCAGGACCCGCTCGCGAAGCAGGGCACCGTCGTGCAGCAGGGCGACGGCTACGACGTGCTCGCCCGGCCGCTGGCCAACGGCGACCAGGCGGTCGTGCTCTTCAACAAGGGCGAGTCGCAGCGCACCATCACGACCGATCTCACGACGACCGGCATGACCGCAGCGAATCCCGCGGATGCCTACACGCTGAAGGATCTCGTCACGGGCGAGGAGACCTCGACCACCGGATCCATCCAGGCGACCGTTCCCGCACACGGAACCGTGATCTACCGGGTCAGCGCCGGAGCGGATGCGGACGTGATGCCGAGCGTGACCGTCGGGGCGCAGTCGAGCATCGTCGACGCCGACGGCGACTACCCGGTCTCGGTGTCGCTGAGCAACGCCGGCGCGGCCGCGGTGCACGACGTCGCCGTCTCGCTGACGGTGCCGACCGGATGGGGCGTGGCCCCCGCCGCGCGCACGATCGCGACGCTCGCGGCCGACTCCGACAAGACGGTCTCGTTCACGCTGACGCCGCCCGATTCCCTTCCTGCCGGCACCACCACGGTTCCCGTGACCGCCACGGCCGAGTTCACCTTCGCCGGCACGGACCGCGCCCTCACCGCCGGCACGACGGTGATCGCCGAGCACACCTACGCCTCGCTGGCGGAGGCGTTCAACAGCACCGTCATCAGCGCCGACGACGCCACGAAGACGGCGAACTTCGACGGCGCAGGCAACAGCTACTCGGCGAACGCGCTCGCCGAGCTGGGCGCGACGCCCGGCGCTGCGCTCGACGTCGACGGCGCCTCGCTGGTCTGGCCCGACGTGAACCCGGGCGAGCCCGACAACGTGGCCGGCTCGGGAGCCCTGATCCGGGTGCCCGGCCACCAGTTCGGCGAACGAATCGTGTTCCTCGGGGCAGGTCAGCGCGAGGCATCCGGAGAGGTCACGGTCTACTACCACGACGGCACGTCCGAGCAGCGCACGCTCGGGTTCCCGAACTGGAAGATGGACTCCCCGGAGCAGGGGGCCACGTTCGGCGCCCAGCCCGAACTCGTCACGAAGTACCGCAACACCCCGAAGGGGCCGGCGAACTTCGGCCTCGACTACGTCGTCTACTCGAACAGCGTCGACGTCGACCCGACCAAGTCGATCGCGGCGGTGCGGCTGACTTCGAACGCGAGCGTGCACGTCTTCTCGTTCGGCGTCGCCGCCGCTCCCGCTCCTGAGCCGACCCCGCTGACGATCGCCCTCGACGGCGGCGTCGACCCCGACGCGGTCGAGCCCGGGCAGGTCGTGACCGGCTCGTTCACGGGCGGCGACCCGGGCAGCTCGGCCACGCTGAAGCTCGGTTCGACGCAGGTCGCCGAGGCCGAGGTCGACGCCGTCGGCGTCGCGACGTTCGAGTTCTCGGTTCCCGAGGGCGCGGCGGCGGGCCCCATCTCCCTGACCGCCGAGGGCGTCGACCGCAACGGACAGGCGACGACCGGCTCGGTCGAGCTCACGATCGTGGTCGAGGAGGCACCGGCGACGGAGTCCCTCGTGACGGTGGAGCTGCAGTCCCACAGCGGCCGGACCCTGGCCGGCGGGTCGACCTCGGTCTACCTGAACGGCAAGTGGACCGCGGTCACCGACGCCGACCCGACCGACGAGGCGCGCGTGCAGATCAGCCTGAAGCCCGGAACGTACAGCTTCGCGCAGGTCTACAACGGCACCCGCCAGCAGAAGCAGGTCGTCATCGCCTCGACCGAACCGCAGACGGTGCCGTTCCGGACGGCGCTCGTGAACCTCGTGCTGCAGAGCAGCACGGGTGCTGCGCTCGACATCCCGGGCAAGGGTTCCGCTTCGTACTACGCGGGAAGCTGGCAGCCGATCACCGGCGTGAACACCAACAACCGCGCCATGGTGCAGGCCGAGATGCTGCCCGGGACGTACAGCTTCGCGGCGACGTACAACGGCACGCGCCAGCAGAAGCAGCAGACGGTCAAGGTGCCCGACCTCACCGGGAGCGCCAACAGCGTGCAGAGCGTCTACTTCCACGCTGCGCTCGTGAAGATCGAGCTGCAGGACGGCGTCGGCACGGCGCTCGACCTGCCCGGCACCGGGTCGGCGTCGTACTACGCCGGCAGCTGGCGGCCGATCACGACCGCGAGCGCGGGCAACCCGCTCGTCGTCGAGGCCCAGATGCTGCCCGGCACGTACAGCTTCGCGGCGACCTCCGCCGGGGAGCGCCAGCAGAAGCAGCAAACGATCGTGGAGCCGAACATCAACAACCACGAGAACAGCGAGCAGAGCGTGCAGTTCACGTTCTGATCGCCGCCCATGCGGCCGGGCGCCTGCCCGGCTGCGAACCCGAGGGCCGGATGCCGCGAGGCATCCGGCCCTCGGCCGTGTCGGGTGCGCCGTCGCTTGCGTCGACTGGCGCTGATCCGGTAGGGCTCCCACCCGGGCGCCGAGCGAATAGGCTGTTCCCCGTCGACCGGTCGTGGAGCGGTCGAGGTCGGCGTTCGGATTCCCGGGTACCTGAGCGGCGGCGATGCTGCGAGACAGGAGACCGGTGGTGAGTGACGTCGAGAGCGGGGAACGCCCCGAGAAGCTCGGCATCCGCGAGGTCGCCGTACTCGCCGGCGTCTCCCACATGACGGTCTCCCGCGTGCTCAACGGCCACCCGAACATCCGCCCGGCCACGCGCCAGCGGGTCATGGACGTCATCCAGCAGCTCGACTTCAAGCCCAACAGCGCGGCTCGGGCGCTCGCGACGCAGCGCACGCAGCGCATCGGAGTGATCGTCGACAGCTCGGTCGAGTTCGGGCCGACGAGCACTCTGCGGGGCATCGAATCGGCCGCGCGATCCGGGGGGTACTCGGTGGCCTCGGTGGCCATGCAGGATGACGCGAACCTCACGCCCGAAGCTGCGGTCGGCCACCTCATCGCCGAGGGCGTCGACGCACTGTGCATCGTCGCTCCTCGTTCCTCATCGGTGTCGGCACTCCGCCGTATCTCGATCGACGTCCCGGTGCTCGTCGTCAAGGCCGCCAAGGACCCGACCTTCCTCACCGTCAGCGTCGACCAGCAGCTCGGCACGACGCTCGCGGTCGATCACCTCGTCGCGCTCGGACACCGCGACATCCTCCACCTCGCCGGTCCGCTCGACTGGCTCGACGCTCGGGGACGCGAGCGGGCGTTCCACGCGCGCATCGAGCAGTGGGGCCTCAAGGCGCGCCCGATCGTCGTCGGCGACTGGACGGCCGACTTCGGCTACGACTACGCCGCCGGATTCAGCAGCGTGCCCGAGTACACGGCGATGTTCGTCGCGAACGACGAGATGGCCTTCGGCGTCGTCCACGGCTTCCACGACCGCGGGATCCGGGTTCCAGAGGACGTGAGCGTCGTCGGCTTCGACGACCTGCCGTTGTCCCGTCACGCCATTCCGCCGCTCACGACGGTGACGCAGGACTTCCACGCGCTCGGCGTCAAGGCGATGGAGGTGCTGCGGGCAGCCCTCGAGGGCCGGGCGATCCCGCAGCGCTCGAAGATCCCCAGCGAGCTCGTCGTGCGCTCGTCGACCGCGCCTCCGAGGGCATCATGACCACGGATGCCTCCACGCGCCCGGTCGTCGAGATGACGGGCATCACCGTCGACATCGGCGGCACGACCGTGCTGCACGAGGTCGACCTTCGCCTGTTCGCCGGCGAGGTGCATGCGCTCATGGGCGGCAACGGCGCGGGCAAGTCCTCGCTGGTGAAGGCGTTGAGCGGGGCCTACCGCATCGGCGGCGGCGAGGTGCGCATCGACGGAGAGCCGGTCGTGCTCGCGGGGCCGGCGGAGGCCGAGGCGGCAGGCGTCGCCGCGGCCTTCCAAGACGTCGATCTGTGCGGCAATCTCTCCATCGCCGAGAACGTGATGATCGGCCACGAGGAGCGTCGCTGGTTCGGCATCTCCTGGGCTGCGACCCGGCGCCGCGCCTCGGCCGTGCTCGAGGAGCTGGGTCTCGGCGAGCTCGATCCGCGGCGGGCGGTGGCGACGCTGTCGCCCGCCATCCAGCAGCTCGTCGCCATCGCCCGCGCGATGGTGACCCACCCCAAGGTGCTCGTGCTCGACGAGCCGACGTCGAGCCTCGATGCCGATGAGGTCGCGACCCTGTTCCGGGCGCTGCGGCGCCTGCGCGATCAGGGCGTCGCGATCCTCTTCGTCTCGCACTACCTCGAGCAGGTCTACGCCCTCAGCGACCGCATCACCGTGCTCCGCGACGGCCACGGACAGGGGGAGTACGCGACGCGTGAGCTCGACCGCGCCGTGCTCATCTCGAAGATGATCGGCAAGGAGCTCACCGAGCTGCGCCGAATCGGATCGGATCGCCGCGCGCACCGCGTCGAGCCCACCGGAACCCCGGTCTTCCGTGCGGTCGGGGTCGGCCGACGCGGCGAGTTCGCGGCGACCGACTTCGAACTGTACGGCGGCGAGGTCGTCGGCCTCGGCGGACTGCGCGGTTCGGGCCGGACCGAGCTCGGCCAGCTGCTGGCCGGTGTCGCGCGCAGCGACTCCGGCACGTTCCTGATCGACGGCCGCACGGTCGGGCTCCCGAATCCGGCGGCGGCCTTGCGGCATCGGATCGCGTTCGCGAGCGAGGATCGTCGTGAGGGCGGCATCATCGAGGAGCTCAGCGTCCGCGAGAACATCGTGCTCGCCCTCCAGGCGATCCGCGGCTGGGCGAGACCCATCTCGAACGCCGAGCGCGACGCCCTCGTCGAGCGGTTCGTGGAATCGTTCGACATCGTCGCGCCGAGCCTCGACGCACCGGCGCGGCAGCTCTCCGGCGGCAACCAGCAGAAAGTGCTCCTCGCCCGGTGGCTCGCAACCCGCCCGCACGTACTGGTTCTCGACGAGCCCACCCGCGGCATCGACATCGCCGCGAAGGTCGAGATCCAGGCGCGCATCGCCGAGTTGGCGAGGGGCGGCATGGCGGTGGTGTTCATCTCCTCCGAGCTCGACGAGGTCGTGCGGTTGAGCGACCGCATCGCGATCCTCAAGGACCGCCGCAAGATCGGCGAGGTGAGCAACGGGCCGGGGCTCAGCGTGGACACGATCATCGAGATGATCGCGGCCGACGACGAGGACGACGCCTGACCTGAGACCGGAGGGTCCCGAGACCGTTTCCGAATGGTTATGTTTCCGGGAACATTTGTCTTGCGCCGCAAACTTTGTTCCCGGTAACATCGCTGCGAGCACGCCTCGGGCGTGCTGCAATCACTCGGAATCCGCACAGCGGAATCCATCAGCGGAATCCGCTCAGCGGAAAACACCGGCGCACGAGTGCCGGGTCTCAAGGAGGAGATCTCATGTCAGTTCAGAGGCGATTCTCGAAGTTCCTCGGCCTGGCGGCCGTCGGCGCACTCACCGTCGGCCTCGCCGCGTGCTCGAGCGGCGGCGACGGCGGCTCGGAGTCGGGCGGCGACTCGGGCGAGCTCACCACGGTCGGCTTCGTCGCGGTCGGCCCCGAGGGCGCGTGGCGCGAGGCGAACGAGACGAACATCCAGGACACCTTCACGAAGGATGCCGGGTTCGACCTCAAGTACGCTCCCGCGACCAACCTCGACCAGAAGTCGCAGATCGACGCGTTCACGTCGTTCGTCGACGAGGGCGTCGACGTGATCCTGCTCTCGGCGACCGAGGCATCCGGCTGGGAGGACTCCCTCGAGCGCGCTCAGGAGGCGGAGATCCCCGTGATCCTGCTCGACCGCGGCATCGAGCCCGACGACACGAGCCTCTACGTCACCCGCATCGCCCCCGACAACGTCGAGGTCGCCAAGGAGGTCGGCGCCTGGGCCGTCGAGCAGTTCCCCGACGGCGGCAACTACATCACGCTCGAGGGCCCCGCGGGCGTCGGCGTGGTGAACGAGCGCAACGAGGGCTGGAACGAGTCGGTCGAGGGTTCGGCGCTCGTGCAGGTCGCCGCGCAGACCGCCAACTGGTCGGCCGAAGAGGGCAAGAGCGTCACCGAGACGCTCCTCAAGGCCAACGGCAACGACGTGCAGCTCATCTTCGCGCAGAACGACGAGATGGGCCTCGGCGCCGCACAGGCCGTCGAAGAGGCCGGCCTCGAGCCGGGCGTCGACGTCAAGATCGCCACGATCGACGGCACGAAGGCCGCCATGCAGGCGCTCGCCGACGGCCAGCTCAGCTACGTGCACGAGTACAACCCGCTGTTCGGCGACACCGCCCTCGACGTCGTGAACAAGACGCTCGACGGCGAGTCGGTGGACTCGTACATCATCGTCCCGAGCGAGGCGTTCGACTCGGCCGAGGCGGCGCAGGCCGTGCTCGCCGACCGCAAGTACTGATCGGCTGAACGCGTCGTCGCCCCGGCGCGACGCGCGACGCACCCGGTGCGGGGCCTGCTCCTCGAGCGGCCCCGCACCGATCCATTGAACGGCCGGCCGCGGCGAAGCGGTCGAAGCACAGGATGCGAATGCCATGACCGAACCACTGCCCATCGTGGAGATGCGCGACATCTCCATCGAGTTCCCGGGCGTCAAGGCGCTGGACGGGGTGGACTTCCGCCTCTTCCAGGGCGAGGTCCACGCCCTGATGGGTGAGAACGGCGCCGGCAAGTCGACGCTGATCAAGGCCCTCACCGGCGTCTACAAGATCGACGGCGGATCGATCATCGTCGCGGGCCAGGAGCGGCAGTTCCACGGCACGCGCGACGCGCAGAGCGCCGGCGTCTCGACCGTGTACCAGGAGGTCAACCTGGTCACGAACCTCTCGATCGGCGAGAACGTGATGCTCGGCCACGAGATCCGCGGCACATTCGGCGTCAACTGGCGTGCGACCCACGCCGCTGCGACCGACGCCCTCGCCAAGCTCGGCCTGGAGTATCTCGACACCCACAAGCCGCTGTCGACCCTCTCGATCGCCATGCAGCAGCTCGTCGCGATCAGCCGGGCGATGGCCGTCAAGGCGAAGGTGCTCATCCTCGACGAGCCCACCTCGAGCCTCGACGCGGCCGAGGTCGAGGGCCTGTTCGCCGTCATGCGGACGCTCCGCGACCAGGGCGTCGCCATCCTGTTCGTCTCCCACTTCCTCGACCAGATCTACGCGATCAGCGACCGCCTCACGATCCTCCGCAACGGCAGGTACGAGGGCGAGTACCTGACCCGCGACCTCGATCGCCACGCCCTGATCTCGAAGATGATCGGCAAGGACCTCGGCGCGCTCTCCTCGCTCGGCGGCAACCGCCGCGTCGAGCAGCGCGACTATGACGCCGAGGCGCCGCTCCTCGCGGCGAAGGGCCTGGGGCGCCAGGGCTCGATCGAGCCCACCGACCTCGACATCCACACGGGCGAGGTTGTCGGATTCGCCGGGCTCCTCGGCTCGGGTCGCACCGAGCTCGCCCGGCTCCTGTACGGCGCCGATCGCGCCGGAGAAGGAGAACTGACCCTGCACGGCAAGCGGGTCGACCTCAAGAACCCCGCCGACGGCCTCGGCAAGCGCATCGCCTTCTCGACGGAGAACCGTCGCGACGAGGGCATCGTCGCCGATCTCACCGTGCGCGAGAACATGATCCTCGCGATCCAGGCCGAACGCGGCTGGGCCCGGCCGATCCCGCGCAAGGAGCAGGACGAGCTCGTCGAGAAGTACATCACCGCGCTCAACGTGCGGCCCGCCGACCCCAACCGGCTCATCAAGAACCTCTCCGGCGGCAACCAGCAGAAGGTGCTGCTCGGCCGCTGGCTCGCGACGAAGCCCGAGCTCCTGATCCTCGACGAGCCGACGCGCGGCATCGACGTCGGGGCGAAGGCCGAGATCCAGGAGGCGGTGGCCCAGCTCGCCGAGGACGGCGTGTCGGTCGTGTTCATCTCCTCCGAGCTGGAGGAGGTCGTTCGGCTCAGCGAGCGCATCGTCGTCCTGAAGGACCACCAGAAGATCGGCGAGATCGTCAACGGCCCGGGCGTCACGGCCCAGCAGATCGTCGACGTGATCGCGGCGCACGGTGTCGCGGCGGCCGCCGAGAGTGACATCATCGATGCCGAGGCGGACGTCGAGCCGTCCAACGACCCGGACACCGCGCATACGCCCGCTTCGGCGGAGGAGGAATCATGAGCACCGCTGCTCGAACGACCTGGCTGCGCGAGCTCATCCGCAAGCCGTTCTTCTGGGGAGTGATCGCGATCTTCGCGCTCCTCGCCCTGAACGTCATCAAGGACCCGAACTATCTGGCCCTGTCGGTCAACCCGGTCAACGGCAACCTCGTGGGCAACGTCGTCGACATCCTCCGGGCGTCGGCCCCGATCCTGATGATCGCCGTCGGCATGTCGCTCGTCATCGCGACGGGCGGCATCGACCTCTCGGTCGGCTCCGTGATGGCGGTCTCGGGCGCGGTCGCGATGGTGTTCATGAAGGATGCCGGTCAGTCCGGCTCCGTCGGCGTCGCGCTCGGCGCCATCGGGCTCGCCCTCCTCGTGAGCGCGATCCTGGGAGCCATCAACGGCGTGCTCGTCGCCTACATCGGCCTGCAGCCGTTCATCAGCACCCTGATCATGATGCTCGCCGGGCGAGGCATCGCGAAGGTCATCACCGAGGGCCAGAACACCTCGGCCACGAACGACCCGTTCCGGTGGATCGCGAACGGCTTCGTCATCGGCCTTCCCGTCGTGTTCCTCTTCGCGATCATCATCGTGATCATCGTCGGACTCGTCGTGCGCCGCAGCGCCCTCGGCCTCATGATCGAGGCGATCGGCATCAACCCGAAGGCGAGCCGCATGGCCGGCATCAAGCCGACCGGGCTGCTGCTGACCGTCTACATCCTGAGCGCCGTGCTCGCGGGCGTGGCCGGCATCATGTCGGTCGGCACGGTGATGACCGTCGACGTCTCGCGTACGGGCTACCAGATGGAACTCGACGCGATCCTCGCGGTCGTGATCGGCGGAACCTCCCTCGCCGGCGGCAAGTTCTCGATCGGCGGCGCGGTCGTCGGCGCACTGCTCATCGCGACGCTCGACAAGACCATCGTGTTCCTCGGCATCTCGTCGTCGGCCACGCCCGCCTTCAAGGCGATCGTGATCGTCGTGCTCTGCCTGCTGCAGTCCGATCGGGTGCGCGGCTGGTTCGTGCAACGACGCAAGCCCCCGATGCTGCGAACCCCGTCACTCCCCGCCGAGCCGAAGAAGCAGGAGGTGTCGGCATGACCATCGTGCAGAACCCCCAGGCCCCCCAGACCGGCGCGGCCGATGCCGAATCCGGATTCGCGAAGCTGATGTCCCGCGTGAAGCGGGTCATCGCCTCGAACCCGTCGGTGCTGCCCACGGTCGCGGCCATCGTGATCTTCATCGGCATGGTGGTCTACGGCGAGGTGGCCTACGGCCGCATCGTGCAGTACAACACGCTGTCGAACCTCTTCATCAACAACGCGCACCTGATCATCCTCGCGGTGGCGATGACGTTCGTGATCCTGACCGGCGGCATCGACCTCTCGGTCGGCTCGGTCATCGCGTTGTCGAGCGTGGCGGGCGTGATGCTCGCGAACGCCGGCTGGGACCCGATGGTCGTGATCGTCCTCATGATCCTCATCGGCACGGCGATGGGCCTCGCGAGCGGCATCCTGATCCAGTACTTCAACGTCCAGCCGTTCATCGCGACGCTCGCGATGATGTTCCTCGGACGCGGTCTCGCCGCGTTGCTGAGCACCCAGCCCGAGCGACTGGCCGACGACTCGCCGATCCTCTGGCTCGGCGAGCAGTTCAAGGTCATCGACGGCGAGAAGGTCAACGACGTCGTCATCACGCCAGGGGTGATCATCGCCCTGCTCGTCGTGCTGATCGCGTTCTTCGTGCTGCACCGCACCCGCACCGGGCGCACGGTGTACGCGATCGGCGGATCCGAGAGCTCTTCGGCGCTCATGGGACTCGCGGTCCCGCGCACGAAGGTGCTCGTCTACGTGATCAGCGGAACGCTCTCGGGCGTCGCCGCCGTGGTGTACACCTCGCGACTCGGCATCGCGCAGAACATCACCGGCATCGGATGGGAACTCGACGCCATCGCGGCGACGGTCATCGGCGGCACGCTCCTGACGGGCGGGTACGGCTACGTGCTGGGCTCGGTGGTGGGCGCCCTGGTGCTCGGCCTCATGAACGTGCTCATCACGCGCGACGGCGGCATCCCGCCCGAGATGACGACGATCATCACCGGCGGCATCCTGCTGATCTTCGTGCTGCTGCAGCGCGCGGTGACGTCGAAGCGGCGCACGTAGGGGACTCGCGCCGCCGTGTCCGGGGGGACGCCGAGGGTCGGATGCCGCGAGGCATCCGGCCCTCGACCGTGTCGGACGCGAGTCCGGTGGTGTAGAACTGACTGCATCGCGAACCGGGGTGAGGGGAATCGCATGACGGAATCAGGGTCCGAGCACCAGATCTCGCATCGGCGCTTCGACGAGCTCAAGGCGGCGTACTGCCGCAGGTGCGGGCTGCCGGTCTCGCCCTCCGAGCTCCACCTCCACGACCACGACGACGAACCGGCCGATGACATCGCGGGTGCCGCGGACTAGCGTGGCGTCGTGTCCGCGTCAACGATCGACGCACGTACCGCTCACGCCGCCGGCGTCGAACGCCTGCTCGCGAGCTACCGCTCCCTGCCCGCCGACGCCTCGGTGCGGCTCGCGAAGCGCACCTCGAACCTCTTCCGGACCCGCGCGAAGACGGATGCCTCCGGGCTCGACACCTCCGGCCTGACCGGGGTGATCTCGGTCGACGCGGGGGCGCGCACCGCCGACGTCGAGGGCATGTGCACCTACGAGGACCTCGTCGACGCGACCCTGCCGTTCGGTTTGGCGCCGCTCGTCGTCCCGCAGCTGAAGACCATCACGCTCGGCGGCGCGGTGACCGGCCTCGGCATCGAGTCGACGTCGTTCCGCAACGGGCTGCCGCACGAGTCGGTGCTCGAGATGGACGTGCTCACCGGCGACGGCGAGATCGTCACGGCGTCGCCGATCGAGCACGCCGACCTGTTCCGCGCCTTCCCGAACTCGTACGGCACGCTCGGGTACGCGGTGCGGCTGCGCATCGAGCTCGAGCCGGTCGAGCCGTTCGTCGCGCTCACGCACCTGCGATTCCACGACCTCGACGAGCTCGTGGCGACGATGGGCGGCATCGTCGAGACCGGGGCGTTCGAGGGCGCACGCGTCGACTACCTCGACGGCGTCGTGTTCGGCCGCGACGAGGGCTACCTCTGCCTCGGCGCGAAGACCGCGGCATCCGGACCCGTCGGCGACGGCACCGGACGGCGCATCTACTACCGCTCCATCCAGCACGCGGCGGGGGCGAAGCGCGACCGGCTCACCGCGCACGACTACCTCTGGCGGTGGGATGCCGACTGGTTCTGGTGCTCGCAGGCGTTCGGCGCGCAGCATCCGCTCGTTCGCAGGCTCTGGCCCCGTCGGTTGCTCCGCAGTCGCTCCTACGCGACCCTCATGCGGCTCGAACGGCGGTACGGCATCGGCGACCGGCTCGAGTGGCTGAAGGGGCGGCCCGCCCGCGAACGCGTCATCCAGGACGTCGAGGTGCCGATCGGGCGGTGCACCGAGTTCCTCGACTGGTTCCTCGAGCACGTGCCGATCGAGCCGATCTGGCTCTGCCCGCTGCGGCTGCGCGGCGATGACGCCTGGCCGCTGTACCCGCTCGAGCCGCGCAGCACCTACGTCAACGTCGGCTTCTGGTCGACGGTGCCGGTGGGCGCGACCGAGGGGGAGACGAACCGTCGCATCGAGCGCGAGGTCGCCGCCCTCGACGGGCACAAGTCGCTCTACTCCGACGCGTTCTACGGGCGCGAGGAGTTCGACGCGCTCTACGGCGGCGACGCCTACCGCGCCGTGAAGCGGCGCTACGACCCCGACTCCCGACTGCTCGATCTCTACGCGAAGGCGGTGCAACGACGATGACGACGACCAGGGGCGCTTCGACCGGACATCCGGCATCTCCCGATCCGGCACGGGGGGCGGATGCCTCGGGCGGGCCCGAACCGGGCCGGCTCACGCTCGCGCAGATCCTCGAGATCCTCGCGGGCGGCCGGCTCCCGCTGCGGTTCACCGCCTACGACGGCAGTTCGGCGGGACCGATCGACGCGCCGATCGGGATCGAGCTGAAGACGCCGCGCGGCACGACCTACGTCGCGACCGGGCGCGGCGACCTCGGCCTCGCGCGCGCCTACATCGCGGGCGACCTCGAGATCCACGGCGTGCACCCGGGCGACCCGTACGAGCTGCTGAAGGCGCTCGCGGACGAGCTCGTCTTCAAGCTGCCGCCGCCCAAGCTCATGGCCCAGGTCGTGCGCTCCATCGGCGTGGAGCACCTGCGCCCGATCGCGCCGCCGCCGCAGGAGGTGCCGCCCAGATGGCGCCGGGTCGCCGAGGGCCTGCGGCACAGCAAGTCGCGCGACGCGGAGGCGATCCACCACCACTACGACGTGTCGAACACCTTCTACGAGTGGGTGCTCGGGCCCTCGATGACGTACACGTGCGCGTGCTATCCGAGCCTCGACGCCACGCTCGACGCGGCGCAGGAGAACAAGTACCGGCTCGTGTTCGAGAAGCTGCGGCTGAAGCCCGGCGACCGGCTGCTCGACGTGGGCTGCGGCTGGGGCGGCATGGTGCGCTACGCCGCCCGCCGCGGGGTGCGGGCCCTCGGCGTCACCCTGTCGGAGCAGCAGACGGCGTGGGCGAAGCACGCGATCCACGAGGAGGGTCTCGGCGATCTCGCCGAGGTGCGCTACGGCGACTACCGCGACATCCGCGAGGGCGGATTCGACGCGGTGTCCTCGATCGGGCTGCTCGAGCACATCGGGGTGAGGAACTACGCCGCCTACTTCCGTTTCCTGGAGTCGAGGCTGCGCCCCGGCGGCCTGCTGCTGAACCACTGCATCACCCGCCCCGACAACACCTCGCAGCCCTCGGCGCGCGGATTCATCGACCGGTACGTCTTCCCCGACGGGGAGCTGACGGGCTCCGGCCGCATCATCCGCGAGGCGCAGGACGTCGGATTCGAGGTGCTGCACGAGGAGAACCTGCGCGACCACTATGCGCTCACCCTGCGCGACTGGTGCGCGAACCTCGTCGAGCACTGGGACGACGCGGTCGCCGAGGTGGGGCTGCCCACCGCGAAGGTCTGGGGGCTCTACATGGCGGGCTCGCGGCTCGCGTTCGAGACCGGCGGGATCCAGCTGCACCAGGTGCTGGCCGTGCGGCCCGACGAGCACGGCGGCAACGGCGGGCTGCCGCTGCGTTCGTGGTGGGTCGCGTAGCGCGGGGCGGATGAAGCAGGGCGGATGCCGCGAGGCATCCGCTGTTCAGAGCGTGACGGTCTCGTTCTCGCCGCCCTCGTAGCGCTCGCCGGTCGCCTTCGCCTTGACGAAGCTGATCAGCGTCGCGAGGCGTCCGCCCGGGCTGTCCCAGTACTCGCCCGACTCGGCGGTGACCTTGATGAGGATCGCGTTCGGGCTCTGCGGGCCGTCGGGCAGCCATGCCTCGACCGCGGCGTCCCACAGCTCGTCCTTGCGCGCCGCATCGTCGACGAGCTCTGCGACGCCCGCGAAGGAGACGAAGGTCGAGCCCGAGTTCAGGGTCACGCCCACGTTCGCGTTCGCCGAGATCTCGCTCGCGTCGCGCGAGTCGCGTTCGGCGAAGTACCAGATCTCGCCGTCGTCGGTCACCTCGCGGGGCGACATCGGGCGGGAGACCAGCCTGCCGTCGTCGGTCACGGTGGTCAGCCAGCCGAACGGGATGCCGCGCGCGAGTTCGATGATCTTCTGCTGCTCGGTGCCGGGCATGGGTCCTCCTTCGATTCGTCGTACGGTTCCGACGCTAGGCGGGCGGAGATCCGGTCGAAAGGGATTGACTTCACAGGCGGATGCACGGGCGCCTGCGCCGTCGACGACCTCGATGCCGGCGTGCCGGCGCGGCATCCGGGGCCGGTAGAATCGACGGTTCCGCCGCACGAGGGGTACCGACATCAGCAGCAGCCTTCCCACCACGCCGATCGCCGAGGAGCAGGCGGCGCTCGACCGCATCCGCGAGGTCGTCGCCGCGCTCGTCGAGCAGGAGACCGAGTACCTCCGGGCCACCCTCGGGCGACCGAGCGAGGGGCTCAACCTCACCGAGCGCGACGCGCTCGTCGCCCACCACGCGCAGCGGCTCCAGGGCTTGCAGACGGCGTCGTACGGGCTGCTCTTCGGCGGGGTCGAGACCGACGAGGGCGGGCGGTTCCGCATCGGCCGCATCGGCCTGAGCGACCCCGACGACGGCGAGCGGCTGCTCATCGACTGGCGCGCCCCCGTCGCGCGCGCCTTCTACACCGCGACGCCCCTGCACCGCGAGGGCCTGAAGGCCAGGCGGCGCATCACCTCGACCGACCGCACCGTCACGGCGGTGTACGACGAGCCGCTGCTCGTCGACGACCTCGACGACCTCGACGACGGTCGCGATGCCGCGCTCATGGCCGCCCTCGACCGGCCCCGCTCGCAGCACATGAGCGACATCGTGGGCACCATCCAGCGCGAGCAGGACGCGATCATCCGCGGGCCGCTCGCCGGCACGCTCGTCGTGCAGGGCGGGCCCGGCACCGGCAAGACCGCGGTCGCCCTGCAGCGTGCGGCGTACCTGCTCTACGAGCACCGCAACCGGCTGTCGAAGTCGGTCGTGCTCATCGTCGGGCCGAACCTGCGGTTCCTCGAGTACATCTCCCAGGTGCTGCCCTCCCTCGGCGAGGACTCCGCGGTGCTCGTCACGCCGGGCACCCTCGTGCCGGGGGTCACGGCGACCGCGACCGAATCCGGCCCGGCGGCCGAGTTCAAGGGCCGGCTCGAGATCGTCGACGCGCTGAAGCGGGCGGTGCGCGACGCGCAGGTGCCGACCGGCGGCGGCACGCGCGTGCTGCGCCCGGCCGGCCTGAAGCCGATGACCCTCGACGGGCGCATGCTGCACCGCGTGCGCACCCGCGGCCGGTCGGGCGGCACGCCGCACAACGCGGCGAGGCCGAAGTTCGAGAAGGCGCTGCTCACCGAGATCCTCCGGCTCGAAGACGAGGAGCACGGCTCGTCGTCGATGGAGGACTGGGAGCGCCGGGCCGACTGGGCCGAGGATCCCGCCGTGCAGGAGCTCTTCGACGAGCTCTGGCCGCTGCTCGATCCCGTCGAGATGGTGCGCGGGCTGTTCGGCGATGCCGACCGGTTCGACGCCGTGTTCCCCGGTCTCGACCCCGTGCTGCGCTCGGCGCTGCTCCGGCCCCGCGAGCAGGGGCTCACCCCGGCCGACATCCCGCTCGTCGACGAACTCGCCGAACTGCTCGGCGACGATCCGCGCCCGGCCGCGGCCGCCGCAGCGAGTGCCCGTTCCGATCGCGCCACCGACGTCGAGTACGCGCAGAACGTGCTCGACATGGTCACCGACGCCGATGCCGACGCCGACCACGTGAGCGCCCCGGTCTCCATCGTGAGCGCCGCCGCGCTCGCCGACCGGCAGGCCGCGGGCGACGGGCGCACCCCCGCCGAACGCGCGGGCTCCGACCGCGAGTGGGTCTACGGGCACGTGATCGTCGACGAGGCGCAGGAGACGAGCCCCATGCTCCTGCGCGCGCTCATCCGACGCTGCCCGACCCGTTCGATGACCCTCGTCGGCGACGCGAACCAGTACACGGCGACCGACGCCCCCTTCACCTGGGCCGGGCTCCTCGACCCACAGGTGCCCCGCTGGAACCGCACCGACCTCACGGTCAACTACCGCACGCCGGGGCGCATCATGCGGATCGCGACCGGGGTGCTGCGCCGGGTCGACCCCGACGCACCCGAGCCCACGTCGGCCCGTGCCGGCGAGCACGAGCCGCGCGTGGTGCGCGTCGACCCCGCAGAGCTCGGCGAGGCCACCGCCCGCGCGGCCGCCGACGCGCTCGCCGCGAGCGAGGGCACCGTCGGCGTGATCGCCCCGCTCGGCGTCCTGGGCGCGTTGCGCGATCTGCGCGCCGCCGAGGTCGGCAAGACCACGGCGCAGGGCGGGTCCGACCGGCTCTGGGTCGGCACGCCCGACGACGCGAAGGGCCTCGAGTTCGACGCGGTCGTCGTCGCGGTGCCGCGGATGCCCGCGCCCGAGGCGGTGTCCACGGCGACGTGGAAGCGGCTCTACGTCGCCCTCACCCGGCCCACGCAACGGCTCACGGTCGTGGAGGCGGGCGACGCGGTCGGCTGAACCGGTCGCGGTCGCGGTCGCGCGGGCAGGTGCCACGTGCACCTTGGGGCAAACCCGTGCGTCGCGGGCGGTGCGCGCGTAGGGTGAGGGAGCGGGTCATCGCCGCCGGGTTCGAACGAGCCGGCGGCGACCGATCCGGCGGGCACGCCCTGATCCACCGCCCGAACGGAGCCACCGAACGATGTTCCTGGACGACGACCTCGACGCCGACGAGCACGGCGGCCCTCGCCCTGCGCGGCAGCGGGTCACCGGCTGGCGGGTGCTGCGTCTGGCGGCCGCGTACACCGGTGCCGTGGTCGGCGTCGTCGCGCTCGTGGTCGGCGTGGTCGTCGCGGTCAACATGATGGGCACGGCGACGAACCCGGGCGGGTTCGCGGCGCCCGCCGCGGGCGGACCGCGCGCGGCGCTGCCGCCGACGGTCGAGTTGCCCGAGCCCGTTGCCGGCACCGGCGAGGCCGAGGTCGACGCCGCCGCGGAGCCCGCCCCGCTCGAGGAGCCGACCGAGCTGTCGGGGGCTGCACCCGGCGCCACGCCGATCGAGATCATCGACGAGCAGTGGATCGCGACCGTCGCCGCCTCCACCGGCATCCCCGAGCGCGCCCTCACCGCCTACGCGCTCGCGCATGTGCTGAGCTCGGTCGAAGAGCCCGATTGCGGTCTCGACTGGGCCACGATCGCGGCGATCGGCCGCATCGAGTCCGGCCACGCCGGCCACGGGTCGACCGTGCTCGACGAGAACGGCAGCGCCAGCCCGCCGATCATCGGGCGGGCGCTCGACGGTCGCGATACGGCGAAGATCGCCGACACCGACGGCGGGCGCTTCGACGGCGACACCACGTGGGATCGCGCGGTCGGCCCGATGCAGTTCATCCCCTCGACGTGGGCGAAGTGGGGCGCCGACGCGAACGGCGACGGCATCGCCGACCCGAACCAGATCGACGACGCCGCTCTTGCGACCGCGCGGTACCTCTGCGCCTCCGGCCCGATGACGAGCGTCGACGGGTGGCGGGCCGCGGTGTTCTCCTACAACCACGACAACGACTACGTCGACGAGGTGGCGAAGGTCGCGCTCGAGTACGCCGAGTCGGCCGGCTGACGTTCCGTGCACCGGGAGGGCGGCGCGATCGGCGGCCTGAACTCCCGGTGAACTCCACTGACGGGCACTTGCCGGTTCCGTCGGGGTCGCCGAAGCTGTGGGCACGCGCAACGGCTGAGGAGGCCATCTTGTTCGCAGACGAGGGCATGCAGGTGCTCGGCTTCCTGCTCTTCCTGTTCCTGCTGCTCATCGCCACGGTGACCGTCGGCGTGGCCGCCGGTCGTCGGAGGTGAGCTCGCGCGGCACCGGCGTCGCGGTTCGCGCCCCTCGGCGAGCACGCGTCCGCTGGTCGATGCTCGCTGCCGGGCTCTTCCTCGTCTCCGCAGGGCTCCAGCTCGCGGCATCCCTCGAGCGCTGGGTCGTCGCGCGCGATGCGTGGACGCGCACCGACCTCTGGGTCGAGGACCACCGGTTCGACTACTCGTTCCCCGCGGACCCGTGGGAGAACCTCGGCGCGGCGGCGGAGATGTTCGGGGCAGGTACCGTCCTCCTGGCGCTCGGCATCATGGCGATGACCCGGGCCGTCGAGGGCAGCGTCGACGGGCTGATCGGCCTGCTCGCCGGAGTCACCGCCGCCGGCTTCGCCGTCTCCGGCCTGCACGCCCTCCTCTCGGGGCTGATCGACGCCCCATCCCCGCTGCAGTTCCTGCCGGTGCAGCTGTTCCTCGGCGCGATCGGATTCGTCGGCCTCGGCATCCTCGCCTCCATCTGGTGGCGTGCGTCGCCGGCGACGGCCGTGGCGTGCGTGATGCTGCTCGGGGCGACGCTGCCGGGCACCCTGCTGGCTGCGTTCCAGATCGCGCCGGCCATCGTCGGCTCCCAGTCGTACGACACGACCGCGTGGACGGAGACGATCGTCGCGGCCGTGCCGGGCGGGGCCGGGCTGGCGATGCTCACCGCGGCCGCGGCCGCCGCACTGCCGAGGGGCGTCGCGCGCCGGCCGCGGAACCTTTCCGCGGCATCCGGCGGCTGACCCGGACGACCCCGTCTCCTGCGTGCCGCCTGCGAATCCGTCGACGGCACTCCCGGTTCCCGCGATTCCGGGGTAGTCTCACCACACGCGTTATATCGCGTATTGGCGACGTCGTCGGAGTGAACGGGGGTGGTGCTCGTGACGGGCATCGAGGCGATCCTGATCGGGCTCGGCGTGATCGTGCTGTTCTCGTTCTGCGTCATGACGGCGTTCGTGCTCTTCGTGCGCTCGCTCGTGCGGCGGGCGCGCCGCAACCGCGCGCTGAGCGGCGCGACGCTGCGCACGAGAGCCCGCGTCGCGCGCGGCCCCCAGCGCACCGTGCTCGCGCTGCGGGTGCGCCTCGACGAGACCCTGCGGAGCGGAGGCGCCGCCGTCGAGCTCCTCGCCGACGCCTCCCGAAGCGAGCTGCCGCGACTGTTCCGCCGCATCCGCGACGAGGCCTCGGTGCTCGACCTGCAACTGCGCCTCATGGAATCCGAGACCGACGCGGCGGCGCTCGCCGACGAACTCCCGGCCGCACGCAACCGCGTCGAGCAGGTCGAGGGGCTCGTCAAGCAGGTGCGCTCCGCGGTGGCATCCGGCCTCTCCGGCTCGACCGACGATGCGCTCTCGGCGCTGGGCTCCGAAGTCGAACGCGAGGTCGCGGCCCTGCACGCGGGCATCGAACAGCTCCAGGCGCTCAACCGGCGCGACGGCCGAGCCGAGCCGCGCCCGACCACGACATCCGTCCGCAACGAGGGGAACCAGCGATGAGCAACGCCAACAGCAACTCGGCCCGCATGAAGACCATCTTCCGCAGCAAGACCGCCAAGGCGCTCGACCGCATGGAGGATCCGCGCGAGACCCTCGACGACAGTTACGACCAGCAGGTGAAACTGCTCCAGCAGGTGCGTCTCGCGGTCGCCGAGGTCGCCACCGCGAAGAAGCGCATCGAACTGCAGGGCGAGGAGATGGGCGCGCGCTACCAACGGCTCGGCTCGCAGGCCGCCGAGGCGCTCGCGCAGGGCCGGGAAGACCTCGCGCGCGCCGCGCTCGAACGTCGCGCGATGCTCGAGGGGCAGGTGGCGCAGCTCCAGAAGCAGTTCACCTCCCTCCAGCAGCAGACCGCGCAGCTCCAGGAACGCGAGCGGCGGCTGACCGACCAGGTCGCGGCGTTCCGCATCGAGAAGGAGACGATCAAGGCCACCTACACCGCCTCCGAGGCGCAGGTGCGTGCGAACGAGGCCGTCTCGGGCATCAGCAACAGCATCACCGATGTCGGGTCCAGCCTCGACCGGGCCCGCGACCGCGTCGCGCAGATGCAGGCGCGTGCCGCCGCGACCGACGAGCTCCTCGCGAGCGGAGCCCTCACCGACCTCACCGCGGCCCCCGACGCCGACATCGAGCGCCAGCTCGCCGCCGTCTCGGCCCAGGCCGAGATCGAACGCCAACTGCAGGCGCTGAAGGGCGCCGACGCGCCCGGAGCGGGCGGCGGCTCCGCGCAATCGGGATCCGGCGGCTGGCTCGGCATCGGACAGGGCGGCGCGTAGGCCGCGGGGAGCGCTGCCCGATCGGGCACGCCCCGCGGCACCGCCGTCGGCCTCGGCAATCGGAGCGCCCCTCCTTCCCGGACGTATCGTGTCGAGGTGCAGCATGCGACGCATGACCAGCGCGAGCCCCGACGGGACGCGTCCACGACGAGAGCACCCGCTGCGGAGGCATCCGCACGATCGCTCTCGCCGTCGTTGCTGGCCCTCCAACGCTCGGCCGGCAATCAGGCAACGACCGCGTACGTGCAGCGAAGCGTGCTCGACGACCTCTGGAACCGCGGACTGTTCGACGGCTCGATGCTCGCGCAGGCCGACCCCGGCCTGCCCAGGTCGCTCATCAGCCACTACATGTCGGCCGCCGGCGCCGCGTACGCGCTCACGAGAGCGGAGATGATCGAGGTCGACGCGTTCACGAACGTGTTCTCATGGTTTCCTGCGATCGCCGCAGAGCGCAACCGGCTCATCGCCGCCGCCGAAGCCGACCCGGCGCCGCCCAGCGAGTTCCGGCAGTTCACAGCCGTCGTCAGCGGCGCACGCGGTCGCGGCGCGGCGCAGAAGAACCAGACCCTCGGCAACTTCACCGTGACGCTCGAGGGCACGCTGACCGTCACGAAGGGCCCGACTGGGGCCCTCGCCGAGTTCACCGGGACCGCGACCTACTACGACTACTGGGACTTCGATCCGAAGCCCATGGCGACCTTCGTCGACGGCACCAGCGGGCGCAGCACCGCCGGGGAGCTCAAGACCTGGGTGGGTGCGCTCATGGAGGGCACGCCGTTCGCGATCGACAGCGCCGACACCGTGGCCGTCTCACAGCATCAGTTCGACGATCATGCCGCGATCACCTGATGCCGGCCAGGGGCCGCGGGCGCGGTCGCGGTCGCGGGACTACGCGCCCTCGCGGCGGCGCACGATCTCGCCGATCCAGGCCGGCGCGAACGGCGAGGTGCAGTTCGGCGGCGTCGGGTAGTCCTTCAGCACCTCGAGACGCTCGCCGATGTCGAGGGCGCGCGCGCGGAGCCCCGGGTTGAAGATGCCGATGTTCGCGAGGCACTCGTTCATCGCCCACTGCAGGCGATCGGGGGCATCCTTCATCTCGGCCTCGATGAGGTCGAGCAGGCCGGGCAGATCGAGCCCGTCGGGCGACTTCTTCACGCGCTCGGTCGTGAGCGCCCACCCGGCGCTCGCGACCACGGGGTCGGCGTCGTCGAACCAGGCGAGCCGCAGTTCTTCCACGTGCGGGCTCTTCTTCACCACGTAGTTGACGAGCCAATCGTGCACCTTCGGCGCCCGCGCCTCGCGCAGCATCGCGTCGAGCTCTGCCGCGGTGTACTGCTTCGGCCGGCAGATGAGCAACGCGACGAGGCGTGCGGCCGTGTCGTCGGTGTCCCAGAGCCGCCCCGAGAGGTCGTGATCGGTCTTCAGCCGCTTGGCGACGCCCCGCAGCTTGGTCAGGTTGACCCCGTGGTCGTCGCCGTGGCGCTCGTTGACCTCGCGCATCTTCGGATCCTCGAGGCTCGCGAGTTCGGCGAGCACCTCGCCGACGCGGTCGTCGGTGCCGGGTTCGACCGTCGGCGCACCTGTCGTCACGTGGGTCTCCTTCGTCTGCGTCGCCGAGCGTCCGCCCGGGCTTTCAGCCTACGTCGGCGCGCCCGCGCGCGCTCGGCTCCGCATCGGACGGTGCGAGGGCGAGCGGATGCCGCAGCGCGGGCGCTTCGGCGCGGCATCCGTCTATGCTCGATCCGACATCGGGCGAGCGAGGAGGGACGGTTCCATGCAGGCATCCGGCTCCGATCGCGCGGTCGAGGATCGCCCGGTCGAGGATCGCCCGGCGAGCGGACGCGCCGTCGGCGTGCGCGAGGTCGCCGCGCTCGCAGGGGTGTCGCGCCAGACCGTCTCGCGCGTGCTGAACGCGCACCCGCAGATCAAGGAGTCGACGCGGCGCCGGGTCATGGACGCCATCGCCGAGCTCGAGTACACCCCGAACTTCGCCGCCAGGGCCCTCGGCACGAAGCGGTCGCGCACGATCGGGGTGCTCGCCTCCGACTCGCGGCACTACGGGCCGTCGACGAGCATCGCGGCCCTCGAGGCGGCGGCGCGTGCGGCGGGCCACTGGGTCAGCACCGCGTACGTCGACTCCGAGGATCTCGGGTCGGTGTCGGCGGGCATCTCGCACCTGCGGGGGCAGGCCGTCGACGGCATCGTCGTGGTGGCCCCGCATGTGCGCGTGCTCGAGGCGCTCGACGGCCTCCGCCTCGACGTGCCGGTCGTGACCCTGCTCGCCGGCGGCCGAGATGGTCGGAGCCCGGCCGTCGACCAGATCGAGGGTGCGCGCATCGCGACCCGGCACCTCGTCGAACTGGGGCACACGCGCATCGCGCACCTCGCCGGTCCGTCCGACTGGCTCGAGGCCAGCTCGCGCGAACACGGGTTCGCGCTCGAGCTCGCGGCCCACGGGCTCGAAGCCGTCGCCGTCGTGCGGGGCGACTGGTCGGCGCGCTCGGGATATGCCGCGGCCGCCGAACTGTCGGCCGCCCGGCCGACCGCCGTGGTCGCGGCGAACGACCAGATGGCCCTCGGCCTCATGCGGCACCTGCGCGAGCACGGGGGAGCGGTGCCCGAGACGCTGAGCGTGGTGGGCTTCGACGACATCCCCGATGCGGAGTTCTTCTGGCCGCCGCTCACGACCGTGCGCCAGGACTTCGACGAACTCGCCCGCCGCGCGGTCGCGGCGCTGCTCGAGGGCGGCGCCGACGGCGCATCCGGCCGCCCGATGCTCGTGCCCGAGCTCATCGTGCGCGCGTCGACGGCCCCGCGCTGACGCCTGCGCCCTTCTTCGACCTTTTTCAGGAGGGGGTGTGGGGGGGGGGGGGGGGGGCCGCCCCCCCCCCCCCCCGCCCCCCCCCCCCGCGCCCCCCCCCCCCCCCCCCACACCCCCTCCTGAAAAGTGAAATCGGGGAGGAGAGGGGCGGCCGCGCGGATTGACTCGCGGGCCGCCGCTTGGCAGAATGTGACCGGTCACAGTCGCGATTCGCGGCCGGTCGCAACGGAGGACGAACCACGTGAGTGCAGCACCCCGGGCATCGAAGCCCGATCGAATCGCCGAGCGCTACCGGCACGCCGCCGATCGCAGTACGGTTTCAGGCGTGGTGGCGGCATGAGCGGCGGCGCCCTCGAGCACGGGTTCGCCCCCGACGTCGAGGCGGCGATCGCGCGGGTGCGTACCGAGGTGGCGAAGTTGCATGCCGAGTTGACGCGGTATGGGCTGGTGGTCTGGACGGGCGGCAATGTCAGCGGTCGGGTGCCGGGTGCGGATCTGTTCGTGATCAAGCCGTCGGGTGTGAGCTATGACGAGTTGGCGCCGGAGAACATGATCCTGTGCGATCTGGACGGCAACGTGATCGAGGGCACCCCGGGTGCTGAGCGGTCGCCGTCGTCGGATACGGCGGCGCATGCGTACGTGTATCGGAACATGCCCGAGGTGGGCGGTGTGGTGCACACGCATTCGACGTATGCGGTGGCGTGGGCGGCGCGCAATGAGCCGATTCCGTGTGTGATCACGGCGATGGCCGATGAGTTCGGGGGGCCGATTCCGGTGGGTCCGTTCGCGATCATCGGTGATGACTCGATCGGTCGGGGCATCGTGGAGACGTTGTCGGGGCATCGCAGCCGGGCGGTGTTGATGGCGAACCATGGTCCGTTCACGATCGGGTCGAGTGCGAAGGATGCGGTCAAGGCGGCGGTGATGGTCGAGGATGTCGCGCGCACGGTGCATCTGGCGCGTGAGGCGGGCCCGTTGGTCCCGATCCCGCAGGACGCGATCGACCGGTTGTACGACCGCTACCAGAACGTCTACGGACAGAGCAGCGACGCTCGTCGAAAGGAACCCACGGCATGACCGACTCCACCACTCAGCAGACGGATGCCGCGCGCGCGGCGATCCTCGAGGGGCGCACGTCGCTCGGCATCGAGCTCGGCTCGACGCGCATCAAGGCGTGCCTCGTCGATGCCGACGACCCGACCCGCGTGCTCGCCGTCGGCAGCCACGCGTGGGAGAACCAGTTCGTCGACCGCGTCTGGACGTACGCGCTCGAGGACGTCTGGTCGGGCCTGCAGGCGGCGTACGCCGACCTCGTCGCTGACATGCGCGCCCGGTACGGCGCCGACGCGCCCGCGACGTTCGGCGCGATCGGCGTCTCGGCGATGATGCACGGCTACCTCGCGTTCGACGAGGCGGGCGAGCTGCTCGTGCCGTTCCGCACGTGGCGCAACACGTCGACGGGCGCGGCATCCGCCGAGCTCAGCGAGCGCTTCGGCGTGAACATCCCGCTGCGGTGGTCGATCGCGCACCTGCACCAGGCGGTGCTCGACGGCGAGGCGCACGTTCCCGACATCCGCTTCGTGACGACCCTGGCGGGGTACGTGCACTGGAAGCTCACGGGCGAGAAGGTGTTGGGCGTCGGCGACGCGTCGGGCATGTTCCCCATCAGCGCGGCCCCGATCAGCACCGCCCCGATCAGCGCGGCCCCGATCAGCGCGGCCCACGGCTACGACGCGGCGCTCGTCGCGTCGTACGACGAACTCGTCGGCGAGCGGATGCCGCGGCCGCTCCTCGAGCTGCTGCCGGCCTCGCTCGACGCGGGCGCCGACGCCGGCTCGCTCACCGCCGACGGTGCGGCCCTGCTCGACCCGAGCGGAACGCTGCAGCCCGGGATTCCGCTATGCCCGCCCGAGGGCGACGCGGGCACCGGCATGGTCGCGACGAACTCGGTGGCCCCGCGCACCGGCAACGTGAGCGCCGGCACGAGCATCTTCGCGATGGTCGTGCTCGAACGCCCGCTCGAGCACGCCCACCACGAGCTCGACCTCGTGACCACGCCCGCGGGCGACCCGGTCGCGATGGTGCACTGCAACAACGGGGCGAGCGAGCTCGCCGCGTGGGCGGGCGTGTTCGGGCAGTTCGCCGCGGCATCCGGAACCCCGCTCGACGGCGACGCCGTCTTCGAGGCGCTGTTCGCGGCCGCGCTCGAGGGCGAGGCCGACGCGGGCGGGCTCCTCGCCTACAACCACCTCGCCGGGGAGCCCATCGCGGGCCTCGTCGAGGGGCGTCCGCTCATCGTGCGCACGCCCGACAGCCGGCTCACGCTCGCCAACTTCATGCGCGCCCAGCTCTACGGCGTGTTCGGCACCCTCGCGCTCGGCATGCGCGTGCTCTCGGGCGAGGGCGTCGAGCTCGACCGCATGTTCGCGCACGGCGGCATGTTCCGCACGGCGGGGGTCGCCCAGCGCTTCCTCGCGGGCGCGCTCGATGCGCCCGTCGCGGTCGGCGAGACCGCCTCCGAGGGCGGCGCGTGGGGCATCGCGGTGCTCGCGTCGTACCGCTCCCGCGGCGCGGGGCGCAGCCTCGGCGCCTACCTCGACGAGACGGTCTTCGCGAACGCGGCGATCGACACCGTCGATCCCGATCCGGCGGATGCCGCCGGCTTCGCCGACTACCTCGACCGCTACCGGGCCGGCCTCGCCGCCGAGGCCGCCGCCGTCGAAGCACTCTGATCTCTCCCACCCCAGCAGAAGGACTCCTCATGGCACGCACCCCGCTCACCACCTCGCTCGACCAGTACGAGGTCTGGTTCCTCACCGGCAGCCAGCACCTCTACGGCCCCGAGACCCTCGCACAGGTCGCGGCGCAGTCGGAGCAGATCGCCGCGACGCTCGACGCGGCATCCGACGTGCCCGTGAAGGTCGTCTGGCTGCCCGTGCTCACCGACTCGGCCGCGATCAAGCAGGTCGCCCTCGAGGCGAACGCCGCCCCGAACGTCATCGGCGTCGTCGCGTGGATGCACACGTTCAGCCCCGCGAAGATGTGGATCGCCGGCCTCGACGCCCTGCAGAAGCCGCTCGCGCACCTGCACACGCAGGCCAACGTCGAGCTGCCCTACGCCGAGATCGACTTCGACTTCATGAACCTCAACCAGGCCGCGCACGGCGACCGCGAGTTCGGCTACATCCAGACCCGCCTCGGCGTGCCGCGCAAGACGATCGTCGGCCACGCGAGCGACGCGCAGGTGCAGCGCGAGCTCGGCACCTGGCAGCGGGCCGCGGCCGGCCTCGCGGCATCCCGCGACCTGCGGCTCGCGCGCTTCGGCGACAACATGCGCTACGTCGCCGTCACCGAGGGCGACAAGACCGAGGCCGAGCTGCGGCTCGGCGTGCAGGTCAACACGTGGGGCGTCAACGAGCTCGCCGAGGCGGTGGCCGCGGCATCCGAGGCCGAGATCGACGAGCTCGTCGCGGTCTACGAGGCCGAGTACGACGTCGTGCCCGAACTGCGCAAGGGCGGCGAGCGCCACCAGTCGCTGCGCGACGGCGCCGCGATCGAGATCGGGCTGCGCTCGTTCCTCGAGGAGGGCGGCTTCGGCGCGTTCACCACGAGCTTCGAGGACCTCGGCGAGTTGAAGCAGCTGCCGGGCCTCGCGGTGCAGCGCCTCATGGCCGAGGGCTACGGCTTCGGCGCCGAGGGCGACTGGAAGACCGCCGTGCTCGTGCGCATCGCGAACGTCATGGGCGCCGGCCTTCCGGGCGGGGCGAGCCTCATGGAGGACTACACCTACGACCTGACCCCCGGCGACGAGGTCATCCTCGGCGCGCACATGCTCGAGGTCTCGCCCTCGCTCACCGCGTCGAAGCCGAGCCTCGAGATCCACCCGCTCGGCATCGGCGGCAAGGACGACCCCGTGCGCCTCGTCTTCACGGCCGACGCGGGCCCGGCCGTCGTGGTCGCGATGAGCGACATGCGCGACCGGTTCCGGCTCACGGCCAACGTGGTCGAGAACGTCGAGCTGCGGCATCCGCTGCCCAAGCTGCCCGTCGGCCGTGCCGTCTGGAAGCCGGCCCCCGACTTCAAGACGAGCGCCGCGGCCTGGCTCACGGCCGGCGCCGCGCACCACACCGTCATGTCGACGGCCGTCGGCATCGAGGTGTTCCGCGACTTCGCCGAGATGGCCAAGCTCGAGCTGCTCGTCATCGACGAGGACACGACCACCCGCGACTTCCAGCGCGAGGTGCGCTGGAACCAGGCCTACTACCGACTCGCGCAGGGCCTGTGACCTCGGTGAACGAGCTCTCGGGGTACCAGCACGAGATCGCCGCACACGGCTACGCGGCGAGCATCGCGAGCGTGGGGGCGTCGCTGCGCACGCTGACGTTCGAGGGGCGCGACCTGATCGTGCCGTTCGCGGCCGACGAGGTGCGTCCCGCCTACCGCGGGGCGACCCTCGTGCCGTGGCCGAACCGCGTGGTCGACGGCCGGTACCGCTTCGGCGGCGTCGAGCAGCAGCTGGCGCTCACGGAGCCCGAGCGCGGCCACGCCCTGCACGGCCTCGCGGTCTGGCTCGACTTCGAGCCCGTCGTCCGCGAGAGCGCGCGGGTGGTGCTCGCGGCCGTCGTCGAGGCGCAGGCGGGCTACCCGCACCGACTCGAGGTCGAGGTCGAGTTCCGCATCGACGAGGCGGGCCTGCACACGCAGGTCACGGCCACGAACACCGGCTCGGATGCCGCGCCCTACGGCACGGGTCCGCACCCGTACCTCGTGGCCGGCGAGGGCGCGGTCGACGACTGGACGCTCGAGCTGCCCGCCGCGACCGTGCTCGAGGTGACGCCCGACCGGCTGATCCCGACCGCGCCGGCGCCGGTCGCGAAGGAGCGCGACGGCGATTCGTTCGACTACCGGATGCCGCAGCGCATCGGGGCCACGGAGATCGACCACGCCTTCACGGGCCTCGCGTACGACGCCGAGGGCATCGTGCAGGCCAGGCTCACCGCGCCCGACGGGCGCGGCGTCGGCATGCTCTGGGGCGAGGAGTGCCCGTGGGTGCAGATCCACACCGCCGACGGCAGCGGCCGCACCGGCCTCGCCGTCGAGCCGATGACCTGCCCGCCCGACGCGTTCAACTCGGGCACCGACCTCATCGTGCTCGAACCGGGCGCGGCGAGCTCCGCCGGGTGGACGATCTTCGCGATCTGACGCGCCGGCTGGGGCCCGGCCGGCCACCGCTTCTCGACGGGAGCGGTGGTCGACCGGGCCTCAGCCGGGCAGCACCTCGGCGAGGGCGTCGAGCGACCCGAGCCGGTCGTCGCCGACGGGGGCGAGCACGACCGAGCTCGCACCCGCGGCGTGACGTGCGGCGATGCGTTCGCGAACCCCTGCCGGAGTCCCGGCGAGCGAGAGCTCGGCGACCCACTCGTCGGGCATCCGGGCTGCGAACTCGTCGGGACCTGCGCTCTCGAGCCGCAGACGGGCGAGCTCCTCGGCGAATGGCAGACCCACGAGATGCGGTGACCAGTCGGGCTCGCCGACGTACGCGAGGCCGGGGCGCACCTGCGCGAGCGCCGCCGCATCGTCGGCGTGGACCGCCGCGACGTCGTAGCTCACGACGATCGGAGCGGCACCGGCATCCGTCGCCGGCATGCCGCCCTGCACCTGCGCGAGCGCCGCCGCGACGTAGGCCGGGACCGCCGGTTCGGCGAGGACGACGCCGTCGGCCGTCGCGCCGGCCAGGCCGAGCGACTTCGGGCCGCGCACGCCGAGCAGCACGGGAGGCGGAGCGTCGGGCCGTTCGGAGAGGACGACCCCCTCGACGTCGACGTATCGGCCGGCGGCCGGACCGGGCTCGCCGCGGAGCAGCGTGCGCACGGCGATCGTGTACTCGGCGAGCAGGGTCAGCGGGCTGGCGGGCCAGGCGCCGACCTGCCGCATCCACGCGGGCATGCCGTGCCCGATGCCGGCGATGAGGCGGCCGGGGAAGAGCTGGGCGAGCGTGCCGAGCTCCATCGCGCTGAACGCCGCGTTGCGCGCCCCCGCGGGCAGGATGCCGACGCCGACCGAGATGCGCTCGGTCACCGCGAGCACGACGCCGGCCTGGGCGATACCGCCCCGGAAGCCGAGGTCTTCGACCACCCAGAGCTCGTCGAAGCCGAGCGCCTCGGCCCGGCGGGCGTACGGCAGCACCTGTTCGATGGGGAGGTCTCGGGGAAGCATCACGCCGACGCGTGCACGGGGGCTGGTCACGGAGGCATCCTCGCAGATCGGCGGCGCGCCGAGGGTTCCGATGAGCGGCAGGGTCGGCGGGCGGCGCCCCGTGGACGGGTAGCCTGAGAGACGGACCCGCCGGCTCGACGAACGCCGCATGCGGCCCGCGAAAGGACACGCCGATGCTCTACTCCCAGACTCCTGCGACCGAGAAGCGCCGCCTGTTCCGCGAACGCCTGGCATCGGGCGAGCTGCTGCGGTTCCCGGGGGCGTTCAATCCGCTCTCGGCGCGACTCATCGAACGCAAGGGGTTCGAGGGCGTCTACATCTCGGGTGCCGTGCTCTCGGCCGATCTCGGGCTGCCCGACATCGGCCTGACGACCCTCACCGAGGTTGCGGGCCGCGGGCAGCAGATCGCCCGCATGACCGACCTGCCGGCGATCATCGACGCAGACACCGGCTTCGGCGAGCCCATGAACGTCGCCCGCACCATCCAGACTCTCGAAGACGCCGGGCTCGCGGGCACCCACATCGAGGACCAGATCAACCCGAAGCGCTGCGGGCACCTCGACGGCAAGGCCGTCGTCGACGAGAACACGGCGATCAAGCGCATCCGCGCGGCCGCCGACGCCCGCCGCGACCCGAACTTCCTCATCATGGCGCGCACCGACATCCGCGCCGTCGAGGGGCTCGACGCCGCGATCGACCGTGCCAAGGCGCTCGTCGACGCCGGCGCCGACGCGATCTTCCCCGAGGCGATGCGCGACCTCGGCGAGTTCGAGGCCATGCGCAACGCGCTCGACGTGCCGATTCTCGCCAACATGACCGAGTTCGGCAAGAGCGACCTGTTCTCGGTCGAGCAGCTCCGCAGCGCGGGCGTGAACATCGTCATCTGGCCGGTGTCGCTGCTGCGCATCGCCATGGGCGCGGCCGGGCGGGCGCTCGACACGATCGTCGACGAGGGCCACCTCACCTCGAAGCTCGGCGAGATGCAGCACCGCGCCGACCTCTACGACCTCGTCGACTACGAGGCGTACAACCACTTCGACCAGGACGTCTTCAACTTCGAGATCGCGCGCTGAGCGTTCAGCGCGCGAGGTCGTCGAACTCGGCGATCGGGATGCGCCCGGTCGCCGCGTCGCGCAGCACCGGATCGTCGGTGACGAGCGCGTCGGCCTGCAGCACCGCCACCGCCAGGTACTCGGCCGGCGTCACGTCGGGCCAGTCGAGCTGTGTGGCGAGCTTGAACGCGGTCGATCGGGAGACCCGGTCGCCGAGCAGCCGGATCTTCAGCTCGGCGAGCCCCTCGAGCTCGGCACGCGCGGTGCGCTCGTCGAGCCGCCCCGCCCTGACCTCGGTGTAGAGCCGAGACAGCACGTGCGAGCGCAGCACCGAGGGTGCCACGAGCTGTCGGCCGGCGCTCGGCTCGAGCGGGTCGCGGATGAGTCGCAGCGCGACGGCGGCGTCGATGGCGTAGCGGGTCATGCTCCGATCGTCGCAGGCCCCGACGACGACCGACAGCCCCATCGGGACGCGCTCCGCTGAACAGCTGCTGGGACTGCGACCGCGGACGTTGACGCGGCGCGACGCCGGGGCGCAGACTCGCCCCATGGATGAACGCGAAGCCGCCGAACTGCGCAGCGTCGAAGAGGTCGTCGATCGACTCGTCGAGAAGTACCCGGGCGTCGACCGGCGGACGGTCGAGCAGATCGTCGCCGAGGAGCATCACGAGTTCGACGGGCGCCGCGTCCGCGACTTCGTGCCGGTGCTCGTCGAGAAGAGCGCCAAGAAACGGGTCAAGGCGCTGCAGCGCGCCTGACGCGCGCCGTGCGGCGTCAGAAGCGGCTGAGCCCGCTGCCGAGCACGACCACGCCGATCAGCAGCACGATGAGCGAGGTGACGACGCCGCTGTTGCGGACGAGCCAGTCCTGCCAGATGAGGAGCCGCGGTTCCATGCGGTGCGGGGCGATGAGCGTGACGATGATGGGCACCGCGACCGTGGAGGCGGCGATCGCCGCGTAGACGCCGATCGAGATCGCCGAGGCGCCGAGGTCGAGGTCTTCGCCGCGGATCGCGAGGCCGGCGGCGATGGCGAGCAGGATCGCCTTCGGACGGATGTTCAGCACGAGGGCGAGGCCCACGGCCTGCCACGGGCCGATGCGGTCGACCGATCTCAGCCACGCGGGCAGCTCGGTGCGGGTCGAGCGCCGGGCGCGACGCCACGAGACGATCGCCAGCACGATGAGCGCGATGCCGATCGCGGACTCCCACAGGCCGATGGCCGTGTTCGGGCGCAGGCCGAGCTTGGGCGCCGGGATGAGCTGCGCCGAGAGCGTGCAGAGCGAGACGACGAGCAGCAGGCCCGAGACCCACCCGATGAGGAAGGGCAGCGCCGTGCGGCCGCGGTTCGGGGAGAGCAGCAGCACGATGGTGGCCATGATCGGCACGGAGCTGACCGCGGCGGCGACGGCGATCGGGAGCAGGTGTCCGATGGCGGCGAGCATGTCTCGTCCTCGCCGCTCAGTCGCGGGCCGCGTCGTCGGCCGGGCTCGCCGGTTCCGCGGTCTCGGCGGAGGGCAGGGCGGCGACCTCGCCGGACTTCTTCGCGCGACGGGCCGCCCGGCGCGCGGCATCCGAGGTCGCGAGGCTCGCCTTCGCCTCGTCGAGGTCGCCGAGCAGCGGACGTACCCACGGCATGCGCGGGTTGGTGTCGATGAGCAGGAGGCGCACGAGGAGGGTGAGCGGGATCGCGAGGATCGCGCCGGTCGGCCCCAGCACGATCGCCCAGAACAGCACCGAGAAGAACGTGATGGTCTGGCTGAGCGCGACGGCGTTGCCGACGACGCGCGGCTGCACGATCGACTGCACGCCGGCGTTCACGATGCCGTACAGCACGATGACGGCGATCACCGTCTGCCAGCCGCCGGTGAGGGCGCCGAAGACGATGGGCGGGATGATCGCGATGAAGTAGCCGACGTTGGGGATGAAGCTGCAGATGAACGACAGCAGGCCCCAGATGAACGCGCCGGGCACGCCGAGCACCTCGAGGACGACCCAGTTGATGAGACCCTGGGCGATGCCGAGCGCGGTCGTGACCACCATGTAGCGGCGGACGTTGCTCGCGTAATCGGCGACGGCGCGGACGAACAACGGGCGCCGGGTCTCGATCTGCCGCAGCGCGGCCGGCAGGAGCGCGGCGTCCATCGCCATGAGCAGCAGCATCGTGAAGATGATGACGAAGGTCGAGGTCAGGCCCACGAGACCGCCCGCCAACCCCCAGACGACCTGGGCGATCTGCCCGACGTCGAAGCTGCCGAGCGCCGCGCTGATCTCGGCGGAGTCGATGCCGACGGAGGCCAGCCACGTGCCGACGCCCGCGATCCACGCGTGGATCTCGGGGGCGAACTGGGGCAGCAGCTCGGCGAACTGGCTGAGGGCCACGAGCACCGCGTACCCGAACACGAGCAGGAGCGCGACGACGGCGACGATGACCGCGCCCGTGGCGATGCCGCGGGGCACCCCCCGACGTTCGAGGGCGACCCGGAGCGGATGCACGCAGATCGTGAGCACGAGCGCGAGGAACACGGGCGCGACGATCGAGGAGATCTGGGCGAGGCCGATGACGGCCAGCGTGCCGCCGCCGAGTCCCATGAGGATGAACGCATTGCGGTGCAACGGGGTCGCGGCCGCGGCCGCAGCGGCGGCATCCGGGGCCTCATGCTCCGGTTCGGGCTCGGGGTGCTTCCGGTTCCACCACATCGAGGTCAGGCTAGTGCCAGAGCGGCTCGGCGTGGGGGAGATGCGGCGGATGCGTCGTGAACGCGGTCGGGGCTAGGGGCGCAGCAGCACCTTGCCGACCCGTCCGGCGGTCGTGCTCGCGTCGACCGCGTCGGCGATGTCCTCGAGCGGGAAGACGCCCGCGACCGGCAGGGTGAGCTCGCCCGAGACCACGAGCCGCATGAGCTCGCCGAAGAGCCTCGTGCGGGTGGCGGGGTCCATCTCGCGGCTGACCGTGCTGCCCCAGAAGCCCTTGACGGTGGCCTGCTTGAAGATGACGTCGCCCGAGGCGATCTTCATCGTCGGGGACTCCATGGCGCCGAACACGACGAGGGTGCCGTTCACGGCGAGCAGCGACAGCACGTCGCCCGCCGAGGTGCCGCCGACCGAGTCGACGCCGGAGACGATCGGCGCGCCGTCGGTGAGGGCGGCGACCTCGTCGCGCCAGTCGGGGGAGTCGGTCGCGACGATGTTCCCGATGCCCTGCTCGCGCAGTTCGGCGACGCCCTCGGCCCGGCGCACGAGCCCGACGACGTTGACGCCGCGGGCGGCGGCGATCTGCGCCACCATTCGGCCGACCGCGCCGTTCGCGGCGTTCTGCACGAGCCAGTCGCCCGCCTCCAGGCCGAGGAAGTCGAGCAGGCTGAGCGCGCTGAACGGCATCGACACGAGCTGGGCGGCCGTCTCGTCGGCGAGCGCGTCGGGCACGGGGATGAGTCCGGCCGCGCCGGCGACGAAGTACTCGGACCACACGCCGAACGTGCCGCCGGTGACGACGCGCTGGCCGACCTGCAACTCGGTGACGTCGGCGCCGAGCGCGTCGACGACGCCGACGGCCTCGGTGCCGGCGCGCGCCGGGAGGTCGGGCTTGAAACCGTAGGTGCCCCGCACCGTCCACAGGTCGTGGTTGTGGATCGGCGAGAGCAGGGTGCGCACGCGCACCTGGTGCGGCCCCGGCTCGGGGAGCGGGACGTCCTGCACCGCGAGCACGCGCTCGGGGGCGTCGAAGGTGGAATGCATGAGTGCGCGCATGGAGCGGCTCCGTTCATCGGTCTTCGGGTGCGGACGGGGCGATGCCGTCCGATGGACGGCCGGTCGCGACGTGCTCCCCAGTCTGCTGCCCCGAGTTGGCAGCTCCCTGCGAACCCGAACCCGAACCCGCTTGACAGACATTTATGTTTGTTGCAAACTCAATTACCACTTGCAAGGAGGCAGCGTGAAGATCATCATCGTCGGAGCCGGCATCGGCGGACTGGCCACGGCCCTGAGCCTCGAGGCGGCGGGGTACGACGACGTGATCGTCGTCGAACGCGCCAGGGAGCTCCGCCCGCTGGGGGTCGGCATCAACCTGCTGCCGCACGCGGTGCGCGAGCTCACCGAACTCGGACTCGCCGACGCCGTGGCCGCCATCGGCACCGCACCCGGCCGGCTCTCGTACTTCAACCGGTTCGGCCAGCCCGTGTGGAGCGAGCCCCGCGGCCTCGAGGCCGGATACCGCTGGCCGCAGCTCTCGGTGCACCGCGGCGAGTTCCAACTGCTGCTCGCCGAGGAGGTGCGCCGACGCCTCGGCGCCGACGCGATCCGCCTCGGCCTGCGCGCGACGGGCGTCGAGCACGGCGTCGCGGGCGCCGACGGGCGCGTCGTCGAACGGGCGAGGTTCGCGGATGCCGCGGGCGCCGAACTCGTGCTCGACGCCGACGTGGTCATCGGAGCCGACGGCATCCACTCGGCGCTCCGGGCGCAGGCGCACCCGTCCGAGGGCGCGCCGCCGTGGAACCGCCTCGTGCTCTGGCGCGGCACCGCCCTCGCGCCGACGTACCTCGACGGCCGCACCATGATCATGGCCGGCGACGCCGAGCAGAAGTTCGTCGCCTACCCGCTCGTCGCACCGGGCGCGGAGGACGGCCTCACGCGCGTCAACTTCATCGCCGAGCGTCGCGCGCCCGAGGGCGTCGACGAGACCGCCGACTGGAACCACGCCGTCGATCCGGCACCCATCGTCGAGCTCTTCGCCGACTGGCGCTTCGACTGGCTCGACGTGCCGGCGGTCATCGCGGCCGCCGACGAGATCCTCGAGTACCCCATGGTCGACCGCGACCCGCTCGCCTCGTGGACCATCGGCCGCACGACCCTCCTCGGCGACGCCGCGCACGCCCTCTACCCGAACGGCTCGAACGGGGCCTCGCAGGCGATCCTCGACGCGCGGTCGCTCGCCTTCCGCCTCGCGACCTCGGTCGACGTCGACGCCGCGCTCGCCGCCTACGAGGGCGACCGGCGCCCGGCGACCACGAAGCTCAACGCGATGACCAGGCAGCTCGGGCCCGAGCGGGTCATGCAGCTCGCCTACGAGCGCGCGCCGCACGGGTTCGCCGACATCCACGACGTCATTCCCGAGGCCGAGCTGCAGGAGATCGCCGACGGCTACAAGGTGGCCGCCGGATTCCACCCCGAGCAGCTCAACCAGCGCTCCTCGCTCACCCCGCCCGCCCGCGCATGAGCGCGGACGACGCGGCACCCGACCAGATCGGCGACCTCGACGTCGCCCGGCTCAGCGGGCTCATCTCGCCGTTGCGGCGCAGCCTGCTGCGGGCCGCGCGGGCCGCCGAGCACCTGCCCGACATCCCCGACGCGCAGATCGAGGTGCTGCGCGCCCTGCCGAAGGGCGTCATGCGCAGCCCCGTCGAACTCGCCGAGGAGCTCAGCCTGAACCGCACCACGGTGAGCAACCTGCTGAAGGCGATGGAGGCGTCGAGGCTCGTCACACGCGAAGCGGATGCCGCAGACCGCCGCCGCGTCGAGGTGCGCGCCTCGGCCGAGGCCCACGGGCTGCTCGACCGGTTCGATGCCGCGAGCGCGACGCTCCTGACCGACACCCTCGCCGGACTGCCGCCCGCGGACGCGACCGCGCTCGCCGCGGCGCTGCCCGCCCTCGAGCGGCTGCACGAGCGCCTGCAGGCGCAGCAGCGCGCGGCACGCGGCATCCGCCCGACCGCCTGAACTGCTTGCCCGAGGCGCGGCATCCGCCTGCCCGACCGACCTGCCGCCCCGCGAATTCAGGAGATCCGGGCGTACGGATGCCGCAGCGCCGCCGTGACCCGATATCTCCTGAGTTTCGGCGAGCCGACCGTCACAGCGGCTCGCCGGGGCCCACGAGCGTGCGCCAGACCCACTCGGCCGCGGTCTCGACGCTCGGCCGCGGGTCGAGCTCGAGCCAGGCGTGCACGACGGCGAGGCACGAGCCCGCGATGCCCGCCGCGACGATGTCGATGGGCATGCCCTCGAACGCCGTCGTGCCCGAGGAGACGACGCCCTCGCGCGCCTGCTGCTGGAAGCGCTCGCGGATGCGCGCCGCCACGATGGGGGAGCCGCGCTCGCCGAGCAGGCGCCGATAGAGGTCGGCGTCGGCGTCGAAGTGCGCGAGGAACGCGATCATCTCGGGCGGCAGCCGATCGGGCACTCGCGTGGGGTGGGGGAAACCGGCGACCGCCTCCACCTCGGCGGCGTCGATCGCGTCGGCGAGCAGCGTGTCGCGGTCGTCGTAGTGCTGGTAATAGCTCGAGCGGTTCACGCCCGCGGCCTCGGTGATCTCGGCGACCGTCGCGGTGTCGAAGCGGCCCGCGCGCGCCAGCTCGAGCGCGGCCTGCTGCAGGGCGCGGCGGGTGCGCTCGACCCGTGCGTCGACGCGCTCGTCGACACGCTCGTCGTCGTGCGGATCGCTGCGGTGCTCGGTCGATTCGGCCACTCCCGCATTCTTGCAGCACTCGGGCCGTCGAGCCCGTGAGTTCGCCGACAATTGTCGGATATCCGACAGATGACGGTTAGAATTGAGGCATGCAGTTCGAAGCAGAAAAGGAACTCACCATGGCCCTCACCGCCAACTCCACCATCGCCGAATGGCTCGCCGACCCCGCAGGCAAGGCGGCGCTCCAGGGCCTCGTGAGCCAGGGCGGAGGCTCGATCGACCAGCTCGCCCCGATCGCGAGCCTCCCGCTGCAGCAGCTCGTGGTCATGAGCCAGGGTCAGATGCCGCAGGCGGCCGTCGACGAGCTCGTGAAGGCCGTGAACGGCGGGGTCATCCCCGAAGAGTCGGGCGAGTCGAGCGCTTGGGCCGAGCAGATCACCTCCGGCCGCTTCGCCGGCAAGACGGTCATCGTCACCGGCGCCGCCTCGGGCATCGGCCGCGCGACCGCGAGCCGCATCGCGCGAGAGGGCGGGCGCGTCGTCGCCGTCGACATCTCGGCCGAGAAGCTCGACGAGTTCGCCGCCTCCATCCCCGGCGCCGAGATCGTGCCGGTCGCGGGCGACATCACTAAGCAGGAGTCCATCGACGCGATCGTCGCCGCAGCCGGCGACTCGATCTACGGCCTCGCTAACGTCGCCGGCATCAACGACGACTTCTCGCCGATCCACGAGACTCCCGACGCCATCTGGGACAAGGTCATGGCCGTCAACGTCACCGGCACCTTCAAGCTCACACGCGCCGTCGTGCCGTTCATGCTCGAGGCCGGCAAGGGCTCGATCGTCAACGTCGCCAGCGAGGCGGGCCTGCGCGGCAACGCCTCGGGCAACGCCTACACCACGTCGAAGCACGCCGTGGTCGGCCTCACCAAGTCGGCCGCGTTCATGTACGCGCTGCAGGGCGTCCGCGTGAACGCCGTCGCCCCGGGCGGCGTCGCCACCGGCATCCCGTTCCCCCCGCACGTGTCCGAGGTCGGCTCGGCGCGCCTCGCCCCGTTCCAGGGCGCGATCCCCACGGTCGCGACCGCCGAGGCGCTCGCCGCGTCGATCACGTTCCTCCTGAGCGAGGACGGCGTGAACATCAACGGTGCGATCCTCGCCTCCGACGGCGGCTGGTCGGTGCAGTAACCCCGCGTCTCGCGGACATGACGAGCGGGTCGGATGCCTCGGCATCCGACCCGCTCGTCTGCGTGCGCCACGGGGCATCCGCTCGCCCTGCCCGGTTCGGGCGCCGCGCGTTCGCTACTGTCGAGATCGTGAACCCCAGACCGAGCGATCGCGACGACGAGGTCGACCTGCTCATCGACGCGTGGTCGCGAAGGCTGCCCGAGACCGACCTCTCGCCGCTCGACGTCATGTCGCGCCTGCGCCGGGCCGCGAACCGGCTCGCTCGGCTGCGGGCCGCCGCGTTCAAGGACGCGGGGCTCGCATCGTGGGAGTTCGACGTGCTCGCCGCGCTGCGCCGCCAGGAGGAGCCGCACGAGCTCAGCCCCGCGCAGCTGATCGCCGCCACGATGATCGGTAGCGCGGCGATGACGAACCGCCTCGAGAACCTCGTGGGCCGCGGCCTCGTCGAGCGCCGCCCGAACCCGCGCGACGGCCGGAGCGTGCTGGTGCGCCTGCGCGTCGAGGGCGTCGAGCGGGTCGACGAGGCCATGCGCGGCCTCGTCGCGCGCGAGGCCGTCGAGCTCGCGGTGCTCGACCGCGACGACCAGGCCGAGCTCGCCCGGCTGCTGCGGCTGCTCTCGCAGGATCCTGAGGCCGGGTAGCCCCCGGAACCCGCGTCGGCCCTCGTCGCCCCTCGGGCGCCCCGTCTCGTTCGGAGGCTCCCCGATGTCGGTCGGAACTGGGAGAATGGAGCGATTCAGGAGGTCAGCATGGGTGATGTGACGAGCGCGACGACGAACGGCAACGCGGATTCCGCGGGGCTCGGGGCGACCGCGACGCATGTGCACGTCGCGAACGACTGCCCCGAGTGCTTCGTCGAGCTGCAGCGCGACTCCGACTGGTGGAAGGCGAAGCCCGAGGGCTCGCGCCTCGTCGGCCTCGTGGTCGCCCGCGACGACATGCCGCCCATCGTCGAGCAGCGCCGCGACCTCACGGCGTTCGGTGTCGCGATCCCCGATTTCCGGTTCCCGGCGCCCGAGAACGACGACTCGTGGGAGGCGCGACTCGACCGCTTCTTCGGCACGCTGCGCTCGGGCGACGTCCTCGTGGTGGCCAACCGCCATGCGATGGGCCGCAGCGTCGACGAGGAGTCGCGCACCATCGCGGCGCTCCGCCGTCGCGGCATCGTCGTCAAGGTGCTGAGCCACGGCGCGCGCCACCTCGCCGACGCCGAGGCCTGACCGCCGCCGCGAACGGGGCGGCGCTCGAACTACTCTGCGATCGCGGCTGCGAGGCTCTCGCGCACGATCGCGAGGCCGCGGCGCAGTTCGTCGTCGGCGATGGTGAGTGCCGGCAGGAACTTCAGCACCTCGTCGTGGGCGCCCGACGTCTCGATGATGAGCCCGCGCTCGAACGCGAGCTTCGAGATGCGACCCGCGAGTCCGCGGTCGGCGTCGCACGCGAGGCCGTACATGAGCCCGCGGCCGCGCACGACGAACCCGAGTTCGGGGTGCTCGGCGGCGATGGCCGAGAGCTCCTCGGCGAGCAGCGCCGACTTCGTGGCGACGCCGTCGACGAACGCGGTGTCGGCCCAGTAGTTCTCGAGCGCGGCCCGCGCGGACACGAACGCGAGGTTGTTGCCGCGGAAGGTTCCCGTGTGCGCGCCCGGCTTCCAGACGTCGACCTCGGGGCGGAGCAGCACGAGCGACATCGGCAGGCCCGAACCCGAGATCGACTTCGACACGGTCACGAGGTCGGGCACGATGCCGGCCTCCTCGAACGCGAAGAACGCGCCGGTGCGGCCGACGCCGGCCTGGATCTCATCGAGGATCAGCAGGATGCCGCGCTCGGCGGTGACGGCGCGCAGCCGCTGCAGCCACGGGACGCTCGCGACGTTGATGCCGCCCTCGCCCTGCACGGCCTCGACGATGACCGCGGCGGGCAGGTCGACGCCCGACCCCGGGTCGTCGAGCATCTTCTCGAGCAGGTCGAGCGTGTCGACATCCGCTCCGAGATAGCCGTCGTACGGCAGGCGCGTGACATCGTCGAGCGTGATGCCCGCGGCCTCGCGGTAGTGGCTGTTGCCGGTCGCGGCGAGCGCGCCGACGCTCAGGCCGTGGAACGCGTTGGTGAACGCGATGACGTTCGAACGACCCGTGGCCTGGCGGGCGACCTTGAGGGCGGCCTCGACCGCGTTCGCACCCGTCGGGCCCGTGAACTGGAGCTTGTAGTCGAGCCCGCGCGGCTCGAGCACGAGTCGCTCGAAGGCCTCGATGAAGGCCTTCTTGGCCGACGTCGCCATGTCGAGCCCGTGGATGATGCCGCCGCGCTCGAGGTACTCGATGAGCGCGCGCGTGAAGAGCGGGTTGTTGTGCCCGTAGTTCAGCACGCCGGCCCCGGCGAAGAAGTCGAGGTACTCGCGGCCGTCTTCGCCGACGAGGGTCGAGCCGGCGGCCCGATCGAAGACCGTCGGGAAGGCGCGCACGTATCCGCGCACCTCCGACTCGCGGCGGTCGAAGACGTCCAGGGCGTCGCTCATGGCAGGCGTTTCCTCTTTCTGTACGGCAGCGGTGCTCTGAGCCTAGGCGTCTTCGCTGGGTGTCGGCGCCGAGGCGCCCGCCGTGCCGCCGGTGGCCTGTGCCTCGTTCAGGCAGGCCTCGAGCGCGACCCACGAGAGCATCGCGCACTTGACCCGCATGACGTACTTCGAGACGCCGTGGAACGCGATCGCGTCACCGAGGAGGTCTTCGTCGGGCTCGCCCGCCCCCTTCGAGCGGAGCATCGCCCGGAACGCGTCGATGACCTCACGGGCGTGCTCGACGTCGGCGCCGACCACGAGTTCGGAGAGCGCGGATGCCGAGGCCATCGAGATGCTGCATCCGTCGCCCTCCCAGCCGATGGCCTCGACGGTCGAACCCGACGGATCGAGCCGGATGCCGAGGGTGATCTCGTCGCCGCAGGTGGGATTCACCTCGTGGTGCGACGCCTGCGGGTCGGCGAGGGGGCCGTCGCCGACCCGGCGCTTCGAGTGGTCGAGGATGAGCTCCTGGTAGAGCCCGGACAGGTCGCTCATGCGGTTGCTCCGAAGAAGGGCCGGACCTCGGCGAGGGCGCTCGCGAACCGGCGCACCTCGTCGGCGGTCGTGTACACGTAGGCGCTCGCCCGCGTCGTGGCCCGGAGTCCGAGCCGGCGGTGCAGCGGCTGCGCGCAGTGGTGGCCGACGCGCACCGCGATGCCGCGCGAGTCGAGGAACTGGCCGACGTCGTGCGCGTGCACGCCCGGCACATCGACGCTCGCGAGCGCGCCGCGTTCGATGCCCGGACCGCTGCCGACCAGGCGGATGCCGGGAATGCGGGCGACCTCGTCGACGAGCAGGCCCGCGAGTTCGACCTCGTGCTCGTGCACGCGGCGCATGTCGAGCCGTTCGAGGTAGCGCACCGCCTCGGCGAGGCCGACGGCCTGCGACACCGGTTGGGTGCCGGCCTCGAACCGCTGCGGCGACGGCAGGAACTCGGCGCGCTCCATGGTCACGGTCGTGATGGTCGAACCGCCCGTTCGGGCCGGCGGCAGCGCGTCGAGCAGGTGCTCGCGGCCGTAGAGCACGCCGATGCCGTTCGGGCCGAGCATCTTGTGGGCCGAGAACGCGGCGAAGTCGACGCCGAGCGCCGCGAAGTCGGTGGGGCGGTGCGGCACCGACTGGCAGGCGTCGAGCACGACGAGCGCGCCGTGCCGGTGGGCGAGCTCGACCACGTCTTCGACCGGGGCGATGTGGCCGGTCACGTTCGACACGTGCGCGAAGGCCACGAGCCTGGTCTTCGGACCGATGACGGATGCCGCGTCGTCGATGTTCCACGTGCCGTCGTCGTGCACCGCGACGAACCGCAGCGTCGCCCCCGTCTTGGCCGCGAGGCGCTGCCACGGGATGAGGTCGGCGTGGTGCTCGGCCTCGGTCACGACGATCTCGTCGCCGGGGCCGAGACGGAACACGTCGGCCTCCGCGCCGCCGAGCCCGGCCGCGGCATCCGCCATGCCGAGTGCGACGATGTTGATCGCGTCGGTCGCGTTCTCGGCCCAGACGATCTCGCGCTCACCGGCGCCGACGAACCGGGCGACGCTCTCACGGGCCTCTTCGAAGGCGGTCGTCGCGGCGCCCACCAGGGTGGACGCGCCGCGGTGCACGGCGGCGTTCGCGTGTTCGAGGTACTCGCGCTCGGCGTCGAGCACGACGGTCGGCCGTTGCGCCGTCGCGCCCGAGTCGAGGTACGCGAGCGGGTAGCCGTTGAGCTCCTGCGCGAGGTACGGGAAGTCGCGACGGATGCTCGCGAGGTCGAGCGGCTCGGATGTCGTCTGCGTTTCGAAGGTCACGGTGTCTCCTGTGCCGGCTCTCGACACGCGTGGATTCGCATGCGGGGGCACGCTTCAAGTCTCTCGCACTTCGACTGGGAGGCGCCCGCCGGTCGCAAGGTGCGCCCCGCCGGTCGAGGAGGCGCGCCGGCGCCGTCTCGAGACCCGGGCGTGCGTGCGCGTGTGGTCTCGAGACGCTTCGCTCCTCGACCGGCGGGTGGGGGTCTCGAGACGCTTCGCTCCTCGACCGGCGGGTGGGGGCCTCGAGATGCTTCGCTCCTCGACCGGCGGGTGGGGGTCTCGAGACGCTTCGCTCCTCGACCGGCGGGTGGGGGTCTCGAGACGCTTCGCTCCTCGACCGGCGGGTGGGGGTCTCGAGACGCTTCGCTCCTCGACCGGCGCCTAAGCGCGGCCCGCCCAGTCGAGCACGCGCAGCGCCCGCAGCGTGTTGAACGGGCTCGGCTCGCCGGCGGGGGCGTCGAGGCGGAAGAAGACCTCGCCGTTCCACGGCTCGCCGGCCGACCAGCGACCGTCGTCGCGCCGGTGCGAGAGCAGCAGGTCGACGGCGGGCCCGATGCGCGGGTCGGGCGGGGTGCCGTCGGCGATGCCGGCCGCGCGGAAGTGGTCGAGCGCGCGCAGCACGTCGTAGACCCAGTACGGCGGGAAGATGAAGTTCTCGTAGCGTTCGAGCACGATGCCGCCCGTCGACCTGCGGCGAAAGAGGTTGCGCTCGAGCAGGTACTCCTCGCCGCGAAGTCGGGCCTCGCGCACCGCGGGCGCCGCCGCCTCGCCGACCACCTGCTCGTAGGCGAGCAGCCCCTCGAGCACGCACAGCGTCGAGTCGAACGAGGAGCGCACCGACTCCTCGATGGGCTCGCAGTTCCACCCGCCGTCGTCGAGCTGCCCGTCGAGCAGCTCGGCCACCATGGCGTCGGCGCCGTCGCCGAGCACCCCGAAGTAGGCGGATGCCGCGAGCACGCCGCCGTTCACGCACGCCTCGACCTCGCCGTCGAAGAACGGCCGACCGCCGTCGGCCTCGCTGAACCGCACGCCGGCCCGGACCCGGTCGATCGCGGTGCGCACCGCCGCGGCATCCGGATCGACGCCGAGGCGGCGCAGCGACTGGAGCGTCCACATGACGCTGCGCCGGTCGCCGTCGATGCCGTAGGCCTCGCCGCCCCAGTAGCCGTCGTCGGTCTGCAGGTCGAGCAGCCGTGCGCCGAATCCCTCGACGGCGACGCGCGCCCGCTCGGCGGCGACCTCGTCGTCTGGCGCTCCCTGCAGGTCTCGCATGACCTGCCAGCGCACCCCGGGATCGGACTCGAGCAACCACCTGATGACGTCCATGGCTCCATGTTCGCGCACACCGCCGACACGGTCGAGGGGTCGCAGCCTGAGAGACTCGAGGCATGCTGCACGCGCTCGACCTGCCCGTCGACCTCGACACCCGCATCGGCGGTGTCGTGCTGCGGCGCGCACGTCCGGGCGACCTCGGCGCGCTCATGCGGCTGCTCTCCGACGACCCGATCAGCGCGTCGCGAGGCGATGTCGCGGCATCCGACGACGAACCGGCCTACCGTCGGGCGCTCGAGGAGATCCTCGGCGACCCCGCGAACGACCTGCTCGTCGCGGTCGTCGGCGTCGGCGTCGGCGCCGGCGCCAGCACCAGCGACCGTGACGGCGACGGCCGGCTGGTCGGCACCCTGCAGCTCACCCGCATCCCGGGCATGGCGCGGCGCGGCAGCACGCGCCTGCTCGTCGAGGCGGTGCGCGTGCGCAGCGATCTGCGCTCGTCGGGCATCGGCGGGGCCATGATGCGGTGGGTGACGGATGTCGCGGCCCCGGCGCTCGGCTCGAGCCTCGTGCAGCTCACGAGCGACGCCGCCCGCGTCGACGCGCACCGCTTCTACGAGCGGCTCGGGTTCGCGGCATCCCACACGGGGTTCAAGTACCGGGTGCGATAGCGCACGCGCCGACGGGCCGCGCGGATCGCTCCGCACGGCCCGCCGGCCCGCATCACTTCAGGAAGTCGCTGCCCGTGCCGACCTTGCCCGGCGCCGGGTTGCCCGGCAGCGAGAGCACGTACGCGCGCAGGTTTCCCTGCCCGTTCACGGTGGCGGTGAGCGATCCGTTGCCGACGACCTTCACGTCGCCCGTCACGGCGTCGGTGTAGGTGCCGTTCGGGATGCCGCTGAAGGTCGCGCTGTTCGAGACCGTCACCAGCACGAAGCTGTCGACGCCCGTCGCGGCATCCGTGTACCGACGCTTGTACGCCATGTTCCCCGAGACGCCCGTGGTCGAGTACTGCCCCATCTGCAGGGCGGGAACCGCCCGGCGGATGCGGTTGAGCGTCTGCAGGTGCTTCACGAGCGGCTGCTGCAGGGTGGCCGAGACCGCCCCCGATGCCGATGAGACGACGCCGAAGTCGCTCGCCACGACGGAGCCCGCCAGGTGGTCGCCGAAGTAGGCGCGACCGGTCGTCGCGAGCGGGCAGGTGGGCCCGCAGTCGATCGGCTTGCCCGCCTGGAACTCGATCTCGGAGCCGTAGTAGAGCGTCGGGATGCCCCGGAACGTCCACATCAGGCTCATGTTCTCGGCCCAGGCTCCCGTGCCGCCGCTGTAGCGGACCGACGACTTGTTGGGCCCGTAGTCGTGCGAGTCGACGTAGACCGTGTTGTAGGTCGCGTCGTTGTACGAGTCGTCCGAGTCCTTGCCGTTGTGGTAGGCGTTCGACGCGTCGCCGAAGTTCATGTGCATGCGCATGTCGATCACGTTCATGCCCGAGAACTTCGAGTGGTCGGGTGCGTGGTACGTGTTGCCGCCCGAGCCGGTGAGGAACGCGTTGTCGGATGTCGGTTGGTTGCCGGTGCCCTGCAGGTTCTCGTACTCGAACTGCTCGGCGGCCGCCACGACGTCGTCGAGCGAGTACTCCTTGCGTTCCTTCCAGGTGTAGAACTGCGCCGAGTGGTTGACCGACCCGCGGTTCCACTTGTCGTTCACGAACGAGGCGACCTCCCCGAAGACGTAGAAGTCCTTGCCCTTCTCGCCGTGCACCTCCGTGGCGTGCTGCTGGATCGCCGGCAGGAAGCGCCGGTTCCAGGTCACGCGCGGAATGTGCACGGCCGTGTCGATGCGGAAGCCGTCGACGCCCATGTCGATGTAGGAGTTGTAGGCGTCGATCAGGTAGTCCTGCACCGGCTTGGACTCGGTGTTGAAGTCGGCGAGGTCGTCGTGCAGCCAGCAGTCCTGCGCGTCCTTGCCCTCCCAGTTGCCGATCCAGCACTGGTGGTAGAACTTCGACGGGAACATGCCCGACGTGGGCGAGGGCCACTGGCAGTTGTGGATCGTGAACCCCTCGGGGCTCTTGTACTGGGTGGGCGTGCCGAAGTTCGTGCAGGTGTTGCCCGCCGGCGCGGTGGCAGACCAGAGGTCGCCGTTGTACGAGCGACCCTTCGCCATGGCGTTCTGCGCAGCCGTGAGCGTCGGATCGGTGCCGTCGGCCTCGACCATCGGGTCGTACTCCGCGCCCGCGACCTTCTGCGAGTAGAGGCCGTCCCACTGGCCGTCGCGGTCGCCCCAGACGGTCGGCACGAAGAGGCCCTTGGCGCCCCAGCGCGAGGAGTGGTTGTAGACGACGTCCTGATAGATCTTGATGCCGCGCTCGTGGGCCGCGTTGATGAGCTCCTGGTACGAGGCGCCCTCCGACTCGAGTCGAGGGTCGACGCGCGTGAAGTCCCAGCCGTGGTAGCCGTGGAAGTCGTAGTCGGAGCGGTTCAGCACGACGGGCGTGATCCAGATCGCCGAGAAGCCGAGGCCCTTGATGTAGTCGAGCTTGTCGATGACGCCCTTGAAGTCGCCGCGGAACATCGGGTCGTCGTTCGCCGCGTTGCCCGACTTCACGTGCTGCGAGCCGCCGCGGTTGTTGCTCGAGTCCCCGTCGTTCCACCTCGCGGTCATCATGAAGTAGATCGAGTCCTTGCGGGGGTCGCCCCCGAGCGGTTCGCCCGCCGCGACGGGGGTCGTGTCGCTCTTGGTCTTCGCGCCGACGGATGCCGACCATGCCGACGGCTGCCCGTCGGTGTCGATCGCCCGCACGCGGTAGGCGTACGAGGTGCCGGCGACCAGCCCCGTGTCGACCCGGTTCGTCGCGCCCGTGATCGTGAAGACGGCCGTGCCGGCGGGGCCGCCGCTGCGCTCGAGCTCGTACGAGGCCACCCCCTCGTCGTCGGTCGAGGCCTGCCACGAGACCGTGATCTGCGTGGTCGAGGTCGCCGTGGCGCTGATGCCGGAGGGCACCGACGGCGTGGTCACGGGCTCGGGGTCGACGGGCGTGCCCGGGTCCTCGGCGCACGGCGCTCCGGCGGTGAGCTTGCCGGCCGCGAGCTGCCAGGTGCCCTCGGCGATCGCGTAGTTCCGGCCCGCGTTGTTGTCCCATGTGCCCGAGTTGTTGTTGAACACCGCCGTGATTCCCGAGGCGGTGCCGATGTCGATCGTCTTCGACACCCAGCCCGAACAGGCCGCCGCCATGGGGACGCCGGGCACGCTCGTCCACGCGCCGGAGCCGACCTGGTAGTGGATGTTCGTCACGGGCCAGTTCGCGGCGGTCGAGTAGTACACCCGCACCGCGTCGACGACCGGAGGAGAGGTGGGGGTGGGGGTGGGCGTGGGCGTCGTGGCGCAGGGGTCGGCGGTGCCGATGACCCCGCCCTTGACGGTGGCGACGGCTCCGGTGAGCACGTAGTCCCTGCCGCCGTTGTTGTCCCACGTTCCCGTGCCGTTGTTGAAGGCGGCGGTGACGGATGTCGCGGTGCCGACGTCGATCGTCCTGGACACCCACCCGGTGCACGCCGCCGTCATCGCGACGCCGGGGGCGGCGGTCCAGGTGCCGGTGCCGACCTTGTAGTGGATGTTCGTGGCGGGCCATCCGCCGGCGGTCGAGTAGTAGACCTTCATCGAGGAGCCGGGCGTCGGCGTCGGAGTCGGGGTCGGCGTCACCGTCGTTCCCGCCTTCGCGGCGACATGCAGCGCGAGCGCGGCGTTGCCGCCCACCGAGGCGGTGAAGGTGCCGTTCGCGCCGACGGAGATCGTGCCCCCGGCGCTGCATCCGCTGCTCGTGGGCTTGCCGACGATGACGTTGCAGTACTGACCCGCGGGCAACGACGTCTGGAACGTGCGGTCGACCGCGCCGCCCCCGCGGTTGATGACGACGAAGCCCTTGTCGCCGCGACCGAAGGCGATCGCGTTCGAGCCGTTGTCCCACTTGTTCGTCACCGAGGTGCCCGACACGGCGTTGCGGAAGCCGACCATGTTCGCGATCGAGGTCTGCGCGTGCTTGCAGGTCCAGCCGTTCTGGCCGCAGACCGGATCGACGACCTCGCCGTTGCCCGCGAGCGCCGGCCCGGACTCCTTGTTCGAGAACTGGTAGCCGGAGTGCACCGAGGGGGACCCGTAGTTCCACGCGAGCGTGAAGATCTGCGCGAGGTCGTACGTCGAGCCGTCCTTGTAGCTCAGCGTCTCGCCGTTGCGCTCGGTGTCGTGGTTGTCGACGAAGACCGCGGCGTTGGTCTGCGGGAGGAAGCCGGCCCACGACGGCCCGATGCCGGCGCCCGAGATGAGCCAGTTGATGGTGCCGCCGCCGAACGCCTCCTTGAGCTTGCGCGCGAACGCGAACTCGTGGATGTCGCCGTACGCGGTGTACTCCTCGGGCTGGATCGGCTCATTGGCGCGGATGACCTCCTGCACGATGTACAGCCGGGCGCGGTCGTTGACCTTGCTCAGGATGCCCTGCATGTCGGACGAGGCGATGTGCTTGACGGCGTCGATGCGGAACCCGTCGACGCCCAGCGAGACGAGGTCATTGAGGTAGCCCGCGATCTTGCCCTGCACGTACGACGACGACGTGTTCAGGTCGGAGAGGTTCACGAGGTTGCACTCCTGCACCTCCCAGCGGTCCTGGTAGTTCGCGATGTCGCGACGGCAGGAGTGGAAGTCCTGCGACTGGTAGATGCCGGGGTAGTCGTAGTGCGAGAACGACGAGCCGGCCCAGCCGGTGCCGCCGCCGCTCTTGCCCGACATGTGGTTGATCACCGCGTCGGCGATGACCTTGACGCCCGCGGCGTGGCAGGTGTCGACCATGGCCTTGAACTCGGCGCGCGTGCCGAGGCGCGACTCGATCTTGTAGCTGACCGGCTGGTAGTAGGTCCACCACTCCGAGCCCTGCACGTGCTCCTGCGGCGGCGAGGTCTGCACGTAGCCGTAGCCGGCGGGGCCGAGGTTGTCAGTGCACTCTCGGGCGATGGCGTTCCAGGTCCACGAGAACAGCACCGCGGTGGTGTCCTTCGGTCCGGATGCCGCCGCGTCGGCTCTGGTCGCGGCGGCGAACGTGACGCCGAAGGCAAGCAGGCCGGCGAGGAGCGCCCAGATGGCCACGACGGCCGGGACTTGGAAGCGTTTGCGTGCTCGGGGCGCGGGGTGCGCCGGGTGCGGTTCGGTCAACGTCATTGGAGACTCTCAAACATCAGGGCGAGTCGGAACTGCGAGCATTCCGGCATTCGCGCGGGCCGATTGCGACGGTGCATGGGCGCGAGGGTGGCGCCTGCCGATCAACGTAGGGGTGTGACATCCGGGTCGGCAATGGGTAGATTTGGGCCAGTCCCACCATAAAGTGCAAGCGTTTTCATGCCGTTCGCCGTCGGCCACGACGGCGGCTCGGCAGAACGCGAGGCACGGATCGACGGCGAACGGGGGTGTGCATGGATCGCGCCGGCATGGCCGAGCTGCTCCGTCATCGCCGCGAGTCGCTCCAGCCGGAGGACGTCGGACTCGAGCGCGGTGCCCGCCGCCGTCGGGCGCCCGGCCTTCGGCGCGAGGAGGCCGCCGCCCTCTGCCGGATGTCGGCCGACTACCTCAGCCGGCTCGAGCAGCAGCGGGGGCCGCACCCGAGCGAGCGCATGCTGAGCGCGATCGCGACGGGGCTGCGCATGTCGGTCGACGAGCGCGACCGGCTGTTCGTGCTCGGGGGATACGCGCCGCCGCCGCCGGGCGCCGGGCGCGGCCACGTCGACGTGGGACTGGGCACGGTCTTCGACCGCCTGCACGACCTGCCGGCCCAGATCGTCACGGGGCTCGGCGAGACGATCGGGCAGACGCCGCTGGCCGCCGCACTGCTGGACGATCAACTTCCGCATCGCGGGCCGGCGCGCAGCTACACGTATCGGTGGTTCACCAGGCCCGAGACCCGTGCCCGCGTCGCGGTCGAGGACCATGCGCTCGTCGGCCGCGCGCTCGCGGCCGTGCTCCGACGCTCGGCGGCGGCGACCGGCGCGGGTTCGGACGCCGAGGCGCTCGCACGCCACCTCGCGACCGAGAGCGCCGAGTTCTCAGCGCTGTGGAGCGAGGCCACCCCGCGCTTGCCCGGCACGCGGCGCCTCCGCGTCGAGCACCCCGTCGTGGGCCGGGTCGAGGTGCGCTGCCAGCCGCTCGTCGATGCAGCGCTCGACCACTACCTGCTCGTCTACACGGCCACACCCGGTTCGGAGTCGGCGGCGCGCCTGCGAGCACTGGCCCCGCCCGCGGCATCCTGAACCGCGGCCGGCCCGGTCACGAGCCGAGCGGCAGGCGCATGAGCACGCGCGGGAACCCGTTCAGCACCGACGTGGTGTCGGCCGCCTTGCGGAACCCGGCCTTCTGGAACAGCGAGCGGGTGCCGACGTAGGCCATCGTCAGGTCGACCTTCTCGCCGCCGTTGTCGACGGGGTAGCCCTCGACGGCCGGGGCGCCGTGGTCGCGCGCGAAGTCGACGGCGCCCGCGAGCAGGGCGTGCGAGATGCCTTCGCCGCGATGGCCGGGCCGCACGCGGATGCACCAGATCGACCACACGTCGAGGTCGTCGACGTGCGGGATCCTCCGGTTGCGGGCGAAGCTCGTGTCGGCGCGCGGATGCACCGCCGCCCACCCCACGACCTCGTCGCCGTCGTAGGCCAGCACGCCCGGCGGCGGGTCTTCGGCGCACAGCTCGCGCACGCGCTCGCCGCGGGCCGGGCCCGACAGCGCCAGGTTCTCCTTCGACGGCACGCGGTAGCTCAGGCAGAAGCACACGTTCGCGTCGGGTCGCTTGGGGCCGACCATCGTGGCGACGTCGTCGAAGACGGAGGCCGGGCGGATCTCGATCGTCATCGGGCGCCCTGCGCGGGCTCGCCGGGCCGCGCCCGGTCCAGCCGCACCACCGGGATCGTGCGGTCGACGCCGGCCTGGTGCTCGGCGAAGAACGGCGCGAACTGCAGGATCCAGTCCCACGCCGAGTCGTGCTCGTCATGGGTCAGCACCTGTGCGACGGCGTCGTACTCCTCGCCGAGCACCTCGACGTGCACGAGCGGATCGACCTGCAGGTTGCGGAACCACTGCGGATGCCGCGGCGACGCGTTCGCCGACGCGACGACGTGGTCGGCGTCGGGCAGCGGCAACCGCATGAGCGGCGAGGTGTGCCGGTCGCCGCTGCGGCGCCCGGTGGTGGTCAGCAGGAGGAGGCGGTCGGCGTGCATGCCCGGCGGTGTGCGACCCGCGCGGAACGCCGCGACGACCTCGTCGTCGGTCTCGGTCATGGCCCCATGATGCGCCCGATCGGCCGACGCCGACAGGGGGTTGCGGCCGACCGGGGGTTCCGACCGGGCTCGCACCCGACCGGGCCGCTCAGGCCTTCGCGTTCGGGTTCGTCGCGGCCCCGTCGAGCCAGAGCAGGTTGCTCGGATCGCTGTGCGCGGTGCCGCTGCCGACGTGCTTGTCGCTGATCTGCGGGCCCTTCGTGATCACGTGCACGAGCGCCATCGCGTGGCCGCGGCCGAGGCCGTAGTCCTCGGCGAGCCAGGCGACGATCGGGGCCGCCCTCGTCGTCTCGTCGAAGCCCCGCTCGTGCGCGAGCTCGATGAACTGCCGCGGGGTGATGCCGGTCTTCGCCTCGACGTTGTCGAGATAGGCCTGGAATGTCATGTCGGTGTCCTTCTGCGGTGGTGGTCGGGGGCTCAGTCGGCCCAGGTCTGGATGATGACGGGCGAGGCGTGGATGCACAGCATCTTGAGCCTGCCTTCGCCGGGGTTCGTGAAGCGGTGCCACACGCCGGTCGGCACGGTCGCGGTGTCGCCGACGCGGGCCGTGAATCGTCGCTCGCCGATCGAGAGCGAGGCCTCGCCCTCGAGCACGACCCACGTCTCGGGGTACGGATGCCAGTGCAGGTCGGTGCCCTGCCCCGTCTCGTAGTCGACGAAGAAGTACGAGATGCCCGAGCCGTGCTCGGCACCGACGAAGCGGCGCGTGCGGCTCGCGGGGTTGAGGAGCAGGTCGTCGGCGTGCACGAGCGCGGGCACGGCGGGCGCGGAGGCGGGGTCGGTCGTCGGCGCGAGGGTGATCTCGGCCGGGGTCGATGAGGTGATCATGGGGTGCTCCTGAGTCGATGCGGTGCGTACGAACAGGTTCGCGCCGCGGCATCCGCTCGCGTTAGAGTTTCGACGTGAATCGAAACATCGTCGAGTTCCGCCTCGCGCCGGGCGACGTCTCGGCCATCAGGTTCGGCCTCTCGCCGGGGCACGAGTTGTGCAACGCGGTGCGCGTGCTGCAGCGCCCCGAGGAGCACCCGCTGCAGTGGGGCTGGCTCCGCAGCGTGCGATCCCGGATGCCGCGGCAGCCGTTCGACGTGCTGCGCACCGTCATCGGGGCCGAGGGCTACTTCCCCGACTTCTTCACGTCGACGCCGACGTGGGACATGCGCCCGGCCGACGAGTTCGCGCGCCTCCGCGAGGTGCCCGTCGGGCTGATCCGCGCCGACCTGTCGAAGATGCTCGCCCGCTCGACGGGGGAGCGGCAGCGCGCGATCCGGCAGATGCACGACGACCCGCTGCGCGCCCGCGCGATGCTCGCCGACGCGTTCGAGGCGATGTGGGAGGCCGTGCTCGCGCCGCACTGGGTGCAGCTCGAACGCATCCTGCGGGCCGACATCGCGGTGCGTTCGCGTCGCATCGCGACCGACGGGCTCGGCGGCATGGTCGGCTCCCTGCACCGCACCGTCGAGTGGGGTGACGACGCCGTGCGCGTCGAGCTGCGCATGCACCGCGAGGCGCTCGACTGCCGGGGCAGCGGCCTCGTGCTCGTGCCGACGGTGCTCACGTGGACCCACGGATGCTCCGTGCTCACCGAACCCCCCGCGCAGCCCACGCTCTTCTACCCGGCGCAGGGCGTGACCGAGGCGTGGGCGCGGGACCCCGGCTCCTCGGAAGCGGCCCTCGGTGCGCTGCTCGGACCGGCGCGGGCCGGGATCCTGCTCGCCTCGCATGCCGAGCGCACCACCTCGCAGGTCGCCGCCGACACCGGGCTCGCCATCTCGACGGCCTCGCACCACCTCGCGGTGCTCCGATCGAGCGGGCTCGTCGCGAGCCGTCGCGACGGGGCGCGGATGCTGCACCTGCGCACCCCGCTCGGCGAGGCGGTGGTCGGCGCGGCGCTCTGACGGCGCGGGCGTCGCCGCGTCAGCGCTTGGGGCTCGGCGGCCGGCGGCGCTCCCACGCGTCGACGATGTGGCTGCGCATGGCCGCCTCGGCCTCGTCGGCGTCTTGGGCCTCGATCGCGGCGAAGACGCGTTCGTGCTCGCGCAGGGTGATGTCGAGTTCGCTGTGCAGGTGGAAGCGGGCGCTCGCGCGCGCCTCGGTGAAGAGGGTGCGCACGATGGAGTCGGCGAGCCGGTTGGCGGTGATCTCGCCCACGATCTCGTGGAACACGACATCCGCCTGGTTGAAGCTGGGCTCGTCGCCGATGGTCTCGCGCATGAGCACGAGGGCGTCGCGCAGCCGTGCCAGCTCGTTGTCGGTTCGGCGTGTGGCGGCGTCGCGGGCGGTGATCGCCTCGAGCGAGGCGCGCACGACGGCGAGGTCGTCGAGGGTGCCGAGGGTCGCGTCGTTGGCGACGAGCGCGCCGAGCACGGTGGCGTCGACCATGTTCCAGGAGGTGGGCGGGAGCACCGTGGTGCCGCGGCCCTGGGCGACGCTCACGAGCCCCTTCTCTTCGAGGCGCTTCGCGGATTCGCGGATGACAGTGCGGCTCACGCCGAACTGCTCGCAGAGCACGCCCTCGGGCGGCAGGGAGGTGCCGGGCTCGAGGTCGCCGCGCACGATCGCGTCGACGAGGGCGGCGACCACGGTCACGCCGAGGCGCGGGGCGCGGGCCCGTGCGGCGAGCGTCGGATACTCGGCGAGCGGCTCCACCGTGGCGAACGATTCGGACATGCGTCACAGCATACCCATCAACATTGGTAATACCTATGATGTCTGTTGCGGCTACGTAAGACGTATGATGTAATCGCTTCGGCCCCGCTTCCCACGGGTCCCACATGATCGTCAGAGACGCCGACCAGAACAGGATGCGCAATGTCACAGCACTCGTCCTCCCGCCGCCGAGCCGCACGGCTCATCGCGGTGACCGCAGCCGCAGCAGCCGGGCTCCTCGCGCTCAGCGCGTGCTCGTCCGACACCTCGGGCGGCGGTGACTCCTCGTTCGGCTTCACCCAGGCCGAGCAGGTCGCCGACAGCCCGATCACCGTCTGGGTCGACGCCTCGCGCGAGCCCGCCGTCACCGCCTTCGAGGCGAAGTACCCCGACATCGACGTGAACCTCGAGACCTACGACGGCAACGCCGGCGGCAGCGGTTCCTTCCAGAGCAAGATCTCGCTCATGGACCAGGCCGGCGAGGGCTGGCCCGACGTGGTGTTCTCGACCCAGCAGAACGACGCGATCTGGGCGTCGAAGGAGACGACCAACGGCGAGCAGGGCTTCGCCGCCCCGCTGAACAAGGGGTTCATCGAGCAGGACTTCCTCGACGGCTTCGCCGCGGGCTCGCTCGACTACACGACGATCGACGGCACGGTCTACGGCCTGCGCAACGACCTCGCGCAGACGGTCTTCTACTACGACCAGACCCTGCTCGACGAGTTCGGCTACGAGGTGCCGACCACGTGGGAGGAGTACGGAGAACTCGGCGACAAGCTCGCCGCCGAGCACCCCGGCTACATCCTCGGCAGCATGGGCGACAGCTTCATGACCTACGTCTACTACGGCGGCTCCGAGTCGCCGGTGTTCCAGTCGCCCGAGGCGAACGTGTTCCACTCCGACACGGCCGACGCGAACGCCGAGGGCATCTCGAAGATCCTCGACGGCATGCTCGCCAACGGCACGCTCGTGCAGGACAGCTTCTTCAGCGCCGACTTCGCCGCGAAGTACACGGGCAAGCTCGTGGGCGTGCCCGGACCGGTCTGGTACACGGGCGCGATCTTCCAGGGCGGCCTCGCCGTGCCCGCAGGCCAGATCGGCGTCAGCGCCCCGCTCTCGTGGGAGGGCGGCGACGTCGCGGCCGGCAACGTCGGCGGCGGCGTCTGGTACGCCTCGAGCCACTCGAAGAACCTCGACGCGGTCAAGACGTTCCTCGAGTTCGTCACGAGCGCGCCCGAGTTCCAGGTCGAGGCGTCGTCGGGCTACCCCGCGTACACCGAGGCCGCCGAGGGCTGGCTCGACAAGCAGGCCGAGGCCGGCTACTTCGTCAACGACGACTTCAAGACCGTGATGTCGGATGCCGCGGGCCAGGTGTGGACGGGCTGGAACGTCACCTCGTGGAGCCCCGAGACCGCCTGGGCCAAGGTCGTGATCCCCGGCATCGCCGACGGCAAGACCATCGAGTCGCTGCTGCCGGCCTGGCAGGAGGAGCTCGAGAACGAGGCCACCGTCAACGGGTACTCGGTCGAGTAACGTGACCGTCACCGCACCTCCGGTTCCGGTCGACGCCGTCCCCTCGGGGCGGCGCCGGCCGGAGCGCCGGCGCGCCTCGCGCGTGAACGCGGGGCAGTCGCGCTACGGATACGTCTTCGTCAGCGGGTACACCCTGCTGCTGCTCGCCTTCGGCCTGCTCCCCACGCTCTACGCCCTCTACCTCTCGTTCACGCGCAACGGCGCCTTCGTCGGCTTCGACAACTTCGTGAAGGTGTTCGGCGACTACCGCTTCCTGCCGGCCGTCATGCACGTCGCCCTGTACGTGCTGTTCTGGCTCGTCAGCCTCATCGTGCTCGTCGTCGTGCTCGCGATCGTGGTGCACGGCATCCGGGTGCGCTGGCTCGGCAACACCGCCCGCTTCCTCTTCTACATCCCGGGCGCCATCGCCGGCGCCTCGAGCGTGCTGCTCTGGCTCTTCGTGCTCGACCCCTCGGTGAGCCCGGTCTCGGCCCTGCTGCACGCGATGGGCTACGAGTCCCTCGTGAACGTGGTCGCGGTCGGCAACCTGCCGGTCGTCTTCACGATCATCGCCTTCTGGGCGGGCGCGGGCTCGTGGATCGTCATCATGTACGGCGCCCTCAACAACATCCCCGTCGAGGTCATGGAGGCCGCCCGCATCGACGGCGCGGGCCCCGTGCAGACGGCCTGGCACATCCAGCTGCCGATGCTGACGAAGTGGATCAGCTACATGGGCGTCATGTCCTTGGCGGCGGGCACCCAGCTCTTCGTCGAGCCGAAGATCCTCGCGCAGGCGACGAAGAACATCGTGCCCGAGGACTACTCCCTGAACCAGCTCGCCTACCTCTACGCCTTCCGGCAGAACGACTTCTCGGGCTCGGCGGCGATCTCCGTGCTGCTGCTCGTGGTCGCGCTGGGGCTCTCGGCGATCTTCATCTTCCGAGGAAAGCTGTTCGAACGTGACTGACCTGACCACCCGCACCATCGTGACCAACGGGGCCCGGCCCCGCCGGGAGCGCACCGCCCTGACGCCGGGCCAGTGGATCGGCCGCGCGGTCGTCGTGCTCGTGCTCCTCGTGTTCACGGCCTTCTTCATCCTCCCGATCGTCTGGCTCGTGCTCGCGCCGACGAAGACGAACAACCAGCTCCTGCTCGACGGCCCGTTCAGCTTCGGGTCCTTCGACCAGCTCGCCGCGAACTGGAACGAGCTGTTCGCCTTCGGCAGCGGCGTCTTCACGACCTGGATGGGCAACTCGGCGTTCTACTCGTTCGCCGCGCTGGCCATCACGCTCATCGTGAGCATCCCGGCCGGCTACGCGCTCGCGCTCATCGAGTTCAAGGGCCGGCGCCTGCTGCTCGTCACGACGCTCATCGTGATGCTCATCCCGAACACGGCGCTCGTGCTGCCGATCTTCCTCGAGCTGAGCGCGATGCGCCTGATCGGCAATCCGCTCGCGGTCATCCTGCCGTTCTCGTTCTTCCCGTTCGGCGTGTATCTGACGTACATCTACTTCTCGACGGCGGTGTCGCGCGACCTGTTGAACGCGGCGCGCATCGACGGCGCCGGCGAGGTGCGGGTGTTCGCGCAGGTCGCGATGCCGCTCGCGACGCCGGTCATCGCCCTCGTGGGCTTCTTCAGCTTCGTGGCGAACTGGAACAACTACTTCCTGCCCTTCCTCGTGGTCGGCGGAACGAAGATCCCCGTGCAGGTCGGGCTCGCGAACCTGCTCGCGAACGTGCCCGCCTTCAACCCGACCACCGCGTCGAGCATCGTCATCCAACTGCCGACGCTCGCGCTCGCGACGCTCATCTCGGTCGCGCCCATCCTGCTCATCTTCCTGTTCGCGCAGCGCTTCCTCGTCGAGGGAATGACCGCGGGCGGCACGAAGGAATGACGGCGAGAACGACATGAAGATCACCGGATACCGCACCCTGACGGCGCAGCAGCACTGGCGCCGGTCGATCGGCGACGTCAACGGCCACATCAACGAGGCCGTCACCGAGGTGCCCATCGTCATCCTCGAGACCGATTCGGGACTCGAGGGCGTCGGGATCGGCTCGCACGCCGATCTCGGGCGGCTGTTCCCCGCGATCGAGGGGGAAGATCCTCGGGGAACGGCCGCGCTCTTCGACCGCATGCTGGCCCAGGTGTTCAAGAGCGGGCACGCCGGGGCCACCTACGGCGGGATCGCGACGTTCGACGCCGCGATCTGGGACCTGAAGGCGAAGGCCGCCGACGAACCGCTCTGGCGCACGCTCGGGGGGCGCGACCGGTTCGTGCCGGGCTACGCGTCGGGGCTGGACATCGCGCTCGACGACGAGGAGCTCGCGGCGTTCTACGCCGAGTTCGCCGAGAGGGGGTTCGTCGCCGGAAAGCTCAAAGGGGGGCTCGATCTCGACGCCGACCTCCGCAGGCTCGGCATCCTCGGCGACGCGCTCCGGGCGAACACGTCCCGGCCGGGCCTCATGTTCGACTCGAACGAGTCGTGGCAGGTCAAGCAGGCCGTGCGCTACGTCTCGGCGCTCGAGGAGCACGTCGACCTGCTCTGGGTCGAGGAGCCGCTGCGGCGATGGGATGCCAACGGGCACGCCCGGCTGAGCGCCTCGATCCGCGCCGCGGTCGCGACGGGCGAGAACCTGACCGGCGTGGACCAGTTCCGCCCGCTGTTCGACGCGGGGGCGCCGGACATCGTGCAGGCCGGTGCCATCTGGGGCGTGTCGCACCTGCACCGGCTCTCGCTCGCGGCGGCCGCCCGCGACCTGCCCGTGAGCCCGGTCGGGTACAACGCGAATCCGGCGGTCGCGCACGTGATGACCGCGGTGCCGAACCACCTCACGACCGAGGTGCAGGCGTTGACCTTCGCCGACGGCGTGGTCGTCGACCACGAGTTCACCGACGGCGGCATCGTGCTGAGCGATGCGCCGGGCTCCGGCATCCGCATCGACGAGGCCCTCATCGACCGGCACCGGGACGGCGGCGGCTGGGCCGACCCGGCCGGCCCCCACATGCGCCCCACCCGGGCCGGCCTTCGCGTCGTGCTCGACGGGGTCGAGCGCTGAGGAGGACGAACGTGGAACTCCGACCCGGACTGCACCGCATCCAGGCCCCGCTCGGCGAGCGCTTCGTCGCGCTGTACCTGCTGGTGGGCGAGGACGCCGCGCTGCTCGTCGACACGGGCGTGCGCGACAGCATCACCGACCACCTGCTGCCCTACCTCGACGCTGCGGGCATCCCGCGCGAGAAGCTGCGCTGGGCGGTCGACACGCACTGCGACTTCGACCACACGGGCGGCAACGGCGCGCTCAAGGCGGCGATCCCCACGGTGGAGATCGTCGCGCACGAGCTCGACGCCGAGCTCGTCGAAGACGTGCAGCGCCTCATCGACGTGCGCTACGGCGAGTTCCGCGACACCGACGGGTTCGACGACCCGCCCGAGACCACCGCGTACCTGCGCAGCGTCTCCGACCTGGTGCCCGTCGACCGTCGGGTGTCGGGCGGCGAGACGTTCGACCTCGGCGGGCGCAGCGTGCGCGTGCTGCACGTGCCGGGGCACAGCCCGGGCCACGTCGCCGTGCACGACGAGGCGAACCGCGCGCTGCTCATCGGCGACGCCACGCTCGGCACGACCGTGATGCTCGCCGACGGCAGCCCGGCGTTCCCGCCGACGTACCGCGACACCGACCCGTACGTCGAGAGCCTGCGGGCGTTCCGCGCGCTCGACGCCGAACTGCTGCTCACGGCGCACTACCCCGTCTACGAGGGCGAGGCGGTGGCACGCTTCCTCGACGAGAGCGAGGCGTACACCGAGCGCATCGACGAGATCATGACGGAACTGCTGCGGTCGAGGGATGCCGCGGCCGCGCCGCTCACGACGCTCGAACTCGTGCGCGAGGCGGGCTCCGACCTCGGGCCGTGGGGTGCCGATGCGCTGGACTACTCGGTGTTCCCGGTGACGGGCAACCTCGAGCGGCTCGAGCAGCGCGGGCTCGCGGCATCCGATACCGACGCGACCGGCCGCCGCACCTGGCGGTGGGCGCGATGACCGCGAAGGTGCGCCTCGGCGCGGTCGGCGCGGGCTGGTGGGCGACGAGCAACCACTTCCCGATCTTCGCCGCGCGCGAGGACGTCGAGCTCGTGGGCGTGTGCGGCATCGGGCCCGAGCTCGAGACCGTGCGCGAGCAGTTCGGCTTCGGCATGGCCACGACCGACTACGACGAGCTGCTCGCGCAGGACCTCGACGCGATGGTCGTCGCCACCCCGCACGACCTGCACCACCCGCAGGCCGTCGCCGCGATCGAACGCGGGCTGCACGTGCTCGTCGAGAAGCCCGTCACCCTCGACGCCGCGCAGGGCTGGGACCTCGCGGCGAAGGTGCGCGAGCACGGCGTGCACTTCCTCGCGCCATACGGATGGAACTACAAGCCGTTCATCGTCGAGGCCAAGCGCCTCGCCGACGCCGGCCACCTCGGCGAGATCCAGCACGTGACCTGCAACATGGCTTCGCCCACGCGCGGGCTGTTCGCGGGCGACACGAACCACATCCGCGCCCTGTGGGATTCCGAGACGAGCGGCCCCGAGCCGAGCACCTGGCAGTCTCCCGCGCGCGGCGGCGGCTACGCCCACGGGCAGGTCACCCACTCGAGCGCGCTGCTGTTCTGGCTGAGCGGGCTGCGCGCCGCATCCGTCATGGCGAAGACCTCGAACGGCGGTGCCGCGGTCGACCTCTTCAACGCGGCGGTGATCACGTTCGACGGCGGCGCCATCGGCTCGCTCTCGGGTGCGGCGACGGTGCCCGACGGCGACCCGTACCAGGTCGACATCCGCATCTTCGGCACCGAGGGCGTGCTCATGCTCGACACCGAGCGCGAGCGCGCGTGGGTGCACCGCTACGACGGCGCGCGCTTCGACATCGAGGTGGAGCCCGGCGCGGGCGCCTACGAGTGCGTCGTGCCGCCGAACCGGTTCATCGACCTCATCACCGGGGCGAGCACCGAGAACCACTCCGATGTCGAGGTCGCGGCCCGCTCGGTGGAACTGATCGACGCCATGCTGCGCAGCGCCGCTGCGGGAGGGACCGAAGTGAACGTGCACGACGAGGAGCAGGCCGCATGACGGGGCAGGATGCGGGCGCGCGGGGCGTGCTCGCCGGATACCGGGTCATCGACTGCTCGATCGCCATGGCGGGGCCCTTCGCGGCTCAGCGCCTCGGCGACCTGGGCGCCGACGTCATCAAGGTCGAGCCGACGACGGGCGAGTGGCAGCGCCACGCCGCAGCCGGGGGAGCGGGGGGCAACGAGATCAACGTGTCGTTCCTCTCGCTGAACCGCAACAAGCGCTCGGTCGCCCTCGACCTGAAGGCCGACGAGGGCAAGGCCGCGCTCCGCGAGCTCGTCGCTGGCGCCGACGTGTTCCTGCAGAACTACCGGCCGGGCGTCGCCGCCCGCCTCGGGGTGGACTACGAGTCGCTCAAGGCGGTCAACCCGTCGATCGTCTACGTGTCGATCTCGGGCTACGGCGAAGACGGGCCGTACCGCGACCGGCCGGGCCAGGACCTGCTGCTCCAGGCGATGTCGGGCGCGATGTTCTCGGCCGGCCGCGACGGCGACGAGCCCTCGCCCGCCGGGCAGTACCTCGCCGACGCGATCACCGCGTCGACCGCGTTCGAGGGCGTGCTCGCCGCGCTGCTGCACCGCGAGCGCACGGGCGAGGGGCAGCTCGTGACGGTCAACATGCTCGACGCCCTCACCACGCTGCAGATGCAGGAGCTCTCGGTGTTCACCGTCGGCCGCAAGGCGCAGCAGCGCTCGGCCGAACCGCACGCGCACGTCTACATCCGCGCCCCGTACGGCGTCTTCGAGACGAGCGACGGCTACGTCGCGCTCGCCTTCGCCGACCTGCACGAGCTCGGCCGCCTCATCGACGAGCCTGCGTTCGAGGGCTGGTCGAGCGAGGTCGAGGGGTGGACCCGCCGCGACGAGATCCACTCCCGCACCGCGGCGAAGCTCCGGCAGAACACGGCCGCGCACTGGATCGCGACGCTCGGCGCGGCCGGCATGTGGATCGGCCCGGTGAACGACTACGCGCAGCTCGTCGAGGACCCGCAGATCGTGCACAACGGCACCTTCATCGAGTACGAGCACCCCACCGAGGGGCGGGTGAAGACCCCCGGGTTCCCGTATCGGTTCTCGGCGACGCCGCCGCAGCTCTACCGGGGAGCCCCGCTCGTCGGCGAGCACACCCGCGAGGTGCTCGCGGAGGCCGGGTTCGACGAGCCCGCGATCGACGCACTCCTCGCCTCGGGCGCGGCACGGGCGACCGCGAACGCCGTCGTCGGCGTCTGATGCCCGACTACCGGGGCCTCACGTGGGACCACCCGCGCGGACGCCACGCGCTCGAGGCCGCAGCGCGGGCGACGACGGATGCCGCGGGGCAGCCCCTCATCGAATGGGACGTGCACTCGCTCGAGGGGTTCGAGTCCGCGCCGATCGGGGAGCTCGCCGAACGCTACGACGTGATCGTGCTCGACCACCCGCACCTCGGCGACGCGCTCGCGGCCGAGGCGATCCGCCCGATCGAGGACCTCTACCAGCGGGACTTCGTCGCGCGCCTGCGCGCCGACGCCGTCGGCCCGAGCGCCGCCTCGTACACGGTCGACGACCGGCTCTGGGCGCTCCCGCTCGACGCGGCCACGCAGGTGGCCGTCAGCGCGCCCGAACGGGTCGACGTCGCGCCCGACACCTGGCACGACGTGCTCGCGCTCGCCGAGTCGGAGCCCGTGGCGCTGAGCCTCGCGGGGCCGCACGCGCTGCTCACGTTCCAGTCGGTGTGCGTCGCGCTCGGGGCGGCCGACGGCGTCGAACCGCGCACGATCCCGGGCCGCGGCATCGTCGACGCCGACCTCGGCGAGGCGGCCTTCGACCTGCTCGCGACGCTCGCCCGCGGCATCCCGCCCGAGACCGCGACGCTGAACCCCATCGGCCTGCTCGAGCGCATGCGCAGGCAGCGCGACCTCGCGTACATCCCGCTCGTCTACGGGTACGTGAACTACGCGTCGGGCATCGGCGCGCTGCGCTTCGACGACGCGCCCGCCGCGACGCCGGGCGGCCGCCGCGGATCGACGATCGGCGGCACCGGCATCGCGATCACCACGCGCCGCACGCCCTCGCGCGACCTGCTCGCCCACCTCGCCGCGCTGCTCTCGTCGCGCGCGCAGACGGGGTTCATCCCCGAGCACGACGGCCAGCCGAGCCTGCGCGAGGCATGGGAGTCCGCCGAGGTGAACGCCGCCTCGGGCGACTTCTACCGGCGCACGCTCGCGACGATCGAGCAGTCGTGGGTGCGCCCGCGCGTCGCCGGATACACGCCGTTCCAGTCCGAGGCATCCGCCCTGCTGCGCGACGCCCTGCTCGACCGCACCTCGCCCAGCGCGGCCGTCGCCGCCGTCAACGCCCGCTTCGACGCGCTCGCGTCGACCCCCGAACGGAGCCGCCCATGATCGAGTCCGCCAGCGAACACGTGCGCATCGAGGTCGACGGGCACGTCGCCGTCATCACCATCGATCGGCCTGCGAAGCTCAACTCCGTCACGCCCGAGATGTCGAAGGCGCTCGAACGGCTCGTCGAACACGCGGATGCCGCAGCCGAGGTGCGTGCGATCGTGCTCACGGGGGCGGGCGAGCGGGCCTTCTGCGCGGGCTCCGACATCCGCACGCTCGACGACTACGCCACCCCGTGGGAGTTCCGCAATCGCACCGACTACTGCGACGCGATCCGCGCCGCGCGCAAACCCGTGATCGCCGCGATCAACGGGTACGCGTTCGGCGGCGGCCTCGAGACGGCGCTCATCTGCGACATCCGCCTCGCCTCGACGACCGCGAGCTTCGCGGCCCCCGAGATCAAGCTCGGGTGGATCGGCGGCGGCGGCATGTCGACGTTCCTCGCGCACTCGATCGGCCCGTCGAACGCGGCCGTCATGCTCATGACGGGCGACCCGATCGACGCCGAGACGGCGCTGCGATGGGGGCTCGTGAGCGAGCTCGTCGAACCCTCCCGCCTGCTCGAGCGCGCGGTCGAGCTCGCCCGGGTGATCGTGTCGCGCCCGCCCATCGCGGCCGAGACCGCCAAGGCGAACCTGCGCGCCGCGTTCAACATGACGCAGGATGAGGCCATGCGCTACGAGCGCGACCTGCAGACCGTGACCTTCGCGACCGAGGACGCCGCCGAGGGGCGGGCCGCGTTCGCCGAGAAGCGCGCGGGCGAGTTCCACCGGCGCTGAGCGCGTCCCCGCCTGCACTCGCGCCACAGCGCATCACCGACTTCGACGATGACCATGACGACCACGAGGAACCGCATCATGACCTGGCCCGACGCCCGCGACATCCTGCCCGACGACGCCGATCGCGCGACCCTCGTGGGCCGCGCCTGGACGGCCGACGGCCCCACCGTGGTCGTGCTGCGCCCCGAGGGCGTCGTCGACGTGTCGCGCAGCTTCGCCACGATGCGCGCGCTCACCGAGCACGCCGACCCCGTCGCCGCGCTCGCCGCGGCCGCCGGCCCGGTGCTCGGCACCCTCGACGACCTCGTCGCGAACACCCCGCCCGAGACGCGCGATCCGGCCCGCCCGTGGATCGCCTCGCCGATCGACCTGCACGTCGTGAAGGCCGCCGGCGTGACCTTCCCGGTGTCGATGCTCGAACGCGTCATCGAGGAGCGGGCGCGCGGCGACCAGGACGCCGCAGCCTCCATCCGCGCCGAGATCCTCGCCACGATCGGCGGATCCCTCGACGCGCTGAAGCCCGGCTCCGACGAGGCGGCCGCGCTCAAGGCGCTGCTCCTCGAACGCGGGTGGTGGAGTCAGTACCTCGAGGTCGGCATCGGCCCCGACGCCGAGGTGTTCACCAAGGCGCCCGTGCTCGCAACGGTCGGCACCCACGTCGACGTGGGCGTGCTGCCCGCCTCGCAGTGGAACAACCCCGAACCCGAGGTCGTGCTCGTCGTGAGCTCGGAGGGGCGCATCGTGGGCGCGAGCCTCGGCAACGACGTGAACCTGCGCGACATCGAGGGCCGCAGCGCGTTGCTGCTCGGCAAGGCGAAGGACAACAACGCGTCGGCCTCGGTCGGGCCGTTCATCCGCCTGTTCGACGACTCGTACTCGCTCGACGACCTGCGGGACTCGGTCGTGCGCCTCTCGATCGACGGCGAGGAGGGCTACCGACTCGACGGCACGAGCGAACTCGCGCGCATCAGCCGCGACCCCGCCGACCTCGTCGGGCAGGTCGTGGGCGCCCACCACCGGTACCCCGACGGCTTCGTGCTCTACCTCGGCACGATGTTCGCCCCGGTCGACGACCGCGACGTGCCCGGACGCGGCTTCACGCACCGCGACGGCGACGTCGTGCGCATCGCCGAGCGGCGCCTCGGCGCCCTCGTGAACCGCGTGCGGTCGACGGATGCCGCGGAGCCCTGGACCTTCGGCATCGACGCGCTCTACCGCTCGCTCGCCGCGCGAGGCCTGCTCGACGCGTAGCGCGGTCGCGCGTCGCCTCGCCGCGCGTCGCCGCGCGTCGCCTCGCCGCGCGGTGAACTCGATCCGTCGATCTTCGCCCTTCGGGGCGCCGAGTCGGGCAAAGATCGACGGATCAACGACTGAGCTTGCCGCTCAGCGCCCGAGCCACCCGCCGTCGACGGGCAGGATGATGCCCGACACGTAGTCGGACGCGGGGGAGGCGAGGAACACGGTCGCGCCGGCGAGGTCGTCCGCGCGGCCCCATCGACCCGCGGGGATGCGGTCGAGGATCGCCTTCGAGCGCTCGGGGTCGTCGCGCAGGTTCTGCGTGTTGTCGGTCGCGATGTACCCGGGGGCGATGCCGTTGACGGTCACGCCCCGCGCGGTCCACTCGTTGGCGAGCGCCTTCACGAGGCCCGAGACGCCCGACTTGGCCGCCGCGTAGCCGGGCACGTTGATGCCGCCCTGGAAGCTCAACAGGCTCGCCGTGAAGATGACCTTGCCGCGGCCCCGTTCGAGCATGCCGTTGCCGACGGCCTGCGTCAGCACGAACTGGCTCGAGAGGTTGACCTCGACGACGCGGTCCCACCATTCGAGCGGATGCTCCGCGGCGGGCGCCCGCTCGATGGTGCCGGCGTTGTTCACGAGCACCCCGATCTCGCGGGCGCGGAACTCCTCGCCGAGCGCCACCACGGCCTCGCGGTCGGCGAAGTCGACGGTGCGGGCCTCGAACCGGCGTCCGTGCGCCTCGACGGCGGAGCCGATCGCGCTGCCCTCGGGCTCGATCGTGGCGCTCACCCCGATGATGTCGGCGCCCGCCTCGGCGAGGGCCTCGGCCATCGCGAAGCCGATGCCGCGCTTGGCGCCCGTGACGACGGCGGTCGTGCCGGTGAGGTCGAAGAGGGCGCTCATGCGGATGCCTCCTGCCCGACCTGCACGTCGACGAGCACCTTCATCGCCCGCCCGGCCTCGAGGTCCTCGAACGCGGCCTGCGTCTCGGCGAGCGGCACGATCTTCGTGATGAGCAGGTCGCTCGGGATGGTGCCGTCGGCGACGAGCTCGACCGCGCGCTCGAAGTCGGTGCGACGGTAGACGCGAGCGCCGAGGATGCGCAGCTCCCGCCAGAACACACGTTTCAGGTCGATCTCGCGCGGCGTCGGGTGGATCGCGACGACGACGAGCGTGCCGCGCACCTTGGCGAGCGAGGTCGCGCCGAGCACGGCCTGCGCGGCACCGGACACCTCGAACACGACATCCGCACCTGCTCCGCCGGTCCACTCCTCGACCCAGGCGACCTGGTCGGTCTCGCGGGGGTCGAGGGTCGCGAAGCCGAGGCCCGCGATCTGCGCACGCCGGGCGGGGTCGAGCTCGATCACGGCGACCTCGGCGCCGAATGCACGGGCCACGGTCGCGATGAGCACCCCGATCGGGCCGCCGCCGATGACGACCGCCTTCTCGCCGCCCGTGATCTCGGCGCGGCGCACGTCGTGCACGGCCACCGCGACGGGCTCCACGAGCGCGGCCGCGTCGAGGGCGACGCCGTCGGGCAGGGCGACGAGCACGTCGGCCGGCACGTTCCAGAAGGCCTGCAGCGCGCCGGGAGAGTCGATGCCGATGAAGTCGAGGTTCTGGCAGATGTGCTCGTTGCCCGCGAGGCAGGCGGGGCAGGTGCCGTCCCACGCGAGCGGCATGACGGTGACGGGCTGACCGACCTCCCACCCGACCACGCCCTCGCCGAGCGCGTCGACCGTGCCGCTCATCTCGTGGCCGAACACGAGGGGTGTCTGCACCCGGGCGTCCATGCTGCCGTGCAGGATGTGCAGATCGGTGCCGCACAGCCCGACGTAGGCGACGCGGATGCGCACCTGCCCCGCGGCCGGCGGCTGCGGCTCGGCCTCGATGACGTCGATGGTCCGATGGCCCGTGTACGCGGCGGTCAGCATTGATCCTCCAATCGATGGGCGGATTGAGGAGACCAATCGGCCCGCATCGCACCGATTATGCCAGACGAATAGCCACAGTGCCCGAAATCATCTAACCTTTAGGAATCCGCTCTCACGCCTGGAGGAACTCGATGAAGAGTCGCACGCTGCCGTCCGGCCTGTCGCTCACCGAACTCGGCTTCGGCGCCGCGCAGCTCGGCAACCTGGCCAGGGCAACGACCGACGACGAGGCCGCCGCCGCCGTGGCCACGGCGTTCGACCGCGGCATCCGGTACTTCGACACCGCCCCCCACTACGGTCTCGGCCTCTCCGAACGACGGCTCGGGGCAGCCTTGGCCTCGCACCCGCGCGACGAGTACGTGCTCTCGACCAAGGTCGGCCGCCTCATCGTGCCGAACGAGTCGTACGACGGGGTCGCCCGCGACGACGAGGGCTTCGACGTGCCGGCGACCGAGCATCGGCGGTTCGACCTCACCCGCGACGGCATCCGCCGCTCGATCGACGAGAGCCTCGAGCGGCTCGGCACCGATCGCATCGACATCGCCTACCTGCACGACCCCGACGAGCACGGGCCCGAGGCGCACGCGACCGCGATCCCCGCGCTCATCGAACTCCGCGACGAGGGCGTCGTGCGCGCGGTCGGCACGGGCATGAACCAGTCGGCCATGCCCGCCGAGTTCGTGCTGCGCCACGACATCGACCTCGTCATGCTCGCCGGCCGCTACACGCTGCTCGAGCAGGGCGCGGTGGACGACCTGCTGCCCGCGGCGGCCGAGCGCGGGGTCGGCATCGTCGCCGCCGGCGTCTACAACTCGGGGCTGCTCTCGCGCCCCCGCCCGCCGGCCGACGCGCGCTACGACTACGCGCAGGCGCCGGCCGAGGTCATCGCACGGGCGAACGCGATCGCCGACGTGTGCGAGCGGTTCGGTGTCAGCCTGCCCGAGGCGGCGCTCGCGTTCGCGCTGCGGCATCCGTCGGTCGTCTCGGTCGTCGTCGGCATGCGCACCGCCGACCAGGTCGACCAGACCATCGAGCGCGCGGCCGTCGACGTGCCCGACGAGCTCTGGGCGAGCCTCATCGAGCGGGGACTGCTGCGCGATGCCTGAGACGCGCCCCCCGCGCGGTACTTCGTCAGGACGCCGCGGGTTCGTCGTCGGCGAGGGCGGATGCCGCGGCCTCCGCCTCGCCCTCGGCGCCGCCGAACTGGCTCGCCGTGAACTCCTCGACCCCGAGCACGTGCACCTGCATGCGGATGCGCGCCCGGTCGGGGTCGTGTGCCGCGAGTGCGTCGAGGATGGCGCGGTGCTCGCGCTGCGTGGCGTGCACGGCGTCGTGCTGGTGGATCGCGCGCCACATGCGGGCGCGGGCCGTGCGGCTCACGAGCGCGTCGATGATGGCCGCGAACGCGGGGTTGCCGCTCGCCGTGGCGATGAGCCGGTGGAATTCGGTGTCGACGTCGATCGTGCCCTCGAGGTCGATCTCGTCGTCGGCCAGGAGCGCCTCGCCGCGGTCGAGGATGCGGCCGGCCTCCTCGAGCTCCTCGTCGCCGATGCGCAGCGCCGCGTGCGCGGCCGCCTCGGGTTCGAGCACGCGTCGCACGCCGAGCAGGTGAACGCTGTTCTCGGGGCTCTGGAGTTCGGCGAGCATGCCGAGCGGCTCGAACAGGCGCGCCGCGTCGAGCGAGGTCACGTAGGTGCCGTCGCCCTGCCGGGTCTCGAGGATGCCGAGGATCACGAGCGCGCGCACGCCCTCGCGCAACGGCCCGCGCGAGACGCCGAGCCTCGCGCCGAGCTCGCGCTCGATCGGCAGGCGCGACCCTGCGGTGAGCTCGCCGCTCGTGATCATCTGACGGATGCCGTCGATGACGACCTGAGCGCGCGATCGCGCGGGGCCGTCGGCAGGGTCGGATGCCGCGGGGGCGCCGTCCGGCAGGGCGTGCTCGCTCGTCATGGGCACAGCCTAGGCGACCGCAGGCAGCCGGTACGTGAATTCGTCAGATCAATTGGACAGGAGTCCGCATGACCGAGATCATCGACGCCCACCAGCACGTCTGGAACCTCGAACGCGCCGAGTACGCGTGGCTCACGCCCGAGGCCGGCGTGCTGCACCGCACGATCGAGATGCGCGAGGTGCTGCCCGAGTTCGCCGCGGCCGGCGTGACCGGCACCGTGCTCGTGCAGGCCGCCGACAACGACGACGAGACCGACCACATGTTCGAGGTCGCCGCGCAGTCCGCCGCCGACGGCACGCCCGTCGTGCGCGGCATCGTCGGCTACGTGCCCCTGCACGACCCGGCGCGGGCGGCCGAACGCCTCGCCGAGCTGCGACGGCGGCCGCTGTTCTGCGGCGTGCGCAACCTGATCCAGGACCGGTCCGACCCGCACTGGCTGCGCCGCCCCGACGTCGACGAGAGCCTCGGCCTGCTTGCCTCGGCCGGCGTGCCGTTCGACGTGGTCGGCGTGTTGCCCGAGCACCTCGAGGCCGTGCTCGAGATCTCGGCGCGGCATCCGCAACTCGACCTCGTCATCGACCACCTCAACAAACCGCCGATCGGCGTCGACGACGCGTTCGGCACCGGCGCCTGGCAGCCCTGGGCCTCGCTGATCGCCGCGGTCGCGGAGAACCCGCGCGTGCACGCCAAGGTCTCGGGCCTCTACGCCGCGACCGGCGACCCGGCCGGCTGGACCGTCGACGCCGTGCGCCCCGTGCTCGACCACGCCCTCGACGCCTTCGGCGCCGACCGGCTCATGTACGGCGGCGACTGGCCCGTCTCGCTCATCGCGGGCGGCTACACCCGCGTCTGGCGGGGCATGTCGCAGCTCTTCGACGAACTCGGCGACGCGGAACGCGCCGACATCCTCTTGGGCACCGCCCGCCGCTTCTACTCGCTCGCCGACTGACCCGCACCGACCCCGACTTCCCCGCACCGACCCCGACTTCCCCGCAGCACCTCCCGATCGAAAGGCACCCCATGACCGAACCGTTCACCCTCGCCCGACTGGGCGACGCCGGCTCCGAGATCCCCGTCGTGCGCGTCGGCGACCGCGCCCTCGACGCACGCTCGCTCACCGCCGACTTCGACGGCGCGTTCCTCGCGGCCGACGGCATCGCCCGTGTCGCCGCAGCGCTCGACACGCTGCCCGAGCTCGACGGCGCCGGCGGCCTGCGCGTCGGCGCGCCCATCGCCGCGCCCGGCAAGGTCGTCTGCATCGGCCTGAACTACCGCGACCACGCGGAAGAGACCGGGGCAGCGCTGCCCGCCGAGCCCGTGATCTTCATGAAGGACCCGTCGACGGTCGTCGGCCCGTTCGACGACGTGCTCATTCCGCGGAACTCGGTGAAGACCGACTGGGAGGTCGAGCTCGGCGTCGTCATCGGCACGACCGCGCGCTACCTCGCCTCGCCCGACGAGGCGCTCGCGCACGTCGCGGGCTACGCGGTCTCGCACGACGTCTCGGAGCGCGAGTTCCAGCTCGAGCGCGGCGGCCAGTGGGACAAGGGCAAGAGCTGCGAGACGTTCAACCCGCTCGGCCCGGTGCTCGTGCCGGCCGCCGACGTCGCCGACCCGCAGGCGCTCGGCCTGCGCCTCTGGGTCAACGGCACGCCTCGCCAAGCCGGCAGCACCGCGAACATGCTCTTCTCCGTCGCGCACGTGATCTGGTACCTCAGCCAGTTCATGGTGCTGCGCCCCGGCGACCTCATCAACACCGGCACGCCGGCGGGCGTCGCGCTGGGCATCGAGGGCAACCCGTACCTGCGGGCCGGCGACGTCGTCGACCTCGAGATCGACGGCCTCGGCCGCGCGAGCCAGAAGCTGGTGCAGGCATGAGCGGCGCGGGCGAGTTCGCCGGCCTCGTCGCGATCGTCACGGGCGGCGCGTCGGGCATCGGCCTCGCGACCGCGAAGGAGCTCGCCGGACGCGGCGCCGCGGTGGCCGTGCTCGATCGCGCCCTCGACGGCCTGCCCGAACCCCTCGTCGGCTTCACGGCCGACGTCACCGACCGCGCGTCGGTCGAGGCGGCCGTCGCCGCGGTCGCCGAGCGCTTCGGCGGCGTCGACATCCTCGTGAACAACGCCGGCATCAGCGCCGTCGGCACCGTCGCCGAGAACGACGACGCCGAATGGACCCGCGTGCTCGACGTCAACGTCATCGGCATGGCCCGCGTCACCACGGCGGCGCTGCCGTGGCTGCGGCGTTCGGACGCGGCATCCGTCGTGAACGTCTGCTCGATCGCCGCGCTCAACGGCCTGCCGCAGCGCGCCCTGTACTCCGCGTCGAAGGGCGCCGTGCTCGCCCTCACCTACGCGATGGCCACCGACCACGTCGCCGAGGGCATCCGCGTCAACTGCGTCTGCCCCGGCACGGTGCACACCCCCTTCGTCGATCGGATGCTGCAGGGCTTCGCCGATCCCGTCGCCGAGCGCGCCGCCCTCGACGCACGGCAGGCCACCGGCAAGATGGTCGCCCCCGAGGAGGTCGCCGCCGCGATCGCGTACCTCGCGAGCCCGCGCTCGGTGTCGACCACGGGCACCGCGCTCGACGTCGACGGCGGCGTCTCGCACCTGCGGCCCCGCCCCGCCGGAGCCCGCTCGTGAAGCGCCTCGCGTCGGTCATCGGACTGCCGCCCGAGCACCGCGAGGAGTACGAGCGCCTGCACGCCGAGGTCTGGCCCGCGGTGCTCGAACGCCTCACCGCGAGCAACGTGCGCAACTACTCGATCTACCGCCACGGCGACGAGCTCTTCTCCTACATGGAGTACGTCGGCGACGACCTCGAGGCCGACATGGCGGCGATCGCCGCCGACCCCGAGACGCAGCGCTGGTGGTCGGTGTGCGAGCCGCTCCAGCGTCCGTTCGCCGAGCGCGCCGAGGGCGAGTGGTGGATGGAGATCCCCGAGGTCTTCCATCTCGACTGAGCCGGGCCGCCCAAGCTGTGCCCGCTCCGCCCGGGCCACCCGGGCCGTGCCCGCCCCGCCCGGCCCAGCCCACGCAATTCAGGATGGCGCACGTGTCGCCCGGCGTGTTGGCGCATGGCGCGCCGCGACACGCGCGCGCCATCCTGAATTGCGAATGACGGCATGATGGGCCGTATGGCCACCGGCATCCCCGACATCCCCGGCATCACCGAGGTTCCCGACCCGCAGTTCGTCATGAGCACCAACGGGCGTCGCATCGCGACGTACTCGTGGGGCGACGACACCGCCGACACGGTTCTGCTCGTGCACGGGTTCGCGTCGAGCGCGCGCGACAACTGGGTGAACACGGGCTGGGTGCGCGACCTCACGAGGGCCGGCTACCGGGTGCTCGCGATCGATCAGCGCGGGCACGGGGCGAGCGACAAGCCGTACCTGGACCGCGCCTACGTCATGGACCTCTTCGTCGAGGACATCGTCACGGTGCTCGACACCTACCTGCTCGACAGCGTGCACTACGCCGGCTACTCGCTCGGGGCCCGCGTCGGCTGGCAGGTCGCGGTCGCGCACCCCGAGCGCGTCGACCGGGCGGTGCTCGGCGGCATCCCCGACGGGCGGCCGCTCGCGCGCCTCCAGATCGATCAGGCGCGCGCCTACGTCGATCACGGCACCGCCGTCGAGGACCAGGTCACCCGCAACTACGTCACGCTGACCGAGCGCGTTCCCGGAAACGACCTGCGCGCCCTCATCGCGCTCGCCGAGGGCATGCGGCTCGTGGAGGACGCCGACCCCGACCCCTCGAACCCGCCGACGCAGCCGGTGCTGTTCGCGACCGGCAGCGAGGACGCGATCCTGGAGCGCTCGCGGGCCCTGGCGGATGCCACCCCCGGCAGCCGATTCGTCGAACTGCCCGGGCGGCACCACTTCAACGCGCCCGTCTCGCGCGAGTTCCGCGAGAGCGCGATCGCGTTCCTCGACGAGGGCTGAGCGCACGCCGGGAGCGGCGCCGTCTCAGCTCGCGCGGATCGCGCGGTTTCCGCGGACGAGCCCCGAGGGGTCGACCCGCTGCTTCACCTCGGCGAGCCGATCGAGCACGGCGGGCCCGTAAGCGTCGGCGAGCGGGCCAGGGCCGAGCATCGAGGGCACTCCGCCGTGCACGCCGTGCCGCTCGACGAGCGCTCGCAGCGGTTGCAGCGCCGCGACCGGGTCGATGGCCGGGTTCATCAGCAGCACTCCCGCGCTGAGCAGCAGGGGCGCACGGATCGCACCGACGGCCGCGAGCTCGGCGCCCTGCCCCTCGGCGGTCGCGCCGCCCATGGCCCGCAGGCCGCAGCGCAGGAGACCCCGCTCGGCTCCAGCGAGGAACGCCTCGACGAACTCCGCCGCGAACGCGTCGTCGTCGGCGCCGATGGCCGCACCCAAATCGGCCGTCGGCATCGGATCGACGGGTTCGCCGGCGACCGCGGCGAGCGCGCCGATCGTGAACGTCGTGAGCGAATTCGCGATGGGCTCGGCGACGGCGAGCAGCCGGTCGGCGTACCCGCGGCCGGTCATCTCGTCGCCGACGTGCACGAGTGCGATCGAGGCGACGATGCGCCCGCGAAGGTGGGGCGGCATCACCGGCAGGTCGGGGAACTGCATCATGCCGATGTCGAGGCCCAGCTCGGGCACGTCTCGGGCCAGCGCGAACGCGGCCGAGATGACGGGAACCGCCGCCTCGACCGGGAACACGAGGGAGCCGCCGAACAGCTCGGAACCCTCGTGCAGGGCGAGCTCGATCGCCGTGACGACGCCGAACCCCCCGCCTCCGCCGCGCAGCGCCCACATGAGCTCTCCGTCGTCGGCATCGGTGACGCGGCGCAGCCCGCCCGCGGCGTCGACGAGATCGACGGCGACGATCGAGCGGGCCGTGAGCCCGTGGCGCCTGCTGAACATCGAGTGGCCGCCGTTGATCGCGAGCCCGACGACGTTGACCTCGGGGTTCGACCCGGCGAGCGCGATGAGCCCGGTGCCGTCGAGCGCCTGCAGCGCCGCACCCCAGTTGACGCCGGCGCCGACGCGCAGCACCCGTGCCTCGACGTCGACGGTGATCTCGTCGAAGGCCGACGGACGGATGAGGACGACGCCCTCGAGGTCGTCGTCGGCGCCGTGACCGTTGGGCTGGGTCGTCACCCCGAGGCCGGCCTCCGCAGCCGTCGCGAGGACGGCCCGCACCTCGTCGACGTCGGCCGGCACGACGACCGCCGCAGGGTGCTGGTCGACGCTGAGGTTCCACGGTGAGCGTGCCGCGTCGTAGTCGGGCTCGCCCGGCAGCACGAGCGTGCCGCTGAGACGCGTGCGGAGCAGTTCGAGCGCGGCGGTGCGGTCGTCGGTCATCGTGTTCCCCTCGTCGACGGTTCTCCGACGCTACCGCCGCCCGCCGACATCCGCTCGGGCGCAACGCAACGCAACCCAACGTCAGCGGCGGCGGCTAGAGTCGTGCGCGGCCCGCGAAGCCGCATCTGAGAGGATCCAATGCCCGAGTCCGAGCTGCCCGAGTCCGAGTCGACGCCCCGGGAGCCGTCCGCCGAGCCCGCCCCGCTCGCCGAACCCGCCCCGCTCGCCGAGCCCGCCATGCGCGCCCTCGGCGACGAGACCTACGTGAGCCTGCGCAGCTTCAAGCGCGACGGCGGGCACGTCGACACGCCCGTCTGGGTCGCCTCCGTCGAGGGGCGGCTGCTCGCCTTCACCGACGAGACGACCTACAAGGTCAAGCGCATCCGCCGGAACGCGGATGTCGAGCTCGCCGCCTGCTCGATGCGCGGCGAGGTGTCGGGCCCGTGGCATCCGCTCTCCGCACGCATCGTCGACGGCGAACTCGAGTTCGCGACCCGCGCCTACCGCGTCTTCGGCCGCAAGTACGGGTTCCTCTACTGGGCGCTCACCGCGACCTCGCGCCTCACCGGGGCGCTGAAGCGCCGCGTCGTGCTCGAGTTCTCGCCGCGGGGAGCCGCGTCGTGAGCCTGATCCGCCTGAACGACGTCGGCATCGAGTTCGACGGGCGCCCCGTGCTGAAGGAGGCGTTCCTCAAGCTCAAGGCCGGCGACCGCGTCGGCCTCATCGGCAAGAACGGCACGGGCAAGACGAGCCTGCTCGAGGTCGTGCTCGGCCGGCGCGAACCCACCAGCGGCACCCGCGACGTGACCCTCGGCACGACCATCGGCTACTTCTCGCAGTTCTCCGAGCTCGACGGCGAGCAGTCCATCCAGCAGACGCTGAGCGCGCACTTCGCCGACGTGCACGAGACGCAGGCGCGCCTCGACGAGATCGGCACGGCGCTGGCCGAACCCATGGGCGACGACGAGATGACGCGCCTGCTCACCGAGCAGGGCGAGCTGTTCGAGCGCATGGACCACATCGGCGGCTGGACCTACGAGACCACCATCGACACGGTGCTCACGCGCCTCGGCTTCGATTCCGAGCGCCGCGCCCTGCCCGTCGGGCGGTTGTCGGGCGGATGGCGCAACCGGGCCGCGCTCGCGCAGATCCTGATCCAGTCGCCCGACGTGCTGCTGCTCGACGAGCCCACGAACTTCCTCGACCTCGACGGCGTCAAGTGGATCGAGAACTGGCTCCAGGGCTTTGCCGGCGCCGTGCTCGTCGTCTCGCACGACCGGCAGTTCCTCGACGGGGTCGTCACCCGCATCATCGAGGTCGAGAACTACCGCTTGCAGGAGTACGAGGGCGACTACTCGGCCTACGTGCACGCGAAGCAGTCGCGGCTGAAGATGCTCGAGAAGCAGTTCGCCCACGAGGAGGAGCTGCTGGCCTACGAGCAGGCCGCGTCGGCCGCACGCCGCGAGGCCGCCCGCAACCCGTCGAACGCGGTCGCCCGCCGGCTCGCCGACATCAAGAAGCGACGGGCGCCGCGCCCCATCGACCAGATCATCACGGGCATCTACGACGGGTTGCGGGTCAGCAACGACCTGCTCACCGTCACCGGCCTGACCAAGGGATTCGGCGGCGAGCCGCTCTTCGAGGGCGTCTCGTTCGACCTCAAGCGCGGCGACCGGGTCGCGGTGCTCGGCTCGAACGGCTCGGGCAAGTCGACGCTGCTCGACGTGCTCACGGGCGTCACCGAGGCGGATGCCGGAACCGTGCGCTGGGCGAAGGGCGCCCGGTTCGTGTCGTACAACCAGGTGTACGCCGAGCTCGACCTCGCCGACTCGGTCGGCCACGCCGTGAACGCCTACCCCGACTCGCTCGCGTTCACCGCGACGAAGAAGTCGGTCAACCGGTTCCTCGCGATGCTGCAGTTCTCCGAGGCCGACCTGCAGCAGAAGATCGGCACCCTCTCGGGCGGGCAACGGGCGCGCGTCGCGATCGCCCAGTGCCTGCTCTCGGGCGCCGCGGTGATCGTGCTCGACGAGCCCACCAACCACCTCGACATCACGTCGACCCAGGTCATGGAGCGCGCGCTCACCCACTTCCCGGGCGCCGTCGTCGTCGTGTCGCACGACCGCTTCTTCGTCGACAAGCTCGCCGACCGGCTGCTCGTCTTCGAGGGCGGCGGGCGCGTGCGCGAGACGCCGGCGACGGGGGCGCTGTAGCCGGCCCGGTCACGCTGGGCTGAAGACCTTCGGATGCCGCGGCGTGCCGCCCGCGCACGGCGGCGTGTCGCGGCATCCGCCAGCCCGCACCGACCCGTGAAACACCCGCGACATCCGGTCGTCGCAGAATAGTCGGGTGCCCGAACTCGTGATCGACCTCGCCGACCTCGCCGACCCGCGCGTGCTGCGCCTGCTCGAAGACCACCTCGCCGACATGCACGCCACCTCGCCCGCCGAGAGCGTGCACGCGCTCGATGTGGGCGGCCTGGCCGACCCGACGGTCACGTTCTGGGCGGTCTCCGACGGCGAGGGGGCAGGCGCCGCGGTGCTCGGCTGCGTCGCGCTGAAGGAGCTCTCGCCGGTGCACGGCGAGCTCAAGTCCATGCGAGCGGATGCCGCGGCGCGAGGCCGCGGCCTCGGTCGCCGCCTGCTCGAGCACGTCCTCGACGAGGCGCGCGCCCGAGGCTACGCCCGCGTCAGCCTCGAGACCGGCACGGAACCGTTCTTCGCGCCCGCCCGCTCGCTCTACGAGAAGGCGGGATTCTCGGTGTGCCCGCCGTTCGGCTCGTACGTGCTCGACCCCAACAGCGTCTTCTACACGCTCGAGCTCTGACGCCCGGCCCGCTCCGCCCGGCCCACCACGCCCGGGAATCCCGTTGCGGCATCCGAATCCCGTGCGAATCGGATTCCGGCGCGACAACGGGATTCCTCCGCCAGGGGTGGACCGCGCGTGACGCCTCAGCGCCGCGAGGCGAAGAACGCCGCGATGTCGCCGGCGAGCCGGTGCACGCCCGCCTGCGCGTGGCGGCCGCGGCATCCGCGGTGCTCGATCGCATCCATCCGGCGTTCGGCATCGTCGAAGAGATCTCGGCCGACGAATCGATGCTCCTTCACCGGCGCCGACAGCCTCGACACGGTCGCCGCGTATATCGGCATGCTCGGCATGGACTTCACGGTCGAGTCGCCGCCCGAGCTGCGCGACCTGCTTGGGGTCTACGCCGACCGTTACCGCAGGGCGGCCGCCGCGCACACCGAGATCTGACCGCCCGAGTGCGGAATCGGCGCGTGAGTGCGCAAACGGTGCCGCCGATTCGGCACTCAGGCGCCGATTTCGGGTCGAGAACCCGCGGCGGCGCGAGCGGAGGCGGGCGTGGGCGCCGCGCGTGCGGTTGACTGGTGGCATGACGATCGAACTCGACGAGCACGCCGCCCGCATCCTGAACGCCCCCGTCTTCGGGCACCTCGCGACCGTGCGGCCCGACGGCTCCGTGCAGGTGAACCCGATGTGGTTCGAACTCGACGCCGACGCGGGCGTCATCCGCTTCACGCACACGACGAAGCGCGCGAAGTACCGCAACCTGCAGCAGAACCCGCACATGACGCTCGAGGCGCTCGACCCCGAGAACCCGCTGCGCTACGTCGAGGTGCGCGGGCGGCTCGCGACGGTCACGCCCGACCCCGAGGGCGCGTTCTACGTGCACCTCGGCAAGCGCTACGGCAACCCCGAGCAGCAGGCTCCCGATGACAAGGCCGACCGGGTCGTCCTCGAGCTGCGCATCGAGAAGGTCAACGGCCGCTGAGCACGGTGGCGGATGCCGCGGGCCGAGCGGATGCCGCGGGCCGACCGGATGCCGCGGCGCCGGCCCCGCGGCATCCGATCAGGCGTTCTCGAGCTCGGCGATGACGATCTTCTTCTGACGCATCATCGTCTGGATCTGCTCGGGCCGCCGGATCAGCTCGCCCATGTTCGCGGGCACGATCTGCCAGCTGATGCCGAAGCGGTCCTTGCACCAGCCGCACTGCTCGGACTCGGGCACGTGCGAGAGCTTCGACCAGTAGTGGTCGATCTCGGCCTGGTCGGCGCACTGCACGACGAACGAGATCGACTCGTTGAACGTGAAGAGCGGCCCGCCGTCGAGGCACACGAAGCCGACGCCGTTCAGGGTGAACCGCCCGTTCAGCACCTTCTGCGACATGCCCTCGAAGTGCTCGTCGAGCGACTCGTCGGGGTACGGCTCGATCGAGTCGATGCGCGAGTTCGGGAAGACCTCGACGTAGTACTCCATGGCTTCGCGCGCCTGGTCGTCGAACCACAGGCACGGCTGGATGGGCGAGAGCTGCGCCATCGGTGACCTCCTCGTTCGGCGGCGCCGGGGCCGGCGCCGTACCCGGCACACGCTACGCCGCCGTGGCCCGGATGTCAGCCGTCGGCGCCGACGCACGCGGGCGACGGTCGCGCCCACATGCAACTTCACGGTTGCATCGGCAGGAAGTATGTGCAACTCTGGGGTTGCAGCAAGAAGCAACCGAAGAGTTGCACCTCTCATCGAAAGGAACGATCATCGTGAGCATGACCGACAACGAGGCATCCGTCATCGACGAAGCCGCCTACACGGTGCGCCGCACCATCCGCATCGGCGCCGCCGTCGAGCGGGTGTGGCAGGCCATCACCGAACCCGAGCACATCAGCCGCTGGTTCGGGAAGGCGGAGCTCGACGGCTCCGGGCCCGGCGCCAGGGGGAGCCTGACGTTCGAGAACTACGGGCGCGTGCCGCTCGTCATCGAGGCGGTCGACGCGCCGCGCAGCATCTCGTACCGCTGGGGCAACGACGACGCCGCGGGCGAACTGCCCGCCGAGGTCGGCGAGCGGTCGACGGTCTTCACCTTCACGCTCGAGGCCGTGGCCGACGGCACCGAGCTGACCGTCGTCGAGACCGGATTCGACGCCACCTCCGACCCCCGCTCGAACATGCTCGACCACGCCGAGGGCTGGGTCTCCGAACTCGACAAGCTCGTCGCCCTGCTCGAGGGCGACGCGTGACGAGCGGAACGCTGGTCCCGGTGTTCGCCGCATTGGGCGACGAGACCCGCTGGTCCATCCTGGCCGCGCTCGGCGAGGGCGACGCGTCGGCGTCCGCCCTCGCCGGGCGTCTGCCCGTGAGCCGGCAGGCCATCGCCAAGCACCTCGTCGTGCTCCAGGAGGTCGGTCTCGTCGAACCCGTGCGGGTGGGCCGAGAGGTCCGCTTCCGCGTGATCGGCGCGCAGCTGAGCGACACCGCGCGCAGCCTCGAGACCATCGGCGCCCAGTGGGATCGCCGCCTCGCCGCGATCAAGGAGATCGCCGAGGGCCTCTGACCCTCCGGCCCACGTCGTACGGTTGGGGGATGGACGCCTGCGCCGCCCTCGCGGAATCGATCGAGCGACTCGCCGAGCGCGGGTATTCGAACCGTCGGTTCCTGAAGGAGCTCGGTCGCGTCGGCGGCGTGCGCCGCGGGCCGCTGTGGATCACCGACGCCGCCTCGGGCGGCAGCAACCGGCTGCGCGGCCGCGGGTTCCGGGCGCGGGTCGACGACGACACCGACGGCCAGGCCCGTCACTTCGCGGGCACCGTCGCGGTGACCGTGCGCATCGGCGGGCGCCTCTCCGGCTGGTTGACGACGCATGTGCTGCGCGACGGCCCCGGCACCGCCGATGGCCGGCTGAGCGCCGAGGCGATCGAGTTCGTCGGCCTGATCAGGTCCGGCGTGCTCGAGCAGGCGGATGCCGCGAACTGGGTTCGCCGGCGGCTCTGCGGCGCCGGGGCGGGCTCGGGCTTCGGCGACTGACGGCGCTGCACCGCCTCGACACGGGGCGGTCCCCGGCGGTTCACCGTGGAGCCACCTCCCGTTCAGCGCCGAGCGGTCGAGTGGACGGCGACCCCTCACCCCTCGTCAGGAGCGCCTCCATGCCGTCCTCCCCATCCATCCGCCGCGCCTCCGCGATGTTCACGGCCGTCGCCGTCGCGTCCGGCGCAGCGCTGCTCGCGCTGCCGAGCGCGGCGCTCGCCGCAGACGGCGCAGCCGCCGGCGTCGTCGTCAACGAGATCGTCTACGACACCGCCTCGCATGGCACGGTCGACTCGATCGAACTGTTCAACGCGTCATCCGCCGCCGTCGACGTGTCGGGCTGGGCCGTCATGGACGACAAGCGCTCCGAGCGGGGCACGATCCCGGCGGGCACGACGCTCGCGTCCGGCGGATTCCTCGTGCTGGCGAAGGACGCGACGCCGCTCGGGTTCCCGTTCGGGCTCGGCAAGGGCGACGAGGTCGTGCTCGTCGACGCGGCCGACGCCGTCGTCGACTCGTACGCCTACGCGGCGACCGCGCCGCTCGCCGACTGGTCGCGCTGCGCCGACGGCGGCGACTGGGCCCACGCGACGGCGGTCACGCTCGGCGCGGCGAACCTCTGCGACGAGCCCGAGCCGCCGGCGACGCCCGGTTCGGTGCTCATCAACGAGGTCGATTCCGGCCCGGCCGACTGGATCGAGTTCATCAACCCCGGCACCGCCGCCCTCGACCTCGGCGGCTATGAGGTGCGCGACAACAGCGACGACCACCGGTGGTTCTTCGCCGCCGGCACCTCGATCGCCGCGGGTGAGCGTCTCGTCGTCGAGGCATCCGCCATCGGTGCGGATGCCGCGGGCGCCCCGCTCGAGTTCCAGGCCGCGATCGGCATCGGCGGGTCCGACTCGATCCGCCTGTACGACCGCACCGCGACGCTGCTCGACGAGACCTCGTGGAACGGCCACCCGGCCATCGACGGCGACGAGGCCGCGGCGAGCTACGCCCGCTGCCCCGACGCGACGGGCGACTTCGCGCTCGCCCGCGTGACGCCCGGTGCCGCGAACGACTGCGTGCTGCCCGCGATCGCGATCAACGAGGTCGAGTCCAACGGCGACGCGACCGACTGGGTCGAGGTCGTCAACACCGGCACGACGCCCGTCGACCTCTCGGGCTGGACCCTCATGGACAACGACCCGGTCGGTCATGCCGCCGACGTCACGCCCGTGGCATCCGGCACCGTGCTCGCCGCCGGTGAGCGCTACGTCTTCGACGGCGCGACCGACTTCTCGTTCGGCCTGGGCGGGGCGGATGTCGCGACCGTCCGCAATGCGGCCGGGCTCACGGTCGCCGAGTACGGCTGGTCGGCGCACGCCGCCGTCACGTGGGCACGCTGCCCCGACGGCACCGGCGAGTTCGGGGAGAGCGAGACGTCGACGAAGGGCGCGGCCAACGCGTGCGGCACCGACCCGACGGACCCGACGGACCCGACGGACCCGACCGAGCCGGTCGCGGTTGCGTGGCCCGGCTCGGCCGAGGTGACGGTGGTCGACGAGGCCGCGATGTTCATCGAGGACTCGTCGGGGCTCGACACCCAGCAGACGGCCGACGGGGTCGTGCTCTGGGCGGTCGACAACGGCACGGGCACGTTCTGGAAGCTCGACGCGGAGGCAGACGGCGGCGTCGCGTTCGCCGACGGGTGGAGCGAGGGCAAGCGCGTGCGCTTCCAGCGCGACGCGGCCGCTCCCGGCAAGGCGGGCCCCGACACTGAGGGCATCACGGCCGCCGGCGACGGGCGCATCTACATCGCCTCCGAACGCGACAACGCGAACAAGGGCGTGAACCAGAACACGATCCTCGCGGTCGACCCCGAGGCTCCCGGCCCCGACGTCGTCGCCGCGCAGGAATGGGACCTCACGGCCTCGCTCCCGCAGGTGGCCGCGAACACGGGCCTCGAGGCGGTCGAGTGGATCTCGGATGCCGACCTCGCGGGTCTCGTCGACGCGAACACGGGTGCGGTCTACGACCCCGCCGACTACCCCGGCCACGGCGACGGGCTCTTCTTCGTCGCGGTCGAGGACAACGGCGTCGTGTACGCCTACGCGCTGAACGCCGACGGCTCCTTCGCGCAGATCGCCGCGATCGACCCGGGCCTCGGCGGCGTCATGGCGCTCGACTACGACACCGTGCTCGGCGAGCTCTGGGCCGTGTGCGACAACGGCTGCGAAGGCGAGGCGGCGCGCATCGCGTTCACCGGCGCCGAGCCCGCGATCGTGCACGTGGCGCGCCCGGCGGGCATGCCGAACCTCAACAACGAGGGCTTCGCGACCGCCCCGGCATCGCTGAGCTCGGCGGAGCCCGCCCCCTCGCTCGTCACCTCGCGCCCCGTCTGGTGGTTCGCCGACGGCGAGCGCCCCGGCGCGCTCCGCAGCGGCACCCTGCCCGGCGCCGGCTCGGTCGACCCGATCGACCCGACCGACCCGACCGACCCGACGGACCCGACCGACCCGACGGACCCGACCGACCCGACGGACCCGGGCTCCGCTCCGGCGCCGATCGACGAGTCGCTCCTGACCGACGCGAACCGCGGCGGCGTGACCGCGCCGGCGTCGGCCCGGCCGGGGGAGGCCCTGCCGGTCGACGTGGGCACCGCGCACGCCGGTGAGACGGTGTGGGCGTGGGTGTACTCGACGCCGACGCTGCTCGGATCCGCCGCCGTCGGACTCGACGGCGTCGTCACGGTGACCCTGCCCGATGCGCTGCCCGCCGGCGAGCACAAGGTCGTCATCCAGGCGGCCGACGGCACGCTGATCGGCTGGGCGCCGGTCACGGTCGTCGCGGCATCCGACGGTTCGGCATCCGACGGCTCGGACGCCGACGGTGCAGCCCCCGCGGCGACGGGCGACTCGACCGGGCTCGCCGACACGGGCGCCGAGGTCTCGGGCGGGCTCTGGGCCGCCGGCGTCCTGCTCCTGCTCGGCGCCGGCGCGGGCGCGGTCGCGCTGCGTCGCCGTCGCACGGAGGCCGCAGGCTAGCCACCGGCCCCGAACACCCGCGGATGCCGCGGCAGCACGTGCTGCCGCGGCATCCGCTGTGCGCAGGAATCCCGTTGTGCCGTCCGAGTCCCGTTCGATCCGGATTCCACGTGTACTGCGGGATTCCGGCGCGGGCCCGTGCCGCGGGGCGGCTCCGCCGGCGGCTCCGCGGGGCGGCTCCGCCGGGGGAGCGCGTAGCGTGAGCGCATGGCCACCCCAGACTTCGTGCTCGAACTCCGCCGCCACGTCGGCACCGCGCCGCTCTCGCTCGTGGGGGTGACCGCGATCATCGTGCGGGGCGACGAGGTGCTGCTCGGGCGCCGCTCCGACAACGGGGCCCTCACCCCGATCACGGGCATCGTCGATCCGGGCGAGGAGCCGGCGGATGCCGCGGTGCGCGAGGCGCTCGAAGAGGCCGCCGTGCGCATCCGCGTCGACCGCCTCGCGTGGGTGCACCAGATGCCCCGCATCACGTACGGCAACGGCGACGTGGTCGACTACCTCGACCTCGTCTTCCGCTGCACGTGGGTCGAGGGGGAGCCGTATCCGGCCGACGGCGAGATGACGGAGGTCGGCTGGTACCCGCTCGCCGACCTCGCCGGCGTGCAGGAGCAGCACCTGCCGCGCATCGAGGCGGCGCTCGGGCAGGGCGGCGGCCCGAGCCGGTTCGAGGGCGGCGCGGCGCCCGCCTGACGCACGCCCGGCCCCCGCGACCCGGAGTCGCCCGGCCCGCTCTGTCAACCCGTCGTGGGCGCGGCATCCGCTCGGTAGCGTGGCCGCAGACGCACCGCGGCACGGGGTCGCGGTGTTCGAGAAGGGGGACGGCATGTCCATCGGAGACGAAGACATCACGCTCGAGCCGAAAGACGGACGCGAGGGCATCGCCGAGCCGGCGAACGGCAGGCAGGACCTCTCGGAGCCGGATTCGACCGACCGGGGCGGCGAGGGCGCGGCCGACGGCGGCGCGAACCCGAACGGGCACGACGGCGGTGCCGACGGGTCGGCGGATGCCGGCGAGGGAACGGCCGACGGCGGCGCGAACCCCGACGGGCACGACGGCGGTGCCGACGGATCGGCCTGATGGCGGCGGCGGAGCGCGGGCCGGAGTCCCGGCCCGCGCTGTCGCGCTGCATCGGGATCCCGGCGCAGCGGTTCGCCGATGAGGTGTGGGCGCGTTCGGCGCTGCTGTCGCGCGCGCACGAGCTGCCGTCGGGGTTCGACGACCTGTTCGGCGCCGACGCGGTCGACGAGCTCGTCACGCGGCGCGGGGTGCGCACCCCGTTCATCCGCATGGCCCGCGACGGCACGGTGCTCCCGGCCGCGGCGTACACCGGCTCGGGCGGATACGGGGCCGAGGTGGGCGACCAGGTCGCGAGCGACCGCGTGTTCGAACGGTTCGCCGAGGGCGCCACGATCGTGCTGCAGGGCCTGCACCGGCTGTGGCCGCCCATCATCGACTTCACGCGTCGGCTCGCCGACGAGCTGCGGCATCCGGTGCAGGTGAACGCGTACGTGACCCCGCCGTCGGCGCAGGGCTTCGACCCGCACTACGACACGCACGACGTGTTCGTGCTGCAGGTCTCGGGCGAGAAGCACTGGCGCATCCACGCGCCCGTGCACCCGGATCCGCTCGCCTCCGAGCCGTGGAGCGGGCATGCGGGCGAGGTCGCCGAGGCCGCGCTCGGGGAGCCCGTCGTCGACGCCGTGTTGCGGCCCGGCGACGCGCTCTACCTGCCGCGCGGGTGGATCCACTCGGCGACCGCGGGCGGCGACGCGACGTCGGTGCACCTCACGGTCGGCATCTCGACGACGACGCGGGCCGACGTCGTCTCCGCGCTCGTCGCGCGCATCGACGAGAGCGAGCGGTTGCGCGCGTCGTTGCCGCTCGGCATCGACGTCGCCGATCCGGCGCAGTTCGCCGAGGTGTTCCGCGAGACCGTCGAGGCCCTGACGGAGTTCATCGGTGCAGCGGATGCCGCCGGCACGGCCGACGCGCTCGCCCGACGCTTCGAGCGCGACATCCGCCCCGAGCCGGTGGCTCCGCTGGCCACGCTCGCGGCGATGACCCGGCTCGACGGCTCGTCGACGGTGCGCTGGCGCGACGCGCTGCACGCACGCGTCGAGCGCGACGGCGACCGGGTTCGCATCGTGACGCAGGCGAAGACCCTGTCGCTCCCGGCCGAGGCGGAGGAGGCCGTCCGGCGTCTGGTCGCCGGCGATCCGATCGCCGTGGGCGAGTTGCCCGGTCTCGACTCGGAGAGCGCGGTCGTGGTCGCCCGCCGGCTCGTGCGCGAGGGATTCGCGGTGACCCCGGCGGTGACCCCGGCGTGAGCGCCGAGCCGTGGGCGCCGTGCAGCGATCGTGCCCGGGAGCGGGGTGATCCGCTCGCGGGCACGGCGCCGCCGGGCATCCGCTGGCTGCTGGTTGAGGCCGCGACGGGGTGGGGGCCGAACGCGCTCCTCGACCCGCCCTTCGACCCGGCGCTCGGCCGGCAGCTCGTGCGCCGTGCCGAGGCGAACGGGTTCCGGATCCTCGCGATCCGCCGCCCCGGCCGCCGAACGGCCCCGACGTCGCAGCGCTGGGCGATCGTGGACTCCCGCCCCGGCCTCGAGTCGATCGTGTGGGGCGAAGCGGCGGATGCCTCGGAGCTGACCCGGCTCCCGCTCGACGGCTCGACGGGCACGCGTTCGACGCGGCCCGTGTTCGCGGTCTGCGCGCACGGCCGCCACGACCGGTGCTGCGCGGTGCGCGGACGACGGGTGGCCGTCTCGCTCGCGGCCGTCAGGCCGGAGGAGACGTGGGAGTGCTCGCACGTCGGCGGCGACCGGTTCGCCGGCACGATGGTCGTGTTCCCGCACGGGCTGTACTACGGCTACGCCGACGACGGCGATGCGAGCCGCATCGTCGACGCGTTCGACGCGGGCCGGGTGCTGCACGACCGGCTCCGCGGCCGGAGCACGTTCAGCCGTGCCGTGCAGACGGCGCAGCACCACGCGCGGGAGGCGTTCGGCGACGACCGCATCGAGGCGTATCCGCCGCTCGACGAGCAGCCGACCGACGGCGGCGTGCGGGTGCGGCTCGCCGACGCCGACGGCGTGCCGATCGCGGTCGAACTCGCCGAAGCCGTGTCGCCGCCGCTACTCTCGACATGCGCCGCGACGCGGCTCGTGCAGGTGGGCCGGTACGAGCTTCGCGAAGCCCCGCGGCGTCGACCGGAGGAGATCGCATGACCGACAACGGCGGAGTGTCGTTCTGGTTGCAGCAGGTCGGCCTGCCGTCCCCTCGCCCCGCGTTGCCGGGCGACCTGTACGCCGACGTCGCGATCGTCGGGGCCGGCTACACGGGGCTCTGGGCGGCGTACTACCTCAAGCGCGACCGACCCGACCTGCGGGTCGCGGTGATCGAGCGCCGTTTCGCCGGGTTCGGCGCGTCGGGCCGCAACGGCGGCTGGCTGACGAACTCGGTCACCGGCGGGCGCGAGCAGTACGTGAAGCGGCACGGGCGCGACGCCGCGATCGCCCAGCAGGTCGCGCTCAACGACACGGTCGACGAGGTCATCCGGGTGGCCGAGGCCGAGGGCATCGAGGCCGACATCCGCAAGGGCGGCGAGCTCACGGTCGCGAACACGCCCGCCCAGCTGGGCCGCCTGAAGGCGTTCGCCGCCGCCGAGCAGTCGTGGCCGGCGACCGACCTCGAGCTGCTCGACGCGGCGCAGACCTCGGCCAGGGTGAACGTGGCGGGTGCGCTCGGCGGCGTCTGGCATCCGCACTGCGCGCGCGTGCACCCGGCGAAGCTCGCGCTCGGACTCGCCGAGGCGGTCGAGCGGCTCGGGGTCGTCATCTACGAGAACACGACCGTCACCGAGATCCGCGAGGGCGAGGCGCGCACCGATCACGGCACCGTCCGCGCCGCGCACATCCTGCGGGCGACCGAGGGGTTCACCGCCGATCTGCACGGCGAGCATCGCACGTGGCTGCCGATGAACTCGTCGCTCATCGTGACCGAGCCGCTCGCGGCATCCGTCTGGCAGGAGCTCGGCTGGAACGGGCGCGACACGCTCGGCGACATGGCGCACGTCTACATGTACGCCCAGCGCACGGCCGACGACCGCATCGCGTTCGGCGGACGCGGCGTGCCCTACCGGTACGGTTCGCGCGTCGATCAGGACGGCCGAACCCAGGAGCGCACGATCGAGAGCCTCACCGCCCTGCTCGGCCGGTTCTTCCCGGCCGCGTCGGATGCCGCGATCGAGCACGCCTGGTCGGGGGTGCTCGGCGTCCCGCGCGACTGGGCGGCCACCGTCGGGCACGACCGTTCGACGGGCCTCGGCTGGGCGGGCGGCTACGTCGGCACGGGCGTCACCGCGACGAACCTCGCGGGGCGCACGCTGCGCGACCTGGTGCTCGGGCACGACACCGAACTGACCCGGCTGCCGTGGGTGGGCCGCCGCGCCCGCCGATGGGAGGTCGAGCCGTTGCGCTGGCTCGCCGTGCAGGCGATCTACGGCGCGTACCACGCGGCCGACCGGGCGGAGGCGCGCGGGCGCGCGACCACGTCGCCCATCGCGCACGTCGCCGACCTCGTCGCCGGACGGTAGGGCGGGCGGCCATGGGCGCGACGGAGGTCGAGACCTCGACCGGTCTCACGGCGGCCGAGGTCGCCGAGCGCGTCGCCGACGGCCGGTCGAACGCGTTCACGCAGCAGTCGAGCCGCAGCGTGTCGAGCATCGTCCGCGCGAACGTGCTCACCCTGTTCAACGGCATCATCGCCGCGTGCTTCCTCGTGCTGCTGCTGCTCGGCCGCTGGCAGGACGCCCTGTTCGGCATCAGCGCGATCGCGAACACGATCATCGGGTCCGTGCAGGAGTTCCGCGCCAAGGCGGCGCTCGACAAGCTCGCGCTGCTGCACGCGCCACACGCGAGGGTGCGGCGCGACGGGTCCGTGCGCGAGGTGGCCGTCGCCGAGGTCGTGCTCGACGACCGGCTCGTGCTGCGCGCGGGCGATCAGGTTCCGGCCGACGCCCGCGTCGTGGCGTCCGCCCACCTCCAGCTCGACGAGTCGATGCTCACGGGCGAGTCCGACGCGGTCGACAAGGCGCCGGGCGACGAGGTGCTCTCTGGCTCGATCGTCATGGCCGGCGAGGGCGAGGCGGTCGTCGTGCGCGCGGGCGCCGACTCGTTCGCGAACAGGCTCGCCGCCGAGGCGAAGAAGTTCTCGCTCGTCGCGAGCGAACTGCGCTCCTCGATCGACCGGGTGCTGAAGGTCGTCAGCTGGATCGTCGGGCCCGTCGCGCTGCTCGTCTTCAACGCGCAGATGTTCGTGTTCGGCGGCTGGGAGCAGGCGATCTCCTCGGGCGACTGGCGACAGGCCGCGGTGAACACGATCGCGGCGCTCGTCGCGATGATCCCGCTCGGCCTCGTGCTCATGACGAGCATCGCGTTCGCGGTCGGCGCGGTGAAGCTCGCGCGGCAGCAGGTGCTCGTGCAGGAGCTCGCAGCGGTCGAGGGCCTCGCCAGGGTCGACCTCATCTGCCTCGACAAGACGGGCACGCTCACCGAGGGCAGCATCGTCTTCGACGCCGAGCACCCGCTCGCAGCGGATGCCGCAGCACCCGGTTGGCGGTCGGTGCTCGCCTGGTACGGCAGCGAGCCCGACGCGAACGCGACCGCCCGCTGCCTCGCCGAACCGTACCCCGAGGCGCCGGAGGCCGCCCCCGTCGCCCGCATCCCGTTCTCGTCGGCGCGCAAGTGGAGCGCGGTCGAGTTCGCCGGGTCGGATGCCGCGGGGTCGGATGCCGCGGGCAGCTGGGTGCTCGGCGGGCCCGAGATGGTCTTCCCCGACGACCGGCTGGCGGGCGCATCACGCGAGCTCGCGGCATCCGGGCTCCGCACGCTCGTGCTCGCGCACGGCAGCGAACCGCTCGACGAGGCCGCAGAGGCACTGCCCGCCGACCTGGAGCCGGTCGCGCTCGTGACGTTCCGCGAGCGCATCAGGCCGGATGCCGCGGAGACGCTCGCGTACTTCGCCGATCAGGGCGTCGCGGTGCGCATCATCTCGGGCGACAACCCCGACACCGTCGCCGCGATCGCGCGCAGCGTCGGCCTCGACGCGCCCACCGGCTTCGACGCGCGGCAGCTGCCCGAGGACCCGGTCGCGCTCGCCGAGGTGCTCGAACGGCACCTCGTGTTCGGCCGGGTCACGCCGCAGCAGAAGAAGGCGATCGTGGTCGCGCTGAAGCAGGCCGGGCGCACGGTCGCGATGACCGGCGACGGCGTGAACGACGCGCTCGCGATCAAGGAGGCCGACATCGGCATCGCGATGGAATCCGGTGCGGCGGCCACGAAGGCGGTCGCGCGCATCGTGCTCCTCGACGGACGCTTCTCGCATCTGCCGCACGTGGTCGCCGAGGGGCGGCAGGTCATCGCGAACATCGAGCGGGTCTCGATGCTGTTCCTCACGAAGACGGTCTACGCGACCGGCCTCGCGGTGCTCTTCGGCGCGTTCATCCTGGAGTTCCCGTTCCTGCCGCGGCAGCTCTCGGTGATCGACGGGCTCACGATCGGCCTGCCCGCGTTCTTCCTCGCGCTCATGCCGAACGCGAGGCGCTACGTGCCCGGGTTCCTGCGGCGTTCGCTGAGCTTCGCCATCCCGGCGGGCGTCGTCGTCGCCCTCGCGCTGTTCGTCTACAGCTGGGCGGCCACCCGGGCCGGCATCGGCGAGCAGGAGCTCCGCACCGGATCGACGCTGCTGCTCACGATCATCGGCCTCTGGGTGCTGACCGTGCTCTCGCGCCCGATCGACGGGTGGAAGATCCTCATCATCGGCTCGATGATGGTCGGCCTGATCCTCGTCTACTCGGTGCCGCTCGTGACCGAGTTCCTGATGTTCGTGGACCCGTCGGTCGAGACGGCCGCCCTCGTGCTCCTCGTGTCGGTCGTGAGCATCGCGGCGATCGAGGTCATCCGGTTCGCGCACCTGCGGTACGTGCGAAGAACCGCGCGGTTCGACCCGTCCACAACACCGTGACGGCGGATGCCGCGAGCACGAGCTGCGCGATGACGAACCACTGCTCGGGCGAGGCGACGAGGCTCACGACGTCGAGCGCGATGGCGATGCCGAGCAGCACGGTCACGAGCACGCGCGCGTCGCGCCTGGCCCTGGTGAGGCCCGCGGCGATCGAGATCATGAAGAGCCCGAGCAGCACGCCGGAGGAGCCGACGACGGTGACGACGAATCGCTCGCCCTCGGCCGTGTCGGGCGCGTAGCGGGCGAAGATGAGCGCGATGCCCGCGAGGATCATGACGACGCCGTTGAGGTAGCCGAGCACGACCGCGGCGATGAGCTCGGGCGGCGGTCGTTTCGGCATACCCGGACCCTAGCCGACCGGCGCCGCCCCCGCACGGGTGCGTTCGCCGTGCCGCTTGCGCCGTGCCGCCTTGCACAGGCGGCGCCGCGGGCGCAAGGGCTGGCCGCCCGCGGCGGGGTCGGCATATCGTCTGAGCATGACGATCGACAACGGACCTCAGCCGAACGTGTTCGACCTCGAGACGGCGACGAAGCAGAACGACGACTACCGCACGGTCGCGTGGAGCGGCAAGTACCTCCAGGTGACGCTCATGTCGATTCCCGTCGGCGCGTCGATCGGTCTCGAGGCGCACCCCGAGACCGACCAGTTCCTGCGCCTGGACGCGGGTCGCGGCCTCGTGAAGATGGGTCCGTCGGAGCACGACCTGCCCATTCAGGAGGAGGTCTCCGACGGGTGGAGCGTGCAGGTGCCCGCCGGCACCTGGCACGACGTCGAGAACATCGGCGACGAGCCCATGCGCCTCTACGTCGTGTACGCGCCCGTGCACCACGCGGCCGGCATCGTGCAGCCGACGAAGGGCGACGCCGACCGCGACGAGGAGTCGGGCGTCGACGAGCCGCCCGCCTGGGCCGTGGAGCCCGAAGAGGGCCGGCCCGACGAGCACGCCTGAGGCTCGGTCGAGGGCTCGACCCCGGGGCCATCACCCCAACGTCGTGCGCACGATGTCGACGTTGCCGAAGACGAAGCCGTCGAGGAAGAACGGTTCGGTGCCGTCCCACTGGTCGAGCGGGATCGACAGGAACGACACGAGCGTGACGACCGACCAGGCTGCGACGACGGCGACGATGACGATCGCCGTGCGGTCGAGCACCCGGATCGCCGACGCCTGATCGCCCGCCCGGAGCACCCGGCTGATCGCCACGAGCACCGCGACGGCGATGAACACGAACACCAGCCCCGACGGCTTCAAGGTCAGCTGCACGCACTGCGGCACGACCTCGGTCGGATCGCCGTTCGCGTCGAGGTAGCCGCCGTCGCCGGTCGCCCCGCCGGGGCATCCGCCCTTCGAGGCCGTCACGAGCGTGCCGTAGACGAGCGCGGTGACGCCCGCCCAGATCAGCAGGCGACGGATGCGTCGGATCACGGCCGCGCCGGGGATGGTCGCGAGTTCCGCGCCCGGTGCGCGGTCGAGGGTCTCGGGCATGACGCCTCCGAACGTAGGGATGGCGACATGCTGCCAGCGTCGGATGCCGCAGCACAAGGGCGGCGCGGCGGTCACCGCCGGGCGGGCACCGCCCTCGGGCCTACGGGCGCGACGACGGGCGCCCGCCGTCGCGCATGCTCCCGCGGAGGAACGGCAGCGCCGGCGCGCGGTAGGCGAGCGCCGGGGCGTGCTGCGGCTCGAGCGCGAACTCGGCCTGCCCGAAGCGCCAGACGCGGTTGAACAGGTACACCCCGATGAGCGCCGTCTCGCCCGCGGGCACCTGCCACGTGCCGACGCCCCACTGCGCGGGCTGGCCGCGCCCGCCGATGACGAGCGTCGGCCGGACGCCCCAGTAGAGCGCGAACCACGGCCGGTGCAGGGTCAGCTCGATGCGGCGGGTCGCGTGCGGGTCATGGGCGGTCACCGGCCAAGGCTAACCGCCCCGGGGTGAGGCGGCGGAACGGGATGCTCGATGCCGCGATGAGCATCATCACGCCCGCGTCCGGGCAGCCGATCAGGACCTGAGCGGATGCCGCGTCGCGGGCTCGTACGGCCGCCCGCCGGTCGCGAACCAGTCGTCGTAGCGCGTGGGGGCGATCGTCGCGTCGGGGCCGGGCAGGAGCTCGTGCTCGTCGAGATCGGTGCCGAAGTACCGGGCGAGCGGATCGACCACGACGTCGCGCAGGTCGTGCCGGAGGCGCAGCTGCCGGCGGACGAGCTCCTCGAGGCGGAAGCGTTCGGGGCCGGCGAACTCGACCACGCGGCCGAGCGGCGGACCGGCTGCGGTGACCGCCACGGCGGCGGCGACGTCGTCGGCGGCCATGGGCTGGAAGAGCGCGCGCGAGAGCCGGACGACCTCGCGATTCGTGCCGGCGTCGGCGATGTTCGCGATGAACTCGAAGAACTGGGTCGCGTGCACGATCGAGTACGGACGACGCGACTCGCGGATGAGCCGTTCCTGGGCCGCCTTCGCCGCGAAGTACCCGCCCTCGCTGCGGGCGAGACGGTCGGTGCCGACGACCGAGAGCGCGACGTGATGCGCGACGCCTGCCGCGGCGCCGTACGTGAGCAGGTTCAGCGTCGACCCGTAGAAGAACTCGCTCGCCGCGGCCTCGTCGAGGGAGTCGCTGTTCGACACGTCGACGAGGGCGTGCGCACCGGCGAGGGCCTGCTCGAGGCCCTCGCCGGTGTACGAGTTCACGCCGGTCGCCCGTGAGGCGACGACCACGTCGTGTCCGTCGGATTCGAGCCGAGCCACGACCCGGGTGCCGATGAGGCCGGTGCCGCCGATGACCGCGATGCGCATGGCGGGTTACCTCACCGGGGCGGGCCGGGCTGCCAGCCAGTCCGCGAAGGTCGTGGTCGACAGCTGCGCGTCGGGGCTCTCGGGCACGAGCTCGGTTCCGGTGAGCTTCGTGCCGAAGTACGGCGCCTCGGGGTCGCCGATCACGGTGCGGGCGTCACCCTGCGCGGCGAGGGCGATGCGCACCAGCTCGTCCTGGCCGATGCGCTCCGGGCCGCCGATCTCGACGATGCCGTTGATCGGCTCGTGGGCGGCGACGCGGGCGACGGCGGCCGAGACATCCGCCGCGGCCATGGGCTGCATGAGCCCGGTGCTGAGCGTCGCGGTGCCGTCGACGGTCGCCTCGTCGGCGATGCGCCCGACGAACTCGAAGAACTGCGTCGCTCGCACGATCGAGAAGGGCAGGCCCGATTCCGAGATGAGCCGCTCCTGCGCGACCTTCGCCCGCAGGTAGCCGCTGTTCGGCAGCAGTTCGGCGCCGACGATCGAGAGGGCGACGTGGTGGGTCACGCCCGCGGCGCGCTCCGCGTCGAGCAGGTTGGCGGTCGACGCGGTGAAGAACGACATCACGTCCTCGTCGGCGAACGACGGCGAGTTCGACACGTCGACGACCACGTCGGCACCCGCGAGCGCCTCGGCCAGCCCCTCGCCGGTGACGGTGTTCACACCCGAGTTCGGGGAGGCGGCGAGCGCCTCGTGGCCGTGCGCGGCGAGGAGCTCGACCACCTTGGATCCGATGAGGCCCGTGCCTCCGATGACGACGATCTTCATGACTGTTCTGCCTTCCGTCGGGGCGGCGGTGTCTCCGCTGCCGTCATGAAGCTCAGACCGGGCGGCCGTCGCGGATGTGACGGATGCCGCGCAGATCGCTCAGTCGGTCTGGGGTCGGCGACGGTTCCAGGAGGCGAGCTTCCGGGGTGCGGTCGAGATCCACAGGCCTCGGATCGACTCCGAGCCCTCGATGACGGCGACGCCGATCACCCGGCCGTCGGGGCGGCGCAGCGCGAGGCCGGGGTGCCCGTTGGCGTGCACCCGCACGAGCGAGGCATCCGGATGTCTCGCGAGCCGCCCCTCGAGCTCGCGGATGACGTGCGAACGACCGCGGGTCTCGCCTCCGGTCTCATCGCCGGAGTCGACGACCATGCGCACGTCGGGGGAGAGCACGCTCGCCAGTCCGACCTCGTTCCACGGGCGCAGGGCGACGAGGAGGCGAGCGGCGAGGTCATGCCGTGGCACGAGCGGTCACGGCGCCGAGCTTGTCGGGGTTCATCATCCAGAGCACCTGGTCGATGCCGTCGGCGCCCGCGACCACGGCGATGACCGCGAAGACCGTGCCCTCCTTCGACAGGACGAGGGACGGACGGCCGTTCGTCTCGGCCTCGACGACGTCGACCCCCTCCCAGAAGTGCGTGTGGAAGGCGCGCACGAACTTCGCGACCCGCAGGCGCCCGACCACCGGGAACTTCGAGGCGCGCACGCGGCCGCCGCCGTCGGAGTACGACACCACGTCTTCCGCGAAGAGCCGCTCGAGCTCGACGAGGTCGCCCGACTTCGCGGCCGCGAGGAACGCGGTGAGCAGGCGGCGCTGCTCGGGAGGGCTCGCCTCCCGACGGCTCTCGCCGGCGAGGTGCTTGCGGGCACGGCTCACGAGCTGCCGTGCCGCGGGCTCGGAGACCTGCACGATCTCGCAGATCTGCTCGTACGGATACGCGAACGCCTCGCGCAGCACGTAGGCGGCGCGCTCGGTGGGCGTGAGCTTCTCGAGCATGACGAGCACGGCGTAGCCGAGGGCCTCCGCGCGTTCGGCGCCGAGGGTCGGATCGGCGCTCGTGTCGACCGGCTCGGGCAGCCACGGGCCGACGTAGGTCTCGCGCCGCGCCCGCGCCGACTGCAGCGCGTTGATCGCGAGCCGGGTGGTGGCGGTCGCGAGGAACGCCGGCGGATCCAGCACGACGCTGCGGTCGGTGCCCTGCCAGCGCAGCCACGCGTCCTGCACGATGTCCTCGGCCTCGCTCGCGCTGCCGAGCATGCGGTAGGCGATGCCGAAGAGCCGCCCGCGCACGGCCTGGAACGCGGCGAGCGCATCCTCGAGGTTCGCATCCATGTCGTGATCCTGTCAGTCGGCGGCCGGCGCGGCGAGCGCCTTCGCCAACTGAGACCGAACAGGGTGCGGGGTTGTGACGGCTACGCGGCGGCCCGCGTCCCGGTCACGGCGCGCACAGCCTCGAGGATCGTCGCGGCGACCTCTTCCGGCTGCGAGACCGTGATGGCGTGCGAGGCGCCCGCGATCTCGGTGGTTCCGCGTGCTCCGGCCCGCTCGGCTCCGGCGCGGTGCACCGCGACCGGGATGTTGCGATCCTCGCTGCCGAAGACGTGCCACGACGGCCGGTCGGTCCATCCGGGCTTCGCGGCCTGCACGGCATCCGTCAGGGCGGTCTGGGTCACCGGGCGCTGCGTCGCGCCCATCAGGCCGGCGACCGGGGCCGGCACGTCTGCGGCGAACTGCTCGTGGAACCGGTCGCGCCGGATCACGAACTCGACCCCGCCGGTCGCGACCGGATGGGCGTCCAGCGCATCGCCGAGGGTCGAGCCCGGCTCGCTCGCCGACAGCGAGAACGCGGTGTCGCCCTGCTCCGGAACGAAGGCCGCTGCGTACACGAGGGCCGCGACCCGGTCGTCGCCGGCGGATGCCTCGCTGATCACGAGTCCGCCGTAGGAGTGCCCGACGAGCACGATCGGGCCATCGACGGATGCGAGGACGTCGCGCACGTACGCGGCGTCGCCGGCGAGGCTGCGGAGCGGGTTCGCGGCGGCGACCGAGGCGATCCCCTCCGCGTGGAGGCGTTCGATGACGCCGTTCCAGCTGGCGGACTCGGCGAATGCGCCGTGCACGAGCACGACGGTCGGCTTCTGATCTGACATGGCGGTTCCCTTCTCGACTCGTTCCCGCCGTGTGCGGGGGCGACATCAACTCAGACCGGACGCGACGGCCCGATGTGACGACGGGCGCCGCGCCGCGGCATCCGCTCGGCGTGTTCGTCACGATCCGACCTTCTGCGCGGTCCTCGCTCGTGACAGGGTGGAACACGAGCAGAGGAGCGCATGATGAGCACGGATGACCCCGACGTCGTCGCCGCCGAGGTGCGGGAGGTCGATCGGCCCTCGGCTGAGGCCGAGATCGAGATCGAGGTGCATCGCCTCGACGACCGGTACTCCGCCACGATCGAGGGCCGCGAGATGGCGCACCTGAGCTTCGCCGAGAAGGAGGACGGGCGGGTCGTCGTGCTCTCGACGGTGGTCGAACCCGAGTTCCGGGGGCGCGGCATCGCGGCCGACCTCATCGCCGACGTGCTCGACGATCTGCGCGATCGCGGGGTTCGCATCGCCGCGGTGCGCTGCCCGGTCGTCGCGGCCTTCCTGGAGGCGAATCCCCAGTACGCGGATCTGCTCGACGAGGGGTAGCGGGTCGGCGGCGTCGACTCACTCGTCCTCCACAGGGGCTCGATCTGCGGCGTTCTTCACAGGCGATTCTGCTGGTCAGGGGTGATTTCTGCGGCCATTCGGATGTCGGTGGGTCGTGATGCGATGGAGGCACGGAACTCCTCGAGACGGCCGCCTTCCCCGGGCGCACGAGCGATCTCGAGGCGACGCTGCAGGTCGACCTGGCGGCTCATCTGGGGGCCGACCTGCGGGCGATCTCCGATCTCGAGCGCGACATCCGCATCGCCCGGGCCGAGCAGTTGCGGCTGGTGGCCGCCGCCCGTGAGCGGGCGGCCTTGCTCGAGGGCGTGCACGACGGCAGTTCCGCCGCCGATCGGGCGTTCGCGACGCGCGCGTTCGTCGCCGAGTTGGCCACGGCGCTCGTCGTGCCCGCCGCGCGGGCGTCCGGCATGGTCGGCGACGCGATGCGGCTCGAGCAGCTTCCGGCGGTCCGGGCCGCGTTCGCCGCGGGCGACGTGGGGCACGAGCATGTGCGCGCCGTCATCGAGGTCACGACCGGCGCCTCGTCCGAGCTGACCGCCCGGCTCGAGGCCGAGGCCGTCGAGCGGGCGTCACACCAGACCGGCGCGTCGCTGCGTCGCAGCCTGCTCCGGCTGCGCGAGCGCCTCGAGCCGCGTCCGCTCGAACTGCGTCGCGCCGACGCCGAGCGCGAGCGCCGGGTGTGCATCGAACCGGCGCGCGACGGCATGGCCTGGCTCAGCGTCTTCATGCGGGCCGAACGCGCCCACGCCGTCAAGGCGCGGCTCGACGCGATCGCCGCCCGCGCCGAAGACGGAGCCGCGACGCACCTCGGTGCGCCCGCACCCGCACCCGGCCTCGCCGACCGCACCACGCCGACCCAGCGGGCCGCCGACCTCGCGGGCGAACTCCTGCTGGCGGGCGAGCTCTCCGCCGAGCTCCCCGGCGAGGCCGCGGTGTCCGGCTCGGCGCGCGGCTCGGCGCCCGGCTCGGCGCGCGACTCGACCGGCCTCGCGCGGCTCACCGCGCTCGGAGCCGTGGTGCCGCGCATCCTCGTGACGGTGCCGGTGCTCTCGCTGCTCGGCCGCACCGACGAGCCGGCCGAACTCGACGGCTACGGCCCGATCGACGCCGAGACCGCCCGTGAGCTGGCCGCGCATGCGCCGAGCTTCCAGCGCATTCTGACCCACCCCGAGTCCGGCGCCTTCCTCTCCTACGGGCGCACCGCGTATCGGGTTCCCGCAGATCTCGCCGGGTATCTCGCCGTCCGCGACGGCGGTTGCCGGTTCCCGGGGTGCGGGCGTCGTGCCCGCCAGACCGATCTCGACCACACCGTCGACTGGGCTCGCGGCGGACAGACCGGCCACGAGAACCTCGCGCATCTCTGCCGTTCGCACCATCGTCTGAAACACCGGACACGTTGGCGCATGGTGCAGGAGCCCGGCGGCGTGATCCGCTGGACCTCCCCGAGCGGGCGCGAGATCCGCACCTCCCCCGAGCGCCCGTTCGTCGCGCCCGCGCGCGAGGCCCGGCAGCCCGAACAGACTGGCTGATCACGACGTGATGGCACCCTGCGCTCGAGCCGCCCGACCCCTCAGATCGCGCGAACGCGGTTGTTCCGCGCGTCGTGCGTGAGCTCGACCAGGCCGAGTGCTTCCAGCAGCGGCGGCAGGTACATGCCGAACCGCCCACGGTAGCCCTTGCGCAGGCCGTACCACCCGCCCACCGGGTTGCCGGGGTCCCGGCCCCACGCCTCCACGGTGCCCGCGACGGGATCCTTCTTCTCGTCGGCCGCGCCGAGCGGAACCCAGTCGCCCTGCTCGCGCAGCCACGCGTGCAGGTCCTCGATCGCGCTCACGCGGTACTTCAGCGTCGTCGAACCGACCTGGCAGACGAGCGCCGGCGGATCCGACGCGTCATCGCGGTACATCTCATACCCGCTCGTGCCCGGCGCCGTGTGCAGCCGCCACGGGTCGTCCTTCGTGCCGGTGCCGTTCGTCATCGTCGTGCTCCGTTCCCAGATGTCGGGGTGCCGCCGATGCTCCTCCGGGTGCGCGGCCGTGACATCCGTCCCGTCGAACTCGGGACATCCGACTCTGCCGAGCCGAATCCCTCGTTCGTAGCGTCGAAGGCATGAACGAGACGACCACGCAGATGACCTCGGCACGCAACGCCGAACACGACCGAGCGGATGCCTCGAGCCGAGCCCGCCGCCGGATCAGGAGGGCCGTGACACTTGCCCTGGCGGTCGTGTTCCCGCTGCTCGTGTGGGCGGCCGCCGTACCGCTCGCGGGCCTCGACCTCATGGTGGGTTCCGGGGCCGCCGCCCAGAGGGTCGCACCGCCGGCGATCGTCGTCGCAGCGCTGTTCGCCGGATGCGCGGCGTGGGCCGTGCTCGCCTTGCTCGAGCGGTTCACGCGGAGCAGCGGCCGGATCTTCGCCGTCATCGGGTGGACGGTGCTCGCGCTCTCGCTGCTCGGCCCCGTGCTGACCGGCGCGAAGCCTGCGGTACTCGGCGTCCTGCTCGCGATGCACCTCGTCACGGGGGCGACGCTCATGATCGGGCTGCCGAGGCCGGCCCGGCGACACAGGACCACGGCGGAGGGGCGTGACGTAGATTGGCGACGGGACGAGACTCCGACCAGACCACGATTCCCGAACGAGTGAGACGATGACGACGATCGACGAACTTCACGGCTCCACGCCACGGCCGACGGCGACATGGCTCGCCTACCGGCCGGGCCCGTGGCTCTCCCTGATCGCCGCACCGGTCCTGCTGCTCGCCCCGCTCGTCTCGGCGATCTCGGCGGGCGACTGGGGGCGAGCGGCGTACGTGTTGCTGCTCGGCGGCGTGTTCGCCGTGGCGGTGACGCTTCCGTTCGGGTCGCGTCGCCGCCCCACCGTCGTGACCGAGCTGCTCTTCGCCCTGCTGCTCCTCCTCTGCACCGGCTACCTCGTGCTCTGGCACGTCGACGAGGCGCTGCTGTTCCCGCTGCTCGCGGTCGCGGCGTCGCTCGCGGTGCGACGCCGGTGGGCGATGGGCGTGGTCGGTTCGATCGCGGTCACGGGCGCGATCGCCGTCGGCCTCGACACGCGATCGCTCGGCGCGGCGGTGCTCGTGGGATTCGCCGCCTTCGCGGGCGGGGCCGGGAACTTCCTCGTGCAGTACTACGTCGCCCTGGCCCGCGAACTCGATCGCACCAGGGGGCGGCTCGCGGTCGCCGCGGTCGCCGAGGAGCGCCTGCGGTTCTCCCGCGACCTGCACGACCTGCTCGGGCACTCGCTCTCCGTCATCGCCGTGAAGTCCGAGGTGGCTCGGCGCCTCATGGAGCGCGATCCGGATGCCGCCGGCGCACACATCACCGAGGTCGAGGCGATTGCGCGCGAAGCGCTGCGGGAGGTCAGGACCGTCGTCGTCGGTTCACGGTCGGTCAGCCTCGCGCACGAGATCGCGGGCGCCCGGCGTGCCCTCGAGGACGCGGGCGTCGAGACCGAGGTCTCCGTGCCCGACCGGCCGCTCCCGCTCTCCGTCGACGCGGTACTCGGCTGGGTGGTGCGCGAGGGCGCGACGAACATCCTGCGGCACGCTCGGGCGCGCATGTGCACGATCGAGGTGACGGTCATGGGCCGACGCGCCGGCATCGAGGTCGCCGACGACGGGCCCGCGCGGGCCGACGCGCGCCGGGTCCCGGCATCCGATCCGAACGGAAGCGGACTCGAAGGCCTTCGCGAACGCGTGGCGGCGGCGGGCGGCGAATTCGCGGTCGAGGTCTCGGCGACGCGGTTCCGCATCACGGCGTCGGTACCGCTGCCCGGGGAGGAGCAGCCGTGAACGATCCGACGACGATCCTCATCGCCGAGGACCAGCGCATGATGCGGTCGGCGCTCGCCACGCTGCTCGAACTCGAGGACGACCTCACCGTGGTGGGCGCCGTCGGGCACGGCGACGAGGTGCTCGCCGCCGCGCAGCGACGGCGCCCCGACGTCGTGCTCCTCGACATCGAGATGCCGGGACAGAGCGGGCTCGACCTGATCGCCCCGCTCATCGCGGCCCGGCCCGAGTGCGACGTGGTCGTCGTGACGACCTTCGGCCGACCCGGATACCTCGCGCGCGCGCTCGCCGCAGGGGCGCGGGGGTTCCTCGTGAAGGACGACCCGGTCGAACAGCTCGCCGCGGCGATCCGGCGGGTGCGCGCCGGCGAGCGCGTCGTCGACCCCCAGCTCGCCGTCGAGTCCATCGGCCTCAGCGAGAGCCCGCTCACCGCGCGCGAGGCCGACGTGCTTCGGGCGTCCGCCGACGGCTCGACGATCGAGGACATCGCCGGGCGGCTCTCGCTCTCGTCGAGCACGGTGCGCAACTACCTCTCCAACGCCATCGGCAAGCTCGGCGCCCGCAACCGTCTCGAGGCCTTCACCGCCGCCCGCGATCGCGGCTGGCTCTGAGCCCGGGCTCGCGCGCGACGCGAGAGGCCGTGACACGAGGCATCCGCTCGCTCGCGCGTCTACGATTGGCGGGTGGACCTCTCCTTCGCTTTCACGCCCGATCTCATCGCCGTCTTCGTGACCCTGTTCGTGCTCGAGATCGTGCTCGGGGTCGACAACGTCATCTTCATCTCGATCCTCGCGTCGAAACTGCCGAAGGAGCAGCAGGCCCGCGCACGCAACCTCGGCCTCACGCTGGCCATGGTGATCCGCGTGATCCTCGTCTTCTTCGCCGGCTGGATCATCACGCTGAAAGAGGACGTCGTCGTGCTCTTCGGCATGGGCTTCTCGGTGAAGGACTTCATCCTCATCGCGGGCGGGCTGTTCCTCGTCTACAAGGCGGTCACCGAGATCCACCACAAGCTCGAGGGCGCCGAAGAGGAGCACGGCGCCGCGCCGAAGCGCATCACCTTCGGCTCGGTGCTCACCCAGATCCTGCTGCTCGACATCGTCTTCTCGCTCGACTCGGTGATCACCGCGGTCGGCATGACCGAGAACCTCATCGTCATCGTCACGGTCGTGGTGCTCTCGTTCGGCATCATGCTGTTCGCGTCGCGGTTCATCTTCACGTTCGTCAACCGCCACCCCACGGTCAAGATGCTCGCGCTGTCGTTCCTGCTGCTCATCGGCGTGTTCCTCATCGCCGAGGGCTTCGGCGTGCACATCGACAAGGCGCTCATCTACGCGCCGATGGCGTTCGCGATCCTCGTCGAGGCGCTCAACCTGGCGGCCGCGTCGCGCAAGGCCAAGCGCGAGGCGCGCGAACGCAAGCCGGTGCAGCTGCGCCCGCAGTATCCCGACGTCGACGAGTCCGTCGCGGTCGCGGCCGCACTCTCCACCGAGGAGGGCAAGGGCTCGGTCGGCCTGTCGAACCGGCCGGTCGAAGGCGAATCGGATGCCGCGAAGGGGTCGACCTCGGAGGGCCGCGCCGGCCTCGGCTGAGCCGGGCTCAGCCCACCCGCTCGAGGAACGCGAGCACGCGCTGCATGAGCAGTCGCGTCGCGTCGGCGTCGTAGCTCGGCAGGCTCGAGTCGGCGAAGTAGTGCTGGTCGCCCGGGTACAGGAAGAGTTCGGCGTCTTCGGCCAGATCGACGAGCTCGCGGGCGGCATCGACGTCGCCCTCGTCCATGAAGATGGGGTCGTGGTCGGCGCCGTGCACCTGCACCGGCACCCCCTCGGGCCAGACGCCGAACTCGGCGACGGGCACGCAGGAATAGAACAACAGCGCACCCTTCGCGCCGGATCTCGTCTGCGCGAGCATCTGCGCGGGCAGCACGCCGAGCGAGAAGCCCGCGTAGACGAGGCCCTCGGGCAGCTCGGCGGCGGCGCGCTCGCCACGCGCCATGATCTCGCCCCAGCCCGTCTCGCGCGCGTAGCCCACGCCTTCGTCGATCGTGGCGAACGTGCGGCCCTCGAACAGATCGGGGGTGTGCACCGTGTGCCCCGCCGCACGGAGCTCGTCGGCGAACGCCTCGAGGCCCGCGTTCGGGCCGAGCGCGTGGTGGAACAGCAGGACGTCGGACATGGTGTCTCCCTCCGGATGCACCGCACGTTACCCGCTGCCGCCGACATCGTCACGGCGCGGGCGTGCGCGGGCGTGCGCATCGACCCAGCGACACCGGCCCGCATCGGCCAGATCGGGCGCACAATGGGCTCATGGTCGAGATCTCCGATGACGAGTTCGAACGCATGGTGGCCGACGTGTTCGACGAGCTGCCCGACGAGATGGTGCGCGGCCTCGAGAACGTCGCGATCCTCACTGCCGATCAGCCGGCCGGCGAGCGTCCGCGGCTCTACGGACTGTACAGCGGGCGTCCGCTGAAGACCCGCGGGGTGTACGGCTACGGCGAGCTGCCCGACCGCATCACCCTGTTCCGCAACACGATGCAGGAGCACAGCGCCGACCTCGACGCGCTGCGCGCCCGCGTGCGCATCACGCTCGTGCACGAGATCGGCCACTACTTCGGGCTCGACGACCAGCGGCTGGGGGAGCTGGGCTGGGCGTAGACGGGGTCGGTGGTCGCCGTGCCGGTCACCGCCCGACGAGAACGTCGTCGCGTCGCATTCGCGACCAGCACGCCCGCCACGAGCAGCACGCCGCCGAGCACCTCCCAGGCGTTCGGTACCTGCCCGAGCAGGAGGGCCGCGGAGATCATCGCGACGACGGGCGCGAGGAGCGGCCACGGCACCACGGCCGCCGAGCGGTTGCGGGCGAGCAGCCCGTTGAAGATCGCGTAGCCGATGAGGGTGCAGAGCACCGCGGTGTAGAGCGTCGACACGAAGGGGCGCCAGTCGAACGCGGCGATGCCGGCGGCGATCGCGTCGGGGCCCTCGACGATCGCCGAGAGGCCGAGCGCGGGCAACGGCACCACGAGCGACGCCCACACGGTGAGCGACAGCGCGCCGAATCGTTTCGCCGGCGCGACCGGCCCGGCCTTGCGCGAGATCACGTTGCCGATCGCCCACGAGAGCGCGGCGAGCAGGCACAGCGCGACGGCGAGCGCGGGGGCGTCGCCGCCGCGACCGAGCGCGACGATGCCGAGCCCGACGGTGCCGATCGCGATGCCCGCGACCTGCAGGCGGGTCGGCCTCTCGTGCAGGGCGAAGGCGGCGACCACGATGGTGAGCACCGCCTGCGCCTGCAGCAGCAGGGCGGCGATGCCGGGTTGGAGGCCGAGCGCCATCGAGGTGTACAGCAGGCCGAACTGGCCGAGGCTCATGAACAGGCCCACGCCGACGATGGTCTTCCAGTTCGCGAGGGGGCGCGGCACGAACAGTGCGGCGAGGGCGACGACCCCGAAGCGCACGGCGACGAAGAACAGCGGCGGGATGCCGTGCATGCCCCAGTCGATCACGACGAAGTTGAAGCCCCACAGGGTTGCCACCAGGGCGGCCAGAAGCATGTCGCGTCTCGTCATGGATCAAGGTTCGCGCGCGGCATCCGGAAATACCAGCGATCATTTCTGCTCCTGATTCGGTAGCATCACTGCATGATCGATCTCGAAGCGGTGGTCGCGCTGCGGGCGGTGGCCACGAGCGGCAGCGTCGCGGCGGCGGCCGACGCCCTGGGGTTCACACCGTCGGCCGTGTCGCAGCAGATCAAGCGGCTCGAGCGCGGCACCCGGGTCGCGCTGCTCGAGCGGGCCGGCCGCGGTGTGGTGCTGACGGATGCCGGCCGCCACCTCGTGACCTCGTCGGCCACGGTGCTCGCCGATCTCGAGCGACTCGAGGCCGACCTGCATCTCGCGGGCGGCGCGCAGGGGGCGGATGCCGCGGCGGGCCGCCGCATCTCGGGGGAGGTGCGCATCGGCGCGTTCTCGTCGGCGGTGCGCGGCATGCTCACCGGCGTGCTCGCGAGCCTGCGCGACGAGCACCCCGACCTGCGGGTGCCCCTGCGCGAGAGCGAGCCGTGGGAGAGCGTCGCGCTCGTGGCATCCGGTCAGCGCGATCTCGGCATCGTGCACCGCTGGGGCGGGCTCGCGCTCGCGATGCCCGACCACCTGATCGAGACGCCCCTGTTCACGGATGTCGCCGATGTCATCCTGCGCCGCGACCATCCGCTGGCCGGCCGGCCCGAGCTGACCCCGCACGACCTCGCCGCCGAGCCGTGGATCGCGACGTTCGACTCGACCATCTGCCGCCAATGGCTGCGGCGCCTCTTCGACGGCGTCTCGAACGCGCCGCGCATCGTGCACGAGTCGATGGAGTTCGAGAACCACCTCGAACTCGCGCGCGCGGGCCTCGGCATCGCGCTCGTGCCGCGCCTCGGCCGCCCGCCGCTGCACCCCGATCTCGTGGCCGTGCCCACCGTTCGCCCCGCGTCGACCCGCGACATCTCGGCCGTGCACCGGCGCAGTCAGGCCGACTCGCCCGCGTTGCAGGCCGTGCTCGATGCGGTGCGGGATGCCGCGGGGTCGCTCAGCGAGGCCGGGGGGACCTGAGCGGCAGGAGCCGCACCCTCAATCGGCGAGCAGCTCGCGCATCTCGTCGATCTCGGCGGTCTGCGCGCGCATCATCTGATCGGCGTCGCGGGCCGCTGGGCTCACCGAGGGCATGATCGTGCTTCGAAATTTCGTCGCGAGGGTTGACAGCCGGCGTCGTCCTGATTAGTTTTCCAACATGGTAAATAAAAGCCTCGCTGGCGCGGCTAGCCTCGGGAGCATCGCGGTTCGCTCGCACAACCGTCGTGTCCTCCTGCAGCTGCTGCGGACCAACGGCGCCCGGTCACGGCGGCAACTCGCCGAGGCATCCGGGCTTAGCTCCGCAGCGGTGACCAACGTCGCCGCCGAGCTCCTCGAGGCCGGGCTCATCACCGAGGTGGCCCCCGAGAACCGTGGCACGCAGCTCGGCCGCCCGACCACGCGACTGCAGCTCACCCCCGCAGAGCACTTCGTGCTCGCGGTGCAGATCGGTGCCGGCGTCCTGCAGGTCGGCGTCGTCGACCTCACGTCGCACGTCGTCGGCTCCGAACTCACCGACTTCGCGCTTCCCGCGACGCCGGAAGCCGTCATGGGCCTCGCCGTCGTCATGCTGCGCCGGGTCATGGGCTCCGCCGGTGTCGGCATGCACCAGGTCGTGGGGCTCGGCGTGGGCGCCGCGGGCCTCGTCGACCAAGAACAGCGCATCAACCTCAACTCGCAGAACCTCGGCTGGGCCGACGTTGCGATGGCCGACTACTTCGAACGCGAACTCGGCGTCGACGTGCTCGTCGACCACAACGTTCGGGCGATGGCCGCGGGCGAAGCGCAGTACGGCGTGGGTCGCGGGCTCGAGAGTCTCGTCTTCGTCTACGTGCGAACGGGCATCGGCGCCGGCCTCATCCTCGGCGGTCGCGAGTACCGCGGCGGCACGCACGGTGCCGCCGAGATCGGGCATATGCGCGTCGAACCCCAGGGGCGCGAGTGCAACTGCGGCGGCATCGGATGCTTCGAGACCGTGTTGAGCGACCGGGTGATCCCAGCTCGCATGGTCGAGGAAGGGCTTCTCGTGAAGCTCCCCGAACCCAACGACCGCACCTGGCCGGCAGCGCTCGTCGCCGCTGTGCAGCGCGACGAGCCCCGTGCCATCGCGCTTCGCGACGAGATCGTGCAGTACACGGCGAGTTCCCTGCTGAACATCATCAATCTGCTGAACCCGCAGGTCATCGTGCTCGGCGGGCTGTTGCACGACCTCGCCCCGATCATCCTCGACGATCTGCGGTCGAGCATCCCCCCGCAGGTCCTTCCGCGACTTCGTGACTCCATCCGCATCGAGCCGGCGAGCTTCGGCACCGAGGCCGGCATGATCGGCGCCGCGACCGTCGCGCTCGACCGATTCGTCTTCGGCGAACACGTGCTCCAGACGACTCGCTAGCCGCACCCGACCAGCTCGACGACAGACCAGACCAACCGCAAATCCGCACTCACATCGCAACGAAGGGATCGTGTTCGTGACTGACATCAAGGCGCAGATGGAGGCGGTGTCGATCTCCGACGGCTCCCGCGCCCCGGGCGCCGCGCGACCCAAGTCCCAAGGCAAGCGCGGCAGGGACAAGCCGCTGACCTGGCTCTACGTCACCACGCTCGTGCTCGGCATCGCCATCTGGTGGCTCGGTGCGCTGCTCGGGAACAACGTGCTGGCACCCACCCCGCCGCAGGTCGTCGAGAGCTTCATCGAGGGCTTCTCCGACGGATCGCTGCTCATGAACACCTGGGCGAGCGTGCAGCGCGTGCTCATCGGCTTCGTGCTCGGCGTCGCGGTCGCGATCCCGGCCGGTTTCCTCATGGGCTGGTACCGCTGGGCTCGCGGCCTGCTGGAGCCGTGGGTGCAGTTCTTCCGCACGGTTCCGCCGCTCGCGCTGATCCCGCTCGTCATCGTGTTCCTCGGCATCGGCGAGCCGGCGAAGATCTTCGTCATCTTCCTCGCGGCCTTCCTCTCGTCGGTGCTCGCCACCTTCCAGGGTGTTCGCAACGTCGACGTCACGCTGATCAACGCCGCACGAGTACTGGGTGCAGGTGATGGAACGATCTTCGTGAAGGTCGTGATCCCCGCGTCGCTGCCGTTCATCTTCGTCGGCACCCGCGTCGCGCTCGGTGCCGCATGGGCGACCGTGGTCGCCTCCGAGCTCATCGCCGCCGCCTTCGGGCTCGGACGCATGATGCAGTCGGCATCGCAGTTCCTCGACACCCCGCGCATCGTCGTGGGCATCATCATGATCGGTCTGCTCGGGTTCGTCATGGACCGACTCCTGCTGCTGCTCGAACGCAAACTCACCGGATGGCAGGAGACCCGCTGATGAACTCGATGATCTCCGTACGAGGCGTCTCCAAGCACTACGAAACCGCGCGCGGTCTCGTCAGAAGCCTCGAGAACGTCAGCCTCGAGGTCGAACAGGGGGAGTTCATCACCCTCGTCGGCCCCAGCGGCTGCGGCAAGAGCACGATGCTCAACCTCATGGCCGGTCTGCTCGAACCCACGAGCGGCGAAGTGCTGGTCGACGGCAAGGTCGTCACCGGCCCGGGCCCCGACCGCGGCGTCATCTTCCAGCAGTACGCGCTCTTCCCCTGGCTCACCGCGCTTCAGAACGTCGAGTTCGGCCTGCGTCTGCAGCACATGAAGAAGACCGAGCGCCGGGAGTTGGCGCAGCACTATCTGGACCTCGTGGGTCTCGGCGAGTTCGCTCACGCGCTGCCGAAGGAACTCTCCGGCGGTATGAAGCAGCGGTGCGCCATCGCACGTGCGTACGCGGTGCAGCCGTCGACCCTGCTGATGGACGAACCGTTCGGCGCCCTCGATGCGCTCACCCGCGTCAATATGCAGGAGAACCTGCTCGAGACCTGGCAGCAGGAGCGCCGCACCGCGGTGTTCATCACGCACGACGTCGATGAGGCGGTCTTCCTTGCGACGCGCGTCGTGGTGATGAGCCCTCGACCCGGACGGATCTCGGAGATCATCGACGTCCCGCTGGCCTACCCCCGTACCGAGGAGATGCGTCTCTCTCCGGAGTTCGCCGAGCTTCGCGCCCGTGTCTGGCGTGGAGTGCACCACCACGCCGAAGAAGACGCGGCCTGATCGAGGCGTTCACGCCTCAGGACACCGCCCACCCGCTCCACACCACCGAGAAATCCGATCAGAACAGTAAGGACCCAACGATGCGTTCCCTCCACAGCCGCGGCATCATCGCCGCAACGGCGGCGGCAGCCGCACTCTCCCTCACCCTCGCCGGCTGCTCTTCGAGCGGCTCGACGGGCACCGACTCGGATGCCTCCGAAGCCCCACGTGAGACCGTCTCGCTCAACGTCGGCTACATCGACACCAGCATCAACGGTGTCGGCGTCATCGCCCCGGCGAACGAGCTCGGACTCTGGGAGAAGTACGGCATCGACGTCACGCTCATCCCGTTCACGAACGGCCCGACGCAGATCCAGGCCATGCAGGCCGGCCAGATCGACGTCGGCTACATCGGCGGCGGCGCGATCTGGATGCCCGCTTCGGGGCAGGCGACGGTCATCGCTCCGAGCGAGGAGTCGCAGGGCGACGTCGTACTGGCTCGCGCCGGCAGCGGCGTCGAAGAGCCCGCCGACCTCAAGGGCCAGAAGGTCGGCGTTCCCGAGGGCGGATCCGGCGAGATGATCCTCGCCCTGGCGCTGCTCAGCGCCGGTCTCACCATGGACGACGTCGAGAAGGTCGTGCTCGATCCGCCGAGCATCGTCAGCGCCTACGTCGGCGACCAGATCGACGTGGCCGCCATCTTCTCGCCGCTCAGCGCGCAGATCATGGACAGCGTGCCCGACACCGTCACCGTCGCGCAGAACACGGACTTCCCCGACACGTCGTTCCTCGGCGCGTGGGTCGCGTCGAACGAGGCCGTCACCGACAAGGCCGACGCCGTGGAGCGCTTCCTCGAGGTCTACGCCGAGGTCAACGACTACCGCATCGAGAACACCGACCAGGTCGTCGAATGGTCGTCGACGGCGTCCGGTGCCCCGGCCGACCAGCTCGCGCAGCAGGCCGAGGTCTCGAAGTGGACTCCGTCCGACGAGATCCTCGCGAACAACGAGGACGGCACGACCTTCGACCAGTTCGAGTCGCTCGAGGAGGTCTTCGTCGAGACGGGCCGCATGGATGCCGTCAACGACCCGTCGACGTTCGTGAACGTCGACCTGTTCGCTCAGGCCATGGCAGCCCGTTCATGACCTACGAGAACGCTGCGCCGCCGGTGCGGCTCGGGATCGTCGGTGCGGGATTCGTCGCAGATTTCTATCTGCAGGCGCTCCAGCAGGTTCGCGACCACACGGTGACCGTGATCTCGGCCCGCACCCTCGATCGGGGCCGGGCGCTGGCGGATCGCTACGGCATCCCGTCGGTGGTCGACTCCACCGAGGAGCTCGTGAACCGCGACGACGTCGACATCGTCGTCGTCGCGGTACCGCACGACGTGCACGTCGGCGTCGTGCAGGCAGCCGCTGCCGCCGGCAAGGCGGTGATCTGCACCAAGCCGCTCGGCCGCAACAGCGCCGAGGCGGCTCAGTGCCTCGCCGCCGTCACCGAAGCAGGCGTCTGGCACGGGTACGCCGAAACCGCAGTGTTCTCGTCAGCGGTGGCTCGGGCCAAGCAGTTGGTCGACTCGGGGGCGGTCGGCCGCGTGCTCACGGTTCGTGCCCGCGAAGCCCATGGCAGTCCGCACGTGCACGCGCGTTCGAAGGAACGCATGGGCGGGGGACCGCTGCGCGGTCTCGGATGCCACGGCGTCGCCGTCGGCCGGTTCTTCCTCGAGGGTGCGACCCCGGTCGAGGCCTTCGCCTGGGGTGCCCGACTCGATCGCGACGACGTCGAGGTCGAGGACAACGCCGTGATGCTCGTTCGTTTCGACGACGGGCGCATGGCGCAGGTCGAAGCCGGCTGGACGCATGTTCCGGGTCTCGACGTGCGACGCGAGATCCACGGTTCCGCAGGTTGGCTGGGCGTCGACGAGACCGGTGCTGCCGGGCTCGCCGCGTTCGCCGGTGTCGACAGCGGCTACGTCATGGAGAAGGCCGGTTCGACGAGCGGATGGCTGCGGCCGGTGCTCGATGAACCGCGAGCGTACGGCTATCACGGCCAGTTCGATCACTTCATCGCGAGGTACCGCGCCGGCGAGATGCCCATCCAGACCCTCGCCGACGGCGTGATCGACAACGCCGTCATCGACGCGGGGTATCGCTCCATGGAATCGGGAGTGTGGGAGTCGATCGACCTCAGCGCACTCACCGCATCCGACTCAGCAGAAACCGCGGGCGCAGCCCGCGAATGAAAGGCAGTACTGTGACGACCCGACGACCGAATATCGTCCTCATCCTGACCGATGATCACGCGGCTCACGCCATCAGCGCGTACGGCTCCGTCGTGAACACGACACCACGCATCGACGAGATCGCCGAAGCCGGTCGTCGGGTCGATCACTGCTACTGCACCAACTCGCTGTGCACCCCGAGCCGGGCCACGATCCTGACCGGAACGCACAGCCACATCAACGGGGTCTCGACCCTCTCGACGCCCATCGATGCGAGCCAGACCACGTTCGTGTCGCTCCTGCGCGAGGCCGGATACCGCACCGGCATCGTCGGCAAGTGGCACATGGGCGAGGGCGAGGGGCACAACCCCGAGAACTTCGACTACTGGGCGGTGCTGCGAGATCAGGGCGAGTACTTCGACCCGCAGATCCTCACCGAAGACGGCGTGCGAATCGAGCCGGGGTACGCGACCGACATCATCACCGATCTCTCGCTCGGCTGGGTCGACTCGCTCGAGGGCGACGAGCCGTGGTGCCTGCTGATCCATCACAAGGCCCCGCACCGCTCGTGGGAACCCGACGCCGCCCACGCCGACATGTACACCGATCCGATCAGGGTGCCCGACACGTTCGACGATGACTACGCCGGTCGTTCGAGCGCGGCCAAGCACGCGACCATGCGCATCGCCGAGTACCTGACGATGGAGGACCTCAAGGTCTACCCGCCCGAGGGACTCGACCCCGAGGAGCTCGCGCTCTGGAAGTACCAGCGCTACATGGAGGACTACCTGCGCTGCGTCGCCTCGGTCGACGACAACGTCGGCCGGGTCATCGACTGGTTGAAGGAGCGCGGCGACTTCGACGACACGATGCTCATGTACACCTCCGACCAGGGCTTCTTCCTCGGCGATCACGGCTGGTTCGACAAGCGCTTCATGTACGAGGAGTCGATTCGGATGCCGCTGGTGATCTCCTGGCCCGCTCGCATCGAGCCCGGCGAGCCGCTCCAGCAGATGGTCACCAACGTGGACTTCGCGCAGACGATTCTCGACGCGTGCGACGTGCCCGCCGTCGAGCGGATGCAGGGCATGAGCTTCCTGCCGCATCTGACGACCACTCCCGATGCACCGACGCGCGACGGCGTGTACTACCGGTACTACGAGAACGACGACCAGCACCACCACGCGCTGGCGCACTACGGCATTCGCACCGAGCGCTACAAGCTCATCTACTTCTACAACGACGGCATGGGAATCCCGGGATCATCGGGTCTTTCGTACGCGCCCGAGTGGGAGCTCTACGACATGGAGCAGGACCCCGACGAGCTGCACAACGTGTATCACGCGGAGGAGTACGCCGAGATCCGCGAGCAGCTCAAGGTGCAGCTCTGGCACCTGCAGGCCGAGCTCAAGGACGAGCCGCACCACACCCAGCCCCGGCCCTCGCTGCTCGCCGCCTGCTGAGCGGCGCCGTGGTGGCCGGTCCTTCCGGCGACGACGCCTAGTTCCAGTCGTCGCCGATGGTCGCGGTGGCTGTCGCCCACTGGTCGTAGTCGGCAGGGCAGATGTATGAGACGCCCAGCACGCTGATGCTCACGAGGTTCGTCGTCAGCGGGTCGACCTGCTCGGCGGGAACACCGACGAGGAGGGCGTCGACCAACGGGCTGGATGACACATGCGCGAGCACGGTCTGTTCGTCGATGTCGTGACCGTTCAGGATCGAGGTCTCGCACGCGTCCATCGTGAGCGCCAGGGAGTAGGTTTCGAGCTCGGGGCTCCACTCGCCGCCGTTGGCTTCGACGGAGGCACTCGCCTCATCGATGAACGCCTGCTGCTCGGGCGTCTGCGCCGTGAGCGGCGAGCCGTCGGTGGGCTGCAGTTGGGCGAGGAGGAACTCGTCTCGTTCGACCAGGACGTCGCCGTCGAAGAGACCCTCGTCGCCTTCGGCGGGCGGAGCGTCCGAGATCTCGGGCAGCGCCGTGGCCGGCCCCGTGGTCGAGCCGGCGAGGGTGTTGCTCTGCAGCGACGCCGAGATGAGTCCGATGGCGAGCACGAGCACGCCGACGATCGCACCGAGGACGAGAACGGAGCCGACCACGATCCCGCCGATCAGGAGGCCCTTGTTGCTCCTGCCCGGCGCAGCGGCGGGCGTCGTGGCGGGAGCCGCCTGCCCCGCGGCATCCGCTCGGCTCCGCGCGTCGCTCGCGGCGATCGGCGCGACCGAATCCGCGGCCTGAACATGCGCGGTCCACTGCGCGCCGTCCCACCATCGGATCGCCCCCGATCCGTCGGCGTACCAGCCGGCGGGGGTGCCGCTCGCGTCGGGCATCGTCGGTGTGTCGCTCATGCTGCAAATGTACTGGGCCGCGATCGCGCGCCCGTGCGCGGCGGAACCCCGCTGAGCGGTGGTATCAAGGTGGTATCACGCGCACGCTGGTGCTCGACGAAAGGACCGTGCCATGGCCATGACTCTGCGCCTTGACGAATCCCACGACGCGCTGCTCGAAGCGTTGGCGGCGAAGTTCGGCCGTTCGAAGACCGAGGTCGTGCAGATCGCACTCGACGACCTCGCGGCTCGTGCCGACAAGTCCGCCCGTACGCGTACGGCGTTCGATCGCGTCCGCACCCGCGATGCCGACCTGCTCGAGCGTCTCTCACGGTGACATCCGGCGAGGTCGAGTACCTGGATCCCGAAGACGTCGAGGTGCTGCTCGATCACGAGGGGTTCGACCTCAGGGCCGCGGGCGCGGTCGACCTCGACGGGATCGCCGCGTGGATGCAGGCTTGCGTGAAGCCGCTGGGGTGACGGTGCGGCTGGCAACCCCGGGCCCCGTCGCCCACGCCGGTTTCGTGCGCGACGGAGCTGGGGTGCCGTCCTGCGCTATTCCTCCACGATCCTCAACCTCCGATGTGGACTCGGATGTTCGTCCAGTTCGCCGCGGGCGAGGTCGGCAGTTCGGTCGTCCCGGAGATCGACGGCATGGCGTTCCACGTCACTCCGAAATCGGTCGAGACCTCGGCGTATGTGGAGTTCGCGGTATCGCCGGCCACCATGGTCGTGCGGAGGTAGCCGCCGAAGAGCGGCGCGATGCCTTCCCACCCGGGGGAATAGGAGAGCTGGCTCCCGATGAGGTACCGAGGATCCGTCAGCATCGCCGAGGAGGAGCCAGCGGGACCGACGATGAGCCACTGCGTCCGGCCGAAGAACGCCTGCTGACCCAGCTGGTGATGGAGGAACTTCGCGTGGTTGGCGGGCACGATCTGAAATCCGCCCAGCAGGTCTGACTGGGTGTTGTAGTTGACCCAGCCGACGCGCGGGGATGTCGAGATCGTGATCGCGCCAGGGTGGTTCGTGGTGAGCTGGCCGACCTTTGCGAACTCTGTGCCGTGGAACCGCCCGGTGCCGGCCACACGCTGGAGCACATCGGCGATGTGGACTGGAGCGAGGGCGGGGTAGTGCAGCAGGATTCGTCCGTTCTGCGCCTTCGTCACGCCTGCGACCGTATCGCCGGCTGCCCAGTTCTCGAACTCGATGTAGTCGATCGTCCCGTTCTCGGTCGTCGGCTTGTACACGGAGAAAAGGAGGTGCCCGGGCACGGGCTTGGCCCAGTTCCCGTCGCTGTAGTACTCGGTGATCGGCTTCCACGTGCCGCCCGCCAGATACTTGACCGAAGATCCGCTCGGAGGAGACGAGTACCCGCCGAAGATCTGGCTGCCACCGGCGATGTCGGTGTACAGCGTCGATGCGGAGTACGTGCCACCGGAGTTGGCGTGGAACTCCTTCGGGCGCACGGTGAAGATCCGAGCGGTCCATGCCTGCGGGTCGGCGGGATCGTATGCGCTGTCCGGGCCGACCTTCACGTGGAGCGCGTAGACGGAGTTCGCGACGAGGACCGAGCGAGTGCCGTCGAGGGCCTTGTCGTACTTGGTCGCCCAGAAGCCGGCATCGGCGGCGGTCACGGCCGTGACGGGCCGGAGCACATTGCCGGCTCGGGTGTGAACGCTTCCGACGACCTTGTCGATCGCGCCGCCCACGATGTTGTTGATGTAGATGTCGTATTGATGGGTGAGCGTCGGGTCGTTCTCGCTCACCACAGATGCGGGGATCGCCGAACCCAGGGTGTTGCCCGGACCGGGGTCCGATGCCGAGTCGGCGAAAGCGGGTCCAGCACCGAATCCGGCGCTTGCGAGCATGAGCACGAGCAGCGTGGCGATACGGGTCTTCCTCATTTGCTTCCCTTCTCTGGGGCCTTCAACTCGGGCGGTCGCCCGGGTAACCGTCTCATCAATTGGTTCGAGTTCCGGCCGCCGCCTCGATGAACGACGGCAGGACTTCCGATATGGAGGACGTGTCGTGCCCCAGCACGACGGCTCCGAGCAGAACCGCATCTGCCCCCGCGCCGAGGAGGACCGCGACGTCGTCGGGACGCAGTCGGTGCTGGCTGGGAACGACCAGCGGCACCGAAACGCTCGCCCGAATCGCACGGATCCTCTCGAGGGTGCTCTCCGCGAGGGGCGACCCGTACAACTCCGGTCGCAACGTCGAGACCTCGAACGCGCGGACCCCGGCTCGCTCGAGGCGGGCGGCGTCCTCTGGTGTGTCATCAGGACCGAGCGCGACCATCGGCGCAACCGTTCCGCACGCGTCGACGTATTCGTCGGGCATCTCCGAGGCGTACAGGTCGAAGTACGCGAACGGCCGTTCGGCGGCGAGACGGATCGTCCTGACATCCACTCGGTCTCCGGAGCCCACGACGAGACCGACCGGGAGGCCCAGATCGAGGATCTGATCGATGTTCGCGCGTTCGTCGTTCCAAGGCCCGAACGAGTGCCCGGATGCACGGTGATGCACGTCGGTGTGCGTCTTCAGCCCGTCGGCCCCGAGATCCTTCGCGATTCGAGCGAGTTCGACGTCGTTCCGAGGCAGGCTGACATGGATGCCGCGGATGTTGCGGTTCATCAGTAGTACCTCACGTCGGGCCAGCGGAGCTCGACGCCACTGGACGTGAGGCGGCGCTGCAGGTCCTCGATCCGCTCGATCGAAGACGTCACGGCCTGCGGCTCCGTGCGGTTCGCAAGGCTGTAGCTCGCGAGTACACCCGCCGCCTCGCCGATGCCCCACTCCACCGGGTGCAACCGATAACAGCCGTTCGTGATGTGGGTGGTTCCGATGTTCTTACCTGCTGCGATGAGATTGCGCACTCGCTGCGGCACGAGAGCCCTGAGCGGGATCTCGAACGGCCAGGCCGGAACATCGATGTAGTTGTCACCGCCGGTCGATGGGTGGAGATCGATCCGGTACGCGCCGACGCCGACGCTGTCCTCGTACTGCACCGCGCGCTGCTCGCCGCGAACGTCGACGGCGAGATCGAGTTCGGTGATCTGGTACTCCGCCTTGATGCGCCGGGACTCGCGATAATACGGCCGCTTGGCGAACCCGTCGTCGGTGCCGGACACGTCTGGGCGGATGCGGAGACCGCGCCAGCCGGTGCCGCCATCGAGTCGCGGGGCATCGTGCTGAAGCCAGTAGAGGAAATTGAGGCTCTGCCTGCGGGCAGCGGTCGCGTGTTCCGCGGCATCCTCCGTGTCGAAGAGGGGGCCGCCGAGATAGTCGATCATCGGCCAGTTCACGACCGTGATATCGCTGTCGAACGTGCCGTCGAGGAAGTGGTTCCGAGCGATGATCCGTCGGAAGCGCCACAGTTCATCGGCACCGTTGTCCTTGCTCTGGTCCGCCGTGAACGACCAGGGTCGGTCTGCGGGATTCGGGAGGAACTCGTAGGTCCTCGGCGCAAGCGTGTGCGGGTGGGGCGCGGTCCAGCCGAACTGTGGGCCGTGCCAGAAATCGGGCTGGATCGCCATCCATTCGTCGTAGTCGGCCGGACGGTCAATCCGGTGGTCTTCGCCCTCGTGATGAGACACCGCGAAGCAGACGGAGGCGGCCTGCATGTTGAGCGGGTCGGCCACGTCGGGCGCGTGGGGTTCACCCGTCTCGGTCTGGCTTTCGGCCCCGGTGACGTACTCGACTCCGGCGAGCGGAAGGAGGGCTCCGGTCTCCGTCGCATCGAGAACGATGTCGCCTTCGACGGTGAACAGTTCGCCGTGGGAGCCCCGAAAGGAGACAGCGCCGATGCGATCACGGTCAACGAGGTCGACGCCGACCGGTTCGGCCTCCATTCGGATCACGAGACGCCCGGCGGCGATCCAGGGCGAGAGCATTCCCGCGAGCACGAGAGCGCTCACGCGCGGTTCGTGGCAGAGCGCGCTCACGCCGCCCGCGCCGGGATTGAGCGCGTCGTTGGCGCTCGACTCGGCCTTGAGCGGGTACCAGCGTCGGTAGAATTCCCGCACCTCTGCCCGGAACGCTCGATAATTGCGCGACGCTCCGAAGCGCTCGATCCAGGTGTGTTCGTCGGGCGGCACCATCTGGCTCGAGAGCTGGCCGCCGAGCCAATCGGTCTCCTCGGTCAGGAACACTCGCGATCCCTGTTGCAAAGCGGACAGGGCTGCGGCGACGCCGCCCACCCCGCCGCCGACGATGAGGATCTCGGTCGCGTGCTGGTTCATGCATTCCTTCGGTGCTGTGGCAATGGAGCGACGGTTCGCCCCGCGGCGAAACCGGTGGGCAGGACGCGGCGGATCGGCGCATGCTCGGGATCATCGGACTCGAGTTGGTCGATGAGGAGGTCGAACGCCATCGCGCCCATCTCTCGTCGGGGAATCCGAAGACCGCCGATCGAGGGGTCGTCGTCGGGCGGGTCGTTCAGTGCGAGGATCGAGACGTCGTCGGGCACCCGGATGCCGCGGAGCGCAAGTGCGGCCTCCACCTCGATCGCCGTCTCGGCGTAGTGCGTGACGACCGCCGACGTACCCGTTGCGATGAGCTCGGCGAGACTGCCCGCGAGCCCGTCTGCTGATTGCGAGCCGTCGAGTTCGACGACGGTCAGGGCGGCCGCCGCTTCCTGATAGCCCGCTTCGCGTTCGTGAGCGGGATGTGTGTCGTCGCTGCTCGAGACGTACGCCACGTGCGTGTGGCCGAGTCGCGCCAGCTCGGCGAAGGCGTCCACGGTTCCGCGCCGGTAGTCCGCGGTGACATAGGGCACCTCGCCGGGGATGTCACGGCGTCCGACGAGTGTGAACGGGTATCCCTCGTTTCTCAACGACACGATCTCCTCGGTCCGCATCTCCCGTCCGAGGATGATCGCCCCATCGGCCAGGCCGATGCGGTTCTGGCCGTCGACGAAGATCCCGCGCTCGCCGGAGGTTCCGGTCGCGCTGGTGAAAAGGACGAGGTCGTAACCGTGGCGTTCAGCCTGTTCTTCGATTCCCACGAGGAACGGATGGTAGAAGTCGTGATGGCTGAGAGGGAACACCGATTCGTACGTGAAGATTCCGATGAGGCGGTTGCGTCCACCGGCGAGCCGGCGGGCGGCAGGGTCGGGTACGTATCCGAGCTCGTGCGCGACGCTGAGCACTCGATCTCGGGTCTCGTCGAGGATTCGGCCAGTGCTGGCGCGCCCGTTGATGATCAGCGAGACGGTGCCCTGCGAGACACCCGCCAAGCGGGCTATGTCGGCCTGGCGGGGCCTGGTGCTCTCCGTGCCGTGCTTCCGGTTCATCGTGTTTCCTCCAGGATGATCGGCTCCAACTCGAAATCGACTTCGAACAGACGATCCCACGGCAGGCGGGCGTTGCCGCCCGCGAGACGCCAGCGACGGCCGATGGCGCCCAGCCCGAGGGCGAAGCGGCCGAGCTCTTCGCCGAGTCCGAGTTCGAACGTGCGGCGGTCAGCGGCGTCGGGGGCCAGACGCGCCGAGAGCTCCGCACGGCGTGTGAGGGACTGGTATCCGACGTCTTCGATGATGCGGTGGGCGAGCAGCCGCTCCTGCGCGCGGGGATCGGCCGTCGGTGCGGTCAGCGCGACGCCGGAGGCGAGTGCGGTGCCGAGCGTGTTTCCGGCAGTGTTCCAACCTGCGTATCCGGAGAGGCGCTCGAGAAGCCCATCGTCGATCAAGGTGCGGATGAGTGCCGGGTTTCCGCCGTTCGCGTGGGCCACGTCGGCCACGACGACGCGGCGGCCTGCATCGAGCTCATGCCGGATTGCGTCGGCGAACGCCTCGTCTCCGCTGCTGGGTGCCCGTCGCTCCTGACGCGCATGGCGGTACCAGTCCCATGGATCCGAGGAGGGTGTGCTGAGCGCGAGCACGAAATCCTCGTCGGTGTCGACGATCTCGATGCCGGCGGTACGGCACTGGTGGGCGAGGGTGTCGGAGAGTGCGACGTCCTCGAACGCTGCGACTCGCGCGAGACCATCCGGGTCGTCGACGATGAGCCGCATGCGGGTGGGTGCGCCTCGCCGAGTCGAGATCACGCCGGCCAGCAGCGCGACGGCGACCTCGTCGGCGCCCGGGTAGCAGCGGACCCGGTCTTCGACGCCGAGTCGGCGGGTCCAGGCTTCGAGCCATTCGCGTTCGCTGGTCGACACGCTCTCGACTTTGGAATCCTCGACCGCGACGACGAACTGGGTTACCGTTCCGTCGATGACCGCCTCGATCGCCGAGAGCTGGAGGGCGTGCAGGCGCAGCCGCCTGAGGTAGAAATCGGAGAGGTGCGGCGCCGGGACGACGGTCTCCGGGCGCCACGGCGCCCCGTGCTCGGCCGCGTAGGCGGCACCCGAGTGCTGCGCGATATCAGCACCGTGCTGCTCCCAGTACGCGGGCTCGGCGGATCCGTCGTTGACGTCCTTCGTGCGCATGAGCGTGACGAAGGCATGGATCGGCAGGCCAGGTCGACGTCTGCGGATTGCACGAAGCACGTCGAGGCGGGGCAGCAACTGTTCGATCGGCTCGATGAAGCGCCTCGAGGCCACGTACCCGCCGAACACGAGCTGGTTGAGGTTGACGATGAGTGCGTCGGCGTCGTCGGCGACGTGTTCGAGCCAGTCCGCCAGTCGCGGGTCGACGGATGTCTGGTCCTTCCCACGGATGATGCCTGGCGGGGGTGTCAGCACCGTGACGCCGGCGGCTGCAGCGACGTCCGAAAGCAGTCGGGTGTTCACGGGTCGGTCGTCGAGCGGGACGACGGCGATGCGCAACGACCCGCTCATCCCTTGACGCCTCCTGCACTCAGCCCGTTGACGAAGTGGCGTTGGGTCAGCAGGAAGAGCACGACGACCGGGAGGGAGGCGACGATCGCGCTCGCCATCATCGGGCCGTACTGCACCGCGCCGCTCGAGGTGAACGAGCTGAGGACGAGCGGGAGCGTCTGCATCGAGGAGCTCGAGGTGGAGACGAGCGGCCAGAGGAAGTCCTCCCATGCCCCGGTGAACGAGAGGATTGCGATCGTCGCGACGATCGGCTTCGCGAGCGGAAGGTAGAGGTTCCAGAAGATGCGGAACTCGCTCGCGCCGTCGATGCGGCCGGCATCTGCGATCTCGTCGGGCATGTCGAGGAAGTACTGCCGCGCCAGGTAGATGTTCAGCGGCTGGATGAGCAGCGGGAGGGCAAGGCCGAGGTGGGTGTTGAGCAGGCCGGTGCCGCCTTGTCCGATGACGTCGTTCCCGCCGACGAGGGGAACGTCCTGCACCAGCAGGAAGAGCGGAATCAGCTGCACGACGGCGGGCACCATGGCGGTGGCGAGCACGAGGAGGAAGAGCAGCTTGGATCCGCGGAAGTCGATCTTCGCGAAGGCGTAGCCCGCAGCGACGGCCCCGATGCAGTTCCCTGCGACGGCGAGTACGGCGACGATCAGGCTGTTCACCATGCCGACCGACAGGTTGGAGACGGTCCACACCTGGACGAAGTTCTCCCAGGTCGGGCTCTCGGGAATCAGCTTCGGGGGATACGAGTAGGTCTCGGTCGGTCCTTTGAAGGCGATCGAGATCATCCACATGAACGGAATCATGAGGAGTGCCGTGACCAGGCCGACGATCACCGTTCGGGACCAGCCGGCGGAGAATCCCGAGTGAGAGGGGGCGCGCCGTCGAGCCCCCGGCTGCTGGTCGGTCGGCTGCGGCGGAGTCGAGCGTTCGGTGCTCGGCGCGAGCGGTGAGAGCGAGGCGGTCATGCGTGGACTCCTCGACGGGAGAGGACTCTGGTGCTGAACAGGCTGAGGGCGAAGATCAGGGCGAAGAGGATGAATGCCATCGAACTGGCCTCTCCGAGGCGGAAGTACTCGAACGCCTCTTTGTAGATGAGCATGTTGACCACCGTCGTCGAGCCGAGAGGTCCACCTGAGGTCAGCACGTAGATCTCGGAGAACGATTGGGCGAGGTAGATGAGGTCGACGGTGACCACGTAGGTCGTGATCGGCACCAGGAGAGGCAACGTGATGTGTCGGAAGGACGCCCAGCGCCCGCAGCCGTCGATCGAGGCTGCCTCGTAGAGGTCGCGCGGCATGGCCTGGAGCCCGGCGAGGAAGATGATCATGCTCCCGCCGAGAGCCTTCCAGGCCCGCATCACGATGAGCGACACGAGCGCCGTGTTCTCGTCGGTGAGGAAAGAGATGGGCGCGAGCCCGATGACGTCGAGGACGTAGTTCAGCAGGCCGTCGCGCGAGTAGATCCACAACCAAATGGTGCTCACGGCCACGAGCGACACGACACGCGGCAGGTAGAGCAGCGTGCGGAAGAGCTTCACGCCGCGAAAGGTGCCGTTGACCAGCATCGCGAGGGCAAGCGAACCCGGCACCGCGATCGCGAGGGTGCCGAGCGCATACGTCAGCGTGATGCCGATCGAGGACCAGAACGCGGGCATCCCGAGCACTCGGATGTACCCGTCGAGGCCGTGGAACGTCGGGGCCGCGCGTTCGACCGGGTTGTAGTCGGTCAGGCTCAGGTAGAAGCCGTAGAAGATCGGGACGACTGTGACGGCGAAGAGCACGATCAGTGCGGGGGCCAGCAGGATGCCGGCAGCACGGGCCTTCGTGCGCGCCGAGCCGCTCTTGCGGCCGGGCGTCAGGCGCCCGCCCTTGCGCGCATCGATCATGGTCGTCATGCGGTCCTCCGCCGTCACAGTCATTGCCGGGCCTACTCGCTGAGGAGTTCCTGGCCGGCCTTCGCCGAACCGGTGAGCGCCTCCTCGGGCGAGACGGCACCGTGCAGCGCCTTCTCGAGCTCGACCGAGAGGAGGTCGCGCAGCTGCGTCCAGGCCGGGACGTTCGGGTTGCCCTGGAAGTAGGGCAGCGCGTCGGCGAACGGCTTGATGTAGGGAACGGCTGCAAGGTCCGCGTCATCCGCGAGCGATGCGCGTGCAGGGATGCCGCCGACGACCTGGACGTACTCCTTGGCCTTCTCGGCGGACGTGAGGAACTCGATGAACTCCCACGCGGCATCCGGCGCCTTCGAGTCGGCGCTGATGAAGAGACCGTTGCCTGCGCCGCCGAACGAGGCCTGCTTCTCCTCCTCGAGCGGTGGGGCGACCGCGATCTTCTCGGCGATCTCGGGAGCCTGCTCGTAGATCGTCTTCAGCGTGGCGTCATCGACGAATGCCATCGCGGCACGGCCGGTTGCGAGCGGATGCTGGGCGCCGCTGCCCGCGATGGGCTCGTTGAGTCCGGTCGCGACGGCGTCGTCGCCGTTGTAGAGGCCGACCAGGAAGTCGAGCGCCTCGATCGCCTCGGGCGAGTCCCACGTGACTTCGGTTCCGTCCTCGCTGAGGAAGTCGCCGTCGTTCTGGAACAGGGCGGAACCGAACGCCTGCGACATGCTCGTCGGGTTGTCCGCCGTGATGATGACGCCCGAGCGCGTGATCTGGTCGCCTTCGCGCACGGTGAGCTTGTCGGCGGCGGCCTGCAGGTCGGCCCAGTCGGTCGGCGCTTCGTCGATGCCGGCTTCTTCGAGCAGATCGGTGCGGTACGCGAGCAGCTGGCCGAATCCGCGCAGGGGAACGATGTACTGGCTCCCGTCGACCTTGCCGTGGTCGAGCAGCACCATGTCGTCGACGTCGGCGGGGTCGAGCGTCGCCACGTAGTCGTCGAGATTCAGCACGCGGCCGGCGTCGGCGAAGCCGGCGGCCGCGGCGTTGCCGTGGCCGAAGACGTCGGGAGCGGTGCCACCGGCGAATGCGGTGGACAGGCGCGTGGACAGGTCGCCCCAGTCGACGAACTCGACGTCGACGGTGACGCCCTCGTTCGCCTCCTCGAACTCGGGGACGACCGTCGTGTTGACCCATTCGATCTCGCTGGCCAGGTTGCCGGGGAACCAGACGGTGAGGTGCGTCGACTCCTGATCGGTGGAGGTCGCGGCGGGCGTGCTGCACGCGCTGAGCGTGAGTGCGGTTGCGACGGCCAGTCCGGCCGCAGCGAGTCGTTTGGTCATGGGTTCTCCTCTTTGAGCGGGGTGGTGGGCGACGGGTTCCGCCTCCGATGGTCTGTTGCTTAGAAGGGACAGTAGGTGCAAATACGCATTTGCGCAAATGCGCATTTTCGGCGGTTGTTCGGCGCTCGATTTCTGGGGAGGCGCACCTGTTCGCGTTGCTCCACCGAAGTGCACGCGCGGCTGCGGTCACCGTCTCTCGACCTGGCGCGGATCCGCCAACGCGCTCCGAGTTGGAGGCCGCGGTCGGCGTGCATGCCTGAACCGCTGTCGATTCTGCGGCTCAGCGGTCGGTCCGCAGGTCCTTCCATCCGAACCCGCCCGGCTCCGGCAAGCTCTCGCAGATCTGCTCGGCCGTGGTCCGTGACGTACCCTCAGGGAAGGACGCCGGTACGACGGACGGCGGTTCACCCGTGGTCTACACCTGCCATGACGGATGCCGGTGAGCGAGCTCGAGCCGACACCGGCAGCCGCACAACTGGAGCCCACATGAACACGCCGACACCCGCTCTCCTCACACTCGGGGTGCTGGTCACCTCGCGCAAGACCGACGAGCGGCGACTGCCGATCCATCCCTCCCACCTCGAACGGATCCCCGCCGACCTGCGCGCGAACATGATCCTCGAGCACGGCTACGGCGAGCGTTTCGGCTTCTCCGACGAACAGCTCGCTCCGTTGGTGGGCGCGATGGCCAGCCGCGAGGCCATCATCGCCGAGGCCGACGTCATCGCCCTGCCGAAGCCGCTCGCATCCGACCTCGCCGAATTCCGCGACGGACAGGTGCTATGGGGCTGGCCGCACTGCGTCCAGGACCGGGACATGACCCAGTACGCCATCGACAAGGGCCTCACGCTCATCGCGTGGGAGGCCATGAACCACTGGAAGGCCGACGGCGGGTTCGGGCTGCACGTGTTCCACAAGAACAACGAGATCGCAGGGTACTGCTCCGTGCTGCACGCCCTGCAACTGTGCGGCTCGACGGGCGACTACGGGCGGCGGCTGAACGCGGTGGTGATCGGGTTCGGCGCGACCGCGCGCGGCGCCGTCACGGTGTTGAACGCGCACGGCGTCCACGACGTGCGCGTGCTGACCAACCGTGACACGGCTGCCGTCGGCTCCCCGATCCCGTCGGTCGACATCATCCAGTTCGAACACGACCCGGAGGCGCCGTTCGCGAGCACCGTGAACACGGAGGACGGCCCGGTCGCACTCGCCCCGTTCCTCGCCGCGCACGACATCGTCGTCAACTGCACCCTGCAGGATCCGAACGCACCGCTCACCTACCTGCGCACCGAGGACCTCGGGGCCTTCCGCCCTGGCAGCCTCATCGTCGACGTCTCGATCGACGAGGGCATGGGATTCGAGTGGGCGCGGCCCACCTCGTTCGCGGATCGAGCCGCCATACCGACTCGGGTACGCGGATCCCCAGTCGGGCCGTGACTGCAGGAAGCTCGCATGATGACCTTGCGCACCCCGGCGCGCTTGGCAGCTTCGATCACGTTCGCGGTGCCCTCGATGTGCCAGCGGCCAGTAGGACAACGAACTGGTCATGCGACCGCTACGTTGTGGCGTCAACTCGGCTCAAACAATGTGCCGCTACTCTCGAAGTGCTGCTTTTTCATAGCCCTATCGCTCGTCGGAAGGCAACTGCATGTGGATTTCGAGGGTTCGGGTCACGGGTGGATTCCTTCGTGGGCTCGATCTTCAGTTTGGTCGGGGACTGAACGTCATCATCGGCGCTCGTGGTGCGGGTAAGACGACGCTTCTCGAATTGGTTCGTCATGCGCTTGGCGCTGAGCACGCTGACCAGAGCAACGCGAAGCAGCGGCAGCAGTTCTTGGACGCGGTGCTTGGTGCGGGCGAGATTGAGATCGACCTGCACACGGCTGAGGGCGGACGTCGACTAGTAGTCGATGCGCGAGGCGGGGGCCGGCACGCGGAGTTTGCAAATTCGGCCCTCGTTCTGGGACAAAGTGAGCTCGAAGAAATTGCCTCTGATCCCCTCAGTCGCCTTCGGCTGCTTGATCTCCGGATTGGCTCTGAGGCGCAGCCATCGGAGATGCCGGATCCCGGCGCGCTTTCTGGTGAATTGTTCCGGTTGCGAGAGGAGATGGCTGACCTGCAAGACGTCATTGCTCATCGAGACCGCTTCCGCGCCGAACGCGACTTGCTGAGTTCCCAAGAAGAGATGATCCTGGGTGGAGGCTCGGTTGAACTCGCATCGAAGAGGGAAGAATTGCGTTCCGCCGAGGAGCGCATCACGAGGACTGGGCGCGAGCTCGATGGCTTCTCTTCATTAATTTCCGGCGCAAATGATGCCCTCGACCGTCAAACGGCTCAAGGCTCGCGCCTCGCGGATCTCTTGGCACAGGCGCAGTCCCTTCCGCTATCGGAGCGGTCGCGAACTGGGCTTCAGCGCGCTCGTGATCTTTCCACCGCAACTCTTGATGCGATTGCACGGTTGCGTGATTCAATCGCGCTCGATGTTGAGGAGACGCGGGCGCTGAACGTTCGAGAGCGCGAAATCGCTGCGCCCTTGCGAGGGTTCCTGGAGGAGGCTGAGTCGGGACTCGGCCAGCTCACCGCACAAGCGCGAGTAATCGAAACTGAACTGGAGGCCATTTCATCCAAGGAGCAGCGTCTTCGCTATCTTGAGGGGCGATATGCCGAACTCTTGGCAGCACGTAACGAGGTTTTTCAGGCAATCGAGGCGGCAGAGGAATCAAAGTTCGTCGCACGCTCCTCGGTGGCCAAGGCGATTACGGGCGCTATCGCCAACAACGTAGTTGTCGTGGTAGATCACTTCGCCGATTCCGGGGAACTCAGATCGTTCTTGAGCATTGCGCTCCGTGGGAGTAACACGCGATCCAGTCTTTCGGACGCGATCGCAGAGCGCGTTCTTCCCCGACACTTGCTGGAACTTGTCGAGGCACAGGATGCTGCGCAATTGTCGGCTGTGGCCGGCGTTGGCATCGACCGGGCGGCGAAAGTCCTTGATCATCTCCACACTCGGAACGGTGTGGAGGCGCTCGCACGGGTGCAGTCGAAAGACAGCGTGGACTTTCGGTTGAGAGATGGTGCCGTTGACAAGGGAGTCGAGTCGCTCTCGACTGGACAGAAATGCGCCGTTACGTTGCCTATCTTGCTGTCGGAACGCTCCCGTGCGCTCGTTCTTGACCAGCCGGAGGATCATCTCGACAACGCATTCCTAGTCAGCAATGTAGTCCGGGGCCTAATTGATCGGTCGCGGGATGGGGCTCAGACGATTGTCGCTACGCATAACGCCAATATTCCGGTTCTTGGATCTGCGCCGCACGTGGTCGTCCTGTCTAGCAACGGGCTGAACGGTAGCGCCCTGGCCTCGGCTCCGTTCGATGACCCAGAGATTGTGGATGCCATCACAAGCCTGATGGAAGGTGGGCGCGAAGCGTTCGCGAGAAGGTCCGATTTCTACCAACGTCACGGTGGTCTTTATGGATGAAGGCTCGCTTGAAGAGGAACTGAAATCGGCGCTGCCGATCGAACGGTCACGAGCCGCGGCTTCCTTGATGCAGGATCCGCACGCCGTTTCGACCAAGTCGCTGGTACGCGCTGTTCAGATGGAGACCGTGCCCGGTATACGGCGAGTACTAAATGAAGTGCTCCGACTACGACAGAACACCCCTGAGGTCCTCCGCGTGGAGACTTCGATCACCGACCTTAGGCCCGTCCGTGAACAGCCGGCGGGGGCACTTGATATTGCCTCGCTAATCCGGCACGAGCTATCGCCAGCGGTTGGCTGGGTTCGGTTGGCCGCGGACGGCGAGATAGAGGATTTCGATTCCAGCGCCACGAACGAGGCGATCCAGAAGCTACAACGACGGGTGAACGGGCTCGTTACGCTCGCGAAAGAACGCGGACCAGCAAATAATGATGAGATCGGCATTCGGGAAGCTCTCGCTCAAAATTGGCCACATCCCAGTGCTGATCTCCAGATTGAAGGTCCCCCTGATGGGGTAGAGATCGCGCTTGACTACGATCTCTTCTCGTTGCTCCTTTTCAACGTTTTCCAGAACGCTATCGACGCGTCGATGGGAGCCGTGGGAGCCGCAACTGTAAGCGTGGTTTTTGGTAAGACACACGAAAGCTACTGGATCAGATTCAGTAACCCATTCGATGGAAACGCGTTCTCGCTGGGCGATGTTATCGCAACCGGTAGATCTACGAAGCGATCCAGCCGTGGCCAAGGCCTCGCGCTGATCAATTCGATCGCAGACCAGCTAGACCTACGTATCGATCTCAAAGGGCAAAGTGGGACTGCTGTGTTCACTCTTATTGGGAAGTTGTAATGCCGAATCCGATTGCAGTCTTGGTTGAGGACGATCCCGAGCAGTTCGAAGTTACGGCGGGGATCTTGACGGGCGGTGGATTCGAAGTGCGTGGCCACCAGTCAATGCAGGCGGCGGCCGAGGCTCTGGAGGCCAATACCGACGTTGTCGATCTCTTCGTGCTCGACCGTCGTCTTCCAATGCTTCCGGCCGAGGTCGCAACTGACGAGGTTGGTGACGAACTCCTCCGCCGCGTCCGCTCTGAGTATCCGGACGCCCGCTTGATCGTGTTCACGGGCTACGCAAGCATTCGCCAAATGCAGCAAGCCATGGGCGGCGGGGGACTGCTACCAGCGAATGGCTCACCTGCGATTGACCGAGTCAGCGTCCTCGAGAAGAGTCAGACCCTCGAGTTTCGCAAGCAGGTGGTCGAGTACAGGGAACTTCTCCAACAACTTGAGAACATCGAAATTCGATCGTCGATGCTGCACGAGATGCAACCTCGAGAGAAACGAATACTGCGCCGTGTTGCTTTCGAGTATCGAGCGATTTCGATCGAGCCCACTGACTTGGGCGGTGGATTGACAGGGGTAGCGGTCTGGCGCTGCGAGCTCACGCGACTAGAAGGCTCCGTCGGCACCGTCGTAGTCAAGCAGTCGAAGAAAACAATCGAACCAGGCGGCCTGCCTGAACTCTTAAGACGCGCGAGCGTAACCACAACTGTCGGTACCATTTCCGGGCTAATGGACGGCACGCTCTTAACAGTGCTACAAGTCGCCGCTGCCAAGCCTGTTTCGCTGATGTCGCTTCTGCAATCAGATCCAGACCTTGCGGCTGCATCGGTGAAGGACCTTCTGGTCGAGTTGGCAGGCGTTGGGGAGCGAGATACGACCGTCACGATCGCCAGCATTTGCGGTCCACTGATTTCTTGGGAGGATGTGGCCTCGCGAGCACGAGAGTTTGGCATTGACGTGCCGTCCGGCGATCTCGTTGCGACCACTCGCATTGGGATGCGCCATGGCGATCTTCACCCAGGAAATATCCTGCTTGACGACGGCAAGCCGGTCTTGATCGATTTTGATAGCTCCGAGTTTGGTAGTGGGTTGATAGACCCTATTACGTTGGCGCTTTCTACATTGGTGCACCCTGCTTCACCGATCCGGGGGGAGCGCTGGCCGGGCCGTGAAGAAATCCGGGCCGAGTTTGGTCGCCCTGACTTTGCTGGGACGCACTCTCATAACGCTTGGTTTGCGACAGCATTCGGATGGGCAGAATTGCGGCGGGCCAGCGAACGAGAGTACTGGGCTCTTGTCCTCGCATACTGTATTCGCCAGTTGGGATTCGATGACGTCGTTTCTGAGGACGCAGTGCGGGAGCGCGTGATCGAGATCGCGCGCCTCGCGGCGATCAACCTGCAGAGTTCGTAGATCCGGTACAGCGGTGAACGGGAATACCCACGCCCCCGCCGCGTTGAAGTTGAGCGTATGCCACTCAAGTTCCAGGAGGATTGGTGCCCGAAGACTTCAACCCCGAAGCCGGTGCGAGCTCGTTCGACGAGTTTCTGAGCCGGTACCTCGCGGGTGAGCAGGCTCGCCAGGCTCGGTCGATCGACCTCAGCCGGTTCCTGACCGCCCGCACGCAGAGCATCCTGCAGCGCGCCGGACGCTTCGCGCTCGAGCGCGGCCAGACCGAGCTCGACGCCCTGCACATCCTGCGCGTCATCGTGGAGGACGACAGCGTCAAGCAGGCGATCGCCCGCATCGGCGTCGCCCCCGAGCGCATCATCACCGCGACCGAGGCGCGCCTGCCCGCGGCATCCGCTGGTTTCGATGAACTCAACCGACGCGAGGCGGCCAACGCCGCCACGATCACCCCGAGCGCTTCCCGCGCGCTGTTCCACAGCTACCAGGTGGCGCGCTCGGCCGGCTCGACGTACATCGACCCCGAGCACCTCTTCTTCGCACTCGTGCTCGGGCAGGACGCCCCCGCTGGGCAGGTGCTGGCACGGGCCGGGGTGACGGCCGAGGCGCTGACGCAAGGGCTCGGCACCGACGTCGACGGCGAGGGCGCCGGTTTCGAGACGCGCCCTGAGGGCGCTCCTCAACCCGCGGAGTCCGCGACCCCGATGCTCGACAAGTTCGGCACCGACCTCACCGCACTCGCGGCCGACGGCGAACTCGACCCCGTGATCGGGCGCGTCGACGAGATCGAGCAGACCATCGAGATCCTCAGCCGCCGCACGAAGAACAACCCGGTGCTCATCGGCGAGGCCGGCGTCGGCAAGACGGCGATCGTCGAGGGCCTCGCCCGCGCGATCGTCGAGGAGAGCGTGCCCGAGGCGCTGCTCGGCAAGCGCGTGATCTCGCTCGATCTGCCCGGCATGCTCGCCGGCACCCGCTACCGCGGCGACTTCGAGGAGCGCCTCACCAAGACCATGGAGGAGATCGCCCAGAGCAAGGGCGAGTTCATCGTCTTCATCGACGAGATCCACACGGTCGTCGGCGCGGGCGGCTCGGGCGACGGCGGCACCGACGCGGGCAACATCCTGAAGCCCCGCCTCGCGCGCGGCGACCTGCACCTCGTGGGCGCCACCACGCTCAAGGAGTACCGCACCATTGAGAAGGACCCCGCGCTCGAGCGCCGGTTCCAGCCGGTGAAGGTCGGCGAACCGTCGATCGAAGACGCGGTGCTGATCCTGCACGGGCTGCGTTCGGCCTATGAAGAGCACCACGGCGTGCAGTACACGGATGCCGCGCTGCGGGCCTCCGTCGAACTGTCGGCCCGGTACCTCAGCGACCGCGTGCTTCCCGACAAGGCCATCGACCTGATCGATCAGGCCGGGGCGCGCCTGCGGCTGAAGCTCGGCAAGAAGACGGATGTCTCCGCGCTCATCGCGCGCCTCGCCGACCTCGAGGCCGACAAGAACGCCGCCGTCGGCGCCGAGCACTATGAGGAGGCCTCGCGCATCCGCGACGAGATCGCCAAGGTGCAGGCGCGGCTCGACGAGGCCACCGACGCCGCCGGTCGAGGAGCGCAGCGTCTCGAGACCAGCGCCGACGGGGGTCTCGATACGGGCGCTGGAGCGCCCTACTCGACCGGCGAGCGCAGCACCGTCATCGACGAGGCGGAGATCGCCGCCGTGATCTCGCGGGCCACCGGCATCCCGGTGAACCGCCTCACCGAGTCCGAGCGCGAGCGCCTCGGCGACCTCGAGGGGGAGCTGCACGCGCGCGTCATCGGTCAGGACGACGCGGTCACCGCGGTCGCGAAGGCCGTGCGCCGCAGCCGGACCGGCATGGGCGACGCGCGACGCCCGGTGGGGTCGTTCCTGTTCCTCGGCCCGACGGGTGTCGGCAAGACCGAGCTGGCGAAGGCGCTCGCGTCGAGCCTGTTCGACGACGAGGCATCCGTCATTCGCTTCGACATGAGCGAGTTCGGCGAGCGGCACACGGTGTCGCGACTCGTCGGCGCCCCTCCCGGCTACGTCGGTTACGACGAGGCCGGGCAGCTCACCGAGCGCGTGCGGCGCAACCCGTACTCGATCGTGCTGTTCGACGAGATCGAGAAGGCGCACCCCGACGTGTTCAACCTGCTGCTGCAGGTGCTCGACGACGGACGCCTGACCGACGGCCAGGGCCGCACGGTCGACTTCCGCAACACGGTGATCGTGATGACCTCGAACCTCGGTTCGGAGTTCCTCGCGTCGCGCTCGGGCGCGCTCGGATTCGTCGCGTCGACGGATGCCGCAGCCAACGGCTTCTCGTCGATGAACGACGTGCGCCAGCGCGTCATGGGCAAGGTGCGAGAGGCCATGCGCCCCGAGTTCCTGAACCGCATCGACGAGATCGTGCTGTTCCAGAAGCTCGACCAGCCGCAGCTCGCGCAGATCGTGCGCCTCATGCTCGGGGCGACCGAGGCTCGCCTCGCCGCGCGCGAGATCGCCTTCGAGGTGACGGATGCCGCGGTGGCGCTCCTCGCGGAGCGCGGTTACGAGCCCGAGTACGGTGCCCGCCCGCTGCGCCGCGTGATCCAGCGCGAGATCGACGACCGCATCAGCGACCTGCTCGTGAGCGGTGCGCTGGGCGACGGCGAGGGCGTGCGAGCGGATGCCGCGGGCGGCGAGTTCGTCGTCACGCCCGTTCCCCGCGCGACCGTCGAGCTGCCGCTGGCCGCGTAAAGCCGGTCGAGGAGCGAAGCGTCTCGAGACCCCGCCCCGTCGGTCGAGGAGCGAAGCGTCTCGAGACCCCGCCCCGTCGCTTGAAGGGCCGGGATCCATTGCGATCCCGGCCCTGGCCTCGGGGTCGAGTTCAGGGTTTCTCCGGATGTCTCGCGTCATAGATCGCGGCAGGCTGCATCTCTAGAGGCAGGAGCGTGCATTTCACACGCCGAGCTGAGAGATCGAGGAGCCTTCGTCATGCCGACCCACCTGGAGTACGTGGCCGGGCCGCTGGGCGACTGGAGCGCGCTGCCGTGCGCCTGCGGACGCACCGCCGACCACCGCCGCCCCGGGTCGTCGACGTACGCGGCAATGGGCGCGGGCGTGGCGGGCGCTTCGGCGGCGACGCCGGACTCGGCGGCGGGCGCTCGTCGTCGCCGCATGTCGCGGGCCGTCGTGCGCCGTCTCAGCGTCGGCGCGGTGCGGCTCGACGCGCTGCGCTCGCGCACGGCCGCCTGACGCCGCAGCGCCCCCCATTCGCGGGACTGGCGGAAACCTCGGGATCGGAGGATATTCCGTGCTGTTCCGCGTCGCATGACGACCCTGCTCGGCGGATCCCTGCGACGACCGCCCCACGAGGAGGCAGCATGTCGCACGCGTCGAGTCCGCACACCGTCGACGTCGGTTCGAGCGGTCGGATGCGGCATCCGCGCCACGCGCTCATCCTCCTCGCGCTCGCAACGACGTTGCTGGCGCTCGCCGCGCTGTCGGTCGCCTTCGCGTCGCCCTCGCGGGCGGCGACCGGGTGGACGCCGGACGCGCGGGCGGATGCCGCGGCATCCGCCCTGAACACGACGAGACCGCTGCCCGTGCAACCCGAGACCCAACTGCGCTCCGCGTGTGCACTGAAGGGAAGCGGTCTGCTGCGGGCGGCCACCTCGCCCCAGGACTGCTGGTCGAGGTTCGAGACCGCCGTCGCGATCTGGCCCGGGCCGACCACGCTCTGCATGCAACTCGGCGTCGTGCGCGCCGGGCTCTCCGCGACGGCATGCACCAGGGCGAAGCCGAAGGGCACCGTGCTCGTCGTGCCCAGCGCGACCGGGCAGACGGCGACGTTCTGCGCGGGCATCACCGGTCTGCTTCGCTCGGTGAGCGCCTCGACGCGCTGTCTTCCCCTCGAACGGCGTTACATCGTGTCGAACCAGGCGCCGACCGGGCTCACCCTCTCGGGCACGTCGGTGGCCGAGAACCGGCCCGCCGGCACCGACGTCGGCGCGTTCGCCCTCACCGATCCCGATCCGGCGGCCACACCCTCGTTCGCGCTCGTCGCGGGAGCCGGCAGCACCGACAACGGCGCCTTCACGATCGTCGGCGCGACGCTGCGCACGGCCGCGAGCTTCGACTTCGAGGCGAAGTCGAGCTACGCGATCCGCGTGCGCGGCTCCGACGGATACGGCGGAAGCATCGAGAAGGCCTTCACGATTCGCGTGACCGACGTGGTCGAGAACGTCGCGCCCGTCGCGGGAGATGACGAGTTCACCGCCGCCGACGCGGCCGTCGGCAACACCGTGCTGGTCGTCGACGATCCGAGCGACGGCGCGCCCGCGGCATCCGGCCCCCACAAGAGCATCGCGGGCGACCTGCTCGCCAACGACGTCGACGCCGACGGCGACGCGCTCGCGATCGTAGCCGGCACCGTGACGACCGAAAGCGGCGGCACCGCCGAACTGCAGGTCGACGGCGACTTCGTCTTCACGCCGGCCGCGGCGAGCAGCTGCACGGATGCCTCGGACGCGTTCGAGTACACCGTGACCGACGGCATCGCCACCGACACCGGGCGGGTGAGCATCGCCCTCGACGGATGCGTCTGGTACGTCAGCAACTCCGCCCCGGGCGACGCCGGCACCTCGACCGAGCCGTTCGACACCCTCGCACAGGCGGAGGCCGCCGGAGCCGGAGACATCTTCGTGTTCGCGGGCGACGGAACGCCCGCCGGCCTCGACACGGGTGTGCGACTGGACGCCGGGCAGCGGCTCATCGGCCAGGCCGCCGATCTCGTCGTCGACGGCGCGACGCTGTACGTGAGCGACGGCTCGTTTCCGGCGATCACCGCGCCGGCGGGCACTGACGCGGTCGAACTCGATCACGCGAACACCGTCGCGGGCATCATCGTGTATGCGCCGCACGGCGGCGTCGGCATCGCGGGCGGCAGCGGAGCCGCAGACGGCGAACTCCGATGGCTCCGCGTGCTCCGGCTCGGCGAGGCCGTGCCCCGGCAGGCCGTCGAGCTCGACGGCACGAGCGGAACGTTCACCATCGCCGGGCTCTACGTCTTGGCGGACACGGGCGTGCGACTGCACGACGCCGGAACGGTGGAGTTCACGCCCGACTCGGGCAACGACTTCCTCGCGCTGCGCGCCGCGCCCCTCGTCGTCTCGGGCACCGCGCTCGGCACGAGCGGCATCGACAGCCTCCGCACGTTCTTCTCGAGCAGCGGCGGACTGCGCATGGCGGCGACGACGGGCACGCTCACCATCGACCACCTCGACCTGATGACGTTCGCGGAGCCGGCGGCACTCCAACTGGAGGACACCGGGCCCGTGGTCATCCGGAGCGGATCGAGGATCTGGGCGGCCGACGGCGTCGCGGTCGACATCGACGGGTCGGACGGCGAGATGGCCTTCGACACCCTCACCTCCCACGGTGCCGACGCGGACGCCATCTCGATCGAGGACTACGCCGGAACGTTCACGGCGACCGCCGGGGGATCGCTCGGGCCGAGCGAACTCGCCGGGGCGGCGGGCACCGCGTTCCGGGTCAGCGGCGGGGACGGTGACATCTCGTACGCCGGCTCGATCGCCGACGGCGGCGGCCCCACGAGCGTCGAGATCACCGGACGCACCGGCGGCACGGTGACCCTGTCGGGCGCCGTCGTCGACGGGCCTGACGCGGGCGGCGGCATCCGCGTCACCGGGAACACCGGCGGGGCGACCGTGTTCTCGGGCGCCGGCACGACGCTGCAGACCGGGAGCGCCAGGGGCGTCGAGTTCAGCGCCTCCGACGGCCACAGCCTGTCGTTCACCGGCGGTGGACTCGACATCCGCACGACGAGCGGCCAGGCGTTCCTCGCGACGTCGTCGGGAAGCGTCGCCGTCACCGGCGAGGGCAACGTGCTCGAGAGCGGTACCGGGATCGCGCTGAACATCGTGTCCACCGACATCGCGGCATCCGGCGCGACGTTCGAACGCGTCTCCGCCGATGGTGCGAACACCGGCCTGCAGCTGTGGTCGACGGGCAGCGCCGGGAGCCTGACGGTCACGGGCAGCGGCGACACCAGCAGGGGCGGGGATGCCTCGGGCGGCACGATCGCCGGCACCTCGCAGTCGGGCGTCGTGCTCTACGACACCCTCACCCCCTCGCTCACGAACATGCGCGTCGAATCGGCGGGCGGACACGGCATCGGCGGATCCGAGCTGCGCGGGCTCTCGCTCCGCCACAGCACCGTGGCCGACGCCGGCAACGCGGACGCCGTCTTCTTCGCGCTCGCCGGGCGCACCAACATCACGGGAACGGTGGACCTCACGGGCAACGTCTTCACCGACGCGATCGGCAACGGCATCATGATCGTGAACGCCGGCGGCACCATCGACTCCCTGACCATCGCCGACAACCTCATCGCCAAGGACGCGCCGACGTCAGCCGGCGCCGCGATCCGCCTCGGTATCGAGGGCACCGTGACCGGAGCAGCGTCACTGACCAGGGCGGAGATCGCGTCGAACACGATCCGCGGCTTCGCCGAGGGCACCGGACTCGACATCACCGCCGGCAACCCGGCCGGCCCGACCGCAGCGCAACTCGGCACCCCGAACGACCCGACGAAGCTGATCGCCGTGACCGGCAACCGCATGGACGGCGGAACCGGAGGACTCGACCATCAGCCGGACTCCTTCGCGCGGGTGGCGTTCACCGGCAATGCCCGCGGCAACGTCGACGTATCCGACAACGGGGTGGCCGGCGCGCCGCTCCGCAGCCTCGACTGCACGGCGATCGACATCACGGCCGCCGGACTGGCGAACGTCACGGCGAAGGCCTCGAACAACCTGATCGATGCGGGCTCCCGACCGGGTTGCCCGGGCATCTCGGTCTCCGCGGAGGGGCTGCCGGGAGGCGCGACCTCGGTCGTCGCCGCGTCGGTCGTCGGCAACTCGATCAGTCGCACCGGAGGCCCGGGCATCGCGGTCGAGTCCGCGTCGACGGGGAGCGAGGTCGTCGCGCGGGTGACGAACAACGTCGTGACGCCGCCGACCGGATTCGGGTACTCGGGCATCGAGTTCATCTCCGGCGCCGCCGGGCAGAACGCCCGCCTCTGCGCCGCGATCACCGGCAACACGACCGCTGGGGGCGTCGGCCCGACCGGTCCGGAGCGCGGCATCCGCCTCGTCAAGTCCGGCGCCGACCCGAACGTGAACGCGTTCGGGATCCAGGGGCTCGCGCCGTCGCCCGCCGGAGCCGAGGCCGTCGAGCCCTACCTGACCGCGCAGAACACGAGCACCGGCGGCATCGCGATCTCGGGAGCGGCGAGCGGGTTCACCGCCTGCACCCCGGCGCCGTGACGCGACGCGATCCAGCCGTCGACGGGAGCGAGCGGCGCAGGCGGCTCAGGCTCCCGGCGCGGACGCGGCCGCGACCGGCGGCGGCGCGGCATCCGTTCGCTCGTTCGCGCCCCGGATCACGAAGGCGACGACCGCGAGACCGATGACGCCGGCGATCAGGTACAGGATGTTCGCGACGCCGAGGAGCGCACTCGGGTTGCCGACGCCGACGGCGAAGACCGAGAAGTCCCAGAGGCCGTGCAGCACCATCGCCCAGATGAGCGAGCCGGTCGTGCGGCGCAGGATGTAGAACGCCGTGCCGCCGAGGAACGCCGAGGCGACCTGGAACGCCGTGTTGAACACGGGGGCGCCGAGCGCCACGTTGATGAAGTGCGAGAGTGCGAACAGCGCCGAGCTGAGGAACCACACCCAGCCCTCGCCGAGGCGACTGCGCAAGCCGACGACGAGCAGTCCGCGATCGACGATCTCCTCGGTGAATCCCACCAGCAGCAGCACGACGGATGCCGCGAAGAACGCGCCCGTGTAGCTGCCCCAATCGACGGCCGAGAGGTTCAGGAGGGCCGCCACGGCGACGACGATCGGTACGAAGATGGGCCAGCGGTGCCGGCTGCGCTCCCGATCGAACAGGGCGGGCCGCCACCATCCGAGGAGCGACGTGGTGATGACCAGCAGCACCGTCGCGATGATGAGCGACATGCCCGCGCCGAAGAAGAGGTTGGTCGCGTTCGCACCCCAGTCGTCGTACGGGATGCCGCTCGCGAGCTGGATCGCGAGCACCACGAGCATGTAGCCCAGCCAGATGGCCAGGCCGATCCAGATGCGCGGGCGAACCCGCAGGGCGGAGGCGGTCGTCGTGGTCATGGGAGTCCTCTCGAGCCGAGTGCGGTGCCCGGGCGGCGTTGCCCCGTGGACGGTGCGGTTCTCCGAATGTAACCGCCCGACCGGGCGCCGCACGGTAGCAGGCCTCGGTGAACATCCGTGTCATCCGCCATTCACGCCGGGGCAACGATCGGTCCACGACGCCGTCATGCCCGCTCGCTTCGATGGGTGCGTCAACCGGGCGCCGTGTGCGCCTGATCGCACCGACGAAGGAATGACATGACGAAGACGATGACGACGCGACGGGGGAGGCGGGCGGCGGCATCGGCGCTCATGCTCGCCCTCGTCGGCGGCGCGATCGCGGTACCCGCCGCGGCATTCGCCGACGAGCCCGAGACCGAGGTGCCCACCGCGCCCGTGGTCGACGCGAACACCTCCTGGCGCTACCTCGACGACGGCAGCGACCCGGCCCGCGGCGACGCGAACCTGCGCGTGTGGACCACGACCGGCTACGACGACTCCGCGTGGAAGCAGGCGCAGGGCAGCTTCGGCGCCAAGGGTGGCAAGCTCGCCGCCGTCGGCCCGCGCATGCCGAAGACGCTGCTGAACCAGTACCTCGACGGCGTCAAGGCGCCCGACGTGCCCACGTTCTTCTTCCGCACGAGCTTCACCCTCGACGCCGGCGTCGCCGACCACGTCGACGAGGTGCTCGGCGACCTCGTCTACGACGACGGCGCCATCGTCTGGATCAACGGCGAGAAGATCGCCGGCCTCAGCGACGAGCGCGTCACCGGCACCACCAACCAGGAGTATGCCGGCGCCGGCATGTCCGACCCGCTGAGCGGCAGCTTCGAAGCCTCCGGCGACCTGCTCGTGGACGGGGTCAACACCGTCGCCGTCGCGCTCTACCAGGACCGCGAGACGTCGAGCGACATCTACCTCGAGGTGCCCTCGATCCGCCTCACCGAGGCCGCCGACCCGACCGAGCCCGTCGACGCGCCCCCGTCGCGCGTGATCCTCACGCCCACCGAGACCCCCGAGACGTCGCAGTCGTTCTCGTGGCTCGCCGGTGACGCGACGCAGACCACGGGCCGCGTCGAGATCCGCCCGACGGCCGGCGGCGACATCCGCTCGATCGACGCATACGCCGCGGGCACGGTCAACGGCAACCCGCTGCAGCACTTCTCGGCCACCGTCGACGGCCTCACCGCCGGCACCGACTACACCTACCGCGTCGGCACCGACACCGGCTGGAGCGCGTGGACCGAGTTCACGACCGCCGACCCCAACGACGACGAGTTCCAGTTCGTCTACTACGGCGACGCCCAGATCGGCCTCGACACCACGTGGCCGAAGGTCGTGGCCATGGCCGAGGCATCCGCCCCCGACTCGATCGGCTCGGTGCACGCCGGCGACCTCATCAACACCGGCAGCAACGAGGGCGAGTGGGTCAACTGGTTCAAGGGCATGCAGACCTCCGCGGCCACGACCAACGTGATGGCCGCCCCCGGCAACCACGAGTACTCGGGCGACAAGCTGCTGAAGTCGTGGAAGGCGAACTTCGAGTACCCGCTCAACAACCCGACGACCGAGACCGTCGGCGCGCTCGCCGACCTCGCCGTCGGTGGCACGGATGTCGCGAAGCAGTACGCCGCGTACTTCGAGCACTGGAGCCAGTTCGCCGCCGAGACGGTGTACTTCGCCGACTACCAGGGCGTGCGCTTCATCACCCTGAACGCGACGCGCGACAGCACGTTCCTCACGCCCGACAACCTGCCGGCGTGCTCGGGCGCCGAGTGCCCGTCGACGAAGATCGCGTCGCTCTGGCCCGAGTTCCAGGCCGCCTGGCTCGACCACGTGCTCGAGCAGAGCCCGTCGAAGTGGAACGTCGTGACCTTCCACCAGCCCGTGTACTCGGCCTCGGCCGGGCGCAACGAGCCCGAACTGCGCAAGTACTGGGTGCCCGTGTTCGAGAAGCACGACATCGACCTCGTGCTCATGGGCCACGACCACACCTACGCGCGCGGCTACAACAACGACGACGTCACCGAGACGCCCGGCATCACCGACGGACCGGTCTACGTCGTCTCGAACGCGGGTGCCAAGCACTACGACCTCGAGACCGACGAGAAGAACGTCTGGACGAACAACAACGCCACGCAGGTGCTGCGCGGCGCGGGCGTCACGACCTACCAGGTCATCGACGTCTCGGACGACCAGCTCCACTACCGTTCGTACCTGGCCGAGAAGACGGCGGATGCCACGACCGACCTGCCCGTCGGCGCGGTCTACGACGAGTTCACCGTCACCAAGCACGACGACGGCGAGAAGTGGGTCACCGAGGCCGGCGTCGAGCCGCCCGTCGAACAGCCCGACACGACGCGCCCCGAGGTCTCGCTCGTCGCGCCGGTCGCCGCGGGTCCGTTCAGCGCGCTCCAGGTCCAGGTCGACGCGACCGACGACCGCGGCCTCGCCCGCATCGTCGCGAACATCTACCAGGACGGCAAGCTCGTCAAGAGCACGCAGACCAAGGTGGCGGATGCCGCGAAGTCGGGTTCGCACCGGGCGACCGTGACGCTGCCCTCCGGCGAGTACACGATCAAGTACAACGCGCAGGACGTCGCGGGCAACATCTCCAAGACGAGCACCTTCGCGGTGACCGTCGACGCGACCAAGCCCACCGCGACGATCAAGGGCGGCGCCTCGTACACGGCGAAGAGCGGCGAGGCCTACAGCCTCATCAGCTTCAAGCTGTTCGACGCCGGCAAGATCGACAAGGTCGTGCTCAACGGCAAGGTGAAGGACCTCTCGAACAACGCCTGGTCCGACGTCAACTTCATCAAGCCCGGCGTCTTCGGCGCGGTGCAGGGTGCGAACACCCTCGTCGTGCACGACGTCGCCGGCAACACGTCGACGTACGAGTTCATGCTCGGATGACGACGTGGGCGTCTGACGCTCGCCCGACGCGCTGCGCCCCGCCGATTCCCGGCGGGGCGCAGTCGCGTGTGCGCCGGTTCGCGCTACCGCGCTCGCCGGGCCAGCAGGGTCGCGTCGTGCACGTCCATGCGCTCGCCGTGGCGCACCATCGAGCGGGGGCGCTCTTCGGCGACGAGCACCTCGAAGTCGGCGGGCAGCGCGGGCACGAGATCCTCGGCGAGGAACATCGCATCGCGGTGGCTGTCGGTCAGGTGCGTGAACGCCGGCGAGGGCGCATGCCCGACCACGAGCAGGTGCCCGCCGGGAGCCACCGCGGTCGCGAGTCGACGGGTCACCTCGGCCATGCCCGCCTCGGGCGGATGCAGGAAGTGCGTCGTGACGAGATCGAACTCCCGCCCGTCGGCGGCGAACTCGCGCGCGTCGACCTGCCACCAGTCGGTGCGCTCGGCGACGCCCGCTGCTTCGGCGTGGCGCGCCGCGCGGGCGAGTCCGTTGGCCGAGAAGTCGGCACCCGTGACGCGCCACCCCCGCCCGGCGAGCCAGATCACGTCGCCGCCCTCGCCGCAGCCCACGTCGAGCGCGGTGCCGGGCGGCAGGGCGGATGCCTCGGCGACGAGCTGCGGGTTCGGCTCGCCGCTCCACACCTGCTCGTCGCCCGAGTAGCGCTCGTTCCAGGCATCCGGTTCGAACATCTCGGCTGCGTCGTTCATGTGGCGTCCTTCTGCTCGGGTCGGCTCGGCTCGGGTCGGCTTCGAGCGTACGGTTCGGGCATCGATTCGGCGCCTCCGCTTGCGGTTCCGGCAACTTCTGCGGGGTCGCCGGTCGCGAGCGGGCGGGGGCTTCGGTTCGGAAACGATGTAGCGATGTAGCGATGTAGCGATGTAGCGATGTAGCGCCGGTTTTCGAACCGACAACCCCGCATGGGCGGTCTGCGGCCGAGGCGCGATCGGTGCCGCCCGGGGCGCGAGGCGCGACGCGCGATCGGCGCCGCCCGCGGCTCACCAGCCCGACGACCCCGGCACGCCTTTGAAGGGGCCGACGACGGTCGAGGTGATCCAGCCGCCGTAGAAGCCGCCGGGCTGCGGCACGACGACCTCGCCGTCGACCATGCAGCGGTCGACCAGGCCGGCGTAGACCGCGATGCGCCCTGCGAGCACTTCGTACCCGGGGGCGGGCGACGGGTACTCCCAACCGGCGCGCGCCGCGGTGCGGGCTCCGGCGACGAGATCGTAGTAGCGGGCGGCGCCCTTGAACTCGCAGAACGACGAACCCTGCGCCGGGAGCAGCGATCCCGCGGTGAACGCCGCGATCGGCAGGTAGTAGACCGGCGGATGGCTCGTCTCGAGCACGCGGACCACGTCGTACGTCTGCACGACGACCTGCCCGTCGAGGGTGATCGACACCTCCGCGTCGACGGTCTCCACGCGGGGCGGGCGCGGGTAGTCCCACACCGACTCCTGGCCGTCGTCCGTCGGCAGCGGCGCCGGATGCCGCGGCCCGCGTTCCGTCGTGAATCCCGCCGGGAGCCCCGTCGAAGCACCCGCGGAAATCCCCGCCGAGAACGGATGCCTCCGGCCGGCATCCGCTCGGCTCGGATGGGTCTCGACTCGGCCGCGGGCCATGATGCACTCCAGTTGTGATCGCGATGGATCGCTCACCGTACGCCGCACGGATGCGAACCGCATGGGAATCGCGAGCCTCGTTTCCGACAGCCCGCTGGGACTTCGCTCGCAGTGCGCCGAACCCGCTCGCGGCGGGCGGCCGGTCGGCGTAGCGTCGCACCCACATCCGCGGCCGGTCAGGCCCCGGGTGAGGCGAGGTTCTCCCGCCGAACGAGCGCCCGGTTCTCGACGCACCCCCCACGCGCGGAGCCGGGCGCTCCCCGCGCGCACCCGAGCCGGGGCCGACCGGGGTCGACCGGGCCTCAACGCTCGCGCGACTCGATCGCCCAGATCGCGAGCTCGACGCGGTTGCGGGCGCCCACCTTCGCCATGACGCTCGCGAGGTGGGTCTTCACCGTGCTGAGCGAGATGTGCAGTTCGCGCCCGATCTCCGCGTTGCCGAGGCCGCGGGCGACGGCGGCGAGCACATCCTGCTCGCGGTCCGTGAGCGGGGTCGCCGGGGTCGCCGGTCTCGCCGGGATGCCCGGCGCGCCCTCGGCTCCGCGCACGCCGCCGCGACCCGTGCCCGCGAACGCCTCGAGGAGGCGCACCGTCACGTTCGGGTCGATGAGCGCGTCGCCGCGTGCGGCCGCGTGCACCGCCTCGCGCAGCAGCGTCGGCCCGGCGTTCTTCAGCAGGAACCCCCGCGCACCCGATCGCAGCGCCTCGTAGACGTACTCGTCGAGGTCGAACGTCGTGACGACGACGACGGGCATCGGGTCGGCGACGCCGGGCCCCGCGAGCTCGCGGGTCGCGGCCAGGCCGTCGGCCCGCGGCATCCGGATGTCGAAGAGGCACACGTCTGGCCGCAGCCGCCGTGCCATCTCGATCGCCTCGACCCCGTCGCGCGCCTCGCCGACGACCTCGATGCCGGGCTGCGCGTCGAGGATCATCCGCAGCCCGGCCCGTACGAGTTCCTGGTCGTCGGCGATCAGCACGCGAACGCTCATGACGCCACCCCGTCGCGGCCCGCGATCGGCAGGCCGTCGATCGGCAGCACGGCCGCCACGACCCAGCCCGCCTCGCCGCGGCCCGCCGGACCGGCCGTGCACGTGCCGCCGACGAGGGCGGCCCGCTCGGCCATGCCGGTGAGCCCGTAGCCGGCCCGTGGCGCCGACGCAGGGCCGGCGGATGCCTCGACTGCGCCGTCATCCCGGACCACGACCCGCACCCGCTCGCCGTCGACCTCGACCCGCACGTCGATCCGGGTCGAGTCGCGTGCGTGCCGTCGCGCGTTCGTCACCGCCTCCTGTGCGATGCGGAACACCGTCGCGCCGAGCGCGGGCGGGAGCGCGCCCGTGTCGCCGCGGACGTCGACCGCGACGATCGGGCCTGCGCCGCCCGGGGCCGTCGCGAGCGTCGCCACGTCGGATGCCGCGGGGGTCGGCCCGAGCTCGGCGGGCCCGCCCTCCCGGCGGAGCACCCGCACCATGGAGCGCATCTCGTCGAGCGTGCGGGAGGCCTCGACCTCGATGATCCGCAGCACGTCGGCCGCGGCATCCGGGTCCGTCTCGATGACCGAGGTGCCCGCCTGCGCCTGGATCGCGATCGCCGAGACGTGATGGGCGACGGTGTCGTGCAGGTCGCGCGCGAACCGCTCGCGCTCGACGAGGCGCAGCCGCTCGAGTTCGCGCGCGCGGGCGCCGGCTCGCCACCGGAAGGCGATGCCGAGGGCGCACACGGCGACCACCACGGCGATGCCCCCGATCACGTCGCCGGGCGTCGGCGACTGGGAGACGAGGGAGAGCAGGGTTCCGGCGCCCACGAGGGCGACGCCGCCCAGCATCGCGCGGCCCGAGCCCCAGCGGAGCACGGCGTAGGCGAGCACGAGGAAGTAGGCCGTCGTGAACAGCTGCGGGTCGTCGCCGACGACGAGGCCGACCGCCGTGCCGACCGAGAACGCGACGGCGAGCATCGTGAACGGTCGCGTGCGTCGCCAGAGGAGGGTCGGCACGAGGGCGACGAGCACGACCGCCCAGAGCCAGCGCCACGGGACATCCGCTCGCAGCGCGGCCTCGACGAGGATGAGCGGCACGAGGACGCCGACCAGCACCCAGTCGCGCGGCACCCGCCGGGGCGGCGGCGGCACGGCGGCCGGTGCGTTCCACAGCGACCGCACGGGGCTCGTCATGCCCTCATGATAGGCGCGCGGCCGTGGCGGGCGCGGCGGCGGATGACGACCTCGGCGACCGCGAGGTTGATCGCCCAGCCGAGCGCCATGAGGAGCGTGTACTCGAGTTCGCCCGGCTCGCCGACGAGGAGCGCCCACGGCATGATCGTGAGCACCTGCGTGCCCGCCCCGAGCCCGATCGCGTAGGCGCGGGTCATCCACGCGCTGTGCGTCGGGACGTCGCCGCGTCGGATCGCGAGGAACGCGAGTACGATCGCCGCGCCCATCGCGGGCGCCAGCACGACGCGGATCGCCATGAGCGCCGGCCCGCTGTTCGCCGGAAGGTCGTACGCGACCGCCATCCAGAGACCGGATGCCGCGGAGACGAGCCCCGCCGGCGCGACGACCCGCCCGGCGAGACGGTGCCAGCGGCGCCGACGCAGCGACGGCGCGAACTGGAGCGCGCCGAGCAGGAGGAACACCGTGGAGCCGACGATGTGCGCGATCACCGGCACGGGGGAGTCGAAGAAGCGCGCGTTCTCGGCGGTCACGGTCGCTCCGGTGCCGAGCTGGGTGAGCCGGCTCGCCCCGGCGGCCATCGGCACGAGGGTGAGGGCGATGAGGCCGGCGGGGGCGAGCCATCCGACGAGCCGTCCGGGGCGGCGGGCGCCGGGGCGCAGGGCGCCGGGGCGCAGGTCGCGCGGGCGGCGGGAGCGGGTGGGTGCCGGGGTCTGCTGAGCGGTCATGACCCGATGGTGGCGCGGCGGCGGCCACGCGACATCCGCCGTCCGGCTCGAATCAGGTCGGCCGATCGGCCGATGCGATCAGTCGCCGTCCTCTTCGCCGCCGTGGAGTTCGAGCATGAGGCCGGCGATGTCGCGCACGAGATCGAGCGGCAACGGCTTGGAGTACGGCAGGTTCACGGTGTCCTTCGCGGCACGCCACGGCGCGATGCGCGCCTCGAGCTCGTCGTCGGCGCGCGGCACGGGGTAGAGGCCGATGTGCTGCTTCCAGCCGGCGAAGTGCAACCAGTACCGGCCGCGGATCGAGACGGCCGGGATGTCGTAGCGCAGCTTCTCCTCGGCGCCGGGCAGCACCTCGTGGATCGCGGCACGCACCGCCGCGAGGCGCTCGGCGGCCTCGCCGTCGAACGCGGCGAGGTACTCGTCGACGGTGGTCGGCTTGCCTTCGGCCGGCATCTCATCTCCTTCTATCGGTCAGCGTTTCGGCGCGGTCGTGCTTCGGCGAGGTCGGCGTGCCGAGCGCCCGCTCAGGCCACGTCGGCCGCGCCGGGGGAGCCGACCGGATGCTCGGCGTCGGCCTCGGCTTCGGCGTCGACCGCGGCGACCCCGGCATCGGGCTCGGCGTAGACCGCGTCGACGAGGATCGGCAGGTGGTCGCTCGACCCGCGCGGCAGCGTCTCGACCTTGCGGATATCGAAGCCCGCCGAGGTCGCGAGGTCGAAGTGGCCGCGGAAGAACTTGTACCTGGTGTAGGTGCGGCTGTCGCTGAGCGTGAGGTCGTAGCCGGCCTCGCGCACCTTCTCGGCCAGGTTGTCCTTGAAGATCGGGTAGTTGTAGTCGCCGACCATGAGCGTGGGCAGGTTGGGCCCGAGCAGCTGCAGTTCGGCGAGCGCGGCGTTGATCTGGTGGCGGCGCAGCGAGTTCAGCGCGGTGAGGGGCGCGGCGTGGAACGACGCGACGATCGCCTCGCGGTCGTGCTCGCGGTCGTAGAGCCGCGCGCCGAGCAGTCGCTCGTGCGCGGGCTTCGCGATGCGGTCGTGCAGCGACTTCTTGAGCGCGACGGTGCGAAGGCTGCGCACCTCGATGCGGTCGGGCCGGTAGTACACGGCGAGGCCGAGGCGGTTGCCCACCGTCGAGTGCGCGAGGCGCAGGCGCCCGACGTGCTCGGCGAGGTCTTGGGTGTCGCACTCCTGCAGGCACACGAGGTCGGGCGAGTAGCGCTCATCGAGCGCCGCGAGTTCGGAGATCGCGCGATGCTTGCGGAGGTTGTAGCTGATCACCAGCATTGCTCCAGCGTAGGCCTCGAGTGTGGGTTTCGGCTGGGGGTTGCGCTGCGAGTTCGCCGGGGATTCACCCCTGGATCGAGCGGCGGATGCCTCAGACCGGCGCCGTGGCGCTGCGCCGGGTTCCGGCAGCGGTCGCGGCGACGGCGGCGGCCACCTCGGCGGCGACGAGGTCGGCGTTGATCGCGGCGCCGGCCGCGTTGCCGGCGGCCATCGCGAACGGCACCGACGACCGGGGATCGGTCACGTTGCCCGCGGCCCAGACGCCGGGCACGCTCGTGCGGCCCATCGGGTCGACCGCGGTGAATTCGCCGCCCATGGGGTGCGGTGCGCGCACGGCGCCGAGCGCGCGCAGCAGGCCGTCGTCGGGCACCTGCTCGGGCGCGACGAAGAGGGCGTCCACGTCGAGTTCGTCGCCGTCGTCGAGCCGCACGCCGGTGAGCCGGCCGTCGGCGTCGGCGAGGATCGCGACGACGCGGCGTTGCTCGAGCGGGATGTCGCGGGCGAGCAGCCCGGCGCGGTCGGCCGCGGTGAGCTGGGCGCCCTCCGCGAACACGCGCACGTGCGCCGAGAGCTGCCGCATGAGCTGCGCCTGGTGCATGCTGCCGGCGCCCGTCGCGAGCACGCCGATGCGCCGGTCGCGGTGCTCCCAACCGTCGCAGTAGGGGCAGAGGAACGCGCCGCGCCCCCACTGTTCGGCGAGGCCCGCGATGTCGGGGAGCACGTCCTGCACGCCCGAGGCGACGAGCAGGCGGCGGGCGGCGTGCCGGGTGCCGTCGTCCAGCTCGACGAGAAGGCGGGGCCCGTCGCCGGTCGCGTCGTCATCGCGGTCGACGGATGCCGCGGCGACGGCGCCCTCGCGCACCTCGACGCCGTCGTAGCGGGCGAGCTCGACGCGGGCGTCGGCGAGCAGGTCGAGCGGCGAGGTGTGGTCGCGGCCGATGACGCCGTGCATGTGCCCGGCGAAGCGGTTGCGCGGCCGGCGCGCGTCGACGACGAGCACGCGCCGACGCGAACGGCCGAGCATGAGCGCGGCGCTGAGTCCGGCGCTGCCGCCGCCGACGATGATGACGTCCCACGAGTTCTGCTGCATGCATCCGAGTCTCTGGGCGCCGTGGGAGAATGGCAACGACGCTTGCCGAAGCGGCAAAGGAGGCATCGTGACCCACTGGCACGCCGAGAACACGACCGGGCAATCGGGCGGGCAATCGACCGGGCACCCGGTCGAGTCAGACGACGCCGTCGACCGCACGCTCGACGGCGTCGGGGCGAGGCTGCGCGCGCTGCGAGCCCGCCGCGGCCTCACGCTCGCCGAGCTCTCGGAGCAGACCGGCATCTCGGTCAGCACGCTCTCGCGCCTCGAGTCCGGCGGGCGGCGCCCCACCCTCGACCTGCTCATGCGCCTCGCCGCCGTGTACCGCGCGAGCCTCGACGACCTCGTGGGCGCCCCGCAGATCGCCGACCCGCGGGTGCACCCGAAGCCGTTCTACCGCGGCGGGCGTGCCATCATCCCGCTGACCCGGAGCAACCCCGACGTGCACGCGTTCAAGATGGTGCTGCCGGGGCATCCGCTCGATGCGCCCGTCGAACAGCGCGCGCACGAGGGATACGACTGGATCTACGTGCTGAGCGGCCGGGTGCGCCTCGCGCTCGGCGACGAGGAGCTCGTGCTCGAGCCGGGCGAGGCGGCCGAGTTCGACACGCGCGTGCCGCACGGCCACGCGAGCGCCTCGGCGACCGAACCCGCCGAGGTGCTCAACCTGCTGAGCACGCAGGGCGAGCGCGTGCACCTCCGGGGCACGGGCGCGGGCTCGGCCGCCGACGCGTCCTGACGCATCCTGACGCGCGTGCGGCCGAGTGGCAGGATGGCAGACATGCTGCGTCGCGACGTCGGGAACCGCCCATGACCGCCGTGGCCGACGCCCGGGCCGAGCTGGTCGCCCTCTGCGAACGCGGCATCACCTGGCACACCGACCTTCCCCGGTGGGCGACGGATGCCTCGGCCAGGCGCCCGGCCGCCGTGCTCGTGCTCTTCGGGGTGCTCGACGACCTGCCCGCGCGGGCGGGCGGGCCGGGTGACGGCAGCGCACCGGTCGCGCGCGACCTCGACGTGCTGCTCCTCCGGAGGGCGTCGACGCTCGGCAGCCACCCGGGCCAGATCGCGTTCCCCGGCGGGCGCATCGAGGAGAGCGACGACGGGCCGATCGCGGGCGCGCTGCGCGAGGCGGTCGAGGAGACCGGGGTCGACCCGGCCGACGTCGAACCCCTCGGCACGCTCGCGCCCCTGCCGATCCCGGTCAGCAATCACCTCGTGACCCCCGTGCCGGCGTGGTGGACGAAGCCCTCCGAGGTCGCGGCGGTCGACCACGACGAATCCGTCGAGGTGTTCCGCGTGCCGGTGGCCGACCTGCTCGATCCGGCCAACCGCGGCAGCACCGAGATGACCTTCGGCGGCAGGGTCTACCGCGGGGCGGCGTTCACGGTCGGCGGCCGGGTCGTGTGGGGGTTCACCGCGCTCGTGCTCGCGCGCATGTTCGACGAGCTGGGCTGGACCGAGCCGTGGAACCCCGACCGCATCGTCGAGCGCGACGACCTCGAGCAGTGACCCTGCCGACCGGTCGAGAAGAGGAGGAACCAATGAGGATCGCCGTCGCCGGAGGAACCGGCACCGTCGGACACCGAATCGTCGAAGCCGCTCGCGCACGCGGGCACGAGGCCGTCGTGCTCACGCGGTCGAACGGGATCGACCTGATCTCCGGCACCGGGGTCGCGGCGGCGCTCGAGGGCGTCGACGCCGTGATCGACGCCGCGAACGCGACCACCCTGTCGGCGGGCGCCTCGACGGCGTTCTTCTCGATGGTCTCGAAGACACTGCTCGACGCCGAGCGGGCGGCCGGCGTCGGCCATCACGTCGCGCTCTCGATCGTCGGCGTCGACCGGGCGCCCCACGGCTACTACGCCGGCAAGATCGCGCAGGAGCGCGCCGTCGAGGCCGGCACGGTGCCGTACACGATCATGCGGGCGACGCAGTTCCACGAGTTCGCCGAGCAGATGCTCGGCTCGCTCTCGTTCGCGGGCCTGCACCTCGCGCCGAGGATCCCGTCGCAGCCGGTCGCCGCTCGTGAGGTGGGGGAGCGGCTCGTGCTCCTCGCCGAGCAGGGGCCCGCAGGGCGAAGCCCCGACTTCGCCGGCCCGCGGCGCGAGGACATCGGCGACATGGTGCGCCGCCTGGCCCACGCGCGCGGCCTGCGCGGCCCGGTCGTGCCCGTCACGCTGCCCGGCCGGCAGTTCGCCGCCATGCGCCGCGGCGACTCGCTGCCGGGCGCCGACGCCGTGCTCGGCGTGCAGACGTTCGACGACTGGCTGGGCGAGCACGCGGTTCGCGCCGTGGCGTGAGGCGCACCGTCGCGTCGGAATCCCGTTCGTGCGGCGGAATCCGGCCCTCGAGGGACTCCACCGCACGAACGGGACTCCGCTGCGAATCGGCCCGCGCTACTTGGACATGTCGAACCCCGTGACGGCGGGGCCGGCGGGCGCGTAGACGAGCAGCGTCGCCCCGCTCGGGAAGGCGCGCGGCGGCTGCGCGAGCGCGAACGCCGCCGGCACGCCGAAGTCGCCGTCGAAGAGGCGCTTGCCCGAGCCGAGCGCGACCGGATACAGGTACAGGTTCAGCCGGTCGACGAGCCCCGCCGCGAGCAGCGAGCGTGCGAGGTCGCCGCTGCCGACCACGTGGATGTCGTCGAACCGCTCCTTCAGGGCGCCCACCTCGGCGACATCCGACAGCGCGGTCGTGCCCGCCCACCCGGGGGCGTCGAGCGTGCGCGAGACCACGAACTTCGGCATCGCGTTGAACTTCACCGCGATCGGCTCCTCGCCCCGGTGCGGCCAGAACGACGCGAAGATCTCGTATGTGCGCCGGCCGAGCAGCAGGGCGTCCATGCGCTCGATGCCCTCGCCGATGGCCTCGCCGTTGGCCTCGTCGAGATAGGCGCCCTGCCAGCCGCCGTGCTCGAATCCGCCCGACTCGTCTTCGTCGGGGCCGCCCGGACCCTGGTAGACCCCGTCGAGCGTGACGAACAGATCGACCGAGACGGTGCCCATGGCATGCTCCTTCGCAATCGGATGCCGCGGCCGCCCGGTCTCGGCGCGACCATCATAGGAACCCGGCGCGGATGCCGCGAGCCCGAGTCAGCGCATCAGGAAACGCCGCACGGCCTCGGCGGCCACCTCGTGGTCGATCACGTCGGGCTCGCCCGAGACCGTGACGGAGCCCACGAGCTCGCCATCGACGCGGATCGGCAGGGAGCCGCCGTGCGCGCGCAGCGCATCGTGGTCGATGTCGTCGCGCTCGCCGAAGGGCGTGCCCGCCTCCTCGTGGCGGCGGCGCACAAGCAGCGACGGCTCGCCGAAGCGTTCGACGACCGCGGCCTTCGCGGCGAGCCACTCGTCGTTGCCGGGGCCGGTGTCGCGCAGTTTCGCGAGGAAGACCTCGTCGCCGCGCAGCAGCACGCGTACGGCCAGGTTCAACCGCCGCGTGCGGATGACCTCGATGGCCGTCACGCCGAGGTCGACGGCATCGTCGTTGACGAACGACGCGACGTCGAGCTGCGGTTGCGCCTCGAGGTCGGCCACGGTGAAGACGGGAAGCTCGGACATGTCGACTCCTCACGTGCGGTTCGCTCAGCGTAGCCGGACGCACGGGCGCCGCGTCGGTGGTCGGTGCCAGACTGGGCCCGTGCTGCTCGACGAACTCGTCACCGCAACCGACGCCGTCACCGCGACCCGCTCGCGACTGGCGAAGGTCGATGCGCTCGCCGCGCTGCTCGTCCGGCTCGAACCCGACGAGATCGAGCCCGCGATCGGGTTGCTCGTCGGCAAGCCGCGCCAGGGGCGCCTCGGCGTCGGCTGGCGCGGCATGCAGTCGGTGCTCGCCACGGCCGAGCCCGCCGAGGTCGCGACGCTCACGGTCGCCGCACTCGACGCCGCGCTCGAACGGCTCGCCGCGGCATCCGGCACTGGCTCGAACCTCGAGCGCGGTCGCGAACTGCACGACCTCGTCGCCGCGGCCACGGCGCGCGAGCAGCAGTTCATCGCCCGCGCCGTGCTCGGCGAGATGCGCACGGGCGCGCTCGAGGGCGTGCTCGCCGACGCCATCGCCTCGGCCGCCGACCGACCCGCCGCGAGCGTGCGCCGCGCGGCGATGCTGCAGGGCGACCTCGGCGCGACCGCCCGCCTCGCGCTCACCGGCACGCCCGACGAGCTCGACGCCGTCGGCCTCGTCGTCGGGCGTCCCGTGCAGCCCATGCTCGCGGCCACCGCCTCGAGCGCCGCCGCCGCGCTCGAGGTCACCGGCGAGGCCTCGGTCGAGCACAAGCTCGACGGCGCGCGCATCCAGGTGCACCGTCGCGGCGACGACGTGCGGGTCTTCACCCGCACCCTCGCCGACGTCACCCACCGGCTGCCCGAGGTCGTCGAGATCGTGCGCGGCCTGCCGGTGCACGACGTGATCCTCGACGGCGAGACCCTGGCGCTCGACGACGGCGGCGCGCCGCGCCCCTTCCAAGAGACGATGTCGCGGTTCGGCGCCGAGGTCGCGCGCGAGACGCTGCTGCATCCGTGGTTCTTCGACGTGCTGCACGTCGACGGGCGCGACCTGCTCGATGAACCGCTTCGCGCACGCCTCGGCGAGCTCGAGCGCATCGCCGGACCGTACCGCATCCGCGGCGAGGTCACCGCCGATCCCGCGGTCGCCGAGCGGGTCTCGCGCGAGGCCCTCGCCGCGGGGCAGGAGGGCGTCGTCGTCAAGGCGATCGACGCGCCGTACGCAGCGGGGCGGCGGGGCAGGAGCTGGGTCAAGGTCAAGCCCGTGCACACCTACGACCTCGTGGTGCTCGCGTGCGAGTGGGGGTCGGGCCGGCGCACGGGGCTGCTGTCGAACCTGCACCTCGGCGCGCTCGACCCGGTCGGAGAGTTCGGCCCGCCGGGCGGCTTCGTCATGGTCGGCAAGACCTTCAAGGGGCTCACCGACGAGCTGCTCCGATGGCAGACCGAGCGGTTCCCGCAGATCGAGACCCGTCGCACCGCGGGCACCGTGTTCGTCGAGCCCGTGACCGTGGTCGAGATCGCGATCGACGGGGTGCAGCGCTCGAGCCGGTACCCGGGCGGCGTCGCCCTGCGCTTCGCGCGGGTCAAGGGGTATCGCGACGACAAGCCGCCCGCCGAGGCCGACACGATCCAGGCGCTGCGCGGGCTGCTGCGCGAGTAGCGGCCCGGGGTTCGTCCGCGAGGAGTCGCGAGGGTTCGGGCGGCGGGGTTTCCGCCGATTCGGGCGGCGGCACGGCCCGGGCGCGCCGATCGCATGGTCGGGACTTGACGCGTCTGCGACCGGTCGCTATCTTTGGTCAACAGATTTCAATCGATTGAAATCGCCCGCCCCCTTCGAACGAACGACATCAACGGAGATGAACATGACCACGGTGCACACAGCGAGCGGTGCCCCCGGCGGCACCCCCGCCGCGGGATCGACCCGCCCCGAACGCGTCGACTGGAAGCGCGTGATCCTCGCCTGCATGGCCGACTACCTCGACGCCGGCGCGATCGTCGCGGCATCCGCCGGACTCGTGTTCTGGACGGCGGCCTTCGGCTTCAGCCCGACCGTGCTCGGCCTGCTCGCGGCGCTCGGCGTGAACGCCGGCTCCTACGCCGTCGGCGCGCTCGTCGGCGGCTACCTCGGCGACAAGGTCGGCCGCAAGCGCGTCTACCAGTACGACCTCCTGCTTTACGTGCTCGGCGCCCTGCTCGTCGCGTTCGCCCCCGAGGGCTGGGTCATCTTCGTCGGCCTCATCATCCTGGGGCTCGCGGTCGGCGCCGACGTGCCCACGTCCTGGGCGCTCATCGGCGAGATCGCGCCCGCCAAGAAGCGCGGCAGCCTCATGGGCATGACCTCGATCTTCTGGAGCCTCGGTCCGGTGGTCGTGCTGCTGCTCGCGCTCGCCCTCGCCGACCTCGGGTTGCTCGGCATCCGCATCGTCTTCGCCCACCTGGCCCTCGTGGCGCTCATCACCTGGATCCTGCGCCGCAAGCTGAAGGAATCCGAGATGTGGGTGGCCGCCCGCGCGAAGTCGCAGATGTCGGCCGCGCAGCTCCGGATGCTGTTCAAGAACTACGGCGGTCGCCTCTTCTTCGTGTTCCTCGTGCACTCGCTCGGTGCGATCGCGCTCGGCACGTTCGGGTTCTTCCTGCCCTTCATCCTGAGCACCGTCGGCGCGCAGGGCCAGGCCGCGAGCGTGGGCTTCAACGCGCTCTACTTCGGACTCACCGGCATCGGCGTCGCCGTGCTCTTCATGCCCATGGTCGACCGGGTCAACCGCCGGTGGCTGTACGGCATCGCGGGTCTGTTCACGGCGCTCGCGCTGCTGATGATGATCTTCCTGCCCCTCGACAACCCGTGGGTCGTGCTCACCTTCGTCGTGGTCTTCGCCCTCTCCGCCTCGTGCGGTCAGGAGCAGCTCTACCGGGTCTGGTGCCAGGAGCTCTTCCCGACGATGGTCCGGTCGACCGCGCAGGGCGTCATCATCTTCGGCCAGAAGGTCGCGCTGGCCGTGTGGAGCCTGTTCGTGCCGCTCATCATCGCCGTCAGCTTCGACGCGTTCGCGTGGGTGCTCTTCGCCGCCGTCGCCTCGAGCGTGCTCATCGGCGTGATCTGGATGCCGAAGCGCCCCGACAGCCTCGAAGAGGTCGGCGAGAGCGAGCCCGTCGCGGTCGCGGCGTAGTCGCCGTCCCGACCCCCGGCCGCACGAGCACCGCCGGCAACACCGTCACCACCGCAAGAGGAGCAACACCGTGACCACCCCAGCGCGTCCGAACGTCCTGATCATCTTCGCCGACCAGCTGCGCGCGGATGCGCTGGGGTGCTACGGCAACACCATCGTCGCGACCCCCGCCCTCGACTCGCTCGCACGGCAGGGCACGGTGTTCGACTCGGCGTACACGCCGTCGCCGGTGTGCGTGCCGTCGCGTTCGGCGTTCATCACCGGGCTCGAGCCGCAGCACGGCGACTGCTTCGAGAACGAGATGCCCACGGCATCCGCCTCGACCTTCATGGACGACCTGACGGCCGCCGGCTACCGCACCCACGGCATCGGCAAGATGCACTTCACACCCGACATCACGGCGCTCCGCGGGTTCCAGAGCCGCGAGATCGGCGAGGAGTTCGGCACCGCCGAGACCGACGACTACCTGCGATTCGTCGAAGAGCACGGGTTCGAGTTCGTCGAGCACCCGCACGGGCTCCGCGACGAGATGTACTACGTGCCCCAGCTCTCGCCGGTGCCCGAGCACCTGCACCACTCGCACTGGGTGGCCGATCGCAGCGTGGCCTTCCTCGAGTCGCACGCCGGGGGAGCGGGGGAGCCGGGCGCGGCGGACGACGGCACGCCCTTCCTGCTCTGGTCGAGCTTCATCGCCCCGCATCCGCCGTTCGCCCCGCCGTCGCCCTGGCACCGCCGCTTCGAGCCGTCGACGATGCCAGATCCCTTCGTGCCGCAGGGCTCGGAGTCGCTCGAGACGATCTACAACCGGCTGCAGAACCGCTACAAGTACCGCGACGGCGGCCACGACCGGCGCCTCGAGCAGCTGCGCACGGCGTACTACTACGCCTCGGTCAGCTACCTCGACACGCAGGTCGCCCGCATCCTCGCCGCGCTCGACGCGTCGGGCGAGCGCGAGAACACGATCGTCGTCGTCACGGCCGACCACGGCGAGTTCCTCGGCGACTACGGGTTCTACGGCAAGCGGTCGTTCCTCGACGCGGCGGCGCGGGTTCCGCTCATCATCAGCGGACCGGGCTTCGAAGCCGAGCGGATGCCGCACCCGGTCAGCCTCGTCGACGTCCGGGCCACCCTGCTCGAGGCGACCGGCACCGCGGGGGATCCGCGCGACGGCCGCTCGGTGCTCGCCGGCGACGAGCCCGGACCCGTCTACGGCCAGTACCAGCAGGGCGATGCCGGACTCTACGCGGTGATCACCGAGGAGTGGAAGTACATCTGGTCGGCGTTCGACCGCCGCGAATTCCTCCTCGACCGCGTGCGCGACCCGCGCGAGAGCGCGAACCTCGCATACAACCCGCGCCGACGCGACACGCTCGTCGCGATGCGCGACCTCGCCCGGACGCACTTCGCCGACCTGGCGGACGCGGACTTCGACACGGCCTCCTCGAACGTCTCGTTGCGGCTCGGCATGCGACCCGATGACGAGACCCTGCGCAGCATGGCCGCGCTCGAGCTCGACGCCGAAGCGGCGACCCTGGTGGTCCGCGGCGGGCCGTGGTCTCCCGAACGGGACTGAGACGCACCGGCGCCCGGAAGACGGGCGCGTGACAAGATGAGTACCGTGACGGATGCCGACCCCACCGCTCGTGAGGGCGCCGCGCAGACCATGCAGGACGTCGCCTCCTCGCTCGGGGTCTCCGTCTCGACCGTCTCGCTCGCGCTCCGCGGCAATCCGGTCGTGTCCGAGGCGACCAGGGCGCGCGTGCAGGCCGAGGCGCTCCGGCTCGGGTACGTCTACAACCGGTCCGCGGCGAACCTGCGCACCAAGCGCCGCCACCTCGTCGGCTTCGTCGTGCCCGACGTCGCGAACCCCTTCGTCGCGGAGTCCGCGCTCGGTCTCCAGGCCGCCATGAGCGAGGGTTCCCAGTTCGTGGTGCTCGCGAACACGCATGAAGACCTCGCCGTGCAGACCGGGATCATCCGCGAGCTCGCGGAGGAGCGGGCCGCCGGACTCGTGCTGATCCCCGCGATCGGCACGGGCCCCGACGAGCTCGACGCGCTGCGCGCGACGCAGATGCCCGCGGTCATCATGAACCGGCATCTGCCCGGCGACCGGTTCCCGTACGTCGGCGCCGACGACGAGGCGGTCGTCGACATCGCCTGCGACCACCTCTTCGGCGTGCATGCGTCGCGCACGGTCGCCTACTTCGGCGGCATCGACGACGCCGTGCCGCATGTGCTCCGTCGGGCGCGCTTCTCCTCGAACGTGCGGGCCGCCGGGCTCGTCGAGGCGATGGAATGGGGAGTGCCCACGCGCCCGAACTCCGATTCCGCGTACGAGGTCGCCTCGCGCCTGATCGCCGAAGGCACGCGTCCGCCCGAGGCGGTCGTCTGCCACAGCGACATGATCGCGATCGGCGTGCTGAAGGCGCTGAACGACGCGGGCATCCCGCCCGCCGAATGCCGGGTCGTCGGCATCGACGGCATCCGGCTCGCTTCGATGACGACGCCCGGCCTCACCACCGTCTCGGTGCACGCGCCGAGCCTCGGACGGCTCGCCGGGGAGCTCCTGCTGCACGGCACGGGTGACGACGAGACCGTGCGCTCGCTCGTGCCGCAACTCGTCGTGCGCGAGTCGTGCGGCTGCCGAACCTGACCGGAGGAGAGGGACCGAGATGACCGAACCGACCCAGCCGACCCAGCAGGCCCGAGGCGTGCGCCAACTGCGCCTCGTCGTGGAGGCCGAGGACTTCGAGGCGGCGCTGGCGTTCTACCGCGACGTGCTCGGCATGCCGACGCAGGAGGCGTACAGCGGCGACGACGGCGCCGAGGTCGTGATCCTCGACGCCGGGCGGGCCACGCTCGAGCTCTCCAACCCCGCCCAGGTGCGCTTCATCGACCGGGTCGAGGCCGAGGGTCGGCCGAGCGACCACCTGCGGGTCGCCCTCGAGGTCGACGACGCCGTCACGGTCACCGCGCGGCTCGTCGAGGCCGGGGCCGAGCTCATCGCCGAGCCCCGCGAGACGCCGTGGCGGTCGATGAACTCGCGCCTCCGCGGACCCGCGGCCGTGCAGCTCACCCTCTTCGAAGAGCTCGACTGACCGGTCTGGCGCTCGGTCTGGCGGAGGTCGGAGGCGGCGGGTAGCCTGTGCCGCATCGGGCGCCGCCGCTCGCCGAGGCGGTCATGCACGCGGCATCCGATTCGCCGTCGTCCGCACGCATCAGGGGGAGATCATGGCCAACCTCGTCGTCCACTTCGAGATCCACGCGACCGAGCCGCAGCGGCTCGTCGACTACTACACCGCGCTGTTCGGGTGGCGGTTCACGCAGTTCGGCGACGCGCCCTACTGGATGATCGACACGGGCGAGGGCGCCGTCGGCAACGTCGACGGGCGGGCGGGGCACGGCATCAACGGCGGTCTGACCCAACGGCAGGGACCCCGGCCAGAGCCCGGCGCGCCCGTCAACGGCGCGAACTTCGTGGTCGGCGTCGACGACGTCGAGGCGTCCTTCGCGAGCGGCATCGAGCTCGGCGGCACCGTGGCATCGCCGCTCGAAGACATGGAGGGCGTCGGCCGCGGCGGCTACCTGCTCGACCCCGACGGCAACCTCTTCGGCATGCTCTCGCCGGTCATGTCCGACGGCACGGTCGCGATGGGCGGCTGACCGCGCCGACGACGCTGCGAAGCCGCGTGCGACCGGCGGGTGGTGGGCGCCTTCCCAGCCGCGTCTGCCTAGGGTGGAGGTCATGCTCGCGCTCATCCGCCACGGTCAGACCGATTGGAACGCTGCTGGCCGTCTTCAGGGCCGCACCGACATCCCGCTGAACGATGTGGGGCGGGCGCAGGCCCGCGCCGCGGCATCCGCCTTCTCCGGCGGCCTCTGGCAGAGCGTCGTGAGCTCCCCGTTGGGGCGCGCCCGCGAGACGGCCGAGATCCTCGCCGACGCGCTCGACCTGCCGATCGGCGGCACCTACGACGAACTGCTCGAGCAGGAGTACGGCGAGGCCGAGGGCGTGCACGTCGCCGAGATCGCGTCGCGCTGGCCCGACCGTGCGATCCCGGGCAAGGAGCCCGAGGCCGAGGTCGCCAGGCGGGGGCTGCGCGGCCTCGAGCGCATCTCGGCCGACCACGGCGGCGCCCCGGTGCTCGCGGTCGCGCACGGCAGCTTCATCCGGTACACGCTCTCGGGCATCTCGGGGCACGACCCCCGGCACTACCCGCGGTTCGAGAACCTGTCGAGCTCGCATGTGCGCTTCGAGGATGCCGCGTGGCGCGTGCACACCGTCGCGGGCGTCGAGTTCGCCGAGGTCCTGCTCGACCTCGAGGCCCGCGCGGCCGAAGACGAGCGCGCCGCGTAGTCCTCGGCGTCGTGCCGACGTAGACTCCGAAAATGGAGCCACCGGTCAGCACGACTCTGGTCGTGGTCGGCGACGAGGCGTCGCAGGCCATCCGCTCGCTCGAGCGGTTTCCGAACGTTCAGGCGGCGAGCCTCGCGGATGCCTCCGACGACGAGGTCGTGCGCTGGTCGGCCGGATCGAACGCCCCGTACGTGGTGCACGACCACGATCCGCTCGGCCACGTGGCCGCGGCGTGGGTGGAGTTCTTCGACGACCAGTCGACGTTCGGGGTGCTCGAGCTCGAGATCGAGCGGGCCCTCGACGCCGCCGGTCGCCGGGAGATGAACGTGCCCGACTACTACGTCGTGCTGCACCCCGAAGACCTGCCGGTCACCTGGAAGCACTGGTGGCTCGGCGTGCTCGCCGCGGAATCGCCCACCAGGGTCATTCCGTGGCCGGCGGCGGATGCCTCGCTCGCGGGGCTCCTGCGCCGCCTTCCGACCGGCCGGGCGTGGCCCGAGGTGGGTTCGTGGCTGCCGCGGGTGCCGATGTCGGTGCCAGACCGGGTCGGACTGCCGGGCTCCGACGCCTGAGCGCCGGTCGAGGAGGCGCGCCAGCGCCGTCTCGAGACCGTGGTGCGGTGGTCTCGAGACGCTGCGCTCCTCGACCGGCGGGGACGCTGTGGCGATCTGTTGCACGCCCGACTCGCACCGCTCAGGCGGCGGCGCTATCGTCGAGGCATCCGTCGCCCCGCCGCGACCCGAACGTGATCGCCCCCAGCACCGTCGGCCCGCCGGGGTCGTCTGCCCTCCGGAAGGATTCCACCGCGCGATGACCGAGACCGCCTCGAAGACCTCGCGCGCCGCCGAGTGGGTGAAGTCGCGTCGTCGACTCGTCGGCTGGACGACCCTCATCTCCGTCGTGGCGGTGGTCGTGATCGTGCTCGTCGCACGCTGGCTGCGGCAGAGCCCGGCCGGCGAAGACTTCATCGCGGCGTACCCCGGCATCGTGCCGCCGCCCGAGGGCACGCCCGTCGGCATCCCGGCCTGGCTCGGGTGGCAGCACTTCCTGAACACGTTCTTCCTGGTGCTCATCGTGCGCACCGGGTTCCAACTGCGCTCGAAGCAGCGCCCGCCGGGGTTCTTCACCCGCGACAACAGCCGCTGGCCGCGCACGAAGCGCGCCCCGCGCCGACTCGGCATCTTCCTCTGGCTGCACCTCTGGCTCGACGCGTTCTGGGTGCTCAACGGGGTGCTCTACCTCGTGCTGCTCTTCGCGACCGGCCAGTGGCTGCGCATCGTGCCGACCGACTGGGCGGTCGTGCCGAACGCGCTCTCGGCCGCGCTGCAGTACGCCTCGCTCGACTGGCCGACCGAGAACTCGTGGGTCGTCTACAACTCGCTGCAGCAGCTCGCGTACTTCGCGGTCGTGTTCGTCGCGGCGCCGCTCGCGATCCTCACCGGGCTGCGGCTCTCGTCGGTCTGGCCGCCCGAGGGCCGCCTCGCCCGCGCGGTGCCCGAACGCCTCGCGCGGGCCGTGCACTACCCGGTGATGCTCTTCTTCCTCGTGTTCACCTTCGTGCACGTGGTGCTCGTGTTCACCACCGGCGCGCTCCGCAAGCTCAACCAGATGTACACCGCGCGCGACGCCGACGACTGGATCGGGCTCGTCGTGTTCGCGGCATCCGTCGCCGTCATCGCGGTCGCCTGGGTGCTTGCCAAGCCGCCGCTGCTGAAGCGCATCGCGGCGAAGGGCGGCACCGTCCGGGGCTGACCGAACGACCGGGCGTGCCGCGGATGCCTCGGGGCTGACGCCGTCGGCGCCCCCGGGTATCGTGGCCCGGCGTGGACGTGATCACGAACGACGACCTCGACGACCTCGAACGTGAGCTCATCGGCCGCGTGCGGGGCCGTGTGCTCGAGATCGGCGCGGGCGACGGCGAGAACTTCGGCGCCTTCCATCCCGACGTCGTCTGGACGGGCCTCGAACCCGACGCCGGCCGCCGCGCCGAACTCGCGACGAGGGCGCGCGAGTGGCGGCACGCGTCGACGCCGCTCGGGGCGACGGCCGAGCACATCCCGTTGCCGGATGCCGCGGTCGATGCCGTCGTCGGCACCTACGTGCTCTGCTCGGTGCGAAACGTCGCCGTCGTGCTGGCCGAGCTGCGGCGGGTGCTCGTGCCCGGCGGGCGGGTCGTCTTCGTCGACCACGTGGCCGCGCCGCGCGGCACGTTCAAGCGGGCGGTCCAGAACGTCGCGACCCCGCTGTCGGCGAAGCTCGACCACGGCTGCCACTGGAACCGCGATCCGCAGCCGCTGCTCGAGGCCGCGGGGTTCGCGGGCGTCGACGTGCGTCGCCTCCGGGTGCGCTCGTTCCCGCTCGGCCCGGTGCCGGTGCTGCTCTACGAGGGCGTCGCGCCGCGCTGATCGACCGGCGGTGCGGGGCGCGCCGCGACATCATCGAGCACGCCGCGCGCGAGCATCGTCGCGCCCGCCACGGCCGCGGGCATCGTGAAGATCGCGCCGAGCGGAACCATGAAGCAGAGCTGGGTCGCGATGCCGAACCCGAGCAGCCGCGAACGATGCCCGCGCAGCAGCGCCGAGCGCTCGTCGGCCCCGATGCCGCGCGACTCGAAGGCGCGGCCGGTGAGCTCCCACGCGAGCAGCCGCCCCGAGAGCACGACGCCGAGCACGGGGGCGAGCACGCCGCCGACGATCGGCAGGAGCCCGCTCAGCGCGACCCCGATCGAGACGAGCATGCCGAGCGCGATGAAGCCGGCCGCGTCGCCCGCCGAGCGCCAGAACCCGATGCCCTCGCCGGTGGGCTCGCCGCCGAGGTCGGCCTCGACGGCACGCCAGATGCGCTCGTAGAACGGGTCGCCGACCATGAGCGTGAGCCCCGTGAACGTGACCGCGGCGAGCACGATCGCGCCGCCGAGCACGACGGCGCCGACGGCGGTGCGCACGATCGTCGCCCACGGCTCGACCCAGCCCGCCGCGAACGGCGTGGCCCAGACGGTGATGCCGGGCAGGCTGAAGCCGAGCGCGACCAGCGCCGTGAGCACCACGACCCAGACGATGGCGGCCGGCACGAGGCCGAGCATCATCGTGCCGGGCTGGCGGCGCCAGAAGCCGAATCCGCGCAGCAGCGTGCGCACCCCGAGCAGGAACCGTTGGATCATCGCCGTCCAGCCTAGGCTGGTGCTCCGCGGGACGCGCCGCCGGACGCGCCCGCGCCCGTGCCCGAAGGAGGAGCGCCCGTGCTCGCATCGATCGACGTGAACCTGCCCGGCGGGGGCGTGCTGCGTGCCCACGACGCGGGTACGGTGGCGGATGCCTCCTCCGGCCCGGTGCTGATGTGGCACCACGGCTCGCCGCAGACGGGTGCCCCGCTCGAGCCGGTCGCGGCCGCGGCGGCGGCACGCGGCATCCGGCTCATCTCCTACGCACGCCCCTCGTACGGCGGCTCGAGCGCGAGGCCGGGGCGCGACGTGGGCTCCGCGGGCGACGACGCGACCGCCGTCGCCGACGCGTTCGGCGTCGACCGGTTCGCCACGATGGGCGCCTCGGGCGGCGGGCCGCACGCGCTGGCGGTCGCGGCGCGGCATCCGCAGCGGGTGAGCGGCGTCGTGACGCTCGCCGCACTCGCCCCGTTCACCGCGCGCTTCGACTGGTTCGGCGGCATGCGGGCCCCCGGTGGGCTGCGGTCCGCACGGGAGGGCGGCCGTGCCGCGAGGGCGCGGTTCGCCGAGGCGGACGAGTTCGACCCCGAGCAGTTCCTGCCCGCCGACTTCGCCGCGCTCGAGGGCGCCTGGTCGGATCTCGGGGCGGATGTCGCGAGGTCCGCCGAGTTCGGCGACGACGGGCTCATCGACGACGACGTCGCCTTCACCTCGGACTGGGGATTCGAGCTCGCCGAGGTCGTCGCGCCCGTGCTCGTCGTGCAGGGCGAGGGCGACCGCGTCGTCCCGCGCACGCACGCGTCGTGGCTGCTCGCGCACCTGCCCGATGCGACGCTCTGGATGCGCCTCGACGACGGGCACGTGTCGGTGCTCGACGTCGTGCCCGACGCGATGGACTGGCTGCTCGAGCACTGACGCGGCGAGCCGGTTCAGGCGGCGCGCCGGGTCAGGCGCCCGGCGCGCTCGGGCCTGGGAGGGCCGATCCGCGGTCGTCGCCCGGATCCGAGAGCGAGTCGAGCGCGGCGACCAGGTCGCGGTGCAGGTCGTCGACGTGCTCGAGCCCGACCGAGAGGCGCACGAGCCCGTCGGGGATGGTCGGCTGCTCGAGCTGCCACCGGCGGCGGCGCTCGAACGTCGACTCGACGCCGCCGAGGCTCGTGGCGTGCACCCAGAGCGCGGTGCGCTGCACCAGCCGGTCGGCGGGTTCCTTGCCGCCGCGCACGACGATCGAGATGATCGCGCCGAACCCGGGGTAGCGCACCTCGTCGAGCTCGTCGTGCCCGGCCAGGCGCGTCGCGAGCTCGCGTGCCGTGGCCTGTGCGCGCTCGAGCCGAACGGGCAGGGTGCGCAGCCCGCGCAGCGCGAGGTAGGTCTCGAACGGGCCCGGGATCGCGCCGAACAGCGAGCGGTGCGCGACGATCTTCTCCGACAGCTCGTCGCTCGCCGTGATCACGGCGCCCATGAGCACGTCGCTGTGACCCGAGATGTACTTCGTGGCCGAGTGCACCACGAGGTCGGCGCCCGACTCGAGCGGCCGCTGCAGGAGCGGCGTCGCGAAGGTGTTGTCGACGGCGACGAGCGCGCCGTGCTCGTGCGCGGCCGCGACGAGCTCGGGGATCTCGGCGATCTCGAGCGCGGGGTTCGTGGGCGACTCGATCCACACGAGCGCGGCGCCGGCGAGGGACGCCGCGACCGCTGCGGTGTCGCTGATGTCGACGTAGTCGACGCGGAGGCGGCCCTTCGACGCGAGCTGGTCGAGCTGCGCGACCGTGCCGGTGTACGAGTGACGGGGCGCGACGACGGTGCCGCCCTCGGGCACGAGGTCGAGCACGGCCGTGATCGCCGCCATGCCGGAGGCGAACGAGGTGCAGCGCCCGCCCTCGAGCCCTCCGAGCGCGTCTTCGAACGCCGTCCACGAGGGGTTGCCGTAGCGCGCGTACTCGAGGTCGCCGCCCGCGACGTAGGTCGAGGTGAGGTGCACGGGCACGTTCATGGGCTGGTCGGGCTCGTGGGGCGGCCGGCCGGCGATGATGAGGCGGGTCTCGGGGTGGAGCGCCGGCGCAGCCGAGGTCGAATCGGGCACGGGGAACCTCCATGGGGCGAACGGATGCCGCGTGCCGCGCGCACGGGCCCAGCCAGCGTAACCCGCACGGCCGGGCGGCCCCGACGCCGTGACCGGTCGTGACGACGCCGGGCTCCGGCGCGGGGAGTCGGAGACCGCAGCGACCCCGCGCGTCCCCGTACGTCAAGGGGGGTGACAGGCGGGGGAGGGTCGCCTAGCGTCGGAGCATGAGCGACGAACGCACCTCCACGGTTCCCCGCACGATCGGGCGCTGGCTGCTGGCCGGCCTGCTCGTGTTCGCCGGCATCAGCCACCTGACGTTCGCGCGCAAGGAGTTCCGTGCGCAGGTGCCGACGTGGGTCCCGATGGACGCCGACGGCGTCGTCGTCGCCTCGGGCGTGGTGGAGGTGGCGCTCGGCAAGGCGCTGGTCGTGCTCCCGAAGGAGCGCCGCCGCATCGGGTGGATCGTCGCGGCGTTCTTCGTCGCCGTGTTCCCGGGCAACATCGCGCAATGGACCGAGGGCCGCGACGCGTTCGGGCTCACGAGCGATCGGGCCCGCCTCATGCGCCTGCTGTTCCAGCCGTTGCTCGTCGCGCTCGCGCTCTGGTCGACCGCGCCGCGCAAGCACTGAGCCGGCCCGACCGGGCCGACCGCCCGGGATCAGGCCTTGGGCGCCTTGACGAGCGACAGGATGGCGGCGACGAGGCCGACCCCGCCGACGAGGGCGATGACTCCGAGCACCGACCAGATCACGGCTTCAATCGACATGGTGAGACCCCTTCGCGGTTGTGCTCCCATTCTGGCCCGCGCGCCGCGGGGTGCCAACCGTCGGCCAAGGCGGATCGCTTCAGAGCGACGTTCGCGCAGATCGTTATGCCCTGCTCGTGGAGGTAGCCTCACCTCATGAGCGAGCTGCCGCCGGAGCGACGGGTCATCCGTCTCTTCCCGGACTACTCGCGGGACTGGCCGCTGTGGGAGAACTCGACGCCGACGTGGGACGTCGGCTACACGACGACGCCCGCCATGTATGGCCTGTCCGCGGATCTGACGACATCGATCGCGGCGTGGAACTCGTTCTGGGAAGCACATTTCAACGATGCAGATGGATGGGACGGCGTCGACGCCCGCGACCAATGGGGTGCCGACGGGGAAGAGATCGCTCGACGTCTGAGTGAGGAAGTCGCAGAGTTCGCCGACGTGCAGTACGAGCCCTGGCCCCTACGCGGCCCCATCCGGCCGGCCTAGATCCTCCAGCGACTCCGTCGCCGACTCAACCGATGATGAGTTGCGGCACGAAGATGACGGCAACCACTACGACGGGAATGAGCGCAAGCATGAGAAGCGCTCCGTTGATCCTCCGCCGGCTGACGGTGCCCTTCTCAAATGACGAGTGGCTGAGCTTGTCGAAGTTCGGCAAGAGCGCCTGATAGGGCGGCTCTCGGTCCGCAACGTGTTCGGCCGGCGTGCTGGGGTCGACTTTGTCTCCCATGAGACGACCGTAGCCCTGATACTCGCTCGATCAGGGGTCTTTCGTCAGATCCTTCGACAGCCCCCCTGAGGGGATCGCTGTGCGCAACGGGAAATCCGACCTGGTGCCGAAATCTCGTCTATGACCGGCACTACCGGCCAGTGAACGTCGCCTGCGTTGGGTCGGGTCGGCCGCTGAGTTCGCCTCGGAGTAGCTCGCGTGCACGCGCATATCGCGACCGAGCCGTCGACGGCGATGTACCGGTCACGGCGGCCGCGTCTACGAGGCTGAACCCGTCCCAGTGGATCAGGCGTACGAGCTCTTGAAGTCGGGGTGGCAGCCTCGCGATCGCGGCGCGTACGTATTCGGCTTCTTCGAGGGATTCGACCTCGTTCGGTGCGACGAGATTCGCGCGGGTCAGCTCGTCGCGTAGCCGTTGGACGGCCTCGTGTCGACGACGCTTGGTCCGATGGGAGGCGAGGAGTACTCGTGCGGCGATGCCGAACATCCATCTGCGGGCCTCGCTGTCGTCGGCGGGAAGGCGGTCGACGCGCTTCCACGCGACGATCAGGGTCTCGCTGAGCAGGTCGGCCGCGTCCGCGCGTGGAAGGACTCGCCTTTCGAAGTAGACCAGGAGATCGGGAGCACTCGTTCGGATGATCTGCTCGAGTCTCGCCTCGCTCGCGAGGGCCGCCCGGGTCATCGTCGGCCTTCGCAAACGCCGCCCGACTCGATGGAGATATCCGAGGTGGGTAGGCCGAGCGCGGCGACGTGCGTGATCGTCATGTCGTAGATCAGCGTGCTGCGGGCAACCGACTCAGGGTTCCGGGACCGGCTGCCGTCTTGAGCGTCTTCGGCAAGCTGGGCACTGAGGTCGATGGCATCGATATCGAGTGATGCGAGGTACTCGCGTGCGGCCTGCAACGAAGGCGAATCACCGTCGCTGCTCTCGGACGCTGGCACCACCCGAAACCCCTCGTCGCACCGTTCGTCACCGTGCGAGTAGGAGGTCGTGTTGTCGGTCCACCCGAACCAGGCGAGCACTCCGGGCGCGGCTGCGGCAACCGAGGCGCCGCCCGCCAGCGCGAAGACGATGAAGCTTCCCGCGAGGACCGGTCGCCAACGCTGGCGTCGAGGCGGATGCGCTTCATCGAGAAGCCGGTCGAGGGCTTCGGTCAGCCCAGTGGATCTCTCGGCAACGTCGGGTTTCGAGCGAAGCAACAGCCTGTCGAGGTCATCATCCACTGCCGACTCCGTTCCGTTCTTGTGCTTTCACACGTATATGTCCGCTCGCACCCGGAACGTCCATGATCATCGCGATTCGCACCGCGAATTGTGCATCAGTCGTCGGCGCTCGTCGCGGTCGGCCTCCTGTTCGCCGCGGTGTTGGGATCAGGCCGCAGATGTCACGAGCTTCCGTTGTCGTCAGTCCTCGTAGTGCAGGAGATCTCCGGGCTGGCAGTCGAGGACTCGGCAGATCGCGGCGAGTGTGGAGAATCTCACTGCCTTCGCGCGGCCGTTCTTGAGCACGGCGACGTTTGCCGGCGTGATGCCGATCGCCTCGGCGAAGTCGCCGACGCTCATCCGGCGCTCGACGAGCATGCGGTCGATCGAGATGCGGATCGGCATCAGATCACCTCCTCCAGTTCGGCACGCATGAGCGTCGCGCGGCGAAGCAGCGATCGGAGCACGAGCGTGACGCAGCCCACTACGACGAGGACGAGAACGACCATCACCTGAATGAGCGCGAGGAACGGACTCCCTGCCTGCCCGTTGCTGATCACCACGAAGCTCGTGACCACGAGCGCGACAGCGCACGCGAGGGAGGCGATGAGGACGTCGACCCAGAGCAACGACGCTCGGGCCAGTACGGTTCCGCGGTAGATGCGGTGCACGAGCAACGAGATCATCGCCAGCGCGATGAGCGCGAGGGCAATGAAGGCGATCGCCAGAGCGAGGAGCGGTCCGCGCAGATCCGAGTACTCAGGCAAGCTCTCCGCGAGATCCGCACTGACGCCGGGCAGGACCACGAGGGCCCCGATACCAGCGAGGAACAGCACCCCAAGCAGCGCCTGAGTGATGATGACGAGACTGCGAGAGGGGCGCGGGAGGTCGAAATCCATGGATCGATTGTCGAGAGATCGCCTATCGAAAGTCAATAGATGGAGTGGCTCAGCGAGCATCGCCGGTCGGACTTCGCCCGGGTGTCGTCGTCGTAGTCGGGTTTGCCTTCGTTCTGAGCTGAGAGTCGAACCTTCAACTCCTCGTAGCGAGCCCGCACCAGCGAGTCTGCTCGGAGGAGATCCCGGAACGCGACCGCATATCGACCCCATGGGGAATCGAGGCGGCGCACGTGAAGAATGACGTCTTCGTCGGGATGCACGAAGAGCGACTTCACCCAGACGTGCTCATCGACGACGTCCGATCTCGGCGGTCAGGTGAGGCTGGCCTAAGAAGAAAATCAGCATTGATCTGGGGAAAAGCGGCCGGAATGCGTGGCGGTCTCCGGGGGCTCGGGCGTAGCATCGCGATACGCATCCGAGCCGCATGGAGGTCCCCATGAGCATGACCCTCGACGAACTGCCCGCCGTCTCCGAGTGCTCGGTGGCCGGCTGTTCCTACAACGACCACTCCCACTGCCATGCCGCGGCCGTGACGATCGCGGGCGCCGTCGGCGACGCCGAATGCGCCACGTTCATCCCGCTCGGCACGCGCGGCGGGCTCGACAAGGTCGTCACGCACGTGGGCGCGTGCCAGCGCTCCGAGTGCGTGCACAACGACTCGCTCGAGTGCACCGCGGCATCCGTGCGCATCGGTGCCGGCGCCGACAGCGCCGACTGCCTGACGTACGAGGCCTCGTAGGCCCTCCTCCACTCGACCTCGAGCCCGGCGCGCCCCGCGTGCGCCGGGCTCAGCCGTGCTCGCGCAGGTAGGCCAACTGGGCGCGCACGGAAGCCTCGGCGGCCGGCCGCACCGCGGCATCCGTCTCGGCGTAGACCGTGTCGACGACGCCCGCCACCGTCTCGGGATCGGCCGGGTCGGCGCCCAGGCCGCGCAGCACCGCCCGCACCTGTTCGAGGCGCTCGGCTCGGTGCGCGAGGTACTCGTCGCAGATGTCGCCGAGGTCCTGCAGCACGGGGCCGTGCCCGGGGAGCACCGCGACGTGACCCGACCGCGCGCGGCCGAGCTCGCGCAGGCGCTCGAGCGAACCGAGGTACGGCCCGAGCGCACCGTCGGGGTCGGCGATGATCGTCGTGCCGCGGCCGAGGATCGTGTCGCCCGTGAGCACCGAGCCGTGCGGCGCATCGTCGGGCAGCGAGAAGCACACCGAGTCGGCCGTGTGCCCCGGCGTCACGAGCACCTCGATCGCGAGCCCGGCCGCCGCGATGCGCTCGCCGTCGACGAGCGGCCCGGCGCCCACGCAGAACGCGGGGTCGACCGCGCGCACGGGAGCCCCGGTCAGCTCGGCGAAGCGCGCGAGGCCGTCGCGGTGGTCGCCGTGATGATGGGTGAGCAGCACGAGCTCGACCGTGCCGAACTCGGCCAGGCGCGCCAGATGCGCCTCGTCGAGCGGCCCCGGATCCACGACGACCACGCCGGCCGAATCCGGTGCCCGCAGCACGTACGAGTTCGTGCCGTCGAGGGTCATCGGGCCGGGGTTCGGCGCGAGCACGCAGGTGGCGAGCCGCGAGACGGCCGCCGGGGGAGTCAAGGCGCGAACATGGTGCCGTTGCCGATCGCTCATGCTCCGAAGCATACGGCGGCCGGCCCGCTCGCGACACCGGGTGCGGATCGGCGCGGACCGTTCTACTGTGGGGAGATGTCCGCAGAGCTCGACGCCCTCATGGACGACTCGGTCGACGGGTTCGCCGCCACCGTCGTGCTCCTGCGCGACGGCGAGCGCGGCGTCGAGGTGCTCCTCGCCGAGCGCCCGCACCGCGGCTCGTTCGCCGACGCCTGGGTGTTCCCGGGCGGGGCCGTCGATGCGGCGGATGCCTCCGACGGCGTGCTCGACGGCGAGGCGGCCGCGCGACGCGCCGCCGTGCGCGAGACGTTCGAGGAGGTGGGCCTCGTGGTCGAGGCCGACGACCTCGTGGCGTTCTCGCACTGGACCCCGCCGCCCGGCTCCCCGAAGCGCCTGCGCACGTGGTTCTTCGCGGCGCGTGTTCCCGAGGGCGAACTGCGGCTCGCGCCCGACGAGGTCGTGGCCGTGCAGTGGATCCGACCGATCGACGTGCTCGAACGGCATGCGACCGGCGGCATGACGCTCTGGCCGCCCACGTGGGTGACGGTGCACGGGCTCACCCGCGCGGCATCCGTCGACGAGGCGCTCGCCGAACTCGCCGCGGGCGAAATCCGTCCGTACGTCTCGCGCTACAGCGACGACCGCACCGCCGTGCTCTGGCAGGAGGACGAGGCGTTCGACGCCGACGCCGAGCACGCCGCCTCGCACGCCGTGCCCGACGACGGGCCCGACGCCCGCGGCGATCGGCACCGCCTGGTGATGGACCGCCTGCCGTGGATCTACGTCAACACGCTCGGCGCCGGGTTCTGAGCCCGTGACCGACGTCACGGTCGTCGGCAGCGGCCCCAACGGTCTCGTCGCGGCCGTGGTCGCGGCGCGCGCCGGGCTGTCGGTGCGGGTGCTCGAGGCCGCTCCGACGCTCGGCGGGGGCGTGCGCACGGCCGAGCTCACGCTGCCCGGGTTCCGGCACGACGTCGGGTCGGCGGTGCATCCGGCCGGGCTCGCGTCGCCCGTGTTCCGGCGGCTCGGGCTGCTCGACCGCGTCGAGTGGGTCGTGCCGGAGGTCTCCTACGCGCACCCGCTCGACGGCGGCCGCGCGGGCATCGCGTGGCGCGACCTCGACCGCACCGTCGACGGACTCGGCTCGGCCGGGCCTGCCTGGCGCCGCCTCGTCGCGCCGCTCCTCGCTCGCGAACGCGGCGTGGTGCAGCTCACCGGGTCGCAGCTGCTGCGGGTGCCGCGCGACCCCGTTGCCGCGCTGCGCTTCGGCCTGCGGGCCCTCGAGCAGGGTCTGCCGTGGCTGTGGGACCGCCGGTTCGCGGGCGCGGGCGCCGGCCCGGGCGGCGACGGCGAGGCCGCGGAAGCCCTGCTGGCCGGGGTCGTCGCGCACGCCGGCCCGATGCCCTCGCTCGCCTCCGCGGGGGCCGGGCTGCTGCTCGCCATGCACGGTCACGGCGTCGGCTGGGGGTTCCCGCGGGGCGGTTCGCAGGCCATCGCCGACGCGCTCCTCGACGAGTTGCGCGAACGCGGCGCCGAGATCGTGACGGATGCCCCGGTGCAGCGCCTCGCCGAGGTGCGCGACTCCCGCGCAGTGCTGCTCGACACGACCCCCGCGCTGCTGCTCCGCGAGCCCGACCTGCCCGCGGGCTACCGCCGCGCGCTCGAGCGCTACCGCTACGGCTCGGGGGTGGCGAAGGTCGACTTCGCCCTCGACGGGCCCGTGCCGTGGTCGAACCCGCTCGTCGGCCGTGCGCCGACCGTGCACCTCGGCGGCACCCGCGCCGAGATCGCGGCCGCCGAGCGGGCCGTGCACGCCGGACGCCAGCCCGGGGTCGGCGGTGCGCCGCGGCATCCGTACGTGCTCGCGACCCAGCCGAGCGTGCTCGACCCGACCCGTGCGCCCGCCGGCAAGCACGTGCTCTGGGCCTACACGCACGTCCCCGCCGGATCGACGTTCGACGCGACCGAGCTCATCACCGCCGAGATCGAACGGTTCGCGCCGGGGTTCCGCGACCTCGTGCTCGCGTCGGCGTCGAGCAGCGCCGCAGACATGGCGAGGCGCAACGCCAACCACGTCTGCGGCGACATCTCGGCCGGGGCGCTCAGCCTCGCCCAGCTCGTGAAGCGGCCCGTGGTGTCGACGGCGCCCTGGCGCACGCCGATCCCGGGCGTGTACCTCTGCTCGAGCGCGACGCCGCCCGGCCCGGCCGTGCACGGCATGAACGGCTGGTGGGCCGCGCGGCTCGCCCTGCGCGAGCGGTTCGGGCGGTGAACGGCCCATGCCCTGGCAGGACTGGTTCGGCTGGTTCGACGCGACCGACTACGAGATCGCCCGCGAGGTGCTGCAACGCGGCGTCGCCGCACTCGCGCTCGTCGCCTTCGTCTCGACGCTGAACCAGTTCCGCCCGCTGCTCGGCGAACACGGCCTCCTGCCGGTGCCCGAGCTGCTGAATGCCACCGGCGGGCGCCTGCGCGGTCCGAGCGTGTTCCGCTGGGGGTACACGGATCGCCGGCTCGTGGCCGTCGCGACGACGGGCATCGTGCTCGCGGCATCCGTCGTGCTCGGCCTGCCCCAGCTCGGACCCCCGTGGCTGCCGCTCGTCGTGCTGCTCGCGCTGTGGCTGCTGTACCTGTCGATCGTGAACGTGGGGCAGACCTTCTACGGCTTCGGCTGGGAGATGCTGCTCTGCGAGGCGCTCTTCACCGTCGCGTTCCTCGGCTCGCAGCAGGTGCCGCCGCCGCTCCTCGTGCTCATCGCCGTGCAGTGGCTGGTGTTCCGCCTCGAGTTCGGCGCCGGCATGATCAAGATCCGCGGCGGCCGCGAGTGGCGCGACCTCACCGCGCTCATGTACCACCACGAGACCCAGCCGATGCCTGGGCCGCTCAGCCGGCAGGCGCACCTGCTGCCGCCCTGGTTCCACCGGGGCGAGGTGATCGGCAACCACTTCGCGCAGCTCGTCGTGCCGTTCCTGCTGTTCGTGCCGTGGATCGGGCCGGTGCCGGTCGGCGCGATCGCGGCCGCCGTCGTGATCCTCACGCAGCTCTGGCTCATCGCGACCGGCAACTTCGCCTGGCTCAACTGGATCACCGTGGTGCTCGCCGCCGCCGCGATCCCCGACACCGTCTGGCACGCGGTGATCCCCGCGATCCCCGCCTCGTCGTGGGCCGGATCGGGGGCGGATGTCACGACGAGCCCGCCGTGGTGGATCGCCGTCGTGCTCGCGGCATCCGCCCTGCTCCTCGTGCTCAGCTGGTGGCCGCTGCGCAACCTCGTCGCCCGCCGTCAGCTCATGAACGCGAGCTTCAACCGGTGGATGCTCGCGAACGCCTACGGCGCCTTCGGCACCGTCACGAAGCGGCGCATCGAGATCGTCGTCGAGGGCACCCTCGCCCGCTCGCCCGGCGACGGCGGCGCCGAACTCGACGAGGACTGGCACGAGTACGCGTTCAAGGGCAAGCCCGGCGACGTGCGCGCGGTGCCGCGGCAATGGGCGCCCTACCACCTGCGGCTCGACTGGCTCATGTGGTTCCTCCCGCTCGGGCGCATGTGGGAGCCGTGGTTCGAGGTGTTCCTGCTGCGCCTGCTCGAAGCGGATGCCGCGACCCTGCGCCTGCTCGCGCGCGACCCGTTCGACGGCGCGCCGCCCGCGAGGGTGCGGGTCCGGGCCTACCGCTACCGGTTCGCCACGCACCGCGAATACCGTGCCTCGCGCGTGCGATGGGTGCGGACCCTCGAGGGGGAGGTCCTCGCGCCCGCCTCGCTGGGATCGCCGGTCGAGGACTGAGCGCGGTGGACGTCTCGAGACCCTGGCGTCTCGATGCGCGCCCTCCTGCGTCGGGTGCTACTCGACCGGCGTCGTCGCCTCGGCAGGACGGTGCTCGACGTCGTCGACATGCGCGCGCGGCATGGCGATGCCGCCCGCGATCGTGACCACCGCGGCGACGAGCACCGCGACGAACACCGAGGTCGACGCCGCGTGGATCGCCACGGGGGACTGCTCGCCGAGCCCCGAGCGGGCGATCACGCCGTTCGCGACCGCACCGAAGATCGCCACGCCCACGGCGCTGCCCATCGAGCGCAGGAACATGTTCGCCCCGGTCACGACGCCGCGTTCCGACCACGGCACCGAGGACTGCGCGGCGATGAGCGTGGGCGACGCCACGAGGCCGAGACCGAGGCCGACGACGAAGCACGCGATCGCCGTGGTCCAGACGTTCGGCTCGAGCGAGGCCGCCACGAGCGCGGCCGCGCCGAGCACCGTGATCGCGAGCCCGATGAGCGCCGTGCGGCGGAAGCCGATGCGCAGGAAGAGCCGCCCCGACTGGCTGGCCGCGATCGGCCAGCCGAGCGTCAGCGCCGCGACGGCGAGCCCCGACACGAGCGGGCTCGCCCCGGCCGTGGCCTCGAGGAACGTCGGAACGTAGGAGGTCAGCCCGATGAGCACCGCGCCCACCCCGAGGGAGATGAGCGAGGTCGTGACGATCAGGCGGCGCGAGAACACCCAGAGCGGCAGCACCGGCTCGGCCGCCCTCCGTTCGATGAACACGAACCCGACGAGGAGCAGCGCACCGACCGCGAACGCGCCGATCGACTGCCACGACAGCCACGCCCAGGCCTGACCGCCCTCGAGCACGGCGAGGATGATCAGCGTCGACGCGATCGTCAGCGCGGTCGCGCCCGCGTAGTCGATGCGGTGCCGTTCGCGTGCGACGGACTCGTGGTAGCCGCGGATCAGCATGAACGCCGCGATGAGGCACAGCGGGATGTTGACGAAGAAGATCCACCGCCACGACGCGAACTCGGCGAACAACCCGCCGAGCGTGGGGCCGACGACGGAGGAGACCGCCCAGACGCTCGCGATGTAGCCCTGCACCCGCGCACGCTCGCGCACCGTGTAGATGTCGCCCGTGATCGTGATGGAGACCGGCAGCACGGCGCCCGCGCCGAGCCCCTGCACCGCACGGAACACGATGAGCGAGGTCATGTCCCACGCGAAGCCGCAGAGCACCGAGCCCACGAGGAACAGGCCGATGCCGATGAGCATGATCGGCTTGCGGCCCACGGTGTCGGAGAGCTTCGAGTACACCGGGACCGAGACCGCCTGCGCGAGCAGGTAGATGGAGAACAGCCACGGGAACTGGGTGAAGCCGCCGAGATCCGCGACGATCGACGGCACGGCGGTCGCGAGGATCGTCGAGTCGATCGCGATGAGCCCCGTCGCCAGCATCACGGCGACGAGCACCGGGCCCCGCTCGGACCGGAACCCCACAGCAGCCGTCTCGGACACGTTCCCCCTCACGTGCGGGCGCGTTGGACCGCCACAGAGGAGGACAACGCGCTCGCCGCGGATTCATTCCGCGCCGCGCTCGCCGCGCCGTGGCGCCGCACCCTCCCGATGCCCGCCTGCCCGAAGATCACCGGCGCGGCAGGCTACCGCCCGGGCGCGTCACCGCGTAGCGTCGCATCCATGTGGAGATCACCGCGAGCGCGCCAGGCGCCGCCGCCGGCCGCCCAGGTCACGACCGACAGCGCGTCGCGGGCACCCGAGGTGAAGATCCGCTCGTTCCGCATCGGCTTCGTCGGCGCGCTCGGCGTGCTGCTCGCGATCCTGCTCGGCGGCATCATCTCCCAGCTCGGCACCGTGCTGCTCTACGTCGCGCTCGCGCTCTTCCTCGCGCTCGGCCTCGACCCCGTGGTCAGCTGGCTGCAACGACGCGGGCTGCCCCGGTGGGGTGCGATCCTCATCGTGTTCGTCGCGGTCATCGGCCTCTTCGTCGGCCTCATCGCGGCCATCGTGCCGATCGTGGTCTCGCAGACGAAGCTCATCGTCGAGAACTGGGAGGACATCCGCGACAACGTCCTGAACAGCGACTTCGTCGCCTGGCTCAACGCCCTCGGCGGCGGAGATCACGCGATCGACGACGCGATCGCCTCGGCCGGTGACTGGCTCGCCGATCCGGCCAACCTCGGCGCCCTCGGCGGCGGCATCCTCGCGGTCGGGGTCGGCATCGCCGGCGGCTTCACCGGCGCGACCATCGTGCTGATCCTGACGCTCTACTTCCTCGCCTCGCTCGACTCGATGAAGCGCTACTCCGAGCGGTTCGTGCCCGCCAGCTCCCGCCGCAGCTACCGCGACGTCACCGAGGAGATCACCGGATCCGTCGGCCGGTACGTCATCGGCCAGTTCTCGCTCGGCGCGATCAACGGCGTGCTGAGCCTGATCTTCCTGTCGATCATCGGGGCGCCCGCGCCCATCCTGCTCGCGTTCATCGCGTTCCTGCTCTCGCTCGTGCCGCTCGTCGGAACGCTCACGGGCGCGGTCATCATCTCGCTCGTCTGCCTCGCCGCCTCGCCGCTCACGGCACTCGTCGCGGCGATCTACTACCTCGTCTACATGCAGGTCGAGGCCTACGTGCTGAGCCCGCGCATCATGAGCCGCGCCGTGGCCGTGCCGGGCGCGCTCGTCGTGATCGCCGCCGTCGCGGGCGGAACCCTCGGCGGGGTGCTCGGCGCGCTCGTCGCGATCCCGGTGGCGGCGTCGCTCATCATCATCGTCGAGAAGGTCATCTTCCCGAGGCAGGATGCCCACTGACGAGACCGGCACGCCCCGAGGCGGGTGGGCCGGCAACCTCTGGGCGGGTCTGCGCGGATCCGCCGCCGACGGCCTGCGCAGCATGCGGGGGCTCTTCGACCGTCGCACCCTGAAGTCGGATGTCTCGTCGGGACTCGTGCTCGGCCTCGAGAGCGTGCCCGACGGCCTCGCCTCGGGCCTGCTCGCGGGCGTCAACCCGCTGGCCGGGCTCTACGGCTACATGTTCGGCATGGTGGGCGCCGCGTTCGCCACCGGCAGCGCGTTCATGGCCGTGCAGGCAACCGGCGCGATGGCCCTCGTCGTCTCCGACAGCGGGCTCGAGACCCGACCGGATCCCGACCGCGCGCTGTACACGCTCGCGATCCTCACGGGCGTGTTCATGATCATCGCGGGCGTGCTGCGCGCCGGCCGGCTGCTCCGCTTCGTGCCCACCGCCGTCATGACCGGGTTCATCACCGCCGTCGGCGTGAACATCATCCTCGGGCAGCTCTCGAACTTCACCGGGTACGAGGCCGAGGGGTCCAACCGGGTCATCCGCACGTTCGACCTCATCACCCACTTCTGGCGCGTCGACCTCCCGACGACCGTCGTCGGGCTCGTCACCGTCGTGCTCATCGTGTGGCTCCAGCGCACCCGCCTGCGCTCGCTCGGCCTCGTCGTCGCCATCGTGCTCGGCTCCGCGCTCGCCGCGGCGTTCGACGCCTGGTTCGACGCCCCGGTCATGACGATCCAGCAGATGGTCGACGTGCCGCGCGGCCTGCCCGGCGCGGTGCTGCCCGTGATCGACGACATGATCTTCCTGCTCGTGCCGGCCCTCTCGCTCTCGTTCGTCGGGCTCGTGCAGGGCGCGGCCGTCTCGACGGCGTTCCCCAACCCCGACGGCCGCCCGGTGCCGCCGTCGCGCGACTTCATCGGGCAGGGCGCGGGCAACCTCGTCGCCGGCCTCTTCCAGGGCATGCCGGTCGGCGGCTCGATGTCGGCCTCGGCGCTCGCCGTCGCGGGCGGTGCCAAGACCCGGCTCGCGATGTTCATCGCGGGGCTCGTGATGGCCGTCACCCTCCTGCTGCTCTCGGGGGTCGTCGGCTACGTCGCGATGCCCGCCCTCGCGGCCCTGCTCATCGTGGTCGGGTTCGGCACGATCAAGCCCGCGCAGGTGTACTCGGTCGCCCGGTCCGGTGCGTTCCCGCTCACGATCATGGCGGTGACGTTCACGCTGACGCTCGTGATCCCGCTCCAGTTCGCCGTGCTCGTCGGCGTGGCCCTCGGCATCGTGCTCTTCGTCGCCGACCAGTCGAACTCGGTGCGCGTGCGCCAGCTCGAGCTCATCGACGACGGACGCATGCGCGAGGTCGCGCCCGCCGAGCGCATCGGGCCGAAGCGCGTCGTCGTGCTCCAGCCGTACGGCAGTCTCTTCTTCGCCAGCGCGCCGAGGTTCGAGTCCCAGCTGCCCACGATCGACGAACGGACCCGCCGCGCCGTCGTCGTCATGCGCCTGCGCGGCATCGACCAGCTCGGGTTCGCCGCGATCGAGGTGCTGAAGCGCTACGGGCGCGACCTCGACGAGCACGGCTCGCGGCTCGTGCTCGTCGTCTCGAACGACCGCGTCATGACCCAGCTCGAGCTCGCGGGCCTCGCGGGCGAGCTCGGCGACGGCGGCATCGTGCGCGGCAACGAGTGGATCGGCGCCGGCGTGCGCGACGCCGTGCACGACGCCCGCACCTGGGTGCGGGCCGACCCCGACCGCGGCTGACGGCGCGTCCGCCGACGGCGCGCCCGCGCCTGCCGTCGGCACGCCCCGGCGGGCGTCAGAACCAGATGCTGAGGTGCGGGGTGCGGGGCGCGTGGAACAGGCGGTCGGCGACCGCGAGCGACCCCGGCGCGAGTTCGGCGAGGCGTCCGGCGCGGGCCAGCACCGACGGTCGGGTGCCGCCGAGGTAGATCGACGCGAGGTCGCGGGCGTCGATGCGCAGCCCGTGGGCGGCCTGCGCCCGGGAACGTCGGCCCGAACGCGGGTGGCTGCTCGCGGCATCCGCCTGCGCATCGTGCCGTGCCTCGGGGCGCGCGCCGTTCGCGGCATCGGGACGGGCGTCGCCGGTGCGTCGCACCTCGGCGTGCCCGTCGCCCGAGACGTCGAGGACGAACGTGCCCTCGGCGTGGCCCAGGGGGTCGGCGATCTCGAGCGTGAGCGTGCCGGCCGTGCCGTAGTCGCGCGCGGAGAGGGCCGCGACGGGGTCGAGCACCCGCAGCCAGAGGTGGTCGGAGATCTCGTGCAGGCTCACCGCTCGCGGGTCTTCGAGAAGCCAGGGCAGCGGCTCGTCGACGCTGCGCAGGCGCACGCGCGCCTCGGTCACGAAGTCCTGCTCGACGAGGAAGCGCCAGAGCTCGCGCTCGGCGTCGTCGGTCGCCGCGACGAACACGTCGCACTCGAGCGCGCCCGGCTCGTCGGGCGCGCGAACCACGCGGAACGCGACGAACCCCTGGGCCTGCCCGGCGGCGTCGTCGTACCGTGCGACGCGCAGGGCGCGCGCGTCGGCGCTGCCGGGGTCGACGAGCCCGAAGTGCCGCTCGAGGAGCCCTGGCCAGCGGTCGATCTCGCCCGGGGTGCGCGCGACGGCGCGGCGGGCGATCGCGGGCGCCTTCCCGATCAGGTCGGCCGGTTCGACGAACTGGACGCGGCCGGGCGATTCCGGGCCGATCCAGTGCGCGCGACGGCGATCGACGTGCACCGTCGCCGCGGATGCCGCGGGGCCGAAGCCGTAGCGGCCGTAGATCGTCGCCTCGGTCACCGTGAGCATCGCGAGCGCGGCCCCCGCCGCCTTCGCGTAGCGCAGCTGGGCCTCGAGCAGCGCCCTCGCGATGCCGCGGCGGCGGTGGGTGGGGGAGACGGTCACCGAGCTCACGGCCCACGCGTCGACGCTTCGCCCGCCGGGAACGCTGAGCCCTGACGGCCATCCGTCGACGGTCGCGACCGGCACCTGCGGGTCGTGCGCCGTGGGGTCGTAGACGCCGCGGACGTTGCGCTGACGCGAGACCTGCAGCGCCCGCCGCAGCTCGGGGGCCTCGGGCCTCGCGTGGTGGAACCCGCGCGTCTCGGCCTGCACCCACGCCTGCAGGGCGGGTTCGTCGGCGGGGTCGACCCGCCGGTACTCGAGTCCGCGTGCGGCGAGGGCGCTCGTCGCGAGGGGATCGGCCGGAACGCTGTGCGGATCGAACATCACCCCAGCGTACCCAGCGGCGGGAGGAGTCCGCCGATCGCGACGGTCTCCTCCCACGGCGACTACGCCGGCGCCCGCAGGTGGGGCGCGACGGCGGCCCCGAATGCCCGCGCGGTGCGCTCGACGACGTCGGGCCACGCGGCATCCCAGATCTCCTGGTTGAAGATCTCGACCTCGATGTCGCGGTCGTAGCCCGTGGCCTCGACCGCGGCCGTGAGGCTTGCGAAATCGATTACGCCGTCGCCCGGCTCGTGCCGCGAGAGCAGCACGTCGGCGGCGAGCGGGGTGGCCCAGTCGCACACCTGGTAGGTCGCGATGCGTCCGGATGCCCCGGCGCGCGCGATCTGCGCGAGCACGTCGGGATCCCACCACACGTGGAACGTGTCGACGGTGACGCCCACGACCTCGGGCGCGAACGGCTCCGCCAGGTCGAGCGCCTGCCCGAGCGTCGAGACCACCGCGCGGTCCGACGCGTACATCGGGTGCAGCGGTTCGATCGCGAGCGTGACGCCGGCGGATGCCGCGTGCGGGGCGAGCTCGGCGAGGGCGTCGGCCACGCGCGAGCGCGCGCCGACGAGATCGCTCGATCCGTCGGGGAGTCCGCCCGCGACGAGCACGAACACGGGCGTGCTGCCGGGTGCGCCCGCCGCCGCGAGGGTCGCCGTCTCGTCGATGCCGCGACGGTTGTCGTCGATCGACGCGCGCCGGTCGGGGCCCTCGGGCATGGTGAAGAACCCGCCGCGGCAGTACGTCGACAGGCGCAGGCCCGAATCGGCGAGGCGGCGGGCCGACTCGGCGAGCCCGACCTCGAGCACCGGCTCGCGCCAGAGCCCGATCGACGCGTAGCCGCCCTCGGCGGTGACCCGCAGGGCGTCGTCGAGCGACGCGTGCTTGATCGTCGCCTGGTTCATCGACAGGCGCGGATGGGCGCTCACGCAAGCACCTCCGCGCGGTCGTCGGCTGCGGCATCCGTCGGCTCGCCATCGGATGCCGCGGATGCCGCGGCGACAGCCGGGTCGAGTCCGTTGAGGGTGAGCATCGCGTGCCACCGCGCGGCCGCGAGCTCGGGGCGCTCGAGGGCGCCCGAGGCGTTCGCGAGCTCGACGATGCGGGACAGGTGCGGCAGGCTGCGGGCGGCGTGCAGGCCGCCCACCATCTGGAACGCGGCCTGGTGCCCGTTCAGCCAGGCGAGGAACGCGACGCCCGTCTTGTAGTAGTACGTGGGCGCGGCGAACACCTGCTGCGAGAGCGGTTCGGTCGGGGCGAGGATCGCGCGGTAGGCGTCGACGTCTCCGCGGTCGAGCGCCTGGATCGCGGCCGACGCGTTCGGCGCGAGGCACGAGAACGCGCCGAGCAGCGCATCGGAGTGCCCGACCTCGTCGCCCTCGATGAGCCCCACGTAGTGGAAGTCGTCGCCCGTGAACATGCGCGCTGACTCGGGCAGCCGGCGGCGCACCGAGATCTCGGCATCGGCGTCGAGCAGGCTCATCTTCACGCCCTGCACCCGGTCGGCGTGCTCGTCGATGATGGCGAGCAGCGTCTCGGCCGCGGCATCCGTCGCCTCCGAGCCGAAGTAGCCCGCGAGCAACGGATCGAACGCGGTGCCGAGCCAGTGCAGCACGACCGGCGTGCTCGCCGCGTCGAGCACCTCGCGGTACACGCGGCGGTAGTCGTCGGCGCTCTGCGCGGCGCGCGCCAGGTGGCGGCTCGCCATGAGCACGACGCCCGCGCCGGCGTCTTCGGTGTGGTGCAGCTGCTCCTTGTAGGCGTCGATCACCTCGTCGAGCGAGAGGTGCTCGGCCTCGACGTGGTCGGTGTTCACGCCGACGACGAGCGCGCCGCCCACGGATGCCGCTTCGGCGGCGCTCCGCGAGATCAGCTCTCGCGTGGCCGCGGCGTCGAGGCCCATGTTGCGCTGGGCGGTGTCCATGGCGTCGGCCACGCCGAGCCCCCACGACCACACGTGGTGGCGGAACGCGAGCGTCGCGTCCCAGTCGATCTCGGCCGGCTGCCCCGGCGTGTTGTCGGCGTGCCCCTTCGGCACCACGTGCGCGGCCGCGTACGCGACCCGGCTCTGCAGCGGCCGACGCGGCTTCGAGAACGTCGGGGCCTCGGCGAGCTGCACGGTGCGCAGTGCTCCGTCGGCGCCGACGAGCGTGAGCGAGGTCATGGTCAGCGCGCTCCCGCGAACTCGGCCTCGGCGGCGGCGATCGCCGCGGTGTCGGATGCCGCAGCGTCGGATGCCGCGGCGCCCGCCTCGAGCGCGACGACCGGGATCTCGACGCGACGGCCCTCACGGCTCGACACGAGGCCCTGCTCGGCGAGGAGCACCCCGCGGGCGCCCGCGAGGAAGTCGAACTCGTTGGGCGCGTCCTCGACGACGTGGCGGATGAACTCCTCCCACTGCGTCTTGAAGCCGTTCTCGAACTCGCGGTTGCCGGGGCTCTCGATCCAGTCGCCGGCGTAGTCGTGCTCGTCGGCGAGGTCGGGGTTCCAGACGGGCTTGGGCGTGGCGTTGCGCGGCTGGATCTTGCAGCCGAAGAGGCCCACGACGGCCGACCCGTGGGTGCCGTCGACCTGGAACTCGACGAGCTCGTCGCGGTTGACGCGCGTGGTCCAGCTCGAGTTGAGCTGGGCGACCACGCCGCCCTCGAGCTCGAAGATCGCGTAGGCCGCGTCATCCGCCGTCGCGGGGTAACGATCGCCGCGCTCGTCGACGCGCTCGGGGATCTCGGTGACGGCCTTCGCGTAGACCGACTCGACGCGGCCGAAGAGGTTCTCGAGCACGTAGTTCCAGTGCGGGAACATGTCGACGATGATGCCGCCGCCGTCTTCGGCGCGGTAGTTCCAGCTCGGGCGCTGGGCGGGCTGCCAGTCGCCCTCGAACACCCAGTAGCCGAACTCGCCGCGCACGCTCAGGATGCGGCCGAAGAAGCCCGAGTCGATGAGGCGCTTGAGCTTCTGCAGGCCCGGCAGGTAGAGCTTGTCGTGCACCACGCCGTTCTTGATGCCGGCCTCATCGGCGAGGCGCGCGAGCTCGAGGGCCTCCTCGAAGGACTCGGCGGTGGGCTTCTCGGTGTAGATGGCCTTGCCGGCGGCGATCGCCTTCTTGATCGCGGCCGCGCGGGCCTTCGTCACGAGGAAGTCGGCGTAGATCTGCCAGCGGTCGTCGGCGAGCGCCTCGTCGAGGTTCGTCGTGTAGTGCTCGATGCCGTGCTTGGCGGCGAGGTCGGCGAGCTTCTTCTCGCTGCGGCCCACGAGGATCATCTCGACCTGCACGCGGGTCTCGCCGTCGGCGAGGAGCACACCGCCCTGCTCGCGGATCGCGAGGATCGAGCGCACGAGGTGCTGGCGGTACCCCATGCGGCCCGAGGCGCCGTTCATGATGATGCCGATGGTCTGGGGAGCGACGGTGTCTGCCACGGTGATTCCTCTTCGAAACGGTCGAGCGGCGGTGCCGCCCGTGCGGGATAGCGGGAAAGCGTTTACCCGAGTGTGCCACAGGAATCACGGGGGCGCAACGGGTGCGTGCGTCCGCGCGTCAGGCGGCGGGGCCGGGGGTGCTCTCTCGGAGGACGACCTCAGTCGAGACATCCGTCGACGAGGCGCGGGCGGACGCGGCATCCGCACCGTCTTCGAGGGCGAGCCGCAGGGCCTGCTCGCCGATGCGCTCGAGCGGCATGCGCACGCTCGTGAGGCGCGGTGTCACGTCGCGCACCGTGGGGATGTCGTCGAAGCCGGCGACGGCGAGGTCGCGGCCGGGCTCGAGGCCGGCGTCGCGGATCGCCGACATCGCGCCCATGGCCATCACGTCGTTGAGCGCGAACACGAGCTGCGTGTCGCCGATGCCCGCCTCGAGGAGGCGTCGCATGGCGTCGTAGCCGCCGTCGCGCGTGAACGAGCTGCGCACCAGGCGGTCGGCGGGCAGCTGGGCCCCGACCGAGGCGAGGCCCTCGGCGAATCCGGCGATGCGGTCGTGCGCGGTGCGCAGCGTCTCGGGCCCGGCGAGTGCGGTGAAGCGGCGGTAGCCGAGCTCGTGCAGCGCGACGGCGAGGTCGCGACCGCCGGCGCGGTTCGCGAGCGGCAGGGTGCGGAACGGCAGATCGCTCTCGCTGACGAACACGGCTCGCCCGCCGGTCTGCTCGTACGCGGTGAGCTCGGCCTCGAGCGCGGCGGCGTTCGGGTCGCCGATGTCGCGCGAGCCGGCGAGGATCATGACGCGCGGGCGCTGCCCGCGCATCGCACGCACGAGTTCGAGCTCGCGGGCGGAGTCGCGCTTGGTCTCGGCCATCGTGACGATGAGGCGGTCGTCGCCGGCGGCGCCGACGACGCCGGCCGCGAGCGAGGAGAAGTACGGGTCGGCGATGTCGGCGACGAGCAGGGCGACGGTGGTCGAGGTGCCCCTGGCCACGGCCTGCGCCGAGAGGTTGGGGGTGTAGCCGAGCTTCGCGGCGGCGGCGAGCACGCGTTCGCGGTACTCCTCGTTGACCTTGCGGGCGCTGCCGTTCAGCGAGCGCGAGGCGGTGGCGAGCGAGACGCCCGCCTCTCGGGCGACGTCGTGCAGAGTCGCCGGCGCGGTGCGGCGGGTGGGGGCGTCGCCCTCGATCATCGATGTCCTCCTGCTGGCCGGATCCGCCGGTCGCTCCTTCGGGGGCGGGGCGGTTGCGTCGCGCTGGCGCGCGGGTCGGGTGCCGGTCGGCCGGGTGCCGCCCGCGACGGGCGCCTCACTTTACCGCGCGGCGTTCTCGGCGGGGGTTTTGCCGTGTGCCGTGTTTCTGATAGACCTGTAACGAGCGTGAGATAGCGCTTTCCCGCAGGATTCCAGCGAGTCCTGCAGACTTCGGCGAGCCGACGGATGCCGCACCCGACGCGGTGCTCCGTCGTGCCGCCGCACACCCGCGAGGCGATGGAGCACAGCATGGCGCAGCACGGACGCGAACGGTACGCACTCATCGGCGCGGGCAGCCGCGCGGGCATGTACATCGGGGCGATGTCCGGAACCGTGGTCGGCGCCGAGCACGTCGCCGACGTGGCCGAACTGGTGGCATGGTGCGACCCCAACCCGGGGCGGCTCGACGTCTACGAGCGGGAAGTGGTCGAGGCGGGGCATCCGGCGCCCGTCCGCTACGCGGTCGAGGACCTCGAGCGCATGATCGGCGCCGAGCGCATCGACCGCGTCGTCATCACCACGCCCGACTTCACGCATGCCGAGTACATCGTGCGCGCCCTGCGGGCCGGCGCCGACGTCGTGGTCGAGAAGCCGCTCACCATCGACGCCGAGAGCGTGCGCCGCATCGGCGAGGCCATCGCCGAGACGGGCCGCGAGGTGATCACGACCTTCAACTACCGCTACAGCCCCCGCAACTCGACGCTGCGGCAGGTCATCGCCGACGGGCGCATCGGCCGGGTCACGAGCGTGCACTTCGAGTGGGCGCTCGACACCGTGCACGGGGCCGACTACTTCCGCCGCTGGCACCGCCAGAAGCAGAACTCGGGCGGGCTGTTCATCCACAAGGCGTCGCACCACTTCGACCTCGTCAACTGGTGGATCGCCGCCGCCCCCGTGCGCGTGTTCGCGAGCGGCGGGCTGCGCTTCTACGGCGCAGAGAACGCCGCGGCCCGGGGGCTCGGCGAGCGACCCGCGCGTGGCACCGGAGCGTCGGGCGACCCGTTCGCCCTCGACCTCGCGGCCGATCCGCGGCTGAAGGCGCTCTACCTCGACCAGGAGCAGCACGACGGATACCTCCGCGATCGCGACGTCTTCGACGAGGGCATCACCATCGAGGACAACCTCGCCGCGCTCGTCGACTACGACTCGGGCGCGACGCTCAGCTACTCCCTGAACGCCCACGCCCCCTGGGAGGGATACCGGGTGACCGTGAACGGCACCGAGGGCCGGGCCGAGCTCGAGGTCGTCGAGCGCGGATCGGTGCTCGTCGGCGCCCACGGAGAGGTCGTCGTCGACCCGAGCATGCACCCCGACGACGTCGTCGAGGACGACGTGCGCCCCCACTCCGAACGGCTGCTCGTGCAGCGGCACTGGGAGCAGGCCCGCGTCGTCGAGATCCCGCAGGGCATCGGCAGCCACGGCGGCGGCGACGCGTACCTGCTCGACCACCTGTTCCGACGGGTGACGGATGACGCGCCGCTCGGCCGTGTCTCCGGCTACGCCGACGGGGTGCGCGCCGTCTCGGTCGGCATCGCCGGCAACCGCTCGCTCGAGACCGGGCTGCCGGTGCTGATCGAGGAGCTCGAGCTCGGGGTCTGAGCTGGCTATTCTCAGCCCATGAGAACGCTGCGGTACTCGATCAACGTGACCCTCGACGGCTGCTGCCACCACGAGGCCGGTCTCCCGCCCGACGAGGAGTCGATGCGGTACTGGACCGGGCAGATCGAGCAGGCCGACGCCCTCCTGTTCGGACGCGTCGCCTACGGGATGATGGAGTCCGCTTGGCGCAAGCCCGCCACGGGCCAATGGCCCGACTGGGTCGCCCAGTGGCAGCTGCCGTTCGCCGAGGCGATCGACCGGGCGCCGAAGCACGTCGTCTCGAGCACGCTCGACGAGGTCGACTGGAACGCCGAGCTGCTGCGCGGCGACCTGCGCGCCGCGGTGATGCAGCTCAAGGAGCAGCCGGGCGGGAGCCTCTGGGTCGGCGGCGTTGCCCTGCCCACGGCGCTGGCGGAGCTCGGGCTCATCGACGAGTACGAGTTCGTCGTGCAGCCCGTGCTCGCCGGACACGGGCCGACGCTGTTGGCCGGCCTGAGCGAACGCATCGAGCTCGATCTCGTCGATCGACGGGAGTTCCGATCGGGGGCGGTCGCCGTGCGATACCGCCCCCGACCGGGCGACGCGAACGCCGGCTGATCAGCCGACCTGCAGCACGCCGTCCACGCGGCGGGGGATGCCGAGCGGGTTCGCGTCGCGCAGCTCGAGCGGCAGGGCCGACTCGGGGGCGTCCTGGTAGGCGACCGGGCGCAGGAAGCGCCGCATCGCGGTGACCCCGACCGACGTGTGGATCGACGAGGACGACGGCCACGGGCCGCCGTGCTGCTGCGCCCAGCTCACGGCGACGCCCGTGGGCCAGCCGCCGAAGAGCACGCGGCCCGCGATCTCGCTGAGCACCGCCACGACGGCCGTCAGGTCCTCGCCCGGCTCGGCGTGCACGGTCGCGGTCAGCGTGCCGCCGACCGCGGCGATCGCCTCGAGCGCCTGGTCGACCGACTCGTACTCGACGACGAGCGTCGACGGGCCGAAGCACTCCGCGTACAGCGAGCTCGGGTCCGCGAGCACGGCCTCGGCGGTCGTGGTGAGCACGACGGCCGACCCGGTGCCGACGGCATCCGCGTCGACCCGGCCGCCGGCGACGCGCACGTCGTCGCGCTCGACGAGCTCGTCGACCCCCGCGGCCCAGGCAGCGGCGATGCCGTCGGTCAGCATCGGCACCGCGGCATCCGCATCGATGACCGCTGCGACCCGCTCGGCGAAGCCCGAGCCGACGGGCGCGAAGACCACGCCCGGATTCGTGCAGAACTGGCCGGCGCCGAGCGTGAACGAGCCCGCGAGTCCGGCGGCGAGCTCGTCGGCGCGGGCCGCCGCGGCATCCGGCGTCACGAGCACGGGGTTCACGGCGCTCAGCTCGCCGTAGAAGGGGATCGGGTCGGGCCGCGACGACGCGAGGTCGAAGAGCACGCGGCCGCCGTGCAGCGAACCCGTGAACCCGACCGCGCGGATGCCGGGGTGCTGCACGAGGGCCGTGCCGTTCTCGCGGCCCACGATGTGCGCGAACAGGCCCTCGGGGGCACCGGCGTCACGGAGTGCCTCGGCCACGATCTCGGCCGTGCGCAGCGACAGGCGCGGGTGCGCCGAGTGCCCCTTCACGATCACCGGGCAGCCCGTTGCGAGCGCCGACGCCGTGTCGCCGCCCGCCACCGAGAACGCGAACGGGAAGTTCGACGCGCCGAACACGGCCACCGGCCCGAGCGGCCGCAGGATGCGACGCAGGTCGGGGCGCGGCGGTGTGGTCGTCGCGTCGGGGTGGTCGACCGTCGCCTCGAGGTAGGAGCCCTCGACGATCGCCGTCGCGAACAGGCGCAGCTGCGCGGTCGTGCGCGCCACCTCGCCGTTCAGGCGCGCCGGCCCGAGGTGCGTCTCGGCGTCGGCGATGGGCACGAGCTCGTCGCGCGCGGCATCCAGGGCGTCGGCGATCGCCGTGAGCCAGGTCGCGCGCTGCTCGGCCGATGACGCGACCGACACCGCGAACGCGGCTCGTGCGGCCGCGATGACCTCGTCGAGGGAGGCGGCGGCTCCGGCGGAGGCGGCGGACGGCGACGCCGGGCCCGACGTCGATGCGGTGTCGATGGTGCTCGTCATGGTTCCTCGGTTCGTGTGCGGTTCGTGGCGGTTCGTGGGCGGTTCGAGTGGGCGGTCGAGTCGCGGGTCAGCGGAAGGTCAGGCCGAGACCGGGTCGACCGGTGGTGTGCACGAGGCTGCCCTCGACGGCGATCGGCGGGGGAGCGTCGAGCGCGCCGAGCGCCTCGAACGAGGCGTCCTCGACCGCCTCGACGAGGTGCTCGCCGGGCAGGGCGAGCGCGAGCTGCGCCGAGAGCTCGAGCAGCAGGTGGGGGTGCAGGTCGGCGCCGTGCGACGCCGCGAGCGAGGCGATCTCGAGGAACGGCGTGATGCCGCCCACGCGCACGATGTTCGGCTGCACGAGGTCGGCCGCGCCCGCGCCCAGGAACTCGGCGAACCGGTACCGGGTGTGCACGTTCTCGCCGAGCGCGATCGGCACCTCGATGCGCTCGTGCAGCGCGACGTGGCCTGGCAGGTCGTCGGCGCGCAGCGGCTCCTCGATCCAGGCGAGGTCGAACACGGCGAGCTCGGAGATCGCGCGCTCGGCCTGATCGAGGCTCCACCGCTGGTTGGCGTCGATCATGAGCCGGCGGTCGGGGCCGAGCACGTCGCGCACCGCCCCGATGCGTTCGACGTCGTCGGCGAGGTCGGGGCTGCCGACCTTGACCTTCACGGCGTCGAAGCCCGCCGCGACCCAGCGTTCGACCTGGGCGACGAGCTCGGGCAGCGGGTAGTGCAGGTTCACGCCGCTGCCGTAGACGGTCGTCGTCTCGTGCTGCCGGCCGAGGTGGTCGGTGATGCCCAGCCCCGCGCGGGTCGCCGCGAGATCCCAGAGGGCGAGGTCGAGGCCGGCCATCGCGATGGTCGTGATGCCGCCGCTGCCGCCCTCGTGCAGGTGCGCCCAGAGCGGATGCCACAGGGTCGCCGCGTCGGCGTCGCGGCCGAGCGCGAACGCGGTGATGTCGTTCGCGAGGTGCGCCTCGACGGCGGCGGCGCCGATCGACGGAGTCCACGAGAACCCGCGGCCCTGCGCGCCGTCGGAGTCCTCGACGACGACCTCGACGAGCGCGAGCGAGCGCACGTCGGGCCCCCACGGCCGCAGCAGCGGCAGTTCGAGCCGGCGCGTCGTGATGCCGGCGATGCTCGCGGTCACGGCGTCGGCACCGCCACGACGGTCGGCAGGGCGGGGGCGGCGTCGGCCGGGGCGTCGCCGCCCAGCTCGGCGGCGAGCTCGAGCCCGCGCTGGAGGATCGCGGCGAGGCGCTGCTCCTGCTCGGGCGTGGGGTCGACGAGGGGCGGCCGCACGGGTCCGACGGGCAGACCGCGCAGGCGCAGCCCCGCCTTCACGAGCGAGACGCCGAAGCCCGGGGTCTCGTCGCGCAGGTTCACGAGCGGCGTGTAGAACTCGCGCAGCAGGGTCATGCGGGTCTGCTCGTCGCCGTCGGTGTAGGCGCGGTAGTGCAGGGCGGCGAGCTCGGGGATCATCGCGAACGCGGCCGAGGAGTACAGCGGGATGCCGATGCCCCGGTAGGCGCCCTGGCTGAGCTCGGCCGTGAGCAGGCCGTTGAAGAAGGCGAAGTCGCGCCCCGTGGCATCCGCTGCGAGCACGATCTCCTGCGCGAGGCCGATGTCGCCCGTGCCGTCCTTGAAGCCGACGACCTTGGGGTTCGCCGCGAGCTGCGTGATGGCGTCGGCCGTGTAGCGCGCGGTGCCGCGGTGGTAGACGATCACGGGCAGGTCGGATGCCGCGGCGACCGCCTCGACCCACGCGACGAGCCCGCTCGTGGTGCCCGAGACGAGGTACGGGGGCAGCAGCAGCAGGCCGTCGGCGCCGGCCGCCGCGGCGCCGCGTGCGAGCTCGACGGCGTGGCCGAGGGGTCCGCCCGCGCCGGCGATGACGGACACGCGGCCGGCGACGACGTCGACGGTGGCGCGCACGACGTCGATCGCCTCGGAGGCCGAGAGCGCGTGGAACTCGCCCGTGCCGCACGCCGGGAACACGGCGCCCGGCCCGAACGGCAGCCGCGACTCGACGTGCTCGGCGAGGAGCGCGAGGTCGGGCGTGCCGTCGGCGGCGAACGGCGTCACGGGGAAGAACAGCACGCCGTCGAAGGTGAGGGAGGCGGGTGCGGCAGCGGTCATCGGAGGCTCGATTCGGTGAGTCGGACGGTGGAACGGTCGGTCGGTCGGGCGGCCTGCTCGGATGCCGCGAGCAGGCGTTCGACGGCGGCGGGGTCGAGCTCGGTGCGCCAGGTGCGCTCGGGCACCCAGTCGAGCAGGCGTTCGGCCTTCTCGATCGAGAAGACCGGGCGGCCGTGGCCGAGCGCGTCGGCGCCCGGCCCGAGGGCGGGCGCGTACTCCCGCCAGAGGTCGGCGACCGGCAGCACCGCGAGCGCGTCGGCGGCGCCGGCGAAGAAGCCCTCGCCGTCGACGACCGTCGCGGGCGCGGCGAGCCAGGCGGCGACGAAGGTGGCGGCGTCGCGGGCGTCGAGGTAGTTGAAGAGGCTCACCGCGGCGAGAGCCGGGTCGGCGAGGCGCTGCTCGAGCGTGTGCCCCTGCTGGGTGGGGGCGCCGGCCCATTCCTCGGGGGAGAGCACGTAGCAGGGGCGGAAGAAGCCGTACGCGGTGCGCTCGGTGCGTGCGAACTGGCGCACGGTCTCCTCGATGACGAGCTTGGACAGCGCATACGCGTTCGCCGGCGCCGGGGGCGTCCGCTCGTCGAGCGGCACCCGGTCGGCGCGCCAGTCGGGGCTGCTGTAGCCGAGCACCGTCGGGCTGCTGGCCGCGAGCACGCGTTCGGCGCCGACCTCGGCGGCCGCCGCGAGCACGGTGTGCACGAGGGCCGTGTTCGTCATCAGGATGCGTCGCTCGGGGGCGCTGAACGGCACGGCGATGCCGGCCAGGTGCACGACGGCCTCGGGGCGCACCTCGGCGAAGAGGCGCTGCGCGGCGAGCGCGTCGATCAGGTCGACGGTGCGCTCGTCGACGCCGGGGAGGCCGACGGCGACCCGATCGGCGCCGACGACCTGATGGCCGGATGCCGCGAGCCCGGCGGCGACGCTGCGCCCGAGGCGCCCGGCCGATCCGGTGACGATGACCCGCATGTCGATCCTCCGTTGCTTTGGGAAACCGCTTTCTTGTCGCTACCATAGGTCACGATCGAGGCCGCCGACAACCCCGGCGGCGATGTCGGGGAATCGGTTTCTCAGGTCGCCGCGGCGGCCGGCGCACGCCTCGATCGCGAACGGGAGGATCAGCATGGGCCAGCGCAGCCGGGCGACCACGATCGCCGACGTCGCCGCGCACGCCGGCGTCTCGCAGGCATCCGTCTCGCGTGTGCTCAACGGGCGGGCCAGCGTCGATCCCGAGATCGTGCAGCGCGTGCAGGCCTCCATCGCCGAGCTCGGCTACCGGCCGAGCCCCACCGCCCGCAGCCTCGTCAACGGACGCAACAACACCGTGGCGATGGTCGTCCCCGACCTCGAGAACCCGCTGTTCCAGGGCATCCTCAAGGGCCTCAGCCTCGCCGCCGCGCGCGACGGCTACCGCGTGCTCGTGGCCGACACCGCCGAGAACGTCGACGACGAGGAGGCGATCGCCCTCGAGGCCCGCCTGCGCTGCGACGCGCTCGTGCTCTGCGCGCCCCGCATGCCCGAGGCCGAGCTGCGCGCCCTCGTCGAGGCGGTCGCGCCCGTCGTCGTCGTGAACCGGCTGCTGCCGGGCGTCGAGGTGCCGGTCGTGGGCGTCGACTACGTGCGCGGCATCCGCGACCTCGTCGACCACCTGCACGCACTCGGCCACCGGCGCATCGCCTACGTCGGCGGACCGCCCACGAGCGCCTCGAACGCCGAACGCCGGAGGGGTCTGGCCGAGGCGCTCACGGCGCGCCCCGATGTGCGCATCGACGAGCTGCCCGCCGGCTCGAGGCTCGAAGACGGCTACGCGGCATCCGGCGCCGTGCTCGACGCGCACCGCGACGGCTGCACCGCCGTGATCGCCTTCAACGACCTCGTCGCCCTCGGCCTCATGACGCGACTGCACGAACTCGGCGTCGAGGTGCCGCGCGACCTCTCCATCGCCGGATTCGACGACGTGCCGATGGCCGGCTTCGCGACGCCGAGCCTCACGAGCATGTCGGTGCCGCGCGGCGAGATCGGCGCGCAGACGTGGCTGCGGCTGCACGCCCTCATCGAGGGCGGGCCGGTCGAGCACTCGGTGCTGCACCGTCCGAGGCTCGAGGCGCGCGACAGCACCGCCGCGATCGGGGTTCGAGCATGATCGCGGATGCCGCGGGCGCGGGCGTGCTCGACGCGTCGGGGGTCGGGGAGAACGCGGCATCCGTCTCGGAGACATCCGGGCCCGAGGCATCCGCCGTCGAGGCATCCGTCATCGACCGTGCCGTCAAGCGCGACCGCGTGCTCGACCTGCTCGATCGGCGCGGTGCCGACTCGATCGTGCTGCGCTCGCACACCGCGGTGTCGTGGTACCTCGACGGCGCCCGCACGCATGTCTCGCTCGCGGGCGACCCCGTGGCCGCGGTGGTCGTGCGTCGCGACGGCGACGAGCTGCGCGTGTTCGCGAACGAGGCCGACCGCCTGCTCGCCGAGGAGCTCGTCTCGCGCGAGCGGCTCGACGTCGTGCGCGTGCCGTGGCACGAGGCGCTCGTCGAGCCCGACGCCGCCCGGCTCGAGGAGACGGAGGTCGCCGCCGAGCTGCGCGCCGCCCGCGCGAGCCTCCTGCCGGGCGAGCTCTCGCGGTATCGCGGGCTCTGTCGCGAGGTCGCCGAGGTGCTGACGGATGCCGCGACCGCCGCCGCCCCGACGGCGACCGAGCGGGGCCTCGCCGCCCGTCTCGCCGGCGCGCTGGCCGAGCGCGGCATCGACCCCCTCGTGACCCTCGTGGCCGGACGATCGCGGCTCGGCCACCGGCATCCGCTGCCCACCGAGGCGCCCATCGGCGACCGGGCCATGCTCGTGGTCTGCGGGCGCCGCCACGGGCTCATCGCGAACGCGACGCGGTGGGTGCGGTTCGGGCCGGCCGACGAGGGCGAGGCCGACGCGATGCGGCGCATCCTCGACGTCGAGGCCGAGGTGCTCGCGGCGACTCGTCCGGGCGCGCCCCTCGGCGCGGTGTTCGAGGCGGGCGTCGCCGCGTACGCGCGGCACGGATTCGACGCCGAGGAGTGGCGGCGGCACCATCAGGGCGGGGCGGCGGGGTACGCCGGGCGCGATCCCCGGGCGGTGCCGGGCATCGCCGACGTCGTGCACGAGGGGCAGGCGTTCGCGTGGAATCCGAGTGCTCCCGGCGCGAAGGTCGAGGACACCGTGCTCGTGGGGGCCGGTAGGCCCGAGGTGCTGACGGTCGACGCCCGCTGGCCGACGGTGTCGGTGACGGGCGTGGGGCGGCCGGTCGAACTCGACCTCGGCTGACGCCCCGGGAATAGGCTTTGCGGACCGACGACGGAGGAACCACGTGCACTACGGCGCCGACTACAACCCCGAGCAGTGGCCCGACGAGATCTGGCCCGACGACGTGGCCCGCATGCGCGAGGCCGGCGTCACCATGGTCAGCCTCGGCATCTTCTCGTGGGCGCGCATCCAGCCGCGCGAGGGGGAGTTCGACTTCGACTGGCTCGACCGGGTGATCGACCTGCTGCACGAGGGCGGCATCGCCGTCGACCTCGCGACGGCCACCGCGTCGCCGCCGCCGTGGGCGAGCGCCGCGTATCCCGAGCTCCTGCCGCGCGATGAGGACGGCAGCGTGTTCTGGCCCGGATCCCGACAGGCGTACGCGCCCTCGTCGCCCGTGTACCGACGGCTCGCCGGGGAGCTCGTCACCGCGCTCGCCGAACGGTATGCGCGGCATCCGGCGGTCGTCATGTGGCACGTCAACAACGAGTACGGATGCCATCTGAATGCCGACTACTCGGATGCCGCGCGCGACGCGTTCCGTCGCTGGCTGGCCGACCGGTACCCCGACATCGACGCGCTGAACGCGGCGTGGGGCACGAACTTCTGGTCGCAGCGCTACGGCTCGTTCGACGAGATCCTGCCGCCGCGCAAGGCGCCCTACAGTCGCAACCCCGGCCAGATGCTCGACTTCCGGCGCTTCACGAGCGACATGCTGCTCGAGTGCTACCTGATGGAGCGCGAGATCATCCGCGCGGCCGGCGCGACGCAGCCGATCACGACGAACTTCATGGGCGCGTTCAAGCCCGCCGACTACCGGCGGTGGGCCGAGCACGTCGACGTCGTGAGCGACGACTGCTACCCCGACCCGAACGATCCCGAGGGCTTCCGCGCCGCGGCGTTCTCGCGCGACCTGATGCGCTCGCTGAAGCCGGGCGTGCCGTGGCTGCTCATGGAGCAGGCGACGAACGCCCTCAACTGGCGCCCGACGAACGCGCCCAAGGCGCCGGGGCAGATGGCTGCGCTCAGCGCCCAGGCGATCGGGCGCGGCGCCGACGGCATCCTGTTCTTCCAGTGGCGGCAGTCGCGCGCGGGCGCCGAGAAGTTCCACTCGGCGATGCTGCCGCAGGCGGGCACCGACACGCGCACGTGGCGCGAGGTCACCGCGCTCGGCGCCGACCTCGCCGCGCTGCCCGCATTGCCCGCACCGGCACCGGGCGATGCCCGCGTCGCGATCGTGTTCGACTGGCAGAACTGGTGGGCCGTCGAGGCATCCGACCACCCCATGAACGGGCTCGACTACGTCGCCGTCGTGCAGCGGTGGCACCGCGCCCTGCACCGCCGCCACGTGCAGGTCGACCTCGTGCCCGCGCCGCGTGCGGGCGAGTACGACGTCGTGATCGCGCCCCTGCTGTACCTGCTGAGCGAGACGGATGCCGCGGCGCTGACCGCGTTCGTCGAGGCGGGCGGGCACCTGCTCACGGGGCCCTTCAGCGATCTCGTCGACGAGCACGACCGCTTCCGCGACGGCGGATTCATGACGCAGCTGCGCGGCGTGCTCGGCGTCGACGTCGAGGACTTCGGCGCGCTCGTCGCACCCGATGCGCCCGCGGGGGAGCCCGGTGAGCGGTTCGCGCCCTTCGCGGGTGTCGGCGGTGCCGGGGTCGGCGGTGCGGGCGCCGGCGGTGCTGGCAGCGGCTCGATCGGGCTCGGCGAGGCCGTCGGCACGCTGCTCGCCGAGGAGCTGCGCATCGCGGATGCTGCGGTCGAGGCGTCGTTCACCGGCGGACGTCTCGCCGGGCGGCCCGCGCTGACCGTGCGCGCGAGCGGGTCGGGCACGGCCCGCTACCTCGCGACGGTGCCCGACGAGGCCGGAACCCAGGCCGTCGTCGACCACCTGCTCGCGACGACCGGTGCCGAGCCCGTCGTCGCCGGGCTGCCCGCCACCGTCGAGGCGATGCGCCGCGGCGACGTCGTCACCGTGGTCAACCACGGCGACGCCGCCTTGTCCGTGCCGCTCGCGGGCACCGACCTCGTCGGGGGCTCGGCGGTCGACGGCGTCGACCTCGAGCCGTACGCCTGGGCGATCGTGCAGACGGCGGCGGGCAGCTCGACCGGGGCCGCTGCATGAGCCGCCGCATCGTGCTCGCGCCCGACTCCTTCAAGGGCACCGCGACCGCCGCGCAGGCCGTCGACGCGCTCGCGCGCGGCTGGCGTTCGGTCGCACCCGACGACGTGCTCGTCGCGATGCCCATGGCCGACGGCGGGGAGGGCACCCTCGACGCGTTCGCCGCTGCCGTGCCCGGCGCCGAACGCGTGCCGGTTGCCGTGCAGGGGCCCGACGACCGCACGGTCGACGCCTGCTGGCTGCGCCTGCCAGACGGCACCGCGGTCGTCGAGCTCGCGCTCGCGAGCGGCATCACGCTGCTCGATCCGCTGCGCCCGCTCGAGGCGCACACCCTCGGCTTCGGGCAGGCGATCGCCGCCGCCCTCGACGGCGGGGCGACGGGGCTGCTGCTCGCAATCGGGGGCAGCTCGTCGACCGACGGCGGCACGGGTGCGCTCGCGGCGCTCGGCGCGAAGTTCGCGGATGCCGCGGGCGAGCCGATCCCGCTCGGCGGTGGGGGCCTGGCGCGCGTGCGCCTCGTCGACCTCTCGGGGCTTCGCGCGCTGCCCGCCGGCGGCGCCCGCATCCTCTCCGACGTCACGAGCCCGCTGCTCGGGCCCACCGGCGCGGCCGCCGTGTTCGGACCGCAGAAGGGCGCGTCGCCCGCCGACGTCGCGCTGCTCGAGGCGAACCTCGGCGCGCTCGTCGACGCCGTGCCGGGCGTCGCGTCGATCGCGGCACGTGCCGGGTCGGGCGCCGCGGGCGGCACCGGGTTCGGGTTGCTGCTCTGGGGTGCCTCGATGGCCGCGGGCGCCGGCGCGGTCGCCGACGCGATCGACGTCGACGCCGCGCTGCGGGGCGCCGACCTCGTCGTCACCGGCGAGGGCCGCTTCGACGGCCAGTCCGCCGCGGGCAAGGTGCCGAGCGAGGTCGCCGCCCGCGCGGCCGCCGCCGGCGTGCCGGTCGCCCTCGTCGCCGGTGCGATCACCGCGGATGCCTCCGGCTTCGCCGCATCCGCCTCGCTCACCGACCTCGCCGGGTCGGGGGCCGCCGCGATGTCCGATCCGCTGCGCTGGCTCGAGGCGGCGGGGGCCGCGCTCGCGCGCGATGCGGGCTGAGCACGGCGCCGCGGTCGCATGCTGGCCGCTGCGGCGTTCGACGGATACCCTGCGGGCATGACCGCTTCAGAGCTGCGCGTCGGCACGGGTGCGCACGTGATCAGGCCGCTCACCCCCGAGACCTTCCCGGCCTGGCTGGCCCTCGCGCAGAAGCACAACGGGGTCTGGGGCGGGTGCTACTGCTCGTACTTCCACGGCGACACCGAGCAGACCGCGAAGGACGACGTCGATCGGCCGACGTTCAAGCAACGGCTCGTCGCCGAGGGGGTCGCGCACGCCGCACTCGTCTTCGACGGCGACGCCGCGATCGCCTGGTGCGAGTACGGCAGCCCGACCGAACTGCCGAACATCTACCACCGCAAGCAGGTCGACGCGGGCGAGACCAGCCCCGCGCCGTGGCGCATCACGTGCTTCTTCGTCGACCGCGACCATCGGCGTTCGGGCGTGGCGCGCGAGGCCCTCGACGGCGCGCTCGAGCTGATCGCGCAGGCCGGCGGCGGCGAGGTCGTCTCGTTCCCCAACGAGCTGGTTCCCGGCAAGAAGACGTCGTCGTCGTTCCTGCACAACGGCACGCGGGCCATGTTCGAGCGGGCTGGGTTCACGTTCGAGCGCCATATCGGCAAGAGCAAGACGGTGATGCGCAAGACGGTGCCGCCCGCGCGCGGCTGACGGCGGTATCCGTAATTTGACTTGTTCTAGTGGTAACTAGAACAATGGATCCATGATCATCCGCATCGATCCCGCGTCGGGCGCGCCGATCTTCGAGCAACTCGTGCGCGCGGTGCGCTCCGAGATCCTCGCCGGCCGGCTCGCCTCAGGCGAGCGACTGCCGGCCGCGCGCGACCTCGCGACCTCGCTCGACGTGAACCCCCACACCGTGCTCCACGCCTACCAGGTGCTGCGCGACGAGGGGTTCGTCGAGCTGCGCCGCGGGCGCGGCGCCGTCGTCACCCACTCGGCGCCCGGCCTCGACGAGGTGCGCGCGCTCGTCGCCGCGCTCGCCGCATCCGCCCGCGCACACGACCTCGCCGCCGACACCGTGCTCGCCCTCGTCCGAGAGGAATTCCACGCATGACCGAACCCCGACCCGAGACCTCGCCCGAGTATCGACCCGAACCCCAGGCCTCGACCGCGGCATCCGGCCCCTCTGCGGCATCCGGTTCGGCAGACCGCCGCGCGCGCGACCGGCGGCTCGTGCTCGCCGTCACGGTGTGGGTGCCGCTTACGATCATCGCCGTCGGCGCCGGCATCCTGATGACCTGGCTGCCGCGCACGCCCGACCCGATGGTCACGCACTGGGGCGCCGACGGCGAACCGAACGGGTGGATGTCGCCCGCCGGCAACCTCATCGCGTACCTCGTGATCTCGCTCGGCGTGCTCGTCGTCATGGCCGGAGCCGCCTGGCTTTCGACGCGAGTCGCGGCGAAGGCCCAAGCTGAGCTGCCCGATTCCGGCCGGCCCGATGCCGGGCAGACCGACACCGAGCAGGCGAACCCGTGGCGGTCGGCGCGCTCGGCCGCACTGTTCGCTCCCGCAGTGACCACCGCCGTGACGATCGTGTTCGTCGCCCTGACCGGGGTGCAGCTCGACGGCTCGGAGCCCGCCGACTGGGTGGTCCCCGTGATCGTCGCGGTCGGCCTCGGCCTCGGCGCGCTCGTCGGCGTCGTCACCTCCTTCGTGCTGCCCGCGCCCGAGCCGGGCGAGCACACCTCTGCCGAGACGATCGCGCATGCCCTGCGCGCCGCCGTGCGCCTCGCGCCGGGGGAGCGGGCCGTGTGGACGGCCGTCGCGCGGGCGCCCTGGCCCGTCACCGCGCTGCTCGTGCTCGCGCTTCTGCTCACGCTCGTGCCGGTCGCACTCGACCCGTCGCTGTGGGCGTTCTCGCTCGTGTTCCTCGTCGTCGTCGCCGTCCTCGCGACCACCACCGCGGCGCGGATCACCGTCGACACGACCGGGTTGCGGGTGCGCACGCTGCTCGGGCTGCCGATCGGGCGGGTACGACTCGACCAGGTCGTGGTCGCGCGTGCGGTCGACGTCCGCCCGTCGGAGTTCGGCGGTTGGGGGTTCCGGTTCGACGCTCGGGGGCGCCGCGGCATCATCCTCCGCGGCGGCAGCGCCATCGAGATCGAGCGCATCGGGGCGCAGCCGTTCGTCGTCACCGTGCCCGACGCCGAGAACGGCGCGGCCCTGCTGAACGGGCTCGTCGCCGAGGCGCGCGGCACGAACTGAGCCGCGCGCCCCGACGGGCGATCAGGTTCGCAGGATGCTGCCGCCGGCGCGCTTGCGCGAGACCGCGTCGATCGTGGCGGCGAGGATCAGCACCCCGCCCGTCACGGCGTAGTTCACGCCGGCCGGCAGGTTGAGCAGGCCGAGGCCGTTGGTGATGACGGCGATCACGAGCGCGCCGATGGCCGCGTGGATCAGCCGGCCCCGACCGCCGAACAGGCTCACGCCGCCGACCACCGCTGCCGCCACACCGCTCAGCACGATCTCGCGCCCGGCCGCGGCATCCACCGATCCGACCTTGCTGATGCTGAACAGGCCGGACACGACCGCGAGCGAGGAGCACACGATGAACGCGCACCAGCGGATCATCGCGACCTTCACGCCCGAGCGTCGCGCGGCCTCGGCGTTGCCGCCCACCGCGTAGATGTAGCGGCCGAACTTCGTGCGATCGAGCACGAAGGTGCCGATCCAGAGGATCGCGAGCGTGATCGGCACCACGATCGGCACGCCCTCGATGGCCTTGAAGCCGGTGCCGCGGTTCTGGTTCAGGATGAGCACGACGCCGCCGCCGAGCACCGCGATCGCGATGAGCTTCGCCCACACGAGCGCGATGGTGCGGTTCGGCACCTCGGCGCGCGTGCGACGGGCCCGATCGATGAACGACATCGTCGCCGAGATCGCGAGCATGACCGCGACCATCACCCAGCCGCCCCACGTCGGCAGCGTGCTGTTCTGGATGGCGAGGATCTCGGGCGTCTCGACGCGGTACAGGCCGCCCGCGCCGATGATGATGAGCTCGAGGCCCTGGAACCCGAGGAACAGGCCCAGGGTCACGACGAACGACGGGATGCCGACCTTCGCGACGAAGAACCCGATGAACGTGCCGATCGCGATGCCGGTGAGGAACGCGATCGCGAGCGCCAGGATCCAGTTCAGGTTCACCACCGCGATGAGCACCACGAAGATGACCATCGTGAGGCCAGCCGTCACGCCCGCGGAGAGGTCGATCTCGCCGAGGAGCAGCACGAACACGAGCGCCATGCCGAGCATGACGAGGGTCGCGGCCTGGGTGAGCAGGTTCGCGAAGTTGCGCTCGGTGAAGAAGTACGGGCTGAGGATCGTGAACAGGATGCTGAGCACGATGAAGCCGGCGACGGCGGGCAGGGCGCCCATGTCGCCGCCGCGCACCCGCTGCACCCACGCGCGCACCTGGTCGAGCAGGCCGCCCTCCTGGCCGCTGCCGATGAGCTGCTCGGTGCTGAGCGCGGCGAGGGCGGTGGTGGACTCGGTCGGCGGCGTGCCGCTGTTCGGCGCGCTCATGCGGGGGTCCCCTCGTAGGTCTTGGCTCCGGTGATGTAGCCGATGACGTCCTCGTTGTTCGTCTCGCTCGCCTTGACGGACGCCACCATCTGGCCGAGGTAGAGCACGCTGATGTAGTCGGCGACCTCGAACACGTCGACCAGGTTGTGGCTGATGAGGATCACCGACACGCCCTGCTCGGCGAGGCGCTTCACGAGGGCGAGCACCTGCGCCGTCTGCGCGACGCCGAGCGCCGCGGTCGGTTCGTCGAGGATGACGACCTTCGCCTTCTTCAGCACCGAGCGCGCGATCGCGACGGTCTGGCGTTGGCCGCCCGAGAGCGAGGAGACCTTCTGCCGCACGGACTTGACCGTGCGCACCGAGAGCTGCCGGAGCGTCTCGGCGGCCTCGCGCTCCATGCGGCCCTCGTCGAACGTGCCGGCCGAGAGCTCCTCCCGGCCGAGGAACATGTTCTGCACGATGTCGAGGTTGTCGCAGAGCGCGAGGTCCTGGTACACGACCTCGATGCCGAGGTCGCCGGCATCGCGCGGGCTGTGCAGGGTCACGGGCGAGCCGTCGAAGAGCACCTGGCCGCCGTCGTAGGGCTGCACGCCGGCGAGCCCCTTGATGAGCGTCGACTTTCCGGCGCCGTTGTCGCCGACGAGGGCGGTGATCTTGCCCGGGTAGGCGGTGAAGTTCACGCCCTTCAGCACGTCGACGGGCCCGAAGCTCTTCACCACCCCCTTGAGCTCGATGATCGGCATGTCCATGCCGGGTCCTTTCTCTGGGGAACTGCGCTGTCCCGTGGGGGTGTTCATGCTGGGGCGGGAGGCCCCGGGGCGAGCGTGCGTCCCGGAGCCTCCCGTCGGTTCGGTCCGCGTTATCCGACGCCGTGGGCCGCGCAGGCGTCGGCCACGTCGTCGGTGCAGATCTCGGCCGCGTCGGCGTTGCCGTCGTCGACGACCTGCTGGACGTCGTCGGGGCCGACGAGGATCGGCGTGACCGCGATGTACGGCGTGCCGTCGTCGAGCTGCTTGTCGACCGAGGGGGTCTCGCCGTTCAGGAGCTTGATGGCGAGGTCGGATGCCGCGTCGGCTTCGAGTCCGAACGGCTTGTAGACCGTGGCGGTCTGCTTGCCGAGGAGCACGTTCTGGAGGCCGGCGACCGAGGCGTCCTGACCCGAGACGGGAACGGTGAGGCCGTTCTTGTCGAGGATCGTGATGACGCCGGCGGCGTTCGTGTCGTTCGCGACCCAAACGGCGTCGACCTTGCCGCCGAGGGCGGTGAGGGCCTGCTCGAAGTTGGTCGCGGACTTGTCGCCGTCCCAGACGCCCGGGGGCTCCTGGGCGGGGGTGATGCCGGCGGGCTCCATGACGCTCACAGCACCGTCGTGGAACATCTTGGCGTTGCCGTCGGCGGGGTCGCCGCCCATGTAGACCACGGTCGCGGAGGCCGGGTCCTTGCCGGCGGCCGCGAGCCCGTCGAGGATCGACTGGCCCTCGAGCGCTCCGACCTCCTCGTTGTCGAACGAGACGTAGTAGTCGGCGCCCTCGATCGGACGGTCGTAGGCGATGACCGGGATGCCCTGATCCTGCGCCTTCGTCGTGACCGCCACGGCCGCGCCGTTGTAGTCGACGAGGAGCATGACGCCGCAGCCCTTGCTGAGCTGCTGGTCGGCGATGGTGGCGTACTTGCTGGTGTCGCCCTGGGCGTTCTGGATGTCGGCCTCGAAGCCGGCGTCGGTGATCGCCTTCTCGAGGGCGGGGCGGTCGCCGTTCTCCCAGCGCGGCGATGATGCCGCATCGGGCAGGATGACGCAGGCACGCGTGGCGGCCTCTCCGCCGCCTCCGTCCCCTCCGTCGCCGCTGCCGCCGGAGCACCCCGCGAGCATCAGCATCGATGCTCCGGCGAGGGCTGTGATCGAGATCAATGAAGACGTCTTCATCGTTCTCCCCTTCTCGTGGTGAGTGTGCAGGACATTCACTGCTGCCGCGTCTGCACTGACGGCGGCATGAGGATACTGACTGCTCTGTAAGCAAATCGGTAGACCGGCGCGGGTAACGATCGAATAACGCCGGACCGGATGTGACACGTCACATCAAAGGCGGAAAACGGTTCTTCGCAGTGCTGGCCACGATGGCCCTGTCACATTCCGGAATCGACCCCCTCTGCAACCTCGTGACCCCATTTCGGGGTCGAATCGATTCGGCGAGCGGATGCCGCCGCCGAGAGGCCGATCGCGATCATGACCGGCCCTCGGCCGCGGCCGCTCCGGCCGCCCGTGCATACCGTTCGCGGATGCGCGGACGGTGATCGCTCGGCAGGCTCGCGGCGATCTCGAGCGCCCACTCCGGGCGTCGGCCGGTGAGCGCCCACGCCGCCTGGCGGGCGGCGCCGTCGGCCACGTACTCGCCCGGCGCGGGCACCGTGATCGGGGCGTCGAACACCTGCGCCGCGATCGCGCGCACCGCCGGGTTCTGGGCCGCGCCGCCGATGAGCAGCACGCGGTCGGCGGCGACGCCGAGCGCGGTGACCGCGTCGAGCCCGTCGGCCAGGCCGCACAGCATGCCCTCGATCGCGGCGCGCGCGAGGTTCGGCGGCGTCGTGTTCGCGAGGGTCAGCCCCTCGATCCGGGCGGTCGCGTCGGGCAGGTTCGGCGTGCGCTCGCCCTCGAAGTAGGGCACGAGCACGGCGCCGGATGCCCCGGGCTCGGCGTCGAGCGCCAGGCGTCCGAGTCCGTCGTGGTCGACGCCCAGCACGCGGGCGAACGCGTCGAGCACGCGGGCCGCGTTGAGCGTGGCGACGAGGGGGAGCGACCGGCCGGAGGCGTCGGCGAACCCGGCCACGGTTCCGGATGCGTCGACGATCGCGGCATCCGTCACCGCGAAGACCGTGCCGCTCGTGCCGATCGAGACGACCACGTCGCCCGGCGCGGCGTCGAGCCCGAGCGCGGCCGCGGCGTTGTCGCCCGCGCCGGCGCCCACGACGATGCCGTCGGGTGTGCGCCCCGGCGACTCCGACGGGCCCAGCACGCGCGGCAGCACCGCGTCGTGGCCGAGCGCGCGCACGAACAGCTCGCGGTCGTAGCCCGCCGGGCCCCAGTACGCGGTGCCGCTCGCGTCGGAACGGTCGGTCGTGAGCTCCTCGAGCACCGGCCCGAGCGGCGACTCGCCGGCCGGCCCGTAGCCGCGCAGGCGCCAGGTCAGCCAGTCGTGGGGGAGGGCGACCGCGGCGACGCGGGCCGCGGCATCCGGTTCGGCGTCGCGCAGCCAGCGCAGCTTCGTCGCCGTGAACGAGGCCACCGGCACGACCCCGGTGCGGCGCGCGTACGCGTCGGCGCCCACCTCGTCGATGAGGTCGAGCGCCGCCTGCGCCGAACGCGTGTCGTTCCAGAGCAGGGCGTCGCGGATGACGCGGCCGCCCTCGTCGAGCACGACCATGCCGTGCTGCTGCCCGCCGATCGCGATCGCCTCGACGCCGTCGAGCCCGCCCGCATCCGCGATGGCCGAGAGCAGCGCGCCCCACCACGCGGCCGGGTCGACCTCGGTGCCGTCGGGGTGGGGTGCGCGGCCGGAGCGCACGAGCGCCCCCGTCGCGGCATCCCGGATCACGATCTTGCAGGACTGGGTCGACGAGTCGACTCCGGCCACGAGCGTCATGTGCACCTCTTCTGGGGTTCTCGTTCGGTCGTGCTCATGGGGTCGTCTCCGACCGGATGCAGGAACTTCTCGGATGCCGCGGGCGTGTCGCCGAGTCGCCGCGGGCGTGTCGCCGGGAAGTTCCTGCATCCCGGGGCGACCGGAGGGTCAGCGGGCGCCGAGCAGGTGCTCGGTCGCGAGTTGCTGCAGGCGCACGAAGCCGCCGCCCTTGCCGCCGAGGTAGGCGTCGGCGTCGAAGTCCTCGTATGCCGAGCGGTCGGCGAGGAACTCGTCGTAGGACTCTCCGGGGTTCAGCGTCGGGGTCGACAGCTCGAACACCTTCGCGGCCTCGAGCGCCTCCTGCACCTCGGGGTCGGCGCGGAACGCCGCGGCGCGCTCCTTGAGGAGCAGGTAGGTGCGCATGTTCGCGGCGGCCGAGTCCCAGACGCCGGTCTCGTCTTCGGTGCGCGAGGGCTTGTAGTCGAAGTGGCGGGGGCCGTCGTAGGCGGGCACGCCGCCGGGGCCGCCGTTCTCGAGCAGGTCGACGAGCGCGAACGCGTTGTGCAGGTCGCCGTGGCCGAACACGAGGTCCTGGTCGTACTTGATGCCGCGCTGGCCGTTGAGGTCGATGTGGAAGAGCTTGCCGTGGTAGAGCGCCTGGGCGATGCCGGCGGCGAAGTTGAGCCCGGCCATCTGCTCGTGGCCGACCTCGGGGTTCAGGCCCACGAGTTCGGGGCGCTCGAGCGAGTCGATGAACGCGATCGCGTGGCCGAGCGTGGGCAGCAGGATGTCGCCGCGGGGCTCGTTGGGCTTGGGCTCGATCGCGAAGCGGATGTCGTAGCCCTTGTCGGTGACGTAGTCGCCCAGCAGGTTCACGGCCTCGCGGTAGCGCTCGAGCGCCTGGCGGATGTCCTTCGCGGAGTCGTACTCGGCGCCCTCGCGGCCGCCCCACATGACGAAGGTCTTCGCGCCGAGCTCCGCGCCGAGGTCGAGCTGGCGGAACACCTTGCGCAGGGCGAAGCGGCGCACGTCGCGGTCGTTGGCCGTGAAGCCGCCGTCCTTGAAGACGGGGGCGCTGAAGAGGTTCGTGGTCACCATCGGCACGATCAGGCCGGTGTCGTCGAGCGCGCCCTTCAGGCGGTCGATCTGCGTCTGGCGCTCGGCATCGCTCGAGCCGAACGCGAAGAGGTCGTCGTCGTGGAAGGTGAGTCCGTACGCGCCGAGCTCGGCGAGCTTCTCGACGGCGTGCACGACGTCGAGGGGCTTGCGGGTCGGGCCGCCGAACGGGTCGGTGCCGTTGTAGCCGACCGTCCAGAGGCCGAAGGAGAACTTGTCGTCGCGGGTGGGCGCGCTGGCCATGGGTGATCCGCCTTTCAGCGTCATCGGTGATTTGTTGGCAGGTACAACATAAACCCGGGGCTCGCGCGCCGCAAGTCTCGATACCGCGCAACTTTCGCGGATATGATTCGAAACATGAAGACGGATGCCGCGGGCGAGCGAGTCACCCTCGCCGAGATCGCCGAGGAGACCGGCGCGAGCCTCTCGACCATCTCGAAGGTGCTGAACGGGCGCACGGACGTCTCGAAGGCCACGAGGGAGCGCGTCGAACGCGTGCTCCGCGACCGCGGCTACGTGCGCCGGGGCGCCGGCCGCTCGGAGTCGCGGCCCGAACTGCTCGAGCTCGTCTTCCACGGGCTCGACCCCATCTGGTCGATGGAGCTCATCGGCGGTGTCGAGGCCGTCGCGAAGGAGCACGGGCTCAGCGTCGTGCTCACCGTGAGCGGCGACCGGCACGCGCCCGACCCCGACTGGATCGAGGGCGTCATGCGCCGCCGCCCGGTGGGGGTCGTGCTCGTGTTCTCAGAGCTCTCGCCCGAGTACCGCGAGCGGCTGCGCGCACGCGCCATCTCGTTCGTGATCGTGGACCCCGCCGGCGACCCCTCGCCCGACGTGCCGAGCGTCGGCTCGGCGAACTGGTCGGGCGGCCTCGCGGCGACACGGCATCTCATCGAACTCGGGCACCGGCGCATCGCGACGATCACGGGCCCCGAAGACATGATGTGCTCACTCGCGCGCCTCGACGGCTACCGCAGCGCGATGAACTCCGCCGGGCTCCCGATCGACCCCGACTGGGTGCGGTTCGGCACGTTCGAGGTGGCTGGCGGCCGTGACCGCGCGCGCGGCATGCTCGCGCTGCCCGCCGACCGCCGGCCCACCGCGATCTTCGCCGGCAGCGACCTGCAGGCGCTCGGCACGCTCGACGCGGCCCGCGACGCCGGGCTCTCGGTGCCGGGCGACCTCTCGATCGTCGGCTACGACGACATCACCCTCGCGCCGTGGGTGAGCCCCCCGCTCACGACGGTCCACCAGCCGCTGCGGCGCATGGGCGAGGAGGCCGCGCGCCTCGCGATCCGCCTGAGCGGCGAGCAGCCCGAGACGACGCCCCGCATGGACCTCGCGACGAACCTCGTCGTGCGCGAGAGCACGGCGCCGCCGCGGAGCTGACCGGCCCGCGGCCGGCGACCGGGAATCGTCAGATCCGCGGGGCCGCATCAGGGTCGGGCCCGGTCCGATGCGCGAGACGCAGGTCGTGAAACTCGATCGGGCCCGACCTGTCCGGGTCGCCGACCGCGAACGCGCCCGCGACCACGCCGAAGAACCCGCGGCCCTCGCTCGGGCTGAGGCCAGTGAGGTCGACCTCGCCGACCGCCGCCCGGCCGATGCGCGCCCGGCACGAGAACCCGTCGAGTTCGAGCGAGAGTTCGGCGCCTGTGGCCCCGGCGGGCACGCTCGCGCGACCGAGGACCTCCTCGACCCCGTCGAGGTGGCGCACGAGCTGCACGGATGCCGCGTCCCGCACGTCGAAGCCGGGCGCGTCCGGCTGCATCGCGAGGGCGACCCACCGGGCCTCGCTCAGCCGCAGCACAAGGCCGCCCCGCAGGCCGTCGCCCGCGGCATCCGACAGATCGGCCGACAGCGACAGAGTCGCCGAGAGGCGCGCGTGCATCGACTCGAGCCGCCAGCCGAGCAGCGCGTGGGGCGCGTGCTCCGAGAGGCTCGACGACGAGGGAAACAGGCGCACGGCATCGCCATGGACCTCGACACGGGCCCGGCCGTCGGCCGTGCGTACGAGCGCGAGTTCGGGGTGCAGTACGCCGCCGGCCACGGCGTCGAGCGTGCGCGAGCCGCGCCGGTCGCCGGACGCGTGCGTCGCGGCATCCGCCCACGGCACCTCCACGCTTTCGGCGAGGCGGCCGACGCCGGGGGCGAAGACGGGCCAACCGTCCTCCCAGCCGACCGGAACGAGCCAGGTCTCGCGCGCCTGCAGAGCCTCGCGGCCGTCGACGATGCGGGTCGCCAGCACGGTCGCCCACCAGCAGCCGCGGCCGTCGTCGACGAGGTCGGCGTGGCCGACGTTGCGCACGTCGGCGGTCATGCCGAGGTGGCGGTGCGTGAGCACCGGGTTGCCCGGGTTGCCGCGGTACTCGCCGAGCGGGGCGCCGGCTCGGGCGACGCTCACGGCGTGGTGGCGCTCGGTGCCGCCCTCGCTCGCGAGCAGCAGCACGCCGCCGTCGTCGAGGTCGAAGAGGTGCGGTCCCTCGGCCCAGACCGCGCCGGTCACCGCGCCGTTCCACACCACCCGCTCCTCGCCGACGAGGCGGAGGGTCTCGAGGTCGAGCTCGCGCACCCAGACCTCGGTCTGCTCGGGCCACCCTGGCGGATCGGCCTGCCGGGTGCCGCTCCACCAGGCGCGGCCGTCGCGGCCCACGAGGATCGACGGGTCGATGCCCTCGGCGCCGTCGATCCACGCCGGGTCGGACCACGGCCCGGCGGGGTCGGTCGCGGTGACGACGAAGCTTCCGGTGCGCGGGGAGGCGCCCGCGTCGTCGACGAGCGTGCACGCCACCAGGAACCGGTTGCCGTCATGCCGGATCGTCGGCGCGAACAGCCCGCCGCTCGACGGCACGGTCGACAGGTCGAGCTGGTCTTCGCGGTGGATCGCGTGCCCGACGGGTACCCAGTGCGCCAGATCGGTCGACCGGTGCACCGGGAGGCCCGGGAAGAGCTCGAACGACGACGTGACGACGAAGAACTCCTCACCGACGCGGCAGATGCTCGGATCGGGGTGGCAGCCCGGCAGCACCGGGTTGCGTGCGATCGCCATCAGCCGTCGACGCCCGACACGGCCGGCACTCGCGCGGATGCCGCAACCCCGACCTCGATCGCGACCGTCGGGCGCAGGTGACGATCTGTGCCGAGCACGCGCACCGGCCCGACCACGCGAACCGAGTGCGCCGACACCAGATCGTCGCTCGACCGGCCCGCGCTCAGCACGAGCTCGCCCGGTTCGACGATCCGGCGGCCGTCGCGCCCGGTGAAGGCCGCGAGGTCGAGGGGCACGTCGAAGCGGATGTCGGCGGCTTCGCCGGACTCCAGCTCGACGCGCGCGAACCCGATGAGCCGCTGCACGGGCTGCACGGCCGAAGCGACCGGGTCATGCAGGTAGAGCTGCACGACCTCGACGCCCGAGCGCCCGCCTGTGTTCCGCACGCGCAGGGCGAGCCCGATCTCGCCGTCGGTCGCGACCGCGTCGGCCTCGCCGGCGAGGGGCGTCCATTCGAAGCTCGTGTACGCGAGGCCGTGGCCGAACGGGTACCGGGGCGTCGGGTCGATGCTCGAGACCGAGTTCCGCTGCGCGAGCCGCGCCGCAAGATACGTCGATGGGTGCACGCCCGCCGATCTCGGCAGCGAGACCGGCAGTCTCCCGCTCGGGGCCACGCGCCCGCTCAGCACGCCCGCGATCGCGTGCGTGCCCTCCTCTCCGGCGAAGAACGCCGCCACGATGCCGCTCGCACGCTCGGGCGCGGTGCCGAGCGTGTACGGGCGGCCCGCGAGCAGGGTCACGACCGTCGGCGTGCCCGCGTCGAGCACCGCCTCGAGCAGCGCGGCCTGGGCGCCCGGCAGGGCGAGCGACTCGGCGTCGCACCCCTCGCCGCTCGTTCCCCGGCCGAACAGGCCGGCACGGTCGCCCAGGGCGAGCACCACGAGATCGGCGTCGGATGCCGCGGCCACGGCGTCGGCGAACCCGTCGGTCTCGCCGCCCGAGATGCTCGTGCCGCCCGCGAACGAGAACGTCGCATCCGGGAACTCGTCTTCGAGCGCCTCGATGAGCGTCGGCAGGGCGATGCCGTCGCCGGATTCCGGGTGGTGAACGCCGACGTGGGTCGGAAAGGCGTAACAGCCGAGCACCGCGAACCGGTCGTCGGCCGTCGGGCCGATCACGGCGATGCGGGCGGGCGGAGTGCGCTCGTCTCCGGCGAGCGGCAGCGTGCCGTCGTTGTGCAGCAGCACGACGGCGCGTTCGGCCACCTCCGCCGCGAGTGCACGGTTGACCGGCGGGTCGAGGTCGATCGCGCCCCGCACCGCGTCGGGGTCGTCGGCGAGGCCCACGAGGGCGGCGGGCGTCGGGTCCCAGTCGGGGTCGAGCAGCCCGAGTTCGGCCTTCTGCGCGAGCACGCGGCGGAGCGCCCGATCGAGCACGGCCTCGTCGAGCCGCCCATCGGAGATCGCTTCGCGCAGCGGCTCCCCGAACGCGTGCACGGTCGGCAGCTCCACGTCGATGCCCGCGTTCAGGGCCGAGGCCGCGGCATCCGCCAACGAACCCGCGGTGCCGTGCAGGGTCTGCAGGAACGCGACCGAGAAGTAGTCGGCGACCACGGTGCCCTCGAACCCCCAGGTGTCGCGCAGCAGGTCGGTGAGCAGCGTCGCGTCGGCCGCGGTCGGCATGCCGTCGAGGTCGGTGTACGCGTTCATGACCGAGCGGGGCCGGCCCTCGCGCAGCACCGTCTCGAACGGCGGCAGCAGCACGTCGGCCAGCTCGCGCGGGCCGACCGACACCGGCGCGAGGTTGCGCCCCGCCTTCGAGGCCGAGTAACCGACGAAGTGCTTCAGCGTGGCGACGATGCCGGCCGACTCGAGGCCGCGCACGTACGCGGCGCCGATCGTGCCGACCAGGAACGGGTCCTCGCCCATGGTCTCCTCGACCCGTCCCCACCGGGCGTCGCGCACGACGTCGAGCACGGGGGCGAGGCCCTGATGCACGCCGACGCGGCGCAGGTCGTCGCCGATGCGGCGCGACATCCGCTCGATCAGGTCGGGGGAGAAGGTGGCGGCCCATGAGAGCGGCACGGGGTAGGCGGTGGCGCCCCACGTCGCGAAGCCCGCGAGGCACTCCTCGTGCGCCACGGCCGGGATGCCGAGGCGGCTCTCGGCGACGATGCGCCGCTGCGTGCGGGCGAGCGACAGGGCACCGAGGCCCGGATCGACCGGCGCGGTGCCGAACGGCCGCGTGAGCTGGCCGAGGCCCTTCGGCAGCAGCTCGTCGAGGTCGACGTCTCCCGACATCTCGTGCTGGTTGGGGGCGACGTCCAGGCCCTCGGCGGACGCGCCGACCCAGACGCCGTAGAGCTGCGCGATCTTCTCGTCGAGCTCGAGCGCCCCGATGAGGGCGTCGACCCGATCGGCCACGGGCAGCGAGCGGTCGTGCCAGGGTGCGAGGCCCGCGGCATCCGTCGTCGTGATGGGCTCGTGCGCGGTCATCCCTTCACCGCCCCCGTGAGGCCGCCGACGATGCGGCGCTCGAAGATGCTGAAGAACACGAGTGCCGGGATCATCGACAGCGACGTGAACGCGAGCACCTTGGCCGTGTCGACCGAGTACTGCGAGGCGAACGCCTGCACGCCGAGAGGCAGCGTGAACGACCCCTCGTTGTTCAGGATGAACAGCGGCAGGATGTAGCTGTTCCAGCTCGCGATGAAGGCCAGGATGCCGGTGGTGATCACGCCGGGCAGGGAGAGCGGCAGCACCATGCGCCAGAAGAACCCGAGGCGCGAGCAGCCGTCGATCGAGGCGGCCTCCTCGATCTCGTCGGGGATGGCTCGGAGGAACGGCACGAGGATGATGATCGTCGTCGGCAGGGCGAACGCGATCTGCGGCAGGATGACGCCCGGGAGCGAGTTCATGAGCCCGAGGTTGCGCACCACGAGATAGAGCGGGGTGATCGCGACCGTCATCGGGAACATGAGCCCCGCGGCGAACACCGCGTAGAGCACGCCGCGGGCCCTGAACCGATAGCGGGCGAGCACGTAACTGGCCATGAGGCCGAGCGCCACGACGCCCGCCGTGGTCACGACCGCGGCGATCGTGGAATTCAGCACCTCGCCCCAGAAGGTCGTGCTCGCGAGTACCTCGGCGTAGTTGTCGAAGACCCATGGAGACGGCAGCGCCGACGGGTCGGCGGTGATCTGCGAGTTCGTGCGGAAGCCGCCGACGATGATGTACGCGATCGGCGCGAGCATGAGCGCGACCACCACGAAGCCGACGAAGTAGATGGCGGGGCTGCCCCACGGCAGCCGTTCCGCGCCGCGCGGGCGTCGGGCGCGCGGCAGCGCGATGGAGGCGGTCATCGGTCGTTCCGTTCGGTGAGGGCGCCCGCGGTGTCGCGGCGCAGGACGAAGCGCTGGTAGACGAGCGCCACGACGAGCGAGATCAGGAAGAGCACCACGGCGACCGCGTTGCCGTACCCGTAGTTGCCGGCGTTTCGGCCGTTGAGCACCATGTACGTCGCCATGGTCGAGGTTCCGGCGGTCGACGCGACGTATTGCCCCCAGATGATGTAGACGAGGTCGAACAGCTGCAGGGAGCCGATGATCGAGAGGAACGCCCAGATGCGCAGCGTGGGTCCGAGCAGCGGCAGGGTGATGCTGCGCTGGATCTGCCAGTACGAGGCGCCGTCGATCTGCGCGGCCTCGGTGAGCTCCTGCGGGATGCCCTGCAGGCCGGCGAGGAAGAGGATGACGGCGAAGCCGATGTACTTCCACGTGATGATGCCGAGCAGGGTCCACATGGCGATGCCGGGGTCGGCGAGCCAGTCCTGGGCGAACGCGCCGAGCCCGACCTTCTCGAGGAGGCCGTTCAGGGCGCCCTCGCTCTGGAGCATGAGGCTCCAGCCTGTACCGACGACGACCTCGGCGATCACGTAGGGCACGAAGATGAGCACGCGGATCGCGGACTGCCCGCGCATCGGACGATTGAGGAGCAGGGCGAGCAGGAGAGCGGCCGGCCCCTGGAGCACGAGCGACATCACGACGATGATCGCGTTGTGCCAGAGCGCCTCGTGGAACGTGGGGTCCTGGAGGATCGTGACGTAGTTCTGGAAGCCGATGAAGTCGGTCGGCGGTCCGAAGCCCTTCCAGCGGAAGAACCCGTAGTACCCGGCCATGACGACCGGGAAGATGACGAAGCCGAGGAACACGATGAGGGCGGGGCCCACGAGCACCGCGATCTCGAGGCCCTTCAGGCGGTCCCGACGGCGTCGTGCGGTGCGGTTGGTGCGGTGTGCTCGGTCGGTGCGATCCTTGCGGCCGGCGGAGTCCGCCTCGGGGCGACGCCCGGCGGGGGACGGCGTCACGACGGCCCGGCCGGCGGCCGGGGACGGCGAACCGTCCCCGGCCGTGACGTCGTCCGCGTCGACCCGCCCCGCGGCGGAGTTGGTGCGAACGCTCATGGTGAAGCGGACCTCAGCCCTTCTTGATCGCGTCGGAGACCGCGTCGACGATGCCCTGCGGCGAGCCCTTGCCCGCGAGCAGGTCGACCACGCCGACGTTCAGCGCGTTGCCGACGTTCTGGCCGAGCAGCGTGTCGAGCCAGACCGAGACGTAGGGCGCCTCGTTGATCGCGGCGAGCACCTCCTGGAGGGCGGGGTCGGTCACGACGCCCTGCGCCTCGCTGTTGGCCGGCAGGGTGACGAACGCCTCGGCGTAGCCCTCCTGGTACTGCTGCTGCGAGGCGAACTCGAGGAACTCGCCGCACTCCTTGGGGGCATCGACGTAGCAGGAGAAGCCGTCGACGCCGCCCATCATGGCGCCGGCGGCGCCGTCACCGCCGTCGACGGCGGGGAAGGGGAACCAGCCGAGGTCGGCGAGGGGCTTCTCGTCGGGAGTGAGCGACGCGATCACGCCCGGGTCCCAGGCGCCCATGAGTTCCATCGCGGCCTTGTGGTTCGCGACGAGCCCGGCCGAGGAACCCGCGCCCTGCTGGGCGGTGGTGGTGAGGAAGCCCTGGTTGAAGGGCTCGGTGTCGGCGAACTCCTGGAGGTCCTCGCCGGCGCGAAGCCAGCACTCGTCGGAGAAGCTCGGGTCCTTCGTGAGATTCGCCATGACGTCCTGCGAGCACTCGCGCAGGGCGAAGAAGTAGTACCAGTGGGCGGCGGGCCAGGCGTCCTTCGCGCCGAGCGCGATGGGGTCGATGCCCGCGGCCTTCAGCTTGTCGACGGCGTCGCCGAGCTCGTCGAACGTGGTGGGCGTCGCGGTGATGCCGGCCTGCTCGAAGAGGTCCTTGCTGTAGTACACGCCACCGGGCAGCACCGACGACGGCACGCCGTAGAGCTTGCCGTCGACCGTGAAGGCCGAGAGCGCGCCCTCGCCGAGTGCGGCCTTCGTGTCGTCGCTCAGGGCCGAGCTGAGGTCCTGCGCCTGGCCGGCCTCGACGACCGCGGCGAGCTTGCCGCCGCCGCGGGCCATGAAGATGTCGGGAGCATCGCCGGAGTTGAGCGCGGTCTGGAGTTTGCCGTCCATGTCCTCGTTCTGGATGGACTGGATCTCGATGGTGACGCCGGGGTGCTCGTCTTCGAAGGCCTTCGCGGTGGACTCCCAGTACGCCTTGCCGTCGCCGGTCGTGGAGTTGTGCCAGAAGGTCAGGGTGACCGATCCATCGCTCGCGGTGTCGTCGCCGGCACTGCACCCGGCGAAGGCGCCCACGGTCAGAGCTGCTGCGGCGCCGATGGCGGTGACCCGGCCGATGCGTCGTCTGTTCATCATTGAACCTCTCGAAAGTTTCGGCCTCAGCGCCGAAAGTGATCTGGACACCGGAACTCTAACGCGACGGGTATTTGCCGTCAAGAGCAACAAATTGCGCGCGTGCCCGATTCTCCGCGTGATCCTCGCCGTAGAGTGGCTCCCGTGGCAGACCGCTCCGGCACCTTCGACGGCGTGCACCGTCGAAACCTCTCGAAAGTTCTCGCGCTCGCGCACCTCGAGGGGCCGCTCTCGCGCGCCCGGCTCACGATCGAGACCGGCCTGAACCGCTCGACCGTCGCCGCGCTCGCGGCCGAACTCGGTGAGCTCGGCCTCGTCGAGGAACGCGCACCCGACCCGACCAACCGCGTCGGTCGGCCCTCGCCCGTCGTCGCCGCGCATCCCTCGGTGCAGGCGATCGCGGTCAACCCCGAGGTCGACGCGATCACCGTCGCCGCGGTCGGCCTCAACGCGCAGATCCTCGTGCGCGAGCGCCTCGAGGTCGATCGCCTCGTGAGCCCCGAGGAGACGGCCGAACTCGTCGCCGAGGTGGTGGGCCGCTGGCGCGCGCACGAGCTCGAGCAGGCACGTCTCGTCGGCATCGGCCTCGCCGTGCCCGGCCAGGTGCGATCCGACGACGGACTCGTGCGCTGGGCGCCGCACCTCGAGTGGACGGATGCCCCGGTGCGGGCGCTCGTCGAAGGCGCGACCGGGCTGCCGGCGGCGGTCGCCAACGACGCGAGCCTCGGCGCCCGCGCCGAGCATCTCTTCGGCGCCGGGCGCGGCGTCGACGACCTCGTCTACCTCAACGGCGGCGCGAGCGGCATCGGCGGCGGTCTCGTCGTCGGCGGCCGCCTCGTGGGCGGCACGCGCGGCTACGCGGGGGAGTTCGGGCAGAACCGACCGGGCATCGCCAGGCCCGAGGATCGTCGGGCGCCCGACGGCGTGCTCGAAGACGAGGTGAGCCGTGCCCGGCTGCTCGAGGTCGTCGGCCTCGGGCACGCCGACGAGCCGACGCTCGCCGCCGAGCTCGCGACCCGGGTCGCCGCCGGCGATGCCGCCGTGGCCGACGAGCTCGCGCGGCAGCAGCGCATCCTCGCGACCGCGCTCGGCAATGCGATCAACGTGCTGAACCCCTCGCTCATCGTGCTGGGCGGGTTCCTCGCCACGCTCGCGACGCACGACCCCGAGGCGCTCGACGCCGCGGTCGCCGACCAGGCGCTGCCCGTGGCTTCCGAGGGCCTGGCGATCCGGGTCGCCGAGCTCGGCGAGCACCGGCTGCTCATCGGGGCGGCCGAGCTCGCGTTCGCGGGCCTCCTGGCGGATCCGCTCGCCGGGTGAGGGTGCGGATGCGCGGCATCCGCTCGAGGCATCCGCTCGAGGCATCCGCTCGCGGCATCCGCTCGCGGCATCCGCTCGAGGCATCCGCCTCAACCGTGCCGGCCGGCGCCGGGTTCAGGTCGCCCGATTCGGTGATTCTTCCGCCGCGCCGTCGTGCGGCCTCGCTCGCCCGGCGTGTCGACCGAATCTCCGAATCGGGCAGCGCCCGCCGAGGGGACTTGCTTGGGGGAGGGGGGCCGCGGCTACAATCGAACACAGTCGAATCGATTCGAGCCCGGCAATGGTCGAATCGCACCATGGCGGCGTCCCGCGGGGCGCCGTTCCCCTGTCTCCCGGCGTCCGAGGGCGTGCGCCGCCGCATCCGAGCACGCCTGGATCCCGCATGTCTGCAACCGCCTCGATTCCCATCATCCGCCCCGACGACTACTCGGCGCCGACCCACCCGGGCGACCTCCTGACCCGTCGTCAGCGGCTCGTCTACGTGCTCGTGCTCGGCGCCCTCACCGCGCTCGGCCCGTTCACGGTCGACCTCTACCTGCCGGCGTTCCCCGTGCTGCAGGACGAGCTCGGCGTCTCGGCCGCGGCCGTGCAGCTGACCCTCACGGGCACGATGATCGGCTTCGGGTTCGGCCAGCTCATCGTCGGCCCGTGGAGCGACAAGGTCGGCCGGCGGCTGCCGCTGATCCTCGCCACGGCGCTGCACATCGCGGCATCCGTCGGGGCGGCGTTCGCGCCCGACATCGTGTGGCTGAGCGTCTTCCGCCTGCTCCAGGGCTTCGGGGCCGCGGCCGGCGGCGTGGTCGCGATGGCGATGGTGCGCGACCTGTTCGGCGGCAAGCCGCTCGTGCGCATGCTCTCCCGCCTCGCGCTCGTGAACGGCCTCGCGCCCGTGCTCGCGCCGGTCATCGGCTCGCAGCTGCTCGGCATCATGGACTGGCGCGGCATCTTCGTCGTGCTCGCCGTCTACGGCCTCGTCGTCGTGCTCGCCGTGATGTTCCTCATCGTCGAGACGCTGCCGGCGTCGCGTCGCCACGTCGCCGGGCACTCGACGCTCCGCGACCGCTACAAGGCGCTGTTCCGCGACCGCGTCTACCTCGGCGCCGCGATCATCGGCGGCATGACCTTCACGGGGCTCTTCGGCTACCTGTCGACGTCGTCGTTCCTCTTCCAGGAGGTCTACGCGTTCACCGCGCAGCAGTACGGCATCCTCTTCGCCGTCAACTCCGTCGGCGTCATCATCGGCGTGCAGACGAGCTCGCGGCTCATGCGCGGACCGGTGGCGCCGCAGTGGATCCTCGCGTGCACCACCGTCGTGCACCTCGCCATGGCCGTGGCGATCATGGTGCTCGACTCGTCGGGCGCCGGGTTCTGGGGCACCGCGATCCCGCTCTGGATCTACATCCTCGCGTGCGGCTTCTCGTTCCCGGCCGTGCAGGTGCTCGCGCTCGCGCACCACGGCGCCGAGGCCGGCACCGCCGCGTCGCTGCTCGGCGCGCTGAACTTCGGGCTCGCGGGGCTCATCTCGCCGCTGATCGGCCTCATGGGCGTGGGCAGCGCGGTGCCGATGGCGATCGTGCAGACGGCCGCCGCCGCGATCGCGATCACCGCGCTCTGGCTGCTCGTGCGCCCGAAGACGGTGCCGCCGCTCGGCGACTGAGACGCCGGGCGGATGCCTCGGGCGCGACGACCGCCCGGCGTGACGGCGCGGCTCGGCCCCGGCGGACTCAACCCCGCCGGACGGTGACGGATGCCGCGTGCCGCCGTCGCGGCATCCGTCGCCGTCGCTACCGTTGGGGAATGACCGAGCCCGACGAGACCGCGCACCCGGCCGACGACCTGGCGCCGCCGCAGCGCGCCGCCCAGGTGCGGCGCGTCGGGCGTCGGGCACCGCTGCTCGGCGGTATCGCGGCCGTCGTGATCGCGGTGCTGCTCGGGCTCCTGATCCTCGTGCGCAACGGCAACCTGCCGCTCGGCATCGACGAGGAGTGGTCGGTCGAGCTGCTCGAGACGCATGCTGCGTGGGCCGATGCGTTCGCGCTCTTCATGAACGCGCTGGGCGGCGGCATCGTGGGCGTGATCGTCGTGCCGGTCGCGATCGCGATCGCGCTCCTCGTGCTGCGGCGGCCGTGGGCGGCGCTCTACTTCGTCGTCGCGTCGGCTGCGAGCGCCCTGGTCGTGCAGCTGCTGAAGGAGCTCGTCGGCCGGCCGCGGCCCGAGCTGATGATGGTGCCGAGCGACTTCGGCTCGTTCCCCTCTGGGCACGTGGCGAACGCGGCGACCATCGCGGTGGCCCTCGGCGTGATCTTCCCGCGCGTCTGGGTGTGGGTCGCGGGCGCGGTCTACACGGTGCTCATGGCGATCAGCCGCACCTACCTCGGGGTGCACTGGCTCACCGACACGATCGGGGGCGCGCTCGTCGGAGCGGGCGTCGCGTTCCTGCTGTGGGCGGCGTTCGCGGTGCCGCTCGAACGCGAGCGGTTGGCGAGGCTCTCCCGTATCTCGGAGCGCAACGCCGCCTTCGCGCAGGCGCACGTGACACCCCCACGGGGGCGATGAGCTGCGCGCATCCGGGGACTACAACGTTGTAGAGTACCCGCAGGAAACCCGGGAGGCGACATGTCCGTGACGTTGCACGACGTGGCGCGCGTCGCCGGCGTCTCGATCAAGACGGTCTCGAACGTCATCAACGCGTATCCGCACATCCGCCCGGCCACCAGGCAACGCGTCGAGGCGGCGATCGCCGAGCTCGGCTACGTGCCCAACCTCACGGCGCGCAGCCTGAAATCGGGCCGCACCGGCGCCATCGCTCTCGCCGTGCCCGAACTCGGGCTGAGCTACTTCGCCGAGCTCGCGGCATCCGTCATCGAAGCGGCCGAGGCCGCCGGACTCGTCGTGCTCGTCGAGCAGACGGGCGGCGACCGCGAGCGCGAGATCGACCTCCTGCGCAGCCCGCGGTTGAAGATGACCGACGGCCTCATCTTCAGCGCGCTCGGCATGAGCGAGGCCGATGTCGCGAGCCTCTCGGTCGACTACCCCCTCGTGCTCCTCGGCGAACGCATCTTCGGCGGCCCGACCGATCACGTGACCATGCGCAACGTCGAGGCGGCGCGCGCCGCGACCGAGTACCTCATCGCCTCCGGGCGCCGCCGCATCGCCGTCGTCGGGGCCCACGAGGGCGAGGTCGTCGGATCCGCGGCGCTGCGCATGCAGGGCCACCTCGAGGCGCTCGAGGCGCACGGCATCCCGTACGACGAGTCGCTCATCGGGTACACCACGCTGTGGCACCGCTCGAACGGCGCCCGCTCGATGACCGAACTGCTCGAGCGCGGCGTCGAGTTCGACGCGGTGTTCGGCCTGAACGACACCCTCGCCCTCGGCGCGATGCGCGTGCTCCAGGTGTCGGGCCGACGGGTGCCCGAAGACGTCGCGGTCATGGGCTTCGACGACCTCGACGAGGCGGGCTACTCGATCCCGTCGCTCACGACGGTCGATCCCGGGCGCGCGTGGATCGCCCGGACGGCGGTGGAAACGCTCGTCGAGCGCATCGCCAAGGGCGGCGACGTCGGTCCCGCACGGCTGCAGCTGGCCGACTTCCGCATCGTCGAGCGCGAGTCCGCCGTCGCCGAGGTCGCGCAGCGCGTCTGAGCGGCGACGGGCCCGTCCCGAATGCACTTGACAGCGTCCGCACCCTTGGGCATCATGTCTCTACAACGTTTACTTTACAACGTTGTACAACCTCAGCACCGAGCAACACCCAGACAGAGTTGTCCACCGCAACAGAAAGAGCACCGCACGATGAAGAGCAAGCTCATCGCCGTCGGCGGCACGGTCGCCATCGCGGCCGCTGCCCTCACCGGCTGCAGCGCAGGCGAGTCCTCCGCAACGGAATGCACCAACGAGATCGTGAACGCCGACGCCACCCAGGTGAGCGTCTGGGCCTGGTACCCGGCGTTCGAAGAGGTCGTCGACCTGTTCAACGAGAACCACGACGACGTCCAGATCTGCTGGACCAACGCCGGCCAGGGCAACGACGAGTACACGAAGTTCTCGACCGCCCTCGAGGCCGGCTCGGGCGCCCCCGACGTCATCATGCTGGAGTCCGAGGTGCTCTCGAGCTTCTCGATCCGCGACGGCCTCGTCGACCTCACCGAGTACGGCTCCGACGAGGTGAAGGACAACTACAGCGAGGGCGCCTGGAAGGACGTCTCGAGCGGCGCCGCGGTCTACGCGATCCCGGTCGACGGCGGCCCCATGGGCATGCTGTACCGCCAGGACATCCTCGACGAGTACGGCATCGCCGCCCCGACCACGTGGGACGAGTTCGCCGCCGCCGCGCAGGCCCTGAAGGACGCCGGCGCACCCGGCGTGCTGGCCGACTTCCCGACCAACGGCCGCGCCTACAACCAGGCGCTCTTCGCACAGGCCGGCTCCGTGCCGTTCGAGTACGACAACGCCAACCCGACCGAGATCGGTATCGAGGTCAACGACGAGGGCGCGAAGAAGGTCAACGCCTACTGGAACGACCTCGTCTCGAAGGGCCTCGTCGCCACCGACGACGCGTTCACCGCCGACTACAACACGAAGCTCGTCGACGGCAGCTACGCCATCTACGTCGCCGCGGCCTGGGGCCCCGGCTACCTCGGAGGACTGTCCGACGCCGACAGCGACGCCGTGTGGCGTGCCGCGCCGGTTCCCCAGTGGGACGCCGCGAACCCGGTGCAGATCAACTGGGGCGGCTCGACGTTCGCCGTGACGAGCCAGGCGAAGGACAAGGAGGCGGCCGCGGTCGTCGCCAAGGAGGTCTTCGGCACCGAGGAGGCGTGGAAGATCGGCATCGAGCAGGCCGCGCTGTTCCCGCTGTGGAAGCCCATCCTCGAGTCCGACTACTTCCGCGACCTCGAGTACCCGTTCTTCGGCGGGCAGCAGATCAACAAGGACGTCTTCCTCGAGGCGGCGGCCGGCTACACCGGCTTCACGTTCAGCCCGTTCCAGAACTACGCGTACGACCAGCTCACCGAGCAGCTCTACGCGATGACGCAGGGCGAGAAGGACTCCGACACGGCGCTCGACGACCTGCAGGCCTCGCTCGAGGCGTACGCCGGCGAGCAGGGCTTCACGCTGAAGTAGTCCGCTGATGTGATCAGGGCAGGGCGGATGCCTCGCGGCCGACCCCGAGGCATCCGCCCCGCCCCTCCAGCACCGACGCACGACCGACCGCCTCACCGAGGAGAGCGAGCATGACCACCCAGACCACCGCCGCGGCGCCGCCCGCGGCGACGCAAGGCAGCCGCGCACCGCGCCGGCCGCGCGGCTCGAGGCTCGAGCAGCGCCGCCAACGCTGGGGCTGGCTATTCGTCAGCCCGTTCCTGGCGGTGTTCGCGCTGTTCCTGGTGTTCCCGCTGTTCTACGCGTTCGGCATGAGCCTGTTCACGTCGACCCTCGCGACCGGCACCAAGTTCACGGGCATCGACAACTACGTCAAGGCCTTCACCGACCCGCTCTTCATGGAGGGGCTGCTGCGCGTCGCCGCGTTCGCGATCGTCATGATCCCGGCGCAGCTCATCGTCGCCCTCGCGGCGGCCCTCGTGCTCGACTCGCTCACGTCGTGGCTCTCCAAGCTCTCGCGGCTGCTCATCTTCGTGCCCTACGCGATCCCGGTCGTGATCGGCGCGCTCATGTGGAGCTTCCTCTACAGCCCGAAGTTCGGCCCGAGCGCCACCCTCTTCACGGCCGTCGGGCTGCCGACCCCCGACTTCCTCGCCTCCGACACGGTCTTCGGCAGCCTCGTGAACATCGTCACCTGGCAGTGGTCGGGCTACTACATGGTCGTCATCTACGCGGCGCTGCGCTCGATCGATCCGTCGATCTACGAGGCCGCCCGCATCGACGGCGCGAACGGCTGGCAGACGGCGACGCGCATCAAGCTGCCGATGATCTCCTCGTCGATGGTCATGGTCATCACGTTCGCCCTCATCGGCACGCTCCAGTTCTTCACCGAACCCGTGGTGCTGCGCAACATCGCCCAGGGCGCGATCGACGCGGCCTACACGCCGAACATGTACGCGTACTCGCTGGCCTTCTCGTACAGCCAGTTCAACTACGCCTCGGCGATCGCGTTCTCGCTCGGCGCCCTCGTGTTCGCCGGTTCGTACCTCTTCCTCTTCCTCACCCGCAAGCAGAGCGGACTCAAGTGATGGCCATCTTCGCCAACGACGCCGCCCCGAAGGACGCGCTCACCACGGTGACGGGCGTTCCCGACCACGACTTCCGCGGGCCCCGCGGCAAGCGCCGCTCCGGCGGGCGCCGCATCGGCTCGCACGTGTTCCTCATCATCCTCGCGATCTACTTCATCGTGCCGATCTGGTGGCTCTTCGTCGCCGCGACGAAGGACACCGCGGGCCTCTTCGGCAGCCCCGCGTTCTGGTTCGACGGCGACTTCGCCTTCTTCGCGAACGTCGCCGAGCTGTTCACCCATCAGGGCGGCATCTACTGGCGCTGGCTCGGGAACTCGTTCCTCTACGCGTTCGCCGGCGGCGTCGGGGCGACGATCCTCGCGATCCTCGCGGGCTACGGCTTCGCGAAGTACCGCTTCCGCGGGCGCAACGGCGTGTTCGGCGTCATCCTCGGCTCGGTCATGGTGCCGCTCACGGCCCTCGTGATCCCGACGTTCATGCTGCTGAGCCAGTACGGCATCATCAACACGCCGTGGGCCGTGATCCTCCCGTCGCTGCTCAGCCCGTTCGGCGTCTACCTCATGCGCGTCTACACGCAGGACGCCGTGCCCGACGAGATGCTCGAGGCCGCCCGCATCGACGGCGCCGGCGAGATCCGCACGTTCTTCCAGGTGGCGCTGCCGATGCTGAAGCCCGCGATCGTGACGGTGCTGCTCCTCTCGGTCGTCGGCACGTGGAACAACTTCTTCCTGCCGCTCGCCGTGCTCACCGACCCGCAGCTGCTGCCCGTCACCGTCGGCCTGAACCGCTGGACCGCGCTCTCGAACGCGGGCGCCGGCGGCGAGCAGGTCTGGAACCTCATCACCTCGGGCGCGTTCATCTCGGTGATCCCGCTCGTGCTCTCCTTCCTGTTCCTCCAGCGCTACTGGCAGGGCGGGCTGGCCATCGGATCGATCAAGTGACGGATGCCGCGGCATCCGCTCGCCCTGCGACCCGCGCCCCGGCCCACCGGCCCACGACCTCGACCTCGACTCGGATCACGACCTCCGAGCCCGACCTGAAAGAAGCACCATGACCTCCGCACGCCTCACCGTCGACCCGCACTTCACGGTCGGCCGCATCGACCGCCGCGTCTTCGGCGGGTTCGTCGAGCACCTCGGCCGCCACGTGTACGACGGCATCTACGAGCCCGGCCACGAGTCGGCCGACGCCGACGGCTTCCGCACCGACGTGATCGAGCTCGTGAAAGAGCTCGGGGTCTCGACGATCCGCTACCCGGGCGGCAACTTCGTCTCGGGCTTCCGCTGGGAGGACTCGGTCGGGCCGCGCGAGGAGCGCCCCCGCCGCCTCGACCTGGCGTGGCACTCGACGGAGACCAACGAGGTCGGCATGCACGAGTTCGCCGACTGGCTCGACAAGGTCGGCAGCGACCTGATGCTGGCCGTGAACCTCGGCACGCGCGGCACGCTCGAGGCGCTCGACCTGCTCGAGTACGCGAACATCGCGGGCGGCACGGCGCTCTCGCAGCGCCGCATCGACAACGGCCGCACCGACGCGTTCGGCGTGAAGATGTGGTGCCTCGGCAACGAGATGGACGGCCCGTGGCAGCTCGGCCACCGCTCGGCAGACGACTACGGCAAGATCGCGAGCCAGACGGCGAAGGCCATGCGCCAACTCGACCCGTCGGTGGAGCTCGTGGTGTGCGGCTCGTCGAGCGCGCACATGCCGACGTTCGGCGAGTGGGAGCGCGTCGTGCTCACCCACGCCTACGAGGACGTCGACTACATCTCGTGCCACGCGTACTACGAGGAGCGCGACGGCGACCTGGGGTCCTTCCTCGCCTCGGCGGTCGACATGGACGGCTTCATCGAGTCGGTCGTCGCCACGGCCGACCACGTGAAGGCCGTGAACGGCAGCTCGAAGACGATCGACATCTCGTTCGACGAGTGGAACGTCTGGTACATCGAGCGCTTCCACGGCGTCGACAAGATCTCGGGGCTCGACAACTGGCCGGTCGCCCCGCGCCTGCTCGAGGACGTCTACTCGGTCGCCGACGCGGTCGTGTTCGGCAACCTGATGATCTCGCTCCTGAAGCACGCCGACCGGGTGACGAGCGCCTCGCTCGCGCAGCTCGTCAACGTGATCGCGCCGATCATGACCGAGCCGGGCGGCATCGCCTGGCGCCAGACGACGTTCTTCCCGTTCTCGATCACCTCGCGCCTCGCGCAGGGCGAGGCGCTCGAACTGAAGCTCGACGCCCCGAAGTACTCGACGAAGGCCTACGGCGAGGTGCCGCTCGTCGACGCGGTCGCCACGCACGACTCCGAGACGGGCCGGTCGGCGGTGTTCCTCGTGAACCGCTCGCAGACCGAGGCGATCACCGTCACGGTCGACGTCAGCGGCCTCGGCGAGGTCTCGGTGCTCGAGTCGCACACCCTCACCGACGACGACGTGTACGCGAAGAACACGCTCGCCGAGCCCGAGCGCGTCGCTCCGGCCGCGAACGACTCGATCTCGGTCGACGGCGGCGAGCTCACGATCACCCTGCCTCCCGTGTCGTGGTCGGCCGTCGCGCTCGGCTGATCGCGTCGGTGCGGCGCGTCGCCGCCGCGCTGCTCGCGGCAGGGGTCGTCACCGTCCTCGCCGCCTGCGGTGCGACGGGCGGCGTGCACGCGGCATCCGGTGATCTCTCGACCCATGACCCGGCGATCGCGCGAGACGACGACGGCACCTGGTGGGTGTACTCGACGGGCAACGGCACCGTGGCCGACGGCAACGTGCAGATCCGCTCGTCGAGCGACGGCGAGCACTGGGTCTACCGCGGCGAGGTGTGGGAGGAGAAGCCCGACTGGCTGACCGAGACGGTGAAGGGCGTCGACAACCTGTGGGCGCCCGAGCTCGTGCGCCACGACGGAACCTGGTACCTGTACTACTCGGCGTCGCGGTTCGGCAAGAACACGTCGCTCATCGCGCTCGCGACGAACACGACGCTCGACCCCGACGACCCCGACTACGAGTGGGTCGACCGGGGGCCGGTCATCGAGTCGACGACCGCCGACGACTTCAACGCGATCGACCCCGGCGTCATCACCGATGACGACGGCACCCCGTGGATGGCGTTCGGCTCGTTCTGGAGCGGCATCCGCATGGTCGAGCTCGAGTGGCCGAGCGGCCTGCGCGCCGCGGGCACGGCGCCCGACGCCACGACCGGCGACGACGAGCCGTTGCGTCTGGCCGACCGCGGGTCGCCGCCGAACGCGATCGAGGCGCCCTACCTCGTCGAGCACGACGGCGACTTCTTCCTCTTCGTCTCGCGCGACTCGTGCTGCCAGGGCGCGAAGAGCACCTACAACATGGCCGTCGGCCGAGCGGATGCCCCGACCGGGCCGTTCCTCGACCGCGACGGGGTGCCGCTCCTCGAAGACGGCGGCACGCCGCTGCTCGCGACCGACGGATCGCGCGTCGGGCCGGGAGGGCAGTCCGTCTGGGGCGACGTGATCGCGTTCCACTACTACGACGCCGACGCCGGGGGCGCGTTCCGGCTCGCGGTCGCCGACCTCGAGTGGGAAGACGACGGGTGGCCCGTCGTGCGGTGGTGACGGGCGTGCGGGCCGTGCGTGCCGTGCGCGCCGCGGGTGCACGCCGCCTGCCGCACGTCCCCGACGCGCGGCATCCGCTCGCCCTGCTACCGTGCAGGAAACGAGGCGCCATCCCCGCTCACAGCGGGGGAGAGGTCCTCGTTTCCTGCAACAGGGCGGCACGGGCGGCACGACGATCCGAGGGAGCACGATGACCGAGCGCAACTGGGCGGGCAATCTCGAGTACGGCGCCGCGCGCGTCGCGAGGCCGGCCTCGGTCGACGAGCTCGCCGAGGTCGTCGCCGCCGCAGCGCACGACGGAACCCGGGTGCGCGCGCTCGGCTCGCGGCACTCGTTCAACCGCATCGCCGACACCGAGGGGGTGCTCGTCGAGACGGCGGGCCTGCCGGCGCGCGTCGAGCTCGACCCCGACGCGCGCACCGTGCGGGTGTCGGCGGGCATCCGCTACGGCGAGCTCGCCGAGGCGATCGACCGCGAGGGGTGGGCGCTCGCGAACCTCGCCTCGCTGCCGCACATCTCGGTGGGCGGCGCGGTCGCCACGGGCACGCACGGATCCGGCGACGGGCTCGGCTCGCTCGCGACGGCGGTCGCGGCGCTCGATCTCGTCACGGCCGACGGCTCGATGCGCACCCTCCGCCGCGGCGACGCCGACTTCGACGGCGCGGTCGTCGCCCTCGGGGCGCTCGGCGTCGTGACCTCGCTCGAGCTCGACGTCCTGCCGACCTACGACGTCGCCCAGCGCGTGTTCGAGCGCCTGCCGCTCGACGCGGTGCTCGCCGACCTCGACGCCGTCACGGGCCTCGCCACGTCGACGAGCCTGTTCACCACGTGGCGCGACCCCGACGTGATCGACCAGCTCTGGCTCAAACAGCGAACGGATGCCTCGAGCATCACCCCATTCCGCCCGGATGCATCCTCGATCCGTCGATCTCCGCCCTTCGAGACTCCCGGAAGGGCGAAGATCGACGGATCGACGCTCGCGCAGGCCGCGGCATCCGGCATCACGCCCGCGGCACCCGCCTTGCTCGAGGAGATGGGCGTACGCGCGGCGACCGTGAAGCGGCATCCGCTGCCCGACGTCTCGGCCGAGCACTGCACCGACCAGCTCGGCGTGCCGGGCCGATGGTTCGACCGCCTGCCGCACTTCAAGCTCGGCTTCACGCCCTCGAACGGCGACGAGCTGCAGTCGGAGTTCCTCGTGCCCCGCGCACATGCCGCCGACGCGATCGAAGCGGTGCGCGCCCTGGCGCCGCGTATCGCGCCGCTGCTGCAGGTGTGCGAGATCCGCACGGTCGCGGCCGATGCGCTGTGGCTCTCGTCCTCGTACGGCACGCCCGCCGTGGGGGTGCACTTCACATGGCTGCCCGACGCTCCCGCCGTCGAGGCGCTGCTGCCCGCGCTGCAGGCCGCGCTCGCCCCGTTCGACGCGCGCCCGCACTGGGGCAAGTTGTTCGACGTCGCCTCGGCCGTCGCAGACGGTCGGATGTCGCGGGTCTACCCGCGTCTGGCCGACTTCGCCGCCCTGCGCGACCGCCTCGACCCGAACCGCGTGTTCGGCAACGACCTGCTGGAGCGGCTCGGGTTGTGAGCGGCGCGCGCCGGCCCCGGAGAGCCCGACGGCGAACGCCCGGGCCTACCCGCCGGCGAACGGCGGCAGGATGTCGACCCGCTCGGTGAGCGCCGCCGCAGGGTCGCGCTCGACGCGCCCGCCGACGAGGAACGAGCCCGAGCGCAGCACGCGCTCCATCGGGGCACCGTACCGGGCGAGGAGTATCTCGCGCAGGTCGCCGACGGTCGCCGCGCCCTCGAGCTCGACGAGCTCCTCTTCGCGTCCGGCGGCCTCGGCGGCGGCGGCGAAGTAGCGGACGGTCACGGCGGTCATGGCTTCGATGCTAACCCGCGAGCGGATGCCTCGCCGTCGCCCTGCGTCGCGCCCCGTCACGCGCTGGGCTCCGGGGCGCCCGGCCCGCCCTGCCCGCCGGGTCCGTCCCGTCCCCTGGCACCCGCCCCCTGGCACCCGCCCCCTCCCGCCGTCGGCGCCGAGCCGCGTGCGAGGATGGCTGCATGGATCCCGTGTCGCCGGCCCTCACACGCCCGGGCCCGCTCGTGCAGCCCGGTCCTCCGCTCACGGGGGCGCAGGTCTCGCGCTTCAGCCGGCAGCTCATGCTGCCGGGCTTCGGCGAGCTCGCGCAGCGCCGCCTCGCCGCGGCCCGCGTGCTCGTGATCGGCGCCGGCGGCCTCGGCAGCGCCCTCGTGCCCTACCTCGCGGGCAGCGGGGTCGGCACCATCGGACTCGCCGACGACGACACCGTCGAGCTCTCGAACCTGCACCGCCAGGTCAGCCACGGCGTCGCCGACCTCGGGCGCGCGAAGGTCGACTCGCTCGCCGACACGGTCGCGGCGATCGATCCGTCGTGCCGCGTCATCCGTCACCGCGATCGCCTCACGTCGGCGAACCTGCTCGACCTCCTCGCCGACTACGACCTGCTCGTCGACGGCAGCGACAACTTCCCGACGCGGTACCTCGCGAACGATGCGGCGGTGCTCGCCGGCATCCCGCTGGTGTGGGGTTCGATCCTGCGGTTCCACGGGCAGGCCGGCGTCTCGTGGCGCGAGTTCGGGCCGACCTACCGCGATCTGTTCCCGGTTCCGCCGTCGCCCGACGAGGTGCTCTCGTGCGAACAGGGCGGGGTGCTGCCGAGCATCTGCGCGCTCGTCGGCGCGCTCATGTCGACCGAGGTCGTGAAGATCGTGACCGGGGTCGGCGAGCCGCTGCTCGGCCGCGTCATCACCGTCGACACCCTCACCGGCCGCTCGCGCGAGATCGCGTACGAGGCGGTCGCCGATGCGCCCGAGATCACGTCGCTCATCGACTACGAGGTGTTCTGCGGGGTGCGCGCGCCCGGCGATGCGGGCGACGACGCGGCCGCCGACGGTGCGGTCGACGGCGAGGGCGCCGGGGCGGATGCCGCATCCGCACGCGCGTCGGGCACGCCGGCGCCGCGCGGGGTCACCGCCGCCGAGGTGCTCGCTCGCGTGCGCGGCGGCGAGGCGCTGCGCCTGCTCGACGTGCGCGAGCCGTACGAGGCGTCGCTGCGCCGCATCGCCGGCAGCGAGCTGCTGCCCCTCGGCGACCTCGTCGCGGGCGCGGAACCTGAGTCCGGCGACGCCCCGCTCATCGTGTACTGCGAGCAGGACCTGCGTTCTCGCCGGGCCGCGCGCGTGCTCCTCGAGCGCGGTCACGCCGACGTCGTGTTCCTCGTCGGGGGCATCGACCGCTTCGCGAGCGTCGCCGACGACCTCGTGCAGCGCTGACGTTGCAGGAAGTTCGAGGGGGCACGCGGGCCGGACGCCATCGATGCGCGGGGTGTCGACCGATTCTTCCTGCAACTCGAGGCAGGTCCGCGCGTCATCCGCCGATGTAGCTCATCTCGATCTTCGGGCGGGCGGCACGCAGTTCGGGCGTGAGCGTCGCCCGCACCTCGGAGTAGCGGTCGTCGCGCGCACCCCAGATCGCGCCCATCGCGTCGGCGAGGCCGGCGTCGTCGACGCCGCCGCGGAGGAGTGCCCGAAGGTCGTGCCCCTCGGAGGCGAAGAGGCACGTGAACAGGCGCCCCTCGGTCGAGATGCGCGCCCGGTTGCAGGTGCCGCAGAACGCCTGGGTGACGCTCGAGATGACGCCGATCTCGCCCTCGCCGTCGGCGTAGCGCCAGCGCGCGGCCGTCTCGCCGGGGGCGGTCGCCCCGAGCGGCTCGAGCGGCATCCGCTCGCCGATGCGCGCGACGATCTCGGAGGACGGGACGACCTCGCCGAGCTCCCACCCGTTGGAGGTGCCGACATCCATGTACTCGATGAAGCGCAGCGTGAACGGGGTGCCCTTGAAGTGCTCGGCCATGGGCAGGATCTCGTGGTCGTTGAGGCCGCGCTTGACGACCATGTTGACCTTCACGGGGCCGAGTCCGGCGTCGTGGGCAGCCCGGATGCCGTCGAGCACGCGGCCGACCGGGAACCGCACGTCGTTCATCGACTGGAACAGCGCCTCGTCGAGCGAGTCGAGCGACACGGTGACGCGGGTGAGGCCGGCCGCCTTGAGCGAGGCCGCCTTCATCGCGAGCGCCGAGCCGTTCGTCGTGAGCGCGATCTCGAGGGGGCGGCCGTCGGGCGTGCGCAGCTCGGCGAGCCCGGCGATGAGTTCTTCGATGCCGCGTCGCAGCAGCGGTTCGCCTCCGGTGAGGCGCAGCTTCTCGACGCCGTGTGCGGCGGCGACGCGGGCGATGCGGGTGATCTCCTCGAAGCTGAGGAGCTCGTCGCGGTCGAGGAACGCGTAGTCGCGGCCGAACACCTCCTTCGGCATGCAGTACACGCAGCGGAAGTTGCAGCGGTCGGTCACCGAGATGCGCAGGTCGCGAAGGGGCCGGCCGCGCAGGTCGCTGAGGCCCCCGGTCGAGGGCAGGCGTCGGGCGGATGTCGCGGGTGCGGGCCGCGCGGGCCGCGCGGGCCCGACCGGGCGTGGCGGGGCGGGCATGCCGAGGCGCACCGGCGCGGCGGCCGGCTTCGTCGCCTCGTGCGTCATGCGAACCCCTTTCGTGGCGTCAACGCTAACACCGGGGAGGCCGAATCCCTCCCGTAAGACTTTCACAGTCCGGAAACAACATTCCAAAAAAGTGTGGCGAAGTGCCGTTTCGGCTGTTATCGTCGATCCCGCAGTCACCGGCCCCACAAGGTCCGCACGCCGCACCACTCACCCTGACGAAGACCCCCGCCGGATCGAAGAGGATCCACCCGACGAGGCATCCCGAACGCTCGGGCTCCTCGACCCGGCGAGACAGCAAGGAAGCTCGACTCACCATGGACACGTTCGCCAGCACCACACAGCCCGCACCCCCGACCGACCCGGCGCAGGCCGCCGCCGCGTACCTCGCCCACGCCGTCGAACTCGCCACGCAGAACGTGCGCGAGAACGGCGGCCCGTTCGGTGCCGTCGTCGTCACCGCAGACGGCAGCGTCTACGAGGGCGTCAACCGCGTCACGGCCAACCTCGACCCGACGGCGCACGCGGAGGTCTCGGCCATCCGCAACGCCTGCCAGGGCCAGGGCACGTTCGACCTCAGCGGTGCGACGCTGTACACGAGCTGCGAACCGTGCCCCATGTGCCTCGCCTCATCGCTCTGGGCCCGCATCGACCGCGTGTACTTCGCGGCCGGCCGCGACGACGCGGCGGACGCGGGCTTCGACGACGCCGTCTTCTACCGCTACTTCGAGGGCGGCAGCGAAGACCGGGCGATCATGCCGGTCGCGAACATCGACCTCGGCGCCGATCAGCGCGTGGCTCCGTTCACCGAGTGGAACAGCACCATCTCTCGTATCGACTACTGAGCAGGAGATCCACCAAGTGTCACAATCGACCACCGTCCGCGAAGACGCGGGCACCCCCGAACCCGAGACGCCGCCGACGATCAGGGGCGGCATCGACCGCTTCTTCGAGATCACGAAGCGCGGCTCGACGTTCGGCCGTGAGATCCGCGGCGGCATCGTCACGTTCGTCACGATGGCCTACATCGTCATCCTCAACCCGCTCATCATCGGCGGTGCGCCCGACGTCACCGGCCACATCCTCGACCCCGCGCAGGTGGGCGCCGCGACCGGCCTGACCGCCGGCGTCATGACGATCCTGTTCGGCGTCGTCGCCCGGCTCCCGTTCGCGATCGCCGCGGGCCTCGGCATCAACTCCTTCCTCGCCGTCTCCGTCGTGGGCAACGTCACCTGGCAGGAGGCCATGGGCCTCGTCGTCATCAACGGCGTCATCATCGTGCTGCTCGGGGCCACCGGCGCGCGCACGGCGATCTTCCGTGCCGTCCCGAAGGCGCTGAAGGCGGCGATCACGGTCGGCATCGGCCTGTTCATCGCGTTCATCGGCTTCGTCGACAGCGGGTTCGTGAACCGCACCCCGGCCGGCCCGCCCGTGCAGCTCGGCGACGCGGGCTCGATCACCTCGGTGCCGACGGCGATCTTCCTGCTCGGCGTGGTGCTCATCGGCATCCTCGTCGCGCGCAAGGTGCCCGGCGGCATCCTGATCGGCATCGTCGCGACGACCATCGTCGCGATCATCGCGCAGTCGATCCTGAAGCTCGGACCGAGCTTCGAGGAGCCGGGCGGCTGGCACATGACGACCCCCGAGCTGCCGTCGCAGATCTTCACGGTTCCCGACTTCGGCCTCGTCGGGCAGTTCGACGTGTTCGGCGCGTTCGAGCGCATCGGCGTGCTCTCGGCGACGATGCTCGTGTTCACGCTCGTGTTCACGAACTTCTTCGACGCGATGGGCACGATGACGGGCCTCGCGAAGAACGCCGGGGTCGCGCACAAGGACGGCACGTTCCCGCGCCTGCGTTCGGCGTTCATCGTCGAGGGCACGGGCGCGATCGTCGGCGGCATGACCTCGACCTCGTCGAACACGGTGTTCGTCGACAGCGCGTCCGGTATCGGCGAAGGTGCGCGAACCGGGCTCGCCTCGGTCGTGACCGGCCTGCTGTTCTTCGCCTCGACCTTCCTCACGCCGCTCACGCTCGTGGTGCCGATCGAGGTCGGTTCCGCCGCGCTCGTGGTGGTCGGCGCGATGATGATGGCGCAGGTGCGCGAGATCGACTTCCGAAAGTTCTCGATCGCGCTGCCGGCCTTCCTCACGATCGTGACGATGCCGCTCACGTACTCGATCGCGAACGGCATCGGCATCGGGTTCATCACGTGGGCGCTGATCAACGCGGCCTCCGGTCGCGGTCGCAAGGTGCACTGGCTGCTCTGGGTGGTCGCCGCCGGCTTCGCGCTGTACTTCGTGCGCGGGCCCATCGAGTCGATCATCGGCATCGGCGGGTAGCGGCCCTGAGCGCTCCGATGCTCGGAGCCCCGGCCTCGACGATGCGGCCGTGACGACGCCCCGCACCGACTCCTCGCGAGCCGGTGCGGGGCGTCCTTCATGCGCAGGGCCGTCGGCGTCGCCCCGTTCGACGCACGTGCACCGGCACCGTGTCCGGAAGGACTTCAGGAGAGGATGGAGCGATGACCACCACGCCCGCTCCCTCGGCATCGGTCTGGCGGGCGACCGGAATGCCGGCCCTGCTCGCCGTGACCGCCCTCGGCTTCGCCGGGTACGCCGTGCTGCTGCCGGTCGCGCCGCTCTGGGCGGTCGAGGGCGGCTCGGGACTCGTCGGGGCCGGGTGGGTCACGGGCCTCTTCATGTTCGCGACCGTCGCCGGGCAGACCATGGTGCCCGCCGCGCTCGGGCGCTTCGGCTGGGCCCCCGTGCTCGTGACGGGCCTCGTGCTGCTCGGCCTCCCTGCCCCGCTCATGCTCGTCTCGGCCGACCTCGGCCCGGTGCTCTTCTGGTCGGGTGTGCGCGGACTCGGGTTCGCGGTGCTCACGGTCGCCGGATCGAGCGCCGTGGCCGAGCTCATCGAGCCCGCGCGTCGTGGGCGCGCGCTCGGAGCGTGGGGACTCGCGATCGCCGGTCCGCAGCTCGTGCTGCTGCCGCTCGCGCCGGTGGTCGCGGAGCACCTCGGGTACGCGCCCGTCTTCCTCGCGGCCGCCGTGCCGCTGCTCGGTATCGTCCCCGCCGTGCGCCTCGCCCGTCACCTCGCGGCCCTGCCGCCGCATCCGACCGAGCACGTGCATGCGTCGCAGGGCGCCCGGGCGGCGTTCGTCGCACTCTTCCGACCGGTCGCGATCCTCATCGCGGTCACGCTCGCCGGCGGCGCACTGATCACCTTTCTGCCCCAGATGTCGGGCGACGAGGTGCTCACCGCTGTGGCGCTGTTCGGGCTGACGGGCATGGCGGCGCTGACCAGGTGGCTCATCGGCGGCCCCGCCGACCGCTTCTCGGCCCGCGCGCTCATGTGGCCGCTCGTGCTCTGCACCGTCGCAGGCCTCTCGCTCACCGCATGGGCGGTCGTCGACGCCGAGGCGACCCTCGGCTGGGCGCTGCTCGGCGGTGCCGCGCTCGTGGGCGTCGCGTACGGGGGCCTGCAGAACCTCACCCTCGGCGAGGCGTTCGCCGCGGTCGGGCCCCGCGACACGCTGCTCGCGAGCGCGGTCTGGAACATCGGCTTCGACGCGGGCACGGGCGTCGGCGCGGTCGTCGTCGGTGCGCTCGCCGCCGGGTTCTCGTTCCCCGTCGCGCTGCTCGCAGCCGCGGGCGTCTCGCTCGCGACCCTGCCGCTCGCCCTGGTACGACGGCGGGTCAGCCTCGGCCGATGAGCGGCATGCCCGCAGCCGTGACGGTCAGGTGCGGCACGCTCACGCCGAGCGGCAGGTTCGCGACGTGCACGAGGAGCCGGGCGAGCGGGTCCGCCTCCATGGTCGGCTCGACGAGGCGGCTGCCGTCGGCCTGCAGCGCGCCCTCGCCGACGATGCCGTCGAGCAGCCCGGTGCGAACGTTGCCGATGTCGAGCTGCGTGCACGTGATCTCGTGCGCGCGCCCGTCGAGCTCGATCGATTTCGAGAGCCCCGAGATCGCGTGCTTCGTCGTGGTGTAGGCGACCGACCGCGGGCGCGGCGACTGCGCCGAGACCGAGGCGTTGTTCACGATGCGGCCCCCCGGCGGGGTCTGCGCGGACATCTGTCGGAACGCGGCGCCCGCGCAGAGCACGGCACCCGTCACGTTGACCGCGAGCACGGCCTGCCAGTCGTCGGGCGAGAGCTCGCCGACATCCGCCGCCGTCCCGAACGAGCCCGCGTTGTTCACGAGCAGGTCGAGTCGACCGAAGCGCGCCACGTGCGCCGAGAACACCGTCTCGACGCCCGCGGCATCCGTCACGTCGGCCGGAACCGCGAGCGCGTCGGCGTGCGGCCCGGCGTCGACCGAGGCCGCCTCGAGCAGGGGAGCGAGTCGACGGCCGACGAGCGTGACGCCCCATCCGTCGGCGAGGAGGGCACGTGCGACGGCCCGCCCGATGCCGGTTCCGGCCCCGGTGACGACCGCGGACCTCGACGGGGCCGCGCTCATCGACCGGCGGAGGGGTGCGTGACCGGAAGCGCGGGCTCGTCGGCCGGTTCGGGGGCGGGGGCCGCGTCGACCGTCCCGGCCGCATCGACCGAGCCGACGCCCGCCGGCCGGCCGGCGTCGTCGATGAGCTGCAGGACGCGAGCCGCCACGCTCACCGCGACGACCGCGGGCGCCTTGCCCGAGACCTCGGGGATGCCGATGGGCGTCGTCACGCGCGCGAGCGACGCCTCGTCGTGCCCGAGGTCGAGCAGCTTCACGCGGAACCGCGACCACTTCGACGACGACCCGATGAGCCCGATCGAGCCGAGCCCCTCGGTGCGCAGCGCGGTCTCGGTGATCGCCAGGTCCTCGACGTGGTCGTGGGTCATGATGAGCACGTGCGCGCCCGTCTCGAGGTCGGCGAGGGCGGCCTCCGGCACCGGCTCGTGGTGCAGGTGCACGCCGGCCACGGCGTCGGCGAGCGGTCCGCCGACGAGGCGTCCGTCGGCGTCGGGCACGCCCAGGCGCTCGGGCGCGAGCATCTCGGCCCGCGAGTCGACGAGATGCAGGTCGAGCTCGTGGCGGGCGAGGATGCGGGCGAGCTCGAGGCCCACGTGGCCGACGCCGAACACGGCGACCGACGGCACGACGCGCACCGGTTCGAGCAGCATGGTGACCTCTCCTCCGCAGCACTGCACGCCGTACTCGGTGACGGCCTTGTCGCTGAGCGTGAGCGTCAGCAGCTCGGGTTCAACGCCGCCCGTCGCGAGCAGGTCGCGCGCCCGTCGCACGGCGGTCGCCTCGAGGTTGCCGCCCCCGACCGTGCCGAAGAGCTCGGTCGGGGAGACGACGAGCTTCGCGCCGCCGTTGCGGGGCGCGTGGCCGCGCACCATGGCCAGCGTCACGACGACCGCGGGGGTGCGCTCCTCGCGCAGCCGCCGTAGCGCGTCCAGCCAATCCAGGGGGCGCGAGACCATCAGATGCGCACCGTCTCGCGGGCCGCAGCGGGCTCGCCCGCGGCATCCGTCGTCGGCTGCGCTACCGCTTCGGTCGGCGCACCCGAGGGCGCATCGGCGAGCGACGCCGCCTCGCGTGCGGCCTCGATCGCCCAGTACACGGCCTCGGGGGTCGCGGGCGAGCCGAGCTCGACGCTGTGCCCCGTGGGACCGAAGGCGCCCACGGCCTCGCGGATCGCCTCGCGGGCGCTGAACGCGAGCATGAACGGCGGCTCGCCGACGGCCTTCGAGCCGTACACGGCACCGGACTCCGTCGCCCGCTCGAACAGGCGCACGTTGAACTCCTCGGGCATCTCCGAGAAGCTCGGCAGCTTGTACGTGCTCGCCGACTGGGTCTTCAGTCGTCCGCGGTGCGGCCCGTCGGACTCGTCCCAGCGCAGTTCCTCGAGCGTGAGCCAGCCGAGGCCCTGCACGTAGGCGCCCTCGACCTGGCCGATGTCGATCATGGGCGAGAGCGAGTCGCCGACGTCGTGCACGATGTCGACGCGGCGCACCCGGTAGGCGCCCGTGAAGCCGTCGACCTCGACCTCGGTGGCCGCGCAGCCGTAGGCGAAGTACTTGAACGGCGAGCCCTGCATGAGGTCGGGATTCCAGTGCAGGCCCTCGGTGCGGTAGTAGCCCGCGGCCCAGAGCTGCACGCGCTGCAGGTACGCGGCGTTCACGACCTCGGCGAACGGCAGGCGATCGGCCTTGCCGAGGCCGGTGACGAATCCGCCCTCGAAGCGCACGTCGCGCTCGTCGACGCCGAGCAGGCGTCCGGCGACCTTGGCGATGCGCTCGCGGATCTGCTCGCACGCGTTCTTCACCGCGCCGCCGTTGAGGTCGGCGCCGGAGGAGGCCGCAGTCGCGGAGGTGTTCGGCACCTTGTCGGTGCGGGTCGGGGCGAGGCGCACCTGGTGCAGTTCGAGCCCGAGCGCGGTGGCCGCGACCTGGAGCATCTTCGTGTGCAGGCCCTGCCCCATCTCGGTGCCGCCGTGGTTGATGAGCACCGAGCCGTCCTTGTAGACGTGCACGAGGGCGCCCGCCTGGTTGAACGCGGCGAAGTTGAACGAGATGCCGAACTTCACGGGCGTGATCGACAGGGCGCGCTTGACGTCGTGGTGTGCGGCGTTGAACGCGTCGATCTCGGCGCGGCGGGCGGTGAAGTCGCTGTCGGCGAGGAGCTCGCTCCAGATCGCGTCGATGCGCTCGGCGTCCTTCACGAGCTGCCCGTACGGGGTCGACTGGCCCGGCCGGTAGAAGTTGCGACGGCGCAGGTCGGCCGGCGCGAGGCCGAGCTGCGGGGCGACCCGGCCGAGGATGTCCTCGATGAGGAACACGCCCTGCGGGCCGCCGAACCCGCGGAACGCGGTCTGCGAGGTCTTGTTCGTCTTCGCGATGCGCCCGTCGGCGTGCACGTTCGGGATCCAGTAGGCGTTGTCGAGGTGGCAGAGCGCACGGCCGAGCACGGGCTCGGAGAGGTCGATGCTCCAGCCGCCGTCGGCGGTGAGGGTGGCCTCGAGCGCCTGGATCATGCCGTCGGCGTCGAAGCCCGCCTTCCACTCGATGTGGAACGGATGCCGCTTGCCGGTCATCGTGATGTCCTGCGTGCGGTTCAGGCGCAGGCGCACCGGCCGGCCGGTGAGCTTCGCGCCGAGCGCCGCGATGGCCGCGAATCCGTGCGGCTGCATCTCCTTGCCGCCGAACGCGCCGCCCATGCGCAGCGACTGCACGGTGACCTCGTTGCTCGGGATGTCGAGCACGTGCGCGACGATCTCCTGCGTCTCGGAGGGGTGCTGCGTCGAGCACTGCACGAAGTACTGGCCCTCGGAGTCGCGGATCGCGAACGAGGCGTGCGTCTCGAGGTAGAAGTGCTCCTGCCCGCCGAACTCGGTGACGCCTTCGAAGACGCGGTCGGATGCCGCCATGGCCGAGGCCGCGTCGCCGCGCGCGACCGTGCGCGCGATGCCCTGGAAGGATTCGGCCGCGATGGCGTCGCGGACGGTGACGTACGAGGGGAGCGGTTCGTACTCGACGCGCACGGCCTCGGCGCCGAGGCGGGCGGCCTCTTGGGTCTCGCCGAGCACCCAGACGAGCGCGTGCCCGTAGAACATGGCCTCGCTCGGGAAGAGCGGCTCGTCGTGCTTGATGCCGGCGTCGTTCACGCCGGGCACGTCGTCGGCGGTGAGCACGCGCACGACGCCGGGGACGTCATAGGCGGACGCGACGTCGACGCTCACCCTCGCGTGCGCGTTCGTGGACTGCACGGGCCAGGCGGTCAGCGTGCCGACGGTCTGCGCGGCGAGGTCGTCGGTGTACATCGCGGCGCCGGTCACGTGGAGCTTCGCGCTCTCGTGGGTGGCGCGCAGGCCGACGACGGGGTTCGCGGGGCGTTCGGCGAGGGCGCTCATGCCGAGACCTCCTTGGATTCGATGACGGTCGCGCTGTAGAGCTTCAGCAGCGAGGTGCCGAGCATGTGGGAGCGGTACTCCGCGCTCGCGCGGTGGTCGGACATGGGCGTGCCCTCGGTGCGCAGCACCGCGGAGGCGGCGCGCACGGTGGCGATGTTCCACGGCCGGCCGATGAGCGCGGCCTCGGTGTCGCGAGCCCTCAGCGGGGTCGCCGCGACGCCGCCGAGGCCGATGCGGGCGTCGACGACCACGCCGTCGCGGAGGTCGAGGGCGAACGCGACGGCGACGCTCGAGATGTCGTCGAAGCGACGCTTGGCGATCTTGTGGAACGCGGTGATCTCGGCGAGCGGGAGCGGGATGCGGATGGAGCGGATCAGCTCGTTCCTCGCGCGGACCGTCTGGCGGTAGCCGGTGAAGTAGTCGGCGAGGTCGACCTCGCGCTCGCCGTCGACGGACGCGAGCACGAGGCTCGCGCCGAGGGCGAGGAGGGCCGGCGGGGTGTCGCCGATGGGGGAGCCGGTGCCGAGGTTGCCGCCGATGGTGCCGCGGTTGCGGATGAGCCGAGACGCGAACTGCGGGAAGAGCTTGGCGAGCAGCGGCACCCGGCCGTCGAGGCGGCGCTCGATCTCGCTGAGCGAGAGGGCCGCGCCGATCTCGACGACGTCGTCGGCGACGGTGAGCGTGCGGAGCTCGTCGAGCTGCTCGATCGCGACGACGAGCGGTGCCCGGCGGCCACGGAGGTTCACCTCGACGCCCCAGTCGGTGGATCCGGCGACGAGCACGGCGGTCGGCTCCTCGTCGAGGATGCGGAGCGTGTCGGCGAGGCTCGCGGGCCGCACGAAGCGGCTGCCGTCGACCTCGACGTCGGTGGGCACGGGATCGGGTGCCGGGCGGCGACGCCGCTCGGCGAGTTCGTCGCCCGCCTCGGGGAAGCCGAGCGTGTACGCGGCGTCGCGGATGGGCCGGTAGCCGGTGCAGCGGCAGAGGTTGCCGCTCAGTGAGTGCAGGTCGAACCCGTTGGGGCCGTGCTCGGCGTCGGCGGCGCCGGATGCCCCGGAGGCGCCGGGCGCGCCGGGCGCCGCGTCGGCCGGGCAGCCCTCGTCGTGGGAGCTCGCGGGCGCGCGGTCCGCTCGGTAGTACTCGCCGGCCATGCTGCACGCGAAGCCGGGCGTGCAGTAGCCGCACTGGGAGCCGCCGGCCTCGGCCAGCTTCGCCTGCACGGGGTGCAGGTCTTCGGTGCCGCCGAGGCCCTCGGCCGTGACGATCTCCTGGCCGTTCAGGGCGGCCACGGGCACCAGGCACGCGTTGACGGGGGTCCAGGCGGTGCCGCCGTCGGCGGTGGGCGTGGCGAGCAGCATCGCGCAGGCGCCGCATTCGCCCTCGGCGCAGCCCTCCTTGCTGCCCGGCAGGCCCGTTTCGCGGAGCCAGTCGAGGGCGGTGGTGTGGGCGGGGACTCCGTTGAGGGGGCGGACGGCCCCGTTGACGGTGACGGCGATGTCTGGCATCGGATCTCCTCGGATTCGGTGTCGGCATCGACACCTGCGGCACCGGGGCCCCGATGGCCCCACCTCGCACCGCGCCTGCTTCGGGCAGTCATCTCGATGATACTGCGTCTGAAGCAAGAACTTCTTGCTCTTCGAAATCAAGATTCCGTAGAGCGGATATCACCTCATGGCGTGAGCCAGCGGAGCACCGGCATGCGGTGCATGAGTCGCGCGAATCGACCGGGCTCCCTGGTCATGCGCGCCGGCATGTGGATGTCGGGGTCGATCACGTTGGAGGCGGTGAACGCGTAGGGGCGGGCGACGACGCCGCGCTCCTCGGGGTAGTGGGACATGTCTCGCTCCTCTCCGCTCAATTCCGAGATGCGGAAGTGCATTTCTGAATTACGGAAAGCGTAAGCGAGGTCGGCGGGTGCCGTCAAGGGTCGCGAGCAGAGCGGATGCCGCGGCATCCGACACGTCCGGACGCGCGCCGGCGAGCGCCGCGCACGGGCGGCGGAGTGGGAGCCCGGCCTCAGGCGGTCGCGGCCGAGATGTCCTGGACGATCTCGCGCAGCACGGGGATCGCCCGCTCGGCGAAGGCCTCGTCGACGCGTGCGACCGGGCCCGAGACCGAGACGGCGGTCGGCACGGGCGCGCCGGGCACGGTCATGGCGTAGCAGCGCACGCCGATCTCCTGCTCGTTGTCGTCGATCGCGTAGCCGCGTTCGCGGCTGAGGTGCAGGTCTTCGAGGAGGGCGTCGACCGAGTCGATCGAGTACTCCGTCGATTTCGGGAGTCCGGTGCGCGCGACGATGTCGCGCACGACCTCGTCGTCGAACTGGGAGAGGATCGCCTTGCCGACGCCGGTGTTGTGCAGGCCCGAGCGGCGGCCGACCTCGGTGAACATGCGCATGGCGTGCGGCGACGGGGCCTGCGAGACGTAGATGACCTGGTCGCCGTCGATCGTGGCGAGGTTGGCGGTCTCGCCGAGGCGTGACACGAGGTCTTTCAGCTGGGGCTTCGCGAGCTGGCCGAACTGGCGGTTCGCCACTTCGCCGAGGCGCACGAGCCGAGGGCCGAGCGCGTAGCGGCGGTTCGCGAGCTGGCGCGCGTACCCGAGCGAGACGAGCGTGCGGAGCAGGCGGTGGATCGTGGGCAGCGGCAGTTCGGCCATGGCCGAGAGCTCGCTCAGCGTCACGTCGCCGCCCGCGTCGGCGATGAGTTCGAGGAGGTCGAAGACTCGGGCGACAGACTTGACGCCTTCGGTCGGGCTGTCGGCCATCCGTGCTGCTCCAGTTCGTTCGAGCTCGCGATCCGCACGCTCCGGCGCGGCACGAGTTATCCGCATCGCGGAAGTCTTCGGGTTCAGACAAGATACCGCACGCCGTGTCGACGGCCCGGGATTTTTGCATCGTGGGCTTGTGTTTCCGAATAGCAGAGAATAATGTCCATCATACGAAAACTTGTGCCAATGGTTTTCATGACCGAGGGTGGCCACGCCATCCGGGAAGGACTTTCGATGGCGAACCCGAGTCCCGGCTATTCCATCCAGCTGCGCGTCGAGGCGCCCGCGGGCGTCACGGCGACGAGCGAACTCGTCGTCACGGTCGCCGATGCGGGGGCCGTGGTCACCGCCGTCGACGTGAGCGAGTCCACGGGCGACCGCGTGCTCGTCGACCTCACCTGCTACGCCGCGAGCGCCGAGCACGCCGCGCAGGTCGCCGAGGCGCTGGCCGCCCGCGAGGGCGTGATCGTGCACGATGTCGCGGATCGCACCTTCAGGCTGCACGCCGGTGGCAAGCTGGAGATCGTGCCGAAGACGCCACTGCGCAACCGCGACGACCTCTCCCGGGCCTACACCCCGGGCGTCGCGCGCGTCTGCCTCGCCATCGCCGAGCAGCAGGCCGACGCCCGCCGCCTCACCGTCAAGGGCAACACCATCGCCGTCGTCACCGACGGGTCCGCGGTGCTCGGGCTCGGCAACATCGGGGCGCTGGCGTCGATCCCGGTCATGGAGGGCAAGGCGGCCCTGTTCAAGCAGTTCGCCGACGTCGACGCGTGGCCCGTCGCGCTCGACACCCAGGACACCGAGGAGATCATCCGCATCGTCAAGGCCCTCGCGCCGGTGTACGGCGGCATCAACCTCGAGGACATCGCGGCCCCCCGCTGCTTCGAGATCGAGCGCCGCCTCCGCGAGGAGCTCGACATCCCGGTCTTCCACGACGACCAGCACGGCACCGCCATCGTCACCCTCGCCGCGCTCGTGAACGCCCTGCGGCTCGTGGGCAAGCGGCTCCCCGACGTGCGCATCGTCGTGTCGGGCGTCGGCGCGGCCGGCTCGGCCATCATCCAGCTGCTCGTCGCCGAGGGCGCACGCGACATCGTCGCCTGCAGCCGCACCGGGGCGATCCACCGCGGCCGGGCCTACGACGACCCGCACCGCACCTGGATCGCCGAGAACACGAACCGGCAAGGCGTGCACGGCACGCTCGCCGAGGTGCTCGTCGGCGCCGACGTGTTCATCGGCGTGAGCGCGCCGAACCTCCTCGGCGAGGCCGAGATCGCCGCGATGGCCGAAGGGTCGATCGTGTTCGCCATGGCGAACCCCGACCCCGAGGTCGACCCGGTCGTCGCCGCGCGGCACGCCGCGGTCGTGGCCACGGGCCGCAGCGACTTCCCGAACCAGATCAACAACGTGCTCGCGTTCCCCGGCTTCTTCCGCGGACTGCTCGACGCCGGCGCCGTCGACATCACGCCCGCGATGCTCGTGGCCGCCGCCGAGGCGATCGCCTCGTGCGTCGGCGAGGACGAGCTCAACGCGAGCTTCATCATCCCGAGCGTGTTCGACCCCGACGTCGCACGCGTCGTCGCCGAGGCGGTCGTCGCCGCCGCGCACCGCACCGCACCCGCACAGGAGGAATCCGCAGCATGACCACCCCAGCCGTCCAGGCCCCGCCGGCCGCCCAGGCCCCCGCCGTCGAGATCACCCGCACGTCGACCGTCGTCGGCGCCGACGAGATCCTCACGCCCGAGGCGCTCGCCTTCGTCGCCGAACTGCACCGGCGCTTCGCGGGAACCCGCGCGGGGCTCCTCGCCGAGCGGCAGGCCAGGCGCGAGCGCATCGCCCGCGGCGGCACGCTCGACTTCCTGCCCGAGACGCGCGACGTCCGCGAGGGCGACTGGCACGTGGCATCCGCGCCCGAGGCGCTGCTCGACCGCCGCGTCGAGATCACGGGGCCCGCCGCGCCGCCGAAGATGGCGATCAACGCCCTGAACTCGGGCGCCAGGGTCTGGCTCGCCGACCTCGAGGACGCCACGAGCCCCACCTGGGACAACGTCGTCGGCGGCGTGAAGAACCTGCGCGACGCCGCGCTCGGCACGCTGGCCTACACGTCGCCCGCCGGCAAGCCGTACGCGCTGCGCACCGACGTGCGCCGCCCGACGGTGGTCACCCGGCCGCGCGGCTGGCACCTCCCGGAGCGCCACCTGCTCGTCGACGGCGAGCCGGCCGTGGGTGCGCTCGTCGACTTCGGGCTGCACTTCTTCCACACGGCGAAGCTGCTCATCGCCAACGGCCACGGACCGTACTACTACCTTCCGAAGCTCGAGAGCCACCTCGAGGCGCGGCTCTGGAACGACGTGTTCGTGTTCGCGCAGGACGCCCTCGGCATCCCGCAGGGCACCGTCAGGGCGACCGTGCTCATCGAGACGATCCCCGCCGCCTTCGAGATGGACGAGATCCTCTTCGAGCTGCGTGAGCACGCCTCGGGCCTGAACGCCGGGCGCTGGGACTACCTGTTCAGCATGATCAAGGTGTTCCGCGACGCCGGAGCCGCCTTCGTGCTGCCCGACCGCGCCTCGGTCGCGATGACCGCGCCCTTCATGCGCGCGTACACCGAGCTGCTCGTGAAGACCTGCCACCGTCGCGGCGCCGCGGCGATGGGCGGCATGGCGGCGGTCGTGCCGAACCGCAACGACCTCGAGGTCACCGCGGCCGCGTTCGAGAAGGTGCGCGCCGACAAGACCCGCGAGGCGAACGACGGCTTCGATGGCTCATGGGTCGCCCACCCCGACCTCGTGCCGGTGTGCCGCGAGGTGTTCGACGCCGTGCTCGGCGAACGGCCGAACCAGTTCGACCGGCAGCGCCCCGAGGTCGAGGTCTCCGCCGCGCAACTGCTCGACGTCGCCTCCGCCGGCGGCGAGGTCACCGAGGCCGGCCTGCGGGCGAACCTCTACGTCGCCGTCGCGTACACGGCCGTCTGGCTCTCGGGCAACGGCGCGGTCGCGATCCACAACCTCATGGAGGACGCCGCGACCGCCGAGATCTCGCGCTCGCAGGTCTGGCAGCAGCTGCGCAACGGGGTCGTGTTCACCGACACGGGCCGACAGATCACGCCCGACCTCGTGCGCGACGTGCTCGCCGAAGAGGTCGACCGGCTGCGCGGCGAGGTCGCCCCCGAGCTCTTCGCCCGCTGCTACGAACCGGCCGCGGCGCTCATCGCCGACATCTGCCTCTCCGAGGACTACGTCGACTTCCTCACCCTGCCCGCCTACGAGCTCCTGGACTGAACATGGCGAGCGCATTCACCGCGGACGACCTCGACCGCATCGACGCCCGGCTCCTCGCCACCGACGAGCTGCTCGCCACCGCGTATGCGGGCGACGACGGCTCGCGCCAACCCGTGCACACCGTGTACGTCCCGGCCGACCGGTTCGCCCCCGAGCTGCCCGCGCAGTGGGGGAGCGCCGCACGCGACGCCGTCGACGCCGCCGGCGGCCTCGCGGCCCTCGCCGGGCGGGTCGGCATCGCGCCGGACATCGCCGACGACGTGGTGCCGCGCGTCGCGGCGAAGCTCGCCGAGGAGCCCATCGAGGACCTGCGCCTCGACTTCGAGGACGGCTACGGCGACCGGGGCGACGAGGCCGAGGACGCGGATGCCGCGCTCGCGGCCGCGCGCATCGCCGACGCCGTCGAGGCCGGGGTCGCGCCGCCGTTCATCGGCATCCGCTTCAAGTGCTTCGAGGCGCCGACGCGACGCCGCGCGCTGCGCACCCTCGACCGGTTCGTGGCCGGCCTCGTCGAACGCGGGCCGCTGCCCGACGGCCTCGTGCTGACGCTCCCGAAGGTCACGACCGTCGCGCAGGTCGAGGCGATGGCGGATGCCGCGGCCACCCTCGAACGCGCCCACGGGCTCCCCGAGGGGCGCCTCCGCTTCGAGGTGCAGGTCGAGACCCCGCAGCTCGTGCTCGGGGCCGACGGACGATCCCCGGTCGCGCAGCTCGCGCTCGCCGCCCCCGGGCGCATCAGCGGACTCCACTACGGGACCTACGACTACAGCGCCTCGCTCGCGATCGCCGCGCGGTACCAGTCGATGGAGCATCCGGCGGCCGACCTCGCGAAGGGCGTCATGCAGCTCGCGGCGGCCGGCACCGGCATCCGCCTCTCCGACGGCTCCACGAACATCCTGCCGATCGGGGACCGCAGCGAAGCGGCGTGGGCGCTGCACGCCAGGCTCGTGCGCCGCTCGCTCGAGCGCGGCTACTACCAGGGCTGGGACCTGCACGCCAACCAGCTGCCGACCCGCTACCTCGCGACGTTCGCGTTCTACCGCGAGGCCTACCCCGAGGCATCCGCCCGCCTTCGCGCCTACCTCGAGCGCACGCCGGGTGCGGTGCTCGACGAACCCGCGACCGCTCGGGCGCTCGCCGACGTGGTCCTCCGCGGCGTCGCCTGCGGCGCGATCACGCCCGACGAGGTCGCCGCCGACATCGGCATCGACCGCCCGAGGCTCGTCGGCCTCGCGCATCCGCGGCTCGCCGACCGAACCCGACCCGACCCGACCTGACCCGAGAGGAGTCCACGTGGGCTACTACACCCCGGCAGGCGGACTGCCCCCGCAGACCGACCTGCTCACCGACCGCGCGGTCGTCAAGCTCGCGTACACCTTCATCCCGAAGGGCGTGCTGCGCGACATCGTGACGAGCAGCCTCCCGGGGTTCACCGGGACCCGCTCCTGGATCCTCGCCCGCCCCACGCCGAGCTCGGCGACGACCTTCTCGCAGCTCATCGTCGAGATCTCCCCGGGCGGCGGTGCGACCAGGCCAGAGCCCGAGGCCGGCGTCGAGGGCGTCGTGTTCGTCACCGCGGGATCGCTCGCGCTCGACCTCGAGGGGGAGCGGCACGTGCTCGAGGCCGGCGGGTACGCCTTCCTCGCGCCGGGTGCGAACTGGTCGCTCGCGAACGAGGGCGACGAGATCACGAGCTTCCACTGGATCCGCAAGGCCTACGAGCCCGTCGACGGCATCGCCCCGCCCGCGTCGTTCGTCACGCGCGACCAGGACATCGAGCCGACGCCGATGCCCGACACCGACGGCGCCTGGGCGACCACGCGCTTCTCCGACGCGAGCGACCTCGCGCACGACATGCAGGTCAACATCGTCACGTTCCAGCCGGGCGGATCGATCCCGTTCGCCGAGACGCACGTCATGGAGCACGGACTGTTCGTGCTGCAGGGCAAGGCGGTCTACCGGCTCAACGACGACTGGGTCGAGTGCGAGGCCGGCGACTACATGCTGCTGCGCGCGTTCTGCCCGCAGGCCTGCTACGCGGGCGGCCCCGAGCCGTTCCGCTACCTGCTCTACAAGGACATGAACCGGCAGATCCGGCTGACCTGACGCGACCTGAACTCCGGATGCCCCGCGTGTGCGGGCACCCGACCCGACGCCCGGCGATCCCTCGAGATCGCCGGGCGTCTCGTCGTCCGGCCGCCTCGAGCGCGACGCCACCGTCCGAGTTGCAGGAAGTTCCGGATGCCGCGCGGCGTGTCGTGCCCCGATCCACGGCGTGTCGGGCGGAAGTTCCTGCACTCGGCGGGGCCGACCTCCGACGGAAGCCGAACTGGTGTTGACCTCCGTGGATCCCTCGCCTAGTATTTCATCACGCAGAAGTTAAATTCCGAATTACGGAAAAGACGAAGGAAGTCGAAGATGACGTACACGGTGAACTGCTCGATCCTCCTCACCGAGCTGCCGCTGCTCGAGCGTCCCGCCGCCGTCGCCGCGGCCGGGTTCGACGCGGTCGAATTCTGGTGGCCGTTCGCCGAGGCCGTCCCCGCCGATCGCGACGTCGACGCGTTCATCGCCGCGATCCGCGACGCCGGCGTGCAGCTGACCGGCCTCAACTTCTTCGCGGGCGACATGCCGGGCGGCGACCGCGGCCTCGTGTCGTGGCCCGCACGCGCGGCCGAGTTCCGCGACAACATCGACGTGGTCGCCGGCATCGGGCGCGAGCTCGGCACGCGCGGCTTCAACGCGCTCTACGGCAACCGCGTCGAGGGCGTCGACCCCGCCGAGCAGGACGCCGTGGCGATCGAGAACCTCGCGGCGGCCGCGGCCGGCGTCGCCGCGATCGGCGGCACCGTCCTGGTCGAGCCCGTCAGCGGTGCGGCGCGGTACCCGCTGCTCACGGCCGCCGACGCGCTCCGCGTGATCGACGGCGTGCGCGCCGCCTCGGGCGCCGACAACGTGAAGCTCCTCGCCGACTTCTACCACCTCGCCGTGAACGGCGACGACGTGGCATCCGTCATCGAGGCGCACGCGGCCCGGTTCGGCCACATCCAGATCGCCGACGACCCCGGGCGGGGCGCCCCCGGCACCGGCACCCTCCCGCTCGACGCGTGGATCGCCCGCAGCCGCGAACTCGGCTACGACGGGCCGATCGGCCTCGAGTACAAGGCCCCCGCCGACACCGCGTTCGCCTGGCTCGCCGCAGAACCCGCGGCCGCCGACGCCCGCTGACCGAACGCGCACCCCGCGATCACCCCGCGATCACCCCGCGACCCACGAACCACACCCCCGCACGCACCGCAAAGGACGCACCATGACGAACATCGCAGTCATCGGACTCGGCATCATGGGCCTGCCCATGGCCCGCAACCTCGTGAAGGCCGGCCACGCCGTCGCCGGCTACAACCGCTCGCCCGAGCGCATCGAGCAGCTCGTCGCCGACGGCGGCCGGGCTGCGACGAGCGTCGCCGACGCCGTGGCCGACGCCGACGTCATCATCACGATGGTGCCCGACTCGCCCGACGTGGCGGCCGTCGCCGGCGGCGAGGACGGCATCATCGCGAACGCGAAGGTCGGCGCCATCTGGGTGGATGCCTCGAGCATCCGACCGGATGTCGCGCAGCAGGTCGCCGCCGACGCCCGGGCCGCCGGACTCCGGCCGCTCGACGCGCCCGTCTCGGGCGGCGAGCAGGGCGCCGTCGACGGCGTGCTCTCGATCATGGTCGGCGGCGAGGCATCCGACTTCGAAGCGGCCCTCCCGGTGCTCGAGGCCGTCGGCAGGACGATCGTGCACGTCGGCCCCTCGGGCGCCGGCCAGACCGTCAAGGCCGCGAACCAGCTCATCGTCGCCGTGAACATCCAGGCGCTGGCCGAGGCGATCCTCTTCCTCGAGGCGTACGGCGTCGACACCGACGCGGCGCTGACCGTGCTCGGCGGCGGACTCGCCGGCTCGAAGGTGCTCGACCAGAAGGGGCGCAAGATGCTCGACCGCGACTTCGCCCCCGGATTCCGACTGGCCCTCCACGACAAGGACCTCGGCATCGTCACCGGAGCCGCCCGCGAGGCCGGCATCGTCGTCCCGCTCGGCGCCCACGTCGCCCAGCTCGTCGGCTCGACCGTCGCGAAGGGCGACGGCGGCCTCGACCACTCCGGACTCTTCAAGCTCACCCTCGCCGCCGCAGGCCGCGAGTAATCCCGTAAGGACACTCCCATGACTCGTATGCGAACCGTCGACGCGGCCGTGCTGATCCTCGAGAAGGAGGGCGCCACCGAGGCGTTCGGCCTCCCCGGCGCCGCGATCAACCCGTTCTACTCCGCGATGCGCGCCCACGGCGGCATCCGGCACACCCTCGCCCGTCACGTCGAGGGCGCCTCCCACATGGCCGACGGATACTCCCGTGCCGCCGACGGCAACATCGGCATCTGCATCGGCACGTCGGGCCCCGCGGGCACCGACATGATCACCGGCCTCTACGCGGCCATGGCCGACTCGGTGCCGATCCTCTGCATCACCGGCCAGGCGCCCGTCGCGAAGCTCCACAAGGAGGACTTCCAGGCCGTCGACATCGAGTCGATCGCGAAGCCGCTGACGAAGATGGCGATGACCGTGCTCGAGCCGGCGCAGGTGCCGGGCGCGTTCCAACAGGCGTTCCAGCTCATGCGCTCGGGGCGGCCGGGACCGGTGCTGCTCGACCTCCCGATCGACGTGCAGATGGCCGAGATCGAGTTCGACATCGACACGTACGAGCCGCTGCCCATCGCGACGCCGGCCGCGAGCCGCGCGCAGGCCTCGAAGGCGCTCGACCTGCTGACCGCGTCGAGGCATCCGCTTATCGTCGCCGGCGGCGGCGTCATCAACGCCGGCGCGTCGGCGCAGCTCGTCGAGCTCGCCGAACTGCTCGGCGTGCCCGTCGTGCCGACGCTCATGGGCTGGGGCGCGATCCCCGACGACCACCGCCTCGCGGCCGGCATGGTCGGCCTGCAGACCTCGCACCGCTACGGCAACGAGACGTTCCTGGCATCCGACTTCGTGATCGGCATCGGCAACCGCTGGGCGAACCGCCACACCGGGGGTATCGAGACCTACACGCGGGGGCGTACCTTCGTGCACATCGATATCGAACCCACGCAGATCGGTCGCGTGTTCGCGCCCGACTACGGCATCGTCTCGGATGCCGCGGCCGCCCTCGAAGCCCTGCTCACGGTGGCCCGGGAACGGGCCGTCGCCGGAAGCCTGCCCGACTACTCGGACTGGGCCGACGAGGTGCGCGAGCGCAAGGCCCGCCTCCAGCGCAAGACGCACTTCGACTCGGTGCCGATCAAGCCGCAGCGCGTCTACGAGGAGATGAACCTCGCGTTCGGCGCCGACACCACCTACGTCTCGACGATCGGCCTCTCGCAGATCGCCGGCGCGCAGATGCTGCACGTGTACGGCCCCCGCAAGTGGATCAACGCCGGCCAGGCCGGCCCTCTCGGCTGGACCGGCCCCGCGGCGCTCGGCGTCGTGCGCGGCAAGCCGGGCGAGAAGGTCGTCGCGCTCTCGGGCGACTACGACTTCCAGTTCATGATCGAGGAGCTCGCGGTCGGCGCGCAGTTCAACCTGCCGTACATCCACGTCGTCGTGAACAACAGCTACCTGGGCCTCATCCGGCAGTCGCAGCGCGGCTTCGAGATGGACTACCACGTGTCGCTCGCGTTCGACAACATCAATACGCCGGCCGACGAGCAGAGCGTCGCCCACGGCTACGGGGTCGACCACGTGAAGGTCGCCGAGGGACTCGGCTGCAAGGCCGTGCGCGTCGAACGCCCCGAAGACCTCGCCGCGGCGTTCGCCGAGGCGGAGTCGCTGCTCGCCGAGCACCGCGTGCCCGTGGTCGTCGAGGTCATCCTCGAGCGGGTCACGAACATCTCGATGGGCGTCGAGATCGACGGCGTCAACGAGTTCGAGGAGATCGCGACCACGCCCGAAGACGCGCCGACCGCGATCCTGTCGCTCCAGCAGGTCTGACATGCGCGTCATCGTCGCTTCCGACAAGTTCAAGGGGTCGCTGACCGCCGCAGAGGTGGCGCAGCGCGTCGCCGCGGGGCTCCGGTCGGCGGATCCTTCGATCGAGGTCGTGTCGGTGCCGGTCGCCGACGGCGGCGAGGGCACGCTCGAGGCCGCGGTCGCGGCCGGCTACGATCGCCGCACCGCGGTCGTGGCCGGCCCGACCGGCGCGCCCCTCGAGGCAGAGTTCGCCGTGCGCGGCGAGGTCGCGGTCATCGAGATGGCGCGGGCTTCGGGGCTCGACGTGCTGCCGGGGGGCATCCGTGACGCCCTCGGCGCCACGAGCTTCGGCACGGGCCAGCTCATCGGCGCAGCCCTCGACGCCGGATGCCGCGAGCTCGTGCTCGGCATCGGCGGCAGCGCCTCGACCGACGGCGGCGCCGGACTGCTCGCCGCGCTCGGTGCGCGGCTGCTCGACGACGCCGGCAGCGACCTGCCGCTCGGCGGCGGTGCGCTCGCCGGCCTCGCCTCGATCGACCTGAGCGGCCTCGACCCGAGGCTCGCGTCCGCGCACGTCGTGCTCGCGAGCGACGTCGACAACCCGTTGCTCGGCGATGCCGGGGCCGCGGCCGTGTTCGGTCCGCAGAAGGGCGCCGACGACGCCGACGTCGCCGCGCTCGACGCCGCGCTCGCCCGGTTCGTCGAGGTGCTCGAGGCGACGGATGCCGCGGGGCCGACTCGTCTGCTCCCGGTGGCGCCCCGCGCCGCCGCCGTCAGGGCCGGGGCGGGCGCCGCGGGCGGCGTCGGGTTCGCCGCGCTCGCCGTGCTCGGCGCGGAGCGCCGGCCCGGCATCGACGTGGTCATCGCCCTGACCGGCCTCGCCGAGGCGCTCCGCGGGGCCGACGCCGTCGTCACCGGCGAGGGCAGCCTCGACGAGCAGAGCCTCATGGGCAAGACGCCGATCGGCGTCGCCCGCGTCGCGGCCGAGGCAGGCGTCCCCGTCTACGCCGTCTGCGGCCGCACGAGCCTCGACGACGAGACGCTCCGCACGGCCGGGTTCGCCGGCGTGCGGCAGCTGCTCGAGCTCGAGCCCGACGCCGACCGCGCCATCGCGCAGGCGCCCGAGCTGCTCGAACGCCTGGCCGCGCAGCTCGCCGCGCAGCTCGGCGGGCCCATCGACCGCGACCGGCCCATCGACCGCGGCGGGCCCATCGAGCGCGATCGGCTCGCGGCATCCGCGCCCTTCGACCTCGTCGTGCGCGGCGAACGCGTGCTCGTCGACGGCGAATTCTCGGCGCGCGAGATCGGCGTCCGCGACGGCGTCGTGGCCCGTGTGGCACCGCTCGGCACGGGGCTCGAGGCGACGCAGACGGTCGACCTCGCCGCCGACGAGGTGCTGCTGCCGGGCCTCGTCGACACGCATGTGCACGTCAACGAGCCGGGGCGCACCGAGTGGGAGGGCTTCGCGTCGGCGACCAGGGCCGCCGCGGCCGGGGGCGTGACGACGATCGTCGACATGCCGCTGAACAGCGTGCCGCCGACGATCTCGGTCGAGGCCCTCGAGACCAAGCGCGCCGCCGCCGACGGCCGGGTGTTCGTCGACGTCGGCTTCTGGGGCGGATTCGTGCCCGGCAACCTCGAGCACCTCGCGCCCCTCGTCGACGAGGGCGTCTTCGGGTTCAAGTGCTTCCTCCTGCACTCGGGCGTCGACGAGTTCCCGCCCGTCACGGCCGACGAGATGGAGCAGGCGATGGAGGTCATCGCCGAGGCCGGCTCGATGCTCATCGTGCACGCCGAGGACGCCCACGTCATCGACGGCGCACCCCACCCGCACAGCGTCGACTACGCCGACTTCCTCGCCTCGCGTCCGCGCGCGGCCGAGGACGCGGCCATCGCCGACGTCATCGAGCGCGCCGCCCGCACGGGCGCCCGCGCGCACATCCTGCACCTGAGTTCGGGCGACTCGCTCGCGCGCATCGCCGCCGCCAAGCGCGACGGCGTGGCGCTCAGCGTCGAGACCTGCCCGCACTACCTGACCCTCACCGCCGAAGAGATCCCCGCGGGCGCCACGGCGTTCAAGTGCTGCCCGCCCATCCGCGAGGCGGGCAACCGCGACGCGCTCTGGCAGGGACTCGAGCGCGGTGAACTCGACTTCGTCGTCACCGATCATTCACCGGCGACACCCGAGCTGAAGTTCGCGGGCGACGGAGACTTCGTCGAGGCGTGGGGCGGCATCGCCTCCCTGCAACTCGGGCTTCCGGTCGTCTGGACCGAAGCACGTCGCCGCGGCATCCCCCTGACCCGCGTGGTCGAGTGGATGTCCGCGGCGCCGGCCCGTCGCGTCGGGCTCACGGCGAAGGGGCGGATCGCGGTGGGTGCCGCCGCCGACTTCGCCGTGTTCGCACCGGACGCGCGGTTCACCGTCGACGCCCGTGCCCTCGAGCACCGGCACCCGGTGACGCCGTACGACGGGCGCGAGCTCACGGGGGAGGTGCGCCGGACCTACCTCGCCGGCGCGCCGATCGACCGCGAGCACGCACGCGGCCGGCTGCTGCGACGGGACATCGCAGCCGTCGCCGGCGCGCCGGGGCCGGGTCCGAGCCCGGCCCCGATCGCGCCCGCGACGAGCCCGGATGCCGGCACGGCCGAGGCATCCGATTCCACGAACCGCCCATCAGAACGGAGCATCATGATCAACTCGTCCGACGAACTCGAGCCGGGCCAGCTCGCGCCCGACTTCACGATCCCGGATGCCTCGGGCACGGCCCGCACCCTCTCGTCGTTCCGCGGCGGCCCGGTCATCGTCTACTTCTACCCGGCCGCGTTCACGCCGGGCTGCACGGTCGAGGCCTGCGACTTCCGCGACAACCTCGCGGCGTTCGAGGCCGAGGGCTACACGGTGCTCGGCATCTCGCCCGATCCCGTCGAGCGGCTCGCGGAGTTCGCGGCCGCCGAGCAGCTGAGCTTCCCGCTCCTGTCCGACCCCGACGCCGAGGTCGCGAGGGCATGGGGCGCGTGGGGCCAGAAGACGGTCGACGGGCGCACCTTCGACGGGCTGATCCGCACGACCGTGGTCGTCGACGCCGAGGGGCGCGTCGCGCACCTCGAGTACGACGTCGCCCCCGCCGGGCACGTCGCCCGGCTCCGGGAGGCACTGGCCGGGGTCTCCGAGGCGGCGACGGCATGAGCGCGACGACCGTGACCGCGGTCGACGCGTTCAACTCGATGGACCGCGACGAGGCGATCGCACTGCTCCGCCCCTGCGTCGACGTCGACCGCTGGTGCGAGGAGCTCGCCGATGCACGGCCCTTCGTCGGCACCGAGCTGCTGCTCGCCGCCGCCGAGCTCGCCGCGTCGCCGTTCACGGCCGACGAGGTCGAGCAGGCGCTCGCGCACCACCCGCGCATCGGCGAGCGGGCCACGGGCGCGCACCGCGAGGCGGCGCTGTCCCGCTCCGAGCAGGCGGGCATCGACCAGACCGATGCCGACGTCGCCGCGGCCCTCGTCGAAGGGAACCTTGCGTACGAGCGCCGGTTCGGCCGGGTCTTCCTGATCCGCGCCGCCGGCCGCAGCGCGAGCGAGATCCTCGCCGCGCTCAACGAACGGCTCGGCAACTCCGACGCCGAGGAAGCGGCCGTCGTGGCCGACCAACTGCGGCAGATCGCCGTGCTCCGGCTGAAAGGAATCTTCGCGCCATGAGCATCTCCCAGATCACGACCCACGTGCTCGACTCCACCGTCGGCAGGCCCGCCGCGGGCGTCGCGGTCGAGCTGCACGCCAGGGACGGCGCCGGGTGGCGCCTCATCGGCACCGGCTCGACCGACGCCGACGGCCGCGCGAAACAGCTCGGCCCGGCATCCGTGCCGACCGGCGAGTACCGGCTGCGGTTCGACACCGGAGCCTGGTTCGCCGCCAGCGACACCCCCACGTTCTACCCCGAGGTCCAGCTCACCTTCCTCGTCGACGAGGAGGGGCGGCACTACCACGTGCCGTTGCTGCTGAGCCCGTTCGCCTATTCAACCTACCGAGGAAGCTAGAGAGAAGAACATGACCGACATCCTCACCCGCACCGAAGACGCCGCAGTGAAGAACGCAACGAACGCATCCAACGCGAACCCCGCGAACCCCGCGAACCCCGCGACCGACGGACAGTCCGGCGGCGCCGCCGGCATCGTCCTCGGCGCCAACCAGTACGGCAAGGCCGAGGTCCGCGTCGTCAAGGTCACGCGCGACACCGATCGCCACGAGATCGAGGACCTCAACGTCACCTCGCAGCTGCGCGGCGACTTCGCGGGGGCCCACCTCGACGGCGACAACGCGCACGTCGTCGCGACCGACACGCAGAAGAACACCATCTTCGCGTTCGCTCGCGACGGGGTCGGCTCGCCCGAGCGGTTCCTGCAGCGGCTCGCCGACCACTTCACCGGCTCGTTCGACTGGGTCACGGGCGGCCGCTGGCTCGCCGAGAGCTACGCCTGGGAGCGCATCGTCGCCCACGGCGCCCCGCACGACCACTCGTTCGTGCGCTCCGGCCAGGAGGTGCGCACGGCCGCCGTCGTCGCCGACGGCGAGGTGCGCCACGTGTTCGCCGGCCTCAAGGACCTCACGGTCCTGAAGACCACGCGCTCGGGCTTCGAGGGGTACCCGAAAGACCGCTACACGACCCTCCAGGAGACCACCGACCGCATCCTCGCGACGAGCGTCTCGACCCGCTGGCGCTACGCCGACGGCGCCGAGGTCGACTACAACGCGGTGTACGACCGGGTGAAGGCGATCCTCCTCGAGGCGTTCACCGAGAACTACTCGGCCGCGCTGCAGACGACGCTCTTCGAGATGGGTCAGGCCGTGCTCGAGGCGCACCCCGAGATCGCCGAGATCCGGTTCTCGATGCCGAACAAGCACCACTTCGTCGTGGATCTCGAGCCGTTCGGGCTCGACAACCCGAACGAGGTGTTCTTCGCCTCCGACCGCTCCTACGGCCTCATCGAGGCGAGCGTCGAGCGCGAGGGAACCGCGAGCCCGGCCGAAGCGTGGGCCAGCCTCGGCGCCTTCTGTTGATCGAGACCGTCGTGGGGGGGGGGGGGGGGGGGGCGCCCGCCCCCCCCCCCCCCCCCCCCCCCCCCCACCCCGCCCCCGAACTGCAGGAACATTCGCGGCGACGGCGGCGCGGCGGGCCACGACGCGCCGCAGCCCGCCGTATTCCTCCTGCGATCACCGCTCCTCCACAGCTCCGGATCCGAAGCGCCGAGCGGATGCCTCGCGCAGGCGCCCGCCCGGTGCCCGAGCGCGGCCGCACGATCGTCGCATGGCGCGAATCGACGGCATCCTGCACACCCTCGGCGAGGTCGCTCGCGTTCGAACGCTCGCCGCCCACGGCGTCGATGAGCGGATGCTCCGGCTCGCCCTCGCGGCCGGCGACCTCGTCCGCGTGCGGCACGGGTGGGTCGCCTCGCGTTCGGCGGATCGGGACCAGCTCCGGGCGGTCGAGGTCGGCGCCCGCCTGGGGTGCGTCTCGGCCCTCTCACGGTGGGGCGTGTGGGCCGGCGTCGGGCGCGACCTGCACCTGCAGGTTCCCCGCACGGCCGCGCGGCTCCGTCGGGCGGCCTCGCACGAGCATCCGCCGGCGACGTCGGCGGCGGCGGGCGTCTGGCACCCGGCCGTGCACGAGCGCCGCCGCCGCGGTCGGGACATCCGCCTGTCGGACCACCCCGCCGACTCCGCAGGCCGCCCCGCCCTCCGCTCCGACCCGTTCGCCCGCCCCGCCGACGGCCTCAGGATCCACTGGACGCACGAGCCGGCGCCCGCCGCGGTGCTCGATTGGATCGTCTCGCCGCAGGTCGCGCTCGCCTGCGCGATCCGCTGCCTCGACGACGAGCACGCGGCGGCGGCGATCGACTCGGCGCTGCGCGAACGCGTGCTCACCAGGGCGCAGGTCGACGAGGTCGTCGGCGACGCGCCGTCCCACGCCGCGCGGCTCGTCGACGCCTTCACGGGGCGGCCGGAGTCAGGCGTCGAGAGCCTGTTCGTGCGGCGCATCGCGGCACTCGGCCTTCGCGTCGAGTCGCAGGTCGACCTCGCGGGATTCGGCCGCTACGACGGCCTGATCGAGGAGTGCGTGCTCTTCGAGGTCGACGGCCGCGGGTACCACTCCGGATCCGCGGAGTTCTTCGCCGACCGCGATCGCACCCTCGTCGGGCAGGCGTTCGGCCTCCCGGTCATCCGTCCGAGCGCTCGCCACGTGCTCGAGGATTGGGCTGCGGTCGAGGCGGCGGTCGTGCGCGTCGTCGACGACGCCCGCATCGTCCGGCGCCATCGAGGGCACCACAGCCTCGCGTGAACTGCAGGAACTTCCGAGTCGGCGTCGGCGCGGCGGCCCACGACGCGCCGACGACGGGCCGAGAGTTCCTGCAACTCGGCTCAGCCGTCGGGCCGAGACCTCCCGGCCCACGGGTCGTAGTCGGCCTCGAGCGCCGCCTGCTCGGGCCGCGCCCCCTCGGGCACGTGCTGCAGGTTCACCCGCACGCGGTACCAGAGCGAACTCGATCCGCGCATGCCGTCGACGAGCACATCGGCCGGATGCAGCAGCGCGGCCACGTCGGGATGCCTCGCCTTCCACGTCTCGAGCGCCTCGAGCGCCTCGGGCTTCGTCTTCGTGCGTGCGATCTCGATGAGCGGCATGCTCGACGAGCGTCGTCCGCTGCCGTCCTTCGCGGACGGCGGCTTCTCGGCGGGGCCGAGCTCTTCGGCGAGCCGCAGCAGCCCCGCGAGGCTGCCGGCGGCACCGGGGTCGTCGATGCCGGATGCCGCATCGCCGCGTTCGGCGTACCGTGCGAGCACGGCGGGCACCGTGAACCGCTCGGGGTGGGAGTCGCGCACCTCGTTCCAGTCGAGCGGGGTCGAGACGCGCGCATCGGGCAGCGCCCGCACGGAGTAGGCGGATGCCACGGTGCGGTCCTTCGCGTTCTGGTTGAAGTCGACGAACACGCGCTCGCCGCGCTCCTCCTTCCACCATCTCGCCGAGGCCAGGCCGGGCGCGCGGCGCTCGACCTCGCGGGCGAGGGTCTCGGCGGCGAGGCGCACCTCGCGGTAGTCCCAGCGGGGTTCGATGCGCACGTTGACGTGCAGTCCGCGCGAGCCCGACGTCTTCGGCCAGCCGACGAGCCCGTGGTCGTCGAGCACCTCCCGCACGACCAGCGCGACGTCGACGATCTGCCCCCACGCGACGCCCGGCATCGGGTCGAGGTCGACGCGCAGCTCGTCGGGGTGGTCGAGGTCCTCTGCGCGCACGGGATGCGGGTTCAGGTCGAGGCATCCGAGGTTCACCACCCACGCGAGCGAGGCGGCGTCGCGCAGCACGACCTCCTCGGCCGACGTGCCCGACGCGTAGTGCAGGGTCGCGGTGTCGATCCAGTCGGGGCGGTTCTCGGGCACCCGCTTCTGGAAGAACGGTTCGGCGCCGATGCCCTTCACGAACCGTTTCAGCACCATCGGCCGGCCCGCGGCCCCGCGCAGCGCGCCCTCGGCGACGGCGAGGTAGTAGTGCACGAGGTCGAGCTTCGTGATGCCCGGCTCGGGGAACACCACCTTGCCCGGGCTCGAGATGCGCACCTCGCGCCCGTCGACCTCGATCGTCGTGGCTTCGCCCTTCGAAGGACTCACGCCTCCACCCTACGGGCGTGTCCGTCGCCGCGCGATGGGGTCGGACGGTGCGCTGTCGACGGACGACCCGGCGGATGCCGTAGGCTCACCGGTCGTGCCTGCTGTGATCTCCGCTCCCGCCGCTGCGATGCGGCATCCGTTCATCAGGGCCTACCGTTCCGACGACCGGGCGGATGTCGCCCGCATCTGCCTGCTGACCGCCTCGGGCGGCTCCGATGCGACGGGCGTGTACTCCGACGACTCGCTGATGCCCGAGGTGTTCGCGCTGCCGTACGTGACGTACGCCCCTGAGCTCGCGTTCGTCGTCGACGACGGCTCCGGGCGGGCGGTCGGGTACATCATCGCGGTCGCCGACACCGCGGCCTTCATCGACTGGTGGAAGCGCGAATGGACGCCGGGCTTCGTGTCGCGGCATCCGTCACCCGGGCCGGCAACCTCGCACGCGCCCTCGTTCACGGAGGCCGACCTGCTGAAGGCCGGCTCCGACCCCGAGCGCATGCGCATCGCCGAGCTCGGCGAGTATCCGGCGCATCTGCACATCGACCTGCTGCCCGAGCTGCAGGGCAAGGGGTTCGGCCGTCGGCTCGTCGAGACCCTGCGCGACGCCCTCGCCGAGCGGGGCGTGCCCGGCGTGCACCTCAGCATGGACCCGAACAACACGAGTGCCCGCGCGTTCTACGACCGGCTGGGGTTCCGCGAGCTCGCGTCCCACCGCCCGACCTCTCCGCTGCTCGGCATCGCGACCGCCCGGCCGGTCGAGTAGCGCGCCGGCGCGTCCGCCCCCCGGTCGAGGAGCGCGCCAGCGCGTCCGCCCGCCGGTCGAGGAGCGCGCCAGCGCGTCTCGAGACCCCGCGACGCACCCTCAGCGGGTGAGCGACCGGCGCTCGAACCAGTAGAGCAGGTTCGGGTCCGTCTCGCGCAGCTCGGCGAGCGTGACCGGATCGGCGCGCACCGTCTCGTTGACGTCGAGGATGCCGGCGATGCGATCCATCGTCGAGGTGTTCCAGAAACGCCCGCGCATGCGGAAGACGCCGCGGCCGTTCCGGCTCACGACGAAGAGCTCCTGCGACGTGTCGAGGCTGTTGCCCTGGTAGAGCTGCACGCGCAGCACCGTCGCGATGTCGCGCGCGGCGACCGTGTACGTGCCGCCGAAGAATCCCCGCTCGACGATGCCGTAGCGGCTCACCGAGGCCTGCGTGCGCTGGTACGCGATCCACGCGAACACGAGTAGCGCCGCGATGATCGCCGCGGCCCAGGCGAACAGCCACCATGCGCTCGACGGGTCGAGGATCCAGAGCTGCGTCGCGACGATCGGCAGCAGCAGCGCCGCGATCGAGAAGCCGATGTTCCGGCCGAGGGTGCGACGCGGCCTCAGGGTGTACACCCTGAGGCCGTCGCCCCTTACTGCCCCGGCCACGATGGAGGAGCCCCCTGCGTCCCCACTCCGTGTGTCCATCCTCGCCGCTGACATCTCTGACAGCATGCGGCAGACGGCGGCACCTGCGCTATTCGGCATTAATGAGGACACGGATGCCGCCCCGCCCGCCGTGGCGCCCATCCGCGGCGCCCGCCCGTCGCGCTGCGTACCGGATGCAGGAAACGAGGACCCATCCTCGCCACCACGGGGGGATGGGTCCTCGTTTCCTGCACGGTGGACGCGAGCGGTCGCTCCGGAGATGCGAAACGGCCCGATCAGAGACTGATCGGGCCGTTTCGTGCTGGCGGAGAATGGGGGATTCGAACCCCCGAGGGCTTGCACCCAACACGCTTTCCAAGCGTGCGCCATAGGCCACTAGGCGAATTCTCCTCAAGACCCCTCACGCACCCGCCAGAGCCCGGTTACCCTTGCTGCGTTTCCGCCCTGGGGGAGTTGGCCTGGATGGCGCCACGTGAGGAGCCTCCGACAGTCTACCCGAGCCGGGCCGCCGAAATGAACGCGCCCCGGTCGGGGAGCGATTCAGCGAGCGGATGCCTCGGCCGCGAGCTCCGGATGCCGCACCGCGAGGTACGCGTCGAACGCCTCGCGGCTCGTCTTGCCCGGCGTGTAGCCGAGCACGTCCTTGAGGCGCGTGTTGTCGAGCACGGGCCGGAACTGCAGGAACCCGACGCGGTTCGCGTCGTGCACGGTGAGGTGCAGCGCGTGTCCGACGCGCAGGGCCGCGGCGAGCAGCCCCGGCGGGAGTTCGAGCGTGCGGGTGCCGAACGCCTCGGCGATCTCGCTCACGGTCACGCGTCCGTCGCCGGCGACGTTGAACGCGCCCGTGACCGACCCGGTGGCGCCCTGCACGATCGCGCCGACGACGTCGTCGACCCAGATGAAGACGAACGGGCTCTCCGAGCCGCGGATCTTGAGGATCCGCCGCCCCTCCCAGAGCGCCGTGATCTGGTTCGACACGGTGGGCCCGAGGATCGTGCCGATGCGCAGCACGACCTGTCCGAGTTCGGGGTGCTCCGTCCGGTACTGCGCGAGCATCTCCTCGACGATGCGCTTGTGCCGCGAGTAGCTGAACTCCTCGTTGCCGCGGATCGGGTCGGTCTCGCTCAGCCACGCGGGACTGTCGGCGTGGTAGCCGTAGGCGGCGCCCGACGACGACACCACGATGCGGCGCACGCCGTGCGCGACGGCGGCGTCGAGCACGTTGCGGGTGCCGTCGACGTCGACGCGCCGCTCGATCTCCTCGCTGAGCCCGCCGGGGTTCACGATCGCGGCGAGGTGCACGATCGTGTCGATCGCGTGCCGTTCGACGACGGCCGACACGGTCGCGGCATCCGTCACGTCGCAGGTCTCGACGATCACGCCGTCGGGGGCGGATGCCGCGGGCGGGCGCACATCGCCCGAGACGACGAGCTCGACGTCGGGGTGTGCGGCGAGCACGCGCACGGCGTTGGATCCGAGGAACCCGCTGCCCCCGGTCACGAGCACCCGGATCATGCGGAGGCCCCCGAGCCGTCGGCGGTGCCGGCCACGGCCGACGCGTCACCGTCGAGCGACGCGGCGCGCGCGGCATCCGCCCTCTTCGTGACGCGGGCCCAGACCGTGGCGAGCGTGAGGCCCGCGATGATGTCCCAGATGCCCCACCAGCCGGCGACGATCGCCATGCCGCCGATGCCGCCGAAGAATGCGAACACGAGACCGAGGCCGAGGCCCGCGTTGCGGATGCCGACCTCGAAGGTGAGGGCCTTGCGCTCGCGGCTCGGCAGCCCGCCGATGCGCGCGCTCGCGTAGCCGAGACCGAGGGCGACCGCGTCGTGCAGGAACACGGCGACGAGCACGATGCCGATGTACGCCATGAAGATCGTCCAGTTGCCGACGAGGGCGATCACGATGAAGCCGACGAGCGCGGCGAGGCTGATCCAGCGGGCGTACGGCTGCACGCGTCCGGCGAACCGCGGCCACTTCGCGCGGATCGCGAGGCCCGCGAAGAACGGCAGCCCGATGATGAGGAAGATCTCGAGCAGCATCTCCCACCCGTCGAGGCTCACGGTCGTGACGATGTCGCGCGCGGTCGGGTGCAGGCTGCCCCAGAACACGACGCTCACGGGCAGCAGGAAGATGTAGATGACGTTCGCGACGGCCGTCATCGACACCGAGAGGGCGACGTTGCCGCGGGCGCGATACGTCAGCACCTGCGAGATGTTGCCCGGCGGGCAGCACGCCACGAGGATCATGCCGAGCGCGATCGACGCCTGCACGTTCAGGAGCAGCGTCAGGCCGAACGTGACCGCCGGCAGCAGCACGATCTGCGCGACCAGTGCGAGGATCATCGCCTTCGGCGCCTTGAGCACGGCCTTGAAGTCCGACGGCGCGGTGTCGAGCGCGATGCCGAACATGATGAAGCCGAGCACGACGTTCAGCGCGATCATCGAGCCGGGGGTGAAGTTCAGGACGACGTCGTCGATGTTCATGCGCGCTTCCCGTCGGCCGAGGTGGGGTTGCCCGTTTCGGACTTTTGGCCGACACGCCGTTCGGGCGGCGCTTCGACGCGGCGTGTCGCCCGAATCTCCGAATCCGGCAACCCGCCGGTCGAGGAGCGAAGCGTCTCGAGACCAGCGTCCCCCCGGCCCAGCGTGCCCAGCAGCTTCTTCACGGCGCCCCGGTAGGCGTCCTTGTTCACGTAGTACGACATGCGCTCGAGCCCGAGGTACTTGTATCCGCCGCTGAGGTCGGGCCACGCGGCATCCGCCCTCGAACGGAATGCGGCCGCGGCCTGCGGGTCGCGCGCGACCGCGGCGAGGTAGGCGGCGATGAGCTCGGCCTGCTCCGCCCGTCCCTGCCAGCCGATGCCCGAGGCCTCGATCATGCCGAGCACGAACACGCCGTTGAATGCGGGCGGGAAGATGTTGAGGTAGAGCTTCGGCGACGCGGCCGTCCAGTTCAGGTGGGCGCGGTCGATGAACGGATAGTCGAGGTGGTATCCGGTGGCGAGCATGACGAGGTCGTACTCGCCCGAGGTGCCGTCGACGAAGTGCACGGTGTGCCCGTCGAACCGGTCGATGTCGGGCACGATGCGCAGGTCGCCCTGCCCGAGGTGGTTGAGGATCAGCGTGTTCACGATCGGGTGCGACTCGTAGATCTTGTAGTCGGGCTTCGGGAACCCGAATCGCACCGGGTCGCCCGTGAACGCCTGCAGCACGCGCCTGTCGACGAACTGCTTGATCGGCGCGGGCAGCGGGCGGCCCTGGTTGAGGGTGTCAGCGGGCTTGCCGAAGAGGTAGCGGGGCACGAAGTAGTAGCCGCGGCGCACCGACATGTCGACGGATGCCGCGTGGTGGACGGCGTCGACGGCGATGTCGCAGCCCGAGTTGCCCGCGCCGATGATGAGCACGCGCCGGCCGTCGAACACCTTCGCCGACTTGTAGGCGCTCGTGTGCATGATCTCGCCGGCGAACTCGCCGCGGAAGCTCGGCACGTTCGGTTCGGCGAGCGTGCCGTTCGCGAGCACGACGCCGGAGTACGCGCCGGTGGTCTCGCCGTCGGGGCCGACGGAGGTCACGAGCCATCCGCTCGCCCCCGTCGCGTCGCCGTCGACGGGCTCGACCGAGGTCACGCGCGTGTCGAAGCTGAAGTGCTCGCGCAGGCCGAACTCGTCGGCGAAGCCGCGGAAGTACGCGAGCAGCTCGCGGTGTCCGGGATAGTCGGCGGTCGAGCGCATCGGGTACTCGGCGAACTCGGTCGTCGTGCGGCTCGAGATGAGGTGCGCCGACTCGTACATGGTCGAGCGCGGGTTGTCGATGTTCCAGAGGCCGCCGACGTCGGGGCCGGCCTCGAATCCGTGGAAGGGGATGCCGGCGCGGCTGAGCGCGCGGGCCCCGGCGAGGCCGGAGGGGCCCGCTCCGATGAGGGCGATGGGGTTCACGTGGTGTTCCTGGTGCTGGGTTCGGGCCGGTGGGGGAGTCGGCTCGGCACGGGCGCACTGCGGCGTCGCGGGCCGACCCAGCATAAGCGACGAGCGCTCGACTTCCGATCCGGCGGACGCCGCCGGGAGCTCGCCGGTCGAGGAGCGAAGCCCGCCGGTCGAGGAGCGAAGCCCGCCGGTCGAGGAGCGAAGCCCGCCGGTCGAGGAGCGAAGCGTCTCGAGACCAGCGGAGTGGTCTCGAGACGGCGCCGGCGCGCCTCCTCGACCGGGGCCTCGCGGGAGACTCCCAGTCCGGTGCCGGATGCCGCGCAATAGGCTGGTCGCGTGGCCCACCGCATCTACATCTGCTCTGCCGAAGGCAACACCGGAAAGTCCACGGTCGCGCTCGGCGCCCTCGACACGCTCACGAGGCGTGCGACCCGGGTGGGCGTGTTCCGCCCGATCGCGCGGTCGACCGACGAACGCGACTACGTGCTCGACCTGCTGCTCGCCCACGACGCCGTCGTGCCGCTGGCCTATGAAGAGGCCATCGGCGTCGACTACGATGCCGTGCACGCGAACCCCGATGAGGCGCTCGCCGAGATCGTGCGGCGCTTCAAGGCCGTCGAGGACCGCTGCGACGCCGTGGTCATCATCGGTTCCGACTTCACCGACGTCGGCAGCCCGACCGAGCTCGCCTACAATGCGCGCATCGCGGCGAACCTCGGCGCCCCGGTGCTGCTCGTGCTCGGCGGCCGGGTCGGCGGCGGGCGCCCGCGCGCCGAGCACATCGGCCATGCCGAGGCCCGCACGCCCGACGAGCTCGTGCAGCTCGCCGATCTCGCGGTCGACGAACTTGCCCGCGAGCATGCGAGCCTGCTCGGCGTCGTCGTCAACCGGGCCGACGCCGATCGTCTCGACGAGATCGTCGACGCCGTGCGTCCCGTCATGCGGCGCGTGCCCGCGCACGAGGCGGCCGGCCACGACGACCGGGGCGCGGCGACCGTCGGGGTGTGGGCGATCCCCGAAGACCAGGTGCTCGTCGCGCCGTCGATGCGCTCGATCATGCAGGCCGTCGAGGGCGAGCTGTACGCGGGCGACCCCGACCTGCTCGACCGCGAGGCCCTCGGCGTCGTGATCGCGGCCATGTCGATGGAGAACGTGCTGACCCGGCTCATCGAGGGCTCGGTCGTGCTCGTGCCCGCTGATCGCAGCGAGGTGCTCATCGGCGTGCTCACCGCGCACGCCTCGGCGACCTTCCCCTCGATCTCGGGCATCGTCCTCGTCGGGGGGTTCCCGCTCGCCGAGCAGGTCGAGCGGCTGGTCGAGGGCCTGCGGGGCGGCCTGCCGATCATCCGCACCGACCTCGGCAGCTACGACACCGCGGTCGCCGTCACGCAGACGCGCGGTCGGCTCGCGGCCGAGTCGCAGCGCAAGCGCGACACGGCCCTCTCGCTGTTCGAGAAGCACATCGACGGGCAGGCGCTGCTCGACCTGCTCGACGTCGCCACGCCCGAGGTGGTCACGCCGCTCATGTTCGAGTACGGCCTGCTCGAACGTGCCCGCAGCGCGCGCAAGCACATCGTGCTGCCCGAGGGGTACGACGACCGGGTGCTGCGTGCCGCGGCGACCCTGCTCGCGCGCGACGTCGCCGACCTCACGATCCTCGGCGAAGAGATCGAGGTGCGCTCGCGCGCCATCGGGCTCGGCCTCGACATCTCGCGTGCGACGGTGCTCTCCAACCACGACTTCGTCTACGTCACGCGGTTCGCCGAGGAGTACCAGCGCCGCCGCGCGCACAAGGGCGTGACGCTCGAGCAGGCGCGCGAGACCGTGCAGGACGTGTCGTACTTCGGCACGATGATGGTCGAGCTCGGCCTCGCCGACGGCATGGTCTCGGGTGCGATGCACACGACGGCCCACACGATCCGCCCGTCGTTCGAGATCGTGAAGACGAAGCCCGGGGTCGAGGTCGTCTCGAGCGTGTTCCTCATGGCGCTCGCCGATCGCGTGCTCGTCTACGGCGACTGCGCCGTGGTGCCCGATCCCACGGCCGAGCAACTCGCCGACATCGCGATCTCGTCGGCGCTCACGGCGGCGCAGTTCGGCATCGAACCGCGGGTGGCGATGCTCTCGTACTCCACGGGCGAGTCCGGTTCGGGCGCCGACGTCGACAAGGTGCGCCGGGCCACGGCGCTCGTGCGCGAGCGGGCGCCCGAGCTCGCCGTCGAGGGGCCGATCCAGTACGACGCGGCCGCCGACGCCGCGGTGGCGCGAACGAAGCTGCCCGAGTCCGATGTGGCGGGGCGGGCGACGGTGTTCATCTTCCCCGACCTCAACACGGGCAACAACACGTACAAGGCGGTGCAGCGTTCCGCGGGGGCGGTGGCGATCGGCCCGGTGCTCCAGGGCCTCAACAAGCCCGTGAACGATCTCTCGAGAGGGGCCCTCGTGCAGGACATCGTGAACACCGTCGCGATCACGGCGATCCAGGCGGCGGATGCCTCGTGAGCGTCGTCCTCGTCGTCAACTCGGGCTCCTCGTCGCTGAAGTACCAGCTCATCGACGTCGAACGGTCCGAGACCCTGGCGAGCGGACTCGTCGAGCGCATCGGCCGCGGCACGGGGCACGCGAGGCACCGCGTCGAGGGCGCCGGTGCGGGGGCCGAGCGGGAGTCCGACGTCGACGTGCCCGACCACGGCGCCGCGTTCGCGGTGATGCTCGAGGCGTTCGCCGAGCACGGCCCCTCGCTCGAGCAGCACGCCCCGATCGCGGTCGGACACCGCGTCGTGCAGGGCGGTGCGCGCTTCTTCGAGCCGACCGTCGTCACCGACCTCGTGAAGATCAACATCGACGAGCTCTCGGTGCTCGCGCCGCTGCACAATCCGGCCAACCTCGCCGGCATCCGCGCGGCCGAGCGGGCGTTCCCGTCGGTCCCGCACGTCGCCGTCTTCGACACGGCGTTCCACCAGACCATGCCGCCCGCGGCATACACGTACGCCATCGATCGCGAGCTCGCCGAGCGGCATCGGGTGCGCCGCTACGGATTCCACGGCACCTCCCACCGGTTCGTCTCCCGTGCGGCGGCCGAGTTCCTCGGGGAGCCGGTCGAGGCGCTGCGCCTCATCGTGCTGCACCTCGGCAACGGGGCGTCCGCCTGCGCGGTCGCCGAGGGGCGTTCGGTCGACACGAGCATGGGCATGACCCCGCTCGAGGGACTCGTCATGGGCACGCGCTCGGGCGATATCGATCCCGCCGTGCTGCTGCACCTGCAGCGCCGTGCCGGACTCGACGCCGATGCGACCGACCGACTGCTCAACTCGAAGAGCGGCATCCTCGGCCTCAGCGGGCATGCCGACATGCGCGAGCTCGAGGCGGCCCGCGCGGTCGGCGACGAGGCATCCGTCGTCGCATTCGACGTGTACGCGCACCGCATCCGTTCGTACGTCGGCGCCTACGCCGCGCAGCTCGGCCGGGTCGACGCGATCGTGTTCACCGCCGGCGTCGGCGAGAACTCGGCGACCGTGCGCACCGCGGCGCTCGACGGGCTCGAATGGTTCGGCGTCGAGCTCGACGCGGAGCGCAACGCGTCGCCCGAGCGCGGCGCCCGGCGCATCTCGACCGACGCCTCCCGCACCGCGGTGCTCGTGGTGCCGACGAACGAGGAGCTCGAGATCGCCCGTCAGACGCTCGAGGTCGTGCGGGCGTAGCGCCCCCCCCGCCCCGCCCCGCCCGCGCCGCCCGCCCGTCGCGGGTGCCCCCGCGCAAGCCCCACCCGGATCGGCGCCTGAGTGCGGATTCGGTGGCACCGATTCGGCACTCAGGCGCCGATCCGCCGATGTGCAAGAAACATTGCGCAAGAGTTCTTGTTGAATTACGATGGGCGGCATGACCGAGTCCGAGAAGGCCGCGGCCCGCGGCGCAGACCGTCGCATCGACGTCCACGACGCGGGCTCCATGCGGGCGCTCGCGCATCCGCTGCGGCTGCGCATCCTCGGCCTGCTGCGCACGTCGGGTCCGCACTCGGTGGGCATGCTCGTCGAGGCGACGGGCGCGGCATCCGGCTCGGTCAGCTACCACCTGGGCACGCTCGCCAAGCATGGTTTCGTGGTGCCGGCGCCCGAGCGCGAGCGCGACGGTCGCGAGCGCTGGTGGAAGTCGGCGCACGAGATGACCGTCATGCACTCCGAGGAGTTCCTCGGTGACCCCGAACGACGCGAGGCGTCCGAGGCGATGCGGCGCACGGTGCTCGAGTCCTATCACCGCGAGCTCCTCGCCGCGCTCGACGCCGAGATCTCGCTCGACCCCGCATGGGTCGCCGCGTCCGATTCGAGCGACGCGGGCGCTCACCTCACGATCGACGAGATGCGCGAGCTCGCGGCCGAGCTCGACGCCGTCCGCGAGAAGTGGTGGGCGCTCGGCCGCGGGCGCGAACCGCGGCCCGAGACCCGCCTCGTGCGGTGGATCACGCATGTCTTCCCGAAGTCCGAGCGATGAGCGATCCGGCCGACCGGCGACGCCTGCCGATCCTCGCGCTGTTCACGGCGCAGTTCTTCTCGCTGTCGGGCAATGCGATCGCGCTCATCGCGATCCCGATCATCGCGCTGCAGCAGACCGGGTCGCCGCTCGCGGCGGGGGTGGCCGGCGTGTTCGCGACCGTTCCGCTCGTGATCGGCGGGGCGTTCGGCGGGGTGCTCGTCGACCGGTTCGGCTACCGCCTGTCGAGCATCGTCGCCGACCTCGCGAGCGGGCTCACGGTCGTGGCGATCCCGGTGCTCGCGGCCACGGTCGGTCTCCATTTCGGGGCGCTGTTGGCGCTGGTGTTCCTCGGGGGGCTGCTCGACCCGCCCGGTGACACGGCCAAGACGGTGCTCGTGCCCGACCTCGCCGCCCTCGCGCGCATGCCGCTGGCCCGCGCCGCGGGCGTGCAATCGACGGTGCAGCGCACGGCGACGATGATCGGGGCGGGCATCGCCGGGGCCGCGGTCGCGCTCGCCGGGCCGATGCCGGCGCTCCTGTTCGACGCGGCCGGGTTCCTCGTCTCCGCGCTGCTCGTCCTCGCGTTCGTGCCGAGGGCGGCCGTCGCAGCCACAGAGGCGGGCGACGAGCACGATCCGTCGGCGAGCGGTTTCGTGGCCGGCATCCGCTTCATGGTGCGTTCGCCGCTGCTGCTCGCCGTGGTGCTGCTCGTGACGCTGACGAACGCGATCGACGCGGCCGGCATGACGGTCCTGAAGCCCGTGTACGCGACCGAGGTGCTCGGCGAGCCGGCCCTGCTCGGCGGCATGATCGCCTGCTTCGCCGGGGGAGCGCTCACGGGCTCGGCGGCCTTCGGGTGGTTCGGGCACCGATGGTCGGGCCGGGTGATGTTCGCGGTCTGCTTCATGCTCGCGGGCGGTCCGCCGTATCTCACGATGGCGCTCGGAGCCCCGCTTCCGGTGCTGTTCGCGGTGCTCGTCGCCTCGGGTCTCGCCGCCGGCATGCTGAACCCGATGATCGCCACCGCGATGTACCGGGAGGTGCCCGACGGCATGCGCGCCAGGGTCTTCGGGGCGATGACCGCGGGCGTGGCGGCGTCGATGCCGCTCGGTGCGCTGCTCGGGGGCCTCGCGGTCGAGCACCTCGGGCTCGTGCCCACCCTCGTCGGGGCGGGATGCCTCTATCTCGCGCTCGGCGCCTCGCCGCTGTTCGTCCGTGCGTTCGAGGGGCTCTCGCACGCGTCGTCGCCGGAGCCGGTGCCAGTCGAGGCCTGAGCGGATGCCGCGGCATCCGGAGTTCGGGCGGTGCGGATGCCGCGGCATCCGCTCGCGCTCGGATCGAGGACGCCGGCTCAGCGCACGTGGCGCGCGCAGTCGATGCAGAGCTCGGCGGTGGGCCGCGCGTCGAGGCGGGCGACCGTGATGCGGGACCCGCAGTTCGTGCAGAAGCCGTAGGTGCCGTCGGCGATGCGCGCGAGCGCGTGCTCGATGTCGGCGAGCTCGGCGCGGACGTCGGCCAGCACGGCGGTGCGCTGCGACCACTCCTGGGTCATCGTCGGGCCTTCCGGATCGTGCTCGTCGTCGGCCGTGGCATCCGTCCGCGCGATGCGGACCTCGGTCATCGCATCGTCGAACTCGGCGAGGCGCTGCTCGGCATCGGCGCGCTCGGCGCGGAGCCTGGCCTCGAACCTCGTGAGCTGAGCCGGTGTCATCGTCGTCGCCGTCATGCGTCCCCCTTCGGTCACCGCATGCTACGCCAGCGGATGCCGGTTCCAGTGTCGGACGCGGCAACTAACATGGAGCCCGTGGTCACCGCCCTGTATCGCCGTTACCGGCCCGAGACGTTCGCCGAGATGATCGGACAGTCGCAGGTGACCGATCCGCTCATGACGGCGCTGCGCACCGATCGCGTCAATCACGCCTACCTCTTCAGCGGACCGCGCGGCTGCGGCAAGACCACGTCCGCGCGCATCCTCGCCCGGTGCCTGAACTGCGCCGAGGGCCCGACCGACGTGCCGTGCGGGGTGTGCCCCAGCTGCGTCGAGCTCGCGCGCGGCGGCGGCGGCTCGCTCGACGTGGTCGAGATCGACGCCGCGAGCCACAACGGCGTCGACGACGCACGCGATCTCCGCGAGCGGGCCGTGTTCGCTCCTGCGCGTGATCGCTACAAGATCTTCATCCTCGACGAGGCGCACATGGTGACCCCGCAGGGGTTCAACGCGCTGCTCAAGCTCGTCGAAGAGCCGCCCGAGCACGTCAAGTTCATCTTCGCGACCACCGAGCCCGACAAGGTGCTCGGCACCATCCGCTCGCGCACGCACCACTATCCGTTCCGGCTCGTGCCGCCCGGCCCGATGCTCGAGTACGTGCAGCAGCTCTGCACCGAAGAGGGCGTCGAGGTCGCGCCCGGCGTGCTGCCGCTCGTGGTGCGCGCCGGCGGGGGCTCGCCGCGAGACACGCTGTCGCTGCTCGATCAGCTCATCGCGGGTTCGGAGGGCACGAGCATCGACTACGAGCGGGCCGTCGCGCTGCTCGGCTACACGCACGGCGCGCTGCTCGACGAGGTCGTCGACGCGGTCGGCCGCGGTGACGCCGCGGGGGCCTTCGCGGCCGCGGACCGCGTGGTGCAGACCGGCCAAGACCCCCGGCGGTTCGTCGAAGATCTGCTCGAGCGGCTGCGCGACCTCATCGTCGTCGCCGCCTCGACGCCCGAGGCCGCGGCGGCCGTGCTGCGCGGCGTTCCCGCCGACGAGCTCGCCCGCATGAGCACCCAGGCCGCGGCCTTCGGCGCCGCCGAGCTCTCCCGGGTCGCCGACCTCGTCAACCAGACCCTCACCGAGATGAGCGGAGCCACGTCACCGCGCCTCCACCTCGAGCTCATGCTCGCGCGCGTGCTCGTTCCCGCGATCGACGACTCCCAGCGCGGTGCGCTCGCGCGCGTCGAGCGGCTCGAACGCCGCGTCGGCGTGAGCGATGCCGCTGGCGTGCCCGGCGCGGCCGGGTCGCCCGGAGCGCCCGCCGCCGAGGCCCGCGGCGCCGACCGCACCCAGGCCCCGCCCGCTCGGTCGGTCGCGGCCTCTCGAGGCGGCGACGCGCCCGCGCCCGGTGCCGCGGCCGCCTCCGAGCGGCGCACGTCGGATTCGGCCGAGGCTCGCGAGCACGCCGAGCCCACGCGGGTCGACGTCACCGAGGCCGCTCGCGCACTCGCCTCCGAGGCGACCGTCGGTGCCGGAGAGGGCTCGGCGCCCTCGGAGGGCGCGGCCGAGGCATCCGCCGCGCGCGTGCGACCGGTCGGCCCCGTGACGCTCGAGCAGATGCGCGACGCGTGGCCCGAGGTGCTCGCCTCGCTTCAGAAGGTCAAGCGCACCGCGTGGATGGCGGCGCTCACCGCGCAAGTCATCGAGTACCGCTCCGAGGGCGATGTGCTCGTGCTCGGATTCCCGAGCCAGAACGACGTCAACGACCTCAAGGGCAGCGCCGGCACGCAGAGCCCCGCCGAACTCCTGCGCGCGGCCATCGCCGAGGTGCTGGGCGTGCAGGTCAAGTTCCTCCCGCGGGTCATCGGCACGCAGGGCGGCGGCCAGGGCGGCGCGCAGGTGCCCTCGCCGGCGCCCTCCGGGTCCGGTTCGGGCTCCGGTTCCGGCGCCGCGCCGCAGTCGCCCGATGCGCCTGCGTCGCCCGGTGCGCCTGCGTCGGCTTCCCACTCGGCGGCCGCCGCACCCGCGCGCGGCGAGCGCTCGGGCGGGGCGTCGTCCGCCCGATCGTCCTCAGCAGGTGCGTCGGCGCCTCATGCACCCTCGGCCGGCGGCGTCTCGGCCGGTGCCCCCACGGCTCCGGCATCCGCTCCGGTGTCCGGCCCGGTCGACTCCTGGGCCACGGTGGCGATTCCGCGTGACGAGCCCTCCGCCGAGGCGTCCGCGGGCTCCTCGACGGCCGTGCTCACCGCGGTGCGCGAGGCCGAGGCACCCGCCGCCGAGGCGCCCACGCCGCCTGCCCCGGCGGCCCCGCCCGTGCGGTCCGCGCCCGCGCCCGACCCCGTGCAGCCCGATGATCTCGACGCGCCGCCGCTCGATGACGAGGCGCCGTTCGATCCCGACTTCGACCGTGCGGCCCCGGCCGACGAGCCGGGCTCCGCCTCGTTCGCGCCGACGCGCTCCTCGGCAGCGGTTCCGGCGGCAGCAGCCCGAGCGGCGTCGGCGGGCCCCTCCGGCGGCGGCCCCTCCGGCGCCGGCCCGACCGAGGCCGGCACCGCTGCGGCCGGTGTGCAGGCGCCGCCATCCGGTCAGGCGGCGCCGCGCCGCTCGAAGCCGGCGACGAGCACCGCCCACGACGGCATCCAGCGATACGGCGAGGCGGTGGTGCGCGAGGTGCTCGGCGCGACCTTCCTCGAAGAGGTCGAGGCGCCGTCGCGTCCCGGCTTCGGCGATCGGAGCTGACGCGTGTACGAGGGCATCGTCCAAGAACTCATCGACGAACTCGGCAGGCTCCCCGGCATCGGGCCGAAGTCCGCCCAGCGCATCGCGTTCCACATCGTGCAGACCGAGCAGTTCGACGTGAGCCGGCTCGCCGAGATCCTCACCGAGGTGCGCCAGAAGGTGCGGTTCTGCGAGATCTGCGGCAACGTCTCCGAGCAGCAGACCTGCGGCATCTGCCGCGACCCGCGCCGAGACCCCGCGCTCATCTGCGTCGTCGAAGAGGCCAAAGACGTCGTCGCCATCGAGCGCACGCGCGAGTTCCGTGGGCTGTACCACGTGCTCGGCGGGGCCATCAGCCCCATCGACGGCATCGGCCCCGATGAACTGCGCATCCGCCAGCTCATGCAGCGGCTTGCCGACGGCACCGTCACCGAGGTCATCATCGCCACCGACCCCAACCTCGAGGGCGAGGCCACGGCGACCTACCTCAGCCGCCTCCTCACGACCCTCGAGATCCGCGTCACGCGCCTCGCGTCGGGCCTGCCCGTCGGCGGCGACCTCGAGTACGCCGACGAGGTCACGCTCGGGCGCGCGTTCGAGGGCCGCCGCGTCGTCGGCTGAACCGCGAAGGGTTGACGCGCGCCACGACCTGGGCTGGACTGGACGCATGGCCGTCAGCCGAGGTGCCGAGTGGGTCGCCGACTACGTCGCGGCGTGGCAGTCGAACGACCCGAACCTCATCGGCGCGCTCTTCACCGACGATGCGGTCTACCTGACGAGCCCCGACTCCGAACCGCGGGTCGGTCGCGACGAGATCGTCGCCGGTTGGCTCGACGACCTCGACGAGCCGGGCACCTGGGCGTTCGACTGGCGCATCATCCACGAGCGCGACGACCTCCTGCTGATCCAGGGTCGCACGATCTACCCGGCCGCCACCGACTTCATCAACCTCTGGATCATCCGCCTGGCCGACGACGGCCGCGCGCGCGAGTTCACCGAGTGGTACATGCGCCGCGAGCATCAGGACTGACCAGACCCGACGCGACGACGATCACGAGGGGATGTCGCGCCGACGGAACCCGACCAGCCCGACGGCGGCGAGCACCGCGGCGATGCCGACGAGCGCCCACTCGGCCGACGCCGAGACATCCTCACCGGGCAGATGGCCGACCGCCTGCACGGGCGAGAGCGCCAGCACCCAGTCGGGCAGCGACAGGGTCGATCCCAGCAGGGCGAGGAAGACGATCACGCCGAGCACCGCCCAGATCGCGGCGGTGAATCGCGGCAGCACGCCGAGCAGCAGCAGGCCGAGCGCGCCGAACACGAGCACCGCGGCCAGATAGGCGAACCCGGCCGCGACGACGCCGTGCGTCTCGTCGCCCGCCGACCACGCCAGCACGGCGGAGCCGACGAGCACGATCAGTGCGGCACCGGCCATCGCGACGAGGCCGTGCGCGGCCATCCACCACACCCGGGACTCCGACCTCGCGAGGGTGGTCTCGAGGCGTCCGGATGTCTCCTCCTCACGCATCCGGCCGACGGCCTGGCCGAGGCATCCCATCGCCATGAAGACGAGGATGAGCAGCACCATCTCGGCGTATGCGTCGTTCGCCGAACCGGAACCGGAGCCGCCCAGCATGCCCTCGAGCGCGGGGTTCGCGGCGACCGCGTCGGCGATGTCGTCGGTGAACGCGCCGAAGACGCCCGAGATCGCCGCCGCGCCGACGGACCAGGCGAGCACGGTCGCCGAGTGCGCGCGCAGCGCCAGCCCGAGCGCGGTGCCCGCGAACGACGAGGCGCGCGTGCGCCCCGGACGGGCGGCGAAGACCGCCGAGCCGAGGTCGCGGCGGCCCACGAGCACGAGGCCGACGACGGCGAACGCGAGCGCGACGCCGAACGAGATCGCCAACGGCCAGACGCGCGCGTCGTCGGCGAACGGCCGGGTCTCCTGCTGCCACGCGAGTGGGGAGAGCCACTTCCACCAGGAGTCGCGCACGTCGCCGATCGCGCGGGTCACGTAGGCGAAGCCGATCACGAGCACGCCGATCGAGGAGACGCCGCGGGCGCGCAGCACGAGCTGCCCGACGAACACCGCGAGGCCCGCGAACACGCATCCGAGCAGCGTCATCGAGGTGCCGTACAACCAGGCATCGGCCGCGTCGACGTCGTAGGCGATGAGGGTGACCGCCATGCCGACGCCCACGAGCGCGCTGCTGAACACCGCCGTGAGCAGGGCGGCCATCCACGGCGCATGGGCGCCGACGCTGCGCGAGCGCAGCAGCTCGAGCAGCCCGACCTCCTCGAGGGCCCGGGTCTGCCTGGCCACGAGCAGGAGCCCCATGAGCGGGATCGCGATCGCCGAGATGAACCCGAACTCGTTCGAGACGACGCCGCCGAGCGTGTCGGCGCCGTAGGGCGTGCCGTTGATCGCGGCCATCGCGGGATCGGAGCCGACGGTCGCCTGATACGTCGCCAACTGCTCGGGGGTGCCGTAGAGGCCGTCGATCGCGCCGACGGTCGCCGCGTACCCGGCGATCAGGGAGACGACCCAGATGACGGGGGCCGCCCACCCGGTGCGCAGCTGCACGCGGAGCACGGTGCCGAAGCCGCCTCGGGACCCGGGCGCTCCGGGCGCGGCCGCCTCCGCGCGCTCGGTCGTCGCGTGCGTCACGCCCGGTCCTCGTACGCCTCGAGGAAGAGCTCGTCGAGGCTCGGCGGCCGCACGGTCAGCGTCGAGACGCCGACGGCGAGCAACTGCGGCAGCACGTCGTCGAGGGCGTCGGGGGCGACGCTGAACGAGAGCTCGGTGCCGTCGCCGGCGGCACCGGTCTCGAGCCCGGACACGTCGGCGCGGCTCAGGTCTGGCGCCGGCCCCCGGGTCACGGCGTGCACCTTCGTGCGCGACATCCGGCGCAGGTCGGCGATGTCGCCGCTCGTGACCACCTTGCCGTGGCGGATGATGGTGACCCGCTGGCAGAGCACCTCGACCTCGCTCAGGATGTGGCTCGACAGCAGCACCGACGTGCCCTCGGCGGCGCGCTCGGCGACGCACTCGCGGAACACCTCCTCCATGAGCGGGTCGAGGCCCGACGTCGGCTCGTCGACGACGAGCAGCTCGGCCCGCGCCGCGAGCGCCGCGACGAGCGCCACCTTCTGCCGGTTGCCCTTCGAGTAGTCGCGCACGCGCTTCGAGGGGTCGAGCTCGAACCGCTGCGTCAGCTCCTCGCGCCGGGCGGGGTCGATCGGCGCGCCCGAGGCGCCGAGCACGTCGATGCACTGGCCGCCGGTGAGGCCGGGCCAGAGCGCCACGTCGCCCGGAACGTACGCGAGCCGCCGGTGCAGGTGGACGGCGCGGCTCCACGGGTCCTGTCCGAACAGGCGCACCTCGCCGCTCGTGCGGCGCATGAGCCCGAGCAGGATGCGGATCGTGGTCGACTTGCCGGCCCCGTTCGGGCCCAGGAATCCGAGCACCTCGCCCTCGCGCAGTTCGAGGTCGAGGCCGTCGAGGGCGTCGAACCTGCCGAAGCGCTTGCGCAGCGCGGCGATCTCGATCACGGATGTCTCGGTCATGCGTCCGACGTTATTGCCCGGGCCGCGCGGGCGGCCGGCCCGACACGCGAGCCCGACACGCGAGCCCGAGCGCGGGAGCCCGAAGCGCGAGCCGCGGCATCCGTCAGCGAAGCACCTCGACGAGCACGACCCAGGCGAGCACGATGGCCGACACGATCGCGAGGATCGCGCCGATCCCGATGAGCATGAGCCCGACCGGCACCGCTCCGCCGACGACCAGCGCGGCGCCGACGAGGTAGACGACCACCGGCACCAGCCCGGCGGCCGACTTCCCGGCGAGCTCGACGGGCGATCCGGGGTGCAGCTCGTCGCGGAAGATCGTCGACACCGCGTGCGCCTCGAACGCCGCGGCGATGCCGGCCGCGACGAGCACCTCGAGTCCGTACAGCCAGATCGGTTGGCCGGGAGCCAGGGCGAGGCCCGTCGCCACGATCGCGAGCACGAGGGTCGCGATCGAGGCCGCGGCCCGGGCCGGCAGGGTCTTCGACTGCATGATCGAGCCGATGTTCACCGACATCGCGACGATGAGCAGACCGGCGAGCGCCGCGGTCGCGCCCAGCATCGCGACATTGAACTCCGACCATCCGTCGAGTGCGTCCGTCATGGCCGCACTCTAGCCGTCACATTGCCGAAGACGCATACGCGCCCGCCGTATGATGGGGGTTCCGGCGACCAGAGGTGCACACCCGGCGCCCCACCCACCCCTTGGAGACCACGTGAGCTTGATCGTGCAGAAGTTCGGCGGGTCCTCCGTCGCCGACGCGGAGAGCATCAAGCGCGTGGCCAAGCGCATCGTCGAGACCCGCAAGGCGGGCAACGACGTGGTCGTCGCCGTCTCGGCGATGGGCGACACCACCGACGAACTGCTCGACCTCGCCAACGACGTCACGCCGATCCAGGCCCCGCGCGAGCTCGACATGCTGCTGTCGGCGGGCGAGCGCATCTCCATGGCGCTGCTCGCGATGGCCATCAAGAGCATGGGCCACGACGCGCGCTCGTTCACGGGCAGCCAGGCCGGCATGATCACGGATGCCACGCACGGCGCGGCGCGCATCGTCGACGTCACCCCGGTGCGACTGCGCGAGGCGCTCGACGACGGCGCCGTCGTCATCGTCGCGGGGTTCCAGGGCTTCAGCCGCGAGTCGCGCGACATCACCACCCTCGGCCGCGGCGGCAGCGACACCACGGCCGTCGCGCTCGCCGCGGCCCTGAACGCCGACGTCTGCGAGATCTACACCGACGTCGACGGCGTGTTCACCTCCGACCCGCGCATGGTCAAGCGGGCGCACAAGCTCGACCGCGTCACCAGCGAGGAGATGCTCGAGCTCGCGGCATCCGGTGCCAAGGTCCTGCACATCCGTGCCGTCGAGTACGCGCGTCGCCACGGCGTGACGTTGCACGTGCGGTCGTCGTTCAACAACAACGAGGGGACGATCGTCTACGACCCCTCGCGTCTTCCCGAAGGAGCAGCTGTGGAAGAGTCCGTCATCGCCGGAGTCGCGGTCGATCTGTCCGAGGCGAAGATCACGGTCGTCGGCGTGCCCGACAAGCCGGGCGTCGCGGCGAAGATCTTCAAGATCGTCGCGAACACCAACGCCAACGTCGACGTCATCGTGCAGAACGTGTCGGCGGCCACCACTGGGCGCACCGACATCTCGTTCACGCTGCCGAAGGCCGACGGCGAGCGGGCCCTGACGGCCCTCGCCAACGCGAAGGACTCGGTCGGGTTCGAGTCGCTGCAGTACGACGACCAGATCGGCAAGCTCTCGCTCGTCGGCAACGCGATGCGCAGCGCCTCGGGCGTCTCGGCGAAGCTCTTCGAGGCGCTCTACGACGCCGGCATCAACATCGAGATGATCTCCACGAGCGAGATCCGCATCTCCGTCGTGACGCGCGCCGACAGCGTCGCCGACGCCGCGCGCGCGGTGCACACGGCGTTCGACCTCGACTCCGACGTCGATGCGGTCGTGCACGGCGGCACCGGCCGCTGAGTCTCTGCCGCAAATCAGGACAAAGCTGCCAGAACAGGACGGTTCCTCGGATTCCGTCCTGATCCGGCGGCGTTGTCCTGCACACTGGAATGACGGCATCCGCCGGACGCACGGGCACGGCGCGAGCCGCGAGCCCGAAGAGATAGGGAAACGCATGGCACAGGGAGTGAACATCGGCGTCGTCGGCGCCACCGGTCAGGTCGGCGCGGTCGTGCGCAGGCTGCTCGAGGAACGCGACTTCCCGGTCGCCTCGATCCGGTACTTCGCCTCGGCCCGCTCGGCCGGTTCGACGCTGCCCTGGAAGGGCGAGGACATCGTCGTCGAGGACGCCTCGACGGCCGATCCGACGGGCCTCGACGTGGCGATCTTCTCGGCCGGCGCGACGCTCTCGAAGGCGCAGGCCCCCCGGTTCGCCGCGGCAGGCGTCACGGTGGTCGACAACTCGAGCGGCTGGCGCATGGACCCCGAGGTCCCGCTCGTCGTGAGCGAGGTCAACCCGCACGCGATCGACGAGGCCGTCAAGGGCATCATCGCGAACCCGAACTGCACCACCATGGCGGCGATGCCCGTGCTCAAGGTGCTGCACGACGAGGCGGGCCTCGAGCGCCTCATGATCTCGACGTACCAGGCGGTCTCGGGCGCCGGCCTCGCGGGCGGCGAGGAGCTGCTCGAGCAGGCGCGGGCCGCGGTCGCGCAGGACGCGATCGAGCTCGTGCACGACGGCCGCGCCGTCGAGTTCCCGGCCAACGAGAAGTTCCCGCGCACGATCGCCTTCGACGTGATCCCGCTCGCCGGCTCGATCGTCGACGACGGCGACGCCGAGACCGACGAGGAGAAGAAGCTCCGCAACGAGAGCCGCAAGATCCTCGAGCTGCCCGGCCTGCGGGTCGCGGGCACGTGCGTGCGCGTGCCGGTCTTCACGGGGCACTCGCTGTCGATCCACGCCGAGTTCGCGAACCCGATCACGCCCGAGCGTGCCACCGAGCTGCTTTCGGATGCCCCGGGCGTCGCGCTGTCCGACGTGCCCACGCCGCTGCAGGCCGCGGGCACCGACCCGAGCTACGTCGGGCGCATCCGCCAGGACCAGTCGGCCGCCGACGGCAAGGGCCTCGTGCTCTTCGTCTCGAACGACAACCTGCGCAAGGGCGCGGCGCTGAACGCCGTGCAGATCGCCGAGCTCATCGCCGCGAAGCTGCCCGCCGCCGTCTGATCGATCCGATGCTCGGCGTCCAGCCGATCCGAACGCCCGTCGGCCCCGAACCACCCGCATGAGCGGAACTCGGGGCGGGCGGGCGTTCGACGTCGCTGCGGCGGTGTCGGCCGGGCGCACGTCGATCGCCGGGCGCGCGGCGCGGCTCGTCGGCGTCGGCGTCGGCCTCGGGATGCTCGGGCTGCTCCTCGCGGGGTGCGCCGGCCCCGCGGCATCCGATCGCTCGGTGCCCTCCTTGCCGCCGGGTGCACCGATCGCCGCGTTCTACGGCGACTCGTACACGCTCGGCACGGGCGCGAGCTCGCCCGAACGCCGGTGGTCGTCGATCATCGCGGCCGATCGGGGGTGGGCGGAGTTCAACCCGAGCGTCAACGGGCTCGGATTCGTGAACAACCGCGGTGCCGGCTTCGGCGGGCCGGGCGTCGACCTCGTCGACGAGATCGTCGCGCTCGAACCGGCGCCCGACCTCGTGTTCGTCACCATGGGCCTGAACGACAACTTCTCGATGCCCGACCGCGCCGCCGACATCGAGGCGGCGATCGGCGCGGACCTCGGCCGCCTGGCCGACGAGCTGCCCGACGCGCGTCTCGTCGTCGTCGAGCCGTTCTGGTACACCGACGAGCGCCCCGACTCGGTCGAGCGGATCATCGGCTGGGTGCACGACGGCGCCGATGAGGTCGGCGCCGACTGGGTCGGCGGCGCCTCGCACTGGCTCGAGGGGCATCCCGAGTGGATGGCCGCCGACGGGCTGCATCCGAACGACGACGGCTACGCCGAGATGGCACGGCGCATGGACGCCGAGCTGCGCGACCTCGGGCTCTGAGCGCCGCGACGCCGTAGAAGGGTCCCGTTGCCGCTTCGTGATCTTCGTGATCTTGACGTTTCTGAGTTTTGTATACAGAATACGAGCGAAGCAATTCCCCGAACCCACCCGGTTCGGCCCTCCTGCAAAGACGAAAGAGGTGGCGGAATGCCCCGCGTGAACTCGAAGATGAGGCGTCTCCTGGCGATCGGTGCCGCAGCGGCAGTCGTCGCCGGCCTGGCGGCATGCAGCGGCGGGGGAGGTGCGAAGGACGAGAACACCGTCGTGTGGTCCACCTGGGGAACGGCCGAGGAGTTGACCCGCTACAAGGAGTTCAACGAGGAGTTCATGAAGCGCCACCCCGACATCACCGTCAAGCTGCAGCCCGTCGCCAGCTACGGCGACTACCACTCCAAGCTGCTCGCGCAGCTCACGAGCAACACCGCGCCCGACGTCTTCTACGTCGGCGACGACAAGATCGGCCAGTTCGTCGACTCCGGTCGCCTCATGCCGCTCAAGAGCCTGATGGAGTCGGATGACAGCCAGACGAAGCCCGACGACTTCTTCCCCGGCCTCTTCGGCGCGGCCGAGCAGGACGGCGAGTACTTCGCCGCCCCGAACGACTCCAACCCCGACGTGCTCTGGTACGACAAGCAGGCGCTCGCCGCGGCGGACATCACGGAGGACCCCGCGACCCTCGCCGAGAACGGCGAGTGGACGACCGACGTCTACCTCGAGATGAACGAGAAGCTCCACGACGCGGGCCTGACGGGTTCGATGTTCTGGAACTACTGGGCCACCCACTACAGCTGGCTCTCCGCGCAGGGCGCCCCCGCCCCGTACGACGAGTCCGGAGCGTTCGTCGCGAACACCGACCCGACGAGCGTCGCGGCGGTCGAGGAGCTCGGCGCGCAGTTCCAGGACGGCACCTTCGTCGTGGCGGACACGCTGCCCGACGGCGCCGGGGCCGACAGCCTCTTCGTGACGCACAAGGCCGGCTTCTTCGTGCAGGGCCGCTACACGATCGGCACCGTCGAATCGGCGGGCGAGCAGGACAGCTACGACATCGTGCGCTGGCCGACGCCCGACGGGCAGCCGGCGCCGACCGGCGTCGCGACGTCGTACCTCGCGATCAACGCGAAGACGGGCGCGGAGGACGCGGCGTTCACCTTCTGGACCGAGTTCCTCTCGGCCGAGGGGCAGACGTTCCGCCTCGAGGGCGGCGGCAACGCGGTTCCGTCGATCAAGGGCGCCGACGAGGTCGTGCTCGAGGGCGACTACCCCGCACACGCCCAGACGTTCCTCGACATGCGCGACATCGGCTTCGAGGACTACGCCCCCGAGGCGCGCGTGCCGAGCCTGTCGACCGACATCAGCGAGCTCTTCCTGAAGCTCTACGAGGGCAAGTCCGACGCGCAGGGCACGCTCGACGCGGTCGCCGACCTCGTCGCGGAGAAGTCGGGCGAGTAGCGTGAGCGGACTCGCCACCGGCGAGCGGATGTCGCAGGCAGCGTCTGCGGCATCCGCTCCGCCGCCCCGCCCGATGCGCGCCGAGGCCGCCTGGCGTCGTCGCGATCGGCGATGGGGCTACGTCTTCGTCGGGCCGCAGCTCTTCGGCATGCTGCTCTTCGTCGTGCTGCCCTTCGCGGCGAGCCTCGTGCTCGCCTTCGCGAGCTGGGACGGACTCGGCGACCTGACCTGGGTCGGCTTCGAGAACTTCACCGCCCAGCTCCAGGACGAGCTGCTCGGCCGGGCGATCCTGAACACGCTCATCATCGCGGTCGTGACCGTGCCGATCGGGCTCGGGCTCGCGGTCGTCATCGCCGTCGCGCTCGAACGGCTGAAGACCCGAACGCTGTACCTGATCCTCTTCTTCGCGCCGGTCGTGACCTCAACGGTCGCGGTGGCGATGATCTGGCAGCAGATGTTCCGCGCCGACGGGGTGCTCTCCACCGCGATCTCGAAGATCTTCGGCATCGCGCCGCCCGACTGGCTGCAGGACCCGAAGCTGGCCCTGCTCGCCGTCTGCATCGTGACGATCTGGTCGTCGGTCGGCCTGAACGTGGTCATCTTCCTGGCCGGGCTCCAGAACATCTCGCCCGCGGTCATCGAGGCCGCCCGCATCGACGGCGCCGGCGCCTGGCGTCTGTTCACCAGCATCCGACTGCCGCTGCTCTCGCCGATCGTGTTCTTCTCCTCGGTGGTCGCGTTCATCTCCTCGCTGCAGACGTTCGACACGGTGTACGTCCTCGTCTCGGGCGGCGGGCCCGACAACGCGACCCGCACGATCGTCTACCACATCTACGATCTCGGCTTCGGCCGGTTCGAGTTCGGACCGTCGAGCGCGGCGAGCGTGATCCTGCTCGTCATCACCCTGATCATCACGGCGGTCCAGTTCGGAGCCCAGAAGAAGTTCGTGCACTACGAGGACGACGCAGCATGACATTCGCCAATCCGAGGCTGACCGACGGCGTCCAGCCCGCGCCGACCGACTCGACCGTCGCGATCTCCGCGCCCGACCACCCGTACCGCCCCGGCACGCAGCGGAGCGGTCGCGGACGCCGCACGCTCGGCTCCGTGGCGCTGCACGCGCTGCTCGTCGTCGGCGGCATCGCGATGGTGTTCCCGTTCATCTGGATGCTCCTGACCTCGTTCAAGACGCTTCCGCAGCTGCTCCAGGATCCGCTCGCGTTCCTGCCGAAGCCGTGGACCCTCGACAACTACGTCGAGGCGTGGAACGCGGTGCCGTTCGGCCAGGCATACGTCAACAGCATCTACATCGCCGTGATCGTGGTGATCGGCACGCTGATCACGGCCTCGATGGCCGGGTACGCGTTCGCGCGCATCCCGTTCCGCGGCAGCCGGGTGCTGTTCATCGTGTTCCTCGCGACGCAGATGATCCCGGTGCAGGTGACGCTCATCCCGTTCTACCTGCTGATGACGCAGCTCGGCTGGGTGGACTCGCACCTCGCGCTCATCGTGCCGGGCCTGCTCGCGAACCCGTTCGCCGTGTTCCTCATGCGCCAGTTCGTGCTCGCGCTGCCGAAGGAGCTCGAGGAGGCGGCCCTGGTCGACGGCGCCGGCCGGTGGCGCATCTTCTGGAGCATCATCCTGCCGAACCTGAAGCCGGGGCTCGCCGCGCTCAGCATCATCGTCTCGCTGAGCGTGTGGAACGCGTTCCTGTTCCCGTTGGTGCTGCTGAACACGCCCGACCTGTTCACCGTGCCGCTGCTGCTGTCGAGCTTCCAGGGGCAGTTCGGCTCGATCAACTACGGCCTCGTCATGGCGGCCTCGGCGATCTCGACGATCCCGATGCTCGTCGTGTTCGTCATCGGTCAGCGCCGGATCCTCAACAGCATGGCCGCTTCGGGACTGGGGGGACGATGAGCCCGGATGCCGCGGAGCGGGCGTCGCTCGCAGCGCGCCACCTCGATCTCGTGCAGGCCCCGTTCACGCTGCCGCGTTCGCGCCTGCTCGTGTTCCGCGCCGATCGCGGCGACCTCACGGGCCCGGGCGCCGTCGACGGCGCGCCGCCGGCCACGGCGCTGCGGGTGCACACGTCGGAGTACGAGCGCGGCCTCGACGAGTGCCGCGTGCTCGACGAGCTCGTGGTGCGGGACGCCGCAGGAGCTCCGCTGCCCGTGACGGCGGTGCTGCCGCACGCGATCGAGTTCGGCGGGGGAGCGGCGAGCCTGTCGTTCGCCGGACCCACGGCGCTGAGCATCGGCGTCGAGCAGGTCGAGCACCTCGGCCACGACGAAGCGCTCGTCGTCGAATGGCGCACGCCCGACGGACGCGGGCACCGCGAACAGGTCGGGCCGGGAGCGGGGGTGCGTCTCGACGTGGCCGCCGACCGCGGCGTGCGGCACGCGGCATCCGCATCGCATGCGACCGACCTCGCCGCGACCGAGCGCATCTGGTTCGACTGGTTCGACCGCTGCCCGTCCGTGCGCGAGGATCTGCGGCAGATGGCCGCGTTCTGCTGGTGGGTGCTCGGTGCGAACATCGTCGAGCTGCCGGGGCTCGGCGGCGCTCGCGGGGTGGTGCCGTCCAAGATCGGCTACGTCGGCGTGTGGCAGTGGGACGCGTACTTCATCGCCCTCGGGCTGCGCCATGGAGACCCTGCGCTCGCGCGTGAACAGCTGGAGATCGCGTTCCGCTTCCCGGGCGAGGACGGACAGCTGCCCGATGTCGTGCACGAGCACGGGGTGCTCGCCTCGAGCGACGACCTGCCCGCGGCCGACCGCGACCGGCTGCGCCGCGCGGGTTCGCAGATCGCCGACCCGAACGCGCCGGTGCCGCTCACGAAACCGCCCCTCGCGGCCTGGGCGCTCGCGAAGGTGCTCGAGGTCGAGGACGCGCCCGACTGGGCGCGTGCGCAGCTCGCGACGATCCGCCGTTCGCAGGACTGGTGGTTCGCGGCATCCGACCTGGACGGCGACGGCATGCCCGAGTACGGCCATCCGTACTCCTCGGGTCTCGACGACAGCCCGATCTTCGACGGCCCGCTGCCGACGACCGCGCCCGACCTCGGGGCCTACCTCGTGCTCCAGGACCTCGAGCTCGCGCGCCTCGCCGAACGCTACGGGGCGGATGCCGCGGGCGACCCGGTCGCCCACCGCGAGCGCGCCGAGCGCACCCTCGCGTCGCTGCTCGCCCTGTGGAACGCGGATGCCGGCCGATTCGAGGCGCGGGCGGCGGGGGAGCGGGTCGCGAGCGACGCGATCGTCGGCTTCATGCCGATGCTCACCGGGGGTCTGCCGGGGCCCGTGCTCGACGCCCTGGTCGAGGCGCTCGCCGACCCCGCACGCTACGCACGCCCCTGGTCGGTGCCGACGGTCTCGGCCGCCGACCCCGACCATTCGTCGGAGCGCATGTGGCGCGGGCCCGTGTGGGTGAACACGAACGTGCTCGTCGCCGAGGGCCTGCGCGCCTCCGGACGCCAGGACCTCGCACGCGAACTCGAGGAGCGCACCGTCGCGCTCGTGGTGCACGGCGGCGGGCCGCACGAGTACTTCAACCCCGAGACGGGGTTGCGGGCCGGCTCGGCGACGACGGCGTTCGGCTGGTCGGCCGCGCTCTTCGTCGACCTCGCGGTGCGGCTCTCGTCGGCGCCCTGATCGCGGGCGCGGGCGCGGGCGGGGCGCGGGCGGGGGTCGGCCGAGCGGCGGACGCCCGGTCCGGCGCCGGACGCCCGGCCCGGCGCCGGACGCGCCTCAAGCCGTGAAGTACGGGCTCGACGCGTTGTCGAGGATGCGCCGCATGCCGTTCAGCCAGTTGGCCTTGAGGGCGACGATCGCGCCAGGGACGTCGCCCTCGACGAGGCATCGCGCGATGGCGGTGTGCTCGGCGGCGACGCGCTCGACCATGACGTCGTTCGGCACGAGCAGGGACTCGTAGCGGTGGAACGTGCCGCGCACGCTGTCGATGACGTCGACGAGGCGCCGGTTGGGGCACGCGGAGAGCATCAGCTCGTGCCATTCGTCGTCCTTCGTGACGACGAGGGCGTGCTCGACGACCTCCTGGTGGAACTCGCGCGAGAGGGTCGCGAGCTGCGCGCCGATGCGCTGGAGCTCGTCGACGGGGCTGAGCTCGAGGGCGAGGCTCTCGAGGGCTGCCATGACGGGGGCGAGGTCTTCGAACTCGCTCTTGCTGAGCGGCGCGAAGCGGAAGCCCTTGCCGTTCTCGCTCTCGATCTGGCCTTCGCTCTCGAGGGCGATGAGGGCCTCGCGCAGCGGGGTGCGGCTCACGCCGAGCTCGCCGGCGAGCTGAACCTCGTTGATGCCCTCGCCGGGCTGGACTGCGCCGGCGCGCATGCGCGCGAGCAGCTCTTCGCGGACCTGCGAGCGCAGGTTCTTGCGTTCGATCGCCATGTGGTCGCCCTCTCGGCCGTTCGGTCGGTCGCCGCAAGCCTAGGGTGTGCTCTCGGCTTGACCGGCTCGTGTTCTGGGTTTACGGTGTCTGTATACAGAATACATTCTGCAGCGCAGACTGTACATCCCACGCACTCAGAGAGGAGCAGGTGTGGCCGACGGAACTCCTCGGGCGATCCGCCTCGACGCCCTCGCCTACGGCGGCGACTACAACCCCGACCAGTGGCCCGAATCGGTGTGGCACGAAGACGCGCGACTGATGCGCGAGGCCGGCGTCAACATCGTGAGCCTGCCGGTCTTCTCGTGGCCGCAGCTCGAGACGGCGCCCGGCATCTTCGACTGGGACTGGCTCGATCGCGTCATCGACGTGCTGTGGGCAGCCGGCATCCGGGTCGACCTCGCGACCGCGACCGCGACGCCGCCCTCGTGGCTCGTCCGAAGCCACCCCGAGATGCTGCCGTGCACGGAAGACGGCCTCCGCCTCGAGTTCGGTTCGCGCCAGGCCTACTGCCCGAGCTCGCCCGTCTGGCGCGAGAACGTCGCACGGATGGCCCGCGCGATGGCCGAGCGGTACGGCGAGCACCCCGCCCTCGCGCTCTGGCACGTCTCGAACGAGTACGGCGACCACGTCTCGCGCTGCTGGTGCCCCGAGTCCTCGGCCCACTTCCGGCGCTGGCTCGAGGCGCGCTACGGCGACCTCGACGGACTCAACGCGGCCTGGGGCGTGAACGTGTGGGGGCAGCGGTACACCGACTGGTCGCACATCGAGGCGCCGCGCCGCTCGACCGGCCCCGTGAACCCGACGCAACTGCTCGACTTCGAGCGGTTCTCCTCCGACGCGATGCTCGAGCTCTTCCAGCTCGAGGTCGACGTGCTCCGAGCGGTCACGCCCGAGATCGCCGTCACCACGAACTTCATGAGCATCCTGCGCGACCTCGACTACTGGGACTTCGCCGCCGTCGAAGACCTCGTCACCGACGACGCGTACCCCGACCCGGCCGACCCGCTCGCGCACATTCCGGCCGCGCTGAACTACGGCTCCATGCGCTCGCTCAAGGGCGGGCGGCCCTGGCTCCTGCTCGAGCAGGCCCCGAGCGGCGTGAGCTGGCGCGAGGTCAACGTGCCCAAGGCGCCCGGGCAGATGCGCGTCGGCAGCCTCCAGGCCATCGCGCACGGCTCCGACGGGGCCATGTGCTTCCAGTGGCGGCAGGCGCGCTCCGGGCAGGAGAAGTTCCATTCGGCGATGCTCGGCCACCGTGGCGAGCGCTCGCGCACCTTCCATGAGGCGAAGGCCTTCGGCGCCGAGCTGTCACGGCTCGAACCGGTCAGGGGCACCCGCGTGCGGTCCCGCGTCGCGCTCGTCGTCGACTACGACTCGTGGTGGGGCTCGTCGGCCGCGGAGTCGCTGCCCTCGCAGCGGCTGAGCTGGCCGGCGCAGGCGCGCGCCTGGCACGCCGCGCTGCACGCGCTCGGCCACCCCGTCGACACCGTGCGCGCGATCGGACCGTTCGACGAGTACGACCTCGTCGTCGTGCCGAACCTCTACCTCGCCGATGACGCGCAGGCGGCGGCGCTCGCCGCCTTCGCCGACCGCGGCGGGCAGCTCGTGGTCGGCCCGTTCTCGGGCGTCGTCGACGCGACCGAGAAGGTGCACGACGGCGGCGCCCCCGGGCCGTTGCGCGGACTGCTCGGCGTCGAGGTCGACGAGCCGTGGCCCGTGCCCGACGGGCACGCCGAGCGCGTCGCATTCGAGGGGGCGGATGCCGCGGCCTTCGCGAACCCCGTCTGGGGCGAGTGGATCGAGGTCGCCGAGGGCGCAGAGGTGCTCGCACGATACGGCAGCGGCGAACTCGCCGGCCGTGCCGCGATCACGCGTCGCCCCGCGGCATCCGACGACGGCGCAGCCTGGTACGTGAGCGCGGTGCTCGAGCACGACGGTCTCGTCGCGCTGTTCCGCCGGGTGCTCGCGGCCGCGGGCCTGCCGGCTCGGGAGCGTCTCGACCTCGACCTCGAGGCCGTGACGCGCGCCGACGACACGACCGATTACACGTTCGTCCTGAACCACGGCCGGCGCGACATCACGGTCGACGTGCCGAAGGGCGCGCTCGACCTGCTCACGGGCGACCGCGCCGACCGCGCCCTCACGCTCGGGCGCTTCGGCGCCGCCGTGCTCGCGACGCCGCGTGCCGAGCACGCACCGTTCATCACCCTTTCCGCCACGACCGACTGAGGCCGCCATGACCAGACCCTTCGTCCATCCGTACATCCCCAACACCGCCCCCGAATCGAGGGCGGCGATGCTCGCCGCTGTCGGCGCAACATCCGTCGACGAGTTCTACGTCGACGTGCCCGCCGACCTGCGTCTGGACCGCCCGCTCGACCTGCCCGAACCGCTCACGGCCGAGCTCGACCTCGAACGCCACGTCGGCGGACTGCTCTCGCGCAACGTGTCGACCCGCACGCGGCTGAGCTTCCTCGGCGCGGGCACCTACCATCACCACGTGCCGGCCGTCGTCGACGAGATCATCAACCGCAGCGAGTTCCTCACGGCCTACGCGGGCGAGCCCTACGAGGACCACGGCCGGTTCCAGGCCCTGTTCGAGTACCAGTCGCTCATGGCCGAACTGCTCGCGATGGATGTCGTGAACGTGCCGACCTACGACGGCTACCAGGCCACCGCGACCGGCCTCGCGATGGCCGGGCGCATGACCGGCCGCCGGCGGGTGCTCGTCGCGAGCGACGTGCTGCCGGCGAAGGCGTCCAAGGTGCACGACTTCGTTCGCGGACACCTCGACCTCGAGATCGTGCCGACCATCGGAGGCACCGCGGATGCCGCGGCCGTCGCGTCCCTCCTCGCCGACGACGTCGCGGCGGTCTGGGTCGAGACCCCGAGCGCCACGGGCGCGGTCGAGGCACGCCTCCGCGAACTCGCCGACGCGGCGCACGCCGTCGGGGCGGTGCTCGTCGTCGGGACCGACCCGATCGGGTACGGCGTGCTCGTGCCGCCCGCCGAGCACGGCGCCGACATCGTCTGCGGCGACATCCAGTCGCTCGGACTGCACCAGTGGTTCGGCGGAGCGCATGGCGGATTCATCGCCGTGCACGACGACCCCCGGTTCATCATGGAGATGCCCTCGCGGCTGTTCGGGCTCGCCACTACTGACGTTCCCGGCGAGTACGGCTTCGGCGACGTCGCCTACGACCGGACCTCGTTCGCGCACCGCGAGGAGGGCAAGGAATGGGTCGGCACCGCCGCCGCCCTCTGGGGCATCGCCGCCGGCGTCTACCTGACCCTCATGGGGCCCGAGGGCATGCGCGAGCTCGGCGAGGTGCTGCTCGCCCGCACCGAGTACGCCCGGCGCGCGCTCGCCGCGATCCCGGGCGTCGAGCTCGGGGACGACGCGCTGCACCTGCGCGAGTTCACCGTCGACCTCGGCGGCACCGGCCGCACGGCGGGCGACGTCGTGCGCGACCTGCGCCTCGTGGGCATCGAGCCCGGTGTGCCGCTCGACGAGCGCACCCTCCTCGTCTGCGTGACCGAGATGACGTCGCAGCGAGACATCGACCGGCTCGCCGAGTCCCTCGCCGCGGCCGTCGGGGCGAGCCCCGCGGCATCCGACCTCGCCGGCGCCGACGTGCCCGCGGCATCCGACCCCGCCCCTACTCTCGAGGAGCAGAGCGCATGAGCCTCCCCGTCGCCCCCAAGCCCGCCGTCCGGCGCTTCCACCAGGCCAGCTGGGACGAACCGATCGTGTTCGAGCTGACCACGCCCGGCGAACGCGGCGTGCTCGTGACCCCGGTCGAGTCGAGGGTGCTCGGGGCCGTCGGCGACGTCGTCGCCGCCCTGCCGGAGCACCTGCGCCGCGCGACCCCGCCCGCGCTGCCCGAGATGGGCCAGATGCGGGTGCTGAAGCACTATCTCCGGCTCTCGCAGGAGAACCTCGGCGCCGACCTCAACGTCGACATCGGTCAGGGCACCTGCACGATGAAATACGCGCCGAAGGTCAACGAGCGGCTCGTCAACACGCCGACGCTCACGGCCCTGCACCCGCTGCAGGACCCCGCCGACGTGCAGGGCGTGCTCGAGATCGTCTGGCGCACCGAACGGATGCTCGCCGAGATCTCGGGCATGGACGAGGTCTCGCTGCACACGCAGGGCGGGTCGGCGGCGATCTGGTCGAACATCGCGATGATCCGGGCCTACCACGAGGCGAACGGCGAGGCCGAGCAGCGCCGCGAGGTCATCACGACGATCTTCAGCCACCCGTCGAACGCGGCGGCGGCGAAGGCGGCCGGCTACGACGTCGTCACCCTGTACCCCGACGCCGACGGCTACCCCGACCTCGACGCGCTGAAAGCCGCCCTGTCACCGCGGACGGCGGCGATCATGGTGACGAACCCGGAGGACACCGGCATCTACAACCCGGCGATCCGGGAATGGGTCGACGCCGCCCACGCGGTCGGCGCCCTCGCCTCGTACGACCAGGCGAACGCCAACGGCATCCTCGGCATCACGAGGGCGCGCGACGCGGGCTTCGACGTCTGCCACTTCAACCTGCACAAGACCTTCGGCACCCCGCACGGATGCGGCGGACCGGGCGCCGGCGCCAACGCCGTGAGCTCTGCACTGGCGCCCTTCCTGCCCGGCCCTCGCGTGATGCGCGACGGCGAGCGATTCACCGTGGAGCAGGCCGGGTCGCGTTCGATCGGATCGGTCGCGCCCTTCTTCGGGGTCGTGCCCAACATCGTCCGCGCCTACGCCTGGATGATGGCGCTCGGCGCCGAGGGCCTCCGCGCCGTGGCCGAGACCGCGGTGCTGAACAACAACTACCTCATGAAGCGCATCCTCGAGATCCCGGGCGCCTCCGCGCCGTACGCGGTTGGGCGGCGCCGGATCGAGCAGGTGCGCTATTCGTGGCAGGACCTGTTCGAGGAGACGGGCATCAGCTCGGAGGAGATCGGGGTGCGGGCCGCGGACTTCGGCATGCACTACTGGACCAGCCACCACCCGTACATCGTGCCGCAGCCGTTCACGCTCGAGCCCACCGAGTCGTACTCGATGGCCGAGCTCGACGAGTACGCGGCCGTGCTGGCCGAGATCGCGCGCGAGGCTCGAGAGGAGCCCGAGGTCGTGCGCACCGCGCCGCACCGTCAGACCGTGCACCACACGCACCACGACGACCTCGACGACCCCGAGCGCTGGGCGATCACCTGGCGCGCCTACCGTCGCAAGTACTTCGCCGGGCGCCCGGCGGGCGCGCCCGCCGCGGCCGACACCGCGGAGGCGGCGGCCTGAGCATGCTCGGCCTCATCGTGAACCCGGTCGCCGGGGTCGGCGGGCCCGCGGGCCTCGCC
>NZ_WBIS01000004.1 GCF_009749465.1 Agromyces terreus
CCTTCGATCCGATCGAAGACCTCAAGTACCTGTTTCTCGGCGGTGTCGAGGCTCTCCGGGCGACCATCCGGAACGAGCAGAGTGACCACCCAGACCGCTGCGAGAAGGCCCACGGCACCCAAGGCGAGCCAGAAAGTTCCTCGGGAAGCACCCATTGAAGCCATTTCCCCAAACTAGAGGTTCCGCGCACGGGTGCCCGCAGGGATCGTTCAGTGAGGCACCCTAGACCTGCTGATATTTTCGTATTACGCTCAAAGTATGGGCGGAGACGAAACGATCAACGGAGCACCGGTCACAGAAGAGCAGATCGCGGCCTGGTCGGCAGAGGCAGAGGCCGGCTATGACGTCGATACGCTCAAGCGTCGCGGGCGCGGGCGCCCCGGGCGTGGCGCCGAGCCTGCCCAGGTCGTCGCACTGAGACTCACGTCCGAAGAACTCGCAGCGCTCGAGGAGCGAGCTGCGCGCGAGCACAAGTCGCGATCGGAGCTCATTCGTGAAGCGATCGCGGCGTACGCCGCGTGAGAGTCCATGACGCAGCGCTGAAGCACGGCATCACACCGGAAGACTCAATCCAGGCAGCATCTTGGCCGCTCTGGATCGAAGACCTCGACGAGGACTCGCCTGCGCGCCAGCTGCGCCTCGGTTTCGACACGCAGGGGCGACTCCTCGAAACCGTCGTCCTCGTCTTCGACAGCGGAAGCGAACTCATCATCCACTCGATGAAGGCGCGCCCACAGATGCTCGACCTCCTGCCCTAGCCCACGGCAGCAAAACGGCGGCACCGACTATCGAGCCACAACGGGGTCGGCCGCTGCCGAGGACCGGCATTCGGGTTCGGGCACGTTCCAGTGCATGGGAATCCGGTGGATGCCGCCCATGCGACGGCCATCATGCGAAATCTCATGCACTGGTCGACCGGCATGCGGGCGGGGTCGGGCTTCCGCTCGCTGCATCGGACCGATGCGTCCGGACCGGATCGGTGGCATCGCCGCATCGGGAATCGCCGATCGGGTGCACGATACTGCTGGCATGGGATCAACGCGGCAATCGAGCTGGGACTCAACGACCATACGTCACAAGCTCCTGGTCGGCGCTGCCATCGTCTCAGGCTTGACGGTTCTCATTATCGGTGGCCGGGTCATATCTGAGAACGCGGCCGAACCCACCGGCCTTGCGGTGTTCGACACCCCGCCGGAGCCGTCAGACAAGCCAAATACCCCGCTGCCCGAAGGGCCAGCCGAAGACACCCGCTATCTCACGAATCTCGTGGGATGGAATATTTTCGCGGCACGTGATCTTGAGCAGCGCGTCTGTCTCATCATCGAGCAGGGCGGAAAAGGCGGGGCGAACTGCGTGACTGAGGAAGAGTTCGACTCGAGCGGGCTGACCACCATCATCTATTACGGCGACATCAGGTACGACGATCGTCCCGCATCGCTCTCAGAAGGTGAAAGCGTTCGGATCGAGTGGTCTCCGAAGACGCTCCCGATCTGGGAAGTCGATAAGGTGCGGTACGTGTCCCAGTGAGGATCCTGCTGCGGTCAGGATCGATAGATTCCGACCGAATTTCGGTGAGAGACGAGTTTGGGCACCGAGTAGTCTGCGTGTGAAGTCGCAGGGAGGCGCATGTCGATCGAATCAATGCCGCGAACGGTGATCCTTTGGGGCGCTGGGGTCGCCGTGGTTGGAGGGCTCCTCGTCGCGGCCGCACCCCAGGTACTTGAAGCCTGGTGGGCGCCCAACACTGACGAATGGTATTCAGCGGCCGGGATCTTCGAGATCCTCATCGCCATCGCACGGACGGTCCTCGCACCGCTCGGTGCTGCCCTTATCGCCGCGGGCGTCGTCATGCACTACGTCGACCGGCGCTTGAAGGGCGACAACATCGCCGACCGGCCCCGCAGATGGCGATGGCCCGACGAGGCGCAGAACCGCAATCAGTAACGGTCGACCGTGACCGCAGCAGGATCCTGGAGCGCCAAACGCATGGCACGCTCTGTGTGGAGGGGCCCATGACCGAAACCGCACCCGTCGACGATAGCCAACCCGCCAAGGTGAGGTGGTTCCGCCGTCGACCGCCAGCCGAGTACGACCGGTTCCTCCGAGGCGTTTGGTGGGCCGGCCATGGGCAGTTCTTCATCGCCGCGGCCCTGCCGTTCGTCGCCGTCATCACCTTCGGGTTCGTCGACATTGACGAACGGAGCGTGTACCTGGGCGTCCTCTTCCTCACGCTGGCGATCCCGTTCTGGTATTCCGGGTGGCTGCTGCGGGGTCTCGCGGGCTTCCTTCCTCCGGCGCACCCGAAACCGCGAGTGTTCGACTGGGTGGGACGGATCTACATCCTCATCCTCGCGGTCGCCGGCATCGGCGTGCACGCGATCATCGGCGTGATCATGCAGGTGCTCGCCGCGATCATGCTCGGCTCGACGATCGCGAGCGTCACCTGATGGGCTGCACCGGAACGGCCGAGTTCAACCAGATCGCCCATGGAAATCCTGAGCGCGGAGTCCCGCGCGAAAGGCCGCGAACCGTCCCTGGTGTGGGAGCAGCCGATCCGTGAGCGGGCGGCCCATTGGTGACTTGAGTTCCTCGTTTTCTTGATGCGGGCTGTCACACTTCTGGTGGTAGTGGCCATGGATGGGGCATGAAGGCAGAAGAACCACAGGCTGAAGACGACCCGGAACTCCGGGCGCGTCTGCGACCCCTGGGTGGTGTCCGACTTGATGAGGCGCTCGCGGTGGCTGCTCGAGAGCTCGCAGTCCAGCTCGAGGACGAGAGCGTCCGGTCAGCGGCGTTCGGAGAGTCGCGGCGGACATCGCGGCGGCGGTCGGGCGTCATCGTTGCGAGCGTGCTGGCTGCGGTTCTCGCGGCCGGTATCGCGGTGCCGGTCACGGCGGTCGCCAACTGGCTCTCGGCCCGAACGGGGGACTACGGCGACACGAGCCGAGGCACTCAAGAAGACAACACCGAGTGGCTCAACCTGGCAGGCGAGGATCTTCCAGCCGTCATTGCAGAGGCCTACCCGGACGGGCTGCAACTACCGGCAAGCCTCGGACGGGAAGACGCGATCGAACGCGTCGATGCAACCGTTTCGCGTCTGGGCAGTGAGCCGAACTCGTTCGTACAGGAGGGAGCAATCACGACGACGTTCGAGTTCTGGGCGATCTGCGCCTGGTACGACGAATGGCTCGACGCTGATGCGGACGACGAATCTGCACGCCGTGCAGTAGCCAGTGATTGGCTGCTTGATCAAGCGCACTACCCGTCGATCGTCGCGAACGACGGCGGCGGCGTCGTCGACCGCCTCCAAGAGATCGCCCGCAGTGCGGCCGCCGGCGACCGGTCCCTCGTTGAGGCCGGGTACGGCGAATCGGCTTGCGATGGACTGCTGGGACGTGACGAGTGAGTACCGAGCCAAGAATCACTTCATCCGCCGCGGCGGGCGTGGGTGAGTCTGGGGAGGGAGATGAGTTCACCGTGTTCGTTCGGTCTATCGCCCCCGAGTTGCTCACCTACTTCGGCCGCCGCGTCAACCCTGCCGAAGATGCCGCTGACTGTCTCGGCGAGACGCTCCTTGTGCTTTGGCGTCGCCGGGACGCATTCCCGGTCGAACGATCGGATCAACGTGCGTGGACCTATGGGATCGCGCACCAAATCCTGAGGACCCGCCGCCGCGGTGCTATCCGTCGGATCCGGCTTACCGAGCGGCTGAGAGACGAACTCCACGTCTCGAAGCAATTCAGCGCACGAAGCGACGACCACACGGCCATCGACGCAATGGCCCGGCTCTCGGAAGCCGACCGTGAAGTCCTCGCCCTCGTCATCTGGGAAGGCTTCACCCTGACGGATGCCGCGAAGATCCTCGGCATCCGCCCAGAAGCAGCACGGGCTCGCTATTCACGCGCCAGAACGCGGATGCGCCGACTGCTCGCCGCGGAGGACTAGACCGCGAAGTGATGCTCGCTGACCTCCAAGCGCCCAACTCGGCCAGAGAGTACCGGTCGCAACGTTCGAGATCATGGCGTCAGCGTTCGAGTCAGAAGCGGATCGACGAACGGGCGACGTGGGCTAGGGGCGGTAATCCGCCCGCTTCGCTGGCAGATCGTCACTCGGGCGGCCTATTGGCAGCCCACCACCCGAACCCATCGCAGAGAGTGCCGAACCTAAGCTCGCAGCTAGCGCTCTCAGCACTCGCCAAATTCCTGGGCGGTACTCCGAATCGGCCATCTCGTCGCCTCCTTCACGGAGGCTAGCAAGGGATGGATGAGACGGCGAGGAATTCACGGATTGGAGCCAGCCCGCAAACCGATCCCCTACTGAGCCGCCACTGCGTCTGCATCGTGAATCAGCCGGAACTCTGTGCCACTGGTGAGGCCCGTCGCTCGAATCGCCTCGACCAAGTCGCCTCGGAGGAAGAGATCACCTCGGGGAAGCTCGGCAAGTTTGAACGCGCTTTTCCCCGCGAGCGCACCCATATTGAAGACATGGCGGCGGATATCCATGATTCGTCCGGATGTAAAACGGACGATTTCAGATTGGTTTTCCTCGAGCGCGTTCGCCACTTGGGGAGCGTTAAACACCATCAGTCGGGCTTCATCACACTCCAGAGGCAGCAGCTCGCCGTGCGGGGCGAGGAGCGGCCCGACAGCCTCAATCGCTTCCTCGCGAAGGATGAGCACATGCCTACCTAGCCAGGGCATTTTCGAACGGCGCCATGGCAGCCCGTGCTCATCGTCCTTCAGGAAACGCATCTGGATCGGCTCCCAAGGACTGCCCGGCTGCCGCTCGGAGAGCGTCCAGAACACCTCGAAGTCGCCCGGATCGACCGGGAAGACCCACTCAAACCCATCGGGCACTGCTGGGCGAAACACGCGGACGTTCATCACGGGAACGCTACTGGGTTTAGAGGAGACCACTTGCGTCGATGTGGTGCCATCCGGGATCCGCTATCGCCTCATCCTCAGATCAGGCGCCGGCTGCCCCAGAGCGGCTTCATAGTCCGGAGGAGCTTCAGGGGATCGGTATTGGAATCAACGTGAATTCGTCGATGCCTGGTTCGTAGCGAATGACGACGTCGTCGAAGTTCCCCTCGTGAGACAGGGTCACCGGCTTTCTTAGCGACCGTCCTAGGAGTACGAGAACTTCGCAGAGGGCGTCGAGCGCGCTTTGATCCTCGAGCTCGCGCAGATCGACGTCGAAGAGTACCTCGTCGCCCAGGAAGAAGTTCACTTGGACGTTGGGCATGGGGCGCACCGCGAATGAATCATGACGGCGATCCGGATCGTGTAGCTGACCAAACTCGACGTTTCCACCGTCGCGATTCCACGCCACGTTCCATCCGGTGCGAGCGATCGCCCGCATTACCGCTGGCCAGTCAGATTGGCTCGACCCGAGGACCTGCCCATCAGGCAAAGGGCCGGCGAAGTCCCCGCCAAAGGCCGCTTTGAAATCGGCGAGGGAGACGACACTCTTCACATTGCTATTCTCGGGTCGGCACTCCAGCCGACCAAACTGTTTCCGATTCGCCGCGACGGCCCGCACACGGATCGGCAACTGGGCCGGCCAGTGCCCTCTGAGAGCGCAGCGGCCGTCCAGTTAGGCTCGCCCCATGGCGTCCTTCGATCTGCAGACCGATCTCGGTCAAGACCCCGCATATCGACTGCTGGCCAATTCGCCCGTCACGCTGTTCCATAGGGCCAACCGGATGGCCTCGACGCTCGAGGAGCTGAGGAAGCTCCGCTATCAAGTCCTGGAGTTCGACGCCACCACTTGGAGTCAGCTCGCGGCAATGCACGATCAGCTCGCGGCTGCGTTTGAGTTCCCGGACTACTACGGACGGAACTTCGATGCACTCGCCGACTGCCTGAGGGACGTCGTCGAGCACGACTACGGGTGGGACCCGAAGGCGACAGGACTCGTCGTCGTACTCAATCGATACGACGCCTTCGTGGAAGCCCATCCCGAATCGGCACAACTTCTCCTCGAGATCATGGCTGAGACATCGCGAGGCGCCGCATTACTCGGCGGCCGCTTGATCTGCCTCGTGCAGTCTGATGACCGCGAAATCGCGATTGCACCGGTCGGCGCGACCGTTGTGCCGTGGCACGATGCGGAGCATTGACCCGATCGACGGCGGTCGCAGCGTGGTCAACTCCAGTGCACCCGCACTGCGCAAGCGGATCCGCTCGCGGGCTGATGCGTTATCGGAGTGTGAGCACGCGTTCAGCGTCGTCTTCCTCGTTCGTCAGTCTCACGGTTACGGGTCTCCCGGTCACCTCGGACGGGAGATCAAACACGTGAGTGGTCGCGGCCATGTCTGCCGTGCACGGGTCATTCGGCGAAGCGCTGAGTGGGATGCTCACGTCATCGGAATCGATCACGTGCAATTCGCCGGCGACAACGGGGCAGCTACTGCTCCCGAACGTGATCAGCCCGAACTCGGACTCGCCCACCCAACCGACGATCGGGTCGCCGGTGAGGAGGTCTGGATTAGGTCCGGCCCAATTGTCCGGAAGCCCACGCACGGTTCTGGGAACCTCTGAGCCAGCGTCTGAGGTACTCCTCCCTTGCTCGACCTCAGCACATCCCGTCAAGATCATCACGCTCGCCACGACAACGCTGCCGGCCACCTGCAAGCATCGGCGGGAACCGCTGCGTACTCGAACACGTTCAACACGGAAATCGGCCACACCTGATCTCATCGTGCCAGCCGGCGGATAAGTGGGGCGACGCCGTTCTGTTGCCAAATCGGTTCCGAAACGAGTTGGAACCGAGATCGCACCGGCACAACCTCCCTGCACGCTCACTCGTTCGCAATGAACAGTGGTGCGATGGTGGATCCACCCACGGGCGCCCGGCGGCCGACCGGCTTTCGGCCTTGACTTCCCGAAGCCGACAGATGCTCCTCGGACCCTTACCTGCTGAGCTCGTCAGACGATCTTGGTTCTCTCGGGCGATGTCGCAACAATACGAACGAGCCGACCAGCAGGCAGCTGATTCCTGCGTAAAGCGGGACCGTTCCAAGGTCCAGAAAATCGTTCACCCGCGGTCGTCCGTCGCCGGCGAACAGTGAGCATTCCAGTCCGAACGGGAAGACGGTGTATCGGAAAGTCGGGTCGTCCTCCGGCCGACCCGAATCGACCGCGCCGGATGAGGACGCATCAACGAGGCACCATGACATCGCAGATCCACCGATTGCTCGAAGCGAGAGCGACAGACCGACAAACACGAGCAACGCAACACCGACGAAGATCAGCACCCAGGCAACTCGGGCCGAACCCGCCTCGCTTCGCATGATCCCCGTCGTCACCAATCCTCAGTTGACTGAACAGATCGAACGCTAGCGGTGGCGCTACTGAGGCGAGGAACCCCATAAGGAGGGCCAGACGTTACACCGCGCGCCCAATCGCCGCCGGGGCGCGCGCCCGCAAGCCGGTCCGGCAGCGGGCCCGCGCTCAACTGAGACTGCGAGCGCGCGCTTCGCCCGAAGGGTTCGGCGCGCCCGAATCCCGCAAGACCCGCCCGCGAAGATGCCCGGTGAAGGGGTGCTTTGCGGGGCAGCCAGCCGGGGCGACCGGATGCGGGCCGCCGAGCCCGAGACGGGAAGTCGATCCGGGTGCGGCCGGAGCCCGGATCGACGGTCGAGACATCCGTCGAAGTGATTGCGACATCCGTCCAATCCGATCTCGCGGGACCTCCGAACCCCTCGTGTCGACCCGCTCCGGGCCGGCCACTACGAAGGAGGAGATCCGATGCGATCGATCCGCAGCACCCGTACCGCACTCGCCGTGTTCTCGATCACGGCCGTCGCCATGCTCGGCCTGGCCGGATGCAGCTCGGGCGACACCACGTCGTCCGAGTCCGACGAGTCCACCATGTCCGAAGAGGCCGCCCCTAGCGAGGAGGCCATGGAGGAGATGGACCCCGCCGCCGACCTCGTCGGCCCCGGTTGCGCCGCCTACGCCGAAGAGGTGCCCGACGGCGCCGGATCGGTCGCCGGCATGGCCGAGGACCCGGTGGCGGTCGCGGCATCCAACAACCCGATCCTGACCACGCTCACCGCGGCGGTCTCGGGTCAGATCAACCCCGACGTGAACCTGGTCGACACGCTGAACGGTGACGAGTTCACCGTCTTCGCGCCCGTCGACGACGCGTTCGCGAAGATCGACGCCGCCACCATCGACACGCTCAAGACCGACGCCGACCTGCTGACGACGATCCTGACATACCACGTCGTGCCCGGGCAGCTCACGCCCGACGAGGTCGTCGGAACGCAGACGACCGTGCAGGGCGGCACCGTCGAGGTGACCGGCTCCGGCGACGACCTGATGGTCAACGACGCCAAGGTCATCTGCGGTGGCGTGCACACCGCCAACGCGACCGTCTACCTCATCGACACGGTGCTGATGCCCACGATGTGACGATCGCCGGGTGCTCCGCCCTCGGGCGGAGCACCCGGCACCCGCACCGAACGTCATGTCGCGGCATCCGCTCGCGCAACTCAGGAGGAAACATCATGGGAAACTCTGTCAACCGCATCGTCGGGGTCGTGTTCGGCGCGGTGTACCTCGTCGTCGGCCTGCTCGGCTTCGCCGTCACCGGCGGCGTCGGCTTCATCGCCACCGAGGGCGGGCTCCTGCTCGGGCTCTTCGCGGTGAACCCGCTGCACAACATCGCGCACCTGCTCATCGGAGCCGCGTTGCTCGTGGCCGGCATCGTGAGCGCCCGCGCGGCGAAGACGACGAACACCGTCGTCGGCGCCGCCTACCTGCTGCTCGGCATCGTCGGGTTCTTCCTGGCGGGCACCGCGGCGAACATCCTCGCGCTCAACACGGCCGACCACTTCCTGCACCTCGCGAGCGCGCTCGTGCTGCTCGGAGTCGGACTCGGCGCCGAGCGCTCGGTCTCGTCCACCCGCACGGCGACGGCCTAGGGAGCCCGGCCGTGTCGGCACTGACGGACCTCACGCGCAGCTGGCCCATGTTCGCCGCACTCGGCGCCGGGCTCGTGCTCACCGCGGTGGGCGCCGGTGCCCTGGGCGCAACGGCATGGGGGACCGCGGCGGCCGTCGCGCTCGTCGGGAGCGGCGTCGCCGCACTCGGCTGGGGCGTGGCGGCGCTGCGGGCAGGTCGTGCGCCCGCCCCCCGCGGCACGCTCGTCGTGTCGCTCGGGATCATCGCGGCGTCCGGGGCGGTCATCGCCTCGGGCGCCGCCCCCGATCTCGGCGTCTCGGTGCTGCCGATGCTCGCCGCCGACGTGTTCCTCGTCGCCGTCGCGTTCGGTGCCGCCGCAGCCTTGCGGTCTCGGCGCGTGGAGCGAGCGGATGCCGCGGGGCCGCGTCGAGCGGATGCCGCGGGGCCGCGTCGGGCGGATGCCTCGGGGCCGCGTCGGGCGGATGCCTCGGGCGGGCGTCGATCCGGCGCTCGCGCCTCGACGATCGGCATGCTCGTCGGCGCGACCCTCGTCGCCGCGCTCGCCACCCCCGCGCTCGCCGCGACGGAGGCCGGCGAGGTCGCCGTGCCGCACGGCGAACTGCACGGCGACGTCGGCCACCACCACTGATCCGGCGACGCCGGACCCACAGACCCCGCCTCCTCGCGTGCCGGCGACGCGCGCGAGGAGGCGGCCCAGAAGACGGCCCCGGGGACCCCGACCCCGGGGCCGTCGTCATGCCCCGAGCGCAGTCGCGAGCGCGACATGCTCGAACGCGCGCGAATGCGACGAGTGCGCGCGGTTCGCACCGCGCGCTCGTCGCATTCGCGCGCACTCGGCGGGGGCGGGGGCGGAGTTGGGCGTGCGGAGGCGGGTGTCAGACGAACGAGTCCGTGTCGACCGGCGTGCGCAGGTCGGCTGCGGCGCGCACGTCGGCTTCGCGCTGCTCGCGGTTCTTGCGGATCATCCGGTCGTCGCGCAGCGGCAGGTGCAGATGCTCCTCGGCCGGGATGCCCGAACGGAGCTGGCGCACCCGCTCCACCTCGGTGTCGAGCACCGCGCCGAGCATGATCGCGAGGTTCGACAGCCAGAACCACAGCATGAACGCCACGGCGAACCCGAGTGCGCCGTAGTTGCGCTCGTACGTTCCGAAGCCCACCGCATACCAGCCGAACAGCAGCGTCGCCGCGGCCCACACGAGCATCGCGCCGACCGCGCCGACGCTGAACCACCGGAAGTTGCGGCGACGCACGTTCGGCGTCGCCCAGTAGAGGAGCGCGATCGTGAGGGCCATCAGGCCGAGCGCCAACGGGATCTTCGCGAGATCCCACCAGAAGACGACCCCCTCGTCGAGGCCGAGCGACCGGGCCGCGGCATCCGCCACCGGCCCGCTCAGCAGCAGGATCAGCGCGAGCGCCCCGCCCAGCACGAGTGCCGCCGCCGCAACGAGGAGCATGAGCGGGCGCGACTTCCAGAACGGGCGGCCCTCGCCGACGTGCAGGATGCGGTTCATGCCGCGCCCGAACACGCCGAGGTAGCCCGACGTCGACCAGAGCGCGCCCGCGAGCCCCACGAAGATCGCGAACCACTGATGCGACCGGTCGAGCAGCTCTTCGACCGGGCCGCTGAGCGCGGCGGCCACCGAGTCGCCCCCGAGATCGGAGACGACGCCCAGGACGTCGCGCGTCACGTCCTGCGCCGTGCCGAACGCCCCGAGGATCGCGAGGGCGGCGAGGGTCGCCGGGAACATGGTGAGCACCGCGTAGTACGTGAGCGCCGACGCGATGTCGGCGCTCTGGTTGATGCGGAACTCGTGCCACGTGCGGACGGCGATCAGGCGCCATTCGTGCCGCGAGACGCGAATGGGGGAGTCCTCGTGCGTCATCTTCGCCTTCCTCGGGTGATCGGCTCCCGCCGATGATCGCACCTGCATCCGCTCAGGTCGAGCCGATCGCCGGATCAGCCGAGGTTCGCGTGCAGGAAGCCCGCCACCCGGACGCGCATCGCCTCGTCGAGGATGCCGATCGAGTGCTCGGAGCCGGGCGCGACGGCCAGCTCGACCTCGACCCCGGCTGCGGCGAGTTCGTCGGCCAGCCGCTGCGACTGGCCGAGCGGGATGATCTCGGTCTCGGCGTGGCCGATGAGGAACGGCGGGTCGCTCGCGTCGACGAACGTCGCCGGCGAGGCATCCGTCGCCTGCCGGCACGCGTCGATGGCGTCGGGCTCGCATCCGAGGTAGTCGGCGACGATGCCGCGGAGCCAGGGGGACGCCCCGTCGGCGAGCAGCGACTCGGCCGAGAGCCCGACCGGGCCCGAGAGCTCGGCGACCGCCGCGACCCGCGAACCCTCGTCGAGCGGCCCTTCGCCGGTCGTGCCGAGCAACGCCGCGAGGTTGCCGCCGGCCGAACCGCCGAACGCGCCGATGCGCGTCGGATCGAGGCCGAACCGGCTCGCCTGCTCGGGGTCGCGCAGCCACGCGACGGCATGCGCCACGTCTTCGATCGCCGCCGGGAACCGCACCTCGGGCACGAGCCGGTAGTTGACGGATGCCGCGACGAAGCCCTCGCTCGCGAGCCACATGCAGACGTTCCGCCAGTCGGCGTTCGCCTTGTCGCCGCGCGCCCAACTGCCGCCGTGGATCGACACGACCGCGGGCAGCGCGGTCACGTCGTCGTCGGTCAGCGCCGCGGCGGCGGCCGGGGCGGCCTCGGCGGGCATCGAAGCCGGTCGGCAGATGTCGAGCGTGAGCACGGTGCCGTCGTCGCGCACCCCGTACTCGAGGTCGGCGTCGACGGTGATGCCCTCGGGCGCGGTGAACGTGCGGATGCCGACGATCGCGGGGGTCGTGACCTCGCTCGCGGCCTGCGCCTCGCCCGGGTCGAGCTCGCGAAGCTGGTGGTGGAAGCCCGAGAGGGCGGACACGCCGACGATCGCCGCGAGGGCGGCAGCGGCGGTCACCAGGACTCGCCGGGAGCGAATGCCGGAGCCGCCTGCGTTTCGGGTCGAGGTCACCAGGAGCTCCGGGTTCAGGGGTGCAGCGATGCTACTCCGCGGATGCCGCAGGGCAAAGTCGAGGACCGGCGGCGACATCGCCGGGTGTACGGCGGTTTCTCAGCGGCATCCGCTATTCTTCAAAGGTCGGTTCTGGACACCGCGCATGTCGTGCGGATGGGTTTGTGAGTCCAGGGGCCGGTTTCGGGGCAGTCGCCCTCGAATAGTCACCGTATGTGAACGGCCCCGGTCGACGATGTTCCGGGTTCTCAGCGCGCCGCCCCGCGGCGGTACTGCCATGTACTTGAAGTAACCCAGAAAGCATCGCCATGCCCAAGAACAAGAAGCCCGCCGGCGGCCGACCCGCCAAGAACTTCGACCCCTCCTACGCGAAGGGCGGCAAGCCCGCGCGCCACGGGTCGTCCAAGCCCGGCAGCCGCAGCGCCGGCCACCGCGGATACCGCGCCGAAGAGGCCGAAGCGCCTCGCGCCAAGGACCGTTGGTCGCGCGACGAGCGCGTCTCCGCCGGTCGCTCGCCGCACCGCGCTGACCGTGCCGACCGTGCGCCTCGCGACGACCGTGCTCCTCGGTCGTACGACCGCGGCGGCCGCGACGAGCGCCCCGCGCGTTCGAACGATCGCGACGACCGCGCTCCCCGCTCGTACGACCGCGGCGGGCGCGACGACCGTGCGCCCCGTTCGTACGACCGCGATGACCGTGCTCCCCGTTCGTACGACCGCGGCGGCCGCGACGAGCGTCCCGCGCGTTCGAACGATCGCGACGACCGCGCTCCCCGCTCGTATGACCGCAACGAGCGTCCCGTGCGCTCGTTCGACCGCAACGACCGCACGGACCGTGCTCCCCGTTCGTACGATCGCGATGACCGTGCCCCTCGCTCGTACGACCGCGGCGGCCGCGACGAGCGCCCCGCGCGCTCGTACGACCGCAATGATCGCAACGACCGTGCGGCTCGCCCGGCCCGCTCGTTCGATCGCGATGACCGTGCGCCTCGTTCGTTCGATCGCGATGACCGTGCGCCTCGTTCGTTCGACCGCAACGACCGCAACGACCGCGCACCTCGTTCGTTCGACCGGAACGACCGCGCCGACCGCGCCCCCCGTTCGTTCGACCGGAACGACCGCCCGACGCGCTCCTTCGAGCGCGACGAGCGCGCGCCGCGCCGCGACTTCGACCGCAACGACCGCCCCGCACGCCGCGACTTCGACCGCCCGGGCTTCCAGGACTCCGCGCGCCGCCCGTCGAGCTTCTACCCGGCCAAGGACGCCGGTGCCCACTTCACCCCGAACGACGACGTCGTGCTCGAGCGCCTCGAGGCCGAGGCCATCCAGGCCGGCGACGTCGACGGCGTGAGCTTCGGCGACCTCGGTCTCGGGCCGAACGTCGTGCGCGTGCTCGCCGAGCTCGGCGCGGCATCCCCGTTCCCGATCCAGGCCGCGACCATCCCGGTCGTGCTCGAGGGTCGCGACGTGCTCGGCCGCGGCAAGACCGGCTCCGGCAAGACCATCGCCTTCGGCGCCCCGACGGTCGAGCGCCTCATGAGCCTGTGGGCCCAGTCGGGCAAGGCCGGCGGCAAGCGCCAGATGGGCCGTCGCCCCCGCGCGCTCATCCTCGCCCCGACCCGCGAGCTCGCGCTGCAGATCGACCGCACCGTGCAGCCCATCGCGCAGAGCGTCGGCCTCTTCACCACGCAGATCTACGGCGGCGTGCCCCAGGGTCGTCAGGTCGGCGCGCTCCAGCGCGGCGTCGACATCGTGATCGGCACCCCCGGCCGCATCGAGGACCTCATCGAGCAGGGCCGCCTCGACCTCAGCGAGATCGCCATCACGGTGCTCGATGAGGCCGACCACATGTGCGACCTCGGGTTCCTCGAGCCGGTGCAGCGCATCCTCCGCCGCACCGCGAAGGGCAGCCAGCGGCTCCTCTTCTCGGCAACCCTCGACCAGGGCGTCGCGACGCTCGTCGACGAGTTCCTCGTCGACCCGGCCGTGCACGAGGTCGCCGGCGAAGACCAGGCCTCCTCGACGATCGAGCACCGCGTGTTCGTCATCGAGAACCGCGAGAAGCGCGACATCGTCGCCCAGCTCGCCAACCGCAAGGGCAAGACCCTCGTCTTCAGCCGCACGCGTGCGTTCGCAGAAGACCTCACCGATCACCTCGAGGACTTCGGCATCCGTGCCGTCGCGCTGCACGGCGACCTCAACCAGTCGCGCCGCACGCGCAACCTGCAGCAGCTCACCTCTGGCCGGGTCGACGTGCTCGTGGCGACGGATGTCGCGGCGCGCGGCATCCACGTCGACGACATCGACCTCGTGATCCAGGCCGACGCGCCCGACGAGTACAAGACGTACCTGCACCGCGCCGGCCGCACCGGCCGCGCCGGCAAGGAGGGACGTGTCGTCACGCTCATCCCGCGCAACCGCCAGCGTCGCATGACCGACCTGCTCGACCGCGCCGAGATCGCCGCGCCGTTCGAGTTCCTCGCGTTCGGCGAGGAGGCGTTCCCCGAGGACGCGCCCGGCTACGTGGCTCCTGTCGCCGAGGTCGCCGAGGTCGAGGAGGCCGTCGAGGTCGAGGCATCCGCCGCTCCCGAGGCATCCGACGCCCCCGAGCAGGAGCAGCCCGACACGGCCGACACCCCCGACGTGCTCGAGGAGGCCGACGAGACGATCGAGTCCGACGACGAGCAGCAGACCGTCTGAGGCATCCGCCGCCCGAGCCGCCGCAGCGCAGCTGAACGAGGCCCCGCGTCGCATCCGACGCGGGGTCTCGTCGCGTTCGGCGCCGGCTGGACTTCGGGGTCCGTGACCCGTTCGGGTTGCGCGCGGCATCCGTCGTTGCGTACGCTCAATTCCCAACCGAACAATCGGTCAGGAAGTCGGGCGACGACGTCGGCTTCCGGGTCCATTCCCCCAAGCACGCCAGAACAACGGAGTTCGCATGTCGACCGAAGTCAGAGAGAGCACGAAGCCCGGGCGCATGCCCGCCGAGGAGCGGAGGGTGCTCGCGGGCACCCTCGTCGGCACCTCGATCGAGTGGTACGACTTCTTCATCTACGCCCAGGCGGCCGGCCTCGTGCTCGCGCCGCTCTTCCTCGCCCCCGTCGCCGAGTCGAACCCGGGCCTCGCCCAGGTGCTCGCGTTCGCGACCATCGGCATCTCGTTCCTCTTCCGCCCGCTGGGCGCGGTCGTCGCCGGCTACCTCGGCGACAAGCTCGGACGCAAGCGGATGCTGGTCTTCACCCTCATCATGATGGGCCTGTCGACCTCGCTCATCGGCTTCCTGCCGACCTACGCCGCGATCGGCATCGCGGCGCCCATCCTGCTCATCCTGCTGCGCATCCTCCAGGGCTTCTCCGCCGGCGGAGAGTGGGGCGGCGCGGCGCTCATGGCGGTCGAGCACGCCCCGAACGGCAAGCGCGGCTTCTTCGGCGCCTTCCCGCAGATCGGCGTGCCCGTCGGCATGATCCTCGCCACGTTCACGCTGTGGGTGCTGACGAGCTCGATGTCGCCCGAGGCCTTCATGGCGTGGGGCTGGCGCATCCCGTTCCTGCTCTCGATCGTGCTCATCATCGTCGGCTACGTGATCCGTCGCGCGGTCGAGGAGAGCCCCGTCTTCGAGGAGCTCCTGAAGCGCCGTAAGGAATCCTCGACCCCGCTGCGCGAGCTGTTCCGCCACAACACCAAGCAGGTCGTGCTCACCGCCGTCATCTTCATCGCGAACAACGCCGCGGGCTACCTGCTCATCGCCTACTTCGCGACCTACGCGGTCACCGCGCTCGGCATGGACCGCCCGAGCGTGCTGCTCGCGACCACGTTCGCCTCGTTCGGCTGGCTCGTGTTCACGCTCTTCGGCGGGCGCATCTCCGACCGGCTCGGGCGGGTGCGCACGTTCCAGATCGGGTACGCGTTCCTCGCGCTGTGGGCGATCCCGATGTGGTTCCTCATCGACACCGGCAACATCGTCTGGTACTTCGTCGCGCTGTTCGTGATGACCTTCGGGCTCGGGCTCTCGTACGGACCGCAGGCCGCGCTCTACGCCGAGATGTTCCCGGCGCGCGTGCGCTACTCGGGCGTCTCGATCGGCTACGCGCTCGGCGCCATCCTCGGCGGCGCGTTCGCCCCGATGATCGCCGAGGCCCTGCTCAACGCGACCGGCCAGTCGTGGACGATCGGCCTCTACATCGCGATCGCCAGCGTCATCTCGCTCATCGGCGTCTCGCTGGTCAAGGAGACGAAGGGCCGCGACCTGCTCGACTGAGCGACGGATGCCCCGGCCCCGCGCCCCGGTTCGCACTCGTGCGGGCCGGGGCGTTTCGCGTTCGGCATCCCGAGCGGATGCCGCGGGGCCGGCGTCGGGTCGGGCGGATGTCGCCGGCCGCCGGCCGACGGCGCCCGGGTGGCGTGCCGGCGGGTGCGCGTGCCATAATTACTTCCTGAACGGTCGGTCACTAATTCGACCGGACAACGACGTCAGGAGATTCGATGCCCGAGGCCTATCTCGTCGGAGGCGTGCGCACGCCCGTCGGTCGATACGGGGGAGCGCTCGCGAGCGTTCGGCCCGACGACCTCGCGGCCCTCGTCGTCGGCGAGGCCGTGCGCCGCGCGGGCCTCGACCCGGCCGCCGTGGCCGAGGGCGTCATCGACGAGGTCATCCTTGGCGCCGCCAACCAAGCCGGTGAAGACAACCGCAACGTCGGCCGCATGTCGGTGCTGCTCGCGGGGCTGCCCGACTCGGTGCCCGGCATCACCGTGAACCGGCTCTGCGCGTCGGGCATGTCGGCCATCACCATGGCCGCGCAGGCGATCCGGGCCGGCGACGCCGACCTCGTCGTCGCAGGCGGCGTCGAGTCGATGACCCGTGCGCCGTGGGTGCAGGCCAAGCCCGAGAAGGCGTGGGCCAAGCCCGGCGCCGCCTACGACACGTCCATCGGCTGGCGGTTCCCGAACGCGCGACTGCTCGCCCGCGACAAGGCCACCTTCTCGATGCCCGAGACGGCCGAAGAGGTCGCCCGGGTCGACGGCATCACCCGCGCCGAGGCCGACGCCTTCGCGCTGCGTTCGCAGCAGCGCGCCGCCGCCGCGATCGACGCCGGCCGCTTCGCCGACGAGATCGTCGGGGTGCCGCTCGCCCGCGGCGGCGAGGTGCTCGTCGACGAGGGCCCGCGCCGCGACACCACGCTCGAGGCGCTCGCCGGGCTGCGCCCCGTCGTCGCCGGCGGATCCGTGGTCACCGCCGGCAACGCCAGCTCGCTCAACGACGGCGCCTCGGCGATCGTCGTGGCCAGCGCCGAAGCCGTCGAGCGGTATGGACTCGAACCGCGCGCACGCGTCGTGGTCGGGGCATCCGCCGGTCTTGCCCCCGAGATCATGGGCCTCGGGCCCGTGCCTGCGACCGAGAAGGCGCTCGGCCGCTCGCGCCTCACCGTCGGCGACCTCGGCTCGATCGAGCTCAACGAGGCGTTCGCCACGCAGTCCATCGCCTCGATGCGCCGCCTCGGCCTCGACCCCGAGCGCGTCAACGCCGACGGCGGGGCGATCGCCCTGGGGCATCCGCTCGGCTCCTCCGGATCGCGCCTCGTCGTGACGCTGCTCGGCCGCATGGAACGCGAGGGCTCGCGCTACGGCCTCGCGACCATGTGCGTCGGCGTCGGGCAGGGATCGGCCCTCATCGTGGAGCGCATGTCATGACGGATGCCTCAGCCGGGCGTCGGACGGACGCATCGCCCTCGGCCGGGGCCGGCGCCGGTGCCCACGCACCCTCGCCGCTCCGGATCGAACGGTTCCCCGACCGCGTCGTCGCGACCCTCGACCGGCCCGACGTGCGCAACGCCATCGACCAGCGCACCGTCGACGCGCTGCACCTGCTCTGCGCGGAACTCGAGGCGATCCCGCGCATCCTGATCCTCACCGGCGCGGGCGGCGTGTTCGCGTCGGGCGCCGACATCGCCCAACTGCGCGAACGCCGAGCCGACGACGCCCGCCGAGGCATCAACGCGAACGCGTTCATCCGGGTCGCAGAACTGCCGATGCCGGTCATCGCCGCGCTCGACGGGTACGCCCTGGGTGGCGGCGCCGAACTCGCCTACGCCGCCGACATCCGCATCGCGACGCCGTCGCTCAAGATCGGCAACCCCGAGACCGGGCTCGGCATCCTCGCCGCCGCCGGTGCGAGCTGGCGTTTGAAGGAGATCGTCGGCGATGCGCGCGCCGCCGAGATGCTGCTCACCGGGCGCACCGTGCAGGCCGACGAGGCGCTCGCGATCGGGCTCGTCAGCGCGCTGCATCCGGCCTCCGAGCTGCTCGGCGCCGCGCACGCGATCGCCGACCGCATCGCCCGAAACGACCGCGACGCGACCATCGCCACCAAGCGCGTGTTCCGCGCGCCGCGGGCCGAGCACCCCCGGGTCGACCACGAGGCGCAGGCGGTGCTCTTCGAGAGCCCCGAGAAGTTCCGGCGCATGACCGAGTTCCTGGAGAGGAAGCAGCCGTGAGTGACGTGAATCCGCGGGATCTCGAGACGCGTGCTCCTGCGTCGCGCGCTCCTCGATCGGCGGGGGGCGGTGCTCCTGCGTCGCGCGCTCCTCGATCGGCGGGGGGCGGCGCTCCTGCGTCGCGGGATGCTCGATCGGCGGGGGTCGGTGCTCCTGCGTCGCGCGATGTTCGATCGGCGGGGGTCGGCACCGGCGCGCCCGCCGAGGTCGGCGTGCTCGGCGGCGGACGCATGGGCGCGGGCATCGCGCACGCGTTCCTCCTCGCGGGCTCGCGCGTGACCGTCGTCGAACGCGATGCGGATGCCGCGGCCGCCGCCTCGGCGAAGGTGCTCGCCTCCGTCGCGGCATCCGTCGACCGCGGCACCGCCGACGAAGCCGCCGACGTCATCAGCGCGCGCTTCTCCACGAGCACCGACGTCGCCGCGTTCGCTCCCTGCTCGCTCGTCGTCGAGGCCGTGCCCGAGCAGCTCGACCTCAAGATCGACGCGCTCACCCGGGTCGAGGCCGTGCTGGCCGACGACGCCGCCCTCGCCTCGAACACCTCGTCGATCTCGATCGACGAGCTCGCGGCGCTGCTCGACCGGCCCTCGCGGTTCCTCGGCACGCACTTCTTCAACCCCGTGCCCGCGTCGACGCTCGTCGAGATCGTGCGCGGCGCCGCGACCGACGAGGCGCTCGTCGACGAGGCACGCGCCTGGGTGCACGCCATCGGCAAGACGCCGATCGTCGTCGCCGACGCCCCCGGCTTCGCGTCGTCACGGCTCGGCGTCGCGCTCGGGCTCGAGGCGATCCGCATGCTCGAAGAGGGCGTGGCCTCGGCGGAGGACATCGACCGGGCCATGACGCTCGGCTACAAGCATCCGGTCGGCCCCCTGCGCCTGACCGACCTCGTCGGGCTCGACGTGCGCCTCGGCATCGCCGAGTACCTCGCCGCGAATCTGGGCCCGCGATTCGAGCCGCCCGCCCTGCTGCGCCGCATGGTCGCCGAGGGGCGCCTCGGGCGCAAGACGGGCGAGGGCTTCACCTCGTGGGACGCGTCATGAGCGCGCGCACGTCGACCGTGTTGATGTCGATCCGTCGATCTTCGCCCTTCGCCTGCGCGGGTGGGGCGAACATCGACGGATCACGAGAGGAGAACCGATGAGTGGGATGCTTCCGAGCTACGTGAACGGGGAGTGGTGGGTTCCGGATGCCGCGGGCGGGGCGGATGTCGCGGACGGGTCGGATGCCTCGGGCGGGGCGGGGACGCAGGGCACCGCGGTGCGCGACGCGTCGACCGGGGAGGTCGTGGCCCGCGTCTCGACCGAGGGTCTCGACCTCGGCGCCGCATTGGAGTACGCGCGCACGGTCGGGCAGCGCTCGCTCGGCGCCCTCACCTTCCACCAGCGTGCCGTGCTGCTCAAGCAGATGGCGCTCGTGCTGACCGAGCGCAAGGCCGAACTCTACGAGATCTCGAGCCGCACCGGTGCGACGAAGCAGGACTCGTGGGTCGACATCGACGGCGGCATCGGCGTGCTCTTCACGTACTCGTCGAAGGGTCGGCGCGAGCTGCCGAACTCGCAGGTCTACGTCGACGGCGGCGTCGAGCAGCTCTCGAAGGACGGTTCATTCCTCGGACGGCATATCTACACGCGCCTGCCCGGCGTAGCCGTGCAGATCAACGCGTTCAACTTCCCGGTGTGGGGGTCGCTCGAGAAGTTCGCGCCGGCGTTCCTCGCGGGGGTGCCGACCCTCGTGAAGCCCGCGACCCCGAGCGGATACCTCGCCGAGGCGTTCGTGCGCATCCTCGTCGAGTCGGGGCTGCTGCCCGACGGCTCGCTGCAACTCGTCTCGGGCAGTGTGCCCGACCTCTTCGAGCACCTCCGATTGGGCGACCTCGTCGCGTTCACCGGGTCGGCGTCGACGGCCGAGCGCCTTCGCGCGAACGACTCGGTGCAGACCGGCGGCGTGCGGTTCACGAGCGAGACGGACTCGATCAACGCCTCCGTGCTCGGCCCGGATGCCGTCGAGGGCACGCCCGAGTTCGACGCGTACGTGAAGCAGCTCGTCACCGAGATGACCACGAAGGCGGGGCAGAAGTGCACGGCCATCCGTCGGGCGGTCGTGCCCGAGGCATCCGTCGACGCCGTCATCGAGGCCGCCCGCGCGCGCATCGAATCGCGCGTCGTGGTGGGCGACCCCCGCGCCGAGGGCGTCACCATGGGCCCGCTCGCCTCGATCGCCCAGCGCGACGAAGTGCTGCGACAGGTGCGACGGCTGGCCGACGCGGGCGGCGAGATCGTCATCGGCTCGACCGACGCGCCCACCGTCACGCTCGCCGACGGGTCGACCGGGGCATCCGCCGAGGGCGCGTTCGTCGAACCCGTCATGCTGCGGTTCGCGGATGCCGCGAGCCCGGCCCTGCACGACGTCGAGGCGTTCGGCCCGGTGACCTCGATCGTCGGCTACTCGAGCGTCGACGAGGCTGTGCAGCTCGTGGCACGCGGTGGCGGGTCGCTCGTCACGAGCGTCGCGACGCACGATCCCGCCGTGGCCGTGGCGCTCGCCTCGGGCATCGCGGCGTACAACGGACGCCTACTGCTGCTCGATCGCGACGACGCCCGCACGTCGACCGGGCACGGCTCGCCGCTGCCGAACCTCGTGCACGGCGGACCCGGGCGCGCCGGCGGCGGCGAAGAGCTCGGCGGCATCCGCGCCGTGCTGCACCACATGCAGCGCACCGCCGTGCAGGGCTCGCCCGAGATGCTCACGGCGTTGACCGGCGTCTGGCACGCGGGCGCCGAGTCGACGCCGTACGCCGCGGCGGGCGAGGTGCATCCGTTCCGGAAGTCGCTCGCCGAGCTGCGCATCGGCGACCAGGTCGTGTCGGGATCGCGCACCGTGACGCTCGAGGACATCGAGACGTTCGCGCACTTCACGGGCGACACCTTCTACGCGCACATGGATGAAACCGCTGCGGCCGCGAACCCGTTCTTCCCGGGGCGGGTCGCGCACGGATACCTGCTCGTGTCGTGGGCGGCCGGGCTCTTCGTGGACGCGGCCCCGGGCCCGGTGCTCGCGAACTCCGGGCTCGAGAACCTCCGGTTCGTCACGCCCGTATCGCCCGGGGACTCGGTGCGCGTCGAGCTCACCGCGAAGCAGATCACCCCGCGCGAGACCGACGAGTACGGCGAGGTGCGCTGGGATGCCGTGCTGAAGAACCAGCACGACGAGCTCGTCGCCTCGTACGACGTGCTGACCCTCGTGGCGAAGGAGCAGGCGGCCGCGTAGCCGCGCCCTCTCCGTACCTCGCCCACCCGCACCCCGCGCCCCGCCCCGCCCTCTGCACCCCGCACCAGTTGCGTATTCAGGAGCGGAGGCGTGTCGCAGCCCCGCGTTCCGCGTCGCACCCTGCGACACGCCTGCGCCATCCTGAATTCGCAGAGTATGAGAGGCGGGATGGGATGCGGGTGAGACGCGGGTGGAGCGCGGGGTTCGGCACCGGGTGGGTGACCCGGCCCGGGCGTGGCGCGGGCGGGGTCAGCCGCGAAGGGCGAGCACGAAGGGGAGCACGCTCGTCGCACCCGCGCGGCGGAGTTCGCGGGCGGCGACGGTGAGCGACCACCGGCTGTCGGCGAGGTCGTCGACGAGCAGCACGCCGCCGGCCGGCACGTCGAGGGCGTCGGCCGAGAACCGCTGCCAGACGCCCGCCAGCCGGAACGCGCTGTTGCCGCCGGGTTGGCCGCTCGGTCCGCCGTTCGCGGGCTCGAGCGCTCCGAGGTAGGGCAGCCGGCCGATGCGCGAGATCCCCTCGGCGAGGGAGCGCACGAGCTGCGGATGCGAGCGCGAGGGCATCGACACGACGGCGACGGGACGCTCGGACCAGCCCCAGTCGGCGAGCACGCGCACGCAGGCTTCGAGCATCTGCGGCGTGACGGGGGCGTCGGGTGCGCCCGCGGCGAAGACCTCACGCAGGGTGTTGCCCCAGCCGAGGTCGGTGAGGCGTGCGAGCGCGCGCCCCTCGCCCGCCTGCTCGCCCGGTGCGATGCGGCCCTTGACCGGAACGCCGAGCCGGTCGGCACCGGTCGGCCAGGCCTTGCGGGCCTCGACCGCGACGCCGACCCGATCGAGGGCTCCGGATGCCGCGGCCGCGGCGCCCTCGTCGAGGTCGCCCGGGTACCAGACGCCCGCGCAGTTGTCGCACCGGCCGCACGTCGCCGCCGTCTCGTCGTCGAGGGAACGCTGGAGGAACTCCATGCGGCATCCGTCGGTCTGCTCGTAGTCGATCATGTGCTGCTGCTCGGCCTCGCGCTCTGCGGCGATGCGCGCATACCGGTCGGCGTCGTAGCTCCACGGCTCGCCGGTGGCGACCCAGCCGCCTTGGACGCGGCGCACGGCGCCGTCGACGTCGAGCACCTTGAGCAGCAGTTCGAGCGGCGTGCGGCGGATGTCGACCCGCGCCTCGAGCGCCGGCGTCGACAGCGGCACGTCGGAGAGCTCGTCGATGACCCGGCGCGCGCGGTCTTCGTCGGGCATCGACGCGGTCGCGAAGTAGTGCCAGATCGCACGGTCTTCGGAGCCGGGCAGCAGCAGCACGTCGGCGCTCTCGCTCGCACGGCCCGCACGGCCGACCTGCTGGTAGTACGCCACCGGCGACGACGGCGCGCCGAGGTGCAGCACGAACCCCAGGTCGGGCTTGTCGAAGCCCATGCCGAGCGCGCTCGTGGCCACGAGCGCCTTGACCTCGTTGCGCTTCAGCAGCCCCTCGGACTCCTCGCGCTCATCGGGGTCGGTCTGCCCCGTGTAGGCGCGCACGTCGTGGCCGCGCTCGCGGAGCACGCGCGCGATGTCGTTCGCCGCCGAGACGGTGAGCGTGTAGATGATGCCCGAGCCCGGCAGCTCGTCGAGGTGGCTGAGCAGCCACGCGAGCCGGCTCTCGGAGTCGGGCAGGCGCAGCACGCCGAGGCGCAGCGAGGTGCGCGCGAGCGGTCCGCGGATCGTGAGCACGCCGTCACCGCCGTCGTCGCGGGCAGGGCCGCCGGCAGCGTCGCCGGTGCCCGCACCGTCGGACCCGAGCTGCTCCGCGACATCCGCCACGACCCGGCTGTTGGCCGTGGCCGTGGTCGCGAGCACCGGCACCGACGGCGGCATCTGCGCGATGAGGTCGCGCAGACGTCGGTAGTCGGGCCGGAAGTCGTGGCCCCAGTCGCTGATGCAGTGCGCCTCGTCGACGACGAGCATGCCCATGCGGCGCACGAGGGTCGGCAGTTGCTGCTCGCGGAACGAGGGGTTGTTGAGCCGCTCGGGCGACACGAGCAGCACGTCGACCTCGTCGGCGTCGAGCTTGTGCAGCACGTCGCCCCACTCGTGCGCGTTGGTCGAGTTGATGGCCACGGCGCGCACGCCCGCCCGCTCGGCGGCCGCGATCTGGTCGCGCATGAGCGCCAGCAGCGGCGACACGAGCACGGTCGGCCCGGCGCCCTGCCGGCGCAGCAGCAGCGTCGCGACGAAGTACACCGCCGACTTGCCCCACCCCGTGCGTTGCACGACGAGCGCCCGACGGCGACCCTCGACGAGTGCGCTGATCGCCTCGAACTGCCCGTCGTGGAACACCGCGTCATCGCGCCCGACGAGCTCGCGCAAGGCCTCGAGGGCCCCCTCGTGCAGGTCGACGGGGGCCGCCGCTTCGGACGGGGGCGGCGGGGCTGCGGTCATGGTTCCACTCTGTCGGATGCCGCTGACATCCGCCTGCGGGGTCGCCCACGCGGCATCCGCTCGCCAAGCGTCCCTCGCAGGCGACCCGTTCGGGGGCGTTGCCGCCGACCCGGCCTGCGAGTAGCGTGCGCCCGGCACGCCCCACCGTGCATCCGTGTCCACGACGATGCGGCCCGACATCGCCGACCTGGTGGAAGGGTACGCCCGTGGTTCGTCATCGCAGCATCCGCACCGCACTGGGGGCCGTCGTCGCGACGCTCGCCCTCGTGGCCGCATCGATCGCCGGGGCATCCGGCGCGCAGGCCGCAGCGCCGCCTCCGCCGTCGATCGCCGCGCTCGGCGACTCCATCACCCAGGCGACGGATGCCTGCGGATACAAGGACTGCCCCGCCTACAGCTGGTCCACCGGAACATCGTCGAGCGTGAAGTCGCACGCCACTCGGCTGAAGGCCGCGGGGGCGACCACCCTCGCCGTCTACAACAACGCGGTCACCGGATCGAAGGCGGCGAACCTGCTCGCGCAGGCGCAGAAGGCCGTCGCCCAGCAAGCCCAGTACGTGACCGTCGAGATCGGCGCCAACGACGCCTGCACCACGACCGTGGCGGGCATGACGCCCACCGCGACCTTCTCGGCCTCCGTGCTCGCGGCGCTCCAGACCATCAACCAGGGCACGCCCACGGCGAAGATCTTCGTCGCGAGCATCCCGAACCTGAAGCAGATGTGGTCGCTCAGCAAGTCCAAGGCCGGAGCGCGTCTCGTGTGGGCCGCGGGCCGGGTGTGCCAGTCGATGCTCGCGAAGCCCACGAGCACCGCCGCCGCCGACAACGCCCGCCGCGACCAGGTGCAGGCGAGGGTCGTCGAGTTCAACACGGCGCTGGCCGCGGCCTGCGCGGCCGTCTCGAACTGCACGTTCGACGGCAACGCGGTCGCGAACCTGGCCTTCACGTCGAGCCACATCTCGGTGCTCGACTACTTCCACCCGAGCATCGCGGGCCAGGCGAAGCTCGCCGAGGTCACCTGGCCGCTGACGCCGTACGGTGCCCCATGACCCGCGCAGGAGCCCCATGACCCGAACACCTCAGACGCCCTGAGGCCGGCCGGGCCGCGGCATCCGAAGAATAGGGCGATCGCCGGATACGCCTGAGGCACCTCAGCGACGAATCTCGACTCCAGACGGACAGGGAGTCGACATGATGATCTCGGAACTGAGCTACCTCCACCTCCAGCAGAGCGAGGAGGCCCGCTTCACGCGGGAGCTCGAGCGTCGCCGTGAGCAGCACGAGCGGGCGACGGATGCCGCGGGCGCGACGGATGCCGCGGGCGCCCGGGCCGCTCGCGGCGGCCGCGGAGGCCGTGCGGCGAGCCGGTGGGCGGCCGTGCTGCACTTCGGGCGGAACGCGCACGGGGCGCACTGAGGGGCGGGGCGGGGCACGGCATGCGCCGAGCCCGCGGCATCCGCCCCGCGCCGCCGACGTCCTTGACCCGGTGCCGCGCGTCGTCCACGCTGGGCACATGAGTGCATCGACGAGCGCATCCGTGCGCGGCGCAGCCTTCTGGATCTGCTACGCGGTCACCGTGATCAGCGCCGTCGTCAGCATCGCGTTCGCGATCGCGGCGGTCGTCGACGGCGGCGTCGCGGCCGACAACGCGGACGCGCTCTATGCGGCCTCGCGAAGCACCGCGCTCGTCGTGCTCGTGCTCGTCGCGCCGCTGTTCCGCTCCGACGCCGCACTGCTGGCGCTCGCCGTCGCGATGACGATCGTGCAGGGCATCGACGCGTTCGTGGGCGCGGTGCAGGGCGACCTCGGCAAGGCCCTCGGACCCGCGGTGCTCTGCCTCGCCACGATCATCGCGGCCACGTTCCTCGCCCGGAGCGATCGCATCCGATCGGCGGACTGACGCGCCCATGCCCCACGAGCACCCCCTGCACGTCGACGTCGAGGCGCGCTGCCTCTGCTGCGGGAGCCTCCAGCGGTTCCGGTTCGCGTCGCCCTCCGACCAGGTCGTGTGCGAGCACTGCCGCACGCACGGCGGCGACGAGAAGGCGGTGCGGCGCGATCGCGAGCACATCGCGCTCTGGCGCGGCATCCTCGAGCATCAGGCGGCGGATGCCTCGGCCGCCGCGGCGGCCGCGACACTCTCCCAATCGGAGGCGGCGGCCGAACTCGCCCGCGTCGCCGCCGAGCGCGACCGGCTGCGCGCCGGCGTGCTCGACGAGAACGACCCCGCGGGTGCGGAACTCAGGCGCTCCCTGCAGGGCGACCTCGTGCGCCGCGCCGAGCGCGCGACCGCGCTGACCGCGCGCCGTGTCGACAAGGCGATGGTCGCCCTGTGGCGGCTGCAGGCGTTCCACCACCCCGATGCTCGAAAGCCCGGCGCGTGCACCTGCGGGCGGACGCTCGCGGCCTGCGGCGAGAGCCGGGTGCTCGAGGCGCAGCGGCAGGACATGCTCGACTGGGAGCGCCGGCAACTGGTGCTGCTGAAGGCCGGCGAGCGGCACGGACTGCCGCCCGAGCACCCCGAGGTCGGCGCGGGCTGACGGGGGCGCCGGGGCGGTGTTGCCCGGGCGGTGCGGCTCGGGCTCGGGTGCGGGCGCGCCCGGCGCGGCGCGGCTCGGGCTCGCCCGGCTGGGCTCGGCCTCGCTCGCTCAGCCGAGCAGGTCTTCGACCCGGTTCGCCGTCGGCATGCGGAGCCCGTCGAGGGCCACCGCGACGACGTCGTCGGCGATCCGGTCGGCGTCTTCGCCGCCGCCGGGGCGGTACCACTCGACGATCGAGTTGATCATGCCGAACGTGAGGCGCGAGACGACGCTCGCGTCGAGGTCGCTGCGCAGTGATCCCTCGGCCTGCGCCTCGGAGACGAGGGCGGTGACGCGCTTGTCGAAGGCGCGCCGCCGGGCGAGCGCGAGCCGTTCGACCTCGGTGTTGCCGCGCACGCGCAGCAGCAGCGTCACCGACGGCAGTCGCTCGACGAGCACGTGCACGGCGCCGCGCAGCACGAGGTCGAGCCGGTCGGCGGCGCGCCCGGTCGAGGCATCCGCCTGCTCCAACACGCCCTCGAGCGCCGACAGCGCCGAATCGAGCGCCCGATCGAGGATCTCGTCCTTCGACGTGAAGTGGTGGTAGATCGCCGACTTCGACAGCCCGAGCCGATCGGCGAGCACGCCCATCGACGTGGCGTCGTAGCCGTACTCGTTGAACGCGGCGACGGCGACGTCGAGGATGCCCTGCTGGTCGTAGCCTGGCCGCCCGCGTCGAAGGGTGTTCTCTGACATCCTCATCAGTCTCCCACCCGAACGGTCGGTTGGGCGCGCGCCGCGCCCCCTGCCGCATCCCCGCCGCTCTGCCCCTTGCCCCCTGCCGCACCCCTCCCGCCACCCCTCCCGCCAGCTCTGCCGCCAGCTCAGCCAATTCAGGAGCGGAGCCGTGTCGCACCCCGCACTGCCGCATATGCTGGCGCGACACGCCTGCGCGGTCCTGAATTCGCAGATCTGGGGCGGATGCCGCGGGCGGGCGGATGCCGCGGGGCGGGCGGATGCCGCGGGGCGGATGCCGCGGGGCGGCGAGGTTCGGTGTCGGCGGTGGCTGGCAGACTGACGACGTGACGAAGCAGATCGGAACCCCGGGCGGCACGCCGGAACGCCCGGCGGTGTTCTTCGCCGATGCGGCGGAGTTCCGCGCCTGGCTCGAGGCCAACCACGACACGGCCGCCGAGCTCTGGATGGGCCTCTTCAAGAAGCACGTCGAGCCGCAGGGCCTCACGTGGGCCGACGCCGTGCCCGAGGCGCTGTGCTTCGGCTGGATCGACTCCGTCTCGCAGCGCATCGACGACGACGCGCGGCGGCAGCGGTGGTCGCCGCGCAAGTCGACGAGCATCTGGTCGGCGGTGAACATCGCGCATGTCGAACGGCTCGTCGCCGAGGGGCGCATGCGTCCGCCGGGGCTCGCGGCCTACGAGCGCCGTCGCGCCGACCGCTCGGGCGTCTACTCGCACGAGAACGACGAACGGCAACTGCCCGACGAGGCGGTGGCGCGGCTCGAGGCCGACGCCGCGGCATCCGCGTTCTGGCTGGCGGCCACGCCGACCTACCGACGCGTCGTCACGCACTGGATGCTGTCGGCGAAGCAGGAGGCGACCCGCGAGCGCCGGCTCGTGCAGCTCATCGACGACAGTGCGGCGGGGCGGCTCGTGTCGTTCCAGCGGTACGGCGAGACGCCCAAGTGGGTCGAGCGCGCCGCGCAGGCGGCCCGCGACGCGGGCGGGCCGTCGACGTCGATCGAGTAGCGACGCGCGGCGGGATTCCATGGGCTCGGTCTCGAGACGGCTCGGTCTCGAGACGGCTCCTTCGTCGCCTCCTCGACCGGCGGGAGGGCACCGCCTCCTCGACCGGCGGGCGGTCAGCGCAGGTCGTAGACGCGCTTGTACTTGCCCTCGCTGCGCGGCAGCGTGCCGGGCTCCTCGAGCTGCACCTCGACGGTCGAGCCGATGAGTACCTTGATCTTCTTCGCGAGCACGACGGATGCCGCCTCGCAGGTCTCGCGCGAGAGGTCGGGGTGGCGTTCGATGCGCACCTTCATAGTGTCCATGCGCCCGGCCTTCGACAGCTCGAGGATGAAGTGCGGGGTGAGCGTCTCGATGCCGAGCACGATCTCCTCGATCTGCGTCGGGAACAGGTTGACGCCGCGCAGGATGATCATGTCGTCGTTGCGGCCGGTGATCTTCTCGATGCGGCGCATCGCGGGGCGCGCGGTGCCGGGCAGCAGGCGGGTGAGGTCGCGCGTGCGGTAGCGGATGACCGGGAACGCCTCCTTCGTGAGCGACGTGAACACGAGCTCGCCCATCTCGCCGTCGGCGAGCACGTCGCCCGTGTCGCCGTCGATGATCTCGGGCAGGAAGTGGTCCTCCCAGATGTGGGGGCCGTCCTTCGTCTCGAGGCACTCGTTGCCGACGCCCGGGCCCATGACCTCGCTGAGGCCGTAGATGTCGAGCGCGTCGATGCCGAGGCGATCCTCGAGCTCGTGGCGCATCTCGTTGGTCCAGGGCTCGGCGCCGAGCACGGCGACCTTGAGCGAGGTCGAGCGCGGGTCGATGCCGGCCTCGACCATGGCGTCGGCGATCGTGAGCAGGTAGCTCGGCGTGCAGAGGATCGCGTCGGGCTCGAAGTCCGTGATGAGCTGCACCTGGCGCGCGGTCTGCCCGCCCGACATCGGGATCACGGTCGCGCCGAGCGCCTCGATGCCGGCGTGCGCGCCGAGTCCTCCCGTGAAGAGGCCGTACCCGTAGGCGTTGTGCACCTTCATGCCCGGGCGGATGCCGCTCGCGCGGAGCGAGCGCGCGATGAGCTGCGCCCAGCGTTCGAGGTCGCCCTTCGTGTAGCCGACGACGGTGGGCCGGCCGGTGGTGCCGCTCGAGGCGTGGATGCGGGCGACCTGCTCCATGGGCACGGCGAACATGCCGAACGGGTAGGTCTCGCGCAGGTCGGCCTTGGTCGTGAACGGCAGCTTCGAGACATCCGCCAGCGTCGTGATGTCGTCGGGGTGCACGCCCGCCTCGTCGAACTTGCGCGTGTAGAGCGGCACGTTCGCGTACGCGTGGCGCACGGTCTGCTGCAGGCGCTCGAGCTGGAGGGCCTCGAGTTCGGCTCGCGACATCCGCTCTTCGAGGTCGAGAGCGTCGGATGCCGCGGGCGCGAGGCCCGAGACGCTGGGGGCCGTGATCGCGGTGGGGGAGAGGGTCGTCATCGACACGTGGTGCTCCTGTGGTTTGTGCTGGAGTCGAGTTGCCCGACTTTGTGCAAAGTTCGGCGACTCGGTGGTTGCGGTTGCGGTTGCGGTTGCGGTTGCGGTTGCGGCTGCGGTTGCGGTTGCGTCGGCAGGCGGCCCGGCGGGCGCGGGTCAGAAGCTGCGGTTGGTCGAGATCGATCGGCCGCGGAACTCGGCGACCGGGTCGCCGTGCTCGTCGACGACCGAGACGTCGTAGAGGCCGGTGCGGCCGCTGCGCCTGCGCCGTACGGCGGTGGCGGTGAGCGTCTGCCCGGCGACGGTCGACTTGAGGAACGTGATGTCGGCGCCCGCGGCGACGGTGACGCGGTCGTCTTCGTTGCACGCGATCGCGAAGGCCGTGTCGGCGAGGGCGAAGACGAGGCCGCCGTGCGTGATGGCGAACCCGTTCGTCATGTCGTCGCGCACGCGCATCGAGACGACGGCGTGGCCCGGATCGTCGCGCTCGACCCGCATGCCGAGGGCGGCGGAGGCCCGGTCGCGCTGCATCATCGTGCGCGCGTGCTCGCCCGCAGGCGGCGCAGGCGGCGCGTGCTCGCCGGCAGGCGTGGCGGGGTTCGGGTCGACGGCCGTCGCGGCATCCGTCATCTGAAGCTCCTCGTCGAGTCGATGCGTCCAGGTCATGCGTCGGTGCGTCGTTGCCGTCGCGCCTGATCTCAGCATATACTAACTGAACGATCGGTTGGTATTGTTCTCGTGGCCCGACGGCCGCGAGAACGGGTTCTCACGAGAATCGGATGCCGCCGCACCCGCGAACAACAGGAGTCGACGATGACCTCACCCGCTGACCTCAGCGCGGTCGAACGCGAGCGCACCCCCGAGGAGGCGCAGTTCGACGACCTCATCGCCGCGGACTCGCGCATCGAGCCCCGCGACTGGATGCCCGACGCGTACCGCAAGACGCTGATCCGCCAGATCAGCCAGCACGCGCACAGCGAGATCATCGGCATGCAGCCCGAGTCGAACTGGATCACGCGCGCACCGAGCCTCAAGCGCAAGGCGATCCTCATGGCCAAGGTGCAGGACGAAGCGGGCCACGGGCTCTACCTCTACTCCGCCGCGCAGACGCTCGGCATCACACGCGACGAGATGATGGCCCAGCTCATCGAGGGCCGCGCCCGCTACTCGTCGATCTTCAACTACCCCACGCCCACTTGGGCCGACATGGGGGCCATCGGATGGCTCGTCGACGGCGCCGCGATCTGCAACCAGGTGCCGCTCTGCCGTGCCTCGTACGGGCCGTACGGTCGCGCGATGGTGCGCATCTGCAAGGAGGAGTCGTTCCACCAACGGCAGGGCTTCGAGATCCTGCTCGAGCTCATGCAGGGCACCGACGAGCAGCGGCAGATGGCGCAGGATGCGGTGAACCGCTGGTACTGGCCCGCCCTGCAGATGTTCGGGCCGCCCGACGACCAGTCGCCGAACTCGGCCCAGTCGATGGCGTGGAACATCAAGCGCTTCTCGAACGACGAACTGCGCCAGCGCTTCGTCGGCATGCTCGTGCCCCAGGCCGAGGTCATGGGCGTCACGCTGCCCGACCCCGCGCTGAAGTGGAACGACGAGACCGGCCGGTACGACATGAGCGAGATCGACTGGACCGAGTTCGAGGAGGTGCTCGCCGGTCGCGGGCCGGCGAACGCCGAGCGCATCCGCCGCCGCCGCGAGGCCCACGAGGAGGGCGCCTGGGTGCGCGAGGCCGCGGCCGAGTACGCCCGCAAGCAGGCGGAGCGTCAGCTCGCGGCATCCGGGGCGGTGGCCTGATGCGCACCGCGCCCACCCGCGTGCCCGCCCTCGCGCCCGTGCCCGCCCCCTCGCCCGCCCTCGCGCCCGGCCTCAACACGTTTTCGGCGCCTGAGTGCCGAATCGGTGCGGCCGATCGGGCACTCTCACGCCGATTCGGCACTCAGACGATGGCAGGAGCAACACGATGAGCACCCCCGGCGAGATGGGGACCGAGCCCTGGCCCCTGTGGGAGGTCTTCGTGCGCGCCAACCGCGGCCTGAGCCACGTGCACGTCGGCTCGCTGCACGCGCCCGACCCCGACATGGCCGTGCGCAACGCGCGCGACCTCTACACGCGACGCAACGAGGGCGTGTCGATCTGGGTCGTGCCCGCCGACGCGATCACGACGAGCGACCCCGACGCGAAGGGCGCCTTCTTCGAGAGCCCCGCCGGCAAGAACTACCGGCACGCCGTGTACTACACGAAGAGCGAAGGGGTGAAGCACCTGTGAGCGTCGAGACCGGCGGTCGAGGAGTGAGCGCCAGCGAGCGTCTCGAGACCCCGCACGAGGATCTCGAGACGCCTCCTTCGTCGGCTCCTCGATCGGCGGGGGAGACGCCTCCTTCGTCGGCTCCTCGATCGGCGGGGGTGACGCCTCCTTCGTCGGCTCCTCGATCGGCGGAGGATGCGCACGATGTGCACGGCTCCGTCACCGTCGACGAGCTCGCGCTCGCCGAGGAGCTCGCGGGCTCCGGCATCACCGGTGCGGGCCGGGTCGCCTCGGCGGATGCCGCGGAGTACGCGATGCGGCTCGGCGACGACGCCCTCGTGCTCGCCCAGCAACTCGGCATGTGGATCACGCGTGCCCCCGAGCTCGAAGAGGACGTCGCCCTCGGCAACATCGGCCTCGACCTCATCGGCCACGCCCGCTCGCTGCTGCACTACGCGGGCACCGCGACCGGACGCAGCGAAGACGACCTGGCGTACTGGCGGGGCGAGCCCGAGTTCCGCAACGCGTGGCTGTTCGAGCAGCCGAACGGCGACTTCGCGCACACGATCGCGCGGCAGCTCGTCGCCTCCCTGTACCTGTACGAGCTCTACGGCGCCCTCGAAGAGTCGGCCGACGAGACGATCGCGGCGATCGCGGCGAAGTCGGTCAAGGAGGTCGACTACCACCGCGACCACGCCGTGCAGTGGGTGCTGCGCCTCGCGGGCGGTACCGACGAGTCGCGTCGCCGCATGATCCTCGCCGTGACCGACACGTGGCCGTACGTCGACGAGCTCTTCGTCGACGACGAGCTCGTCACGCGTCTCGCCGCCGACGGCGTCGCCGTGCTGCCGTCGACGCTGCGTCCCGCGTTCGAGGCGGCGGTCGACGCCGTGTTCACCGAGGCCGGACTCGAACGGCCGACGGGGCGCACCGCGTTCATCGCGTCCGGTGGGGGAAGAGCGGGCCGGCACACCGAGCACCTCGGCCCGCTGCTCGCCGAGATGCAGGTGCTCGCGCGTTCGCACCCGGGGGCATCGTGGTGACCGCGGTGGCTGGTCTCGAGACGGGCGCTGGTCTCGAGACGGGCGCTGCGCGCCCTCCTCGACCGGCGGATGCGGCTGGACGCCCTCCTCGACCGGCGGATGCGGCTGCGCGCCCTCCTCGACCGGCGGGGGCGGACGCCCGTGCGTGGGACGTCGCGGCGACGGTGACCGACCCCGAGATCCCGGTGCTCACGATCGAGGACCTCGGCGTGCTGCGCTCGGCGTCCGTCGACGAGACGGGAGCGGTTCGCGTGCAGCTCACGCCCACGTACAGCGGATGCCCCGCGCTCGACGCCATGCGCGACGACGTCGTGCTCGCACTCACGCACGCCGGCTACGACGACGTGTCGGTCGAGCTCGTGCTCGCCCCCGCGTGGACCACCGACTGGATGAGCGAGGCCGGCAAGGCGAAGCTTCGCCGCTACGGCATCCAGGCGCCGACCGGCCGTGCCGCCGCGCGCGACGCCGGCCCCGTGCGCGTGCAGCTCGCGGTCAAGTGCCCGCGCTGCGACTCGCTGAACACCCGCGAACTCGCCCGCTTCGGCTCGACGTCGTGCAAGGCGCTCTACGAGTGCCGCGACTGCCTCGAGCCCTTCGACTACTTCAAGGTGCTGTGATGGCCGCGCGCAATCTGGGTTCCGTCGGTCGAGGAGGCGCGACAGCGCCGTCTCGAGACCTCGACGGTGGTGTCGACGGTGGTGTCGACGGTGGTCTCGACACGCCTCCTTCGTCGGCTGCTCGACCGGCGCCGGCGGTCTCGCAGGTCTCGCAGGTCTCGAGACGCTCCGCTCCTCGACCGGCGTCCGCTCCTCGACCGGCGTCCGCTCCTCGACCGGCCTCAGCCGCCGCAGAGGCGTTCCTCGCCGCGACCGTCGGCGGCGAGGCCGCCGCCACTCCCGAGGCATCCAAGCGTCGGCGGGCGCGGTTCCACTCGCTCGAGGTCGCCGAGGTCCGTCCGCTGACGGCCGACGCCGTCGAGGTCACGTTCGCCGTGCCGGCCGAACTCGCCGACGAGTACGCGTACCAGCCGGGCCAGTACGTGGCCCTCCGCGCCGAGCTCGAGGGCCACGAGCGCCGCCGCAGCTACTCGATCTGCCGTTCGCCCTCGCGTGCGGCCGACGGCTCGGGCACGATCTCGGTCGGCATCAAGCGCGACCTCGGGGGGATCTTCTCGAGCTGGGCGAACACCGAGCTGAAGGCGGGCGATGCGCTCGACGTGATGAGCCCGCAGGGCACGTTCACCTCGACGCTCGAGGCGCTCGACGGCAAGCATGTCGTCGCGATCGCCGCGGGGTCGGGCATCACCCCGCTCATGGCGCTCGCCCAGACGGTGCTGGCCCGCTCCGAGACATCCGAATTCGAACTGGTCTACACGAACCGGTCGACGCTCGACGTGATGTTCCTCGAGGAGCTCGCCGAGCTGAAGGACCGCTACCCGTCGCGGCTCGCGCTGCACCACGTGCTCTCGCGCGAGCAGCGCACGGCGCCGCTGCTGTCGGGCCGCATCGACGCCGAGAAGCTCGGCACCATGCTCGACGTGCTGATCCGGCCCGAGACGGTCGACGAGTGGTTCCTGTGCGGGCCGTTCGAGCTCGTGCAGCTCGCCCGCGACACCCTCGCCGCGAAGGGCGTGCCCGCCGAGCACGTGCGGTACGAGCTGTTCACGACCGACGCCGACCGCGTCGAGCCGCGCCACGGCCGCCCCGTCGAGGTGCGGCAGGGCGAGCGCACGTTCGCGATCGAGTTCACGCTCGACGGGCAGAGCTCGACCGTCGAGAGCCCGGTGTCGGCGAACGAGTCGATCCTGAACGCGGCGCTGCGCGTGCGCCCCGACGTGCCGTTCGCGTGCGCCGGCGGCGTGTGCGGAACCTGCCGGGCCCGCGTCACCGAGGGCGACGTGGCGATGACCGAGAACTACGCGCTCGAACCCGAAGAGCTCGAGCGCGGGTACGTGCTCACCTGCCAGTCGCACCCGACGTCCGACCGCGTGAGCGTCGACTATGACGTCTGACCCGCTCGAGCTCGCCGCACGAGAGAGGAACCGAACGTGATCGAGATGAGCGTGGGCGACGGCGTCGCCGAGATCGTGCTGAACGCCCCCGAGAAGCTCAACGCGCTCGACGAGCGGGCGCTCGACGAGCTCGGTGAGGCGTACGGCGAGGCCGACCGGATGTCGCAGCGCGGCGACGTGTGCGCGCTCGTGCTCCGCGGCGAGGGGCGCGCGTTCTGCGCGGGCCGCGACATCTCGGGCGTGGATCCGCGCGAGGACGACGTGCTCGGCTACCTCGGCGGGCGCGTGCAGCCGCTGCTGGAGCGCATGGCCGCCTTCCCCGCGCCCACGTTCGCGGTCGCGCACGGCGCGTGCCTCGGCGTCGGACTCGGGCTGCTCGTGGCATCCGACATCGTGTACGTCGCCGACACCGCGAAGATCGGCTCGCCGTTCGCGAACCTCGGCGCGACGCTCGACTCGGGCGGACACGCCCTTTTCGTCGAACGCCTCGGTGCGCACCGCACCATGGACCTCATCGTCACAGGCCGGCTCATGTCGGGCACCGAGGCGGTCGCCGCGGGGTTGTTCTCGCAGGTGTTCCCGTCCGATGCGGTGACGGATGCCGCCCGCTCCGCGGCACGCGTCGCGGCGACGGGGGCGACGCAGGCGTTCGTCGCGTCGAAGGCGCTCGTGGCATCCCTGCGCGACGACCGGCTCGGCCTCTGGGCGTCGATGGCCGACGAGAACCGCGCCCAGGCCGCCCTGTGCGAGACATCCGACTACCGCGAGGGATTCGCCGCGTTCCAGGAGAAGCGACGGCCGACCTTCACCGGCCGCGCCTGAGCGCGGGCCGCGCCTGAGCGCGGGCCGGGCCTGAGCGCAGGCCGGCGCACCGCCGCACCCGCGCACCCGCACCCCGACGCCCGGGCGCGAACCGACACGCGGCCCGGGCTCAGCGCACGTCGTCGGCCCGCGGCATCCGGGCGGCGTCCTGGTCGTGCTCGGCGATGTCGCGTCCGAGATCGTCATCGAGGAGCAGGTCGCGGCGCACGTGGTCGCTGCGGTACGCCGAGCGGCCGAGCATGTGGGCGGTCATCGGCTGGGTGAGCAGCTGGAACGTCATCACGAGCACGACGGTCGTGAGCACGCCCCACGTCGGCACCTGCACGACGATCGCGACGAGGATCGCGGCGAGCCCGAGCACCTGCGGCTTCGTCGCCGCGTGCAGCCGGGTGAGCACGTCGGGCAGCCGCACGATGCCGATGCCCGCGGCCATCGAGAGGAAGCCGCTCACGAGCACGAGCAGCCCGACGGCGATCTCGGCGGCGCTCACGAGGCATCCTGCTTTCCCATGAAGCGGGCGATCGAGATCGACCCGACGACCGCGAACATCGCGAGCACGAGCATCACCACGAGGGTGTCGGTGTGCTTGTTGATCGCCATCTCGGCGCCGAGCGCGCAGATCGCGATGGCGAGCAGCACGTCGGTGGCGAGGGTGCGGTCGAGGATCGACGGGCCCTTGATGATGCGGATGACGGCGGCGATCGCGCCGATGCCGAACATGATGCCCGCGATGATGCTCACGACGGTCAGGAAGGTCATGCGTCGCCTCCATTCGATTCGGATGCGCCGTGGCGCCCGCCCGGCGAAGTGCCGGCTGCACGGCGCTCGCGCCTCGCCTCGCGCACCGACTCCGCCTGCTCGCGCGTGCCGATCGCGAGCACGATGCGCTCCTCGGTGCCGAGCACCGACCGGTGCATGCGCTCGATGTCGGCGTGGGTGCGGGTGCCGAGCGCGTGCAGGTACAGCAGACCCCGCTCGCGGTCGATGTCGACGACGACGGTTCCGGGCACCACCGAGATCGCCTCGGCGGTCAGGGTGGTCACGAGGTCGGATCGGGTGAGCAGCTGCACCGCGATGATCGAGCTCATGGGCTTCCACCACGGGTTGATCGAGAAGTACGCGACCTGGAGCGAGGCGACGACCACGTCGAAGATCATGCGGAGGCCGAGCAGCAGGCCGCGCCACGGGTTGAAGCGCCCGCTGAGCAGCACGGGCGGCAGGTACAGCGCCCGCGTCACGAGCACGGCGAGCAGGATGCCCGTCGTGATGGTGAGCGCGTCGATGTGATCCCACAGGAAGCACCACAGGGCGACGAGCGCGACGAGCAGGGGGAGCTGGCGCCAGACGCTCCACCAGCGCGACATCTCGGCCTCGGGGAGGTGGTCGGGGGTCACGGCGCACCTCCGGGGAACACGAGCGAGACGTAGACCGCCGGGTCGGTGAGGTTCGAGGCGGCTCGGTCGGCGAGGCCGAAGATCGGGCCGGCGAACACGGTCAGCAGCACGGTGACGACCACGAGCACGGTCGTCGCCGCGACCATGAGGGTCGGGGTCGACTTCGTGGCCGTGACGGTCGCGCCCTCGGGTGCTTCGACGACGGATCCGAGCAGCACCGACTCGTAGCCCTCGAGCTCGTCGCGGCCGCGCCAGAACGCCATGTTCCAGAACCGGGTGAGTGCGTACAGCGTGATGAGCGACGTGATCGCCCCCGCCGCGATGACGGCCCACACGAGCCACGCCGTCTCGGGGTCGGCCGCCGCCTGCTCGCCGCCCGCGAGGAAGAGCCCGGTCTTGCCGAGGAAGCCCGAGAACGGCGGGATGCCGCCGAGGTTCAGCGCCGGGATGAAGAACAGGATCGCGAGGAACGGCGAGGCCTTCAGCAGCCCGGCGAGGCGGTTGATCGAGGTGGCCCCGCCGAAGCGCTCGATGAGGCCGGTCGTGAGGAAGAGGCTCGTCTGCACCGTGATGTGGTGCACGACGTAGTAGATCGTCGCGGTCATGCCGAGCTGCGTGCCGAGGGCGATGCCGAAGATCATGTAACCGATGTGGCTCACGAGCGTGAACGAGAGCAGGCGCTTGATGTCGGCCTGGGTGAGCGCGCCGAGGATGCCGATGAGCATCGTGAGCCCGCCCACCACGAGCAGCAGCACCGACAGGTCGTGGTCGGCGAAGATCAGCGTCTCGGTGCGGATGATGGCGTACACGCCGACCTTCGTGAGGAGGCCGGCGAACACGGCCGTGACCGGTGCGGGCGCCGTCGGGTACGAGTCGGGCAGCCAGAACGACAGCGGGAACACCGCCGCCTTGATGCCGAACGCGATGAGCAGCAGCAGGTGCAGCACGAGCTGCACCTGGTCGGGGAGCTCGCCGATGCGCACCGACAGCTGCGCGAGGTTCGCGGTGCCGGTCGCCCCGTAGACGAGGGCGATCGCGCTGAGGAAGAACAGCGACGAGACGAGGCTCACGATGATGTACGTGACGCCCGCACGGATGCGCTCGCCGGTGCCGCCGAGGGTCAGCAGCACGTAGCTCGCCGAGAGCAGGATCTCGAAGCCGACGTAGAGGTTGAAGAGGTCGCCGGCGATGAACGCGTTGAAGACGCCGGCCGACAGGATGAGATAGCTCGGGTGGAAGATCGACACCGGCGTCTCGCGGTGGCGGTCGGCGACGCCCTGGCCGACGGCGTACACGAGCACGACGAGCAGCACGATCGCGGACACGAGCAGCATGATCGCCGAGAGCCGGTCGACCACGAGCACGATGCCGTACGGCGCGGGCCATGCCCCCACGGTGACCGCCACGGGCTCGCCGCCGTCGACGATCGCCAGCAGCACGGCCGCGATGACCGCCACGGCCGCGAGCGCCACGACGCTCACCACGACCTGCGCGCGACGGTGGCGCCCGAGGATCAGGGCGGATGCCGCGCCGAGCAGCGGCAGCAGCACGACGAGGGGCACGAGGGCGGCGGTCATCGGTCTGCCTCCGGTCGCTCGGCGGAGCCCGCCTCGAGGTCGTCGCGAGCGGATGCCTCGAGCTCGAGCTCGTCGTCGAGCGCGCGGTCGTACTCTTCATCGCTGGCCTCGATGAGCTCCTGCACGGCGGCGTCGTCGGCCGCGGAGATGCGGAACAGGTCGGCGGCCTCTTCGGCGTCGTGCAGGTCTTCGTCCTCGTCGTCGATGAGGTCGCCCTTCGCGCCGAGCTGCGCGAGCCACCACGAGCGGTAGATGAGGGCGAGCATGAACGCCGTGATGCCGAGGTTGATGACGATCGCGGTGAGCACGAACACCTGCGGCAGCGGATCGGAGATCTCGTCGGCGTCGACGCCCTCGCCGAGGATGGGGGCCAGCCCTGGCGCGCCGCTCATGAGGTAGATGAGCACGTTGACGGCGTTGCCGACGAGCAGGAACCCGATGAGCACGCGGGTGAGGCTGCGCTCGAGCATGATCGTGATGCCCGCGCCGAACATGACGGCCATCAGGACGACGAGGGTGAGCGAGGCGGTCATGCGCGGCCTCCCTCGGCGGGCTCGGGCTCGGGCTCGCGCTCGGACTGCGCGGGGTCGGCGGGCGTGCGAATCGACCCGCTGGGCGTGGGGTCGGGCAGTGCGGTCGGCGCGGGCCGGGCCGGCACCGCGGCGGTCGGGGCGGGCTCGGGGTCGTCGAGGCCGGTATCGGCCTCCTCCTGCTGCCGGTCGACCTCCCCGCCGAGCGAGCGCAGGATGTCGAGCACGAGCCCGATGACCACGAGGTAGACGCCGATGTCGAAGAGCGTGGACGTGCCGATCGAGATGGTGCCGAGCACCGGCACCTCGGCTTCGAACCAGGCGGACTCGAGGGCCGCCCCGCCGAAGAGCAGCGAGCCGGCGGCGGTGCCGGCGGCGAGCAGGAGCCCGGTGCCGAGCAGTCGCCCCGCATCGACGGGCGCGGCCTCGCCGAGTTCGTAGCGCCCGCCCGCGAGGTAGCGTGCGACGAGCGCGAGACCTGCGAGCAGGCCGCCGGCGAAGCCGCCGCCCGGGGCGTTGTGCCCCACGAAGAGCAGGTACACCGACACGACGATCGCCGGGTGGAACAGCAGTCGCACGAGCACCTCGATGAGGATCGAGCGGTTGCGCGGCGAGATGGTGCGCCCGGCGATGAGCCACGTCTGCCGCGTCGAGGCGGCCTCGGCCGCGGCATCGGTCTCGCCGTCGGTGTCGGCCAGGCTCGTGCGGGGGGCGCGGATGCTGGACGCGGCCTCGGGCAGCGGGCGCGTGCGGTTGCGCCGGTCGAGCCCGAGGTCGCCGTCGTCGAGGCGCGGCGCCCCGCCCGTGCGGCCCGAGACGAAGATGAGGCTCGCGACGCCCGTCGCGACGGCGACGAGCACCGAGATCTCGCCGAGGGTGTCCCACGCGCGGATGTCGACGAGCATGACGTTCACGATGTTCTTGCCGTGCGCCTCGAGGGCGAGGGCCGGCAGCCCGTCGGCGATGGTCGGCTCGACCCGGGCCCCGAGGGCGACGAGTCCGATGACGCCCATGACGATGCCCGAGAGTGCGCCGATGACGCTGCGGGCGAGTTTGTGGACGGGCGGGTTGCGCTGCGCGATCTGCTTCGGCAGCCGGCGCAGCACGAGCACGAACACGACGATGACGATGGTCTCGACGAGCGCCTGCGTGAGCGCGAGATCGGGCGCGCCCGACATGCCGAACAGCACGACGAGCCCGTATCCGGTGACGCTCACGAGGAGCACCGCGGCCATGCGCTGCCGCACGACCACGGCCGCGACCGCGGCGATGCACATCACGAACGCGATGAACGGCTGCGCCGGGTAGTCCCAGAGGCGGACGTCGTCGGCCCAGCCGGCGTCGAGGATCGCCGCCGTGCCGAGGCCGCCGATGAACACGGCGAGGATGATCGACAGGTAGCCGGGCAGCCCCCGTGACTGGATCGCGGTGGTCAGCGACGCGGCGAGCCGGTCGACGACGGAGACGATGCCCAGGTAGCCGCGGCTCGCGTCGACGACCGGCGCCACCGCGGCCTGCAGGCGGGCGACGCCCCGCCTCGCCCAGACGAGCACGCCGCCGAGCGCGAAGACCCCGAGCGAGATCCACAGCGCGGGCTCGAACCCGTGCCAGAGGGCCAGATGCGCGTGCCCGCCGGGGAACACGTCGGCGTACGCGGCGAGCAGGGGTTCGATGAACGAGACGCCGAGGGCCGTGACGAGGCCGGCGAGCGCGAGGGTCGCCGGCGCGACGACGATCGCCGCGCCGGTCGCGTGCAGCGGGGTCGGCGGCACGTCGGGCTTGGTCGAGAACGCCCCCCAGAGGAAGCGGACCGTGTACGCGACCGTCAGCACCGAACCGGCAACCGCGCCGATGAGGGCGACCCACGCCCAGAGCGCGACCGAACCGCCCTCGGCCTGCGCGTCGAGCAGGGCCGTGAACACGCCCTCCTTCGCCACGAATCCCAGCAGCGGCGGGACGCCGGCCATCGAGGCGCCGGCGAGCACGGCCACGGCGGCGAGCACCGGCATCCGTCGCCCGAGACCCGAGAGCCGGCGCCAGTCGCGCGTGCCCGCGGCGTGGTCGACGATGCCGACCGTGAGGAACAGCGTCGCCTTGAACAGCGCGTGCGCGAGCAGCAGCGCCACGCCCGCGAGGGCGGCGTCGCGCGTGCCGAAGCCCGTGACGAGCACGAGGAACCCGAGCTGGCTGACCGTGCCGTAGGCCAGCAGGAGCTTCAGGTCGTACTGCCGCAGGGCCCGCCAGCCGCCGACGAGCATCGTGAAGGCGCCGAGGCCGATGACGATCGGATGCCACACCTCGAGGTCTGCGTACCCGGGGGCGAGGCGCGCCACGAGGTAGACGCCGGCCTTGACCATCGCCGCGGCGTGCAGGTACGCCGACACGGGCGTCGGGGCCGCCATCGCGGCCGGGAGCCAGAAGTGGAACGGCACGAGCGCGCTCTTGGAGATCGCTCCGAGCAGCACGAGCGCGATGCCCCACTCGCCCGCGGCGCCCGCGACGGGGTTGGCGACGAGCTCGGAGAGCGAGGTGGTGCCGCCCGCGACGGCGAGCACGACGAGGCCGACGAGCATCGCGAGCCCGCCGAACGTCGTCACGGTGAGGGCCTGCAGCGCCGCTCCGCGGCTCTCCTTGCGACCCGTGTAGTGCCCGATGAGGAGGTACGACAGCACGCTCGTCGCCTCCCAGAAGACGAAGAGCACGAACACGTCGTCGGCCGTGACGAGGCCGAACATGACGCCCGCGAACGCGAGCAGCAGCGCCGCGAACCGGCCGAGCGCGGGCTCGTCGTCGGCGAAGTACCAGGTGCAGTAGAGCAGCACGAGCGCGCCGATGCCCGTCACCACGAGGGCGAGGACGAGCGCGAGCGCGTCGAGCCGGAAGCTCAGAGCGATGTCGAGCCGGGGGATCCATTCGACGGTCTCGACGACCGGGGCGCCGTCGAGGACCCCCGGCATCCAGGTCAGCAGCAGGACGAATGCCGCTGCGGGCACCAATGCGATGACGGCGAACACCCGCCGCCCGAGCAGTCTCGTGAGCCACGGCGTCGCGATCGCGACCGCGCCGAAGATCGCGAGAGTGAGGATCATCCGCTCTCCTCACGCCGTGGGCTGCCGTCCGTCCGGCCAGTTTACCGGGCGAGCGGCTCGGATCCCCCGGCTTCCGGGCATCCGGCGAGGTCGGCGGATGCCGCGTCCGCGCGTGTTGGCGCATGATGGACGGATGTCGATCCTCATCTCCGACCGCGAACTCGCCGCACGTATCGAGTCGGGCATGCGAACGGTCGTCCTCGACGCGCGCTGGACCCTCGCCGAGCCCCACGGGCTCGAGTCATTCCGCGCCGGGCATATTCCGACGGCCGTCTCCGTCGACCTCGAGGACGAGCTCTCCGATCACGCCGCATCCGGCCTCGGGCGGCATCCGCTGCCCTCCGATGCGGCGTTCACGGCCGCGATGCGCCGTTGGGGCATCCGCACCGGCGACCTCGTCGTGGTGACCGACACCACCGCGAACCTCGCCGCCGCCCGGGCGTGGTGGCTGCTCCGCCACGCCGGGCACGAGCAGGTGCTCCTGCTCGACGGCGGCATCGATGCCTGGGTCGCCGCGGGCTACCCGCTCGAGACCGGCGACCGCACCCCCGAACCCGGCGACGCGACGGCGCGCTTCGGCGCCATGCCCGTGATCGACATCGACGAGGCCGCCGGGTTCGCCGACGACGGCGTGCTCCTCGACGCCCGCGCCGCCGAACGCTACCGTGGCGAGGTCGAGCCGGTCGACCCGAAGGCCGGGCACATCCCGGGTGCGCGCTCGGCGCCCACCTCGATCGCGCTCGACGCCGACGGGCGGTTCCTCGAGCCCTCCGCGCTCGCGGCGAGGTTCGCCGGACTCGGCGTCGAGCCCGGCGCGCCCGTCGCCGCGTACTGCGGCTCGGGGGTCGCGGCCGGCCACCTCGTCGCCGCGCTCGCGATCGCCGGAATCGACGCGGCGCTGTTCCCCGGGTCCTGGAGCCAGTGGTCGAACGACCCCTCGCGGGAGGTCGCGACGGGGTCCGAACCGCGCTGAGCCGACCCGCGGCTCGCAGCGCCCGACCCGGAGCCCGCAGCGCCCGGGCCGGCGCGCGGCGCGCGGGTGCGGCATCCGCTCACTCGGGGCGGTGCCCGACGCCGATGATCGTCGAGAGGTCGACGCGCGAGATGCCGCGTTCGGCCCGCAGCGCGTGGAACGCGGTCGCGACCCGGTCGCGCGTCGCGTCGTCGAGGTCGGCCACGAGCCGGCGTCGCGACATGCCGAGCACGAGCCGCCAGGCCAGGTCGTCGTCAAGATCGAGATGCCTCGGCACGAGCTCGCCGCGCGTGCGCTCCAGCCCGAACGAGCCGAGCCACTGCGCGAGGGCGCCCGGCGTCGACGGGACATCGGGGCGCCCGCCGCTGCGATAGGCAGCGACGGCCTCGGCGCCCGCCTCCCCGCCCTCGGCCTCGACCGCGTCGCACAGCGCCTCGGTGAAGTCCTTCACGGCGCCCGGCGCCCACAGCGTCACGACGAACCGCCCGCCCGGCTTCAACCGATCGACGAGATGCGCGACGCCGCCCTCGACGTCGTCGAAGAAGAAGACGCCGAGCACGCACTGCACGAGGTCGTAGCCGACGGGCTCCCACTCCGTGGCATCCGCCGCGTGCAGCCGGAGCTGCGGCAACGGCGCCGCCTCCCCCTCGGCCCGCTCGCGGGCGAGCTCGGTCATCGCCTCCGACCGGTCGACCGCGTCGACCGCGCCGCCGGGCCCCACGAGCTCGGCCGTCGGCACCGCGGACGCCCCGTCGCCGCAGCACGCGTCGAGCACGAGCTCCCCGAAGCGCGGCGCCGCGCGGAGCACCGTCGCCATCGAGATCGGATTCCACACCGCGGCATCCAACTCGGCGAAAGCCGAGGCATGCTCAGCGAAATGCCGGACGGTAGCACTGACGTCAACCTGTTCCCCCATTGCTCCATTCTGGCGCTGATCGGGACGGATACGCGGGATTCAGGCAACGGAAAGCCGAAGCGTGCAGACTGGAGGCATTCCGCTCTCCGATCGAATCGAGAAGACCCCCTCATGAATCGTGTCCTGCGCCGCGCAGCGCCCGCCGCGCTCACCGCCGCCGCCGCGGCCCTGGTCCTCGCCGGGTGCGCCGGCGCCGGCGACCCCGAAGCCACGCCGACGCCCACCGCCGCGGCCTGCATGGACGTCCCGTCCGGCGACCTCAGCGACGCGGTCACGGTCGAGGGCGACTTCGGCGCCGTCCCGACCGCGACGTTCGAGGCGCCGCTCGAGGTCGACGAACTGCAGCGCACCGTCGTGACCGAGGGCGACGGCGAGACCACCACGGCCGGCGACAGCGTGAACGCGGTCGTCACGGTCTTCTCGGGCGCCTCGGGCGACCAGCTCTTCTCGCAGCCGGCGACCATCACCGCCGGCGACCCGACCGTCTTCGAGGCGTTCCTCTCGGGCGTCGACTGCGTGCCCACCGGCACCCGCAGCGTCACCGTCGCCCCCGCCGACACGCTCTACGAGGGCGCCGGCAACGAGAACATCGGCCTCGCCGCGGGCGAGAGCGTCGTCATCGTGGTCGACGTCAAGGAGCCGCTCACGGCCGAAGAGTGGACCGAGGACGTTCCCGAGGTGAAGTTCGGCGCCGAGGGCGAGGCCCCCACGGTCACGTTGCCCGACACCGCGCCGCCCGCCGAGTACCGGCTCAAGGTGCTCGAGGAGGGCGACGGCGACGTCGTGCAGGCCGGCGACACCGTCACGCTCGACTACCAGGGCACCAGCTGGGACACGGGCGAGGTCTTCGACCAGAGCTACGGCGGCGAGCCCGCGCAGTTCTCGACCGATCAGGTCATCCAGGGCTTCGGCGCCGCGCTGATCGGCCAGAAGGTCGGCACCAAGCTCATCGTCACGATCCCGCCGGAGTACGCCTACGGCACCGACGCGAACGCCGCCGAGCTCGGCGGGCAGACGCTCGTGTTCCTCGTCGAGATCCACGACACGGCGCCGTCCGCGTAATCCGGCGCCCGCCGACGCGAGAACGGGCCGCAGCGAGCGATCGCTGCGGCCCGTTCGTCGTCTGCGGAGGGGTTGCCCGGCCGGCGCCGGCAGCCGACCACGACCACGCGCTCACGACTGCCCCCGGGCACTGGGTTGCAGGAAGAATCCGGCGAATCGCCGGGCTCCGGATGCCGCGGCACGGCGTTTCGCGCCGTTGTTCCTGCATTTGCCGGGGGTCGCCGCGAGGGCGGGGGTTGAAGGGGAGGGTGAGGGCGGCGGAGGTTTCAGACTTGGGCTGCGGGCCCGGCCGGTGCTGTGGCATCCGTCGGTGCTGCGGCATCCGTCGGTGCTGTGGCATCCGTCGGTGCTGTGGCATCCGCCGGGCTCGTGGCATCCGTCGCCTTCACCCGGCGGACCGGGCGCTGCAACCCGCGCGCGACCCCGGTGCGGTCGAGCCGGCGCGCGATGAGCAGTCCGAGCCACACGCCCGCGAGGTTCGAGAGCACCGACAGCACCGGGTACGCGACCTGCGCCCAGAACGGGAACCGGTCGACGCCGAGGAACGGCATCGAGTAGAGCGCGTACGGGAGCGCGAAGGCGGCGGCGCCGACGTAGAAGATCCACGGGCGGAACGAGCGGTAGAGGCCGAGCGCGAGCGGGATCTCGACCATCGCGCCGATCATGAGGCACGTGAGGATCGCCGACGGGCCCTGCGGCGTCAGCACCGCGTTGATGAGCCCCGCGATGAGCGAGGTCAGCAGGCCGACGCCCGGCTGCCGCAGCAGCGCGAGCGCGACCACGAACGGCACGCTCCAGATGCCCGCGAAGGCCGCGTAGAGCAGCGGGATCGCCGGGGCGACCGCCGTCGACAGCACGAAGGCCGGCACGAGCAGCAGGCCCGCGGCGGCGCCGATCGCGGCGCAGGTGAGCAACAGGCGGGTGGGGACGTTCATGCGGCGCATGGTTCAGGCTCCGATCAGCTGGGCGGCATCGACGGCGGGGGCGCCCTTCGGCAGGCGCCAGTAGCCGCAGAAGCTCACGTCGCCCTTCGCCCAACCGCGCTCGGTCACGAGCAGGCGACGGATGCCGGTGGCCAGCCCCGACTCGCCGACCGCGTAGGCGTGCGCGGCGACCGCGCCCGGAACCTCGACGGCGGATGCCGCGGCGTACGCGCCCGCGCCCGGGCGATCGCCGTGCTGCCGCACGACCCAGTGCACCACCACGCCCGCGGGCTTCGGGAACTCCTGGGCGTCGGCCGCGTCGGGGATCTCGACGATCGCCGCGCCGGTCACGTCGGCCGGGAGCGAGGCGCAGATGCCCGCCACGGCGGGAAGGCCGGTCTCGTCGGCGACGAGCAGGAACCACGACGCCGCCTCGGACGCGTCGAAGCCGTAGCCCTCGTCGAGCAGTCCGACGCGGTCGCCCGCGCGGCATCCGGCGGCCCAGGCTGCGGCGACGCCCTCGAGCGCGCCCGTGTCGGGGCTCTCGTGCAGCACGAAGTCGATGTCGAGCTCGGCGCCCCGGTCGGCCGTCGCGGCACGGAACTCGCGCACCGTGTAGTTGCGCATCGTCGGACGCACGGCCTTCGGGGTGCGCAGCAGCTGCGCGTAGCCGAGGTACCCGTCGCGGTCGGGCAGTCGCACCTCCGCGGCATCCGCCGGCGGCAGGAACAGGCGGAACCACTGGTCGTATCCGCGGGGCGTGAAGCGGTCGATCTCTGCGCCGCCCAACGTGACCCGCACGAACGACGGGCTGACACGGGCGGTGGCGAGGACTTCGAGCTCGATCGGCGCGGTGCGCTCGGGCTTCACCTGGCGGCTATGCGTCTTGGGCATCGGGGGACCTTCCGGGGTCGTGGGCGTGGATGGAGGATCGGGCGGCGGCCTGGGCGGCCTGGGCGGCTGCGGCGCGGGCGGGGCGGGCGGCATGGCGGGCGGCGCTCACAGGCCCACCTCGGTGCGATCGGGCGTGACGCCGCCGAGCCCGGCCTGCAGCGCCCACCAGTAGATGCCGAAGGAGACGGTCCAGAACAGCAGGACGAAGACCGTGTCGCGCGCCCGCCAGCGGCTGATCGTGCGCTCGGTGCGCGTCGGGTGGGCGCCGAACGCGCGCGCGTCCATGGCGAGGGCGACGCGCTCGGCGTGCCGGATGGCGCTCGCGAGCAGCGGGATCGCGGTGCCGACGGTGCGCTGCACGGCCGCGAACGGTCCGCGGCCGGCATCCGTCCCGCGAACGCGGTGCGCGGCGCGGATGACCTCGAGCTCGTGTCCGAACCGCGGCACGAAGCGGAGCGCCGCGAGCGCCGTGTATCCGATGCGGTAGGGCACGCGCAGGTTCTGCACGAGCGCGCGCACCAGCTCGGGGCCGCTCGTGGTGAGCCCCGCGATGAGCGAGAGCATGAGCAGCGCCGCGATGCGCAGCGCCGTCGCGAGGCCCACGAGGTACGCGGCGAGCGTGAACCGCCAGTCGCCGATCTCGAGGAGGACGACGGATGCCGCGGCGCTGCCGTTCTCGATGCGGTCGGGGTCGACCCAGATGCCGAAGCTCAGTCCGAGCACGAGGATCGCGACGGGAACCCCCAGGAGCAACGCGGCGAGGGCACGGCCCGAGAGCCGCGCGCCGACGACGAGCAGGCCGAGCGCGACCACGATGAACGCCAGCGGGATCGCGATGCCGCGCGTGAAGATGAGGGCGAGCATCACCGGCAGGGGCGCGGCGAACTTCGCGAGCGGGTTCAGGCGGTGCAGGAACCGGATGCCGCTCGTGGGCGCCTGCTCGGCGTAGGGGTCGCGCGGGGCGACCGTCGGTCGGGGAGGCGTGCGGGCGGGGTCTGGTGGCCGGGTTCCGCTGGTCTCGAGACGCTGCGCTGCTCGACCGGCGGGGTGTGGGGCGCTGGTCTCGAGACGCTGCGCTCCTCGACCGGCGGCGGCGGCGGTGTCGGCGGCGCTCATGCGGCGGCCCGATCGCGGACGGGAAGCTGCGACATCCGCGTGACCGCGTGCCATTCGGGGTGTCGCTCGAGCCCTCGGGTCGCCCGGGCGAGGGGCGGATGCCGCAGCCCCGCCGCCTCGATGAGCGGGCCCGCGAGCACCTCGGCCGTCGGCCCGGAACCGAGCAGGCGCCCGTCGCGCATGACCGCGATGTGCGTGGCGTGGTCGGCCACGAGCTGCAGGTCGTGCGTGACGACGAGCACGGTCGTGCCCTCGCGGTTGAGGTCGGCGAGGATGTCGAGCAGTTCGGACGCGCGGGCGCGGTCCTGGCCGAACGTCGGCTCGTCGAGCGCGAGCACGGGAGCGCCCGCGACGAGCGCGGTGCCGACCGAGAGCCGGCGCTTCTGCCCGCCCGAGAGGAGGAACGGATGCCGGTCGCGGTGCTCGGTCAGGTCGAAGCGCTCGAGCATGCGCTCGACCTCGGCCCGCCGGGCGGCCTCGTCGACCCCCTGGAGGCGCAGTCCGAGCTCGAGCTCCTCGGCGACGGTGTGTGCGACGAACTGGTGCTCGGGGTTCTGGAAGACGAATCCGATCTGCCGGGCGCGCGACCGGGCGTCGGCGCGGGACGGATCCATGCCGAGCACGTCGATGCTGCCGCGCGGCGCCGGGATGACGCCGGCGATCGCCTGGAGCAATGTGGTCTTGCCCGCTCCGTTGGTGCCCACGACGGCGAGGAAGTCGCCCGCGGCGACGTCGAGGTCGACCCCGTCGACGACGATCGGCCCGCGTCGTCCGCCGCGGCGGACCGAGCAGTCGCGCACCCGGATCGCGGGGGCGGCGGGCGCGGTCGCAGCTGCCGCGTCATGTCCGGGCACCGCGGCCGAGACGGGCGCGGCCGTGACGGACGCGGGCTCGTGCGCAGGGGCGGGCTCGCGCGCGGGCGCGGGCAGCGCAGGCTGTGCGTCGAGCGCGGCGCCGAGCTCGGCGGGGCTGAGCGGCAGCGGGTCGAGCGCCACGCCGGCGTCGCGCAGCCGCAGCGCCGCGAGTGTGGAGACGGGCAGCCAGACGCCGAGGTCGAGCAGCTCCTCGGCCCGGCCCTGGAGCACCTCGCGGGCGGGGCCGTCGATCACGAGGCGTCCCGCCGCGTCGAGGACGACGACGCGGTCGACGATGTCGACGGCCGCGTCGAGGTTGTGCTCGACGAGCACGATCGCGTGGTCGCGCTCGCTGGCGAGTTCGCGGAGCACGGCGTAGACCTCGTCGATGCCGGCCGGATCGAGGTTCGCCGTGGGCTCGTCGAGCACGAGCACGGGTGACGCGAGGGCGAGGGCGCAGGCGACGGCAAGGCGCTGGCGACCGCCCCCGGACAGCACGTCGGGGTTGTCGGCCCGGCGCTCCCAGAGCCCGACGAGCTTGAGCGCCCGCTCGGCGCGCTCGAGCACCTCGGCGGCGGGCACGAGCCGGTTCTCGGGGCCGAAGCACACCTCGTCGAGCAGGGTGCCGGTGACGACCTGCGCGTCGGGGTCCTGGAAGACCATGGCCACGTGCTCGCTGAGCTCGGCGACGGTGTGCTCGGCGGTGTCGAGCCCGGCGACGCGCACGGTGCCGGCGAGCGTCGCCGGCACGGCGTGCGGGATGAGGCCGTCGAGCGCGAGCGCGAGCGTCGACTTGCCGCATCCGGACGGCCCGAGCAGCAGCACCACTTCGCCGGGGACCACCTCGAACGACACCGCCGACGGGGTCGCGCGCTTCGCCTCGTCGTGGCGGATGCTCACGGCGTCGAGGGTGATGAGGGGTTCAGCGTTCACGTGTCTCGCCAGATCGGCCGGCGCACCGGATGGGGGCTGCCGACCCGACGTCGGCTTAGGACAGCCTAACCTTGGAACGCGGATGCTGCGACACCGGGTTGCCGCGGCATCCGGGAATGCACCGGCGAGCGCGTGTGTTGTACATGTGTCCGGGTGCGGAGGATCCGCGCCGGAAGGAGGAGAACGTGGGCATCAGTTACGTCGAGTTCGAAGACGAAGCCGGGGTCCTGCGTCGCTACCGCAAGCACGTCAACGGCCGCGGTCTCGTCTCGACGACCGCGAAGGTCGATGCGACCGCCTTCGTCGACCCGACGGCGTACGTCGACCCCGGTGCCGAGGTGCAGCGCGGCGCGCAGATCGAGCACGGCGCCTGGGTCGAGGCCGGGGCGATCATCGCCGAGCGTGCGACCGTGGGCGTGAACGCCCGGGTCGGGCAGCGCGCGGTCATCGGCCGCAACGCCGTGGTCGGCCCCTTCGCCGTCGTCGGCTCGGGGGCGAAGGTGCAGAACGGCGCCAGGGTCCCCCGCGAGTACGTCGTGGAGTCGGCCGCCGAGTACCGGGCGTCGGGCGACGACCTGCGCCGCCTCGGCCTCGCGGCCTAGGCGGGCGCCGGCCGCCCCCGTCAGGGGCGCGGCGGCTGGCCGCCGCCCGCGACCATGGTGCCCTCGGCCTGATCCTGCTCGCCGGCCACGCCGGATCCGACGCTCGTCGCGCCGTCCGCGCTGCCCGAGGCGCTGAGGCCGCCGAGCGCGTCGCCGCTCCCCGTGCCGCCCGCGACGAGCGTGTACGCCTCGCCGTTCACGAGGTCGGGCGAGGTGAAGACGACCGATTCGGTCTGCTTCGCGGCCGTGTACGTGGCGACCACCGTGCCGTCGGATGCCACGAGGTGCAGCACGGTGCCCGCGGCGACGGGGGAGTCGAGCACGACGGCGACCGCGGCCTGCGCGGAGTCGACGTCGGGCGCGACGAGCATGCGTGCGCTGCCGGCCGCGATGAGCGTGCCGCCCGACACGTCGAACGCGCCGTCGGCGTCGAGCGGGCCGTTCATCTGCTCGGTCGGCCCGTCGACGACGGTCGTGCCGCCGGTGACCGTCGCGTCGCCGTTCACGTCGATGCCGTCGCCGCTCTCGCTCGTATGCACGACGAGCGTGCCGCCCGAGATGAGGAGGGTGCGGCCCGACGATGACGCGGATGCCCCGAACCCGTCGCCCGGTGCGCCGCCGCCCGCCTCGGTGCCCGAGCCGTCGGTCCCGCCCGCGACGTTGATGCCGTCGTCGCTTCCGGTGATGTCGGAGGCGCCGCCGCTGATCGTGATCGCCGCGGCCTCGAGGCCCTCGTACGACTCGGTCACGGTCAGTCGGCCGCCCGAGACCGTGAGGGCGACGTCCGCGTGCACGCCGTCGTCGCCCGAGGCGAGGGTGACCTCGCCCGACGCGAGATGCGCGGTGTTGTCGGTGTGCAGCGCGTCGTCGGACGCGTCGACCTGCACGGTGCCGCCGTCGACGACGACGTACACGTCGCCCTTCACGCCCTTCGTCGAGGTGTCGGATGCCGCGGAGCCGGCGCCCCCGCCCGCGGTCACGTCGAGCGTGCCGCCCCAGACGACCGCGTCGGTCGCCGCGTCGATGCCGTCGGCGCCCGAGACGATCGCGACGTCGCCCCCCGCGATCGCGACGTAGCCGCGCTCGGCCTCCTCGGCGTTGTCGGACTTGATGCCGTCGCCGCCCGCCGTCACCTCGACGGCGCCCCCGACGATCATGACGAGGTCCTTGCCTCGGATGCCGTCGTCGACCGCGTCGACGGTGAGGTCGCCGCCCGCGATCGTGAGGGCGTCGCGGCTCGCGATGCCGTCGTTGCCGTTGCCGTGCACGTCCAGCGAACCCGAGCCCGAGATGACGAGGTCGGCGGCGCTCGCCAGCGCGGCGTTCGCGGACTCGTCGTCGGCGTAGCCGGAGGCATCCGACAGCGAGTTCTCGCTGCCCTCGGCGAGCACGAGCTGCACCTCGTCGGCGGCGACGATGTCGATCGCGGCACCGTCGGCGTTCGCGATGTCGACCCCGTCGAGCACGATGGTGACGTCGGCGTCGGCCGCGTCGACCGACAGCTGCCCGTCGAGCGATCCGGTCACGAGGTACGTGCCGGCCGCCGAGACGGTGACGGTGTCGCCGTCGACGGCCACGCCGTCCGCGGCCTCGGGGTCGGCGAGGTCGATCGGGACCGCGGTCGCCGGGTCGTACTGCGCGATCGCCGTCGGCGCCTCCTCGTTGTCGGCCATGACCTCGGCCGCGCTCGCGCCGGGCTCGACGGCCTCGGCCTGCTCGATCGTCACGGTCGAGTCCTCGGAGGCCGAAGAGCTGGAGGCGGACGAGGAGGCGGCGCCCTCGCTCGCGCAGCTCGCGAGCAGCAGCGTGCCCGCCAGGGCCAGTGGTGCGGCGGCCATCAGCCAGGGGCGCCGGCGGGCGCGGGCGGGGCGGGTGGGCTCGGGGGCCCCGTCGTGGTTCGTGCGGAGGGTGTTCATGTTCGGTCCTTTCAGCGACTCGCGGTCGCGGTGGCGAAGTGGCGGCGCAGCACGGGCGTCCACCGGTTGGAGGGGAGGTCGGGTCGCAGGGCGGCGAGTCCCGTGGCGTACTTCGAGACGCTCGTGGGCCGATGTCCGAGCGCCCAGAGGGCACGGTCGACCGGTCCGGCGCTGCCCCCGGACTTGGTCTCGACGATCACGGACGACGGAGTCGCCAGACGCCGGCCGTGCGGCCCCAGCTCGACCCATTCGAGGTCGACGTCGATGGTCGCGCGGGTCCCGCCCGGCACGAGCAGGGTCGCCCGCCGGTACCGGGTCGTGAGCACGGGCACGAACGGGTCGGCGTCCGGCGGCGTGATGCCGGCCTCGTCGAGGGTCGACGCCGCATAGGCGAGGGCCTCGCCCGTGAGGCGGGTCGAGGCATCCGGATCGATGCGGACGCGTTCCTTGACCGTGACCGAGCGGCCGCCGCGCGTCTTGACCTCGAGGAAGCTCAGCGCGGAGTCCACGTACGAGCGGGTGCGGATCTTGTACCGCCGACGTCGTCCGTGCGCCGCGAGGTGGTAGCTCGCGAGCCCGGGGCTGTCGAAGTAGACCGACTCGTACCGCGACGACCGCTGACCGTCGATCTCGAGCACGCGCGTGGCGGCCGGCAGGTGCGCGAGCAGGTCGGGCACGATGGCGGCGGGCAGCATGTACTTGCGGTCGACGCGGGTGAGCAGCCCGGCCGCGTCGTTCAACTCGTCGAGCCCGACGGGGTCGAGCTCGTGCAGGGTCGCGATCACGACGCCACCAGCTCGCGAGCGGATGCCGCGTGGTGCAGCTCGTAGCGCACGTCGACGCTCGTCGTGTCGTTCACGAGGTCGAGCCGCTCGATGCGGACCGCGCGGACGCGCCCCCCGAGGAGGAGCTCGAGGTGCTCGCGCAGTTCGGCCTCGTCGGCGATCGCCCGGTCGATGACGACGATCTGCCGACGGTACCGGCGCATGACCCTGCCGTTGTCGACCGCGGCGAGGACGCCGACCACGAGCGCCATGAGCGCCGGGCCGGCCCAGCCCATGCCGGCGCCGAGGCCGCCGATGAGGCCGAGCGCCAGCGACGCGAAGTAGTACGCGACCTCGTGCTGCTGCACCTCGCTCGAACGGAGGCGGATGATCGACAGCACGCCGAACAGCCCGAGGCCGAGCCCCGCTCCGACCGCGGTCGAGCCGAGCACGAGCGACACGGCGAGCACGCCGACGTTCACGGTCAGGAAGGCGATCAGCAGATCGCGGCGCCGATGGCGCGGGAAGTACAGGCCGAAGACCAGGGCGCTGATGGCGACCAGGTCGACGGCGAGGAGGATGAGGGGATCCATGGGTGCTCCGAACGTTCGTCGATGCACCCATCCAGCCAGCCGGGCCCGGCCGTCGACTATGACGAGCCGATGAGGTTCCTATGCGTCCGAGCGCGGTTCGCTGAGTGTCGGCGCTCGCCGCGTGCGGGGCCTACGCGGCGGACGTCAGCTCGGCGGCGAGCAACTCGAGCGTCTGCTCGCGGCCGGGCGAGGCATCCGCCGGCTCCTCGGCGAAGGCGCCCGCGATCGGCGAGATCATGACCTCGTCGATGCCGTGACGGCTCGCGAGCCCGCGCAGTTCGGATGCCGCGGCCGACGGGTCGCCGATGATCCAACGCCGCTCCATGCCGGCGATGAGCCCCTCGACCGTGCTGTCGGCCGGGGCCGCCTGCGCCTCCTCGACGGTCTCGAGCTCGCGCATGGGCAGGTTGGCGCGCAGGCGCGCCATCGCCCGCATCTGCGGCAGCGCCCGGGCCCGCGCCTCCTCGGACGTGGGGGCGACCGACGCGTTCGCCGTGAGGAAGGTCTCGGGCGCCGGATGCGCCTCGCTCGGCCGGTACTCGGTGCGGTAGAGCTCGAGCGCGCGCTCGAGGCCCTCGCCCGAGAAGTGGTTCGCGAACACGTAGGGCAGCCCGAGCTCGGCCGCGAGCTTCGCCGAGTAGTCGCTGGATCCGAGCAGCCACACCCGGGGTGCACCGGCCGCCGCGGGCGTCGCCGTGATCGCGTACTCGCGCCCGCTCGTGAGCCGCAGCGTCGCGCCGTCGGGGGAGACGAGGCCGAGGATGTCGGCGATGTGATCGGGGAACCGGTCGACGTCGGCCGTCGGGCCCGAGATGCGCAGCAGTTGCGTGATGACGGGGTCGCTGCCCGGCGCACGGCCGAGGCCGAGATCGATGCGTCCGGGTGCGATGGCCTCGAGCGCGGCGAACTGCTCCGCGACGACGAAGGGCGCGTGGTTCGGCAGCATGACCCCGCCCGATCCGACGCGGATGCGCTCGGTCTGGGCGACCGTCGCGGCGATCAGCACGGGCGGCGTCGTCGAGGCCACCGAACGCATGTTGTGGTGCTCGGCGAACCAGTAGCGGGTGAACCCGAGCCGATCGGCGAGCTTCGCCAGCCGCACGGATGCCGCGACGGCCCCCGCACTGGTCTGGCCGCTCCGCACGGGAACGAGATCGAGCACGGACAGGCGCAGTGAATCGGACATCTCCTGCGACAACCGCGCGCCGCGGTCGGATATTCCGCGCGCCGAGGCATCCGCTCGGCCGGCCCGCTCGACCCCGCGCGCGGCGCCGCGCTTCGAGGGATACCCCTGAGGCAGGAGCAGGGATCCCACTGGCGCGCGCGGCGCGCGGCGGTCGTTGTATGGGTCTCGCGTTCGTGCGTGCCGACGGGATCCCCCGCGGCCGTCCGCCTCCGATGCGAGGCTCGGGCCCGCGGCGCGATCCATCGAAAGGAACCATCAGTGAACACCCCTGTGTCCGGCGCCGCCTCGAGCGCCGCCCAGCCCGCCGAATCCGTCTCGGTGATCGTCGACGCGTCGACCGTCGACGCGTCGATCGCCGCGGAGCAGATCGCCCCCGTCGTCGACCTCGCGTCGGCTCGCATCAGCCACGAGCTCGCCGAACTCGGCCGACGACTCGACGGACGGCTCAGCCTTCCCGGCGACGCCGGCTGGAACGCCGATCGCACCGCCTGGAACCTCGCGGTCGACCAGCGCCCCGCCGCGGTCGTCGTCGCCGGCAGCGCCGACGACGCCGTCGAGACCGTGCGCGTCGCCGCGGCCCTCGGGCTCGGCGTCGCCGCGCAGGCGACCGGCCACAACGCCGCGCCGCTCGCCGCGCAACCCGGCTTCGACGAGGTCCTGCTGATCAGGCTGTCCGAGCTGCGGGGCGTCGAGATCGACGTCGAGGCCCGGGTGGCCCGCATCCAGCCGGGTGCCCAGTGGGGCGACGTCGTCGCGGCCGCCGCGCCGCACGGACTCGCCGCGCTCGCCGGATCGTCGCACGACGTCGGCGTCATGGGCTACACGCTCGGCGGCGGCGTCAGCTGGCTCGCCCGATCGCACGGACTCGCCGCGAACCAGGTGCTCGCGGCCGAGATCGTGACCGCCGACGGGCGCCTGCGCCGCATCGACGCCGAGCACGACGCCGACCTGTTCTGGGCCGTCCGCGGCGGCGGCGGCGACTTCGGCGTGGTCACGGCGCTCGAGTTCCGTCTCTTCCCGATCGCCGAGGTCGTGGCGGGCATGCTGCTCTGGCCCCTGGACGCCGCGGAGCTGGTGCTGCCCGCTTGGGCGGCCTGGACCGCCGAGCTGCCCGACAGCGTCACCTCCACGGCCCGCGTCATGCGCCTTCCCGCGCTGCCGGAACTGCCGCCCTTCCTCTCCGGACGGGAGCTGCTGCTCATCGAGGCCGTGTGCCAGGAGAGCCCCGACCGGGCGGCCGAGCTGCTCGCGCCGCTGCGTGCCTTCTCGCCCGAGATCGACACCGTGCACCCGCAGCCCGTGGCCGAACTGCTCCAGCTGCACATGGACCCGCCCGAGCCCTCGCCCGCCTTCGGCGACGGCATGATGCTCTCCGACCTGACGCCCGAGGCCGTTCGCGCGTTCCTCGACGCCGTCGGGCCCGGAGCCGACACCACGCTCCTCGTCGCCGAACTGCGGCACCTGGGCGGTGCGCTCGATCCGGATGCCGCGCTCGCCCTCGCCGCGGAGCACGACGTGCCGGCGCCCGGCATCGTCGCGGGCTTCGACGCCCGCTACCTCGTGTTCGCCGGCGGCATTCCCATGCCGGGCGTCGGCGATGCGCTCGTCGCCTCGCTCGGCCGCCTGTTCTCGCGGATCGAACCGTGGCGCGCGCCCGTGGAGTACCTGAACTTCAGCGAGAGCCGGCGTCCGGCCGAGCGGCTGTTCGGCGAGCGCGTGCATCGCCTGCGGGCGATCAAGCGCGCGGTCGACCCGAACGGGCTCATCCGGTCGAACCACCCCGTGCTCGGCTGAACGGCCGGTCGGGGCATCCGCTCGGGGCATCCGGTCGCGGCATTCGGTCGGTGCCGGGGAACGCCGGGTCGCGGCATCCGCTCATCGTCGTGAGCACGCGTCGGGTGACTCGCGAGCCAGCGCCCGCGCGCCCCGTTCCGTCGCGTCGCGCTCTGGGGGTGTCGCTCGAGGCCTCGCCTTCATAGGCTGGGGTCACGCGACATCGCCGTCGCACGATCCACGGGGGAGGAACGAATGACGCTCCATCACGAGCTGCCGACCAGCGCCGATTTCGCAACACTGGCGGGTGAACACCGACCGGCCATCACCGTCTACGCGTCGACGTCGCCCGTGGTCAACGAACGCGAACGCGCGGAGGTCTCCGTCAAGAGCGCGTTCGACCACGCGATCGACCAGATCAAGCTCGGCGGCGCCCCGGCATCGGAGCTCGACGCCCTGCGCCGCGAGCGCGACGGCGTGCTCGGCGACCTCGCCCTGTGGGGTGCGCTCTCCCGCTCGCTCGCGATCTTCGTCGCCCCCGGCTTCTCCGAGGTGTTCGTGCTGCCCAATCGGCTCGACGACGCCTGGCACGTCGGCTCGCACTTCACGCTCGGCCAGCTGCTCCGGGCGCCGAGCCAGGATCAGGAGGCGTTCGCCCTCACCCTCTCCGCCCACGAGTGGAAGCTCTGGCACGCCACGCCCACGGCCCGCGCCGAGCGGCTCGCGACCGACCCGTCGCATCCGGCCGACCTCGACGCGGCCACGAACCGCGAGCCCGGAGAGCACAGCCCCCGCGGCGGCCAGCACGGCGACCGCGGCGAGGTCGGCGACGAGCGCAGCAAGAAGCTGATCGACATCTACGCCAAGCGCATCGCCGACGCCGCCAAGCACGAGCTCGCGGCCACCGATCCCGACGCGCGCGTGCCGCTGCTTGTGTTCGCGGCCGAGCCGCTGCTCAGCGCGTTCCTCGACCGCGCCCGAAACGGCCGCCGCATCGTCGGCGTGCCCGGCTCCCCCGACCGCCTCGGCGCGGCCGAGATCGACTCGGCCGTGCGCGAGCAGCTCGCCCGCCTGAACATCGCCGAAGCGGATGCCGCGCTCCGAGGCCTCGCCGAAGCGAACGCCGGCCGGGTCGAACGCGACCTCGCGGCCATCGCCAGGCTCGCCGCCGACGGCGCCGTCGAGACGATCTGGTTCGACTTCACGACCTCGGTCAACGGCACGCTCGACCGCGAGAGCGGCGCGATCGAGTTCGCGACCGGCAACGGCACGGGCGACGCCCTCGACGACGGCACGCCCGCCGGTGACCTGCTTCCGCAGCTCGCACTGCTCGTCGCCGCGAAGGGCGGACGCGTCGTCACCGTCCGCGGCGAAGACCTCGATGGCGGCTCATGGCATGGGCCCGCCGTCGCCGAGCTGCGCTTCGCGCTCGCCTGACGCCGGCTGCTCGCCTGACGCCGGCCGGGTCGAGCACGCCCGATCGAGATGCAGGAAACGGGGCGCCATCCTCGCTGTGAGCGGGGGATGGCGCCCCGTTTCCTGCAGCAGCGAGGCTGCGCCTGCGCTGCGCCTGCCTCAGGAGACGACGGATGCCGCAGCGCGCCGGGTCGCGGCATCCGATCGGCCGTTCGGAACGACCTCGACCACGGGAACGCTGAACGGCTCCCGCCAGGCGAAGCGGATCACGACCTCGGTCGCCTGCGATCCCTCGATGATCGCCTCGACCGGGGTGTCGACCAGCGCGCGGCGCCGACGGCCGCGCGGCGCCCGCTCGCGCAGTTCGAGCCACAGGCTCTCGGGATGCGGCACGACGCCCGGGTTCGCGGCGACGAGCGAGAGCTCCCAGCCGCTCGTCGGGCACAGGCCGAAGCCCGTCACGTGCACGATGCGGCCGGCCGACGATGAGACGGCCGTGGCGGTGAAGTCGCTGGCGGAGAATTCGCAGTGAGTCGTGTTCATTCGGAGCACCATACGGATGCCGCGGCGCGGCGTCCTCAGGGACAGCGCTGAGATCGCGGCATCCGCCCGCGCTCGACCCGGCGACCTGCGGCGCCGACCGTCCTAGGCTGAACCACATGCGATTCGGAATGTTCATCCCCCAGGGCTGGCGCCACGACCTCGTCGACATCGACCCGGCCGAGCACTGGCAGACCATGCACGACCTCGCCGCGCACGCGGATGCGCCCGACTCCGGCTGGGAGTCGATCTGGGTCTACGACCACTTCCACACGGTGCCCGTGCCGAGCGAGACCGAGGCCACCCACGAGGCGTGGACCCTCATGGCCGCGTTCGCCGCCTCGACCTCGCGCGTGCGCCTCGGCCAGATGTGCACGTGCGTCGCCTACCGCAACCCCGCCTACCTCGCGAAGATCGCCGCCACCGTCGACCTCGTCTCGGGCGGCCGCACCGAGATGGGCATCGGCGCCGGATGGTACGAGCACGAGTGGCTCGCCTACGGCTACGGGTTCCCCGACGCCCCCGCACGCCTCCGCGCCCTGCGCGAGGGCGTGGAGGTCATGCACCAGGCGTGGACCACCGGCCGCGCCACCCTCGACGGCGAGTTCTGGCAGATCTCCGACGCGATCGTGCAGCCCAAGCCGCTCCAGGACGGCGGCATCCCCATGTGGATCGCCGGCGGCGGCGAGAAGGTCACGCTCAAGATCGCGGCGAAGTACGCGAGTTACACGAACTTCAACGGCGGCGCCGAGACCTTCGCGCACAAGAGCGACGTGCTGCGCGGCCACTGCGAACGGCTCGGCCGCGACTTCGATTCGATCGTGCGCTCGTCGAACTTCAACACCGTCGTCGGAACGGATGCCGCAGACGTCGAACGCCGCCTCGCCGCCGTCGAGGCGCGCGTCGCGCCGTACCTCGGGCCCGCGGGCACCGAACGGTACCTGCAGGGCATGCACTCCGACGAGTCGCTCGTCGGCACCGTGAGCGAGGTCGTCGCCAAGCTCGAGCAGCGGCGCGAGCTCGGCCTCGGGTACGCGATCCACTACTTCCCCGAGATCGCCTACGACCGCAGCGGGCTCGAGCTCTTCGAGGCAGAGGTGATGCCCGCGCTCGCGTAGCGCGGCGTGCGCACGCCCGAGACGACGAAGACGGGACGACGAAGCCGGGCCGACGAACGAGGTCGGCCCGGCTTCGGTGTCTTCGGCTACGTGGGGACGCCGCTTACGCGGCGAGTTCCTCGTCGAGCTTCGCGCCGAGCTCGGCGTCGGTCGGCTCGGTGAAGTGGGTTCCGTCGGGGAACACGACCACGGGGATCTGCGTGCGGCCCGAGATCGCCTTGGCGCGGTCGGCGCCGTCGACGACGACCTCGAGGTCGACGTAGTCGTAGTCGACGCCGCGGGCGTCGAGCAGCGCCTTCGAGCGGCGGCAGTCGATGCACCACTCGGCGCCGTACATCGTGATGCGGGCAGGGTTGAGGTCAGTCGCGGGGGAAGTCATATCCATAACCTACGTTGCGAGGCTGTGCGGTATTCCCAGCCACCTGGGCCGGCGTGCGCGCGCTCGGTCCGAGATGCAGGAAACGAGGCGGCATCCCCTCTGTGAGGGGTGGATGGCGCCTCGTTTCCTGCAGACTGCATCGGCGACGGCGCGGCGGTGGCAGACTCTCGGCATGCGATTCGAGTCGACGATGGCCCAGATGGGCAACAACACCGGCATCGAGGTGCCGGAGCAGGTGATCGAGGCGCTCGGCGCGGGCCGCAAGCCGCCCGTGGTCGTGACGGTCAACGGGTTCGAGTACCGCAGCACGGTCGCGGTGATGGGCGGGCGCTACCTGATCGCGTTCAGCTCGGACAAGCGGGCGGCGACCGGGATCCGCGGCGGCGATGCGATCGTGGTCGACCTCGAGGTCGACACGCAGCCGCGCACCGTCGAGGTTCCGGCAGATCTCGCCGAGGCGCTGGCGGATGCCGGTGCGCGGGCGGCGTTCGACAAGCTGGCGCCGAGCGCCCGCAAGGCGCACGTCACCAACGTCGAGTCGGCCAAGGCGCCCGAGACCCGGCAGCGCCGCATCACGGCGATCGTCGCGAAGCTCGCCTGACCCCGGACCACGTTCGATCGTTGCGCCGCGCGCCGCGCGCCGCTCGCCGCGAGCCGTGTGCCGCGCGCCGCCCTGCATACCGCGCGCCGCGCGCGTCAGGCGACCGTCTCGGCGACCGAGCTCGCCGGCTCCGGAACCGGGGCGCGTTGCGACGACTCGGCCCGGTCGGCGCCGACGAGGCGCACGAACGCGCTGAGCCGGGCGACACCCGCGGGGGTGTAGGGGAGCGTGTCGAGCAGGCCGGGGGAGTAGAGCAGGTACGCCGCCCACTTCGCCCGCGAGATGGCGACGTTCAGTCGATTCTCGAGCAGCAGGAACTCGACCCCGCGCGGTGCGGACGCGGCGTTCGAGGCGGCCAGCGACACGATCGCGACGGCGGCCTCCTGGCCCTGGAACTTGTCGACGGTGCCCACGGGAACATCGGCGAATCCGGCCTCGTCGAGTGCGCGACGCACGCAGGCGAGCTGCGCGTTGTAGGGCGTGACCACGATGAGGTCGCGCTGCTCGAGCGGGCGCCCGGCCGCGGCATCCGCTTCGGACGGGTCGGTCCCGGCGGCAACCGGCCCCGGGGCCTCGGTCGGGTCGACCCAGGTTCGGCCGAGAAGGGATGCGACGCAGTCGACGACGACCGTGGCCTCTTCGGGGGAGGCAACCGTGTTGCCCTCGTGGGAGACCGGCACGGGCACGAGGCCGGGGTGCACCCCCTCGAGCGAGCGGGTCGACGCGACCTCGTGCGAGTGCAGTTCGCCCTCGTACGACAGGCGCGAGACCGGGGCGGCGACGGCGGGGTGCATGCGGCGGCTCTCGGCGAGGAAGATGCCGAGTTCGGGGGGCAGCACGTCGTGGCCGTCGGCGATCCACCCGAGCGCCGACGTGTCGACGGGTTCGAGGTGGCTGCCCTGGCTCACCTGCGGCAGTTGCTGCGGATCGCCGAGCAGCAGCAGGTTGCGCGCCGAGACGGAGGTCGCGATGGTCGACGCGAGCGAGAACTGCCCGGCCTCGTCGATGACGAGGAGGTCGAGCGAACCGCGCGGCACGCGGTCGGCGTTGGCGAAGTCCCACGCGGTGCCGCCCACCACGAATCCGGTGCCGGCGTGCGCCTCGGCGAACTGCGCGATGCCGTTGCGGCGTTTGTCGAGCCGCGTGTAGTCGTGCCCGAACGGCTCGTTCTCGTCTTTCGGCGCCTTGCCGACGAGGTCGGGCGCGAGCCCGGCGCGGATCGTGGCGTCGAGCACGTTCTCGACGACGGCGTGCGACTGGGCGACGACGCCGATCTTCCAGGCGTGCTTCGACACGAGTTCGGTGATCACGTGCGAGGCGACGTAGGTCTTGCCCGTGCCGGGAGGGCCCTGCACCGCGAGATAGGAGTCGTCGAGCTGACGCAGGCCGGCGATGACGGCGCCGACGTAGTCGTGGTTCGCGGCATGAGTACCCGCCGCCCCGAGGCCGCGCCCGTCGCGGGTGCGCGGAACGGAGCGGCGGAGGATGTCGACCGCGGGGTTCGCGGGCCATTGCGGCCAGGCCCTGGCGACCTGCTCGCCCCAAGCGGCGATCGCGTCCTTCTGGCGCCCCGCGGGCGGCGGTGAGCCGGGCACGACCGCCATGGGCAGCGCTGACCAGGTCTCGCCGTCGGACGCGAACTCCTCGACGACGACCCCGTCGTCGAGCACCTCGACGATCTGCACGTCTCGCTTCGTGCGCGACCCCGGCCGCGCGAGGGCGGTGCCGCCGAACGGCGCGGGCGAGTCGTACAGCACGAAGACGCTGCCGCCGACCGAGAAGCGGGAACCGGGCGCGACGCGCCCTCGGAGCCGAACGTGCCGGCGCTCGGCCTTCTTGCCCTCGGGGACGAACCAGGGCTGCGCGACCGCGGATGCCGCGGGGTCGACGACGATGACGTCGCGCTGCTCCTCCCAGGCTTCGAGTGGCTGCTCGAGGCGGAAGAAGTGCGCCCACCAGAAGCTCTTCGCCTCGCGGTCGTGGTAGTCGACGGCGGCGGCCGCGAGGGCCAGGGCCGTGTGGTCGGCATCGCGATCGGGGTCGTCGCGGGGGCCCGCGAGGTGTTGCAGGTGCAGCGCGACCGGCGACGGCTCGGCGACGCGGCCCTCGGCCTTGGCGGCCTCGACGAGCTGCGACTCGGGCACCGACGGCACCCCGGCCGCGCGCGCGAGGCCGAGCAGCCAGTCGCGCAGGCGCAGCGTCGAGACGCAGTCGTAGCGGTTGTAGTCGGCGAGGTCGTCGAGCACCAGCTGGGCGGCCGCGGTGCCGGTGAGGCCGGTCTCGGGGTCGAGCTCGTCTCCCGACGCGGCGAGGGCGCGGGCGCGCACGTACTCGAGGATCGAGTCGCCGCCCGACTTCACCTCGGCCTCGCGCAGCTCGTCGCCCATGTAGAGCGGTTCGAGCTTCTTGATGGAGTACGAGCGGCTGCCCACACGCACCGCGCGCTTGACGATGGGGTAGAGGTCGACGAACACGCCGTCGGCGAGCAACCCGTCGACCTCGGCCTCGCGCACGCCGTGGCGCGCCGCGATCGAGAGCAGGTGCGCCTTCTCGTAGTTGGCGTAGTGGTAGATGTGCAGGTTCGGGTGCGCGGCCCGGCGAGCGGCGACGAGGTCGAGGAACCGCTCGAGCGCGACGCGTTCTTCGGCGAACGTGTGCGCCCAGAGCGGCGTGAACCGATCGTCGACGTCGACCATGCCGAAGAGGTAGTCGATGCCCCAGTCGCGGGCCGGACCCTCGGTGTAGAGCGGATCGCCCTCGAAGTCGAAGAACAGGTCGCCGGCGTCGGGCTCGGGGATCGCGGCGAGCGCCGCGGGGTCGCGCACGTCGACGGGCGGGGGCAGTGGCGGGTCGTCGGGGGAGCGGGTGCCCGAGGCATCCGCCGCCTGCGTCGCCGCCTCGGCCTCGAGTTGGAGCCGTGCCTGCACGCGCAGGTTGGCGAGGGTCGCGTCGAGCATGCCCGGCACGGGGACGTCGGATGCCGCGAGCGCATCGATCGTCGTGATGCCGGCGTCTGCGAAGCGCGACCGCTGCGTCACCCTGAGGCCGGCGACGAGGAGCACGTCGCGGTGCGAGACGACCTCGAGATCGCAGGTCGCGCAGCGGCCGTCGAGGCCGTAGCGGGGATCGCCCCACTGCACCGGACGTGTGTCGGCGAGACGGTCGGCGATGATGCGTTCGAGTCGCTCACGGCGCAGTCGGTACACCGGCGCGATGTCGTCGAGGCGGTGGGTGCTCGTGGTGCCGTCGCCGAGCAGCAGCTCGACGGTGTCGGCGCAGGGCACGCCGATGCGGTCGAGCTGCTCGGCGTACGCGGCGAGCTGCAGCAGCGCCGTGACCTTCGCGCGGCGCGCGAGCTTGCTGTCTTGCACGAGGTAGCGGCCGTCGGGCTGCCGCACGATGAAGTCGGCGAAACCGATGAAGCCGTCGTCGGCGAACGTCGCCTGGAACACCACGGGAACCCCGGCGGCGAAGGCGGCGTTCGTGGCCTCGACGGCGGCGGCCACCGCGGCCGCGTCGCGCACCGACGGCCGCTCGATCTCGACGACGCCCGCGCCGAACTGCTCGCGGTAGCGCTCGAGCACCCGGAGCTCGTGCGCGTCGCCCATGCGGCCCGAGCGCTCGAGCATGGCGTCTTCGGGGTCGGGCACGGCCTCGATGCGGCCGAGCTTCGCGTCGAGGGCCCGCAGGAACGCGAACTCGCATTCGGACGCCTTCTTCAGGTCGCTCGCGCTCGTGACCACCGTGCCGTCGACCAGGTACATCGGGTTCCCTTCGCGAAATGCCGTGACTTCACGCTAGCGGCGGCATCCGACATCCGATCGACGAGGCGGCGCAGGCCGGATGCCGCGCGCCGGCGCCTACCCGACGGCGAGCGCTCCGCGACGCATGCCGAGCATGCCCTCGACCGCGTGGCCGATGCGCGAGCCTCGTTCGCCGGAGTCGCCCCAGCGCACGAGCGCGTGCGCGTTGAGGCCGTCGATCATGCCGAGCAGCTGCCACGCGACGCCGGCGGGATCGTCGGTCTCGAACTCGCCCTCGGCGACGCCCGCCGTGACGATGCCGAGGAGGAACGCGTGCCAGTCGTCCATCTCGTCGCGCACGCGCTGTGCGAGGGCCTCGTTCCGGCGGCCCATGGCCCAGGCCTCGACCCAGATGAGGGTGACGTCGTCGCGCGTGCCGTCGAGGAGCGTGTCGAGCAGGTGCGAGAGCCGGGCGCGCGGCGTCGCGAGGTCTGCGACGAGCGCCCCGACCTCGATGAGCTCGGCCTGCACGATGCCGCCGAACGTGCGGGCGATCAGGGATTCCATGTTGGGCTCGTAGTGCGCGACGAGCGCGGGCGCGACGTCGATGCGGGCCGCGATGCTGCGGAGCGTGAGCGCCGAGATGCCGTCTTCGACGGCCACCTCGCGGGCGGCGGCCGCGATCTCGGCCGCGCGCTCGGCGGGGCTCTTGCGTTCGGCCTTCTTGCGGACCGGTCTTGACATGGTGACCTCGGGTGGGTAGCGTCGCTGCAACTTGTTGATCGTTTGATCAATAGTAGATCGAGTCCCCGATCCTGTCGAGAGATCGACCGACCGAAAGCCCCTCAACGATGAGCAACACCACCCCGACCGCGGATGCCGAGACGACCCCGCGCCCGCACGACCCCGCGCCGGCCGCGCCCCACGAACTCGCCCCCGCCGCCGACCGCGTCGGCCACGTCGAGACCCACGGCACCGAGCACATCCCCGCCGCCGAGCGCCACGGACGCCCGTCGGGCCTGTTCTGGGTCTGGATGAGCGCGAACGTCGGCTACCTCTACTTCGTCGTGGGCGGCGTGCTCATGCTCCTCGGCCTGCCCGTCTGGGAGGCGCTCGCGATCACCGTGGCCGGCAACCTCTGGTGGGCGCTCGTCGGCTTCCTCGCCGTGAGCGGTCCGGTGTCGGGCTCGCCGAGCGTGTCGATCATGCGCGCCATGTTCGGCGTCCGTGGCAACAAGGTCTTCGGCGCCGGCCTCGGCGTGCTCATCGGCCTGTTCTACGAGATCATCAACGTCGCGTTCGCCACGCTCGCCGCCATCGCCCTGCTCGGCCACTTCGGCATCGCCCTCCCCGCCGGCGGCGAATGGATAGCGCTCGCCGTGATCGGCGTGCTGAGCTTCGTCATCGGCGTCTACGGCCACGCGACGATCATGGCGCTCGCCCCGTGGTTCTCGGCCGCGCTCGCCGTGGTCTTCGTGCTCCTCGCGGTCTTCGTGTTCGGGGCGGCCGACTGGGCCTACGATGTCGAGCCCCTGCCGGTCGCCGATCACTGGGCGCTCGTCATGCTGGGTTTCGCGATCGTCGCGTCGAGCCCGCTCAGCTGGGGCACGGGCGCCGACTACGCGCGCTACCTGCCGGCGGATGTCTCGAAGCGGGCCGTCGCCTGGTACACCGCACTGGGCGGCTTCATCCCGGCCGTGCTCATCGGCGGTCTCGGCGTGATCGCCGGCACCGCGATCGACATGACCGACCCGCAGCTCACGATCGGCGAGATCGTGCCGTCGTGGTTCACCCCGATCTTCCTCGCGATGATCGTGCTGTCCTCGATCACGAACAACGTGCTCGTCGCGTACTCGACCGGCTTCTACGCGCAGGCCCTCGCAGCCCGCATCTCGCGCGCCGCGACCACCGTCGTCACGGGCTTCATCGCCACGGCGATCGCGGGCTGGCTGCTGTTCCTCTCGCCGAGCTTCCTCGACACGCTGAGCGCATCGCTCGAACTCTCGGTCACGGTGTTCGGCCCGCTCGTTGCGATCTACGCGATCGACATCGTGCTGCGCCGCAACCGCTACGACGGCGCCGCCCTCGACGACCAGCGTCGCGGCAGCCCGTTCTGGTATCGAGGCGGCGTGTTCCTGCCGGGCGTCATCGCGATGGTCGTCGGCATGACCGTCGCGGTGCTCATGGCGAACACCACGCTCTACGTCGGTCCGATCTCCGCCGCGCTCGACGGCGCCGACTTCTCCGCGCTCGCGGGCCCCCTGCTCGGCGCGGGCGTGTACGCCCTGCTCTGGCGCACCACGGCCCCGTACCGCGACCCGGCGAAACGCCCGAACGGGCGCCCGGCCGAGGCATCCGCTGACATCATCGAAACGGATGCCGCGGCATCCCGAACCGAAGGAGTGCACGCATGACCTGGCGCATGCCCGCAGAGACCGCGCCGCACGAGCGCACGTGGATGGCCTTCCCGCGCGAGGGCTTCACCCTCGGTGAATCGGCCGCCGACCGCGAGGAGGGCTACGCCGCCTGGACCGCCGTCGCCCACGCCGTCGCGGAGTTCGAGCCCGTGTCGATGCTCGTCGACCCCACCGAGGTCGCCCGCGCGCGCGACCTGCTGGGCGACGGCATCGCCCAGGTCGAGACGCCCGTCGACGAGTTCTGGATGCGCGACCACGGCCCGACCTTCGTGCTCGACGCCGACCGCCCGGGCGTCCTCGGCGCGGTCGACTGGATCTTCAACGGCTGGGGCGACCCCGAATGGTCGGAATGGCGCAAGTCGGCCGAGCACGCGCGGTTCATCGCCGAACTCGTCGGCGCCGAACTCGTGACGAGCACGCTCGTGAACGAGGGCGGCGGCATCCACGTCGACGGCGAGGGCACGGTGCTCCTCACCGAGACCGTGCAGCTCGACCCGCGCCGCAACCCGTACGCCGACCGCGCCCGCGTTGAGGCCGAGATGGCGCGCACGATCGGTGCGACGAAGGCCGTGTGGCTGCCCCGCGGACTCACGCGCGACTACGACGACTTCGGCACGAACGGGCACGTCGACATCGTCGCGACCCTCGCCTCCCCCGGCCGCATGCTCCTGCACCGCCAGGACGACCCGTCGCACCCCGACTTCGAGGTCACGCGCGACCTGCGCACGCAGCTCTCGCAGGAGACGGATGCCGCGGGCCGCGCGTTCGAGATCCTCGACCTGCCCGCACCCGCCGAGATCCGCGACGACGAGGGCTTCGTCGACTGGAGCTACGTCAATCACCTCGTCGTGAACGGCGGCGTCATCGCGTGCGGCTTCGGCGACGAGCGAGCGGATGCCGCGGCGCGCGACATCCTCGAGGCGGCCTACCCCGGCCGCACGGCCGTGACGGTCGACGCGCGACCGCTGTTCGCCCGGGGCGGCGGCATCCACTGCATCACGCAGCAGCAGCCGGCGGTGGCGCGATGAGCGCGGAGTCTCGCGGGTCGAGGAGCGAAGCGTCTCGAGACCTTGCGGGGGTTGGTCTCGAGACGGCGGCTCCTTCGTCGCTGCCTCCTCGACCGGCGGCCGAGGCGTCTCGCGGGTCGAGGAGCGGAGCGTCTCGAGACCCCGACGTCGTCGAGGCGTCGATCGCCGACCTGCGCGCCGCCCTCGAGTCGGGCGCAGTGACCGCGGTCGAACTGCTCGACCGCTACCTCGCGCGGATCGCAGCGTACGACGGCCCCGACACGGCGACGGCGCTCAACGCGCTCGTCGTGATGAACCCCGAGGCCCGCGCCGACGCCGCGGCATCCGACGCCCGTCGCACCAGAGGCGAGACGCTCGGCCCGCTCGACGGGATCCCGTACACCGCGAAGGACAGCTATCTCGCGCGCGGCCTGACCGCGGCCGCCGGGTCGCCCGCGTTCGCCGACCTCGTCGCGCAGCGCGACGCGTTCACGATCGAGCGCCTGCGCGGTGCCGGCGCCGTGCTCATCGGGCTCACGAACATGCCCCCGATGGCGAACGGCGGCATGCAGCGCGGCGTCTACGGACGCGCCGAGAGTCCGTACAACGCGGACTTCCTCACGGCCGCGTTCGGGTCGGGCTCCTCCAACGGGTCGGGCACGGCGACCGCGGCATCCTTCGCGGCCTTCGGACTCGGCGAGGAGACCTGGTCGTCGGGGCGCGCGCCCGCCTCGAACAACGCCCTCTGCGCCTACACGCCGTCGCGCGGCGTCATCTCGGTGCGGGGCAACTGGCCGCTCGTGCCCACCATGGACGTCGTCGTGCCGCACACCCGCAGCATGGCCGACCTGCTCGAGGTGCTCGACGTGATCGTGGCCGACGACCCCGAGACGCGCGGCGACTTCTGGCGGGTGCAGCCGTGGGTGGCGATTCCGCGCTCCTCCGACATCCGCCCCGCGTCGTATGTCGCGTTGGTCCCGTCTCGCGGGTCGGGGAGCGAAGCGTCTCGAGATCTGGCGGGGGTTGGTCTCGAGACGGCGGCTCCTTCGTCGCTGCCCCCTCGACCGGCGGGGGAGGCACTCGCGGGCCGGCGGCTCGGGGTTCCGCGCATGTACGTGAACGCCGACCCCGAGGCCGGCACGGCCGAACCCGGCCGCACGCCCGGGATCGGCGGAGCCACCGGGCAGCGCATCGAGACCCGCGCGTCGGTGATCGAGCTGTGGCGGGCGGCGCGCCGCGACCTCGAGGCGGCGGGTGCCGAGGTCGTCGAGGTCGACTTCCCGGTCGTGTCGAACTACGAGGGCGACCGCCCCGGCGCGCCGACGATCGCGACGCGCGGGCTCGTGACGCCCGAGTACCTGCGGCGCGAGATCGTCGACCTGTCGGCCTGGGCGTGGAACGACTTCCTCGACGCGAACGGCGACCCCGCCCTGCGTGCGCTCGCCGACGTCGACGGCACGCGCATCTTCCCGCAGCCCGAGGGCGCCCTGCCTGACCGCTACACCGGCTTCGACGACGACATCGCCGAGTACCCGGAGTGGGCGCGCGAGCACCCCGGCGCGACGTTCGACGACATGCCCGAGCTCGAGTCCGGCATCCGCGGCCTCGAGGAGACCCGCCGGATCGACCTCGAGCAGTGGATGGACGGCCTCGGCCTCGACGCCGTCGTGTTCCCCGCGGTCGCCGACGTCGGCCCCGCCGACATGGACGTGCACGAGGCATCCGCAGATCTCGGCTGGCGCAACGGCGTGTGGGTCGCGAACGGCAACCTCGTGCCGCGGCACCTCGGCATTCCGACGGTCACCGTGCCGATGGGCACGATGGCCGACATCCGGATGCCGGTGGGCCTCACGTTCGCCGGCCGCGCCTACGACGACACGGAACTGCTGCGCCTCGCCGCTGCCTTCGAGTCGACCGGCGCTCGCCGCACGGAGCCGCCCCGCACGCCGCGCCTCGCCTGAGCGCCCGCGCCTGCGGCGGGTTCACCTCCTGTTCAGATCGGATCCACACCCGGCACATCCGGCGTCCCTAGCCTCCGAGGGTTCACCCCCGACAGGAAACGGAACTCGACGTGCCTTCACGTACCCGTCCATCCGCCGTGCTCGCCGTGGCGCTCGCCGCGGCCGTGGGCGCCGCGATGATCACCCCGGCGCAGGTCGCGACCGCGGCTGAGACCCCGACCGCCCCGCGGCTGCTCGTCACTGAGATCGTGCCCGACAACGTCGGCAACGACGAGTTCGAGTTCTTCGAGGTGCACAACACCACGGGCGAGGCGATCGACCTCGACGACGCGGGCATCGGGTTCTCGTACATCTACGCCGACAGCGACGACCGGGCCAAGGACATCGCCCTCGACGTCGCCGACGACACGGAGATCGACGCCGGGCAGACGATCGTGCTCTGGCTCAGCTACACGACGGCGACGTTCGACTCGTTCGCCCGCACGGAGAGCGACTTCCGCGCCCACTTCGCGGCCACGCAGCCCGAGGCCGACTACGACGTCGTGCGGGTCACCGGCCAGGGCGGCATGGCCAACGGCGGCGGTCGCGGCATCCGCGTCACCGCGTCCGACGCCGAGATCAGCCGGTCCTTCTACCCGACCGCCTCGGCGGCCGCTGATCTCGGGGTGACGTTCCGGGTGCCCGCATCCGGCGTCTCCGCGGAGGTCCTCGCGACGGCCGCCGCGCCGACGCCCGGGCGCCTCGACGACGGCACCCTCGAGCCGGTCGACCCCGTCGACCCCGAGCAGCCCGCCGCGCCGCTCGAGGCACGCGACCTGATCGTCACCGAGTTCGCGCCCGACAACGCGGGCACCGACCGCTACGAGTACGTCGAGATCGCGAACACCACCGATCACGACGTCGACCTCGCGGCATCCGGCGTGCGCTTCGTGTACTTCGGCGCCGGCGACCGCGAACTCGCCTACCCGGCCGGTTCGGTCGTGCCCGCCGGCGGCGTCGCCGTGCTCTGGCTGAACTACTCGCCCAACACCGACGGGCTCTCCGCCGACGACTTCCGCGCGTACTCCGGCGCCCCGGCCGACACGGTCGTCGTGCCCGTGACCGGGCAGCCCGGATTCGCGAACACGGCTGACCGCGGCATCCGCGTCGAAGCCGGCGACGTCGTGCTCGCCTCGGCGTCGTACCGTGCCTCGCAGATCGGCTCCGCCAAGGGCGTCGACTACCGCCTGCCGGCCCGCGCCGACGAGACCGATCTGGCCGTGCTGCGCGAGCAGGCGCCGCCGACACCCGGCATCGTCGACCCCCAGGCGTTCGTGCCCGCCGCGTTCGACCCGCAGCCCGACCCCGAACTCGTGACCGCGCCGCTGCAGATCACCGAGGTCGCCCCCGACACCGACAACGTCGCCGGTGCCGACGCCTACGAGTTCGTCGAGGTGTACAACGCCACGAGCGGGCCGATCGACTTCCGCGACTACTCGCTGGAGTACCTCTACCCGCTCGCCGATCTCACGAACTCGTCGACCGCCCTCTGGCCGGCGACGAAGCGAGACTCGATGATCGAGCCCGGCGGCACGGTCGTCTTCTGGATCAAGAACGGCGCCAACGACGCGCTCACCGCCGCCGACTTCAACGCGCACTTCGGGTCGACGCTCGTCGCCGACGAGACCCTCTTCGAAGTCGAATCCGGGGGCATGGCCAACTCGGCGGCTCGCGGACTCGAGATCACGACGAACACCGGCTTCACCGTGAACCGCGCCTACTACAACCTCGGCGGCGTCGACGACACCGTGGTCGACCAGCCGATCCAGTACGCGGTCGACCACGCCGACCTCACGCTGCAGCGCAAGCTCGGCACGGCGGCCGCCACGCCCGGCGCCGTTCGCCCCGAGCAGGTCGACGACGGGCTCATGATCGTCGCACCCGACACCGTCGCGCCGGCGATCACCGACCTGACACCGGCCGAGATCACCCCCGGCGAGGACTTCTCGATGGCCTTCACGGTCACCGACGACGTCCGTGCCAACACGGTGACGCTCGCGGTGCGCAGCAACCTCGACGAGACGTTCGTCTCGTACGACCTCGTCGCCGACGCCACCGGCTCCGGGTACTCCCGCACGGTGCCCGCCGTCGACCTGACCGGCAAGAAGTGGTTCGAGTACACCCTGACGGCGCGCGACGGCGTCAACGAGAGCGGCACCGAACTGCGCCGCATCGCCGTCGCCGGAGCCGATCTGTCGCCGGTGCGCCTGCACCTCGACGACGACGCCTGGCTGCGCGGCACGGTCGACGTGGTCGCCGGTTCCGATGAGTATCCGGCCACGACCGTGATCAGCGTCGACGGCGCGGATGTCGCGGGGGCCCCGCAGCTCGAGTCGGCGCCCGTCTTCGCCTTCGAGGCGAGCAGCGTCGACACCTTCTTCCGCAACGGCGTGCGCGTCGGCGAAGATGTGCTCGCGATCTTCGACGACGGCATCTACTCGGGATGGGAGACGATCTCGACGCCCGTGCCGCTGGCATACCTCGCCGACTCCGACGAGGTGACGGTCAGCGTCTGGGCCGGCACCAAGGCGGCGCCCGAGATCGACCTGGACGAGAACAACGACGACTTCAGCATCCGCAACCTGCGGCTCATCCTGCCCGACGGCCGCACCCTCCTGCCGGCCGGGTACGACGACCCGGCGCAGGTGCTCGCGATGGGCGACAGCGTCGGCAAGCTCGACTTCTTCGACGCCGCGTTCACGCTCCCCGCCGATGCCCGCACCGCGGTCGGATACCGGTGGGACACCACGGCGGTCGCCGACGGCGCGCACGTCGTGCGTGCCGAGTCCGCGGCCGGATCGGACGAGGCATCCGTGCGCGTCGACAACAGCGTTCCCGGCATCGCCACCGAACTCGAGGACGGCAAGCTCTACCAGGGCGAGTTCATGATCGACGCCTCGGCCACCGACGACGGCTCCGGGCTCGCATCGCTCACCGCGACGCTCGACGGCGCGCCCGTCGAACTGCCCTACGCGACTTCGTCGATCACCCTCGCCGACGGGGAGCACGCCGTGGTCTTCACGGCGACGGATGCCGCGGGCAACGTCGCCGAGCGCACGGTCGCCTTCACGACCCCGGTCGAGGAGCCCGGCAACGAGCTCATCTCGCCCGAGGACGGCGCCGAGTTCGAGGCGGGCGAGGACATCACGCTCTCCGCCCGAGCCATCGATCCGTCCGACGACGACCTCGACGTCGACTTCGCGGAGGCCTCCCGGCTCGGCGTGGGCGACGGCATCGAGGCCTACACGGGCACGGTGACCGAGGCCGACACGGTCGACCGCTCGGCGCGCCGCGCGCTCACCGCCGAAGAGGTCGCGAAGATCGGCCGACTCGACGAGGATGCCGCGGCCGAGACATCCGACACCGCGTTCCCCTACCAGCTGTTCGATGTCACGGTGCCCGAGGGGTCCGGTGACGACGCCCGCGTGCGCCTGCGCTGGGACGGCTCGGCCAACGCCGACGCGAAGGTGCTGCTGTACGCGCTCGGCGTCGACGGCGCCTGGCACGAGTTGGACCGCGCCCTCACCACCGACGGCGCGCCCACCTCGTTCACGCTCGACGCGCTCGTGCCGGTCGCCGAGTACGCGATCGACGGGCTCGTGACCGTGCTCGTGCAGCACTCCGAGGGGTTCGCCGGCACCGACCTGTCGACCCGGGAATCGGCCGTCGAGCGGAACCACGCCGAGGACACGCCGCGCTCCGCATACGACTTCACGCTCGCCTGGGAGTCGGACACGCAGTACTACAACGAGCAGTACCACCAGCACCAGACGGCGATCCACGACTACCTGCTGCGGGAGCGCTCCGACCTGAACCTCCAGTACCTGTTCCACACGGGCGACATCGTGGACGACTACGACCAGCTCGTGCAGTGGGAGTCGGCGACCCCCGAGTACGCGAAGCTCGACGACGCCGGCCTCCCGTACGGGGTGCTCGCCGGCAACCACGACGTCGGGCACAAGGAGATCGACTACACGAACTACGGGTCCTACTTCGGCGAGGACCGCTTCGCCGGGAACCCCTGGTACGGCGGCAGCTACGAGGACAACCGCGGCCACTACGACCTGGTGAGCGCGGGCGGCATCGACTTCCTCATGCTGTACATGGGCTGGGGGCCCGAGAGCGACGAGATCGACTGGATGAACGAGGTGCTCGCGCGGTACCCCGAGCGGGTCGCGATGATCAACCTGCACGAGTACATGCTCACGACGGGCGGCCTCGGCCCGATCCCTCAGCGGATCTACGACGAGGTCGTGGCGACCAACCCGAACGTGCGCACCGTGTTCTCGGGGCACTACCACGACGCCTTCACCCGGATCGACGGGTTCGACGACGACGGTGACGGCGTCGACGACCGGCAGGTCTACCAGGTGCTGTTCGACTACCAGGGCCTGCCCGAGGGCGGCCTCGGATACCTCCGCCTGCTGCACTTCGACAACGAGGGCGGGCAGATCATCGCGCGCACCTACTCGCCATCGCTGAACGACTACGACTCCGACGACCCGTCGCTCGAGCTCGTGCACCAGGAGTTCACGATCCCGTACGCGGCGCTCGGCCTCGCGCCGCAGCCGAAGACGCTCGCGACCGACGCGTTCAGCGCCGAGGTGCTCACGGCGCACGCGATCGCCTCGTACACGGATGTCGCGAGCGGCTCGGTGCAGACGGCGACGTGGTCGCCCGAGCTCGGCGTGCACGGCTGGTACGTGACCTCGGTCGACCCGTACGGGGCCACCGCGGACTCCGAGGTGCGCACGCTCACGGTTGTGGAGGCCGGTGACGGCGGTGGCGACGGTGACGGTGGTGACGGTGGTGACGGCGGCGACGGCGGTGACGGCGATCCGGGCGACGGCCGCCCGACCGACCCGTCGGTTCCGGTCGGCGTCGACGCGCTCGACCCGGCGCTCGAGGGTGCCATCTCGACCCCCGCATCCGTCCGCGTCGGCGAGGCCTTCCGCGTGACGGTGGGCGAGGCGCACGCGGGCGAGTGGATCCAGCTCTGGCTGCACTCGACCCCGACCGCGCTCGGCACGTGGACGCAGGTCGCGGCCGACGGCTCGCTCTACGGCATCGTGCCGACCGGCACGCCGACCGGCGTGCACACGCTCGTCGCGCAGACCGCCGACGGCGTGGTGGGCTGGACCACGCTCGCCATCGAGGCCGCGTCGACCGAGGCCCCGGGCAGCGGTGACGGATCGGATGCCGGCGCGGGTTCCGGCGCGACTCCGGCCGGCAGCGGTTCCGAGAGCAGCACGGCTTCGGACGGATCGCTCGCGAGCACGGGTGCGGGCTGGGTCGTGCCCGCCGGTGTCGCGGCCGCTGCGCTGCTGCTGCTCGGCGCGGTGCTCCTCGTGCTGAGGAGGCGTCGCACCGCCTGAGCCCTTCCATCCTGCAGGAAACGAGGCTGGATGGGCCCCTCACAGCCGTGATGGTGCCCGCCGGTCGAGGAGGCGCGCCGGCGCCGTCTCGAGACCTTCGGTGCTTGGTCTCGAGACGCTTCGCTCCTCGACCGGCGGCGGTCGAGGAGGCCGCGACGAAGGAGCAGCCGTCTCGAGACCTTCGGCCCTTGGTCTCGGGACGCTTCGCTCCTCGACCGGCGAGACGCTTCGCTCCTCGACCGGCGGCGGGCGCCGGCTCAGGACACGGTGACGGTGCGCTCGTGCAGGCCCGTGGCGCCGTCGGGCACGACGCCCTGCTGCCGCGAGGTCTGCACCTCGCCGTCGGCCCCGGTCGCCCGCACGCGCAGCGAGTGCGAGCCCGCCGCGGCATCCCACTCGAACCGCCACTGCACCCACGTGTCGTCGGAGATCGCCGTGGCGCGCGTCGCCGGCCGCCACGGCCCGTCGTCGACCTGCACGTCGACCGCCGCGACGCCGACGTGCTGGTGCCAGGCGACGCCCGCGACGACGACCGGCCCGGCCGACAGCGGCTGCCCCGAGCGCGGCACGTCGATGCGCGACGACAGCTTGATCGGGCCGTGGTCGCTCCAGCCGCGATCGGTCCAGTAGGCGGATGCCGCGTCGAACCGGGTGACCTCGAGCTCCGTCACCCACTTCGTCGCCGACACGTACCCGTAGAGCCCCGGGACGACCATGCGCACCGGGAACCCGTGCTCGGGGGGCAGCGGCTCGCCGTTCATGCCCACCGCGAGGATCGCCTCGCGCGCGTCGTCCTGCAGCACCTCGAGCGGCGTCGACGCCGTGAACCCGTCGATGCTGCGCGAGAGCACCATGTCGGCATCCGCTCCAGGAGCGGCCTGCGCGAGCAGTTCGCGGATCGGGTAGCCGAGCCACACCGCGTTGCCGATCAGGCCGCCGCCGACCTCGTTCGACACGCACGCGAGCGTGGTGACGGACTCCGCGAGCGGCAGGGCGAGCAGCTCGTCCCACGTGAGCACGACCTCCCGCTCGACGTCGCCGTGGATGCGCAGGCTCCAGTCGGCCGGCTCGACCGACGGCACCACGAGCGCCGTGTCGATGCGGTAGAACTCGGCGTTCGGCGTGATCACGGGCGCGAGGCCGTCGATGCCGAGTTCGGCACCCTGCGGGACGGATGCCGCGGAGGTCGGCCTCGGCAACGTGATCGCCTCGCGCACGGCCGTCACCGCCCGGGACCCGGCCTGCATCGCGTAGCCGCCCCACGCCGCGATCAGGCCGACCGCGGTCGCACCGCCCGCCCACGCGAGGAACCTGCGCCGGTCGACCGCCGTCGCCTCCGGCGTGCGCGTGCCCGCGGCATCCGGGACCTGTCGAGCAGCCGGCGGACCGGATGCGGACGTGGATGCCGCGACGTCCGGCTCGTCGGGCCCGTCCGCCGCACTCGGCCCCGCGTCGACCGCGGCCAACCGCCGCACGAGCAGGCGCAGCACGAGGACGCCCGCGACGGCGGCGATCGCCGAGGGCGCGAATGCGAGCATCGAGGCGTTCGCACGCGTCACCGCGGCCAGCACGCCCACGCCGCCCAGCACCCAGAACACGACCTGCCCCCACGGCGGGCGTCGGGACTCGAGCACGCCGGCCGCGCCCGCGATCACGAGCAGCACGATCGCGACGCCCGTGAGCAGCGCGGCCTTGTCGTTCGTGCCGAACAGGGCGATCGCGGCGTCCTTCGCCCACGGCGGCGCAAGGTCGATGAGCGCGGCGCCGACCACCGCGAACGGGCTCGCGTCCGACGCGAGCAGCGCGGCCGCGAGGGTTCCCGCGCCGGCCGCGACGACGGCCGCCGCGACGCCGGCGAGCGCCGGGAACAGCAGTCGGGCGGCAGGGGTTCGCGCGGGCATGCGCTCAGGCTACGCGCGGCCGCTGGGCGCGGCATCCGCGAACCTGTGACGAATCGCTGACGTCCGCCCGCGCGTTTCCGGGCGCACCGATCGGAGCGGGACCGCGCGACCGGAGCTCGAGGGCTGCGGATGTCGGCGGCCGCTGCCAGAATCGGGAGTCATGAGCGAGCACATTGCCGACGCCCACGACCTCATCGAGGTGCGCGGCGCGCACGAGAACAACCTCAAGGGCGTTTCGCTCGACATCCCGAAGCGGCGGCTCAGCGTCTTCACGGGCGTCTCGGGATCGGGCAAGTCGAGCCTCGTGTTCGGCACCATCGCGGCCGAGTCGCAGCGGCTCATCAACGAGACGTACTCGAGCTTCATCCAGTCGTTCATGACGACCCAGCCGCGGCCCGAGGTCGACAGCCTGCGCAACGTGTCGGCGGCGATCATCGTCGACCAGGAGCGCATGGGGGCGAACTCGCGCTCGACGGTCGGCACCGCGACCGACGTGTACGCGCTGCTGCGCATCCTGTTCTCGCGTCTCGGCGATCCGTACGTCGGCCCGAGCTTCCACTTCAGCTTCAACGTGCCCGCGGGCATGTGCCCGCGCTGCGAGGGCACCGGGCAGGTCAACGACGTCGACCTCGACGAGCTCTTCGACCGCGACAAGTCGCTCGCCGAGGGCGCGATCACGATTCCGGGCTACACGGCCGACGGGTGGATGGTGCGCATCTACTCCGAGGGCGGGTTCCTCGACCCCGACAAGAAGATCCGCGACTACGACGACGCCGAGCTGCACGACTTCCTCCACAAGGAGCCGACGAAGGTCAAGGTGCAGGGCATCAACATGACCTACGAGGGGCTCGTGCCGAAGCTCCGCAAGAGCATGGGCTCGAAGGACCCCGACTCGTTGCAACCGCACATCCGCGCGTTCGTCGACCGGGCGTTCACCTTCACCGCCTGCCCCGAGTGCGGCGGCGCGCGCCTGAACCGCGAGGCCCTGTCGTCGAAGATCAAGGGCATCAACATCGCGGATGCCTCGGCCATGCAGATCTCCGACCTCGCCGAGTGGGTCTCCGACATCGACGACCCCGGCGTCGCGCCGCTCATCGCGAACCTCCGGCAGAACGTCGACTCCTTCGTCGAGATCGGTCTCGGCTACCTCAGCCTCGACCGCCCCGCCGGCACGCTCTCGGGCGGCGAGGCGCAGCGAGTCAAGATGATCCGGCACATCGGGTCCTCCCTCACCGACGTCACCTACGTGTTCGACGAGCCGACGGTCGGGCTGCACCCGCACGACATCCAGCGCATGAACCGGCTCCTGCTGCAACTGCGCGACAAGGGCAACACGGTGCTCGTCGTCGAGCACAAGCCCGAGGTCATCGAGATCGCCGACCACATCGTCGACCTCGGCCCGGGCGCCGGGTCGGGCGGCGGCGAGATCTGCTTCGAGGGCGACATCGACGGGCTCCGCGCCTCGGGCACGCTCACCGGTCGGCACCTCGACCACCGGGCCACGCTGCGCGAGCATGTGCGCAGCGCGAAGGGCGCCCTCGAGATCAGGGGCGCCGCGCAACACAACCTCACCGGGGTCGACGTCGACATCCCGCTCGGCGTTCTGACGGTCGTCACCGGGGTCGCGGGGTCGGGCAAGTCGTCGCTCATCCACGGCAACGTGCCGCGGCACGACCAGGTCGTGGTCGTCGACCAGTCGCCGATCCGCGGCTCGATCCGCTCGAACCCGGCCACCTACACGGGCCTGCTCGACACGATCCGCAAGGCGTTCGCGAAGGAGAACGGCGTGAAGCCGGCGCTGTTCAGCGCGAACTCCGCCGGCGCGTGCCCGAACTGCAAGGGCATCGGTCTCGTGTTCGTCGAGCTCGGCCCCATGTCGACCGTCTCGAGCGTGTGCGAGGAGTGCGGCGGCAAGCGGTTCACGGCCGAGGTGCTCGAGTATCGCCTCAACGGCCTGAACATCGCCGAGGTGCTCGCGCTCTCGGTCGACGCCGCGCTCGAGTACCTCACCGACAAGACGGCCCGCGTGATCCTGCAGCGCCTCTCCGACGTCGGGCTCGGGTACCTCGGGCTCGGGCAGGCGCTCAACACCCTCTCGGGCGGTGAGCGTCAGCGGCTGAAGCTGGCGATCAGCATGGCGAAGTCGGGCACGGTCTACGTGCTCGACGAGCCGACGACGGGCCTGCACCTCGCCGACGTCGACCGCCTGCTGGCGCTGCTCGACCGCCTCGTCGACGACGGAAACTCGGTCATCGTCATCGAGCACCACCAGGCCGTCATGGCGCACGCCGACTGGATCATCGACCTCGGCCCCGGCGCCGGCCGTGACGGCGGCCGCATCGTGTTCGAGGGCACCCCCGCCCAGCTCGTGGCCACCGCGTCGACGCCCGACGCCACGCTCACCGCGACGCACCTCGCGGCCTACGTCGGCGCCTGAGCTCCCGCCCGCCCTGCCTCTGCGCCCACGTTGCCCCTGCCCCTGCGCCCGGCCGGCCCGCCCCTGCGCCCGGCTAGCCTCGCCCGTCTGCTCGCCGGAGTGAGCCGTCTGGAGCCCCGTGACGTGCCGCCGCCGTGCAACCCTGCTGCTTGCAGCGAAGGTTCAGAGGGGCGCCGACTCCTGGACGAGCCGTGCGAGTCGCTCGGGGGCGAAGAGGGAGAGCCTCGTGGCGGAGATCACCTCCACGCGGAAACCGAGCACCTCCTTCGCGATCTCCTCCATCATCGACTCGGCCTCGCTCCCGAGGATGATGTCCGTCTCGGCGAGCAGGATGATCGATTCCTCGCGAGCGACAGCGACCGCGACGGCATCGACGCCCGGCGCACGTGCGGATCCGAGGAGGCGCACGTTGACCGTGCCCTGTTCTTCGAAGCGTCGGAGGAGTTCGTCGCGCCGGAGCGTGAGCTGCTCACGAGGGCTGAGGTCGCCGTACCTCATGCGCCCGTCCGCCAGCGCAGGGAGGCGTGCGCGCGCATATCCGGCGACGGCATCCGCGAGCACGTCCTTCTTCGTGCGCTCCATGAGATGGGCGAGTTCGGCGACCAGTTTCGCCGTCGCCGTGTCGATTCTGATCGTCGTGTCGGTCATGCGGCTCCGGGGGTATCGGTTTCAAAATCGTGTAGCGATGTAGCGATGTAGCGATGTAGCGATGTAGCGATGTAGCGATGTAGCGCCGGTTTCCAGAGAGACTCTCCCGGCAGCGGGGTGGGGTCGGGGACGACTGGGACGCATCCGCACGCGCAGGCTTCTCTCGCGAGCCTGTGGAGGAGGGGTGTGTCAGCGGAGGACGCCGGCGTCCCCCGCTGGAAGCCCGCCGTTGTCGGCAGCGGTCGTTCGCGGCCGGCGTCGGCCGGCGTCAGGCGTCGGTGGGCCGGGCCCGCATGAAGGCGACGACGGATGCCGCGAGGGCGGCGCCGATCTCGGCGGCGGGGCGCTTGCGCCCCTTGATCTCGAACGAGTGGTTGGCGGCGTCGATCCACTCGAGCGAGGCATTCGGACCGATGCGCCCCACGACGTCGTCGAGCTGGTCGTTGGGCACGGCGAACGGGTCGTTGCGCCCCTGCAGGAACAGGATCGGCACCTGGAGCGCGGGCAGGTGCTCGTCTCGGGGCTTCTCGGGCTTTCCGGGCGCGTGCAACGGATACCCCAGCATCACGAGACCCGAAACGGCCATGCCCTCGGCGGCCGCCATCGAGGCCATGCGTCCGCCGAACGACTTGCCCGACGCCCAGACAGGCTCCGCCGGGACCGTGCCGGAGGCCGCCCCGCGGCCCGCAGCGGCAGCCAACTCGGCCGCCGTGCGCACGGCCGCCCGCCAGGTAGCGACGGCTGCCGGGGGACGATCGGGGAACCGGCGCCCCGCCTCGCGATACGCGAAGTCGAAACGGAGGGTCGCGACGCCGAGCGCCTGCACGGCCTGCGCGAACCCCTCGAGGAACGGATGCTCCATGCCCGTGCCCGCCCCGTGTGCGACGACGAGCGTGGCCCACGCCTCCGCGGGACGTCCGTACAGCGCTCCGACCGAGTCGACCCCGCCCACGAGAGCGCCCGGCTCGTCGGCGAGCCGGATGCGGAGCTCCGCATCGGCGCTCATACGGCGCACCGAGCCGGCGAGTCGCACGAGGCGCACGAGTCGCACGAGGCGCACGAGGCGCACGAGGCGCACGAGGCGCACGAGACCCGCGAGCCAGGCACGCGAGCGACGTATGCGCTCATTCGAAGATCCCGAGTACGCCGCCGATGCCGTCGGCGAGATCCACGATGCCGCCGGACACGTCGACGAGGTCGCCGACCGACGCCGCCAGATCGCCGACGTGGTCGACGAGGACCACGAGCTCGCCCAGATGGGCCGCGAGCACGGCGAGCTCGGCAGTGCCGTCGACGAGGTCGGCGAGGGTGTCGAGATTCGTGCGCTCGAGGGTCTGCAGATCGAGCTTCAGCACGTCGATCCATCCGCGCTCCACGCCGAAGAGCACCGCGAACGGCAGCAGCTTCTCGTGCAGGTGGAACCGGGCGAGGGGCGCGGGGCCCGCCGCATCCGCCGCGCCTGCGGGATCGGCCGGGCCCGCGGCATCCGTTCGCGAGGACGCCTCGGTGGCACCCGAGACGGGGATCAGCTCCGCGCCGGTCGGCGACTGGAGCGCGCGCAGCCGATTGCGCTCGGCGAGCTCGAGGTACTGGCGCAGTCCGTCGAGGTGCTCTCGGCGCTCGCGGGCCGGCGGAAGGAATTTGCGCCACGACGAGGGCGTCACGATGATCGTCGCGATGGTGACCGCGAGGGCGGCCAGCGCCGTGACGAGCGCCGGCCAGTCGGCCGCGACGAGGGCGACGATGATGAACAGGCCCTCGACGAGCATGCCGAGGTAGGCGAGCACCGTGAGGGTCGTGCCCGGCCACGCCACCCGCTGCTTCGCCACGAGGCCCTCGCGGGCGAGGGCGTACGACACGTCGCGCACGACGGCCTTGAGACGTGCGGAGAGCGCCCGCCGGTCGGACGTGAACCGGCGCACGCGCCCGCTCGTGTGCTCGGGGCCGAAGAGCGCCTCGAGCACGCTGAGCTCCTCGGCGGTGAACGTCGCGCCCGGCTGCATCTCGATGCCGATCGGATCGCGCTTCGACTCGCCGGCGAGGATGCGGATGCGACGCGTCACCGCCAGATCGATCAGCACCGCCGTCACCGCGCGTCGGTCGGCATCGACGAGGAGCGCATCCCGCAGGATCGACGAGCCCCGGCCGGCCGTGTACTGCACGACGGGCGAGCTCACGGGCTGTCGCGACGCGATGCGCGCCGTCACGCCGAGCGCGAAGATGAGGAGCGCAGGCACGGCGGCGAGCACGATGACGACGGGGAGCACGGGCTCAGTCTAGGGAAGCGAGCGAGGCCACCGCCTCGACCGTCGCACGGTGCGCCGCGGGCGACGCCGTGAGGCGGAAGTGGCCGGCCGCCGGGACGATCACGTTCGTCGCCCCCGGCAGGGCGCTGCCCTCGGGCACGTGCGCGTCGAGGGTTCCGAAGATCGAGACGATCCTCGCATTGACGCTCGCGGAACGCTGGAGCTCGACGATCGCGGCATCCGTGGGCAGGAACGCGCGCATGCTCGGGTCCAGGAACCACCTGGCCCGCGCCGACCCCGCGTACGGCGTCGCGAGCGACACCGAGCCGCGCACGCCGAGCCGGGCGCGGCCGTCGGCGGCGAGCGGCCCCGTGCCCCGCTCGAGGTCGGTCAGGAGATGCTTCGCGATGAGCCCGCCCTTGCTGTGCCCAACGATGACGCGCCCGGCGGGCGGCGGCGCGACCCGTGCGAGCGCGAGCTGCAGCCGGTGCGACGTCTCGGGCACCGGGTGCCGGTTCATGCCGAGGCCCTCGACCACCACGATGCGATGCCCCGCCCGGTTCAGGGCGTCGGCGAGCGGCGCGAGGAAGCTCCAGTGCTCGTGCAGTCCGGTCGCGAGGACGACGTCGGGCCGCGTCGGATCGCCGTGGCGCCACCTCGCCGGCGGCCGGCGCACGACGAACTGGTCGAGGCGGCGGCGGATGCCGTACGCGTAGTCGCGCAGGATCCACCCCACCCGCTCCGTCGTGCCGCCGCCGAGCGAACGCGACAGCGCCGCCCGCCGTTCGTGCACGGCCAGCTCGCGGCCCACCGGCTCGCCCAGCGCGTGCCTCGCGATGAGCTCGTGCAGCGGCCCGTCATGGTCGGAGGTGGTCTCGTGCCCGCGGTGCGCGATCTCGGCGTACCGCGCCTGCGGCACGAGCGTCGCGACGGCCTGCGCCCACGACTGCGGCACGACGTGGTCCTGTTCGCCGCGGATCACGAGTGTCGCGGCGCGAACCCTCGGCAGCACGAGTTCCATGCGGTGCTCGAGCATGGGACGCAGGTTGGCGAGGGTCCACCCGAAGCCGCTCTCGAGGTACGCGCTCGCGCCGGTCTCGAGGGCGGTCGGGTCGATGACGGCGACGTCCTGGACGAACCGCGCCGCCTGCTGCACCGCGGTGCGTTCCCGCGGATTCACCGAGGGGGCGATGAGCACGATGCGATCGACGAGCTCCGGATGCCGCGCCGCGGCCTCCGCGACCACCTGCGCGCCGCTCGAGTGGCCCACGAGCACGGGCCGATGCAGTCCCTCGGCCCGCAGCATCGCGGCGAGGAGCTCGGCGGAACCGGCGATGCTCGGCACCGTGCGCGGCTTCGGCGAATCGCCGAACCCCGGCAGATCGAGTGCGAGCACCCGCCCGGAGGACTCGAGCTGCTCGACGAGGTCGCCCCAGTACGCGTGGCCCATGCCGAGGCCGTGCACGAGCACGAACACCGGCCCCGCGGCATCCGCCGCGTCGGCATCGCTGCGCGCTCGCTCGTGCACGAGGATGACGCGGTCACCGCGTCGGAACGGGCGTGCGGGCATTCCCGAGGCCTAGACCCGGCCGTGATCGGCTCGCGCCGAGGCGCCGGCGGCCTCGGGCGATCGGGGAGCCTCGGTGCGGATGCTGCGACCCCGGCGGTCGCGGCCTCCCTGCGCGTGGCGGATGGCGACGATGCGCATGGCGAGGGTGACGAGCACGACGGCGACCACGGCGATGATCGCCGTGACGCCCGTGACCGTGGACGACGGCTCGTCGGTGAGGCGGGCGACGGCGATCCACGCGATGCCCCAGCCGAGCGACAGGGTCGGCGCGATGCGCCCGTGATCCCACACCGCGAGCGCGATGCCGAGCAGCCCGGCCACGGCGACCAGGCCGACGGCCCACGTCTCGGCGGGCAGGCCCCAGCCGTCGAAGCCCGCGGCGACGAGCACCGCGGCGACGTTCGCGATCGTGGCGACGCTGACCCAGCCGAGGTAGAGCCCGATCGTGCCGTCGGTGACCACCGCGTCGATCGTGCCGCTCGGGCGCAGGATCAGGCTGCGCCGGAACGCGACGACGAGCACCACGAGCAGGGCCGCGATGACCGGCACGCTCAGCCAGAGCAGGTCGAACTGCACGCTGAGGATCCACGCGGCGTTCAGCAGCATCGACGCGGCGATCCACCAGCCGAGCCGGCGGTGCCGTTCGGCGTTGCGCTGCGCGGGCAGGAACTGCCAGACGGCGTAGACGAGGAGGCCGAGGTAGATGACCGACCAGATGCTGAACGCGCCGCCGCCGGGGGCGACGAGGGTGGCGTCGGCCGCGAGGGCGCCGTTCGAGGCGTTCTGCACCTCTTGGCCGCCGGCCGCGCCCGAACCGATGAACGCGCCGATGACGGCGAGCACCGCGCTGACGGCGACGGCGACCTGCCGCACGAGGTCGAATCCGGATGCCGCGGCCGTGCCGGCGGTCGTCTCGGGGGCGTGCTCGTCAGGTCGTCGGTGCGTGCGATCGAGGTTCGTCATGGCTGCTCCTGCCGTCGTCGTTCGGATCCCGGTCGGATATCGCCAGCCTATGCAGGCCCGCCGACGCCCGCATCGAACCTTCGATCGACACGGAGGGGGTTGACATCCCGGTCGGCGCCCCGCATGTCTCACCAGCCTTCGACGAGCACCCGATCGAGCATCGCGACGAAGAAGTCGGCGGACTCCTCGGTGAGGCACAGCGGCGGCTTGGTCTTCAGCACGTTGCGGTGGTCGCCGGTGGGCTGCATGATCACGCCGAGGCCGAGCAGGCGTTCGCAGATCGCGGCGGTCTCGTCGGTCGCGGGCTCGAGCGTCTCGCGGTCGCGCACGAACTCGACGCCGAGGTACAGCCCGAGCCCGTGTACGGCGCCGATGAGCGGATGCCGCGTCGCGAGCTCCTCGAGGCGGCCCTTCAGCCTCGTGCCGACGTCGAGGGCGTTGCGCTGCAGGTGCTCGTCGCGGAACGCGTCGAGCACGGCGAGGCCGGCGGCGCTCGAAGCGGGGCTGCCGCCCGTCGAGGAGAAGAACGCGCCCTGGTTGCCGAACGCCTCGGCGACGGCGCGCGTCGTGATGACGGCGCCCAGCGGGTAGCCGTTGCCCGCGGCCTTCGCGACGGCGATGACGTCGGGCACGACGCGCTGCTGCTCGAAGCCCCAGAACCAGCTGCCCAGCCGGCCGAATCCGGCCTGCACCTCGTCGGCGATCGCGAGCCCGCCGGCGGCGCGCACCGCCGTGTAGACGCCGGCGAGGTATCCGTCGGGCAGGGGGATGCCGCCGGCGTTGCCGAAGAAGGTCTCGGCGATGAACGCGGCGGGCGGGCGCCCCTCGGCGGCGAGCCCGGCGATGACGGCGGCGGCCTCGGGCGCGTAGCGCGCGGCATCCGCCCCTCGGTGCCGGCCGCGGAACGGGTTCGGCGCGTCGACCGTGTGGACCCAGTCGGGGCGGGTCGCGAGGGCGTCGGGGTTGTCGGCGATGGAGGTGCTGACGGCATCGGAGGCGTACGTCCAGCCGTGGTACGACTCGCGGACGGCGACGACGTCGCGGTGGCCGGTGGCGGCGAGCGCGATGCGGATCGCGAGGTCGGTGGCCTCGGAACCGGAGTTCACGAGGAACACCGTGTCGAGCCCGTCGGGCGCGAGGGCCGCGAGCCGTTCGGCGTACTCGACGACCGCGCCGTAGTGGAAGCGCGAGTTCGTGTTCAGCCGCCGCAGTTGCGCCTCGACGGCGTCGGCGACCCCGACGTGCCCGTGCCCGAGGGGCGTGACGTTGTTGACCATGTCGAGGTAGACGCGGCCGTCGACGTCCACGAGGTGCTCGCGCCATCCGCGCTCGATGCGGGGCGGCTCGGCGTAGTAGTGCTCCTGCACCCGGGCGAGGGTCGCGTCGCGGCGGTCGAGCAGGGCCGAGGCGTCGGATGCCGCGGGGGCGCCGGCTGTTGCGGCCGCAACGGCGACGGATGCGCCGGCGGCGTCGGCAATGCCGGGGGCGGATGCCGCGAGCCCGAGCAGCGGCGAGGTATCCGCCGTGAGGGCGAGCCAGCCCGCCGCGAGCTCCGGCCGCACGGCGTGCGGGGCGGGCGGGGCGTCCGCCGGCTGGAGGCGGATGCGCAGCCGCACGCCCGCGGCGGCCGTGCCGAGGGACGAGCCGGCGGCCAGCTTCGTGCCGGAGGCGGGGGTGTTCGTGAGCGCGCGATGCGGCTCGACGGTGCGCGTCGCATCGAGGTCGAGGCGCAGGCCGCCGTGCAGCGCGACCGCGACGAGGCCGGTGCCCGAGGTCGTGACGACGCCGTCGCCCGGGCTCGTGAGCGCCGTCGCGGAGCGGAACCACACGTCGACGCCCGTCGGCACGGTCGCCGCCGAGATCTCGGCGTGCGGCCGGCTCTGCGTCAGGCGGGGGACGCCGCGCGGCAGCACCGCGGCGGCGGCGCGGGCGAGGGCGGCGCGGGCGAGCCGCTCCTCGAGGTCGTCGCCGTCGAGCCAGGCGCCCGCGTCGACGTCGGGCGACATCGCCGAGACGTCGAGCCGCGCCGCCTCGGAGGGCTCGAGTCCGAGCACGAGCCGGTCGAGCGGCGCGTCGGCCCCGGCGGCACGCGGCGCGCCCGGCATGCCGGCGGGATCCATGCCGAGCGCGGCGGCGATCGTGCCCGTCATGACCTCCGACGGAATCGAGGCGGCCTGCGCGAAGATGCGCCACTCGCGCTCGAGGCCGTCGGCGGCGTAGGCGTTCTCGCCGGCGTCGAGCTGCACCTGATGCTCGCCGCTGACCACGAGCACGGCGCCGCGCACCACGACGAGCGGCCAGATCGCGGCGACCTCGGCGGGCGCGAGCGGGCGCCGCGCGTGGAACGCGCGGATCGCCGGCAGCACCGAGACGGGCTCGGCGCCCGCGTGGTGCAACACCGAGGAGATCGTGATCGCGAGTTCGGCGACCGCCCACGAGCGGGTCACGTCGCCGAAGTCGATGAGCCCGTCGGGCAGGCCGTCGCCGTCCGCCGCCCGCACGACGTTGTCGTCGGTGAGATCCAGGTGCACCGCCTGCAGGGGCAGGTCGGAGGCGAGCGCGGCGAGCGTCGCCCAGGCGGCGGTCGCGGCATCCGTCACCTGCCTGCGCCGGTCGGCGTCGGGGTGATGGGGCGCGAGGAGCTCGACGACGCGGTCGGCGAAGCGCGGATCCCACTGCAGCACCCGGTCGAGGCCCGCGTGCTCGAAGTCCGCGAGCGCGAGGCTCGTGAGCGCCGCGACCTCGCCCATGCGCTCGACGATGCGCGGCGGCAGGTGGGCACCGCCGGTGAGGGTTCCGCCGTCGAGGTACGAGATGACGCGGATGCTGCGCAGCCCGTCGCTCGTGTCGGCGATGACCGAGCGCGGCCGGCCCGCGGCATCCGTCGTCGTGGTCGCGACGCGCAACTCCGGCGCGTGCCGGGCGATGCGCCCCGCGGCGGCATCCTGCGCGGCGAGCTCGGTGGCGGTGAAGGCCGGGTTCGTGATCTTCACGACGCCGACGGGCGCACCGGCGCGGTCGCCGCCGCCATCGCCCGCCCCGCCCGCGGCCTCGCCCGCGGCCTCGCCCGCCGCGTCGCCCGCCGACCCGCCCCGCGCGAGCGCGAGGAAGTTCTGGTCCTGCTGGCTGCCGAGCGGCCGCAGCTCGACGTCGAGGCCCCACTCGTCGAGGAGGATCGCGGCGACCTCCGGCGCCGACAGGTTCGGCGCGGGCAGCTCGCCGGCGGAGAAGAAGTCGAACCCGGCCACGCCGGCCCCCGACTCGATCGCATCGGTCATCAGGTCTCCGCTCCCAGCTCTTCACGGATGCGCCGCAGGTCCTCCATCAGCGAGCCGATGAGGATCCAGTGCGACGAGGTCGGCGGCCGCACGATGAGCGCGGAGGTGAGCGCCGGCACCATCGAGGTCATCGGCTCGGGCTCGGGCTCGGCGACCCGGGCCGCGAGGCGGATGTCGTGCGCGACGCGGTGCAGCTGCTCGGCGATCGCGCGCACCGTCGGCTCGTCGTGCAGCGACTCGTCGTAGTGGTCGGCGAACGCCCGCGTCATGCCGATGAGCTGGGTCACGATCGGCCCGAGCTGCTCGAGCAGGGTGCGCAGCTGCGCCAGCTCCTCGCGGTGCGCCGAGCGGCGCGGGTTCAACGTGAGCGACTCGGTGCCGGCCGCGATGGCCGCGTCGGCGGCCTCGCGCATCGGCCGCAGCAGGCGGGCCTCGATCATCAGGGTCTGGATGTCGGCCCGCGTCTGCGTGGTCTCGAGGGCCGCCGCCAGCCGGTCGGCCGACGCCGCGAGTTCGCCGCCGAGCATGCCGACCTCGCGCCGTGCAGGCGCGATCGCGACGGGCGGCACGATCGCCGCGTTCACGATGATGCCGATCGCGGCGCCGATGAGCGTCTCGAGCACGCGGTCGAGCGCGTAGTTCGGCGTCGCCGCTCCGAGCGCGAGGGTGAGCATCGCGGAGATCGCGACCTGGTTGCCAGTCGCGGGCGTCATCTTCAGCGACCACGCGATGAAGATCGCGACGAGCACGGCGAGCAGCACGATCCAGGAGTTCGTGCCGAACACGAGCGACAGCGCCGATGCCACGACGACGCCGAGCATGACGCCGATCGAACGCTCGATGCCCTTGCCGAGCGACTGGTTCACGCTCGGCTGCACGACGAGCAGCGCCGCGATCGCGGCGAACACCGGCAGCTGCGCGGGAATCAGGGCGCCGGCGATGAGCCAGGCGGCGATCGTGGCGACCGACGTCTTCGCGACCTGCAGCACGGGCAGCCGCCTCGAGGCCCGGAGCGTGTCGAAGACGGCCATCGGCTCAGTCTGCGGTCATGAGGGTGGCGAGGGCGGATGCCACGGGCGTCTCGCCCGAGATCAGGTCGAACTGGGTGCGCGAGCCGGCGCCCGAGGTGAGCACCGCCGCCACGACGGCGGCGACGTCGGAGCGGCTGATCGACCCGCCGGGCAGCGAGGAGCCGACGTCCACGAGTCCTGACGGGGCGTCGTCGGTCAGGGCGCCCGGCCGGACGATGGTCCAGTCGAGCGGGGTGCTGCGCACCGCGGCATCCGCTTCGCTCTTGGCGCGCAGGTAGATCTGGAACACGTCGTCGGAGGCCTCGTCGAAGTCGTCGGCGCGCATGGCCGAGATCACGACGATGCGCGGCACCCGCGCCCGGATCGCCGCGTCGGCGAGCAGGATCGCCCCGTCGCGGTCGACTGTGAGCTTGCGCTCGGCGGTGCTGCCGGGACCCGCACCGGCCGCGAAGACCGCGGCGTCGGCGCCCTCGAGCGCGGCGGCGACCTCGTCGACGGATGCCGCCTCGAGATCGAGCACGAACGGCTCCGCCCCGGCCGCGGCGACGTCGGGCGCATGGCCCGGATCGCGGACGAGCGCGACGGGCTCGTGCCCGCCGTCGGCGAGCAGACGCTCGAGGATGAGGGCGATCTTGCCGTGACCTCCGGCGATGACGACGCGCATACGCCAAGTCAACGCCGCCGCCCCGGCTCGCGCAACCGGCCACGCGGGCGGCTCGTCTCACCTGAGTGCCGAGTCGGCGCGCGAGGGCGGGTTCGGTGCCGCCGATTCGGCACTCCGGCGCCGATTCGGGCGCGGTGGTGCTTCGAGGTGGGCTCAGTGCAGGGCGAGCGGGGCGGCGAAGAAGGCGCGCTCGTGCTCCGACGAGATCCGGAACGCGCGGTGCATCGCCGCCCGACGCTCGGGCGTCGCGTCGGCCGCGAGCCGGGTGACGAGCCCGATCGCCTCGCGCGTGGCGTGCGCGAACGCCGGATCCGAGTAGGTCGCGAGCCACGAGGCGTACGGATGCCCCGGGTCGAGCGCCTGCGCACCGAACTCGCCGGCCGCGAGGCGCTCGCCGAGGTCGACGTAGATCCAGAAGCACGGGAGCACCGCCGCGGCGAGCACCGCGTAGTCGCCGCGCGCCGCCGTGGCGAGCAGGTGGTCGAGGTACGCGGTCGTCGCGGCGTCGGGTTCGGCGGCGAACGTGGCGGCGGCGTGCAGCGGGTCGGCGACCGACGCGGCCGACGCGGCCGGGCCGTCGACGGAGGTGCCGTGCGTGCCGGTGCGCCCGCCGTCGATGGGCCCCTCGCCGTCGCCGGCGCCCGGGCCGTGCGCGCCGGCGAGCCAGTCGGCGTGCAGCTCGAGCTCGCCGACGAGCGAGCCGTGCGCGGAGTTCGCCCAGAACGCCTGCCCCGCGGCATCCGGTGCCAGACGCGACGCCTCGGCGAGCACGCGCGCGTAGTCGCGCAGGTAGAGCGCGTCCTGCGCGAGGTACCCGAGGAACGGCTCGCGCGCGAGCGTGCCGTCGGCCAGTCCGCGGATGAACGGCAGGTCGTCGATGGCCGCGCGCACGTCGGCGATGCCGGCCCACCACTCGGACTCGATCTCGTCGGGCGTGGGCGCGGTGCGCACGCCGCCGCGCGACCAGAGCCCGGCGAAGTGGCTCACGGGTCCGTGCCCGCCGCCGACCTCGAGCGACGCGCCGTGGCGCAGCGACTCGCGCAGCCAGCGCCGTGCCTCGCCGACGGCGGCCTCCCAGTCGCCGAGCTCGGCCTGCAGGGTCGCGATCGCCGAGGACAGCGAGCATCCGGTGCCGTGCGTCGCGGTCGTCGCGATGCGGGCGCCGCCGAACGAGACGACGGTGCCGGATGCCGCGTGCACGAGCGCGTCGGGAGCGTCGGCGCCGTCGAGGTGCCCGCCCTTCGCGAGCACGCGGGCGCCCGTGGCGGACGAGACGGCCTCGGCCTGCGCGATCGCGTCGGGCCAGGTCGACGCGCGTTCGGCGCCCGCGAGCACGGCGAGCTCGAGCAGGTTCGGGGTGATGAGGTCGGCGAGGGGGAGCAGGTCGCGAAGCGCCGCCTCGGCGTCGGCGTCGAGCAGCCGGTCGCCGCTCGTGGCCACCATGACGGGGTCGAGCACGACGATCGGCGGCTCGATGCGGCGAAGCCACCCGGCGACGACCCCGATCACCTCGGCGTTCGCGAGCATGCCGATCTTCACCGCGTCGACCGTGATGTCGTCGGCGACGGCGTCGAGCTGCTCGGCGAGGAACGCCGACGGCGGCACGTGCACGCCCCGCACCCCGCGCGTGTTCTGCGCGGTCAGGGCCGTGATCGCCGACATGCCGTAGCCGCCGACGGCCGCGATGGACTTGAGGTCGGCCTGGATGCCGGCACCGCCCGACGGGTCACTGCCCGCGATGCTCAGCACGCGCGGCACCCGGCGCACTCGCGGCACCGCGCGCGTGTGCGGCGCCCGCCGCACGTCGGCGCTCATCGGCCGCTCCACGCCGCAACGAACGCCTCGGCCGCGTCGCGCGGGGAGTCCGCGGCGCAGATCGCCGAGACGACGGCGACGCCGGCCGCGCCCGAGTGGCGGAGGGCCGCGACATCCGCCAGCGTGATGCCGCCGATCGCGACGCAGGGCAGCTCGGCCTCGGCGGCGAACCGCGCGAACCCGTCGATGCCGAGCGCCGGCGGATGGTCGGGTTTCGTCGACGTCGGGCGGATCACGCCGACGCCGAGGTAGTCGACGTCGCGCCTGGGCATGCGCCGCAGCGTGGCGAGGTGTTCGGGGGTGTTCGCGGTGAGCCCGATGACGACGTCGTCGCCCAGCAGCTCACGGGCGACGGATGCCGCGGTGTCGCCCTGTCCGAGATGCACGCCGTGCACGGGCAGCCCGCGTTCGCGCGCCGAGACGACGACGTCGACGCGGTCGTTGACGAGCAGCGCGGCGCGGCCGTCGATCACGACGGCGAGGGCTTCGAGCTGACGCAGGAGGTTGTCGTCGGTCGCGGTCTTGTCGCGCAGCTGCACGACGCGCACCCCGCCGTCGACGGCGTCGGCCACGACGGCGGGCACCCCGCGCTCGCCGCAGAGCGCGGCGTCGGTGACGAGGGTGATCGAGAGGTCGAGCCGGGCCCTGGTGCTCATGCGCGGCTCCCGTCGGTCGCGGCATCCGTCACCGTGATGCGGGCGCGTTCGGCGACCTCGCCCGGGGTGACGAGGGCGAGCGCGTCGAGGAAGGCCGGGGCGAACGTGCCGGGGCCCGCCGCAGCTGCGGCCGCGATCTCGGCGGCGATCGTGTAGACGAGGGTCGCGGCGACGGTGGCCGCGAACGCGTCGGCAGGATCGGCGTCGGCACGGCTCGCGCCGAGGAACGCCGCCGTCACGGCTCCGAGGGCGCAGCCGCCGCCCGTCATGCGGGTGAGCAGCACGTCGCCGTTCGCGATGCGGACGGTGCGGCGGCCGTCGGTGATGAGGTCGACGGGCCCCGACACGGCGACCACCGACCCGTGCGTGCGGGCGAGGTGCGCGGCGGCGTCCGCGGCGGCGTCGGTCGTGTCGGCGGCGTCGACTCCGCGCCCGCCGGCTCCTGCGCCGGCGAGCGCGATGATCTCGCTCGCGTTGCCCCGGATCGCGGTCGGGCGCTGTGCGACGAGCTCGTGCGCGAGCGCGGTGCGAACGGGGAGCCCGCCGACGGCGACGGGATCGAGCACCCACGGGGTTCCGGCGACGGATGCCGCGGCCACGGCCTCGCGGGCGGCTTCGCGCTGCTCCTCGTGCGGGGTGCCGAGGTTCACGAGCAGGCCCGACGCGATGCCCGCGAAGATGCCGGCCTCGACGGGGATGTCGACCATCGCGGGGGCCGCGTCGATCGCGAGCAGCGCGTTCGCGGTGAAGTTCGTGACGACGCTGTTCGTGATGCAGTGCACGAGGGGCGAGGACCCGCGCAGCGCCGCGAGCAACTGCGCGCTCGCCGCAGCGTGGGCAGCAGCCGTGTCGGCAGCGTGGGCGGCGGCCGTGTCGGGACCGGCGGCGTCGCGGGCGCGTCCGGTGTCGTCGGCAGGGTCGGTGGACAGGCGATCGCTCACGCGACATCCCTTCGCTAGTTCGAACTAGATCAGGTTCGACGGGTGTGTTCTCAGCCGCGCTTGCCTGATCGAGCGGGCGCGCGGCACCCCGTGTCACTGCCGCCCAGCCTATCGGCGCGACGGATGCCGCGGCGCGGGGTTGACACGGGGCGGTCGGCGGTGCCGAGGCGAGCGGCGCCCCTGCGCGAGGTGCCCGACAAGCGGCGCCTCGGCAGGCCCCCAGTTCGAGGGCGAACGTCTCGGGACGCTGGTGGTCGGCGGGCTCGCGGACTACGGTTCTCGCAACGCCCCGCCGGGTCGGCGATCTCACCTCGGACGATCTCCACACGGTCGATCGCTCCCGTGACTGTTCCTCCACGGGCCCGGCGGGGCCGTCTCAGGCACGCCTGGGGCCTCGCCGCCATGGCGCGATCGTTGCGGTGGGTGGCAGGCTGGCCGCATGCCATCGCATCGGGCCCGCCGCAAGCACCGGGTCGCCGTGCTCGTGCTCGAGGGGGCGAAGCCGCTCGACGTCGGCATTCCGGCGCAGATCTTCACGACCCGGGCGTCGATGCCCTACGAGGTGCGCGTGTGCGGGGCCGCGCCCGGGCCCGTCACCGGAGGCGACGGGCTCTCGTATCACGTGGCCGATGGACTCGAGGCGTTCGCGTGGGCCGAGACGATCTTCATCCCGGGCTACCGGAATCCGGATGCCGAGCCGCCGCCGCCCCCGGTCGTCGACGCGCTGCTCGCGGCGCACGCGCGCGGGGCGCGCCTCGCGGCGATCTCGACGGGGGCGTTCGCGCTCGCCGCGACCGGCCTGCTCGACGGACGTCGGGCCACGACGCACTGGCACTACACGCGTGCGCTCGCGGCGCGGCATCCGCTCGTCCGGGTCGATGAGAACGTGCTGTTCGTCGACGAGGGGCTCGTGCTCACCTCTGCCGGTGCGGCGTCGGGCATCGACCTCTGCCTGCATCTCGTGCGTCGCGACCACGGCGTCGGCCTGTCGAACCACGTCGCGCGGCGCCTCGTGGCGGCGCCGTACCGCAGCGGCGGCCAGGCGCAGTTCGTGCCGCGCGCCCTGCCCGACGATCTCGGCGAACGGTTCGCCGCCACCCGCCACTGGGCGATCGAGCGCCTCGACGAGCCGCTCGCCCTCGACGATCTGGCGCGCAACGCGAACGTGTCGACGCGGACGTTCTCGCGCCGCTTCGTCGAGGACACGGGCTACACGCCCATGCAGTGGATCCTGCGGGCGCGCATCGACCTCGCACGCGAGTTGCTCGAGCGCACCGACCTCGGCGTCGAGCAGGTCGCGGCACGCGTCGGCCTCGGCACGGGCGCCAACCTGCGCCTGCACTTCCGCCGCGTGCTCGGCACCTCGCCGACGGAGTACCGCCATACCTTCGCCCGGCGCGCCGACTGAGCTGATTGGCTGGCCGTGCTGGCCGTGCTGGCCGTGCTGGCCGTGCTGGCCGTGCTGGCCGTGCTGGCCGTGCTGGCTGCGCTGGCTGCGCTGGCTGCGCTGGCCGCGCTGGCCGCGCTGGCCGCGCTGGCCGCGCTGGCCGCGCTGGCTGCGCTGGCTGCGCTGGCCGCGCTGGCTGCGCTGGCTGCGCTGGCTGCGCTGGCCGGCGCTGGCTGCGCTCGTCGTGCCCGCCGTGCCCGCCGCGCTTCGACCCACCGACCGCCCGTGCCGCATGCCGTGCTCAACGTACTGTCCGTCCCGCTCGCCATGCCACGCCGCCCGTTGGGGGGCTTCGGCGACTGCGGTCGTGGGCGCGTGGAGAGGTATCCGTTCGTGAATGCTGTAGCGATGTAGCGATGTAGCGATGTAGCGATGTAGCGATGTAGCGATGTAGCGATGTAGCGATGTAGCGCGAGTTCGCGACGGGACATCCGCTTCCGTCGCCGCTGGTGCCGCCCACGCTCGCGCCTCGCGGCTCGCGCACCGCGGCTTGCGCACCGCGCACCGCGCCTCGCGCGCCGCGCGCCGCTCGCGCCCCGCCTCCGGGATCGCGGCCCCACCCGGGCTCGGTCCCGGTCAGACCACGCCCGCCCCGCACACGACGTCGAGCGGGCGCGCCGCTCAGCGACGCTCGATCGTCGACCCGCGGATCACGAGCCGAACCGGCAGGCGGTGCACGCCGGGGTCGGGTTCGGCGCCGTCGATGGCGTCGAAGATGCGCATGGCCGCGGTGCGTCCGAGTTGCTGGAGGTTGGCGTCGATGCTCGTGAGCTCGGGGCGGGAGTTGAGGGCGAGCACCTCCCAGTTGTCGTAGCCGATGACGGCGACGTCCTCGGGTACGCGCTTGCCCAGATCGCGCAGCGTGTCGATGACGCCGCGCGCGATCTGGTCGGATCCGGCGACGATGCCGTCGACGTCGGGATGCTGGGCCAGCAGCATGCCCGCTGCCGCGCGGCCCCAGTGCTCGCTCCAGCTCGAGGTCATGACGTCTCCGACGAGGTCGAGGCCGGCCCCGGCGAGCGCGGCTCGAACGCCGATCGCGCGATCCTGTGCGGCGGCGTACTCGGGCTCGCCCGTGATGTGGGCGATACGGCGTCGGCCTGTGGCGAGCAGGTGGTCGACGGCCAGGCGCCCGCCGGCGACGTTGTCGGGCGTGACCGACACGTCGTTCGCGTCATCGGAGGGCGCGTACGCGTACACGACGGGCACCGGCAGATCTTGCCCGAGCGAGGGGCGCGGGTCGGTCTGGCGGCCGACGACGATGATGCCGTCGACGCGGCGGTTGAGCAGCGCCTTGAGGTGGTGCTGCTCGCGGATGGAGTCGCCGCGCGCATCGCAGAGGAAGACGTTGATCTGCCCGGCGCCGAACGCGTCTTCGGCGCCCATGAGGATGGGGATCACGAAGCGTCCCTCGAGGTCGCTGGTGAGCAGGCCGACGGTTCCGGTGCGGCCCGCGATGAGGCTGCGGGCGAGCGAATTCGGGGTGAATGAGAGCTGCTCGGCGGCTTCGATGACGCGCTGGCGGGTGGCGGGTGCGACCTGATCGCGGCCGTTGATGGCCTTCGACGCGGTGGCGAGCGAGACGCCGGCCATGCGTGCGACGTCGTTCAGCGTGGCGGCCTTCGAGCCTCCCGCACCGTTGCGCGCCATGTTCGCCTCCTCGACTGAAACGCTACCGGTTCGCACTCTTGACGGCCGCGAGATTCACACTGTAGCGTGCCGAAAGGCCTTTCGGGAATTTCGGAACGCCGCGCACCAGCACTGACATTCCGGGCGCTTTGGGCACCCACTCAACGATGAGCAAGGAGTACACGGATGAGATCACGCAATCGCCGGATGACGCGGGCTGGGGCACTGCTCGCCGCCGGCGCCCTCATGTTCGGGCTCGCGGCCTGTTCCGGCGGCGACGACGGCGGCGACGCCTCGAGCCTCGCCGACGCCGGGGTCGAGGGCGTCGACGACGGTTCGACGCTGACCCTCTGGACCCGCGCCCCCCTCGAGAAGCAGGCCAAGCTGCTCGTCGAGGCCTACAACGACAGCCACGAGAACCAGGTCGAGCTCACGGTCGTGCCGAACGACGACTACGTCGCGAAGGTCGGCGCCGCGGCCGGTTCCAACGGCCTGCCCGATCTCTTCGCGGCCGACATCGTCTACGTGCCGAACTGGGTGAAGCAGGGGCTGTTCCAAGACCTCACGGCCAACATCGACGGCCTCGACTACAAGGACTCGATCAACAAGGGCCACCTCGCGGCGGGCACGCTCGACGGCAAGGAGTACGTGCTGCCGTTCGTGCTCGACCTCTCGATGCTCTTCTGGAACAAGGACCTCGCGACCGAGGCAGGCCTCGACGCCGAAGCAGGCCCCGCGAACCTCGAGGAGTTCGCCGAGTGGGCGAAGGCGATCCAGGCCCTCGACAAGCCCGACACGTACGGCACGGCGACGGGCCTGAACTGCGGCGGATGCCTCGTCTTCACCTGGTTCCCGAGCAGCTGGGCCGACGGCCAGGACGTGCTCTCCGACGACGGCACCGAGTCGCTGCTCGCGAGCGACACCGCGAAGGACATCTACGCGACGTGGAAGGATCTCTGGGATTCTGGCGCCGTGCTGCCCTCCTCGCAGGACGAGGCCGGACCCACCTGGACCGCGGCATTCACCGAGGGCAAGGTCGGCCTGATGCCGTACCCGGCCACGCTGCTCTCCTCGACGCCGTTCGACGTGGGCGTCGCCGGCATCCCGGGTCCGAAGGGCGGCGGATCGACGTTCGTCGGCGGCGACGGCATGGGCGTCTCGAAGGACTCCAAGAAGGCCGCGCAGGCGTGGAACTTCCTCAGCTGGATGATGAGCGAGGACGCGCAGGTCGGCGTGCTCGCGAAGGACAACAACGTGGTCTCGCGCTCCGACCTCGCCGACAACGAGTACTCGCAGCAGGACCCCCGCCTGATCACGATCAACGAGGTCGCCGCCGAGGGCGACACCCCCGTCGCGATCAACTTCCAGCAGGCGTTCAACGCGCCGAACAGCCCGTGGCTGACCATGGTCCGCAACGCGGTGCTGGGCGACGCCTCGAGCATCGACGCCGACAACGACGAGATCACGGCGGTGCTCTCGCAGTGAGCACCGCCGTCCGCGGCGCCGGACAGGTCACCCCTGTCCGGCGCCGCACCACTCGTGCTCGGCGCCGCGGCGCGGTGACCGGTTGGCTCTTCGCGCTGCCGACGGCGCTGTTCGTGCTGCTGCTGTTCGGCCTGCCGCTGCTGCTCGTGCTGCAGATGTCGGCGAGCGACTGGCCGCTCCTCGGCGGCAACCAGGGCTGGAACTTCCCGGCCAACTACGTCGAGGCCGTCGACAACCGCTTCTTCATGGACTCGGTCTGGTTCACGCTGAAGTACACGGTGCTGACCACGGTCATCCTGCTCGCGCTGAGCCTCGGGCTCGCGATGCTCGTGCAGGAGTCGACGCGGTGGAAGGGCCTGCTGCGCACCTCGTTCCTCGTGCCGAGCGCCCTCGGCCTGGCATCCGCCTCTCTGCTCTTCTACGTGCTGTACTCGCCGATCGCCGGACCGTTCGCCGATCTCATGAAGGCGTGGGGGTTCACCTTCCTCGGCACGCCCGACGGCGCGCTCTGGTCGACGGTGTTCCTCATCGTCTGGCGGTACGCGGGCTTCTACATGCTGCTCATGCTCGTCGGGCTGCAGGGCATTCCCGAAGACGTCTACGAGGCCGCGCGCATCGACGGCGCCTCGCGGTGGCAGACGTTCCGGAGCATCACGATCCCGCTGCTTCGCCCGACCCTCGCGCTCACGACCGTGCTCTGCGTCACGGGTTCGCTGCTCGCGTTCGAGCAGTTCTACATCCTCACCAAGGGCGGCCCCGACAACTCGACCATCACGGTCGTGCAGCTCATCTACAGCATGGCGTTCCAGGGCCAGAACGACCTCGGCGTCGCCGGCGCGCTCTCGGTGATCGTGCTGCTCGCGCTCGTCGTCATCAACATCGCGCAGATCCGCGCGTTCGGAAGGAAGGCGGAGGACTGATGAGTCTCGTCACACGTCGTACGACGCCCCCCACCGACTCCACCGTCGCGATCGTCGCGCCGAACCACCGCGGCGGTGCTCCACGCAAGCGGCCGACGACCGTCGCCGGCATCGCCCTGCGAACGCCCTACTGGGTGCTCACGGCCGCCCTCGCGCTGCTGTTCCTCTACCCGCTCATCTGGACCGCGATCTCGTCGGTCAGCCCGCTCGCGGGCACGAACCAGACCGACGGCTGGGGCTTCGGCAACTACGTCACGCTGGCGAACTACCAGGCCGGCATCTGGGTGTACCTGCTCAACTCGACGTTCGTCTCGCTGCTGACGGTGCTGCTGACGCTCACGATCTCGCTGCTCGGCGGGTACGCGTTCGCGCGGTTCTCCTTTCCGGGCAAGGACCTGCTGTTCCTCTCGACGCTAGCGATCCTGATGGTGCCGTACGCGACGCTGCTCATCCCGCTCTACGTGCTGCTGAACTCGGTCGGCCTGTCGAATTCGCTCGTCGGCGTCGCCCTCGTGCTCACCATGTTCCAGTTGCCGTTCTCGATGTTCATGATGCGCATCTCGTTCGAGTCGATTCCGCGTGAGCTCGACGAGGCGGCGATGGTCGACGGATGCTCCGCCTGGACCGTGCTCTGGCGTGTGCTCGTCCCCGCGGTGAAGCCGGGGCTCATCACGGTCGGCCTGTTCGCGTTCCTCGCGGCGTGGAACGACTTCATGGCACCGCTCATCCTCATCAACGACTCGAACCGGATGACCCTGCCGCTCGCGATCTCGAACCTCCGCGGCCAGGTGCAGGGCGTCGTCGACTACGGCGCCACCGAGGCCGGCGTGGTCGTGCTCGCGCTGCCGTGCATCCTGCTCTTCCTGATCCTCCAACGTCACTACGTGCGCGGCTTCATGTCGGGCGCCTTCAAGGGATGACCATGACCTCTTCGCCCACCGCCACCGCTGCGGCCACGACGCATGCCGTGCCCGTCTCGCCGTCGAGGGGCGCGCTGCGCCCGCTCGGCATCGACGAGGTGCGCATCACCGGCGGCCTCTGGGCCGAGCGCCAACGCGTCAACGGCACCGCGACGCTCGACCACATCGAGCACTGGCTCGAGCGCGAGGGATGGCTCGCGAACTACGACCTCGCAGTCGACGGCGGGCTCGCCGAGGGCCGTCGCGGCCGTGAGTTCTCCGACTCCGAGGTCTACAAGTACCTCGAGGCGGTCGCCTGGGAGATCGGACGGCTCGAGGCATCCGTCGCCCCCGCCGGTCGAGGAGGCCCGTCAGGGCCGTCTCGAGACCTGGACCCGGACCACGATCCCGCTGGTCGAGGAGGCCCGCCAGGGCCGTCTCGAGACCTGGACCCGGATCACGATCCCGCTGGTCGAGGAGGCCCGTCAGGGCCGTCTCGAGACCTGGACCCGGACCACGATCCCGCCGCCCGCGCCGCCGCCCTCGACGCCCGATTCCGGGCGGTCGTCGCCCGCGTCGCGGCAGCCCAGGAGCCCGACGGGTACCTCAACACGCGCTTCGGCCGCGAGGGCCAGCCGCCGCGCTGGTCGGACCTCGAGTGGGGGCACGAGCTCTACTGCCTGGGGCACCTGTTCCAGGCGGCGGTAGCCCGCCACCGCACGCTGGCGCGCGGTACGGCCGCGGATGCGGCCGACGGAGCAGGGCCCGCGGCATCCGACCCGCTCGTCGAGGTGGCGAGGCGTGCGGCCGACCACGTGTGCGAGGTCTTCGGCGAGGGCGGCGACGAACGCATCTGCGGGCACGCCGAGGTCGAGGTGGGCCTGGTCGAACTCGGTCGCGCGTTGGGGGAACCGCGCTACGTCGAGCAGGCCCGCCTCTTCGTCGAACGTCACGGCCGGGGCACGCTCGCCGACATCGAGTGGGGTCGCTCCTACTATCAGGACGACGTCGCCGTGCGCGATGCCGAGGCCCTGCGCGGGCACTCGGTGCGGGCGAACTACCTGGCCTCGGGCGCGACGGACGTCGCGATCGAGACGGGCGACCGCGACCTGTTCGGCGCGCTCGCCGGGCAGTGGTCGCGCACGCTCGAGCGGCGCACGTACGTCACGGGCGGGCAGGGATCGCACCATCAGGACGAGGCCTTCGGCGAGGACTGGGAGCTGCCGAGCGACCGTGCCTACTCCGAGACGTGCGCGGGCGTGGCATCCGTCATGTTCAGTTGGCGGCTGCTGCTCGCGACCGGCGACGCCCGTCACGCCGACCTCATCGAGCGCACGCTCTTCAACGTGGTCGAGACGTCGCCGGATGCCTCGGGCACGGCGTTCTACTATGCGAACACGCTGCACCAGCGCGTGCCGGGAGCGCCCGCCGATCCCGATGTCGTGTCGCCGCGTGCGCACTCGTCGCTGCGCGCGCCGTGGTTCGACGTCTCGTGCTGCCCGCCGAACACGGCGCGCACGTTCGCGAGCCTCGCCGCGTACCTCGCGACGGCGGATGCCGCGGGCGTGCAGCTGCACCAGTACGCGCCGGCCTCGATCCGCACCGTGCTCGACGACGGACAGCCCGTCGCGCTCGACGTCTCGACGGCGTACCCCGCCGACGGCTCGGTGCGTGTGCGGGTGCTGACGGATGCCTCCGCCCCGTGGCGGCTCTCGCTCCGCGTGCCGGTGTGGGCCGAGGGCGCGACGCTCGTGATCCGCCCGGCCGGCGAGTCGCTCGAGCAGGTGCAGGATGCCTCGCCCCACGGCCGCGCGGGCGAGGTGTCGTTCGAACGGCGCTGGGCCGCGGGCGACGAGGTCGAACTGCGCCTGCCGATGGCGCCTCGGTTCACCTCGCCCGATCCCAGGGTCGATGCGGTGCGCGGATGCCTCGTGGTCGAGCGCGGCCCCGAGGTGTTCGCCCTCGAATCGGTCGACCTCGCCGGAACGCCGCTCGCGGCATCCGACTTCGCCGACCTGCGGGTCGATCCGGGCGTCGCGCCCGCCGCTCGTGCGGACGGCGTGGGCGGCGGCGATGGCGATGGCGATGGCGACGGCAGTGTGCTCGTGCGCCTCGTCGATGCGCGAACGGATGCCGCTGCCGACGTGCCGCTCGTGCCGTACCACGCGTGGGCCGAGCGCGGCCCGTCGACGATGCGGGTGTGGATCCCGGCGCGGTAGGCGGTCGACGCGGCTGCACGTCGGATCAGCCACGTCGTCGATTCAGAGCCTCGGCGGAGCCACCGATTCCCGCTCGATGAGCCGCTGGTCGAGCACCTTCGTGACGAACGGTCCCCCGTCACCGCGGATGCGCCGGACCAGGAGCCGAGCAGCTTCGGCACCGATCTCATGGATCGGCTGAGACATGACGGTGATCGACGGTGTCGTGAGCCCGGTCCAGTCGGCGTCGTCGAATGCGACGAGCGAGAGGTCCTCGGGGATGCGGAGGCCGACGCTGCGAGCCGCGCGGAACACCGCGAGGGCGATGCGCGAATCCGACGCGACGACAGCGGTCGCGGCATCCGGTCCCGTGATCAGTTCGACCGCGGCGCGCTCGACGCCGTCGGCACGTGCGTTCAGGCGCACCCATGCCTCCGGACGAGGGATGCCGGCCTCGGCCAGGGTGGTCGTGAATCCCGCGACGCGCTCTGCGACCGAAGACGACCCCAGCACTTCGCCGGAGCGATAGCCGTCGGTGTGAAGGAGCGTTGAGATGAAGGCGATACGTCGATGTCCGGCCGATGTGAGCAGCCCGGTGAGTTTCCTGGCTCCGGTGCGGTTCGCAGCGATGACCGCGTCGGCCTCGATGCCTTCGGCGACGCGATCGAAGAGGACGAGTGGGCGACCGGCGTCGACGATCGTGCGCAAGTTGCGGATATCGACCGAGGATGCCGGGGCGACGAGCAGCCCGTCGACACGTTTGGCGAGTTGGACGCCGATCGCCTTCGCCTCGGACTCGGTCTCCTCGTCGGAGTTCGAGAGGATGAGATCGAAGCCTGCCGTGTCGGCGATGTCGGCCGCGCCCCGAGTCGCCTGAGCGAAGAACGGGTTCTCGATATCGCCGACCACGATGCCGATGGTGTTCGAGCGACCGGTGGTCATCGTGCGGGCGAGGGCGTTCGCGCGGTATCCGAGTTCCTCGGCTGCGCGCTGCACTCGTTCCCGCACGGAATCGCTGACCGCGCCGTAGTCGCCGAGTGCTCGAGCCGCGGTCGCCTTCGACACTCGGGCGGCTGCCGCGACATCGCTCACGGTCACCTCACGTCGGCCGTTGCCGTTGCCGTGAGTGTTGCTGCTCGCATGCTCGGATCCGTGCTCGCCCACATCGCCCTCCGAAGACTGGTGCTTGACGCGACGTGATTCGTCGCGTACGGTCACTCAAAACGAATTGAGACCGGTCTCAACATACGCGATTGAGACCGGTCTCAACAAGACCGGATCCAACGAGAGGACCATCGTGAACGTCCGCACCACCATCCGCAGTGTCGTCGTGGCCGCCGCTGCTGCGGCATCCATCGTCGCGCTCGCCGCCTGCTCCTCGGGAGCAGCCAGTTCGTCGGGCGAAACCGAGGAGAACGTCTACGGTCTGATCACGCCCGGGCAGATCCGCGTCGCGAGTCTCGGCGACGCGAAACCCTACACCTTCACCGACGAGTCGGGTGAGTTCACCGGGTTCGACGTCGAACTCTTCGAAGACGTCGCAGGGCGCATCGGCATCGAAGACGTCGTCTTCACCGGGCAGGACTTCTCCGGGCTGCTCTCGGCGGTCGCGAACGGTCAGTTCGACGTGGGCGTCGCCGCCATCGGCATCACCGAAGAGCGCGAGCAGACCGTCGACTTCTCCGATGGATATCTCGCCGGATATCTCACCGTGATGTCGAGCCCCGAAGCCGCGATCTCTGACGTCGACGACCTCGCAGGGAAGCGTCTCGGCGTCGTGCAGGGCACGCTTCAGGAGGCATACGCCGTGAAGAACTTCACGGAGACCGAACTGGTGCGCTTCCCGGACAACAACGCCGCAATCTCGGCCGTCAACAGCGGTAGCATCGATGCCCACTTCCTCGACTACGAGGCCGCTAAGCAGTACGCCGAGCAGTTCGGTCTCGAGAACGCGATCGACATCCCCTCGTTCGACGCGCCGGCGGGGTTCGCGATCGCGAAGGGCAAGCCAGAGTTCCAGGCCGCGCTGAACGAAGCGCTGCATGCCGCAATGGAGGACGGCACCTGGAAGGAGCTCTACGAGAAGTGGTTCCCCGGCTCGCCGATGCCGGACCAGTACCTGCCCTCGGCCGAGCAGACCGAGGCGCCTGCGGAGACCGAGTCCGAATAGCGCACTGAGCGAGGGCGGACGGGATGTTCCGACCCGCCCTCGCTCAGCCGCGGTGCACCCACAACGACAGGACCAGGAACTGACATGGACTGGCTCGACAACATCATCAAGACGTTCTTCGATTTCGACGCGATGTGGCAGGTCTTCCCGCAACTGCTCGGCGTCGGCCTCGTGAACACGCTCGTGATCTCGATCTGGGCGACGGTCATCGGAATCGTGCTCGGCATGGTCATCGCGATCATGGGAATCTCCAAGACGAGGTGGTTGCGCATTCCCGCCAGGGTGTACACCGACATCTTCCGCGGCTTGCCGGCGATCCTCACCATCTTGCTCATCGGTCAGGGTTTCGCTCGGTTCAGTCAGCAGCTGTTCGGCCCATCGCCGTACCCCCTCGGCATCCTCGCGCTCAGTCTCATCGCTTCCGCATACATGGGAGAGATCTTCCGCGCCGGCATCCAGAGCGTCGAACGTGGCCAGCTCGAGGCCTGTCGTGCGCTCGGTATGAGCTACGGCTCGGCGATGCGGCTGGTGGTGGTGCCACAGGGCGTACGTCGCGTGCTGCCGGCACTGGTGAACCAGTTCATCGCGATCGTGAAGGACTCGAGCCTCGTCTACTTCCTCGGGCTGCTTGTATCCGAGCGCGAACTGTTCCGTGTCGGCCAGGACGCAGCTGTGCTGACGGGCAACCTCTCGCCGCTGGTGATGGCCGGACTCTTCTACCTCGTCATCACCGTGCCGTTGACCCACCTCGTGAACTACTTCGACAACCGGTTCCGGACCGGTAGACGAAAGGCTACTCCGCCGAAGTCCGGACTCGACGAGGTCGAGGAGCAGAACCAGAACTCCACGACCGCGATGACCTACGGGAGCAACACATGACGTACACCTCGCCTGTGCCTGTCACCGACGGCCACTTCTACGAAGGCTCGAGTCTCGAACTTCAGGGTCTCACCATGGCCTACGGCGACATCGAAGTCCTGAAGGACGTCTCGCTCACCGTGGCGCCCGGAACCACGACCTGCATCATCGGCCCGTCGGGATCGGGCAAGTCCACGCTCCTGCGCGGTGTGAACCGGCTGCACGAGCCGAAGTCCGGCTCGGTGCGACTCGCCGATGACGATGCGCTCGCCCTGAAACCCGATGTGCTGCGCCGTCGAATCGGCCTCGTCTTCCAGCACTTCAATCTCTTCCCGGACCACACCGCGCTCGACAATGTCGCGCTCGCGCTGCGCAACGTCAAGGGAATGTCGAAGAAGGAAGCGGCCCGTGTCGCCGCCGCTCGCCTCGATGAGGTGGGCCTCGCCGAGCGCGCCGACCACCGGCCGCGCGACCTGTCTGGCGGCCAGCAGCAACGCGTGGCGATCGCCCGTGCCCTCGCGATGGATCCCGAGGTCATGATGTTCGATGAGGCGACGAGCGCACTCGACCCCGAGCTCGTCAAGGGGGTGCTGAACCTCATGGCGAACCTCGCGCAGCGGGGCATGACGATGCTCGTCGTCACGCACGAGATGGGTTTCGCGAGGAAGGTGGCAGATCAAGTCGTCTTCATGGATGAGGGCCGTGTCGTCGAGGCGGGGACCCCCGACCAGATCTTCGACCACCCCGAGAGCCCACGACTGCGGCGATTCCTCTCGGAGGTGCTCTGATGACGGATGCTTCGAGCCGAACGGTTGCCGCGGCTGAGAGCCGCGCACCCGCGTCACCGCCGATCCGCACGGCCGTCATCGGCTTCGGCACGTCGGGACGGGTGTTCCATGCCCCGTTCTTGGACGCTGACCCCGCCTACACGCTCGACGTCATCGTCACCGCGGACTCCGCGCGCCGGGCGGCCGCGCTGGCGAGGCATCCGGGGGTCGAAGTGCTCGCGAGCGTCGGCGAGCTGTGGACCGTCGCCGACCGACTCGACCTCGTGGTCATCGGCTCGCCGAGCGGCACGCATGCGTCGCTGGCCGCCACGGCGCTCGAGGCCGGACTCGATGTGGTCGTCGACAAGCCGTTCGCGGTCCGCGCCGACGAGGGCCGCGAGCTCATTTCGCTCGCCGAACGGCTCGGACGCACGCTCACCGTGTTCCAGAACCGCCGATGGGACGGCGACTTCCGCACCCTGCGGCGACTCGTCGAGTCCGGTGATCTCGGTCAGGTCCGGCGGTTCGAGTCACGGTTCGAGTGGTGGCAGCCGGAGCCGTCCGCTTCGTGGAAGACCGCAGCCACCGCCGCCGAGGGCGGCGGCATCCTCTACGACCTGGGCACGCATCTCATCGATCAGGCGATCCAGCTGTTCGGGCCGGTTGCGGAGCTCACCGCCGAGGTCGACCGACGTCGCGATGCCGCCGCGGCTGACGACGACGTCTTCCTCGCTCTCCGCCACGACTCCGGCGTGCGTTCTCACCTCTGGATGAGTGCGATCGCCCCACAGTCCGGACCGCGGTTCCACGTGCTCGGCTCGCGTGCCGGCTACACGAGCTGGGGCCTGGATGGTCAGGAGCCGGCGCTCATCGCGGGCGCCCTGCCCGGCGATCGCGGATTCGGCGAGACACCGGAGGCGCGCTGGGGCGTGCTCGGCGTCGACGGGGAGGCTCGCCCTCTACCGATGGAGCGCGGCGACTACGGCGAGTTCTATCGGCTGCTCGCATCGGCGATCCACGGTGAAGGGCCGCTGCCGGTAGATCCGGCCGATGCTGTCGCCGTGCTCGAGCTCATCGAGCGCGCACACAAATCGAGAACACGAGAAGGACACTGAACATGACTGGAACCGAATCGAAGCACGTCGTCGTCATCGGTGGCGGCATCCTCGGAGCATCGACTGCCGCGCATCTCGCGAGAGGAGGCGCGGAGGTGACGCTGGCCACCGGCGGAGTGCTGGCAGATGGCGCTTCCGGTCGTTCGATCGCCTGGCTGAACTCGTCGGGCGACCGCTCGGCCGAGTACCACTACCTGCGCCTGCTGGCGCTCGATCGCTACCGCACGTGGGCTGAACGTCATCCCGAGAGCCGCACCTATCTGCGTTTCGACGGCGCCATGAAGTGGGCCGGCGATGGCGAGAGCTACCGCGAGACGTACGCATTCGAGCGGGCGAACGGGTATGACGCGGTGTGGGTCGAACCCGCCGATGTGGCAAGGTTCGCGCCTGACGTCGATGTTTCCGCAGTTGCCGCGGAGGGCGCGATATTCAACCCTGGTGAAGGCTGGGTCAGTCTGCCCGATCTCATTGCCGCCCTGGTCGAAGAGGCACGTACGAATGGCGCTCGTGTTCTCGAGCACGCTGGCGACGTGCGTGTCGACGTGCGGGACGGCGTCGCGGTCGGAGCCGTCTTGGGCGACGGCACAAGGCTGGCGGCTGATGAGGTCGTGCTCGCGACCGGACCTGCGGTGCCGGGGCAGCTCGCCGATTTGGGTGTAACGATTCCGGATGCGACGCCGGCCGCATTCGTTCTGTTCACCGACCCGGCGCCCGTCGAGGTGACCACCGTATTGAACACGCCGCGCGTCGCCGTGAGGCCGACACCCGACGGCCGGCTCGTGCTCGACGCAGACTGGGCGGAGCAGTCGGTCGTCGTAGGTGACGACGGTTCGCTCACCGTGCCCGAAACCTCAGTGCGAGGCCTGCTCGACGAGGCGTCGAGGGTGCTCGCCGGCAACCCGCAGCTGACGGCAGATCGTGTCGGCGCCGGGCTGAAGCCGATCCCGGGCGATGGCGACCCGGTCGTCGGTCCGGTTCCGTCGATCGAGGGATTGTCCACGCTCTTCACGCATTCCGGCGCGACGCTGGGGCTGATCTTGGGCGAACTGCTCGCCGAGGAGATCATCACCGGTCGTCCGTCGCCGGTGCTCGCCTCGTTCCGTCCGGAACGGTTCAGCATCGAAGTACTGCCCGACGCCGTCGGGACGGGGGCCTGGGCGCCCGTGCTGCAAAAGTAGCGCGCGTCGTGGTCGCGGCACTTCGGAGTCCCTGCCGACTATCGTCCTCTTCTTACGGCTCGAACGCGCATTGAGCCGGGAAGACGTCGATGGCACGGGTTCTCGTCGCGTCTCGTGGTGTGGCGTCAGGCTTCGGTGCGTGCGGCCGGCCATCCACCTCGGTGCTCGCATGTGCGCGCCGCGCGCTCGGCTGCAGCCGACAACGCCTCGGCGACCGGTCGATTGCGGAGGCGCGCGGCGATGAATCCCGCGATGAAGGCATCGCCGGCGCCGGTGGTATCCACGACGCGCGCCGGCGCGGCCGCCTGTGACCACCACCGTGAGCCGTCGAAGGCGAGCGCGCCGACGGCCCCGCGCGTGACCACCGCGAGCGAGGCGCCTGCGAGCATCGCCTCCTCGGCCACGCCCATGGCCTCCGAGACGGGCCCAGCGCCGACCGAGCCGAACGCGACGTCGAGACCCGCGTATCCCGTGGATACGGCGCAGTCCTGACTGATGATCGGTCGAACGAATCCATCCACGTGACCGCGGGCGTCGTTCCAGGCGCCGTGCATCGCCTCGCGCACGGCGCCGGCATCGCCGAGCATGCCGAGGTGCACCCAGTTGACGCCGTCGATGGCGGCGATCGCATCCGCATCGGGGGCATAGTCGGCGGTGACACCGAACTCCTCGGAGACGAAGACCCGCTCGCCGTCGGGCTGCACGTCGATGCGTGTCATTGCGGTGGTGCCCGGCCGTGTGACGAGATGCAAGGGATCGAGTCCCGCACGACGGATGCCTTCAGCGATTACCCGCCCCGCGGCATCCGTCCCGATGGCGCCGAGGTACGCGGTCGGCACGCCCGCGTCCACAAGTTGCGCGCCAACGTTGAGGGCGTTGCCGCCGACGAAGCGGCCGGGCTCGGCCCCCAGATACTCGTCGATCGTGTTGTCGCCGACGACGGCTGCGGTGCGGGGCATCCCTCGTCGCCTCAGTATTGGATGCGGCGATAATAGCGGCGCGTGCTGAGTGGGTGGTCGCGCAGCACCTCGAGGTGGGCACTAACCCGCTCGAGCGCGGTCGCGAGCAGTGTGGGTGCGAGCAGCGCACGCAGTTCGGGAGAGAACCCAGGCAACTCGAAGTCCGCGGTATCGATGACCGTGAGCGTGTCGGTGATGCTCGGCACGAAGGCTTCGACGCGCTCGACGAGGGATCGCCCCGGGCCTTCGCCTTTGAGCGCGATCACGCTCACGCCGGACTCGAGCAGTTCGAGGGTGCCGTGGAAGAAGTCGCTTGCGTGAACGGGGCGTGTGCGGATCCACTGCATCTCCTCGAGGATGCACATCCCGTAGTAGAACGCCTCGGGCCAACTGCCGCCCGCCCCAGTGATGATGTGGAAGTCGCTGCCTGCGATGATCTGCGCCAGCTCTGCGGCTCGCTCTTCGAACCTGCGCTTGATGCCGAGCAACGCGCCGGGAAGGCCAGCCAGGTCGGATCGTAGGCGGCGCGCCTCGGTATAGTCGTCGACTGAGTCGAGGATCGACAGGGCGATGAGCAATGCCTGCACTGTGAACGTCTCGCTGGAGGTGTCATCTGCGGCGAAGCTCGTGAGGTTCGCATCCGCTTCTTGCGCGAGCGGTGTCGCGGCATGCCCGGTGAGCGTGAGGACGAAGGCGCCCGCCGAGCGCGCGAACCGCAGCAGCTCGATGCTCTCGGCGGTCGTGCCCGACAGTGACGGGATGACGACGAGCGTCTTCGGTCCCAAGTGCACCGACCCAGTGATGACGAGCTCGGCCGGCATCTCGTGCAGCACACGCAGTCGTGACCGGGTCTGCAGCACGCGCACGGCCGGTTGCATCAAGATGCCGGCGCCGCCGGATCCGGCGAAGATCACCGTGTGGGTGCCGGCGTCGAGCCGCTCGCGCACGAGGGAGTCGATGCGGTCGGCGAGTCCGACCGCGGAGGATTGGATATCGACGAAGCGCTCTGGATCGAAGTTCAACATGGAGGTCCTTAGGTTGTGGCTGATTCGATCAGGTGGTGGCGGAGGTCTCGAGGGCGGCTTCGATCATCGCGAGCGAGCGGGCGAGCACGGGCTTCGGATCGAGGGAGTACGACCCGTCGCCGAAGAGCTCGACCGTGATCGGGCCGGCGTAGGAATGTCGGCCGAGGTCGGCGAGGATCCGTGCGAGGGGTAGTTCGCCCTCGCCCCACGCGAGGTGTCCAGCCGGCGCGCCGTCGATGAGGTGCACGTGTCGGACGCGCTCGCCGAGCCGATCGAAGTAGGCGTCGACGTCGTCACCGGCGACCGAAATCGCGACCGTGTCGAGCGCTACGCCGAGGTTCGGCGCGGCGACGTCCGCGAGCATCCGCGCCGCGTCGCCGACGGTGTTCACAAGGTTCGACTCCACGCGCTGCAACGGTTCGAGCACGCAGTCGAGCCCGAGCGCACCGGCGTACCCGGCGATTTCACCGATCGCGTCGACCGATCTCTGCCACGCCTCGTCGCGCGGCGCGCCCTCGAGCCCGCGGCCGGGAGTGAGGAACAGTCGGGTGGCGCCGAGTTCGCCCGTGAGTTCGGCCGCCCGGCGGAACATCGTGACGCTCGCCGCGCGAAGCCGCGTGTCGGGCGACGCGACGTTCACGGGGTACATCACCTGCTCGGGTGTGAAGCATACGATCGAGAGCCCACGATCCGCGGCCAGGCGCCGGATGCACCGTGCCTCGGCGTCGCTCGCCCAAGGCACGTGCAAATGCGGGGCGATGCCCCACAGCTCCACGTGCGTCCGGCCGAGCTCGGCGAGGTCGTCGAAGCACTCGACGAGCGGCCGGTGTTGATACGCGAAGTTCGACCCGGTGACCTGGCCGAGGGTGATTGGCGTGCCCGCGATGACGTGAGCCCTCGGCACGGCATCCGTTCCGCTCGCGGCACGCGACTCGGTCGTGGCATCCGTCATTTGCCGATGCCCTCGGAGAGCCCCTTGACGAAGTATCGCTGGCAGATGAAGAAGAGCACGACCACCGGGAGCGCCGCAATGACCATCCCCGCGAACACGACGGGGTAGTCGGTGCCGTGCTTGCTCATGAGGCTCGTGAGTCCGACCGGCAGCGTCTGCATGTCGGTGCCGCTCGTGAACACCATCGCGAACAGGTACTCGTTCCACGAGAACAGCACGTGCAGGATCACGACCGAGATGATGATCGGCTTCGACATGGGCAGGATGATGCGCCAGAACGCCGTCCACCGGCTCGCGCCGTCGACCTCTGCCGCCTCGTCGACCTCGCGCGGCAGGTCTATCATGTACGCCCGGATGAGGAAGGTCGTGAACGGGATGCGGAACGCGGTGTAGAGAATGAGCAGCGCCCAGAACGTGTTGTAGAGCCCCATCGACTGGAACATCTTCACGAGTGGCACGAGCGCCACCGTGGGGGCGAGCATGAGCCCGCCGAGAATGAACCCTGCGGTGGCACCGCCGAACGGAAGTCGCACGCGGGTCAGGCCGTAGGCCGCCCAGGCACTGATGAACACCGTCGTGATGGTCGACGTCACGGTCACGAGCACGCTCGCGGCGAGGTAACCGCTCACGCCACGATTCCAAGCGTTGACGTAACTCTCCCAGCTCCAGTCGAGCGGCAGCGCGAACGGATTGCCGAACAGCTCGGTGTTGGTCTTGAAGCCGTTCATGACCATCCAGAGCAGCGGGTAGACCACCACGACGACGAGGCCGAGAAGGAACGACCAGATGAATACCCGGCCGACGATGCCGAGGAATCCAATGTGCGACACGCGTGGGTTCCTGGAGCGTCCGGCTGCGGGGTTGACGTTCGGGTTCACGGTTGTGGCGGTCACCATTCCACCCTTCTGCGACGGGTGTACCAGAGCTGAGCGACGGCGATCGCGAGTGTGATCACGAAGAGCACGGTGGCGATCGCTGCCGCGTAGCCGAAGTCGTTCCGCACGAACCCGTTGCGGTACAGCCAGGTGCCGAGCACCTGGGTCGAGTTGTTGGGGCCGCCGCTGGTCATCACCATGACCTCGTTGAACACCTGGAACGCGCCCGAGATCGTGACGATCATCATGAGGCCGGTCATCTCGCGCACAAGCGGCATGGTCACGTGGAAGAAGCGGCGGATCGGACCGATGCCGTCGAGAGAGGCGGCCTCGTACAGCTCCGACGGGATGCGCTGGATCGCGACGGCGAACAGCAGGGTCGAGTATCCGAAGCCCTGCCATTGGCTCATCGCGATGATCGAGACCATCGCGGTGCTCTCCTGCCCGAGCCACGGCTGGGCGAGTGCGCCGAGGCCGATCGCATCGAGCACGTGGTTCAGTAGGCCGAGGTTCGGCTCGTAGATGAAGTAGAAGAGCAGACCGGCGACCGTGAGCGAGATCGCCGACGGAACGAAATAGATCGCCCGCAGCGACTTGCGCCAGCGGGTGCTGCGGAGGCTCTCGATGAGCGCGGCGAGCACCAGGGCGCCAGCCACCTGGAACACGATCGACAGCACGGCGTAGAGCACGTTGTTGCCGAGCGAGGTCCAGAAGACCGGATCGCCCGCGAGCTTGACGTAGTTGTCGAGGCCGACAAACGTCTGGGTGCCGCTGTAGATGTCCCACTCCATCGTGGAGAACCCGAAGTTCTGGACGAGCGGGAGGTAGACGAACACCGCGATGACGACGATCGCGGGCAGCACCCAGGCGAAGCCTCTGAGGTGGCGCAGACGGGAGGCGCCGGCGGGCCGACCCCGAGGCCGGCCCTTGCGCGCCTTCCTGCCGAGCACCACGGCCGTGGTGTCTGTGGAGAGGAAGGGGCCGGCCGCGGCCGACCCCTTCGTGGTCACTGTGCTGATGAGTTCGCTCCTTGCACGCTCTCCATGACCTGCTCGGGCGTGGAGCTTCCGCTGATGATCGCCTCGCCGCCGGCGAGCCAGGCGTCGGCGACCTCGGGAACGGTCACGGTATCGAGCCAGATCACGATCTGCGAGGCTTCGTTGACCTTCGTGATGCCCTCGAACACGGCCCTGCTCGAGGTCTCCTCGGTGACGGCGCCGACGACCGTGCTCGGCTGACCGTACGGCGGCGACGAAAGGGTCTTGGCGTTCTCGTCGTTCGTCACGTATTTCATGAAGTCCACCGCGAGGGCCGCTCGCGGTGACTTGGCGTTGATGAGGTAGCCCTCGGGGGATCCCTCGATCGCGCCGGGGTCGCCCGGCGCGCCCTCGGGGGCCGGCAGCTGGAAGATGCCGAACTCGTCGGGCGTCAGGGCGTTGCCCTCGGCCGTGACCGTGTCGAACTCGAGGATCTCCTGGTAGTACATGGCCGCCCGGCCGCCGGCGAGTGCCTCCTGAGCGGTCGTGTACAGCACCCCGTTGGTGCCCGTGCCGCTGTTAGTGCAGTCGTCGACGAGCGTCTTGAACTGCTCGAGTGAGGTCAGGTAGCCCGCGTCAGTCCACTCGGCCGTGGCGGGGTCGAAGTCGGCGTGGAGCACGTCGGTCGGCACGTTATACGCGAAGAGCTGCTGCAGGTAGTGCAGTGCCGGCCAGCCGTCCTTGTTGCCGAAGGCGATCGGCTCGTATCCGACGTCGCGGAGCGGGCCGCACGAGTCGATCAGCTCTTCGAACGTGGTAGGCACCTCGATGCCAGCCTCGGCGAAGGCCGCCGTGTTGTAGCCCATGAACTTGCCGTTGTTGTAGAGCGGGACGCCGTAGTACTTGCCGTCGATCGCGAAGGCGTCGAGTGAGGCTTGGCCGAAGCGGTCACCCCATTCCGTGCCGGGGGCGATGACCTCGCTGAGGTCGGCGGCGAGGCCTCCGGTGATGAAGTTCTCGGCCCAGTCGCCGGTCCAAGTGAAGTAGATGTCGGGCAGTGCGCCGCTCGCGGTGAGCGTCTTGGTCTTGTCCTTCACCGACTGGTCGGTCTCCTGGATGAGCTCGACATTTACGTCGGGGTGCTCGGTTTCGTAAGCCGCGGCGATGTCCTCGAAGTACGGGCCGAGAGGTTCGCCGGCGAACTTCGTGAGGATACTGAGCGTGCCCGAGTACTCGGGCTCCGCCGTGACGTCGGCGGCGGGAGCGGGCTCGCCGCCGGCGCAGCCGACGAGCGCCAGGGCCGTGGCCGCGGCGAACGCGGCCGCGGTGAGACTGCGTGCGTGCATGGTCTACCTCTTCTCAGGAGTGGAACTCGAAGGGGGATCGACGGCGCCGGGCGCCCACCGATCCGCCGTTGGTACCTCGGTGCTGACTTGGGAGCCGAATGTACAGGAAACCTGATACCGGTACCAGTCCCAATTTCCCTACCGGCCGCCTCGTGCCAGTCTTCCGTGCCTGATTCCGCACTTTCACTGTGCGAGCAAGCCTTGAAGTACATGGGACTTTTCACCATGCTTGCGAAAGGAGTTGACGGCCCTGCATGCATCGTGTCAGCATTGGCGCCATCTGATACCGGTACCACATTGATAGTTGCCGGCCGGCAGTGATCCCACTCGAAAGGACAACCGAATGCTCGGCTTCAAGGAGCCCGAATTCCGCAGCCAGACGGCCAGTGCCGTCGGGCTCCGCCCCAGAATCGAGGAGCTTGTCGACCGACTGCTCGACGAGGGCATCGACAACGTGCTTCTCGTCGGCGCGGGCGGCACCTATGCCCAGATGTGGCCGTACGAATTCCTCGCACGCCAGAAGTCGGTGCTCCCGGTGCGCTCGGCGATTGCTGCCGAACTCATCGAGTCCGGCGACGCGTCGCTCGGCGAGCGCACGCTCGTTGTGGTGACCTCGGTCACGGGCACCACCGATGACGTCATCCGAGCGCTCGAGTACGTGCAGCGATTCGGGGCGAAGACCGTCGCCTTCACCGGGTACGCGACCTCGCCGATCGCCCTGAACGTCGACCACGCGCTCATCTCCGAACCGAAGACATGGCCGTTCGACATGCAGCTGCTTCTGCTCGTCGGCCGTATCCTGCACCGGCGTGGCGAGTTCGACGGCTATCCCTCGCTCGCTGATGAGCTCGAGCAGCTGCCCGACGCGCTCGTCGTCGCTGCCGAACAGGCCGAGCCAGTCGCCGCGGCGTTCGCAGAGGCCCACAAGGACACCGACTACTACTTCCTCATCGGTGGCGGGCCGCTCTGGGGGTTCACCTACCTGTACTCGATGTGCATCCTTGAGGAGATGCAGTGGCTGCGCACTACGCGCGTGCACAGCGCCGAGTTCTTCCACGGCTCGCTCGAGCTGCTCGAGGAGGACACCGCAGTCATCGTATTCCAGGGAGAGGACGAGACCCGCCCGATCACCGATCGTGCCGAGTCGTTCGTCAAGCGCATCTCGAACGACGTGTCCGTCTTCGATACGCGCGACTACGCGCTCGACGGCTTCAGCCCCGAGAACCGGGCGCTCATCGCGCCGATCGTGCTCGACACCGTGATGGGCCGCGTGAGCAAGCACCTCGAGCGCGTACGCGGGCACTCGCTCGACCTTCGGCGCTACTACCGCGTCATGGAGTACTGAGCGCGCACTGCGTGCGAATGGCGAGACCGGGCTCTCGAGCCCGGTCTCGCCGCAGCCGAGCGTCGCAAGGCAGCGGCGCGGAGAACTGGGATCGGAGAGCTCATGCGAGTACTGGGGTTCGGGGACAACATCGTCGACCGCTTCCTCGACAGGGGGATCGACTACCCGGGCGGCAACGCCGTCAACGTGGCGGTGTTCGCGAACCGGCTGGGCGTCGAGGCATCCTATGCTGGCGTGTTCGGCAGTGACGAGCTAGGGGTGTTCCTCCGTGCCGCGATCGAGGCCGAAGGGGTCTCGACCGAGCGCAGCATCGTTCGAGACGGTGAGACAGGCGTCTCGACGCTGCGGGTCGACGACGGCGACCGGGTCTTTCTCGGCTGGAACGGCGGGGGCGTCACGGTGCGCGAGCCCGTCACGCTCGACGAGACCGGCCTCGCGCAACCGAGCGGCTTCGATCTCGTGCACTCGAGCGTCTATTCGGGCGTCGAGACCGAGCTGCCGCGACTGCACGAGACCGGCGTGCTTGTGAGCTACGACCTGTCCAGCGAGCCCGAATTCCGCAGTCCCGACTACCTCGATCGGGTGGCGCCTCATCTCGACCTTGCGCTCGTCTCCTGCTCGGGACTCGAAGACGCCGATGCGCGCGCCTTGCTCGACGAGATCGTGCAGCGCGGGGCATCTGTCGCTCTCGGCACACGTGGCACCCACGGGGCGCTCGTGTCCGACGGTCGGGTTCGGCTAGAGGCGCCGGCCCGCGTCATCGACGATGCCGGGGCGTTCGTCGACACCATGGGCTGCGGCGACGCGTTCCTCGCTGGCTTCGTTGTCTCTCTGTTCGGCGACGGGTGGAGTCGCCGTACACCCCCCGATGTTGAGGCCCTCGCGCATGCACTCGCGGCTGGGGCGGATGCAGCGTTGACGCAGTGCTTCGTCGAGGGAGCCTTCGGCCGGGGCCGCCCGGTGGGCGACGCCGTCGCCAGTAGCATGTGGTGAGCTGGTGAGGCGTAAGGAGGGCGGGTCGATGACGGTCGAGCGATCCGCGCCTCCCACTATCTCCGAAGTTGCAGCCGAGGCCGGAGTCGGCCGTGCGACCGCCGCTCGCACCCTGGGAGGCTACGGCTACGTCAGCCCCGAGCTCCGCTCGCGTGTGCTCGCCGCTGCCGAGCGGCTCGGATACCGCGCCAACGCGCTCGCCCGCAGCATGTCGACGGGTGTCAGCCATACGCTCGGCGTGATCGTGGCCGATATCGGCAATCCGTTCTTCGCAGGCGTAGTTCGCGGCATCTCCGACGCGTCGAGGGCGCGGGGGTTCGACACTATCGTGCTGAGCACGCACGAGAGTCTCGACGAGGAGATCGCGGCCATGCACGTGCTCATCGACAAGCAGGTCGACGGCATCGTCGTCGCCTCGGCCGCGCTCGGCCCGAAGACAAGCGCGCACATCGCGGAGGCGTGGTCCCGGGGCATCCCCGTCGTTCTCGTCGATCGTGCAGTGCCGGGCCTCGAACTCGATGCCGTCGTCATCGACAACCGCGAGGCGGCGCGTGAGGCCGTCACGGCGCTGATCGCCGCCGGCCACCGTCGCGTCGGGTTCGTCTGGGGCCCACCGATTGCCGGGCGACCCGATCGCCGCCGCGACCTGGTCGACGCGGCCGCGCGCAACCTCTGGACCGACGGCGAGCGCCTCCGTGGGTATCTTGACGCGCTCGACGACGCAGGGCTGCCGTTCGACGCGGATCTCGTGATGGTGGGCGAGAAGACCGAGGAGCGGGCCATCGCCGAGGTCGAGCGGATGCTGGGACTCGACGATCGCGTGACCGCCCTGTTCTGCACCGAAACCGACGCCGTCACCGGCGCGCTTCGCGCCATCCGTGCCACCGGATTCCGCGTACCTGCCGATGTTTCGCTCATCGGGTTCGATGACAGTTCGTGGGCGGCCGTGATGGAGCCACCGTTGACGATGATCGAGCAGCCGATGCTCGCACTCGGCACCAGGGCCGCCGAGGTGCTGCTTGCGTTGATCGATGGTGCCCCGCGTTCGCAGCCGGACGGCGCGTTCCGGCATACGTTGGACACGCGCCTCGTCGAGCGTTCCTCGGTCGCGCCGCCCAGCGCATAGGTGCTGGCTCGTGGATGGTGCGTAGTCCCGTGGAGGCGACACACCGGTCCGGTATCTGCGATGCGTTGTTCCCCGCTCCGGCGCGACGTCTGGGTGGCGAAAGTGGGCTTCGTGAACCTTGTGCAAGGTGCTGAGCCGCGGAGTGTCGGTGGCTTGGGCCGGTGCGAGTCTGGTGGCTGTTGGGGGCGGCCGGGCCGTCTCACCCACCGCACCCGAGCACGAGCCCTCAACGACGACCTCACAGCACCCTGCGTTGCAACCAACCACTGACATTGCGATGTAGCGATGTAGGGATGTAGCGATGTAGCGCTGGCTTTCGAGGAGATATCCGCCCCGCCCGGGGGAGCCGCCCGAGAGGCCGCGCAGCAGGCATCGGCCTCTGCAACGGAGCGGGCGCCCGGTGGAATCCACCGGGCGCCCGCTTCTGTGCGCTACGAGAGCGTGCGTCAGCCCTTGACGCGGATCGCGCGGCGCGCGCCGAAGGCGATGCCCGCGAGTGCGAGCAGCGCGGCCGCGAATGCGGCCAGCGGGAACGCGTCGAACCCGGTCGCGGCGAGGCCCGACGAGGTGTCGGAGGCCGCCGCGGTGTCGGTGCCCGCGGTCGTGCTCGAGCCGGTCTCGGCGTCGTCGCCGGCGGGGGCGGCACCGTCGTCGGTCCCGGGATCCGTGCCGCCGCCGGTGCCGTCGGTGCCGTCGGTGGCGGTGCCGCCGTCGGTGCCCTCGCCGTCGGTGCCCTCGTCGTCGCCGCCGTCGACCGGGGCCGCGCCGATGATCACGGGCGTCGAGGCGACCTCTTCGCCGTCGAGCAGCACGACGATCTCGTGCTCGCCCTCAGGGGTGTCCGTGGCGATCGTTCCGTCGGCCGAGAAGGAGCCGTCGGCGTCGGAGGTCGTCGAGGCGATCGACTGCGGAGTCGAGTGCAGTTCGACCTCGTACTCGGTGTCGGCGGCGAAACCGGTGCCCGCGACGTTGATCGATCCGCCCGGGATCAGCGAACCGCTGACGGTCAGCGACGTGGCCGGCACGACGGGGCCCTCGTCGGACTCGCAGTTCGAGTCGACCGTGGCCGACGCGAGCAGGGCGTCACCGTGCGCGGGGCCGGTGCGGACCTCGACGACGTGATCGCCCGAGTCCTCGGCGAACGCGTAGCTCTTCGACTCGTCCTTGTTCTCGAAGACCGCGAGGATGTCCGTCATCGTGCCGTCGACCCAGACGATCGCCGAGTAGGTGCCGTTCACCTTCGAGGCGACCAGCTCGTCGTTCGTGAGGGTGACGACGGCGGTGCCGCAGGTCGTCTCGGTGTCGACCGTCGCGGCGGCGGCGAACTCGCCGGTTGCGCACGCGGTCGTGCCGTCGGCGACGACGCTCGTGGTCGGTTCCGCGCCGAAGCCCTGGTACGCGGTCACGCTCACCGAGTAGGTGTGCTGGCCGTACGTCTCGGTGCCGGGCGTGCCCTTCGCGAGCGAGAGCGCCTCGGAGTAGTCGGCGCCGAAGGCCTCGGCGTCGACCACGGTCGCACCGTCGATCTCGACCGTCACCGTGTTCGGCGCGGCATCCGCCGGCACGGCAGGGGTGACCAGCACGGGGTCGACGGCCGCCTTGCCCTCGACGTCGACGTGCTTCTTGCTCACGCCCGTGTACTTGTAGTAACCCCAGTCGTAGATGTCACGATCGCCGACCCACTTGTGGGTGAACCGGGTCTCGCCGGTCGCGTGCCAGCCAGTGAAGAACCCCAAGGTCCAACGCTCGTACTGGTAGTCGGTGTGGCTGACCTCGGCGACCGCCGGCTCGCCGGGCGTGTACACGGCCTCGGCGCCGGGCTCGACGGCGTAGCCGGACAGGTCGATCGACAGGGCGTCGCAGGTGCCGACGACGAGGTTCGACGTCGAATCGGTGACGGCGGATGCCGGAGCTGCGGTTCCGGCGAGGGCGAGGCCGGCGCCGAGCACGGCGACGACCAACGCGGGGAAGGTGCGCTTCATGGGTTCCTTCGGGATAGGGATGCGTTCGGCGAGACGCGACGTCTCGGCAAGGGTTCCCCGAGAGCCTACGGACGGACCGCCGCCCGTCGGCAGGAAAACAGCGGATGCCCCCCGGACTGGGGGCGGAGGGGGCGTGGATCGACAGCCCACGGACCGAATGCACCGTGAGCGGCGTGCCCCACGGCGAGGGATGTCTCTGGCGAGAACCTTGCGCAAGCTGTCGTCCGAGCCACTCCCGCGATCGGGCGAGGCGAAGCATCGTTGACGGGTACCGCCCCTGACGAAAGGAACCCCCTCCCATGACCCGCATCGCCGTCAACGGATTCGGACGCATCGGACGCAACACCCTCCGCGCACTCCTCGAGCGCGACTCCGACCTTGAGGTCGTCGCCGTCAACGACCTCACCGACCCGAAGGCGCTCGCGCAGCTGCTCCGCTTCGACAGCACCGCCGGCCGGCTCGGCCGACCCGTCGAGGTCGACGGCGACGTGCTCGTCGTCGACGGCCGCCGCATCAGGGTCCTCGCCGAGCGCGACCCCGCGAACCTGCCGTGGGCCGAGCTCGGCGTCGACCTCGTGCTCGAGTCGACCGGCCGGTTCACCTCGAAGGAGGCCGCCTCGGCGCACCTCGCCGCCGGCGCGAAGAAGGTGCTCGTGAGCGCCCCCGCCGACGGCGCCGACGTCACCCTCGTCTACGGCGTGAACACCGACGCGTACGAGGCATCCGCCCATTCGATCGTCTCGAACGCGTCGTGCACGACCAACGCGCTCGCGCCGCTCGCGAAGGTGCTCGACGACCTCGCCGGCATCGAGCACGGCTTCATGACGACCGTGCACGCGTACACGCAGGAGCAGAACCTGCAGGACGGCCCGCACCGCGATCCGCGCCGTGCACGCGCCGCGGGCGTGAACATCGTGCCGACGACGACGGGCGCCGCGAAGGCCATCGGGCTCGTGCTGCCGAACCTCGACGGACGGCTCTCGGGCGACTCGATCCGCGTGCCCGTGCCGGTGGGCTCGATCGTCGAGCTCAACACGACCGTGTCGCGCGACGTGAGCCTCGACGACGTGCTCGCCGCCTACCGCGCCGCCGCGGAGGGCGCGCTCGCGGGCGTGCTCGAGTACTCCGAGGACCCGCTCGTCTCGGCCGACATCACCGGCAACCCGCACTCGTCGATCTTCGACTCGGCGCTCACCCGCGTCGACGGCCGCCACATCAAGGTCGTCGCCTGGTACGACAACGAGTGGGGCTTCTCGAACCGCGTCATCGACACCCTCGAGCTGCTCGCGCGCGGCTGAGCGGCCGGCCGGTCGAGGAGCGGAGCGTCTCGAGGCCGCCCGCCGGTCGAGGGCGGAGCGTCTCGAGACCCTCCGCCGGTCGAGGAGCGAAGCGTCTCGAGACCCCTCCTCGACCTCGGCCGCCGCGCTGCGCCGCGATGCGCCGCGCTACGCGACCGGCTCCCGTGATCGGCGGGCGATGAGCGCTCCGACGATGCCGAGCACTGCACCCGCGACCATGAGCGCCGCGACCGGCCACCAGTGACCCGTCGTCGCGACGAGCCAGGCTGCGAGGAGCGGGGTCAGGCCGCCGCCCACGATCGCCCCGGCCTCGCGCCCGATCGTGATGCCCGAGTAGCGCACGCGCGCGTCGAACAGCGATGTGAACCACATCGGCTGCACGCCGTCGGCGGCCGCGTTCACCACGCCGATCGCGAGGGCGACGACGCCGATGACGAGCGCCGCCGATCCCGTGTCGAGCGCGAGGAACAGGGGCACGGCGATCACGGCCAGCCCGCCGAGCGAGGCGACGGTCAACCGAACGGGTCCGACGCGTTCGCCGACGCGCCCCCAGATCGGGCATGCGACGACGGCGATGCCCGCGCCGACGAGCAGGGCCGTCAGCGTCACCCACCGCTCGAACCCCAGGCTGGCCGCGTAGCTCAGGCAGAACACCGACACGAGGTAGAACGTCGTGTTCTGCCCGGCCCGTACAAGGAACACGGCGAGCACGTTGCGCGGCTGCCGCAGTGCGTCGGCGAGCGGATGCCGCGACGTGCGTCGCTGCTCGAGCAGCGCCGTGAACTCGCTCGAATCGTCGACCCTGCGGCGCAGGTACACGCCGACCCCGACGAGCACGAGGCTCGCGAGGAAGGGCACGCGCCATCCCCACGCGAGCAGTTGCTCCTCGTCGAGCGCCGCCACGAGCAGCACGAACGCCAGGTTGCCGAGGATGAGGCCGAGGTACAGCGCGCTCTGGATGAGCCCGCCGCGCCTCCCTCGGTGCTCGGGGGAGCTCTCGAGCGCGAGCAGCACGGCGCCGCCCCACTCGCCGCCGGTCGCGGCGCCCTGCAGGAGCCGGAGCCCCACGAGCAGCGCGGGCGCGAGCGCCCCGATCTGCGCGTACGTGGGGAGGAGCCCGATGAGGGCGGTGGCGATGCCCATCAGGAGCAGCGTGGCGAGCAGCGTCGTGCGCCGGCTGAACCGGTCGCCGAGGTATCCGGCGGCGAGCCCGCCGAGCGGCCTGGCGAGGAACCCGGTCGCGTAGACCGCGAACGAGAGCAGCACGCCGGTGAGCGGATCCTCGCCCGGGAAGAACAGCGCCGGGAACACGAGCGCCGCGGCCGTGCCGTACAGGAAGAAGTCGTACCACTCCAGCGCGGTGCCGATCGAGGCCGCCGCGAGGGCGCGCCGGGCACGCGCCGGCGGGTGTGCGCCGGGCGGGGCGGCGGGCTCGCCGGGGCCGGGCTCGCCCGGATCGGCGCCGAGCAGGGTCGGCGGGTGGGCAGGGTCGACGTACGCGCGATCGCTCATCGCGACATCCCTTCGCTAGTCCGAACTAGATCAGGTTCGACGGGTGTGATCTCAGCCGCGCAGCGCGGCACCCCGTGTCACTGTCGGCGAGCCTAGCGGCTCCCGCGCGACGGACGCGATTCTGCGTTGCTCGTCGCGACCCCTCGCGCGCCAGATGCAGGAAACGAGGACCCATCCTCGCTGTGAGGAGGGGATGCCTCCTCGTTTCCTGCATCTGCGACCCCGCCGGTCGAGGAGGCGCCCCGGCCTCGCCGGTCGAGGAGGCGCCCCGGCGCCGTCTCGAGACCCAGGTGCCATGGTCTCGAGACGCTCCTGCGTCGCTCCTCGACCGACGCTCCTGCGTCGCTCCTCGACCGACGCTCCTGCGTCGCTCCTCGACCGACGCTCCTGCGTCGCCCTCAGCCCGAACCTGCTGCGTCGCGACTCGACCGGCGACGGCGGATTCCGCGGGGGATCCCCCGCGCGCGGCGGCGCTCTCGTAGGATCGGGACTGCGCTTCGGCGCCGCCCCAACCGCCCCCACGGCCAGGAGCCCCAGTGAGCACATCCGCCGACGACGCGACCCCCGGTCGTCGCGCGGCCGCGCGCGCCTCGACGGCGACGCAGCGGCGCGCGGTCGAGGGCGGGCCGTTCCGGTACCACGTGTGCTCGCTCGAGCCGGGCGGCGAGTACGAGGAGGTCATCGTCGAGGTCGGCGCCGACGAGGGCCCGCGCTTCTTCGCGACCGACGACGGCGCCCGCATGACCGAGGTCGCCGAGCGCTACGTCGAGGTCCGTCGCACGAGCGAGATCCGGTCGATGCACGAGCTCGACCTCGACGAGATGGTCGAGCTCGAAGACGAACTCGGATTCGCGAGGCCCGTCGCCGGCTTCGACCCGCGCGACGATCCGGCATGGACCGAGTACCTCGACGTGGTGCGCGCCCCTGCTCCGGTCGACGCCGACCAGGACACGGCGGCGGATGCCTCGACCGACGACCTTGCGGAGCCGGATGCCTCGCCCGACGGCGCCATGGTGGCGGATGCCTCGCTCGACGACGTCATGGAGGTGGATGCCTCCCCCGACGACGTCATGGAGGCGGATGCCTCGCTCGACGAGGCCGATCCGCTCGACGAGGAGACGACCGTCGAGGCGACGACCGCGCCGAACGAAGATGACGCCCCTGAACCGGCCGATGCCGGGGAACCGACGCACATCGGGGAGGATGTGGAGATGACGATGGAATCCGACGCCGACTGGACCTTCGAGCAGTTCGAGGCGGTGGTGGCCGGCTCGGCTCCGGCGGCCGCCGCACCGTCCGCGCCCGCACCCGTCGCGGCGTCGCCCGCTCGGCCCGGCGCGCCCGCGTCCGCGCCGACGTCCGCAGCCCCGGCAGCACCACCAGCACCTGCAGCAACGCAGCCCGCCGCGCCCGCCGCGCCACAGCCCGCCGCACCCGCCTCGACGCCGACCCACGCGCCGGCCGCCCCCGCCGCCCGCGCATCGCGGGTCGCCTCGCCGGCGCCGGTCGAGCACGAGCAGGCCCTGCAGATCGGGCTCGCACAGGGCATCGCCCACCTCGCGCACCGCGACCAGACCGACAAGCACGGTGCGCCCTACATCGACCACCCGGGCCGGGTCGCCGAGGCCTTCGACCCGGTGGGCCAGCCGGTCGAGGCCGCGGTGGCGTGGCTGCACGACGTGCTCGAGGACACCGAGCTCACCGCCGATGCGCTGCGCGGCGCGGGCGTCTCGCACGAGGTCATCGACGCCGTGCAGGTGCTGACTCGCACGCCGGGGCTCGCCGACGCCGACTACTACGCGCGCATCCGCGTGCACGCCGTCGCCCGTGCGGTGAAGCTCGCCGACATCGCCGACAACACGGCGCCGTGGCGCCTGCGCAAGCTCGATCACGCGACGCAGGCGCGCCTCGCCGAGAAGTACGCCCTGGCGCTGGCCGCACTCGGCGACTGACCCCGACGGGCGCGTCGGCCCGCGCGGACGTCAGCCGATCGAGACCTCGTCGCCGACGGCGATCTCGCCCTCGTTCTGCGGCACGAGCAGCACCCCGAACCAGGTCTTGCCGTCGCGGCGCCGATGCTTCGAGAGCGTGCGGATCGGCTCGAGCCCGCGCTGCAGCGTGACGGGGTCGATGCCGGTCATCATGCAGCGGTCGCATCCGGCCGCGACGCGGAACCGCACCTCGCCGAGCCTCACGAACCCCCAGTCGTCCTCGGCGAAGGGCTCGTCGCCGTCGACGACGACGTTGGGGCGGAACCGCAGCATGTCGAGCTCGGGGGCGCCCTCGTCGGTCCACGCGTTCAGGGCGGCGAGGGATGCCTCGGACGTGAGCAGCAGCGGGCCGGCGTCGGCCAGCGACATCCGGTCGCCGTCGTGTCCGCCGTGTTCGTCGCTCACGGTCCGCACCGTCGGATCGGGCTGCCACACGAGCCGCACGGGCGCTCCGAGCTGCTCGCTCAGCCAGTCGTCGGCCTCGGCGCCCGCGGGAAGCGCGGTGCCCTGGCGCGAGACGCCGACGGCGACGGGCGCGGCATCCGTCGGCACGTCGACGCGGAGCGGGTCGGATGCCGCGCTGCCGAGCAGCACCCCGCCGTCGGCGAGGGGCTCGGCGGTGAGTCCCAGCATCCGGTTGCGTTCGCGGGCGGTGACGGTGCGGCCGGTCTCGTCGATCACGGCCCACCGCCGGTCGGCGGCGAGCCCCCACGGCTCGACGCGTGCGGAGCGCACGTCGAGCCCGCCGAACGACTTCACGGGGTAGAGGCGGACGCGGTTCAGGTGCATGCGAACACGCTACCCGCGCCACGCGCCTGTCCTGCACGGCCGGCGCGCCCGCATGCCCCCGCATGCCCCCGCATGCCCGCACCCCCGCCCGCTTCGCATGCTCGAACTCAGGAAAAAGGGCCCCATCCCGCCCTGAGAGGGGGGATGGGGCCCGATTTCCTGAGGATGCGACCGCGCGGGCTGCAGAGCTGCCGGCGCACGGCCTGCCGGCGCACGGCCTGCCGGCGCGCGGCCTGTCGGCCGCGAGCTACCGGCCCACGGCCTTCAGCGCGTTGACGATGCCGTTGCCGTAGAACCCGTTCTGCGCCTTGGTGCCCTCGCAGGTGTGGGTCGCGGTGAGCGTCGAGCCCGCCGGCGTGATGCGGGTGTACGTGAACGCGGCCGGGGTCGGGCACGCCGTGTCGACGGCGGTCTGGCGCAGGCGCGCGTCGACGATCGACGCGGGCAGGTACTTGCCGCCCCGGATGAGGTCGGGGATGCCGTACTTGCTCACGATGAGCGCGGCGACGCCGGCGGCGTGCGGCGACGCCATCGACGTGCCCTGCAGGTACTGGTAGTACCCGCAGGTCGTGCCCGCGGCGTCGCAGCTCTTCACGACGCCGTCGACGAGTACGTTGCCGGCCTCGTCGATCGCGCCCTCTTCGAGTGCGAGGGCCTGGGGGTACGCGGCGAGGATCGCCTTGCTGATGTCGCGCGTGTTGCCCGCGGTGTCGTAGACGTCTCCGCCGGGGGCGGCGACATCCACGTAGCCGTTGCCGTAGTCGGAGTAGTACGCCTTGCGCTTGGACTCGCCGGTGCTCGAGACCGAGATGACGCCCTTGCCCTCGGAGGGCATCGACGTGCAGGTGGCGGGGTCGAGCAGGTCGCGCGTGTAGGCGACCTCACCCGGGACGTCGGCGAAGTCGGGGCTGCCCGCGTCGCTGATGACCTTCGTGTAGTCGGTCGCGCCGTTGCCGGCCGCGGAGACGAGCGTGACACCGCGGTAGCGCGCGTAGTCGAGCGCTCGCTGCATGGCCTTGACGATGGTCTGCTGCTCCTGCTGGTCTTCGGGGGAGTCGGCCGGGTGGCTCGAGCAGTTGAACAGCCACGGGTCGACGTAGTAGCTCATGTTGACGACGTCGACGCCGATCTTGCCCGCGTAGGTGAGGGCGTCGATCGACGGCTGCAGGAAGAAGTACCCCGAGTCCTGGCCGGCGCGCAGGTTCACGAGCTTCACGTCGGGGGCGACGCCGGCGATGCCGATGCCGTTGATGGGCGAGCCGATCGTGGAGGCGACGTGCGTGCCGTGCCCGTTCTCGTCGACGTTCGCCGCGTCCTCGCAGGAGCCGTCGGCTTCGTCCTCGCAGGGGCCGTCGATCGTGTCGCCGTTCGCGTCGACGGGGATGTCGACGGTGAAGTTGCGGCTCTTCTTCGCGTCGAAGTTGGGCGCGATGTCGGGGTGGGTTCCGTCGACGCCGGTGTCGAGGATGCCGACGAGCACCTTGCTGCTGCCGCGTTCGACCTTGTAGGAGCCGTCGACGGTCGCGCCGATCTGCTGCATGTCCCACTGGAGGGGCGCGAGCGGCTCGGCGGTGAGCGTCTGGCCGCCCTTGCCCTTCTTGGCGGCGGAGGCGGCGGGTGCGGCGGGGGTCGTGCCGCCGCCGGCGCGCACCTCGGCTTCGGCCTCGTCGAGCTTCTTCGCCTCTTCGCCGCTGACGGCCTCGTCGGGCACGTCGGCGATGACGCGGTTCTGCGCGGTGCCCTCGATGGCGCCCTGGGCGAGCGCTTCGGCGGCGAAGTCCGCGTCGGTCGTGCGCACGGTCGCGACGCCGACATCGGTGTTCTGCGTGACGATCGTGCCGCCGGCTGCGGTGACGGCGGCCTCGGCGGCCGCCGAGGAGGTTCCCGTGGCGAACAGCACCACGTATTCCTGTTCGCCGACGTCTTGGCTGACGTCTGCGGTGAACGCGCTGGCGGGTGCGGCGGCGAGCGCCGTCAGCCCGAGCGCGATCGCCGATGTTGCGGCGATGGTGCGGAATCTACGCATGACTCTCCTTACATCGAAGCGTTTTGCGCGAGCATGGCACCCCCGAACTGGGTACATCAAGGGGTTGCGACGATGTCGCACGATACCGGCGGAACGTGCAGAGAATCGGCGTGACCGGGTCTTCCGCACGCAGGCGGTGAGGTGCTAGGAGGCGGCGCGAACGGCGGATGCCGCGGGGCCGGTCGAGTGACCCGAGCCCCGCGGCATCCGCCGTCCGCCGTCGTTCAGGCGGTCGCGGTCGAGGGGTCGAGCGCGGCGCGGAGCCCGTCGACGAGCGGCGTCGTGGGGCGACCCGTGAGGCGGGAGACGCCGCCGGTCGGCACCTCGAGCACCCCCGCGCCGATGCCGGCGTCGAGCGACGTGACGAATCCGATGGTGCCGGCGTCGAGTCCGGCCGCCTCGAGCGCCGCGGCCTGCTGCTCGGCGGTCAGCGGGGTGTAGGCGACCTCGCGGCCGAGCACCTCGGCTGCGGCGGCGGCGATGTCGGCGTACGTGAAGGCCTCGTCGCCCGAGAGCTCGTAGACCCGGCCGAGGTGGCCGCCCTCGAGCAGCACCACGGCTGCGGCATCCGCGAGGTCGGCGCGCGTGGCACCCACGATGCGACCCTCGCCGGTCGACGACGAGACGACGCCGGTCTCGGCGGCGCGCGCGACATCCGCGGCGTAGTTCTCGATGTACCAGTTGTTGCGCACGATCACGGCGGGCACGCCCGACTCCGCGATGAGCTCTTCGGTGGCCTTGTGCTCGGGGGCGAGCGGGTAGTCGGCGGTCGTCGCGTTCGGCGCGCTCGTGTAGACGAGCTTCGCGACGCCGGCGGCCTTCGCCGCGTCGATCACGTTGCGGTGCTGCGCGATGCGCTGTCCGACCTCCGACCCCGAGATGAGCAGCACGGTGTCGACGCCGTCGAGGGCTGCGGCGATGGTCTCGGGCTTCGCGTAGTCGAGCGTTGCGGTGCGGATGCCGCGGGCCGCGACATCCGCGAGCTTCGAGGTGTCGCGTGCGCCGGCCACGATCTCGCCGGGCTCGGCCCCGCGGGCGAGCAGGGCGTCGACGACGAGGCGGCCGAGGTGGCCGGAGGCGGCGGTGACGAGGATGGTCATGCGGTGTGGTTCCTTCCGGTACTCCGCGCGGTTCGCGGTACGCAAGGGGCAACCGGATGCCGCGGGCCGGGCATTCCCGACGCGACGCGGGGCGTCACGATTCGGAGGCGCCGCACAGCCGGTCGAGCGCGTAGCCGGTCGCCCGCGAAGCCGGAGCGCCTGCCCGAAGCCCGCACAGCCGGTCGCCCGCCGCTCAGAGCGTCGCGAGCAGCGCCTCGGCGGCGGCGCGCGAGTGCACGGCGCGTGCGGGGTCGGCGTCGAAGTCGCCGAGGAACACCGAGCCGAGCGCCGAGGTGAGGATGCTGTAGGCGGCGGTGACGCAGGCCTCGCGGCCGGCGTCGGGGTGTGCGCTGGCGACGAGGTCCGCGAGCTGCACGCGGGTGGCCGTGTAGGCGGTGGTGAGCACCTGGGCGATGTCGGGGGTGACCCGGGCGAGTTCGACGAGGCCGAGCACGACGGCGTTCTCGCGGTCGGAGGTGCTGAATTCGGCGCCGAAGAGGTAGTCGAGCGCGCCGGCGAGGTCGGCGACGTCGGTGGGCAGGATCGAGACGGGTTCGCCGTCGGGGTCGGCAAAGACGGCGAGCGCGGTGTCGTGCAGGAGGCGGTCGCGGTTGCCGACGAAGTGGCGCACGTGGCCGCGCGACATGCCCGCGGCATCCGCGATGCGATCGAGGGTCGTGCCGTGGATGCCGTGCTCGGCGATGGTCGTCATGGTGGCGTCGATGATCTGCTCGCGACGCTCGGCGGCGACGGACGGACGTGCCAATGCGGCTCCTCTCGGGCGGGCCGGCGGGGCCGACTGCAGCCGAGTGTAACGGCTGCATAAAGTCTAGTCTAGTCAGACTTGACTAACTATTGAGGGAGCCGTAGCGTGACCGTCACATCGCTCCCGATCCGGGTCCGATGCCCCGAGAGGAGACCTCCGTGCCAGACATCCTGCGCATCCCCCCGGCGCCCGAGAGCCCGGCGTCGTTCCCGGCCAGGGTGCGCATGCGCGACGGGGTTCGGCTGGCCGCAGACGTCTACCTGCCGGGCGCCCCCGACGAGGCCGACGCGACGCCGGGCGACACCGTGCTGATCCGCCTGCCCTACGACAAGTCGGGCGTGTACTGCTTCATCCCGCAGATCGCCGAGTACTTCGCCCGGCACGGCTACCGGGTGGTCGCGCAAGACGTGCGGGGCAAGTTCCGCTCGGAGGGCGACGCGCTCCTCTTCGTCAACGAGGTCGACGACGGCCACGACACCCTCGAGTGGATCGCGCAGCAGCCCTGGTCGAACGGCAACGTCGCGATGTGGGGCGACAGCTACTACGGGTACACGCAGTGGGCCGCCGCCGCGAGCGGACACCCGGCGCTCAAGGCGATCGCGCCGCGCGTGACCGGCACCGGCCTCGGCGAGCCCGTGCGGCCCGATCCGGCCACGCGCACGCGCCGCATCGAGTGGGGCGTGACCTATATGTATCCGCTCACGCAGTTCTTCGAGAACGACGCCCTGCACTGGGAGCCCGACTGGGAGCGTCGCGACTTCGCCGCCCAGGCCGAGGAGTTCATGGCCGAGGTCGGCCGCCGCGGCCTCTCGTACGACCAGTGGTACCCGCACCCCGTGCTGCTGCCGCGGTTCCCCGGCGGCAGCCCGTTCGCCGGCAGGTCGGTGCCGACGCTGCACACGATCGGATGGTGGGACAACTGTGCTCCGCTGTCGTGGGCGGATGTCGCCGCGATCGCCGCGCACCCCAACTGGGATGCGCACCACCACCTGCGCATCGAGTCGATCGACCACGAGAGCTTCCGGCTGCTCGAGGCCGATGAAGACCGCGTGCCGGAGCGCAGCGAGCAGCAGATCCTGGACCTGCTGCCCCGCACGCTCGACCCGGCCATCGCGTTCTTCGACGTGTTCGTGCGCGGCAACGGCACGGCCGCCGACCTGCCGAAGGTCGTGTGGAGCCTCGCGGGCACCGATGAGCTGCGCACCGAGCCGAGCTGGCCGCCGGCCGGGGTGCGCAGCGTCGCCCTCCGCGCCACGTCCGACGGCGGGCTCACGGCCCGGCCCGGCGCCGCGCCCGAGCCGGCCACGACCCTCGAGTGGACGCACGACCCCGCCGACCTCGTGCCCTCGAGCGCGCCCGACGCCTTCTCGTTCCTGCTCGCCCGCCCCGACGAGTCGCCCATCGGCGACCGCGACGACGTGCTGCGCTTCGACGCGGCGGCGGCGACGGCGGATGTCGACCTCGCGGGCCCCGTGTCGGCGCGCGTGCGCGTGGCATCCGACGGTCCGGTCATGGACTGCTTCGTGCGCCTGCTCGACGTCGCCCCCGACGGCACGGCGCTGCGCATCGCCCGAGGGCAGTTGCAGCTGCGCGACGCGACCGAGCCGGGCGTGCTCGAGATCGACCTCGGGCAGCTCGGCTACCGCCTGCGTACCGGGCACCGCCTGCGGGTGCACGTGTCGAGCAGCGACTACCCCGAGTTCCTTCCGCAGCCGGGCACCGGCGCCGACCCGTGGACCTGGGGCGAGACCCGCCCCAACCGGCAGCAGCTCGTCGTCGGCGGCGCCGACGGCCTCAGCCTCACCCTCACCGTCCTCGAAGGAGACCTCCCGTGATGCATCCGACGCTCGAGTACGTGTTCGAGATCCGCGCCACCATCGACCGCGACCTGCACATCGGCCGCGGACCCGACGAGCAGCTCTCGTTCACCCCGATCACCGGCGGCAGCGTCTCGGGGCCGCGCCTGAACGGCGAGGTGCTGCCCGGCGGCGGCGACTGGGCCGTCGAACGCTCGGGCACCGCGCAGCTCGAGGCGAGATACCTGATCCGCGCCGACGACGGCGCGGTCATCGACATCCTGAACCGCGGCTACTTCCGGGCGACCCCCGACATCCTGCGGCGCATGGACGCCGGCGAGCAGGTGCCCGAAGACGAACCGGGCCTCTACTTCCGCACGGCACCGGTGTTCCAGACGGATGCCGCGCCGCACCGCTGGCTCGCCGAGCACCAGTTCGTGGGGCTCGCACGGGATGAGGACGACCAGGTCTGCATCCGCGTGTTCCTGCTCGCCTGAGCACCCGCACCGCTCCTGCCCCACCCCCGTACCCCCGCATCACCGACGAACGGACAAGACCATGAAACGAACCGGAATCGCCGTGGGCGCCGTCGCCTGCGCGACCATGCTCGCACTCTGCGGCTGCACGCCCCGCGGCGGGGCCGACCCCGACGGGGACACCGCCGAGATCACCCTCGTCGACGTGCTGCCGGCGGCGACGCAGCCCGTGGACGACGTCACCTGGGCCATCGTCGAGGGCGAGCCCGCGACCCTCAACCCCGCGGCATCCGCGAACCTGATCGTGCCGAACCTGTGCGACAACCTGTTGTCGTTGCAGCCCGACTTCTCGATCGCGCCCGGCATCGCCGAGAGCGCCGAGTTCGTCGACCCGGTGACCTTCGTCATCACGCTGCGCGACGACGTCGCCTTCTGGGACGGCAGCCCCGTGACCGCCGAAGACGTGGCCTGGAGCCTGCAGCAGAACCTGAACCCGGCCTCGCAGTGGTTCGGCGCGTTCGCGCTCGTCGTGCCGGATGCCGCGGCCGGCATCGTCGCGACGGGGCCGAACGAGGTCACCGTGCACTTCGTCGCCCCCGACTCCACGTTCCGCGATGCGATCGCCGGACAGGGCGGCGCCGTCATGCAGAAGGCCTTCGGCGAGGCGGCCGGTCAGGCGCTCGGCACCCCCGAGGCCGGACTCATGTGCACCGGGCCCTACGAGCTCGCCCCGGGCGCCTGGACGCCGGGCGGCGACATCGTGACCACCGCGAACGAGCAGTACTGGAACGGCGCGCCGCTCGTGAAGACGCTGACGTACACGTTCGTGTCCGACAGTTCGACGCTCGCGACCGCGCTCACCCAGGGCGAGATCGACGGCGCCATCAACGTGTCGCCCGGAGCCCGCGCTGTGCTCGAGGGCGACGGGGCGGGCACGCTGACCGTCGGCCACTCGACCGCGTCGTACAGCTTCGGCCCGGCATCGGCCACGGGTGCGGGCGCGAATCCGAAGATCCGCGAGGCCCTCAGCCTCGCGATCGACCGCGACCAGTACCTCGAGACCGTCGCGAACGGCCTCGGAACCGTGCAGAAGACGATCGTGCCCGAGTTCTCGTTCCAGGCGATGACCGAGGCGCCGATCTACCAGGCCGGCTACGACGCGCTCGCCGAGCCGAAGGTCGACCTCGACGCGGCGAAGGCCCTCGTCGAGGAGAGCGGCGAGGACACGAGCGTGCCGCTCGTCGTCGCCGTGCCCGCCGGCGCCAAGGAGTTCGCGCAGACGGCGACCATCATGCAGAGCGCCGCGAAGCAGATCGGGCTCGACCTCGAGATCGACGAGATGCAGGCGGCCGACTTCGGTGCCCTGTTCTACGACCCCACGAAGCGCGAGGGCATCGACTTCGTCGCCACGCAGGGCTACCTCGAGACGCCCGGCGTACTCGGCTACCCGTCGCTGTTCATGCTGCCGGCCGACCAGGGCGGCGTCTTCAACTGGAGCGGCTACGACAACCCCGAGGTCACGCAGCACCTCCAGGCCGCGCGCAACGCGGTCGACGAGAAGACCGCCGCCGACGAGTTCGTCGCCGCGCAGGAGATCTTCGCGCAGGACTACCTGCAGGTCACCCTCGCGGGCACCTACCAGCTCACCTACCTGAACGACGACCTCACCGGAGTCACCACGTCGGTCGCCGCGTACAGCAGCCCCTGGGCGCTGCACCTCGGCGGCGAGTGAGTCCCGGACGCGAGTGAGACGAGGACCGGCCACGTGAACGCCATGACCCGGATGCTGCTGGAGCGGCTCGGCGGCCTGCTGCTGACGCTGTTCCTGGCGAGCATCGTCATCTACTCCGCCGTGCTGCTCACGGGCGACCCGATCGCGGCCCTCGCGGGCGGCGCGAAGCCGACGCCCGAGCTCATCGACCAGATCCGCCTCGAGTACCACCTCGACGATCCGGTGTGGGCGCGGTACTGGGATTGGCTGACCTCGGCGTTCCAGGGCGACTTCGGCCGGTCCTTCGTCTACAAGACCGACGTGATGACGCTCGTCGCCCCGCGGTTCGTCATCACGCTCCAGCTGGTCATGGTGACCGTGCTCCTCATCCTCGTGTTCGGGGTGGGCTCGGGCGTCGTCGCCGCGATGCGCGGGGGAGCCGTCGACCGCACGGTCGGCGTGCTCACCTCGCTCGGCATGGCCCTGCCGACCTTCGTCGTCGCGATCCTGCTGATCTGGATCTTCGCGAAGACGCTCGGCTGGTTCCCCGTGTACGGCGAGGGCGACGCCGGCTGGGACCGCCTGTGGCATCTCGTGCTGCCGGCCGTCTCGCTCGCCGTGCTCTTCGTCGCGTACATCAGCCGGGTCACGCGCGGCTCGCTCGTCGCGCAGCTCCAGTCGGAGCACGTCGACACGGCCCGGGTGCGCGGCATCCCGCGATCGCGGATCTTCGGCGTGCACGTGTTCCGCAACGCGTCGCCGCAGATCCTCGCGATCACCGGCACCACGATCGCCGGCCTGTTCGCGGCGTCGGCGATCGCCGAGGTCGCGTTCGGCCTGGGCGGCATCGGGTCGCTGCTCGTGCAGGCCGCGGCCCGTGCCGACCTCCCGGTCGTGCAGATCGTCTCGCTCCTGCTCGTCACGATCTTCGTCGTGCTGAACGCCGCGGCCGACCTGTGGAGCGCCCTCATCGATCCGACGAGCGTCGGCGGAAGGAGCGCGGCATGAGCGTCGTGCAGATCGCGAACGGGGCCGTGCCGGCCGTCGCGCGCCGGGCGGCGAAGCGGGACTGGGTGTTCCGCATCGCGCTCATCGTGTTCGGCGTCATCGCGGTGCTCGCCGCCATCGGGCCGTGGATCGCGCCGTATGACCCGACCGAGCTCTACGTCGGCCCCGTGAACGGCGCGTCGAGCCTCGCCCACCCGCTCGGCACCGACGACGTAGGCCGCGACATCCTGTCGCGCGTGCTCGTCGGCGCCGGCGCGAGCGTCTTCGCGCCCATCGGGGTCGTGCTCCTGTCGACGCTCGCGGGCGTCGCGCTGGCGCTCGCCGCGGCGTGGTTCGGCGGCTGGGTGAGCGGCGGCATCGCCCGGCTGATCGACGTGATCTTCGCGATCCCCGGCATCGTGATCGCCGTGCTCGCGGTCGCGGTGTTCGGCAAGGGCCTGCTCGCACCGGTCGTCGCGCTGTCGATCGCGTACATCCCGGTCGTCGCGCGGCTCGTGCGCACGGCTGCGTCGCGAGAGCTCGGCAAGCCGTACACGGCCGCGCTGCGGGTGCAGGGCGTGTCGAGCCCGGCGATCTGCTTCCGCCACCTCGTGCCGGCGCTCGTGCCCGTGGTGGCGGCGCAGACCGCGATCGGGTTCGGCTACGCGATGCTCGACCTCTCGGCCATCTCGTACCTCGGCCTCGGGCAGCAGCCGCCCGCGCCCGACTGGGGGTCGATGATCGCCGCCGGTCAGGCGGGGCTGCTGTCGGGGGCGTTCGAGCAGTCCGTGTATCCGGCGATCCTCGTGGTCGTCACCGTGCTCGCCGTCGGCGTCATCGGCGCCCGCGTCACCACCTGGGCCGAGGAGAAGGAACGATGACCCGACCGGTACTCGAGATCGACGCGCTCGACATCTTCGCGCCGACCGCGGGCGACCCGCGCCAGCTCGTGTTCGCGAGCACGCTCGACGTGGGCCGCGGCGAGGCGGTCGGGCTCGTGGGCGAGTCCGGCTCGGGCAAGACGCTCACGGTGCGCGCGGTCGCGGGGCTGCTCCCCGAGGGCTTCACGACCGTCGGCGGCATCCGCATCGACGGCCGGGATGTCGGTGACATGCCCGCGCGCGAGCTGCGCGACCTGCGCGCACGGCGCCTCGGCATGGTGTTCCAGACGCCGCGGGCGCACCTGAATCCGCTCCGCACGATCGGCGACTTCATGACGGAGGCACTCGTGCACGTCGCCGGCACCAAGCCGGCCGCGGCGAACCGGCGCGCGCTCGACCTGCTCGACGAGGTCGGCATCAGCGATCCGGGGCGGCGTCTGCGCCAGTACCCGGCCGAGCTCTCGGGCGGGCTGCTGCAGCGCGTCATGATCGCGGCGACCCTCGCGATGGATCCCGACATCCTGCTGGCCGACGAGATCACCACCGCGCTCGACGTGACCACGCAGGAGGAGGTCATGGCCGTCATCGCCGACCTGCGCACGCACCGCGAGCTGTCGATGCTGTTCATCACGCACGACCTCGCGCTCGCGGGCGCGGTCTGCGACCGGGTGAACGTCATGCAGCACGGACGCATCGTCGAGACGCTGCGCGCGAAGACGATGCGAGAGAACGCCCGCGAGGAGTACACGAAGACGCTCATGGCGGCCTCGCTCGACGAGGCGCCGCCCATGCGCGCCGCCGGCGACGAGGGTGAGCCGATGCTGCGCATCGAGCGCCTGCGCAAGTCGTATCGGGTGCGCCGGGCGGGCCGCGGCAAGGAGACGCTCGTCGCGGTCGACGACGTCTCGCTGCAGCTGCGCCGGGGCGGCTCGCTCGGCATCGTCGGCGAGTCCGGGTCGGGCAAGACGACCGCGGCCCGGATCGTGGTCGGCCTCGAGCGGGCGGATTCGGGGGTCGTCGCGGTCGGCGGCAAGGACTGGAGCACCCCGGCGCGCGGCGGACGCGAACGCCGGCGCCGCGCGAAGATCGCCCAGATGGTGTTCCAGGATCCGTACCAGTCGCTCGACCGGAGGCAGACCGTGCGGCAGTGCCTGACCGAGGCGATCCGCGTGCACCGTCCGCGCGAGACCCGGGCCGAGCTCGACCGGCGCATCGGCGAGCTCATGGGCCACGTGCGCCTCGAGGAGGCGCTGCTCGACCAGCGCCCGCGGGCGCTCTCGGGGGGTCAGCGCCAGCGCGTCGCGATCGCGCGGGCGCTCGCGGCCGACCCCGTGCTGCTCGTGCTCGACGAGGCGGTGTCGGCGCTCGACGTCACCACGCAGGTCGAGATCCTCACGCTGCTCGACGACATCCGCCGCAGCACCGGCGTTGCGCTGCTCATGATCACGCACGACCTGACCGTGATCCGGCGCCTCTGCGACCACGTGATCGTCATGCGGCAGGGACGCGTCGAGGAGCACGGCACCGCCACGGACATCCTCGACGCGCCGCAGGCCGAGTACACCCGATTGCTGCTCGACTCGATTCCGCGTGCAGGATGGACTCCTCGCCGACGACGGCTCGGCCGCACCTCGTCGCTGGCGACGGTGACCCGCAGCACCCAGACGCAGAACGGACGGTGACCGCCATGAGCCCCGAACCCCTGATGGACCCGGAGTTCGAGTACTGCTTCGAACTGCGCTGCCACGTCGAGGAGCCCGTGCCGCTCGGCGGGCGCGAACCCGGCGAGGGCCTGCACTTCGCACGTGTCTCGGGCGGCACCTTCGACGGCCCGCGCCTGCGCGGCGCGGTGCTCGACGGCGGCGGCGACTGGTGGAACGCCCGCGGCCTCACGGTGACGCTCGACGCCCGCTACGCGATCGAGGCGACGGTGTCCGACGGCACGGCCGGCGTCGAGGTCGTCAACCGCGGGTTCTGGCGCACCGACCCCGACACCTTCGAGCGGATGCTCCGGGGCGAGCCGGTGAGCGAACGCGAGCTGTACTACCGCACGGCGTTCCAGTTCCGCACCGAGCATCCCGAGCTCGAGTGGCTGACCGAATCGCAGTTCATCGGCTACGCGCGGGCCGAGCCCGGCTTCGTGATCATCCGGGTGTTCCGGCTGGTCTGAGCCGGCCGCCGCGACATCCGCCCCCCGCGGCGCCCACCAGGCCCGCCCCCACCGAACCCGCCCCCAGAACCCGCCCTGAGAGAAGGACCTTCCATGACCCCAACCGCCGACCTCGTCATCGTGAACGGCCGCGTCTTCGACGGCTCGGTGCGCACCGGGCACACCGCCGTCGCGGTCGCGAGCGGCCGCATCGTGCGCGTCGGTTCCGACGAACGGGTGCGCGAGCTGGCGGGCGAGGACACCAGGGTGGTGGAGGCCGCGGGCGCCGTGATCCACCCCGGTTTCGTCGACGCGCACGCGCACGCCGTGTTCGCCGGGGTCGAGCGCCTGAGCATCGATCTGACGTCGGCCGCGAGCGTCGACGAGACCCTCGAGCTGATCCGGGCGGGCGCCGAGCGCACGACCTCGGAGTGGGTCACGGGCGGCGGCTGGAGCCACGAACTGCTCCCCATGCCGACGCGGCAGCAGCTCGACGCGATCGTGCCCGACCGTCCGGTGGCGCTGAGCGACGCCGGACACCACACGCTGTGGGTGAACTCGCGGGCGCTCGAGCTCGCGGGCGTCGACCGAGACACGCCGCAGCCGCACAACGGGCACGTGCACGTCGACGAGCACGGCGATCCGACCGGGTACCTCAACGAGTCGGCGGCCGAGCTCGTGGGCCGCGTCGTGCCGCCGTCGACCGACGACGAGATGCACGCGGGGCTGCTGAACGCGCAGGAGTACCTGTGGTCGCTCGGCGTGACGGGCTGGCACGAGGCGATCCTCGGCGAGTACAACGGCAAGGCCGACGCCACGCCCGCGTACCTGCGCGGCATCGCCGAGGGGTCGGTGCCCAGCGCGGTCTCGGGCGCCCTGTGGGTGCCGCCGGGCCTGACGGTCGACGAGGTTCCGGCGCTCGTCGAGCGCTTCGTCGGGCTGCGCGAGCGCAACGCCGCCGCCGGGTTCGACACGTCGACGGCGAAGGCCATGATCGACGGCGTGCCGCACGGCGAGACCGCGGCGCTGCTCGAGCCCTACTGCACCCATTCCGACGACGGGTTCGCGGGGGAGCTGCACTTCGACGAGGCGGCGATCCGCGAGTTCGTCACCCGATTGGATGCCGCGGGCTTCGCCCTGCACCTGCACATCATGGGCGACCGCGGCATCCGCGTGGCGCTCGACGCGATCGAGGAGGCACGGGCCGCGAACGGCTCGGGCCCCCGCCACCACATCGCGCACCTGTCGATGGTGCAGCCCGACGACGCGCGGCGCTTCGGCACCCTCGGGGTGACCGCGAACATCCAGGGCCTCTGGGCGGCGCCCGACCCGTTCGTCGTGTCGATGATCGGCGAGGAGCGCATGCTGAGCGGCTACCCGTTCCGCACGATGGCCGACGGCGGCGCCGAGCTCGCGATGGGATCCGACTGGCCCGTGTCGCCGGCCGACCCGTGGCTCGCGATCCACGTCGTGGTGAACCGGTGGGCGCCGTTGCCTCCCGGCGTCGAGGCGCCGCCGCTGCCCGCGGGCGTCGAGCCGCCCACGCTCGACGCCGAGCACCAGTCGTTGAGCCTCGAGCAGGCGCTCGCCGCGTACACGAGCGGGTCGAGCTCGCTCGTGCTCGGCCGCCCCGGGCGCATCCGCGTGGGTGAGCGCGCCGATCTCGCGATCGCCACGGCCGACCCGTTCGCGCTGCCCGCGGCCGCGCTGGTGTCGGTGCAGACGGCGGTCACGATCGTCGGCGGCGAGGTCGTCTTCGAGCGCTGATACCGGGCGTACGACGAAGGCGGGCACCCGACCGGGTGCCCGCCTTTCGTGTTTCCGAGCGGATGACGAGATTCGAACTCGCGACCCTCACCTTGGCAAGGTGATGCGCTACCACTGCGCCACATCCGCACACCGCCCGCGTTTCCGCGTGCTGGTCGAGACTACCCCACGCGAGGCGTTGCGCTCGCATCCGACGGATGTCGCGGGCGCGCCGTCGCCCCGAAGAGGGGGTGGCGAGCGGTGCATCGGCCCAATAGCGTGAGGTGCCGCGAGGCGCGGGCCCCGCGCCATTGCGCGCCAGGTGAGAGGACCCGCCCCGTGACGCAGCGCCGCATGCTCCGCAGACTCTTCCGTTCCGTCGCCGGCGTGCTCGCCCTGCTCGTGGTCGCAGCGGGCATCGTCGTGGGCGCGGCGGCGCCCGCGCAGGCGGTTCCGACCGTGCCGAGCGCGCTCACCTTCACCGCGGGCGTCGACCCCGGCGCCCCGACGGTGCTGGTCGAACCGGGCACGACCGAGAACTCAGCCCTGTATGCCGATACCTTTCCCCCAGGCATGGAGCTGGAGTTCTTCGGCGACGGCAGCGGCATCCGGCTCGCGGGCACGCCGACGACCGCCGGCGTCTACAACGTGCGCTTCGACGTCACCTTCCCCGGCGGGCCGTGGATGCAGCCGTACACCACCGTTGTCACGGTGCAGTCGGCGCCGGTGACCCCGGCGCCGGTGTGGTCGACGACGACGCTCGGCACGATCACCCGGCTCGATTCGGTCAACGTCGGGCTCGTGGCATCCGATGCCACCTCGTTCGCGGTCACGTCCGGCTCGCTGCCCGCCGGGCTCACGCTCGTCGGCAGCACGATCTCGGGAACCGCGACCGCTGCCGTCGGGTCGTTCTCCTTCACGGTCACGGCCACGGGCCAAGGCGGGTCGACCGCCCAGGTGCTCAGCGGGCTGATCGCCGCGCGCGCGATCGCGTGGCCGGCGCCGTCGGTCGGTCCGTTCACCGCCGGCGTGCCCGTGAACCTGCAGTTGTCGGGCACGAACGTCGAGGCCTTCTCGGTCACCGGCGGCGCCATGCCGGCCGGCATCACCCTCACGCCCGGCGGCCTGCTCAGCGGCACGCCCACCGCGAGCGGGACCTTCGACGTGGCGATCACCGGAGGCAACAGCGACGGGTCCTCGATCACCCGCTCTCTGAGCATCGTCGTGAACCCTGCCCCGCCCGCGACGTGGGCGGGCCCGACCGAGATCCTGCTCACGACGGGCGACTCGATCTTCCTGGCGTACAGCGACGTCGTGGGCGGGCAGTTCAGTGGCCTCTCAAGTCCCATCGGTTTGGTCCAGGTGGGGCTCAGCGGGTCAGGGATCACTGTCACGGGGTTGCGGCCCGGCACGGGCTCGATCACGTTGTTCTTGGCCTCGCCGTATGCGGGATACACGGAAGTCGTGATCCCGATCGAGGTGCGCAACGCGGCCGTCTGGGTGACGGAGTCGCTCGGCGCGCTGCGCGAGGGCGTCGCGATCGACGCGACACTGGCGCTCGAGGCGACGGATGCCACGGGCTACGCCCTCACCGCCGGCGCGCTGCCGGCGGGCCTGACCCTGGGCGCCGACGGCTCGATCACGGGAAGGCCGACCGCCGCCGGCGCGTACGCGTTCACCGTGGAGGCGACGAACGGCATCGCGGTCGTCCCGCGCGAGTTCACGGGCAGGGTCAACACGCCGCTCGTCGAGTGGGTCACCGACGCGCTCGCGCAGGTCGCCGTCGACGCGCCGCTCGGCGTCGCCCTCGACGCGAGGCACGCCGCGAGCTTCACCATCGCCGGCGGGATGCTGCCGCCGGGCGCGTCGCTCGGCTCCGACGGCACGCTGAAAGGGACGCCGACCGCGGCGGGCTCGTTCGCCTTCACCGTCCGTGCGGCCAACGCCGACGACGAGCACGTCGACCGCGCGTTCACGCTCGACGTGCTCGCGCCGCCCGCCTGGACCGGGCCGACGTCGATCCTCCTGACCACCGGCGGGAGCTTCGCGGTCGGGCCCGATGACGTGGTCGACGGCGACTTCGACGCGCTCACCCTCGTCAGCGGCGGTGAGCTGCTCGAGCCCGACGCCGACGACGCGCGCAAGCTGCTGAGCGTCGCGCCCGGCACCGCGGTCGTGCAGGTGCGCATGACGAACGCCGTGGGCGTGGTGCGCACGGCCGACGTCACGATCGAGATCCGGAACGCACCGGTCTGGGTGACGGAGTCGCTCGGCGCGCTGCGCGAGGGCGTCGCGGCCGATGCGGCGCTGGCCCTCGAGGCGACGGATGCCACGGGCTACGCCCTCACCGCCGGGGCGCTGCCGGCGGGGCTCACGCTGGGCGCCGACGGTTCGATCACGGGGACGCCGACCGCGTTCGGCGCGTACGCGTTCACCGTGGAGGCGACGAACGGCGATGTCGTGGTCGCCCGCGAGTTCACGGGCGACGTGAACGCTCCGCTCGTGATCTGGGCCACGACCGACCTGCCGATGCAGCACCTGAACGTCGCCGCCGACCTCGTGTTCGAGGCCGCGCATGCCGTGTCGTTCGCCGTGACCGACGGCGCGCTGCCCGACGGGCTCGAGCTCGCCGCCGACGGCACGATCAGCGGAGCCCCGACCGAGGCGGGCAGCTTCGACGTCGAGGTCACCGCGACCAACGCCAGCGGCGAGGCCGTTGCGCGGGCGTTCACGGTCGTCGTCGACGAGCCCGTGCTCAGCGTCGTGCTCGACGGGGAACCCGGCGACGCGGCATCCGGCATGGGCGTGATCGTGACCGGGTCGGGACTGGCGCCCGGCGCGGCCTTCGACGTGACGATGTTCTCCGACCCGATCGTCGTCGAAGACGGCGTGGTCGCGGCCGACGGCACGATCGACGTCGCAGCGTCGCTGCCTGACGAGGTGCCGTTCGGGGCGCACGAGTTGCGGGTCACCGCGGTCGGCGCCGATGGCGAGGCGTTCACGACGTCGGTGTGGTTCTCGGTCGGCGAAGACGGCGAGATCGTCGAGATCTCGACCGTGGGCCCCGTCGCCGAGCCCGAGCGCAGGCCCGCGCCCGCGCCCGCGCCGTCGCCGTCGCCCGAGCCGAGCCCGGCGGCCGTCACCGCGACGGGCATGGCCGCGACCGGCGTCGAGCCGTCGATCTGGCTCGCCGGCTCGACCCTGCTGCTCGCGCTCGGCGCGGCACTGCAGGTCATGCGCAGGCGTCGTGCGGAGCTCGCGCGCCGCTGAGCGCGACCGGCCCGCTGAGCCGATCCCGCTGATCCGATCTCACTGATCCGAGCCGCCGCGCGCGCGTCTGAGGTACCTCAGACGCGCGCGAGCGCCCTGGGCCGGCGAACGAGCCCGCGAAGATAGGGCGGATGTCCGATCCGGCGTGCCTGCCTCAGCGAGGAATCTGGACGCATCGGGCCGAACGGGTCCGGAATCCTCGAAAGGCACGGATCATGAACCTCGCCCACGACTTCCTCGTCGACACGACTTTCAACCGCGACGCGCTCGAGGGGGCCCGCCGGGCCGAGCAGCACCGCATGATCTCGGAGCGACGCGCCGAGCAGCTCGCATCCGCGGCGGGCGTCGCCGCCCCGGTCCGCTCGGGGGCGGCACTGGAAGGCGGCCGCATGCACCGCCTCGCCGCGCGACTGCACCTCCTCGGTCACCACGGCGCCCGCGCCGCGCACTGAGCCGGCGCGCAGCCCGCTCAGAGTCCGCACCGAGCCAGCGCCCAGCCCGCACCGAGCCCCGCCGTGACGTCGCCCTCGCCCGCCCCACCCCTCGTCGGGGATCTATCGCCCGCCGCGCCCGCGTGGGACGATGGCGCCGTGCGTTCGAGGGTGACGAGTCCGGTGATGATCGGGCGAGGGTCGAGCCTCGACGAGGTTCGCGCCGCCCTCGACGAGAGCCGCGTGGGGTCGCCACGGGGCGTCGTCATCGCCGGCGAGGCCGGCATCGGCAAGAGCCGCCTGCTCGAGGAGTTCCTCGCCGCGCTGCCCGAAGACGAGATCGTGCTGGCCGGCCAGTGCGTCGACATCGGCTCCGTCGGCGCCCCGTTCGCCTCGGTGCGCACGATGCTGCGGGCGCTGGTTGCGGCGCTCGGCGTCGAAGCGGTGACGGATGCCGCGGGCTACGGCGTCCGTGCCGTCGCGACCCTGCTGCCCGAGCTCGGCGTCGAGGCCCGTCCGCTCGCCGATTCGGGCACCGACGAACTCATCGACGCGATCGCGATGCTCGTCGAGCGCGTCGCGGCGGAGCATCCGCTGCTGCTCGTGCTCGAAGACGTGCACTGGGCCGATGCGGCGACGCTCTCGCTGCTGATGACGCTGCTGCGGGCGCTGCGGACGGGCCGCGTGCTGGTCGTGCTCACGGTGCGCAGCGAAGACGTGGGCGAGGGGCACGCGCTGCGTCCGGTGCTCGCCGAGATGGAGCGGTCACGCGCGGTGACGATCATCGAGCTCGCCAGGCTCGGCCGTGCGCAGGTCGCCGCGCAGATGGCCGAGATCCTCGGGGCCGATCCGACCGAGGCGGAGCTCGAACGGGTGGTCGCCCGCAGCGGCGGGGTGCCCTTCCTCGTCGAGGAGCTCGTGCTGCTCGGCGAGGGCGAGCTGCCGTCCTCGTTGCGGGGCGTGCTGCTCGCGCGGTACGACGCGCTCGAGCCGAGCACCCGCGAGCTCGTGCGCGTGCTCGCGGCGGGCGGCGCGACGGTCGACGACGAGGTGCTCGCGGCGGTGCACGACGTTCCCGCCGACCAGCTCGACCTCGACGTGCGGGCCGCGGTCGCCGCGCACATGATCACGGCCAGCGGCGCCGGGTACGGGTTCCGGCATGCGCTCGTGCGCGAGGCGCTGCTCTCCGACCTGCTGCCGCGCGAGTCGGTTCGCGTGCACACCCGCTACGCCGAGGTGCTCGAGGCCGGCGGCGAGGCATCCGCTGCGGATGTCGCGTCGCACTGGATCGCCGCGCGCGACGCCCCCCGGGCCCTCGCCGCGTCGCTCGCCGCCATGGAGGAGGCCCGCAACAGCCTCGCCGTCGCGGCCGTCGCCGAGTTCGGCGAGCAGTGCCTCGCGCTGTGGGGGCGCGTACCCGAGGCGTCCGCGATCGCCGGTCGGCCGCGTGCCCGCCTGCTGCTGCAGGTCGCCGAGGCCTCCTGGGACAGCGCCGGCATCGAGACGGCGTTGGCGCGGGTCGAGGAGGCGCTCGCCGAGCTCGAAACGGGTGGGGCGGATGCCGCGGCCGACGTGCATCTGCGAACCGCGCTGCTGCTGATGCGGTCGCGGGCGATGGTCGAGCTCGCGCATCCCGAGGCGCGGGCGCAGCTCGTGGAGCTGCTCGACCTGCTCGAACGGGAGTCGCCCGACGACGTCGAGACCCGCACCGTGGTGATGTGGCGGCTCGCCTCGCGCGACGCGTCGGAGGGGCGGCCCGAGGCGGGCATCGCCATGGCGCGCGAGGCGGTCGTCATGGCGCGGCGGGGCGCGAGCGCCACGACCCGCGCGATGGCCGAGGGCGACCTGGGCTGGCAGCTGGTGCAGCTCGGCGAGATCGATGAGGGGCTCGCGTTGATCGCGGAGGCCTCGCGGGTGGACTGGGGCGACTCGAACGACCGGTACCGCCACGCCATGACCGAGAGCGACGTGCACCTGCAGCTCGGCCGGTACGACGACGCGATCGCCGTGGCGGAGTCGGCCATCGCGCAGGCGACGCGTTCGGGCCGCGAGCGCATGTGGGGCAGCACGCTCGAGGTGAACCTCGTGCAGGCCTGCCTCGAGACCGGGCGCTGGGAGCGCCTCGACCGGGCGCTGCGGCATCTGCGCTCGCTGGGGGTGTCGCCCGGCATCGACGTGTTCGTGGGGGAGCTGTCGGCCCAGGCCGCGGTCTGGCGCGACGACTTCGCGGGCGCCGAGCGCGAGATCGCCGTGCGCCGGGAGGCCCTCGACGCGTGGGCCCGCACCGAGGTGCAGAACCGGCTGGCGCAGGTGACGTACCTCGCCTGGATGCGGCTCGCCGAGGCCGACCTCGCGGGCGCGTCCGCCGTGCTCGAACGCGTGCAGCCCGCCGACTGCACGACCCTGCCCGCGCTCGGCATGCCCATGCTCGCGCTGCGGGCGCGCGTGCTCGTCGACCGGGCCGACGAGGGGCTCGTCTCGGCGGGCGAGTTCGACGCGCTCGCCGCGGGCCTGCGGGCCGAGTTCGACGCGATGCCCCCGTGGTCGACGACGCCCCGCTGGCGCGCGGTCTTCGACGCCGAGCTGGGCGGCGGCGAGCCTGTCGGCGACCCGTCCGGCGACGGCGCCCCGTCAGGCGCCGACCCGCGGCTCTGGCGAGTGGCGGTCGCCGCCGCCGACGACCCGTCGATGCAGGTGCAGGTGCTGCCCTACGCGCTGCTCCGGCTCGCGCAGGCCGAGGTGTCCGCGGGCGACCGTGCCTCGGCCGCCGACACCTGCCTGCGTGCGCGGGAGGTGGCCGAGCAGCGCGGCGTGCTGCTGTTCGCACGGCTGGCGGGCGAGTTCGCGCGACGCGCCGGGCTCGACCCGGCGCGGGGCGGGGCGCCCGGGTTCGAACCGCGGCGCGGTGCACGGCCAGCCGCGGCATCCGCCGGAACCGCCGAGCCGCTCACCGCGCGCGAGCAGCAGGTGCTCGATCTCGTCGCCGAGGGGCTGTCGAACGGGCAGATCGGCGAGCGGCTGTTCATCTCGACGAAGACCGCGAGCGTGCACGTCTCGGCGATCCTGCGCAAGCTCGGCGTCGCGTCGCGCACCGAGGCCGCCGTGCTCGCCGAGCGCGGGCGCGGGTAGCGGCGGCTCTCGAACGGCGCCGGCACCGCGGCATCCGCGCCCCTCCGCGTGTCAGCCTTCCGCGAGGCGCGCGCCGGGCATCACCCCTCGGCGGCGCGCACGACCTCGGCGGCGTGGTCGGGCACGAGGTTCGCCCATTCGCGCGGCGGCCGTTCGTAGTTGCCCGAGGCCGGGCGCGGCGGGATCTCGATGTGCTCGCGCTCGACCTCCTCGTACGGGATCTTCGAGAGCAGGTGGGCGATCATGTTGATGCGCGAGGTGCGCTTGTCGTCGCTCTCGATCTCGTACCAGGGCGCCTCCGAGATGTCGGTCGCGGCGAACATGGCGTCCTTCGCGCGCGAGTAGTCCTCCCACTTCGTGATCGAGAGCACGTCGTTGGGGCTGAGCTTCCACCGCCGCATGGGGTCTTCGAGGCGGGAGCGGAACCGTTCCTCCTGCACGACGTCCGACACCGAGAACCAGTACTTCAGCAGGATGATGCCGTCTTCGACGAGCATGCGCTCGAAGATGGGCGCCTGATGCAGGAACCGGTGGTACTCCTCGTTGGTGCAGTAGCCCATGACGCGTTCGACGCCCGCCCGGTTGTACCAGGAGCGGTCCATGAGCACGATCTCGCCCGCGGCGGGCAGGTGCGACACGTACCGCTGGAAGTACCAGCGCGTCTTGTCGCGCACGCTCGGCGTCGGCAGGGCGACCACGCGCGTGACGCGCGGGTTGAGGTACTCGCTGACGCGCTTGATCGTGGAGCCCTTGCCCGCGGCATCCCGCCCCTCGAAGATCACGACGATGCGGGCGCCCGACTGCTGCACCCACGCCTGCATGTCGACGAGTTGCGCCTGCAGTCGCTTCAGCTCGTGCTCGTACAGTTTCTTCGGCATCCGCTCGGTCATGGTGGCCTCCTGCGGTGAAGCCTACGGCGACGGATGCCGCGGGCGGGGTCGTGCCCGCGACATCCGTCGTGCCGTGTCGGCGCTACCTGCCGGCGCGCGCCCGGCGGCGGCCGAGGAGGATCATGCCGCCGGCGATCAGGCCGACCACGGCGGTGCCGGCGACCATGGCCATGCGGTCGCCGTCGACGCCGGTCTCGGCGAGGGCGGGCGTCGTGGTCGACGAGGTCGTCGTGGCGACGGGCGTGACGTCGGTGGCGGCGGGTGCCGCGTCGACGGGGGCTTCCTCGGCCGGGGTCTCGTCGACGGGCGCTTCGTCGATCGGGGTCTCGTCGACCGGGGTCTCGACGGGCGGGTCGGTCTCGACGGGCGGGTCCGTCGGCGGGTCCGTCGGCGGGTCGGTCGGGGGGTCGGTCTCGACGGGCGGGTCGGTGGGCGGGTCCGTCGGCGGCACGTCGCAGCCGATGACGGTGACGAGCGGGCTCGGGTGGGTGACGATGCTGGTGGTCCACTCGGGGTCGATGCCGGTGGCGGAGGCGCCGAAGGCGATCGCCGCGACGAGGTCGAGGTCGCCGCAGGAGTATCCGAGGAGGGTCTTCTCGTACACCCAGGCTTCGCCGGCGGCGAAGAGACGGGGGCCGAAGGGGTACTCGGTGCCGTCGGGGGCGGTGACGACGGCGGAGCCGTAGGCGGGCACGTCGGAGGTGTTGACCGCGTCGACGGTGACGTCGACGCGGCCCGCGGTGGTGAAGTCGAGGGTGACGGTGGCGGATCCGGTGATGACGGGTTCCGCGAGGGCGGGTGTGGCGATGGCGAGGCCGCCGGCGACGAGTGCCGCGCCGAGGCCGAGTGATGCGCAGAGACGGAGGTTCATGGTCGGGCTCTCCAGATGCGTGTGCGGGCGCCGGGGTCGTCGGGTGCGGGACGGGATCGGGCGCCGGTGGGTGGCCGCGGCCGCTGCCGGGTTGTTCGAACGGTATCGAGCCCGTGTCGCATCGGAGAGACCACGGTGTTACATCGCGGTGAAGTTCGGATGCCGCGCGCTGTTCTCGGGTGCGGTCCTGCCGCAACGCCCGTGGGCAACCCGCCGCCGCGGGTCGGGGATGGTAGCCATGAGCATGGCCACTGATGAGACCCCGTCGGGCGCCGCGGCCACTGCGCGGCGGATCCTCGACGCGAACGCCTACCTGACGCTCGCCACGGCGGATGCGTCGGGCCGCCCCTGGGCGACCCCCGTCTGGTTCGCGGTGCGCGACCTGCGCGAGTTCGTCTGGGTCTCGCGTCCCGCGCGCCGGCACTCGGCGAACATCGCCGCGCGCGCCGAGATCGCGCTCACGGTGTACGACTCGACGACGCCCGTCGGCGAGGCATCCGCGGTCTACGCCGAGGCGCTCGCCGAGCCGGTGCCCGACGACGGCGTGGAGGACGCGCTCGACGTCTACAACGCCGGATGCCGCGCCTCGGGCCTGCGTCCCTGGGCCGAGGGCAGCGTCACCGGCGCGGCGCCGCACCGCCTCTACCGGGCCGTGGCGTCGCATCTCTGGGTGCTCGACGAGCGCGAGGACCGCGTCGAGGTCTTCTGAGCGGATGCCGCTGCACGGATGCCGGTGGGTTCGGTTTGAAAACCCTGTAGCGATGTAGCGATGTAGCGCCCGTTTTCGCGGCCACTCCCGCGGCGTCACGGATGCGGATCGCCCGGTGGCGCCACGGGCGGGATCGCCGACCGGCGTCGGCGTCGGCGACCGAGCGCCGGCCGCGCCGCGGCATCCGCTCTGCCCCAATTCGGGGGTGATCAGGGCTTCAGCGCACCCCCAGTGCGGGGGTTCTCCAGCGAATTCGCGGGTTCGGCTGCCTAGCGTTGGTCTTTCCCCCCTGCTTGGAGTCCGCCCGTGTCCCGTCTTGCCGCTGCGCTCGTCATTCCCGCGCTCGCCCTCACCGGCGTCCTCGTTCCGGCCCCCGCGCTGGCCGCGACGGCCGGTTCGACCGTGACGCCGGCCGCCCTGCTCGCCGAACTGAAGGTCGTGACGCCGTCGACCGTGACGTACGACCGCGATCTCTTCGCCGAGGGCATCGACGCCGACGGCGACGGCTGCCGCACCCGGCAGGAGGTGCTCATCGCCGAGTCGCTCGTGCCGGCGACCGTGACCGGCACCTGCACCGTGACCGCAGGCCGGTGGCTCTCCTCGTACGACGGCGCGGTCGTCACCGACCCGACGCTGCTCGAGATGGACCACGTCGTCGCCCTGAAGGAGACCTGGGTCTCGGGTGCCTACGCGTGGACGAGCGCCCAGCGCTCCGACTACGCCAACGACCTCTCGATCGACGCGACGCTGCGCATGGTGACCTCGGGCACCAACCAGGCCAAGTCCGACAGCGACCCCGCGAAGTGGGTGCCGACGAACGCGGCCGCACGGTGCGAGTACGCGATCGACTGGATCGAGGTCAAGACCCGCTGGCGCCTCTCTGTCGACGCCGCCGAGAAGACCGCCCTGCAGGGGCTGCTCACCACGTACTGCGGATCGACCACGATGATCGCGCCCGCCGTGCGCACCGACCTGCCGACGCCGACCACGACGCCGACCGCGACCGTCACGCCGAAGCCGACCACGCCGGCCCCGAAGCCGACCACGCCGGCCCCGGCCCCCGGCGGCGGCGTGACCCCGCTCGCCGCGGGCGTGCACCGACTCGCCGGAGCCGACCGCTACGCGACCGCCGCCGCCATCGCGAGCCGGTTCAAGCCGGGCGTTCCGGTCGTCTACGTCGCGTCGGGCGCGAACTACCCCGACGCGCTGTCGGCGTCAGGCGTCGCGGGCGTCCAGGACAGCCCGCTGCTCCTCGTGACGAAGAGCGCGATCCCCTCGTCGATCTGGACGCAGGTGACGCGGCTGAAGCCCAAGCAGATCATCATCGCCGGCGGCACCGGCGTCGTGAGCAGCGCCGTCCAGAAGAAGCTGGCCACGGTCGCACCGGTCACGCGCATCTCCGGAGCCGACCGCTATGCCACGAGCCGTGCGCTCGCGACATCCGGGCCCGCGCGAAGCGGCACGTCGTTCGTGGCCACGGGTCGCGACTTCCCCGACGCGCTGTCGGCCTCGGCCGCCGCCGCGAAGCAGGGCGGCCCTGTCGTGCTCGTCGACGGCAAGCGCGGCAGCGTCGACGCCGCCACGCGCGATGCGCTCAAGGCCGTGAAGACGACGCGCGTGCGCATCGCCGGCGGCACGGGCGCCGTCAGTTCGGGTATCGAGTCCTCGCTGAAGAGCTCGTTCACCGTGAACCGTCACTCCGGTACCGACCGCTACTCGACCGCCGTGGCGATCAACAAGGCCGTGTTCCCGACCGCGAGCACGGTCTACCTCGCCGTGGGCAGCGGTTACGCCGACGCCCTCGCGGGCGGTGCGCTCGCCGGCGCGACGGACTCGCCGCTCTTCCTCGTCGAGAAGTCCTGCGTGCCCAAGGTCGTGCGCGACCAGGTGCTCGCGCTCGACCCGAAGACGATCGTGCTGCTCGGCGGCACGGGCGTCATCTCGAACGCCGTCGGCTCGCTGAACGTCTGCACCACCCCGGCGAAGCCGGCCCCGAAGCCGACGCCGGCGCCCACCACGCCCTCGCGCCCCGCCGACGTGGACTGCGGCGACTTCAGCACCTGGGCCTCGGCGCAGGCCTGGTTCGACCGCTACTACCCCTACTACGGCGACATCGCCCGGCTCGACGCCGACGGCGACCACCGCGCCTGCGAGAGCCTGCCGGGCGCGCCGTAGCCGGCGACCGCTCGGCAGAGGGCTCCGCCGGGTGCTCGACGAGCGCGAGGACCGCGTCGAGGTCGTCCGAGCGGATGCCGCGGCCGCACGCTCGCGGAGGCGACGGCGGCGTCGTCGCTCGCGATGGTGGTCGCACGCCGGGACGCCTGCCGGTGGGTTCGGTTCGAAAACCCTGTAGCGATGTAGCGATGTAGCGATGTAGACATGTAGCGCCCGTTTCCGCGGGCGCTCCCGCTCCCGGCTCCGCGGGCGGGATCGGCGGCCGGCGCACGGGAGGACCGACATGGCCGTGGAGGCGACGCCCGCGCTGGTGCTCCCGGCGAGGTTCGGGGTGCGAAGCCCGAAGGGCGGCTGCGGCATCCGCCCCACCTCACGGCAAGACTGAAGATTCGGGCCAATAGGATCGAATCCATGGCTGGATTCTGGGGCAGACGCAAGCGCGACACCGCCGAACTCGCGGCCCAAGACGCCACGCTCGCGCAGCGCGCGAAGACCGCGCTCGTCGCCGCCGACGAACGCGTGCGGGTCACGGCCGACGAGCTGCACTTCGCCGAGGCCGAGCTCGGGCGCGACGCGACCACCGACCTCAGCACCGCGCTCGCGTCGGTGAAGCAGCATCTGGGCGAGGCGTTCAGGCTGAACCAGCTGAACCACGACGAGATCCCCGACACCGCCGAAGAGCTGCGCACCCGCAACGCCCGCATCGTGCAGCTGTGCGACTGGGCCGAAGACCTGCTCGATGACCGGATGTCGGCGCTGTCAGCGACCATCGAGCGCGCCCGGCGCGCCCCCGAGATCATCGCCGGCGTGCGAGCGGATGCCTCGCGCCGACGCGCCGTCGTTCCCCAGGCGCGCGAGACCGTCGAACGCCTCGCCGCCCGTTACGCCCCTGAGGCGATGGCCCGCGTCGAGTCCAACCCGGCCGAGGCGGAGCAGCTGCTCGGGTTCGCCGAGCACAGCGCCGGCGTCGCCGAGCGTCGCCGTGAGGCGGGGCAGCGCGAGCAGGCCAACCTCGCGCTCGAGGCGGCGACCGAGTCCGTGCGGCGTGCGGCGACCCTGCTCGACGCCGTCGAGACGTTCGAGGTCGAGGCGCTGCGGGCCGAGGCCACGCTCGCGGCGATCGTCGAGGACTCCCGCGGCGACCTCGTCGTCGCCGTCGACGAGCCGCAGACTCCGGGTGTGACCGCGGCGATGTCCGAGCTGCGCGCCGCCCTCGCCGCCCTGCCGCCGGTCGGCGTCACCACCGACCCGTTCACCCTGCTCGACCGCCTGCGCACCGCGAACGCCGGGCTCGACGCGGCCATCGCCGTCGCCCGCGAGCGCGCCGCCCGCCCGATCCCGCCGATCGAGCACGTGCACCACGCCGTCGACGACGCCGACCGCCAGCTCGCCGTCGCGCGCGACGTCATCGCCGGCCACCGCGGCTGGATCGGCGCCGACGCCCGCACCCGCCTCGCGGAGTCCGAGCGCGTGCGCCTCGACCTCGACCGCATGCTCGGCACGCCCGCGGCGACCGCCGCGGTCATCGGCGAAGACGACCGCGAGCAGGCCATGGCGATGGCACGCCGCGTCGCCACCCTCGCGGGCGAGGCCCTCCAGCTCGCGCAGCGCGACATCGACGCCTCCCGCCCGCAGCAGGGCCCCGACCAGTGGGGTGGCCCCGGCGGCGGCTGGGGCGGCGGCGGTCGTCGCGGCGGCTCCTCCGACCTCATGGGCGGCATCCTCGGCGGCCTCGTCATCGGCAGCGTGCTCGACGGGCTCTTCGACTGAGGTTCGCCGACTGCGTAAGGGCCGCGCCCGGCCTTGGTAAGAAGTCGCCGCACGTATGCGCCCGCCGAGGCTGCCGCGCCGTGCGGACTCGATCACGCTGACGCTCGGACCACGGCATCCATTCCCTCAACCAAACGCCGGGCTGCCTTCAGGAGATCGAGCGCGGAAATGCGGCAACCGCCCGGGGGAAGTTCGAAACTCAGGGTTCCCCGAGCCCATAGGTGAACTGACCAGTGGTCCAGTTCATCGTCGCGTTGTAGGAGTAGCCGCTCATCGTTCCATCGCCGTTGTCCTTGTTGGAAGCGAAACACGAGAACACCGTCGTCTGCTCGGCTATGTCATCGAGGGAGCCTCCGTCGACCGGCGAACACGTGACGTCGATGATCGGACCGTCGATCACGCCGTCTGATGCATGCCCCTCGGCCATCTTCTTGACGCCCGCCTCGATATCGTCGACGGAGGCATTGCGGCTTTCGAGCTCGGCCTGTTCTTCCGCGGCCTCACGCTTCTCAGTTGCGCGCTTGTTGTCCTCGATGCGTTTGGCATCAGCTTCCTGTTCCGCCTTCAATTCTGCGGCGACCTCGGCTGCTGCTTTCGTCGCGGCCGCGTCGGAAGAGGCCTTCCATGCGAGTCCGCCCGCGGCGAGGAGCACGACAAGCGTGACACTGGCAACGATGAGCCATCTCGTGCGTCGTGCGAGGAGCGGACGGGGCGCTCGTACGATCGCTCCGGTGGACGGCGGCACGGGAATGTCGAGCCACACCGATCCATCCCAGTAGCGTTGACCGCCCTCGGGCGTCGCGTACCAGCCGGGTGCGGCAGTGGGTGGCGCACTCTCGCTCGGAGTCGCGGTGGCGCGCTCGTCGGTCTGATTGCCGCCCTCGTCCGGATCGTCGCCGGGGTTCGACTTCGTGGGAAGCATGCTCAGCCCACCGCCAGCGTCCACGCGCCGTCCGCCTTCACGGAGATCGCCGAGGGGCCGGCGCTCAACGGCACGGTACCCGAGTAAGAGCCGATCTCGTTGACGAGCAGACCCATGCTGAGGGCCTCGGCGGTCTCCTCGAAGATGACGAAGTTCGCTTCACCGGCGTGGGTTGCAGTCAGCCCCGCGGCTCCGCCGTCGTAGAGGAACACGGCGTCACCAGTACCGGCGTCAGCGAGCGCGGGAGCGACGGAGACCGGCGCGATCGTGATCGACCAGTTTCCGTCGGCCGTGACCTGCAGGGTGGCGGGCTCCGAGAAGGAGTTGAACCCGTAGACCGTGGTGCCCGAGTAGGCGCCGATCTCGTTGACAAGCAGTTCGCCGGTCGATTCGTTGGCGGCATCGAGCACGCTGATCACGAAGTTCGCGGATCCGTCATGTGTGGCGGTGACGATGCCGGCGGTGCCCGGCAGCGTGATGAGCGAGTCGCCCGCGCCTGTCTGGGTGAGCGGCGCGAAGGTGCCGAAACTCTCATCGGCCCAGGTCTGCACAGTCGCGACAGGCTCCGGCGCGGGCTCTTCGGCGGGCGCCGCGGCCTCCTCGGCCGTGGCATCCGCTTCGGCGACGACGGCCGGCGCAGCCGGGGCGTCCGCGGCATCCGATGCCACGCGTGCACCGGCGGCGGCGCCCGTGATGATGTTGATCACGAGGCCGAGGGCGATGACCGCGCCGGTGACGATCCACGCGAGCTTCTTGTGCCGGTCGTAGCCCTCGAGCCGCTGGCCGCGGCTGTCGCGCTGCGCGCCGGCGAGCACGAGGATCAGGTCGATCAGCACCCACACGCCGAGCCCGCCGAGGGTGAAGAGCTTGAGCAGGCCGGTGCCGACCTTGCCGAGGTAGAAGCGGTCGACGCCCCAGAATCCGACGAGCCACGCCAGCAGCCACGTCGCGACGAACGACTTTTGACCGGCGGATGCGGCGGATGCCCCGGGCGCCCCGTACGCCTGGGGCGCTGCGACGTACGCGGCGGGCGCCGTGCCGTAGGGTGCGGGCGCTGCGGGCGCTGCGGGCGCCGCGACCGCGGGAACGGGAGCCGGCGGCGCGGCCGGCGCGGCGCCGTACGGCTGCGGGGTCGCGGGAGCCGCGGGCGGCGGGGCACCGATGTACGGCTGCGGGGCCGGCGTCGCCGGCTGGTTCGGACTGGGGGGGTTGGTGGGATCTGACATGAGCCGGCCTCTCGATGAACGGTGAGCTGTGATGGCGGAGACCGCCGACGAGCGGCGGTGTCCTGCCTGGAGTGATCGCACCCGAACGGGAGCGCTCTGAAAGGTAGCGACGACGACGGACACCGGATGCCTCCCACGGTCGCGGCAGCACCGTTTCGAGCGTGGTCGGGCTCGCGACATCCGCTCGGTTGCTGGGCTGTCGGCCCGATGACCCCCACTGCGGGGGCCACACCCGTTTGGAAGGTCGTGCGACCCGGTTTCGCAGCGATGTCGGAGGCCGTCCGTATGGTCGTGATCTTCGGCATCGCCGGAGTCCCGCAGGAGGACCTCATGGTTCCCGATCCCCGCAGCTCGCCCCCGCGAACGCCCGCCCCCGCCGACGGTGCCGGCATCCGTCCCTCGTCGCCGCACAGCGCTGCCGCTCGCCGTCAGATCGCCGAGCGCGACCGGTTCCTCGCCGACCTCGGTGACCTCGAGCTGCGCCTCGCGATCATCGACGACCGGTTCGAGCGCCTCGCCTCGCGGCCGGCGGCGATGTTCCGCAGCTTCCGCGACGACACCGTCAACCGCGTGCGCGCCATCGCGAGCCGCGCCGCCCAGCTCGAACGCCGTGGCGTGCTCACGCCCCAGCACCGTTCGCGCGCCGCCGCGCTCTGCATCGCCCTCAAGCACCGGGTCGGATGCCTCGACGCCCGCCACGCGCAGCACCACCCGCGGTCTGCGGGGATGCGCGCGACCACCGCGCCGTCGGCCCCGTGAGCCCCGCCGCGGGACGTGTTCGGCAATCGAGTCCGACCGCCCACCCGTTGACGACGATGTCGGCGGATGCCGGTACCGTCACCCCTGCACACCCGCACCTTGGCCGGAAGGAGGTGGTTCGATGACGTACACCCGAGTGGACACCGTGTCTGCCGTCACCGATCTCGCGCGCGGCCTCTTCGACCGCGAACGCGATCGGCCGTGGGTCGTCGTGACGTCGGCGTTCGGGGCGCGCGAGCCTGAGCTCGACGTCGATGATCTCGTCGCCGAGGTCGGCGATGTCAGCCGTGTCTTCGCCATCGAGACGGGTGATCTGACCCGTGAGCTCAGTCGTCTGCTGCCCGACCGTCTCGACGTCTACGGCGGTGCTGGTCGTTCGTATCCGATCGGGTTCGATCCGGCGACATCAACGAGCGAGTCGCGGCTGCGATTCCCGTTGCCGACCGCGGCTCTCGCGACCGATCGCCTCATCACCGATGTGCTCGCCCACGCCAATGCGGCCGGACTCTTCGAGTCGACCCAGCTGCGTGCGGTCGCCGCATCCGGAACCGTGACCGGCATCCTCGCCGACGGCTCGCGCGCCATCGTCGATCTCGGCGAGCACGGTATGGCGACCGTCTGGCAGGAGTTGACCTACCCGCCCGTTCCGCTCGATTGGACGCTGGCGAAGGGCCAGCCGGTCGCCGGTCTGCTCGATGCCGCCAACCGTCGTCTCAACGTCGAACTCGAGACGCCCGACGTGGCGATGCTGGCCGCGAGGTTTCCCCACCGCGAGGTCACCCTCGCGCTCGTCGAGGCGACCAGCGATCAGCGGGCGACGATGTCGTTGCACCCGCGCGTTCGTCTCGAGATCACGCGCGAAGATGTCACACCCAACCCGCTCGATCGGGTCGATTCGCTGCTGTCCGTCGGCGACGTGGTGCCCGTGCGGGTGTTGCACCTCTCGGGCGACCGCTTGCATCTGAGCCTCTTCGACGTCGACGACGATGAACCGATCCTGCCGGCTCTCGCGCTCGTCGATGGCGGCCCGCCGTGGCTGCGCGAGGATCGTCCGCTCATCGCCGTCGACGACGAACCGCTGCGTTCGGTGGAAGCGGTCGAGCTGCCCACCGAGCCGACCGCCGCTGCGCCGGTCGCGACGGCGCCGGGGGCTTCGGTCGGCGAGGTGCCGGACGTCGTGGCCGCGGCGCCCTCTGCCGGTGGTGCGGATGCCGCGGCCAGCCCGATGCCGAACCCGGCCGCCCCCGTGCGGAGGCCGATGCCTGGGCCAGGTCTCCGGCGAGCCGAGCCCGTCGTGGTAGTCGCGACATCCGTCGCCCCGATCGTGCCGGATGCGCCGGCGCCCGCGGAACCTCGTGGTGCGCTGGCGCAGTCGCAGCAGCTGACCATCACCCGACTGCAGGGAGAGGTCGCGGAGCTCACCGCTCGTCTGCGTGATGCCGGCGCCGACAGCGGTTCGCATGCCGCCCTGCGCAACCAGGCCCTCACCGACCGGCGTGACTTGCGCGATGCCCTCGCCGAACTCGGCGAACTGCGCTCGCACGCGCGTGACCTCGACGACCAGCTTCGGGCGCAGCGTCGCCAACTGCGTGAGTCGCGCCGCATGCCGGCGGCATCCGATGCGCCGCGCATCGCCGATCGCCGCGCGCAATGGTTGGACGCCGACGACTGGGTGCGCCACGAGATCCTGCTCGCATGGGTCGATCGTGTCCCGCCGTCGGACCGCGCATCGCACGCCCTGCCCGGGGGCTACGTCGTGCGTCCCGGCTTCGCCGAGTCTCTTGAGCGGCTCGATGACGGCCAGCTCGCCAAGGCGCTCAAGGCAACGGTCGACGTTCTCGTCGGACGGGCCGGTGACATCTCGGCGCGCCGCCTGCATCCGCTCCGCACCGGAGACGGGGCCACCGCCGCCGACGTCATCAGGTCAGACGGCGCCCGCTGCTACCGAGCCTCGATCGAGCAGAACACCCCGGCCGCGCGCCGCCTGCACTACTGGGTGCTCCCCGACGGCACGATCGAGCTGAGCCGCGTCGTGACGCACGACGAAATGGAGCCGTAGGGTGTTCGGGCTCAGGCATCTGTCAGCCGTGCGAGGATCGCCGGCAACTGCACGGCGATCGCCTGCCAGAGCACCTCGTCGTCGGTGCCGTCGTAGTCGTGTGCGATGAAGTTGCGCGTCGCCCGGATGCCTGCCCAGTCGATGTCGGGGTGCGACGCGCGGAAGGCGGCTGGCAGCCGATCGGCGGCGGTTGACAGGTCGGTGATGACCGACCGTGCGATGCGCCGCTGATCGTCATCGTCGGGATCGACGAACCGAGAGCGACCTCGGGTGACGACACGCGCTGCGGTGACCCCGAAACGTCGGATGTCGGCGAGGATTGCGTCGACACGAGCGGGGTCGTCGCGGGAAGGACCAGGATGCCTCATAGGGGGATCGCTTCGGCCAAGATGTGGTCGAGCACGTCGCCCCTGCCGCGGTCGGACACGACGTCGACCTTCGTGCCGAGCAGTTCCTCTGCCTCGATCATGAAGCCGGCGAGATCGAACAGCGATGTGGTCTCGCTCGGGTGCACGAGGAGATCGACGTCGGAGTCGGCATCGGCCTCATCGCGGGCGAGGGAGCCGAAGATGCGGATGTCGACCAGACCTCGCCGAGCAGCCGCCTCGAGCAGCTCGGAGCGAACCGCCCTCACTCGTGACAGCGTCGGAGCCCCGAGTACTCGGTTCAGGCGCTCCACCGTCTCGGAGTTCGGCTCGCGCCGGCCAAGTTCGTAGGCCGAGATGTTCGGCTGCGGGACCCGCGCGCGCTCAGAGAGTTGACCTTGCGTCATTCCCGATGCGATGCGACGCGACCGCAGAGTCTCGCCGAAGGATGCGCCTGTCATATCGCGAAGTATAGCGCGGCGCTATACCTCCCTGGTGTGTCTCGCGCCCGCGGAGAACTCCGCTTCAATTCCCGCCAGCCTGATCACCGCAGACCGTCGAGAAGGACTCCACTCGCCGCACGGACGAGGCGGCCCGATTCGAGTGCGAATGCAAGGCCCTCATCGAGGCGAGCATCGATCGCCGTCGTCATCCGTTTGCCGCCGAACATGCTGAGTGCTTCGCGCTTGGCTTCGTCGGCGTACATCCCGCCAGTTGCTGCCGAGGCGATTCGCATCGCATTGGCGATTTCGACGAGCGGCACCTCGTCGATCGCGCGGCTCGACCCGGGCGCTGGGATTCGTGCTTTCAGCCATCCGCTGACATTCAGGCCGGCCGGCCAGTAGAACGTCGACTCCCCGTCACGACGGCGGAACTCGTCGGGCACGACCCTACGGATCGCGGTGACCCGGTCGCGCGCGACGCGGCTCAGGCCGAATGCCGCAGCCACCAGCTTCACCAACCGCGAGGCAGGCATCGGCCCTTCGGTGGCAATCGCATCCCGGATCGCGGACTCGACCTTGGCGTGCGCCGATCGGTGCGGAAGCGCGTCCAGGTCGGCGACGGAGCCGAGGCGGCCGGGCTGCCACTCGACGAATCCTTCGATGTCCGGATGGCCGCTCGGCCGGCTCGTCAACGGTACGGTCGTGCCCGTGGCGGAGCCGATTCGGATCGCGCGCGGGTCTATCAGGTTGGGCTGGGGTGCTTTCGACGGGGTCGGTTCAGCCGGCAGGACGCTCACTTCCGCCTCGACGTCGCCGCCGAGCATGGCACCTCGATCCGCGTTGGTGGTCGCAGCCTGAGAGGGAAGCTCAGCCGTTGCCTCTCGGGTTCCGTGCGACTTCGTCTCGGCTACGGCGGCAGCGATACGAGCCTGCGTCTCTTCGCGGTGGTGCAGCCATTCCGGCAACCAGACGCGTTCCACACCGGGCCACCGCATGAGCCCCTTGAGCACGTCGACCGGCAGACCGTCGCGGTCGGCGACCGTCTGTCGAGCGCGCCAAATCGGGCCGTCGAGGAGGACGGCGACGAGCGGCACATCGGGCTCCTCTGCGGCGGCGATGCTGAGGTCGACGCGGAAGTCCGAGAGTCCGACATCCGTCTTCACTGCGAAGCCGGCGAGACGTAGCTCGTCTGCGATCTCGTCTCGGTGCCGATCGATGTACGCCTGTCGACGACCGTCGTCGCTGACCGCCTCGACACCGTGCGATGCCATCTCGAGGTAGGCCTTGAGGTGCTTGATCCCGATCGATCCGGTCTGCTCCGCACGCAAGGTCTCCGGGTCGAAGCTCGCGTAGAGCACGACCTGGCGGCGGGCGCGGGTGACGGCCACGTTGAGGCGCCGTTCGCCGCCGGCGCGCGAAAGCGGTCCGAAATTGAGGGGCAGGATGCCGTTCGAGTTGACGCTGAAGGCGACCGAGAAGAGGATGCAGTCGCGCTCGTCGCCCTGCACGTTCTCCAGGTTCTTGACGAACAAGCCATCGGGCTCGTCGAGCGCTTGCCGGATCCGGTCGTCGTCACTGTCGCGCAGCAGATTCTCGACGAGATCGCGTTGCGGCGCGTTGAACGTGATCACGCCGAGGGAAGGCGTGACTTCTGGCGAGGCCCAGAAGCGTCGCCTCACATCGTCGACGATGGCCTCGGCCTCGACCCGATTGGTGCGCAGCGTCTTGCCCTTGCCGGTGCGTTCGAAGTGTCCGTCGACCCGCACGAGCGAGATGCCGTGGCCGTCGACGGTGTCGCGCGCACCGGACCCGATCGGCGCCGGGAACGACGACAACCGGTTCTCGTAGTAGTGATGATTGCTGAACGCGATGAGTGATTCGTCTTGGCTGCGGTAGTGCCAGGAGAGCCATTTGCTCGGCACCTGCGCTTGCACGCACTCCGTGAGGATCGATTCCTCGTCGACGACCGTCTCGGGCGTCTGGGCCGTCTCGTCGTCGAGATTCGTGCCGGTATCGGCGAAGCTGGTCGGGGGCATCTGCCTGCTGTCTCCAACGACCACGACCGAGGCGCCGCGACCCATTGCGCCGACGGCGTCGGCGACACGGATCTGGGATGCCTCGTCGAACACGACGATGTCGAACAGGTCGGAGCGGGCAGGGATGAATCGTGCGACCGATTCGGGGCTCATCAGCGTGCACGGCATCACCTGAGTGATGATGTCGCCGTACTGCTCGAGCATTGACCGGACGCTCAAACCTCCGCGTTGCCGGTCGAGCTGCCTCCTCAGCCCGCCGATCTGCCCGCTGGTCGACGTGGTTGCGAACGTCCGGCCCGCTAGCAACTCCGCGGGAATCGCGCGGGGCAGCTCAGCGCGGACTGCGTGGGTCGAGGCCGTGAACCGTTGAATCGTCTTGTTGTGGGCGGTGATGTCGAACGCATTCAGTGCGGTCGCGTCTTCGCGCTCGGCGATCGACGCGAGCGCGACGCCCTTGTCGAAGGCGAGCGCGGCGTCTTCTGCCGGTACGTCGCCGGCGAGGATGGCGTTGCGCGCTGAGTCCAGGCCGAGGCGACGCAGGGGTTCGATATGCCGAACGAGTTCGAGCCATCGAACGAGCGTGACCGGCTCGCTCGTGGTGAGGTTTCGCGCTGCGCGGGTGGAGCACCAGCGCGAGAGGAAGTCGACGTCGCCGGCCCACGTGACGGCGTCATGCGGTGTGACGGCGGCGGTCGTGAGCAGTTCGCGCCAGGTGGCGGCGAGGCCGGCGAGCTCGGCTTCGCCGGATCCAGCCGAGGTGGATGCGAAGTATTGCCGCAGTTGCGCAACATGGGCATTCGACGGCCCGTCGAGGGTGCGTGCGGCGAACCGAACCCAGCCGAGACGCAGGGTCAACGCGTCGACATCCGCCTGTAGCAGGACGTTCCACGTCCTTTCGATGAGCGGCACGGGCACTTTCGTGATCATCCCGCGGAGCTCGACGAGCTGCGCGTTCGTGGCCACGATCCGGCCGGTGAGATCGGACAGCGTCTTCAGCTTGATGGAGGAGGGGTCGCCGACGAGTTGGTCGGCGAACTGGGCGAGCACGGCACGCCGTCGCTTCGTGCGTCCGAAGAAGCCAGACGCGTCGGCGGCGAGCGCCGCTGCGTGGATCGCGTCGACGTCGCGCTCGAGCACGGTGGGCTTCACCTCGGCAAGCCAGGTCGGACGCGCGAATCCCGTGGCGCGGCGTTCGAGTTCGTCGAGGTACTCCTGCCACGCCGGAGACTGCAGCGCGTCGAGCGTGTCCACCGGATGCCGCGGGGCCCGGGCGAGCTGCGCCCAACCGTCGATGAGGTCGGGAGAGCCGGCGCGTCCGAGGTCTGCAAGTCCGAATCCTGCCCCCAGCGCGGCGTCGATTGCGGTGTCGAGGTTGCGGGCTGCCGTGTGAACGGCGCGCGCATCGACACGGCCAGGTGGGCGTTCATCGACGAATCCCCACGGGTGCAACGCGGAGGGCCGAGCCAGGTCTGCGGTCTCGGGGAGACGGCGGAGCACGTCGCGAACCTCGGCGAACGCGGTCTCTTCAGCCGACGCGACGAGGCCGGTCGAGACCTCGAGGGCTTCGATCTCCGGGTCCGCCGCAAGTTGGCTCGTTCGAGCCGAGTACAGCGACATCCCTGCCGCGTTCGATTCATGCAGGCGCGTCGCATAGCGAGCCAGCGATCTCCGACTCGCCTCGGCGGCTTCGGCATTCGCATGGAGAGCCGCGGCATCCGCGCGGACGACGAGGTCGAGCGCGCGCTTGACCTGCGCCCGAACCGCGGCGGGACGGGCGGATTTGTCGTGGAGGTCGAGCGAGAAATCGCCGAGGCCGACCGATTCGAGACGCTTCTTCACGACGTCGAGTGCTGCGCGCTTCTCGGCGACGAACAGCACTCGCCGGCCGGCGGCCAACGATCGCGCGAGAAGGTTGGTGATGGTCTGCGACTTTCCCGTGCCGGGCGGGCCTTCGAGAACGAACGTGCGTCCGCCGACAGCATCCGCGACGGCCTCGAGCTGCGATGCGTCCGCGGGCACCGGCACGACAGCGCCGAGTTCGTCGAGATCGACCGGCGGGGCGGAAGTGGTCGGGTCTTGGAACGCGTCGAGGGGCGTGTGGATGAGGTGGGACACCAGCGCGTTCTGCGCGAGGGTCTCCCAATGCTCGTCGAGGTCCTTCCAGAGGCGGAACTTCGCGAATTGCAGGACCGCCAGGTCGACGGATTCCTCGACTCGGAAGGGAAGACCGGCCGCGGAGATCGCTTCTCTGGCAGCGCGGAACGCCGCGCCGAGGTCGATGCCGGATTCATCCTCGATGGGGTTCTGCAGTCCCGGAATGTCCAGTCCGAAACTGACCCGGAGCTTCTCGAGTAGGCAGTAGTTGGGCGTCGACGCGCCGGCTTCATCCAGCGTGAGGCGGTATACCTCTCCGCGGCTCGCCGTCGTGAGATTGACCGGCACCAACACGAGTGGCGAGCGCAGATCGCGGTCGTTGACTCGCCAGTGCAGCATGCCGAACGCGAGGTAGAGGTTGTTGGCTCCGGTCTCTTCGGCGATCGTCTTTGCCTTGTATGCCAGGTATCGGAGTTTCGAGGTGTAGGAGGCGCTCGTGATGTCGACGAACGCGCTTCGCTTCTCCGCGAGCAGGAGCTCTCTCGTCTGCTCGGGCAGGTCACGACCGAAGCGGATGCCGCGAACCTCGTCGACCGACTGCACTCGGTCTGAAGCGAGCAATGTGATGGAGGTGCCGGCGTTCACCGCATCCTCGAGTCGTGAGACCGCCGGCGGCGGGATTTCGAGGCGGTAGCCGGAGCGGTCGGTGTAGTTGATCAGCTTGTTCCGGAGGCTGAGGTCGAGCAGGGCGTTCTTCCACTGCTGCACCCGCGGCGGCACGGCCGTGAGTTCGGGAGCCGTGCCGCCGACGGGCTGTGCTCCGTAATACGGGGCGACGAGAGGGGCGGACCGCGGCTCGTACACCGTCACGATCGTTTCGCCGGCGGCACCACGCGATCGGCTCGGCAACGGGTAGATGCCCGAGAGTCGCGCCTGGCGTACGTCGGTGACCCCCTGCACCCGATCGATGCCGCCGGCGAGGTGGCTGGTGCGCGGTGCTCGATTGGCGTCGCCGAAACTCCGGGAGTCTTCGCCGCCCGTGAGCATGGTCGTTTCGACGAGCGCGATATGGCCCAGATCGACGAGGTTGATGACGTCCATCGCGTCGGTGGAGGCGACGGCCCCGAGCGAGTTGTCAGTGCGCCAGTAGCCGAGGAAGATGTGGCCGTCGAGCAGCCACAGCGTCGTGTTGATGCCGGCCTGTTCGAGCACGGCGGCGAGCGTCACCGTCGTGTCGAGACACGTGCCGAGCCGCCCGTCGAGCACTTCTGCAGGAGTGCGCACCTTCTGACCGATGGAATCCCAGCTCGCCGGCGGCTCGGCGTACCGGATATCTCGCGCGCGCATGGCGTCGTAGACCGCGGTGACGATCGAATCGACGCGCTCGGGGTTCTCGGACTGGTACCCGTCGAGCGCTGAGTGGCCCGTTGCGCTCTTCAGTCGATCGGATGCCTCGACCAGCAGGGGCGCGATGGCCGCCGCGTTGGGCTGCACATGGGCGGCCAGTAGTTCGAGCCCGAGATGCAGCGGCGCGGCGATCCACTGGTTCGAGGCGAGGATCTGCACATCGACCGACGACTCGGCGATCAGCTCGCCCGCGGCATCGCGAAGCGTCGCCCTGATGAGGCCGGGTCGCTGTTCGTCGACGTCGAGCATGCGGGCGGGCTCGAGCACGAGGTCGACGCTGCGCAAGGTCGTCGTCTGCCCTTCGCCAAGATCGACGAGGACGACCTTGGGTCCGCCGAGCGACCCCTCTGCGCTCACCACATCGATCTCGAGCGACGCGCCTCGTCGCTCACCGCCGCGGTTCTCGATCGCGATCTCGTCGATGACCGGGATCCGGCAGTGCGCCATCGCGTAGCTCAGGTGGGTCACGGACTTGATGCGGATGCCCGCGGATGCAGCCGCAAGCGCAACCGGTTTCGGCAGTGTCGCCGCAGCCGCGCGGGTCACGATGCGATCGGTGGTCTCCTCGTCGATGGCATCGTTCACAGGGATGCTCGTCGATGGCGCCGTTTCGCCGACGGTGTGTGCAGGGAGCAGATCGGCTTTGAGCGAGGCGATCTTCGCCTCCTGCTCGGTGGCTCCGATCATCGCGAGGAGCAGCCCCGCCGAGTCCATTGCTCGGAACGCGGTCTGCGCGGTGAAATGACCGTTATGCGCCCAGAGGTTTCTGACCTCGCGGAGTTCGCTCGCATAGTTCTGCCCTTGACGAGGAAGGTCGCGGTCGAACGGGTAACCGAGATCGCCCAGCCGCTCGGTGATGGCCCGCAGAAGCAGCGACAGATCGCGTTTGGAGTAGACGCCGCCACGTCGACCTGCGAGCTTGTCTTTGCGTTCGATGACCGTCGTCCACTCCAGACCCGGCGGGAGCTTCGTCGCGAACACCCGCTCGACGAACGGCGAAAGTCCGTCGATGAGCAGCGCGAGCGCATCGCCGACTTCGGAGTGGTAGTCGACCTCGTCCATGGGGCCTCCGGGTGTTGCGGGTTCAGGCAGGTTCGACTGCGGCAGGCAGTGATGACGAGTCTAGGTAGTGCCGCAGACGAGCTGACGGTGAGGAGGGGCATCACCCCCGTACTGGGGACATGCGGTGGCGCAAGGGGATCGATCTTGGATGGTGCGAGCACGACCGGGCGCTTGGTGAGCCGATTCACGAGCTGCGACTCGGTGAGCACGCACACGGTCGCCGGCTGCTCGCGGATCGTCAGACGCCGAGCCGCGACGATGACGATTATCGGGGTGACGGCCACCGGAGTTCCGGTCGCGGCCGAGAGGCGCTGCGCCGCCCGCTTCGCCTTGAACTCGGCGTTGCGCAGGTGGTCGGCGCGCTGCCCGTTCACGAGCAGGCGCTTGGCGCCGACCCGGACCTCCTTGCCCTCGTGGTGCTTGATGTTGATCGTGAAGACGCCAGACGGCCCGACCACTACATGATCGATGTCGCTCGTGCCCGTTCCGACAGGCACGGCGTGCAGTACACGCTACGACGGACCGAGCCGTTCCAGCTGCCGGGCGACCTCGAGCTCGCCGATCGCCCGAGGTACCACGACCGCGACTCGCTCGACAGCGGCGACCGACCGAACGCGCTGGCGAGTGTTGAACGCGGCGGCCCGAGCGCCTGTTCGCGTAGGCATTCCGCGATGACGGATGCTGCGGCCGGGCGACCGGACAATGAGACCGCAGCGGCGGGGGAGGGTTCGGTCACGGTGTCTCGACTCTCGGGATGCGCGGTCGACGCCGACCGGGTGACCTCGACGCTACGAATGAGCGGCGGGACGCGGAATCCCCAGTTGGAGTGTGCTCGGGCTGAATCGGCACACTGCGCGAATGGAGTGCCTCGAACGGGGGTCGCGGACCTTATGAAAAGCCGCGAGGCTGAGTGAGTCGGCAGTCGTCGCCGAGGATTAAGCGCAGTTCTCGTGCCAGAGAAGTAGGAACCCGAATGACTGATGCCGAGCAAACTTCGCAGTGGACAGAGGACGACACGCCGGTTGCTTCGAACGGTTCGCTCGAAGTCGCTGTCATTCCATCTGCGCAGTGCGAGCTTGTGTCTGTCAAACGAACGACTCCACTACCTGAAGTGCAAGCGTTGATGATTAGGTACGACTACTCGCAACTTCCGGTAATGAGCTCCGCTGGCAACGAACTTCGCGGGGCTATCAGCTGGGAGAGCATTGCGCGCGCCTCGGTAGCTGGATCACCCTCAAAAGCGAATGACTGCATGCGCGTTGCGCGACGTGTAGACCTGCATTCTGATCTCTTTAGTGCGATCCCGGCCATTATCGATGATGGGTACGTGTTCGTCTTCAGCAATCGCGGGAAGCTCTCTGGCATCGTCACAACCACAGACCTCGCGTTGCAGTTTAATTTGCTCGCACGCCCGTTCCTGCAGATAGGTGAGTGCGAGCGGCAGTTACGTCAGTTGCTCGACAAAACGTTTGCTTCGACGGAGCTTGTCGACGCGAGCCGATACGGCAAGAAGAACGGTGATACTGGCGCGGCTGCGATGACGCTTGGAGAGATCAAGATTTTCCTGAGCAAGCCGGACAACTGGAAGAAGCTAGGTGTCACGCTCCCGCGGGAAGTCGTCGTCGATTGGGTCGGCGAAGTCGGCGATTTGAGGAATCGCATCGCCCATTTCAAGAGCGACGCGGACGACATACACGACGAGTTGCTGCAGGTGCGAACGCTCACCGAGTGGGTACGGACCCTCCTGTAGCGAGCTGTCACAAAAGACCTCCACGCGTGTTCGTTGTTTGGCCCCCAAAGGCGGGTCACGGTTTCGCCCGCCTAGTCCCACTTGCCTCTGGGACACTGTTGGTACGCCCTAGGCCTCTGAACCCGGGTGCTCCATGTAAAGGAACCGATGAAGCCCAATCCTGCGTTGATGAGCGTTGGCCAGCGCAGGCGCAACAAACTTCGTCGTTTGAAGTGGCGGTGCACCCGAACTCGAAACAGCTGGACTGCGCGCAGGACTATGCTGATTCACTGCCCTTTTTCGAGAGGAGGCCCGCGATGCCACGCGAGCGCTATGCGCTGTCGTTCACCAGCGGCGGACTCCTGGTCCGTGAGGCGGATGTGATCGTTTCGGAGTACCTACGGATGCGCGACTGGGCCGCGGTACGCCAGGTAGTCGTCGAGCGGAACCTCCTGCAGGCACGCACCAACTCATCCAGCGTTCGCGTAACGAGGGAGACGATTCAGCGCCTCGGCGCGCTCGACGACGCGGAGCTCGAGATCCTCGCTGACGCGAGCTTCACCGAGCGCTGCCACCTGATGTGGGCCGCCGCTTGTCGCCGCTACGACCTCATCGGCGACTTCGCCGAGGAAGTGCTCCGCGAACGATTCCTCCTGATGACGCCGACAGTGGACGCCAAGGACTTCGACCGATTCATGGCCGGTAAGAGCCTGTGGCATCCCGAGCTCGACGAGCTCAAGCCCTCCACGCGAGAAAAGTTGCGCCAGACCATCTTCCGGATGCTCCATGAAGCCGGCCTCCGCACTGAAGCGGGCGCGATCATCCCCGCTCTCATCTCCGAACGAGTCCAAGGGGTGCTAGCCGCGCGCGAGCCGAGCGACATCCGGTTTTTCCCGACCACGCTGACCATGGAGGCGACGCGATGAGCACAGCCCAGCGAAGCCTCGTGAGCGACGAGAAGCACGTGTACAACGTGCTCCGCAGCGAGCGGTTCCTGCGGATGGAAGGCCTCTCCAAAGAGGTGCCGTTCTTCATCTACCACTTCCCGCCCGCCTGGGCGGTCGAGGTCGAAGGCCTCCGCGATCGCGTCACCACGAAGCTCCGCACTGATGACGGGTTGAGCGTTGTGGATGTCAATCTCTATGACCTCGCGATCCAGCTCCTTCAGGAACGCGGTGTCTGGGATCGTGTCCTGGCTCTGGAGCCCGAGATGGACAAGGCAGAGTTCCGCGAGACGCTGCAGGGGATGCTGGACCCGCACGATCACCTCGCCCCCGCGATCCGCGCTCGACTCAACGCCGAGCCGAGCGACATCGTTTTCCTCACCGGCCTTGGTGAGGTGTTTCCCTTCATCCGCACCCACACGGTGCTGGAGAACTTACAGAGCGTCGTGACGGGGCGTCCAATGCTGGCGTGGTTCCCGGGAACGTACGAGTTCACTCAGGCACACGGCCACCAGTTGCGCGCACTCAACCTCACCGCGAGCGACAGCTATTACCGGGCCAAGGACATTCTGGAACAGGAAGCGTGAGCATGGCAGTCAACGAGAGTGTCGCGATCAACGAGATCTTCGCCAAGCCGATCGGCCGCGCCATCGAAGGCGTCATCAAGGCGGATGACACCTCGCACCTCGCGACCGAGGTCGAAGAGTACGTCCTCACCAACGAGGCTGCGAAGGGTCTCGAGCATGTGCTGGAGGCTTACACGAACTACACGAACGCCAACGGTGTCTGGATCTCGGGCTTCTTCGGCTCCGGTAAGTCGCACCTGCTGAAGATGCTCGCGCACCTGCTCGGCGATATTGATGGGCACAACTACCCGCGCTCCCAGGTCTCGGCGCAGTTCCAGGCCAAGGCTGACGACGCGTTCCTCCCGGCGCTGATCGACAAGGCTGACCGCATCGCGGCGAAGAGCCTGCTGTTCAACATCGATCAGAAGGCCACGCTGATCTCGAAGGATCAGAACGACGCGCTACTCAAGGTGTTCGTGAAGATCTTCGACGAGTCCCGCGGGTACTACGGCAACCAGGGACACATCGCCCGCTTCGAGAGCGACCTCGACGAGCGCGGCCAGTACGACGCGTTCAAGATGGCGTTCGAGCGGATCGCTGGAATCTCGTGGACGCAGGGTCGCGAACAAGCTGCCCTCGAGGCCGGGCACATCGATCAGGCCTTCGCCGAGGTCAACGGCGCCGAGAGCCCCGGAATCATCCGCCAGTACAGCACCAACTACTCGGTCTCCATCGAAGACTTCGCCGACGAGGTCGCCGCGTGGCTCGGCCAGCAGCCCGACGGATACCGGCTCAATTTCTTCGTCGACGAGGTCGGCCAGTTCATCGGCAGCAACACCCAGCTCATGCTGAATCTGCAGACCATCGCAGAATCCCTCGCCACCAAGTGCAAGGGACGTGCGTGGATCTTCGTCACCTCGCAGGAAGACATGGAGAAGGTCGGCGGCGACAGAACCAAGACGCAGGCGAACGACTTCTCGCGCGTCCAGGCCCGGTTCAAGAACCGCCTCAAGCTCACCAGCCAGGATGTCGAGGAGGTCATTCGAAAGCGTCTGCTTGACAAGACGGATACCGCGAAGATCGACGTCGCGGCGATCTATTCGGCTGAGCACGCGAACTTCAAGACCCTGTTCGACTTCGTCGAGGGCCGGCACTACCCGAACTACCGGGACCAGCAGCACTTTGTCGGCACGTACCCGTTCGTGAGCTACCAGTTTCCGCTGTTCCAATCAGCGATCGAGGGCATCAGCGATCACAACATCTTCGAAGGCCGCAACAGCTCCGTCGGCGAGCGGTCCATGCTCGGTGTCGTGCAGGAGGTCGCCCGCTCCCTCACTGACAAGCCCCTTGGTCAGCTCGCTTCGTTCGACCAGATGTTTGAAGGTATCCGAGCGTCCCTGAAGTCCGCGAACCAGCGCGCGATCAACGACGCCGAGCGCAGCCCGAGCCTGCCTCCGCTCGCGGTGCGCTTGCTCAAGGCATTGTTCCTGGTGAAGTACGTCGACACGTTCAAGGCGACGCCACGGAACCTGACAGTGCTGGTCTATGACCGCTTCGGTACTGACCTCGCCCAGCTCGGCAAGGACGTCAATGAGGCTCTCGCCGCGCTGGAAGCGCAGACCTACATTCAGCGCAACGGCGACATCTACAGTTACCTGACTAACGAAGAGCAGAAGATCGAGCAGGAGATCAAGAACGTCGACATCGACAGTTCCGACGTCACCAAGAAGCTCTCCGACTTGCTCACCGGATCGATCATCAAGACCACCAAGATCGTCTACGGCAAGAACGGTCAGAACTTTCCGATCGGTTTCAAGCTCGATGGACAGGCGATGAGCAAGCAGCATGAGCTGTCGCTGCACTTCACCAGTCCGGAGCAGGGATTCAGTGTGGAGCAGATCAAGGCCCACAGCGCCGGCCTCGACGAGCTTCGCGTCGTGCTCCCCCCGGAGACCGATCGGATCCTCGCCGATCTGCGGCTGCTCCTGAAGACCGAGAAGTATGTCAAGCGCGCACAGGGCGCAAGTCGCACCTCGATCGAGCAGACGATTCTGCAGACCAAGGGCACGCAGAACGCGGAGCGCGAGAAGGAGATCGTCGAGCGCCTCCGCACTGCGGTCGGAAAATCCACCCTCATCTACAACGCCGGCTTGCTCGACGTCAGCTCGGCCGACCCGGTGACCCGCATCAATGACGGCTTCCAGAAGGTCATCGCCGCGACGTACTCGAACCTCACCCTGCTCGGGGGAAAGATCCTCACCGAGCAGCAGCTTTCGAGCTTCGTGAACCCGCCCGATGGTGGCCTGTTCGATGACACCGCCAGCATTCTCGCGGTGCCCGGCGACGACATGCTCGCCCATCTCGAGATGAGCAGAAAGCGTCACATCCAGGTGACGATGAAACAACTCCTCGAGAAGTACGCGACCAAGCCCTACGGCTGGGATCAGTGGTCGATCGCCGCGGTGGTGGGCTATCTCTCCGGCGATTCGAAGGTCGAACTTCAGCTCAACCAGAAGATTCTGGCGCGGACTGAGATCACGTCTGCGCTGCGTAACACGCAGAACTACCCACACATGGTCGTCGCGCTCGAGCGGGACTTCGACCCCAAGGTGGTGAGCACGTTCCGGAAGTTCGTGATCGAGTTCACCGACGACGGGGCGGTCTCGAAGGATGCCCGCGAACTTGCCCGCGCAGGCAAGGAGCACCTCGACGCGAAGCTGGCCGAGCTGAAGGCGCTGCGCACCGGCGCCGGATACCCATTCATCGAACAGCTCGACGCCCCCATCCGGATGCTCGACGATCTCTGTGCGCATAAGCCCGAGTGGTTCGTCACCGACTTCACTGGCGCAGACGACCTCCTCGACGCCAAAGACAACGTCATCGACCCGATAAAGGCGTTCCTGAACGGGGCGCAGCGTGGGATCTACGACAACGCAACGATGTTCATGCAGTCGAACCGTTCAAATCTCCCGTACCTGCCAGGAGGTGCCGCGGACTCGGTCGAGACAGCTCTCGAGGACGCACAGATCTTCCGAGGCGGCAAGACGGCCCAACTGGGCGCCGCGATCACATCTCTGGAAGCGCTATTGAGCGAAGCGATCGCGACGCAGCGCGCGTCCGCAACAGCAGACATCAATGAACGCTGGCAGCAGGTTCCCGGAAGCAAGGCTTACGAAGACGCCAGCGAAGCGGCACGGCAGTCGGTGACTCGCGCGGCAAACGCTGTTCTCGACCGGGTGCAACGCGAAACGCAGATCCCCTCGATCAAGAACCTGGCCTCGCAGTTCGCGGAGACAACGTATCCGCGGATTCTTGACGAACTGCATAGCGCACGAGTCACGCCGCCTCCGGATCCCGACCACGACCCCGACATCGATACGCCGGCAGACCCGGTCCCGACGAAGCAGACCGTGTCGATCGGCTCATTGCAACTCCCCGGCGCAGGTCAAGTGTTGGAAACCGCGGCTGACGTCTCCGGCTATCTCGATCAGCTCCGCACGACACTGGTCGCGGCTATCAACGACAACAAGCGCATCACGCTGTAGGACGAGAACAGTATGGACACCAAGCCCCTCGAACGTTTCGCGACGCAAGCGCGCCGCGACCTTCTCTCGTCTGTCGATGCCCGCGCGACGGCGGTACTCACTGCCGGATCCGTCGCCCGCGCTGAACGCCCCGAGGTCGTGCGGAAGCTCGAAGCCGAGATCACCGCTCGTGGCCGCGCGCACGTGATTGACAAGGTCGCCTACACGTGGTTCAACCGAATCATCGCGCTGCGATTCATGGACGCCCGAGGCTACACGGATGCGGGCATCGTTTCGCCCGCCCAGGGCCAAGCACACGGCCAACCGGAGATCCTGGCCGAGGCCAAGCGCGGAAGCCTCGACACAGACGTCGTGATCAACAAGATCACCGCCCAGACCATCCTGGGCCTCCTCGACGGCAGCCGTCGAAGCACCGATGCTGAGGGTGAGGCGTACTCACTGCTCCTCACCGAGTACTGCCGGTTCTGGCACAAATCGATGCCGTTCATGTTCGAACGCGAAGGCGACTACACCGAGCTCCTCGTTCCCGCCGGACTTCTCGCCGATGGCGCCATCCTCTCTAAGGCGCGCGAAGTGCTCACGGAAGAAGTCTGTGACGACGTCGAGGTCATTGGCTGGCTCTACCAGTTCTACATCTCGGAGCGGAAAGACGAGGTGTTCGCCGGCTTCAAGAAGAACAAGAAGGCCGGCGCGGACGAGATTCCCGCCGCCACCCAGCTCTTCACCCCGCACTGGATCGTCCGATACCTCGTCGAGAATTCACTGGGGCGGCTGTGGATGCTCAACAGGCCAGAGTCACGACTCGTTGACCAAATGGAGTACTTCATCGCGCCGATCGAGGATGATGCGGACTTTCTGCGTGTCGGTAGCCCTGAAGAGTTGACCCTGCTGGATCCAGCCTGCGGCTCGGGGCATATGCTCACCTACGCCTTTGATCTGCTCTACGCAATCTATGAGGAGGCAGGCTACGCGCCTTCAGAAATCCCAAGCCTGATCCTCACCCACAATCTTCACGGGACCGAGATTGACCCTCGCGCGGGATCGCTTGCCGCTTTCGCTCTCACCATGAAGGCCAGGGCAAAGGTGCGGACGTTCTTGAACAGGAAAGTCCAGCCGAAGGTCTGCGTAATCGAGCAGATCTCGTTCGAATCGGATGAGCTTGACCGAATACTGCCTGCGGGCAAGCGCCATGTAGACGACGATCGTTTCTGGAATCAGTTCGAGATGGCGGACACACTCGGCTCGCTTGTCAAGCCAGACGCGCGGGCGCTCGCTCGTCTCGGCAACTTGCTGGAGTCTCTCGATGCGGATGGAGACCTACTCACAGGTAGCGCGATCGACAAGGTCGCGCGAGTCATCTCCCAAGCTCGCTACCTCCAACCCGGGTACGCCGTCGTCGTGGCCAACCCTCCTTACATGGGAGTAAAGAACGCGTCAGCGCAACTCGCGGACTACCTCAAGGAGACCTACACACACTTCAAGTCAGACCTGTTCTCAGCTTTCGTAAAACAGTGCTCCGACCTTGGCACCGAGGGCGGACTTGTGGGCATCATGTCCCCAAACGTCTGGATGTACATTTCCGCGCACGCGCATCTGCGGACGCTCCTCCTAGATCGCCACGGCATTCAGTCGTTGATCGAGCTGCCCCTCGGCGGGTTCGATGGGGCGACGGTTCAGATCTGCGCGTATACCTTCGTCGTCCGCCCCAGCGACGGGCGATCCGCAACTTTTATACGACTTGTCGACGGTGCCCGCGAGCGCCCCCTGGCTTCGGCGCTTGTTGAAGCCATCGCTAACCCAACGTCTTCGAACCGATTCCAGGTTGAGCGGAGTTCATTCCGCGGGCTCCCCGGAGAGCCACTAATTTACTGGCTCGCTGAGAAGATCGCCCCCGCCTTCGCCGCCGGTGTAAGCCTCTCGTCGGTTTCGTACACAAGAATTGGGCTCATCACCGGCGACAATAACTCGTACCTTCGTGAGTGGTTTGAAGTCTCCCACGCCGGCATCGGAGTCGGCCTCACTCGCTCTCAGGCACAGGAATCAGGGCTCCGCTGGTTCCCAGTGACAAAGGGTGGCGAGTATCGCAAGTGGTACGGAAATGTCAGCGTTGTCGTGGATTGGCAGCACGACGGCCGGACTTTGCAGACGCGGATGGACCCCACGGGCTCACGAGTGCTCGCTCACAACTTCAACCTCGAGGACATCTTCAAGCCTGGCGTGACCTGGTCCAAGATCTCTTCCGGAAGGTTCTCCGGGCGCTACCAACCGCTGGGGTTCATCTTCAATGATCCGTCTGCCGCGATCTTCCCATCCGGGAATCAAGTATCTACAGAAGTCCTGCTTGCCTATCTGTCGTCGAGCGTTGCTGACTTCCTCCTTCGCGCGCTGAATCCGACACTCAATTTTCAGCCGGGAAATGTCTCGAGCCTCCCTTGGTCGGCCGCGGTACCCCTCGCGTACGTGGAGGAACTCGCAGTTTCCGCGCGGGCGTTGGCAAGAGCGGACTGGGACGAGCAAGAGGTTTCCAGAGACTTCACCCAAAGCCGCCTGGTTCCGACCACGCGACCAGCGCGACTGGCCAACGTCGTCGAAAGCGCGCTCCTCGCATTCGAAGAGCGTGCTGCGCAACTGGCTGAAATCGAGAAACAGAACAACGAAGCGTTCGCTTCGGCTCTAGGGCTGAGCCAGGCCGTGGGTGTGGCGGTACCGCTTGAGAACGTCACGCTCACGAGCAACCCCGCATGGGCCTTCGCGGACATCGCAGACTCGAGCGCCAGGCGAGCGTCTGCGTTCAGCAGGGCGGTTCAGGAACTGGTCTCATACGCTGTCGGCTGCATGTTCGGGCGCTACAGTCTTGATCAAGCTGGCTTAATCCTCGCCGACCAGGGCGCGACGCTCGAGAACTACCTCGCGAAGGTTCCATCGCCGACGATGCGCCCCGATGCCGACAACGTGATCCCCTTTGTTGACGACGGCTGGTTTGAGGACGACATAGTGGAGCGATTCCGTCAGTTCCTGCGGGCCGCGTTCGGCGCCGAGCATTTCGAGGAGAACCTGCTCGTCGTCGAGGAAGCGCTCGGGGTGCGGACGTTGCGTGACTACTTCATTACCAAGTCCGGCAAGTCGAAGTTCTACGACGACCACGTGCAGCGGTACAAGAAGCGGCCGATCTACTGGATGTTCTCCAGCCCCAAGGGATCGTTCAACGCGCTGATCTATGTGCACCGCTACAACCCGTCGACAGTATCGACCGTTCTTAACGAGTACCTACGCGAGTATCGAGCCAAGCTCGAGGTCGCACTCGCGAACGCAGACCAAGCGGGTTCCGCGGGTTCGATCAAGGACCAGAAGGAAGCTGACCGGCTGCGCAAGGTGCTTGCGGAGCTGGGCGACTACGAGCACGACGTCCTTTACCCACTAGCGACCCAGCAGATCGCGATCGACCTCGACGATGGGGTGAAGGCGAATTACCCCAAGTTCTACCCGGCGGTCCGTAAGATCGTCGGACTGGAGTCGGCGGAGTGAGCGCCCCGACGTCGGTATCCGCCCATCTCGATGCGCGCTTCAAAGACCATCGTGTGGTGGTGTGGCAGGACCCAGCACGTACATACGAGGCTGAGGTCGATGCCCAGGTGCCCGCGGGCGTGACGGTGCTTCGCGTCGAGAATGATGAGTTCGCGATCAAGCATCGGGTGCTTCGCAGTGAACCGGACGCGAGCTTCCTCATCTATCGCGGCGGCTTGCCAGCGCAGGGCACCAGCAATTGGCTGCTAGATCTGGAACTCGCGTTTGGTGTCTTCACCGCTGATCGGGGCGCGCTACTTCGCGCAGACCTGGGACTTACGGCTCCTGGCGCCGATGAACTGATCGCCGCTCACGAAGGCCTCTTCAGCAATGCGAAGTTGACCACGAAACTCAGGGCCTTGCTCAGCCCCGGCGATGACCTCTCCCGCATTCAAGCGAAGATGTGCGCGGCCGTGGTCGGTCAGAAGGAGCACAGCTTCTCAGAGCTGACGCGAACTCTCCTCATTCAGCAGGCCGCCGGCGACTCCGCCGGATACGATGCACTCGCCAAACAGGGCCTCACTGACTTCTACTGGGCCGGTGCTTCAAGGATCTACGGGTACGAGTCGGACGCCCCTTCGGTGGCCGGCTTCGTGCTGTGGATGTTCAAGCAAGCGCGCGACGGATTCGCCACCACGGTGTCAAACAAGGCCCGCAACCTCGAGATCGACTTCCGCAGCTTCCGCAACGACCGGCAGAGTGTGAAGGCACTGAAGACGCTGGCGCGTCAGGCACAGGTCGACCTGGACTACGTCGATCACGCCACCGACGCTCCGCTCGCCGAGCTCGTCACCACCGATATCTTCGACGCGGGCGAGCGGGCGATCATCCGCCGCTTGATCGAGGGAATCGCGACACAGACTCTGGCGCCGCGTGACATCGCCGAGACGATCCGTGCTCGCCGCCGTGACAGCGTGTGGTTCGACGACTATGCAACTCTCTACGCGGCGCTTGGCGCAGCATCCGAACTCCTCCCAGCAATCCGCTCGGCGCGCGTCGATCTATCGGGGTTTGATGAAGGATTCACCCGTTACCGCGACGATCTGTTCCGAATCGACCAGTTGTACCGGCAGTACACGCTCGCGTCGAAGACCGCGGAGTTCACACAACCGCTAGAAGCGCTGACTGAGCAGATCGAGAACGCCTATGTCACCGACTTCCTTGCGAAGCTCGGGATCTCGTGGCAGCAGCAGCTCGACCAGGTTGCGAAGTGGCGGACGCTCGCGATCACCTCGCAGAGTTCCTTCTACGAGCACCACGTCGCGCCCCTCATGCGGGGCGGGCGCAAGAAGGCCGTCGTGATCATCTCAGACGCGCTGCGGTACGAGGTCGCCGAGGAGCTCGCGTCGAGGATCCGTGGCGAGAACAAGTACGAGGCCCGGATCGAGGCGATGCTCGGTAATCTGCCGAGCTACACGCAACTTGGGATGGCCTCGTTGCTTCCGCACAAGACGCTCGCACACTCCGCTGACGGCGACCCGGTGCTCGTCGACGGGCAGGCCTCAAACGGAACCGCGAATCGCTCCAAGATCCTCGCCGCGGTCGGCGGGACTGCGATCCAGGCCACGGACTTCGTGAAGATGAAGCCGGCTGAGCGCCGTGACCTCTACGCGTCGCATCAGGTGCTGTACGTGTATCACGACACGATCGACGCGACAGGCGACAAGGCCGTGTCGGAACACCGGACATTCAAGGCAGCCGCGGACGCGATCGACGAGGTCATCGACATCGTGAAGAAGCTGACGAGCGCGAACGCGACGAACATCTTCGTCACGGCCGATCACGGCTTCCTGTACCAGGAGTCGAAGCTCGCACCGCAGTTCAACCTCACCGTGAAGCCGCAAGGCGACCAGATTGTGGTCGAAAACCGCCGGTACGTCCTCGGTCGTGGGTTGAAGGAGGACGCCGCGTTCCGGCTGTTCCTGCCCGAAGAGATCGGACTGTCGAGCGATCTTGAGGTGCAGATTCCAAACTCGATCTGCCGGATCGTGAAGCCAGGTGCGGGATTCCAATTCGTCCACGGCGGAGCGTCACTGCAGGAGATCGTGGTGCCGGTCATCTCGATCAATAAGGGTCGCTCCAACACCGTGGAGTCGGTCAACGTCGACATCCATCCCGAGTCCGACAAGATCACCACCGGTCAAGTCGTGGTCAAGCTCTATCAACAATCCGAGGTCACCGATCAGCGCGTGGCACGCAGGCTCCGCGCCGGCCTCTACTTCGGCGCCCAACTGATCTCCAACGAGCCCGAGATGCTCTTCGACGCCGAGAGCACGGAGGGGCGCGATAGATTCCAGAGTGTGCGTCTGCTCCTGAGCAAGGACGCCGATGCGGCCAACAACCAGAGCGTGGAGTTCAGGCTTTCGGAGCCGATCGGCGAGACCGGCGAGTGGAAGAAGTACAAGAGCGTGCCGTACACGCTCAAGCGCTCCTTCTCCACGGACTTCGACTTCTAAGGAGCAAAGTTGAGCGACAGCATCGACCTCACCCAGGTTGCGTCCTTGGAGGAGGACTTCGACCCCGGTACGTCCTCGGGCGGTGAGCCGAGCGATCTGGATCGAAAGATCAACGAGCACTTCGCCGGGGCGGTTGTCCGAAAGGACCTCGTCAAGACGGTCAAGGGCAACGCCATCGTGCCTTCGTACGTGCTGGAGTACCTGCTCGGCCAGTACGCGGCATCCGACGACGAAGCCACCATTCAGGCGGGCATCGACAAGGTGCGCGACATCCTCGCGCAGCACTACGTGCACCGCAACGAGTCAGAGCTCGTCAAGTCGAAGATCAAAGAGCGCGGACGCTACCGCGTCATCGACAAGGTCAGCGTGACCCTGAACGAGAAGGACGACGTCTACCAGGCCACCTTCGCGAACCTCGGTATCAGCAACGTTGTCGTGGACTCCGCTACCGTCAACGCCCACCAGAAGCTGCTCGTAGGCGGAGTTTGGTGCCTTTGCGACGTCGAGTACTTCCACACCGAAGATGCTCGGGTCTCGCCGTGGATTCTCGGCTCGTTGAAGCCGATCCAGATGTCGAACTTCGACTACGCCGGATACCTCGACGCGCGCGCGAAGTTCACGACCGACGAGTGGATCGACCTCCTCATCCAGTCGATCGGGTTCGACCCAGACAAGTTCGGCCGACGCGCCAAGCTGCTGCAGCTCGTGCGCCTGATCCCGTTCGTGGAGCGCAACTACAACCTCGTCGAGCTCGGCCCTAAGGGCACCGGTAAGTCGCACATCTACTCGGAGTTCTCACCGCACGGCATGCTCATCTCGGGCGGCGAAGTCACCGTGCCGAAGCTGTTCGTGAACAACGCGAACGGGCGTCTTGGCCTCGTCGGGTATTGGGACGTCGTGGCGTTCGATGAGTTCGCGGGGAAGAAGAAGCGCACCGATAAGGCGCTCGTCGACATCATGAAGAACTACATGGCGAACAAGTCGTTCTCCCGTGGTGTCGAGACTCTCGGCGCCGAGGCATCCATGGTGTTCGTCGGCAACACGTCCCACACCGTTCCGTACATGCTCAAGCACTCCGACCTGTTCGACGAGCTGCCCGAGAGCTACCATGACCCGGCTTACCTCGATCGTTTGCACTTCTACATTCCCGGTTGGGAGGTCGACACCATCCGCAATGAGATGTTCTCGAGCGGGTACGGATTCGTCGTCGACTACATCGCCGAAGTGCTCAAGTCGATGCGCAACCTCGACTACTCCGACCGCTACCAGCAGCACTTCACCCTCGGGTCGGACATCTCCACTCGTGACCGGGACGGGATCCACAAGACCTTCTCCGGACTGATGAAGCTACTGTTCCCACACGAGCAGGCCACCCGCGAGGAGATCAAAGAGATCCTGCGGTTCGCGATCGAGGGACGCAAGCGCGTCAAGGACCAGATTCTGAGGATCGATTCGACGATGGCCGCGGTGAACTTCGGCTACGACGCCGTCGGTGGTGGGTGGTCGACGGTGACGACGCTTGAAGAGGACGAGTACCCGGCGCACTACCATCGCGGCCGTCCTCCCGCCCCTGCAGGCGAAGCATCAGCCGATACTGCGATGCCGACGACTTCGACCGCGGCATCGGCGTCCGTGCTGGCACCCACAGCAGCTGAGGCGGAACTGTTTCAAGGACAGCGGGACTTCGTCGAGAACCAGCGAGGCATCTCCTACGAGGCGTTGCTCATGCCGTACCTCCGCGGGGCAGCCGAGATTGAACTGCACGACCCATACATCCGCCTGGGGCACCAAGGCCGCAATCTCGTCGAGCTGCTCGCGCTCATCGCCACGGCCAAAGACCCGGCAGACGAGGTGACCGTCAACGTGTTCACCGTGCTCCACGACGATCCCGACTACCAACCGAAGCAACTGCAGATGCTCAGCGACATCGTGCAGGGCGCCGCTCAGCAGGGTGTGAAGGTCAACATGGCGAAGGATCCCGGTGGCCACGATCGGTGGATCCGAACCGACACCGGATGGCGGATCAACCTCGGCCGCGGCCTCGACATCTTCCAGAAGTCCGAAGGAGGCTGGTTCGACTTCGGCACGAGCCGTCAGGAGTTCCGTCAGGTTCGGGCGTTCGGGATCACGTACATGCGGGACACGTCAGACTGATGTCGGCCAACGCCGAGGAGGAGAGCCCCGATCTCTCTGAAGCGATCGCGCATGCCATCCAGTCGGGGTCAGACGAGCTGGCTCGGCTCGAGGGCATCGTCGATGAGGCGAGCTCCCGATTGCTCGGCGCCTGGAACGCCCTCTCTTTCTCGACCCCAAGCGCCACGAAGACTGGGGATGGTTTCTTCACGCTCCTTGACGGTGTCGTGGGCGACCTCAAGGATCGTCTTGCCGAACGTCGTGGCGCTGGCTCGACCTTCAACCTCGTCTTCTTCGGACGCACGGGAGCCGGCAAGAGCACGCTCCTCTCTGCGTTGGGCGGACTCGATGGTGAGCTCGTGTCCGACGGCAGGAGCGATTTCACGACCGACGTACGCTCCCTCGACTGGAATGGATGCCGCCTCTACGACACCCCCGGCATCAACGGCTGGGGCCGGACGCAATCCCGCACCAGCCTCGAGAACACAGCTCGCGAGGCTGTTCAGGTTGCGGACATCGTGCTGCTCTGCTTCGACAGTCAGGGACCCCAAGCGTCAGAGTTCGCGAAGGTCGCCGACTGGGTACGGGCGTATGGCAAGCCCGCAATCGCGGTGCTCAACATGCGGAACACCCTCTGGCGGCATCCCGCCCGCACACCGAAGATCGGGCACCGCACACAACTATCCGCCACCGCACGACAGCACACCGACACGATCACAAGCGAACTGGAGGCCATCGGCCTCCCCGGCGTTCCCGTTGTGGCGCTGAACTCCAGTCGGGCGCTCATGGCGCGCGCCAAGCTGCCATTCCTCGGCACCGGGGCAACGGAGCTAACGTTGAATCGCTCGGCGTACGGGATCGACCACTTGGAGCAATGGTCGAACCTTCCTGCCCTGGAGGAGCTGATATCGGCGTGCATCCTCGAAGGCGCCGGAGATCTCCGCCTCGTTGCGTTGCGCGAAGGCTTCCGAGCGCGGCTATTGGAACTGGCCGACGAAGTCGATCGGATCTCCGCGCATGAGTTGCAGCGTGCTGAAGTCTTCGAAGCAACGATCTCTGCCTGGTTGAGCAACCTCGGGTATCCCGAACCTCCAACTTCCGGCACCGACCCGCTCAGACAGCTCGAGGCAGCAAGGGGTGAGCCATTCACCGCGCCCGTGCTCGGGCAGCTCGAAGGCCACGTCAGGCAGCTTCTGAAATCACACCTCTACCGCCTGCGAAAGCAATCGCTTCGGGAAGCCGCAACGCTCATCCTTGATGCATTCGGCGACAACCGCACGGTGAAAGACAACGAGTTCGAGAGCGCGGTCTTAGATGATCGCGCCCTCACCTCGGTGCTGAACGACGTTGCGAGCCGTGCCAATGAGTTTCTTTCAACCAACCTCGGTATCGCGGCACGGGATGCACAGATCAACATCGATCTCATCGAGCGGACCACGGTAGCCGTCAGAGGTAGTGCCGGCCGCGGACACCGCTTCGGTGCCAACATCCTGCGCGGTCTTGGTCTCTTGTCCGGCGCCGCAAGCGCTGCCTTGGGCATCTTGGCTGTAACCAACTTCTGGAATCCTGCCGGTTGGGTGGCAGGACTAATCGTGGTTGGCACGGGCGTCCTGAGCGCCGTGACTGGCTTCTTCGGTCGGAAGGCACGCAAGGCAGCCGAGTCCAGGCGCGTCACGGCACGAGCAAGCGCCATTGCAGCGGCACGCGGAGTGGTCAACTCCTACTACGACTCGTGCGAGTCAGAGCAACTCGCGCGGCTCTTGTCGGCATGCAGAGAGAGTGCGGCAGCGGAGCTTGACGCGCTCATTCGGGATGCGCATCACCGACGCGTCGGCTGTGCAACACTGCGGGCCGAAGCGGAATGGCTTAGGTATCAGGCAACTGAACAACCTGTCGCGAACAGCGCCGCCGACATCATTCGTCGCGCCACTGATCGCATGATCACTCGCCATCGCGGATGGGATCCACCAAGTCTCGACGCGCTCCTCCTCGGCGAAGACTGGTTGCTGCCTGAGGACGGAGACTCGACGCCCGATCAATACTCCGACCAGGACCGCGACCGGTATCAGCTTGTCGCAGCACGCGACCGATCACAGTTCGTCAGCTTTCTTCGTGATGCCTCCCTGTTGAGCCAAGCGGAGGAGGTCGAAGCATGGTTTGATCGAGCGCTCTCGGCAGGCGCGCTGGATGAGAGCGAGCGTGCAGAACTTGTTACTGCCAGGACGCTTCTTCGCGAAGCGCCGCATGTCGTGGCGCTCGGAGACTACAGCTCTGGGAAGTCCAGCCTGATCAAGCGCCTTCTCGCTGAGGCAGGTGTCACGACACCCTCGGGGTTGCACGTTGCCGGGGGCGCAGCGACCGACGCTGCGAGCTCGTATCCAGTCGGATCCCTGATCCTCGTGGACGTCCCTGGGCTTCAGAGCGGACGACTGGGCCACGACGATGCGGCCGTCGAAGCATCGAGGAACGCGGCCCTTCTCATCGTCGTCCTCCATGTCAACTTGCTCATCGGTGACAGTACGCCCTTGGAGCGGATGCTCCTCGGCGACGAGTGGAGGATTGGGAAGGCTGCTCGAACGGTCTACGTCATCGGACGGAGCGATGAGGTCGGCTCCGACCCCCAGCACGCGTCGCGCGAGTTCCTTGGACGAACACGCAGGAAGGTCGAAGAGCTGCGGAGCATTCTTCGATCGAAGGGGATCAGTGCCGAGCAGGCGATCGTGTTGCCGCTGTCTGCCGACCCATATGGGTTGGTCGGAGACCGCAACCCCGTTACCGCCACGGACTACCCGTCGGAGGCTCGACTATGGGACGGTGTGGCAGCGCTGGCTGGCCCGCTCCTCACGATCGAGGCAGAAACAAGGGCCGGACTATCGGCGGCGGCAGCGCTGGATCGCGGTCGCTCGTCAGTGATGTCGATCGTTCATCGCCTGAGGGCGCAGGTCGCAGAGACTGAACAGGCGGTTGCGATCGCCATGCGACTTGGCCAACTTGCGGAGACGTCTCTGGCGGAGCTCCGTCTTCTGACACGCTCCACCGAACGCCGGATCCGAAGCGCCGTCGAAGAGCATGCGCGTGAGATGGTGGAGGAAGCCGTCGGAGCCGCGCCGTCCGAGGTGACCTCTGTTACGAAGCGCCTCCAGACCTGGTGGGACGACCCCAGACTTGAGAGTGCGCTCCATTCCCAGCAATCGATCATCGAGCGCGACCTCGACGACTGGTGGAGACGACACTCCTCGGAGTTGGACAGAGAGTTGCGTCGAATCGACTTCACGATCGATCCCTCTGGCCTTCCCGTCGCCGATGACGGCAGGGGAGCCGCCTTTGGCGAGGGGATCGGTGCGGCCGCCAGAGTCGTGCACGGTGCTCACCAAGTCGGCCGCGCTCTGGGAAACCGAGATGCGGTCTACGCAATCGGCAAGGCAATGCAGTTCAAATTCAAGCCTTGGGGAGCTGTGAAACTCGGGGCGAAGGTCGGTAAGGCTGCGGCGATCTTGGGCGTCGTCGCAGTGGCATTCGACATCGTCGAGTTCGTGAACGATCAGGTCCAGCAAGAGCGACGAGAGCGGGCGCGGACAACGGCAGCGGAACACGTTCGTTCCACCGCCGAGGTCGTGATCGACGACCTTCTCGCCGATCCGGATGGGCCGATCAACTATCTCCGACAGTGCGATGCGCAGTTCATGGATGAGCTCGCCCGACTCCGGAGCGAGACAGCGCTTCAACGGGAACACGCTCACGCACTCGCGCAGAGCATCAACCAGCTCGACCTACTTCAGGCAGCTGGTGCCGAATTGGCTGTTGGGAAGAAGGAGAGGACTGTCGCATGACCTCCATAACGACCGGACGACTGCGAGCATGGGTGGGCGAGGTCTCGGGAGATGCCGCCGTAAGCGAACTCGACGGGAGATGGGTCGAGTTCTCGCAGATCGAAACCCCTGTTGCCACGCTGTTCGGCGCATTCGACACAGGCAAAAGTTCGATCTTGCGGCGCCTGCTCGTTGATGCCGGACAAGAAGTCCCGGACTGGGTGACCATCAGCGCGCGGCACGAAACCTTCGACAACCACCTGGTCGAATTCTCTGGCGTTTCGATACGCGATACACCAGGGCTTTCGCCGCAGGGTGCAGACTTGCGTTCCCTTGAGAACTCACGGGTAGCCCGCGACAGTCTGGGGCTGACCGACGTCCTGCTGGTGACCCTGAACCCTCAGCTACCGACGGGCGAACGAGACGAGCTTCTAGAGGTTCTCGCGGAAGATTGGCCGGCTGGCGGCGTCTGGTTCCTGATCTCGAGGGCGGATGAGGGCGGTGTCGATCCGACGCTGGACCCGACGAGCTTCCTCGCGTGGGGGGAGCGAAAGCGCACGGAACTCCGAGAGTCCTTGCGACTCGACGACGCCGCCCCCATCCACGTGATCGTGCCCGACTACGGACAACTCGGCGCGTTCGATCCGGAGCCGGAGCCCGGCACGTGGGATATGTCACGCGGATGGGATGGCATTGATCGTCTTCAAGCAGCGCTGAGTGAGCTCCGTGGCGCCAGTATGACCAGGTTCCGCGAGGCGGCAGAAGATCGTTACTGGCGCCGCGTGGTCGAGTCGGAAATTGGAGGCGTACGAAACGAGCTCGCGGACCTGGTGACAGCTCGCGACACGGCAATGAGTTCCATCGAGAAGCGGGACGCGCTCCAGCGCCGGGTATACACGCTACGCGACGCGGCCCAGGCCTCAGTAGAGGGGACAACTGAAGCCGCAGTGCTTCGAATGATCTCCGCTCCCAGCATTGACGCGTCTGCGATCCAGAACGTCGTCGACCCTCTGCTTGAGGAATGGTGGGACGATCAGCAGGCCGAGATCGCCCGAATTCGGCAGGACACGCTTCGGACCTTTGACCACCAGCGTCAAGGACGCGCTTGGGCGACCTTCGAATCGCTCTACTCGACCGACGCACAGCCCGCTTCGGATGGCTCTCCGGCCAAGCAGATGTTCACCCCGCGTTTCGAGAAACTCGGCCGCAAGGCCGTAGAAGGATTGAAGGCTGCAGATGAGGTACGCGCGGCCAGCCGAAAGGTCAAGAAGCCCGCTGGGGCCGTTGCTGAAGCAGCCGACACCGCCAAGTCCGGGATGGACCTTGGTCAGTTCGCTGGAATCGGCGCCGCTGCGCTTCCATTCGTGATCGAGCTCGCCGGTGTCATCGAGGACGTGGTCCAGTCGAGCATCGACAAGGCGCACCAGCGCGCAAGGCGTCAGCAACTCGAGTCCGAAGTCACCCGCATCGCCAAGGATGCCGCCCGAAAGGCCATGAAGGAACTCTCCGTCGACCTAAGCCTGCTAACCGAGGACATCTCGGCGCAGACCATCGGAGAGCAGGAGTTGACAGCGCTTGAGAGCGCAGTCGAGTCGGCCACCGATGTGATAGCGCGTGGCGACGCGCTCCTTGGGCGGGCATCGACCCTGATCAGACTCAGATGATGGATGCGGTCGCGAGGTCAGTCTCGATGAATCGCGGCGGCGCGAATTGCATCCCTGCGAATACTGCCCCGTCGACGTTTGTGCGTCGGAGAACTGCGCCGAACGACAACGCCGGTCGGCGCTTTCGCCGTCAGGACTTGGACGTAAAGTCGACACTCGCGGCAGTCCCGAGCTGCCCGCAGCTCTCCTAAAACGGATTGTCTTGCGTTCCAATCGGATGATCCTCGAATGAGCATCCCATCGCCGGAAGGCCCCCGCGGGCTCCTCGTGTGGCACCAGTCCTGGGTGCACCTGTCTGGGCTGGTGTGGTCACAGAACGACGGCAGTGACGCGCAGCAACGTCATTCCGGACGTTTGCGATGTTTCAGCTATTGCGAACTCAAGCGGCGCCAGACTCCTGCGCTGCAAGTCGCTCGGCGACCGATGTGAACGGATCGTCGTCGAGCGCCCAGAAATCGACGCCGTTCACGTTGTCGTGGCCCAGGCTGTGGGCTGCGGCGTCAAGGGTGTCGAAATCTTCCTGGCGCCCGTCGGAATCGGTGATCCGCAGCGTGAGATCGTCGGTGACTGCGGCGTCGATCGGAGAAGCGTCGATTGGGTCGAGATTGTCGCCGATGCGCATGATTCCGAGTTCGACGAGTGCGGCGATACTCAGCTCGACGGCATCATCGCTGTCGAGCTCGGCATGCAGTTCGCCCTGCACCGTGGCGGTCTCATCGGTCGGGACGCTCGGGATGGTCACGGCACCCCGCCCGATATGGTCGAACCCATCTCGAATCACCAGGGCGATGAGCTTTCGCCGTTGCGCCAGGAACTCGGAGTACTCCAGCTCCTCCCAGCCATCGGGAAGGGCGTGCCAATACCGCTGCCGCTCGAGCCAGGTGGTATCTCCATTTACACGATCACGGAGGAGATCGGCCCAGTACTCCTTCGGAGGCCGGTCGGAGATGAGGATGTTCGTAGCCCAGTCGGTCGGTGCGAAGTTCGCCGCCTGATTGATTCGCTTGAGATCCGTCGTGCCGAGCGTATTCTCCTGATACTTCCGTGGAAAGAGATGGTGGCCTTCCATTCCCTTGATGGCAGGCATCGTCGGGTTCATCCACTGCGAAATCGGCATCCTGATCATGAAGAGGTCAGCCCCGAGATTGTTCAACGAGGCCAGGTAGCACTGGTACGACGGCGACATCGCCGCCCCTGATGTGATGAGCGACTCGGGAATCCGGTACGTCCATACGTCCGAGGTGAGCTCGTTCGCGATGATGTCGTCGAGCGTGCGCGCGAACCCTCCCGCGTCGCCATCCGTGACTTCGCTGAGTCGATCGAGATCCTTCTGCAGCTGAGTCTCACCGCTTCCCGTGTAGCGAGACGTGAGCTGGGCCATGAAGAACCATCGCGCAATGAGCGGGCGAAGCGCTTCGAGCCCGACTTTGAACCGGCTTCGTCCCAACAGGAACAGGATGTAACTCGTGATCAGGTTGGTCGACGATGTGATGCCTTTTCGGTCGGTGAACCCGGCCAGCTTGATCGCGTGAATGAACTCCTGCCAATGCAGCGGGTTGGTCACGATCGGGAGTGCGCTCTTCAACAGGTTGAGCTCGCGCTCCTGCTTCAGCGCGTCGACCGAACCGGTGGTGCGGTCTTTCGCCTGCAAGGCGGCATACGCGTCTGGAAGCTTTCCGCGGTTCTGGCCGACCGCCACGACCATCCGCACCAGCTGGCCGGGCTCCACCTTGATGAACGGGTTGTGTGGCGTCCATCGAACGACGCGATGGGCGACGTGGGAGGCCGTCTCAGGCGAGAGTCGCGAATCGCGAGCGAAAGCTTCGATCTCGTCGCGGCCTTCGGGCCAGAAGACACTGAGCCACGTCAGGATGTAGTCGTAAGCCTTGAGGCTCACGCCCTCGGAGTTGATACGCACGAAAATGTCGGCAACCGTCGCCTTCGTCACGCCCTTCAAAATGTGCACGACCTCGAACTGATACTTCTGCAAGTCGCTGAGTCGCTCGAAGATGTCGCCCAGATCGTCTTCTTCGTCCTCGGTGAGTTCGCCACCGCTTGCCTTGTACCGGCGGATGAATGCCTTCTGCGCACGGATCGCGGAGTCGAAGCACGAGGAGATGTCGTCGACCCACTGCGCGGACTTCACAATGCTCGCGTTGCGCACTTCAAACTTCTCAGTGAACGGGTTGAAGGCGATCCGTATTTCTTTGCTGCGGTAGTTCTCGTCGACGACCGAGCGACCCTTCATCGCGGCGTAGAGGCTCGTAAGTCGTTGCTGTCCATCGACGATCTGATGGGATGCGCCGAACTTGGCAGCGTCGCTGATAGCTCGCGTCTCGCCATCAGCAGCGACGTCCCAGAACATCAGTTCCCCGACTGGGTATCCGCGGTACATCGAATCGAAGAGGTCGCGGACTTTCGGCGCGGGCCAGACGAACGGGCGCTGGAGGTCGGGCAACTGGATCGTGCCATCATCGACGCCGTCGACGAGGGAGCTCACGCTCCATTCGATCGTCTTGAAAATCGCGCTCATTCCACACACGCTATTCGGCTTTGCTGACTGTCGCCATGGTTCGACGATGCATGCGGGTGATGCGGATGCTTCGCCGGCGGAGTGATGCATTCCACACCGCGGCCCGCATCGTTTGCGCGCGGCCGTATTGCTAGTGTCGGCGACGGGGGTGGCGTTGGCGATGCGAACTCGGACCACGTTGTACGGGCACCAGGCCGTCGCTGCACTGAGAGCGGTGGTCGGCGACGCGAAGCGGGGCGATCCGCTCGCTCCGGTCACGGTCGTGGTGCGTGACAACATCGGGGCGGTCGGCACGCGGCGGGCGCTCGCGCGTGGGGTCGGCGGGCGGCCCGGGGTGGCGGCCGTCGATGTGGTCACGTTGCGGCGGGTGGCCGAGCAGGTGCTCGCGGCGGCGGGGGAGACGCGGCCGCCCGTGACATCCGCTCGGCTGACCGCGATCTGGCGCGGCCGACTGGTCGAGGCGGCCGGATGCTTCGAGCCGGTCGTGCACCATGCGGCGACCGTGCGGGCGCTCGTTCGGGCGCACGGCGAATTGCGGGAAGCGGATGGCGCGGCGCTCGCCGCGGTCGCGGCATTGGGCGAGCTCGGGGCCGACCTCGTGCGCCTGCACCGCGAGGTCACGCGCATCGCGCTCGACGGGCGGCGCGACGAGGTCGCCGTGCTCGAGGATGCGGCGGGGCTCATCCGCGGCGGCAGCGCCGGCGTGTACGGCTTCGGCGAGGTGATCCTGTACCTGCCGGATGAGCCGTCGCCGGTCGAGCGGTCCTTCGTCGAGGCGATGGATGCCGCGGCGGCACGCCCGGTCACGGTGCTGCTCGGCATGTGCGGCGTGGCCGAGGTCGATGAGCCGCTCGTGGCGGCGTTCGGCGGCGGGCGCGGGAGCGAGAGCTGGCGCGAGAGCGGGAACGACACGACACACGCTCGTGCAGAGACGGATGGCGCACCCGAGCACCCGTGCGAGCCCCACGCCACCCGCATCCTGCACGCGTCGGACTCCGACGACGAGGTACGGGCCGTCATCCGCGAGGTGCGGGCGCTGCTGGCCGACGGCGCCGCTGCGCACCGCATCGCCGTGCTGCACGCGCAGCAGGTGCCGTACGGGCGGCTGCTGCACGACCACCTCGCGGGCGCCGGCATCGCCGCCAACGGTCCCGGCGTGCGGGCGCTGCGCGATCGGGCTGTGGCCGACGCGTTCCTCACTCTGCTCGCGCTCGACCCCGACGACCTGCGGCGCGCGGCGTTCTTCGACTGGCTCGGGCGGGCACCGATTCGGTTGAGCGAGCGAGCGGATGCCGCATCCGCGCCCCGCACGCGATGGGAACGCCTGAGCCGCGAGGCCGGCGTCACCGCCGGCGATTGGGGCGAGCGGCTCGCCGACCACGAGGCCCGGCAGCGGGCGCGGCTCGCCGAGGAGACGGCCGAACAGGAGCGCACTGGCGGCACCGAGCGCGACGGCACCGACCGCGACCGCAGCGGCTCGATCGCGTACCGCGAGCGCGCCATCGCCGAGACGCAGGCGCTCGCCGGGTTCGTCGCCGAGCTGCGCACCCGACTCGCGGCGGGCCGCGAGCTCGCCGATTGGGCGGCGTTCGGGGCGTGGGCGCTCGAGCTGTTCCACCGCTATCTTGGTCGATCCGACCGCATGAACCGGCTGCCCGAAGACGAGCAGCGCGCCGCGACCGGGATCGAGCAGGCGCTGGGCGCGATCACCGAGCTCGACGGCATCGGCATGCCGCCGACGCTCGAGCATCTCGTCGAGATCCTCGAGGTCGATCTCGACGGGCGCCGGTCGCGCGTCGGGCGCTTCGGCGACGGCGTGTTCGTCGGACCCGTCGACAGCGCGCCCTCGCTCGACGTCGATCACGTGTTCGTGCTCGGTCTCGACGAAGACCTCTACCCCGGGCGGGCGCACGTCGACCCCCTGCTGCCCGACGCGCTGCGCGTGCAGACCGGTGGCGCGCTCGACACGGCGCGCGACCGCCTGCGCCGGCGGCACCGGGCACCGCTCGCGGCGTTCGCGGTGGGCGGGAGCACCGCCACGATCGACGACAAGATCGACAGTACGAGCGACGGTACGACCGACGACATGACCGACAGCGCGAGCAGCACGGCGGCTGACGCACCGCCCACCAGCGTCACCGCCACCTTCCCCCGCGGCGACCTGCGTCGCGGCGCCGAACGACTGCCGAGCCGATGGCTCATGCCGACCCTGCGGGCGATCAGCGGCAGGCCCGACCTCGAGGCCACACGCTGGAGCGAGGCATCCGGTCAGGCGATGCACTCGGTCGCCTCGCACTGGGCGGGCATCGCCCGAGCCGACCGCCCCGCCACCGAGCAGGAGTGGCGGCTGCGCACCCTGGCAGACCGGCGCGACGCCGACCGCATCGGCGCAGCCGGCACCAGCACCAGCACCAACGGCAACGCCACCGCCGACGCCGCCGGAAACGACCACGACGCCGACGCCGCCCTCCCCGGCGACACCGCCTTCGCCGCCGCCGTCGCCCTCATCGCCGCCCGCCGCGGCGACGCCTTCACCCGCTTCGACGGCAACCTCGCGGGCGTCGACGGACTGCCCGACTACGCCGGCGGCATCCAACTGGTCTCGCCGACGGCGCTCGAGAAGTACGCCGGATGCTCGCACGCGTTCTTCGTCGAACGGCTGCTCGGCGTGCGTCCGCTCGAGAGCCCCGAGGAGATCCTGCGCCTCAGAACCGTGGACTCCGGATCGATCATCCACACCGTGCTCGACCGTCTCGTCACCGAGTCGCCGAGTCTGCCGGGCTACGGTGAGGCCTGGACTGCCGGGCACCGCGAGCGCATGCGCGAGATCGCCGACCAGGTCATGGACGACTTCGAGCGACGCGGGCTCACGGGGCATCCGCGGCTCTGGGCGACCGACCGCGAGGCGCTCCACCGCACGCTCGATCGCATCCTCGACATCGACGACCAGGCGCACGCCGAACGCGACTCGCGCATCATCGCGAGCGAACTGCCGTTCGGCATGCGTGACGCGCCGCCAGTGCGCATCACGATCGACGGAGGCGCCGTCGCGATGCGCGGCAGCGCCGACCGTGTCGACGAGACCCTCGACGGCACGCTGCTCGTCACCGACTTCAAGACCGGCAGCGCCGGCAACTTCAAGGGCATCTCGAACGATCCCGTCGCTGCCGGCACCAAGCTCCAGCTGCCGCTCTACGCGCATGCCGCGCGCGACGCCTTCGGGCGCGACCGGGTCGAGGCCGCCTACTGGTTCGTCGGCAAGCGTGACCACGGCACGCGCATCCCTGTCGTGCTCGACGACACCCTCGAACGCACCTACGCCGACGCGCTCGCGACGCTCGTGGGCGGCATCCGCGACGGCCACTTCCTCGCGAAACCGCCGGCGACCGACGACTTCATGTACGTGCAGTGCCCGTTCTGCAACCCCGACGGCGTCGGCTACGGGCACGTGCGCGGGCCCAGCGAACGCAAGCGAACGGATGCCGCGCTCCGCCGCCTGTACGGCCTGATCGACCCTTCGGCGCTGCCGCCCGAGCCCGCCGCCGTCGATCAGGAGGCCCGCGGATGACGCAGCCCACGCCCCTGACCGACGATGCCGCCCGCGCCGAGATCCGCGAGCAGCTCGGCGAGAGCCTCTTCGTCGACGCCGGCGCCGGCACGGGCAAGACCTCGGCCCTCGTGGATCGCGTGGTCAACTCGGTGCTGCGCGACGGCGTGCCGCTCGCGAAGACCGCCGTCGTCACGTTCACCGAGAAGGCGGGCACCGAACTGCGCGACCGGCTGCGCGCGGCGTTCGAACGGGCGCATCGGGGCGCAGCGGATGCGGGCACAGTGGATGCAGGCGCTGCGGATCTCGCACGCGCGCATCGCGCCCGCCAGGCCCTCGACGACCTCGACGGGGCCCCGATCGGCACGCTGCACTCGTTCGCGCAGCGCATCCTCGCGGCGTTCCCGATCCAGGCGGGCATGCCGCCGCTCGTCGAGGTGCTCGACGAGGTCGGGTCGTCGGTCGCGTTCGACGACCGCTGGTCGACGATGTGGCGGCGCCTGCTCGACGACGACGAACTCGTCGAACCGCTCGAGCTCGCCCTCGAAGCGGGCGTGAAGCCAGACCAGCTGCGCTCGCTCGCCAGGGCGTTCGGCAGCGACTGGGACCTCATCGAGGCGCACGTGCTCGCCGAGCCGACGCGCGGCGTGGTGCTGCCCGACACCGATGCGCTGCTGCGCCAGGCGGTGCTCCTGAGCGAGGCAGCCGCCGACTGTCGCAACGACGACGACCTGTTCCTCGTGCATGTGGTGCACCCGGTGACCGCGTGGGTCGAGTCGATGCGGCGAGCGGTCGACGATCGCGAGCGGTTCACGGCCGTGCGCGCGCTCGCCGCACTCAAGACCGGCAAGGGCGGCCGAGGCGCCAACTGGACCGACCTGCCGACGCTCAAGGCCGACGCGAAGGCGCTCACCACCGAGGCCGTTGAGATCACCGCACGGTACGCGGATGCCGCGCTGCGCCCGCTCGCCCGCTGGATCGCCCAGGCCGTGCTCGACGGTGCGCGCGAGCGCGTGGCATCCGGATCGCTCGAATTCCACGACCTGCTCGTCGCCTCGCGCGACCTGCTGCGCCGTGACCCCGAGGCGCGCGCCCAGCTGCAGGCCGCGTATCCGCGACTGTTGCTCGACGAGTTCCAAGACACCGACCCCATCCAGATCGAACTCGCGGTGCGCATCGCCGGCGGTCGCGAGGCCGACGCGCCCGACTGGCGCGACGTCGCCGTGCCCGCCGGGTCACTGTTCGTCGTGGGGGACCCGAAGCAGTCGATCTACCGGTTCCGGCGCGCGAACATCGCCACCTACCTCGAGGCCGGCGGATGGTTCGGTCGCCGCGTGTCGCTCGTGACGAACTTCCGCACCGTGCCGCCCGTGATCGACTGGGTCAACGCCGTGTTCGGGCAGGTCATCGTCGAGCAGCCGGGCCTGCAACCCGCCTACGAGGCGCTCGCCCCGCACCGCGCCGCCGAGTCGCACGGCGGTGCGCTGATCGGCCCGCCCGTCACCGTGCTCGGCGCCGACCCCCACCCGCCCAAGACGACCGTCGGCCCGCAACGCGAAGCCGAGGCATCCGAGGTCGCCGCCGTCATCACCGCCGCGCTCGACGAAGGCTGGACCGTGTTCGACGAGCGGGCAGAGCGCTGGCGGCCGATCACCGCGCGCGACATCGCCGTGCTCATCCCGGCGCGCTCATCGCTGCCGATGCTCGAAGATGCGCTGGATGCCGCGGGCATCCCGTACCGCGCCGAATCGAGCTCGCTCGTCTACCAGTCGATCGAGGTGCGCTCGCTCATGGCCGCCGCACGCGCCATCGCCGACCCGAGCGACCAGCTCTCGACCGTGACCGCACTGCGGTCGGCGATCTTCGGATGCGGCGACGACGACCTCTTCGCCTACCGACGCGACGGCGGCAGCTTCACCGTCGGCGCGCCCGTGCCCGACGAGCTCGCCGACACGCCCGCCGGAGCATCCATGGCCTACCTCGGCGACCTCGCCCGACGCAGCCGATGGATGTCGCCCGCCGACTTGCTCACGACCCTCGCCGTCGACCGCAGAGTGCTCGAAGCGGCATCCGTCACCGAACGCCCCTCGCGTGTGCGCGACCACTGGGGACGCGTGCGATTCGTGATCGACCAAGCGCGCGCCTGGTCGGAGGTCGAGCACGGGGGACTGCGCGAATACCTCGCCTGGGCGGCGCACCAGGCCCTCGACTCGGCCCGCGTCGCGGAATCGCTGCTGCCCGAGACCGACCTCGACGTCGTGCGCATCATGACCGTGCACGCCGCGAAGGGCCTCGAGTTCGGCATGGTCGTGCTGTCGGGCATGACGAGCCACCCACGGCGCTCGAACGGTGTGCGCCTGCTCTGGAAGGACCGCGGCTACGCCGTGAAGCTCTCGGGCCCGATTGAGACCAACGACTTCGCCGACGCCGCCCCGCTCGACGAGCAGATGGACGACGAAGAACGCCGCCGCCTGATCTACGTCGCCGCGACCCGGGCGCGCGACCACCTCGTGGTGTCGCTGCACCGGGCTGAACGACCGTCGATCGCAACCCCGGCGGAGATTCTCGTGGCGGCCGGGGCGCTGGAGGTGCCGGGGGTGGTGCGGTTCTCGGGTGTTGCTGGGGCTGCGGCTTCTGGGCCTTCTGGGCTTGGGTCTGGCCGTGGCGGTGCGCGTGCCGGGGCTGCCGCGCCGGCCGGTCTGGCGCCGGCGCCCTCGTACGAGGCGTGGGCCAGTGAAACGGATGCCGCGCGGCAACGCTCGCGGCGCCCGTCGGCGCAGTCCGCGTCGGGCCTCGAAGGCACCGAACCCGAGGTCGTGTGGGCTGTGCTCGACGCGCTGGACTCCAGCGACCCGGATGCCGCAGCCGTCGCCGCAGGCACCGCGAAAGGCGCGCGCGACGTCGAACTCGCCCCCTGGCTGAAGGGCCGCTACGGCAACCTCATCGGACGCGCAGTGCACGGAACCCTGCAGGCCGTCGCCGGATCGGCCGACCTCGTCGACACGGTCGCGGTCGCCCAGGCGCTCGCCGAAGGCATCCCGAACCTCGGCCCGGTCGTCGCCGCCTACGTGCGCTCGGCGCTCGCGACCGACGTCGTGCGCCGCGCCTTCGCCTCGGAACACTGGAGCGAGCTCTACGTCGGCGCCGACCAGGGCGACGGCACCGTGCTCGAGGGATTCATCGACCTGCTCTTCCGCGACGCCGACGGTTCCCTCGTCATCGTCGACTACAAGACCGACGCGGTCACGGATGCCGCAGCCCTCGCCGACCGCTCCCGCCATTACGCCCCGCAGCTCGACGCCTACGTGCGCGCCCTGCACGCCGCGACCGGCGAGACTGCTCGTGCCGAGCTGGTGTTCCTGGATGCGGGTGGGGGCGCGGGGAAGGGTGTGCGGGTGGGCGTGCCGGCCTGATGCGATCCGGGCGGAGGTCGCTGGCGCGCGATTCCGTGTTCCGATATGGTCGCCGAATACGCCCGATTCGAGTGGGGAAGGTGCGCCGATGCAGGTGGATCTCATGACCGGGCTGCTGCCGGTGCTCGGCCGATCGCTGGAGCCCGGGTTCAACGTCTTCGACGTGATGCATCACGGCGTTCACGAGAAGCAGATCTCGAATGTGTTCAGGTGGCTGCTCGAGGCCGACGGAACGCACGGGTTCGGCGACCGGTTCGTGCGCATCTTCATCGAACAGATCAACGCATCCCTGCCTGCTGAGGAGCAGCTCCCATACGAGACCTACTGGGTGCGGCAGGAGGTGAACACCTCGGTCTCTGGAGTCGGCCCGGACATCGCCGATCTCGTCTTGGAGAGCAAGACCACCTGCATCGTCGTCGAGAACTACTTCACCTCAGACGGTCACGGGCACAGCTTCGACGGGTACCTGGGCTATGCGCTGGGGAGAAGAGCGCGCGGCATCGTCGTACTGCTTTGCCGCGACCACCATGTTTCGCTTCAGACACAGGGCTGGCAGCGCGCACCGGTCGCAACCTACAGCGGGCTCGTCGGCCGGCTTCACGCGGATCTTGAGCAAGACCCTGCGTATCAGCGCAATCACGCCGAGGCGTACTCGTTCATCGAGCAGATGCACCGCAAATTCGTTACCGGAAGGGGTCGCATGAACGACGACGACGTGTTGGGGTTCGTAGTCGCCATGTGCGACACCGGTGAGGCGCGGCGATATCAGGAACAGAAGCAGCATGCAGCTGCAGAGCGGTTTGCGAGCGATCTTGCAGAGCAGGCGCGAGAACGCTTCGGAGAAGGCCGTGAGCTGCTGCACCAAGTCAAGCGTCTCGTCAAGGAGTTCGGGAGCGGGGTTCTCGCCGCTCAACTGGAGCAGACCCTAGGTGATGGATTCGTGCGGAACGTCTCCGCGACCTTCAGTGGCATCTATCAGTGGACCGTCAACTTCGACATCGACGACCGTGGGCCCGAATTCGGTGAGGCGAGGCTCCAGCTGAAGTTCGGGCCGTCGGCGTGGTTCGCGATCGAGAACGACCCGAACTGGAATTTCATCGGTGATTCGCTCGGCGCCGACTATTCGCGTCTGTTCATCACGCGCGCCGCGACGAAGGAGATCCGTCAATCCGCTGTGACGCTTCAGGAGGTACTCGACGGGCTGGAACCCACCGATCGTCGGCTTCACGACGAGGTGGTGGCGATCCTGCAGCCGGGTCGCGGTAGCTCGGGTCATCCCGTCAGCGCGAACCAGTGAGACTCGGTCGACGTGCCAGCATCGGCGTGACCTTTCTGGAGGTGCTGTAGCGCGCAGCTGGATAGAGGTGAGACCGGGACGGCGTCAACTTTCGGGCGACAGTGCCTGAAGCGCCGCCTCGATCGCATCGAGCAGCGCCGGCGCATGGGTCGACACCGTGGCCCACAGGCGCAGGTTGTCGAGGGCCGCGTAGTTGTGGGCGGCGAGGTTTCGGGTGGCGCGCAAGCCCTCGCGGGCGACCTCGGGAAGCTCGGCGGCGACGGACGCCGGGAGCTGCCGCGCCACGAGGTCGGCGAGGTGGATGACGGCGAGCATGCCGATGTCGTAGGCGTCGGAGTCGGCGTCGGCGAACGCCTCGCGGCCGTCACGCCTGGCGCGCTCGAAGCGCAAGCGCAGCCGGGTGACCTCGTCGAGAAGGCGCTCGCGCGAGCGTTCGGTGTCATCGCGCTCCGCGCGTGGGCGGGCGGTGAAGCGAGGGCGGGGCTCGTCGGTCACAGCGGCACGGCCTCGAGCCGGAGCGCACGCACGACCGGGTCCGCCTCGTCGTCGACCACGGCGTCGACCGGGAAGCCGATGAGGCCGGCCACCTCCTGGCGGAACGCGGCGAGGGTGAGGAAGTCGACCTCGGGGCCGGCCTCGACGAGGAGGTCGACGTCGCTCTCGGCCGTGTCGGTTCCGCGGGCAGCCGAGCCGAAGACGCGGATGTCGCTCACGCCGTACTTCGGGGCGAGTTCGAGGATGCGCTCGGCGAAAAGCTCGAGCGGGATCGACGGGCGCATGCGCGCGGCGCGCAGGATGCGTTCGCGGAGCTCGTCACTCGGTACCCGGGCGCCCGACTCGATCATCGCGAGGTTCGGTTGCTTGATGCCGGCCAGCGCCGCCAGGGCGCGTTGCGACAGTCCGGCGTCTTCGCGCGCGCGCCGAACGAGCGCTGCTGCGTCCGAAGCCCGCCCGGTCATGGCGCCGAGTATATCGCGGTGATATCACGACCAAGTGTCCCGAACGGCGAACCGACCCTTGTATCCTTCGGACATTGTGGAATAGCATTCCAAAAATCGCCTAACGAGGGAATGGTGGTCGAGTGGCCGGGATGCAGGACGTGAACAGCGGGCAGCCGCTGCTCGAGGTGCTCGACTCGTCGTACGGCAGTGTCGACGTTGAGGCGGCGGCCGCGGCATCCGTCTATATCCGCGTTCGCGACGCACGCGAGGCACGCACCGAGGGCGACGAAAACGCCAGCATCATCCCTGCCGACGGCGTGCTCGTGCAGTACGCGAACATCACCGCCGAGGTCATGGACGCGAACCCCACGTGGAAGGTAATCGGCCGATACGGCGTGGGCGTCGACACGATCGATCTGGCCGCGGCATCCGCTCGGTCGATCGCCGTGGTGAACGTGCCCGACTACTGCGAGGAGGAGGTCGCGACGCACGCGGCCGCCCTCGTGCTCGACGCGAACCGGCGCATCACGGCCGCCGACGCGCTCGTGCGCCGCGGCGAGTGGGCCGACTGGGCGCAGCTGCGGCCCATCGCGCCGCTGTCGACGGCGACGCTCTCGCTCATCGGGGTGGGGCGCATCGGGCGTGAGGTGATTCGCCTTATGCGTCCGTTCGTCGGGCGCATCATCGCGCACGACCCGTACGCCGGCGCGATCGAGGGCGTCGAGCTCGTCGACCTCGACACCGCGCTCGCCGAGGGCGACGTCGTGAGCCTGCACCTTCCGCTCAGCGCCGCCACGCATCACCTCATCGGCGCCGACGCCATCGCGCGCATGAAGCCGACCGCGACGCTCGTGAACGTCTCGCGCGGCGGACTCGTCGACGGCGCCGCGCTCGCGGCGGCCCTGCACGACGGGCGCCTCGCGTCCGCCGCCCTCGACGTGCTCGAGACCGAGCCGCCCGCGGCCGACGACCCGCTGCTCGCCGCGCCCAACACGATCATCACGAACCACCTCGCGTGGTACTCCGAGGCCTCCGAGCAGCGACTGCGCGCGCGCCTCGCCGAACGCTGCGCGGCGGTGCTGCGCGGGCGGGACATCCCCTCGCTCGTCAATCGCCAGGGACTCGCGGATGCCGCGGGCGCCGCATCATCCGAAGCAGGCCGCCACGCGGCATCCGTCACCACCGAAACCATCGGGGCCGAAGCGCCCACCGAGCCCGCCACCGCCGCAGTTCCCACCCTGGAGCACTCATGAGCCTCGCCGCCGACTACACGCCCGCAGAACTGCGCGACCTCGCGCTCGAGCCGACCGGAGCACCGGCCCGGGTGCTCGCGGGCGACCCCCAGACCGCCGAGCACGTGCTCGCCGTGCGCGACGGACTCGAGATCGGCGTCTGGGAGGTCACGCCCGGGGAGTTCGCCTCGGCAAAGCCCGAGAGCGGCGAGGTCATGCAGTTCCTCTCGGGGGAGGGCTCGATCACGCACGCAGACGGGTCGGTCACGCGCATCGCGCCCGGCTCGGTGCTCGTGCTCGAGCCGGGCTGGACCGGCATCTGGCGGGTCACGGCGACCGTGCGCAAGATCTACACGATCTTCGACGCGGCGCCCGGGGCCGCACCCGCGACATCCGAAACCCAACGGAACACCGCTGACATCTGACCGAAATCAGATTTCGGTACGGTGTTTCAAAATCACGAACGAGAGGAGCTGACATGACCGCGACGACGGATGCGCCGCCTGCCACGACCCCCTTGGCGATCAACGCAGCCCCCGTCATCCGGCGACGAATCGGCACCATCGCCGGGCGCGTCGCGCTGCTCGCACCGGTCGTCGCGATCTACGTCATCTTCTTCGTCTGGCCGGTCGTCAGCGTCCTGCTGCGATCGCTGAGCCCCGACGGCCGCTTCGACGCGGCGGCGCCCGTGATCGACTTCTCGAACTACCAGAAGATCTTCGTCGACGACTTCCTGCTGCGCATCGAGTGGCGCACGGTGCTGCTCGCCATCAACTCGACGCTGCTCACCGTGCTGCTTGCGTTCCCGACCGCGTACTTCATCTCGCGGCTCTCCAAGCGCACCGCCGGTCTGCTGCTGCTGCTCATCCTCGTGCCGTTCTGGGTCTCGATCGTCGTGCGCCTCTTCGCAGTCACCTCGATCCTCAGCCCCAATGGCATCGTCAACCAGCTCAGTCTCGCGCTCGGCTTCGGCGAGGCATCCCTTCTCTACACGCAGGCCGGCACGCTCGTCGGCACCGTCATGTACCTGCTGCCCTACATGGTGCTCGTGCTCTACGCGGGCATGACCTCGGTCGACGACAACCTCGTGCTCGCGGCCCGCACGCTCGGGGCATCGTCGGTGCGTACCTTCTTCACGGTCTACCTGCCGATGGTGCGCGGCTCGATCGTCAGCGGCGCGCTGCTCGTCTTCATCCTCGGGCTCAGCTTCTTCCTCGTGCCCGCGATTCTCGGCGGCCCACAGGAGCAGACGATCTCGGTCTACATCCAGCAGCAGATCGACGTGTACCAGTGGGGCATCGCCAGCGCCATGGGCATCCTCCTGCTCGTCGCCACGATCATCTGCTACGTCGGTGTGGTGAAGGTCGCGGGCAGTTTCCAGCCCGGCGGCGTCGGGCCGGCGCAGGCCAAGGGCGTCAGCACCTCGCTGCCGTTCCGCTGGTCGCCGTGGATGGCCGTCTCGGCCGTCGTCAGCGTCATCACCATCGCGTTCCTCGTGATTCCGGTGCTCTTCGTCTTCCCGCTCGCGGTCGGCGAGACCGGCACCGTCGTCTTCCCGCCGCGCGGATTCACGCTGCGCTGGTTCGGCGAGGTCTTCACCAGCCAAACCTGGCTCGGCCCCATCTGGCAGAGCATCATCGTCGCCGTCGGCACCGCGGTGCTCTCGGTCGGCATGGCGCTCATCCTGGCGCGGGTCACCAGTCGCATGACCTCGACCCTCGGCAAGGCACTCATCGGCGGCCTCGCCTTCGCGCCCATCGTGACCCCGGCGATCCTCCTCGCCATCGGCATCTTCGACGTCGAGCTGAAGCTCGGCCTCACGGGCACGACGATCGGCCTCATCTTCGCCCACACGATCATCGCCGCGCCGCTCAGCTACGCCCTCATCTCGGCCGCCATGAGCTCGGCCGACCGAGGCATCGAGGCCGCCGCGTGGACCCTCGGGGCCTCGCGGACGCGCGCCTTCTGGACCATCGTCGTGCGCGGCATCATGCCGAGCGTCATCGGCGCCTTCGCAATCGCGTTCGTCACGTCGTGGGACGAGGTCGTGCTCGCCCTCTTCATTCAGACCGGCCCCACCAAGACCCTGCCCGTCACGATCTACAAGTACCTCGAGAGCGGCATCGTGCCGACCGTGCCCGCCGTGGCCTCGTTGCTCGTGCTCGTCGTCGTGGTCATCGTCGTCGTGCGCAGCGTGACGAGCCGGGCGATCAGCCGCCGTGCCACGGCCCGACAGGAGAACTCATGAGCATCTCGACCGCCAGCCGCCCGAACGGCGCGAACGCCGACGGCTCCGCCGCGACCGCAGGCGACCGCCGCGGCGAGGTCGTCGTCTCCGACATCGGCCTCGACTACAACGGCGTGCCCGCCCTCGCCGACACCGACCTGCACGTGCACGCCGGCGAGTTCTTCACGCTGCTCGGCCCGAGCGGCTCCGGCAAGACGACCCTGCTGCGCATCATCGCAGGCCTGCTCGACCCCGCCCGCGGCACCCTGCACATCGACGGCACGGATGTCACGCGAACGCCCACCCAGAAGCGCGACATCGGGTTCGTCTTCCAGAACTACGCCCTGTTCCCGCACCTCACGGTCGCCGAGAACATCGAGTACGGCCTCAAGGTGCGAAAGCTCCCCGCCGCGAAGCGAGCGGCCCGCGTCGCCGAGATGGTCGACCTCGTCGCGCTCGGCGGATACGCCGACCGCTACCCCGCCCAGCTGAGCGGCGGCCAGCAGCAGCGCGTCGCCCTCGGCCGCGCGCTCGCGCAGAATCCGCGCGTGCTGCTGCTCGACGAACCGCTCGGCGCGCTCGACCGGGGCTTGCGCGAGGAGCTCGGCGCGGAGGTGCGACGCATCCAGCAGGAGTCGAACACGACCGCCGTCTACGTCACGCACGACCAGGAGGAGGCGTTCATCCTCTCCGACCGCATGGGCGTCATGCGCGACGGCCGCATCTGCCAGCTCGGCACGCCCGAAGAGCTCTACCGCGAACCGAAGGACCTGTTCGTCGCGAAGTTCCTCGGCAAGACGAACCTGTTCCCGGGCCGGTTGACCGGCACCGATGCCGGCTCGGCGCACGTGCGCGTCGGCGACCACGACCTCACCGCACGCGCCAACCCGGCCATCGCCGGCGCCGACGTCGTCTGCTCGGTGCGACCCGAGCAGCTGATCCTCGGCGGCGCGGGCGCGGCCGTGCCGGCCGGGCTCCAGCGCATTGCCGACGCGGCCATCACCGAGGTGCGCTTCCTCGGGCAGCGCCGCAGCATCCACCTCGACGCCGACGGCATCGCCTGCTCGGTCGACCTCGACCCGGCCGCCCCCGCACCCGCGGTCGGCGACCGCGTGTCCCTGCTCGTGCGACCGGGCGAGATCGCCCTCGTCGCCGCCGAGCCGGCAGCGGGCGCCTGACCCCGCGCCGCGGCATCCGCTCGCCTGACGCCGCGCCGCGGCATCCGACCACCTGAACCGCACCACAGCCAGAGCACCAACCGCATCACGAGAAATCTAGGAGCAGCAATGAGAACCATCCGTCGTCACCGCCTCCTGCTCGCAGGAGCCGCGACCATCGCCTCGGCGATCGCCCTCACCTCGTGCTCATCTGACGGCAGCGACGCGCCGTCGGAAGACGGCGCCATAAGCGGCGACATCCTCTTCTACGACACCAGCGGCGGCCAGGTCTGGGAAGAGCTCGACGCGACCCTCTTCGGCGACTTCACCGAAGACACCGGTGTCACCGTCACCGATGACTACAACGAAGCCGCGACCAAGTTCTTCGCCGCGGCCGAAGCCGGGCAGGTACCGTGGAGCCTCGCGTTCCTGCCCACCGTGAACGACGCCGAGAAGGCCGCCGACGAGGGCTTCCTCGCGAAGATCGACACCTCGATCGTGCCGGTCGACAAGCTCGTCGAAGGCACCTACAGCGACTACGGCATCGAGGTCGGTACGTTCGGCATGGTGCTCACGTGGGATGACGAGGCCTACCCCGACGAGAAGCCGTCAGAGATGGCCGACCTTTGGGACACCGAGAAGTTCCCCGGTAAGCGCTGCTTCTTCAACAACCCGCAGTACGGCTGGACCCTCGAGGCCGCCCTGCTCGCCGACGGCGTCGCGCCCGACGAGCTGTACCCGCTCGACGTCGACCGCGCGCTCGGCAAACTCGACGAGATCAAGGACGACATCACCTGGTGGACCAGCGGCGCCCAGTCGATCGAGTCCTTCGAGAACGGCTCGTGCGACATCGGCATCCTCTGGGCGAACCGAGCGTTCGTCGCCAGCTCCGAGAACGGCTTCCCGGCATCCATCACGTGGAACCAGGCCGGCTACTCGAACTCGGTCTGGTCGATCCCGGCCGACGCTCCGAACGCCGCGGCCGCACAGGAGTTGCTCGCCAACGTGATCGAGAACACCGACGGCCAGATCGCCTTCGCGAGCAAGGTGCCGACGCCGATCCCGGCTTCGGTCATCGGTCTGGAGCCCAGCTCGTTCCCCGAGGGCGTGCAGCAGTTCCTGCCCATCGGTGACAACGTCACGAACTCGATCAAGCAGGACGTCGGCTACTACTCCGAGAACATCGACGAGGTGCTCGACCAGTTCAACCGCTGGCTGGGCGAATGACCGAGGCCGAGCGGATGCCGCGGCGGGCTGTCCGTCGGCCACGGCATCCGCTCGGCTGAGCACGTGAGAACCACCCGAACGAAGGAGTGACCCTGATGCGCATCGTCTGCATCGACACCGAAGACCAGTACCGCGAGATCGTCGAACGCGACGTCGTGGCGCCCTTGCGCGCCGCGGGGCACGAGTTCGTCTGGATCGACGGCGGACGGTTCGACCGCCCGGACGAGGCCATCGCCGCCGCGCAGGGATTCGACGGCCTCTACATCATCGGCGACCAGGGTCCGCTGCCCGCCGGACTGCTCGAGCAGACGCCGAGCCTGAAGCTCGTGAGCTTCGTGGGCACCGGCGCGCGACGCTTCGTCGACATGGGCGAGGCCGAGCGCGCCGGCGTCGCCGTCACGAACGTGCCCGACTTCGCCAGCCAGAGCGTCGCGGAGCACGCCATCGCACTCATGTTCGCCATCGCACGCCGCGTGGTCGAGGGCGACGGAATCGTGCGCTCCGGCGCGTGGGCCAAGCATCAGGGCCTGAAGCTCGCGGGCTCGCGCATCGGCGTCGTCGGCGCCGGCGCGATCGGTGCGCGCGTCATCCGGCTCGCGAAGGGCCTCGGCATGGAGCCCGTGTACTGGAGCCGCACCGTCGACCCCGAGCGGAGTGCCGCGCTCGGCGCCGAGCAAGTGAGCCTCGAGGAGCTCTTCGAGACCTCGCGCGTGGTCTCGGTGCATCTCACGCACTCGCCGGAGACCGACGGGCTCGTGAGCCGCGACCTGCTCGAGCGCCTGCGGAGCGATGCGATCTTCGTGAACACCGCCCGAGCCGAGGTCGTCGACGGCGAGGCGCTCGACGAACTGCTCGCCGCGGGCCGCATCTTCGGCGCCGGCATCGACGTCTTCACCGAGGAGCCGCCCGCCACCGACGGCCTGCCCGGCGTGTCGAGCAACGCCGTGCTCACCCCGCACATCGGGTTCCACACCGACGAAGCCGACGACGTGTTCCGGCTCGCGGCCGAGAACATCCTCGCGTTCGCCGCCGGCGAGCCGACCAACGTCATCGACTGAGCCACCTGCCGGCCCGAGTCAACGAGCACTGAACCTGAGGGAGCACCACCGCATGCAAATCCGACACGCCTCACACCCCGACGACGTCGCCGCACTTCCGAAGGCCGCCCTGCGCGAGCGCTTCGTGGCCGACTCGCTCTTCGTTCCCGGAGAGCAGGTGCTCGTCTACACGCACGAGGACCGCATGGTCATCGGCGGCGTCGTGCCGCTCGCGGGCGCGCCCATCGAGCTCGAGGCGCCCGACGAGCTGCGCAGCGAACGTTTCTGCGACCGCCGCGAACTCGCCGTCGTGCAGATCGGTGCCACCGGCACCGTCACCGTCGACGGCATCGAGTACACGCTCGAACACCGCGACGTGCTCTACGTCGGACAGGGAACGCGCAGCGTCACCTTCGCGGCGGGGGAAGACGGTGAGGCCGCGTTCTACCTCGCGTCGGCGCTGTCGTTCGGCGGCCACCCCACGACCCTCGTGCGGCTGCAGGACGCACTCACCACCCAGACCGGCGATCAGGCCACCGCCAACCGTCGCACCGTGCACAAGCACATCCACGCCGACGGCGTACGCAGCGATCAGCTCGTGCTCGGCATCACCTCGCTTGAGCCCGGCAGCGTGTGGAACAGCATGCCGCCGCACACGCACGACCGGCGCACCGAGATCTACCTCTACTTCGGACTGCCCGAGGGGCACCGCATCCAGCACGTCATGGGCGAGCCCGACGACACCCGCACGTTGGTGCTCTCCGACCGCGACGCCGTCATCTCGCCGAGTTGGTCGGTGCACTTCGGGTCGGGCACGACGAACTACGCGTTCGTGTGGGTCATGGCCGGTGAGAACCAGGCCTTCACCGACATGGATCAGATCGCCGTGACCTCGCTCGTCTGACGAGCCGCCCACTAACGTAGGGGCAGCCCTGCGACATCCGCCAGTCCTCTGACCTCACCGAAAGGATGCCCCGATGGTCGACACGTCGGAGAGCCGCACCGACAGCGGAAACACGACTGGCACGCAGAGCGTGGACCGGGCGCTGCAGGTGCTGCTGCAGATCGCCGACAGCCCGCCACCCGGGCTGTCGCTCGCAGCGTGCAGCGGAATCCTCGGCTACTCAAAGCCGACCACGCTGCGTATCCTGCGCACGCTCGAGGCGCGCAGGTTCCTGCGGTACGACGAGGAACTGGGCGTGTACACGCTCGGTACCGCGACCGTGCAGCTCGGAGCGGAGTACCTCAACAGACTCGACCTGCGCCGGGCGGCACTTCCGGCCATGCGGGCGCTCGTCGAGCAGACGCAGGAGACCGCGCACCTCGGCGTGCTCAGCGGTACGGATGTCGTCTACATCGAGCTCGTCGACAGCCCGCACCCCGTTCGCGTGTTCAGCCGGGTCGGAACGGCCGTACCGGCGTATGCCACCGCCATCGGCAAGGCCATCCTCGCCTGGACCCCCGTGGAGGCCCGCGACGCGCACGTGACGCGACCGCTCGCGGCCCGTACCCCGTTCACCCTCCGCACCGATGCCGAGCTCGCCGACGATCTCGTCGTGACGCGCGATCGCGGCTTTGCCGTCGACGATCAAGAGAACCGTGAGGGCATCCGCGGGTTCGCGGCCCCCGTGTTCGACTTCCAGGGCAACGTGATCGCCGCGGTCAGCATCGCCGGACCGGCCACGCGCGTCGTTCCTGAGTCGGCAGAACACCTCGGCGCGCGCATCGTCGCGACCGCGGCCGAGATCTCCGCGTCGATGGGGGCGCCTCGGAGCTCGTCGTGAGGGGGGCCGCCGAGGTCGACGACGCCGTCGTCGAGGCGCTGCCGGAAAGGCGGCTCGCGGTCGTGACCGGCGCGAGCCGAGGCATCGGTCGGGCGATTGCGGTGCGGTTCGCGCGTGACGGTGCCGACATCGTCGGCGTGGGTTCGTCGATCGAAGGCCTGTCGGATGTCGCAGCCGAGGTCGCATCGCTCGGCCGCCGGTTCGCGCCGTTCGCCGCCGACCTCGCCGACCCCGACGCCGCACTCGACCTGGCTGCCCGCATCACGGATGACCAGGGCGTGCCCGACGTGCTCGTGCAGGCCGCCGGCATCAACCGGCGTGCCCCCGCCGCAGAGCACGCGACCGCCGACTGGGACGACGTGCTCGGGGTGAACCTGCGGTCGCCGTTCATCCTCGCGCGCGAGCTCGGTCGCGGCATGGTCGCGCGCGGATCGGGCGCGGTGGTCTTCGTCGCGTCTTTGTTGAGTTTTCAGGGCGGCCTCACCGTTCCCGGATACGCGGCCAGCAAGGGCGGCATCGCCCAGCTCACGAAGGCGCTCGCGAACGAGTGGGCGCAGCACGGCGTGAACGTGAACGCCGTCGCACCCGGCTATGTCGTCACCGACATGAACGAGGCGCTGCAGGCCGACGAGGTGCGTTTCCGGCAGATCTCCGAACGTATTCCCGCGGGTCGATGGGCCACACCCGACGACATCGCCGGTGCTGTCGCATTCCTCTCCTCGCCCGACGCGGCATACGTGCATGGCGTCGTGCTCCCGGTCGATGGGGGATGGCTCGGTCGCTGACCGTCGGGTCGGATGCGGCGGGTGAGGGGGCTCGGTTCATGGAAGTGTGTAGCGATGTAGCGATGTAGCGATGTAGCGATGTAGCGATGTAGCGCCCGTTTCGGGAGCGACACCCGGGAGGCGGGGCATCCGACACGTCATGCGCCGGAGGGCCCGCCTCCCGATCCGATCACTCGCCGAACGGCGACCCGCTCAGCCTGCGAGCGACACCCCGAGCGAGGCGAGCACGCCGAACACCACGCCCCACAGCGAGATCGAGATGACCTGCCACAGGATCACCGTGTTGCGGTTCGCGCCGAATGAGACCATCGCGGCCGACGTGATCTGGCTCGGCAGCATCGTCTGACCGATGAGGCTGACGCCCGCGACGCCGTACTTGTCGAACGCGCGGCGCAGCTTCTCTCGGCGCGGCGACTCAGCGGGCTCGGGCGCCGCGCCCGCGGCATCCGCAGTGCTCGGGCTCGAGGCATCCGCAGGTCTGGTGCTCGCGCCATCCGCACCTCCGACACCGGCCCCGACCAGGGCACGCGAGCGGCGGCGGCTCGCCACGGCCTTCGCCTTCGTGCGGGCGCCGTGCGCGGTGAACACGAAGACGAGCATCGAGAGGATGTTGCCGACGACGGCCGCGCCGATCGCGACCGCCGGCGGCAGGCCGATGACCACGCCGATGAGGGAGCCGAAGTAGGACTCGACGAACGGGATGGCGGCGACGATCATCACGCCGAACCATTGCAGGAACTCGGGGAACGAGGAGGCGAAGTCCTGGAGGGCGTCGATCATGGCGGGTCCTTTCATCGGGAGCGGTGCCGCGGGCCGGAGCGGTGCTGCCGGCCGGAAGAGTGCGGTGCTGAGGTCGTGTTCCCAGCCTGCTGGCCCGACGCGACGCGCGGCAGTGCCGCGATGTCAGGCGTTCACAGGCGTTTGCGCACCCCCGATCGTGACAAATGTCACTGCCCTAGGCTCGACCACATGCCCGCCGAACAACCCGCCCGCAGCGTGCACGCGACGTGGCTCTACACGCTCGGCTCGATCGTGTTCTTCATCGGATTCCTCGACGTCGTCGTCGCCCTCACCATGCTCGAGACCTACCTCGCCACGCGCGATCCGCTGACCCTCTGGCTCATCGTGCTCGTCGTCATCGCGTCGGCCGTGCAGCTGCGGTACTGCTGGTTCCTCGGCGCGGGTCGCGGCGGCGGGCTGCCGCACCCCGGGTGGACGACCGCACTGCTCGTGCCCGCGGCATCCGTCTGGCTGCTCGGCCTGTTCGCCCCCGGCAACGAACTCGCCGCCGCCGTGCCGCTCTGGGCCGCCGCCTGCGTCGTCGCATGCCTGCTGCCAAAACCACGCCGACGTCTGCTGCTGCTCGGCAGTGCGGTGCTCGCCATCGTGCACCCCACCCTCACCGCGTGGGCGACGGGCGAACCGTTCTCGCTCGCCTCGTCGTCGAATCCGTGGATGCTCGGGATCTTCTCGGCCATGCTCCCGCTCATGCTGCTGTCGAGCCTCTGGTGGTGGGACGTCGTCGTGCAACTCGACCGCAATCGCCGCACCGCCGCCGAACTCGCCGTCACCCAGGAGCGGCTGCGGTTCGCGTCCGACCTGCACGACATCCAGGGCCACCATCTGCAGGTCATCTCGCTGAAGGCCGAGCTCGCCGAACGCCTCCTCGAGGTCGACCCGGCGGCCGCGCGCGAGCACATCCACGAGACCCGGCTCATCGCCAAGCAGGCCCTCGAAGAGACCCGCTCGCTCGTCGCCGGATACCGCCACGTCGCCTTCGACGACGAACTCGAGAACGCCCGCGAGGTGCTCACCGCCTCGGGAGCCGCCTGCGAGCTGCGCGTCGGAACCCTGCCGACGGATGCCGCCGCGCAGAGCGCGCTCGCGTCGGTCGTGCGCGAGGCGACCACGAACATCCTCCGCCACAGCGAGGCCACGGCCGTGAGCATCACGCTGAGCAGCGCCGACGGGGTCGCCTCGCTCAGCGTCGTGAACGACGGAGTGGCGGATGCCGCAGCGCCGGTGCAGAGCGATCGCCCGGGTGCTGGCGGTGCCGCTGTCGCGGTCACGCGGAGCGGGTCTGGCCTGGCGGGGCTGCGTGAGCGGCTCGCCGCGGTCGGCGGACTGCTCGAGACGTCGACGGATGCCGCAGCCGGCCGCTTCGAGCTTCGGGCGACGGTGCCCGTGGGCGAGCGGGTGGCGGCGTGAGCTCGGGCGGTGCGGCGGGCGGTGCCGTCGGGGAGGGGGCGGCCCGCGGCATCCGGCTGCTGATCGCCGATGACGAGCACCTCATTCGCGGGGCGCTCGTCGCGCTGCTGAATCTCGAGCCCGACATCGAGGTCGTGGCCAGTGCCGACAACGGCGTGGCCGCGGTGGAGCAGGCGGTCGCGACGTCGCCCGACGTGTGCCTGCTCGACCTCGAGATGCCCGAGGCCGACGGCATCGAGGCGGCGGCGCGCATTCTCGCGGCGGTGCCGACGCGCGTCGTGATCGTGACGCGCCACGCCCGGCCGGGCGTGCTGCGGCGGGCGTTGGCGTCGAAGGTGTCGGGGTTCGTGCCGAAGTCGACGCCGGCCGAGGAGTTGGCGCAGGTGATCCGTGATGTCGCGGCCGGGCGTCGGTACATCGACCCCGAGATCGCCGCCACGGCGTTGACGGCCGAGCGCTGCCCGTTGACCGACCGCGAGCTCGACGCCCTACGGCACAGTCGTTCGACGATGAGCGTTCAGCAGATCGCCGAACGACTGCACCTCGCACCGGGCACCGTGCGCAACTACCTGTCGTCGGCCATGACGAAACTGGATGCGTCGTCGCGCCACGAGGCCGCCGAGCGCGCCTGGCAGCAGGGCTGGATCTGAGGCGAGCCCTCGCCGGGTCTCGGTGGATCGACCGGTCGGCCGACCGGTCGATCGAGCGACGACGGATCGGGCTGCGTCGGATCCGCTTCGCGGCTCAGCAGCCGGGGTCGTCGGGTGCGGTGTTGCAGTCGGTGCGGGTGAGGACGGTGTCCATTTGGCCGACGCGGATGTTGCGGGGTTCGCTGGTGGTGGTGAGGGTGCCGTCGATGTGTTGCCAGTCGGATCCGGCGAAGCGGTATGCAGCGGTGAGGGCGACTTCGAGGGTGACGGTGTAGTCGCCGGGTTCGGTGTAGGTGTGGCTGGTGTCGGTGGGGGTGAACTCTTTCTGGTCGAGGGCGGCCCAGGTTGCGCCGGGGTGGCCGGTTTGGACGGTGGCGCCGTCGCTGTGTTGCCAGCGGTAGCCGGCCGGGGTGAATCGGACGTCGGCGGGTTGGCCGAGCAGGGTGCCGGAGACGATCTGCACGGATGCTTCGGCGACGAAGTTCACCGGGAGTCCGGTGATCGCCCAGCCGCCGGGCTGCATGCCGTTGCCGGGTTCGGCGGGTGTGAACGACGCGATGTCGCGCAGGGTCACGACGACCGGTGCCGCGGGCTGGGCGGGATCGCTCGACGGAGTTGTCGGGCCGGGAATGTCCACGCATTCGATGTGGCCGTCTTGACAAACCACTGGCCAGGCGATCGGCTCGGGCTTCGGTGCGCCGGAGTCATCCTGTTCCCCATCCGACACGGAAGAGCGCCCGTCCTCCGACCCCTTCCCGTGAGTGCCGGGAACCGTCCGATTCTCGGTTCCCCAAATATCGACGCCATCCTTGCCGGATTTTGCGCCTGTGTCAGTTGTGCAGACGCCCGCGACGATCTTCGAGATCGGGCAAGCAAAAGCGGGGGAGGGAGCGGCAACGAGCAACGCAACGAACGTCGTCGCGATGCCGAGCCTCAGCAGAAGTCGTCGCCGGGCCATACGTCGCTGCTCGAGAGGAGAAGCTCGCCATTATCGATCTGGAAGGTGAGCTCGAGAGGAACAGATTGCGGCCTGCCGGTGGGGGTAACATCCTTCCCATCGCCGTCGATAACTCGACTCGTGCCGACACCGACGCAGCCGTAGATGTGCACCGTGGAATCCGTTCGTTCCATCAAGGTCGCTTTGCCGAGAGTTCCGCGCCCGACGATGCGGTAATCGTTGTCGCCGAGACTCGCGTAGTTCGGGATCTCCTCGTCTGCATACTCATCGGTGACTGCCGCGCGGATTCGGTCAGGCTCTGCACCACCGTCCTCCCCGACCTGCTGCGCAACATCGAGATATGCGTCGTAGGCCGCGACCGCGGCAGCCAGTGCTTCTTCGTCGGTGGCGAAGATCGGCGCGGACTCGCTCGGCGGCGGGCTGGCGGACGGGGAGGGGTTTGCGTCAGCGAGGCATCCGCTCAGGGTGATCGTGAGCGCCGCGAGGGCAGCTGCGAGCACGAGCTGACGCGAGCGGAGGTTGGGCATGCCCACCACCATAGGCGCGGCTGCGGGAACGACGTCTCGGCTATCCACAGGCGGCGGCACTCGTCCTCCACAGCCTCGTTGCGCGGCGAGTATCCCGGGCCGGCAGGGAACAGCGCCCGATGCGGGAACGCGGTGCGTAGCTTCGCGGCATGCGTTCTGAATCCTCTGTCCCCGCCCGACGTCGGAGTGCGAGCGTGGCCGCTGCCGCGCTCGTCGTGCTCGCGCTGAGCGGCTGCGTGCCGATGCCGTCCCAATCACCGCCGCCGCCGAGCAGCGCGGCCGAACCGGATCCGGATGAGGAGCTGACCATCACGAGCGGCGGCGAGCCGGCATACACCGAGATCATTGACGGCTACTTCGCCGACGACGAGGATGCCCTGGAGGCCTCGATCGCCACGTACGAGGCGCTGCTCGAGCAGACGCACGCGATCGCCGTCGGCGGAGACCCGCGAGGTGAAGATTTGAGCTCGGTCGCGACGCCGATGATGGAGGAGAGCATTCGCAGCCTGCTCGCCCTGTACGGCGGGGCCGAATCGGCGGATTCACGGTCGACGGTCACCGAGGCGCTGCTCGTGCGGCGCATCGAGGATGCCGGCGGCGCGCTCGTCTTCATCGCGGTCTGCCAGTCGACGACCGCGAGCGCCGGCGGTGTGGAGTGGGCGACGGAGCAGGAGAACACGGTGTCGCTGGTCTCGACCGCTGACGATCCGCGACACCTGCGAGTCGAGGCGACGCTCCCGTGGAGAGGCGAGCCGATCTGCTGATGGGTCCGATTCCCGCCACGGCGGAGGCGCGGCGAACCCCTCGCAGCGCGCATCATGGAAGCATGAGCCGCCGCCATGCCACGTTGCCGACCGACCTCGGCGACCTGCTCGTCGTCGCCGACGGCGAGGCGCTCGCCGGCATCACGTTCCCGGGGCACTGGCACCCATTGCCCGCCGATGCGATCGGCGACGCGGTCGAGACGGCCGAAGACCCGGTCGTCGTGCGCTTCGGCGCGCAGCTCCGCGAGTACCTCGGCGGCGCGCGCACCGAGTTCGACCTGCCCATGGCGCCGACCGGCGACGACTTCCAACTCGCCGTGTGGCGGATGCTGCGCGAGATCCCCTACGGCGAGACGGTCACCTACGGCGAACTCGCGGCGCGCCTCGGCGACCGCAACCTCGCGCGACGCGTCGGCAACGCCGTGGGACGCAATCCGCTCAGCATCATCGTTCCCTGCCACCGCGTCGTCGGTTCCGACGGGTCCCTCACCGGCTACGCCGGCGGTCTCGAACGCAAGCGGTTCCTGCTCGAACTCGAGGGTGCCGCGGTCGTCGCGCAGACGCGCCTCTTCTGAGCAGCGGATGCCGCGGCATCCGCCAGCCCTACCGGCCCGTGGCCGGGCTCACTCCTCTTCGTCGCCGCTGAAGTCCGTCTCGGTGTACTCGCCGTCGGCCTCGCCGCCGGTCTCGCCGGCCTCGGTGCCGTCGCCGAGATCGACCTCGGTGTAGTTGCCCTCGACGTCGGCGCCATCGGGTGCGGGAGCGCCGCGTTCAGGGGTGTTCCGCATGGGATCCGTTGCATCCGTCATCATCGCTCCGTTCGTCAGCGCGCGAGCCGCGCACTTCGACTGTCGCTCGTCGCCGGGCCGATGGCGAGGCCTTGACAATCCGCCATGAGCGGGAATGCCCGCGGCGCGGCATCCGTTGGGCCCGACTATGACAACGATCGGAATCATCGGAGCAGGACACATCGGCAGCCAGGTCGCACGCGCGGCGGTGGCGAACGGGTACGAGGTGGTCATCTCCAACTCGCGCGGGCCCGAGACGCTCGCCGAACTCGTGCACGAACTCGGCCCCAACGCCACGGCGGCCACCGCCGAAGACGCGGCGAAGGCGGCGGATGTCGCGGTCGTGACCGTGCCGTTCAAGGCGTACGACGCCGTGCCCGTCGAACCGCTCGCCGGCAAGATCGTGATCGACACGAACAACTACTACTGGGAGCGCGACGGCCACGTTCCCGCACTCGACGAGGGCCGCGCCACCGTCAGCGGCATGCTGCAGGAACACCTCCCGACGAGCCGCGTCGCCAAGGGCTTCAACCACATCACGGCCGCCGACATCACCGTCGCGGGTAGCCCCGCCGGCACCCCCGGCCGTCGCGCCCTCGCCACCGCGAGCGACCACGCGGATGCCGCACAGCTCGTCGCCGACCTCTACGACCAGTTCGGCTTCGACACCGTGAACATCGGCCCGCTGTCCGAGAGCTGGCGCGTCGAGCGCGACCAGCCCGCCTACGTCGTGCCCCAGAACCGCGAGGAGCTCGTCGCGAACCTCGCCAAGGCCGAGCGCGCAGGCGCCGCCGCCTAACAGCGCCGCACGCCGCCGCCCCCGACCTGAGCCGGTTACCGCCCGAGAGCGGTAACCGGCTCATCGCGTGTGCCTGGCCCGTGCCTCGGGCCCGGTGCGCGCTTGACCTCGGCGGAGTGAAAAGCACCCGTTCTGGGGGCAGGATCCGTGTCACCTCGCCCGCTCGAACCTATAGCTTCGAATGCATACCGATATCCGAGTCCGGCGCCGAAGCCGCACACGGAACCCGAATCGGCACAGCATCGGGGTGGCCCGAGCCGCGATCCGTCGCATCCGCTCGCTCGTCCCGACGGTGTTCGCCATGCCGTCACGGCACAGCACGGCCCTGCAGCCGGGGCCCACGAAGGAGAACAACCTTGAAGAAGCTCATCGCGAGCGTCGCCGCCACGGCCATGCTCGCCGGAGGTCTCGCGGTGCTCGCCGCCGCGGCTCCCGCCTCCGCCGACGTGGCCGCGCCCGCGGCATCCGCCACCTGTCAGGCGCTCACCGTCGACCTCACCGGCTACGAGGCCAAGCCCGCCGTCGGCGAGCCGCAGGTCGAGGTCGCGAACCCCGACTACGTGCCGGCCGTCGACGCCGTCGCCGAGGTCAGCCACACCGACTACGAGTACAAGACGCTCGCCCGCCTGTTCCCGGTCAAGTGGACGTACCGCACCGCGCACAAGAACAGCGGCGCGACGGCGCTCTACGACTGGAAGATCTGGGTCGCGACGGGCAAGACCGCCAAGCACGTCGAGGTGCCGGGCGTCGCCGCGAAGCCCGCGGTCGGCACGCCGACCGTGTGGGAGGCGAACCCCGCCTACGTCGCCGCCGACGAGACGCCGAACACCGTCACGGTGACGGTGAACGGCTCGGTCGTCGCGACCGAGGCCTTCGGCGCCTCCTTCGCCGACACGTTCGCGTTCGCCGACAAGGCCGTGCGCAACACCTGGTCGGTCGTCACGACAGCCTGGAACGGCGAGCCCACGACCCTCGAGGGCGTCAGCACGGCGTGCATCACCCCCGTCGCGCCCACGTGGATCGACGAGTGCGGCCCCGCCGACAACGGTCACTGGGCGCTGCCCGCGGTCGTCGGCTACACCTACAAGGTGACGGACCACTCCACGCTCAACGGCAAGGTCGGCGTCGTCGCGACGGCAACCGACGGCTACGTCTTCAACGACGGCGTGCGCAAGCAGTGGACCGCCGTGCAGAACAACGATCGCTGCGACCAGACCGTGCCCACGGTCGTGTTCTCGAACCAGACCTGCACCCCGCCGGCCGGCTACGGGCTCGGCACGATCACGCCCGCGAGCCTCGGCATCACGAACCCCGACGGCGTCAAGGTCCTCGTCAAGCGCAAGTCCGACGGCGCCGCCATCACCGACCTGTCGAACCTCGCGCCCGGACACTACGACGTCATCGCGACCGTGAAGAACGAGGGCGCCGACGCGTTCACGACCGTTCCCGCGGGCTGGACGGTCTTCGCCAAGGACGGATTCACGTTCAAGGTCGCGAAGGGCTTCGACGTCGTGGCGGCCGCTCCGTGCGACAACCCGGCGCCGGTCGCGACCGTCGCCGCCCCGACCAAGGTCGAGCAGTGCGGCACCGAGCACGACGGCGTCATCTACGGCGCCTCGACCGGCGGCACCTGGAAGATCGCCAGCCGCGTCGTCGACGCACTCGGTCACGAGGGCACGACCCGCCACCGCGTGGTCTTCACCCCGACCGACGGCCACGTGCTGCCGGCCGCGCTGCCGGGCGACGGCTTCGTGGTCGACGGCAAGGCCGTGTGGCTCGTCTACACCGACAACGGGTCCTGCGAAGCAGGCCTCGTCGCATAGCGCCTGACGACCCGAATCAGGCAGGCGGCGGCCCCGGATGACGGGGGCCGCCGTTGTGCGTTCGGGCGACGCCGGGCGGCGACGCCCTGCGCCTCGGCGCCGCGCCCGCTCGGCTGCTCGCGGCTCCTCCGGGCCCGGCGGGCTCGTCCGGCTTGCCGGCCCCGTCAGCCCGGAGGCTTCACCAGGCGATGAGCTTCTCGGGCGTCACGCGGATGATCGTGCTGTACTTCGCCGCCATCGACTCGAGGGTGAGCTTCAGCGGCGGCAGGTCGTGCTCGTACTTGGCGAGGTAGGCGTCGCCGATCGCGGGCAGCCAAGCCGGCGCAGCGTCGGAGAGCACCTCGGCGGTGCCCTGCACCACGGTGAGCTGCTCCTCGTCGTGGCCCGACTCGAGGTGCACGAGCACACGCGGGTCGCGGGTCGCATTGCGCACCTTGACCGCGCTCGGCTCGCTCAGCATGACGACCGCGCCCTCGTGCCACAGGAACCAGACCGGCACCGCGTGCGGATACCCGCTGCGACTCGTCGTGCCGAGCCACGCGATGCGTTCGCTCGCGAGCCGGGCCAGCGCTCGGGCGTGCACGTCGTTCTCGGGATCGAACGCGAAGGGAACGGTGGGCTGCTGCTGCGTCGCGGCCGGGGTCGCAGGAGCTGCGGATGCCTCGGATGCTGCGGGCGAGGCGGATGCTGCGGGGTCGGTCATCGGTGATCCTTCCGTCGTCGTTCGAGCCTACGGCGGTCGGGCGACATCGTCCCGGTGGAGCTTGTAGCGATGTAGCGATGTAGCGATGTAGCGATGTAGCGATGTAGCGCGCGTTTTCGAGCCGATATACCCGGGCGGGCCGCAGTGCGGCCGGGCTGGCAGTAGCGGCTGGGCCAGCAGCGCGCGTGGGCCGACAGTGCGCGCGGACCGGCGGGGTGCAGGGGCGGGCGCGCGCGAGGCACTTCTGCGTACCCGTTCGGGCAGTTCGCTGGTCGCGCGGGCTGCGCGGCGATACCGTGCGGGGGAGTGAGGCACGCCCCGGGGACGTGGTCCGGGGCGAACGACGTCGGGTCGGGAGGACATCGATGGCGAAACGCGTCTGCGAGACGTGCGGCGCCGTCAACGAGGCCGCTGCACGGTTCTGCCACGCCTGCGACGCGTACCTCGGATGGGACTCGGGCGGCGCGACCCTCGACGGCGAACCGCTCACCGGACACGTGCCGACCATCGTCGAACCGAGCGAACCGAGCGAACCGGGCGAACCGGACCGGGCCGAGCCGCCGGAATCGGATGCCGCGGCCGAACCCGGCGATGCTGCGGCATCCGGCGCTGCTGCGGCATCCGCCGGCCCTGCGGCAGCCGGCGACGCTGCGGCATCCGCCGGCCCCGCGGCATCCGCCCCCACGTCGACGACCGAGCCGCGCGGCACGACCCCCGCGCGGATGGAGGCACCCGAGGCCGTGCTCGACGTGGCCGAGGCGACGCTCGCGCCCGGGGCGCCTGTGACGGTGGGGATGCGGCTCACGAACCCGTCCTCGATCGTCGACGGCTACCGCATCGAGCCGGTCTCGCCGCCGCAGTGGCTCGAGTTCGCGCACGAGGACGCCCACCTCATGCCGGGGCAGGAACTCGCCGTGGCGCTCGAGCTCGGCGTGCGCGACGGGACCCTCGTCGCCGCGCAGCGGGTCGCGCTCACGCTCCGCATCAGCTCGCTCGCCGAGCCCGACCTCCGCACCGACGTCGCGATCCAGCTCACCGTGCCGCCGCTCGGCCCCAGCGCGACCCTCGAGGTGCGGCCCAGCCTCATCCGGCTCGAAGACCACGCCGCAGGCGAGTTCACCGTGCGCCTGGACAACCGGGCCGCGAACTTCCCGCAGACGGTGCGCCTCACCGCCGCCGACGCCGAAGGACTCGTGCGGTTCGCGTTCGCACCCGACGTCGTCACCGTCCCGGCGGGCCAGGTCGTCGAACTCGCCGTCGACTTCAGCGCACCGGAACCCGAACCCGGCCGCGAACTCAGCCGCCAGATCACCGTCGAAGCCGGCAACGACGCCGGACGCGCCGCCGTGCCCCTCACCCTCGTGCAACGCACCTCCGCCATACCCGTCGAGCAGCCCGTGCGCGTCCGCATCGAGCCCAGCGCCCTGCGCATCGAGCACGGCGGCACCGTCGACTTCGACGTGCTCATCGACCACCGCGGCGGGCACCTCCCCGCGACCGTCACACTCGCCGCGCGGGACCCGAGCCGCACCATCGGCTTCTCGTTCAGCACCGACCGGATCGTCGTCGAGCCCGGCGCCGTCGTGCGCGTGCGCGGACGCCTCGCCGCACCCCCGCCGCCCCGAGGCGAGACCGCGCAGCACGCGTTCTCGGTCGTCGCATCCGACGGAACCCAGGACGTCGAGGCCATGGGCACCGTCGAACGCTCCTCGCCGCCGGAACCCATCCTCACCGCGGCGCTTCGCATCGACCCGCCGTCGCAGCTGATCGTCAACGAGAGCCGCGCCGCCTTCGAGGTCGCCGTCGACAACCGGCGCGGCGTCGAACCGCTCGGCGTGAGCCTCCAGGGCGCGTCCGACGACGGCACCGCCAGCCTCGTACTCACCCCCGACCAGCTCGTCGTGCCGGCCGGAGCCGTGTCGGTCGCGCGCCTCGTCGTCGACGCCCCGCGCCCGCCGCCGAACGAATCCGCCACCCGCCGCATGCGCGTCATCGCGACCGACGGCGTGCGCACCATCGAGGCGCAGACCGCGCTCACGCAGGCCACCAGCGACCGGCGCCCCACCGTGGGACGCGTGCTCGTCATCATCGGCGGCCTGCTCGTCATCGTCGGCGCCCTCGCCGAATGGTTCGCCGGGTTCACGCCGTTCCTGCCCTCGATCGAGCTCATCGGCGCCCTCGCGCGAAACGAGGTGTTCCTCGGCGACGTCTCCCTCACCGAACCCGCGATCCGCACCCTCGTGTTCGCGTTCGCCGCGCTCATGCTGCTCGGCCTCGTCGGCAGCTCCGGCCGCCTCACGCGCGCCAGCGCCGTGCTCATCGTGCTGATCACGGTCGCCTGGCTGATCTTCCTCGCCGTCGTCGCCGTCGTGCCCGCACTCGGACTCGGCCTGCCGCTCGTCTGGATCGGCGCCGTGCTCGGCTTCGCCGGCGGCGTGCTCGCCCGACGCCGCCCCGTCTGAGGTCGGGTGCCGGGTTCAGCGCCCGCCCGCCGGCCTCAGCGCTCGCGGGGCGCGTCGGGCGCGGTGCTCCAGAGCGCCCACGCCACGAGCACCGGCTGCAGGAACAGCCGCACGAACCGTGCGCGGTCGGTGCGCATGAGCGGAGCCGGGCGCCCGGTGCGCCACTGGTGCACATTGCCGGGGAAGACGGCGACGAAGAACGCCGCGATGAGCGCCCCGACGCGGCGACGCTCGCGGGGCAGGCCGACGACGGCCGCGCCGAGCAGCACCTCGGCCGCGCCCGAGGCGACGACCACGGCATCCTTGTCGAGGGTCGTCACCTCCTCGACCCAGTCGGGCACGACGATGCGGTAGCCGCGACGCGCCCAGAACAGGTGCGAGAGTCCGGCGAAGACGAGCAGCGCGGCGAGCAGCCAGCGCGTGAGCGAGCGGATGCCGCGGAGCGGGCTCTCGGGTCGTGCGTTCGGGTGTCGGCGCATCGTGCAAGTCTCGCACCGAGGTATCCGCAGGTCACCCGACCTTCGAAGATCTCCCGAGCGGATGCCGCGGAGCGGTCGATTCCCGGTCGCGGCGTTCGTCGTGGGGGTATGAGGACGAAGCACATGAGGCCGGGGCCGGCATCGCGGCCCGACCAGCAGGATCCAGCCCGTGCGGCCCGGATCGACGCGGCCGAGATCGCGTGGATCGTGTCCAAGCGCGGCGCGGCCATGCGCTCGCGCGACGCCGACTGGCTCGCCGCCCGATACCTGCCCGGCGCCCCGGTGATCGGGCCGACGCCGCCCGTCACGCGCATCGCCGACCCGGCGCTCGACGCCACGCGCATCTGGGACTGGTTCGAGCTGCTGCAGGGCCGCATCCGCTGGACGGTGCGCATCGAGAGCCTGCAGCTCGCCGAGGACACCGCGGTCTGCCGGACCGTGGAGCGCGCGTCGTACCGCGAGCTGTGCCGCGCACGCGTGCGACCCGCGTTCGAGACCACGATCGGGCTCTGCCGCGTCGATGGCCGGTGGCGCATCGCGTGGGAGACGGCGATCGGGGTGTGACGGCGCCCGCGCCGTAGGCTGGTGCCTCCCACCCGAGGAGGCCCCGTGGCGCAGAAGATCATCGTCATCACCGGCGCGAGCGACGGCATCGGCCGTGCCGCCGCCCGAAAGCTGAGCGCCGACGGGCACGAGGTGGTCCTCGTCGGCCGGTCGCCCGAGAAGACGCGGGCGCTCGCCGAAGAGCTCGGGGCCGAGCACCACCTCGTCGACTTCGCCGACCTGGGCTCGGTGCGGGCGCTCGCCGCGGAGCTCGCGGCGTGGCATCCGCGCATTGACGTGCTCGCCAACAACGCGGGCGGCGTGTTCGGCAAGGAGCGCGAGCTGACCGGCGACGGCCACGAGATGACCTTCCAGGTGAACTACCTCGCGCCGTTCCTGCTCACGCAGGAGCTCATGCCGACCCTCGTCGCCTCGCGCGCGACGGTGATCAACACGTCGAGCCTCGCCAACCGGCTCTTCGCCCGGTTCGACCTCGACGACCTCGAGTCCGCCCGCCGGTACCGGCCCGTGCGGGCGTACGGCAACGCGAAGCTCGCGCAGATCCTCTTCACGAAGGAGCTCGAGCGGCGCCACGGCGACGACGGCGTGACGTCGACCGCGTTCCACCCCGGCGCGATCGCCACGAACTTCTCGGCCGACCGCGGATCGGGCATGGCCGGCCTCTACCGCTCGCGCCTGCGCAACCTCGTGCTCTCGACACCCGAGCAGGGCGCCTCGACGCTCGTCTTCCTCGCCGAGGGCGCCCCCGGCGATGACTACCCGACGGGCCTCTACTTCGCAGACTCCAAGCCGGCGCGGGCGAGCCGTCGCGCCGATGACGCCGCGCTCGCGCGCGCCCTGTGGGACCGCACGGTCGCGATGCTCGACGCGGGGCGCGGCTGACGCTGCCGGTCGAGGAGCGAAGCGTCTCGCTGGTCGAGGAGCGGAGCGTCTCGCTGGTCGAGGAGCGGAGCGTCTCGCTGGTCGAGGAGCGGAGCGTCTCGAGACCTGGGGTCGGGGTCTCGAGACGGCGCTGGCGCGCCTCCTCGACCGGCGAGACGGCGCTGGCGCGCCTCCTCGACCGGCGGGCCGGCGCGACCGACGCAGCCGCGGGGTCGGTCGTCCGTGCGAGCATGAGGGCATGACCGCCGAGCCGCCGCCCGCCCCCCGAGCGGATGCCGCGGATGCCGCCGACTGGCGCTCGATGCTCGGCCCGCTCGCCGCGCGAGCCTCCGCCGCGGGCCGCAGCCCGGGCCAGGGCGACGCCGACGGGTCCGCACGTGGCGGGCCCGCGGCATCCGGCGCCCGTGCGCCCGCCTCGAAACGGCTGGGGCTGCAGTTCGAGCTGCGCCGCAAGGTCACCCGGCGCAACGAGCAGTGGCAGGGGCCGCGCGACGAGCCGGCGTCGCGCGCGGCATCCGTCGACCGGCTCGCGGTGCGCCCGGTCACGCAGGGTGCGCGCGGGGCGTGGATCAAGGCGCACCTCACGTGGCAGAACGTCGCCTATCAGGGCGAGGCGGGCGGCTTCGACCCCGCGCACGCCCGCTGGTTCGCGCAGTTCGCGTTGCTGAAGGGCAGCTCGCCGAGCGTGTACACGACCTACGGCTCCGAGTGGGTCACGCTCGACGAGTTCGAGAGCCCGCTGCTCTGGGCCCTGTTCGCCGAGGCCGGGCGGCTGGGCGTCGCGCTCGTCGGCTCCGACGTCACGCCCGAGGTGCTCGTGCATGCGTCGGCGACGATCGCGCTCGACGCGCGCGAGACCCCCGACGGAACCCTCACGCTCACGCCCGAGCTCGCCTTCGACGACGTCGCGGGGGTGGTCGCGAACGCGCGACCCGTCGGCGGGCACGGCGTCTACCGGTTCGATTTCGAGCGCGGATGCCTCGAGCTCGCGCCGTTCGTCGACCCCGTGTCCGACGCGGCACGAGCCCTGCTCGACGGCGGGCAGCCGGTGCGGGTGCCGCCGTCCGAGAAGGCCGAGTTCCTCCGCGCGTACCCGGCGCTCGCCCGCTCGGTGCCCGTCACGAGCCGCGACGGGTCGTTCGCGCCGCCGCCGCCCGCACCCGCCGAGCTCGTGCTCGACCTCGCGTTCGAGCCGCGCGACGTGCTGCGCATGGCGTGGCACTGGCAGCACGCCGACGGGCGGGTCGTGTTCGTCGGCGCGCCCGAGGGCGCCGACGGCGACGTGGGGGCGCCGGCCTCGATCGCCGCGGCCGCCGCCGACCCCGACCTCGACGACGACCTGCTCGCGCGGGTCGCCGACGTGCTCGGCTGGATCCCGCTCGACACGGTGCTGCTCCGCGGCGTCGACGCGGCCGAGTTCTGCGCCGAACGCCTGCCGAGGCTCGAGGCGCTCGCCACGGGGCATCCGCTGCGCATCGAGGTCGAGGGCGAACGCCCCGACTACCGGCTGCTCACCGAACCGGCGAAGGTGCGCGTCACCACGGTCGAGTCGCGCAAGACCGACTGGTTCGACCTCGGCGTCGTCATCACGATCGACGGCAAGACCGTGCCGTTCATGCCCCTGTTCCGCGCGCTCGCGAAGGGGCAGCGGCGCCTGCTGCTCGTCGACAAGACGTACCTCATGCTGAACCAGCCGGTGTTCGAACCGCTGCGCGACCTCATCGAGGAGGCCGGCACGCTCGCCGAGTGGGAGACGGGCCTTCGCATCCACGCGAGCCGCACGAGCCTCTGGGCCGATTTCGAAGACCTGGCGGATGTCGCGGAGCCGGCGGTCTCGTGGCGGCGCACCGTCGAGGCGCTCGAGCACGAACGCGTCGAACCGCTGCCGCAGCCGCCCGGCGTCGCGCTGCCGCTGCGGCCGTACCAGCTCGCCGGGTTCCGGTGGCTCGCGTTCCTCTGGCGGGCGCGCCTCGGCGGCATCCTCGCCGACGACATGGGCCTCGGCAAGACCGCGCAGACCCTCGCGCTCATCGAGCATGCCCGGGGCTGGTCGAGGAGCGACGGAGGAGCGTCTGCTGGCTGGTCGAGGAGCGACGCAGGAGCGTCTCGAGACCTGGGCGGGGGGTCTCGAGACGGCGCTGGCGCGCCTCCTCGACCGGCGGAGGCTGGCTGGTCGAGGAGCGACGGAGGAGCGTCTCGAAACCTGGGCGAGGGGTCTCGAGACGGCGCTGGCGCGCCTCCTCGACCGGCGGAGGCGGACGGCGACGCTCGCCCGTTCCTCGTCGTCGCGCCCACGTCGGTCGCCTCGAACTGGGCACGGGAGGCGGCCCGGTTCACGCCGGGGCTGCGCGTGGCATCCGTCACCACGACCGAGGCGAAGCGCAAGGGGTCGATCGCCGAGGCCGCGGCTTGCGCCGACCTCGTCGTCACCACCTACGCCGTGCTGCGCCTCGAGGCCGAGGCGTTCGCCGCCCTCGAGTGGGGCGGGCTCGTGCTCGACGAGGCGCAGTTCGTGAAGAACGCCGCCACGAAGGTGCACGCGGCGGCCCGCGGCATCCGTGCGCCCTTCCGGCTCGCCGTCACCGGCACGCCCATCGAGAACGACCTCGGCGAGCTCTGGGCGATCCTGCAGCTCGTGGCGCCCGGGCTCTTCCCCTCGCGGCGCGCCTTCGACGAGCAGTACCGGCGACCCATCGAACAGGACCGCAACCTCGAACGGCGCGAGCGCCTGCGGCGACGCATCCGCCCACTCCTGCTGCGCCGCACGAAAGAGGTGGTGGCGCCCGAACTGCCGCCCAAGCAGGAGCAGGTGCTCGAGGTCGCCCTCGCGCCCGCCCACCGCCGCCTCTACGACACGATGCTGCAGCGCGAGCGGCAGAAGCTCCTCGGCCTCATCGACGACCTCGACCGCAACCGGTTCATCGTCTACCGCTCGCTCACGCTGCTGCGCATGCTCGCGCTCGACGCGACGCTCATCGACGACGATCGCTACGCGGGCATGCCGTCGGCGAAGCTCGACGCCCTCTTCGAGCAGCTCGACGACGTGATCGCGGAGGGGCACCGGGCGCTCGTGTTCAGCCAGTTCACCTCGTTCCTCGGGCGGGCCAGGGCGCGCCTCGAGGCCGCCGGCGTGCCGTACGCGTACCTCGACGGGTCGACCCCGGTTCGCCGCCGCGACGCCGAGATCGCGCGGTTCCGCGCGGGCGAGGCATCCGTGTTCCTCATCAGCCTGAAGGCCGGCGGATTCGGGCTGAACCTCACCGAGGCCGACTACGTGTTCCTGCTCGACCCGTGGTGGAACCCCGCGAGCGAGGCGCAGGCCGTCGACCGCACGCACCGCATCGGGCAGACGAAGCAGGTCATGGTCTACCGGCTCGTCGCAGCCGACACGATCGAGCAGAAGGTCATGGCGCTGAAGGAGCGCAAGGGCGAACTCGTGGCGTCCATCCTCGACGCCGGCGTCGGAGGCGAGGCCGAAGCGGATGCCGCGGGCGCACGCGGCGTCGAGGCGCTCACCGCCGACGACCTGCGGAGCCTGCTCGGGTGATCAGGCATCGCGACGGCGGCGACGCAGCCACTTGTCGCCCTCGACGACGACGAGCAGCACGAGCGTCAGCCCGATGCATCCGAGCCACTGCCAGCCGGTGAGCGACACCGTGCCGAGCATGCGCTGGAGCACGCCGATCTCGGTCGACGCGACGATGAGCAGCACCGGCCAGACCAGGATCTTCGCGACCGCCGCGATCGGCGCCAGCAGGCCCGACTCGGGCGTGCGCCGCATGAGCAGCGCGCTCAGCACCGTCGCGAACCCGAGCACGACGTAGGCCATCGTCATCGACGCGGTCGGCTCGACCGGGCTCGGGGTGTCGGGGCCCCAGACGAGCGGCACGAGGGCGATCAGGAAGATGACGGCGCCGTAGACGAGCCACTCGACGAGCGAGACCGGGTTCACGACGCCGATCTTCGGATCGCGCGGCGGATGGCTCATGATGCCCGGCGGGTTCGCGTCGGCCGCGATCGCGAACACCGCGAACAGTGCCACGAAGAAGTTGATGAACAGTACCTGCGCCGGGAACAGGGCGACGCCCTCGGCGATCGAGAACGCGCTCGCCGCGAGGAAGAGCATGATCAGGCTGAGCAGCTGCGTCATCTGGAACCGCAGGTACGCGGTGATCTTCGAGTAGACGATGCGGCCGATCTCGACCGCGTGCACGAGCGTCGCGAAGTTGTCGTCGGTGAGCACGAGCTTCGCGGCCTGCTTCGTGACCTCGGAGCCGGAGCCCATCGCGACGCCGATGTTGGCCTGCTTGATGGCGGCCGCGTCGTTCACGGCGTCGCCCGTCATCGCGACGATCGCGCCCTTCGACTGGAGCAGCCGCACCAGGCGGAGCTTGTCGTCGGGCGTGACCCGGCCGAACACGTGCAGGTTCGGCAGCCGGCCGAGCAGCTCCTCGTCGCTCATCCGCTTGAGGTCGGCGCCGCTCACCGCGCCCGTGCCGAGCCCGAGCTCGGCGCCGATCGCGCCCGCCGTGACGGCGTGGTCGCCCGTGATCATGCGCACGTCGATGCCCGCGTCGTGCGCCACGGCGACGGCGTCCTTCGCCTCGGTGCGCAGCGGGTCGACGATGCCGACGATGCCGATGAGCGAGAGCTCCTCGACCGCGGCCATCGGGTCGGCCGCGACGCGGGCCTCGTCGGCGTCGTCGAGGAAGCGGGCCGCGATCGCGAGCGTGCGCAGGCCCGTCGCCGACATCCGCTCCAGCTCCGCGGTGGCCGAATCGGAGTCGACCGGCACCGTCTCGCGCGTCTCGCCGAGCATCGAGGTGCAGCGGCCGAGCACGACGTCGGGGGCGCCCTTGACGATGAGCACGAGCCGCGTCTCGCCGTGGACCGGGATGCGCTGCAGCGTCGCCATGAACTTGTAGTCGGAGTCGAACGGCACCTCGGCCAGCCGCGGGTAGTCCTTGCGGGCCCGATCGGCGTCGATGCCGAGCCGCGCCGCGAGCACCACGAGCGCCGCCTCGGTGGGGTCGCCCACCACCTCGCCGTCGGTCGACACCGTCGCGTCGTTCGGCAGGCCGATGGCGAGCCCGAGCGTCGGCGCGTCGAGCGGTTCGTCGGAGGTGCCGAGCACCCGGCCCTCGAACGAGTAGCCCTCGCCCACGACCCGGTACGTGCTGCCGCCGAACCAGGCCGTGCGCACGGTCATCATGTTCAGCGTCAGCGTGCCGGTCTTGTCGGAGCAGATCGCGCTCGTCGCGCCGAGCGTCTCGACGTCGTTGAGCGAGGTGACGATGGCGCGCTCCTTCGCGAGCTTCGACGCGCCCCACGCGAGCAGGCTCTGCACGAAGACCGGCAGGCCGGTCGGGATCGCCGAGATCGCGACCGCGGTCGCGAGGAAGAGGAGCTCGTCGAGGCTCTGCCCGCGCACGAAGCCGATGATCACGATGACGAGCACCGCGCTCCAGGCGATGATGCCGAGCACCTTCGTGAGGCCGTCGAGCTCGACCTGCAGGGGCGACTTCTTGTCGCCGACCTGCGTCAGCATCGACGCGATGCGGCCCATCTGGGTGCGCATGCCGGTCTCGACGACCACGATGCGGGCGGTGCCGCGCGTGACCGACGTGTTCTGGAACACCATCGAGGTGCGGTCGGCGAGCGCCGTCGCGGCGGGGTTCTCGGCGGAGCCCTTCGGGATGGGCAGCGACTCGCCCGTGAGCGAGGACTCCTGGGTCTCGAGGTTCGCCGAGCGCAGGATGCGGCCGTCGGCCGGCACCAGGTCGCCCGACTCGAGGTCGACGATGTCGCCGGGCACGAGGCCGGTGGCGTCGATCTGCACGAGCACGCCGTCGCGCATGACGCGCGCCTTGGGCGTCTGCAGTTTCGCGAGCGCGTCGACGCTGCGGCGTGCCTTGACCTCCTGCTGGGTGCCCGTGACGACGTTGAACAGCACGAGGATCGCCACGATGATCGCGGTCGTGACCTGCCCGATGAGCAGCGACACGATCGTGACCGCGATGAGCATGAGCGTCATGAGCTCGAGCACCTGGCTGAGGGCGATGCGCCACACGTTCGGCGGAGGCGCGCTGTGCAGCGCGTTCGGACCCGACTCGGCGAGCCGCCGCCCGACCTCGGCCGCCGTGAGCCCGTGGGAGCTCTCGGACTCGGTTCGGGCCACCGCGTCGTCTGGGGCGAGCGCCCACCACTCGACGCCAGACTCCTCGGTCGTGCTCTGCGCTGCTTCGATGGTCACGGAACCCCCGCTCGTCGTGCCGATACTGCACACCATAGCGCCGAGACCGTCGCCCGCGGCAGTGCGAATCGGCACGGACGACGGATGCCCCGAGCCGAAGCTCGGGGCATCTGTCACGGGTCACCCGGTTCGCGGGGTGCGCGTCGGGTCGACGTGGGTGCGCGGGGGTTCGCGCGGGTGCGCGCCGGGATCTTCCGGCGCGGTCAGGCGCGTCGGCGGCGGGCGATCACGAACAGCGCCCCGGCGCCCGCGAGCAGGGTCGCGGCGAGGGCGACGATGCCGACGGTCTCGACGCCGGTCGCGGCGAGGCCGGACTCGGGCTCACCGGTCGCGGCGGTCTCGGACGACGAGGCGGTCGTGGTCGAGGGCGACTCCGTGACGGGGTCGGACTCGACGGGCGGCTCGCCGCCGCCGATGCCGTCTTCGGGGCTCTCGGGGCGCTCGGGGTTGGCGGGCTCGTCGGGGTTGCCCGGGTTCTCGGGCTCGGTCGGCGTCTCGGGCTCGGTGGGCGTCTCGGGGTTGCCGGGCTCGTCGGGGTTGCCGGGCTCCTCGGGCTCGGTCGGGGGTGCGGGGTCGACGGGCGTCTCGGGCTCGGGCGAGCACTCGAGGCCCTCGCCGCCGGTCCACGGGTAGTTGTGGTGCTCGACGCCGGAGCCGCTCACGGTGAGGTCGCCGCCCACGAGCAGGCGACCGTTCGTCGACGTCCTGACGGTGGCGTCGGCGGCCGGCGCGAGCACGGAGCCGATGAGCTGGCCGTCGGTGCCGAGCTTCACGCTGGTCGCTTCCTCGAGGTTCCAGAGGATGCGCGAGGACCACTCGCCGAAGGCCGCGCTGCTCGGGCCGTCGAAGCGAGTGGATGTGTCGGCGAAGTAGTTCGGCGCCCAGTCGAGGCTCGTGCCCGTCACGTTGACGAGCACGGGCGCGTCGGCGGGCAGGTCGAAGACGACCGCCGGCGTCGTGCCGAGGGTCGCCGCATCGATGCTGAACACGTAGAGCGAGCGGTCGGCGGCGCTCGCGAAGGTCACCGTGCTGCCGGAGATCACGGCGGTGTCGGTGGCGGCCTCGGCCGCGAGGTCGCTCGAGGTCGACTCGATGAGCGCGCCGAAGCCGGAGTTCGGGCTGGTCGCGTCGGCGCCCAGGTTCCACCGCACCGTGCCGCCGTACGTGTCGATCGAGGCGCCGGTGTCGGCTCCGCCGACGTGGACGTCGCCGCCGCCGACGAGGTTGGCGCCGACGTGCACCCGCGTGCCGTTCTGCGTCGCGAGGTCGCCGCCGACGGCGAGCATCTGCGTGCCGGCCGGCGGGACGATGCCTGAGCCCGCGCCGGCGGTGCCGACGTTGAACACGCCGCCGCCGGTCTTGGCGAACGTCGCGTCGCCGGCGACGAGGAGGAGTCCCTCGGACTCGGCGGCGCTGCCGGTGGCGAGGTAGTCGCCGCCCGCGAACACGGCGACGCCGGTGTCGGAGAACAGCGGCGTGCCGCCGATGCCGGGGATCTGGCCCTCGACCGGGCATTCGGCCACGGGCGCGAGCGGCGCGGCGGATGCCGGGCCGGCGATCATGGCGAGGCCGGCGGCGCCGGTCACGGCGAGGCCGGCGGCGGTGAGCAGGCTCAGCGTCGAGCGGGTGCGTCGGGACGCGTGGGATGACACGGTGGTGCTCCGTTCGGGTCGGGTGGTGCGGATGATGCGACGTCGGCGAGGCGGCGTGCCGGATCGCAGTCGTCGGGAGCTCTCGGCGGCGCCGCGGGCTGAGCGCGGCGCTGAGACCTCCGACTGGAGAGACCGGCGCACCCGCGAATCATGACGCGGATAAGTCAGGTTTCTTTACTATCAGGCTTTGCGGTTCGAGCGCCAGCCCGGATCGGCACTTCTGGGCGGCCTCGCACGGGTTCCGCGGCAGCGGGCCCGGACTTCACCCCCGTTCGGGTGGCGGCGGCTACTCGAGCGGGAGATCGTCGCCCGGCGAATCGCCCGCGGCGGCGACGCCGCGTCGTGGTCGCCGGCGTCTGGGGCGAGGCTCGTCGAGCCCGATGTGGACGCGGGTGCGACGGCGCTCGACGATGATGAACGTCGCCCCGAGCGCCCAGAGCGGCACCTGCGTGAGGAACGCGAGCCGGAACGCCTCGAGGGAGTACGTGTCGGGCGATCCCGCGCCCTGGAGGTCCATCGCGAGGCCGATGAAGAAGATCGCGAGCAGCGCCGCGAGGAAGCCGCCGACGTTGACGATACCGGTCGCGGTGCTGAGCCGGTGCGCGGGGTTGAAGGTTCGCGCGTGGTCGAAGCCGATCATCGAGGCCGGGCCGCCCGTGCTCATGGCGAAGGCGAGCACGAACAGCAGCCAGAGCGGCGCCTGCCCCGGCCAGAAGATCACGACGAGCCACACGAGCGCCTGGAGGCCGATGATCGGCAGCACCAGCAGGCGCGACCTCCGCTGCGGATGCCGGCTCGAGAGCGCGCCGATCACGGGCCCGGAGGCCATGCCGAACACGACGTAGACGCTGAACACGAGCGAGGCCACGGCGGGGGAGAGGCCCTCGCCCACGGTGAGGAACGGGAATCCCCACAGCAGCATGAACGCGGTGCCCGAGAACGGCGTCGTGAAGTGCGACCAGAACGCGAGCCGGGTCGCGGGGTGCGCCCAGGACTCCGTGAACCCCTGGCGCAGGTCGACGGAGGATCGCACGATCTGGATCGCGCCGGTCTCGGTGTCGACCGAGACGTCCTCGGAGCGGTCGGGCGGCCGGTTGCGGATGATCGCGAACGTCAGCACCGTGAACAGCACGCCGAGGCCCGCCAGGCTGCCGAAGGCGACCGACCAGCTCGTGGCGTGCAGCAGCGCCGCGAGCGGCACGATCGAGATGAGCTGGCCGGCCTGGCCGAGCAGTCCCGTCATCTGCACGAGGAACGGCGCCTGCCTGGCCGGGAACCACACCGCGACGACGCGCAGCACGCTCGGGAAGATCGCCGCGTCGCCGGCGCCGAGGAGCACCCGGGCCACGAGGGCGGTGCCGACGTCGGGGGCGAAGGCCATGACGAGCTGGCCGACGGCCATCGTCGCCATGCCGATCGTGATGATCGGGCGGGCGCCGAAACGGTCGAGCAGCAGCCCCACGGGCACCTGCATCGTCGCGTAGACGGCGAGCTGCACGACCGCGAAGAGCGAGAGCACGGATGCGTCGGCGTCGAACCTGACCGCGGCGTCGACGCCGACCGCCGAGAGCGAGGTGCGGTTCGTGATCGAGACGATGTAGGCGGCGACGCCGACTCCCCAGATGAGCCACAGGCGCCAGGACGGCGTGCTGGTGCTCGGAAGGGGAGTCGTCACCGTTCCATCTTCCCCCGGCGTGCGGCGATCCCCCATCCGACACCGGGAATCCCGTTCGCGCGCCGTGCGCCCGATCGAACGGGGTTCGGACGCAAGTACGGGATTCCGGTCGAGTCGCTGGCGTCAGGGGTGCGAGTTTGCGTCATACCGTCTAGTCGGTATGCTGGCTTCACCGCACGACCGCGAACTCGAAGGAGAGACGCGTGCACAGGTTCGAATCGAGCGTAGCCCTCATCACCGGCGGAAGCCGCGGCATCGGTCTGGCGATCGCGAGACGCCTCGTCGACGAGGGCGCGCGGGTGGTGATCACCGGCAGGTCGCAGGAGTCCCTCGACGCCGCCGTCGCCGAGCTCGGCGCCGACCGGGCGACGGGCGTCGCGGGCAAGGCCGACGATCCCGAGCACCGCGCGGCCGTGTTCGCCCACATCGCCGAACGGCACGGCCGGCTCGACCACCTCGTGAACAACGCGGGCATCAACCCCGCCTACGGCCCGGCGCTCGAGATCGAGGCATCCGCGATCCGCAAGATCCTCGAGGTGAACGTCGTCGCCGCGCTCGAGTGGACCCGCGCCGCCGTCGCCGCCGGACTCAGCCGATCGATCGTCAACCTCTCCTCGATCTCCGCCGTGTCGGCGGCGCCCGGCATCGCGTTCTACGGCGTCTCCAAGGCGGCGCTCATGAACCTCACGATCCAGCTCGCGCACGAGCTGGCGCCCGGCATCCGCGTCAACGCCGTCGCCCCCGCGGTCGTGAAGACGGCCTTCGCCCGCGCGCTCTACGAGGGCCGGGAGGCCGAGGTGGCCGCCGAGTACCCGTTGCGGCGACTCGGGGTTCCCGACGACGTCGCGGGTCCGGTGGCGTTCCTGCTCTCCGAGGACGCAGCATGGATCACCGGGCAGACCATCCTCATCGACGGCGGCGCGAGCCTGCGGCCGATCGGCTGAGACCCGAGTCCAGACACCCGGCACCAGGCATCCGGCACCAGACATCCGGCACCAGACATCCGACACCAGACATCCGACACCAGACATCGACAGAGACGAGAACCGATGAAGGAGACCAGCGTCGCCGACGACGTGATGCGAGCGGCCGTCGAGCTGTTCGCCGCGAATGGGTACGCGAACACGAGCGTGCAGCAGGTCGTGGAGGCGGCCGGCGTCACCAAGGGCGCGATGTACCACTACTTCCAGTCGAAGGACGACCTGCTCTTCGGCATCTACGACCGCATGCTCTCGCTGCAGAAGGAGCACCTCGACGCGATCATCGGCCGCGGCGGCGGAACCGCCGAGACCGTGCGCGCGGTGTGCGTCGACGTGATCGAGACCTCGATCGACTTCCTGCCGGAGGGCACCGTGTTCTTCCGCAGCATGCACATGCTCACGGCGCCGCGGCAGTCCGAGGTCACCCGCCGCCGCCGCGACTACAACGACACGTTCGCGGCGCTCATCGAGCAGGGCCAGGCCGAGGGGCTGTATCGCACCGACATCCCGCGCCCGGTGCTCATCGCGAACTTCTTCGCCGACGTGCACTACCTCTCGCACTGGTATTCGCCCGAGGGCCCGGAGGGCAAGACACTCCTCGCCGAGCAGCTGACCGATCTGTTCCTCACCGGCATCGATGCGAGCGCCGCGAAGGGCGAGGGGCGATGAGCGAGCGGATGCCGCAGCCGGGCCCCTCCTCGGAGGGCGCGCGCGAGACCGCCGGCCCGCTGTCCGAGACCATGCGCGCCTGGCGCGTCACGCGCCACGGCGAACCCGTCGACGTGCTCGAGCTGCACGAGATCCCGGTGCCGACGCCCGGAACCGGGGAGCTGCTCGTGCGCACCGGGGCGGTCGCCGTGAACTTCCCCGACGTGCTGCTCTGCCGCGGCGAGTACCAGGTGCGCCCCGAGCTGCCGTTCGTGCCGGGCATCGAGCTGGTCGGCGAGGTCGTGGCGGTGGGCGACGGCGTCGCGTCGGCGGCCGCCGTGAGCGGCATCCGGCCCTTCGAGCCGGGCGATCGGGTCGTCGCCTCGCGCATCGGCGTGCTCTCGGAGTACGCGATCGTCGAAGCGGATGCCGCGCACCTCGCGCCCCCGTCGCTCGACGACGTGCAGGCGTCGGGGCTCGTGATCGCCTACCAGACGGCCTGGTTCGGGCTGCACCGACGTGCGAACCTGCAGGCCGGGGAGACGCTGCTCGTGCACGCGGCAGCCGGCGGCGTCGGCACCGCGGCCGTGCAGCTCGGCGTCGCGGCCGGAGCACGCGTCATCGCCGTCGTCGGATCGGCCGCGAAAGCCGAGACGGCCCGCGCCGCGGGTGCCGAGACCGTCATCGTGCGCGCCGACACCCCCGACTTCGCGGCCGTGGTCAACGACCTCACGAACGGGCGCGGCGCCGATGTCGTGTTCGACCCGGTGGGCGGCGACTCATTCACGCGCACCACGAAGTGCATCGCGTTCGAGGGGCGCATCGTCGTGGTCGGCTTCGCGAGCGGCGAGATCCCGCCGGTGCGCGCCAACCACGCCCTCGTGAAGAACTACTCGGTGCTCGGCCTGCACTGGGCGCTGTACCAGCAGACCCGCCCCGAGCTCGTGCGGGAGGCGCACGCCGAGCTCGTGCGGCTCGCGGATGCCGGTGCCATCTCGCCCGTCGCCGGCGGCGTGGTCGACTTCGAGGCGGCGCCCGACGCGATCCGGGAGCTCGCCGGCGGCGCCACCGTCGGACGCCTCGTCGTGCGCGTCGGGGCGGCATCGTGAGCGGGCGCCCCGCGGCCGTCGACCTCGGCGGCCGCGTCGCGCTGGTCACGGGCGGCGCCCGCGGCCTCGGCGAGGCGTACGCGCGCGCCCTGCACGCCGCCGGCGCCCGCGTCGTGATCGCCGACCTGCTGCGCGATGAGGGCGAGACGCTCGCCGCCGAACTCGGCGTCGACGCGTGCTTCGTGCCGCTCGACGTGACCGACGAGGAGTCGTGGGCCTCCGCCGTCGAAGCGGCGCTCGAGGCGTTCGGCGCCGTCGACGTGCTCGTGAACAACGCGGGCATCGCGAACGCCGCGCCGCTCGAGCACTACAGCCTCGAGAAATGGAACGCCGTCATCGCGGTGAACCTCACCGGTGTGTTCCTCGGCTGCCGCGCGGTCGTGCCCGTCATGAAGGCGCAGGGCTCGGGGTCGATCATCAACATCTCCTCCGTCGAGGGCATGCGCGGCTCGCCCCACCTCGTGGGCTACACGGCATCGAAGTTCGGCGTGCGCGGCCTCAGCCAGGCGCTCGCGGTCGAGCTCGGGGCATCCGGCATCCGCGTGAACTCCGTGCATCCCGGGCTGATCCTGACCGACATGACCACGCGCATCGACCCGGCGAAGCTCGACATCCCGCTCGGGCGCCCGTCGGTGCCCGACGAGGTCGCGGGCACCATCGTGTTCCTCGCGAGCGACGCGTCGTCGTTCACGAGCGGCGCCGAGTTCGTGGTCGACGGCGGGATGATCGCGGGCATCCCGCACCATTGACGCCGGTCCGCGGCATCCGTCGGCTCGCGTAGGGTGGGAGCTTCCCCACCCGCCCCACCTCTTCGAGGGAGCTGCACCGTGCCCAGAACCGAGCAGGCCGTCGACGCGGCACGATACGCACCGAACCCGTCGGTGCTGACGGCGCTGCGCAGCCCGAAGATCCTGACCCGCGAGGTGCTCGCCGGCCTCGTGGTCGCCCTGGCCCTCATCCCCGAGGCGATCTCGTTCTCGATCATCGCGGGCGTCGACCCGCGCGTCGGCCTGTTCTCCTCGTTCATCATGGCCGTGTCGATCGCGTTCCTCGGCGGCCGCCCCGCGATGATCACCGCGGCCACGGGCGCGGTCGCGCTCGTGATCGCGCCGGTCGCCCGCGACTACGGCATGGACTACTTCATCGCGACCGTGATGCTCGCCGGCGTGTTCCAGGTGGTGCTGGGACTGCTCGGCGTCGCGAAGCTCATGCGCTTCATCCCGCGCAGCGTCATGATCGGCTTCGTCAACTCGCTCGCGATCCTCATCTTCACGGCCCAGCTGCCGAACCTCATCGGCGTGCCGTGGCTCGTCTACCCGCTCGTCGCGGTCGGCATCCTGATCATGGTGTTCATGCCGCGCCTGACCAAGGTGGTGCCGGCGCCGCTCGTGGCGATCGTGCTCATCACGGTGGCCACCGTCGTGACGGCCGCCAATGTCCCGACCGTCGGCGACCAGGGCGAGCTGCCGCAGAGCCTGCCCGAGCTGTTCATCCCGAACGTGCCGCTCACGTGGGAGACCTTCCAGACCATCGCGCCGTTCGCGCTCGCCATGGCGCTCGTCGGCCTCATGGAGTCGCTCATGACGGCCAAGCTCGTCGACGAGATCACTGACACCCACTCGCGCAAGACCCGCGAGTCGCTCGGCCAGGGCGTCTCGAACATCCTCTCGGGCCTGTTCGGCGGCATGGGCGGATGCGCCATGATCGGCCAGACGATGATCAACGTGAAGGCGTCGGGAGCGCGCACACGCATCTCGACCTTCCTCGCGGGCGTGTTCCTGCTGATCCTCGTGCTCGTGCTCGGCGACATCGTCGCGGTCATCCCGATGGCGGCGCTCGTCGCGGTGATGGTCATGGTCTCGGTCGGCACGTTCGACTGGCACAGCATCCGCCCGTCGACCCTGAAGCGGATGCCGCTGGGCGAGACCCTCGTCATGGTGCTCACGGTCGTCGTGGTCGTCATCACCCACAACCTCGCCATCGGGGTCGTCATCGGTGTCGTGGCCGCGATGATCGTGTTCGCGCGTCGCGTGGCCCACTTCGCCTCGGTCGAGCGCACCGTCGACCTCGAGGCCGAGGAGCCGACCGCGCACTACGTCGTCACCGGCGAGCTCTTCTTCGCATCGAGCAATGACCTCACCACCCAGTTCGAGTACGCCGACGACCCCGAGCGCGTCGTCATCGACCTCTCGCGGTCGCACGTGTGGGACGCCTCGACCGTCGCCGCGCTCGACTCGATCACCACGAAGTACGCCCAGCACGGCAAGACCGCGGTGATCAAGGGCATGAACGAGGCCAGCGCGCGCATGCACACGCGTCTCGCCGGAAACCTCGGCGCCGGGCACTGAGCCGCGGGCACTGCGCCGCGGGCGGTTGCGCCGCGGACGGCTGCACGCCCGCCCGACGGCCGTGCTGCGGCGCGCCCGCCCGCCGGCGTCAGAGGCGCTCGAACACCAGCGTCGCCTGGATGCGGTCTCCGCCGCCGAACCCGCCGCTGCCCGAGGACGCCGTCGTGATCGTGTGCAGGCGGTAGCCGAGGGCGGCCTGCTTGTTGATGACCTTCTCGAGTTCGGTGAGGTTGCCCGAACCCGTGCCGAAGAACTTCTCCTTGAGCACCACCTGCAGCACCACGTAGCTCATGCCCGCGGGGGCCGGACGAGGCTGCGCGCCTGAGACGGCGTCGGCCTGCGCCCGGCTGATCATGCCCTCGAGACCGCCGGTCTTGGGCGCGGGCGGCTGCACGGACTCGGTCCACTTCTGGCCGTCCCACCAGCGCATCGTGCCAGATCCGTCGTCGTACCAACCGGCCTGCGTCTCAGCCATGGGGCTCCTCATTCTTCTGCGGGCCCTTGGGGCCCTCGGGGTGCCAGCGTATCGACGGCCGCCGTCAGCCGTGGCGCCGATCACGATTGCGAATCGGACATACCGTCTGGTCGGTATCTGTTGTACAGTGACCTGAAACCGACACGAAGAGGTGCCGATGAACCACACGCCGAGCGACGCGGAGCAGACCTCCACCGCCGCATCCGCTGCACCATCCGTTCCCGAACCGCGGCTGCGGGTCGACGGCCTGACCGTGCGATTCGGCGGGCTCACCGCGCTCGACGACGTGTCGTTCGAGGTGGGCCGCGGCGAGGTCGTCGCCCTCATCGGCCCCAACGGCGCCGGCAAGACCACGGTCTTCAACGCGATCAGCGGGCTCGTGCGCCGGGCCGCCGGCGACATGCGCATCGACGGCGCACCGGCGCCCGCGCGCCCGACCGGTCTCGTCGGGCGTCGCGTCGCGCGCACGCTGCAGGGCCTCGGCCTCTTCGACTCGATGAGCGTGCTCGAGAACGTGCTCGTTCCCCTCGAGGCGCGGTCGGGTGCCGGCGGTCGCGGTCGCCGGGGCGATGCCGCCGAGCAGGCGAGCGGATGCCTCGGCCGGCTCGGCATCGCCCACCTCGCCGCCGTGCCGGTCGCCGCCCTGCCCTACCCCGAGCGCAAGCGCGTCGCCCTCGCTCGGGCCCTCGTGACCGACCCCGATCTGCTGCTGCTCGACGAGCCGGCGGGCGGGCTCGGCGAGGAGGACATCGACACGCTCGCCGAGGTGGTGCGCGAGGTCGCGGCATCCGGATGCTCGGTGCTCCTCGTCGAGCACCACGTCGACTTCGTCATGGGCGTCGCCGACCGCATCGTCGTCCTCGACTTCGGCCGGGTCATCGCCTGCGGCACCCCCGACGAGGTGCGCGCCGACCCTCGCGTCGAAGAGGCGTACCTCGGAATCGAGCCGGCCGCATGAGCGCCGAACGAACCGATGCCCGCGGCGCCCTCCGTGCCGCCGAGCGGACCGGCGCCGAACTGCGCCTCGAGGGGCTCACCGTCGGCTACGGCGGGGCTCCGGTGCTGCGCGGCGTCGACGTGCGGGTTCCGGCCGGCACGATCGTCGCGCTGCTCGGCGCGAACGGCGCGGGCAAGACCACCCTGCTGCGCACGGTGTCGGGGCTCCTGCCCGCGGCATCCGGCCGCATCGTGTTCGACGGGGTCGACCTCGCCGGCGTCTCCGTCGAGGACCGCGCCCGCGCCGGACTCGCGCAGGTGCCCGAGGGGCGCAGCGTCGTCGCCGAGTTGACCGTCGACGAGAACCTGCGGCTCGGCGGGCTGCAGCGGTTCCGCGGGCGCCGGCTCACGGCCGCCGTCGACGGGATCTACGGCATGTTCGAGCCGCTCGCGCGCCGTCGCCGCGCCGCCGGGCACCAGCTGTCGGGCGGCGAGCGGCAGATGCTCGCCCTCGGCCGCGCCATCATCGCGGAGCCGCGCGTGCTGCTGCTCGACGAGCCCTCGCTCGGGCTTGCGCCCCGCGTGGTCGCCCAGATCATGGCCGTGCTGCGCGGCCTGCGCGACGAGCGCGGCCTCACCGTGCTGCTCGCCGAGCAGAACGTCACGAGCGCGCTCGCCGTCGCCGACCACGGCGTCGTGCTGAACCTCGGCGAGGTCGTCGCCGACCGCCCGGCCGAAGACCTCCGCACCGACTCCGCCCTCCGCCACGCCTACCTGGGATTCTGATGGACCGCCTCCTCTTCCTCCTCGCCACCGGCCTCGCGCGCGGCGCGATCTTCGCGCTGTTCGCCCTCGCCCTCGTGCTCATCTGGCGCGCCGCCCGCGTCGTGAACTTCGCCCAGGGGGCGATGGCGGTCGTCGCCGTCTACGTCGCCTTCGCGGTCACGGGGCTCACCGGCTCGTACTGGATCGGCCTCGCGAGCGCGCTCGTCGCGGGCGGGCTCATGGGCCTCGTCGTCGAACGCGGCGTGATGCGCTTCGCGAGCCACGCCTCGCCGCTGTCGGGCGTCATCATCGCGATCGGCGTCGTCATGGTGCTGCAGTCGGCGCTCGGCATCGCGTTCGGCTCGAACACCCGGCCCATGGAGGCGCCCTTCTCGGAGTCGCCCATCGTGATCGGCGGGGTTCCGGTGCTCTCGCCGTACGACCTGTTCGTGCTGATCCTCGCCGTCGGGCTCATGGGCGTGCTCGCCCTGCTCTTCACGCGCACCTCGCTCGGGCTGCAACTGCGGGCCTCGGCGTTCGCCCCCGAGGTGTCACGTCTGCTCGGCGTGCGCGTGACGCGCATGGTCACCGCCGGATGGGTGCTCGCCTCCGCCGTCGGCGCGCTCGCCGCCCTGCTGCTCGTGCCCACCGAACTCGGACTCAACCCGCACTCGGCCGACATGCTCTTCGTCTCGGCCTTCACGGTCGCGGTCGTCGGCGGGCTCGACTCCCCGCCGGGCGCGCTCATCGGCGGCCTCGCCGTCGGGGTGCTCATCAGCCTCGTCACCGGATACCTCGGCGCGACCGTCGCCCCGATCGCGGTGCTCGTGCTGCTCGTGGCCGTGCTGCTCGTGCGGCCGGGCGGCCTCTTCGCGACGACCGAGGCGAGGACCGCATGAGCGCCGACACGAACGCCCGCCCCGCGGCATCCGCAACGCCCCCGGCCGGCATCGAGGCCGCGACCCCGTCGCCGCGCACGAGCGGGCCGCTCACCACGAGCATCCGCGCCCCGCGCGAGCGCCGACGCCGCTCGACGCCCCGCCTGCTCGTCACGGCCCTCGTGCTCACGCTCGTCGCGATCGGCGCGACCTTCCTGCTCGACCCGTACCGCAACTACCAGTTCGCCCTCATCGCGGCGACGTTCTGCGCGACCGCCGGGCTCACCCTGCTCATCGGCCTCACCGGCCAACTCTCGCTCGGGCACGCCGCGCTCATGGCGGCGGGCGGCTACGGCTACGCGCTCACCGCGAACGCGCTGACCGACGCGGGCGTCGACGGCGTGCCGAGGTTCGTGGTCTCGCTCGCGGCGGCGGCCGCGGCATCCGCTCTGCTGGGGCTCCTGCTCGGCCTCGCCGCAGCGCGCCTCAAGGGGCCGTACCTCTCGGGCGTCACGCTCGTGCTCGTCATCGCGCTGCCCGCGTTCACCTCGGTGTTCTCGGGGGTGTTCCGCGGGGACCAGGGCGTGCAGATCGCGTACGACGGGGTGCCCGAGGTGCTGCGCCGGATCATCGCGGTCGAGCAGTGGCAGGCGTGGGTCGCGATCCTCGTGGCCGCCGTGTTCGTGACCTGGCTCGCGGCACTCCGCAACGGCCGCGCGGGGCTGCGCATGCGCGCCGTGCGCGACGACGAGACCGCCGCCCGCCTGCAGGGCGTGCGCGCCGGCCGCGTCAAGGTCCTCGCGTTCACCGCCAGCTCGGTCACCGCGGGCGCGGGCGGCGCGGTGCTCTGCTTCGTCACCCAATCGGTCAGCCCCGGCGCGTACACGCTCGCGTTCTCGCTGCTGCTCCTCGTCGCCGTCGTCATCGGCGGACTCGGGAGCCTGCTCGGCGCGTTCCTCGGATCCATCGTGATCGTCATGCTGCCCTGGCTCATCCAGACCGCGACCGGCGCGCTCGACCTCTCGGCCGACGCCGCCCAGCGCCTCACCGGCAACCTGCCCGTGCTCGTGTTCGGCGTGCTGCTCATCGTCGTGACCGCGGCGTGGCCCGGCGGCATCCGCGCGACGCTGCCGAAGCGGCTGTTCTCGAAGCGGATGCCGCGGGCCGCCGCTGCTCCCGCCGCGGGCCCCGACGCGGCCGTCGCCGCGGACTCCGACCTCGAACCTCGCACCGATTCCGCAGCAGAACCCATCCCCACCACAACAGAGAGGTGACCGTCATGTCCCACGCACCAACCCGCTCCGCACCCCGCCGCACCGTCGCGGCGGTGTCCGCGGCATCCGCCCTGCTGCTCGCGATGAGCGCCTGCAGCACCCCCAGCGGCGGCGGCGACCCCGCCGAGGCCGCGCCAGGCGTCACCGACGACACCGTGACGATCGGCACCCACCAGCCGCTCACCGGCCCGGCCGCCGCCGGCTACTCGTCGATCTCGGCCGCGACCACGGCGTACTTCGCGTACCTCAACGAGAACGGCGGCGTGAACGGCCGCGAGATCGAGTACCTCGTCAAGGACGACGGGTACAACCCGGCCAACACGCAGACCGTGGTGCGCGAGCTCGTGCAGGACGACGAGGTCTTCGCGATCCTCAACGGCCTCGGCACGCCCACGCACACCGCCGTGCTCGACTACCTCAACCAGAACGAGGTGCCCGACCTGTTCGTGGCATCCGGGTCGACGAGCTGGAACCAGCCCGAGGAGTACCCGTGGACCTTCGGGTTCAACGCCGATTACGTCACCGAGGCCGAGGCGCTCGCGCAGTACGCCGACGACGAGTTCGCGGGCCAGTCGGTCTGCATGCTCGGGCAGGACGACGACTTCGGCGACGAGTTCCTCGAGGGCCTCGAGAACGTGCTCGGCGAGGGCTCGCTCGCGAGCGTGCAGCGCTACTCGGTGTCGAACCAGGACGTCGTGGCCCAGATCGGCGCCATGCAGGCCGCCGGCTGCGAGGTGAACATGCTCGCGACCGTCAACGGCTTCACCGCCCTCGCGATCGGCACGGCCGCCAAGCTCGGCTACCAGGCGCAGTGGATGTCGTCGTCGTCGGGCGGCGACTACGTGACCCTGGCCGGATTCCTCGGCGAGGCCGCCCCGCTGCTCCTCGAGGGCTTCGTCACGACGAACTACCTGCCCTACGCGCCGGGTAACGAGTGGGACGACCTGTTCCGCCAGATCAACGACGACTACAACGACGGCGCCCCGTTCGACGGCAACACCGTGTTCGGCATGTCGGTCGGCTACCTCTTCGCCGAAGCCCTGGCGAAGGCCGGCGACAACCCGACGCGGCAGGGCATCGTCGACGCCATCGCGTCGGGCGACCTCGTCGGCAACGGCCTCGTGCCGCTCGCCTTCGGCTCGGACAGCCACTCCGCGTACAAGGGCGTGTCGATCACGACCGTCACCGCCGGCGTGCAGGACTTCATCGGCGTGACCTACGTGAGCGATGGAGACGGCGGCGTCGAACCCTACGACGGCGACGCCGTGCCGCTCGAGAATGACGGCGTCCCCACGTCATAGCCTCGAGCATGAGAACGGCGGATGTCTCGGGCCCGACCGGCCCGGGGCATCCGCCGTTCCGCGTGGTCTGCCGGGGTCAGCGGCGCTATCGGGGCTCTACCAGATCGTGCCGCCGCCGATCGAGATGCCGCCCCACGTGAGCGCGATGAAGATCGCCGCGAACACGACGGGCGCGATGCCCTTGCCGCCGCGGGCGAGCCCCTTCAGGAGGCCGATCACGGCGAGGATCGCGGCGATGACCGAGAGGCCGCCGCCGACGATCAGGCCGATGAACAGCGGGATGGGCATGAGGACGAGACCCGCCAGCGCGACCCAGAAGGCGGCCCAGGCGGTCGGGTTCGAGCGGTGTTCGACAGAAGAGGACATGCTTCATTCTCTCGCGTCGGTGTCGGCAATGTGCCGTGGACACGAATGGTCGCTTCCGCGGCTCGGAAGCGACCATTCGTGTCCGCGAGCGGCGGCGCGTCAGCGCGCGTCCGGCGCCGTGACCGGCGAGTACTGCTCGACGAGCTGGCGCTTCAGCACCTTGCCGCTGCCGCCGAGCGGCAGGGAGTCCGTGACGTGCACCACGCGCGGGTACTTGTAGGCGGCGATGCGCTCGCGGGTGAACGCGACGAGCGCCTCGGGGTCGACCTCGTGCCCGTCGAGGGCGACCACCGCGGCGTGCACCTCCTGCCCGTGGGTGTCGTCGGCGACGCCGAAGACGGCGGCCATGGCGACATCCGGATGCCGCATCATCACGGCCTCGACCTCGGTCGGGTACACGTTGTAGCCGTTGCGCACGATCATGTCCTTCTTGCGGTCGACGATCGTGATGATGCCGTCGACGATGGTGCCCAGGTCGCCCGTGCGGAACCAGCCGTCGACCACGGCCTCGGCTGAGGCATCCGGGCGCCCGAGGTAGCCCTTGAAGAGGTTGTGGCCGCGCACGACGATCTCGCCGAGGGCTTCGGGCCCGTCGAGGAACACGATGCGCCCCTCGATCTCGGAGTCGGCGATCGCCGCGTCGATGCCCCAGTAGGTGCGTCCGACGGTGCCGGGGCGGATGGGCTCGCCGACCATGTTGAACGACACCGTGGGGGAGGTCTCGGTGAGTCCGTACCCCTCGTGCACCTCGGCGCCGTACGCGCGCTCGAACGCCTCGAGCAGCGCGACGGGCAGGGCCGCGCCGCCCGAGACGGCGTAGCGCAGCGGGGGTGTGGAGTCGGCGCGGGCGGCGGCCTCGACCATGCCGACGAACATCGTCGGCACCGCGGTGAAGACCGTGGCGCCGTGCGCGTTCATGAGGTCGAGCGCCTGGTCGGGGTCGAACTTCGGCAGCAGGATGATCGACGCGCCCTTGCGGAACGCGATGTTCATGACCGCCGTCTGCCCGAACGTGTGGAACAGCGGCAGCCCGCCGAACACCACGTCGTCCGCGCGCATGTCGAACGCGTCGATGAGCGCGCAGTGCACCTGCTCGACGATCGCGAGGTGCGAGCCGACGGCGCCCTTCGGCGTACCGGTCGTGCCGCTCGTGTAGAGGATCGTCGCGGCATCCGTCGGTCGCACCGACACGTGGCGTTCGATGGGGGCGGATGCCGCGGCCTCCGCCTCGAGGCGGGGCAGGTCGGGGCCGCCGGACTCGACGGGCGGCGTGAGCACGGTCACGAGCGGCACGCCGGCGGATGCCGCGGCGGGCACGGCTTCGACGAGCAGCGGTCCGGCGGCGATGAGCACGTCGGCGCCCGAGTCGCGCAGCACGTACGCGATTTCCTCGGCCTTGAAGAGCAGGTGCACGGGCACGACCACGGCGCCGAGGGCGAGGGCGGCGTAGTACACGCGCGGGAAGTCGGGCACGTTCGGCACGAGCATCGCGACCCGGTCGCCGCGGCCGATGCCCCGATCGCGCAGGGCGCCCGCGTAGGCGCGGCTCTCGTCCCAGAGCGTGCCGTAGTCGATGGTGCGTCCCATGAAGTGCAGGGCCGGCCGGGTCGGCGTGCGCACGGCGGACTCGGCGAGCATGCTCGCGACCGAGAGGGTGCCGAAGCCGTCGCCGTCGACGGCGGGGTCGGGGGCGTGGGTGCGGGGCGGGGTGCGGGCCTCGGTGCGGGGCTCGGTGCGGGGCTCGGTGCGGGTCGTCGAAGTCATCGGGGAGTTCCTTTCATCGTCATTGATGGGTGCCGTGATGGCGGCGCGGTGGTGCTGCGGTCAGCGGGGCGTGCGGAGTTCGGCCTTGCCGAGGGCGCTCAGGTGCACCTCGTCGGGGCCGTCGGCCAGGCGCAGCACGCGCGCCCCGGCGAACATCTCGGCGAGCGGGGCGTCGCTCGAGACGCCCGCAGCGCCGAAGACCTGGATCGCCCGGTCGAGGATCTGCTGCACCGCGCGCGGCACGGCGATCTTGATCGACTGGATCTCGGTCATCGCCTGCCGGTTGCCGACCGTGTCCATGAGCCAGGCGGTCTTCAGCACGAGCAGGCGCAGCGACTCGACCTGGATGCGCGACTCGGCGACCCACTCGCGCACGACGCCCTGCTCGGCCAGCGTGCGCCCGAACGCGACGCGGCTGTTCGCGCGCTCCCGCACGAGCGACAGGGCGCGTTCGGCCATGCCGAGCGCGCGCATGCAGTGGTGGATGCGGCCGGGCCCGAGCCGCGCCTGCGCGATCGCGAAGCCGTCGCCCTCGCCCGCGATGAGGTTCGACGCGGGCACGCGCACGTCGTCGAACACGATCTCGGCGTGGCCGCCGTGGTCGCGGTCGTCGTATCCGAACACGCTCAGCCCTCGCACGACGGTGACGCCGGGGGCGTCGCGCGGCACGAGGATCATCGACTGCCGGCGGTGGCGTGCGGCATCCGGATCGGTCTGGCCCATGACGATGAAGATCGCGGCATCCGGGCTCATCGCGCCCGTCGACCACCATTTGCGCCCGCTGATCACGTACGAGTCGCCGTCGCGGCGGATGCGGGTCGCGATGTTCGTCGCGTCGCTCGACGCGACCTCGGGCTCGGTCATGCAGAAGGACGAGCGGATGTCTCCCGCGAGCAGCGGATCGAGCCACTCGCGCTGCTGCTCGGGCGTGCCGAAGTCGGCCAGCACCTCCATGTTGCCCGTGTCGGGCGCCGCGCAGTTCATCGCGACCGGCGCGAGGCGCGGCGACCAGCCCGTGGCCTCCGCGAGCGGCGCGTACTGCAAGTTCGTGAGGCCCGCGCCGCGCTCGCCCGGCAGGAACAGGTTCCACAGGCCCTCGGCACGGGCGGCCGTGCGCAGTTCGCCGACGACGGGGCGGAACCGCCACTCGTCGGGCGTCGCCGCGAGCTGCTCGTCGAGCACCGGCTCGGCCGGGATCGCCCGGTCGCGCACGAACGCCTCGACCCGGTCGATGAGGGCGAGCGTGCGGGCGTCGTGGCTGAAGTCCATGGTCAGGCTCCTGTGGTCGTGGCGGGCGTGGTCGGTGAGTCGGTCGTGTGCGACAGTCCGGTGCTCGCGAGCGGCTCGACGAGCTGGCCGATGCGGTCGAACCCCTCGCCGAGGGTCTGCCCCTGCCGGTAGCGGTAGTGGATGCCTTCGAGGATCACGGCGAGCTTGTACGCCGCGAACGCCCGGTACCAGGTGAGGTCGGGCGTGCGGATGCCGGCGGCGTGCGCGTAGCAGTCGACGAGCTCGTCGAACTCGGGGTACCCGGCCGCCGGATCGACGGCGCTGCGCGTGAGGCCGACCGCGTCGGGCGCGAGCGAGGCGATGTTCCAGTACATGCCGAGCATGCCGAGGTCGACGAGCGGGTCGCCGAGCGTGGCCATCTCCCAGTCGAGGATCGCCGCGATGCGGGGCGCGTCGGCCGGCCCGGCGATGATCGCGTTGTCGAGGCGGTAGTCGCCGTGCACGATGCCGCTCCGGATGCCGCCCGCGGGAGGCATCCGCTCCTCCAGTCGCTGCTGCAGTCGGTCGAGCTCGGGCAGGTCGCGGCTGCGCGAGGCCTCGAGTTGCCGGCGCCAGGTGCGCAGCTGCCGGTCGAGGTAGCCGTCTGGGCGCCCGAAGTCGGCGAGGCCGACGGATGCCGCGTCGACCGCATGCAGGCGGGCGAGCGTCTCCGCGAAGGCGAGTCCGAGCCCGTGCAGGCCCGCGGGCGTGTAGTCGGCGTTCTGGCGGGGGCTCGCGAGCACGACGCCCTCGACGACGCGCATCACGAAGAACGCGGTGCCGGTGACCCGCCCGGCCTCGGAATCGTCGACGAGGTCGACCGCCGGCGGCACCGGCACGCCCGACCCCGCCAGCGCGCTGATCACGCGGTGCTCGCGGCCCATGTCGTGGGCGCTCGCGAGCACGTGCCCGAGCGGCGGGCGGCGCACGATGAGCGGCACGGCCGGCCCGTCGACGCGGTACGTGAGGTTGCTGCGGCCCCCGGCGATGAGCGTGGCCGTGAGCGGGGCGGCCGGCGTCGCGGCGACGAGCTCGGGGTGCGCCTCGGCGAGCCACGCGGAGAAGCCCGCGAGGTTCAGCCCTGGGGTGTCGGTCATCGTCGATCGCCTTCCTGCACCGCCGTGGTGCCGCACCGCGAGGTGCCGTTCCGGGTGGTCGTCGACCGGCCCGTCGCATCAGCATACCGCGCGGTCGGTATGTGCGCGAACCGGATGTCGCGACACCCGCGCGCCCCGTTGCTGAGACCTTTTTCAGGAGGGGGTGTGGCGAAGCGGGCCGTTTTCGTCGCTCACGCGCGCGTTTCGGCCCCCGATCGGCGAGGGTCTCCTGAAAAGTGCACAGGGCGCGGGCAAGGGTCGGTCTGGCGGGCGGCGGCCTGGCGTGCGGCTCAGGCGAGCAGGCGGGACTCGATGGCCGAGCGGATGCCGGTGGGAATCGGCACGGGGCGGCGGGTCGCGGCATCCACGAAGACGTGCACGAAGCGGCCCTCGGCCAGCGGCTCGTCGTCGCCCGCGCGGTGGATGCCGAGCGACCACGTCACGCTCGACGAGCCGAGCCGTTCGATGCCGAGCGCGACCTCGAGCGGCTCGGGAAAGCTCGCCGACGCGCGGAACTCGCAGCTCGACGACACGACGAGCCCGATCGGGGCGTCGCCATGGGGGTCGAGGCCGGCGTGCTCGATCATCCACGTGTTGACGGCCGTGTCCATCGCCTCGTAGTAGACGGTGTTGTTCACGTGCCCGTACTGGTCGTTGTCGTTCCAGCGGGTCGTGAACGGCCGTCGCTCGGGGCGATGCGGCCGGGTGACGGCGGGCTGGGGCATCCGCTCGCCCATCAGTCGGCCCGTAGCAGGATGCGGAACGCGCGCCGGGCCCGCGTCTCGCTCGGGGTGTCGCCGGCGATGAGGTCGGCGTAGGTGAACGACTCCGAGACGCGCACCAGAAGGTAGGCGAGTTCGTCGGGCGTGATCGCGCCGCCGAGGGGGCGCTCGCCGAGTTCTCGCTCGACGAGCCAGCGCGCGGTCGCGACGTAGCGGCGCTGGATCTCGCTCTCGGTCGTGGTGAGCAGCCGCAGCGCGCGGGCGGGTTCGCGGCGCAGGAAGTCGCGGAAGTAGTCGGCACTGATCAGCGCGCCCGCGAAGCTCGAGAGCTGTTCGGCCACGCGTTCGGCGCCGTGCAGCGACTCGGTCGCGTGCTCCGAGAGCACGAGCGTGGGAACGGCGAGCGACCAGAGCACCTCGCTGAGCAGCGCGTCGCGGTTGCCGACCCAGCGGAACAGCGACGTGCGGTCGACGCCGAGGCGGGTCGCAAGCGCGCCCATGTCGATGCGCCGGCCGTCGATGAAGGTCTCGCGGGCGAGGTCGAACGCGCGCACGGCGTCGGCGTGGGCGCCGTCGGCGAGCCGTTCGGAGAGCCAGGACGGTGCCGCGCGCAGGCCGATCTCGGCGATCTCGTGGGTGGGGGCGCTCGTCGTCGGCATGTCGGAACTCTAACCCGCCTCCGAGGATTCACATGCAACATTCTGGAAAATGATGCATAGTGGACGTGTTCACCGACGAACGGAGAAGCGATGACGCTCACACTCGACCCCCAGTCCCAGGCCGCCACGGCCCCCGCCGACGTGCTCGACGCCGACTTCTACGGCTTCCAGCGCCGGCTCACGGAGGCCGAGCAGATCTCGGTCGCCGAGATCCGCGACTACCTCGAACGCGAGGTGCGCCCCGGCGCCGACGACCGCTGGGAGGCGACGACGAGCCCGCGCCACCTGATCCCCGGCTTCGCCGAGCTCGGCCTCTTCGGCTCCGGCATCCCCGAGGTCGCCCACTTTGAGAACTCGGCCGTGTACCGCGGCTGGATCGCCCTCGAGATCGCGCGCGTCGACCCGTCGACCGCGACGTTCATCGGCGTGCACTCGGGCCTCGCGATGAACGCGATCGCCGTCGGCGGCTCGCCCGAGCAGAAGTCCGAGTGGCTCGAGCCCATGGCCCGCGGCGAGCTCATCGGCGCGTTCGGCCTCACCGAGCCGCTGCACGGCTCCGACACGGCGAAGGGCCTGGAGACCACGGCGACCCGGCGCACGAACGCCGACGGCGCCGACGAGTGGGTGCTGAACGGCGCCAAGCGCTGGATCGGCAACGCCACCTTCGCCGACGTCGTCGTCATCTGGGCGCGCGACACGGCCGACGACCAGGTCAAGGGGTTCCTCGTGCGCCAGCCCGCCACGGGCTTCACGGCCACGAAGATCGAGCGCAAGCAGTCGCTGCGCGCCGTCGAGAACGCCGACATCGTGCTCGAGGACGTCATCGTGCCCGAGTCCGATCGCCTGCAGGAGATCCACGGCTTCCGCGACGTCGCGATCGTGCTGCGCCTGACGCGGGCGGATGTCGCGTGGCAGGCCATCGGCGTCGCGGTCGGCGCCTACGAGGCCGCCCTCGCCTACGCGAAGACCCGGGTGCAGTTCGGCAAGCCGATCGCGTCGTTCCAGCTCGTGCAGCAGAAGCTCGCCGACTCGCTCGCCGACATCACGGCCTCGATTGCGCTCTGCGTGCGGGTCAGCGAGATGCTCGACGAAGACGCCCAGAAGGACCACCACTCGGCCATGGCCAAGGCCTTCGCGACGAAGAAGATGCGCGAGGTCGTCGCCCGCAGCCGCGAGCTCATGGGCGGCAACGGCATCCAGCTCGACCACGGCGCCGCCCGGTTCTTCGCCGACGCCGAGGCCGTCTACACGTTCGAGGGCACGTACGACATGAACACGCTCATCGTCGGCCGCGCCATCACCGGCATCGCCGCCTTCGTCTGAGCGCCGGTCCCGTCGGTCGAGGAGGCGCGCTGTACTCCCGCCGGTCGAGGAGGCGCCCCAGCGCCGTCTCGAGACCAACCCGCTCCCGCCGCCGGTCGAGGAGGCGCCCCAGCACTCCCGCCGGTCGAGGAGGCGCGCCAGCGCCGTCTCGAGACCCTCGCCCGGCCCCGAGGCATCCGCCCCGCGCACTCGAATCCGCACACCCGCACCCGCCCCACCAGCTTGAGAGGACAACCTCATGACCGAGGCCTACATCGTCGCCACCGCCCGCTCGCCCATCGGCCGCGCCCGCAAGGGGTCGCTCGCCGGCATCCGCGGCGACGACCTGACCGTGCAGATGGTCGAGGCCGCGCTCGCCCAGGTGCCCGCGCTCGACCCCGCGCGCGTCGAGGATCTGCTGCTCGGCTGCGGACAGCCCGGCGGAGAGCAGGGCATGAACATGGCCCGCATCGTGGCCGTGCTGCTCGGGCTCGACGGCCTGCCCGGCACCACCGTGAATCGCTACTGCTCGTCGAGCCTGCAGACGACGCGCATGGCGTTCCACGCGATCAAGGCCGGAGAAGGCGACGTGTTCGTCTCGGCCGGTGTCGAGTCGGTCTCGAACATGGGCGTCGGGTCGAGCGACTACATCCCGGGCGCGAAGCTGACCAACCCCCGCTTCGACGACGCCGAGGCGCGCACGGCTGCGCGTGCCGCGGGCGGGGCGGATGCCGCGGGCGAGCCGGATGCCGCGAGCCTCCGCCCCTGGCGCGACCCACGTGAAGACGGGCTGCTGCCCGACGCGTACATCGCCATGGGTCAGACGGCCGAGAACGTCGCGGAGCTGCGCGGCGTCACCCGCGAGGAGCAGGACGCCTTCGCCGCCCGCAGCCAGCAGCGCGCCGAGGCGGCGATCGCGTCGGGCTTCTGGGCGAACGACATCACGCCCGTCACGCTCGCGGACGGCACGGTCGTCTCGGCCGACGACGGCCCGCGCGCGGGCGTCACCGTTGAGGCACTCGCCGGGCTCGACCCGGTGTTCCGCCCCGACGGAACGGTGACCGCCGGCAACTGCTGCCCCCTGAACGACGGCGCCGCAGCGGTCGTCGTGGTCAGCGACCGCATCGTCGACGAGCTCGGCCTGCAGCCACTGGCCCGCATCGTGTCGACCGGCGTCTCGGGGCTCTCGCCCGAGATCATGGGACTCGGACCCGTCGAGGCCTCGCGCCGGGCCCTCGCCCGCGCCGGACTCTCGATCGACGACATCGACCTCGTCGAGCTCAACGAGGCGTTCGCCGCCCAGGTGATCCCGTCGGCGCGCGAGCTCGGCATCGACGAGGAGCGCCTCAACGTGCACGGCGGCGCCATCGCCGTCGGACACCCGTTCGGCATGACCGGCGCCCGCATCACGTCGACCCTCATCAACGGGCTCGCCGCGACCGGCGGCCGCTACGGGCTCGAGACGATGTGCGTCGGCGGCGGCCAGGGCATGGCCCTCGTGCTCGAGCGCGTCTGACCCGCCGCCCGCTGCGCCCGCCCACGCCGTCCGCCCTCGCCGGTCGGAGCCCGCGAGCGCAGCGGGCAGCCGCCTCGAGACCCGCCTTCCCGCGCCCGGTCCTCGCCCGTCGCGCGCACCCGCGCACCCGCGCACCTCCGTACGCAAACGGACACCGCATTTCGGCGCCAGAGTGCCGGATCGGCGGCCCCGATCGGGCACTCCGGCACCGTTCACGCACTCCGGCGCCGTTCACGCACTCCGGCACCGTTCGCGCACTCCGGCACCGTTCGCGCACTCCGGCGCCGATCACGCACTCGCGCACCGATCGCGCACTCCAGCGCCGATCGGTGTCCGGTTCGGCGTTCTCCGGGCACCCTGGCGGCCGCACCCCTCGACCGTTCGCGTAGCGCCGGCTCGTGACCCGGCCTTCCCGACGCATTTCGGCGCCTGAGTGCCGGATCGGTGGCCCCGATCGGGCACTCGGGCGCCGATTCCGCACTCGGGCGGCGACGCGCGCTCCGTCAGGCCGCGGGCACGAGCAGGGTCACCCACTGCGCGATGAGCGCGGGCTTGTCGGATCCGTCGATCTCGATCGTGAGGTCCTGCACGACGCGAACGCCGGTCGAGGTGAGCTCGGCCGACCCGATCGTGCCGACCGCGCGCACGCGCGAGCCGACGGCGACGGGCTGCAGGAACCGCACCCTCTCGAAGCCGTAGTTCACGCCCATCGCGACGCCGTCGACGTCGAGCAGGGGGGCCGCGAGGAAGCTCAGCAGCGACAACGTGAGGAATCCGTGGGCGATCGGCCCGCCGAACGGTCCGGCGGTCGCGCGCTCGACGTCGACGTGGATCCACTGGCGATCCTCGGTGGCCTCGGCGAACGCGTCGATACGGGCCTGGTCGATCTCGAACCAGTCGCCGGGGCCGAGCGGCGCGCCCGCGGCATCCAGCAGGGCGTCGGGGGAGGCGAATCGCGCGCTCATGCCCTCGGCCCGCCCGCCACGTAGAGCACCTGGCCCGACACGAAGCCGGCACCCTCGGAGCAGAAGAACGAGACGGCGGCCGCGACATCCTCGGGCCGGCCGCTGCGGGCCACCGGGATCTCCTTCACCATCGCGTCGACGAACGCGTCGAACGGCACGCCCATGCGCTCGGCGGTCGCCCGGGTCATGTCGGTCTCGATGAAGCCGGGCGCCACGGCGTTCGCGGTGACGCCGTACCGGCCGAGTTCGATCGCGAGGGTCTTGGTGAGGCCCTGCATGCCGGCCTTGGCCGCGGCGTAGTTCGCCTGCCCGCGGTTGCCGAGCGCCGAGGTCGACGAGAGGTTCACGATGCGGCCCCACTTCGCCTCGACCTGGTGCGCCTGCACGGCGCGCGACATGAGGAACGCGCCGCGCAGGTGCACGTTCATCACGGCATCCCAGTCGGACTCGCTCATCTTGAACAGCAGGTTGTCGCGCAGGATGCCGGCGTTGTTCACGAGGATCGTGGGCGCGCCGAGCTCGGCGGTCACCCGGTCGACGGCGGCCGTCACCGCGCCCGCGTCGGAGACATCCGCCCCGATGCCGATGGCGGTGCCTCCGTCGGCGGTGATGGCCTGCGCGGTCTCGGCCGCCTGCTCCTCGACGAGGTCGACGATGGCGACGGCGTGCCCGTCGGCGGCGAGGCGGCGGGCGGTGGCGGCGCCGATGCCGCGCGCGGCTCCGGTGACGATGGCGGTGCGGGTCATGCTGGGGTCCTCTCGGTCAGGTGCGATGGGTGATGCGGCGGATGTCTCGGTTCGGGATGCCTCGGCTCGCGGCGTGCGGGTTCATGTCGTCTCGGTTCCGGATGCCTCGAACTCGATGAGCTGGCGGAGTTCCCCGCCGTCGGCGAGCCGGTCCATGGCGGCCTCGATGCCGTCGAGCGCGATACGCGAGGAGACGAGGCGTTCCAGCGGCAGTCGGCCGCTGCGCCAGAGGTCGACGTAGCGGGGGATGTCGCGGCTCGGCACCGCGGAGCCGAGGTAACTGCCGATGACGGTTCGCGCCTCGGCGGTGAAGGTGAGCGGTGCGAGGCTCGCCCGCGCGTCGAGTGCAGGCAGGCCGACGGTGACGGTGGTGCCGCCGGGGGCGGTCAGCGCGAACGCGGTCTCGAAGGCGCGGGCCGAGCCGGCGGCCTCGATCACGACGGGCGCCCGCAGCGCGGCATCCGCCATCGCGTCCTGCGGCGATCGCGCGTCGGCGGCGCCGAGCTCGCGGGCGAGGTCGAGCTTGCCGGGCACCGCGTCGACGCCGACGACCTCGTGGCCGAGCGCGACGGCGACGAGGAGCGCGGCCATGCCGACGCCGCCGAGGCCGACGACGATCACGCGCTCGCCGGGGGCGGGCCGGCCGGCGTTGACGACCGCGCCGCCTCCGGTGAGCACCGCGCAGCCGAGCAGCGCGGCGATGTCGGGCGGCACGTCGGCCTCGACCGGCACGACCGAGGTGCGGTGCACGACCGCGTGCGTGGCGAATCCGCTCACGCCGAGGTGGTGGTGCACGGGTTCGCCGTCGCGGTGCAGGCGCATGCCGCCGCCGACGAGCGTGCCGGCGCCGTTCGCGGCCGAGCCCACCTCGCAGGGCAGCCGGCCGTCGGTGCGGCATCCGTCGCAGTCGCCGCAGCGCGGCAGGAACGTCATGACCACGCGGGTGCCGACGGCGAGGTCGGTGACGCCGTCGCCGAGCTGCTCGACGATGCCGGATGCCTCGTGGCCGAGCAGCATCGGCATGGGCCGCACGCGGTTGCCGTCGACGACGCTGAGGTCGGAGTGGCAGACGCCCGCGGCCTCGATGCGCACGAGGAGTTCGCCGGGGCCGGGCGGGTCGAGTTCGAGCGGGCCGACGGTGAACGGGTGCGACCGGGTGAAGGGCGCGCCCGCGCCCGTGGTCTCGAGCACCGCACCGGTGATCTGCATGCGTCCTCCTCGACGGCCGGGCGGGTCGTCGCGACGCCGCTCGTGACAAGCATACCGACCGCGCGGTATGCTGGCGAATTGAGCCGCGGACACCCGTTCGATCCGGCCGCCACCGACCGAGGAGCCTCGACGATGAGCCTTCCCACACCCGCCGACCCGTCGCGCGCCGGCGCAGCGCCAGCCGCCACCCCCTCGCCCGCCGATACCCGGCCTGCCGGCGTCCCCACGCCTGCCGACGCGCCCGTCCACGGCCACGTGCACGAGGACTTCGCCGGCCTCCGCGACGAGTTCGAACGCCGGCTCGCCTCGGGCGACGAGCTCGGGGCATCCCTCGCCGTGATCGTCGACGGCGAGCCGGTCGTCGACCTCTGGGGCGGCTGGGCCGACCCGGCGCATGAACGCGAGTGGCAGCGCGACACGATCACGAACGTGTGGTCGATCTCGAAGACCGTGACGGCGCTCGCCGCACTCGTGCTGATCGACCGCGGCGAGCTTGACCCCGAACGTCCCGTCGCCCACTACTGGCCCGAGTTCGCCGCCGCCGGCAAGGAGGGCGTGCTCGTCAAGCACGTGCTCATGCACAGCTCGGGCGTCTCGGGCTGGGCGCAGCCGATCACGGGCGCCGACATCCTCGATGCGGATGCCGCGTCCGCGCGTCTCGCGGCGCAGCCGCCGTGGTGGCCGGCCGGCGCGGCATCCGGCTACCACCTGCTCGACTACGGCCACCTGGTGGGCGAGCTCGTGCGCCGCATCACCGGACGCCCGCTCGGCGCGTTCGTCGCCGAGGAGATCGCCGGTCCCCTCGGCGCGGACTTCTGGCTCGGCCTGCCCGAGTCCGAGGACCACCGGGTCAGCAACGTGGTGCCGCCGCCGCCGATCCAGCTCGACTTCGCGGCGATGCCGCCCGAGTCGCCCGCGTTCAAGACGTACACCGGCCCGCCGCTCGACGCCGAGGTCACCTGGACGCGCGAGTGGCGCGCCGCGGGCGTCGGCGGAGCCGGCGGGCAGGGCAACGCCCGTTCGGTGGCCCGCATCAACGCGCTCGTGTCGAACGGCGGCGAACTCGACGGCGTGCGACTGCTCTCGCCGGCGACGATCGACCGCATCTTCGCCGAGCACACCGACAACGTCGACCTCGTGCTCGGCCTGCCGCTACGCTTCGGCCTCGGTTTCGCGGTGTCGAACCCGGCGAGCACGCCCTCGATCCCCGAGGGACGCGTCGCGTTCTGGGGCGGCTGGGGCGGCTCGATCGTCGTCAACGACGTCGACCGGAGCATGACCTTCGCGTACGTGATGAATCGGATGTCGCCGGGCATCATCGGGTCGCCGCGCAGCGACGCGTACACCCGAGCCGTGTACGCCTCGCTCGGCGCGACGACGCGGGCCTGACCGACCCGCGCCGGTCAGCCCGCGCTACGCGTCCGTTCCGGGCGCCGGTGCACCGCTCTCGCCGTCGATGGCCTCGACCGAACCCGTCGCAGCCCCGACGAGCGCCGGGTCTTCGCCCCGGTCGAGCGCCTCCTCGGCGTCGAGGTCGGCCGCGGCCTGCTCGAACTGCGAGTTGTAGAGACGCCAGTACGCGCCCTCGCGGGCGATGAGCTCGTCGTGGCTGCCCTGCTCGACGATGTCGCCGTGCTCCATCACGAGGATCAGGTCGGCGTCGCGGATGGTCGAGAGCCGGTGCGCGATGACGAACGAGGTGCGGCCCTCGCGCAGCGCCGCCATCGCGTGCTGGAGGAGCAGCTCGGTGCGGGTGTCGACCGACGACGTGGCCTCGTCGAGGATGAGCACCGACGGCTGCGCCACGAACGCCCGGGCGATCGTGATGAGCTGCTTCTCGCCGGCCGAGACGTTGGACGCCTCTTCGTCGAGCACGGTGTCGTACCCGTCGGGCAGCGAGTGCACGAACCGGTCGACGTAGGTCGCCCGCGCGGCGTCGAGGATCTCGTCGTCGGTGGCCGTCTCGCGCCCGTAGCGGATGTTCTCGCGGATGGAACCGGCGAACAGCCACGGGTCTTGGAGCACCATGCCGGTCTTCGCGCGCATGTCGCGTCGCGTGAGCTCGGCGATGTCCTGGCCGTTGAGCAGGATGCGCCCGCCGTCGAGCTCGTAGAACCGCATGATGAGGTTCACGAGCGTCGTCTTGCCCGCGCCGGTCGGGCCGACGATCGCGACCGTCTGGCCGGGCTCGACCCGGAACGAGAGATCGCGGATCAGCGGGTGCTCGGGCAGGTAGGAGAAGGACACGTGGTCGAACTCGATGGTGCCGTCGCCCGAGACGGGCTCGGGCGCGTCGGCGGCGTCGGGGTCTTGCTCGTCGGCGTCGAGCAGCTGGAACACGCGCTCGGCCGAGGCTGTGCCCGACTGCACGACTGCGGCCATGCCGCCGAGCTCGGACAGGGGCTGGGTGAACTGCTGCGAGTACTGGATGAACGCCTGCACGTCACCGAGGCGGAGCTGGCCGCTCGCGACCATGAGGCCGCCGAGCACCGCGATGCCGACGTAGGTGAGGTTTCCGATGAACATCATGCCGGGCATGATGATGCCCGAGAGGAACTGCGCCTTGAACGAGGCCTGGTAGAGCTCTTCGTTCTCGGCCTTGAACTTCTCGTGCGAGTCCTGCTCGCGGCCGAAGACCTTGACGAGCGCGTGGCCCGAGAAGGACTCCTCGACGCGAGCGTTGAGGCGGCCGACCTTGCGCCACTGGATGCCGAACGCCTTCTGCGACTTCGGGCCGATGACGCCGAAGATCACGCCCATGAGCGGCAGCGACACGAGCGCGACGATCGCGAGCTGCCACGAGATCGAGAACATCATGATGAGCACGCCCACGACGGTGAGCACGGCGGTGATGGCGCCCGACAGCGACTGCTGCATCGTCTGGGTGATGTTGTCGATGTCGTTCGTGACGCGCGAGATGAGCTCGCCGCGCTGCACCTTGTCGAAGTAGCTGAGGGGCAGTCGGTTGAGCTTGGCCTCGACGTCTTCGCGCAGGCGCCACATGGTGCGCACCATGATCACGTTGACGACGTAGCCCTGCACCCAGGTGAGGATGGCCGACACCACGTAGAGCAGCAGCACGACGATGAGGATCTGGCTGAGCTTGACGAAGTCGATGCCCTCGCCGGGCACGGCGCCGGCGGTCTGCACGATGTTGGCGAGCTCGTCCTGGCCGTCGGCCCGGAGGAACTCGACGGCCTCGGCGTTGCTCAGCCCGGCGGGCAGCTGCCCGCCGATGACGCCGGCGAACAGCACGTTCGTGGCCTCGCCGAGCACCTTGGGGGCGATCACGGCGAGCACGACGCCGGCGGCGCCGAGGATCGAGACGAAGGTGAACGCGAGCGCGTGGGGCTTCAGCCGGCCGATGAGGCGGCGGAAGCTGGGCCCGAACTGCGAGGCCTTGCCGGGTGCGACGCTGTCCCAGTCGCCGGAGTTCAGGCGAGCCTGCTCGGCGAGCTCGAGCTCGTACTTCTCCTCTTCGGAGATCTGGGGGGCGGGTTCGGTGGTCATCGGGCTGCCTCCGCTCCGAGCTGGGATTCGACGATCTCGCGATAGGTGTCGGATGTCTCGAGCAACTGCTCGTGGGTGCCGATGCCGACCATCGCGCCGTCGTCGAGCACGACGATGCGGTCGGCGTCGGTGATGCTGGAGACGCGCTGGGCGACGACGATCTTGGTCACCTCGGGCAGCTCGCGCCAGAGCGCGTGCCGCAGGTTCGCGTCGGTCGTGAGGTCGAGTGCCGAGAACGAGTCGTCGAAGACGAGCACGTCGGGGCGGTGCACGATCGCGCGGGCGATCGCGAGCCGCTGGCGCTGGCCGCCCGAGACGTTGGTGCCGCCCTGGGCGATGCGGGCGCCGAGCCCGCCCTCCATCTCTTCGACGAAGTCGCGGCCCTGCGCGATCTCGAGCGCGTGCCAGAGCTCGTCGTCGGTGGCCTCTTCGCGCCCGTACCGGAGGTTCGAGGCGACGGTGCCGCTGAAGAGGAACGGGCGCTGCGGCACGAGGCCGATCGAGCGCCAGAGCACGTCGAGGTCGGCCTGCCGCACGTCGACGCCGCCGACGGCCACGGAGCCGCCCGTGGCGTCGAACAGGCGGGGGATGAGCGAGACGAGCGTGGTCTTGCCGGCGCCCGTGGAGCCCACGATGGCGACCGTCTCGCCGCGCGCGGCAGAGAACCCGATGCCGTCGAGCACGGGCTGGTCGGCGCCCGGGTAGGTGAACGAGACATCCGTCATCTCGATCGTGCCGGGCGTCGGCAGGACGCGCACGGGGTTCGCGGGGCGCTCGAGGGTGCTCGTGCTGTCGAGCACCTCGGCGATGCGGTCGGCCGAGACCGCGGCGCGCGGGATCATGATCGTCATGAAGCTCGCCATGAGCACGCCGGTGAGGATGAGCATGACGTACTGCATGAAGGCGAAGAGCGTGCCGATCTGCGCGTCGCCGGCGTCGACGGCGAAGGCGCCGAACCAGACGACGCCCACGATGGTCACGTTGAGCACGAGCATGAACAGCGGGAAGAGCAGCACGAACAGCGAGCCGACCTTGCGGCCGACGACCATGATGTCGGTGTTGGCGGTGCGGAAGCGCTCTTCCTCGATGGGCTCGCGCACGAACGCGCGCACGACGCGCACGCCGGTGAGCTGCTCGCGCATGATGCGGTTGACGTTGTCGAGCTTGTGCTGGAAGGCGCGGAACAGCGGCACCATGCGGCTGACGATGATCGTCGCGATGATGAGCAGGGTGGTCACGGCGACCGCGATGATCCAGCCGAGCCCGACGTCTTGGCGCAGCGCGAACCAGATGCCGCCGATCGCGAGGATGGGCGCGGTGACGAGCATGGTCGCGCCCATCATGGCGAGCATCTGCACCTGCTGCACGTCGTTGGTGTTGCGCGTGATGAGCGAGCCGGGCCCGAACTTCGAGACCTCGCGCTCGGAGAAGGCGCTGACCTTCTCGAACACGTCGTTGCGGATGTCGCGGCCGAGCCGCATCGCGGCCTTCGCCGCGAAGTAGGTGGCGATGATCGAGGCGGTGATCTGCCCGAGCGAGATGAGCAGCATGACGGCCCCGGTCGACCAGATGTACTCGGTGTCGCCCTTGGCCACGCCGTTGTCGATGATCTTGGCGTTGAGGTCGGGCAGGTTGAACGTGGCGATCGCGGAGAGGATCTGGAAGACCAGGACCCCGACGAGCAGCCACACGTACGGCTTCAGATAGCGGACGAGGAGCTTTGCGAGCATGGCATCTCCGGTGCGGCGGTGAGGGCGGGGGATCGATCGGATGTCGCGGCACGACGGGTCGTGTCGCAGCGCGAGCGGCGGATGACGCGGGCGAGGCCCACCCTCGGGCCTCGCGCAGCGTTACAGCCTCGCATGCGGCCCTTTCGGAGGCAAGCGGAGCGGCCGCTTCGCCCGCCTCGTTCTCGGAGGGCGAACACCCGGCCCGGATTCGCCGCCCGATCAGGGCTCGATCAGTCTCCCGCGGGCCACCGACATCGTGGCGACCGCGGGCTCAGCCGCGCTGCGCGAGCAGGGCGTGCAGGGCGTCGAGCGCCGGCCGTTGGCCCTTGACGAGCCGCGGTCGCGCGTCGGCGATGGGCACCCAGGCGGCCGCGTCGAGCTCGGGGAACGCCTGCCGCCGGCCCGAGCGCGGCGGCCACTCGAGCTCGAAGGTGTTGCTCGTGATCGCGGTGGCGTCGAAGTCGGCCTCGCCGGCGAACACCGTCACGGTCTTGCCCGAGGTGTAGCGGAACACGCCGAGTTCGACGTACGGCACGTCGGGCGCGGGGCTGCCGAGCTCTTCGGCGAACTCGCGCCTGGCCGCGTCGAGCGGCGTCTCGTCGGTGAACGCGCCCTTCGGCAGCGACCAGGCCGCCGCGTCGCGCCCCCGCCAGAACGGCCCGCCCATGTGCCCGAGGAGCACCTCGACGTCGAGCGGGTCGGATGCCGCGCCGCGACGCCGGTGCAGCAGGATCCCCGCGCTCGTCTCGGCCATGCGCCAACGCTAGCGGCTGCGGCGGGTGCCGTGCGTCGCGGCGATGCTCAGCGCCAGAGGAACGGCGGATGCCCCGCCGGCAGGTCTCCGGCGCCGACGAGCCGTGCCAGCCGCACCGCGCCGTCGAGGGGCGTGCCCGACGGAGACTCGAGCGCGGCGTCGGGCGCGAGGCGGGCGAACTCGGCGGCGAAGGCGTCGCGGTACGCGCCCGCGGCGGCGAACATCCCGCCGGTCCAGGAGGCGAGGCGCGGCAGGTCGGGGTCGAGCGCGGCGACGAGGGTGGCGGCGACCTCGCGGCCGGCGGTGCGCATGATGGCGGATGCCGCGGCGTCGCCGTCGGCGGCCAGCCCGGCGACCTCGGGGGCGAACGCGGCGATGAGGCCCGCGCGGTCGGCGCGCGTGAGGAGCGCCCCGGGCCAGGAGTGCGCCGGGCCGAACCGGGCCTCGGCGGCGGCGAGCAGCGCCCGGGCGTCGTCCGTCACGCCGTCGTGGGTGCGGATCGCCGCCTTGAGCGCCTCGATGCCGACCCACACCCCGGAGCCGCGGTCGTCCCACAGGTGCCCCCAGCCGCCGACGCGGCGCCAGGTCGTGTCGAGGTCGGTGCCGAGGGCGATGGCGCCCGTGCCGACGGCCACGACCGCGCCCGCGCGCCCGTCGAGGGCGCCGAGGTGGGCGGTGAGGGCGTCCACGGCGAGGGCGACGCCGGCCCCGGGCGCCGCGAGGTGCGAGAGGCGCGCGGTCGCGGCATCCGGATCGGCGACGAGGGAGGCGAGCCCGGTCGCACCGACGCCCACGGCCGTGATCGCGGCATCCGGCCATGCGTCTGCGGCGGCCCCGACGAGCGCGGCGGCCACGTCGAGGGCGTTCGACCCGGTGGATGCCACGGCGATGCGCGCGCCCTCGAGCACGCGCCGGGAGGTGCCGGGCGTCGCGTCGAGGGGTTCGAGCGCCGCGCGGGACCCGGTGCCGCCGATGTCGATGCCGAGCACGCAGCGCACGGGCGAAGCCTCGCGCGGGCGGTCGACGGGCGGCGTGCTGCTCACGGGCCGAGCCTACGGGCGGGGCCTCCGTGACGCTCAGGTTTCGAACCGATCACGACTCTGGAAATAACTTGCAAACACTGCATGGTTCACGAATACTACTTCCAGAGTCACGTTCCGGGTCGCCGAGAGGCGCCCGCACGAGGTCCACCAGAGGTCACGAGAGATCCATCAATGAGGAGGCATCCATGAAGAAGCGACTGCTGCCCGTCGCCGTGCTCGCCACGGCAGTGTTCGGGCTCACCGCCTGTGCGGGCGGTTCGAACGACGGAGACGGTTCGAACGCCGACGGCCAGACGCTCGACGTCTGGATCATGGAGGGCACCAACCCCGACTCCGAGGCGTTCTTCGACGAGGTCGGCGACGCGTTCACCGAAGAGACCGGCGCCGAGCTGAACGTCGAGTTCGTGCAGTGGGCCGACGCCCACGACCGCTTCGTCACGTCGATCGCGGGCGGCACGACCCCCGACGTCGCCGAGACCGGCACCACCTGGACGGCCGAGTTCGCCGACGCCGGCGCTCTCGAGCCGATCACCGACTTCGTCGCCGACGACGATCTTGGCGACGACCTCGTCGAGGGCCTCGTCGAGTCCGGCACCTACGACGACGAGCTCTACGGCATGCCGTGGTACGCCGGCGTGCGCTCGCTCGTGTACCGCTCCGACATCTTCGAGGAGCTCGGCCTCGAGGCCCCGCAGAGCTGGGACGACATCGTCGCCGCGGGCGACGCCATCAAGGCGGCCCACCCCGAGATGCTCGCGTTCGCGGTTCCCGGCGACGCCGAGTTCGGCGTGTACCCCTGGGTCTGGGGTGCGGGCGGCGAGGTCTCGGTGCAGAACGGCGACACCTGGGAGTCGGGCCTCGCGAGCCCCGAGTCGCAGGAGGGCATCGGCTTCTACACCGGCCTCGCGACCGAGCACGGCTTCTCGTCGGCCGGCGCCACCACGTGGAAGGAGACCGACGTCCTCGACAACTTCGCGCAGGGCAACGTCGCCATGGCCCTCATGGGCTCCTGGACGCCCGCCGCGATCCTCGAGAAGAACGCCGACCTCGACGGCAAGTTCGCCGCGGCGCCGATCCCTGGCAAGGACGGCGGCATCGCCCCGTCGGTGCTCGGCGGCTCGCACCTCTCGATGTTCAGCACCGCCGAGAACACCGACCTCGCGTGGTCGTTCATCAAGCTCATGACCACGGGCGAGTTCGCCGAGAAGTGGGGCCAGGAGACGGGCTACTTCCCGGGCCAGCAGTCGCTGCTGACCGAGACGATGGACTCCGACGACCCGCTCGTCGCGCCCTTCGCCACGCAGCTCGTCGACGGCGGCGCCTCGGTGCCCGTCACGCCGACCTTCGGCGCCGTGCAGGCGAAGAAGACGACGAACACCGCCATCCAGGCGATCCTCTCCGGGCAGAAGACGGTCGAAGAGGCCACGTCGGATGCCGCGAAGGAGATGGACGAGATCATGAACGGCAACTGACCAGGTGTCGACCACGATCCAGGCTCCGACGCCCGCGCCGGGGGGTTCCAAGACCCCCCGGCCGGGCGTCGGCCCCGTGCAGCGCAACCGGCTGATCGCCTCGTCGCGGCCGTGGCTGCTCCTCGCGCCCGCGCTCGCGGTGCTCGCGGTGCTGCTGCTCTGGCCGCTCATCCGGGTCCTCCTCTTCTCCCTGCAGGACTACGGCCTGCGCGAGATCGTCTCGGGCGAGTCGAACTGGATCGGCCTCGCCAACTACGGCGAGATCCTCGCCGACCCCACGCTGTGGGGCGTCGTGCTCCCGAACACCGTCGGGTTCGCGGTGCTCGCCGTCGCGGGCACGGTCGCCCTCGGCACCGGCGTCGCCGTGCTCATGGCCTCCCTCGGCGGCTTCTGGCGAACCGTCGTCGGCAGCGCGATCATGATCGCGTGGGCCATGCCCGCGGTCACCGGCACCTACGTCTGGGTCTGGATCTTCGACGCCGACCGCGGCATCTTCAACGAGGCGCTGCAGGCCGTCGGCCTCCAGGACGAGCCGGTCAACTGGTTCACGAACCGCTTCAGCTTCTACGCGATCGTGCTGCTGAACGTGATCCACCACGGCTTCCCGTTCGTCGCCATCACGGTGCTCGCGGGCCTGCTCGGCGTGCCGAAGGAGATGCTCGAGGCCGCCGAGATGGACGGCGCGGGCCCCTGGCGTCGCTTCTTCCAGGTGATCGTGCCGAACCTCCGCCAGGTCTTCAGCGTCGTCATCATCCTGTCGACCATCTGGGACTTCAAGGTGTTCGCGCAGGTCTACCTGATGCCGGGCGGCAACGGCACGAACCGCGAGGCGCTCAACCTCGGGGTCTGGTCGTACGTCGAATCGTTCGGGCAGAACCGCTACGGCTTCGGCTCGGCGATCGCCGTGCTCCTGACGGTGCTGCTGCTCATCATCACCGTCATCTACGTCCGCGCGCTGCTGAAGGAGGACGAGCTGTGAGCACCTCCGCACCCGCCCCGACCACCGCCCCCGAGGCATCCGGAGCCCTTCCTCCCGGCCCCGACGGCCCCGGCACGCCGCGCGCGATCCCGGCCTCCCGCCGTTCGTCGCGCAAGACGCGCTCGGCCGCCGGCAAGGCCGTGCTCGTCGTGGTGCTCCTCGCGTTCACGCTGTTCCCCGCGTTCTGGATGCTTTCGAGCGCGTTCGACGCGAAGGCCGGCGCCGGCGGGCAGACCCTGCTGCCGCGCGAGTGGTCGCTCGCGAACTTCGAGTACGTGCTCACCGACGGCGGCTTCGACGTGTACCTGCGCAACTCGGCGATCGTCGCCGTGGTGACGGTGCTCGCGAGCGCCGTGCTCGCGCTGCTCGCCTCGGTCGCGGTCGCGCGGTTCCGGTTCAAGTTCCGCACGTCGATGCTGCTCATGATCCTCGTCGTGCAGATGGTGCCGCTCGAGGCGCTCGTGATCCCGCTGTTCGTGCAGGTGCGCGACCTGCAGCTGCTGAACACGCTGCTCGGCCTCATGGTCGTGTACGTCGCGCTCTCGCTGCCGTTCGGCATCTGGATGCTGCGGGGATTCGTCGCGGCCGTGCCGGTCGAGCTCGAGGAGGCCGCGTACCTCGACGGCGCCAGCTGGGGCCGCATGTTCCGGTCGGTGCTGCTGCCGCTCGTGATGCCCGGCCTCGTCGCGACCTCGGTCTTCTCGTTCATCACCGCGTGGAACGAGTTCATCTTCGCCATGACCCTGCTGGGCGGCGCCTCCGAGAACTACACGGTGGCCATCGGCCTCAAGCAGTTCTTCGGCGAGCACACCAACGAGTGGGGCTACATCATGGCCGCGTCCACGATCATCACCGTCCCGGTCATGATCTTCTTCGTCATCGTCCAACGTCGCCTGTCGAGCGGCCTCGTGGCCGGCGCGGTCAAGGGGTGACCGCCGTGGACGATCCCACCGTCAGGGGGCTGGTGGGCGGGGTGCTCTGGCCGGGATTCCTCGGCCGGGGCATCCCGGATCTGTTCCGCCGCGAGCTCGACGAGGGCGGCCTCGCGGGCCTCGTGCTCTTCGCGCACAACCTGGGGGACGAGGGCGAGCGGATGTCGCTCGCCCGGGATCTGCTCGACCGGGGGCGCCCGCTCGTGGTGGGCATCGACGAGGAGGGCGGCAACGTCACCCGCATCGAGTCCTCTTCCGGGTCGACGCTGCCGGGTGCCGCGCAGCTCGGATTCGTCGACGACCTCGCCGTCACCGAGGCCGTGGGCGCCGAGCTCGCGCGCCGTTCGCTCGCCGTCGGGGCGAACGTGGTGCTCGCGCCCGTGGCCGACGTCAACACCGACCCGCGCAACCCGGTCATCGGCGTGCGCTCGTTCGGCGACCGCCCCGAGCTCGTCGCCGGGCACGCGATCGCCCAGGCCCGCGGCATCCGCCGTGCCGGCGCCGCGGCCGCGGCCAAGCACTTCCCGGGCCACGGCGACACCCACCTCGACTCGCACCACGCGATGCCGACGCTCGAGATCGGCCTCGACGAGCTCGAGCGCACGCATCTGCCGCCCTTCCAGCGGCTCGTCGACGCGGGCGTGCCCGCGATCATGACCGCGCACGTCGTCGTGCCCGCGTGGGGGCCGCAGCCCGCGACGCTGAACCCGACCGCGCTCGGACGCCTGCGCGCCATGGGCTTCGAGGGGGTCGTCGTCACCGACGCCCTCGACATGGCCGCCGTGCGCGAGTCGGTCGGCGCGGGCCCCGGCGCCGTGCAGGCGCTGCTCGCCGGCGCCGACCTGCTCTGCATCAGCAACCCGACGAACCTCGGCCCCGCCGCGGCGCCCGATCAGGACGCCCGCGACTTCCTCGAGGTGCAGCACGCGCTGCTCGCCGCGGTCGACGACGGCACGCTGCCCGTCGCGGTGCTCGAACGCGCCGCCGAGCGGGTCCGGGTGCTCGCGGCATCCCTCGCCGCCGCGCGCGAGGCGATCGACCCGCGCGACGGGTTCGACGCCGCACCTCGTGAGCGGCGCGACGCCCTCGACCTCCTCGACGCGCGCGACGCGTTCGACCCGGTCGACGCCGCGGCCGCGGCCCGGGCGGCGATCTCGATCGACGGCGTCGTCCCGGCCCTGCCTGCCCCGCGCACCGTGCTCGACATCCGCGGACGCTCGACCCTCGCCGTCGCGAGCGACGACGACTTCTTCGAGGCGACCCTCGCCGACGGCGGACGGGTGCTGCGCGGCGACGCGGCGGTGCCCGGCTCGGGTCCGCTCGTGGTCGTCGCCGACCGCGTCGGCAGCGACGGGCCGCAGCGAGACCGCATCGCGAACATCGCGAGGCTCCGGCCCGACGCCGTCGTGGTCGACGCCGGCGTCCCCGGGGCGCCGCTGCCGCTCGCCGCCGTGCACACGCGAGCCGCCAGCCGCATCGCCGCCGACGCCGCGGCCGTCCTGCTCTCCGAGGGCGCGCAGGGCGCCGCCGTCGCGCAGGCCGCCGCCGTCGAGCGGGGCGCCGCCGCCGCGCCGGTCGCCCGTGCCGCGGAGGCGTCGCCATGATCGTGCTCTCCCTGCAGTCAGGCACCTCGGCCGACGGCATCGACGTCGCGGTCGTCGACATCACGGTCGCGGGCGCCCCGAGCACGGCCGGCGACCCCGCCGCACCCGCCGACCTCGTCATGAGGCCCCTCCACGCCGCCACGCACGACTTCGACGCCGGTCTGCGCGAGCGGGTCCTCGCCGTCTCCGCGGGCGAGGCGACGACGGCCGGCGAGCTCACCCGGCTCACCACGCGGCTCGGTCAGGCATTCGCCGAGGCGGCGGCACGCGGCATCCGCGATTCGGGCGCGACGCCCGACCTCGTCGTGTCGCACGGCCAGACGGTCTTCCACTGGGCCGAGCACGGCCACGCGCTCGGCACCCTGCAGCTCGGCGAGCCCGCCTGGATCGCCGAGCTCACGGGCGTGCCCGTGCTCTCCGACCTGCGCGCGGCCGACATCGCGGCGGGCGGCGAGGGCGCACCCCTCATGGCGTTCTTCGACCGGGCGTGGCTCGGCGGCGAGGCGACCGCCGCCGGGAGGGTGATCGCGACCGTGAACCTCGGCGGCATCGCGAACGTGCAGCTCGTGCATCCGAGCGGCGACGTGCTGGCCTTCGACAGCGGCCCGGGCAACGCCCTCGTCGACGCGGTCGTCGCCCGGCACACGAGCGGCGCCGAGGCGTTCGACCGCGACGGCGCCATCGCCGCGGCCGGCACGGTGAGCGCGCCGCTGCTCGACGCGCTGCTGCGGCATCCGTACCTCGCGGCGACGCCGCCGAAGTCGACCGGGCGCGAGACCTTCGACCTCGGCGTGGTCGACGCCGCCGTCGCGGCGTCGGGGCTCGCGGCATCCGGGGCCCTGGCCGTCGAGGACCTCGTCGCGACCCTCGTCGAGTTCACCGCGCGGACCGTCGTCGACGCGATTCCGGATGCCGCGTCCGTCCTCGTCTGCTCGGGCGGCGGCGCCCGCAATCCCGTGCTCCTCGAACGACTGCGGGCGCTCGCGGCCGAGCGCGGCATCCGCGTGGCCTCGAGCGCGGAGCGCGGCATCGATCCCGCCTTCAAGGAGTCGCTGATGTTCGCCCTCCTCGGATTCTTCAGCCTGCACGCCGTGCCCGTCGCCCTGTCGACGGTCGCCGCGCGCGTCGCCGGGCGCGTGACGCCCGGCCGCGAACCCTTCGCACCTCCCGCGCCGCTGGCCGGCGTGGCATCCGTCACCATCGCGTCGCCCGACGCGCGCACCGAAACCGGGGGAGCGCCATGACCTGGTCCGCACCGATGCCCACGCCCGAGCCGCCGGCCGAGCACGTCCGCCTGCGCGACCTGCTCGCCGACCTCTCGACCGAGGGCGTGAACGACGCGCACGCCGAGTTCGACCTGATGCCCGCCGAGGCGCAGGTCGGCGCGATGCTCGAGGAGAGCACCGCGGCCGTCGCGGCCGTCGCCGAGGTGATGCCGCAGATCGCCGTCGCGGTCGACGCGATCGTCGCGCGGCTCCGGGCCGGCGGGCGGCTCGTCTACCTCGGCGCGGGCACGGCCGGTCGCATGGGCGTGCTCGACGCGAGCGAGATCCCGCCGACGTTCGGCACCGACCCCGCGCTCGTCGTCGGCGTCATCGCGGGAGGCGACACCGCGCTCCGCTCGGCGGTCGAGAACGCCGAGGACGACGCCGAGCAGGGCGCCGCCGACCTGGCCGCGATCGGGCTCACCGCGGCCGACGCGCTCGTCGGCATCTCCGCGTCGGGCCGCACGCCCTACGTCGTGGGCGCGATCGAGCACGCGCGCCGGGTCGGGGCGTTCACGGTGGGCCTCGCCTGCAACCGGGACTCCGAGATCGGCCGCGCCGCCGACCTCGCGATCGAGACCGTGGTCGGCCCCGAGATCGTCGCCGGTTCCACGAGGCTCAAGGGCGGCACCGCGCAGAAGCTCGTGCTCAACGCCATCTCGACCATCGCGATGGTGCGCCTCGGCAAGGTGCACGGCAACCTCATGGTCGACGTGCAGGCGACCAACGCGAAGCTGCGCGCGAGGGCCGAGCGCATCGTCATGCAGGCGACGGGGGCGGATGCCTCCGCGGCATCCGCGGCCCTCGAATCGGTGGGCGGCAGCGTGAAGGCCGCCATCCTCGTCACCCTCACTGGGGTCGGACCCGAGGTCGCGCTCGCGCGCCTCGCCGCGGAGGATGGAGTGCTGCGGGATGCTCTCTCCAGTGTGAACGGCGGCTCCGCCCCCGCGGAGCCGGCCACGGAATGAGAAGGGTCCCCACCTGATGTCGGCCAATGTGCTCTCCGAGATCCGGCAGGCGCTGCCGAACCTCAGTTCGGCCGAGGCGCGCGTCGCCGACGCGATCATCGCCGATCCGGGCATCGTCGTCGACCTGACCATCACCGAGCTCGCGAACGTCTGCCGCACGTCGCTGTCGACCGTCGCGCGCTTCTGCCAGACGCTCGGGTACAGCGGCTACCGCGAGTTCCGCATGGAGGTCGCGGGCGCGCTCAGCCGCGAGGCCGCCGAGCGAGACCGGTTCGGGCTCGCCGACTCCGACATCGGGTCCGAGGACTCCGCCGCCGACGTCGTGGCGAAGATCGCGTTCCACGAGGTGCTCGCGATCGAGCAGACGGTGAAGGGGCTCGACACGGTCGTGCTCGACCGGGTCGTCGACGCCGTCGTCGGCGCGGGCCACGTCGACCTCTACGGGTTCGGCGCGAGCGGCCTGACCGCGCAGGACCTGCAGCAGAAGCTCGGCCGCATCGGCATCTCGGCGGCCTGCTCGGTCGACGTGCACCTCGCGCTCGTGAGCGCGGCGCTGCGCCGGCCGACGGATGTCGCGATCGCCATCTCGCACTCCGGCCTCACGGCCGAGACGCACCACACCCTCGAGGTCGCGCGCGACGCGGGCGCCACGACCGTGGCGATCACGAACTCGCCCGACTCGCCGCTCGCCGAGCTCGCCGACTTCGTGCTCACGACGCGCGCCCGCGAGTCGACGTACCGCATGGGCGCCATGTCGAGCCGCATCGCGCAGCTCGCCCTCGTGGACTTCCTGTTCGTGCGGGTGGCCCAGCGTCGCGACGACGTCGCGGTGCCGCTGCGCCGCACGCGCGAGGTCACGGCCAGCCACCGCATCGCCGCGCGCCGCCGCAGCGCGGGCTGAGGCCGGCCGGTCGGGACGCCCGTCTCGGCACGCGGGCGCACCGGCGTGCGGGCGCGGCGGCGTGCGGGCGCACCGGCGCGCGGCCGTGCTGGCGTGTGCGGCGAGCGATGTCGGTGGCCGCGCGTACCGTGTGCTCCATGACGAAGCAGATGCAGCAGACCCTGGTGCCCGAGGTGGCCGACGAGCTCTGCCCGCGCTGCGGCTCAGAGGCCGTGCGCGTGGCCGACCTGATCACCCTCAGCGGCGGCGACCCGCTCTTCGACTGCCGCGAGTGCGGCTTCGAATGGGGCGAGCTGCTGCGCGACCTCATGGCCTGAGCGCCGGGGCGCGATCGCGGCGCGGCAGCGCGACCCGCGCCCCGCCCGCGCACGGCCGCCGGCCCCGAGCGAGCGCGATCCGGACGAGCGAGCACCCC
>NZ_WBIS01000005.1 GCF_009749465.1 Agromyces terreus
GGCAGCCGCGGCGGACTCCGCAGCGGCAGGCTCGGCCGCGGCGGGCTCCGCAGCGGCAGGCTCGGCAGCGGCAGGGGCCTCGGCGCCGTCGCCGGCGCCGTCGGCCGCGAGGCCCTCCTGGTGGGCGGAGATCAGGTCGACGAGCTCGCCCTTGCGGCGCTTGGAGCCGCCGGGGATGCCGAGCGAGGCGGCGAGCTCCTGGAGCTCGGCGACCTTCAGGGTCGAGAGTCGGGTGCGGTTCGCCGCGCCGGATTCGGCGTGGTCGGTTGCGTTGGTCACTGGGTATGTTCCTTTCCCCCGGTGGCAAGAGCTGCCGACCCAGGAGAGCTGGTCGTCGACACGTCGCAGGTCATGCGCGGAGCGCAGACGTGCGCGAGAACGAGAGCAAGGGATTGCTGGGAATTGCACGATGCGACGATGGACGCGAACAGTGCGTCACTCGTCGGGTGCCCCTCAATGCTATCACCCGAGGAGCACCCCGCGGATCCGCGACCCGCCCTGTGGAGGACAGGTGGCCGCGGAACCGATCAGCCGTCTGCCCGCGTGACCGTCGCGCCCAGGAAGTCGACCGCGAGGGGCAGCGGCTGCCACGCCGTCTCGGCCGCCTGCTCGACGAGGCGGATCGCCTCGGCGCGCTCGCTCGGGTCGCTCGCGAGCACGAGGATCGACGGTCCGGCGCCGGACACGACGGCCGGATGCCCCGCCGCGCGGAGTTCGCGGATGAGACGGTCGGTCTCGGGCATCGCCTGCGCGCGGTAGTGCTGGTGCAGCTTGTCTTCGGTCGCCTGCAGGAGCAGCTCGGGGCTCTGGATGAGGGCCGCGACGAGCAGCGCCGAGCGCGACACGTTGAACACGGCGTCTTCGTGCGGCACCGACTCGGGCTGCAGCGATCGCGCCAGCGCCGTCGACATCTCGTGCTCGGGAACGAGCACGAGCGGCGAAACACCCCGGTGCACGATGAGCTTCTTGTGCCTGGGTCCGTCGGGCGTGACCCACGCGATCGTGAGCCCGCCGAACAGGGCGGGGGCGACGTTGTCGGGGTGGCCTTCGAGCTCGGTCGCGACCTCGAGCAGGTCGTCGGCGCTGAAGTCGACGATGCCCTCGAGGAGCCCCGATGCCGCGATGACGCCCGCGACGATCGCGGCGCCCGAGGAGCCGAGCCCTCGGCCGTGCGGGATGCTGTTGCGTGCGACGAGCCGGACCGAGGGCATCTCGACCCCCGCGCGTGCGAAGGTGTGCGCCATGGCGCGCACGACGAGGTGCGACTCGTCGAGCGGCACCTCTCCTTCGCCGACGCCGTGGACGGAGATCTCGTGGGCCGCGGCATCCGTCGCTTCGACCTCGAGGTCGTCGTACAGGGCGAGCGCGAGGCCGAGGGTGTCGAAGCCCGGGCCGAGGTTCGCGCTGGTCGCGGGCACCTTCACGTGCACGCGGCGCCCGACGACGGAACTGGGGGCACCGTCGGGCGCGAGCGCGGCGTCGCTCATGAGGTGAGCCCGAGCACCGCGGCGATCTGCGCCGTGTCGACCGGGACGACGGTCGGCTGGACGTCGGATCCGTCGGCCGTGCGGAGGGCCCACTGGGGGTCCTTCAGCCCGTGCCCGGTGACCGTGAGCACGACGCGCGAGCCGGCCGGGACGACGCCGGCCTCGGAGCGCTCGAGGAGGCCGGCGACCGAGATGGCCGACGCGGGCTCGACGAAGATGCCGACCTCGGCCGACAGGATGCGCTGCGCCTCGAGGATCTTGTCGTCGTCGATCGCGCCGAAGTAGCCGTCGGTCTCATCGCGCGCGGAGAGCGCGAGCTCCCACGAGGCGGGGTTGCCGATGCGGATCGCGCTGGCGATGGTGTCGGGATCGCGCACCGGCTCGCCGCGCACGATGGGAGCGGAGCCGGATGCCTGGAACCCGAACATGCGGGGCATGCGCGTGCTGTTGCCCGCCGCGAGGTCTTCGCGGTAGCCGCGCGTGTACGCGGTGTAGTTGCCGGCGTTGCCCACCGGGATGAAGTGGAAGTCGGGGGCGTCGCCGTGCGCCTCGACGATCTCGAACGCGGCGGTCTTCTGCCCCTCGATGCGGTCGTTGTTGACCGAGTTGACGAGGTGCACGGCGTAGTTCTCGGCGAGGTCGCGCGCGATGTCGAGGCAGTCGTCGAAGTTGCCCTGCACCTGGATCAGCTCGCCGTTGTGCGCGATGGCCTGGCTGAGCTTGCCCATGGCGATCTTGCCCTCGGGCACGAGCACGGCGGCCTTGATGCCCGCGTGCGTGGCGTACGCGGCGGCGGAGGCCGAGGTGTTGCCGGTCGAGGCGCAGATGACGACCTTCGCGCCGTGCTCGACGGCCTTGGTCACGGCCATGGTCATGCCGCGGTCCTTGAACGAGCCGGTCGGGTTCATGCCCTCGTACTTCACCCACACGTCGGCGCCCGTGCGGCGCGAGAGCGCCGGTGCGGGCAGGAGCGGCGTGCCACCCTCGCCGAGCGTGACGACGGGCGTGGCGTCGGTGACGTCGAGCCGGTCGGCGTATTCGCGGATGACGCCCCGCCATTGGCGGGACGTGGCCTTGGGGGTGGGCTGGTTCACAATGCTCCTTCGACTCGGAGGACGGACGCGACGGATACGACGACGGGGTTCTCGGCGAGGGAGGCGACGGTCTCGGCGAGCGCGGACTCCGTCGCCTGGTGCGTTCCGATGACCAGCGTAGCCCGCTCGGACCCCTCGCTCACCGTCTGCTGCAGCTGCTCGACCGAGACGTCGTGCTCGGCGAACACGTGCGCGATGCGCTCGAGCACGCCGGGCTCGTCGGCCACCTCGAGCGTGATCGCGTAGCGCGTGGTGATGCGCCCGATCTCGAACACGGGCATCTCGGCGTGCGTCGACTCGGCCGTGCCCGGACCGCCCACGACGTGCCGGCGGGCGATGGCGACGAGGTCGCCGAGCACGGCGGAGGCCGTCTGCACGCCCCCGGCCCCGGCGCCGTAGAACATCAGGGGGCCGGCGGCGGATGCCTCGACGAAGACGGCGTTGTTCGCGCCGCGCACCGCGCCGAGCGGGTGCTCGCGCGGCACCAGGGCGGGGTAGACGCGTGCGGAGACGCCCTCTTCGCCCGTCTCGGCGTCGACGAGCCGCTCGCAGATCGCGAGGAGCTTCACGACGAAGCCGGCGCGGCGGGCGGATTCGACCTGCTCGGCCGTCACGCCGGTGATGCCCTCGCGGTGCACGGCCTCGACGGGGACGCTCGTGTGGAACGCGATGCTCGCGAGGATCGCGGCCTTCTGCGCGGCGTCGTAGCCGCCGATGTCGGCGGTCGGGTCGGCCTCGGCGTAGCCGAGCTCCGTCGCGGTGGCGAGCGCGTCCTCGAGCGAGGCGCCGGTCGTGTCCATGCGGTCGAGGATGAAGTTCGTGGTGCCGTTGACGATGCCGAGGATGCGCTCGATGCGGTCGCCGGCGAGGCTCTCGCGGAGCGGGCGGATGATGGGGATCGCGCCGGCCACGGCGGCCTCGTACGAGAGCTGCGCCCCGACCTGTTCTGCGGCGGCGTAGAGCTCGGGGCCATGGGTGGCGAGGAGGGCCTTGTTGCCGGTGACGACGTCGGCGCCCGCGGCGATGGCCTTCAGGACGAGGGTGCGTGCCGGTTCGAGCCCGCCCATGAGCTCGATCACGATGTCGGAGCCGATGATGAGCTCGTCGGCGTCGGTCGTGAGGAGCTCGCGCGGCAGGTCGACGTCGCGTCTGGCCTCGAGGTCGCGCACGGCGATGCCGACGAGTTCGATGCGCGCGCCGATGCGGTGGGCGAGCTCGTCGCCGTGCTCGAGCAGGAGCCGGGCGACCTGGGAGCCGACGGACCCGGCCCCGAGCAGGCCGACCCGGATGGAGCGGTACTCGATCATTCGGTGGTTCCTCCGGAGTGGTTGGAATCGGGGTGCTGCGGGATGCCGGCGTCGCGGGCGAGCAGGTCGTCGACGGTCTCGCCGTGCACGATCACCCTGGCCGCGCCGTCGCGGACCGCGACGACCGCGGGGCGCGGCACGTGGTTGTAGTTGCTCGCGAGCGACCAGCAGTAGGCGCCGGTCGCAGCGACGGCGACGAGGTCGCCGGGCGCCACGTCGTGCGGGAGGTAGTCGGCGTCGACGACGATGTCGCCGGACTCGCAGTGCTTGCCCGCCACACGCACGAGGGCCGCGGGCTCGTCGGAGACGCGGGCCGCGAGCCGGACCGTGTAATCGGCGCCGTAGAGCGCGGTGCGGGCGTTGTCGCTCATGCCGCCGTCGACCGAGATGTAGTGGCGCCAGCCCCACTCGGTCGGCACGGGCTTGACGGTGCCGACCCGGTAGAGGGTGACGCCGGCCGGGCCGATGATCGAGCGACCGGGTTCGAACGCGAGCTTCGGCACGGGCACGCCGTGGTCGCGGCAGGCGCGTGCGACGGCGTCGGCGATGCCCTGCGAGATCTGCTCGATGGGGGTGGGGTCGTCGACCGAGGTGTAGGCGATGCCGAAGCCCCCGCCGAGGTTGAGTTCGGGCACCGGGCTCACGCGAGCGAGCTCGGCGTGCGCGGCGAGCAGCCGTTCGGCCGACTCGGCGAAGCCGGCGGAGTCGAAGATCTGCGAGCCGATGTGGCAGTGCAGGCCGAGCAGGTCGAGCGAGGGGTGCGAGCGGATGCGCGTGCCGAGCTCGACCGCGCGGTCGAGCGAGACGCCGAACTTCTGGTCTTCATGGGCGGTGGCGAGGAACTCGTGGGTCGAGGCGTGCACCCCGCTGTTGACCCGGAGCCGGACGCGCTGCACCCGGCCCGCGGCCGCAGCGGCCCGCGCGACGCGCTCGATCTCGATCTCGGAGTCGATGACGATCGCCCCGACGCCCGCCTGCACGGCCCGCTCGATCTCATCGAGCGACTTGTTGTTGCCGTGGAACCCGAGGCGTGCGGGGTCGGCACCCGCGGCGAGCGCGACGGCGAGCTCGCCGCCGCTGCACACGTCGACCGCGAGGCCCTCGGCGGTGACCCAGCGCACGACCTCGGTGGAGAGGAACGCCTTGCCGGCGTAGTACACGGTCGCGGCGGTGCCGGCGGAGGCGGCGGCCGACTCGAACGCGGCCAGGAACCGGCGGGCCCGTGCACGCACGTCGGCCTCGTCGACCACGTAGAGCGGTGTGCCGAACCGGTCGGCCAGGTCGGGGAGCGCGACGCCGCCGATCTCGATCGCCCCGTCGTCGTCGCGGCGGGCTCCGGAGGGCCAGACCTGCTCGGCGAGGGCGTTCGGATCGGCGGGCGCGCGCAGCCACGACGGGACGGCGGTGGTCGTTGCCACGGGGAACCTCTGGGGACGGGGCGGATCTCGGGCTTCGCTCACGGCGAGCGAATCCGGATGCGGTTCGGTGGAGCGTGCAGCGCGCAGCCCTTGTGGGGCGGCCTGCCCGCGAGTCTACCGAGCGGGATCGCGGCGGCCGAATCCGATGACGTCGGACGCCGCGGGCCGCGAACGGGCCGCGGGTCAGGGGGCGTCGCAGGTGCCCCGGGTGCGGAGCGAGTCCTCCTCGAAGGCGACGTCGGTCGCCGCGAACGCGATCTTCGCGTGACCCGAGGTGACGGCGATGTCGTCGACCATGAGTCCCTCGGGCAGGTACTGGGCCACGCACACGTCGATCGGCGAGTCGCCGAGCACCTGCTGGGCGAATCCCTTGAGGTCGAGGTCGTTGCCGCCCGCGGAGAGCTCGACGCCGACGGGGGTGAGCAGCACGCTCGTGCCCGCGGCCTCGGCCTCGGCGGTGACCGACGCGCTGAGTTCGAACCCGAGCACCTCGAACGGCATGCGGAATCCGATGGCGTCGTCGCCGAGCGAGATCTCGCCGTCGACGCCGGGGATGTCGACGAATGCGTTGACGGATGCCTCGTCGATGTCGACCGTGCCGGCGACGCGGTCGATCGTGCGGCCCTCCTGCACGGGGACGCCGTGGGCGACGACGTGCGCGTCGAGGGGGTTGCCGTTCACCGCGAGCTCGGGGGCGTCGAGGGTGATCTGCTCGAATGATCCGGTCGCCAGCTGGGCGAGCACGGAGAACCCGCCGATGTGCGCGGTGACCTCGCCCTCGACGCCGCCGGGCAGGTTCTGCTCGGTCTGGTCGACGATGCGCTGCTCGAGCAGCGACCGGGTGACGAGGTCGGCGACCACGAGCACGGCGGCGAGCGCGACCACGCACGTGAGCACGATCACCCAGGGCGCGACGCGTCGCTTCCGACGCGGTTCGGCCGCGACCGGCGCCGCTGCGCCCCCGGCCTCTCCGGGCAGCGGCTCGATGACCTCGGTGCTGCGGACGTCGTCGAGGACGGCGGTCTGCTCGAGCTCCTCGCGAGGGGCCGGATCGCCGCCCTCCGCCGTTGCGAGCGCGTCGGCCTCGACCGCAGGAGGCTGCTCCGCGGCATCCGCCCGCTCGTCGCGGTTCTCGTCGGATGGTGTGCTCACTGGTGCCTCCGAGGTCGTCGTGGTCGCGGTGCCGGCGTCGCCGGCCGCGGGCGTGCGGTCACATGCGCTCGGGCGCCGAGACGCCCAGTAGGTCGAGCCCGTTGCGCAGCACCTGGCCGGTGGCGTCGTTCAGGTGGAGGCGGGTGCGATGCAGATCGCCGATGGGCTCCTCGCCGAGGGGCAGCACGCGGCAGTTGTCGTACCAGCGGTGGTAGAGGCCGGCGAGCTCCTCGATGTAGCGGGCGACGCGGTGCGGCTCGCGCAGCTCGGCCGCCTGGGCGACGATGCGCGGGAACTCCTGCAGCGCGCCGAGCAGCGCCGACTCGGTCTCGTGCTCGAGCAGTTCGGGCGCGAACGCCGAGCGGTCGAGGCCGACGGATGCCGCGTTGCGGTCGACCGCGCAGGTGCGGGCGTGGGCGTACTGCACGTAGAAGACGGGGTTGTCGTTCGTGCGGCGCGTGAGGATCTCGGGGTCGATCGTGAGCGGCGAGTCGGCGGGATACCTGGCGAGCGTGTAGCGCAGCGCATCGGTGCCGAGCCAGGCCTGCAGGTCGTCGAGCTCGATGATGTTGCCGGCGCGCTTGGAGAGCTTCGCGCCGTTGATCGACACGAGCTGCCCGATGAGCACCTCGATGTCGCGCTCGGGGTCGTCGCCCGCCGCGCCCGCGAGCGCCTTGAGGCGGTGCACGTAGCCGTGGTGGTCGGCGCCCAGCAGGTAGATCTTGTGCCCGAAGCCGCGGTCGCCCTTGTCGAGGTAGTAGGCCGCGTCGGCGGCGAAGTACGTGTACACGCCGTTGCCTCGGCGGATGACGCGGTCCTTGTCGTCGCCGAAGTCGGTCGTGCGCACCCAGACCGCGTCGTCCTCGTCGTAGACATGGCCCTGGGCGCGGAGGCGCTCGACCGCGGTGTCGACGTCGGAGAGGCCGTCGTCGTTCCTCGCGTGCAGGCGGCGCTCGCTCGTGAAGACGTCGAAGTGCACGTTGAAGCGCTCGAGGGACTCGCGGATCTCGCCGAGCTGCAGCTCGTAGGCGATCTCCTTCGCGGTGTGCAGCGCGACGTCGTCGGCGAGGGCGAGCAGGTTCGGCTCGCGCTCGAGGACGCGCGCGGCGAGGTCGGCGATGTAGCTGCCCGGGTAGCCGCCCTCGGGCGTGGGCTCCCCCTTGGCCGCGGCGAGCACCGAGCGGCCGAAGACGTCCATCTGGTTGCCGGCGTCGTTGATGTAGTACTCGTTCGCGACGTCGGCGCCCGCGGCGCGGAGCACACGCGAGATCGAGTCGCCGAGCGCGGCCCAGCGCGTGTGCCCGATGTGCAGCGGACCGGTGGGGTTCGCCGACACGAACTCGAGGTTGATGCGCTCGCCCGCGAGCTTGTCGCTGCGCCCGTAGTCGGCGCCGGCGTCGACGATGGCCTTCGCGAGCGCGCCCGCGGCGGCGGCGTCGAGGCGCACGTTGATGAACCCGGGGCCGGCGACCTCGGCGCTCGTGACGCCGTCGACGGCGGCCAGCCCGGTCGCCAGCTCGGACGCGACCTCGCGCGGGTTCGAGCCGAGCGGCTTGGCCAGGCGCATGGCGATGTTCGAGGCCCAGTCGCCGTGGTCGCGGTTCTTCGGGCGCTCGAGCACGATCTGCTCGGGCGTCAGCACGAGCTCGACGTCGTCGCCCGCGCGCCGACGTCGTTCGACCAGGTCGGTCACGAGGTCGAACAGGACACGGGAGAGATCGTCGGGAGTCACCCGCAGATCCTATCGTTCGACGTTGATAGGGTCTGTCCATGTCCCGCCCAGTGATGAACGGCATCGGCCGCCCGTTCCGCCCGATCGTCGCCTCCTTCCTGCTCGTCGCGGCCTCCGCGGCGCTGTTGAGCGGGTGCGCCGCCGGCGATCCCACGGCGACGTCGACCGCAGACGGCACCGACGTGCCCGTGCAGAGCACCGAGCCCGCCACGCCCTCCGCCGAGCCCGACCCGGCGATCCCGTTCGCGATCGAGTGCGACACGCTGCTCACGCCCGAGCAGCTCTACGCGTTCAACCCGAACTACGGCGTCGCACCCGACTACGCCCCGTCGGCGCGCACGGTGGCGACGCTCGTCGAGGAGCACGAGGGCACCTCGTGCGGCTACCTCAACCAGACGAGCGGCGACGTCATCGAGATCGCCGTCGCGACGCCGAGCGAGTCGGCCGCCACGACCCTCGCCAACGACGCCGCCGCCGCGAGCACCGCGGTGCCGACCTACGGCACCCCTCCCGAGGTGAGCGGCTACTTCACCCGTTCCGGAGAGAACGGCCAGGTGCAGGTGTTCACCGGCCCCTACTGGGTGGTCGTCGACTCCACGGCGTTCTTCGAGCCGGGCGACGCCCAGACGCTCGTCGCCGACGTGCTCGCGAACCTGCCCGCGAGCTGACGAGGAGGCATCATGGGGGCGACGAACACTCCGGGAACGCCGTCGTGGCTCGGCGCGGTCAACGATCGCGCCGGCCTCGCCGTGCTGCTCGACCACGGCCCGCTCACCCGCAACCGCATCTGCGAACTCGTCGGCGTCTCGAAGCCGACGGCGTCGCAGATGATGAGCCGGCTGCTCCAGGCCGGATTCATCGAGGAGCAGGGCACGCTCGCGGGCTCCGCCGGGCGCGCGGCGGTCGTCTACGCCGCCAGGGTCGACCGTCGCGTCGGCGTCGCGCTCGACCTGGACGCGTTCGAGCTCCGGGCGACGGTCGTCGACGCGGCCGGCACCGAGCGCCCGGTGGTGCGCCTCCCCCTCCCCTACGACCCGACCGCGCGCTCGGCCGTCGAGGAGGTGCGCCGTGCCATCGACGAGGCGAGCGCGGCCGCCGGCACCGAGGCCACCGCCGTGCGCACCGTGTGCCTCGGCATCCCCGGCTACGTCGATCCCGGCGCCAGCGGCGAGCTGTTCAGCGAGACCCTGCCCGGGTGGCCCGTGCGGCACCTGCGATCGATCCTCGAGAGCGACCTCGGCCGCACGGTCCTCATCGAGAACGACGTGAACCTCGCGGCGCTCGCCGAGCGCGAGGGCGGCGCGGCGGCCGGCCACGACGTGTTCGCGCTGCTCTGGCTCGGCAACGGCGTCGGCGCCTCGTTCGACGTCGCCGGCGACCTGCACCGCGGTTCCTTCGGCGGCGCGGGCGAGATCGGCTTCCTCCCGATCTCGAGCGAGGCGAACGCGATCGACCCGGCCGCCCGCAGCGTGCAAGACCTCGTCGGCGGCCGCGCCGTCGCGCTGCTCTCGCGACGCCACGGCATCGAGGCCGACGGCTTCCACGCCGCACGCGCCGCACTCGCCGCGCCCGACGCCGACGACGCTCGCCGCAGGGTCTTCGACGACCTCGCCGAGCGGGTGGCGCATATCGCGCTGCCCGTGATCGCCACGCTCGACCCCCGGCTCGTCGTGCTCGCGGGCCCGACCGCCGACCTCGGCGGCCCCGAGTTCGCGACGGCGGTCGGCGCCGGCATCCGTCGCCTCAGCCGCTGGTACCCCGAGGTGGTGGCCACGGCGGTCCACGGCGACGCCGTGCTCCGCGGCGCGAGGAGCCTGCTCGCCAACCGGGTGCGCGAGGAGCTGCTCGATTCGGTCGCCGCCGTCGCGCGCGGCTGACTCCGCGGTTGCGGGGCGCGTCCCGCCGACGGGTCGGAGGGATGTCCCGATCGGTGCTATCGTTGCTGGCTGTGCGCCTCCGTAGCTCAGGGGATAGAGCGCCGGTTTCCGGTACCGTAGGTCGGGGGTTCGAATCCCTCCGGGGGCACAGAATCCCGTTCTCGACGGCGACCGTGCAACGGTCGCCGTCCACGGATGCGACACCGCCCCAACGAAACGCCTCGCCCGTTCGTCTCTTCTCATGACGGCGGATCGACCGCCGTCGGGAGGAGCTCGGCTTGGCCCGGTCATGGGATGACGTCGCGACGCAGCTCGTCGTCGAACGCGGCGACGCGCTCACGCGCTACGCGTACCTGCTCACGGGCGATGCCGACGACGCGGCCGACCTCGTGCAGGACGCGCTCGTGCGCACGTTCGGCAGCCCGCGATTCCAGCTCACGCTGCCGCGGGCCGAGGCGTACGTCCGCCGGGCGGTCCTGAACGCCGTCATCGACCGTTCCCGCCGCGACGGCACATGGCGACGGGTCCGGCACCTGGCGGTGGCGCCGGCACCCGTCGACGTGCCCCAGGACCGAAGCGACGTGCGCATCGACCTGATGCGCCGCATCCGCTCGCTCGCGCCCCGGCAGGCCGCCTGCATCGTCCTGCGCTACTACGACGACCTCACGGTCGACCAGGTCGCGCGCACGCTCGGGCTGAGCTCGGGAGCGGTCAAGCGGTACCTGAGCGACGGGCTGCGGGCCCTCTCCTCCTCGATCGAGGCATCCGACGGCGCGACCGTCGGGGCCGACCCGAACCGAACGGAGGACGACCATGTCTCCTGAACCGAACGACCTGTCCGAGGCGATGTCCCGTGAAGCGGATGCCGCATCCGCACGCCCCGTCGACCTCGAGGCGGTGCTGCAGGGGAGCCGCGCGCGTCGCCGCACCCGCCGGAGGGCCGTCGTCGGCGCGACGGCCTCGATCGCGGGCCTGCTCGTCGTCGGCGGCCTCGTGTTCGCGGTCGGCGCGACCGGGCCGTTCCAGGGTGCCTCCTCGTCCGACGGCCTCGCCGCCGCGGACTCGCCCGCCGCCGAGTCCGAGTCCTCCGCGGAGTCCGAATCCTCCGCGGGCGAGGGCGACGACTCGGCCTCAGCCCCGCAGGTCGGCCCGGAGTTCGGCGACGACCTGCTCGTCGCCGCGCCCGAGACCCTGAACACGTGCGGTGCGGCGATCGCCCCCGCGAGCGATGCCGCCGCGTCGCCGCTCGCGGCCACGGTCGAGCCGCCCGCGGCATCCGTCCCGAGCGGCTCGGAGGCCACCGTCGCGGTGGTCGTCGCCAACGCCGGCCCGAGCATCGTCGAGGGCGTGCTGAGCGCGCCGGCGATCACCGTCTCCGACGGGGGCGCGACCGTCTGGCATCCGCGGCTCGGATCCGCCGACGCCGGCGCGGCGCCGATCGAGGTCCGACTCGGGCCCGGCGAGTCGGTCACGCTCACGGGCGCGTTCACGGCGGCGTCCTGCGCCGATGGGGGCGAGGACTCGCTCGGCACGGTGGAGCTCGATCCGCTCGCCCCCGGCCCGTACGGGCTCTCGGCCGCGATCTCCTTCACGCCCGCGGACGGCGCGCCGCAGGAGCTCGTCGTCTCCCCCGCGGCATCCGCGCGCATCGGATGAGCCGCCCGAGCTCCGACGCCGTGGACGGTGGCACCGCGTCCCCATAGACTCGAGGCATCCGTGCTCGCACGGAGAAGGGGCAGGGTGCATGGCGTCGTCGCGTGGCGGTCGAATCTCGATCGACCGGATCCTGGCCACGGCGGTCGTCACGGCCGCACTCCTGCTCGTCGGCGGGTCGCCCGCCTGGGCCGAAGACCCCGTCTCCTTCGGCGCCGACCCCGTCGTCGACACCGTCGGCGCGCTCGGCGACGACGCCGACGACGTGCGCGCCGCCATCGAGAAGACCGCCGACGACACCGGGCGGCAGCTGTTCGTCGCGTACGTCGACGAGTTCACGAATCCCGAGCAGGCCGACACCTGGGCCAACGACACCGCCGTCGCGAACAACATGGGCGCTGAGGACTACCTCCTCGCGGTCGCCATCGACGGGCGCGCCTACTACCTCTCGGCGGCCGGCAACGCCTCGGTCACCGACGACCAACTCGACCGCATCAGCCTCCGGGAGATCGAGCCCGCGCTCCGCGACGGCGACTGGGCGGGGGCCGCCATCGCCGCGGCCGAGGCCCTCGACGACGGCTCGGGCGGGTCCGGCTGGGGCTGGGTGTGGTTCCTCGTGCTCGCGGCCGTCGCAGTCGCCGTCATCGCGATCGTGCTCTCGCGCCGTCGCAGACGGCAGGCGCCGGATGCCTCGGGCGCGACCGCTCCCGCCGTGCCGCTGCCCGAGCTCCGCCGACGTGCCGCCACCGCGCTCGTCGCCGCCGACGACGCCATCAAGACGAGCGAGGAGGAACTCGGCTTCGCCGTCGCGTCGTACGGCGACGCGGCGACCTCGGCGTTCCGCCAGGCGCTCGAGACGGCGAAGGCCGGGGTCGCCGAGGCGTTCCGGCTGCAGCAACGGCTCGACGACGAGGTGCCCGACACCGAAGCGCAACAGCGCGAGGTCTACGAGGGCATCCTCGCGGCCACCGCCGCGGCCGACGCCCTGCTCGACGAACAGGCCGAGGCGTTCGACGCCCTCCGCGACCTCGAGCGCAACGCTCCGGCCGAACTCGAGCGCGTGCGCGCGGAGGCGGCGGCCGCGCGCGCGACGACGGCGCCCGCCGACGCGCGGCTCCGTGCGCTCAGCGGCGAGTACGCGGCATCCGCTCTGGCCGCGCTCGCCGACAACCCGGCGCAGGCCGGGTCGCGCCTCGCGTTCGCCGACGCCGCGCTCGAGCGGGCCGCCGCCGCGATCGCCGGCTCGCGCACCGCCGAGGCGGCCGTCGCGATCCGCGCCGCCGAAGAGGCCGTCGACCAAGCCCAACTGCTCACCGCCGCCGTCGCGCGCCTCGCCGACGACCTCGCGGCTGCCGACCGGGCCCTCGCCGACGGGGTCGCCGACCTCGAGCGCGACGTCGAGACGGCACGCGCGCTCGGCGGCGCGACCGCCGCCGCGGCCGAAGGCACCGCCGTCGTCGCCGCGGACCTGCGGACCCGGATCGGCGCGGCCGGGCGCGACCCCCGCGCCGACGCCGCACTCCTCGAGCGGAGCAACGCCGAGATCGACGCCGCCATCGCGACCGCCCGCGACGCCGCCGAACGGGCCGCGAGGGAGCGGGCCGTGCTGCAGCGCTCCGTCGACGGCGCCCGCATCCAGGTGCAGACGGCCGAAGACTACGTCACGGCCCGGCGCGGAGCCGTCGGAGCCGAGGCGCGCACCCGACTGGCCGAGGCGAGCCGGCTGCTGCAGCGGGCCGTCGCGGGCACCGACCCCGCCGCCGCGCTCCAGTCCGCGCGGCGGTCCGCGCAACTCGCCACCGACGCCCTGACCCTCGCGCAGCGCGACGTCGCGAGCTTCGACCGCACCTACGACGGCGGCGGGGGCGGCGGCGACGTGATGGGCGCCGTGCTCGGCGGCATCCTCGTCGACTCCGTGTTCGGCGGCTCGCGCAGCAGTCGGTCCCGAGGCTACGGCGGCAGCCGCTCAGGCGGGTTCGGCGGCTCGCGCAGCAGCGCACGGTCCGGCACGCGCCGCTCCGCCGGCAGTTTCGGCGGCGGCGGCACCAGGGGCCGCCGCGGGAGCGGAGGCCGCTTCTGAACGCGAAGACCACGACCCACGACGCCGCCGCACGCCCCCGGCGACGCGACCACCGAACCGACGAAAGGAAACCAGCATGACCAAGCAGTCCATCTTCGGGAGGATCTCCACCCTCCTGCGCGCGAACGTCAACGCGCTCATCGACCAGGCCGAAGACCCGCAGAAGATGCTCGACCAGATGGTCCGCGACTTCACGAACAGCATCGCCGACGCCGAGGCCGCCATCGCCGAGACCATCGGCAACCTGCGCCTGCTCGAAGACGACCACCGCGAAGACGTCGAGGCGGCCCGCACCTGGGGCGAGAAGGCCATCGCGGCCAGCCGCAAGGGCGACGAGCTGCGCGCCGCCGGCGACACGGCCGGCGCCGACAAGTTCGACAACCTCGCCAAGGTCGCCCTCGGCCGGCAGATCTCCTCCGAGAACGAGGCGAAGACCGCCGAACCGCAGATCGCGGCCCAGACCCAGGTCGTCGAGCAGCTGAAGTCCGGGCTGAACGGCATGAAGGAGAAGCTGGTCCAGCTGAAGAACAAGCGGTCCGAGCTCGTCGCACGGGCCAAGACCGCCGAGGCGCAGCGTCAGGTGCACGACGCCGTGAAGTCGATCGACATCCTCGACCCCACGAGCGAACTCGGCCGCTTCGAGGAGAAGATCCGGCGCGAGGAGGCCGTCGTGCGCGGTCAGGCCGAACTCGCCGCCTCGAGCCTCGACGCGCAGTTCAACGAGCTCGACGACCTCGGCGAGCTCACCGAGGTCGACGCGCGGCTCGCCGCGCTGAAGTCGGGCGGCTCGCAGGGCGCGATCTCGAGTTGACCTCGAGCTGACCTCGATCCGGTCGCCGAGACCGGACACCGCGACCTCGATCGCACGAGCACCGCACCGCATCCGCGATCGGGTCGGCTGGCACCGGCCGACCCGATCGCGCGATACTTGGCTCATGCCCGCAACCTTCGTCGTCGTCCCGCTCTGGCAGGGTTCGATCTCCTCGCGAGCGATGAGCCTCGCCGACGGCGCCGCCGCGATTCGCGGCGACCTCCCGTCCGCGGCGACCCTGACCGTCGACGTGCCCGCCGAGGCCGGGGAGTCGCTCGGCACCGGCATCCGTCGCTACAGCGCCCTGCGCCGCGTGCGCGAGCGCACCGACGAGATGCTCGAGACCGCGCCGGCGCCCGCCATCATCATCGGCGGCGACTGCGGTGCGGCCTTGGCCGGGGTGGCCCACGCCTCCCGGCACGCGGAGGGCGACCTCGCCGTCCTCTGGCTCGACGCCCATCCCGACCTGAACACCCCCGACTCCTCGCCGTCGGGGGGCTTCGGCGGCATGACCCTCCGCCACATCGCCGGCGAGGGCATCGACGGGCTCGCGCTCTCCCCCGAGACCCGGGTGGCTCCCGAGCGGCTCGTGCTCGGCGGCATCCGCGCCATCGACGCCGAAGAGCACCGCTTCATCGAGGAGCATGGCATCGACGTGCTGACCGTCGACGACCTCGCCGACCCCGAGGTCGTCATCGCCGCGATCGAGTCGACCGGCGCGTCGCGCGTCTTCGTGCACATCGACCTCGACGTGCTCGACCCGTCGGCCATGGGCGGGCTGTCGTATCCGATGCCGTTCGGCGTCCACGCGCCCGTGCTCGTGGACCTCGTGAAGGCCGTGGTCGCCCGCTTCCCGTTGGCCGGCGCCGCGATCGCCGGATTCGCGCCGAGCTCGCCCGAGTCGGCCGACGACGACCTGCCGACGATCCTCCGGCTCGTCGGCGCGCTCGCGGGCGGTGCGGCCGACCGACGCGCGGGCACGGCCGCCGTCGCCGGCTGAGCCCCGGCGCCCGGCGCCTCCTCCGAGGCCGTCCGCCCGTCCGCCCGTCGCCGCCCGCCGTCAAGGGGTGTGCGCGAGGGCGCGCTGTGCCTAGGCTTGGGCCGACGCCCGGTGCGCCGGGCACGAGGGGAGACGCATGCAACGCGAAGTCGACGTGATCGTCCTCGGAGCCGGACCGGTCGGCGAGAACGTGGCCGACCGGGTGCGGTCCGCCGGGCTCGAGGTGGTGATCGTCGAGCACGAGCTCGTCGGCGGCGAGTGCTCGTACTGGGCCTGCGTCCCCTCGAAGGTCCTCCTTCGCAGCGCCGCGGCCCTGCGTGCGGCCGAACGCGTGCCGGGTGCCGCCGAGGCCATCTCGGGCGGGCTCGACGTCGCCGCCGTGCTGCGCCGACGCGACTACTGGGTCTCCGACTGGAGCGACGCCGGCGCGACCGAGTGGCTCGACGGGGCGGGCATCGGGCTCGTGCGCGGCCACGGTCGCCTCGACGGTCCGCGACGGGTCGTCGTCGAACGAGACGACGCCGACCCGGTCACGCTGCTCGCGCGGCACGCGGTGGTCCTCGCCACGGGCTCGGACCCGGTCATCCCGCCCATTCCCGGGCTCGCCGAGTCGGCGCCGTGGACGAGCCGCGAGGCGACGAGCGTGCAACAGGTGCCGGCTCGGCTCGCGATCATCGGCGGCGGGGTCGTCGCCTGCGAGATGGCGACGGTGTACGCCGGGTTCGGCACCGAGGTCACGGTGCTCGCGCGCAGCGGCCTGCTCGGACGCATGGAGCCGTTCGTCGGCGACGCGGTCACCGCAGGTCTGCGCGACCTCGGCGCCACGGTGCGCACCGGCGCCTCTCCCGCGCGCGTCGAGCGCGACACATCCGGCGAGGTGGTGCTGACCCTCGACGACGGCTCGACGGTCACGGCCGACGAGGTGCTCGTCGCCACCGGCCGCAAGCCGCGAACGGATGCCGCGGGGCTCGAGCGCGTCGGGCTCGAACCGGGCGACTGGCTCGACGTCGACGACACGATGCGCGTCGCCGGCGTCGAGGGCGCCGACGACGACCCGTGGTTGTACGCCGCGGGCGACGTGAACCATCGCGCCCTGCTCACCCACCAGGGCAAGTACCAGGCGCGAGCCGTCGGCGACCTGATCGCGGCGCGGGCCACGGGGCATCCGGTCGACACCGAGGCGTGGGGCGCGCATGTCGCGACCGCCGATCACGGCGCCGCGCCCCAGGTCGTGTTCTCGGAGCCCGAGGCCGTGCAGGTCGGGCCGACCGAGGCCGAGGCACGGGCCTCCGGCCGCGAGGTCGGCGTCGCCGAGGTCGCCCTCGAGTCGGCCAGCGGCACCGGCATCCACGCCGATGGCGCCGAAGGACGCGCGAAGCTCGTGATCGACGCATCGCGCGGCACGATCCTCGGCGCCACCTTCGTCGGCCAGGACGTCGGCGAACTGCTGCACGCGGCGACCGTGGCGATCGTCGGCGAGGTGCCGATCGATCGGCTCTGGCACGCGGTGCCGGCGTTCCCGACGATGAGCGAGGTCTGGCTGCGCCTGCTCGAGGCGCTCGGCCGCCCCGGCGATGCCGAGGCATCCGGGGACTCCGAGGCATCCGGGGACCCCGAGGCATCCGGCGACTCCGAGGCATCCGGCGACTCCGACGCATCTGACGACGAGGCATCCGGGGATGTCGCGTGAGCCGGGTCACGATCCGGTTGACCGACTCCCCCATCAGCCGGGCCGGCTACTGGTGGGCCACCTGCGTCGGGTTCGTGTGGGGCTCGCTCTGGAGCACCGGCCGCGTGGAGCGCCGCAACGGGCTCTTCGTGTTCACGGGCATGCCGAAGTGGACGTTCGGGCGCGGCGGGTCCTGCGTGGGCCGGTGCTACCTGACCGCGAGCAACGACTCCGACACGGTGCTCGGCCACGAGGCCGTGCACGAGCAGCAGTGGCGCAAGTACGGCATGCTGCTGCCGGTGCTCTACCTGTTCGCCGGTCGCGACCCGCTGCGGAACCGGTTCGAGATCGAGGCCGGCCTCGAGGCGGGCGGGTACCTCCGCAAGCCCGCCCGGCCCCGATCTGCCCGGCCCTGATCCGCCCTGCCCTGCCCTGCCCCAACGCAATTCAGGATGACGCACGGCGCGTCGGGATCGACATCGGGCAGAACCCGGCGCGACACGCGCGCGAACCTGAATTGCGAGGAGGCTCGGGGCCGGGGCTCGGGGCCGGGGCTCGGGACCGGGCGGGGAGGGCGCTACTCCGCGAGCGCGCCCGCGATGGACTCGATGAGCGCGGGCATTCCGTCGGGCCACGTGAAGCTCAGCGCGGTGGGCGGCGAGACCGAGGAGACCGTGATCGGGTCGTAGACCTGCGCGACGCGGCCGGCGGCCACGGCGGAGATCGCCTGCGTCTCGGGCTTGGTCAGCAGCGTCTCGGCCGCCTCCTTCGAGCTCGAGTAGTTGACGACGAGATCGCTGCCGAGCTTGTCGAGCTGCTCGTAGCTCAGGTCGTAGTAGAAGCCGCCGTCGCTGGAGTCGAGCTCGGCGACGCTCGGGGCGACCTCGAGTCCGAGCTCGGTGAGCACCGCGACGCGCGGGTCGGCGGCCGTGTAGACCGACACGACGCCGTCGCCGTCCCAGATGCCAGCGAAGCTCTTGCCCGCGAACTCGGGGTGCGCGGCGGCCTCGTCGGCGAGGTAGGCGTCGATGTCGTCGAGCACGGCCTCGCCTTCGGCCTCGAGGCCGAGCGCACGGGCGGTGATCTCGATGTTCTCGTCCCATGCCGTGGTCCACGGGGCGTCGGGGTAGGCGACGACGGGCGCGATGTCGCTCAGGGTGTCGTACTGCTCCTCGGTGAGGCCCGAGTACGGCGCGAGGATGAGGTCGGGGGTCGCCTCGATGAACTCCTCGTAGGGCACGCTCGCGCCGCCCTCGTCGTCGTTCAGCACGACGGGGTGCTCGATGCCGGCCTCGTCGTAGGCGCCCTCGACCCAGGGCAGCAGGTTGCCCTCGCCGACGGTCCAGCTCTGCTCGGCCACGGCCACCGGGTAGACGCCGACCGCGATCGCGGCCTCGGTGGAGCCCCAGCCCCAGGTGGCGACGCGCGCGGGAGCGGCCTCGACGACGGTCTCGCCGAAGGCGTGCTCGATCGTGATCGGGAAGCCCTCGCCCACGGCCGCGTCGGGGGCGGCGGAGGGTTCCTCCGAGGTGCCGGATGCGCAGGCGGTCAGGGTCAGGGCGGTGGCGGCGAGGCCGGCCAGGGCGATGAGCGGACGTCGAAGACGCACGGAGAACTCCTCGGTTCAGTGATGGGAATAAGGCAAGGCTAACCTAAGCGCGAGTCGGGGGCGAAACGCGCGCGGTCACGGACGCGTCACGATCCGTCGGCTGCGTCCAGCGCGGCGGTGTGGAAGCGGCCGACCGGCACGATCATCGGCGACCCGGCGACCGGATCGGGGATGACGGATGCCTCGAGCGCGAACGCGCTCCGCACGGTCTCGGGGGTGAGCACGTCGGACGGCCGCCCCTCGGCGATGACCGCCCCCGCCGACATCACCACGAGGTGATCGGCGTACCTGGCGGCCAGGTTCAACTCGTGCAGCACCATGACGACGGTCGTGCCGCGCTCCCGGTTGAGCTCGGTGAGCAGGTCCAGCAGCTCGAGCTGATGCGTGACGTCGAGGTAGGTCGTGGGCTCGTCGAGGAGCACGATGTCGGTCTGCTGCGCGAGCACCATGGCGATCCACACCCGCTGCCGCTGGCCGCCCGAGAGCTCCTCGAGGCGGCGGTCGGCGAGATCCGCGATGCCGGTCGCCGCGAGCGCCTCGGCGACGAAGCGGTCGTCGTCGCTGGAGTGGCGTCCGAACCAGCCCTGATGCGGGTAGCGCCCCCGGCCAACGAGCTCCGCGACCCGCACGCCGTCTGGCGCGATCGAGGACTGCGGCAGCACGCCGACGCGACGCGCGAGGTCGCGACGCGGCATTTCGGCGACGTCGACGCCGTCGAGCACGACCCGCCCGCCCTCGAGGGGATGCAGGCGCGCGAACCCGCGCAGCAGGGTCGACTTGCCGCACGCGTTCGGCCCGACGACGGCCGTGATGCGCCCGGTCGGGATCACGAGGTCGAGTCCGTCGATCACGCGTCGTCCGTCGTACCCGAGGCTGACGCCCTCGGCGGCGAGGCCGACCGGGGCCGACGAGGGGGCGGTTGCGTCAGGGCTCATGCGACGGCCTTCCTTCCGCTGCCGCGCCGCTCGGTGCGGGCGAGCAGCCACAACAGGTACGGGGCGCCGATGAGCCCGGTGACGATGCCGACCGGCGCGGTGAACTGGGGCAGGGCGAACTGCCCGATCACGTCGGAGCCGAGGGTCAGCACGGCGCCCGTCATGACCGAGGCCGTGAGCGCGGCGCTGCCGTCGTCGACGAGCCGCCGCGCGATGGCCGGGGCGATGAGCGCGACGAACGCGATGGGCCCGGCGACGGAGGTCGCGACCGCGATGAGCAGCACGGCGACCAGGAGCAGGATGCCGCGGCGCAGGCTCGAGCGGACGCCGAGCGAGGTCGCGTGGTCGTCGCCGAGCGCGAGCACCGGGAGCCCCCGCGAGACCAGGGCGACGAGGAGGCATCCGATCGTCACGCCGATCATGAGCAGCGCGAGCGCGTCGCCGCGCACGTCGGCGACGCTGCCGACGGTCCAGAGCAGGGCCGCCTGCGCCTGCCGGACCTCGGCGCGGGCGAGCAGCCAGGCGATGAGCGAGCCGCAGACGTAGGCGAGCCCGACGCCGACGAGCACGAAGCGGATGCCGTGCAGTCCCTGCCGCCAGGCCGTCGCCCAGATGACGGCCGCGACCGCGATGCCGCCCGCGAGGGCGAAGCCCGACACCACGGCGCCCGCGAGGCCGAGGCCGAGGATCGCCCAGACGGCGCCGAGGCTCGCGCCGGCCGAGACGCCGAGGATGTCGGGGCTCGCGAGCGGATTGCGGAGCACGGCCTGGAAGACCGCTCCCGCGAGGCCGAACGCCGCCCCGACGAACAGCGCGGCGAGGATGCGCGGCAGCCGGAGCGTGAAGACGACGAGGTTCTCGGTTCGGTCGCCCTGCCCGAACAGGGTCGCGAGCACCCGATCGGGCGTGAGGCTCGCGGCGCCCGACGAGAGGGCGATCACGGCGAAGACGGCCGCGACCACGGTGCCGATGCCCAGGGTCAGCGCGAGGCGCATGCGGTTGCGGCGGCGCACCGCGGCGACGCCCGCCCGCACGTCGGCGAGGTCCGCGGCGGGTCGCGTCGTGGCATCCGTCGTCATCGCCATCACAGACCCGCCACGTTCCTGCTGCGCGCGATCGCGATGAGCACCGGAGCACCGAGGAAGGCGGCGACGACCCCCGCCTCGAGTTCGGAGTTCGGCACGATGAGGCGGCCGATGACGTCGGCGGCGAGCAGCATGACGGGGCCGAGCAGCAGCGCGGTCGGCATGATCCAGCGGTAGTCGCTGCCCACGAGCCGGCGCGCCGCGTGCGGGACCACGAGGCCGACGAGCGCGATCGGCCCGGCGAGGGCGGTCGCGGTGCCGCAGAGGAGCACGAGCGCCAGGCCCGCGACGGCGCGCGTGGTGCCGACGCGCTGTCCGAGCGAATTCGCCACGTCGTCGCCGAGGGCGATCAGGTTCAGCCGGTTCGCGAGCACGAAGGCGATGACCGCGCCCAGGAGGATGAACGGCCAGAGCACCGCGGCGACCTCGAGGCCGCGACCGGTGAGCGAGCCGACGGCCCAGAACCGGTACTGGTTGAAGGCGTCGACGTCGCGGAGGAGCACGAGCGCGATGAGCGGCGTGATGAACGCGGTCACCGCGGCGCCCACGAGGGCGAGGCGGACGGGCTGGCCGCGCCCGATGGAGAAGACGACGGCGGCCGCCGCCGCGGCGCCGCCGAACGCGAACCAGATGTACTCGAGCGGCGCGCTCACCCCGAGGAAGGAGATCGCGAGCACGACCGCGAGCGAGGCGCCCGAGTTCAGCCCGAGCAGGCCCGGGTCGGCGATGGGGTTGCGGGTGACGCCCTGGATGAGGGTGCCCGCGAGCCCGAGCGCCACCCCCGCGAGCAGGCCGATGACCGTGCGGGGCACGCGCAGCTGCCAGACGACGTTGTGGTCGGCGTTCGCGGCGTCGGGGCCGATGACGGCCTGCCAGACCACGGCCGGGTCGATGGACCGCACGCCGAAGGCGAGGCTCGCGGCCACGATCGCGAGCAGCGCGAGCGTGCAGGCGGCCAGCACGGCGAGCGCGCGGGCGGTGCCGACGCGCCGCGGGCGGCGGCGTGCGCCGTCGCGCCCACCCGACCGACCGGTGCCGCCGGAGCTCCGGCCCGCTGCGGGCGCCTCCGGCACGAGCGAACCGGCCGTGCGGCCCGTCGCGGAATGCGGGACGCTCACTCGAGTTCGGCTCGTCCGCGGCGCCAGTAGCCCATGAACGCGACCTGTCGCCGGTCGAGACCGGCCTCGCGCACCAGGAAGCGTCGGAGCCCGGTGATGACGGATGCCTCGCCCGCGAGCCAGGCGTAGCACGCGCCGTCGAGGCTCTGGCCCTCCGGCACGTCCCACAGCGCGGTGTCGGGCAGATCGGCGCGCTCGGCCTCGGCGAGCGCCGCGGCGGCCGCGTCGCCGCCCGCCCGGCTCACGCCGAGATCGGCGAGGTGGCGCACGACCCAGTCGCGCACGGCCGGCGCGAGGAGTTCGCCGTGGGCCGCGGACACCGCGTCGTGGTCGGCCCCCCTGGCCAGCCACGTCACCCGGATGCCGGCCGGGGCGCGCACCTCGAGGCGGTCGCCGGCCGTCGGGACCTCGAGGAAGGCCGCCCCCGAGGCATCCGCCGGGAGGGACTCGAGGATCGCGCAGATGGCGGGCACCGCGGTCTCGTCGCCCGCGAGGAGGAGCGTGTCGACCTCGCCCGGACGCCAGTCGATGCCGGTGGCTCGGGCGGGGCCGAACTCGTCGGGGCCGATGATGACGATCTCGTCGCCGGGGCGTGCGCGCGAGGCCCACGCCGAGGCGGGGCCGCCGTCGCCGTGCCCGGCGAAGACGACGTCGACCTCGCGCGCGTCGGGCCGGACGGCGCGCACCGTGTAGGTGCGGAACGGGTTGCGGCGCTCGCCCGGCAGCTCGCGCCACATCGGGTACCACTGCTCGCCGTCGGGGAACGAGGCGAAGCCGTCGGACTCGAGCGGCAGCACGATCTTCACGCGCTGGTCGAGGCCGGCGGTGCCGAAGTCGGCGAGGTCGTCGCCCGTGAAGGTGATGCTCGTGAACGTGGGCGAGAGCCGTTCGACGCGAGCGACCTCGACGCGGAAGTTGCGGTACGCGGGGCGCACCCTGGGCGCAACGCCGGCAGTTGAGGTAAGCATTACCTAAGTCTGACATACGGGCGCGGGCGGCCCGAATCAGCGCGTCGCGCGGTCGACCCGCAGGTCACCAGACGGGCGGATGCCTCGGCTCGCGCCGCAACCGCCGCTCGAGGTGCGCCGCGATCGAGAAGAGCGTCGCCTCCCCGCCCGGACGCCCGATGAGCTGCACCCCCATGGGGGCGCCGTCGGCGGTGAACTCCACGGGCACGGTCACGGCGGGCAGCCCCGACACGTTGACGAACGAGGTGAACGGCGTGTACTGCACCTGCTGCGCGAAATTGCGCTCGCCGTCGTCGGCGTCGTACCAGCCGACCGGCCGAGGCGTCATCGCCAGGGCGGGCGAGAGCACGGCGTCGTACGGCGCGAACCTCGCGATGACGCGACGCTCGTACTCGGCGAGCCAGGAGAGCGACTCGGCGAGCTGCCGCGCGGGCAGTGCCCGCCCGCGCTCGAGGAGCCACTGCGTGAGGGGCTCGAGCAGCGCGAGCCGCTCCCCCTCGACCGGGATCGAGGCCGCACCGGCCTGCCAGATCGTGCGGAACGCGGGCGCGTAGCCGGGCTCGGGCGCCGGCGGGATCAGCTCGATCCCGTGACGGCCCGCGTCGAGCACCGCGACGGCGCGGTCGAGCGCCGACCGCGCCTCGGGCGCGACGACGATGTCGTACGCGTCGTCCCACGGCGAATCGCCCAGCACGCCGATCTGGAAGCGCCCCTCCCCGCGGATCGCGGCGCCGAGGTACGGCCCGTCGTCGCCGGGCGCCCGCACCGAGGAGCGATGCCGCGCGGGATACCCGGTCGGTGCGATGAGCCCGTCGAGCAGGAGCGCCGCATCGGCGACGGTGCGCCCGATCGCGCCGACCACGCCGAGCCCGGCGAGGCTCGCGAGCCCCGATCCGCTCGGCACGCGGCCGCGCGACGGCTTCACGCCCACGAGCCCGCACGCCGCGGCCGGGATGCGGATCGATCCGCCGCCGTCGGAGCCCGGGGCGAAGGGCAGCATGCCCGACGCGACGGCCGCCGCCGCGCCCCCGCTCGAGCCGCCAGCGCCGAGCGTCGGATCCCACGGGTTGCGCGTCGGACGCCCGACGAGCGCCTCGGTGTACGAGGGCAGGCCGAACTCGGGGGTCGCGGTCTTGCCGAGGCTCACCGCGCCGGCATCGTCGACGGCCTGCACGGTCTCGTCGGAGGCATCCGGCACGAAGCCCGAGAACGCACGCGACCCGAAGGCCGTCGGCACCCCGGCCCGCGGATGCAGATCCTTGTCGCCGAGCGGCATGCCCCACAGCGGGGCCGGTCTCGGCACCTCGGCCGCCACCGCCGCGGCCCGTTCGAGCGCCCGCTCGGGCGTCACCGTCGCGAAGGCGCCGAGCTCGGGATCGAGGCGCTCGATGCGCGCCAGGTAGTGCGCCGCGACCTCGACCGGCGACACCTCCCCGCGCTGCAGCAGCTGGTGCAGTTCGAGGGCCGTGTGCTCGTGCAGTTCCACGGCTCGAGCCTACGGCTCCTGCGGCGCCCGACGGATAGCATGACCCCGTGCGCAGGAATCCGGTGGTGGCCCACGTCATCGACTCGATCACGCGGCATCCGCTCGTCTGGGGTGTGGCGTGGAGCCTCGTGTTCGGCGCCGCACTCCTCGTCGCGGTGTCACTCGACTGGCACGGACTGATCGACTGGCTCCTGATCGGCCTGCTCGTGCTGCCGTCGACGTTCGCGACCGTGCTCGTGCTCGCCGCGACCCCACGGTCGCACTTCGAGGAGATGAGCTCGGTGTTCTCGCACTTCTTCGTGCGATATCTCGCGCTCGTGTTCGGACTGGCCGCGTGGGGCCTGTCGGTGGTCGTCGGGGCCGCGATCTCGCAGTCGATCCAGCTCGCGGCCGAGCAGCGCGAAGACGAGATCATCGGCATCGGCCTCGACCTCATGCTCGTCGTCGTACCGGTCGTGGCCGCGGTGCTCTGGGCGGCGTTCGTGCTTCGCTGCGCGTGGTTCCTCGTGAGGGTGCGCGGTTGGGCCGAGGTGCCGAAGGGCGACCGCGTGCCGGCGAGCCTGTTCGAGGCCCGGCCGGCCGTGCGCCGCATCGTGATCGGGCTCGCGCATCCCGCGCTCTTCGCGGCGACGGGCCTCGTCGTGGCGCTCGCGGGTCCGCCAGCTGCCGGCACGCTCGAGATCACCTTCTGACGACTCGCCGGTTCACCGGCCTCATCGGATGCCGGCGCAGCTGCCGCGGACCCGCCGCCCTACTTCAGCGTCTTCTGCAAGAGCACGGTGCCGAGCCAGCGGTCGAACTTGAAGCCGACCCGCCCCATGCGGCCGATCTCGACGAAGCCGAACTTCTCGTGCAGGGCGATCGAGGCCTCGGCGCCCTGGTCGGCGACCACCGCGATGATCTCCTTCAGGCCCGCCGCCTTCGACCGGTCGATGAGCTCGGCGAGCAGCGCGCGCCCGAGCCCCTTGCCGGACGCCGCGGGGCCCAGGTAGATCGAGTTCTCGACGGTGAAGCGGTAGGCGCGCTTCTGCTTCCAGGGCGAGACCAGCGCGTACCCGAGCAGCTGCCCCGACGGCGCCTCGGCGACGAGGAAGGGCATGCCCAGCTTGTGGAGGTACGCGAACTTCGCCTTCCACTCGCGGAGGGTCATCGCGTCCTCGTCGAAGGTGACGGTCGAGTTCGCGACGTAGTAGTTGTAGATCTCGCGCACGGCCGGCAGATCGGCCGGGACCGCGTCTCGCAGCCGGTAGGCGAACGGCGCCTCGGCCGGCGGTGCCTTGCGCAGGTGCGGCGGCAGTGTGCGACGCTGCTGGTATTCCTCCTCGAGCATGGCGACCACCTTACGCCGGGCGTGTTGCGAGCGGATGTCGCGGGCGAGCGGATGCCGCGGGCGAGCGGATGCCGCGGGTGTCAGGCCGAGCCGACGCCGGGCATGACCCGCCCCGGCCCCCTCGAGGCCGTCGCCAGCACGAGTTGCAGGAGGATTCCGGCGACACGCCGCTCGGCCCGCCCGCACGGTCGGCGTGTCGGTCGTTCTTCCTGCAGTTGGTCGAAGCGATGGTCTCGAGACGCTGCGCTCCTCGACCGACGAGGTCTCGAGACGCTGCGCTCCTCGACCGACGAGGTCTCGAGACGCTGCGCTCCTCGACCGACGAGGGCCCGCTGCGCCCTCGACCGACGAGATCGCTCCGCTACTCGACCGCCGGCGGGAGCGACCAGTCCACGGGCTCCCCGCCCTGCGCGACGAGGAGTTCGTTCGCCCGGCTGAACGGGCGGGATCCGAAGAAGCCGCGCCGCGCGGACAGCGGGCTCGGATGCGCGGACTCGATGACGGGGGTGGCGCCGAGCAGCGGCTTCAGCTGCTGCGCATCGCGCCCCCAGAGCACCGCCACGAGCGGCGTGCCGCGCGCGGCGAGCGTGCGGATCGCGTGGTCGGTCACCCGCTCCCAGCCCCTGCCTCGATGGGAGCCGGCATCGCCCGGTTCGACGGTGAGCACGCGGTTCAGGAGCATGACGCCGTTGCCGGTCCACGCCGAGAGGTCGCCGTGCACGGGCGGCACGACGTCGAGGTCGGCGGCGAGCTCCGCGTAGATGTTGCCGAGGCTGCGCGGCAGTGGGCGCACGTGGCCCTCGACCGCGAAGGACAGGCCGATCGGATGCCCCGGAGTCGGGTACGGGTCCTGGCCGACGATGAGCACCCGCACGCCGTCGAGGGGCGCGGCGAACGCACGGAGCACCCGATCGCCGGCGGGCAGGTAGCCGCGCCCGGCGGCGGTCTCGGCGCGGAGGAACTCTCCGAGCGCGGCGATGTCGCCGGCCACGGGCTGCAACGCCGCCGCCCAGCCCGGATCGAGGAGTCCGTCGGCGGCGAGCTCGTCGAGCGTCTTCACCCGGTCAGGCTCCGAGCGTGGAGACGAGGACGCCGCCGTCCGTGGAGAGCACGCGCCAGACGCTGCCGGAGCCGACGACCCGCAGCCCGCCTTCGCCGACGATGAGCGCCGTGCGCTCGTCGATGCCGAGGGCGCTCTCGATGAGTCCGGACTCGACGGCCGCGACGAGGCGGGAGAGGGTCCCGCGCTGGGCGACGTGCGCGTCGACCGCGACGTCGACGAGTCCGATGCCGCCCTCGACGACGAGCTCGGCCGGATCTTCGGGGTCTTCGGGGGCGACCGTCACGTCGTCGATGCGCGAGCCGCCGCCGAGCGACCCCTCGGCGGCGATCATCGCGCCCGCCGAGATGCCGAGGTACGGCACGCCCGACGCCACCTGGCGCCGCAGTTCGCCGAACACCGGTTCGAGGCCGGCGCGCACCTCTTCGACGACGCCCCCGCCCACGGCGATGCCGTCGACGTCGGCCACGGCCGTCGGCTCGACGACGTCGCCGCCGACGGCGGCCGTCACGACGGCGTCGAACGACCCGGCAGTGGAGAGCACCTCGACCAACTCGGGCGCGCGCGAGGCGCTCTCGGGATGCAGCGAGATCACCGCGATGCGCGGAAGCGCCCGCCCGGCCGCCCGACCGCGGGCGGCCGCCTCGGCGAAAAACGGGGCGTACAGCGGGGCATCCGCGGGGCTCAGCGCACCGCCGCCGACGAGGTGCACGCTCATGCGACCGACCCCTCGGCCGCGGCGACCTGCACGGGCGGCAGCGCCGACCACGGGAACACGATCCAGTCGTCGGTACGGCGGTAGTCGAAGTCGGGCTCGAGCACCGTGTGCGACTTCGTGTAGAGCGTCGCGCTGCGCACCTCGGCGCCCGCATCGCCCAGGATGGCGACGACCTTCGCCAACGTGCGACCGGAGTCGGACACGTCGTCGACGAGCAGCACGCGCTTGCCGTCGAGCGCCGGGGCATCGAGCATCGGCGGGTGCAGGATCGGCTCGGGCAGGCGCTCGTCGATGCCGGAGTAGAACTCGACGTTGATCGAGCCGCACGCCTTCGTTCCGAGCGCGTAGGCGATGGCCCCCGCGAAGAGGAGTCCGCCGCGGGCGATCGCGATCACGACATCGGGCCGGAACCCGGTGGCGAGCACGTCGGCCGCAACGCTGCGCGAGGCCTCCGCGAAGTCGTCCCAGGTCAGGATCTCGCGCCGGACGCCGTCATCTGCCGGGCCGCCGTCATTCGCATCGAAGCTCATGCGACAAGGGTAGTCGCCGCGCTCCCGCCGGTGCGCGGCCGCTCAGGCGGGGCGACCTCGATCGCCGGATGCATCGGCTCCGCCCTCCGCTGTTCCGTCCGCCGTGTCGGGAGCGTCGTCGACGACGGCGTGCGCGATGTCGAGCGCGGCGGATCCGCCGTGCCGTTCGCGTGTTTGGCTGACGCGTTCGCCGATGTACGAGATCACCGTGGCCGACGCGGTGCCGACGATGACGATGCCGCCCGCCATCAGCAGGACCGCGTAGACGCGCCCCCCGGTGGTGACGGGGTACATGTCGCCGTAGCCGACGGTCGCGATGGTCACGACCGCCCACCAGATCGCGTCGCCGAAGGAGGTGATCGTGGCGCCGGAGGCGTCGCGCTCGGCCTGCAGCGTGGCCAGGGCGATGAAGTACACGAACACGACCGCGTACGTCGTCGCGTAGATGATGATGTTCGCGCGCACCGCGGATCCGCTCCGCCGCTGCAGGTACGGCACGTTGCGCAACAGCGCGAGCACGCGGAAGGCCCGGAAGACGGGCAACGCCGCCGAGAGCACGTCGATCGGATGCGTGCGGATGAACGCCCATCGGCCGCCGCGAGGGGTGAGCGCGATGCGCACGACCACGTCGGCCACGAACACGAGCCAGGCGACCATGAGCGAGACGAACAGCGCCGATCCGGGCCCGCGCGGAATCCACGGGGCGAGCACGTAGACCGTGTAGGCGACGATGAAGACGACGCCGAGCAGCACGAGCGGCACGGTCGTGACCCGCTCCCACGCGTCACGACGCGGAGCGGGCCTCGAGGGCGCGGCGGCCACGTTCAGTCGCCGTCCGGAGTGCGCACGGCCAGCGCGCCCTTGGCCACGAGGTGCGGCGCCGACTGGGCGACGGGCTTCACGACGACGAGGTCGAGGTCGACGTGGCGGGGCTTCGTCACCGCGTCGACGATGACCTCGGCGACGTCCTCGGCGACGAGCGGCTCGGGCACGTCGTCGTACACCGCATCGGCACGCGCCCGGTCGCCGCCGAACCGCACGAGCGCGAACTCCTCGGTCTTCACCATTCCGGGCGCGACCTCGATGACGCGGAGCGGCTCGCCGCTGAGCTCGAGGCGCAGCACCGCGGTGAGCGCGTGCGCGGCGAACTTCGCGGCGTTGTAGCCGCCGCCGCCGACGTAGGCGGTGTGCCCGGCGATCGAGGTGACGTTCACGACGTCGCCCACGCCGCGTTCGGTCGCGCCGCGCCGGATCAGGGGCAGCAGCGCCGAGGTCACGCGCTTCAGCGCGAGCACGTTGACCTCGAACATCCACGCCCAGTCCTCGACCGACGAGGCCTCGACGCTCTCGAGCCCCTTCGCGCCGCCCGCGTTGTTCACGAGCGCGTGCACCGGGCCGGTGGCCTCGACGTGATCGCGCAGGGCGTCGACGTCGGACTGCACCGTCAGGTCGGCGACGAAGACGGATGCCCCGGTCTCCTCGGCGAGCTCCCGCAGGCGGTCCTCGCGGCGGGCCACGCCGAGCACCTCCCATCCGGCGGCACGGAAGGCGCGCACCGTGGCGGCTCCGATGCCCGAACTCGCACCGGTCACGACAACACGGAAAACACTCATGGGCCCCATTCTGCCGTGCGCCGGCCCGGTGGGGTCGAAGGGGCGGGGGCAACCCGCCGGTCGGGGGCGACGAAGGAGCGGATCGGGACGCGATCTCGAGACGCGCCGCGGGCGGCGCTCCTCGATCGGCGAACACGCCGCGGGCGGCGCTCCTCGATCGGCGAACACGCCGCGGGCGGCGCTCCTCGATCGGCGAGCGCCCGCGGTGCGGCATCCGCCCGACTGCGGTTGAATGGTGGGATGCAACACACCGCGACGCCGAGGCACGCGACGCGGCGAAGGGTTCCGCTCTGGGACAACGCCCGCTGGATCGCGATCACGCTCGTCGTCATCGGCCACGGCATCCTCCCCCTCATCGCGGAGTCCGACAGCGCCTACAGCGTCTACCTGTTCATCTACTCGTTCCACGTCGCCGTGTTCGTCACGGTGAGCGGCTACTTCGCGAAGTCGGGGCCGCCGAACGCGAAGGCGCTGCGGCAGATCCTGACCGACATCGTCTTCCCGTACTTCATCTTCGAGACGATCTGGACCGTCATCAAGTGGCTGCTCGGCAGCGACGTTCCGCTCGACTACACGACGGCGTCGTGGACCCTCTGGTTCCTCATCGCGCTCGCCGTCTGGCGCATCGTGCTGCCGTATCTCGTGCTGCTGCGGTATCCGCTGCTCATCGCGATCGCGGTCTCGATCGCCGCGGGCTACACCGAGTCCATCGACTCGACCCTCGCGCTCACGCGCACGTTCGGCATGCTGCCGTTCTTCGTCTTCGGCTGGAAGCTGCGGCAGTGGCAGATCACCGACCGCTGGCTCGCCCTCGGGTCGGCCGTCGCCTGGCGCTGGCGGGCCGGCGCCATCGTGCTGCTCGGCACCGTGCTCGCGATCATGCCCGCCACCATCGAGACGCTCCGCGACCTGAAGCTGCGCCGCTTCATGCTCTACGACGAGTCGTACGAGGCGATCGGCTACGACGAGCCGTGGTCGGGCGCCATCCGCCTCGTCCTGCTCCTGCTCGCCATGCTGCTCGCCGTCGCGTTCCTCGTGCTCATGCCGCGCGGGCGGCACTGGTTCACGTCCTTCGGCGGCGCGACGATGTACATCTACCTCCTGCACTCCTTCGTGCTCTACCCGTTCCGCGAGACCGCCGTGCTCGAGGGCGACCAGCCGTTCTGGGTGCTCCCGGCGATGATGGCGTTCTGCGTGGGCATCTCGATCGTGCTCTCGCTGAAACCGGTGCGACGGGTGTTCCGGCCGCTCGTGCAGCCGCGGGCCAGATGGCTGTTCCGCCCCGAGCCCGCGACGGCCACCGGCACGATCGTGCTGCCGATGCTGCCGGGCGACGCTCCCCCGCCGGGCGACGCGCCGCCGCCGCAGGTGCCGCCGCCGGGCGGGGCCCCTCGGCAGCCGTGACGCCGTGACGCCGTGTGTCGGCCGTCGTTGCCCCGCCGTCGCGACGTACGTAGCGTGGCCTGATCGCGGCGAGCCCGCGCCACGATCCGAGAAGGAGAGCACATGAGCGAGAACTCCGCCGACTGGCGCTTCGAGACGAAGCAGGTGCATTCCGGCGCAGCGCCCGACCCGGTCACGCACGCCCGCGCCACGCCGATCTACCAGACCACCTCGTACGTGTTCGACAACGCCCAGCACGCGCAGAACCTGTTCGCGCTCGCCGAGTTCGGCAACATCTACACCCGCATCCAGAACCCGACGCAGGCCGTCGTCGAAGAGCGCATCGCCGCGCTCGAGGGCGGCAGCGGCGCGCTGCTCGTCGCATCCGGCCAGTCGGCCTCGACCTTCGCGGTGCTGAACATCGCGCAGGCGGGCGACCACATCGTCTCCTCCTCGTCGATCTACGGCGGCACGTACAACCTCTTCAAGTACACGCTCGCCAAGCTCGGCATCGAGACCACCTTCGTCGAGAACCAGGACGACGCCGACGAGTGGCGCCGCGCGGTGCGTCCGAACACGAAGCTCTTCTTCGCCGAGACGATCGGCAACCCGAAGATCAACGTGCTCGACATCCGCCTCGTCGCCGACGTCGCCCACGAGTCGGGCGTGCCGCTCATCGTCGACAACACGATCGCGACGCCGTACCTCATCCGCCCGTTCGAGCACGGCGCCGACATCATCGTGCACTCGGCGACGAAGTTCCTCGGCGGCCACGGCACCGTCATCGGCGGCGTCATCGTCGACGGCGGCGCGTTCGAGTGGTCGAAGCACGTCGACCGGTTCCCCGGCCTCACCGAGCCCGACCCCTCGTACCACGGCGCCAGCTACACCGCCGCGGTGGGCGACTCGCTCGCGTACGTCATCAAGGCCCGCGTGCAGCTGCTGCGCGACCTCGGCGCCTCCATCGCCCCGGCGAGCGCGTGGCAGCTGATCCAGGGCATCGAGACCCTGTCGCTGCGCATCGAACGCCACGTGCAGAACGCGCAGGAGATCGCGGAGTGGCTCGACGGCCACCCCGACGTCGCGAGCGTCAACTACTCGGGCCTGCCCTCGAGCCCGTGGTACGCGGCGGCCAACCGCTACGCGCCGAAGGGCGTCGGCGCGGTGCTCTCGTTCGAGCTCAAGGGCGGCGTCGACGCCGGTCGCGCGCTCGTCGATAGCCTGTCGCTGTTCTCGCACCTCGCGAACATCGGCGACGTGCGCTCGCTCGTGATCCACCCGGCGTCGACGACGCACTCGCAGCTCACCCCCGAGCAGCAGCTCACGACCGGCGTCACGCCGGGCCTCGTGCGGCTCTCGGTCGGCATCGAGAACGTCGACGACCTCAAGGCCGACCTCGAGGCGGGCTTCGCCGCGGCGCGGGTCGCGACGGCGGCCGCGCGCCTCTGACGCGAGCGACGACGAACGGCGGATGCCGCGGGCTGCACGGGCCCGCGGCATCCGCCGTTCTCGTGGGAGCCGCTCCGCCTCGCCGTGCCGTCGACGCGTCTGCCCGCCGCCGTAACAATCCCGCGGGAGCATCCGGCGTCCGGGAGAATCGAGGCATGGACTGGCAGACGATGACCGATGCGGTGCCGGCGGCGATCGTGCCCGAGGCGGGCGCGCTCGCGCTCGCGGCCCGCGCGCCGGTCACGGGGGCCTGGCGCGAGGGCGACCCGGTCGGCGATCGCCGTTTCGTCGCCGTCGGCGACCTGCCGCTCGAGTCCGGGCGCACCCTGCCCGGCGCGCGCATCGCGTACGAGTCCTGGGGCGAGCTCTCGCCCGCGCGCGACAACGCCGTGCTCGTGCTGCACGCCCTCACCGGCGACAGCCACGTCCTCGGCCCCGCGGGCCCGGGGCACGCGAGCGCGGGCTGGTGGCCGGGCGTCGTCGGCCCGGGCCTCGCGATCGACACCGACCGCTGGTTCGTGGTCGCCCCCAACGTGCTGGGCGGCTGCCAGGGCTCGACCGGCCCGGCCTCGTTCGCGCCCCACGGGTCCGAGTGGGGCTCGCGGTTCCCGTTCCTCACGATCCGCGACCAGGTGAACGCGCAGATCGCGTTCGCCCGCGAGCTCGGCATCGAGCGCTTCGCGGCCGTCGTGGGCGGCTCGATGGGCGCGATGCACGTGCTCGAGTGGGCCGTCATGGCGCCCGACGCGGTCGAGCGCATCGCGGTGCTCGCCGCGCCGCCCGCGACCACCGCCGACCAGATCGCCCTGAACTCGGTGCAGATCGAGGCGGTGCGCTCCGACCCCGCGTTCCGCGACGGCGACTTCTACGACGCGCCAGACGGCGACGGGCCGACGAGGGGTCTGTCGCTCGCCCGGCGCATGGCGATGCTGAACTACCGCACCTCGGCCGAGCTCAACGCGCGGTTCGAGCGCGGCTGGCAGAGCGAGATCGACCCGCTCGGCGGCGGCGGTCGCTTCGCCGTCGAGTCCTACCTCGACTTCCACGGCAACAAGTTCACCCGCCGGTTCGACGCCAACAGCTACCTCGTGCTCACCGAGGCGATGAACTCGCACGACCTCGCGCGCGGCCGCGGCACCGTGGCCGGCGCGCTCGCGCGCGTCACGGCGAAGAGCCTCGTCCTCGGCATCGACAGCGACCGGTACTTCCCGCTCGCGGGCCAGGTCGAGCTCGCCGCGGCGCTCCCGAACAGCGTGCACGGCACCGACCCCGTCGTCGTGCGCTCGGAGTACGGACACGACGCCTTCCTCATCGAGCACGAGGTCGTCGGTGCCGCCCTCGCCGCCCTGCTCGCCGCATGACGGGCGCTCTGGAGTAATCTTCGAGAGCAACGGCGCCGTCGCCGCACGCACGTGCGCGGCGCCCGCACGGATCCCACCGATCCGGCCTGACGAGCACGAGACGAGGGCGACGTGAAGCGCATCCACAAGGAACGCGATCGGTTGCTGCGGCGTCTCGCCCGCACGACCGCGATCGTCGGTTCCGTCGGAGCGTTCGCGTGCCTTCTCGTGCCCGGCACGACGGCCGGCTCCGAGCTCGCGGTCGCCACGGCCCTGTCGATCGGCATCGCCGCGCTCGCCGTGGTGCACACCGTGCGCGGCTCGCTCGCGGCGGCGATCGTCCTGGTCGCGGCATCCGTCGTCCTCGTGTTCGTGCTCGGCTCGGCGAGCGTGCTCGACCCCGGCGCGAGCACCGCGCTCGCCGTCACCGGCGGCGTGACGAGCGCGTCGGTCGCGCCCACGCTCGTCGTGCGCCCGCGGGGCCCGGTGCTCGTGGGCACGCTCGCCGCCGTGGTGCTCGTCGGCGAATGGGCCGCGGCGCTCTGGTTCGGGCACGACCTGCTCGCCGTCGCCGTCGTGACGGCGGTCGGATGGGCCGTGCTCGCCGTGCTGGCCGGATGGCTCGACAACGGCGTCGGCGTGGCCGCGGCGCGCATCGCGGAGGTGGGCCGCGCGCATGAGGCCGAGCGGCTCGCGAGCGAGCTCGAGGCGCAGCAGCGGCAAGACGCCAGGGTGCTGCACGACACGGTGCTCGCGACCCTCTCCCTCCTCGCGCACTCGGGGGTGGGCGTCGGGGCCGGGGCCCTCCGAGACCAGGCGGGCGACGACGCGCGCCTGCTCCGTCAGCTCCGTCTCGGGGTCCCCCTCGACGGCGGCTCGAACGCGATCTTCTCCCCCGGGTCCGACGACGACCTGCTGAGCACGACGTTCGAGTCCGTGCGGCAGCGGTTCGCGCGCATGGGCCTCGACGTCAGCTGGCACGGCGCGGCGCAGCTCGCCCTGCCGCGCGAGCATCTCGACGCCCTCGTCGGGGCGCTGGGCGAGTGCCTCGAGAACGTGCGGCGCCACTCCGGCGTCTTCGAGGCCGACGTCACCATCACCGACGACGAGCACACGGTGCGCGCCATGGTGACCGACGCGGGCGACGGCTTCGAGCCCGCCGGCATCGACCCCGCGCGTCTCGGCTTCGCGGAGTCGGTGGTCGGGCGCCTGCAGGCGGTCGGCGGGCGGGCGAGGGTGTTCTCCTCGCCCGGCTCGGGCACGACGGTCATGCTGGAGGTGCCGAAGGCATGAGCGCATCGTCACGGGGCGTCGGGCGCGGCCACGACAGCACGACGCCCATCATCGAGCATTCGTTCCTCCGCCCGAGCCGCTCGGCCCGCGCGGCCAGCGACATCCGTTCGAGCCACGGCGGCCGTCGGCCGGCGATCGGCGCGACCATCGCCGGCGGGCTGATCGTCATCGCCCACCTGCTGCACGCGGTGGCGATGACGCCGTACTTCCCGCCCGGCCTGGGCCCCTGGCCGGCGTGGATCGCCCTCGCCTCGATCATCGCGGTCGGCGTCGCCGCGCGCCTCGTGCTGGGCGGACTGCCCGGCTGGCTCTACGTGATGCTGCTCGCCGCGCTCGTGCTGCCCGTGTGGCTCGACGTGCAGGCCACGATCGGCACGCTCGCCCTCGGGCTCACGCCCACCGCCGCTCCCGCGATCGGCGCCGTCCTCATGCCGGTGGCCACGATCCGACCCATCCGCGTGTCGCTCGGCATCGCGAGCGCCATCGGCGTCGTGCTCGCCGTCGAGGCCCTCGCGCAGCTCGGCACGGCGGGCGCCGCCGTGGTGCCGGCGGTCGCGATCGCGGCGGCCACCGTGCTGCCGATGGTGCTCACGAAGGTGCTGCTCGAGGGGTTCAGCCGTCTCGTGCGGCACGAGCTCGACCTCTCGCTCGTGCAGAGCACGGTGGGCACGGCGAGGTCCGCGGTCGGCATGCGCGCGTCGGAGGAACTCGCCCAGCTCGACTTCGACGCCGAGACCCTCCTCGAGGACGTCAGCGCCGGACGCATCGGCCTCCCGCTGCCGCCCGCCGACGCGGAACGCGCGGGCGACCTCGCGGCGAGGCTGCGCGTCCGGCTCATCGAGGGGCGCAACGACACGTGGCTCCGGCACGCCGTCGCCGAGTCGAAGTACCTCAGCGGGCGCGTCGTCGTCGACGACCCCACCGGTCTCGCCGGGCCGCTCTCCCCCGCGCAGCGCGAGGGGCTCCTGCTCGCGCTGTGGCTCCTCGTCGCCGACCCGGCGAAGCCGTCGGCGGCCCCCGCCTCGGTCGTGATCGTCTGCCGCGAGCACGACGACGAGCACGAGCCGGCGATCCACGACCTCGCGGCGGGCCCCGACGCGGCCACGATCGACATCGCGATCCAGGTCGACGGCGTCACTCACCGCCGCGTCGACCCCTCGACGTGGGAGGCAGTCGCTAGTGTCGGAGTGCACCAGGTGATCACGACCGCAGTAGGCTTCCGCATCGAGATCGTCTGCCGCCTCGAACCTGAGGCGCACGCACCAGGCCAACGCCAGTCCGGCCACCCGATGGAGGAGAAGTCGAATGGTTGACACCGAGAGTCCGATCAGGCTCGCCATCGTCGACGATCACCGCATGCTGCTGGGCGCACTGTCCGAGTGGCTGCGAGGCAGCGCGTCCGACATCGACCTCGTGGCCGCCGTGCCGTCGTGGTCGGAGCTGCTCGCGCATCCCGAGTTCCCGGTCGACGTGGTGCTGCTCGACCTCGACCTGCGCGACAACATCCCCGTCTCGCTCAAGCTGTCGATGCTGAAGTCGGCGGGCGTGCAGACCATGCTCATGAGCACCTACTCCGAGCCCGCGGTCGTGCGCGAGGCGCTCGGGTCCGGTGCGCTCGGCTACCTCGTCAAGTCCGAGCCGGTCGAGAACATCGTCGAGGCGATCCGGGCGGCGCGGCTCGGCGAGACCTACCTCACGCCCGAGCTCGAGGTGGCGCTCGCCGCCGAGGGCGAGGTGCCCAAGCTCTCCGCGCAGGAGCGCCGTGTGATGGCGCTCTACGGCGCGGGGCAGCCGGTGAAGGCGGTCGCGTTCCAGCTCGGCATCTCCGAGGAGACCGCGAAGAGCTACCTCAAGCGCATCCGCGAGAAGTACCGGCTCTCGGGCTTCGACGTCGGCACGAAGGTGGCCCTGCGCAAGCGGGCGATCCTCGACGGCATCCTGCTGCAGTCCGACTGAGCCCGGCGGGGCGCATCCGGGGGCGATCCCTGAGCCGCGCTGCGAACCGAGGGCGGATGCCGCGGAGCAGCGCTCACCGCGAACCGAGACGGCTGCCGGGGCGCGGCCCCTCAGGCGTCGACGACCTCGACCGCGCCCGTCGCGTAGGGCACGACGACGCCGCGCCGGCCGCGCGAGCGATCGAGGGCGAACGAGGCGAGGGCGAGCACGGCGCCCATGATCGTCAGCGCGAAGCCGATCCAGATCGGCGCGACGTAGCCGAGGCCGGCCGCGATGGCCATGCCGCCGAACAGCGCGCCGAGGCTGTTGCCGATGTTCAGCGCCGAGTGGTTCAGGGCTGCGGCGATCGACTGGCTGTCTCGGGCGACGTCCATGAGCCTCGCCTGGATCGTCGGCGAGAGCGCGGCCGAGGAGCCGCCGATGAGGAACACGCCCGTGAAGAGGCCGACGGGGCTCGTGGCGGTGAAGCCGAGCACGAGAAGCGAGATCGCGAGCACGGCGAAGAACAGGTACATGCTGCGCCGGACGCTCCAGTCGGCGAGGCGCCCGCCGACGAGGTTGCCGAGCGTCATGCCGATGCCGAAGGCGACGAGCACGATCGGGACGAGCGACGCGGGCAGCCCGGTGACCTCCACCGCGAGCGGGGCGACGTAGGTGTACACGGCGAAGAGGCCGCCGAACCCGATCGCGCCGATGCCGAGGGCGAACCAGACCTGCGACCGGCGGAAGGCGCCGAGCTCGCGCCGGATCGTGGCTCCGGGGTCGCCGGGCTGGTAGGGCACGGCGATGGCGACGGCGACGAAGGTCAGCGCGAAGATGCCGGCCACGGCGAGGTAGGCGGTGCGCCAGCCGGCGGCCTGCCCGAGCCAGGTGATGGCGGGCACGCCGATGACGTTGGCGATGGTCAGGCCCGAGAGCACGAGGGCGACGCCGCGGGCGCGCTTGCCCGGGCCCATGAGGCTCGCGGCGACGAGCGAGGCGATGCCGAAGTAGGCGCCGTGCGGCAGGGCCGAGACGAATCGGGCGACGAGCACGAGGCCGAAGGTGGGCAGCACGGCCGAGGCGATCGTGCCGAGCGTGAACGCCGTGAGCAGCACGAGGAGCAGTCGCTTGCGGGGCCACTTCGCGGCGGCGGCGGCGATCGTCGGGGCGCCGACGACGACGCCGAGGGCGTAGGCCGAGATGACCCATCCGGCCTGGGCGTTCGCGTCGTCGGGCGAGGTCGCCGCGAGGTCGGGCAGCAGGTTGCCGGCGATCTCGGGCAGCAGGCCCATGGCGACGAACTCGGTGGAGCCGATGCCGAAGCCGCCGAGCGCGAGGGCGAGCAGGGCGAAGCGGATGCGGGCCGGCGAGAGGGCCGCCCGGCCGCCGTCGAAGTCGGTCATCCGTCGATTCTCGCACAGGAATCGAATCGATTCGATGCCGGCGGCGGATCCGTCGATGCCGCCTCGAGGACGCGGCCAGGGTGCCGAGGCGTCCGCCCCGCGGCATCCGGCCCCTCAGACCCCCGTCAAGGCCCCGTCAGACCCGTCGGACTCGCGTCAGGCGCGCTCGATCGCGGACTCGAGCCGTTCGACCTTGCCCTCGAGCTCGCCCGTGAAACCGGGGCGGATGTCGGCCTTCAGCACGAGCGAGACCCGCGACCCGTACTCGCCGACGGCCTCGGTGGCGCGGCGCACGACGTCGAAGACCTCGTCCCACTCCCCCTCGACGGTCGTGAACATCGAGTCGGTGCGGTTCGCGAGCCCCGACTCCCGCACGATCTTCACGGCGGCGGCGACCGCGTCGTGCACGGAGCCGTCGGTGCGCCCAGTGCCGCTCGGCGCGACCGAGAATGCGACCAGCATGATTCCTCCTCGCGGCGGGCGCGTCACGTGGCGTGCGGCGCAGGATCCCGTCGCGCTCCAGCCTGCCACAGGGCCCTCGCCGCCCACACGAGCAGCGCGACCAGGAGCACGACCTTCACCGTCAGCAGGAACACGAACGCCGGATCGGCCACGAGGAGCCAGCCGTACCAGTACGGGTAGATGATGTGCGTGAACAGGGCGATCGCCGCCGCGAGGAGCGCCGGCACCGCGAACCTCGCCGGCCGGTAGACGAGCCCGAGCACCACGGGGGCGGCCAGCCAGGTCACGAACTGGGGCGACCCGACCTTGTTCGCCAGCATCAGCACCACCGGCAGCGCGAGCGCGAGCGGCGGCAGCACGAGCGAGAACGCCGCGCCGCGGCGCACGGCCCGGACGCCGAGCAGCACGACCGCGAGCACGCCGATCGCCATCATCGGGGTCGTGAGCGCGGCGGCGGCCTCGGCGCCCGGCCCGTCGATCTGGAAGGTCAGGATGTCCTGCGAGTAGACGATGTGCACGGTCTGAGAGCCCGCGACGATCTGCCACAGCCAGGCGATCGCGAGCGGGGCCTCGATCTGCAGGCCTCGGCCGGCCTGCTCCTCGATGAAGCCGAACGCATTCAGCCCCGCACCCGCGAAGAGGCTGACGCCCAGGATGCCGATGCTGAGCGCGAAGGCGATGCCGGCGACCTCGCGGCGCCGTCGGGCGGCGATGACGAGGGCGGCGAGCAGCGCGGCTGGCCAGACCTTGAGCCATGCGCCGATCGTGAGGAGCACGGCGGCCACGCGCGGCCGGCCTGCCGCCATCAGCAGGCCGAGGATCGCGAACGGCACCGTGATCGCGTCGATGCGGCCCATGGCGATCGGCCCGAGCAGCGCCAGGAAGACCAGCCACCACCACGCGGCGATGCGGCGGGTGCGCGAGAGCCGAGCCGTGCCGATCAGCACCGAGAACGCGACGGCGTCGAGCGCGGTCACCATGAGCAGCCAGGTCTGGGCGTACGAGGCCGCGCCGAACGCGAGCGCGGCGGCCATCGGCGCGAACGCGAGGATCGGATACACCCATGGCGTGTCGATGCCCATGCGCACCCAGCCGTTCGCCGCGTTCTCGGCCCAGCGCAGGTAGACGCCGGTGACGTCGCCGAGCGGCAGTCCGGGCGCGTTGAGGTTCAGCCAGGCGAGGCCGCCGTGCACGAGCAGGAAGACGGCCCAGAGGGCCCCGCGACCCGCGAGGAAGCGCCGGAAGGGCGGGGCGGATGCCGCAGCGTCACGCCCGTCCGTCATGTCTGCGAGCCTATCCGAGGCGGGCTCCCGACTCGGTCGGCCTGCCGTTGCCGCGCCGCCGCGGAGCCGCGGAGCCGCGCCGCCGCGGAGGCATCCGGCGCCCGATCGGACCGTTCAGCCCGCGAGCAGCGCCCCGACGACCCCCGGCACGGCCTCGGCGATGTCGAGCGCCGCGACCGGCCCGCCGCCGTTCGCGGTGCTCGCGCGCAGCGCGGCCTCGCCCTGCACCCACGCCGCGGTCGCGGCGAGGTCGGTGAGCGCTTCGGCATCGCCCGCGAGCTCGCCGTGATGGGTCGCGGCCAACGCGCCGAGGATGCCGCCCAGCACGTCGCCGGTGCCCGCGGTGGCGAGCCAGTGCGTCGGTGCGGTGACGACCCGGTGGTTGCCGCTCGGGTCGCAGACGTAGGTGGTCGCGCCCTTCAACAGCACGGCGACGCCCAGCTCCCCGGCCGCGCGCCGCGCCCATTCGCCGGGATCGGCCCGCACCTCCTCGATGGTCGAGGGGATCTCACGGGCGTTCAGGAGGCGGACGAGTTCGCGAAGGTGCGGCGTGATCACGGTCGGCGCCGTGTGGGTGCCGACGAGGTCGAGGGCGCCGGCGTCGAGCACGACCGGAACGCCGTCGGCGAGGGCGTGCTGCAGGTCGCCGAGCAGCAGGAACGAGCGCCGCGTCGGGTCGATGCCCGAGCCGAGGAGCCACGCCTGCACGCGCCCGCGGCCCGCGACCGTCTCGGGCCGGCGCGCGAGCACCTCGCGCCGCACGTTGCGCGGACCGATGTAGCGCACGAGCCCGATGCCGGTGCGGTGCGCGGCGGAGACGCCGAGCACCGCCGCGCCCGGGAACTCGACCGAGCCCGTGACGACGCCGAGCACCCCCCGCGAGTACTTGTCGTCGTCGGCCAGCGGCGCCCGGACGTGCGCTCGGGCGTCGTCGACGTTCCAGGTGCGCCATTCGGTGGCCATGCTCCAACGATAGGTTGGTGCGGATGCCAGCAACAGCCCTCGAACCCATCAGCCTGTCTCCCCGCGTGGTCGTCTTCGACTACGGCGAGGTCATCTCCCGCCCGCCGGGCGACGCCGATCGCACCGCGCTCCTCCGCCGCGCCGGCGTGCCCGTCGAGGCCCCCGCCGAGGCCGCGTTCTGGGCGGCCTACTGGCGGCACCGCGCGGCCCTCGACCAGGGCACCAGCAGCATCGCCCGGTACTGGGCGGATGTCGCGGTCGAGATCGGCGCCGACTGGAGCCCCGTCGACGTGCACGAGCTCTGGGCGATCGACCATCGCAGCTGGCTCAGCGTCGACCCGGGCACGCTCGGCGTGCTGCACGCGCTGCACGAGGGGGGCACCCGCCTCGCGCTCCTCTCGAACGCGGGCGAGGACTTCTCCGGGTGGCTGCGCTCTGGCTCGTTCGCGCCGCTGTTCGAGCGCGTGTTCGTGAGCGGGGAACTGAACCTCGTGAAGCCCGACGCTGCCATCTACGAGCACGTCATGGCGGCGCTCGGCATCGAGCCCGACCGATTCGTGTTCATCGACAACAAGGCCGAGAACGTCGAGGGCGCGATCGCCGTCGGCGGCGAGGGCCACGTGTTCGTCGATGCCGCCTCGCTCGAGTCCTGGCTGCGGAGCCTCGCCCCGTGAACGCGCCGACGCCCGACGCGCGGAGTGCCGCGCCCGCGCTGTTCCGCCCCATCGAGATCCGCGGGTTGACGATCCGGAACCGGGTGTGGGTGCCGCCGCTCTGCCAGTACTCGGTGACCGGGCTCGACGGCGTGCCGCACGACTGGCACCTCGTGCACCTGGGCTCGATGGCCGCGGGCGGCGCGGGGCTCGTGATCGCGGAGGCCACCGCGGTGAACCCGGCGGGCCGCATCTCCGATCACGACACCGGCATCTGGAACGACGAGCAGGCCGGCGCCTGGTCGCGCATCACCCGGTTCATCCGCTCGCAGGGCGCGGCCTCCGGCATCCAGCTCGCGCACGCCGGGCGCAAGGCCTCCGTGTGGGCCGAGCCGCTGCGCCGGCCGGGCTCCCAGCCGCTCGACGAGGGCGGGTGGACGACGGTGTCGGCCTCGGCGCAGGCGTTCGAAGGCCTTCGCGAGCCCGTCGCGCTCGACGAGCCGGGCATCCTGCAGGTCGTCGAGGACTTCCGCGCCGGTGCACGGCGCGCGATCGACGCGGGCTTCGACCTCGTCGAGGTGCACGCGGCCCACGGCTACCTCGTGCACCAGTTCCTCTCGCCGCTGTCGAACCTCCGCGACGACGCGTGGGGCGGAGACCTCGCCGGCCGCGCCCGACTCCTGCTCGAGATCGTGCGCGCCGTGCGCGCCGAGGTGGGCGACCAGGTGCCCGTGTTCGTGCGGTTCTCGGCCACCGACTGGGTCGAGGGCGGTTGGGACGAGGCGCAGACCGCCACCGTCGCGCGCTGGTGCCAGGACGCCGGCGCCGACTTCTTCGACGTGTCGACGGGCGGCCTCGTCGCCCACGCGCACATCCCCGTCGGCCCCGGGTACCAGGCCGGCCACGCCGAGTACGTCGGCGAGCACGGCGACGTGCCCGTCTCGGCGGTCGGCCGCATCACGAACGCGCGCCACGCCGACGACCTCGTCGCCTCGGGCGCCGCCGACGCGGTCATGTTCGGCAAGGCCATGATGCGCGACCCGCACTTCGCCCTCCGCGCGGCCGACGAGCTCGGTGCCGGGACCTCGATGTGGCCGGTGCAGTACCTGCGGGCCAGGCCCGAGGTCAACGACGGCGAGTGGTGACCGGCCGCGGCATCCGCAGTTGAGGATGCCGCGGCCGTCGCCGTTCACCCGCGACGCGTCGCGTCCTGCACCTCTCCGACGAGTTCCTCGATGATGTCCTCGAGGAAGATCACGCCCGTCGTGGCGCCCTGCTCGTCGAACGCGCGGGCCACGTGCGTGCCGAGGCGCCGCATGGTCGCCAGCGCATCCTCGAGGTCGGTGCCGTCGAAGATCGACACGAGCCGGCGCACGCGCTTCGGCGGGATCGGGTGGTCGAACTCGTCGACCCGCAGGTCGATCACATCCTTCAGGTGCACGTAGCCGTCGGGCTCGCCGTCGGCGCCGAGGATGACGTAGCGCGAGTAGCCGCGGCGGGCGACCGCCTGCTCCACGTCGGCCGGCGTCGCCGTCGGCGGCAGGCTGACGAGATCGGCCAACGGCACCGCGACATCCGTCACCCGCTTCGTCGTGAACTCGAACGCGGCGCTCAGCGTGCCGCTCGTGTCGTCGAGCACGCCCTCGGCACGAGAGCGGTCGACGATGGTCTGCACCTCCTCGAGCGTGTACGTCGAGTTCGCCTCGCTCTTCGGCTCGACCCGGAACAGGCGCAGCACGCCGTTCGCCATCGCGTTCAGCGCCACGATGACCGGGCGGAACACGCGCGCGATGAACACGAGCGGCGGGGCGAGCAGCAGCACGGCGCGATCCGGCAGCGAGAACGAGAGGTTCTTCGGCACCATCTCGCCGAAGACGACGTGCAGGTACGAGACGAGCACGAGCGTCACGATGAACGCGACCGTCGAGATGACGCCCTCGGGCCAGCCCGTCAGGTGCAGCGGCACCTCGAGCAGGTGGTGGATCGCGGGCTCGGACACGTTCAGGATCAGCAGCGAGCAGATCGTGATGCCGAGCTGGCTCATCGCGAGCATGAGCGTCGCGTGCTCCATGGCCCACAGGGCCGTCTTCGCGCTGCGGCTGCCCTGCTCGGCGAGCGGCTCGATCTGCGAGCGCCTGGCCGAGATGACGGCGAACTCCGCGCCGACGAAGAACGCGTTGCCGGCGAGCAGCACGACGAGCCAGACGAGTCCCATCCAGTCGTTCATCGGGTCGCCCCCTCGTCGTCGGCTTCGACCGGCACGGGGTCGGGAAGGTAGCGGATGCGGTCGATGCGACGCCCGTCGAGACGCTGCACGACGAGCGTGCCGCCCTCGATCGCGACCTCGTCGCCGACGACCGGGAGCCGGCCCAGCTCGGAGATGACGTAGCCCGCGACGGTCTCGTAGTCGCCGTTCTCGGGAACGCGGATGCCGGTGCGGTCGACCAGCTCGTCGGGTCGGAGGATGCCCGGGAACGCGACCGAGTCCTCGCGGCGCACGATGCCCGCACGCGTGCGGTCGTGCTCGTCGGCGACCTCGCCCACGAGCTCCTCGACGAGGTCTTCGAGGGTCGCGACGCCGGCGGTTCCGCCGTACTCGTCGACCACGACCGCCATCTGGAAGCCCCGCCCGCGGAGCTCGCCGAGCAGCACGTCGAGGGTCATCGTCTCGGGCACGCGCAGCGCCTCGGACTGGAGGGCGGACGCCGGGACGTCGGCCCGCCGCTCCCGAGGCACCGCGACGGCCTGCTTGACGTGCACGAGCCCCACGACGTCGTCGAGGTTCTCGTCGAACACCGGGAACCGCGAGAAGCCCGTCTGCCGAGCGAGCTCGAGCACGGTCTCGGCGGAGTCCTGCCGGTGCACGGCCGACACCGCGGGTCGGGGCGTCATCACGTCGGATGCGTCGTGGTCGGCGAAGCGGAGGGTGCGGCCGAGCAGCGTGGCGGTGTCCTGCTCGAGCAGGCCCGCGCTCGCGGAGCGCCGCACGAGGGAGCTGAGCTCCTCGGCGGAGCGGGCGCCCGAGAGCTCCTCCTTCGGCTCGATGCCGACGGCCCGGAGCAGGGCGTTCGCGCTGCCGTTGAGCAGCGCGATCGCCGGGCGGAACACCCACGTGAACGCCGCCTGGAACGGCATGACGACCTTGGCGGTCTGCAGCGGCAGCGCGAGCGCGAAGTTCTTCGGCACGAGCTCGCCGATGACCATCGACAGGAGCGTGGCGAGCACGATCGCGGTGACCGCGCCGACCGGTTGGATCAGGCCCTCGGGCAGGCCGACCGCGGTGAGCGGTGCGGTCAGGAGCGAGGTGATTGCCGGCTCCATGGTGTATCCGGTGAGCAGGGTCGTCAGCGTGATGCCGAGCTGCGCGCTCGAGAGATGCGTCGAGGTGATCTTGAGGGCCTCGATGGTGAGCGAGAGGCGGGTCTCGCCCCGCGCCCGACGCGCCTCGACGTCGGCGCGATCGAGGTTGACGAGCGCGAACTCGCTCGCAACGAACAAGCCCGTGCCGACCGTGAGGAGCAGTCCGATGCCGAGGAGTACCCACTCAGACATCCGCACCTCCCCGGTCGATCACGGGCGAGGGTCTGTGGCCGGGATTGGCAGAGGGAGGATCATCCATTGTGCGCGCAAGTATACCGGCGCGCCGCTGCGCGAGAACCGGGAATCACCAGCTGACGGGCAGCGCCTTGCCCTCCTCGTATCCGGCGGCCGACTGGATGCCGACCCGCGCGCGCTCGCGGAACTCCTCGAGCGAGCGAGCGCCCGCGTACGTGAACGAGCTGCGGACCCCGGAGGTGATCATGTCGAGGAGGTCCTCGAGCGAGGGCCGAAGGGGGTCGAGGTAGATCTTCGACGACGAGATGCCCTCGGCGAAGAGCTCCTTCCTGGCCAGCTCGTACGGCGACAGGCGCTCGAACCGCTCGCGCACCGCCTTCGTCGACGCCATGCCCCAGCTCTCCTTGTAGAGGCGCCCGCCGGCGTCGCGCGCGAGTCCGCCGGGAGCCTCGACGGTGCCCGCGAACCAGGAGCCGATCATGACGGATGCCGCGCCCGCGGCCAGTGCGAGCGCCACGTCGCGCGGGTACCGCACGCCGCCGTCGGCCCAGACGCTGGCGCCGAGCTCACGGGCCGCCTCGGCCGTCTCGAGCACCGCGGAGAACTGCGGGCGCCCCACCGCCGTCATCATGCGCGTCGTGCACATCGCGCCCGGCCCCACGCCGACCTTCAGCACGTCGGCGCCGGCCTCCACGAGGTCGGCGACGGCGTCGGCCGTGACGATGTTGCCCGCGACGATGGGCACGCCGAGGTCGAGGTCGCGCACGATTGACACCGCACGGAGCATGCCCTCCTGGTGGCCGTGGGCGGTGTCGATGACGAGCATGTCGACGCCCGCGTCGACGAGCGCACGCGCCTTCGCGGCGACGTCGCCGTTGATGCCGACCGCCGCGGCGACCCGGAGTCGGCCCGCGGCATCGACGTTCGGACGGTAGACGGTGCCGCGGAGCGCCCCCCGGCGGCTGAGCGTGCCGACCACGCGGCCGTGCTCGAGCACCGGCGCGAACTCGAGCCCCGCCTCGACCATGAGATCGAACGCGCCGCGCGGGGTGTCGACGTCGTCGGCGTCGATCGACGCGACGCCGCCGTGCACGAGATCGCCGAGGCGGGCGTCGGCGAGCGCCGTGGCGAGGCGGTCGGCCGCGATGCAGCCGACGAACCCGCCGTTCGCGTCCTGCAGCACGACGCCGTGGCCGGCGACCGGCGGCAGCACGGCAAGCGCGTCGGCGGCCGTGTCGTCGGGCGAGAAGAGATGCGGGGTGTCGAAGCGGGGCGACTGCGCCTTCGTCCACCGGATCGATTCCGCGAGGTCCTGGAGGTGCAGGTCCTGCGGCAGGACGCCGAGGCCGCCGCGCCTCGCGAGCGTCGTCGCGAGCCGCGGACCGGTGATCGAGTTCATGTTCGCGGAGACGATCGGGATCGACGCACCCGACCCGTCGTCGGGCGCGAGCGACACGTCGAGACGACTGGTGACCCCCGACCTGCTCGGCACGAGGAAGACGTCGGAGTAGGTGAGATCGTGAGTGGGTTCGGTGCGGTAGAACTCCATGGGGATCACGCTACCCCGGCACACTGTGGGCAAGCGCTCGGGGAAGGGGTTTAGGCTTGTACAGGCGACCGGGAACCACCGAGTGCGCGAAGAGCGCGATCGCCGAGGAATCCATCCAGTATCAACGGAGAGAGTGGGCGATCGGCTGTGTCGAGCCAATTGACCGGGTCGGGGTCTGAAGAGACCACGGCGGGCGAATACGGAGCCAACGAGTGGCTCGTCGACGAGATGTACGAGAAGTTCGTCGTGGATCCCGACTCCGTCGACCGCTCGTGGTGGCCCGTGCTCGAGTCGTACCGCGACGCCCGCGGCACCGGGGGCGCGACGCCCGCGAGCCAGGCCCCGTCCGCGACGGCGCAGCCCGAGGCATCCGCCCCGTCCGCGACGGCGCAGCCCGAGGCATCCGCCCCGTCCGCGACCGCGCAGCCCGAGGCATCCGCCCCGTCCGCGACGGCGCAGCCCGCCGCCGACGCGACGGCCGCGGCATCCGCACCGCCGACGACCCCGAACCCGGTCATCGGCCAGGCGCCCGAGGCCCGCACCACCTCCGTGGCCCCGCGGTCGGCGCCGGTTCCCGCCGACGTGCCGGTCACGAGCCCGCAGCAGGTCATCGACGACGGCGAGCACAAAGACGAGGTCGTGCCGCTGAAGGGCATGCCGAAGGCCCTCGCCGCCAACATGGACGCCTCGCTCACCGTGCCGACCGCCACGAGCGTGCGCACCGTGCCCGCGAAGCTCATGATCGACAACCGCATCGTGATCAACAACCACCTGCGCCGCACGCGCGGCGGCAAGGTGTCGTTCACGCACCTCATCGGCTGGGCGCTCATCCAGGCGCTCAAGGAGTTCCCGAGCCAGAACGTCTTCTACAGCGAGGTCGACGGCAAGCCGAGCCTCGTCAAGCCCGCGCACATCGGCCTCGGCATCGCGATCGACATCCCGAAGCCCGACGGCACCCGGGCCCTCCTCGTGCCCGCGATCAAGCGCGCCGAGACGATGACGTTCAACGAGTTCCTGAACGCCTACGAAGACCTCGTGCGGCGCGCCCGCACGAACAAGCTCACCGCCGACGACTTCTCGGGCGCGACCATCTCGCTGACGAACCCGGGCGGCATCGGCACGGTGCACTCCGTGCCGCGCCTCATGAAGGGCCAGGGCTGCATCATCGGCGCCGGCGCCCTCGAGTACCCGGCCGAGTTCCAGGGCGCGGCCGAGAAGACGCTCGCGAACCTCGCCATCGGCAAGACGATCACGCTCACCTCGACCTACGACCACCGCGTCATCCAGGGTGCGGGCTCGGGCGAGTTCCTGAAGAAGGTGCACGAGCTGCTCATCGGGCAGCGCGGCTTCTACGAAGATCTCTTCGCGGCCCTCCGCCTCCCCTACGAGCCCATCCACTGGTCGGCCGACATCTCGGTCGACGTCGCGAGCGCCATCGACAAGACGGCCCGCGTGCAGGAGCTCATCAACTCGTTCCGCGTGCGCGGCCACATGATGGCCGACATCGACCCGCTCGAGTACCAGCAGCGTTCGCACCCCGACCTCGACATCGAGAGCCACGGGCTGACCTTCTGGGACCTCGACCGCGAGTTCGTGACGGGCGGCTTCGGCAACACCCGCACGGCGCTGCTGCGCGACATCCTCGGCGTCCTGCGCGACTCGTACTGCCGCACCATCGGCATCGAGTACATGCACATCCAGGAGCCCGAGCAGCGCCGCTGGATCCAGGAGCAGGTCGAGCGCAAGTACGAGAAGCCGACCCACGACGAGCAGATGCGCATCCTCGGCAAGCTCAACGAGGCCGAGGCGTTCGAGACCTTCCTGCAGACGAAGTACGTGGGCCAGAAGCGGTTCAGCCTCGAGGGCGGCGAGTCCGTCATCGCGCTCCTCGACGAGATCCTGCAGGGCGCCGCCAAGGAGAACCTCGACGAGGTCGCCATCGGCATGGCCCACCGCGGCCGGCTCAACGTGCTCACGAACATCGCCGGCAAGACGTACGGCCAGGTCTTCCGCGAGTTCGAGGGCACGACGTCCGGCCAGGGCTCGGGCGACGTGAAGTACCACCTCGGCACCGAGGGCACCTTCACCGCCGACGACGGCGCGCAGATCCCCGTGTCGCTCGCGGCGAACCCCTCGCACCTCGAGGCCGTCGACGGCGTGCTCGAGGGCATCGTGCGCGCCAAGCAGGACCGCAAGCCGATCGGCACGTTCTCGACCCTGCCGATCCTCATCCACGGCGACGCCGCGATGGCCGGCCAGGGCATCGTGATCGAGACCATGCAGATGTCGCAGCTGCGCGGCTACCGCACGGGCGGCACGATCCACGTCAACATCAACAACCAGGTCGGCTTCACCACCGTGCCGGGCGACGCCCGCTCGTCGATCTACTCGACCGACGTCGCCAAGGCGATCCAGGCGCCGATCTTCCACGTCAACGGCGACGATCCCGAGGCCGTGGTCCGGGTGGCCGAGCTCGCCTTCCGGTACCGCCAGGAATTCAAGCGCGACGTGGTCATCGACCTCGTCTGCTACCGCCGTCGCGGCCACAACGAAGGCGACGACCCCTCGATGACGCAGCCGCTCATGTACAACCTCATCGAGGCCAAGCGCTCGGTCCGCAAGCTCTACACCGAGGCGCTCGTCGGCCGCGGCGACATCACCGAGGCCGAGTACGAGGAGTCGCACCGCGACTTCCAGGACCGCCTCGAGCGCGCGTTCGCCGAGACCCACGCCGCGCAGACCGGGTCGATCCCGATCGTCGGGGCCACCGAGTCGCTCGACCACGAGGAGCCCGCCACGGGCGAGCTCGCGACCACGGGCGTGTCCGTCGAGGTCGTGCAGGCCATCGGCGACGCCTTCGGCAACAAGCCCTCGGGCTTCACGGTGCACCCGAAGATCCAGCAGCTGCTCACGAAGCGCGTCGACATGAGCCGCAACGGCAAGATCGACTGGGGCTTCGGCGAACTGCTCGCGCTCGGCTCGCTGCTCGTCGAGGGCACCCCGGTGCGCTTCGCCGGCCAGGACGCCCGCCGCGGCACCTTCGTGCAGCGCCACGCGGTCCTCCACGACCGTTCCAACGGCCAGGAGTGGCTGCCGCTGCAGAACCTCTCTGAGAACCAGGCCCGGTTCTGGATCTACGACTCGCTGCTCTCCGAGTACGCGGCCATGGGCTTCGAGTACGGCTACTCGGTCGAACGCGCCGACGCCCTCGTGCTGTGGGAGGCGCAGTTCGGCGACTTCGCCAACGGCGCGCAGACCATCGTCGACGAGTTCATCTCCTCGGCCGAGCAGAAGTGGGGCCAGCGCTCGAGCGTCGTCCTGCTGCTGCCGCACGGCTACGAGGGCCAGGGTCCCGACCACTCCAGCGCCCGCATCGAGCGGTACCTGCAGCTGTGCGCCGAGAACAACATGACCGTGGCGCGCCCGTCGACGCCGGCGTCGTACTTCCACCTGCTGCGCCGTCAGGCCTACGCCCGGCCCCGTCGCCCGCTCGTCGTCTTCACCCCGAAGGCGATGCTGCGACTGCGCGGCGCCACGAGCGAGGTCGCCGACTTCACGAACGGTCGATTCGAGCCCGTCATCGACGACGCCCGCATCACCGACAAGGCGGCCGTCAAGCGCATCGTGTTCGTGTCGGGCAAGATCTACTACGACCTGCTCGCCGAGCTCGAGAAGAACCCGAACCCCGAGGTCGCGCTCGTACGCCTCGAGCAGCTCTACCCGCTGCCCGCCGAGGAGCTCAAGAAGGTGGCCTACAGCTACCCGAACGCCGAGTTCGTGTGGGCCCAGGACGAGCCCGAGAACCAGGGCGTCTGGCCGTACTTCATCGTCGAGACGAACAAGCTCGGCGAGCGCCCGGTGCGGGTCGTCTCCCGCGCCGCCGCGGCCTCCCCCGCGACCGGCTCCGCGAAGCGGCACGCCGGCGAGCAGGCCGAACTCGTGCGGCGCGCGCTGACGCTGTAGCGCAACCCGAGACGGACGCGAAGAGAGCGGATGCCACGCGGCATCCGCTCTCTTCATTTTCTGCCCCTCGCTCGCCCCTTCGACCGCGAATCGGCGCCCGAGTGCGGATTCGGCGGGGCCGATCGTGCACTCGGGCGCCGATTCCGCACTCAGGCGGGGGCGGGCTCGTTCAGGCGCGGTGCTCGGGCGCGTGATGGGGGTCGGCGGTCACCGCGTCGGCGTCGAGCTCGGCGGCGACCTCCGAGGGCGAGGGCTCCTCGCGACCGTCGCGCCACAGCTTCGACGGCCACCAGATGGCCCGACCGAGGTCGTACGAGAGCGCCGGCACGAGCAGCGAGCGCACGAGGAAGGTGTCGAGCAGCACGCCGAACGCCACGATGAACGCGAGCTGGGCGAGGAACAGGATCGGGAGCACCCCCAGGGCGGCGAACGTCGCCGCGAGCACGAGCCCCGCCGAGGTGATGACCCCGCCAGTGACCACGAGACCCCGCAGCACGCCCTGCCGGGTGCCGTGCTTCCGGCTCTCCTCGCGCACCCGCGTCATGAGGAAGATGTTGTAGTCCACGCCGAGCGCGACGAGGAAGACGAATCCGAACAACGGCACCACTGGGTCGGCCCCCGCGAAGTCGAACACCTCGTCGAACACGATCGCCGAGACGCCGAGCGCGGCGCCGAACGACAGCACGACGGTGGCGATGAGCAGGAGCGGGGCGACGATCGCCCGCAGCAGCAGCATCAGGATCAGCAGGATCACGCCGAGCACGAGCGGGATGATGAGGTTGCGGTCGTGGATCGAGGCGACCTTCGTGTCGAGCGCGACCGCCGTGACGCCGCCCACGAGCACCGGCTGGTCGGCGGGCACGTCGGCGAGCCCTTCACGCAGGTCGAGGATCACCGCCTCCGCCTCGTCGGAATCGCTCGCCGCGTCGAGCGTCGCGTCGAGTTCGACGAGCCCGTCGACGACGGTCGGCTCGCCGGCCGGCGTCCCGGGCGGGCCGAGCGGCTGGATGCCCTCGTCGGTGACCGGGAGCGAGCCGCTCGGCGAATCCTCCGAGACGACCGAGAGCGCGTCGACCCCGTCGGTGGCGAGCACGATCTCGGCGACCGCGTCGAGGTCCTCCTCCGCGGCGATGATGACCGCCGGCGTGCCGGAGCCCCCGGGGAAGTGCTCGCTGAGCAGCGCCTGACCGTCGCGCGCCTGCGACTGCCCGAGCACGAACTCGCTCGACGGCACCCCGTCGGCCTCAAGCTGCGTGACGCCGAGCGCCATGACGGCCAGGAGCAGCGTCGACACGATCCACGTGACGCGGGGCCGGCGGGCGACGAGGCGCGCGACCTTCGGCCAGATGCCGCGTCGGGTCACCACGTCATCGGCCTCGACGTGCGCGGCGACCTTCGGGCGCACCGGCCAGAACGCGGCGCGGCCGGCCCAGAACATCAGCGCGGGAAGCAGCGTCAGCGACGTCAGCAGGGCGAACACGATGCCGATCGCCGACACGGGCCCGAGAAGCTTGTTCGAGCCGAGGTCGCTGGCGAGCAGCATGAGGAGTCCGGCGATGACGGTGCCGCCAGACGCCAGGATCGGCTCCCACGATCCGCGCAGCGCCGACCACGTGGCATCCCACTTGCTCTCCTCCGTGTGCAGGGCCTCGCGGTACCTCGCGATGTACAGCAGCGAGTAGTCGGTCGCGGCGCCGATGACGAGGATGAAGAGGATGCCCTGCGTCTGGCCGTTGAGCACGAGCACGTCGGCCTGCGCGAGCGACACCACGACGAGCACCGACGCGCAGAGCGCCGTGAGGCTCGTGCCGAGCACGATGAAGGGCAGCAGGGGCGAGCGGTACACGATCACGAGGATGAGGAACACCGCGCCGAAGGCGACGAGCAGGAGCAGCCCGTCGATGCCCGCGAACGCATCGGAGAGATCCGCGGTGAAGCCCGCGGGGCCGGTGACCGCGCCCTCGAGACCGTCGACCGAGGTCTCTGCGACCACGTCTCGAAGCTCGCCCACGACGTCCTTCACCTCGGCGCTCGAGTCGATCTGCACGAACACCTCGGCGGCGGCGCCGTCCTCGGATTCGACGGCGGGCGACACCCCGTCGGCGAGCACGCCGTCGAGGTCGGCGAACGCCTCGGCATCGTCGGCGATCGCCGAGACATCCGCATCGGTCAGCCCGGCGTCCCTCGCGTACACGACGATGGCCGGGATCGACTCGTCGCCGCGGAAGCCCGCCTGGAGCTCCTGCACCTCGGCGGACTCAGAGGAGGCCGGCAGGAACTGGGCCTGGTCGTTCTCGACGACGTCGCTCAGCGTGCCGAACGAAGCCCCGCCGGCGCCGAATGCGCCGAACCACACGAGGATCAGCACGGCCGGGATCAGCACCCGCAGCCAGGTCGGCACGGAGCGGCGGCGAGCAGGACGGGTGGAGGAGGCGTCGGTGTTCATCGGTTCGACGTTACGCTCGCCCCGCCGCCGCGGGCGTCCGTCGAACGGTTGAACCTGCCGTCAGGCCGTCATGCCGTCAGACGCTCAGTCGATCGCGGCTCAATCGATCGTGGTCGTGTGCCCGGCCTGGACGGTGCGGATCTGCGTCAGCACCAGGAGGCGCAGCTGCTCGGGCGCGGTCTCCTTGCAGGCGCGCTGCATGACCTCGGTGATCGCGACGCCGACCCGCACCTCGTTGCGGCAGTCGGCGCAGTTCTCGACGTGCGCACGGATGTCTGCGGCATCCGCACTGGCCAGTTCGTGGTGGAGGTACTCCTCGAGCTCGGCTCGGGCCTTCTCGCAGCCGCAGTCGTTCATTTGGGGCTCCTCGGCAGTTTCTGCCTCTTGGGGGTGGATGCCGTCCCGGCGGCCGCGATGCCCTGCTCGCGCGCGTAGTCGGCGAGGGACTCGCGGAGGAGCCGTCTGCCACGGTGCAGTCGGCTCATCACGGTCCCGATGGGGGTGTTCATCATGTCGGCGATCTCCTGGTAGGAGAAGCCCTCGACGTCGGCGAAGTAGACCGCGAGACGGAAGTCCTCGGGGAGCGCCTGCAGGGCGTCCTTCACGGCGCTGTCGGGCAGGTGGTCGATCGCCTCGGCCTCGGCCGAGCGGCTCGCCCGCGCGGTGGTCGACTCGGCACCGCCGAGCTGCCAGTCCTCGAGTTCGTCGATCGTGCCCTGGTACGGCTCGCGCTGCTTCTTGCGGTACGTGTTGATGAAGGTGTTCGTCAGGATGCGGTACAGCCACGCCTTGAGGTTGGTGCCCTGCGTGAACTGGCCGAACGCCGCGTACGCCTTCGCGAACGTCTCCTGCACGAGGTCCTGCGCATCGGCGGGGTTCTTCGTCATGCGCAGCGCCGCCGCGTACAGCTGATCGAGGAACGGCAGCGCCTGTTCCTCGAACATCTGCGCCTGCGTGCGCTCGGCATCGGGTGCAGCGGCGATCTCATCGGCAGTCATCAGGGGCCATCCTAGGCCGTCGGCCTCCGCGCCCGCCGGGCGTCGTCGACGCGCCGCGAAGCCGCCCGCACTCGTGCCCTTCGACGGGACCGCTCCCGTGGTCGCGGGGGCGAACCCGTGGGGACGCAACTCGGTGACCGGCACGCGCATCGACTCCTTCCGCGTTCTCGAACGCTACTGTTGGTAACCGATGCAGATCTCGAAGTATTCCGCGCCCGAGTTCGACCCGTACGGCGACAATCGCCAGACGGAGCCCGACGCCGGCTGGCGCGCGCCCGTGGCCGAGGGCCCGATCGATTCGGTGCTGGCCGTGCCGGGTTCCAAGTCGCTGACGAACCGCGAACTCGTGCTCGCGGCGCTCGCCGACGGCCCGTCCACGCTGCATGCGCCGCTGTGGTCGCGCGACAGCGAGCTGATGATCGACGCGCTGCGGGCGCTCGGCACGCGATTCGAGCGGATGCCCGGACAGGGCGGATTCGGCGACGACCTCCGGGTGCTCCCGGCCGACGAGCTGCTCGGCTCCACGACCATCGACTGCGGGCTCGCCGGCACGGTCATGCGCTTCGTCCCACCGGTCGCGGCGCTCGCGCTCGGCCCCACCACGTTCGACGGAGACGAGGCCGCCCGCCGTCGCCCCATGGGCGGGTCGATCGAGGGCCTGCGGGCCCTCGGCGTCGACCTCGACGACAACCGGCGTGGCGCCCTCCCGTTCACCGTGCACGGCACCGGCCGCATCGAGGGCGGGCTCGTCGAGCTCGATGCCTCGGCGTCCAGCCAGTTCGTCTCGGGCCTCCTGCTCTCGGCCGCGCGCTTCGAGCGGGGCATCGACCTGCGCCACACCGGGGAGCGCCTGCCGAGCCTGCCGCACATCGAGATGACCGTCGAGACGCTGCGCCGGCGCGGCATCGAGGTCTCCTCGCCCGAGGTCGGCCGCTGGGTCGTCGCCCCCGGCCCGATCCGGGCGATCGACGTCCACGTCGAGCCCGACCTCTCGAACGCGGCGCCCTTCCTCGTGGCGGCCGTGGTCGCCGGCGGCCGGGTCACCATCACCGGATGGCCCGAGCGCACGACGCAGGTCGGGGCCCAGCTCGAACACCTCCTCCCCCGGTTCGGCGCGCGCGTCGAACGCGTCGAGGACCGGCTCACCGTGCACGCCCCCGACCCCGGCGCAGACGGCGGCCGAGGCATCCGCGGCGCCGACCTCGATCTCTCCGAGGCGGGCGAGCTCGTGCCCAACCTCGTCGCGCTCGCGGCATTCGCCGACGGGCCGAGCACGTTCACGGGCATCGGCCACATCCGCCACCACGAGACCGACCGGCTCGCCGCGCTCGTCGCCGAGCTCACCGGACTCGGCGGCGACGTGCGCGAACTCGAGGACGGCCTGCAGATCACCCCGGCCCCGCTGCACGGCGGCGGGTGGCGGGCCTACGCCGACCACCGCATGGCCACCACGGGCGCGATCGTCGGCCTCGCCGTCGACGGGGTCGTCGTCGACGACATCGCCTGCACGGGCAAGACGCTGCCGCAGTTCACCGCCCTCTGGGAGCAGATGCTCGCATGACCTGGTGGGACGCCGACGAAGACGACGACGAAGACGAGTTCGACGAGTCGAGTGTGCGCGTGCGTCCCAACCGGCGCGGCAGCCGCCCCCGCACGAAGGTGCGCCCCGAGCACGCCGATGCGGTCGAGGGCGTCGTGCTCGGCGTCGACCGAGGGCGCTACTCGGTGCTCGTCGACGAGAACGGGGGCGACGAGCGCACCATCACCGCGGCGAGGGCGAGCGAGCTCCGCCGCAAGTCCGTCGTCACGGGCGACCACGTCGACCTCGTCGGCGACACCACCGGCGACGCCGGCACGCTCTCGCGCATCGTGCGCGTCCGCGAGCGCACCACGCTGCTGCGCCGCAGCGCCGACGACACCGACGAGGTCGAGCGCGTCATCGTCGCCAACGCCGACCAGATGCTCATCGTGGTCGCCGCCGCGAACCCCGAGCCGCGCATCCGTCTCGTCGACCGGTACCTCGTCGCCGCGTTCGACGCCCGGATCCAGCCGATCCTCTGCCTCACGAAGACCGATCTCGCCGACCCGTCCGAGTTCCTCGAGAACTTCGCCGGCCTCGACCTGCCGGTCATCCGCTCCCGATCCGACAAGATGCCGATCGACGTGATCACGGCCGAACTGGTCGACCACCGCACCGTGTTCGTCGGCCACTCGGGCGTCGGCAAGTCGACGCTCGTGAACGCCCTCGTGCCCGGCGCGGACCGCGCCACCGGGGTCGTCAACACCGTCACGGGGCGCGGTCGGCACACGTCCTCCTCGACCGTCTCGCTCCGGCTCGAATCCCCCGCCGGGCGCGGGTGGGTCATCGACACGCCCGGCGTGCGCTCCTTCGGGCTCGGGCACGTGGACCCGGCGAACATCCTCGGCGCCTTCAGCGACCTCGCTCGCATCGCCGAGCGCTGCCCCCGCGGCTGCACCCACCTGCCCGACGCGCCCGACTGCGCGATCGTCGAAGCGGTGCAGGCCGGCGACCTCGGCGACACCGGCCGGGCACGCCTGGACTCGCTGCAGCGCCTCCTCGAGACGTTCCGCTGAGGCACCCGCGCCCTTCGATCGCCCCGGGCCGTCGACCGCCCGAGCGGCGTCGGATGCCTCGTCGGTGTCGGATGCCTCGTCGGTGTCGGATGCCTCGTCGAAACCTCCGGCCCGCGGCATCCGCCGATCGAAGCTGCCTACCATTGGATCATGACCGACGCACGACTCGCCCCCGGCGACCTCGCACCCGACTTCACGCTCGACGACCAGAATGGCGAGCCGATCACGCTCTCGCAGCTCCGCGGCTCTCGCGTGGTGCTCTACTTCTACCCCGAGGCCATGACCCCGGGCTGCACGACGGAGGCCTGCGACTTCCGCGACAACCTCAACTCCTTCGCCTCGGCCGGCGTCAAGGTCGTCGGCGTCTCGAAGGACGCCGTCGAGAAGCTCGCGCGCTTCGCCGAGCGCGACGGCCTGAACTACACCCTGCTCTCCGACAAGGATCACGCGGTGCAGGAGCGCTACGGCACGTGGGGCGAGAAGCAGAACTACGGCAAGACGGTCGTGGGCAGCATCCGCTCGACCTTCGTGATCGACGCCGACGGCGTCATCGAACGCGCCTGGTACAACGTGAAGGCGACCGGCCACGTCGCGCGCGTGCGACGCGACCTCGGCCTCGACGGCTGAACCCGTCGTCCACCGCGACGCCCTGAACGGGCACCGCGCGGCGCCTCACGCGCCGTGGGGTGCCCGTTCGGCGTTCCGGTCGCCCGTGTAGGCCAGCCGCACCGGCGTCCACAGGAGCAGCCCGATGACCGTGATCGCCGGCACGAGCAGCACCCACCCGACGTCGGGGCGGGCGAACAGGCCCTGGAACGCACCGACCGCGATCGAGACCTGGAGCACCTGCCACACGATCGCCGACGACCGGGCCCACGGCGCACGGCGCATCGAGCCGACCGCGACGGCCGAGATCCAGATCGCGCCGACCAGCACGAGCACGAGCAGCGCGATCGCGGTCGCGTACGACGAGGGCTCGATCGTGAGCAGGTCGACCACGAGCCACACCACGACGCCGACGAGCGCGAGCGCTTCGAGCACGAGCACCGTCGTGATCGTCGCGAGCGCCGCGCGCACCCCGCCGACAGGCGCCTCGGGCGGCATGTTCTCGCGGTCTTCGTCGGTATTCACAGCGTTATCCCATTCACGGCTATTGATTCGATCTCTCCGCTATGCGACCATTTATGAGGCCGAATTGATGCTCACAGGGACGTGAGCCGATCGATCCCGATCCTACTTCCCGAGATTCGGCTTTCCCCCAGCAGCACAGCCGGATTCGGCTCGCGCAATCGTGCGCGCCTGCAACGAAACACACTGCAAGGAGCATCTTCATGGACTGGCGCGACAAGGCCGCCTGCCTCACGGCTGACCCGGAACTCTTCTTCCCCGTCGGCAACACCGGTCCCGCCGTCGACCAGATCGAGAAGGCGAAGGCCGTCTGCGCCCGCTGCACGGTCACCGAGATCTGCCTGCAGTACGCCCTCGAGACCGGTCAGGACTCGGGCGTGTGGGGCGGCCTCAGCGAAGACGAGCGTCGCGCGCTCAAGCGCCGCGCCGCTCGCGCCCGCCGGGCCGGCTGACCCCGCCGCAACGACCTCACGACGCCGTGGCCCTCGGGCCGCGGCGTCGTTTCGTTGTGCCCGGCTCGTCGTGCTGGGCTCGTCGTGCCCGGCTCGTCGTGCCCGGCCCCGGTGAGGGACGCGGCCGGTGACGGGTCGGGGCCGGCGTCGGAGGCGCTCAGACCGAGGTGATCCAGCGGAGCGGGATCTCGATCGTGACCTCGGTGCCCCGCCCCACGATCGTGTGCCAGTCGATGGTGCCGCCGAGCTCGCCCTGGATCAGGGTGCGCACGATCTGCGTGCCGAGGCCCTCGCCGACCTTGCCCTCGGGCAGCCCGGAGCCGGTGTCGCGCACCTGCACGGTGAGCATCGTCTGCGAACGGTCGGCCGTGATCTCGACGTCGCCCTCTTGGCCCGCCAGGCCGTGTTCGACGGCGTTCGTCACGAGTTCGGTGAGCGCGAGGGCCAGCGGAGTGGCGTACTCGCTCGGCAGGACGCCGAACGAACCGGAGCGCTTCGGATGCGCCGTCGTGTTGTGGGCCGAAGCCACCTCGGCGACGAGGAGCAGCGCGCGATCGAACACCTGGTCGAAGTCGACGTTCTGGGTGAGCCCTTCGGAGAGGGTGTCGTGCACGACCGCGATCGCCCCGACGCGGCGCATGGCCTGCGTCAGCGCATCGCGCGCCTCGTCGGAATGCGTGCGACGCGCCTGGATGCGCAGGAGCGACGCGACCGTCTGCAGGTTGTTCTTCACCCGGTGGTGGATCTCGCGGATGGTGGCGTCCTTGGTGATGAGCTCCTGCTCCTGGTGGCGCAGCTCGGTCACGTCGCGGCTCAGGACGATCGCGCCGGTGCGCTCGCCGCGCCGCCGGATCGGGATCGCCCGGAGCGACACGGTCACGCCGCGCGACTCGATGTCGGTGCGCCAGGGGGCGCGGCCCGTGACGACGAGCGGCAGCGACTCGTCGACGACGAGCTTGCCCGTGAGCAGCCGCGTGGTGACCTCGGCGAGCGACTCGCCCTCGAGCTCGTCTTCGAAGCCCATGCGGTTGAACGCGGAGAGCGCGTTCGGGCTCGCGAACGTGGTGTTGCCGTCGACGTCGAGGCGGATCAGGCCGTCGGACGCGCGCGGAGCGCCTCGGCGGGGGCCGGTCGGCGCACCGAGGTCGGGGAAGTCGCCGGAGGCGATCATCTCGAACAGCTCGACGGCGCACTCGTTGAACGTCAGCTCCTGACGGCTCGCGGTGCGCGTGCTGCTGAGGTTCGTGTGACGCGTGATGACCGCGACCGGCACCGGTGCGATCTCGGTGCCCGAGGAGCTGAGCCGGCGCATGACGGGCACCGCGCGTACGCGGGTCGGCATCTCCTCGTACCAGTCGGGAGAGGAGGAGTCCACGATGCGGGCGCCTGAGAAGGCGTCGCCGACGAGGTCGCGCCATTGCGACTTGATCGCCTGCCCGACGAAATCGCGGTAGAAGAGCGTGGCGGCGCTCGACGGCCGTGCGTGCGCCACGGCCACGAACTCCTCGTCGGCCGACGGCACCCAGAGCACGATATCGGCGAAGGCGAGGTCCGCGAGGAGTTGGAGGTCGCCGACGAGCATATGCAGCCAGTCGACGTCGGCCTGACTGCTGCGGCCCTGTGCGAGGACGAGATCACTGAGGGTCGACACAGACCCAAGCGTAGCGGTCGGATGCCGCGAGGCGATCGCCCGGGCACCGTGCGGACCTCCCGTGGCGAGCCGCCCGCTCCGTGGCTCGCCGACCGGCGACCGCCTGCGCGCTCTGGAGCGGTTCAGACGGCGGCCGCCGCGACGGCGCTCCGGCGGGCGCGCCGCACGCGGCGTCGGCGTCGTTCGTCGGCCGCGGGCACCGGCAGGAAGGCCTCGTGCGCGAATTCGCGGACCGCTGCCCGGAGCGGCGACTTCGGCGACGCATCGCGGAGCGTGCGCGCGGTGAGGATCGCCGCGTCGGTCGCCCGGCCGTCGTGCGGCAGCATCGTGACCTCGGAGAGCCCGGAGAACCGGCGCATCGTCTGACGCACCTGGCCGTAGGCGTCGATGCCGAGCGCACTCGTGCGCACGCGGTTCACGACCACGCTGATGCGATCGGCGTCGACGAGATCGACGAGCTCCGCGTGCCCGCGGAGGAGACGGGAGAGCCCGACGGGGTCGGCGAGGCCGACCGCCACGACGTGGTCGGCCTTCGCGAGGCTCGTGAACGTCGCCGCATTGCGGCGCGGCGCGAACTGGTCGCTCGTGAGCTCTTCGTCGTGCTCGAGGCTGAATCCGGTGTCGATGACGACGTACTCGACCCATTCGCGGATCTTCGCGATCGCCGTGCCGACGCGGTCGCGCGCGAGCTCGGGCCACCGGTTCGGGCCGACGAGTCCGGTGAAGACGTCGAACGACGCGCGCGGCGACGAATACCGCTGGGCGATGCGTTCGAGTTCGGCGCGGTCGAGCGCATCGGCGCCGGCGAGCCGGCAGGCGGACGCGAACCCCGGCGCCTCGTCGAGCAGCCCGAGCGTGGGCGCGACCGCCCCGCCGTAGGGGTCGGCGTCGATCAGCGCCACCCGATGGCCGGCGGCGGCGATCTCGGCGGCGAGGTTGACCGCGATCGTGGTGCGGCCCGGCGCACCACCCGGCCCCCAGACGGCGATCACGGCCCCGTTCGAGTGCTCGCCCGCCCGGGACGCCTCACCCGAGACTCGGGACGGGAGCGTCACTCCCCCGCTGACGGCCGCTTCGAGATCGGCCCATGCCGACCCGGCGTCGAACACCTCGTGGAGGCCGATCGCGCGTGCGTGGGAGCGCTCGGCATCGCTCGCGGCAAGGGCGACGAGACGGATGCCGCGCAGGTCGCACGCCTCGAGGAGCTCGGCGTCGAGCATGGCCCGGCCCGCCCCGGCGAGCACGACGTCGGGAGCGACGACGTCGAGCGCCTCGATCAGCTCTGCGCGGACCATGGCCCTGGCGACGACGACGTGACCGGCCTCGACGGCATCGGCGAGCAGGCGATCCTCGACGGACGGTTCGACGGCGAAGGCGAGGCGGGCCATCACTCGTCGCCCGGTCGGGCCGGGACGAGGTCGATGACGTCTTCGGCGGCGAGCGCCTCGAGCACCACGGCCACCCGCTCTCTCGGCACGAGGAGCTCGACCGATGCCGCCCCGCTCTGCACGATGCCCCCGCTCTCGCTGATCGCCGCGACCTCGGCACCGGGAACGAGCACCGCGGGCGGCTCGTAGTCGCCCCGCTCGACGCGATGCGCCGACCAGATGTCGACCCGCGAGCCGACCTCGAGATCGCCGGGGAGCGCGGCCCGGCTCGTCACGACGACGGTCGCGAGTCCGGCGCGATCGGCCTCGTCGACCGCGGCGAGCGGCACGAGCTCACCCTCGCGCACCGTCGAGGTCACGATGAGCCCCTCGGCCGGGAGGGCATCGGCCTCGAGGTAGCGCGGGGCTGCGGAACCGAAGCGGACGCGCTCGACCGCGAGGTCGTCGGCGGTGAGGCGGTCGCCGGGGGTCACGGTCTGCACCACGCTGTACACCTCGGTCGCGTCGTCGAGCCCGCTCACGAGGGCGTACACCCCCGCGGTCGAGCCCGCGACGAGCGCGACGCCGATGACGAGGCGCGGGTCGAGGCGGATCGCGCCCCGATCTGATCGACGTGGCATCATGCTCCTTCCGGCGGCGGCGCCCTCCGCCGCACCGTCGTCAATCGTCGCCCAACCCTGTCGGATCGCCGTGAAGTTATCCACACCCGGACCGCGATCGCGATCGCAGGTCGATAATCAGATGGTGAGCACATCAGAAGCGGGCGAACTCGGGCGGTTCCTCTCCGTCGCCGACGCCGCCCAAATTCTCGATGTCGACTCCGCGACCATCATCGGGCTCATCGGCACCGGTGAACTCCCCGCACTCCGGGTGGGCGACAACGGCCCGTGGCGCATCGAGCGCACCCAACTCGAGTTCTGGATCGACTTCCGCCTCGAAGAGGCCCGGCGCTCCGCCCTGTGGCAGCAGGGCGAGTTCGCAGACGTCACCGACTTCTCCAACGTCACCGCGCTGGGCCCGAGACGCCTGCTCCCCTGAGGAGCGGATGCCGCGTGGCCGGCGTGGCGCCGACCCGTCAGCGTCAGCTTCAGCGTCAGGCGAGCGCGCCGAACGACACGAGCAGCACGCGCTCGAACGGCACGATGCGGTAGCCCTGGACCTCGCGTTCTCGGCGGGGCGAACCGGCGGGGTGCACGGCGAGATCGAGGTGATCGCGCGCCACCCGATCGATCGTGCCGTGCACCGCACCGATCTCGGTGAGCAGGTGCACCGCCGCACGCCGGCGACTCAAGTCGCGGAGCACGAACGAGAGACCCATGCGCTCGGTGAGGCTCGAGGGCGGATCGGGGTGCGGTTCGAGGCTTCGCTCGAGCAGCCTCGGGCCGGTCAGGAGCGCGCCGATCGCAGAGAACGGCAGGATGCACTGCCCGCCCGAACCACGGCCGACCAACGCACCGCTCAACCAGTCGCGGCCGAACGACGCGGGCCGCACGGCGATCGGCTCCCCGGTACGGAGCTCGAGCCGGAGGACGGACGCCGGGTCGTGCTCGAGCGCGCCGGTCATCGCCATCAGGCGGTCGCGGAGCGCGAGCCTGCCGAGTCGGAGCCGTTCCTCTTCGAGCGCGAGGGCGCGCTCCTCGTCGCGTTGCTCCTGATCGAGCCTCGCCTCGAGGTCGTCGAAGAGGAGATCCCACCGCATGGGGGCACGTTAGCCGGTGGACGGCTGTGTTACGCCAGGTTATCCACAGGTACCGAAAGTGCTTGACACGGTTCCGACGGCCTCCTACATTCGATCGCAGGCTCGCCGACCTGTCCCCCGTTCGGGGGCGGTCATCTCGCGCTGCCGCACCCTGTCCCAGATGGAGCACTGATGCCCGCACGCCCTGCCGTCCGCCTCGATGTACGCGACTCGGCATCGTTCATCGACCATGACGAGTTCTTCGGGCGACAGACGGCGAGCCGGAGCGACCTGCCCGATCCCGAAGCGATGCTGCAGAGCCTCACGCACTGCGTCGTCGAGGTCATGGCCGGCGCCCGCGATCTCGAGCAGCTCGCACGGTGGGTGACCGACGACGTGTACCGCACGCTCTCGAAGCGCGTGGTCCTGGCGAACCGCGCTCGGCGCATCAAGGGGCTCTCGCCGCAGCGCCCGACCTTCCGCGTCGGCAGGGTCGTCGTGACCGAGCCCGCCGACGGCATCGTCGAGGCGGTCGTGCTCGTCCACCAGCCGCACCGGGTGCGATCGGTCGCCATCCGCCTCGAGGGGCTCGATCAGCGGTGGCGCGCGAGCGCGATCGCGGTGCTCTGATCCACGGGATCTGACCCGACGACCCGCGCTGCGGCGGTCTGGGCGATCCCGCGACGAGGCCCGTCGCAACGGGCAACGGACGACGGGCGAACGGGCAGGCGGGCGAACGGGCCACGGGCGAACGGGCAGGCGGGCGAACGGGCAACGGGCCACGGGCCACGGGCCACGGGCCACGGGCATTCAGCCTGTCGCGTCCGGCACCGCGCACGACGTTCGTTGCGCCCGAACGGCACCGCGAGCACGACGGAAGCACGCCATGCAACGACGGAAGGGGCGGCCGAGGCCGCCCCTTCCGTCGTCGTGATCAGCGACCGTTGCGCTCCTGAGCGCGCCGTTCGGCTCGGTTCTGCGGAGCGGGAGCACCCTCGCCCTCGGGGCGCTGGCCGAATGCGCCACGCGGCTGCTCGGCCGCGGGGGCCTCGGGCGCCTGCGACTGAGCCACGGCGCGACGGGCGCGCTGCGTCGCCGCCTGCTGCACCTGGCCGCGCTGGTTGCGCACCTCGACGCCGCCCGAGTCGCTCGGTGCGGTGTAGCTGAGCTTGTCGGCGGGCGCATCGGGACGGGTGAGGCCCTTCGCCTCGATCGTCGCGCCGCCGCCCTGAGGGGCGACCTCGACCTCGAGGTTGAACAGGAAGCCGACCGTCTCCTCGCGGATCGAGCCCATCATCTGCTGGAACATCGCGAAGCCCTCGCGCTGGTACTCGACGAGCGGGTCGCGCTGGGCCATGGCGCGCAGGCCGATGCCGTCCTTCAGGTAGTCCATCTCGTAGAGGTGGTCGCGCCAGCGGCGGTCGATCACCGAGAGCACCACGCGACGCTCGAGCTCGCGCATCGCGGGAGATCCGAGCTGCTCCTCGCGGCGCTGGTACGCGAGCTTCGCATCGGAGAGGATCTCACGGCGGATGAACTGGCGGTTGACGCGCCCCTTCTCGCCTGCCTCGGCGACGACCTCGTCGATGGTGATGCCGATCGGGTAGAGCGTCTTGAGCTCGGTCCAGAGCGCGTCGAAGTCCCATTCGTCGGGGTTGCCCTCGGCCGTGTGCACGTCGAGCACCTCGTCGATGACGTCTTCGAGGAATCGCTGCGTGCGCTCGTGCAGGTCGTCGCCCTCGAGCACGTGCCGGCGGTCGCCGTAGATCGCCTCGCGCTGCCGGTTCAGTACGTCGTCGTACTTCAGCACGTTCTTGCGGATCTCGGCGTTTCGCGCCTCGACCTGCGACTGGGCGGAGCGGATGGCCCGCGAGACGACCTTGGACTCGATGGCGACGTCGTCGGGCACGCCCTTGGCCATGAGGCTCTCGGCCGCGCCGGCGTTGAACAGGCGCATCAGGTCGTCGGTCAGCGACAGGTAGAAGCGGCTCTCGCCGGGGTCGCCCTGACGGCCGGACCGGCCGCGGAGCTGGTTGTCGATGCGTCGCGACTCGTGGCGCTCGGTGCCGAGCACGTAGAGGCCGCCGGCTTCGAGCACGCGCTCGGCCTCGACGCCGACCTCCTTCTTGACCGCGTCGAAGACGGCGTCCCACTCGGCCTCGTACTCGTCGGGGGTCTCGACCGGGCTGAGCCCGCGCTCGTGCATCTGCTGCACGGCGAGGAACTCGGCGTTGCCGCCGAGCATCACGTCGGTGCCGCGGCCCGCCATGTTCGTGGCGACCGTGACCGCGCCGTACCGGCCGGCCTGGGCGACGATGGCGGCCTCGCGAGCGTGATTCTTCGCGTTCAAAACCTCGTGGCGCACGCCCTTCTTGGCGAGCAGGCGCGAGAGGTACTCGCTCTTCTCGACGCTCGTGGTGCCGACCAGCACCGGCTGGCCCTTCTGGTGGCGCTCGACGATGTCTTCGACGACCTGCGCGAACTTGACCTCTTCGTTCTTGTACACGAGGTCGGACTGGTCGATGCGCAGCATGGGCTTGTTCGTGGGGATCGCGACCACGCCGAGCTTGTACGTCGACATGAACTCGGCGGCCTCGGTCTCGGCCGTTCCGGTCATGCCCGAGAGCTTGTCGTAGAGGCGGAAGTAGTTCTGGAGCGTGACGGTCGCGAGCGTCTGGTTCTCGGCCTTGACCTGCACGCCCTCCTTCGCCTCGATCGCCTGGTGGATGCCCTCGTTGTAGCGCCGGCCCATGAGGATGCGGCCGGTGTGCTCGTCGACGATCAGCACCTCGCCGTTCATGACGACGTAGTCCTTGTCGCGCTTGAACAGGGCCTTGGCCTTGATCGAGTTGTTGAGGAACGAGATGAGCGGGGTGTTCGCGGACTCGTACAGGTTGTCGATGCCGAGGTAGTCCTCGACCTTCTCGATGCCCGACTCGAGCACGCCGACGGTGCGCTTCTTCTCGTCGACCTCGTAGTCCTCGCCGGGGGTGAGCCGGCGGGCGAGGTTCGCGAACTCGGTGAACCAGCGGTTGGCCTCGCCGGATGCCGGGCCCGAGATGATGAGCGGCGTACGGGCCTCGTCGATGAGGATCGAGTCGACCTCGTCGACGACGGCGAAGAAGTGGCCGCGCTGCACCATGTCGGTCGCCTGCCACGCCATGTTGTCGCGGAGGTAGTCGAAGCCGAACTCGTTGTTCGTGCCGTACGTGATGTCGGCGGCGTACTGCTCGCGGCGCACCGCGGGGGTCTGGCCCGCCACGATGCATCCGGTGGTCATGCCGAGGGCGCGGAACACGCGGCCCATGAGCTCGGACTGGTAGCTCGCGAGGAAGTCGTTGACCGTGATGATGTGCACGCCGCGGCTGGCGAGGGCGTTGAGGTACGCGGCCGTGGTCGCGACGAGCGTCTTGCCCTCACCGGTCTTCATCTCGGCGATGTTGCCGAGGTGCAGCGCCGCGCCGCCCATGAGCTGCACGTCGAAGTGGCGGAGGCCGAGCGTTCGACGGCTCGCCTCGCGGACCGCCGCGAACGCCTCGGGGAGCAGATCGTCGAGCGACTCGCCGCTCGCGTACCGCTCGCGGAGTTCGACGGTCTCGTGCTTCAGTTCCTCGTCGCTGAGGTCTTTGAAGTCGTCTTCGAGCGCGTTGATGGCCGCCGCGTAGTTCTGCAGTCGTTTGAGGGTTCGCCCCTCGCCGACGCGGAGGACCTTCTCCAGAATCGAAGCCACGAATGATCTCCTGTCATTGCGGCGTGCCATCTCTTTCGGTGGAACGCTCCTCGGGTGGAGCGTCGGCGGCACGCCGGTTGCGCCGTATCGACGGCATCATAGCCATGCTAGCGGCCACGGGGCTGAGCGCCTGCGGCGAACGGGCTGAGCGCGCGCTTCCGACTTCGCCCGTCGCGAACGTGCCCACGAGCCGGACCGTTCCGAGCGTGGAACGGCGCCGCCGCACCGGTGCTCCCGGTGCGGCGGCGCCGCCTGCGATGATCGGATGTCGCGGTCAGGCGCTCGCGCGCTGGAGCGCCCCCTCGACGGCGTCGGGGTATTCGTCGGCGTTCTCGTCGAGGCCGATGAGGCCGTAGTCCCATCCCTTGCGGCGGTAGACGACGCTCGGGCGGTTGGTCTCGGAGTCGATGAAGAGGTAGAAGTCGTGGCCCACGAGCTCCATGTACGAGAGCGCGTCGTCGACGGTCATGGGCGTGGCGGCGAAGACCTTGCGTCGGATCACGACCGGGCAGTACACGTCGTCGTCTTCGGGAGCGGCGACCTCGTCGACGACCGGGATGCTGCCGGTGCGCACCTGCTCGAGGACCTCGGGTCGTGCGGCCTGCACGCCGACCTCGGCGAATCCGACGTCGGTGGCCTCGCGGATCGAGGTCGGCCGATGCTGGCCGCGATGCACCTTGCGGCGGTCTTTGGCTCGGCGGATGCGTTCGAGCAATCGGCCGAGGGCGACGTCGAACGCCGCGTACTTGTCGGAGCCGTCGGCCTCGGCCCGGACGACGGGCCCCTTGCCGACGAGGGTGAGTTCGATCCGGTCGGGGCCGGAGCCGCCGTTCTTCTCGTGGTGCCGCGAGAGCTTGACGTCGAGCCGGATGGCCCGGTCTGCGAGGTGGGAGATCTTCTCCGACTTCTCGGTCGCGTACGAGCGGAATCGATCCGTGATCCCCAGGTTTCGTCCGACGATGTTCAGTTCCATGACGACCTCCATCCACCGACGTGTCACCCGGTTCTGAAGGGTGGTTCGACCACGCCTGTCCTGCAACCGTAGTCGTCGGCACCCCGGATGTCACGGACTGTTCACCGTGAGGATGCTGAACGCGGGTCGAGCCGGAGCGGGGTCTGTGCGAGCACGGCGACGGCCTCGACGAGGCCCCCTGCGGCGCGCACCGCGCGGGCCGCCTCGAGCAGCGTGGAACCGGTCGTGAGCACGTCGTCGACGAGCAGGATCCGCCGCCCGGCGAGGCTCTCGCGGGCGCGGAGGGCGCCCTCGGCGTTGGCTCGTCTGGCGTGCGCGTCGAGTCCGGCCTGGTCTTCGCGGTCCCGCGCGAGCACGAGCACGGGCGCGGGGACGATGCCGCAGCGGCGCAGCAGCAACGGCACCGGGCGGTAGCCGCGCGCCCGGTGCGCGGCGGGCGTCGACGGCACCGTCACGACGTGGAGCCCGGCCGGCCTCCCGCCCCCGGCAGGCGATGCGCGGGGCCGGTCGGGCCGAACGTCGGCCGACCGACCGGTCGCCTCGCCGAGCGCCGCCGAGATCGACGCGCGCAACGCCGGGGCGAGGACGGATGCCGCGTCGGTGCGGCCGCCGTCCTTGAACGCGCCGATGAGGGATGCCACGGCCCCGCCGTACTCGAGCGCCGACCACACCCGGAGCCCCGCCCGCTCGAGCCGTTCGGTCCGGGCTGCCGCGGCCATGCGGCATCCGTCGCACACCGAGCGATCGGGGGCGCCGCAGCCCGCGCACACGACCGGGAGCAGCGTCGCGACGGCATCGCGGACGGCCCGCGAGAGGAGGGGGCCGGCGAGCGGAAGGGGCACCCGCCGAGTCTGCGCCCGCGAGCCGCCTCGCAGCCCGGCACGCCCGCATCCGTCGGCCGGCCGAACCTCGCGCGCCGCTGGGGAGGACGAGTCGATCGAGCGGGCCCGCCGCGAAGCGCTCAGTCGGGCAGCTGCGTCGCCGTGAACCGGATGCCCTCGGCGCGCTTCTGCCATCCGACGCCGCTCTGCACGAGCAGCAGGCCCGCGGAATCTCGCGCGCGGACGTCGCGGATGCTGTTGCCGGCGTCGAGCTGCACGCCGTCGGTGGGCCCGGCGCGCGTGCTCGCGAATCCGCCGAGGTCCTGCGTGATGAGCCGGGTCGCGCCGTCGTCGAGCGCCGTCAGCGAGGCGACCGTGCGGCTGTCGATCCACGCGACGTCGAGCGGCGTGCCGTCGACCTCGGCGAGGGTGAGCACGACGGTGCCGAGCTCGGCGGGGATCCCGCCCTCGGCGCGCGTGATGGCGGCCGCGACGAAATACGTCCTCGCGCCGTCGCCGAGCAGCGCGAGGATGCGCGTGCCGTCTCGGGAGACCTGGATCGCGGCGATCGTCGACGCCGACCACGGCACCGCCACACGGCCGTTCGTGCCGTCGGGGGCGAACCACGCCAGGTCCGACGGCGCCCCGGCCGGTACCGACCACACGATGCCGAGCCGGTCGACGGCGGGGGTGATGAGCCCGGCACGCGGGTCGAGCAGGAGCGGATCCTCGCCCACCCGGACGAGCGACACCCCGGAGCCCGTGCGGATCGCCGCGGACTCCGAATCGGGACCGAGCGCGGCGCCCGAGGCATCCGCCGCGGCGATCTGCTCGCTGAGCCCCTCGATCGCCGTGACGCCGTCGCCCGACGTGGAGAGGTATCCGAACGTCTCGCCGTCGAAGACGACCGGTCGCGGGTCGACGCGCGGGTCGCGCGCGGGCTGCGTCGAGGGTTCGCCGACGTCGGACTCGACGCCGTTCAGCACGAGCGCGACCTCGCCGACGTTGCGCACGCTGCCGACCAGGCTCTCGTCGAGCTGGAGCTGCATGCGCTGGGCACTCTGCGTGTCGTCGAACGCGGCGCCCGTGAGCGAGACCTCGGCGACCCGGCCCGACACCGGCACGGCGGCCGGCGACAGCTCGGTGCCCTCGGGGAACGCCGTGACGACGCCGGGCGCGAGCCACTCGGCCGGCCCGGCCAGCAACGCCTGCACGACGCTCGTCTGCGCCGAGTCGCGCCCGGCGAACCACCGGGAGTCGGGCACGAGGTAGCGGTAGCTCGGATCGAAGAAGTACAGGGTGTACTCGCGGTACACCTGCGTGAAGTTCGCCTGGTCGATGACGATGCCCTGCGGCGCCGAGGAGATGCGCCACTGGCCGTCGACCTGCTCGAACCCGTACTGCAGTTCGAGCGGCGTCGCCGAGGCCGCGGCCTCGTACTGCCCGTTGTTGCGGAGCGAGGCCGCCGGCGTCGCCGTGAGCTCGATCTCGGTCTCGGAGACCTCGTCGAAGCTGCGGTCGGAGAGCACGTCGATGGTCGCGCCGGCGTCGGGCTGCCACTCGTCGGCGAACTCGGGCGTGAGGAACTCGTAGGCCGCTCGGAACTTGTTCTGCGAGCTGAGCGCGGCGAGCAGGAAGCCGTCGAGGATCTGCTGCTGCGTGCCGTCGACCATCGGCGGGTCGACGAGGATGTCGAGGTCGGGCGAGACGTCGACGGGCGCGACATCCCCCTGCTGCACCTTGCCCGAGTCGGGGATCGACACGCATCCGGTGAGCAGCGCGGCCACCATGAGCAGGGCGGATGCCGCGAACAGGCGCCTACGCATCGCGGCCGTCCTCTCGGGTGCGGTCGCGGCCGGCGTCGCCGCGGTCGCCGCCCATCTCCTCGAAGAGGACGGCGCTCATCGAGGCCGTCGGCGGCGGGCCGGATGCCTCGGGGTCGGCCGGCTCGAGGGGAAGCGGCGAGACGACGGCCGCGGCATCCGGCGTTCTCGGAATGGTCAACCGGAAGACGCTGCCGTGCCCGAGCCGGGACCACACGTCGAGTTCGCCGCCGTGCGCGACGGCGTCTTCGAGCGAGATCGCGAGGCCGAGGCCCGTGCCGCCGATCGTGCGCATGCGGCTCGGATCGGCCCGCCAGAACCGGTCGAACACGCGCTCGGTATCCTCTGCCGCCATGCCCATGCCGAAGTCGCGCACCGACAGGGCGATCGCGCTCTCGTTGCTGTCGACCGAGACGACGATCGGCCGGCCCTCGCCGTGCTCGATGGCGTTGCCGAGCAGGTTGCGGACGATGCGCCGGATGCGCCGGGGGTCGACGTCGGCGTCGAGATGGCCGCCCGGCGCTTCGAGGCGCAGCTCGGAACCGCGTTCGCGTGCGAGCTCGTGCATGGATTCGATGGCGTCGCCCGCGAGGTGCACGAGGTTGGTCGGCTCGGTCGCGAGCGTCACGGAGCCGGCGTCGTAGCGGCTGATCTCGAGCAGGTCGGCGAGCAGCCGCTCGAAGCGCTCGGTCTGGGTGTGCAGCAGTTCGACGGTGCGCGAGGTCGGCCCCGCGAAGCTCTCGCGCTGCCCGTAGAGCACGTCGCCGGCGAGGCGGATGGTCGTGAGCGGGGTGCGCAGCTCGTGCGAGACGTCGGACACGAAGCGCTGCTGCATGACCGAGAGCTCGGCCAGCTCGCGGATGCGCGCCTGCAGGCTGTCGGCCATGCCGTTGAACGAGCCCGCGAGGGACGCGATCTCGTCTTCGCCGCGCACCGGGATGCGGACCCCGAGGTCGCCCGCCGCGAGCCGGCGGCTCGTCGAGGCCGTGGTGCGGATCGGCTCGATGACGCCGCGCACGACGACGAGCGTGATCGCGCTCAGCAGCGCGATGAGCGCGATCGCCCCCACGATGCCCGTGACCTGCATGAACGCGAGGGTCTGCTCGGCCTCGGCGAGGTTGTAGCCGATGTACAGCTCGTAGCTGCCGACGTTCGCGGGGACCCGCAGCACGCTGCCGACGACGATGCCGGGCTCGGTGCCGCCGGTCGAGTTCTCGAGCGCGACCGACTGCCAGTACTGCCCCTCGGGGTGCTCGCTCACCTGGGCCCGCAGCTCGGGGGTGATGACGCCCGCGAGGTCGGGGCTCAGCCGGTCGGGCGGGGCGAGGCTGTTCGACGGCGCGTCGGGGTCGCGGAAGAGGGCGATGACGTTCGTGCCCGCGATGCTCGTGACGGTGTCGAGCGTCGCCTTCATCAGCAGCTGCAACGAGCCCCGGTCGGCCGCGTCGGAGGAGTCGAGGATCAGCTGCGCCGCCGTGGTCGCGTTGTTCGAGACCTCGAGCACCCGGGTGCGCTGGTCCTGGAAGAGGTTCGAGGCGACGCTGAACGAGATGTAGAGCCCGATCACGAGGATCGCGAGGCTCGACAGACCGATGGTGATGAACACCGTGCGCACCTGGAGCGAGCGCTGCCAAGTCGTCGCGACGCGTCGCGGAAGGGTCCGCCACGAATCGGCGGCTCGCGAATCGTCGACGACGGAGGTCACGCGTCGCTCAGGTGGTCGCGCCGGCCCGATAGCCGACGCCGCGGACCGTCATGACGATGCGGGGGTTGTCGGGGTCGTGCTCGACCTTGGCCCGCAGCCGCTGCACGTGCACGTTCACCAGGCGCGTGTCGGCCTTGTAGTGGTAGCCCCACACCTGTTCGAGCAGCATCTCGCGGGTGAAGACCTGCTGGGGCTTCGACGCGAGGGTGAGCAGCAGGTCGAACTCGAGCGGGGTGAGCGAGATGCGCTCGTCGCCGCGGCGCACCTCGTGGCCGGCCGCGTCGATGGTGAGGTCGCCGACGGCGAAGACCTCGACCGCCGACTCGGGCGTAGGCCTGAGTCGCGTGCGGATGCGGGCGACGAGCTCTTTCGGGTTGAACGGCTTGACCATGTAGTCGTCGGCGCCGGACTCGAGTCCCTTGACGACGTCGGCCGTGTCGGTCTTGGCCGTGAGCATGATGATGGGCGTGCCGGACTCGGCGCGGATGCGGCCGCAGACCTCGATGCCGTCCATGCCGGGGAGCATGAGGTCGAGCAGCACGAGATCGGGCTTCGCCTCGCGGAAGGCGGCGAGGGCGCCGGAGCCATCGCCGCAGAAGACGGGATCGAAGCCCTCGGTGCGCAGCACGATGCCGATCATCTCGGCGAGGGCCGTGTCGTCGTCGACGACGAGTACGCGTGAAGTCATCTGTTCATTCCTCTGCAGCCGCACCGGGGCGCGGCGGAACCAGTGGCTCAAGCGTAGCCGCACCCCACCCGCATTCGGTCGGATGCCGCGACCCGGCGTTGCCGGCGAACGTGCGGGCGCCGCCGCGCACGCGCCGTGCCACGCGATGTGCGAGCATGGGTCAACCCGCCGGAAGGAGCGCATCGAGGTGTCCGAACACGACTGGCAGGCGCCCGGTGCGTCGACGCCCCAGCCGCCGGCGCCCGCGCCCGTACCGCAGTGGGGCCCGCCGACGTCGGGCGAGCCGGGCGCTCCGCAGCCGCAGTACGGGGCGGCCCCTCCCGGCTACGGCGCTCCGCCGGCACCGTACGGCGCGCCCATCGGGTGGACGCCGCCCCCGAAGCCGGGCCTGCTCCCCCTGCGGCCCATGGGCTTCGGCACCCTCCTGTGGGCGCCGTTCCGAACCCTGCGGCGCAACCCGGCCGCGACCTTCGGCAGCGGTCTGATCGTGCAGCTCGTGGCGCTCGTGGTCACCTCCGCGGTCATGGTGCCCGCCTTCCTGTTCGTGTTCGGCCGGCTCGACTCCGCGCAGCCCGACGACCTCGACGCCCTGCTGCCCGGATCCATCGGCGTGCTCGTGCTCGCGATGCTCGTCGCCGTCGCGGTCTCGGTCGTCGCGGGAGCCTTCCTGCAGGGCGTCATGATCGAGGAGGTCGCCTCCGGCACGCTCGGCCAGAAGCTCGGCCTCGGCGCGCTGTGGCGCCGCACGCTCCCCCGCATCGGCCCGCTGCTCGGGTGGACGGCGCTCGTCTCGCTCGCCGTGCTCATCGTGATCGCCCTGCTCACCGGAATCGTCGTGCTCGGGGCGACGATCTCGCCGATCGGCCTCGCGATCGGCATCATCGTGGTCGTGATCGCCTCGCTCGGGCTCGCCGTGCTGGGGTTCTGGCTCGGCACCAGGGTCTCGCTCGTGCCGAGCATCATCGTGCTCGAACGGGCGGGCATCGCCGCGGCGGTCCGTCGCTCGTGGCGCCTCACGACCGGCTTCTTCTGGCGCACGCTGGGCATCATCGTGCTCGTCGGGGTGCTCCTGAACATCGCGTCGCAGATCGTCCTGCAGCCGATCTCGCTCGTCGGCGGCCTCCTCCCGGCGATCGTCGACCCGACCGGCTCGGGCGCGGCCATCCCGATCACGATCGTGCTGGCCGTGGTGACGCTGCTCGTCACGCTCGTGATCGGCTCCATCACCACCGTCGTGCAGGCCGCGGTGATCGGCATCGTCTACATCGACCTGCGCATGCGCTCCGAGGGCCTCGACCTCGAACTGCAGCGCCATGTCGAGCAGCGCGACGCCGGCCTCCCGGTCGGCGACCCGTGGGCCGCTCCCGCGCCCGACGGCGGCGCCCCGGCATGATCCGGGCCGCCGCCGAGGGCCTCGTGCGATTCGACCCGCTCGACCCCGACGCCGAGGACGCGCGCCGGTGGTTGCAGGACGAGCTCGCGGATCCCCGCTATCGCGCGGGCGAGCCGAACGCGTTCGACCGCGCGATGCAGGCGGTGCGCGACTGGTTCCTCGGGCTGCTCGACGGCGCCGGCGCGGTGTCCGCCGAGACGGTCGCCCTGCTCGTCGTGGTCGGGGTGGTCGTGCTCGTGGTCATCGGCCTCCTCGTGTTCGGCGTGCCGCGACTCCGGCGGCGGCGCCGGGCCGAGCCGGCGTCCTTCGAGGACGACCGCCGCGATGCCGCGACGATCCGCCGCGCCGCCGAGGCCGCCGCCCGTTCGGGCGACTGGCCGCTCGCGATCGAGGAGCGGTTCCGCGCGCTCGTGCGCGAGCTCGTCGTGCGCGAGCTCGTGCAGGTGCATCCGGGCAGCACGGCTCGGGCGCTGGCGGATGCCGCGGCACGGCCCTTCCCCGCGTTCGCGGCCGATCTCGCGGGCGCCGCCGCCGACTTCGACGGGGTGCGCTACCTCGACCGCCCGGGCGACGCCGACGCGTATGCGCGCGTCACCGAGCTCGACGATGCCCTCCGCGAGGCTCGCCCCGCCCTCGCCGACGGTTCGGGGGCACGACGATGACCTCGACGGCGACCCCGAAGGCGCCCGCCACGGCCGCGTCGTCCCGCGACGCCTCGGGTTCCTCGCCCGACGCCGCCGCCCTCACCCCGACGCCGCTCGCGCTCCTGCGTCGCGGCCGCACGTGGATCGTTCTCGGCGCGGTGCTCGTCGTGGGCGCGATCGCCGTGTTCGCGATCCAGGGCGGCATCCGCTCGCAGGGTTCGACGCTCGGGCCCGACGATGCCGGGCAGACCGGGTCGCGGGCGCTCGTCGAGGTGCTCCGCGACCACGGTGTGGCCGTCACCGCCACGAGATCCCTCGACGACACCCTCGAGGCCGTCGACGCGGCGGGCGGCGACGCGACCGTGCTGCTCTACGACGAATACGGAACGCTCGACCGAGCGCGGCTGCTCGAACTCGCCGACACGGTCGACGCCGGCGCGCGCCTCGTCGTCGCGGCCCCCGGGTTCCGCGCGCTCGAGGCGCTCGCCCCCGGCGTCCGCCTCGCGGGCGACGCACCGGGACCGATCGACGACGTCGACTGCGAACTGCGGGCCGCGACGCAGGCCGAGGCGCTCTCCGACGGCCAGCGCCTCCTGACGATCGACGACGACGCGGCGGCCGAGGGCTGGCGCGGCTGCTTCCGCGAGGGCGACGGATTCGCCGTGGCCGTCGGGCCCGGGCCCGCGGGTGCCGGCGGCGACGCGGCATCCGATCGCCTCTCGCTCGTCGGCGCAGAGACCGTGTTCACCAACGATCGCATCGACGAGCGCGGCAATGCGGCCCTCGCGATCGGCCTGCTCGGCGCCGCCGACGAGCTCGTCTGGTACCTGCCCGGCCCGTCCGATGCGGATGCCGCGACCGCGCCGACGCTCGGCGAGCTGACGCCCGGCTGGGTGAGCCCGGTGCTCGTGCTCGCACTCGTCGTCACCGTCGCCGCCGGCGTCTGGCGCGGGCGGCGGCTCGGCCCGCTCGTCGTCGAACGCCTGCCCGTCACGGTGCCCGCCGGCGAGACGCGTCAGGGCCGCGCGCGCCTGTACGCCCGATCCGCCCAGCGGGAGCACGCCCTCGACCAGCTGCGCATGGCGGCGGTATGGCGGTTCGCGACGGCGCTCAAGCTCCCCCGCACGACCGAGGTCACGGTCATCGCCGATGCCGTGGCGCAGTCCACGGGTCGCGACAGGGCCACGGTGCGGCACCTGCTCGTGGACGAGTCGCCCGCGAACGACGCGGCATTCCTGCGGCTCGGCGGCGAGCTGGCCGACCTCGAACGCGACCTCGCGCGCGCCGTGCGACCCGACGGCCGGTCGTCGCCGCCCGCCCGCCCCGCGGCATCCGCCCGCCCCGCGGCATCCGCCCGCCCCGCGGCATCCGCCGGCCCCGCGGCATCCGCTGGCCCCGCGGCATCCGCGCCCGAACCCACCGCAGACGACCAGCCAGGAAGGCAGCCATGACCGACACGACGCCCGCCGAGCCGACCGACCCCGCGGAGCCGACCGGCTCCGCCGCCGCGCCGACGCAGGCGCAGCGCACCGACGAGGAGCTCCGCGCCGCGCTGAACCGCGTGCGCACCGAGGTCGGCAAGGCCGTCGTCGCGCAGGACGGCGCCGTCACCGGGCTCATCATCGCCCTGCTCACGCGCGGCCACGTGCTGCTCGAGGGCGTTCCGGGCGTCGCGAAAACGCTGCTCGTGCGCACCCTCAGCCGCACCCTGCACCTCGAGACGAGGCGGCTGCAGTTCACGCCCGACCTCATGCCGGGCGACGTCACCGGCTCGCTCGCGTTCGACCCGCGCACGGGCGAGTTCGACTTCCGCGAGGGGCCGGTGTTCACGAACATCCTGCTCGCCGACGAGATCAACCGCACGCCGCCGAAGACCCAGTCGGCGCTCCTCGAGGCGATGGAGGAACGCCAGGTCTCCGCCGACGGCACGACCCGCCCGCTGCCCGAGCCGTTCCTCGTCGCCGCGACGCAGAACCCCATCGAGTACGAGGGAACCTACTCGCTCCCCGAGGCGCAGCTCGACCGGTTCCTGCTCAAGCTCGTGCTCGAGGTGCCCGAGCGCGACGCCGAGTTCGCGATCCTGCGCCGCCACGCCGACGGCTTCGACCCGCACGACCTCGCCGCAGCCGGGGTCGAACCGGTGCTGGGCGCGGCCGAGCTCGACGCGGCACGCCGCGCCGCGGCATCCGTTCGCGTCTCCGACGACGTGCTCGCCTACCTCGTCGACCTCGCCCGCGCGAGCCGCCGCTCGCCGTCGCTGCGCCTCGGCGTGAGTCCGCGCGCGACGACCGGACTGCTCGCCGCCGCGAAGGCGTGGGCCTGGCTGACCGCGTACGAGTCCGTGACGCCCGACCACATCCAGGCGATGCTGCTGCCCGTGTGGCGCCACCGCGTGCAGCTGCGGCCCGAGGCCGAGCTCGAGGGCGTCTCCGTCGACGCCGTGCTGCAGGCCATCATGCAGCAGGTGCAGGTGCCCCTCTGACATGGCGGTCACCGGACGGTTCGTGCTGCTCGTCGCCTTCGGCGTCGCGCCCGTCGTCGTCGCGGGCTTCTCCGGGGCGGAAGCCGCGTGGTTCGCGCTCCTCGGCTGGCTCGCGCTCTCGGTCGGGCTGGGCGCGATCGACCTCTCGCTCGCGGCGTCCCCGCGCCGGGTCGTCCTCGAGCGCGATCTGCCGCCCCGGGTCCGTCTCGGGGAGTCGGTCGTCTCGACCCTGAGCATCGCGAACACGGGCGAGCGGATGCTCCGCGCCACCGTTCGCGACGGCTGGGAGCCCTCGGCCGGGGTCGACGGCGCCAACCGCAGCAGCGTGGTCGTGCCCGCGGGCGAGCGTCGCAGCATCCGCCTGCGCCTGCAGCCGCGACGACGCGGCGACCGCCGCGCCGAGCACGTCGCGATCCGCGCGGCCGGACCGCTCGGCCTCTGGTCCCGGCAGGCGACGCTCTCCTCGCCCGGACTGCTGCGCGTGCTGCCGCCGTTCCACTCGCGCGTGCACCTGCCGGCGCGGCTCACCCGGCTGCGCGAACTCGACGGCCGCACGCCGCTGCTCGTGCGCGGGCAGGGCACCGAGTTCGACTCGATCCGCGAGTACGTGCGCGGCGACGACGTGCGCTCCATCGACTGGCGCGCCACCGCCAGGCACGTCGACCCCGGCGCCCGCGGCAGCGCGAAGCTCATGGTGCGCACCTGGCGGCCCGAGCGCGACCGTCGCATCGTCATCGTCGCCGACACCTCGCGCACGGCCGCCGCGCGCATCGCCGACGAACCCCGGCTCGACACGGCCTGGGAATCGACGCTCCTGCTCTCCGCGCTCGCGACGCACGCCGGCGACCGCGTCGACTTCCTCGCCTGGGACCGCCGAGCCCGGGCCCGGGTCACCGGCGCGAGCGGCCCGCACCTGCTCGCCCGGCTCGTCGACGCGATGGCCGACGTCGAGGCCGAGCTCATCGAGGCGGACTGGACCGGGCTGCCCGCCCAGATCCGTCGCATCACGAGCCGCCGCGCGCTCGTCGTGCTGCTCACCGCGGCCGACGCCCCCGGCTCGGCCCGCGGGCTGCTCTCGGTGCTGCCGCAGCTCGCCGCGCGCCACACCGTCATCGTCGCCTCGGTGCTCGACCCCGACACGGTGGCCGACGCCGCCCGCCGCGACGGCGTCGACGACCTCTACCTCGCCGCAGCGTCCGAACGGTCGAACCTCGACGGCGAGCGCGTCGCCGCCGCGATCCGCCGTTCGGGGGCGCACACGGTCTCGGCCGCACCCCGCGAACTGCCGCCCGCGCTGGCCGACCGGTACCTCGACCTGAAGGCGTCCGGGCTGCTCTGAAACGCCGCCCCGCACACGGCCGCGGCGAACGGTCGGGTAACGATTTCGCCATGCGCGGCGAAGTTGCCGTGTCGGAGGCATCCGCATCGCTATCTTCGCAATCGATCGGCGATGGGGGTCGCCGTTCCATTCGCCTCTCCATCTCCCCGTTCTCCCATCGAAAGGATCGGTCATGTCCGATACGACTCCCGCCAGCACGCCTTCGACCGTGCAGCGACTCACCGCCGAGGTCATCGGCACCTTCATCCTCGTCTTCGCCGTCATCGGCGCCGTCTTCTTCGCCTCCGCCGACACGGGGCTGCTGGGCGTCGCCTTCGCCCTCGGCCTCTCCGTCGTGGTCGGCGCCTACGCGTTCGGCCCGATCTCGGGCGGCCACTTCAACCCCGCCGTGACGCTCGGGCTCGCGGTCGCCGGCCGCTTCGCCTGGCGCGACACGCTCGGCTACATCGCCGCGCAGATCGTCGGCGGCATCCTCGCGTCGCTCGCGCTGCTCGGCATCCTCTCGGCGGGCCCCGTGTTCGACCTGGCGGCCTTCACGAAGGCGTCGACCGGATACGACGAACTGTCGCCCGGCGGCTTCGGCATCGGCTCGTTCTTCATCGTCGAGATCGTGGCGACCGCGGTGTTCCTGTTCGTCATCCTCGGCGTGACCTCGGCCGGCCGTTCCGCATCGAACTTCGCGCCCCTCGCGATCGGCCTCACCCTCACCGTCCTGCTGCTCGTCGCCGGCAACGTGTCCAACGGTTCGTTCAACCCGGCCCGCTCGATCGCGACGGCCGTCTTCGGCGGCGAGATCGCCCTGACCCAGCTCTGGGCGTCGATCGTCGCCCCGATCGTCGGCGCGATGCTCGCCGGCGTGATCTACAAGGCGGTCTTCGACCGGCCCGCGAAGCTGACCGCGTAGCGGGTACCGCGTCGCGGGTCGCTGGCCACGGCTGCAGGCTGCGGCTCGCACGCGGCCCATGAACCTCGAACGGCGGATGTCTCGGACATCCGCCGTTCGTCGTCTCCGCCGGTGCCCGCAGGCGCGCCGGATGCAGGAAACGAGGCGGCATCCCCCGCTCACAGCGAGGATGGCGCCTCGTTTCCTGCATCGTGCACCGATCACACGCGCGAAGCCGCCGGCGGGCGTCAGCCCGCGACGATGCGCGTCGCGCCCGCGTCGAACGCGCCGATGTCGCCGGTGGCCCCTGCCCGGTGGGCGCGCCGCCCGAGCACGAGCATGTACACGAGGAATCCGGCGAGCGCGGCGGCGCCGATGCCGATCTTGACGGGCCAGGGCCACGGTGCGGGCGTCACGAATCCCTCGATGAGCCCCGACACGAAGAGGAAGAACACGAGGCCGATCGCGACCGTGAACAGCGCCCGCGCGTCCTGCGCGAGCGCGACGCCCCGCGACCTCGGCCCCGGTGCGACCCACGCCCAGAAGATGCGCAGCCCGGCGGCGGCCGCCACGAAGATGCACGTGAGCTCGAGCAGCCCGTGCGGCGCGATGTACAGGAAGAACGTGTCGGCCTCGTCGTAGGCGAACATGATGGCGGCCGTGACGCCGAGGTTCTGCGCGTTCTGCAGGATCACGAACGGCACCCAGAGCCCGGTGATGCCGAACGCGACGCACTGCGCGGCGATCCACGCGTTGTTGGTCCAGACGGAGCCCGCGAACGACGCCGCCGGATGCTCGGAGTAGTACGCGACGAATCCTTCATCGGCCAACTGCTGCAGTTCGGCCTCGTCGCCGAGCCCGGCGAGCACACGGGGGTCTGAGCCGATCCACCACGCGTAGAGACCGGCGACGACGACCGTGGCGATCGCGACCGCGAGGGTCAGCCAGCGCACCCGGTAGAGCGCCGCCGGGAGGTCGACGACGGCGAACCGGGTGAACAGCTTCAACGGGTTCTCGGGCGTGCCCGTGAACCGGAGACGGGCCCGCGCGAGGCTGACCGAGAGGCGGTCGCCGAGCGTCGTCGATCCGATGGTGGCCTGCATGAGGGAGAGATCGGATGCCGCGCCCTGATACCGCTCGATGAGCTCGTCGGCCTCGCTGCCGTCGAGGCGCCGCGACCGTGCGAGCGCGTCGAGCCGCTGCCATTCGTCGTGGCGGGCGGAGGCGAGCGCGTCGAGGTCCATCTGCTTGAATACTAGCCATGGCCGACGCCTCGCACGCCCAGCCGCGACCCGCGCACCACGACGACGAGGGCATCGTCATCGGCGAGGCCGTGACCCTCGAGCTCCGGCCGGCGAGCGCCCTCATCCGCGCGGGCGGCACCATCATCGACGTGCTCGTCTCGGTCGCGCTCCTGCTCGGCATGCTCGCCATCGCGGCGGGCGCCGGGCTCACGGTCGACGGCGCCGCGTTCCGGGCGCTGCTCATCGGCGGCACCGTGGTCGTCATCGTCGTGGTGCCCACGGCCGTCGAGACGGCGTCGCGCGGACGGTCGCTCGGCAAGCTCGCGCTCGGCCTGCGCGTCGTGCGCGACGACGGCGGATCGATCGGATTCCGGCACGCCTTCATCCGCGCCCTCACCGGCGTGCTCGAGATCTACCTCACCTTCGGCGGCCTCGCCGTGCTGGTCGGGTTCCTGAACCCCTCGTCGAAGCGGCTCGGCGACCTCCTGGCCGGCACGCACGCACAGGTCGAGCGCGTCCCGAGGCCGGTCTCGAACGCGTTCGACGTTCCGCCCGAGCTCGCCGCGTGGGCCGGCATCGCCGATGTCGCGCGGCTTCCCGATCCGCTCGCCCGCCGCGTCGCCGCGTACTTCGAGCAGATCCGGCAGCTCGCGCCGGCGAGCCGTGCACGACTCGCGTCCATGCTCGCCGCAGAGGTCGCCCCCTACGTGTCACCCGTTCCGGATGCCGCGCCCGAGCGCTTCCTCGCCGGCGTCGTCGCCCTCCGCCGCGCACGTGACGCGCGCGCCCTCGAGCTCGAGCGGGCACGCCTCGCGACGCTCGAGCCCATGCTCACCGAGACGCCGGTCGGTTTTCCCCAACGCTGACGGCCTCGCCGGGCCCGCCGTTCCTCGACGTGCGTCGTTCGACGTTCGTCGTTCGTCGTTTCACTTTTCAGGAGGGGGTGTGGGCTGCGGGGCCGCTGCGGCCTCGATCGGCGCGCGAACGCCCCGTCGTGGCCACACCCCCTCCTGAAAAGGGCAATGAAGGCACACAGCAGTGAGCCGCGGCGTCCGCCCCTCAGATGGGAGCGGCGAGCGGCGACCGGCGAACGGTCAGTAGCGGTAGTGGTCGACCTTGTACGGCCCCTCGACGGGCACGCCGATGTAGGCGGCCTGCTCGGGGCTGAGTTCGGTGAGCTGCACGCCGAGGGCGTCGAGGTGCAGGCGCGCGACCTTCTCGTCGAGGTGCTTCGGGAGCACGTACACCGCGGTGGGGTAAGCGTCGGGGCGGGTCCAGAGCTCGATCTGGGCGAGCACCTGGTTGGTGAACGAGTTCGACATGACGAACGACGGGTGGCCGGTCGCGTTGCCGAGGTTCATGAGACGGCCCTCGCTGAGCACGAGGATCGAGCGGCCCGTGGGCAGGCGCCACTCGTGCACCTGCGGCTTGATCTCGATCTTCTCGGCGCCCTCGAGCGACTCGAGCGCGGCCATGTCGATCTCGTTGTCGAAGTGGCCCACGTTGGAGACGATCGCGAGGTGCTTCATCGCGAGCATGTGCTCGAGGCGCAGCACGTCCTTGTTGCCGGTGCAGGTGACGAAGATGTCGACCTCGCCGACGACGTCTTCGACCCGGGCGACCTGGTAGCCGTCCATCGCGGCCTGCAGGGCGCAGATCGGGTCGACCTCGCTCACGATGACGCGGGCGCCCTGGCCGCGCAGCGCCTCGGCGGCGCCCTTGCCGACGTCGCCGTAGCCGACGACGAACGCGACCTTGCCGCCCATGAGCACGTCGGTCGCGCGGTTCAGGCCGTCGGGCAGCGAGTGGCGGATGCCGTACTTGTTGTCGAACTTCGACTTCGTGACCGAGTCGTTGACGTTGATCGCCGGGAACAGCAGCTCGCCCTTGGCGTGCAGCTCGTAGAGGCGGTGCACGCCCGTGGTGGTCTCTTCGGTGACGCCCTGCAGCTCGTCGGCGATGCGGGTGAACCGGTCGGCGCTGAGCGCGAGCGACCGGCGCAGCGTGTCGAGCACGACGCGGTACTCGTGGCTGGCATCGGCGGGCGTCTCGGGAACACCGCCCGCGAGCTCGAAGCGGCGGCCGTCGTGCACGAGCAGGGTGGCGTCTCCGCCGTCGTCGAGGATCATGTTCGGGCCGACCCAGTCGGCACCCGCGGCAGCCGCCTCGGCGCTCCAGTCGAAGATGCGGTCGGTGCACCACCAGTACTCCTCGAGCGTCTCGCCCTTCCAGGCGAACACCGGAATGCCCTGCGGGTCGTCGACGGTGCCCTCGGGGCCGACGGCGACGGCCGCGGCCGCCTCGTCCTGCGTGGAGAAGATGTTGCAGCTCGCCCAGCGCACCTGCGCGCCGAGGGCCGTGAGGGTCTCGATGAGCACCGCGGTCTGCACGGTCATGTGCAGGCTGCCCGCGATGCGCGCGCCGGCGAGCGGCTGCGACGCGCCGAACTCCTCGCGCAGAGCCATCAGGCCGGGCATCTCGTTCTCGGCGAGCCGCAACTGGTGGCGGCCGGCTTCGGCGAGCGAGAGGTCGGCGACCTTGAAGGGCAGAGCGGATGTCTCGGCGAGCGTCATGCGTCCATTCTCGCAGGCTCTCACCAGACCCCGCGCGAGTGGTCTCCGGCATGCGTCACGTTCTGCGGTCTTCCGTCTACGCGCTCGGCGCTGGCGCGCCTCATGCGCTGCGGCTGCCGCCTTTCGTGGACTCCCGCGTCGCTACGCGCCGCGCGGGTCCACGCGGATGAGCGCCAGCACCTCGTCGCGCACGACGGCCATGGTCGCGGCGTCGGCGCCCTCGACGTTCAGCCGCAGCAGCGGCTCGGTGTTCGAGGGTCGCACGTTGAACCACCAGAACGGCTGGTCTTCGGCGGTCAGCCCGAAGACGGTGAGTCCGTCGAGCTCGTCGAACTCGCCGCGGCCGGTGAACGCCTCGACGACGCGCGTGTAGGCCGACGGCACGTCGTCGACGACCGAGTTGATCTCGCCCGAGAGCGCGTACGGCGTGAACCGGTCGGCGAGCTCGGACAGCGGCGCGTGCTGCGCGCCGAACTCGGCGAGCACGTGCATGGCCGCGAGCATGCCGTTGTCGGCGCCCCAGAAGTCGCGGAAGTAGTAGTGCGCCGAGTGCTCGCCGCCGAACACCGCGCCGGTCTCGGCCATGCGGTCCTTGATGAGCGAGTGGCCGACCCGGGTGCGCACGGGCGTCGCGCCGGCGGCCTCGATGGTCTCGGGCACGAAGCGCGAGGTGATGAGGTTGTGGATCACGTTGACGTCGGTCTCGCCGAGCGCCGCGACGCGGGCGATCTCGCGCACGGCGACGATCGCGGCCACCGCCGACGGCGTCACGGCCGCGCCGCGCTCGTCGACGACGAAGCAGCGGTCGGCGTCGCCGTCGAACGCGAGCCCGAGGTCGGCGCCGTGCTCGACGACGGCGGCCTGCAGGTCGACGAGGTTCGCGGGCTCGAGCGGGTTCGCCTCGTGGTTGGGGAACGTGCCGTCGAGCTCGAAGTACAGCGGCACGATCTCGAGCGGCAGCGCGGGCAAGCCTGCGGCGGTGCCGAGCACGGCGGGCACGGTGAGCCCGCCCATGCCGTTGCCGGCGTCGACGACGATCTTGAGGGGCCGGATGCCGCTGAGGTCGACGAGCCCGCGGAGGTACGCGGCGTACTCGGCGAGCACGTCGACGCGCTGCACCGAGCCCGTCTCGGCGATGGCGGAGATGCCCTGCTCGAGGAAATCGCCGGCACGGTCGCGGATGTCGGCGAGCCCGGTGTCGAGGGAGATGCCCTGGGCGCCGGCGCGCGAGAACTTGATGCCGTTGTAGGCGGCGGGGTTGTGGCTGGCCGTGAACATGGCCGCGGGCGCGTCGAGCGTGCCGGAGGCGTAGTAGCTCTCATCGGTGGAGCAGAGCCCGATGTTCACGACATCGGCGCCGCGGGCGGTGGCGCCGCGGGCGAAGGCCTCGGCGAACCCGGGCGAGGAGTCGCGCATGTCATGGCCGACGACGACCCGGTCGCCGGCCGCGCCGACCACGTCGACGAACGCGGCGCCGAGCGCCTCGACCGACTGCTCGGTCAGCGCCTCGCCGACGATGCCGCGCACGTCGTAGGCCTTGACGATCGAGGTGAGGAGCGCGCGGTCGACGGGGGGTACTGCAGAAGTCATGCGGTGAAATCTACCCGACCCGGCGAGGCGTACCGCACGATCTGCCAGCCGACCGGAGCCGAGGTGCGCTGGGCGTGCACCGCGCAGAGGTCGTACCCGTGCGGTTCTGCGGCGGCCGAGAGGGGCCCGAGCACGGCCATGGAGTCCTGATAGTCGAACGTGAGCGTCGCGACGGCCTCTGCGGGGCACGCGGTTCGCGAACAACGTCTCTTCATGGCTCGACCAGCGTACCGACGCGCGCGGACATTACGATGGAGGCATGCCTCGATCCCGTCGTGTCGCAAGCCCGCGTTCGCCGAGGCGACTCGCTCGCGACCGTCACGGGCGCGGCATGCGCTCGGCCGTCACCGGCCCGCACCTCGAACCGCTGAGCACGCGCATGGAGGAGTTCGACACGACCGTCGCCGGCACCGCGGCCTACCTCAGGGGGCTCTGGCCCGAGCTCGAGGGCGTCGTGTTCGAGGTGACGCAGGCGCCCGACGAGGCGATCCACGTCGACCACATCGACCGCTGGAAGGTGGCGCACGACGAGCGGCGCATCACGTTCCACCGGCTGCCGATCGTGCGGTTCCTGCGCCTCCAGGAGGGTGAGGAGCGCGACGAGAAGCTGCTCATCGAGAGCTGCGTGTTCCGGGCGGTCGCCGAGTTCCTCGACAAGGATCCGTGGGAGCTCGCGCCCGGGCGCTACCGCCACCTCTGATCCGTCGGTCGGGGTGGGCCTACGGCAGAGATCGGCGGTCGCCGATCAGCGCGGATAGACCCGGATCGGCGTGTCCAGCGGCCCGGGCGGCTGCACCGCGAACGCCGCGAGCGCCGTCGCGCTGCGGTACGTGACCGCCGCCGAGACGCCCTCGACGCCCTCGAGCTCGACGACGCGCCCGCGCACCGGCACCGACACCGCGCCCGATGCCGGCACCTCGACCGTTCGGGTGCGTCCGTCGACGGTGACGGATGCCTCGCGCGACCCGTCTTTGCCCACGGCGAGTTGGAGCGTGGCCGACGGCCCGCTCGCCACGGCCACCACGGCGGTCTCGGGCAGGGGCTGCGCGGCGACGAACCATGCGAGATCCGCGGGGGCCTCGGCGTCCGTCGCCGACTCGGCGCTGCCGACGGTCGCGCGGGCGGCCGCGACGACGGGTCCGTCGGCCTCGATGCGGAGGGTGTAGGTGCCTGCGGCGAGCTCGCCGAGCGGGATGTCGCTGACCGCGCCGGGCTGCAGGTCGACGTCGATCGAGTCGCCGTCGCCGCCGCCGACCTCGGCGATGCCGATCGTGACCTCGACCCGGTCGTCGCCGGGGGCGAGCAGTCGCACCGCCGGGAACGCGTCGCCCTCGGCGTGGTCGTCGTCGGCGTGCACGCCGCTCTCGCCGCCGATCACGATGCCGGGGATCACGAGCGAGGCGCCCGGTGCGGCCGTCGGGCCGGTGAGTTCGATGCCCGCCGGGGCGAGCCCGGCGATGGCCGACTGCTCGAGCGAGGCGGCGATGGCGCCGCCCGTGCTCGTGATGTGCACGACGGGCGAGGCGACGTTCGGCGCGAGGCCGGCGAGCGAGAGCACCCGCTGCGAACGCGGGGCGACGGTGATGCCGAGCGCTGAGCGCGCCTCGACCGGGCCGGATTCCCCGCTGACACGCACGTCGACGGTCGCGGCGACGTCGGTCGGGTTGGCGAGGAGGATGAGGCTGCTGCGGCCGAGCGTGGTGGAGCCCGCCACGAGCCAGGACTCCGACGTCGCCTCGGAGCAGGATGCCGCGGCGAAGCCGCCGAGCAGGTCGGTCCTGGCCGTCTGCGACTGGGCTCCAGCCAGCATGCCGGGGTCCACCGCGCCGGGCTGCGACTCGAGCACGACCGGGGCGCCGTGCTCGTCGGCCCTCGCGTTCTCGGGCGCCTCGAGCGAGGTCTTCTCGATCTCGGCGTCCTCGGGCGAGGAGGCCGAGATCACCGACGCCGAGCCGAACGACTCGAGTTCGGTCGCGGCGTCGGCGTCGTCGCCGATCGAGAGCAGCGGGCCCGGACAGACGCGCTGCTGGATCGCCTCCTCGGGGGCGACCACCACCTCGCCCGGATCGACGCGGTGCTCGGGCCAGGGCAGCACGGCGGCGGCGCCGACCACGGCGACCGCGACGGCGCCCACGGCGAGCGCGACGACGACGCGCACGCCGGTGCGGATGATGCGACGACGCTCAACGGGCATCGGGTGCCTCCCCATCGCGGTCGGTCGGTTCGTCGGGTTCGGCCGCTTCCGCGGGCGCATCGGGCCGAGCGGATGCCTCGGGCCCGGTCTCGTCGCGATGCGCGCCGTCGGCGGAGTCGACGGGGGCGCCGGATGCCTCGGGCGCCGCCTCGTCGGCCGATTCGGCCGTCTCGACGGGCTCGGCGGGCTCGGCCGGCTCGACCGGCTCGACCGGCTCGACCGGCTCGACCGGCTCGACCTGCTCGACCGCCGCGGCCTTCTCCGCCGGGAGGGCCGCGATGGGCTTCTCGGCGCGGGGTCGCGAGCTCCGCACGGGGCGCCGGTCGGCCTCGCGTCCGGCGCCGGTCGGGATCGAGAGGAGCAGCGTCGCGAGCAGCACGAGCAGCTGCACCCACATGATCAGCCCGGCCGGCCAACCCGTGACGGCGGGGACCCGGGTGGCCGCGGCATCCGCCTCGGCGTCGACGAAGCGCCAGAGCGTGCCGAAGTCGGTCTCGCCGACGGAGGTGAGCGCGGCGTTGCCGTCGAGGGCGAGGCGGGCACGCTCCGCCGTCGCCGCCGCGGCGGGGCCGAGATCGGCGGGCGTGGTCTCGAGCAGCACGAACGAGACGCCGAACTCGCGCACCGCGGCATCCGCGTCGAAGCCGCTGCGGCTCGCCAGGTTGCCGGCGATCGTCGCGAGCTCGCGTTCGTCGTCGGTGAGCTCGGTGCGCGTCTGCGCGAGCGTGGACTGGTCGTCGAGCGTCTCGCCGGTGCCGTGCACGAGCGTCGCCCGCAGGCTGCCGCCGACGAGCGGCTCCATGCGGAGCGTCGCGACCCGCGGATCGACCTCCGCCTCGGCCTCGACGAACGCGGGCACCGAGCGAACCGCTGCGGGCGAGACCGTCGCCGTGCCGGTGACGAGGGCGCCGAGCGTCGGCGTCACCGCGACCGCCGCGCAGATGACGAGCACCGCGCCGAGCCCGGCACGGAACCGCGGAAGTGCGTCGATGCCGACGGCGACGGCGATGAGCACCCCGAGCCACGCGAGGCTCAGGCCGGCGCCCGCCCACACCCCGACCGCCTCGTCGCCCGCGACGGCGACCGAGATCCGCGTCGCGGCGAAGGCGGTGGCGAACCCGCCGATCGCGACGGCCGCGGCGAGCAGCACGATGCGGATGCCGCGGGCGAGGAACGCGCCGAGCGCCACGAGTCCGAGCGGCACCATGAGGCCGGTGAGCACGAGCATGATCGTGAGGACGTCGAGGCCCGCGAGCGCCGGGACCGCCGCGATCGCCTCGGGCCAGCCGCCCCATCCCGCCTGCGGCAGGCCGAGCGCGAGCTCCCACGCGGTGGGGGCCGCGCTGCCGAACGGCAGGCCGGGGTCGGCGACGAGGGCGAGCGCGGACCCGCCGGCGACCTGCTCGATGATGAGCGGCAACGCGAGCGCGAGCGCGGGAACCGGGAGCCAGGCGAGCCGCACGGCGGCGCGGCCGCTCACGGCGAGCGCGACGAGCCAGCCGACCACGAGCGCCGGCGCGAGGCTCGGCGCCGCCGCGATGACCGCGGCGAAGAGGAGGGCCGCGGTCGCGGACGCCGACCACGAGCGGGCGGCCCCGAGGGCGGCGTACGCGAGCCAGCCGAGCAGCAGGTGCGCGACCACCGCGCCGGGCCGCCCGTCGGCGAGGGCCGCGAGGAACATGGGCCCGAACATCCAGAGCAGCGCGGTGATCGCCCGCACGGAGCCCCGCTCGGTGAGCCGCGAGGCCGCGAACCAGGCCCCGAGTGCGGCCGCCGGCATCGCCAACAGCCACAGGAGCACCATCGCGAACGACGGCGCCCAGAAGGCGACCGATCCGAACAGCGCCAGCACGCCGGCGAACGGGTCGGCCGCGCCGACGAACCCGGCGCCGACGTCGCGCCATCCGTAGGCCGCGTTCCGCCAGAGTTCGGAGAGACCGCTCGAGAGCGGGAGGAGACCGCCGCCGACGAGCCCGCCGGCGCCGAGCATCCAGGAGAAGAGCGCGACGGATGCCACGACCGAGACGAGCAGCACCCAGCCGCCGCCCGTTCCGATGAACGCCACGTCGTCGGCGCGCCCACGCGCTCGGATGCGCCGCGCCTCGGCGGCGGCCTCGCGGCGGCGACGCGCCTCATCGGGTTGCAGTCGCAGCGGGGACACGGCCGACCAGCCCGTGGTGCGGGCGGCCGCGAGCACGCGCCGCGAGCGGACCACGTTCGCGCCGCCGAGCATGACGCCGAGCGCCGCACCGAACTCGCCGAGGATCGCGCCGGGCTTCTTCGCGAGGAGCATGATGATCGACCGCACGACGGCGAGCGGCAGGAAGCTGAGCCAGTGCAGCGGCACCACGGCCGCAGGCGCGTAGACGAGGCGGCGATGCAGGGCCGCCGTGCGCGCGAGGCGGTCGCGGCGGCGACGCACCGAGGCGCGACGGCCGAGTTCCGGCCCGGCCACGCCGGTGCCGGCGAAACGCACGCGCGCCGACGGTTCGACGATGACCCGGTGACCGGCGAGGCGGGCGCGCACGCCGAGGTCGAGGCCGTCGTCGACGCCGGGCAGCGCCGGGTCGAAGCCGCCGAGCGACTGCCACACGCTGTGCCGGACGAGCACGCCCGCGGGGTCGACGCCGAGCACGTCGCTCTGATGGTCGTGCTGCCCCTGGTCGAGCTCCTCGGGCACGACCGGCACCGATCGTCCGAACCTCGTCATGGTGCGCCCGAGGCCCACGAGGTGGTCGGGCTCGTCCCACTGCACGAGCTTCGGGCCAGCCACGGCGACGGTGCGCCCGTTCACGAGCGTCGCGAGCAGCCGTCCGAGCGCGTCGGGGTCGGGGGCGGAGTCCTCGGCGAGCAGCCACAGGGCGTCGGTCTCGTCGGTGGGCGGCTCGAGCACGCGTTCGCCCGCCCTGACCGCGTCGCCGAACGAGAGCGCCTCGCCGGACTCGACGATGTGGGTCGCGCCCGCGGCGGATGCGAGTTCGCGGGCATCGCCCTCGGGTCGGGAGAGCACGATGACGAGCACGTCGGGCCGGCGTCGCTGCGTGCCGATGGCCTCCAACGTGTGCCGGAGGCGGTCGCCGCCGTGACGAGCGACGAGGACGGCGGTGACTCTGGGGAACATCGGGGCAAGCCTAGGCGTCGCCCTCCGCGGCATCCGGAACCGGGCGGGCGTGCCACGAATCCGTCATGGCGACGAGAACGCGAACGGGCGCCGCCCCGAAGGGTGGCGCCCGTTCGATCAGGCCATCAGCCTGCCCGCGCGTTCAGATGCTTCGTTCAGACCGCGCGTTTGCGGAGCTTGCGTCGCTCGCGTTCGGACAGTCCGCCCCAGATGCCGAAGCGTTCGTCGTTGCCGAGCGCGTATTCGAGGCATTGCGCCCGAACCTCGCAGCCGGTGCAGATCTTCTTCGCATCACGGGTGGAGCCGCCCTTCTCGGGGAAGAACGCCTCCGGATCGGTCTGTGCGCACAGTGCGTCGCTCTGCCATGCCAGCGGATTGTCGTCGTCGGCCCCCGGACGAACCCCAGGAACGCCGAGCCGAACCGGATCGACGAACCAATCGTCAGGTACTCCAGAACGATATTCAGGATTGCTCATATCGTCTCCCACCCAGTTGTACCGACCACCCGAAGGGTGTGTCTTGACCAATTACACCGGTGTAATTCCCGAGAGTCAAGTCGCGGATCGTAAACCCTCGACCCGCCCTCGAGGCTTCACGACGTGCTCGACACGCCGAGGGTGTTGACGAGTTGTGATCTGAGCGGATGCCTCGACCCGGCCGAACCGGTCTCAGGGGGTCGCGGCGGCCTGCCGTGCACTCCAGGCACTGGAGACCATGTCGGCCAGGCTGTGCCGCATGCGCCAGTCGAGATCGCGCGCGGCGAGTTCGCCCGAGGCCACGATGCGGGCGGGGTCGCCGGCGCGGCGCTCGGCCCGCTCGGGCTCGAACGCGATGCCGGTGCCCGCCGCGACGGCCTGCATGATCTCGCCGACCGAGACGCCGTCGCCGGACCCGAGGTTGTAGACGGGTTCGATGGGCTCCCCCGCGTCGAGGCGCTTCGCGGCGACGACGTGGGCGGCGGCGAGGTCGGCGACGTGGATGTAGTCGCGCACGCAGGTGCCGTCGGGCGTCGGGTAGTCGGTGCCGTAGATGCGCGGGGTGCGGCCGTCGAGCAGCGCGTCGAACACGAGCGGGAACAGGTTGTGCGGGCTCGCGTCGAAGATGTCGGGCGTGCCGGAGCCGACGACGTTGAAGTAGCGCAGGCTCGTGTGGCGCAGGCCCGTGGCCTTCGCCTGGTCGGCGAGCAGCCACTCGCCGATGAGCTTGGACTCGCCGTAGGGCGACTCGGGGTGCTTCGGCGTCGCCTCGGTCACGAGATCGACGTCGGGGGTGCCGTAGACCGCGGCGCTCGACGAGAAGACGATGCGGTCGACGCCCGCGCGCTCCATGGCGGCGAGGAGGGTCGCGGTGCCGGTGACGTTCTGCTGGTAGGTGTGCAGCGGTCGGGTGACCGAGACGCCCGCGTACTTGAAGCCCGCGAGGTGCACGACGCCCTGCACGCCGTATCGCTCGAAGGCGTTCTCGAGCAGCTCGCCGTCGAGGATCGAGCCCTGCACGAAGGGCGTGGCGCCGGACACGAAGCCCTTGCGGCCCGAGGAGAGGTCGTCGAGCACGATCGCGTCGATGCCCTGCTCGGCGAATGCGCGAACGACGTGGGCGCCGATGTATCCGGCGCCTCCGGTGACGAGCCAGCTCATGTCCTGCCTTTCCGGGCCGCAACCCGGTCGGCGGCCTCAGTCGATGCTAACGGGCGGCCTCTCGCATGTTGCGTCGAGGGACCCGGCGGTAGCCGTCGCGGCCGGCGACGACGATCGCGCCCACGGCGGCCGAGACGGCGAGTGCGGAGATGACGAGGATGATGAGAATGGTCATGGCAGAAAGTCTTCCTCTTGCGACATCCTGCCGACACTGGCAGGATTGCCAGTAATCGACCACTTCCTGCCAAGGAGATCCTCGTGCTCACCTCCGTCGCGTGCATCGCACTCCCCCAGATGGCCCCGTTCGAGTTCGGCGTGCTCTGCGAGGTGTTCGGCATCGACCGCTCGGCGCAGGGCGGGCCGACCTTCGACTTCCACGTCGTCGCGGCCGATCCCGGCCCCATCTCGACGAAACTCGGGTTCGACGTCGTCGTGCACGAGGACCTCGACTTCGCCGACCGGGCAGACCTCGTCGCCGTGCCCGCGTCGATCATCGGGTCCGAGCCCGACCCGCGCGTGCTCGACGTGATCCGCCGCGCCGTCGACCGCGGCGCCTGGGTGCTCTCGGTCTGCTCGGGCGCGTTCACCCTCGGCCATGCCGGCGTCCTCGCGGGGCGCAGGGCGACCACGCACTGGATGTACACCGACCAGATGGCCGAGATGTTCCCCGACACCGTCGTCGACCCCGACGTGCTCTTCGTGCAGGACGGGCGCGTCGTGACGGGCGCGGGCACGGCCGCCGGCATCGACGCCGCACTGCACATCGTGCGCACCGAGCTCGGCGCCGCCGCGGCGAACATCATCGCGCGCCGCATGGTCGTGCCGCCGCAGCGCGACGGCGGGCAGTCGCAGTTCATCCAGACGCCGGTGCCCGAGTGCCGCAGCGACTCCTTCGCGACCGTCACCGCGTGGATGCTCGAACACCTCGACGAAGACCTCACGGTCGACCTGCTCGCACGCAAGGCGCTCATGTCGCCGCGCACGTTCGCCCGTCGCTTCCGCGCCGAGACCGGCACGACGCCGAACGCCTGGCTCAACCGCCAACGCCTGCTCCGCGCGCAGCAGCTGCTCGAGGAGACCTCGCTCTCCCTCGAGGAGATCGCGCGCGAGACCGGCTTCGGTGCGGCCGCGGTCATGCGCCACCACTTCGTCAAGGTGCTGCAGACCACGCCCACCGCCTATCGGCGCCTCTTCGGCGTCCGCGGCGAGTCGATGGGCGAGCCGGTGCGCGAACTGGTCGGCCAGGCGGCGAGCTGAGGCGCGCCGGGCAGGGCCGCGGCGTGCCGGGCCCGCTCGCCACGCTTCGCGTCGCGGCCTCACACGGAGGCGGGCGCCGCCTCGGTCTCGGATGCCGCGGCGTCGAGCATCTGCTCGAGCTCGCGGGTCACGGGCCCGGGCACCCGCGCGGGCGGGGACTGCAGCACCTCGCAGGTCTCGAGCAGGCCCGCTTCACGCAGGAACCGGAGGTCGCGCGGCGAGGCCTCGAAGCACTCGACGGGCACGCCGGCCGCGGCGTCGTCCCAGAACGGCAGCCGCACATGCACCCGGCCGCCGATCGAGACCGGCCGGTGCCGAAGCAGGTCGAGCCCGCCGCGCTGGATGAAGGCCTCGGCGGACGCCCGGTCATCGCTCATGACGAGGTGGAACAGCACCTTCATCGCGGAGGGCACGAGCCGCCGGATCTCGGCCTCGTCCGTCGCCGGCACGAACGCCGCGAGTCCGTCGCGCAGGACTCCGTACGCCTCGTCGCCCATGTCGGGCAACCGCCCGGCGGCGATGCCGAGGTCGTTCTCGAGGAACTGCACGCGGCGATGACGGGCCAGCGCGGGCGACCCCTCGGCCGCCAGCACGGCGAGCGCGGCGTTGCTCGTGCGGAAGCGATCGGCGATCTGCGCCGGTGACACGAGCTGCTGGGTCATCGAGGAGCCGTCGGAGCGCACCCGCCATGACACGACCGGCCGGCGCATGACGTCGAACGCCGAGGCCGCCGCGTAGGCCCTCGCGCTCACGATCTGGTCGTTGAAGTGTCCGCCCTCGGGAAAGGCCAGCTGCTCGGCGTCCCAGAAGGAGCGCCGGTAGAGCTTGCTCCACTGCACCGCGTTGACGAGCATCGCGGGCGAACGTTCGGCGGTGGTCGCGTCGTGGTCGATCGCGTGCGCATCGCCGATCCAGAACGCGGCGGGAGTGCGCACCCCGTCGGCGAGGCGGTCGTAGGAGCCGGCGATGAAGTCCGATCCGGATGCCGCGAGCCGGCGATGCAGGTCGCGGTAGGCGTGCTCGAGCAGCACGTCGTCGCCGTCGAGGAACGCGAGGAACTCGGCATCCGTCTGCGCGAGGGCGAGGTTGCGCGCCGCGTTGGGATCGTGCGAGACCGTGCTCAGCAGTCGCACGCGGCTGTCGCGCTCGACCCAGCGCTGCACGCGGCGGGCCGTGTCGTCGGCCGAGTCGTCGTCGACGACGACGAGGTTCACGCGCCAGTGGCTCTGCGAGAGCACCGAGCGGATGCTCTCGTCGACGTAGTCGGCGACATCCCGCACGGGCATGACGACGTCGATCCATCCGACGCGGCGTTCCCGGTGCGGCACGCGCGCCGCGAGGAGGCGGGCCCGCCGCATCCGCAGGCGGTTCGCGACCGCGCGAGCGGGCCGCAGGCCGATTCGTGCGGCGCGGCGCGGGAGCCGTCTGAACCGTTCGGTCATCGCATTCACGCGGGGAACGTACAACGCGAAGGTGTCCGGTTCGGGACGTCTGCTGTCCGCCGGGTGAACAACGGGTGCGAGCCTGTTCACCGCCTCGCGGGCCCATAGTCTGGCGGGGTGCCGAGCGATCTCTTCGAGGACGTCTCCGGGGTCGGATGCCTTCGTTGGAATCCCGATCGCGACGGTCGTCGCGTCTCGAACTTCGGCGACCTCCTCGGCCCCCGCATCGTCGAGGCCCTCGTGCGACGGCGACCCGCGGCCGCCGATCCGGCTCCGGCATTCCGGGGGCGCCTGCTCACGGTCGGCTCCGTCCTGCACTTCGCGACGGCGGGCGACGTCGTCTGGGGCTCGGGCCTCAACGGCAAGGTGGCGACCGAACTCCCGGCCGTGCTCGACGTCCGCGCGCTCCGCGGTCCGTTCACCCGCTGCGCCGTGCTCGCCGCCGGGCTCGATGCGCCCGCCGTCCACGGCGATCCCGCGCTCCTGGCCGCCGAACTCTGGCCGGAGCTGCGACCCGCGTCGGGCGGGCCCGACCGCGGCCCGATCGCCGTGCCGAACCTGCACGAGATCGAACGGTTCGACGAGGCGGTGCGGGTGTCGCCCATCGGGGATCCGTTCGAGGTGATGCGCGAGATCGCCGGCGCCGAGTTCGTGACCGGTTCGTCGCTGCACGGCGTGATCCTGGCCGACGCCTTCGGCATCCCGTCCCGCCCGGTGCGCTCCGAGGTGGAGCACCCGTTCAAGTACGTCGACTACTACGCCTCCACCGGCCGCTACAACGTGGAGTTCGCCTCGTCGTTCGAGCACGCCCTCGAACTCGGACCGGTCCCGGTGCCCGAGATCGACCTCGACGCGCTCGTTCGCGCCTTCCCGGCAGACCTCTGGACGCACGACGGGCAGCCGGCCCCCGAGTCCTCGCCCGCCGGCGGCCGAGGCGGCCCGGACGAGGCCGGCGAAGCGCTCGGGCGCCTCCGGGAACGCATCGGCGGCCGCCCGACGCCCGAGGAGTCCGTCTCGCTCGCCCTGCTCGAGGAGCGGCTGCGCGAGGCTAGCGCACGGCCGCCGGCCGGGCCGCTCGCCGAGGCGCGACCGCCTGCCACGCCCGAGCGGCCCGGGTACGCAGGGCCTTGAGGATCCGCGGCACGAACCGCCCGCGATCCCGGATGACGAGAAGCCCGTCCGGTGTGCGCCGGACGTAGAACCGATCGAAGCGCCGTGATCGCGGTGCGTCGTGGAGCCGGGCGGCGACGTCGAGGCCGTCGGGCCCGCTCCGCCGCAGCACGAGCGCGAGTTCCACGCCGCTCCGGACCAGATCGCCGTCGGGCAGGGGGATCGAGCTGCCGCGGTCGTCGTTCCCGATCGGCACCTCGATGCGGACGCCGGATGCCGCGACCCAGACGGCCGTGCGCTCGACCACGTTGCCCGGGATGGGCCCGAGGTCGATCGCCCGGCGACGGGCCGACCACCGGGCGTCTCGGAACTCGACGGGGTCGGCGGCGCCGAACCGGATCCGGGCGAGGGCCGCCCGGTCGCCGCGCTCGACAGCACGCAGGACCGCGTCGCTCTGATGCCGGCGCTGGAGCAGCACCACGTGGTCGAGCTCGGGCAGCGCACGGAGGAACGCCGTCGCAGCGCGGAGGTCGTCCTCGTCGAACAGGGGCCGGTCGAGGTCGAACACCGGGTCGACGAGGTTGTGCTTCGCGAGCCCCGGCGCGAGCACGGCGAAGTCCGCCTCGCCCACGAGGTCGCGCACGGCGGCGACGTTCGCGGCGTCGAGATGCTGCGTCCGGGCCGTTCCGCCGACGAGCGAGGCGAGCGCGTGGGCGCCTCGCGCCATCATCAGGTAGGTCGCGCGCTTGGAGGCGGGGAGCGTCTCGACGACCGCGGTCGGCGCGCTCCGGAGGAATCGCGCACACGTCGAGGCCAGGGTGTCCGCGATCGCGCCCGCCGGCAGGTCCGCCCATTTCGCCGCCCTCGTCCAGGCCTCGTCCCGGAGGAGGCGCTGGTAGAAGACCGAGGACAACGAGGCATCCGCGACCTCGTCGATCAGCTGCGCGCACGCCTCGATCTGCGTCATCCAGTCGTTCATGGCGGCATCGCCGAAGTGCCCGGAGGTCGTGACGGAGCCGGGCCGGCGACGGTGGACGTAGACGGTCGCCGCGAGCACGTCGACGGCCTCGGCGGCGATGAGGGTCCTCGCGCAGAACACCAGGTCCTCGCAGGTCGTGCCCTCGGGGAACTCGATCGCGTGGTCGCGGAGGAACCCGGCCCGGTACGCCTTGTTCCACACCGTGTGGTCGAAGATCAGCTCGGGCCTGTGCACGAGGTCGACCCCGGTCTCGGGCCTGGCGTGCGCGCCGCCCTTCATGGTCCAGTACGGCCAGGTGCCGCTCTGGCCGCCGCCGGTCTGGAGCGCGGCGCCGGTCACGAGATCCGAGCCCGTGGCCGAGAGCGACCCGATGAGACGTTCGAGCGCATCGGGCGGGACGATGTCGTCGGAGTCGAAGAAGGCGAGGTACTCCGCCCGGGCCTTGCGCATGCCCAGGTTCCTGGCGCGGCCGGCGCCGCCGTTCGCGGTCTCGACGACCACGATGCGCGGATCGGCCGACGCCGCCGCCCGCGCGATGTCGCCGGAGCCGTCCACCGGACCGTCGAGGACGAGGATCGCCTCCCAGCGGTCGAGCGTCTGCTCCTGGAGCGAACCGATGAGGGCCGGGAGCCACTCCTCGGAATCGAAGACGGGGACGACCACCGACACGACCGGGGCATCCGGGCTCGTGGTGGTCTTCGCGATGGGGTTCAGAACCGGCTCCATTCGTGATCGCCCGCGCGTCGGAACCGACACGGACGGGATGCCGGGCACCCTTCGCCCGGGACGAGCCCACATGGTAGCCGTGCCGGGTGACGTGGCGGTGCCGCGCGGGGCCCGTCAGGAGTCCGGCGGGTTAACGGCGTCCGACGAGTCGGAGAACGCTTCCGGCCGACCGCCGCGAGAACCGGTATCCACGATCGGCGAGGGAGAGGTTCCTGCGAGCGCGGCGCCCGCTGAGCGCGACGATCGCGATGCGCGACCGCTCCTGCAGGGTGAGCCCGAGCGCGGACGCCTCCGAGCCGCGGATGTCCCGGAGCTGCCTCGACGCGGCCAGCGCCTCCGCGTCGCCCACCGTCGCGACGCGTTCGGACCCGAGCGATTCCAGCGGCCCCTCCCGGATGATGCGCACGAGCAGTTCGGACGGCGCCGCGACGGCGCGGAATCCGTCGACGACGGCGGCGAGGCCCACGGCCTCGAGCTCCGTCCGCAGTCGCGGAGCGTCGCCGAGGGCGGCGACGACGCCGGCCACCCGCCAGTCGCCGGCGGCGGCGAAGCGGTATGCGGTCGCCTTCGTCTCGGAGACGGCGGCGAGTGCCCGCTCCGGGGCGCCGGCGAGGAGTTCCGCGACGAGTCCGCGCGCCGCATCGAACCGGGCATCCTCGCGCGCGCCGGCCGCCATGATCGCCCGCCCATGGGCCCAGATGTCGTGCTCGAGGATGCCGCGATAGTACCCCTCGAGCACCGTGGCATCGTCGAGCTCGCGGATGGCGTGCATGCAGGCGAGCTCCTGCGTGAAGTGCTGCTCGAGCGAGTCCGGCTGCAGCTTCGCGGCGGTCATCGAGGTCGCTCCGACGCGCCTGCGGTACGCGTAGACCGGCGACTCGATCACGTCGAACGAGAACGCGCAGTAGCACCGCACCATGGCGTGGATGTCGTTCGAGCGGCGGGACTCGGCGAAGGCGATGCCGTGCGCGTTCCATGCCGGACGGCGCACGATGCGGTTCCAGCACACCCGGTCCCGGAGGAAGCGCGGTTCGTCGGCGATCGTGATGCCGACGCGCGTGCCGCCGTAGATCGGGAGGCTCTGGTTGCGCGTGGTGGTCCGCTGCGGCTCGAGCACCAGGTGGTTTCCGATCACCATCTCAGCGCCGGTGCTGCGGGCCTGGGCCACGAGCCGGGCGTACGCGTCGGCCGGCACGATGTCGTCGCCGTCGGCGAACGCGAGGTACTCCCCCGCGGCCAGGGCGACGCCCAGGTTGCGGGCCGCGGCGCCTCCGCGGGCCGTGTTCGGAACGAGCCGCACGCGCGAGTCGGCTTCGGCGAACGCCGAGACGATCTCCCGGGTCCGGTCGGTCGATCCATCGTCGACGACGATGACCTCGAGCTCGGCGAGCGTCTGGTTCAGGATCGACCAGAGCGTCTCGCTGATCCAGTCCTCGACGTCGCGCGTCGGGACGATCACGGACACGGCCGGCGCGGTCGTCGGCGCCTCGACGGCGAGGACGGCACTCGGCAACTGATCGTTCACTTTCGACTCCTACACTCGGCGGGCCAACATCATCGCATCTCGAAATGAGCCGTCGTGTCCCTGCCGAACACCGCCGCAGTGCTGCCCCACCGTCCCGCGCCGGCCCCCGTCGCGGCATCGACGCGACACCCTCGAGTGTTCGTTTTCCCTGATTGGGGCGGAAATCCGTTCCTCAACATGCTGAAGCTCCAGCCGCTTGCGCGCGGATATCGCGTCGAGGGCTCCACCGATTACGCCGAGGCCGTCGCGGTGCTCGGCTCCCCCGACGGGCCCGACGTCTTCCATCTGCACTGGCCCAGCCCGATCACCGAACGAGCCGCGAATTCCGGCGACGCGGAGGGGCGAACGGCCCGATTCATGGATGCGATCCGCTCGTTCCGGGCGCGAGGGGGGCGCCTCGTGTGGACCGTGCACAATGTTCTCCCGCACGACACGAAGTATTCATCCACGGCGACCCGGCTGCACGCCGATCTCGCCGCTGCCGCCGACGAGGTGCACGTGCTGACGGATGCCACGGCCGCAGCGGTCGCCGCGACCTACGCGCTCGACGAGGACCGCATCACCGTCATCCCGCACTCGAGCTACCACGGCATCTACGGCGCCCGGCTGCCGCGCGCCGAGGCCGCGGAGGCGGTCGGCGCCGACGGCGATGCGACGACCGTGCTCTTCTTCGGACAGGTGCGGCCGTACAAGGGGGTCGAACACCTCATCGCGGGCCTCGCGCTCGCCGACCCCGAGGGCGCCCGGTTCCAGCTCCTCCTCGCGGGCAACCCGGCGCCCGCGATGCGAGGCACGCTCGACGAGCTCGAACGATCGGCGACCCCGGTCGCGAAGGCGCTGAGGTTCATCGAGGACGACGAGGTGGCGAGCTGGTTCTCAGCGGCCGACGTGACCGTGCTCCCCTATCAGAACGTGCTCAATTCGGGCACGATGCACCTGTCGGCGACCTTCGGAGTGCCGTGCATCCTTCCCGGCGTGCACGCGCTGACCTCGCCCTACGGCGACCAGCCCTGGGTGCGCTTCTTCGACGTCGCGCGCCCGGCCGAGTCCATCGCGGAGCTGCTCGCCGACGGCTGGTACCTCGAGCCGTCGGCACGCGAGTCCGCGCTGGCCTACGCGCGGGAGCGCCTCCCGGCGGCCATGTCGCTCGCGTACGCCGAACTGCTCGATCGCGTCACCGGCTGAACTCGGCGCGCGCGGGACTCGGCGCGCGGCGCACGGGACGCCTCAGCGCCCGGTCGTCGCGACCCAGGCGATGCCCTCGCCGGTCACCACGATCCGCTCCTCGTCGGGCGTGATGTAGAGCGCTTCGCCTCGGGCGACGGATGCCTCGCCCGAGGCTCCGCGCACCGTGACGCCGTGCCGCTCGGCGATGATGATCGCCGGCCCGTCGAGCTCGATCCCGGCTGATCCGAAGCGGGCGCCCGCGGCATCCGATGCCGATGGGGGCTCGACCCGGTAGAGCACGAAGTCGGGCACGTCGGGCCGGAACACCTCGACGCCGGCGCCGACCTGCTCGGGCGCGAGGCGCGGCGGCGCGATGGGCGTGAAGTCGAGCACCTCGAGCAGTTCGTCGACGTCGATGTGCTTGGGCGTGAGGCCGCCGCGCAGCACGTTGTCGCTCGCGGCCATGAGCTCGATGCCGAGCCCGTCGAGATAGGCGTGGATGTTGCCGGCCGCGAGGTACAGCGCCTCCCCGCGCACGAGCCGCACGCGGTTCAGCAGCAGCGAGATGACGATGCCGGGATCACCGGGGTACGCCTCGGCGAGCGCGCCAACCGTCTCGAACGAGCGCGCGTAGGGCGACTCGAGCGCGGCGGCCGCCGGCGCGAGCGCCGTGACCCGCTCGACCACCCACGCGACCTCTCCGGTGTCGCCGCCGCGTCCGTCGCGCAGGAGCCACTCGACGGTGTCGCGCAGCGGCTGCTGCGAGACGAGGCGCGCCTCGAGCAGGTCGAGCGCGACCGGCTGGGGGTCGGCCGTGGCGGCATCCGCTGCCCGAAGGGTGCGCAGCACCCCCGCGACCTCGTCGAGCGGCCGGAATCCCGAGAGCGCGTCGAACGTCTCGCTCACGGCCACGATCAGCTCGGGCTTGTGGAACCCGTCCTTGTAGTTTCGGTCGTACGCCGTGATCTCGGGCCCGTCGGCCTCTTCGCGCGCGAACCCGGCACGCGCCTGCTCGGGCGTCGGATGCGCCTGCAGCGAGAGCGGCTCGGCCGCTGCGAGCACCTTCAGCAGGAACGGGAGTCGCGCGCCCCTCGCGGCGAGATCGGGGCCGAGGGCCGTCTCGGGGTCGGCGGCGATCCACGCGGCGAGGTCGTCGTGCCCGACGGATGCCGCGTCGACGATGCGCGCCGGCGAGCCCGCGTGCGCGCCGAGCCAGAGCTCCGCCTCGGGACCGCCCGACGGGGCGACGCCGCGGAAGCCCGCGATGGCCGAGGTCGAGCCCCACGCGTAGTCGCGCGGGGTGTTGCCGATCGACACAAACATTCCTGAGGGCCCCTTCCGAGATTTCCCTCAAAGCTACCAACGGCCTGAGCCCGCTCGGATCGCGGACGTAGGCTCGGGGCATCCGACGACGTATTGGAGATGTCATGACCTTCGAGCCGCTCGCGAGCGACTTCTACTCGTACGAATCCCTCCTCACCGAGCGCGAGAAGCAGGCCATCGCCGAGCTGCGCGCGTGGCTCGAGGCCGACGTGAAGCCCATCGTGGGCGACTACTGGGAGCGCGCCGAGTTCCCGATGCAGGTCGTGAAGCCCCTCGCCGAGCACGGCGTCCTCTCCTACGGGTGGGACGAGACGAAGCCGTTCGAGAACTCGGCCGTGTTCCGCGGCTTCGTCGCGATGGAACTCGCCCGCGTCGACGCATCCGTCGCCACGTTCGTCGGCGTGCAGAACGGCCTCGCGACCGGCAGCATCAGCGTGTGCGGCTCGAAGGAGCAGCGCGAGGAGTGGATCCCGAAGCTCGCGAGCGGCGAGGTGCTCGGCGCCTTCGGCCTCACCGAGCCGCTGTCGGGCTCCGACTCCGCGCAGGGGCTGCGCACGACCGCGAAGCGCGACGGCGACAGCTGGACGCTGAACGGCGCGAAGCGCTGGATCGGCAACGCCACCTTCAGCGACATCACGATCATCTGGGCGAAGGACGTCGACGACAACCAGGTGAAGGGCTTCATCGTGCCCACCTCGACGCCCGGCTACACGGCCACGAAGATCCAGGGCAAGATCAGCCTGCGCGCCGTGCAGAACGCCGACATCACCCTCGAGGACGTCGTCGTGTCCGAGTCGCTGCGCCTGCAGAACGCCAATTCGTTCCGCGACACCGCGAGCGTGCTGCGCCTGACCCGCGCCGAGGTCGCCTGGGCCGCGGTCGGCACCGCGATCGGCGCCTACGAGGCCGCCGTGAAGTACGCCGGCGAGCGCGTGCAGTTCGGCAAGACCATCGGCTCGCACCAGCTCGTGCAGGACCTGCTCGTGAAGAGCCTCGGCAACATCACGGCCTCGCTCGGCATGGTCGTGCGCGTGTCCGAGATGCTCGACCGCGGCGAGCAGCGCGACGAGCACTCCGCCCTCGCGAAGGCCTACACGACCGCCCGCATGCGCGAGACCGTCGCGTGGGCGCGCGAGGCGTGCGGCGGCAACGGCATCACGCTCGAGTACGACGTGGCCCGCTTCTTCGCCGACGCCGAGGCGCTCTACTCGTACGAGGGCACGCGCGAGATGAACACCCTCATCGTGGGCCGCAAGATCACGGGCAGCGCCGCGTTCGTGTGACGCGCGTGGGCCGCGCCGGTTGCGCGACCTGAACCACGAGACCGACCGGATGCCTCGGGCGAGACCTTTCGCCCGAGGCATCCTCGTCTGTTCGCCTGCCATTGCTGAACTACGGTGTGGTCTCGGCGGTCTTGCGAAACCACTCCTCGAGCGCCTCGCGAGCGACCTTCGACACGCTGCTGTGCCGCTCTTCGGCAGTCGCCTCGATGACGTCGTACAACTCATCGGGTACACGCAACGTGAGCCGGCGGGAGTGCGTTCCATCACCGTTGAGCGATTTGCCGCCCGGGATGAGATTCGCGCGGCGCACGTCTTCGACGATCGCCTCGACACGGCCCTCGCTGAGCGCCTGGCCGTGGTAGATCACATCCTCGGTCTCGACATCGACGAACTCGGTGCCGGGGGTGACACGAAACTCGCGCCGAGCCTTCGTGTTCATCGGTTCCTCCTGTTGCGTTCGCGCCGAGGCGCGCTACCCGAATCCGATCCATTTTCGAGTATGTCTGACATCACCGACGATACTCCGGCGGGAGGCGAGTGCGCCTGCGCGGCGTGGGCTGAACCACGAGACCGAGCGGATGCCGCGAGCGACCGTTGTTCGCCTGCCGTTCACCGGCCGTGGGTACGCTCGCGCCCCGTGACCGCACCGACCGCTTCGATGGCCTCGAGTCCGTCGACGACCTCGGGGGCGGATGCCGCGGGGCGGCGCAGCTCGCCGAATGAAGCCCTCCCCGCGCCCGCGTCGACGAAGCGACTCGAGATCGAGGGCCTGCGCACGGTGGCCGCGCTGCTCGTCGCGGCGTACCACATCTGGTTCGGCAAGGTCTCGGGCGGGGTCGACGTCTTCTTCGTGATCACGGGGTTCCTGATCACGCTCACCCTCGTGGGGCATGTGCGTCGCGAGGGGCGCATCCGCCCGCTGCAGTACCTCGGGCGCCTGGCGCGGCGCGTGTGGCCGATGGCCGCGGTCGTGCTCGTCGCCGCGCTGGCGATCACGGTCACGCTCGCCCCCGAGGTGCTGCGGGCGCGCAACTTCACCGAGATCCTCGCGTCGGCGCTGTACGTCGAGAACGAGTTGCTCGCGGTCAGCGCGGTCGACTACCTCAACGCCGAAGATCCGCACACGGTCGTGCAGCACTTCTGGGCGATGAGCCTGCAGGGCTGGTTCTACGTGATCTGGTTGCTCGTCGCGCTCGGCGCCCTCTGGGTCGCCCTGCGCCCGCGCCGCACACGCCGCCCGCGCCGATCCGACCCCGCGCGCGCCGCCGCCGACCCCACCGCCCGCTTCCGCCGCATGTTCGCCGCCGCGATCGCGCTCGTCGCCGCGGCATCCTTCGTCTGGTCGCTCTGGCAGACCTCGGTCGCCCAGCCCACCGCGTACTTCAGCACGAGCACCCGCCTGTGGGAGTTCGGCGTGGGTGCGCTCATCGCGCTCGCGGGCACGCGCCTGGTGCTGCGCGGCACGGCGGCGGCGATCGCCTCGTGGGTGGGACTCGTCGGGCTCGTCGTCTGCGGCATGCTGCTGCCCGTCTCGAGCAGCTTTCCGGGCGTCGCGGCACTGTGGCCGGTGAGTTGCGCGGCCCTGCTGCTCGTCGCGACCCGGCAGAACGAGCGCCCGTGGGCGGCGACCCGCCTGCTCGCGAGCCGCCCGCTGGTCTGGCTGGGCGGCGTCGCGTTCGGCATCTACCTCTGGCACTGGCCGCTCCTGGTGTCGTACCGCTACCTGTTCGGGCAGCATGCGACGCCGAACCTCTGGCAGGGCTCGCTGATCATCGCCCTCGCGATCGGGCTCGCGGTGCTCGGCAACCGGCTCGTCGAGCGTCAGGTCTCGGCCTCCTGGCCCGTGCCCGCACGACGCCCTCTGATCACGATGCTCCTCGTCGGCGCGTGGGTCGCCGTCGTCGCGGCCGCCGGGCTCGGCATCGCCGCGGGCACGGCCGCCGCATCCCAGCTCGACCGCGACGCGGCATCCGCTCAAGCCACGGCCGGAAGCTGCTTCGGTGCCGGCGCCCTCGGCCGCGACGCGGAATGCGCCGAGGTGCTCGCCGACCAGCCGCTGGTGCCGGACCGCGCGGCACTGCTCGACGACACGGGCGACGCCTACGACTGCTACACCCAGCCGGACGCCACCGACCTCACGACCTGCACCTCGGGCGACGGGCCGACCCGCATCGCCCTCATCGGCAACTCCCACGCCGCGATGTACCGGTCGCTCTTCGACGCCGAGGCGGGCGAAGCGGGCTGGACGGTCACGACCATGGTCGGCAACGGCTGCGTCTGGGGCGCCCAGACCTCCAGTGACGCGGATGTCTCGGACCGATGCCGCGGGCGGCTCGAGCAGACCGAGCACCTGCTGTTCGACGCCGAGCCCTTCGACCTCGTCGTGTACGCCGGCGGACGGGGCGCCATCGACGTGCCCGCCGAACCCGCCCGCATCGCCGAGAACTGGGGGCGCCTGACCGACGCCGGCAGCCGCATCATCGTCATCGAGGACAACCCGCGCATCGGCGACGCCGGCGCCACCTGCGTGATCGAATCGTCAGAGGCCGACCTGCGTGCCGGCGCATGCGACGTGCCCGAAGCGGATGCCACGACCCCCGCCGACCGTTACGCCGACGCCGCACGCCTCATCGGCGCACCCGTCGTGCCGACGCTCGACCTCTACTGCGTCGACAACCACTGCCCCGCCGTGGCCGGCTCGGTCATCGTCTACCGCGACCAGCACCACGCGACCGCGACCTACCTGCGCTCGACCGCGCCCGAGTTCTTCGAGCGCTTCGGCGCGGCCGTCTCAGGGTCGGCGCGCGGATGACGCGCGACGGCCTCGATTCGTGGCCCGCCACAGCCGCGCCTGGTGTCGGCGAACTCTCCGCGCTGCGTGAACGATCGCCGCAACGATTCGCTCGTCAAGGGGCTGCTCTGCCGTCACGTATTCTTTCTCGGTGACTTCCGCCCCCACGACCGCCCCGAGCATCCGCGACCTGCCACCGGACCCGCAACCCGGCGCACCGCGGTTCGCGGCACTCGATGCGTTGCGCTTCTTCGCCGCCGCCGCAGTGGTGCTGCACCACTTCACGGCCCGAGCGAATCCCTCGTGGGGAATCCCGGTCAACGAGGCATTCCCCACGTTCCATACGTATACGGCCTGGGGCGCGTTCGGCGTCGACCTGTTCTTCGTCATCTCCGGTTTCGTCATTCTGATGACTTCGTGGGGTCGAGACGTCCCCGCTTTCGTGTCTTCCCGCGTGAGTCGACTGTTCCCGGCGTTCTGGGTCTGCGTGCTGCTCTCGGGATTCTTGCTGGTCGTGCTCTGGCCTGAGGGCAAGCCTATGACGCTCACGCAGGTCGCCGCGAACCTCACGATGATGCATCCCGCCATCGGAATGGGCCATGTCGATGGCGTGTATTGGACGCTGTGGGCGGAGCTTCGCTTCTACGTACTCATTGCCGTCTTCATGGCGATCGGTATGACGCGAGCGCGAATTCTCGCATTTGCACTTCTCTGGCCGCCGGTCGCGGCCATCGCCGATCGATCGGGCGCAGACTTCCTCGCCACCGTACTCATCTCCGACTACGCGCCCCTCTTCGCTGGCGGAATGATGCTGTTCCTGGTCCTCCGTGAACCGAGATCACTCGTTCCGTGGTTGGTTCTCGGCTCGAACGTGCTCCTCGGCATGGCTTGGAGCGGCGGCCACAGCGCTTGGCGCATTGAACAGACGACATCGGTGCCGATCGGCCAGACCTCGGCGAGCATCGCGATCGTGGTCTGCTTCGCACTCGTGGCGGTCGCGGTGCTCACGCCGTTGAAGCGGATCTCGTGGAGGTGGATGACCACGCTCGGCGCGCTGACCTATCCCCTGTATCTCATTCATGAGTACTGGGGCTGGTGGTTCATCCGGAACGTGCATGCGTACGTTCCGAGCTATGTCGCCTTGGGAATCGCCATCGCTGCCGTGCTTCTCATGGCCTGGCTGATCAACCGATTCGTCGAGCGCCCGTTCGCCCGGCCGCTGCGACGCGCGGTCGAACGTTCATTGCGATCAACTGCATCGCCCTTGACGAATCCCTAGCCAGACACCGACTCGCCATGCGGTCAACAGCATCCCGCTCACACACCGGCATTCTGGGCACACACTGCAGCGATAATTGATCGTCTACTTCGAGGCACCTCGGCCGTACCGTGAGACTGCACGGAGCAGTCTCGCGGAGCCGTCATAATCCTGCTAGATGCCAACCTCTGCCGCCGCGTGAGCCAAGCGACCAAGCCGGTTAACCGACTGCAGTCGAACCCGCGCCTCTGGGATCCGAGTTCTGAGAACCGATTCCTGCGCGATCGAAGATCGCGCGAGTAGCGCGCTCCGCTGCATGACCGTCATCCAAGCCCGCGAACCTCTCCCGGAACACTCGGTAGTCATCCGCGAACCTCTCCCGCCCTTCCTCAATATGGACGATCGCGTCTACAAGCTCGTCGACGTTCTCGACTTGGGGACCGGGTGCCGTCTCATCGAACGGAATCAAAGACGGAGCAGAGGTGAAGAACTGCTGCTTGTCTGGAACGAAGAAGATCATCGGCTTACCGGTCACACCGAAGTCGAACCTGATCGAGGAGTAGTCGAAGACGCCAACATCTGCGGCGAGGATCAAGTCATTCACGTCGGGGTGATAGGTGACATCAATCACTTGAGCGTTCTTCACCTGCTTGTAGCTTCCATCCCGACCATGCGCCGGGTGCCCACGGAGAAGCACCACGTAACCTTCACCGAGCGACTCAGCGAGCCGCTGTGGGTCGACGAACGTCACCATCTTCGAAGCCCATGGCGAAGTGGCCTGATAGTCCCGCCATGTTGGTGCGTAAAGCACTGCGGTTCTACCGGCCTCAATACCAAGTTGCCGGCGTACTTCCTCACGGTCGTCTGGCGTGATGACAACCAAGCGATCGTTCCGAGGATGGCCGATCTCTGCGATTTCTGCCGACACGGGAAAGTGCTCACGATAGAGCCGTGTCGCGAGCGGGGTCGGCGAGAGGAGCATCGTCCATTTCTCACGCCAATCGAGACCGCGCTGAATCTGCGCTTCCGTGAAGCCCAATGCGTTCCATCGCCCCACGCCCATCATCTTGAACGGATGACCGTGGTACGTCTGAACCACCTGTTGGCCCGGGCGCGGCTGAAGAAACTCCGGGACCTCATGGTTGTAGCAGAGCACACGGGCTACGGCGAGGATGTCAAAATAATCGTGCGAGCCCACGACGACTGAACCGTCGTTAGCGGGTACGCGCACGGAGTAATCCTTGATCCCCCAGATGATCTCCACGCCTGGGAAGTCACGACGGATCACATCTGCAATGGCAAGTTGTGAATCATTGACCTGGTCGCCTTGCAGGCATTGGAAGTACACGATGTCGCGAAGGGTGGCCGAGTTCGCCTCGTAGAACTCGATCATTCGCCGCTGATCTCGAGCGGTACGCACCGCGGTAGAAGAGGCATCGATCTTTACATTGACCTGACGGTTCGTCGCGCGCGTCAGGGTGACCGATTGGCGCGAAGCGCTCAGATCGCGGAGCGGAAGCTGAGCATCAAGATCAATTGACGTTCGAACCGCGATCGGCATGTCCTCCCCGTCGTCAGCCAGTTCAGAAACCCGCAGCGAGTAATGCCCGGGGACTACAGATTGGGCTTGCCACCCAGGCAACGCGTCCTGCTCCAGTGAAAATGAAACAGTGCCCGGCTCGCCATCGACATGCTGCCCGTAGATGACTGCGCGCCTACTCTGAAGCCAAAGTGTGAAGTCAGGCCTGAGGTTACGGAACCGCATCAAAATCTGGTGTTCGGTTACGTCAATTCCGTCCACAATCGCGACACTGCCCGGTGCGAAGAAATATGGCTGACTCCAGCCGCCGACCATGAACTCAGGTTGACCCTTTACAGCGTCGCTTCCCGAATACAACCGAAGCGAATACAAGCCATCGGACGTTTGGGCCTTCACCCGAGCGTTGGTTTGCAACCCTCGGGGAAGTGCGGGGACGCGGGCAACTATTGAGTCGCCGCTCACTGTGCTTTGCAACGTCAGAGCACGTTGAGATGGCTTCGTGAGCACGAGCGCTTGGATCCGGAGACCATGAGGTCGATCCAACGTCACACTCATCGTGTCATCGTTGTACGCGATCTCTGAGACGCTCAAGAGTCGCGACTTCTTTGCAATCTTGATTGTCATGCCGATACCGGCGCGGTATCTCGCGATCGCTTCGCATCCCGCACTCAGGTCGACAGCGGCTGGCATCCCGTCATCGGAAGCAAACCCTGATGAGTTAAACGGGGCGACCACTCGCATTCCTGCAGACCGCACAATGAGTACGAACTGAAGTTCGAGATCTCGACCCTGCTCGAGCTGGAGTTGCTCCAGATTACGTGCATCAATTTTTGCGACGAAGCCGCTATCCGAGTAGTCGAGATACAGATGCTGGGTGAGAGAGCCGGCGAGCGAGTGCGGCACACGTTCGAGTGCCACCGGCACTTGCACACCCGCACGAGTGTCACGAAGTTCAGCCTCGATCGATTCGATAGGAGTCGCAAGGCCTGGGAAATAGGCGTGTCCGCGAATCTCCAGGACGCCCTGCTCCTCCGTCCAGTCCCACCTATTCAGCCACGCCTGTACATCGAACTGCCAGTCGGCTGCGACAAGCGCCCAAGCGGGGACCGCATCCGACGGGATTTCCCATGCCGGCATTCGGCCATGAATCAACCCATCTGCGCCCTCTTCGAACACCCAAGCATGAGGACTCCGTCCGCGGAGTGCGAGGAATTCCATCGCGGCCTCACGGTCGCCCGCAAGAAGCAGGTGATAGAGCACGCGATCCTGAACTGAGATCCTCCGAACAAGTTGCTCTCGTGGCACGAGTGGCCACAATGCTCGGGTCGCGGCCACAACCGCAGCCCAATACTCATCATCGCCGTCAAACACCCGAGAGATCGTGAACGCGTCCGATTCGAGCACCTGAACGACTCTCTCGAGGTGTGCTGCATCGTGCCCGGACCAATGAAGGATTTCAAGCGACCGACGGATGACCTCAACTCGATCGATGAGGTTCTGAACCTTGCCGGCTTGCTGGGTAATCGAAGTCTGTTCGTCACGCATGCGCCATCGGATCATCGGCCGGGAAAGCACATCGAACTTTCTAGCTCGAACGTAGCCTAGGCTGGCTGGCTCCTGATCCTCATAGGCGATGCCGACCGGATAGCCAACGATCTCTCGCTGAAAGAAGTCACGACGGTACACCTTTGACCAGGCCACTACGTTCGCTTGAATCTGCGGGAAGGCGAGAAGCGTAGTGCCGCGTCGTTCGACGGCATGAGCCGCTCGAATCCAACGGCCTGGTTGGTGAAGCTTGCCCCCACGCAAGAACCGGTACGGGGCGACCGCAAAGTCTGAACCCGTCGATCTCAGCGACGAAATCGCATACCCGTACGCATCTGGTTCCAGCACATCGTCAGAATCGAAGAACGCTACGAACTCACCTGAACAGTGTTTCAGCCCTTCATTGCGCGCTGCAGCCAATCCCCCATTTGAGGTGTGAACGACTTGCACGCGCGGGTCGCGTGCAGCAATTCGGTCAACGATCTCGCCGGATGAGTCCGTCGACCCGTCGTTGACGACGATTACCTCTAGATACTCGTACGTCTGGTTTATGACGCTTTCGACAGCACTCTCCACATACCGTTCGACGTTGTAGACAGGTACAACGACGCTCAGTAGGCCACGCTCAACCCCGTTGGAGCTCCGAATAACGCGCCTCCGCAATCGACGCAAGCGCAGAAGCGCTGCGCGACGAAGTCGACCGCCGGCTCGACGTGCTTTGCGAATCAACGGAAAGTCCCTTTCGGTTTCGTACGGGAGGCAGGTAGTGCAAATCTCGCTCGTAGCTAGCCAAGCTGGCGTCGCAGAAGATAAGCGATGTTCGATTCGGGAGACATCGCCGAATCGGAGAACTGATACTTCAGTTTGTGAACGAATGAGAGGTTCAGTAGCGCATCAAATGTCTCGGATTCGTACGCGTCGAACATCGAGAACTGTAGCTGATGTGGCGGACGCGAATCTCGGGGGACGACGCGCTCCCAAGCTGCGCGAAAGTCTGGGTCGATCCAGTACAACATCTCAAAGACGTGATGAGCGAGGAAGTAATCAGGAACGTACCCCTCCTCCTCCCACCAGATCGACATTGCGGCGAACCACGCTCGCACAATGTAACTGCCGCGCCGTGCTGCCAAGAACCAATTGGAGATGCGCGGCCCGCCGTAACGAAAACAGAAGAACTCATTGAGAAGCGGCGACAGAGCCTCATCCAGATCCTCTGAGACAAAGCACGTGGCGTCGATCCAAATGCCCCCATATTTCTCGAGAAGCGCGAGCCGGAGCATGTCTGACTGGTGCGCCCGACCAGAGCTTTCGCGTACGACGTCGGGTATCGGCTCCACATATGCCGCAATGTTCTGGTCGGTGAGTTCGTGCAACCGCGCGCCGTGCAAGGCGCGCAACTGCGAAAGACACTCTTGAACGATTGCGGGAGCCTCACCGAAACCTTGTGCCCAGTACACGAAGATCGGAAGTGCATCATCGTTCAAGGGTTTTGGCGTCTTCAACGTAGACCGTCGAGTGATCTCACTCATTCGTGAGACCAAGAACAGCCCAACCTCACGACGAACTCGGAATGTCTTCGGATCAATAGACAGTGCTGCCTCGCCGTCGAATGGCAAGCTCTGATCGTCTTTTATGGCAGCTAGTATGATCGCCCGGCTCTCCGCCGTGTCGCCCGTCCTATAAAGCGCGTCCCCGAGACGGTACCGATACTCGAGTGAGTCTGGAACAGCGTCAGCGGCCTTGCGATAGCTGTCACGCGCACCTCGCCAGTCCCTACGTGTTTCTCGCGCCCTCCCAATCCAATACCACGCGACGGCCAAGCCCGTCACGTCACTCATCTGAGCTGCGACGCCTCGATACTGCTCCTCAGCGTCGGCGTTCCCCGTAGCGCGGCCGAGATGGGCGGCTGCGAGTTGCGAAGCAAGGCCTTCGGGCTGGCTCCGTTGGAGGTTACCTGCCACATATCGGGCTGATTGCAGATCTCGTTCTTCTACATACAGACTGACGAGTTCGGCCGCGTGAGACTCAGACAACGGCTGCTGGAGGTGCCGAGCCGAGATCGATTGGTTGACGGCTCCCTCCCATGTATAGGAGTAGAGCTCGTCGCCCGAAGTCGAGCCATCGAAGTACTTGTGCGCCGAGGCAGATTCGCTCACCGATAGTCGGGACCACACAACCTTCCCGCCGCCTTGAGAGGCCCCGGCTTGCAAGCAGATCCACGCCGCCGATGCGTCCGCGGGGAGCGTGAATGTTACCGAGAGTTCGTACTCCCCCGCATGGTTCGGGGCCTTGTGAGATCGCGCCAAGGCCCAGTCAATCTTGCCGCGGCTACGGCAACCGATCCTGATACTCAACCGGTCAGCACTCATTCGCCCGGTCAGCGGCTCTTCGAGATTCACTCGCACGATCACTGTGTATGTCTGCCCGGGCCGCATGCCGTACGCAAAGTTGTCGTGGTGTTCACGCCCCCCAGGAGCGATATGAGTATCCGTGTTCTGGCCTCGCCCCTCCACCTCGATCCCAAATGAGCCATCTTCGAGCTCGACGGCCCGAGCTTTCGAATGCGCGTGAACGTAAACACCCATCGGGTTACCGACCACCGGCACCCCCGGCTCGCCCAACTCAATGTCGACGAAGCGTGGACTCGGCACGAGATTCCGAAGCGGCACGTATGGCGGGGCCTCGGCAATCACCTCGACGCTTCGCGAATCCTCTGGTGCGGTTTTCGCTCGGCCTCTGGCGCGGAGCGCGCGGAATCGCTCGGTCAATCGCATCGCGAGATGCCTCCTAGATTCCTCATCTGCCTGTCAGAGGCATCCTGCCGCCACAAGGCGCTTACAGTACGATCAGGGTACTCTTTCGTGGCCACCTCGGCTTCGCATACCCAGCCCAAGGACCTCGCCGCATTGCACCCCTTGCTCCTCGATTCCATCGGTCACACAAGACTGCTCCCGTTGCGCGAGCGTGCTCGGACTGCCCTGAACTGGGCCTACGGATCCACTGCGATCGTGACCCGCGCGTTCGGAGCCGGACCTCGAGCTGGACTCCTCAGCATCGTCGTTCCCGCCTATGGGGTTGAGCAGTACATCGAGGCGTGCCTGCGGTCGCTCGCGAAGCAGAACTATCGAAACATCGAGATCCTGGTCATCGACGATGGCTCGCTTGATCGCAGCGGAGATATCGCACGGCGTATGGCCCGGCGCGATCCGCGAATCCGGGTTGTCCGTCAGGAGAACGGAGGCTTGAGTTCCGCGCGCAACACCGGGGCAGCACTCGCCCGTGGGGAGTTCATTACCTTCATCGATAGTGACGACGTGGTTGATCGACACGTGTTCACCCAGGCGATCGACGCATTGCGCGTGACAGGTTCTGATTTCACCGTCTCGCCGTATCGGCGAAAGTATCGCAACTCATATCCGCCTGCGGCGCCCTGGGTGCGCTCAGCGCATGCAATTGATCGACTCGGCTGCACTCTGGAGGAGTTTCCCGAGATCCAAGTGAATGCCGTCGCGTGGAGCAAGGTGTATCGACGCCAGTTCTGGATCGACGCCGCCCTTCAATTCCCCGTCGGGCTTCTCTACGAAGACCAAGCCGTCTCTGCGCGTGCATATGCCATGGCCCGCTCGTTCGATGTGCTCTCGAGGGTGTCGATCAACTGGCGAATGCGTGAGGATCAAAGTTCGATCTCACAACAGGTCACAACTCCACGCAACATCGCGGACCACTGGCGCGCCGTCAAAGACTCGCTCGATGTTCTCGAGGAGTACGGGCACACGGATGCGCGGAACGTCCGAGTAGCCCAACTGCTCACGAACAATCTGTCGGAATTCTTCCTGCTCATTCGCGAGATGCCGACCGACTCTTGGACTGGATTCGTTGACTTCGTGCGATACCTCGTCGGCGAAGCGCAAGACGATGCAACTTGGAACCAGATCGATGCGCGGAACAAAATGCTGGCGCACATTGTCGCGAGCGGCGATCAAGCACTCGCGCTGCAGTTCTTGGAGCACGATGGATGGAAGCGTGAGCGGTACGACGCCGAGCTCCGCGGTGATGGGCTCTACGCCCGCCCGTCGATGGATGCGATAGCGGAGTCGGCTCTCCCGCCAGCCGCGTTCCGCCTCGCACCACGCGAGAGCAGACTCATCGCGGAAATGACGCGCGCTGGACTTGAAAACGACCACGTCACCCTGTCGGTCATGTCCTACATCGAAGGACTCGACCTCGTCGCCTCTCCGCCGAGTGCCAGAGCCGAACTGGTCCCGGAACGTGGCGAAGCCGCCGAGCCGCTCGAAGTTGCGTGGGCTGTCGATGAGCTGGCTCTTGCACCGCGCTCCTCCGCGAACGTCGACAGGTCCGGCGCTCTCCTGCGTGTCCACGTCCCCATACGCATGTTCCAAGGCCACCCCGAGAACTACCGAATTCGTGTCGAGCTGTCAGCCGGGGGGCTGACCCGCGAGGCACTTGTCACGGCCCCTCGCGAGTACCCGAGGGTGCCGGCCATCCCGATTGAGGGAGGCTTGGTCGTCGACCTCATCCGGACATCGGGCAACGTAACGACGTTCAGTTGCACCGCTCCACGGCCATCCGTCGCAACGTGGTCGCTGGAAGGCTCATCGCTCACCGTAGCCCTCACCGAAGGTGAGTTCCAGGCCATCGCGCTCGTGAGCCCTCGGGATCGTTTCGGGCTTCGCCGCCGCGAGGCTCGTGTCAAACGCAGGGCTGGGAAGGCAGAAGCCACCCTGTCAGTGTCGTCACCAGGACGGCGTGCCAGCCGATTCGGCCCGGGCGACTGGTACCTCACGGCACGGGATTCAAGCGGCATCTGGCACTGGGTCGGTATGGAATCAGTCGTCGATACGGGTGCCAGGTTGACCCCACTTCTCACACAGACGAAGACCGCCCATGGCCACCTGGTTCCCGCGACGACGGCCACGATACGCAGCGAAATCGACGCGCTGATCACAGACGTGCAGCTGGGCGACGACGGTCTGCAATTCACGTTTGCCAGCCCTCGCAGCGTGGCAGTCGACGCCGTATCGGGCACCCGACGAATCAGCTTGTCGGTCGGTTCAGCTTCAGACCGCTTGACCCTCCCGCTCACGATCTCTGAGTTCGGCCGCACGTCGATCCCCCTCCCCCGAGGTGGCTATCGCGTCGAAGCCGCTGACGGAAGCGCGTCGATCGACCAGCGGCTGCATCTGCAACTGCCTCTGCGGTTCAAGACCCCCCAGCACTTGATCACGGTGCGCGCACACAATTGGGCGACGCTCGCCGTTGACATCGACGTTGCACGGCCTGACGGGGACCGCGGGTCGGGGAACGTTGAGCGTCTGCGACGCGAGGCTGCGATCACGACGACCAGGCGTGCTCGACGATCGGTGCTCTTCCGCTGCCTGTACAGCGAATCCGCAAATGACAGCGCTCTGGCCCTGCACAAGCGCCTTCTCGAACGGGGTGCAGACCTCGACCTCATCTGGGCTGCCCGCGACTATTCGATATACGTGCCTGAAGGCGGCATACGCGTCATCGAGAACTCGAGAGAGTACTTCGAGGCGTTTGCGAATGCCGACTACATCGTCGTGAACGTGCACCAGCCCGATTGGTTCGAGAAGCGCGACGGGCAGGTGGTCATCGAGACCTTCCACGGATATCCGTTCAAGGCGAATGGAACAGATTGGTGGAGGCGTCTCGGCTTTTCGCCAGAACGAATCGAATCGTTCTACCGGCGGGCCGACGAGTGGGACTACCTCGTCTCACCGGCGCCCTACGCAACGCCCTATCTCCGTCAGTTCTTCCGTGATGATCAGGCGGGCTCCACTGAGATCCTCGAACTCGGCTACCCGCGCAATGACACATTGATCGACGCGGAATCGGCTCAACGGCGAACCGCCGCACGCGGCGCCCTGGGGATCTCCGAGACGGAGACCGCAGTCCTTTATGCTCCGACGTTCCGCGACTATCTCTCCGCGAATGACATGTCCGCGGCGAGGACGAACTTCCTCGACACCGATGATCTGCTCCGTCGTCTCGGCCCCGGCCATCGCCTGCTGATGCGTGGACACCCGTTCAACGCGCGCCATCAATCCGAAGCCGATCGTTCGGCGATCGATGTCACGAACCATCCCGACATCAACGACCTGATCCTCGCGTCGGATGCGGCTATCCTCGACTACTCGTCGCTCCGGTTCGACTACGCGCTCACCGACAAGCCGATGATCTTCCTCACACCCGATCGTGAGCGCTACTTCACCGAGCGCCCGGGATTCTTCGAGTACGAGCCGACGGCCCCTGGCCCACTCGTGACGACGACGGCAGAGGTCGCCAAGCTGCTCGCCGACCCGATTCAACTTGGCCAGGATTGGTCGACGGCGCGCGCGGACTTCCGAACGGCTTTCACGCCACTCGAAGATGGAGAAGCGACCGATCGGCTGATCGACGCGGTCTTCGCCCCCCGGGGCGATGTCACTGCCCCCGACGACAAGTCGCGAGCGGTGTGACCGGGTACACCTCGACTGCGCCAGAGAACACCGCTGCGTCGCCAACGCATAGAATCGTGCGGGTGCCCGCCGATGATCACCGCGGCGTGCGCTCGAGAAGGAGTATCCCGCAGTGAGCACATCAACCACGATCGCCGTCGTCTTGGCCGGCGGCGTCGGCACCCGAGTCGGACTCGGCATGCCGAAGCAGCTGATCCGCATCGCCGGCAAGGCGATCGTCGAGCACACACTCGAGGCCCTGAGTGAGAACCAGAGCCTCGACGAGATCATCATCATGATGAACGCCGCCACGGTGCACGAGCTCGACTACCTGAAAGACGACGAGCGCTTCCCGAAGCTGCGGAGCATCCTGCCTGGCGGCGAGACGCGCAATGAGACCACGCAGCTCGCACTCGCCGCGCTCGGCGACGACGACGACGTGAAGGTGCTGTTCCACGACGCGGTGCGCCCGTTCGTCGACGACCGCATCATCGACGACTGCGTCGCAGCCCTCGACGAGTTCGATGCTGTCGACACCGCCATTCCGTCGGCCGACACCATCATCGAGGTCGATGAGAACTCGGTCATCACGGGCATTCCCGCGCGGGCGAAGCTGCGCCGCGGCCAGACGCCGCAGGGTTTCCGCCTCGGCACCATCCGCCGGGCATACGAACTCGCCGCGAAAGACCCGAGCTTCGCCGCGACCGACGACTGCGGCGTCGTCTTCCAGTACCTGCCCGAGGTGCAGATCAAGGTCGTGCTCGGCACCGCCGAGAACATGAAGGTCACCGAACCGCTCGACATCCACATCGCCGACAAGATCTTCCAGCTGCAATCGGCCGCCCTCAGCACCGGCGAGCTCGAAGATCTCGACCTCAGCGGGCGTTCGATCGTGGTCTTCGGCGGGTCCTACGGCATCGGCGCGAGCATCGCCGAGCAGGCGCGCGCAGCAGGCGCCACCGTGCACAGCTACAGCCGCACCGACACCGGCACCGACGTCACCTCGCGCAAGCAGATCCGAAAGGCGCTGGCCGACGCCGCGGCCCACGGCCCGATCGACTACGTGGTGCTCACCGCGGGCGTGCTCTCGATCTCGCACCTCGTGAGCACCTCGAAGCGCGGACTGCGGCGCACGATCGACGTGAACCTCATCGCACCGGCGAAGGTCGCGCAGGAGTCGCACCGCTACCTCGCCGAGACGAAGGGCCAGTTGCTCTTCTTCACGTCGAGCTCGTACACGCGCGGCCGCGCCGGCTACAGCCTGTACTCGGCCACCAAGGCCGGCGTCGTCAACCTCACCCAGGCGCTCGCCGACGAGTGGGCCGAGAGCGGCATCAGGGTCAACTGCCTGAACCCGCAGCGCACCAAGACGCCCATGCGCACGGCTGCGTTCGGCGAAGAGCCCGACGGCACACTACTCGACCCCGAGGCGGTCGCACTCACCTCGCTGCGCGTGCTCGAAGCCGACCTGACGGGGCAGATCGTCGACGTGCGCGTCACCGGCCCGAAGTCCTGAGCCGGTACGTCCTCGCGAGACGCAGAACGACCGTGCCGCGAGAGGCGCACGCGATAGCCTTGAGCGCATGAGCCCGCATCGTCGACACGCCCTCGCGGGCGCGTACGCGACGTTCGTGCTGTTCACCGCGTTCGCCGGGCAGTTCTGGCGAAACCTGCTCGGCTGGTGGGGCTTCGGCGCCGCGGTCGCGATCGTCGTCATCGGCGGCATCCTGCTCATCGCCGACACCCGCCCCACCTGGATCTGGCGGCGCGTACCCAAGTCGACCTTCGCATTCCTCATCATCGCGACGCTGTCGCTTGCCTGGTCCTTCTACCCCGGCGCCACCGCGCTGGGGCTCGCCATCAGCTTCGTCACCACGTTCGCCGCCATCGCCCTCGTGCTCTGCCTGCCATGGGCACGCATCGTCGCGTCGCTCGCATCGGCCATCAAGTGGATCCTCGCGCTCTCGATCGCGTTCGAGCTCTGGGTCGCGGTCTTCGTCCGCGAACCGCTGCTGCCGAACTTCCCCGACTTCGAGGTCACCGGCGAGAAGCTGCCCATGGCCTTCTACTGGTCGCGCGGCCTGCTCTTCCAGGGCGGGCCCGTCGAGGGCATCGTCGCCAGCCGCAACCTGCTCGGCATGATCGCCCTCATCGGCCTCATCGTGTTCGGCTGCCTGCTCGCGGCCGGCAGCATGCGTCGCGGCCCCGGCGTCGGCTGGCTCGTCACGGCGGGCCTCGTCTTCGCGCTCACCCGCTCCTCCACCGTCATCCTCGTCGCCGTCGTGGTCGCCGTCGCCCTCGGGTTCGCGCTCTGGACCCGCCGCGTCGGCCCCGAACGCCGCAGACACGTCTACGTCACGGCCGCGGCCGTGCTCGCGGCATCCGTGGCCCTGCTCGTGCTCGCCTGGGGCTGGCTGCTCTCGCTCTTCGGCAAGAGCGAAGACCTCACCGGCCGCACCGACATCTGGAACGCCGTCATCGACCTCGCCCAGCAGCGGCCCGTGGCCGGGTGGGGCTGGGTCGGTTATTGGGTGCCGTGGGTCGAGCCGTTCAACGACCTCGCGGTGCGCAAGGGCGTCACCTACCTGCAGGCCCACAACGCGTGGCTCGACATGTGGATGCAGCTCGGCATCATCGGTCTGATCGCGTTCGCCTCGATCGTCGTCGGCGCACTCTGGCGTTCGTGGTTCCTCGCCGTCGATCAGCCGCGCGATGCCGCGGGCCGGCCGATGCCGTACTCCGCCGCGTCGCTGCTGCCCATGCTCGTGCTCGTGGCGCTGCTCGGCCAGAGCCTCGCCGAGAGCCGCATCCTCATCGAGATCGGGTGGCTGCTGCTCATCGCCATCGCGTGGGCCACCAAGCGCCGGCAGTGGTCCAACGACCCGCTGCCCGCACAGCCGCGACCCGCGCGCTCGAGTGCGGTGGCCCTCGACGCACCGCCCGCAGATCTGAAGCCGCCCGCCGTGACGCCGCCCGCCGTGACGCCGCCCGCCGACGCATGACCGACTCGCCCGTGCTCACGCAACTGCGCGAGTTCGCCGGATCCGCGCGATTCGCCCAGGCGCTGTCGGTGACGGCCATCGGCACCGCCTTCGCAACCCACCTCATTCGCAGCCTCATCGGCTGGCCGGGCCTGCTCGCGATGCTCGGCGTGCTGCTCGTGCTCTGCGCGCTCTCGCTCGTCGCCCGCTGGCGGGCCGTCGAATGGTACGGCATCCTGCCGCTCACGATCCTCGTCTTCGTGGGGTGGTGCGCGGCATCCGTGCTCTGGAGCACGACCCCGCTGGTGAGCCTCGTGCGCGTGATCTACCTCGTACTGTTCGCGGTGCTCGGCATCTACGTCGCCCTCATGCGCGACACGATCCAGATCGTGCGGGCGTTCGGCGGCGTCACTCGGGTGCTCCTCGGTGTCTCGCTCTTCATCGAGGTCGTGTCGGGCATTCTCATCGACACCCCGATCGCGCTGATCGGGGTGCAGGGCGACATCGCCCTGCTCGGGCCGATCCAAGGCATCTTCGGCTCGCGAAACCTGCTCGGGTTCATCGCCGTCATCGGCCTGCTGACCTTCGTGGTCGAGTGGCGCACGCATATCCTCACCAGAGGGAGATCGATCGCCTCGATCGTGCTCGCGGCTGTGTGCATCGTGCTCTCGGGCTCCCCCACCGCCTGGATCGCACTCGCCGTCGCGCTCGTCGCGCTGGCCGCGATCTACGGCCTGCGGCGCGTCGCCCCCGCGACCCGCTGGCGCTGGCAGATCGGGTTGCTCGCCACGGCCGTCGCCGTGCTCGTCACGACGTGGCTGTTCCGCCTGCGCATCATCGAGCTGCTCGACGCCCGCGCAGAGTTCGACGTGCGACTCGACGTGTGGCGCGAGGCATCCCGCTACCTCGCGCTGAACCCGCTGCAGGGCTGGGGCTGGGTCGGCGCCTGGCCCGACGCCCGCCCCTACGTCTGGATCGAGGCCGCCACCGGGCGCGCGCAGAGCTCTGCGCTGAGCGCCTACGTCGACGTGTACTTCCAGGTCGGCGTCATCGGCGTGCTGCTCTTCGCCGGGCTCATCGGCGTCGCCCTCGTGCGGGCGTGGCTGCTCGCGACCGGCCGGCGCAGCGTCGTCTACCTGTGGCCCGCCCTCATGCTCGTCATCATCACCGTGACCAGCTTCGCCGAGAGCTTCGCCCTGCTCGAGGGCGGCTGGATGCTGCTCGTCGTCTGCGCCGTGAAATCGGCGAGAGACATGAGCTGGCGCGACGCCATGGCGACCCTGCCCCGGGGCTGAGCGCCCATGCGGCCCTGAACCGGTGCGCCCCGACTCTCAGGGAGCGGGCACTACAATCGTGCGAGTGACAAGTCCAGCCCCAGCTGAAGTCGAACACGGCTTCAGCACTCCCGGCAGCGGTCGCGGAATCCTCGATGTCTTCGGATACCGCTACCTGCTGCGCCTGCTCGTGCGCAAGGGCACCCAGACCCGCTACCACGGTTCCGTGCTCGGGTGGATCTGGTCGTACGTGAAGCCCGCCGCGCAGTTCCTGATCTACTACCTGGTGCTCGGCGTGCTGCTGAACTTCACCCGCGGCATCGAGAACTTCGCCATCTACCTGTTCTCGGGCATCGTCGTGGTGAACGTCTTCAACGAGGCCTTCAGCAACGCGACCAAGTCGATCGTCAACAACAAGGCGCTCGTCAAGAAGATCTACCTGCCTCGCGAACTCTTTCCGATCGCCGATGTCTTCATCGCCTTCGTGCACTTCCTCCCGCAGCTCGCGATTCTCATGATCGCGGTGCTCGCCACCGGCTGGGCGCCCACGGCGGTGCAGATCGCGGGGGTGTTCTTCGCCCTGCTCATCGTGCTGACGATGGCCCTCGCGCTCGGCCTGCTCTTCGGCGCCATCAACGTGACGTTCCGCGATGCGCAGAACCTCGTCGAGATCATGCTCATGTTCACGACCTGGTTGTCGCCGGTGCTCTACTCGTTCACGGTCGTGCGCGACAAGGCGCCCGAGTGGCTCTTCAACCTGTACATGATGAACCCGCTCACCTCGGCCGTCGAGCTCTTCCACTCCGCGTTCTGGCTGCCCACCACCGTGAACCCGGTCGAGCGCCCCCCGCATCTCTGGGAGTTCGGGGCGATCGGCCTCGTCATCGCGATCGTGTTGCTGCTCGTCGGGCAGCTCGTGTTCCGCAAGTTGGAGGGGCGCTTTGCTCAAGACCTCTGAACAACCGCGCATCATCGTCAACGATGTCAGCAAGCGCTTCCGGCTGCGCACCACGCAGTCGCTGAAAGAGCTCTTCATCGCGTGGACCAAGCGCAAGAAGCTCGTCGACAGCTTCGACGCACTCGACTCGATCGACTTCGTCGTCGGCGAAGGCGAGTCGGTCGCACTCATGGGCTACAACGGCTCGGGCAAGTCGACGCTGCTGAAGCTCATCTCGGGCGTGCTTCGACCCGACGCCGGAAAGGTGCTGACCCGCGGCCGCGTCGCAGGCCTGATCGAAGTGGGCGCGGGCTTCCACCCCGATCTCTCTGGCCGAGAGAACGTCTACCTCAACGCCGCGATCCTCGGCATGAGCAAGGCCGAGATCGATGCCCGCTTCGACGAGATCGTCGAGTTCAGCGAGATCGGCGAGTTCATCGACACCGAGGTCAAGCACTACTCCTCTGGCATGTTCGTGCGGCTCGCGTTCGCCGTGGCGATCCACACCGAACTCGACATCCTGCTCGTCGATGAGGTGCTGGCCGTGGGCGACGCCCCGTTCCGCGACAAGTGCAAGAAGAAGATCCGTGAGCTCGTCGAGCAGCAGAAGACCATGATCGTCGTGAGCCACGACCTGCCGATGCTGAAAGCGCTCTGCACGCGCGGCATCGTGATCAAGCGCGGCAAGGCGTTCTTCGACGGGCCGATCGACGAGGCGATCGAAGCGCTGAAGGCATCGAAGCGCTGAGTCCCGGCGTTCTCCGGGGCAGGTGTCCCGGGGCGCAGCCAGGTCCGTCGCGTTCCCTCGGCAGCGGCGCGCCCCGCTGCTACTCGGCGGACTTGCGCTCGTCGTCGCGCAGTCGCTCGAAGACGAGGTCGTAGAGCTCGGCGATGCGGTGCGAGTCCGCACGCAGTTCGTCGATCTCGGCGCGCAGCCGGCCGATCTCCTCGCGCAGCCGCGCGATCTCGGCAGACTCGGGCACGGCCGGTCCGCGGCGCCTGAGCTTGCGCAGCGCAGCCTCGAATCGGTTCACCGTGTCTCCTCTCGAGCCACGACCGCGGCTCCCCTCGTACTGTAGAGCCTGACGCTCGCGATCGTGCGCGGCCCCGATGCCGTTCGGCGAAGCTGCCGCGACTCGACCGTGAAGTCGAGGTCGTAGACGGATGCCTCGGCTCGCAGCCATTTCAGCGGCAGATGCCAGGTGTCGGGGCGGTGGTGGTCGTAGACGAACGACGCGTTCTGCGCGAACGTCGCGAGCACCGTCGATTCGCGGTCGACGAGCGCGCGCAGGAGCAGCAGTGTGTTGGCCCTCGTGTCCCGGGTCAACGTATGCAGGACGTTCGACAGCAGGAAGTGCCGGGTGCCGCCGAGAGCCAGCTCGTCGGCGATGAAGTCGAGCACGGCCCGTCGGTCGGCGAGGTTCAGCCGCTGCACCGAGACACCGGGCCGGGCGGATGCCGCGGCGAGCGCCGCCCTCGTGTAGTCGACGGCGACGACCTGGCGCCCGGCCGCGGCCAGGGACTCGGCGAGGGCGCCGTCGCCGCATCCGAGGTCGATGACGCGATCGCCGGGCGAGCTCTGCAGGAGGAGGCGGTCGGCGTCGGCGCGCCAGGGGTGCGACCTGCCGAGACGCAGCTGCTGCTCCCAGAAGTCCCGGTTGAGGTCGTAGACCCCGAACCAGTTCTCGAACCGCCGCCTCGTCGAGGACGGCGTGCGGAATCGGAACGCGGGGTCGGGCGTGCGCCACGATGGGCCGTAGCAGAGCGCGAGCCAGGCGTCGCCGTCGGCGACGGACGGCACGGTCTCGCCCTCGAGCACCGCTTCGCCGAGGGGCAGCAGCGCCTCGGCGGCGAATCGACCGCGCACGGCGATCGGCTGGTTGTAGACGCCTCGGTCGTGGAACCCGAGGAAGAGGTCGACGTGCACGGTGGGTGCGGGCCGCACGGTCGCGGCATCCGCGAAGATCACCTGGAGGTGCGCGTCGCTGTGCCGGATGATCTCGTGGCCCCGCTCGCGCAGGCGCCGTTCGAGGGCGTACGACGCGATAGACACGTCGGGCGGCGCGACCTCGCCGAGGTAGACGAGCAGGTCGATGTCGTCGTCGTGCGCGAGGATGCGACCCTCGCGGACCGCGCCGAGCAGGGTGCCGCCGGTGACCGCGGCGGTGTACCCGAGGTCTGCGAGATCGGCGAGCACGGTGCGCATCCCCGACATCAGACGACCGTGCAGCTCGTCGGAGGGGGCGTCGGTGAGCTTGCCCCACTTGTCGACGACCTGGCCGGCGGCGGCGAGCTCCGCGAGTCCGACCGCGCCGGCACGGGCGACGGGCCCGGCGAAGCGGCCCTCGGCGAGCACGCTGCCGTTGCGCTGGTCGCGCAGCGCGATCGCGGCGGTGCCGACGAGGTGGTTCGCGAGGGCGCCGGGCCACGGCGCGAAGGCCGACCGGCCGTCGGCCTCGGGCACGACCGTCGTCCACATGCGATGACCGTCGATCTCGACGTCGACCGTGCGGCCGATCGCCGGCGAATCGAACCGCACCCGCAGGCCGCGCCGCCCCGCAGCGAGCGCCGCAGGTCGCCGACGGGGCCGGAAGAGAGTCACGAAGCGGCGTTCCTTCGGATCGACGGATGGGGGGCGAGGACCTCCCGAGTCTATGCGAACGCGTGTTTCGGCGCGTCTCGCGCGGATGTCCCGGACCGCCTCCGTTCTGGGGGAGAATGGCGGGACTGCGCACGACTCCCCGGGCGCGACTCCCGAACCCGAGCCCACGGAGGTCGTCGGCGCGTGAAGACGAAGACTGCCCTGCGCTTCGCGGGCGGCTACGGCCTCTCGGTGGCGATCAGCGGCATCGTGAGCCTCGCGGTGATCCCGGCGATCATCGTCGCCGCGGGCGCGGACGCCTGGGCGACCATCGCCGTGGCGCAGGCGGTCGCCGGCTTCGCGTTCGTCTTCGCGGTCTACGGCTGGGGCGTCGTCGGGCCGACCGAGGTCGCGCGGCGCTCCCGCGACGAGCTCGGCGCCTACTACTTCGAGTCGCTCCTGAGCCGGGTGTGGCTCTGCCTCGTGATCCTGCCGATCTCGATCGTCATCGCCGTGCTCATCGTCGGCGACGACGCCCTGCTCGCGGCGCTCACGGTCGCGAGCGGCGTGCTCGTCGCACTCGGCGCGGGCTGGTTCTACGTCGGCGAGTCGAGTCCCATCCGGTTCCTGCTCATCGACACGATCCCGCGCATCGTCGGCACGGTCGCCGGGGCCGTCGTGCTCATCGCCACGGGCGACGCCGTCGCGTTCGCGGCGCTGCAACTCGCCGGAGTGCTCGCCTCGGCCGTGATCGCGAACTGGAACATCCTCGTCCGATACCCCGGGTGGCGCTTCAGCCTCTCCCCCGTGCGCGCGGTCCGCAATCTCGCCGGCCAGGCGAGTCCGGTCGCGATGTCGGCCACGGCCTCGGTCTACGTGAACGTGCCGATCGTGCTCATCGACCTGTTCCTGCCGTCGGCGACCGCCGTCTACGCCCTCGCCGAGCGCATCGTACGCCTCGCCCTCTACTCGACCCGTCCTGTCGTGCAGATCGCCCAGGGGTGGGTCCCGAACCCTGTGCCCGAGGTGCAGGCCGCGCGCGCCCGCAGGGTCACGCTCATCGCCCTGGCGCTCGGTGCGCTCGGCGGCATCGTGTACGCCGTGGCCGGTCCGTGGATCGGCGACCTGCTCTCGGGCGGCACGCTCGCCATCCCGTCGGCGCTGGCCGTTCCGATGGCGATCAACCTGGCAGCCATCCTCGCCTCGCAGCTGACCGGGTTCGCCTGCCTCACGGCGTTCGGCCTCACCAGGACCCTCGCGACGAGCACCATCGTGGGCGCGGTGGTCGGCACCGTGCTCATGTATCCGCTGCTGTTGTGGATCGGCGCCCCCGGCGTCGCGTGGGGCCTCGCGGTCGCAGAGGTCTGCGTGCTCGGCGTCCAGCTGTTCGCGCTCGCTCCCAGACTTCGCAGATCAGAGCCAGTAGGCTCGTAGACGCGCGTCAGGGGGCCATGGCGCGATCCCACCACCACACACGGAGCAGCCAGCGTGAGCTTGACCTGGAACGAGATCCAACGCGTCGTCTTCCCCGAGGACGCCGATCCCGACGTCATCTCGCTGTACGTCGACGCCGACGTCTGGGCGAAGGTCGGCGAGCGCGAGGTCCGCGTCAGCGACCGCGCGCACCTCGACGACGTGCTCGGGCGCGACCGCTTCCGCGTCGCCGCGGGCGACCGAGTCTCGTTCGCGAGCTACTTCAACGCGTTCCCCGCGTCGTACTGGCAGCAGTGGACCAACGTCCAGCGCGTGCGCCTCACCCTCGAGACGAGCGGCGAGGGCACGCTGCTCGTGTACCGATCGACGGCGCAGGGCGTGCCGCAGCGGGTCGCGTCGGCGCCGTTCTCGAGCACCGTGCGGCACGAGATCGAACTGCCGATCGTCACGTTCGGCGACGGCGGCTGGTACTGGTTCGACATCGTCGCGGGCGATCAGGAGGTCGTCGTGGCCGACGGCCGCTGGGAGACGGATGCCCCCGAGCTGCGCGCCGGCGGGGCATCCATCGGCACCACGACCTTCAACAAGCCCGACTACTGCGTCCGCACCCTCGAGGCGCTCGCCGCCGACGACACGGTGCGCGAGGTCATCGACCGCATCTACATCGTCGACCAGGGCAACCAGCGCGTGGTCGAGGAGGCCGGGTTCGACGCCGTGGCCGAGCGCCTCGGCGAAACCCTCACCATGATCGAGCAGCCCAACCTCGGCGGATCGGGCGGGTTCGCCCGCTCGATGTCCGAGACGCTCTCGGCCGGCGAGAGCGACTTCATCATCCTGCTCGACGACGACGTCACCGTCGAGCCCGAGAGCATCGCCCGCGCCGTGCGGTTCGCCCGCCGCACCACCCGCCCCGTCGTCGTCGGCGGGCACATGTTCGACCTCCTCAACCGCCCGGTGCTGCACGCGTTCGCCGAGACGGTCGACCTCAAGCCGTTCGTCTGGCACGCGCAGCCGCACGACGAGGTCCCGCACGACTTCCGGTTCTCGAACCTGCGTCAGACCCGGTGGATGCACGCCCGCATGGACGCCGACTACAACGGCTGGTGGTTCTGCCTCATCCCGACCGAGGTCGTGCGCGAGGTCGGCCTGTCGCTGCCCGCGTTCATCAAGTGGGATGACGCGGAGTACTGCCTCCGGGCCCGCGACGCCGGCTACCCCACGGTGACGCTTCCCGGCATGGCGCTGTGGCACGTCTCCTGGCTCGACAAGGACGACTCGATCGACTGGCAGGCGTACTTCCACGCCCGCAACCGCTACGTCGCCGCGCTCCTGCACTCGCCGTACTCCGACGGCGGCCTGCTCACGCGCGACAGCGAACGCTGGGACCTGAAGCACCTGCTCTCGATGCAGTACTACCCGGTCACCCTGCGGCACCGCGCGCTGCGCGACATCCTGTCGGGTCCCGCGCACATGCAGCAGGGCATGGCGACGATCCTCGGCGAGCTGCGCGCCGCCGCGGCCGACTTCCCCGAGAAGACGGTGCTGCGCGACGAGGCCGAGATCCCGATGACCGTCGAGGGCAAGCGCGTCTACCCGATCCCGAGCGGAACGGCGGGGCCGAAGGGCCCGCGCGGCGTTCCGCTCGTGCTGTTCACGGTGCAGATGACGCTCCGGCAGTGGTTCACGCGCCCTGCATCGAAGAACATCGCCGAACCGCAGGTCGAGCTCGCCAAGCGCGACGGCACCTGGTTCCGCCTCCCGCACTTCGACAGCGCGCTCGTCTCGACCGCCGACGGCTCCGGAAAGGTGCGCTACACGCGCGACCCGAAGACGTTCCGGCGACTGCTGCGCGAGAGCCGGCGCCTCCACCGCGAGATCAAGCGGCGCTGGCCCGAGCTCGCACGCGAGTACCGCGCCGCGCTCCCCGAGATCACCTCCCCCGAAGCCTGGGAGCCGCACTTCACGAAGAAGAAGTAGCCCGGCCCGTCAGCAGAGCGCCAAGCGCGTGACGCGGTCGGTCAGTGCGCCAGGGCCGCCGAGCAGCACCAGCGACGTCACCTTCTGCTTCAGCAGCGCCGCGCGCACCGGACTCGGCATGCAGTTCGTCTGCGCGAGGTAGAGCGGATCGTCGGCCCGACCGGCGGCGACGGCTCCGGCGAGGGCGTCCGGATACGCCATGCCGGTCGCGAGGTACGCGTTCGGGCTCGCCGCGATCACGGAGTTCAGGGAGACGCTCGTCGAGAAGCGATCGGGTCCGGAGTATCTCGAGACCGTGTGCGACTTCGCGAGCGCGCTCTGGATGCCGGAGGACACCGCACCCGTGCCGCCGGCGATGCGCACCTGATCGACGCCTCGGGAGGTCAGCAGGGTTCGGGTCGCCGCGGGCACCGAACCCGATCTGCCGTCGACGAGGACGACCGGGATGTGGAGGGATGCCGCGACCGCGGCCGCGGTCAGGGCGTCCGGGAAATCCCGCCCGGTCGCGACGTAGACCGTCCTGAAGTCGCCGAAGGCGTCGGCGACGATCCGGCGCGAGGTGTCGTAGCGGTCGACCCCGCCGATGCGCTGCACCGGCGCGACCGCCTTGAGCGACGACGCGACGGCGTTCGACACGGCGCCGGTTCCGCCGACGACGATGATCTGCTTGGGCGCCAGCCGTTTCAGCTCCGCCAGGGTGGAGGACGGCAGCGCCGACTTCTGGGTGAGCAGCAGCGGCCCGCCCCGCCGCGCCGCGGCGGGTGCCGCGGCGAGCGCGTCGGCGAACGCGGCCCCCGATGCGATGTAGGCGACCGACACCCCGCGCGACGGGAATGCCGCCTTCGAGATCGCCGCGGCGGTCGCGTAGCGGTCCGCGCCCTGCCGACGCGTCATCGGGATCGCCGAGGCGACGCGGGGGTCGCCGAACCAGTCGGTGTACATCCGCCAGAAGTTGCGGTTGCCGTATGCGGAACAGGAGTCCCCGGTGCCGTACAGGTTTGCGAGCGCGGCCTTGTTGGGCTGGTACGGCGTGTAGTAGTAGAGCGCCGCCGTCGCCCGGTTGGCGATGGTGACGGCTCCGGTGCCGCACGAGGACGACGGGTGGTACGCGATGCGATTCGACGCGCCCACCTTGATCCAGGTGAACGATCCGGCGGGGTTGCCGTACCAGGTCAGCTGGCGAGCGGCCGCGAACACCTGGTTGAAGAAGCCGTAGTACGTCGAATCGCAGGCGGCCGTGTCGGGGCATCCGTAGCCCATGGCCTTCTGCATGACGCCGGCCGTCGGAGCGCGGCTCGTGAGCAGGGACTGCTCCTTCTGCAGCGTGACGAGGATGACTTTCGCGCTGAGCTTGCACGCCCGCTGCACCTTGTAGATGATGCGCGCCGCCGATTCGCCGTTCGCGCCCGCATACGTGGTGCAGGTGCCGAAGCTCCAGGTGCGCGTCGGGGTGTTCTGGCGATAGTTCGCGAGGCAGTACGAGTTCTGGCAACTGCCGACCGTCTTCGTCAGGAAGGCCTGGATCTCGGCCTCGGTCATCGCCGAGCCGTTGGCGAAGTTCGCATCGGAGATGAGGTTGCCGGCCGTGAAGCTCGATCCGACGGCGGCAGCGGATGCCACGGTGCCCGCGTCGGCCGCGGCGCCGAGCGTCTGGGCCTCGGGCTCGCTCGAGGAGCTGAGCAGCGTGCTGATCACCCGCGCGTCGGCTGCCTGCTCCGCTGCTGCGGTCTCGGCGACCTCGGCAGCTCCGGCATCCGCGTCTTCACCCGCCGTGTCCTCGGCCGCGTCGGGGTCGTCGGCCTTCTCGGCCTGCAGCTTCAGGTGCGCCGCATAGAGGTCCGCCTCGCTGACGGTGTCGTCACCCTCGGCGTACAGGGCGTCGGACAGCTCCTCGACGGGGGCGACCGTCGGCACCTCCGCCGGCTGCTCGGCCGCTGCGTCCTCGCCGGGCTCGCCCTCGGGCTGCCCAACGGGCGCGACCTGATCTTCGGCGGGGTCGCCCGTCGACGGCGCATCGGGCAGGCCGCTCGGTGCCTCGGTCGGCGCGGCCGGCGCGGTCGGCGCGGCCGTCGGGGTCGGCGCGGCCGTCTGGGAGGTCACCGGTTCGTCGGGCGTCCCGTCGGCCTCGGTCGCGTACCCCGGCGCGACGAGCAGGGACGACAGCAGCGCCCCCACGACGACCCCGATGAACATGGTCTTCTGCATGATCTGAACTCCCCCGAGTCATCCCCCCGCATGCGGGACTCAACACGACTGTAGCTTGGCCACCCGATCGCTCAGCGCCCCCGTGCCGCCGACGAGCCGCACGGACGTCGCCCCCTTCGAGAAGACCGCGACACGAGTCGCGACGGGTGTGCAGTTCGGCATCGAGAGCAACAACGGAAGCTCAGCGGTGCCCGCCGCCGCCGCCCCGGTGAGTGCATCGGGGAATGCGGCTCCGGTCGCGATGAACACGCCCGTCGCGGTTCGGAACACCGAGTTGACGGCCGCACTCGTCGTGTACCGGTCGGCGCCGGCGTACCGCGTGACCGAGAAGGAGGCCGCGAGGCTGGACTGCACGCCGGCCGAGACGACCCCCGTGCCGCCGGCGATGCGCACCGCGTCGACGCCCAGCTTGCGGAGCATCGCGATGGTTGCCGAATCGGCTCGTGCAGCTCGTCCGTCGACGAGCACCACCGGCACGTCGAGCGACCCCGCCGCCGCGCCCGCGCTCAACCCGTCTGGGAAGTCGCGCCCGGTCGCGACGTAGGCGAGGTCGGCAGAGCCGAAGGCGTCGGACGCGAGGCGGCGCGACGTATCGTACCGATCGGAACCGCCGATGCGCGTCGTCGACGCGATCTTGCCGAGAGCCGTCGCCACTCCCGCCGAGACGGCCCCGGTGCCGCCGACGACGACGATGCGCTTCGGCTTGAGTCGCTTGAGCTCGCCCGCCGTGGCCGCCGACAGCGAGGTCGGGTCCGTCAGCAGCAGCGGACCGCCGCGGTGCGCCGCCGCGGGCGCGGCCGCGAGCGCGTCGGCGAACTGGTTGCCGGCCGCGACGTAGGCCACGGGCACGCCCGCGGCCGGGAAGCCGGCCCTCGAGATCGCGACCGCCGTCGCGTATCGGTCTGCGCCCTGGAGCCGGGTCGCCGTGATGGCCGCACCAGATCGCGGGTCGCCGAACCAGTCGGTGTAGAGACGCCAGAAGTTGCGATTTCCGTACTCGGAGCACGCACCGCCAGTGCCGTAGACGTTCTTCAGCGCGGCGGCATCCGGTTGGAACGGCGTGTAGTAGTAGAGCGCCGCCGTCGCACGGTTCACGATGACGACGTTGCCCGAGCCGCAAGATGACTTCGGGCTGTAGGCGATCGGGTTTGCGGCGCCGACCCTGAGGTACGTGTACGAGCTTCCGGCCGTCCCGTAGTACGTCAGCTGCCTGGCAGCGAAGGCGACCTGCTTGAAGAAGCTCGCGTACTCGGGGTCGCAGGCGCCGGCGTCGGGACATCCGTAGCCCATGGCCTTCGCGAGCGTCGCGACCGGAGGCGTGCGGTTCGTGAGCAGCGACTGCTCCTTCTGCAGCATCACGAGGATGACCCGCGCACTCAACCCGCACGCCTGCTGCACTCGGAAGATGATGCGCGACGCCTTCTCGGAGGCGGCACCTGCGTACTCGGCGCAACTCCCGTAGCTCCAGTCGATGTCCGGCGTCGTCTCGCGGTAGTTCACGAGACAGGACGAGCTCGTACACCCCGCGCCCATCTTCACGAGGAAGGCCTGGATCGCGGCCTCGCTCATGGCGCCGTCGTCGTAGAAGTTCGCATCGGCGATGAGGTTGCCCGACGTGAAACCGTTGGCCGTGCCCGATGCGGCGTCCTCGGCGCGCAGGATGCCGCGGACCTCGCCGACCACTGATCCGGCCCCGGCAACGACGGCGTCTCCTGCAGCCGACTGCTCGAGCGCCATCGCCGGGGTGACGGCCGCGGATGCCGCGAGCACACCGATCAGGATCGCGTAAACGAACTTCTTCATCGACACCGCCCAACCGTCACGCGAACCCGCGTGGCGCGGTGGGCGCCGATGGAGCGGACGCAGGGATCCGTGCGACCGAGCCTAGCCGTGAAGGCTCAGCGGGTGAAGCGTTCGCTCAGGCGGTTCTGGAACATGCTGAGCGCCGAACCGATCGCCATGTGCATGTCGAGGTACTGGTACGTGCCGAGACGTCCGCCGAAGTACACGTCGGGCTCGCCGTCCTGCAGGTCGCGGTACGCGAGCAGCGCCGCCCGGTCTTCAGGCGTGTTCACGGGGTAGTACGGCTCGTCGCCCTGCTGCGCGAAACGGGAGAACTCGCGCATGATGATCGTCTTGTCGGTGGGGTACTCCCGCTCGGGGTGGAAGTGCCGGAACTCGTGGATGCGCGTGAACGGCACCGAGGCGTCGGCGTAGTTCATGACCGAGGTGCCCTGGTAGTCGCCCGTGGCCACCACCTCGCGCTCGAAGTCGAGCGTGCGCCAGCTGAGGTCGCCGGCGGCGGAGTCGAAGTACCGGTCGACCGGACCCGTGTAGACCACGGGCACGTTGCCGACGACCGCGGCCTTGTTGAACGGCTGCGCGGTGTCGAAGAAGTCGGTCGACAGCTTCACGTCGATCTTCGGGTGGTCGGCCATGCGCTCGATCCACGCGGTGTAGCCGTCGACCGGCAGGCCCTCGTGGGTGTCGTTGAAGTAGCGGTTGTCGTAGTTGTAGCGAACCGGCAGGCGGCTGATGACCTCGGCCGGGAGTTCGGTCGGGTCGGTCTGCCACTGCTTCGCGGTGTAGTCGCGGATGAACGCCTCGTACAGCGGTCGCCCGATGAGCGAGATCGCCTTCTCTTCGAGGTTGGCGGCCGTCTTGGTGTCGAACTCGCCCGCCTGCGAGGCGATGAGCTCGCGTGCCTCGCTCGGCGAGTAGGCGGCGCCGAAGAACTGGTTGATCGTGCCGAGGTTCACCGGCAGCGGATACACGACGCCGTCGTGGTTCGTGTACACCTTGTGCACGTACGAGGTGAAGGCCGTGAACCGGTTGACGTACTCCCACACCTTCTCGTTCGAGGTGTGGAACAGGTGCGCGCCGTAGCGGTGCACCTCGATGCCCGTGGTCGGGTCGTTCTCGCTGTAGGCGTTGCCGCCGATGTGGTCGCGCCGGTCGATGACCTGCACCGACAGCCCGAGTTCGTTCGCGGCGCGCTCGGCGATGGTGAGGCCGAAGAACCCCGACCCGACGACGACGAGATCGGTCATCGTGCACCTCCCGCGCCGATGACGAGCCGGGGCGTTCCGACCCAGCGGTCGGCCTCGGTGACGTTGCGGCCGTCGACCACGAGGCGCACGCCGGGGATCGCGTCGGAACCGAGGGCCTTGTAGTCGGCGTGGTCGGCCTGCACGATTGCGAGGTCGGCCGGCTCGCCGAGGTGGTACGCGGTCCAGCCGAAGCGCGCGAGCTCGTCGTCGGTGTAGAGCGGGTCGTGCACGAGCACCTCGGCCCCGCGCGCTTCGAGCGCCTCGACCGTGGCGAACACGCCCGAGAACGCCGTCTCTTTCACGCCGCCGCGGTAGGCCGCGCCGAGCACGACGGCGCGGAGCCCGCTGAGGTCGCCCAGCACGCCCGCCGCCTGCTCGACGAGCCGCTCGGGCATCGAGGCGTTGAGCAGGCGCGCGGTGCGCACGATCTCGGCGTCGTGGTCGGTCGAGAGGTAGAGCCGGGGGTAGACCGGGATGCAGTGGCCGCCCACCGCGATGCCGGGTCGGTGGATGTGGCTGAACGGCTGCGAGTTGCACGCGTCGATGACCGCGTAGACGTCGACGCCGACCTGGTCGGCGTAGAGGGCGAACTGGTTGGCGAGGCCGATGTTGACGTCGCGGTAGGTGGTCTCGGCCAGCTTCGCCATCTCGGATGCCTCGGCCGAGCCCATGTCCCAGACGCCGTTGGCACGTGCGAGGTCGGGTCGTTCGTCGAACTCGAGCACCGATTCGTAGAACTCGACGGCACGGCGGGCGCCCTCGGCCGAGAGCCCGCCGACGAGCTTGGGGTACTTGCGCAGGTCGGCGAAGACGCGACCCGTGAGCACGCGCTCGGGAGAGAACACGAGGTGGAAGTCCTCGCCCTCGGTCAGGCCCGAGACCTCTTCGATCATCGGCTTCCAGCGACCGCGGGTCGTGCCGACCGGCAGCGTCGTCTCGTAGGAGACCAGGGTGCCGGGCGTGAGGTGCTCGGCGAGCGACCGGGTCGCGGCATCCATCCACCCGAAGTCGGGCTCCCACGTCGCGTCGTTCACGAAGAGCGGCACGACGATGACGACGGCATCGGCGCCGGGCACGGCCTCGGCGTAGTCGGTCGTCGCGCGCAGCCGGCCGGCGGGCACGAGCTCGCTCAGCTTCTGCTGCAGGTGCGCCTCGCCGGGGAACGGCTCGGTGCCGGCGTTGACGAGGTCGACGACCGTCTGGTTGACGTCGACGCCGATGACCTCATGGCCCTGATCGGCGAACTGCACAGCAAGGGGGAGGCCGATCTTTCCGAGGGCCACGACGGCGATACGCATGGATTCGAGTCTAACCTGCGGGCGAGGGCCGACCGGCCGCCGATCGGCGCGGGAGGGCGGCGCTCAGCTGCGCCCGGCCAACCACGTCGCGGCGGCGAATCTGAGCGGCGCCTCGCGGGCCGCGAACCGGGCCGCCCGCGCCGGGATCAGCGCCGCCGGCGTCGTGAACCGCCGTCTCGCCGCCGAGCGGGCATCGACCTCGGCGTGGGCGAGGTCGGGGTCGTCGATCGCCGCGATGAGGGCGTGGTCCGCGCGCGAGAGCACGTCGAGCGCGGCCGGGGCGTAGGCCTGGAGCGTCCGGCTGAGCTCGGCGAGCGCGAGGCGGTCGTCGACGGTCCATGCCTCCGCCCGATAGTGCACCGCGCCGAACATCTGGATGCGCCAGAGCTTGGCGGCGAGCGCGACCCGCTCGGAGCGGCCGAGCGCGAGCACCCAGGGATCGCCCACGAGGCCGGTCACGGCCGCGAGGTCGTCGGCGAGCGGCCGTCTCGTGAACGTGACCCGTTCCGCGTCGTCGTGGATGAGGTACTCCGCACCCCGCCGGACGCGCGCGATGCGGGCGCCCGAGAACCAGAGTCTCGTCGAGTAGAGCAGGTCCTCACCGGTCGCGAGCCCCTCGGTGAAGCGAAGGTCGCCGAACCGCTCGCGGGCGATGAGGCCGAGCGGGGCCGAACGGTAGGCGAGGCGGTCGCGCACGCCGTCGAGTGCCACGGACCGGTTCGGCCGGGTCGGAGGCGTGGGCACGAGCCGCCCGCCGGCGTAGCGCAACGCCGGGATCACGAGGTCGGCTCCGTGCCGCTCGGCCGCCGCGGCCCAGGCGTCGACGGCGCCCGGGGCGAGCTCGTCGTCGGACCCCATGATCGAGACGTGGCGCGCGGTCGCGAGCTCGAGCCCGCGATTGAAGGGCCCCGCCGGGCTGCGGACGCCGTCGTCGAGGCTCTCGAGCCGAACCCGCGGATCGTCGGCCAGGACGCCGAGCCTCGCGGCGATGCCGGACACGGGCGTGTTGTGGCAGACCACGATGACCCGGGCGGTCGCCGCCGACCCGAGCGCGGAGCCGACCGCGCGTGCGACGTCGCGTCGGGGGTCGTGGGCGGCGACGACGAGATCGACCTCAGCCGCGGGCACGGGAGCTCCGTCCGGCATCGGCGTAGACCTCGCCGTACGCCGTGCGCCGTGCGTCCTCGGTGAACCGGGACCGCACGTCGGCGGCGATGTCCGCCGCACTGCGACCGGCGTTCGCGGCGAGCACGCGTTCCACGCCGTCGGCGTACGCCGTGGCGGTGCGCTCGCCCACGAGCACGCCGTCGGGCTCGCGCACGAACTCCGCCTGCTCGCCGACGTCGCCCACGACGACCGGCCGCCCGGCCGCGAGCGCCTCGGCGATCGCGACGCCGAACGTCTCGTGTTCGGTCGGCAGCACGAAGACGTCGGACTCGCCGAGCACGGCGCCGACCTCGTGCGGCGCGAGTCGGCCGCGGAACCGCACCCGGCCCTCGAGACCCGACTCGTGCACGAGCGCATCGAGCTCCCGGCGCATCGGCCCCTCCCCCACCCAGTCGAGCTGCACGTCGTGGCCGCGCCGCACGAGCTCGGCGGCGGCGGCGATCGCGAGGCCGGGGCCCTTGCGGGCGACGAGACCGCCCACGCCGACGAGACGGAGCAGGCCGTCGGGTTCGCGCCGCGGCACCGGTTCGGCGGTCGACGCGACCGCGTTCGGGATCACGGTGATCGGCCCACGTCGCGTCTCGCCGATCTTCGCCGCGAGCTGCCGACCGACCGCGACCACGACGTCGGGCCGCTCGAGCAGGCGCATGGTCGTCGGGATCGCCAGCCGCGCCCCGAGCGGAACCGTCGAGGGCGCCAGCAGGCCGGACCAGTGCTCGGTGTGCACCCACGGCACGGACAGGTCGAGACGCCGGAAAGGCAGCAGGGTCGACGCCGCCATCGTGTGCACAAGGTCGATGCCCTCGAGACGTGGGCGCAGCCCGCGGCGGGCCGCCGCCACGCTCAGCGGATTCGCCGCGACCATCGGCACGTGGTGCACGGGCCAAGGAACCGCGACCGCGCCGGGACGGCGGTCGGATGACAGGTGCACGACCTCCACCTCGTGCTCCCGGGCGATCAGGTCGATGTCGCGCTCGACGAACACGCCGGACTCGGGCGTCGCCGCCGTCGGCAGCCAGGTCGTGACGACGAGCACTCTCACGGGTCGACCGTACCAGTCGGGTCTCGGGCGACGGCCCGAGGCATCCGTCGCCTAGAATCGAGCCCCGTGAAGGTCATCAGCGTCGTGGGCGCGCGCCCCCAGTTCGTCAAGCTCGCTCCGATCGCAAAGGCCGCCGCCGCGGCCGGCGTCGACCACGTCATCGTGCACACGGGCCAGCACTACGACCCGATGCTCTCCGACGTGTTCTTCGAAGACCTCGGCATCCCCGCGCCCGACGTGCACCTGGGCGTCGGTTCGGGCAGCCACGGGGTGCAAACCGGCGCGATCCTCGGCGCGCTCGACGCCGTCTTCGACGAGCACGCCCCCGACTGGGTGCTCGTCTACGGCGACACGAACTCGACCCTCGCCGCGGCGGTCAGCGCGGTCAAGCTGCACCATCCGCTCGCCCACCTCGAGGCCGGTCTGCGCTCGTTCAACCGTCGCATGCCCGAGGAGCACAACCGGGTGCTCACCGACCACGCCGCCGACCTCTGCCTCGCGCCGACCGAGGTCGCGATGGCGCATCTCGCCGACGAAGGGCTCGACGACCGTTCGGTGCTCGTCGGCGACGTCATGACCGATGTCCTCTTCGAGGTGCGCGACGCCGTCGCCGGCTCCTCCTCGGTGCTCGTCGACGAACTCGGCCTCACCCCCGGCGGGTTCCACGTCGCCACCATCCACCGCGCCGAGAACACCGACGACCCCGCACGCCTCGCCGAGATCGCCCGCGCGCTCGGCTCGCTCGAGCACCCCGTGATCCTCCTCGCGCACCCGCGGGTCGTCGCCAAGGCGGCCGCGCACGGCATCGAGCTCACCCAGGGCTCGCTCATCGCGCACGCCCCGCTCGCCTACCCCGACCTCATCGCCGCCGTGCTCGCCAGCCGCGGGGTCGTGACCGACTCCGGCGGACTCCAGAAGGAGGCGTTCCTCCTTCGCGTCCCCTGCACGACGGTGCGCCCCGAGACCGAGTGGGTCGAGACCGTCGAGCTCGGCTGGAACGTGCTCGCGAACACCTCCGACGAGATCGCCGCCGCCGTCGGCCGCCCGGCTCCGGAGCCGACGACCGCGGCACCCTACGGCGACGGCAAGGCGGCCGAGCGCGTCATCGCGACCCTCCTCGGCGCTGCCGGAGCCTGACGCGCTGCGGGGCCCGACGCGCTGCGGATGCCCGACGCGCCGCCGGGACCTGACGCGCTACGGGGCCAGACGCGCTGCCGCGTCAGCGCCCCGTGATGCCGTCGATCGCCCGTCGCCAGACGACGACCTGCGACTCCGCGGAGAGGTCGCGCGCGGCATCCGCCGACGCCGACTTGTACGCGGCGACCTGCGCGGGCGCGAGCCGTTCGATCTCGCGCACGAGCGCCGCGGTCGAGAAGTCGTCGGCGACCGCGCCGATACCGCGCTCGCGCACCACCCGGGCCATCTCGGGCGACGGCCCGATGATCAGGCCGAGCCGGGCCTGCACGTAGTCGAAGAACTTGTTCGGCAGCGCCCACGTATTGTTGAAGTTGACGGGCGGGAGCACGTGCACGCCGACGTCGTAGGCGCTCAGCGTCTCGTTGAGCTCGTCGTACGGAACCGGGTCGTGCACCGTGATCCTCGCGTTCTGCCTCGCCTTCAGCGAATCGAGGTACGCGGGATCGTTGGGGGTGAGGTACAGGTCGAGCGTGCAGCCGCCGCTCGCCGCGTCGACGGCGTCGACGATGGTCATGATGTTGCGATCGTGGAGCGCCGCACCGCTGTGCACGAGCCGGATCGGATCGTGGACCGGCTGCGGCTCGCGCTCCACGTAGGGCGCCGCGTTCGTGACGACGTCGGCGGCGACGCCGAACCGACGGCGGTACTCCTCGGCGATGCCCTGTCCGACCGTCGTGACGGAGGTCGCCTTCGTGACGAACGTGCGGCACATCCAGCGCATGAAGGGTCCGACGAACACGCGCCAACGGAGCAGATCCTCCTTCTGGCGGGGCGAGTACTCGTGGAGGTCGGCGTGCACGCCGCGCGAGGGGACCGACAGCGCGAGGCCGACCGCGTCGACGTCGTCGGCGAGGACCGCGTCGAACGATCGGCCCGCGAGCGCGCGCTTCGCCGCGACGACGGCCGGGTTCGACCAATAGGCGCTCCGGTACCGACGGGTCGCGACCCTGCCGCGGTCGTACCGCCAGACGGCGAGCTCGTCGGGGATCGAGAGGTGCTCGACCACGCCGTCGGGCGCGGGGCCGTGACCGCAGGTCGTCACGGCGTAGTCCTCGGCGAAGAGGCGCACCTGCTTGAGGACCCGCGCGTCGGCGGCGATGGGCGAGAACGACAGGATGAGCAGTCGCGGCCGCGCGTCCACGGCGCTCACCGTGCGTGCCCGCCGGCCATGAGGCGGTCGACGCACTCGGCCCACACGGCGACCTGCGCCTCCGAGGAGAGCTCCCGTGCGTGACGGTCGGCGAGGCGCTTCCATTCGGCGACCGTCGAGGCGTCGAGATCCGAGACGACCGCGGCCAGCGCCTGCGCGCCGAAGTCGGGCGTCACCGCGCCGAGGCGGTACGCGCCGACCACCTTCGCCATCTCGGCCGAGGGGCCGACGATGACGCCGAGCCGCGCCTGGACGTAGTCGAAGATCTTGTTCGGGAGGGCCCACTCGTTGTTGAAGTTGACCGGCGGGAGGAGGTGCACGCCCGCGTCGTACCCGTTCAGCGTCGAGACGAGGTCGCGGTAGGGAACCGGCTCGCGCACGCGCACCCACTGCGAGGACTCGGCTCGCGCCTTGAGCCGATCGAGCAGTCCGGGATCGTTCGGGGTCAGGAACAGGTCGAGCGTCGCGGCTCCCCCGGCCGCGTCGACGCCCTCGACGAGCGCCGCCAGATTCCGGTTCTCGAGGCAGGCCCCGCTGTGCACGAGGCGGATGGGATCGCCGACCGGCACCGGTGCGAGATCGGCGTACGGCGCCGCGTTGGTGACGATGACCGGAGCGAACCCGAACTGCCGCTCATACTCGCGCGCGAGCCCCTCGCTCACCGTCGACCACGAGGACGCCTTCGCGACGAAGCTCCGGCACAACCAGTCGTAATAGGGCTTGATGCGCGCAAGCCAGGCGGGGATCTCCTCGTGGAGCCGCGGCGAGTACTCGTGGAGGTCGGCGTGCACGCCGTGGGGCGGGCGCAGCCCGAGGGCGATCGGAACCGATTCGACGTCGTTCGCGATGGCCGCGTCGACCTTCAGCCCCGCGAGCGCCGTCCGCGCCCAGCGCACCGCCGAGAGCCGTTCGTACGCGCGCCGATACCAGTGCAGGGTGATGAGCCGCCCGTCGAGATCGTCGATGCGCACGTCGTCGGGCACGCGGACGTGGTCGGCGACGCCCGGCGGGGCCTCGCCGTAGCCGCAGGTCACGACGTCGTAGCGGGCGGAGAACTCGACGACCTGCTTCAGCACTCTCGCGTCGGCCGCGATCGGCGAGAACGACAGGATCAGCAACCGTCGGCGGGGAGTCTGCTGGTTCACGGGGCATCCGTTTCGGTGGAGGGAAGGGTCGACACGATCACGGCCAGGTCCGGTATCTGAGGAAGCGCCGGAGCGTGCCCTCCCGATCGAAGGCGAGGAGCGGATTGCGCGGGAGGAGCTGGTCGAACCGCCCGGCGCCGCCGTGCGCGCGCGCAGCGGCCAGCACGGAACCGGCATCGAAGGGCACCGCGGCGAGCGAATCGAGGATCCGCCGATCCGCGCGCGCGAACGGGCGCATCGCCCGCGGTGCGAGCGCCGTCGCGGCGCGGGTGAACTCGCCGTACGCCGCGAGATCGCCGTCCGGAACCGCCCCTGCGCCCTCGATGCGGCGCAGCACGGCGCCGAGGACGTGGATGCGAAGGAGCTTGATCACGAGGCTGTTCCTCGCAGCCGACGCCGACGCGCGAACCCAGTCGCGGCCGATCAGGCGGCGCACGGCCTCCAGCTCGATCTCAGCCGGGCGCGGCGTCGTCGTGACCCGCGCCTCGGCATCGGCCCCGATCACGTACGACGGCGCCGCGGGATGGAAGTCGACACGGGCATCGGAGAACCACAGCCGGGCCGAGAACTCGAGGTCCTCGCCGGACGCGAGCCCCGGCGTGAGCTCGAGGCTCAGCTCGTCGAGCAGTCCGCGCCGCAGGAACGCGAGCGGCGCGCTCCGGTAGGCCAGTCGATCGCGGACGGCGTCCAGCGACCTGACACGGCCCTTCCTGGCGAGCGGGTTGCGCAGCATCTCCCCGCCCTGATGGCGCAACGGCAGGATCAACGCGTCGGGCGCGTCCGCCTCGAGCAGGCGAGCGGATGCCTCGACCGCGCCGGGCTCGAGGAAGTCGTCGGACCCCATGATGGCCACGTAGTCGGCCGACGCCGAACGCAGCCCGTGCATGAACGGACCGGTCGGCGACGGCACGCCGTCGGAGAACTCGAGCCACTCGACCGGCGCATCCGCGAACTCCGCACGCGCGACCTCGAAGGCGGCGGACGCGATGCCGTGGCAGACGACGAGCACCCGGACGCCGGCGACGGCGTCGTGCAGTACCGAGCGCACCGCGCGCGTCACCGGGCGCGAGGGGTCGTGCACCGCGATGACGACGTCGATCGTGGGCGCGATTGGCATGATGTGCATTCTCTCAGCACGCTTCCCGGCCGCCAAACTCCCGTGCGGGCGCAAGGCGGGGACGCTCCGCACCGAGGTCGGAGACGGCGCCGCGTGTCGCCTAGAATCGCTGACTGTGATCAGCGTCGGGACCTCCCTGACGGAGGTGCGCGTTGGCTAGCACCCCCGTGGGCGTCGTCGACGGTTCCCGGCGCCTCGACTCCCTCACCGGACTGCGCTGGTGGGCGGCGTTCGCCGTCTTCGGCCACCACATGCTGAACTTCGTCCCGCTCCCCGGAGCCGCGGTCATCTCGCTCGGCCATTTCGGCGTCGCGTTCTTCTTCGTCCTCTCGGGGTTCGTCCTCACCTGGTCGGCGCGGGCCACGACGACGATGCCGACGTTCTGGTGGCGCCGTTTCGCGCGCATCTACCCCGCGAACCTCGTCGCGCTGCTCATCGCCATCCCGGTCTTCTACAGCTTCGCGCCCGACCCCGCGCAATGGTGGGTGAAGCCGTTCGATCTCGGCATCCTGCTGCTGTCGGTGTTCCTCCTCCAGGGCTGGTCGCGTGATCCCGTGATCCTCTTCTCGGGCAATCCCGCCGCCTGGACGCTCACCTGCGAGGCGTTCTTCTACGCGCTGCATCCGTTCATCAACCGCGTCCTCCTCCCCCTCCGCCTGCGCGGCTCGCTCATCGCGGCGGGCATCGTCGTCGTCGTGATGTTCGCGTACCGCGCCTCCGTGATGGCCTGGCCCGGGTCCTGGGCGGCCCAACTCCCCCTGCCGGTCTCGCGGCTCTCGGAGTTCGTGCTCGGCATGTGCCTCGCCAGCGCCATGCTCGCCGGCTGGCGGGTGCGGGTGAAGCCGATCGCCTGCTACGTCCTCGGCGGCGCCTTCCTCGTCTGGATCGGCATCTCGGGGCACCGGGAGTCGGTGGATGCCGTGACCCGCTTCTTCCTCTCGACCTCGAACGAGTGGATCGTGATGCTCTGCGCCATCACGATCGCCGCCGTCGCGCGTCGCGACCTCGTCGGCGGGTTCTCCCTCCTCCGCTCCAAGCTGCTGGTCATGCTCGGCGACTGGTCGTACGCGTTCTACCTCGTGCACGCCACGATCATCTACGCGCTGCTCGCCGTTGTTGGTCGCCAGCCCGCCGGCTGGGGCGCGCTGGGATGGACGGCGCTGCTGCTGATCCTCTCGCTCGCGGCGGCCGCGGCCCTCCACATCTGGATCGAGCGCCCGTTCGAACGACGGATGCGCCGGTGGTGGGACGATCGGCAGCGTCGACGCCGCTCCGATCCGACGGCAGCCCGGCAGGCGAAAGCGGACGCCCCCGTCGGCTAACCGTGCCTCACGGTCGGGGCGGGAGCACGCCCTCGGGGTCGACCCCGAGGAATCCGCTGAGCGCGGCCGCGGATGCGCGGCCGTCGTGCACCTCGCGGACGAACTCGATGCCGCGCTCGGCCCTTGCGGGAGCGCCGGGGTCGGCGACGAGTTCGCGGATGACGCGCTCGACGGATGCCCCGGTCGACTCGACGATCGGCAGTTCGCGCCCGGTGCGCTCCAGGACGGCGCGGCGCACCTCGTCGGCCACGTGCCCGACGACGATGCGCCCGGCGGAAAGCGCCTCGCAGGCGGCGACGCCGTAGTCGCCGATCCGGAACTGGTCGAGCACGATGTCGGCGTTGCGGTACACGTCGGGCATCTCGGCGGCCGGAACCCCCTCGACCCTGCGGTACTCGATCGTCCCCTCGTCGTGCAGGCGGGTCAGCACCGGGTCGACGAGATCGGATCCCTTCATGCGACCGCTCGAGGGCGCGTGCGCGACGACCGGGCGCTCCCGCCGCATCGGCGGCGGTCCGCCGGCCCACGCATCGACGTCGACGACGACCGGGAGCCATTGCGCCGCCGGGAGGTCCTCGAGCAGCCCGAGCGTCGAGATGAAGACCGGCTGCCCGAGCCGCTCGAGGAGCGCGAGGTGACGGGCGGCCTGCCGTTCGAAGACGGCGACCTGATCCCATTCGGGGTCGGCGAATGGGGAATCCGGATGCCTCGCCGCGTGCCGGCTCGGAAGGCGGACATCGCTCCCGTGGGCGAGCATGGCGACGCCGATGCCGCGGCCGACGAGGCCGCGGACCTGCTGCTCGACGGTCTGGTCGTACACGCGCCCGAACGGGTGCCGTTCGGCCTCGACCAGCACGTGGCCGAACCCGGTCCGAACCGCGTCGAGCTGCGCCGCCTGCCAGCTGCGCGAGAGGACGTACGCGGAGGCGGGCACGACCTGGTCGACCGGGTACCCGAACTCGGTGCCGATGCGGTACGCCATGCTCACCGCCCCCACGCCGGGGAGCCGCTCGGCGGCGCGGGCCCACTGCCACCCCTGGCCGGCGAAGTTCACGGGCGCGATGAACAGTCGGACCGGCGTGGCCGGGGCCTCGGCGACCGGGAGCGCATGCCGGTCGTAGCGCAGGCGCGCCGGAAGGATGCGGGTGAGCAGCGACTCCGGCACGAAGCGCGAGAATCGGCCCGCGAGCGCCCCGACCCCCTTCGGCAGCATCGGCGACTACTTCGTGAGGCCGGCGAGGGCCGCCTGCGTCGCGAAATCGGGCACGGCGGCGACGACCTCGTCGAAGCTGCCGTTCGCGAGGATCTTGCCGTCGCGCATGAACACGACCTGATCGCTGTCGCGGATGGTCGAGAGCCGGTGCGCCACCGACACGATCGTGACCTGGCCGCGCAGGCTGCGGATCGCGAACGCGACGTCGGACTCGGTCTTCGTGTCGAGGGCGCTGGTCGCCTCGTCCATCACGAGCACCAGCGGGTCGCCGTAGAGTGCCCGGGCGATGCCGAGGCGCTGCCGTTGGCCGCCCGAGAGCGACATGCCCCGGTCGCCGATGCGCGAGTCGATGCCGCCGGGGCGCAGGGCGATCGTCTCCCAGAGCTGGGCCCGCTCGAGCGCGTCGCGCACCTTGTCGCGGTCGATGTCGTCGCCCCAGGTGAGTGCGACGTTCTGGGCCACCGTCCCGTCGAAGAGCGAGACGTCCTGAGGCACGTAGCCCACCCGTGACCGCCACCCCATCAGCACGTCCTCGAGCTCGACGCCGTCGAGGCGGATGCTGCCCTCGGAGGGCACGAGCAGTCCGAGGAGGAGGTCGACGAGGGTGGTCTTGCCGGCGCCCGACGCACCGGCGATGCCGAGGGTCGTGCCCATGGGCAGGACGAGGTCGACGCCCCTCAGCGCGGGCTCGCTGCGCTGCGGGTACGTGAACCTGACATCCTGGAGCACCAGTTCGCGCGGCTCGCCCTCGATCGGGCGCCGTCCGACGTTGTCGGCGTAGTGCACGTACTCGACCGACTGCTCGATGTCCTTGATGACGTCGTTCACGATGAGCACGTTCGCGTGCGTCTGCGTCATGACCGACTGGAACCCGGTCAGCGAGGGCACGAGCCGGTACCCGGCGACGCCGAACAGCGCGACCGAGGAGAACGCGGCCGCGATGTTGCCGCCGCTGCCGAGGTAGGAGGCCCCGCCGACGAGCAGGAACCCGCCGACGAGCGCCCCGTCGAAGACGAACTTCGGAAGCTGCCCGAGGAAGCTCAGGTTCGAGCGGGCCCTCGTGGTGTGGATGCGGTTGTCGTGCACCGCCCTCGCCACGGACGGCGCGCTGTTGCGGAGGGTGATCTCCTTCAGCGCGTTGACCATGTCGGTCATGAGACCGGCGACCTTGAAGGAATAGGTGCGGTTGACCCGGCCCGCCTCGATCGACTTCCGGGCCACGACGAAGTACAGCAGGCAGGCGATGAGCCCCAGGTAGACGAGGGTGATCGCCGCGGTCACCGGCTGGGCGATGACGAGCACGAGCACGACGGCGATGAAGGTCGTCAGCATCGTCGGCAGCGACAGCATCGGGAGCATGAACCCGCCGACCACGCTCGCGATGCCCACGTCGGCGAGCCTGATGAGCTGCGAGGTGTTGCGGCGCAGTCGCTCGGTCCACGGCGCCTTGATGTACGCGTCGAACAACCGGTCGCCGATCTCGAGCTCGTACGAGGCGAATCGTCTGGTCGCGACCCACTGGAGAGCGACGGCGATGACCGACTTCAGGATGATGAGGCCGCATACGAGCAGCAGGACCCAGATGAACCCGCTGGGCTCGATCGTGCCGATCACGGGCAGGACGACCGGCTGGTTGTTCACCATGCCGGTCAGCGAGACCGCGAGCAGCATGAGCGCGGCGATGTCGAGTCCGGCGAGCGCGCTCGAGAAGGCGACGTAGAACCAGAGGAACCCGCGCGCCTTCGCCGGCAGCAACGGCAGGATCCTTCGGAACGTCTGCAGATTGGCCTTCACTGTCGATTCCTTCTCGCCGGTGATCGCGACTGGCTGTTCGGGTGTGCCGCGACGCCGCCGTCGGGCGGGCGTCACCTCGGCGGGCGATCGATCGTTAATCCTCGCACAACCGCGGTGGAGGCATGCTGTACGCGCTGCTCAGCCGAGCAGGAACGGGCGGAGCACCTGCGCCGACGTCCGCCCGTCGTGCACGCTGCGGACGAAGTCGGCCCCGGCGGCGGCGATCGAACGGGCGTGGTCGGGGCGCGCGATGAGGTCGAGGAGGACCTCCTCGAGCGTGTCGGGCGTGGCCTGCACGACCGGCAGCTCCCGGCCGTACGCGCTCCGGACGTATTCGCGCACCTGCTCGTGGACGTGCCCCACTACGACGCGCCCGGCGGCCATCGCCTCGACCGCGGCCACGGAATAGGTGCCGATGCGGAACTGCTCGAGCACGATGTCGGCGTCGGCGATGCGGGCCGGCATCTCCGCCGACGGGATGCCGCTGAACTCGCGATAGTCGACGACGCCGCGTTCGGCGAGCGCGTGCATGACCGGCCGGATGGCGTCCGTGCCCTTCACGACCGCGCGACTCGGCGCGTGGACGACGACCGGCACCTCCCGTTCGAGCGGCTCGGCGTCGACGCGCCATCGGTCGGTGTCGACGACGAGCGGCAGCACGGTCGCCGCCGGCCAGTCGCCGAGCAGGTCGGGGGTCGAGACGAACACCGGCACGTCGAGCCGCTCGAGGATCGCGTGCTTGGCGTCGGCCTGCCGCTGCAGCGTCGGCGTCGCATCCCACACGCCCTCCCGGAACGGGGACCACTCGTCGATGAGCGCATGGCGGTTCGGGAGCCGGATGTCGCTGCCGTGGGCGAGGATCGCGACCCGGACGCCGGCATCGCGCATCGCGTCGACCTCACGCTCGACGTCGTCGTCGAACCGGGAGGTGAACAACGGCCAGACCGACTCCGCGATCACGTGGGTGAAGGATCGGGACACGGCGCGGAAGTGCGCACGCTGCCAGGCCTCGGATCGGACGAACACGGTGGTCGGGACGGAGTAGTCGCTCGGGAAGCCGAAACCGCCCTCGCCACGGTGCTGGAGGTCGACCGCGCCGACGCCGGGGAGCCGCTCGGCGGCGCGCGCCCACGCGAATCCCTGCCCGGCCGAGTTGACGGCGCCGACGTACAGCCGCACCGGCGTCGCGGGCGCGACGGGCGGCGGCGGCCGATCGCCGGGGGCGAATCCGTACTTCGACGGATTGACCCTCAGCTGCAGGCCCTCCGGCATGGCCCCGAGCGCGCGCCACGCGGCGCGGCGGAGTGCGCTCCGCTCAGCCATCGGTCGATCCGCTCGCGGCGGCGGCCGGGTGCATCCGCTCGTACAGCGCGATGAGCCGCGCCGCCTCGTGCTGCCAGGTCAGCTCCACCGCGGCCCTGCGGGCTGCGGCGCGGTGCCGCGGCGCGTCGGCGACGATGGATTCGATCGCGTCGGCGACCTCCGACGGGCCCGCATCGGGCGCCACGACGCCGCCGAGATCGAACTCGCGGACGATCGCGGCCGCGTCCTTCGTCGCCGAGGCCAGCACGGGCAGCCCGGCATGGATCGACTCGAACAGCTTGTTGGGCAGCGAGTACTCGTACGACAGCACCGTCGGCTGGGTGAGGGCGACCGAGACGTCCGCATCGGCGAGCGCCGCCGACACCTCTGACGGTGCGACCGCGCCCGCGAAATGCACGCGATCCGCGACGCCGATGCGATCGACCAGCCGCTGGAGGTCGCCGAGATAGGTCTCGGCGCCCTCTCCGAGCAGGACGAAGTGCATGTCGTCGGGGAGGTTCGGGAGCGCCGCGATCACGCGCTCGATACCGCGGTTGAAGGTGATGCCCCCGCAGTACACGACGATTCGGGCGTCATCCGCCAGCCCCGCCAGTTCGTGGAGGCGACCGCCCGAGCGCTCGACCGGTTCGGCGGAGAGCGGCGGGATGTTCCGCACCAGCGTCGGCCGTTCACGCAGCCCGTACGTGCGCTGGAGCCACTCGGCGATGCTCGGCGACACGGTCACCACCGCGGCGGCGCGCCGGGCGCCCCGACGCTCCATCGGGCCCTCGAGCCGCTTCGCGACCGGCCGGTCGCTGCTGACGTTGCGCCGCGTCCACAGTTCATGGGAGTCGTAGACGAGCGGGACGCCGAGACGGCGTGCGACCCGACCGGCCGCGGGCAGGGTGTTGGCGTCGTGCGCGTGCACCACGTCGGGCTGCCACGCGACCACCGCGGACCGCGCATTCCGCCAGAACGAGAACTGCCGCACCGTGCCGTCGGCGCGACGCCACTGGCGGATCACCCACCCCTTCACCCCGCCGGGCGCGACCGGGACGGCCGCGACGGCGCTCGGGGCCGCCGCGACGGGGTCGACGCGGGGCTCCGCGGTCTGCTCCGGCGAGGCGGCGGCCGGCCTCTCGGGCGCGGGCGGGGTCGCCCGGCGCCCGCCCCGCAGCATCCGCCGTGCGAAGCCCCCGGCATCGACCAGGACGTGCCCGATGCTGGTGATCGGCACGCGCTCGATCTCGAATCCTCCGCCGTCGCGGGTCACGCCCGTCGGGTAGCGGCTGACGCGCGGACCCCCGAACGCGAAGACCCGCGCCTCAGCGCCGGCATCGACCGCGGCCTGCGCGATGCGCAGTACGCGGGCGTCGCGGTGCATGTCGTTGTACACGAGGTAGGCGATGCGCAGCGGCGCGCCGTCGGATCGTCGGAGCCGGACGTCGGGCGTCATGCGCCACCGGCTCTCGCGCCGTCGCGCACCACGCGCGCGGCGGCACCCGCGGCCGCGCCGATCGACGCGTGCTCGTTCGTCCACGTCGAGAGCCGCTCGCGCTCGTCGCGTCGATCGCGTTGCAGGAGTTCGATGAGGGCCGCGGCCGTCGCCTCGACGTCGTACGCCACCGCGCGCCCCAGGCGGTCGCGCTCGATGACCGCGGATGCCTCGCCCGGCCCGACGTAGACGACGGGGGTGCCGCACCCGAGCGCCGCGTACACCTTGGTCGGGAACGCGAAGTCGTACCCCTGCCCCGGCTTGAGGCTGACGACGCCCACCCGGGCGGACCGGAGGGCGACGGCGGCCTCGCGCGGCGGCACGAGATCGTGGAACTCGACGGCGTCTGGCGCGAGCTCGCGGGCGAGCCGCTGCAGGTCGGCCCAGGCGCTCCCCTGGCCGAGGAACATCAACCGAGCATCGGGCACCGCGGCACGCACGCGCGGCCAGGCGCGGACGAACACGTCGGCGCCCTGCCACTCGGAGGTGGTGCCCGCGTAGACCGCGGTCGGCGGGCCGTCGGTCACGGGGCCGTCGGGAGTGAAGACGGTCGTGTCGATGCCGTTGCGCACGACCGTGACGCGGTCGTGGCCGGCGAGCTCGCGAGCCCGGTCGGCGACGCCGTCGGTCACGGCGATGACCGCGCGAGCGCCGCGCAACGCCCAGGACTCGAGCCTGCGCACGACCGACACCACGAATGCGGGAGCCCCCGTCGACTCCGCGGCATCGGACCAGATGTCGGCCGCGTAGTAGACGTACGGGATCCGGCGCAGCGCGCAGGCCATTCGGACCACGAACCCCGTCGTGGGCGGCGGTTCGGTGACGACCACGTCGACGCCGCGTGCGAAGAGGAGTCGGAACGCGAGCGGCACGTCGAAGCTGAGGTACTGCAGGTAGCCGCGCACCTGCCCGGATGCGTCGCGCAACACCGGGAACCGCCGGACCCGGATCGGCACGGTCGGTGCAGGGCCCGACGCCTGGTGGATGCCGGCCGACGCCGCCGGCTCGCCCGAGTCGGCCGCCGGCGCACGTGTGGTGAGCACCGTCACCCGGTCGCCGCCGTCGGCGAGGGCCCGCGCCAGCGCCGCGAGCCGGTAGGCAGCGGCCGCCGGCTCGGGTGCGAAGATGCGGCTGGTGATCACGACTCGCATCGCGGCGGGCCCGGGGGTCAGAACTCGACGACCGCGCCGGTCGCGGCGGAGGTGATGACGCCCTCGACCACCACGAGGGTGCGCAGCCCCTCCTCCATGGTGACGACATCGTGACGCTCGCCGAGCACCGCGTCGCGGAACGCCTCGTGCTCCACGCGGAGCGGCTCGCGCTTGGCGAACGCGAAGCGCGTCATGTCGCCCTCGCTGACGCCGCGGAAGGCCGAGACGGCCTCCCACTCGGTCGCGACGGTGCCGTTGCGGAAGAGCGTGAGGTCGCCGGTGGAGGTGTCGGCGACGAACGCGCCGTGCTCGCCGGTGACGATCGTGACGCGTTCCTTCATGGGGCTCAGCCAGTTGACCACGTGGTTGACGAGCACGCCGTTCTGCAGCCGACCGGTCGCGAGCACCATGTCCTCGAACTCGCGCCCGCTCTTGTGCAGGGTCTGCGCCGAGATCGAGGCGTACTCGCTCTGCGCGACCCACGCCGTGAGGTCGATGTCGTGCGAGCCCAGGTCTTTCACGACGCCGACGTCGGCGATGCGCGACGGGAACGGCCCCTGACGGCGGGTCGTGATCTGGTAGACCTCGCCGAGGTCGCCCGCGGCGATGCGCCGGCGCAGCTCCTGCAGCGCGGGGTTGAAGCGCTCGATGTGGCCGACCGCGCCGACGAGCCCTCGGCTCGCGAACGCCTCGGTCATCTCGCGGCCCTGATCGACGGTCTGCGCGATCGGCTTCTCGACGAGCGTGTGCACGCCGGCGTCGGCGAGCTTCATCGCCGCGTCGTAGTGGAACCGGGTCGGGATCGCGACGACCGCGAGATCGAGGCCGACGGCGATCATCGACTCGACGTCGGGCAGCACCTCGAGATCGCCGGCGACGCCGTGCGGATCGCCGCCGGGGTCGGCGATGGCCACGAGCTCGACGCCCGAGATCTCGCGAAGGACGCGCGCGTGGTGCCGGCCCATCATGCCGACGCCGATGAGGCCGGCGCGCAGGTCGCCCATCAGGCGCCCGCCCCTGCGACGGCGTTCACGGCGGCGACGATGCGCTCGAGGTCTGCGCCGGAGAGCGACGGATGCACCGGAAGCGACACGACCTCGCCGGCGGCGCGCTCGGTCTCGGCGAGGTGCAGTCCGGGTGCGAAGCGCTCGAGCGACGCGAGTCGGTGGTTCGGCACCGGGTAGTAGACGCCGCTGCCGACCGCGTGCTCGTTCTTGAGCGCGGCCACGAAGCCGTCGCGGTCCTCGGGCACGCGCACGGTGTACTGGTGGTACACGTGCACCGCGCCGTCGGCGACGGGCGGGACGACGACCCCGCGCAGCTCGCGGTCGAAGAAGGCGGCGTTCGCACGGCGGGTCTCGGTCCAGGCGCCGACCTTCGTCAGCTGGACCCGGCCGATGGCCGCGTGGATGTCGGTCATGCGGGCGTTGAAGCCGACGACCTCGTTCTGGTACTGCGCCTCCATGCCCTGGTTGCGCAGCAGCTTGACGTTGCGGACCATCTCGGGCGTCTCGCACGAGACCATGCCGCCCTCGCCGCTCGTCATGTTCTTCGTCGGGTAGAGGCTGAACATCGCGAAGCGCCCGAACGTGCCGACCTTGCGCCCGCCCAGCGAGGCGCCGTGCGCCTGCGCCGCGTCTTCGAACAGCGCGAGCCCGTGCCGGTCGGCGACGGCCTGCAGTTCGGCCATGTGCGCGGGGTGCCCGTAGAGGTGCACGGGCATGATCGCCTTGGTGCGCTCGGTGACGGCCGCCTCAACGGATGCCGGGTCGAGTGTGAACTGGTCGGGCTCGATGTCGGCGAACACCGGGGTCGCGCCGGTGAGCGCGACGGAGTTCGCGGTCGCGGCGAAGGTGAACGACGGAACGATCACCTCGTCGCCGGGGCCGATGCCGGCGGCGAGCAGGCCGAGGTGGAGGCCGGACGTGCCCGAGTTGACGGCGACCGACTCGCGGCCGTCGACCAGCACCTCGGCGAACTCGCGCTCGAATGCGGCGACCTCGGGGCCCTGCGCCACCATGCCCGACCGGAGCACCCGGTCGACCGCGGCACGCTCGTCATCGCCGATGATCGGCTTGGCGGGCGGGATGAACGACTCAGTCATGCGTTCTCACTCATCTCTCTCAAGGCCCCTTCGGCCTCGACGTACTCTGCGCCCGTGGCCGGGCAGCGCCAGATCTCTCCGTCGGCGACCAGGCGCTGCCCGGCCCTGCCGACCCACCCGATGCGTCGCGCGGGCACACCGGCCATGAGCGCGAAGTCGGGGACGTCCTTCGTCACGACCGCGCCGGCCGCGATCGTCGACCATGCGCCGATCGTCACGGGCGCCACGCAGACCGCACGCGCGCCGACGGAGGCGCCGGTGCGGATGGTGACGCCGACCGGCTCCCAGTCGTGCGCGCTCTTGAGCGTTCCGTCGGGATTCACGGCGCGCGGGTACGTGTCGTTCGTGAGCACGACCGCCGGCCCGATGAACACGCCGTCAGCGAGCACGGCGGGCTCGTACACGAGCGCGTAGTTCTGCACCTTGCAGTTGTCGCCGAGCTGCACCCCGGTGCCGATGTACGCGCCGCGGCCGATCACGCAGTTCTCGCCGAGCACGGCGTTCTCACGCACCTGGGCGAGATGCCAGACCGAGCTGCCGTCGCCGATGGTCGCTTCTGACGAGACGTCTGCCGATTCGACGATGCGGGCGCTCGAAGATGATGACAATGCTGGGCTCCTTGTGCCGTCCGGGCGATCGCGGCTGCGCAGACAGCCTACCTTGTTCTGCAAGAATGGCCTGATGGACAGCCACGCCCAGGTCGACCCTCGGAGGCACTCCGGCGACACCTGGATCGTGATCCCCCTCTACAACGAGGGCAGCGTCATCGCGCGGGTCGTCGCCGAGCTGCGCGAGCATTTCGAGCACATCGTCTGCGTCGACGACGGCAGCACCGACGGCTCCGCCGACGCCGCCGAGGCCGCCGGGGCCCGCCTCATCCGGCATCCGGTCAATCTCGGTCAGGGAGCGGCCCTGCAGACGGGCTTCGACTACGTCGTGAAGCAGCCCGGCGCACGGTATCTCGTCACGTTCGACGCCGACGGCCAGCACCGCATCGAAGACGCCATGCTCATGCTCGACCTCGCGAAGCACGACGACGTCGCGATCGTCTTCGGGTCCCGGTTCCTCGACGACCGCACGAATCCGGGCGTGCTGAAGAAGATCGTGCTGCAGACGGCCGTCTGGGTGACGAACAAGACCACCGGGCTCCACCTCACCGACGCGCACAACGGACTGCGCGTGATCCGCACCGACGCGGCCGCGCAGATCCACCTCGAGCAGGACCGCATGGCGCACGCCTCCGAGATCGTGATGAAGCTCGGGCGCACGAAGCTCCCGTGGCGCGAGTTCCCCGTCGAGGTGCTGTACACCGACTACTCGAAGGCGAAGGGGCAGTCCCTGTTGAACTCCGTCAACATCCTCGTCGACCTGCTGGTGAGGTGACCCATGTGGATCCAGATCCTCCTCGTCGTCGGCGTCATCCTCATCGGGTTCTTCCTCGCCCGACCGGCCGGCGGCGACAGCCACCTCGCCCTTCGCCGGCTCTTCATGGCGGCGTTCGTCGCCGTCGCCATCCTGTCGATCCTGTTCCCGCAGTGGCTCAGCTGGTTCGCGAACCTCATCGGCGTCGGCCGAGGCGCCGACCTCATGCTCTACGCGCTCATCCTGGCGTTCCTGGTGTTCGTCGCGACGACGTACCGGCGCAACGTCCAGGTGAACCACCGCATCACGCTGCTCGCACGTGAGATCGCGCTCGCCCGCGCCGACGCCGAAGACGCCCGCGCCGCGATCATCGCCCACGAGGCCGAGTCGTCGGATGCCGCAGATGAGCGCCCTGCGGCCGACCGCATCGAGCGCGAGGACTGATCTCCGCCGACGCCCGACGGGTCAGTCGCAGGCCGTGATGCGGTAGAGCACGGCGTCGCCCTCGCGGTCGACCTCCTCGGCCACGCCCGCCTCCTCGAGGTGGCGAAGTCCTCGGTACGGTGTCGCGCCGTCGATGCGGATGCCGGTCTCGCCGGAGTCCTGGAAGTAACTGCCGAAGTCGAGCACGTGCGTCACCCCCGCCGATCGGACCGCCTCGCAGACGGCCGGGTCGTCGAGGGCGTCGTTCAGGTGCTCGTTGATGATCGCCGCCTCGGGGAACACGTACGAGTTGAAGTGCGGGTTCAGCATGCGCCGCCCGGTCAGGGCGTACGCGAACGCCGCACCCGTCCACGGGTTGCCGGCGATGACCGCGTCTTCGGCGACGTGCTCGGGGATGCGCTCGATGAGGGCGCGCTCGCTCCCCGAGAGGATCGGGGCGTCCTCGGCGTCGGTGTAGGTGCGGGCCGTCCAGGCGAGCTGCGCCCCCATGGCCGGGCTGAGCTGCGTGGCGAGCACCAGCACGACGAGGCCGCCCGCGCCGAGCGATCGGGCACCGCGCGAGCTCGGGACGAGCCGCAGCCTGGGCAGCGCGAAGCGCTGCACCAGCCGCCAGAGGAAGAGGGCGCCGAAGACCGCCATCGGGACGGCGGCGATGACGAGCAGCGAGCTCAATCGGGGCGGGTCGCGGTAGAACACGCCGACGACCCACGCCCGCAGCTTCCACGACGGGCCGGCCGCCGCGACGACGAAGAGCACGACCGTCACGGCCCAGGTCGCGACGAACCAGAGCTTCTCGCGCCGGCGGATGAGGTCGATGACGCCGAGCAGGGCGAGCGAGCCCGCGACGACGGACGGGATCGCCCCGTCGAACCCCTGGAAGACGGATTCGACGAGGGCCCAGAGCGGGTTCGTGTACGTGGGCCACGGCGAGTTCGCGCCGATGCGCCCGAACCAGATCCAGACGGCCGCGAACGCCACGAGCCCGAGGCCGAGCAGGACCCACCACACCGCCTGCCGGCGGCCGGGGACCGATCGGATCGCGGGGATCGCACGCCAGATGACGAGCGGCAGGACCATCGCCGCCCAGGCGAAGGCCGCGGCGGGCTGCGCGAAGGCGATGCCCACCAGGATGACCGCGAGCAGGATGCTGCGGAACACGATGCCGCGGCTCCGCCAGGCCCGCTCCTGGCCGAGCGAGAACGCGAAGGCGAGGGCGCCGGGGAGGAGCGCGAGGGCGAGGGCGTACGGGTACAGCACGCCGAACGTCAGCATCATCAGGGGGAAGGCCGGGAACGCGGCTGCCATGACGCCGACCGCGAGGGTGGCGGAGAGGCTCCTCGGCAGCAGCGAACGCATCAGGAGGAGGCATCCGGACGGCCAGACCAGGGCCGCCACGACGACGCTGACCGCATTGACCGACACGGGGATCGTGCCGATGCCGGTCGCGGCGACGAGCGAGGTCACCGCGTGCCATCCTGCCGGGTAGAACGCGTGCGCCCCCTCGGGCAGCACGAGCCCCTGGATGTCGAACGACGACGCGCTGCCGGTGTCGAGGATGTAGCGGACGCCGTTGAGGTGGAAGAAGGCGTCGAAGGTCTGCGAGATGCGGTCGGGGGCGCCGAGCCCGATCACGAGCTGGGTGCCGATGATCACCGCCGCGATCGCGAGCGACACGAACGTCCAGATGCTGACGGGCGGCTCGGTCCGGGGCAGGCGAGCGGCACGGCGGCGCACGAGCTGGCCGGCCACACCCACCGGCACGGAGACGACCACGAGGGCCGCCGCGATCGGGAGCGGCGCCCACTCGATGCCGAGTCGGCCGTAGACGATCGCGAGGACCGAGAGGAAGGCGACCGTGATCGCCGGGGCCACGGCCCAGAGCGTGAACCGGCGCGCCCCGGCGGCGAAGCCGAGCGCGAACCCCGGGCCGAACATCACGGCCGCCGCCATCAGGAGCGGCGGGACGAACTCGAGCCAGCTCATGCGGTCTGCGCGTCGCGGTGTTCGGCGGCGCGCCAGGCGGAGGCGACCATCTCGTCGAGCGATCGGGTTGCGGTCCAGCCGAGCTCCGCCTCGATGCGGGACGCGTCGGCCACGACGGCGGCCGGGTCGCCGGGCCGCGCGGGTTCGATGCGCGGCTCGAGGTCGATGCCCGACACGGCGCGGAGGCGCGCGAGCACCTCGAGCACGCTCGCGCCCGTTCCGGTGCCGACGTTGTAGACCCGCGCCCGCGCCGGGCCCTGCTCGGCCGCGAGCGAGTCGAGCGCGGCGAGGTGCGCCTCGGCGAGATCGAGGACGTGGATGTAGTCGCGGATGCCGGTGCCGTCGGGCGTCTCGAAGCCGTCGCCGTAGACGAGCGGCGCGAGTCCCCGTCGGACACGGTCGATCGCGATCGTCACGAGGTTGAGCGGCAGCGGATCGCCGAGGTCGTCCCAGCCGGCCCCGGCGACGTTGAAGTAGCGGAGCGAGACGGCGTCGATGCCGTGGGCGACGACGGCGTCGCGCACGAGCCACTCGCCGATGAGCTTCGACTCGCCGTAGGGGTTGATGGGCAGCGTCGGCGTCGATTCGTCGACCTTCGGGTTCGCCGGCGTGCCGTACACCGCGGCGGAGGAGGAGAAGACGAGGCGGCGCACGCCCGTGTCGGCCGCCGCGCCGACGACCGCGGCCAGCCCGCCGACGTTGTCGCGGAAGTACCGCTCGGGCACGGCCACCGACTCGGCCGCCTGCTTGCGCGCGGCGAGGTGCACGATGCCGGTGACGCCGTGCTCGCGGATGCACGCGGCGAGCGCGCTCCTGGCGTCGTCGCCGGCGAGGTCGATCGTCGCATGGTCGGCGCCCGAGAGGCGCGAGGCGTCGCCGCTGGAGAGGTCGTCGACGACCACGACCTCGTCACCGCGTTCGATCAGCGACCGGACGACATGCGCGCCGATGTACCCGGCGCCGCCGGTGATGAGAATGGACACGGCTGACAGTTTACGTGCGCGACCCGGGTGCGCCGGGCCGACTACGCCTTCGCCCGGTCGCCGGCGATCAGCCGCCGGTAGGCGACCTTGCGCACGGGCTCCGGCACGAACCGGTACACGCCGCGGACGGTCACGTTGCGCACGTACTGGCCCCTGGTGGTGAAGCGGATGCCGCGGAGTGCGCGCTGCAGCGCGAGCTCGCTGCGCCACTGGGCGCGGCCCCCACGGCGGGCGTAGGCCCCCGCACCGACCCGGTACATGACGAGGGGCTCGGCGAGGTTGCCGACCGACGCGCCGCCGGCGATCATGCGCGCGAACAGCCAGTAGTCCTCCATGAGGCCCATCGCCTGGTAGCCGCCGACGCGGTCGACGACGGTGCGCCGGTACACCACCGTGGGGTGGCTGAACGGATCGTGGAACCGGGCGTACGAGGCGATGTCCGCGGCATCCGTGCGCGGCACGCGCTTGCCGACGATGGAGCCGTCGTCGTCGAGGAACTCGAGCATGCCGGTGCCCACCAGGTCGAGGCCGCCCTCGACGAGGGGCACCTGCTTGGCGAAGCGCTCGGGCAGCGAGATGTCGTCGGCGTCCATGCGGGCGACGATGTCGTGGTCGCTGAGCGCGAGGCCCTCGGTGAGCGCCCGGGTGAGGCCCACGTTCTCGGGCAGCACGTGGTGCACGACCCGGACCTCGGATGCCGTGACGGCGGCGTCGATCGCCGCTGCGAGGTCGTCGCCGACCGGGCCGTCCTGCACGAGCACGACCTGTTCGGGACGTCGCGTCTGCTGGGTGACGCTCGAGGTGAACGCCTTGGTGAAGTGCGCTGCGTCGTCGCCGCGGTAGACGGGCATGAGCAGCGCGAACGGCTCCGCCATCAGCCCTCCACCGCGCGCACGGCCTCGCTGACCTCGCCGAGCCCCGCGAGCGATGCGCCGTTGGGGCGCGGCCGGGTGCGGGTGCCGTCGCGGTAGCCGCGGTTCCATCCGTCGCGGAGCACCGCGCGGTCGGAGGAGCGGAGGAAGGTCCTGATCCACCTGCGGATGCTGGAACCGCCGTAGACGAGCTTCTCGAAGCCCGACAGGCTCTGCGAGCGACGGAACATCCAGAGCTTGTTGCGGACCTCGTAGTAGAAGCGCGGCCCGGGGTCGGCATCCGTCGAGCCGAGCACCTTCGTCTTGTGCACGACCACGGAGGCCGGCACATGCAGGCCCCGCCGCCCGCGCAGCACGCGCGTCGAGTACTCGAAGTCGTCGTTCCAGATGAAGTAGTCGGCGATGGGCAGTCCGACCCGGCGCACGACGTCGGCGCGCACGAGCATCGACACGAACGAGGTGCTGCGCACCGCGATGCCGCCCGCTCGCGCCGCGGCGACGCGTTCGGCCTTGCCGACGAAGGGCTTGGGGCGCGGCGTGTTCATGGGGTGCTCGGTGCCGTCGGTCCAGATCACCCGGGAGCCGGCGGCGACGACGTCGGTGCCGGCGACCGCCTCGAGGAGCGCCTCGAGCGCACCCTCGGTGGGCACGGTGTCGTCGTCCATGAGCCAGAGCCAGTCGGGGTCGTGGCGGTCGAGGGCCACGGCCATGCCGGCGGCGAACCCGCCGGCCCCGCCCGTGTTGCGCGAGAGGGTCACGAGGTCGACGAGCGCTCCGGCGGCCCGGGCGACCTCGGCGGTGTCGTCGGTCGAGGCGTTGTCGACGACGACGACCCTGGCGACCGGGGTGAGCTGGGCGCCGAGCGCGTCGAGCACCTCGACGAGCAGGTCTCGGCGGTTATAGGCGACGACGACGGCCACGACGCGCGCGTTCTGCCGGTTCGGACTCATGTGACTCTCTGGGATTCGGGGATGACATTCCATCTTGCCCTGCCGGCACGCGCCGTGCCGACCATGGGCACCGCTTCCCGTCGGATTCGCAGGGGTGCGACGGGTAGATTTGCAGGGTTGCCACCCGCCGACGAAGGAGCTGCATGGCCACCACCCTCCGGATGATCGTCGATCAGGTGATCGCGCCCGTTCCCGGCCCGCTCGGCGTCTACACGCAAGCGCTCACCTCGGCACTGATCGCGAACGCGCCGACCGGATGCCACGTCGAGGGCATCGTCTCCTCGCCGTCCGTCGCCGAGGTCGAACGCATCGACGCGCTCTTCCCGGGCATGGCCGGGCTCTACAAGACGTCGCTCGCGCGCCGCGAGCTCACGGCCGCCTGGCAGCTCGGGCTCACCACCTCCCCCGGCGGCGGCATGATCCACGCCCCGAGCCTGTTCGCGCCGCTCCGTCGGCACGATCGCTCGGTGAGCGGCGACCAGGTCGTCGTGACCGTCCACGACCTCTCGCCGTGGCTGCATCCCGAGTCGCTCCCGCCGTCGCAGGTGGCGTGGTCGAAGTCGATGCTGAAGCGCGCCCGCAAGCACGCCGACGCGATCGTCGTGCCGACGCACGCGCTCGCCGAGCGCCTCGGCGAGCTGGCCCGCCTCGACGACCGCGTGCGCGTGATCGGCACCGCGCCCCGGCCGGGTCTCGCCCGCCCGTCGTCGCTCGAATCCTCGCTGCGCGCGACCCGCCTCGGCCTCCCGTCGCAGTACCTGGTGACGAGCGGCACGCTCGAGCCGCGCAGGGGCGTCATCGACCTGCTCGAGGCGCTCGGCCGCCCCGGCGTGCCCGAGATCCCGCTCGTCGTGCTCGGCCCGTCGACGTGGGGCGAGGTGCATCTCGCGAACGTCGCCGAGGAGTCGGGGGTCGACCCCCGCCTGGTGCGGGCGATCGAGTGCGACGACCCGATCGACCTCGCGGTGGTGCTGTCCGGCGCGACCGCATGCGTCGCGCCCGCACACGACGACGCCCCGGCGACCGGGCTCATCGAGGCGTTCAGCCTCGGCGTTCCGGTCATCCACTCCGACACGGCCACTCATCTCGAGGTCGCGGCCGAGTCCGGCATCTCCGTCACGGTCGGCTCCGGCGGTTACGCCGACCGGCTCGCGGCCGCGGTCACCTCCGTGGTCGAGCAGCCCGCGGTGGCCGAGCGCCTCTCGGTGACCTCGACCGACCGCGCCCGCGCGTTCAGCTGGCGCGACTCGGCCGAACGCGTCTGGCAGCTGCACGCCGACCTCTGAGCCCGCTCGAACCGTGGCATCCGCCCCTCGGGGGCCGGTGGGACGCTCACCGCTGAGGCTCGGCGCGGATGCCCGGCGCTGACTCGCCGCGACCGCGCGACGCACGTCCGGCCCGGTCAGCCCTCTTCGGGCTCGGCCGTCACCGGCGTGAGGGCCTCGTCGATGAGCTGGCGCACGTAGTCGTAGTCGGGGTCCTCGGCCGAGTCGACGCCGTTGTCGGGCGTCAGCGGCACGGTGATGATCGGCAGGTCCTTCGTCTTCATGCCGAGGTCGACGAAGTACCCGAGCATCGACTGCGGGATGTCGGTCTTCACCGTGTCGGCTCCGGCCGCCGCGATGCCCTGGAACTTCGTCAGCACGGTCGCGGGCGTGAACTGCTGCAGGATCGCCGCCTCGAGGTTGTGCTGGCGCTGCATGCGCTCGTAGTCGCCGCCCGCGACGCCGTAGCGCGCCCGGCCGTACCAGAGCGCGTGGTAGCCGTCGAGGTGCTGCTGGCCGGGCTCGATCCATCCGTCGACGCCGTTGTTGTCCTCGTCGCCGCCGATGGGGATGCGCGTCTCGACGTTGATGTCGATGCCGCCGAGCGCGTCGATGAGCTGCTCGAAGCCCTGCATGTCGATGAGCACGTAGTACTGGACCGTGAGGCCCGTGATGCCCTCGACGGCGTCGCGCATGCCCTCGATGCCGGGCTCGCTGCCCTGCGACACGGCGTCGGGGTACATCTCGGGCGACTTGAGCTCGACCTCGGTGTAGATGGAGTTGAGCTGGCAGACGTCGACCTCGCAGCCGTCGATCGCGCCGTAGCCCTCGGGGTACACCTGGTACAGCGGCGAGTCCTCGGGGAACGGCACGTCGACGAAGTCGCGCGGCAGGCCGATCGTGACCGCCTGGCCGGTGTCGGCGTCGATGCTCACGAGGCTCATGCTGTCGGGGCGCATGCCCTCGCGGTCGGGGCCGGAGTCGCCGCCGAGCAGGAGGATGTTGTAGCGGCCGTCGACCGGCGGCTGGCTCGGACCGGCCACGAACACCGACGACAGGAACCCGCTCGCGGTGGTCGCGACGTACGCCCCGTACGCGGCCGTGCCCGAGACGAACACCATGACGGCGATCGACAGCAGCGCCACCCAGGGTCGCGCGGTGGGCGCGGTCTTCACGAGCCGCACGAGCCGCAGGGTGTCGAGCGTGAGCACGACCCAGAGCACGGCGTAGAACACGAGCAGCGCGGCGAGCACCCAGAGCGCGATGCTGTTCGAGACGATCGAGTAGAGCACCGTGGGCCAGAGGAGCCACGTCACGAGGGCGAGCACGGCCAGCGTCCAGAGCGTCAGCGTCGCGCCCAGGCCGAACCGGCCGAGGCGACGGTCGCCGGTGAGCACCTGCACCGAGCCCGGGATGAGCAGGTTCAACCCGACGAGCCACCAGGCACGACGGGTCATGACCGTGCGCGAGGCGGCATCGGGGTACCGGATCGGGCTTGCGGCGAGGGTCATCGGGTCGACTTCAACCGTTCGTTCTTCTCTTCGACGAGGTCGGCGAGGGCTGCGGCGTACTCGGCGAGCGCGTCGGAGAGCGCGGGGTCGGATGCCCCGAGCACGCGCACCGCGTAGAGACCGGCGTTCTTCGCCCCGCCGATGGCCATGGTCGCGACCGGGATGCCGCCGGGCATCTGCACGATCGAGAGCAGCGAATCGAGCCCGTCGAGGCGCGCCAGCGGCACGGGAACGCCCACCACGGGCAGGGTCGTGACCGAGGCGAGCATGCCGGGCAGGTGCGCGGCGCCGCCGGCGCCCGCGATGATGACCTTGATGCCGCGCGCGGCCGCCTGCTGGCCGTAGGCGATCATCTTCTCGGGGGTGCGGTGCGCCGAGAGCACCTCGACCTCGTGCGCGACGCCGAATTCGTCGAGCACGGCGGATGCCTCGCGCATCACGTTCCAGTCGGAGTCGGAACCCATCACGACGCCCACGAGCGGGCCGGTTGCTGCAGTCACCCGACGATCTTAGGATGCCCGGCTGGCAGATCGCCGCAGGGCGCGCACGGGCCGCCCGACCCGTCCGCCGACGGCGTGCGCGTCAGTCCTGGAACTGCGCCGCGGCGGCGCGCGCCTCGTAGACGACCTGGTCGAGGTCGTCGCCGACGACCGTGACGTGGCCGACCTTGCGCCCGGGGCGGGGCGCCTTGCCGTAATTGTGCAGCTTCGCCGTCGGGTGCTCGGCGAGGGCGCGCTCGTAGCGGTCGGCGAGGGATCCCTCGGCGGGGCCGCCGAGCACGTTGACCATGACCGACCAGTCGGCGTGCGTGCCGGTGCCGCCGAGCGGCAGGTCGAGCACGGCCCGCAGGTGCTGCTCGAACTGTCCGGTGGTGGAGCCGTCCATCGACCAGTGCCCGCTGTTGTGCGGGCGCATCGCGAGTTCGTTGACGAGGATGCGCTCGTCGGTGGTCTCGAAGAGCTCGACCGCCATGACGCCGGTGACGCCGAGCCCGTCGGCGACCGCGAAGGCGATCTCGGCGGCGACGTCGGACATGCGGCCGGCCGAGTGGGGCGCCGGGGCGATGACCTCGCTGCAGACGCCGCCGACCTGCACGGTCTCGACGAGCGGCCACGCGACGGTCTCACCGGAGGGACGCCGGGCGACCATCTGCGCGAGCTCGCGCCGGAAGTCGACGAGCTCCTCGACGAGCAGGGCTCCGCCGCGGCCGTCTTCGGCGACGGTCGCGAACCACTCGTGCACCTCGGCCGCGCTGCGGACCACGCGCACGCCCTTGCCGTCGTAGCCGCCGCGCGGCGTCTTCACGACCGCCCGGCCGCCGTGCGCCTCGATGAAGGCGTCGAGCTCGCCCGCGTCCTCGACCCGGGCCCAGTCGGGCACGGGGAGTCCGAGCTCGGAGAGGCGCTCGCGCATGAGCAGCTTGTCCTGCGCGAAGCGCAGCGGATCGGGGCCTGGATGCACAGCGACGCCGGCGTCGACGAGGCCGCGCAGCACGTCTTGGGGCACGTGCTCGTGGTCGAACGTGATCACGTCGACCTCGCGCGCGAACGCGAGCACGGTCTCGAGGTCGGTGTAGTCGCCCACCCGGTCGGCGGCGATGGCCGCTGACATGCCCTCGGACTCGGCGAGCACTCGGATGTCGATGCCGAGTTCGATGGCCGCGGGGATCATCATCCGGGCGAGCTGTCCGCCGCCGATCACTCCGACTCGCACGCGGTCGCTCCTTCTGATCACGATCGATTCGGCCCGTGGGCCGGGCCTGGCCGCAGGCGCGGCGATGACCCGTTCAGTCTAGGCGGCATCCGACGGCATAGGATGTGCCGGTGTCCAGCCGAACGACGAGCGAACCCCGGTCGGGCGGACCCCTCGCACGCGCCTGGGACGGCCTGCTCGCCTATGCGCTGAAGTTCGGCGTCGTCGGCCTCATCGGCCTCGTGATCGACGTGGTGCTCTTCAATCTGCTGCGCCTCGGCGTCTTCGGCGACGACCACTGGGCGCAGTCGGCGATCGGCGCGAAGACCATCTCGACGACGGTCGCGATCGTGTTCAACTGGCTCGGCAACCGGTACTGGACGTTCCGCAACCACCGCAGGCGCAATTACCTGCGCGAGTTCGGCGAGTACGTCGTCGTCTCGATCGGCGGCATGCTCATCGCCCTCGGCTGCCTGTGGATCAGCCACCACTGGCTCGGCTACACGAGCCTCGTGGCCGACAACATCGCCACGAACGTGGTCGGACTCGCGCTCGGCACGGCGTTCCGGTTCGTGCTCTACCGCTACTGGGTGTTCGGACACCACCGCTCCGACGGGCTGTCGAACCTCGCGAGGGTCGAGGAGGCGCAGCGCACCCTCTTCGAGGAACCGGGCGAGGCGGATGCCCCGACCGATCAGTCCTCGACGGCCTGACCGCCCGCGGGCTGGAACCACGGCGGGTACACGGCGACGCGCGTCGCGAGCCCGACGGCGTCGAGCGCCGACTTGACGCGGTCGCGCACGCGGTCGTTCGCGACGGCGATGAGGCGCACGCGCTCGACCGGCAGGCACTCGCGCACCAGGAACTCCGCGGCGAGCAGCTGCGCGCCCTCGTCGTCGCGGTGCAGGCGACGCAGCGAACGGAGCACGTCGGACCACTCGGTCGCCGAGACCGAGCCGAGGGCGGCGACATCCTTCTCGGTGATCGCGACCGCGCCGACGGTCTCGGTGCGGGCTCCGACGGCCGCGGCGATGTCGGTCACGAACAGCACGTGGTCGGATGCCGGGCGGGAGACGGCCTCGGCGGCGAGACGGGGATCGGGCGAGCCCGTGCGCAGCGCCTCCCAGAAGTGCGCGTCGGTCGAGAGGAGGAACGGCACGTAGTCGGCGACGACCTGCTCGGTGCCCTCGACGGGGGCGGAGCGGCGGAACTCCCGGGCGGCGGGGGCGGCCACGTCGACCTCGGGCGTCGCGCCCGCGGCATCCGCGAGGATCGCGCCCTCGCCGAGGATCGACGCGAGGTTCTCGATGTGCGTCACGTGGTAGATGCGCACCGTCTTCGGGTCGACCGGCGCGAGCTCGGCCTGCACGCCGCCGCGGGTGCCGGCCACGCGGGCCGGCGCGCGACGCGTGCGCGTGACCGTGCCGCCGATGCCGATCGACGAACGCGGCGTGCGCACGGCGGCGACCGCCGGCTTGGGTGCGGGCTCGGGCGGAGGAAAGCACGTGGCGCACATTCCAGCTTCGAAACCGTGCCTGCATTCGTCCACGGGAAACCTCCATAGGTCCGCTCGCGCTCGGGGGCGCGCGAGTCAGACGTTCTACGTTACGCCCCGAAACCGAGTGCGGCGTGCGAACGGGGTCTCGGACCTCAGCGGCCGCCCCACGAGACGGTGTCGCCGTCGGGCGCCTCGCGCATCGCCCGCCGATGCTCGCGAGCGGCGGGGCTGGCCGGATCCATGAGCTCCTGCAGGGCGGCCTGCACGAGCTCGGCGCGCGGCGCGTCCTTGATGACGAGCACCCGGTCGTGGCCCGTGTTGATGCGCACGTCGCCGGAACCGAACATCGACTGCACCCAGCCGGCCCGCACGTCGACGTCGGTGCCCCGGCTGTTCAGCAGTTCCTGGCGGACCCGCGAGAAGACGCCGTGGCGCAGGATGACGCGCCTCGTCGTGATGGTCGCGCGCCGTGTCAGCCACGCGAGGAAGGGCAGCAGGCAGCCGAGGACCACGAGGAGAGCGGCTCCGGCGAGCGCGGCGAGCACCTGCCAGGCCTCGTCGAGCACGCCCACCGCATAGGTCGTCGCGCCCGCGACCGCGATGAGGAGCACCGCCGGGAGCGCGAGCACCCTCGCGTGGCGGCGGACCCGGGCGACGACCCGCTCGGGGACGTCGGACACGACGGCGCCGGTGTACCCGGGCGCACCCGTCGCGCCGCCCGGGAGCGGAGCGGATCCGGGGGCCGACGCCCGGGCCGAGGGCGGCTGCGCCCGGGCCGGAGCGGGCGCGCCCGACTTCGCGGACCGCCGGCCCGCACGTGTCTCGGCCCCCCTCGTCATACGCCCATTAATACCGCAGGTGCGTGACATCCCCGGCGGCGACAGCCTGCTCCTCGCCGTTCTCCCGGTCTCGGACGACGAGCCGCCCGTCGGCGTCGAGCCGCTCGGCGGATCCGATCAGCTCGCGATCGCCCGGGAGCTCGACCCGGACCTCGGAACCGAGGGTGCCGCACAGCGAGGAGACCGTCGCGGCGACGCCGGAGGCATCCGCATCCCCTCCGGACGCCGCGAACTCGGCGAACAACCGCGACAGCGTGCCGAGGTAGTCGGCGAGCACCGCATCGGCATCGGGGCGCACCCCGGTGGCGAGCAGGAGCGAGGTCGACGTCAGCGTCGGGAGGTCGTGCTCGTCGAGCGTGAGGTTGAGGCCGGCGCCCACGACGACGGCACCCGACTCGGGCAGCAGCTCGGAGAGGATGCCGCACACCTTGTAGCCCGACACGAGCACGTCGTTGGGCCACTTCAGGCGCACGTCGACCCCGCCCGACACGTCTTCGGGGTCTTCGGGCTCGGCCGGGCGCGCCGCGTCGACGGCGCGGGTCACGGCCTCGGTCATCGCCGCGCCGGCGATGAGCGGGATCCATCCGTACGCCTCGGCCGGAAGCGCCGAGCCCGCGTCGCCCGGCCGCAGCAGCACCGAGATCGCGAGCGTCTTGCCCGTCGGCGCCAGCCATGTGCGCCCGAGCCGGCCGCGACCGCTCGTCTGGTCGTCGGTGACGATCACGGAGCCGTGCGGCCACCCCGCGGCATCCGCCCCGTTCGCGGCCTCGCGGAGCAGATCGTTCGTCGAGGTCGCGGTGTCGAGGAACTCGAGGCGGGGCGCGACGGCGCGAGACTTCGGAAGGTCCATGCCGACAGTCTCCCAAAGGCCACCCGGGGGAAGACACCATTGCACGGCCGCGATTTGTAGGAATCCCTCAACGAAGTCGGCCGGATGCACGCCGGTAGAGTGAAGCGCGTGACCGAAGCGACTGACGGCCCCGACCTGTCCACCACGGCGGGAAAGCTCGCCGACCTCAAGCTGCGCTACCACGAAGCCGTGACCGCCAGCGGCGAGGCCGCGATCGAGAAGCAGCATGCCAAGGGCAAGATGACCGCCCGCGAGCGCATCGCCGAACTGCTCGACCCCGGCTCGTTCGTCGAGCTCGACGAGTTCGTGCGCCACCGCACCCACGCGTTCGGCATGGAGGGCAAGCGCCCCTACGGCGACGCGGTCGTCACCGGCACCGGCACGATCCACGGCCGCCAGGTCGCCGTGTACTCGCAGGACTTCACGATCTTCGGCGGATCCCTCGGTGAGGTCGCGGGCGAGAAGATCATCAAGGTCATGGAGCTCGCCATCAAGACCGGCGTGCCCATCATCGGCATCCTCGACTCGGGCGGCGCGCGCATCCAGGAGGGCGTGGTCGCCCTCGGCAAGTACGGCGAGATCTTCCGCCGCAACACCGCGGCATCCGGCGTCATCCCGCAGATCTCGATCGTGTGCGGCCCCGCCGCGGGCGGCGCCGTCTACTCCCCCGCGCTCACCGACTTCGTCATCATGGTCGACAAGACCAGCCAGATGTTCGTCACCGGCCCCGACGTCATCAAGACCGTCACCGGCGAAGACGTCGGCATGGAGGAGCTCGGCGGCGCGCTGACCCACAACTCGGTCTCGGGCGTCGCGCACTACCTCGCGAGCGACGAGTCCGACGCACTCGACTACGCGCGCACGCTCATCTCCTTCCTGCCCGACAACAACATGACGGATGCCCCGGTGTACGACACCGAGGCCGAGCTCGAGGTCACCGACGACGACCTGCGGCTCAACACCGTGATCCCCGACTCGCCCAACCAGCCCTACGACATGCACGCCGTCATCGAGGGCGTCGTCGACAACGGCGACTTCCTCGAGGTGCAGCCGCTGTTCGCGCCGAACATCGTCATCGGGTTCGCGCGCGTCGAGGGCCGCTCCGTCGGCATCATCGCGAACCAGCCCAGCCAGATGGCCGGGACGCTGAACATCGCCGCCGGCGAGAAGGCCTCGCGCTTCGTGCGCTTCTGCGACGCGTTCTCGATCCCGATCCTCACCCTCGTCGACGTGCCCGGCTACCTGCCCGGCACCGACCAGGAGTGGACGGGCGTCATCCGCCGCGGCGCGAAGCTCCTCTACGCCTACGCCGAGGCGACCGTGCCGCTCGTGACCGTCATCACCCGCAAGGCCTACGGCGGCGCGTACATCGTCATGGGCTCCAAGCAGCTCGGCGCCGACATCAACCTCGCCTGGCCCACGGCCGAGATCGCCGTCATGGGCGGGCAGGGCGCCGTCAACATCCTCTACCGCGGCGAGATCAAGCGGGCTGAAGAAGCCGGTGAAGACGTCGCCGCCGTGCGCACGAAGCTCGCGAACGAGTACACGTACAACGTCGCCAGCCCGTTCCTCGCCGCCGAGCGCGGCGAGCTCGACGGCGTCATCGAGCCCGCCGCCACCCGCGTGGCCGTGCTGAAGGCCCTGCGGTCGCTGCGCACCAAGCGCGCGAGCCTGCCGCCCAAGAAGCACGGCAACATCCCGCTGTAAGGGGCACGAGCATGCGACACGTAGACACCACCGAAGCGGATGCCGCGGCGCGGGCCGCGTCCATCCGGTTCATCACGCGCGACGTCACCGACGAGGAGGCGGCCGCGGTCACCGCGGTGCTCGTCGCCGCCGTCGACGCGCAGGCGGATGCCGCGGCGCCCGCCGATCCCCGCCGCGGCGCCTGGGTGCGTAGCTCCGGCTCGCTCAGCGCGTTCGACCCGCGCGGCGGGCGATGGGACCGGGCCGGGGCGTAGTCCTGCGGCATCCGCGCGCTCTGCCGCATCCGCCCGTCTGCGGCATCCGCCCGCCCTGCGGCATCCGCGCGCTCTGCGGCATCCGCGCGTCTGCCGGATTCGGAGATTTCCGCGACCCGCCGCATTTCACCGACCCGACCGACGGCGTGTCGCCGAAACTCCGAATCGAGCAACCCGGTCGGCGGATGTCCCCCGTGGGTGTCCCCCGAAGTGCCGACTGTCGAGGACCGATCGGGTTTGTGAGGATTGTCGTGCAGGCTCCCTCAGGGAGCCGCCACCCTCGTCGGTCGGGTAACCGACGAGTGGTTGGGGGCGAGTCAGGGCGATATTCGGGTTGTCGCCGTGACTCGGGCTTGATGGGGGGTCGATCATCGATCGGCCCCCCACCTTCATGTCCGCGGGCGGGCCGCCCGTGCGCCGTGCAGGAAACCGGGAGGCATCCCCCTCTCAGGGCGGGGATGGCGCCTCGTTTCCTGCAGCAGGCGCCTCCCGCAGCAGGCGCCTCCCGCAGCAGGCGCGGCCGGCAGTTCGCGCGGCCGGCAGTTCGCGCGGCCGGGGCTCAGGCCTCGCGCGGGATCTCGAGCCAGAACTCCACGTCGAGGTCGTCGGGATCCTCGAGCACCTCGCCCGGCGCGGGCTCGACGAGGCCGACCACCGTCACGGCGGCCGCGGACGTCTCGGCGGCCGTGCGGGCGATGATGCGGTCGGCGCCCGAGGACGCGATCGCCTCCGCGAGCCGCCGCAGCACGCGCTCGCGCTCGACGTCGGCGAGGTCGTCGATGCCGCCCTCGTCGAGCAGGGTGACCGTCGCACCGCGCTCGCGTGCGCGGTGCACCTGTGCGCGCACGTCGTCGGTCAGGAGCATCCGCCCCCGGATCTCGTCCCGGATGGCCGCCTCGAGGATGCGGCACTCGCGCCGTTGCAGCGGGGTGAGCACTCCGCCGCGATCGGCGATGCGACGCAGCATGGGCGCCGCGATGCGGTTCGTCTGGGCGAGGCGCTCACGACCCTCGAAGACGTGCGCGTCCTGCGCGGCCTGCCACTCGGCCGCCTCGCGTTCCGCCTGCGCGTAGCGGCGGGTCTCCCGCGCCGCGGTGCCGAGCGCGGCGGCGAGCATGTGCGCGATCGCGACCCACGCGATGCTGCCGATCACCCCGAGCTCGCCGAGCGCGAGCGGACCGGCCCACACGATCGTCTGCACCGCGAGCGCGATGACGCCCAGCCAGGCGGCGAGGATCTGCCGGCGCGCGGCGGCGATCGTCATGAGGGTCCCGACGGCGGCGACGTACCAGGTGGCGTACCCGTTGGACGCCGACGGGTCGAGCTGACTGGTCACGAGCAGCGGCATGACGATGCAGACCGCGAGGTCGAACGCCGCCAGCCAGTCGGGCATGCGGGCGCGCGAGCCGACCGTCAGGCTCGCGACGGTCGCGACGACGTAGAGCACGAGGGCCGCCGCCGTGGGCCACGGGCTGGCCGGCACCCGGATCGAGGTGACCGCGAGCATCACGTGGTACGCCGAGAAGAGGGCGGCGAGCACGAGGAGCAGCCAGCGCGGGATCGCGATCATCGGTCGGCCTCCACGCCCGCGGGCCAGAGCAGGGTCACGGTCGTGCCGCGCCCCACCGCCGAGTCGATGCGCGCCGCGCCGCCGGCGTTCGCCATCCGCTCGATGATCGAGACGCGGACGCCGAGCCGCTCCGCGGGGATCTGCTCCACGTCGAACCCGACGCCCGTGTCGGCGATCTCGATGGCGCAGCCGCCCGTGCGGATGCCGCGCACCCTGACCTCGCGGCGCACCACGCGCTCGCCGTCCTCGGCGTGCTGCATGCTGTTGACCATCGCCTGCACGGCCGCCGTGGAGAGCGCGTCGGCGGCCTCGACCGGGATCTCGACGCCGCCCGTGTTCACGACCCGCACCGTGAACGCCACGGCGAAGGTCGCGAGCGCCGCACGCAGCCGGCGCACGAGATGCGGCAGGCCGACGCGGTCGCCGGTCTGCGGCCAGCCGACGCCCGCCTGGTCGAGCCGGCGCACTGCGTCGCGTGCCATGCGCGCCGCGAGGGCCTGCTCGTCGGGCGCGTTCGCGGCGGCGGCCGACAGGAGCGTGGTCAGCACGCTGTCGTGCACGAGGGCGTCGACCTTGGCGCGTTCGAGCTCGGAGGCGTGCTGGCGCACCGCCGACTCGTACCGTTCGAGCGCAGCCTCCTGGGCGACGTCGACGGCGCGCGCGGCATTGCGGAGCATGGTGACGATGATGAGCACCACCGCACCGAGGATGAGGGCGTACACGGCGTCGAGGATCGCGAGGCTGACCGACGCCCCGCCGCCCGCGGGGAGCAGGCGCACGACGCCGTACATGGCCGGGACGAGCACCGTGTAGGCGACGGCCCACATCGTGGGCAGGGCGACGACCGCCGCGGTCGTCGCCACCGTGCACAGGAAGTACAGCCACGGCGGCGAGTCGGCCACCACCTCGAGGTCGACCACGATGAGCGGCCACGCGAGGATCGCTCCGGCGTAGAGCACCGCGAAGACGAGCGCCGCGCTGCGCACGGCGACCTTGGTCGCCGCGGCGAGGGCCACCGCCAGGATGGATCCGTAGAGCACCGCGACGAGCGCGACCCCCGCTCCGGGGCGCAGGCCCGTGCTCTGGGCGAGGGCCAGCGGCAACGCCTGCGCGCCGAAGACGATGCCGAACGTGCCCAGCGCGCGAGCCGCGACCGTCTCGACCTGTTCGCGCGTGACCGCGGTGCGACGCCGCGTCGTCTCACGCGCGAGACGCGCCTCAGCGGCGGGCATCCCCGCCGTCACCGTCGAGCCCGGGGAGGATGCCGTCTTCGACGGCGCGCCGCAGCAGGTCGACCTTGGTCGGCGCCGGACGCCCGACCTCCACGTACTTGGCACGGATGCGGTCGAGGTACTCCCGCGCCGTGGAATGGGCGATGCCGAGCTGCACCGCGACCGCCTTCAACGGCAGCCCCGACGCGTACAGGTGCAGCACGTCGTGCTCGCGCCGACCGAGCTGCGCCTTCGCGAACTCGCGATCGGCCTCGATCGCGCTGGCCCACTCGACGTTGTTCAGGACGTCGCCCCTGGCGACCGTCGCGATGGCCGCGATCACGGCCGACATCGGCGACGCCTTCGGGATCACGCCCGCGGCGCCCGCGGCGAGCGCCTCGCGCACGGCGGCGACCCGGTCGGCGATGCTGTGCACGAGCACGGCGCTGCCGGTCGCGAGCACCGAGCGCACGTTGTCGGTGACGCTCGACCCGTCGCCGAGCGAGAGGTCGAGCACGACCACGTCGCATCGGCCGCGATCGAGCGAGGCGAGGGCGGCGAGCAGCGAACGGACGTCGGCCGTGTCGGCCACGACGTCGTAGCCCGCGTCGCGGCACGCCGCACGCAGTCCGAGGCGGACGGCCTCGTGGTCGTCGACGATCGCGACCGTCGCGACCGTGTCATCTGCTGGTCCCGGCACGGCACCCCTTCCGTCAGTCACACGATAGCGGCCAGTCGGGCGACGGCCTCGACATGGTGCGTGTTCGGGAAGAGGTCGAAGGCCTCGAGGTGCTCGAGCTCGTACCCCTGGCGCCGGAGGAGCCCGACGTCCCGGGCGAGCGCGACGGGATCGCAGGCGACGTAGACGAGCTGGGCGGGGCGGAGCGCGGCGAGGCGGTCGACGACGTCGCGGCCGGCGCCCGACCGCGGCGGGTCGAGCACGACGGTCGCCTCGCGGAGTCGGGCGCGCTCCCCCGCGGAGGCGTCGGCCTCGAGCTCGGCGAGGAAGCGGTCGACCCGTGCCGTGAGCGCGCGGGCCCCGACCCAGTCCGCCAGGTTCGCGCCGGCGTGCCCGGTCGCGCGTTCGTCGGACTCGACGCTCGTGATGCGCACCGTGTCGCCGAACCGGTCGCCGATCGCCGCGGCCAGCAGGCCGACGCCGCCGTAGAGGTCGAGGTTCGCGGCCCGCGGATCGAAGCGGTCGGCGTCGACGGCGGCCTGCACGGCCTTCGTGAGCGTCGCCGCGGCCCCGCGGTGCACCTGCCAGAATCCGTCGCGGTCGACGGTGAAGCGCCGGTCGCCGACGACCTCGCTGGTGACCGGACGCTCGCCACGAGGCATCCGCTCGCCGTCGGAGACGACCAGTTGCGGGTCGGCGCCGCTCGGGGCCACGAGGTCGATCGAGACCGCGCCCGGGAAGCGCTCGGACAACGGCGCGAGCGCGGCCAGCTCGTCGACCGCGAGCGGGACGGATGCCACGGGCACGACCGTGTGGCTGCGTGCGGCGTACGGTCCGACGGCGCCGTCGGCGGCCACGTGCAGCCGCACGCGCGTGCGCCACCCCGTGCCGTCGGCCCGCGCACCGGGTGCGAGCGCCGGATCGACGGCCTGCACGACGACGTCGCGCTCGACCCCGCCGAACCTCGACAGCGCGTCGCGCAGCACCTCGGCCTTCAGGGCGCGCTGGCGTTCATCGGCGATGTGGCCGAACTCGGCCCCGCCGGCGCGGCGTTCGGGGGCGCGGTCGACGGATGCCTCGGCCCAGACGTGCTCGCGGCGATCGGCGGATGCCTCGAGCACCTCGACGGTGTCGGCCCGCCAGAAACGCTCATGGGCGGTGTCGGAGACCCTCGCCCGCACCCGCTCGCCCGGGATGGCGTCGGCGACGAAGACGACGCGGCCCTCGTGGTGCGCGACCGCGATGCCGCCGTGGGCGATGCGCTCGACCTCGAGCTCGAGCACGGGGCCGTCGGTGCGGATGGGGGCCGGCGCGCGACCTCGCGCGCTCCCCTTCGGCGCGGGCGCCCCGGCCTGCTCGGCCGCGTTCGGGCGTCGAGCGGGTCGCCCGCCCCGCCTGGCGTGGTTCGGACGGTCGGAGCGCGGCGGTCGGGGCATGCATCGAGCATTCCACAGGCCGCCTGTGAACGGCAGGATGGGGGGATGCGCCTCTACCTCGCCTCGACCTCCCCCGCCCGCCTGGCGACGCTCCGCGCGGCCGGCATCGAACCCGTCGCGATCTCGCCCGGCGTCGACGAGGAGGCCGCCGTCGCCGCGGTCGAGACCGAGCGCGGGCGCCCCCTCGACGCGCACGAGCTCGTGCAGCTGCTCGCGCAGGCCAAGGCCGAGGCCGTCGTCGGCGCCGACGTCGACGGGGAGCCGATCGACGGCCTCATCCTCGGCGGCGACTCGGCGTTCCTCGTCGACGGGCGCATCCACGGCAAGCCGCACCTGCCCGAGGTCGCGAAGGCCCGCTGGCTCGAGCAGAACGGCTCGCACGGAGACCTCTGGTCGGGGCACTGGCTCATCGACCACCGCGGCGGGCGCGTGCGGGGCGCCGTCGGGCGGGCGGATGTCGCGACCGTGCGCTTCGCGACCCTCGACGAGGCCGAGATCGACGCCTACGTCGCCTCGGGCGAGCCGCTGCTCGTCGCCGGCGCGTTCACCGTCGACAGCCTCGGCGGACCCTTCATCCGGCGGGTCGAGGGCGACCCGTCGACGGTCGTCGGCCTGTCGCTCTCGACCCTGCGCGACCTCGTGCGCGAGCTCGGCGTCGCATGGACGTCGCTCTGGAACCGGGTCTGAGCGCGCCGCGCGGCTCGGGTCTTTGTCGACACCCGAAAGGGTCGAGCACCTTTCTTGTCGACCTGATCCAAAGGCAACGCGCGATCCGTGAATAGGCTGAGAGGCATGCCGCGTATCACCAAGGTCCTCATCGCCAACCGCGGGGAGATCGCCGTCCGCATCATCCGCGCCGCCCGCGACGCCGGAATCGCGTCCGTCGCGATCTACGCCGACCAGGACCGCGACGCGCGCCACTCGAAGCTCGCCGACGAGGCCTACGCCCTCGAGGGCTCGACGAGCGCCGAGACGTACCTCGTCGTCGACAAGATCCTCTCGATCGCCCGCCGCTCGGGCGCCGACGCGGTGCACCCCGGCTACGGCTTCCTAGCCGAGAACCCCGACTTCGCCCGCGCGGTCATCGCCGCCGGCCTCGTCTGGATCGGTCCGTCCCCCGAGGCCATCGAGCGCCTCGGCGACAAGGTCTCGGCGCGCCACGTGGCCGAGAAGGTCGGAGCGCCCCTCGCACCCGGCACGCTGAACCCGGTGGCCGACGCCTCCGAGGTGCTCGACTTCGTCGACGTGCACGGGCTGCCCGTCGCGATCAAGGCGGCCTTCGGCGGCGGCGGACGCGGGCTCAAGGTCGCCCGCACCCGCGAAGAGGTGCCCGAGCTGTTCGACTCGGCGACCCGCGAGGCCGTCGCGGCGTTCGGCCGCGGCGAGTGCTTCGTCGAGAAATACCTCGACAAGCCCCGCCACGTCGAGACCCAGTGCCTCGCCGACGCCCACGGCAACGTCGTCGTCATCTCGACCCGCGACTGCTCGCTGCAGCGACGCCACCAGAAGCTCGTCGAGGAGGCGCCCGCGCCGTTCCTCACCGACGCGCAGACCGAGGCGCTGTACACGTCGTCGAAGGCGATCCTGAAGGAGGTCGGCTACGTCGGCGCCGGCACCTGCGAGTTCCTGATCGGCCAGGACGGCACCGTCTCGTTCCTCGAGGTCAACACGCGCCTGCAGGTCGAGCACCCGGTCTCCGAGGAGGTCACCGGCATCGACCTCGTGCGCGAGCAGTTCCGCATCGCCGAGGGCGGCGTGCTCGACTACGCCGACCCGGTCGCGGTGGGCCACTCGATCGAGTTCCGCATCAACGGCGAGGACCCGGGCCGCAACTTCCTCCCCGCCCCCGGTCCGGTGCACCAGATCCGTTTCCCCGGCGGCCCCGGCGTCCGCGTCGACTCCGGCGTGACGAGCGGCGACGTCATCTCGGGCGCGTTCGACTCGCTGCTCGCGAAGCTCATCGTCACCGGAGCGACCCGAAAGGACGCGCTCGAGCGAGCACGCCGCGCCCTCGACGAGTTCGAGGTCAACGGCCTGCCCACCGTGCTGCCGTTCCACCGCGACATCGTCGGCAACGAGGCCTTCGCCCCCGCCGGAGACGAGCCGTTCTCGATCTACACCCGCTGGATCGAGACCGAGTACGACAACCGCCTCGAGCCCTGGACGGGCGAGATCGCCGAGGCCGCGCCGGCGGCCGCCCGCACCAACCTCGTCGTCGAGGTCGGCGGACGCCGCATCGAGGTCACGCTGCCCGCGAAGCTGGCGGGCGCCTCGGCGTCCTCCGCGACGGCGACGGCCGGAGCCGTGCCACGCCGTCGCACCGCCTCGCACGTCGCGGGCACCGCGACCGGCGACGCCGTGAAGGCGCCCATGCAGGCCACGGTCGTCAAGGTGGCCGTCGCCGAGGGCGACAAGGTCGTCAAGGGCGACCTCGTGCTCGTGCTCGAGGCCATGAAGATGGAGCAGCCCATCGTCGCCCACAAGGACGGCGTCGTCGGCATCGTCAACGCCGAGGCCGGCGCGACCGTGTCGAGCGGCCACCTGCTCCTCTCGATCGCCGACGCCTGAGCTTCTTCCTCCTTTTTCAGGAGGGGGTGTGGGCACGGGCGGCGATCTCGGCGCATTCCACGCCGCGGTGCCCCCGCGCGCCCACACCCTCTCCTGAAAAGTGAAAGCACCCGTTCAGTTCGAGCGCGCGCGACAGGTCGATCGTCAGGCGCGTAGCGCACGAACGCCGGCGATGGCGTCGCGAAGCATCGCGGACGCACGATCCGGATGCCGCAGCAGCACCCGCGCCGGGATCCTCAGCGTCGGCAGCCCGAGCCTCAATGCCGCCGCATCGCGCTGCCGGTCGAACTCGAACTGTCGGCGCGTCCGGTGGAAGCGATAGCCGTCGATCTCGACCACGAGACATCCGTCGACCAAAAAGTCCACCCGGCCCACGCCCTCGAGGTCGACCTGTTGTTCGAAGGCCAGTCCCTGCTCGATGAGCTCTTCGACGAGGTGCGACTCCGCACCCGAACCGGATCGCGCGCTCAGATGCATCGGCTCGGCTTCGGGGTCGGAGGCCCGGTCGACCAGCAGCTGCGCCTCGTCGAGCGTGAGCGACCCGGCGTGCACCGCCGATTCGAATGCCGCCCGGATATCTCGACGGTCGGCGCAGCCCGCCATCTCGGCGAGCGCGGTCCGGACGTCGACTCGCCACGCGGATTCGTCGTCGCGTCGGTGGCCGAATCGCCCGTCGCACCAGTGCAGGCGGACGGGGACTCCGAAGCGATCGGGCATGACGACCTCGTCGGCCCCTGGCCGGTCCGTCACGGACAGCGGCGACCGGGTGCGCAGGCGAGCGGCGTTGTGCGGCAGGCTGACGTGCACGCACCCACCGGAGAGCCCTGACCACAGTCCCATCGCGGCGAGCGCGCTGCGACACCCGAGACGCCCGCCCACGCGCACGGCGGCGCGCCGGTCGAGATCGACGTCGTGGGTGGCGTAGTGGGCGCGGCGAACCCGCCCGATCTCGCCGAGCTTCACGGCGACCGAAAGCTGCATGCCGGTGATTCCGCGGTCGATGAGCTGACGCCGCGTCGCGATGCCGCCGTGTTCGGCGAGCACGTCGATGATCGATTCCACATGACGAGCCTGCGGGGCCAGCGGCACCGAAGTCGGCCCTCTCGCAAGATCGAGGTCGGCGCCGCGGCATCCGCCCTTGTCGAGGAGGAGTCGCGTCTCCGTTCGTTTCACTTTTCAGGAGGGGGTGTGGGGAGGCGAGGCCATCGACCCGCGTCGGGCCGCGGGAGCACCCCGCGCGCCCACACCCCCTCCTGAAAAGTGAAATGCAGAACGGAAGCGACGCCGACGCCGACGCGATCAGCGCACGACGTGCATCGCGCGCGCCGCGTCGGTCAGCGAACCGCTGAGCGACGGGTACACGGGGAACGCCTCGGCGAACTGGTCGACCGTGAGCCGGTGCTCGACGGCGAGCGCGAGCGGGAAGATGAGCTCGGATGCCTTGGGCGCGACGATGACCCCGCCGATGATGGCGCCCGACCCGCTCGATGCGAAGAGCTTCACGAAGCCGTCGCGGATGCCCATCATCTTCGCGCGCGGGTTCGAGGCGAGCGGCAGCTTGTAGACGACGCCGGGCACCACGCCCTCCTCGATCTCGCGCTGCGTCCAGCCGACGGCGGCGATCTCGGGCTGCGTGAAGATGTTCGAGGTGATGTTGCGCAGCTCGGGCGGGTTCACGATGTCGCCCATGGCGTGGAACACGGCGGTGCGGCCCTGCATCGAGGCGACCGAGGCGAGCGGGGGGAAGGTCGTGCAGTCGCCGGCCGCGTAGATGTTCGGCATCGACGTGCGGGCGACCCGGTTGACGCGGATGTGGCCCGAGTCCGAGAGCTGGACGCCGGCCTGCTCGAGCCCGAGGTCGCCCGTGTTCGGCACGGAGCCGACGGCCATGAGGCAGTGCGAGCCGCGCACCTCGCGCCCGTCGGAGAGCGTCGCGACGACCTCGTCGCCGTCGCGCACGACCGACTCGGCGCGCGACTTGTTCAGGACCTTCATGCCGTGGCGCTTGAAGACCTTCTCGATGACGGATGCCGCGTCGGCGTCTTCGCCCGGAAGCACCTGGTCACGGCTCGAGATGAGCGTCACCTTCGCGCCGAGGGCACGGTAGGCGGAGGCGAACTCGGCACCGGTGACGCCGGATCCGACGACGATGAGGTGCTCGGGCACCTGCTGCAGGTGGTAGAGCTGGGTCCACGTCAGGATGCGCTCCCCGTCGGGGACGGCGGTGCCGAGCACGCGGGGCGTCGCGCCGACCGAGACGACGAGCGTGTCGGCCTCGATGCGGTCGAAGTCGGTGCCGCCCTTCGCGGTCGCGACGATGACCGCGTTGGGTCCGTCGAGGCGGCCCTCGCCGTGCACGAGGTGCACGCCGGCGTCGATGAGGTTCGAGCGCATGTCGTCGGACTGCTGCGCCGCGAGGCCGAGCAGCCGCTTGTTGACCGCGGCGAGGTTGATGGCCACGTTCGGCTTGACGGCCTTCTCGGCGTCGCCCTTGGCGTAGAACTGGACGCCGAGGTCGGCGGCCTCCTTGACCGCGTTCGACGCCTCGGCGGTGGCGATGAGCGACTTCGACGGCACCACGTCGGTGAGCACGGCCGAGCCGCCGACGCCGGCGCGTTCGATGAGGGTGACCTCGGCGCCGAGCTGGGCTCCGGCGAGCGCGGCCTCGTAGCCTCCGGGCCCGCCTCCGAGGACGGCGATGCGTTGGGTGCGCTCGAACTCGTAGGCCATGCTCATATTCTGCCAGTACGGGTGCGCGCACCCTCACACGAGCACGATCCCGCCGCGGCATCCGCTCGCTCATTAGAGTGGTGGGATGACGCATGCAAACGTGCTCGGCGACCCCGCAGCAGACCCCTTCGCCGTCGCGGCCGACGCCGCGGCCCGCATCGCCGAGCTCACCGGCGTCGAACGTCACGACGTCGCGCTCACCCTCGGCAGCGGCTGGGGCCGGGCCGCCGAGCTCATCGGCGAGACGACGCACACGATCGCGGCCACCGAGGTGCCCGGCTTCTCCAAGCCCGCGCTCGAGGGCCACGTCGGCACGCTGCGTTCGGTGCTGCTGCCGAGCGGCAAGCACGCCCTCGTGATCGGCGCCCGAACGCACTACTACGAGGGGCACGGCGTGCGCCGGGTCGTGCATTCCGTCCGCACCGCCGCCGCGGCGGGTGCGACGACGATGATCCTCACGAACGGGGCCGGCGGCATCAAGGACCACTGGAAGCCCGGCACCCCGGTGCTCATCAGCGACCACATCAACCTCACGGCGGACTCGCCGCTCGAGGGCGCCACCTTCATCGACCTGACCGACCTGTACTCGACGCGGCTGCGCGAGCTCGCGCGCACCGTCGACCCCGGCCTCGACGAGGGCGTCTACTGCCAGTTCCGCGGCCCGCACTACGAGACGCCCGCCGAGGTGCAGATGGCGAAGACGATCGGCGGCCACATCGTCGGCATGTCGACCGCGCTCGAGGCCATCGCCGCCCGCCAGGCCGGCATGGAGGTACTCGGCATGAGCCTCATCACCAATCTCGCCGCCGGCATCCAGCAGACGCCGCTCAGCCACGAAGAGGTCATCGAGGCCGGGCGCCTGGCCGAACCGGTGATCTCGTCGCTGCTGGCGAAGATCGTCGCAGAGCTCTAGGAGATCCCGGATGCCGCAGCCAGACGCCCTGAGCACGTCCGACGCCGATCGCGACCGCATCGCGCAGGCCGACGCGTGGATCGCGCAGGACCCCGACCCCGAGACGCGCGCCGAACTCGAGCAGCTCATCGCGAGGGTGCAGGCGGGCGACGCCGCGGCATCCGCGGATCTCGCCGACCGGTTCGACCAGCGGCTCGCGTTCGGCACGGCGGGGCTGCGCGGCGAGATCGCCGCCGGGCCGAACCGCATGAACCGGGTGCTCGTGTCGCAGGCCGCCGCAGGGCTCGCCGCCTACCTGCTCGAACGCGCGACCGACGAGACCCCGTCGGCCGTCATCGGCTACGACGGCCGGCGCAACTCCGCGGTGTTCGCGAGGGACACCGCCGAGATCCTCGCGGGCGCGGGCGTGCGCGCCGTCCTGCTGCCGCGGCTCCTGCCGACCCCGGTGCTCGCGTTCGCGGTGCGGCATCTCGGCATGTCCGCGGGCGTCATGGTCACCGCCTCGCACAACCCGCCGAACGACAACGGCTACAAGGTCTACCTCGGCGGCCGTGACCACGGCTCGCAGATCGTGTCGCCCGCCGACGCCGAGATCGCGGCGCACATCGCCGGCGTCGCCGCCACGACGCCCGTGCTCGACCTGCCGCGCGGTGCCTACGAGACCGCCGACGACTCGGTCGTCGACACCTACGTGCAGCGCACCGCGCTCGAGGCCGGGCATGCTCCGGCCGCGCAGCCCAAGGTCGTCTACACCGCCATGCACGGTGTCGGCTGGGAGACCGCCGCGCGCGTGCTCGCCGACGCCGGGTTCGACGCCCCCACCCTCGTCGACGCGCAGATCGCGCCCGACGCCGCGTTCCCGACCGTCGCGTTCCCGAACCCCGAGGAGCCCGGCGCGATGGATCTCTCGTTCGCCCGCGCCCGCGAGGTCGACGCCGACCTCATCGTCGCGAACGACCCCGACGCCGACCGGCTCGCGATCGCGATCCCCGACCCGGGCGTCTCAGAGGGGTATCGGCGTCTCACCGGCAACGAGGTCGGCCTGCTGCTCGGCTGGCGTGCCGCACGTCAGGCCGCGGGCGCGTCGGGCGATTCGGGCCCCGCGGGCACGCTCGCGTGCTCGATCGTCTCCTCCCCCGGGCTGGCCGAGATCGCCGACGCCTACGACCTCGACTTCGAGGCGACCCTGACCGGCTTCAAGTGGATCTCGCGGGCGCCGAACCTCGTGTTCGGCTTCGAGGAGGCCCTCGGCTACCTCGTGAACCCCGGCACGGTACGTGACAAGGACGGCATCTCGGCCGCCGTCGCGTTCCTCTCCCTCACCGCGGAACTGCGCGCGAACGGCCGCACCGTCGCCGACCACCTCGACGAGTTCGTCGAGCGATTCGGATGCCACCTCTCGGGCCAGATCTCGATCCGCGTCACCGATCTCAGCCGCATCGGCGCCGTCATGGCCCGTCTGCGCGCCGAGCCGCCCGCATCGGTCGGCGGCGTCCGCGTCGAGCGCATCGAGGACCTCTCGCACGGGTTCGGGTCCCTCGCGCCGAGCGACGTCCTGCGCTTCGTCATGCAGGGTGGCGCGCGCATCATGGTGCGCCCCAGCGGAACCGAGCCGAAGCTCAAGGTCTACCTCGACGCCGCCGCGCACGACGGCACGGTCGCGGAGCGCCGCGCTGCGGCATCCGCGACGCTCGAGGCGCTCGAGGGCGGCATGCGCGAACTCATCGCGTGAGCGCCGCCCGGCCTCAGCCCAGCGAGGCCTCGAGCTTGCCGCCGATCTCATCGACGTCGAAGTAGTTCACGACCTCGATGATCTCGGCGTGGTTGCGCCCGAGCGCGGCCCGCACGGCGCCCGCGAGCTCCGTCGAGGTGAGCACCACCTGGGCGTCGGATGCCGCGACCGCGACGGATTCGAGATCGCTCGCGTCGACCACGGCCGACAGCCCGAGGCGACCGAGCGCGCGCTCGGCGTTCAGCTTGAGGATGGCGGAGGTGCCGATGCCCGACCCGCAGACGGCGATGATCCTCATGATCGGTGCTCCGATTCGTCGGAGCGGCCCATGCCGAGCAGCTGCCGCACCTCGTCGGCAGAGGCCGCGCCGGCGATGCGGGCGATGACCTGCTCGTCGTTGAAGACGTTCGCGAGCCGGGCGACCGAGGCGACGTGCTCCTCGGCGTTCGCGACGGCGAGGCCGATGACCACGCTCACGGGATCGTTGTGGGGGTGGCCGAACTCGACCGGTGCGGCGAGCGTCACGACCGAGAGCCCCTCTCGGAGCACGTCGGGCCCCGGGCGGGCGTGGGCCAGCGCGAGCCCCGGCGCGACGACCACGTAGGCGCCGAACTCCTCGATGACGGCGATCATGCGGTCGGTGTACTCGGCCCGCGTGGAGCCGGAGCGGGCGAGCGCACGACCCGCCTCGCGGACCGCCTGGCGCCAGTCGTCGACGTGCGCGCCGAGGTGCACGGCGACGTCGGGAAGCGACGGTGTGGTCATGGGTGGTTCCGTTTCAGCGCTCGGGGCGCAGGGTGTGGGGCGTCGCGGTGGTCGTCGAGCGCGGTCGGAGCGGAGACGCCCGGCCCGCGGCATCCGATCAGGCCTCGTCGAAGCCCTCTCCGATGAGTTCGGCGAGCTCGTCGCGGTCGTCGAGCGGGAGGAAGGTGGCCGCGACCGCGTTCAGCTGGAAGGTCTCGATGTCGTCGAGGTCGTAGCCGAAGGCGTCGCTCAGCAGCGCGAGTTCGCGCGAGATGCTCGTGGAGCTCTGAAGACGGTTGTCGGGGTTGACCGTGACCCGGAAGCCGAGCTGGTAGAGCAGGTCGAACGGGTGGTCGACGAGCTCGTCGCCCCATGCCTGGATCGCACCCGTCTGCAGGTTCGACGACGGGCTGAGCTCGAGGGCGATCTCGCGGTCGCGCACCCACTGCGCGATCGGGCCCAGCGAGACGTAGGTGTTCTCGTCGTCCTGGCGCTCGATGACGAGGTCTTCGGCCAGGCGCACGCCGTGGCCGAGGCGCAGGGCACGGCCGTCGAAGAGGGCGCTGCGGATCGACTCGAGCCCGTCGGCCTCGCCGGCGTGCACGGTGACGGGCAGGTACTGGCCCGCGAGGTAGTCGAAGGCGGTGCGGTGCCGGCTCGCCGGGAACCCGGCCTCGGCGCCCGCGATGTCGAACCCGACGACGCCGCGGTCTCGGTGGCGCACCGCGAGCTCGGCGATCTCGAGCCCGCGATCGGCGTGCCGCATGGCCGTGATGAGCTGCCCGGTGCGAATGCCGTGGCCGGCGTCGCGGGCGTCGTCGACGCCCTGGTCGAGCCCCTCCTGCACGGCGGCCACGACCTCGTCGAGGTCGAGCCCCCCGCCCAGGTGCTGCTCGGGCGCCCAGCGGATCTCGCCGTAGATCACCCCGTCTGCGGCGAGGTCCTGGACGAACTCGCGGGCGACCCTGGTGAGGCCCTCGCGGGTCTGCATGACCGCGGTGGTGAGGTCGAAGGTCTTCAGGTAGTCGACGAGCGAACCGGAGTCGGCCTTCTCGGCGAACCAGGTGCCGAGCTCGTCGGCGTCCTGCGTGGGCACGTCGACGCCGGTGGCGTCGGCGAGCTCGATGATGGTCTGCGGACGCAGCCCTCCGTCGAGGTGGTCGTGCAGCGAGATCTTCGGGAGCGCCTGGATGTTCGCGCCATCGCCCTCGAGCCGGTACTGCGTCGCATTCGTGTTCACGGCTCAACGATACCGGCGAGGCCGCCGTGAAGTCTCGGCAATCTCAGAGCAATACGTCCCGGAGCGGTGCCGTCTCCTCGCTCGTGAATCACTTTTCAGGAACGGGTGTGGGCACGACGGGGTATCCGGAGCGGAACTCGACCGGGACAACGCTTGCCGCCCACACCCCTTCCTGAAAAGCGAAAGAGGCGTCAGCGGCCGATGCGATCGGCGATGAGCGGGCCGCCGTCGGCGACGGCCTCGCCCTCGTCGCCGATGCGGTAGGCGCCCTCGACGGCCTCGAGGGCACGCGCGAACCTGGCGGGCTCGTCGGCGAGGAGCGTGAAGAGCGGCTCCCCCTTGCGCACCGGGTCGCCCGGCTTCGCGTGCAGGTCGATGCCCGCCGCATGGTGCACCGGGTCCTCCTTGCGCGCGCGTCCGGCCCCGAGGCGCCAGGCGGCGATGCCGAACGGCAGCGCCTGCTGCTCGACCAGCACGCCGTCGCGGTCGGCGACCACGGTGTGCGTCTCGCGCGCGACCGGCATCGCGGCGTCGGGGTCGCCGCCCTGCGCGACGACGAACGCACGCCAGCTGTCCATCGCACGGCCGTCGTCGAGGGCCGCCTCGACGTCGGCGCCGTGCACGCCGGCGAGCTCGAGCATCTCGCGGGCGAGCGCGACGGTCAGTTCGCGCACGTCGGCCGGCCCGCCGCCGGCGAGCACCTCGATCGACTCCCGAACCTCGTTGGCATTGCCGATCGTGAGGCCGAGGGGCACGTTCATGTTCGTGATGAGGGCGGATGTCGCGACGCCCGCGTCTTCGCCGAGCTCGACCATCGTGCGGGCGAGCTCGCGCGAGCGCTCGATGTCCTGGAGGAACGCGCCCGAGCCGAACTTCACGTCGAGCACCAGGGCGCCGGTGCCCTCGGCGATCTTCTTCGACATGATCGACGAGGCGATGAGCGGAATGGCCTCGACCGTCCCGGTGATGTCGCGCAACGCGTACAGCTTCTTGTCGGCAGGCGCGAGGCCGCTGCCCGCAGCGCAGATGACGCCGCCCATGTCGCGGAGCTGGGCGAACATCTCGTCGTTCGTGAGGTCGGCGCGCCATCCTGGAATGGACTCGAGCTTGTCGAGCGTGCCGCCGGTGTGCCCGAGGCCGCGGCCCGAGAGCTGCGGCACCGCGACGCCGAACGACGCGACGAGCGGCATGAGCGGGAGCGTGATCTTGTCGCCGACGCCGCCCGTGGAGTGCTTGTCGGTGGTCGGCTTGCCGAGCCCGCTGAAGTCCATGCGCTCGCCCGAGGCGATCATCGCCATCGTGAGGTCGCGGATCTCGCGCCGCTCCATGCCGTTGAGGAAGATCGCCATGGTCATGGCCGACATCTGCTCGTCGGCGACGTATCCGCGCGTGTAGGCGTCGATCAGCCAGTCGATCTCGGCCGTCTCGAGCGTGCGGCCGTCTCGCTTGGCCCGGATCAGGTCGACCGCGTCGAAGGCCTCGACCGCGCTCATGCGCCGGCCCCCCGGTACTCGACGAGCTGGCGCGGGCCGAACGCGTCGGGCAGGACCTCGTCGATCGTCTTGAAGCCCGAGACCGTCTCGAGCACCATGCCCTCGGCGGAGTGCTCGAAGAGCAGCTGGCGGCAGCGCCCGCAGGGCATCAGCACGTTGCCGTGCCCGTCGACGCACGTGAAGGCGACGAGCTTGCCGCCGCCCGACATCGCGAGCGCCGAGACGAGCGAGCACTCGGCGCAGAGCGTGACCCCGTACGAGGCGTTCTCGACGTTGCATCCGCTGACGATGCGGCCGTCGTCGACGACGGCCGCCGCCCCCACCGGGAATTCGGAGTAGGGCACGTACGCCTTGGCCATGGCCTCGCGTGCGCGTTCGCGCAGGTCGTTCCAGTCGATCGCATCCGTTGCGGTCATGATGTCTCTCCCGTTCGAGATGGCCGGCGGATGCCTCGGGCGGCCCCGAGGCATCCGGTCAGGCCTTGATGTACGGTTTGCCCGCGGCCGCCGGCCCGCGGACCTTGCCCACGAGGCCGGCCACGGCGATGATCGTCACCACGTACGGCAGCATGAGCATGAACTCGCTCGGCACCGGCGAGCCGATGACCGAGAGCGTGTTCTGGAGGTTCGAGGCGAAGCCGAACAGCAGCGCCGCGAGCGTGGCCTTGATCGGATCCCACTGGCCGAAGATGACGGCCGCGAGGGCGATGAAGCCGGCGCCCGCCGTCATCTCCTTATTGAAGGCGATGCCCGAGCCGATGGTGAAGAAGGTGCCTCCGAAGCCCGCGATGGCGCCGGCGAGCGCGACGTTCCAGAAGCGGGTCCGGTTGACGTTGATGCCCACGGTGTCGGCCGCCTGCGGGTGCTCGCCGACGGCGCGGACCCGCAGACCCCAGCGGGTGTGGAAGAGCCCGACGTAGACCGCGGCGACCGCGATGTACATGATGTAGACGATCAGCGTCTGGCGGAAGAAGACCGGCCCGATGATCGGGATGTCGCTCAGCAGCGGGATCGGCAGGCGCGGGAAGCGCGGCGGCGAGTTCAGCACGCCGGCGTTCGGCGCGAGCACCTGCGAGAAGAAGAAGCTCGTGAGCCCGGTGACGAGCACGTTGAGCACCACACCGACGATGACCTGGTCGACGAAGTACTTGATCGAGAAGGCCGCGAGCACCATGCCGACGAGCAGGCCCGCCACCATCGCGCCGACGAGTCCGGAGAAGAGCCCGACCCAGATCGACCCCGTCGAGGACGCGACGACGGATGCCACGACGGCCGACGTGAACGCGCCGGCGAGCAGCTGCCCCTCGATGGCGATGTTGATGACGCCCACGCGTTCGCCGATGACGCCCGCGAGCGACCCGAAGATGAGCGGAACGGCGAGGCTCAACGATCCGAACAGGAGGCCGATCATGGGCAGGGTCGCGCCCGCGCCGGCCCAGGTGAGGAACCCGAAGAGGAAGAGCACCGCGAACACCACGATGAGCCAGAGCGGCACCCGCTTCTTCGCGCGCACGAGCCACGCCGAGTACGCCGTGATCAGGGCGAGGAGCACGACGACGGTCCAGAGCGCCGGCATCGCCGGGACGACGAGGTCGGGCACCTGGATCGCGTCGCGCTCGGAGGCGTTCAGGCGGTAGGTCGTGTCGCCGTGCCGGGGTGCGAACACCGCGAGCGCGAGGGCGACGAGGGTGAAGACGGCGAAGGCGATGGGCGCCTTCCAGCTCGTGACGACGGTCGTGTCGAGCGTGACGATCTGCGGCGCCGGGGCCGCGGAACCGGTTGCGGTGCTCACTTCGCCTCCACCTCCTTCGTGACGATCGGGCGGGGTCGTTTCGGCCCCTTCGACGGGTCGGGCAGTCGGAAGATGGTGCGCACGAGCGGCGGCGCGGCGATGAAGAGCACGATGAGCGACTGCACGACGAGCACGATGTCGATCGGGACGCCCTCGGCGGCCTGCATCGAGTAGCCGCCGGCCTTGAACGCGCCGAAGAGGATGCCCGCGAGGAAGATGCCCCACGGCGTCGATCGCCCGAGGAGCGCCACGGTGATGGCGTCGAAGCCGACGCCTGCGTCGATGCCGGCGGTGAAGCCGGTGGTCACGGTTCCGAGCACCTGGCTGACGCCCGCGAGACCGAGCAGCGCGCCGGAGATGAGCATCGCGTAGACGTACATGGACGGCACGTTGATGCCGGCGACGCGTGCGGCGTTGGGGTTCTCGCCCACGGCCCGGAAGCGGAAGCCGAGGCTCGAGCGGGTGAGGATCCACCACACGAGGATCGTCGCGGCGACGGCGAGCACGAAGCCGAAGTGCAGGTTGTAGCGCGGCCCGAGCAGGTCGAAGAAGATCGCGGTGTCCTTCATGGGCGGCGTCTTCGGGTTCGACGAGCCTGGGGCCTGGAGCAGGCCGGGCGTGCGCAGCATCCACGACACGAGGTAGAAGGCCACGTAGTTGAGCATGATCGTCACGATGACCTCGTGCGCGCCCGTGCGCGCCTTCAGGAGGCCGGCGATGCCGCCCCACAGGGCGCCGCCGAGCAGCCCGCCGATGAGGGCGACGAACATGTGCAGGCCGACCGGCAGGTCGAACCCGAACGCGATCCAGCCGGCGACGGATGCCGCGATGAGCATCTGCCCGCGGCCGCCGATGTTGAACATGCCGACCCGGAACGCGAGCCCGACGCCGAGCCCGCCCGCGATGAGGGGGGTGGCGAAGGTGAGCGTCTCGGTGAGCGGCTTGATGCCGTCGGCGAAGGAGTCGCGACGGAAGTTGTAGACCGAGCCCTGGAAGAGTGCGACGTAGGCGCCGGACACCGAATCCCAGACGGCCACGATGGTGTCGCCGGGCCGCGCGAAGAAATACACGCTGGCCTTCTGCACGTTCTCGTCGGTGAAGGCGATCATGATCGCGCCGACGATGAGGGCGAGCACGACCGAGAGCACCGAGATGAGCGCGTTGCCCGTGACGATCTGCTGCCACATGGTGTGCCAGCGGGACGGCGGCGGCACTTCTTCGGGCGCGGCGACGGCCGGACGGTCGTCGGCGGATGTCGCGGCGTCGGGCGTGGCGGCGGATGCCGCGGTGTCGGGCGTGCCGGCGGCGACCGGGGTGGCGGGCTCGCTCGGCTCGACGGGCCCGGACGACCCGTTCGGGTTCTGGGGGTCGCTCATGCTGCGGCTCCTTCTGCGGGTTCGCCGGCCATCATGAGACCGAGCACGTCGCGCGGGGTGTCGCCGGGCACGATGCCGACGACCCGGCCGCGGTACATCACCATGATGCGGTCGGCGAGGGCTGCGACCTCGTCGAGCTCGGTCGACACGACGACCACGGGCACCCCGGCGTCGCGCGTCTCGACGATGCGCTTGTGGATGAACTCGATGGATCCGACGTCGACGCCGCGAGTGGGCTGTGCGGCGACGAGGAGCCGCAGTTCGCGGCTGAGCTCTCGGGCGAGCACGACCTTCTGCGCGTTGCCGCCGGAGAGACGGCCGACCTTCTCGTCGATGCCCTGCGTGCGGACGTCGAACTCGGCGACCTTCTCGCGGGCGAAGTCGGCGAGCGCGGCGCGCTGGATGCTGGCCGCCTTCACGAACGGCTCGCCGTCGGAGCGGTCGAGCATGAGGTTCTCGGCGATCGTGAACTCGCCGACGAGGCCGTCTTCGTTGCGGTCCTCGGGCACGAACCCGACGCCGGCGGAGAGGATCTTGCGCACGCTCTGACCCATGAGCTCGACCCCGTCGAGCACCACGGATCCCCGCACGCGCGTCGCGAGGCCGACGAGCGCCTCGGTGAGCTCGGTCTGCCCGTTGCCCTGGACGCCGGCGATGGCGAGGATCTCGCCCTTGCGGACCTCGAAGCTCACGTCGTTGACGACGAGCTGGCCGATGTGGTCGATGACCGTGAGCCCGGAGACCACGAGTGCGTCGTCGCCGAGCTGCGGCGGGTCCTTCTGCACGGTCAGCTCGACCGCGCGGCCGACCATGAGCGAGGCGAGCTCGGTGTTCGAGGCGGTGGGCGCGGCCTCGCCGACGACCCGGCCCAGGCGGATGACCGTGATGCGGTCGGCGACCTCTCGCACCTCGCGGAGCTTGTGGGTGATGAAGACGATCGACGTGCCGGCCTCTTTCAACTGGCGCATGATCTGCATGAGCTCGTCGGTCTCCTGCGGGGTGAGCACCGCGGTCGGCTCGTCGAAGACGAGCACCTTCGCGTCGCGGGAGAGCGCCTTGATGATCTCGACGCGCTGCTGCACGCCCACCGGCAGGTTCTCGACGAGCGCGTCGGGGTCGACGTCGAAGCCGAAGCGGGCGGAGATCTCGCGCACCCTGGCGCGGGCGTCGTTCAAGTCGAGGAATCCGCCGCCCTTGGTGGACTCGTGGCCGAGCATGACGTTCTCGGCGACCGTGAAGACGGGGATGAGCATGAAGTGCTGGTGGACCATGCCGATGCCGGCCGCCATGGCGTCGCCGGGGCCCGTGTAGTGCTGCACCCGGTCGTCGAGGAGGATCTCCCCTTCGTCGGCCTGGTAGAGGCCGTAGAGCACGTTCATCAGCGTCGACTTGCCTGCGCCGTTCTCACCGAGCAGGCAATGGATCTCGCCGGCCTCCACGGTGAGGTCGATGTGGTCGTTCGCGACCAGGCTGCCGAACCGCTTCGTGATTCCGCGGAGTTCGAGCTTCATGTCCCCGATCCTAGAAGAGATGGCTGCATCTGCAGCAGGTTCTGCACCGATGTTGAGGCGGATGCCGCACCCGCGCTCAGATGTTGCGCATCGTGCGCCGACGCGGCGCACGACGCCGTTCGTGAACGCAGATCGGGGAGGCCGGCAGCGCCGACCTCCCCGATCACGCTCGTGGGATCTACTCCGAGAGGTAGGAGTTCACGACGACGTCACCCGAGATGATCGAGGCCTGGAGGGCGTCGAGGGCATCGGGGAGCGTGTCGGAGATCTTCGACTCGAAGTCGTGGAACGGCGCGAGGCCGACGCCCTCGTTCTCGAGCGTGCCGATGAAGGGCGACGCGTCGAACTCGCCGTTGCCCGCTGCGAGCACGGCGTCGTAGGTGCCGACGTCGATGCCCTTGCGGATCGAGGTGAGCAGCAGGTCGCCGACGCTCGGGTCGGTCTCGAACACGTCGGCGTCGACGCCGATGAGCGCGATCTCACGGCCGGAGTCGCGGATCGCCGCAGCGGCCGACTGGTAGATCGGGCCGCCGACGGGCAGGAGCACGTCGATGTTCTGGTCGATCAGCGCCTGCGCGGTCTGACGCGCCTGGTCGTTGGCCTCGAAGCCGCCGGTGAAGGAGCCGTCGGTGCCGTCCCAGCCGACGACCTTGACGGCCTTGCCGTTCTCGGAGGCGTAGTAGTCGACGCCCTGCTTGAAGCCGTCCATGAAGATGGAGACCGTCGGGAAGTTCATGCCGCCGAAGGTGCCGACGACGTTGGTCGTCGTGTAGTCGGCCGCCGCGTAGCCCGCGAGGAAGGCCGCCTGCGCGGTGTCGAAGAGGATCGGCTTGATGTTCTCGGCGTCGACGGTGCCGTCGAAGTCGTTGTCGGCCGCGTCGTCGATGATGACGTACTCGACGTCGGGGTTGGCGGTGGCCGACTCGACCGTGGCGGCCGAGAGCGCGAAGCCGACGGTGACGATGAGGTCGCAGCCCTGGTCGACGAGGCTCGTCAGGTTCGGTGCGTACTCGGTCTCGTCCTTCGACTCGACGGTCTTCGCCTCGACGCCCAGCTCTTCGGCGGCCTTGGTGATGCCCTCGAAGCCGAGCTGGTTGAAGGACTTGTCGTCGAATCCGCCCGCGTCGGAGACCATGCAGGGCTGGAAGTCGATCGCGGTGTCGCTGCCGCCGTCGCCCGAGTCGTCGGGGGCGGACGCGCAACCGGCGAGCAACGCGGCTGCACCGAACATCGCGAGACCGGCGATGCCGGCCTTCTTGGTCGTGACCTTCACTGTGTCCTCCAAATCTGTGCGCCCCGAACCGTGAGCAGGGGCCGTGCGGACACGTTACCGAATGTTGCGCACGCCGCCATCGTGGTTTGCGGGCGCGACATCCAATGGTTATGAAGACGCGACATTCTGCTCATATGAGCAACCGCACGTCACCCTCGGATGGGGGTGGGGGCGCATGCGAGGGTCTCGAGACGCTCGCCGGGGCTCGCTCCTCGACCGACCGGCCTCAGGGCGCGCTCGGCGACTCCACGACGATCTCGCCCGAGATGATCGACTCGCGAAGGCCCTCGATCTCGCCGTCGAGCTCGGGCGACACGAGCGAGGCGAGGTCATGGTACGGCGCGATCTCGACGCCGGCGTTCTCGAGCGTGCCGACGTAGGGCTCGTTCGTGAACGCGTCGTCCTGCACGTCGCCGACGATCTGCACCATCGCGTCCTGCGTGTTCTTCAGCACGCTCGTGAGCAGCACCGGGCGGTACTGCGCCGGGAGCGTCTCGTAGCCATCGCTGTCGACCCACACGATCGAGACGCCGCCGTGCTCGAGCGCCGCCGCGGCCGCCCCCTCGCCGACCTGCCCGGCCACGGGGAGGATCACGTCGGCGCCCTGGTCGATGAACCCCGAGGTGAGCGTCTTGCCCTTGTTGACGTCCTCGAAGTCGCCCGTGAACGCGCCGTCCTGCGACGCCTTGCTCCAGCCGAGCGCCTTGACCGCCGTGCCGTGCACCTCGTTGTACTTCGCGACGCCGTCGACGAAGCCGTCCATGAACAGGGTCACGGGCGGCTGGTTGCCGCCGCCGAACGTGGCGACCACGCCCGTCTTCGTGACGCCCGCCGCGAGGTATCCGGCCAGGTAGGACGCCTGCGCGGTGTCGAACACGACCGGCTTCACGTTCGGGGCGTCGACGGACTCGTCGACGATCGCGAAGGACACGTCGGGGTTCGCGCCGGCCTCGGCGAGCGTCGGATCGGCGAGTTCCCACCCGACGGTCACGATGAGGCCGCAGCCCGACTGCACCGCCTGCTCGACGTTGGGCGCGAGGTCGGTCTCGCCCGTCGAGACGATCGCCCGGGCCTCGACGCCCAGTTCGTCTTCGGCCTGCTGCAGGCCCTCCCAGCTCGACTGGTTGAACGAGCGGTCCTCGAGGCCGCCCGAATTGGTGACCATGCGCACGCAGCCGGAGCTCTCGGCGTCGCCGCCCTCCTCCGGCGCCGCCTGGCAGCCCATGAGCACGACGGATGCCGCGACCAGCGCGATCCCGAATCCGATCCCCTTGCGCGACATCCGTTCCTCCTGTGCCGAAAGCGTTGTGTGCCGAAGCGTCGAACCGTGCCGGATGCCCGTCAGAGCACGTCGCCGGATCCGCCGAGGCGGAGCGCGTCGACCACGGCCTTCACGCGCTGCGCGTGCTCGCTCGTCGTCACGAGGAGGGCATCCGGCGTGTCGACCACGACGATGTCCTGCACGCCGATGAGGCTGATCACGCGCTTCGAACGGCTGACGACGATGCCGCTCGAGGCGTCGGCCAGCACGCGCGCGTGCTCGCCGAGGATGGCGAGCTCGCCCGAGCGGCCGGAGGAGTTCAGCTTGGCGAGCGACGCGAAGTCGCCCACGTCGTCCCACTGGAAGTGCCCGCGCACGACGGCGAGCCGGCCGGCGTCGGCCGCGGGCTCGGCGACCGAGTAGTCGATCGCGATCTTCTCGAGCCCCGGCCAGATGCGGTCGACCGCCGGCCCCCGCGTGGCGGGGTCGTCCCATGCCGCGGCGAGCTCGACGAGACCGGCGTGCAGCTCGGGCTTCGTGCGCGCCAGCTCTTCGAGCAGGGTCGACGCCTTGGCGATGAACATGCCCGCGTTCCAGAGATGCGCGCCGCCGTCGACGTAGCGCTTGGCGGTGTCGAGATCGGGCTTCTCGACGAAGTTCTCGACGAGCTCGACCCGGCCCGCGCCCGGGATGTCGAGCTGCTGCCCGCACTGGATGTAGCCGAAGCCGACCGCCGGCTCGGTCGGCGTGATGCCGATGGTCGCGATGTACCCCGCACGTGCGGCCGTCACCGCGTCGGCCACGGCCGAGCGGAAGAGGGCGTCGCCCGAGATGACGTGGTCGGCCGCGAACGATCCGATGATCACGCCGGGCTCGCGGAGTTCGAGGATGGCCGCCGCGAGGCCGATGGCGGCCGTCGAGTCGCGCGGCTCGGATTCGAGCACGACGTTGACGTCGGCGAGCCCCGGCAGCTGCGACTCGACGGCGGCGCGGTGCGCCCGGCCGGTGACGACCATGATGCGCTGATCGCCGGACAGGGGCGCGAGGCGATCCCACGTGTCCTTCAGCAGGGTCTGGCCCGAGCCGGTCAGGTCGTGCAGGAACTTCGGGGCGTCGGCCCGGGAGAGCGGCCAGAGCCGTGAGCCGACGCCGCCGGCGGGGATGACGCTGTAGAACCCGTCGAACGGGACGGAGTGCGCAGACATGAGTCCGAGGATAGCCCGCCGCCCCGTCATCGGAAGAGGGGCTCGGGGCATGAGGCATCCGCTCGCTCGCGAGATATCTCGACATCGAGAGAGTTAGGCAGCCCTTAGCGGCGGCACGACGGCCTCGGGACTACAATCGCATCGGGCCCTACGGCCCGTTCGCGCCCTGAATCGAGGGCCTTCAGCAGCCAGGGAGGGTTGTTCATGCCAGAGAATCCGGCAGGAACCCTGACCGCACCCGCGAAGCCGGCGAAGCAGAAGCCTGGTGGCACGCTGTACCGCGGCCGCGAGGGAATGTGGTCGTGGGTATTGCACCGCATCACGGGCGTCGCCATCTTCTTCTTCCTCTTGGTGCACATCCTCGACACCGCGCTCGTGCGGGTCAGCCCCGAGGCCTACAACGCGGTCATCGGCACCTACCAGACGCCCATCATGGGCCTCGGCGAGGTCGCCCTCGTCGGCGCGATCGTGTTCCACGCCTTCAACGGCCTGCGCATCATCCTCGTCGACCTCTGGGCCTGGGCCACGCGCCACCAGAAGCTGCTCTTCTACATCGTCATCGCCCTCTGGGTCGTCACGATGCTCGGCTTCGCGCCCCGCCACCTCATGAACGTCTTCAGCCACTAAGGAGCGCAGACATGTCCGTCATCGAAGCGCCTCGCAGTCAGGCACGCCCCGCACGCAAGCGCGGCGTGAACCTCGAGAAGTGGGGCTGGATCTACATGCGAGCCAGCGGCGTCGTGCTGCTCGTGCTCATCTTCGGCCACCTGTTCGTCAACCTCCTGGTCGGCGAGGGCGTCAAGGCCATCGACTTCGGGTTCGTCGGCGGCAAGTGGGCCGACCCGTTCTGGCAGTGGTGGGACGTGCTGATGCTCTGGCTCGCGCTCATCCACGGCGCCAACGGCATGCGCACGATCGTGAACGACTACACGAACCCCGGCACGACGCAGAAGCTACTCAAGGGCTCGCTCCTCGTCGCTGCCGTCGTGCTCATCGTGCTCGGCACCCTCGTGGTCTTCACCTTCGACCCGTGCCCCGCCGGCTCCCCCGCAGACCTGCTCCCCTCGTTCTGCCCCGCTGTCTAGGAGAACCGTGACTTCCCAGAGCGCACACGTCGAGACCACGGTCGTCGACGGCGTCCACTACCACCAGTACGACATCGTCATCGTCGGCGCCGGCGGCGCCGGCATGCGCGCCGCGATCGAGGCCGGCCCCGGCGCGAAGACGGCGGTCATCTCCAAGCTCTACCCGACGCGCTCCCACACGGGCGCGGCGCAGGGCGGCATGGCCGCCGCGCTCGCGAACGTCGAGGAGGACAGCTGGGAGTGGCACACCTTCGACACCGTCAAGGGCGGCGACTACCTCGTCGACCAGGACGCGGCCGAGATCCTCGCGAAAGAGGCGATCGACGCGGTCATCGACCTCGAGAACATGGGCCTGCCGTTCAACCGAACCCCCGAGGGCAAGATCGACCAGCGTCGCTTCGGCGGGCACACCCGCGACCACGGCAAGGCGCCCGTGCGCCGTGCCTGCTACGCGGCCGACCGCACCGGCCACATGATCCTGCAGACGCTGTTCCAGAACTGCGTGCGCCTCGGCATCGAGTTCTACAACGAGTTCTACGCGCTCGACGTCATCATGACCGAGGTCGACGGCGTCGAGCAGCCCTCGGGCGTCGTCGCCTACGAGCTCGCGACCGGCGAACTGCACGTCTTCCAGGCGAAGGCGATCATCTTCGCCACCGGCGGCTTCGGCAAGATCTACAAGACCACCTCGAACGCGCACACCCTCACGGGCGACGGCGTCGGCATCATCTGGCGCAAGGGCCTCCCCCTCGAGGACATGGAGTTCTTCCAGTTCCACCCGACCGGGCTCGCCGGACTCGGCATCCTCCTCACCGAGGGCGCCCGCGGCGAGGGCGCCATCCTCCGCAACGCGAGCGGCGAGCGCTTCATGGAACGCTACGCACCGACCATCAAAGACCTCGCGCCCCGCGACATCGTCGCCCGCTGCATGGTCCAGGAGGTCGCCGAGGGCCGCGGCGCCGGCCCGCACAAGGACTACGTGCTGCTCGACTGCACGCACCTCGGCGCCGAGGTGCTCGAGACCAAGCTCCCCGACATCACCGAGTTCGCCCGCACCTACCTCGGCGTCGACCCGGTGTACGAGCCCGTCCCCGTGATGCCGACCGCGCACTACGCGATGGGCGGCATCCCCACGAACGTCGCCGCCGAGGTGCTCCGCGACAACGACACCGTCGTCCCGGGCCTCTACGCCGCCGGCGAATGCGCGTGCGTCTCGGTGCACGGTTCCAACCGCCTCGGCACGAACTCGCTGCTCGACATCAACGTCTTCGGCAAGCGGGCCGGCCGCAACGCGGTCGAGTACGTCAACTCCGGCGTCGACTTCACCCCGCTGCCCGACGACCCCGCGGCGGCGATCCGCGACATGCTGCAGTCGCTGCGCGACTCCGACGGCACCGAGCGCATCGCGGCGATCCGCAAAGAACTGCAAGACGAGATGGACAAGAACGCCCAGGTGTTCCGCACCGACGAGTCCCTCGCACACGTCACGAACGTCATCGCCGGCCTCCGCGAGCGCTACAAGAACATCGCGGTGCAAGACAAGGGCAAGCGCTTCAACACCGACCTCCTCGAGGCCGTCGAGCTGGGCTTCCTGCTCGACCTCGCCGAGGTCGTCGTCTACTCCGCTCGCAACCGTCAAGAGAGCCGCGGCGGGCACATGCGCGACGACTTCCCGAAGCGCGACGACGAGAACTTCATGCAGCACACGATGGCCTACCTCTCGGGCGATGCGCACTCGGCGGACGCCGCCGACCACATCCGACTCGACTGGAAACCCGTGACCATCACCCGCTACCAGCCGATGGAGAGGAAGTACTGATCGTGAGCTCCGCCACGCTCGAGCAGCCCCCCGCCGCCGAGGCCGCCATCCAGTCGTTCACGGTGACGTTCCTGATCCGCCGATTCGACCCCGATGTCGACACCGAGCCGCGCTGGCAGGACTTCGACGTCGAGATGTACGCGACCGACCGCGTGCTCGACGCCCTGCACAAGATCAAGTGGGAACAGGACGGGTCACTCACGTTCCGCCGCTCGTGCGCGCACGGCATCTGCGGGTCCGACGCGATGCGCATCAACGGCCGCAACCGGCTCGCGTGCAAGACCCTCATCAAGGACCTCGACATCTCGAAGCCCATCTACGTGGAGGCCATCAAGGGCCTGCCGCTCGAGAAGGACCTCATCGTCGACATGGAGCCGTTCTTCGCGAGCTACCGCGAGGTGCAGCCCTTCCTCATCGCGAACTCGACCCCCGAGGCCGGCAAGGAGCGCGTGCAGTCGATCGCCAAGCGCGAGATCTTCGACGACACCACGAAGTGCATCCTCTGCGCCGCGTGCACCTCGTCGTGCCCCGTCTTCTGGACCGACGGTCAGTACTTCGGCCCGGCCGCCATCGTGAACGCGCACCGGTTCATCTTCGACGACCGTGACGACGCGGCATCCGTTCGCCTCGACATCCTGAACGACAAAGAGGGCGTGTGGCGCTGCCGCACGACCTTCAACTGCACCGACGCCTGCCCCCGCGGCATCGAGGTGACCAAGGCCATCGCCGAGGTCAAGCAGGCGATCATGCGGGGCAAGCCCTGACGATCCCGACCGCGACCCCGTCGCGCTGAAGAAGGGCCGATGCGATTCGCATCGGCCCTTCTTCGTTGCCCGTTCGCGTTCCCCCTCGCTCACGGGAGCCGTTCACGGCCACCCGGCGGCATCGTCTGCCGCCGGGTGCCCTGGATCACTCTGCGGATGCCTCCCGGCGCCGCCGGACCACGACCCAGACCACGGCCAGCCCGCCGAGGAACAGCAGGCCCGCGGCCCCCCAGATCCACGGCCCGGTCGCGAATCCGGTGATCGCGGTGCCGCCGAGCAGCGTCACCGTGACGGTGTCGTCGGCGCACTCCGTGACCGGATCGGGGTCATCCGCCGTCTGCCAGCAGACCTCGCCGGTGTTGTCGATCGTCGAGACCGTCGCACCCGGCTTCACGTGCACCGCCAGGTCGATGACCGGCGCCGAGGTGAAGTTGGGTCCGAGCTGCCCGAGCAGGTCGCAGTGCAGCGTGCCGCCGTATCCGCTCGAGTCCTTGCCGGTCACCTCGCAGTTCTCCCAGCGGGGGAACGCGGGCGCCGGTGCCGTCGTGATCTCGTCGACCCGCAGCGTGGCCGGGATCTCGTCGAACACCTCGGTCGGTTCCGTCGCGCCGGTGCCGACCGACGTCACCTGGAGCGAGTAGCTGAAGTCGCCGTTCGCCTTGGTGCTCGTGACGCTCGCCGTCTTCTCGATGTCGAGTTCGCCCGGACGGTCGATCGCACAGGTCGGGAGGGCCTGCGGGTAGACCGCCAGCACCGTCTGGCTCGGGTTCACGGAGAACACGACGCTCGCCGGGTTGTCCATGTCGCGCCAGGCGTAGCTGGGCAGGCTGTCATCGAGGATGAGGTCGAGGAACCGGGTGCCGGGTGTCGGCGGGTTCGTCAGGTCCTCCTCGGTGATGGGGCGCCAGCCCGGGAACTGGTACGGCAGTCCGTCCTCGTCGACCGCGGCGCCCGGCCACAGCAGGCGGCCCTCACGGGCATCCCACGGAATGGTCTGGACCTTGGTCTGCGTGCCGTCGGCCGAGGTCCAGGTGACGGTGATGTCACCGGGTTCGACGTTCTCGGTCGCCTGGACGTTGTAGTACAGCCACGGGACATCCGCGATGCATCGCACGTACACTCCGGCGTCGACCTTCTTCACCGGCACCTCGGCGTCGGCGCAGTCGTTGTCGGGGTTGATGTCGCCGAGGTTGCCCTCGGGGACCTCGAGCGCCAGTGCGGCGACGCGCTCGGGCCGTTGCGCCACATACCCGCTCGTGGACACGCACGCCGTGTTCGGAATCACCTGGTTCGCGGGGAACTCCGGCAGCACCGGCGCAGGGTCGTCAGGACCGACGGCCGCCGGCGCCTCGACCTCGGCCGGGAGCACCCGGACCGGGATCGTGATCGTCGTGACCTGGCCTTCGACGAAGGTTCCGGTGTAGGCCGCCGTGAACTGGTTGCCCTCGGTGGACTCGGTCCAGTTCTCGGGAGCCTCGAACGTGGCCGGGCCCGTGATCTCGAGCGACGGGTCGATGAGATCGGTCACCTCGAGGTCTTCCACGTCCTTTCCGTGGTTCGTGACGGTGAGGACCCAGTTGAAGGTGTTGTCCTCGGTGTCGTCCACCGCGGTCACGCCCTCGGGCAGTTCGGCCGTCTTCTCGATGCCGACGTCGACCAGGAACGCCGTGTTCGTGATCTCGCACGTCACGTCGTCTCCGGCTTCGACCGACACCGACCAACTGGACTCGCCCTCACCGCACTGCCAGGCAGATGCCTCGTAGTAGTCGGGCACGAGCGGGCTCGACGGGTCCTCGATCGAGTCCTCATACAGGTAGTACTCGCCGATCGAAACGATCTGGGAGACGCCCTCCTCGCTTCCCGCGACGGCGACCGAGTTGTCCTCGCTGTCTGCGAAGAGCGTCCAGTCGCTCGCCACGCCTCCGGTGATGTCGCCCAGCGCCGAGTTGTCGACGTGCTTGACCAGTGTCAGCTTCGCGATCGGGATGTCGACGCAGTCGCTGATCGGCGTGGTGATCGTGCCCGACGTGTACTCGCCGGCGTTGTAGAACCCATGACCGGTCTCGTTCTCGAGGCACTTCGCGTCGTCGATGTCGGTGATCGTGTCGACCTTCACCGTCGCCGTGATGGTCCACACCTCCACCGTCGGCTCTTCGCCCGCGGCCGGGATGAGCCTGGCGTCGGCGAGCACCGTGCCGTCGGGGGCGATGCCGGTCCAGTCCTCGACCACGTTGCCGTCGGGATCGGTGGCAGCGGCGGTGAACGTCGTGCCGGCCGGGAAGGCCGGGGTGTCGCTCAGGTCGTAGTACTGGTCCTTGTCGCTGGCGTTGGTCACCGTGATCTCGTACGCGACGTCGAAGGTGCCGTCGCCGTTGTCGGTCGGTCCGTCCGAGACCGTCTTGACCGCCGTCGAGGTGCCCGGCCCGTCGCACGCCGTCTCCTCCGTCGGCAGGCCGCCGACGGTGAGCTCGGCGACGTTGCGGAAGCCGCCCTGGCCGTAGCCCTCGCCTGCCGTGCACTCGGTGCCCGACTCGGAGGTCCACGCCTCGGCCGTGACCGTGGCCACGACCGTCACCGTGTAGGTGTCGGTCTCGCCCGCGGCGAGCAGCTGACCCGTTGCGAAGTCCGTCTCCAGCGTGTCGGGGAGGTCCTCCCACGAGCCGCTGAGGCCGTTGTCTCCGCTCCAGTCGGCCGACTCTATGACGATGCCCTCGCCGAACTCGCTCAGGTCATCGGACAGGTCGTACTCGAGGGGCGAGACGCCGCTCGTGTTCTCGACCGTCACCGAGTACTCGATCGCCCACGTGCCGTCGGGCTGCTGTTCGGTCGACGTCACGGTCTTGTGGAGTTCGTACGTCGCCGGCTTGGCGGTGTTCGTGATCTCGCACTCGACCTCCTGACCGGGCTGGAGGCTCACCGCGTCGTCGTCGAGCATCGCCGGGGTCGCCGGGTCGGTGTTCGTGACGGTGCAGGTCCAGTCGCTCGGGTCGAACTCGCCGGCTTCGGGGAAGTCGGCGCTCTCGGCGAGGTCGTACGGGGTGTTCGACTTCACGTCGCCGGTCGCCGTGCCGTCGCCCTCGACCACGGCGGTGCCGTCGTCGCTCGCTGTCAGGTGCCAGAGGCTCGGCGGGAAGTCGCCCGCGACCGACTCGGGCTCGACGTGCTTCGTGAGCGTCAGCGTCGGCGCGACATCCGTGTTCGTGATCTCGCAGTCGACGCTCGCGCCGTACTGCAGGACCGTGAGGGTGGCACTGGTCGCACCGGGGGTGCTCACCAGACTGAACACGTCATCGGCGTCGCCGCTCTCGGTGGAACAGGTCCACGTGGAAGAGACCGTGTACTCGACGCCGTTCTCCCAGACCGTCGACACCTCGTTGAGCGTGTACGCCTGTCCGAGAGCGACCGATCCGGTAGCCGTGCCCTTGCCGCTGAAGGTGTCGTCCTCATCGGAGACGCCCGTGCCGCTCAGCGTCCAGTCAGCCGCCTCGCCGTCGCCGCCGTTCGGGTTCTCGACGACCTTCGCCAGGTTGACGGTCTGCGTGCAGTCGACGTAGTTGGTGACGGTGAACTCGTTGACCGCGCCCTCGAGCACCTCATCGCCGAGACCGGTCGTCGCCTCCTGGTCGAGCGAGCACCGGACGCCCTCGGGCGTCGTGACATCCGTCTCGCTGATGGTCACCGAGTCGCCGGCCGCGTACGGGCCGTAGGCGGTGTCCCACTCGGACGAGGCGCCGTCGAGCTGGAGCGTCGCCTCGAACCCGTCGGGCAGCTCGTCGCTGTCCCACGCGATCGGGTCGCCGCCGTTGATCACCCAGAGCTTGGTGACCTCGACGGTGACGGGAACGTCGCCGCAGTCCTCGGCGTCGTAGGTGTCGCCCGAGGTGACCGTTGCGCCGTTGAGCAGACCGTGGCCTTCCCCATCGTCGCCGGCGCAGATCAGGCCCTCGGTCGGGGCATCCGAATCGACCGTGAAGGTGACCGTCACCGTGAAGGTGTGGGTCTCAGCAGGGTCGAGGTCCTCGTTCTCGACGATCTCGGTGACGGCGGAACCGTCCCATGCGGGGTTCACCGCGATCACCGGGTCACCGGTCGACGCGACGGTCGCGCCCGTGATGTTCACGCCGTCAGCGAAGTCGACGGTGTCATCGAGGTCGTAGACCAGGGCCTGGTCGGTGCTCGTGTTGTGCACGGTGATCGTGTAGCTCGCCGTCCAACCGCTCGCGTCACCCGTGACCGGACCGTTGAAGGTCTTCGTGATCTCGGGCATTGCCGGCAGACCGCAACCGGTGCTGGACGTCGGCGTGCCACCGAACGGCGTCAGAACGGCTTCGTTGAGGAAGCCCACATCGGGCGTGCCCTCAGCCGGTTGACACGTGTTCGTGGTCGGATCCGCGAACGCCGCCTTGTCCACGTTCGCCGTGACCGTCACGGTATACGTGTGCACGTCGTCGCGCTCGATGACCTTGTTCGTCGGAACGAGGTGGGCGGTCGGATCGGAGGCCGGGTCAGCCCACGCCCCGCTCGTCTCGCCGGTCCAGGACGCCGACAGCACGTCGACCTCGGGGCCGAAGCGAAGCGTGTCGTCCAGTGTGTAGCGCGAGATGAACTCCGAGTTGCCCGTGACCGTGATGTCGTAGACGAGGGTCCAGAGACCGTCGCCGTCCTGCGTCACCGTCGGGTCGGTCTTCAGGACCGTCGGGTTGCCGCCGCGGCTGATGTCCGTGCAGTCGTCGTCTTCGCGGACGATCTGGCCCGAGGTGAGGATGGCGTCGTTGAGGAAGCCGACCCCGTCGGGGTTGTTGTCGCTCTTGCACTCCAGCTCTGCGGGGTCGATCTCGCTCGCCGGCGCGTCGACGTTCAGCACGACGGTGTAGACGTCGACTTCTCCGGCGGCGATGGGTTGGTCTTCGACCACCGTGAACTCGGACCCGTCGTACGGAGTGACCGCTGCGCCGCCGTCGATGGCGTAGCTGAGGTACTCGACACCGGCCGGGAACGCCGGGGCATCCGTCAGCGTGTAGAACGAGGGCTTCGAACCGGGGGCCGTGTTCGACACCGTGAGCGTGTAGGTCACGTTCCACGTGCCGTCGAGCTGCTGCGCCGACGTCGCGCCCGCCTTCACGATCGTCGGAGCGCTCGGAGCGTCGCAGGCCGAATCGTCGACCGGCACGCCCGCGACCGTGAGGGTCGCCGTGTTGTTGAACGCACCGCTCGCGCTGTCGGACGGGCAGGCTGTCTGCGCCGGCGTCAGGTCGGGCCCGGTGAGCACGATGCCGGTCACGGTGACGCGGTACGTGTCCTTCGGGTCGGGGTCGCCCGCCGCGAGGTACGCGCCGGTCGCGAGGGCCGAACCGTTCGTCCACCCTGGGATCGCGGCGCCGTTCTTCGTCGCCGCGTAGACGCCGCCGGTGATGCCGGCGCCGAAGTGGGTGGTGTCCGCGAGGTCGTAGGCGCCGCCCACCGCGCCGGTGTTCGTCACCACGATGTCGTACGCGATGCTCCACGTGCCGTCGACGGCCTGCATGACCGAGCCCGGAACGACCGACTTGGTGTGGATGATGGTCGGCGGCGTGACGGTGACGCAGCCCGTGGCATCCGTCGTCTGGTTGCCGGAGACGAGCGTCGCGGTGTTGTTCAGGCCAGCTTCGCTCGGGCAGATGTAGGCCGGGTCATCCGCCCCGATCCGCACCTTGACCGCGATCTGGTAGACGTGCGCCACAGCACCGCCCGCGAGGGCGACGTCATCTGCGAGCAGCGTGTTCGGTGCGGCACCCGTCCAGGCGGCGACCGTCGTGACGCCCGCGGGCTTCGAGACGACGGTCGGGAGCCCGACCTGCTCGGCGGAAGCCGGCAGCTTGAGCTCGTCCTTGAGGTCGTAGACGACGCCGGTCGTCGCCGACGGGTTCGTCACTGTGATCGTGTACGGCAGCGTCCACGTGCCGTCGCCGTTGTCGACGGCCGTGCCGCCGACCTTGGTGACGTTGGGCTTCACCGGGAGGGCGCAGTCGGATGCCTCGTACGGCACCTCGTTCACGATCATGGTCGCGGTATTGAGGAAGCCGACGGTGCCAGGCTCACCCCCATAGCAGGTGTCGGGGTTGCTGCCTCCGAAGTCCGCACCCGGTGCGACAGTCGCGTTGACCGTGACGTGCCAGGTGTGCGACGTGCCCTTCACGAGCGTCGGCTCGCCGTCGAACGCCTGCTCGTCCGTGAACGGAACGGTCCAGTTCGTCGAGGCACCGGGCGGGGCGGGGAGCGTGAGCTGGTAGCTCGCGCTATTGACGGTTACGTCGCCGCCGAAGTCCAACTGGTCGCTCAGGCTGTACGTCAGGTCTTGGAAGGTGCTCGGGTTCGTCACGACGATGTCGTAGCCGATCGTCCAAGTACCGTCACTGTTCGATGTCGGGATGGCGGCCGTCTTCGTGATGTTCGGTGTGAACGGCTTCAGGGTGTTCGTGACGACGCAATCGAGCTGGTCGCCGGGCGACAGCGCGGCTGCCGAGGGTCCGGGGGTCGGGTCGGCGCCGTTCAGCGAGCAGAGCCACGCTCCCGGCGCGAACTCGCCGGCGTTCGGCAGCGAGGTGGTCTCCGCGAGCGAGACGGTTTCGCCTGCAGGTACGTCGACCCATCCCGCAGTGCCGCCTGCACCGCCGACGACCACGTCGCCGAGAGTCGCCGTGAGGTTCCACGAGTTTGCCGGAGCCACGGAATCGGTGACGATCTTCGTCAGCTTGATCTGCGGAGCGATCGGCTTGTTCGTGACCACGCAGGTGCCTTGGGCGAGTGCATCGAGGGTAATGGTGTTCGTCACGGTGTAGGCGCCGTTGGGCGACGTCTTGCACCGGATGTCGACCTGTTCGTACCCGAGCGGGCCTCCGGATTCGGAGATCGTATAAGTCGTACCGGGACGGACGAGGATCGTGTTACCGGTCGTCGTCGACACGGGCACCAGGCCCGGGACCGACCCGCCCGGGGTCGCGGTGAGCGTCCAAGCAGCAGAGTCGGCATCGGTGCCGTCGAGTTCCTGGACGCTCTTGACGAGCGTCAGCTGGGCGGTCTGGTTCACCGCGGTGCACTGGATGCGGAAGCCCAGCGGCGGCGTGACGCCGCCGTTCAGCCCATCGGAGAAGCCCGGGATGACCGTGCCGGCGGCATTGACCTGCACGCAGTCCCAACTGCCGATCGACGGCGGTACCGGAACGGCGTTCAAGCCCAGAGTCTGCACGTATCGCGGGTCGCCGCCCGTCTCGACGAGCGGGTAGCGGACGTTCGCCGTCACGAAGGCGGTTGCTCCGTCCGAGCCCGTCGTACCGTTGGGCCCGGCGAGGGCGCCGTCTGGCGCGACGGCGTCGAGCGTCCATGCCGTCGGCGCGACTCCGCCGTTCGAGACGGACTTCTTCAACGTAAGCTGCGTATCGCAGGTGACGATGTTCGTCATCGTGTAGCTGTTCGTACCCGGCTGCAACGTCGCATCGTAGGGCAGCGCCGCATTCAGCTGCTGACCGTTCGCGAGCGTCACCCGTTGATCGGTGATACGACAGAGGTCGCGCGAGCCGACTCCCGAGGTCTCGTTCAACGAGACGACGGTGCCGGCGGGAACGGGACCTTGTACCGTTACCCAATCACGGTTGGCGCCGCCGACCGTCAGTTGGGCGGCGATCCCGCTGGGCTGCTGGCCGTTCTGATAGGTCACGCCGTTGATGACCCAGACCTTGTTGACGCTGAACGTCGACTGCGGCTGCGGCGGGCGATTCCACACGTTGCAGCTGATCGCCTGGGTCGAACTGACGGGCAGCGAGAAGCCGTTCGTCTCGTTCGTCACCGTGATGGAAGCTCCGGTGGCCTGGTTCGTACACACCGCGTTCTTGCCGCCGGTCTGCACGATGGTGTGATCCTGCGGGTCCTCGGTGATCTTCACCGTACCGGTGGTGGTGCCGCCCGCGAAGGTGAGCGGGAGGTTCAGCGCTCCCGTGCCAGCTGCCGTCGGGCCGGACTGCGACGCCGGCGTGATGCCCCCGGTCGTCGGCACCGCAGTGAAGGTCCACCCGCCCGCCGGGGTCTGACCCGTCTTCTGCTCGCCCGTGCTCGAGCTCGATACGACCTGCTTCACGATCGAGACCGAGCCCTCGCAGGAGCCGAGCGCGAGGTCGCGCAGGATGTTGCCGGCCTGGGTATAGTCCGTGGACTGGAAGTAGTCGGAGTTGAGAGTGCCGCCCGAGATGGCGATCAGGTTGTCGGGCGCGCCGCCGACGCCGCCGCCGACGCCGAAGGCGACCACACGGGTCTTGAGGGCCTTCAGGGCGTTCGCCGAGAACACGCCGTTCTCGACCTCGCGGAAGCGTGTACGGTCACCGGGACCTTCATCGTTGCCGTAGACGGTCGGGTTGCCGTCGGTGAGGACCACCGCGAGGTCGTACTGCGTGCCGCTCGAGGCGACTTGGTAGATGCCGCGGTCCCAGTTGGTGGCATTGGTCGGGGTAGTGAAGGTGTCGATGTGGTTGCGCACCGTATTCGCACCGGCGACGGTGGAGACGGGCGTGATTCCGAGATTGGCGCCCGCAGTCGCCGGAGCGACGTTGTTGAACGTGAAGAGGCCGATCTGCGAGGGGGTTCCTTGGAGTGCGGTGACGAACCCCTTCGCAGCATTCTTCAGCTGCGTGAAGCTGCCTGCGACCGACCCCGACAGGTCGATGATGAGCGCTACGCGCACGCCGCACTGCTGGATTGCAGGCGGGTTGGCGAGCGAGTTCTGCCAGATGCCGCCGGAGGCGTTGTTGGAGGTGTTGCCCGTGGCGATCATGAAATCACTGAGCGAGCTGTAGGTTCCGCCGTTCTGGATTACGTTCGTGCGGAACCGGTACGCCGATGAAGCGGGGGTCGTCCCGGTCGCAAGGGTGTTGCTCTGGAACCATCCAGAGGGCACGCCCGGAGTCGACTGCGCGACCCAGTAGCGAGCGCCGTTCGGCGTCGGCACAGTGAAGGTGCACGCGCCCGAGGCGATCGAAGTGCACTTGGCCCAGGGCTGGTTGATGATGGATCCGAATGTGCCAGCGTTGTCGGTGTAGAGCTGCAAAGAGACGCCCGCGAGCCCGTCGACGTTCGCGACGCCCGTGCGGACGCCACCGACCTGCACGGTGATCGTCGCGGGGCCCGTGTAGGTGTGGGTGAATTCACAGTTCGCGTACTTCTGCGTGGGATTGCCGTTGGAGTTGGTGTAGGTCACCGTGTGCGCGGCCTCGTCCGCACTGGGGTCACCTGAGCCGCTGCCGCCGGTGCTGCACTCGAAGTTCGTCAGCGTGTAGTTCGCGGGCCCGCTGTCGGCGTAGAGAGTGTAGGTGTTGTTCCTCGGAACGGGACGCGTTTCACCCGACTCGAAGTCGTAGTTGTCACTGTTGCTCGACCGCACCGCGTGCAGGGTCCAGTCGTTGGGCGATGCTGTACCACCCACCACGGTGTTCGTGATGCTGAGGTTCGCGCAACTGGACGCGCAGTCAGCCGTGTCGGCGGGGAAGATCGCCATCGGCGTGATCCCGACGTTCCCCTCGGGCGCCACGCTCTTCGCGGCCGGCGCCTTCGCCGGGGCCTTGCTCGGTGCCTCCTCGGCGGGCGGCGTCGCCTCCTCGGCCGGCGGCGTGGTCTCCTCGGCGGGCGGTTCGCTCGGCGTCTCCTCGGCGGGAGCCTCGCTCGGCGTCTCCTCGGCCGGAGCCTCTTCGGCGGGGACCTCGTCGGCGGGCGCCTCACTCGACTTCGCGGCATCCGTGCCGTCGGTCGACTCGCTCGTGACCGTCGGGTCGGTCGGCGCGTCGGTCGCCTCGGCGAACGCCATCGTGGGCAGTCCCACGACGAGCAGCGCGCCGACGCCGATGGAGGCGATGACCCCGCGAAGGGATCGGGAGCGCTCGGCCTCCCGCTGACGCTTGGACCGCCGCGGGTGCTGTGCGGAGTCGTCGTGCCGGGTTCCGAACCAGTTGCTCTTCATCATCGAACCTTCGCGTCGGGTCAGACTGCGGAATGTGAGGAATACGCAGGTGAGGCGAGTCAAGCACTGTCGGGGCCGACTCCGACAGAGCCTGCGCGTGACCAATACGGGGGGCATCTCGTACCGCGACCCGGGCGTCTTCGGGGTTCTCGGTGACGGCACCCCCCGAACTCGGGGCATCCGAGACATCCTCATTTCGATGCGTACGAATGGATGCCGCGGATCGCCCGCCCGGCCGCGACTCGCGTGCTCGGCTGCGGCGGCGCCCGAGCGCGACGCTCAGTACGCTTGGGAGCGTGAGCGAGCGTGCGTCGACCGTGCCCGATGGCACCCCCGACCGACCCCCGTCGCCCCGAACGACCCGCGAGCCGTCGCCCGGCGCCGCGCCCGCGGCATCCGCCGACGAACCGGCAGCGCGCACGGCCCGTGAACGGCTCACCGAGCTCAGCGAGCCGCTGCGCGAGCGCTTCGAGGAGCCGATCAACCGCTTCACGACGATCACGAACAAGACGATGGCCCTGTTCCCCGTGCGGGTGTGGCGGTACTTCCTGGCGCAGAACGGGTTCATCCTGTCGTCGGGCATGAGCTATCAGGCCCTGTTCGGCGTCTTCGCAGCCGTGTATGTGGTCTTCGCGGTGTTCGGCATCTGGTTCACGAACAACGAGGCGGCCATGACCGCGTTCTCGACGCTCGTGAACACGTACGCCCCCGGTCTCATCGGCGACGACGGCATCATCACGCCCCAAGAGCTCACGGCCATCGCCTCGACGAGCACCGGCACGCTCAGCTGGACGGGCGTCATCGCGCTCGTCGGCTTCATCTGGACCGCGATCGGCTGGGTGACCTACACGCGCATCGGCGTGCGCAGCACGTTCGGCCTGCCGAAGGACTCCCGGTCGTACGCGCTCCTGAAGCTTCGCGACTTCGTCGCCGGCCTCATGTTCGGCGCGGTGCTCATCGTCGCTTCGGCCCTCTCGGTCGTCACGACCGGGTTCCTGTCGTGGCTCGTCTCGCTGATGGGCATCGACCCCGACGCGGGCGGCGCCGCAGCGAGCGTGCAGGTCGGCGCCGTGCTCGTGGTGTTCGTCATCGACACCCTGGCCCTCGCGGTCCTGTTCCGCTACCTCTCGGGCGCCGAGATGCCCTGGCGGCGCATGGTCATCGGCTCGGTGCTCGGCTCGGCCGCGCTGTCGGTCATGCAACTCCTCGGCGGCGTGCTCATCACCTTCGCGAGCAGCAATCCCCTGCTCGCGACCTTCGCGGTGTTCATCGCGCTCCTCTTCTGGTTCCGGATGACGAGCATCGTGATCCTCGTCGCGGCGAGCTGGATCGCGGTCGAGGCCGCCGACTCCAACGAGACGCTGCTCTCGCTGAGCCCCGAGCAGATCGAGGCCGAGCGCCGCCGTCGCGAGGCCGAGGCCGCGGTCACGGTCGCCCGCGTCGAACTCCGCAGGGCCAGGGCGGATGCCGCGAGCGCCGGCTGGCTCGGAGGCTTCCGCGCCCGGCGGCGAGTCGCCAAGGCGCAGCTCGACCTCGACGAGGCCGAGGCCGCGGCGGCGCGGCTCGGGTCGCCGCGGGCGTGAAGCCCGGGCAGCCCCGGGCCGCCCCGGGTCGCCGCCGGTCGTCGCGGGTCGCCGCCGGCGTGAACGACGTCGGAGGGCTCGAATAGGATCGAGGGCATGCCTTCGACCTCCCGTCTCCGTGTCGCCAGCGTGAATGTGAACGGAGTGCGGGCCGCCTACCGGCGCGGCATGGGCGACTGGCTCGCCGGCCGCGACGTCGACCTGCTCGCCCTCCAAGAGGTGCGCGCGTCGACCGAAGACCTGCAGGGGCTCCTCGGCGACGAGTGGAGCGTGCTGCACGACCCGGCGACGGCGAAGGGCCGTGCCGGCGTGGCCATCGCGAGCCGCCGTCGGGCGAGCATCCACCGCGTCGAGCTCGGTGCTCCCGACTTCGACTCGGCGGGCCGGTGGCTCGAGGCCGACTACGAGGTGGGCGGCCGCATCGTCACCCTCGTGAGCGCGTACGTGCACTCCGGCGAGGTCGACACCCCGAAGCAGGTCGAGAAGTTCAAGTTCCTCGACGCGATGCAGGCGCGGCTGCCCGAACTCGCGGCGCACTCCGAGCTCGCCCTCGTGGTCGGCGACCTGAACGTCGGGCACCGCACGCTCGACATCAAGAACTGGAAGGGCAACGTCAAGCGCGCCGGGTTCCTGCCCGAGGAGCGCGCCTACTTCGACCGCTTCGTGGGCGCCGAGGGCTCCGACGACCACGGCCTCGGCTGGGTCGACGTCGGCCGCCGCTTCGCCGGAGAGGTCGAGGGCCCGTACACGTGGTGGTCGTTCCGCGGCAAGGCGTTCGACAACGACGCGGGCTGGCGCATCGACTACCAGCTCGCGACCCCGGCCCTGGCCGAACTCGTGACCGACTACGCCGTCGACCGGGCGGCGACCTACGACGCCAGATTCTCCGACCACTCCCCCGTGGTGGTCGACTACGCCGTCTGAGCGGATGCCGCGCCGCATCCGCCCGCCCCTCCGACTCGCGCTCGACCTGACGAAAGAACCTCGAACATGAACTCCGCCCGCCCCGTCATCTTCTCGGGCATGCAGCCCTCCGGCGATTCCCTGCACCTCGGCAACTACCTCGGGGCGCTCGTGAACTGGGTCGCGCTGCAAGACGATTACGACCCCATCTACTGCGTCGTCGACCTGCACGCGATCACCGTCGCCCAAGACCCGAAGGCACTGCGCGAGAACGTGCGCCGCACGGCCGCCCAGTACCTCGCCGCCGGCGTCGACCTCGATCGTTCCACCCTGTTCGTGCAGTCGCACGTGCCCGCGCACGCCGAGCTGGCGTGGGTGCTCAGCACCATCACGGGCTTCGGCGAGGCCGGCCGCATGACGCAGTTCAAAGACAAGTCGGCCAAGCAGGGCGCCGACGCGACGACGGTGGGCCTGTTCACCTATCCCGTGCTGATGGCCGCCGACATCCTCCTGTACGGCACGAACGCGGTGCCCGTGGGCGACGACCAGCGCCAGCACCTCGAGCTCACCCGCGATCTCGCCGCGCGCTTCAACTCCCGGTACGGCACGACCTTCGTCGTGCCCGAGGCGCTGATCCCCAAGGAGTCGGCCCGCATCTACGACCTGCAGGACCCGACGTCGAAGATGTCGAAGTCCGCGGCATCCGAGGCCGGGCTCGTGAAGCTCCTCGACGACCCGAAGGCGGTCGCCAAGAAGTTCAAGAGCGCCGTCACCGACACGGGCCGCGAGGTGCGGTACGACCGCGACGAGAAGCCGGGCATCTCGAACCTGCTCGACATCTACGCGTCCATCTCGCGTCGGCCCGTCGCCTCGATCGAGGCCGAGTACGACGGCCGCGGCTACGGCGACTTCAAGAAGGACCTCGCCGAACTCGTGGTCGACCACCTCACCCCGATCCGGGCGCGCACCCTCGAGCTGCTCGACGACCCCGCCGAGCTCGACCGCCTGCTGGGCGTCGGCGCCGACAAGGCCGCCGAACGGGCGGAGACGGTGCTCGGCACGGTCTACGACCGCGTCGGCTTCGTGCGCCGCCGCTGACCGGGCCCGCCATGCAGCCCGTCGTGATCCGCACCGAGCGCCTCGTGCTCGACCTGCCCGTTCCGGCCGACGCCGATGTCGTCACGCGCGCATGCCAGGACCCGCTGTTCGAGTCGGTGCTCACCACCCCGTGGCCCTACGAACGTCGGCACGCCGACGCATTCCTCGGCGAGCATGTTCCGAAGGGGTGGGCGACCGGGGGCGAGCTCACCTGGGCGATCCGAGCGAACGCGGGCGACCCGCTCGTGGGCATGATCAGCGTGCGCGAGACGCAGAACGAGATCGGCTTCTGGATGGTGCGCGAGCACCGCGGGGCCGGCGTCATGAGCGAGGCCGCGACCGCCGTCGCCGAGTGGGTCCTCGCGGGCGGCATCGCCGGCGCGTCCACCGTCTTCTGGCGTGCCGTGGTGGGCAACACCGGTTCGGCGAAGGTCGCGAGAGCCGCGGGATTCCGGCACATCCGGCCCGCCGACAGCCTCGTTCCCGACCGCGACGGCAACCTGCGGCCCGCCTGGTTCGGCGTGCGCGAGGCGATCGTCGACCCTCGTGCGGAGTCGAGCTGGAACGAGATCCTCGGACCCCGCGCGTGATGCACGCCGATGGCAGGCCCATCGCCGCTCCGCTCGTGCTCTTCGATCTCGACGACACCCTGATGGCCCACCGCGCCGCCGTCGCCGACGGCATCCTGCGGCACATGCGCGAACGTGCATACGAGGGTGATGTCGACGCCGCCCGAGCGCTCTGGCACGAGCTCGAGGAGCGTCACTACCACGCCTATCTCGACGGCCGGCTCACCTTCGAGGGGCAGCGTCGCGCTCGCGCGCGCGACTTCGCCCTGGCGCACGGCGACGAGCTCGACGATCCGTCGTCTGGCGCATGGTTCGACCGGTACTTCGAACGCTATCGCGACGCCTGGCGTCTGCACGCCGACGCGATCCCCGCGCTCGACGCGCTGCAGGACGCGATGCCGGGCGTGCGCCTCGGCATCATCACGAACGGCGAGCCCGACTTCCAGCGCGCGAAGCTCGAACGGCTCGGCATCCTCGACCGGTTCGAACACGTCATCGCGTCGGGCGCGCTCGGCGTGACCAAGCCCGATCGACGCATCTTCGATGCCGCCGTCGAGCGCTTCGCGGCATCGGGACCGGTGGCGCACGCGGCCTACGTCGGCGATCGGCTGCACACCGACGCCCTCGGGGCCGCCCACGCCGGACTCGACGGCGTCTGGATCGACCGTGAATCCGCGACGCTCGACGAGCCCGACGCCGACGAGATCGCCGCGGCCGGGGTCATGGTGATCACCGGGCTCGCCGAACTCGCGCCGCGACTCGTCGCCCGCTGGTCGCAGGTCTGAGCCGCCCGGCGATCGCGCTTTCGATCAGACGCCGGCCGTCGCCACGACCTCCCCGAGTTGCACGCCGTGACGCGACGCGAGCAGCTCGCGCGCCTCGGCGACCTCGGCGCGGCGCCGCGCGGCATCCCAACCGAGCTCGACGCCCGTGAGCTCGGCGAGCTCGTCGAGCAGCGCGGCCGTGAGCGTCCCGGTGAACGCGATGCTCGTGCGCCGCAGCACCAGGTCGGTCAGGTGCACGACCCGCTCGGTGCGCACGAGCCAGGTGATCTCGCAGCGCGTGTAGTCGGCGTGGTGCGCGAGCGGGGCATCCGTCGCCGGGTCGAAGGCGTCGAGCAGCGCCTCGGCGCGCGTCCCGTACCGCTCGAGCAGGGTCTCGGCGCGGGCACGGCCGATCTCGTCCTGATGCGCGACGAGCCAGACGAGCCGCGCATCGGCGCTCGTCGGGTATCCCTTCCCTCCGCCGATCGCGAGCCCCTCCGTCGAGCGGACGCGGTCGCGTCGGAGCAGCGCGAGCACCTCGTCCGAGAGGTGCTCGGCCAGGGCGCGGAACGTCGTCCACTTGCCGCCGACGAGACTCAGCAGGGTCGTGCCCGGCCGCTCCGCGACATCCGCTCGCTCGATGCGGTAGTCGCGGCTCACGAAGCCCGGCTGCGTGTCGTCGTGATGCGGCAGCGGGCGCACCCCCGCGAACCGGTAGACGATCTGCGACCGGTCGACGGGGATCGACGGGAACACATGCGCGATGAGCTCGAAGAAGTAGTCGACCTCGTCTTCGGTGCACACCGCCGGCTCGCGCATGTCGTGCTCGAGGTCGGTGGTGCCGACCATGACGCGGCCTTTCAGCGGGTAGATGAGCACGATGCGGCCGTCCTCGTGCTCGAAGAAGATCTCGCGGCCGCCGGTCGCCGCGAGCAGCTCGGGGTGCTCGAGCACGATGTGCGAGCCCTTCGTGCCGCCCATGTACCGGGTGGCGCGGCCGAGGCCGGCGTTCGTCAGGTCGGTCCACGGGCCCGTCGTGTTCACGACCACGTCGGCCGCGAGGTCGAACTCGGCGCCGGTGAGCGCGTCGCGCACCCGGACCCCGCCCGAGCCCAGGCCGACCGCGGCCACGTGGTTGACCGCGCGGGCGTGGGGTCCCGTCGCCAGCCCGTCGAAGAGCACGTCGAGCGCGAGCCGCTCGGGATCGTGCATGCTCGCGTCGTAGTACGTGGCCGTGTACTTGACCCCCGGGTCGAGCGCGGGCAGTTCGGCGAGCGAGCGCCTGCGGCCGTGGAACCGGTGCCGCGGCACGGAGCCGCCGTCGCGCGAGAAGGCGTCGTAGATCGTGAGGCCCGCCTTGATGAGCGCGGCGCCGCGCTCGGTCGGCCGCCCCTGCCGGTGGGTGAGGAACCGCATCGGCGCCGCGAGGATGCCCGAGAACGTCGAGTAGATCGGCACCGTCGTCTCGAGCGGCTTGACGTAGTGCGGGGCGATCCGCAGGAGCGCGTTCCGCTCGGTGACCGATTCCTTCACGAGCCGGAACTCGCCGTTCTCGAGGTATCGGATGCCGCCGTGGATCATGTGGCTCGATGCGCTCGACGCCCCCGAGACGAAGTCGCCCTGCTCGACGAGCACGACGTCGACCCCCTGCAGCGCGAGGTCGCGGAAGGTCGCGAGGCCGTTGATGCCGCCGCCGATGACCACGACCTCCGCGGTCGGACGTGCACGGAGCGCGGCGACCTCCGGCCGCGTGCCGGGCGCTGCGGCGCGCCCGTGGTCGGAAGGCTTCTGCTGACTCGTCGGCTGCGATGACATCGCTGTCCTCTCGGATCGTGCGTGGGCGATCGATGCGTCGCCCGGGGATGCATCCATCGTCCGCGCGTGCGCACGCTCTTGCAAGCCGACTGCACAAACGTGCAAAATGGGCGGATGACTCCGCGTGGAACCGACGCGTCCGCCGGCGCCGACCCCGTCTCGGGCAGGACGCGAGAGGCCCTGCGCGCCGCACACCTCTACTACATGCAGGACCTCACGATGGAGGCCATCGCACAGGAGCTGCGGACGTCGAGATCCTCGGTCTCGCGGCTGCTCAGCCATGCCCGGGCCAGCGGTCTCGTCGAGATCTCGATCCACTCGCCGCTCGACCTGCCGAGCCGGATCGAGCAGGACGTCCTCGCCCGGTTCGGCATCGCCGCCCACGTCGTGCCCGTGCCCGACCACGCGACCGACGTCGACCGACTCGACCGCGTCGCCCTCTCGGCTGCACGGATTCTCGGACGGTTCGTCGACTCGAACCAGACCATCGGCGTCGCCTGGGGCTCCACCATGAGCGCGATGAGCCGGCACCTCGTGCCGAAGGCCACCCACAACACCGAGATCGTGCAACTGAACGGCGCGGGCAACGGGCGCACCACCGGCATCCTCTACGCCAGCGAACTGCTGCGCCGATTCGGCGACGCGTTCGGCGCGCGCGTGCAGCAGTTCCCGGTTCCCGCGTTCTTCGACGACCCCGCGACGCGGCGGGCGTTCTGGCGCGAGCGCAGCACGCGACGGCTGCTCGAGCTGCAGGCCGGCATGGACGTCGCGATCTTCGGCATCGGCTCGCCGTTCGCCGAGGTGCCGAGCCACGTCTACCAGGGCGGATACCTCGACCGCACCGACTACGACGCGCTGAGCCGCGACGGCGTCGTCGGCGACGTCGCGACCGTGTTCTACCGCGCCGACGGGAGCACCGACGGCATCGCCATGAACGAACGCGCCACCGGGCCCGACTTCGCGGTGCTGCGCCGCGCACCCCGGAGGGTCTGCGTGGTCTCGGGCCGGGCGAAGATCGCGAGCCTCGCCGGCGCGCTCGCCGCGGGTCTCATCACCGACCTCATCGTCGACGAGGGCACGGCGCGCGCGCTGCTCGAGTCCTGAGCGCGCCCGACGACGCGCACCCACTCGACTCGCCCGGGTTTGGACGGAAACGGGCGACTCGACGCCCACGCGCGACCGCCTGACCGCCCGAGCCCGTAGCGCGAGCCGCGAGCCGCGAGCCGCCAGCCGCGAGCCGCCATCCACTCGCCCGGGTTTGGACGGAAACGGGCGACTCGACGCCCACGCGCGACGGCGGGGCGCGGCGGCGGGGCGCCGCATCCGCGAGCCGCCATCCACTCGCCCGGGTTTGGACGGAAACGGGCGACTCGATGACGGGACCCGACGACGGGGAATACGGCGGCCGCCGACGCGTTGGGTAGAATCGACACGACAAACGTGCTCCGGGGTCGGTGTAATTCCGAGCCGGCGGTGACAGTCCGCGAACTTCCGACAGCGATTCCGATCGTCTGCCGGTGGTTGATCCGGTGGAATTCCGGAACCGACGGTGAAAGTCCGGATGGGAGGCGGCACGTGTCGGCTGTGCTGTGCACGGTCGACGAATTCGGCGCACGCCGACCATTCCCGGAGCCCTGACGACAGGACGACGGATGAGCACGGTCGGCGACACCGATCGCAGCGCGGTCGAGACCGCGGCGATGCGTCGCGCGCTCGAGCTCGCCGCGAACGGCCCGGCCCGCGGCGTGAACCCGCGCGTCGGCTGCGTCATCCTCTCGCCCGCGGGCGAGGTGCTCGCCGAGGGGTGGCACCGCGGCGCCGGCACCGCCCACGCCGAGGTCGACGCGCTCGGCCGCCTCGCCGAGCACCAGAGCGCGTCGGGCGCCACCGCGGTCGTGACCCTCGAACCCTGCAACCACACCGGCCGCACCGGGCCCTGCGCCGAGGCGCTGATCGAGGCCGGCGTCGCCCGCGTGGTCTACGCCGTCGCCGACCCGGGCGAGCACTCCGCGGGCGGTGCCGAGCGGCTCCGCGACGCCGGCGTCGACGTGGCCGGCGGCCTGCTGGCCGAAGCGGCCGAGGACTTCCTCGGCGACTGGCTGTTCGCCGCCCGTCACCGTCGCCCGTACGTCACGGTGAAGTGGGCCGCGAGCCTCGACGGTCGCGCGGCGGCCGCCGACGGCACGAGCCAGTGGATCACCGGGCCCGCCGCCCGCCTCGACGTGCACCGCCGCCGAGCCGAGCACGACGCCATCGGGGTCGGCACGGGCACCGTGCTCGCCGACGATCCGTCGCTCACGGCACGCGGCCCCGAGGGCGAACTGCTCGACGCGCAGCCGGTCCCGGTGGTGTTCGGCCGGCGTCCGGTGCCCGAGGGCGCGGCGCTCACGCGGCATCCGCACGCCATCATCGCCGTCGACGGCCGCGACCTCGCGGCCGACCTGCACGATCTCGCGAAGCGCGGCATCCGCTCGCTCTTCGTCGAAGGCGGACCCACGCTCGCGAGCGCGTTCATCGCGGCCGGTCATGCCGACGAACTGCTCGTCTACCTCGCACCCGCGCTGCTCGGCGGCGGGCGGCTCGCGGTCGGCGACCTCGGCATCACGACCATCGGCGAGGCCCGCCGCTACGACTTCACCGCCATCGAGCGGCTCGGCGACGACGTGCTGCTCGTCGCGCACCCGATCTCGAGACGCGCCCCGCGCTCCTCGACCATCGCCACGGAAGGGAACTGACATGTTCACCGGAATCATCGAAGAGCTCGGCACGATCGAACGCGTCGAGCGCACGGGCGACGCCGCCCGCATCACCGTGCGCGGGCCGCGGGCCGTCGAGGGCGTCAAGCACGGCGACTCGATCTCGGTCTCGGGGGTGTGCCTCACGGTCGTCGACTTCGACGGCGAGCGCTTCACGGCCGACGTCATGGCGCAGACCCTCGCGATGTCGACCCTCGACGCCGTCGAGGCCGGCCGCCCGGTGAACCTCGAGCGGGCCGCGCTCGTGGGCGACCGGTTGGGCGGGCACATCGTGCAGGGCCACATCGACGGCACCGCCCGGGTGCTCGAGGTGCGCCCGGGCGACACATGGCGGGTCATCCGCTTCTCCCTCGACGCCGCGCACGCGCCGCTCGTCGTCGACAAGGGCTCGATCGCGGTCGACGGGGTCTCGCTCACGGTCAGCGGGCTCGGCGACGAGGCCGACGGCTCGTGGTTCGAGGTGTCGCTGATCCCCGAGACGCTCACGGCGACCTCGCTCGGCGCGCTCGCGGTCGGCGACCGGGTCAACATCGAGACCGACATCCTGGCCAGGCATGTCAAGCGGATGCTGCGCCTCGACGCCCACCGCACCCTGCCGTCGTCCGTCTCGGCGGATGCCCCGATCGGGGGTGCACGATGAGCCTCGCGAGCATCCCCGAGGTGATCGACGCGCTGCGCGCCGGCAAGCCCGTGATCGTGGCCGACGACGAGGGCCGCGAGAACGAGGGCGACGCGATCATGGCCGCCGAGTTCGCGACGCGCGAGTGGGTGGCGTGGATGGTGCGGCACACGAGCGGATACCTGTGCGCGCCCATGCCGAACGCGCTCGCAGACCGGCTCGGGCTCCCCCTCATGGTCGAGCGCAGCGAAGACCTGCGCGGCACCGCGTACACGGTCTCGGTCGACGCGGCCGACCGCACCTCGACGGGCATCAGCGCCTCCGATCGCGCGCACACGCTGCGCGTGCTGGCCGACCCCGAGTCCACCGCCGCACAGCTCATCCGCCCCGGTCACGTGATCCCGCTGCGCGCGGTCGACGGCGGCGTACGCGAGCGGGCCGGGCACACCGAGGCCGCGGTCGACCTCATGCGCCTCGCCGGGCTCGCCCCGGTCGGCGTCATCGGCGAGCTCGTGACCGACGACGGCGACATGATGCGTCTGCCCGGGCTCATCGAGTTCGGCGCGCGCGAACAGCTGCCCGTGACGACGGTCGCGGCGCTCGTGGAGTGGCTGCGCGACCGGGAGTCCGACGGGCTCGGCGCGAGCGCGGGCGCCGGCGTCGGCGCGGGCGCGGGCGCCGGCGCGGGCGCG
>NZ_WBIS01000006.1 GCF_009749465.1 Agromyces terreus
TTCCGCTTCTCCCTGACCGCCGCGGCGACAAGTAAGAATCTACAAGCCCCCACCCCCACCACACAAATCCACCCCACATCCCGGGCGTGTCGCACCAACCCCACCACCACAAAACCCAGACCAACGGCCCAAAACCCCCAAACCGCCTCCCTCCGCGGTATATGCGCCACCGACCCTCCACACAGCAGCCGCCGGCATGCGGCCGTCGGCACTGATCGATGGAATGACGCCCGACGGTGCGGGAGAGTCAGAGCAGCCGCGGATCTTCACGCCGGCCCGGTCGAAGGGCATGGGCAGCGAGTCGGAGCATCGAGATGCTCCGTCCCGTGACGGGAGAGCTCTTCGATCAGCAGCAGCACGGAGGCGCACGTTCCGCTCACCGGGAGACGCAAGAGTCTGCTCTCTTCGCCTCGAGCTCGGGCCCCTCCTCGGCTCGGCGATCGCCGCAGGGCGCGCTGCGCGTCGACGATGCGCCGGCCGGTTGCGGTGAACGCGACAACGACCCCGCTCCCCTGCCGGATGCAGGTGAACGGGGTCGCCCTCGAGAATTGTCGGATCGCTACACGACGAAGACGCCGGCAAGCGTCTTCTTGCCGCGACGGAGCACGGCCATGCCGCCGGGCGACACACGCCCCTCGATCGTCGCGGTCTCGTCCTCGATCTTGACGTTGTCGAGCGAGACGCCGCCCTGGGCGATCGCGCGGCGGCCCTCGCTCACGGACTTCACGAGGCCGGTGTCGACGAGCAGCTGCGCGATCGGCGCGTCGGGCGAGGTCGTCGTGTTCGGCAGCTCGCGCAACGCCGACTCGAGCGTCGTCTCGTCGAGCGCCGACAGGTCGCCCTGTCCGAAGAGCGCTTCGGACGCCGCGATGACGGCGGCCGTGGCATCCGCCCCATGCACCAGCGTGGTGACCTCGTTCGCCAGCGTTCGCTGGGCCTCACGCCGGAAGGGCTCGCTCTCGACGAGCGCCTCGAGCTCTTCGATGCGCGCGCGGGAGAGGAACGTGAACACCTTGAGCCGCGAGATCACGTCGGCGTCGTCGGTGTTGAGCCAGAACTGGTAGAAGCGGTACGGGCTGCACATCTCGGCGTCGAGCCAGATGGCGTTGCCCTCGCTCTTGCCGAACTTCGTGCCGTCGGAGTTCGTGATCAGCGGCGTGCCGATGGCGTGCACGCTGCGACCCTCGACGCGGTGGATCAGGTCGGTGCCGCTCGTGAGGTTGCCCCACTGATCGCTGCCGCCGGTCTGGAGCACGCAATCGTACTGGCGGAAGAGCTCGAGGTAGTCGAAGCCCTGCAGGATCTGGTAGCTGAACTCGGTGTAGCTGATGCCGGCGTCGGAGTTCAGGCGCGAGGCGACCGCGTCCTTCTTCAGCATGGTGCCGACGCGGTAGTGCTTGCCGATCTCGCGCAGGAAGTCGATGGCGCTGAGCCCGCCGGTCCAGTCGAGGTTGTTGACGAGGCGCACCGCGTTCTCACCCTCGGCAGAGAGGAAGCGGCCGACCTGGCCCTGGAGTCGACCGACCCACTCGACGACGGTCTCCTTGGTGTTCAAGGTGCGCTCCGCGGTCGGTCTCGGATCGCCGATGAGCCCGGTGGAACCGCCGACGAGACCGAGCGGCTTGTGGCCCGCGAGCTGGAGCCGTCGCATGGTGAGCAGCTGCACCAGGTTGCCGAGGTGCAGGCTCGGCGCGGTCGGATCGAATCCGCAGTAGTACGTGATCGGATCGCCGGCGAGGAGTGCCTTCAAGGCGGCTTCGTCGGTCGACACATGCACGAGGCCGCGCCAATGCAGCTCCTCCCAGACGTCTGCGAACGCGTCGTCGTTGTGCTGGGATGCGAGGATCACGGGGGCTGACACCTGAGCAAGGCTACCAGCGCCGTGCCGCCGGTGCGATGAAGCCTGGAGCATTGAGATCAACGGATTAATGTTGTAGCGTTGATTCAACGAGTTCAATGCCAGAGGCTTCAGCGAGAGGGCGACAATGTACGTGATCACCGCAGACCAGGTGTCCAGCCGTCATCAGCCCGACCGCGCCGCGACGCTCATCGAGACGCTGACGTCACGACACGGCCACGCGCTCGTCCTGCCTGCCGACCAGACGGCGGGAGACGAGGTCCAGCTGATCACCGCCTCGGCGCCGACCGCGCTCGCGATCGTGCTCGACGCGACGCGAGACGGCAGTTGGAGCGTCGGACTGGGCATCGGCGAGGTGCGCACCCCCCTCCCCGAGGCCGCGCGCAAGGCCAGCGGGACGGCCTTCATCGCCGCCCGCGAGGCCGTGCAGGCGGCCAAGCGGGCCGACGGGCGGTTCGCGCTGCGCGCGGCATCCGACGTCCAGGACGACGGCGGGCGACGAGAGGGCCTCGATGCCGACGGGGTCGAGGCCCTGGTCCGTCTTCTCGTCCTCCTGCGCGAGCGTCGCACCGACCTCGGGTGGGAGGTCGTGGACCTCGCAGATGCCGGCCACCTGCAGAAGGACATCGCGGCCGTGCTCGGCGTGAGCCCCGCGGCGGTGAGCGCCCGCCTGAAGTCCGCCATGTGGCGTGCCGAAGTCGAGACGTTGCCCGCACTCGAACGCCTGCTCGCCGCGCTCGACGCCGACACCGGCACCGGACGCGAACCCGGACGCGCCGAGCCGACCTGAGCGCCGCGCGTCGGTCGTCCTCGCTACGCTGATCGAGTCCGCCCTGCCGGTCTCGCGAAGGAGCACCGTGTTCGATCTGACCACCGTCGCCGACACCATCGCGTCGATCGCGCTCGTGATCTCCCTCGCGGGTGCATGCGCGATCTCGGTGATCGCCTACCTCCGACCTCGGGCGCTCTTCGTCTGGATCGCCGCAGGCTCCCTCGCGATCGCGCTGATGTGCGCGTCCGCGCTCTCGACGCCGATCGCATCCGGCTTCGCACCGCTGCTCACGGCGCTCGCCCTCGCGGTCGCCGTCTTCGGCGGCAGCCCGGCCGCGGGCACCGCGCTGCGCCTCGCCATGGGGACGAGCGTCTCGCCCGGCATCCACGGCGGCATCCTCATCGCCTCGAAGCCCGTGACCGACGCCGAACGACAGGGCCTCGTCGCCGCCCCGAGGCAGGAAGTGCTACGCGGCGGGCTCGTCATCGGCATCCTCGAACGCATCGCCACGACGGGTGCGATCGTGGCCGGCTTCCCCGAGGCGATCGCCATCATCGTGGCGGTCAAGGGCGTCGGCCGGTTCACCGAGCTCGAAGCAGCCGAAGCACGGGAGCGGTTCATCATCGGCACGCTCGCCAGCCTGATCTGGGCGTGTGCAGCCGGCCTGGTCGTGCACCTCGCCGCGCGCTGAGCGACGAAGTCGCGGTCGTCGTGCCCGACCCTGCAGGCGGGTGAGTGCACGGTCAGGCGTGAGATCGCGCGTGGCGACGGTAGGGCGAGACGCCCGGATCGCCCGGAATCCAGAACCGCCACGGGTACGCCGCTCCCCCGCCGGCGCCGCTGATTCCGGTGCGCGGGCCTGATGAGAACGGCACCGGCGTCTGCACGACGCGAATCGAGAACGGGGCCGACAGGAGATCGGCGCCGCTCGCCGCGAGCGGGACACCGAGGGCGCGGGCGAGGCGGGCCGGACCGCGGGCGAGGTCGCGATCGGATGCCGCGGGGCGGCGGCTCCGCGCGAGCTCGAGTCCCTCGACGACGGTGCCCCCGCGCAGGAGCACGCCCGACGCCGTCCCCTCGTGGCCCGCGACGATGTTGAGGCACGTGTGCATGCCGTAGGTGAAGTAGGCGTAGAGATGCGCCGCCTCGCCGAACATCACCGACGTGCGCGGCGTCCGGCCGCGGAAGGCGTGCGAACCGGGGTCCTCGCCGACTCCCCGATACGCCTCGACCTCCGAGAGGCGGACGGCGACGCTCCCGTCCTCGGCGTCGAACGAGAGCACCGCGCCGAGGAGCAGCGGCGCGAGCTCGACCGGGTCTCGCGCGAAGAACTCCCGTCCGGCCGCGACGACCGTGGGCGCGGCCACGCCCGGTTCGGACCCGGCAGCCGACGGGGCGGGCTCGGGCGGCCGGTCGCCGGGCGGCCGGCCGCGATCGGGGTCGGGTCGCGGCATCCGCTCGCTCAGTCCGCGGTCGGAAGCCCGGCGACGAGGTGCCGCACGCGATCGGCGAGCTTCGAGAACTGCTCGGCGACCCGGTCGGGCGCCGTCCCGCTCACGCCGTCGCGGCTCGCCACCGAACCCTCGACCGTGAGCACTTCGCGCACCTCGGGTGTCAGATGCGGCGAGATCGAGGCGAGCGCGGCGTCGTCGACCTCGTCGAGCTCGATCGAGTGCTCCTCGGCGTGGCGGACGAGCGCCCCGGTGATCTCGTGCGCGTCGCGGAACGGCACGTGCCGCTTGACGAGCCACTCGGCGACGTCGGTCGCCAACGAGAATCCGGCGGGCGCGAGCGCGGCCATACGCTCGGTGTGGAAGGTGAGCGTCGCGATCATTCCGGTGAACGCCGGCAACAGAACCTCGAGCGTCTCGACCGAGTCGAAGACCGGCTCCTTGTCTTCTTGGAGGTCGCGGTTGTACGCCAGCGGCAGCGCCTTGAGCGTCGCGAGCAGCCCCGTGAGGTTGCCGATGAGCCGCCCCGACTTGCCGCGGGCGAGCTCCGCGATGTCGGGATTCTTCTTCTGCGGCATGATCGACGAGCCCGTCGAGTAGCCGTCGTGCAGGGTGACGAAGCCGAACTCCCGCGTGTTCCAGAGGATGATCTCTTCAGCGATACGCGAGAGGTCGATGCCGATCATCGCGGTCACGAACGCGAACTCGGCGACGACGTCGCGGCTCGCGGTGCCGTCGATGGAGTTCTCGCTCGGCGCGGCCAGGCCGAGGTCGCGGGCGACGGATGCCGCGTCGAGGCCGAGCGTCGACCCGGCGAGCGCGCCGCCGCCGTAGGGCGAGACATCCGCTCGCCTCGTCCAGTCGACGAGCCGGTCGAGATCGCGCGAGAGCGCCCAGCCGTGGGCGAGCAGGTGGTGGGCGAGGAGCACGGGCTGTGCATGCTGGAGATGCGTACGGCCCGGCATGATCGCGGTGCGGTGCGCGTCGGCCTGCGATGCGAGCGCGTCGATGAGGTGCACGAGCAGTTGCCCGATGTTCGCCGCGTGGTCCTTGAGATAGAGCCGGACGAGCGTGGCGATCTGATCGTTGCGACTGCGACCGGCACGCAGCTTGCCGCCGAGCTCGGCGCCGACGATGCCGATGAGCGCGGACTCGAGGGCGCCGTGCACGTCCTCGTCGGTGTGGGCCGCCACGATCTCGCCGCTCGCGACCCTCGACTCGAGCGTGTCGAGGCCCGCGAGCATCGCGGCGAGCTCGTCGGCGTCGAGGTATCCGGCGGCCGAGAGCGCACGGGCGTGGGCCCTCGAGCCGGCGATGTCATAGGGGGCCAGCTGCCAATCGAAGTGGGTCGACTTCGAGAGGGCCTGCAGCTCGGGCGACGGACCGCTCGCGAAGCGCGCCCCCCAGAGCGAGCCCTCGTTCGTGCCGTGCGGCTCGGTCACGGCCGCGGGGGCGGTCTCGTCGGTCATCGTGCGTCCTCCTTGTGGGCGAGCAGCCAGGCGAGCAGCGCCTTCTGCGCGTGGAGTCGGTTCTCGGCCTCGTCCCACACGACCGACCGGGGACCGTCGATGACGGAGGCCTCGACCTCGTAGCCCCGATAGGCGGGCAGGCAGTGCAGGAAGATCGCGTCGGCGGATGCCTCGGCCATGAGCGCGTCGTCGACGCCGAAGCCGCCGAACACGGCGATGCGCTCGGCCTTCTCGCCTTCTTGGCCCATGGAGATCCAGGTGTCGGTGACGACGACGTCCGCGCCGCGCGCGGCCGTTCGGGGATCGGTCGTCACGAGCACGGATCCGCCGGTCTCGGCGGCGATGCGACGCGCGTCCTCGACGATGTCGGCGCGCGGCGCGTAGTCGGCGGGTGAACCGATGCGCACGTGCATGCCGGCGGTGGCGCCGGCGAGCAGGTACGAGTGGGCCATGTTGTTCGCTCCGTCGCCCACGTAGACCAAGGAGCGCCCGGCGAGCTCGCCGAAGCGTTCCTTCACCGTCATGAGGTCGGCGAGCAGCTGGCACGGGTGGAAGTCGTCGGAGAGCGCGTTGACGACGGGCACGGTCGTGCCGACCGCCATCTCTTCGAGGCCCGACTGGGCGAAGGTGCGCCAGACGATCGCGGCGACCATGCGCTCGAGCACGCGGGCCGTGTCGGCGACGGACTCCTTGGCCCCGAGCTGGCTGTCGCCCGATGAGGTGATCAGTGGCACGCCCCCGAGATCGGCGATGCCGACGGCGAAGGAGACCCGGGTGCGGGTCGAGGTCTTGTCGAAGAACACGGCGACCGTCTGGGGGCCCTCGAGCGGGCGCTCGGCGAAGCGGTCCGACTTGAGCCGGAGGGCGAGGTCGAGCACCTCGGCCTGTTCGGCGGGCGACAGGTCGTCGTCGCGGAGGAAGTGGCGGGTCATATGTCTTTCCGTTCGGTGGGTCGGGGATGCCGACGCTTCGGTTCGGGGCTTGGTCGCGGCCGCCTCGGCGCTCGGTTTCGGTCGAGTGCGGCCCCGATTTCGGTCAGTCGGTCGCGCGCACCAAGTCGTCGAGCGAGGCGGCGAGTCGTTCGGCGAAGAGCTCGATCTCGGCGTCGCCGATGTTGAGCGGGGGCGCGAGCCGGATCGTCACGTCGTTCGCGGCGTTGACGATCAGGCCGTGCTCGAGCGCCGCTTCGACGACGCGGCCGGCGACGGGCCGGGTGAGTGCGACGCCGATGAGCAGGCCGCGGCCGCGCGTGCCCGCGACGAGCGGCGAACCGAGGCCCTCGATGCGCTCGCGCACCTGGGGTCCGCGTCGTGCCGCGTTCGCGACGAGCTCGGCACGCTCGATCTCGCCGAGCACGGCGTTCGCGACCGCCGTGGCGAGCGGGTTTCCGCCGAAGGTCGAGCCGTGCTGCCCCTTGGAGTACAGGTCGGATGCGGCACCGAAGGTGATGAGTCCGCCGATGGGGATGCCGCCGCCGATGCCCTTCGCGACGGTGATCGCATCGGGCTCGATGCCCGCGTGCTGGAAGCCGAACCACGCGCCGGTGCGCCCGGCGCCGGTCTGGATCTCGTCGACGATGAGCAGCGCGCCGTGCCGGCGGGTGAGCTCGCGTGCCGCCTCGAGATAGCCGGCGGGAAGCTCGACGACGCCGGCCTCGCCCTGGATGGGCTCCACGATGAGGGCTGCCACGGTGCCGTCGATGGCGGCCTCGAGCGCCTCGATCGTCGCGGGAATGTGCTCGACCCCGCCGGCGAGCGGCTCGAACGCCTCGCGCATGTGCGGTTTGCCGGTGAGGGCGAGCGAGCCCATGGTGCGGCCGTGGAACGCGTCGACGAGGGCGAGCACCCGCGTGCGCGCGCCTCCGGAGTTGTTGAGCCTCGCGAGCTTGAACGCGGCCTCGTTGGCCTCGGCGCCGGAGTTGCCGAACCAGGCGCGACCGTGCTCGCCGGCGCCCGAGAGTCGCACGAGACGCTCCGCGAGTTCGAGGGCGGGCTCGGTCGTGAAGTAGTTCGAGACGTGCGCGAGCGTCGCGGCCTGACGGCTCACGGCCTCGACGAACACCGGGTGCGCGTGGCCGAGGGAGTTGACGGCGATGCCGGCGAGGAAGTCGAGGTACTCGCGTCCCTCGTCGTCCCAGACGTGCGCACCGTCGCCCCGTTCGAGCTTCAGGAGCGGCATGCCGATGGAACGCATGATGCGACGGTCGAATCGCTGCTGCCAGTCGTTCATGCCGCCACCACCTCGGTGCCGATGCCCGCGGGCGTGAAGATCTCGAGCAGGATCGAGTGCGGGATGCGGCCGTCGATGATCGCGGCCTTCGCGACGCCGCCTTCGACCGCCTCGAGACAGGCGGTCATCTTGGGGATCATGCCCGACTCGAGCCGGGGCAGGAGATCGGCGAGTTCTCTCGAGTCGATCTGCGAGACGAGCGAGTCGCGGTTCGGCCAGTCGTGGTAGAGCCCGGCGACATCGGTCAGCACGACCAGTTTGGCCGCACCGAGCGCGATCGCGAGCGACGCGGCCGCGGAATCGGCGTTGACGTTGAGCGACTGCCCCGGTTGATCGGCGTCGGGCGCTATGGAGGAGACGACCGGGATGCGCCCCGCCTCGAGCTGCGCGATGACCGCTGCCGGATCCACTTCGACGACGTCGCCCACCTGCCCCAGGTCGAGCTCTTCGCCGTCGACCACGACCCCGCGCCGACGACCGCGGAAGAGGCCCGCGTCCTCTCCGGAGAGTCCGATGGCGAGGGGCCCGTGCTCGTTCACGAGCGAGACGAGCTCGCGGTTCACCTGGCCGGAGAGCACCATGCGCACCACGTCCATCGCCTCCGGCGTGGTGACGCGGTATCCGCCGCGGAACTCGCTGGCGATGCCGAGGCGCTCGAGCATCGACGAGATCTGGGGGCCGCCGCCGTGCACGACGACGGGCTTGATGCCGGCGTACCGGAGGTAGACCATGTCTTCGGCGAACGCCCGCTGCAGTTCGGGGCTCACCATGGCGTTGCCGCCGAACTTCACGACCACGGTCTCGCCGTGGAACCGCTTCAGCCACGGCAGTGCGTCGATGAGGACGTGGGCCTTCGCGGAAGCCGACGATTCCGCGTCGAGGGTCTCGGTCTGTGCGCGCGTCTGCATCATCAGCTCGCGTACGCGCTGTTCTCATGCACGTAGTCGTGCGTGAGGTCGTTGGTGAGGATGGTGGCGGATGCCTCGCCCGCGTGCAGCTCGACGAGCACGTGCGTGGCGCGGGGCGTCAGGTCGACCTCGTCGCGGGCGGCGTCGGGTCGGCCGGCGTGGCACACGCGCACCCCGTTCATCGACACGTCGACGAGGTAGGGGTCGAAGGGCGCCTGCGTCGTGCCGATCGCCGCGAGCACGCGGCCCCAGTTGGGATCGTTGCCGAAGATCGCCGCCTTGAAGAGGTTGTTGCGGGCGACCGAACGGCCCACCTCGACCGCGTCGTCTTCGGTGACGGCACCGCGCACCTCGATGGCGATGTCGTGGCTCGCTCCCTCGGCGTCGGCCTGGAGCTGCTCGGCGAGCGAGCGGCAGGCCGCGGTGAGCGCCGCGCGGAACGCCGCGGCGTCGGGCACGATTCCGGAGGCGCCCGAAGCGAGCAGGGTCACCTGGTCGTTCGTCGACATGCAGCCGTCGGAGTCGAGCCGGTCGAAGGTGACTCGGGTCGCCTCGCGCAGCGCCGCATCGAGCTCGCCGCTCGGCAGGTCGGCGTCGGTGGTGAGCACGACGAGCATGGTCGCGAGCCCGGGCGCGAGCATGCCCGCCCCCTTCGCCATGCCGCCGATGCGCCAGCCGTCGCCGTCGACGACGACCGTCTTCGGCTTCGTGTCGGTCGTCATGATCGCCCGTGCGGCGTCGCCGCCGCCGTCGGCCGAGAGCCGGGCAGCGGCGGAGAGCACGCCCTCTTCGAGCACCTCGCCGTCGAGCTGGTCGCCGATGAGGCCGGTCGAGCAGACGAGCACGTCGCCGGCGGCGATGCCCAGAGCGGATGCCGCGGCCTCGGCCGTGCGATGCGTGACCTGGAACCCCTCGGGGCCCGTGAAGCAGTTCGCGCCGCCCGAGTTGAGGACGATCGCCGACACGACGCCGTCGAGGATCACCTGCTGCGACCAGAGGATCGGGTTCGCCTTGGCGCGGTTGGAGGTGAACACCGCCGCCGCGGCAGCGGACGGACCGCGGTTGACGACGACGGCGAGGTCGAGCGCGCCCGACCGCTTGATGCCGGCGGCGATTCCGGCGGCGTCGAATCCGGCGGGAGAGGTGACGGTCACGGTGCGACTCCATTCAGCGGAAGGCCGGTCGATTCGGCGAGGCCGAGCGCGATGTTCGCCGACTGGATCGCGGCGCCCGCGGTGCCCTTGACGAGGTTGTCGACGGCGGCGACGACGACGACGCGACCGGCGGCCTCGTCGATCGCGAGCCCGATGAGCGCCGTGTTCGCGCCCTGCACGTCGGCGGTGCGCGGGAACTGCCCCTCGGGCAGGAGCTGCACGAACAGCTCGCCGGCGTAGGCGTCCTCCCAGGCGGCCCGCACCGTCGCGGCATCCGTGCCGGGGACGATGCGCGCCGCCGACGTGGCCAGGATGCCGCGGCTCATCGGCACCAGCACGGGCGTGAACGAGATCGTGGGGGCCGCGGCGCCGGCCCAGCGCAGCGCCTGCTGGATCTCGGGGATGTGCCGATGCGTGCCCCCGACGGCGTAGGGATTGGCCGATCCGAGGATCTCGGACGCGAGCAGGTTCGTGCGCAGGCTCTTGCCGGCGCCCGAGGGGCCGACCGCGAGCACGGAGACCAGGTCGACGTCTTCGATGACGCCCGCGCGGATGCCGGGGGCCAGCGAGAGCGCGACCGTCGAGGCGTTGCAGCCGGGAGCGGCGATGCGGCGAGCGCCGGTGAGCCGCTCGCGCTGGGTACCGGAGAGGCGGGGAAGCTCCGGCACTCCGTACGCCCAGGCGCCGTGGTGCTCGCCGCCGTAGAACGAGGCCCAGGCTTCGGAGGACTCGAGGCGGTGGTCGGCGCCGCAGTCGATGACGAGCGTGTCGGCGGACAGCTCGGCGGCCACGGCGCCCGAGGTACCGTGCGGCAGGGCGAGGAAGACGAGGTCGTGGCCCGCGAGGGTCTCGGCGTTCGTCTCGCGGAGCGTGAGGTGCGTGTAGGAACGCAGATGCGGCTGCACGGCGACGAGGGACTGGCCGGCGTTCGAATGCGCGGTGACCGTGCGCACCTCGAACTCGGGATGATCGGCGAGGAGGCGGAGGATCTCTCCTCCGGCATAGCCGGACGCGCCGGAGACGGCGACGGAGTACGTCATGGAAACCACCTTATGGTCTGAACGAGCGGGGCGATGTTCCGGCGACGCCCCGCGTCAGGCCTCAGGCCTTCGCAGGGGTCGCCGACATTCGGCGCTCGCCACGACGTCGGTTGCGCACGACCGAGACACGCGTGACGCGTGCGGCGGCGACGAACCCGATGGCGGACATGCGTCGACCATATCGGCGGCGCGGCGCCGATCGCAAACCGGGGGCCGCCCGACCGACCCGACCTCAGCGCGGGGCGACCACCGAGTCCGCCGGCGCCGCGGGCCGCGGCACCGAGTCGAGGAGCAGCCGGGTGTACGGATGCCGCGGCGCGTCGAGGAGTTCGGCCGTGGCACCCCGCTCGACGACCTCGCCGCGTCGCATGACGAGCGTCTGCTCGCACACCCGCCGCACGACCGCGAGATCGTGGCTGATGAAGAGCAGCGTCAGCCCGCGTTCGCGCCGGAGCCCGGCGACGAGGTCGAGCACCTGCGCCTGCACCGAGACGTCGAGCGCGCTCGTCGCCTCGTCCATGACGAGCACCTCGGGCTCGATCGCGAGGGCACGTGCGATCGCCACGCGCTGTCGCTGTCCGCCCGACAGGGTGCGCGGTCGGGCGGCGGCGTGCTCCGCCGTGAGGCCGACGCGCTCGAGCAGTTCGACCGCCCGGTTGCGCGCCGCTGCGCGCGGCATCCGGGTGTGCAGTCGCAGGGCCTCCTCGATCGACCGGCCGGCCGTGACGCGGGGGTCGAGCGAGAGGTACGGGTCCTGGAACACCATCTGCACGCTGCGGGCGCGCTCGAGCCGCTCGGCTCGGCCGCGTGGGCCCGCCGCGCGGTCGCGCCCGCCGATCGACAGGGTGCCGCCGTCGCTCGGCTCGAGGCCGACGATCATGCGGGCGAGCGTCGACTTGCCGGATCCGGACTCCCCCACCACGGCGAGCGCGCCGCCGCGCTCCAGCTCGAAGGAGGCGTCGGCGACCGCGATGACGGGCGGCCTCCCCCGCGGACGGTAGGTCTTCGACAGGCCCGTCACCGACAGTGCGGGGGCGGGTGCGGCCGACGGCGCATCCGACGATCCGGGGCCCGAGCCGGCCGGAGCGGAGGCGGTGGGCGCTTCGGGAGGCTCGGCGGAGGCAGCCGGGCCGGCGGCGAGCGTCGGCGTCGCCGCGACCAGGCGGCGGGTGTAGTCGGCCTCGGGGGCGACGAGCACGCGCATCGCGGACCCCTCCTCCTCGACGCGGCCGGCGCGCATCACCACGAGGCGGTCGCAGACGGATGCCGCGAGTGCGAGGTCGTGCGTGATGAGCAGCATGCCCATGCCCCGCCCCTCTCGCTGCTCGACGAGCACGCGCATGATCTCGGCCTGCGTCGTGACATCCAACGCCGTCGTCGGCTCGTCGCACACGAGCAGCTTCGGCGCACTCGTGAGCGCGCCCGCGATCATGACCCGCTGCAGCATGCCGCCGGAGAACTCGTGCGGGTACTGGGTCAGATGATCGGCCGGGCGAGGCAGCCGCACGGCGGCGAGCAGGTCGAGCGCGCGCGCCTCGGCGTCGGCGGCCGGAAGCCCGTCGCAGAGCCGGAGCGTCTCGGTCAGGTGGTCGCCGAGGGTGCGCATCGGGTTGATGCCGGCGCGCGGATCCTGGAAGATCATGGCCGCCGAGTGCCGGCGCAGGGCGCGCACCTCGCGCGCGGCCGCGCCGAGCACCTCGTGCCCGTCGAGCATCACGCTGCCGTCGAGCCGCGAACCGGTCGGCGTGAGGCCGAGCACCGCGCGAGCGGTCAGCGACTTGCCCGAGCCGGACTCGCCGACGAGGCCGACGGTCTCGCCCTCGGCGACCCCGAGCGAGATGCCGTGCAGCAGCCTGCGGCCGTCGGCGAGGTCGATTGTCAGGTTGCGGATGTCGAGCAGGCTCATGCCGGCGCACCTCCTCCGATGCGGTCGGAGAGCTCTTCTCCGATGATGTTGACGGCCACGACCGCGATCACCACGGCGACCGCGGGCACGATGGCCGGCAGGAAATGCCCGCCGACGATGCCGGCCTGGGCCTCGTTGATCATGGCGCCCCAGTCCGGCGTCGGGGGCTGCACGCCGAGACCGAGGAACGACAGGCCGGCGAGCTCGGCGAGCACGTAGCCGAAGTTGAGGGTCGACTGGGCGCCGACGATCGGGGTGACGTTGGGGAGCACGCTGCGGAACGCGATGAACGCTCCGCCGAATCCCGCCACCCGGTAGGCGGCGACGTACGGGCGGGTGCGCTCGGCCTTCACGAGCGAGCGCGTCAGCCTGGCGACGAACGGCGCGTAGGCGATGCTCATGGCGATCACCGGGGCGACGAGGCCCTTGCCGAAGAGGGCGACGGCCATGATGGCCAGCAGCAGCGACGGAAACGCGAAGAGCACGTCGAACACCCGGCCGAGGGCGGCGTCGATCCAGCCGCCGCGCCAGCCCGCCAGGAGGCCGAGCAGCATGCCGACGGCCGTCGAGCCGATGACCACGAGCAACGGGCCGAGCAGCGCGGTGCGGGCGCCGTAGAGGAGCCTGCTCAGGAGATCGCGGCCGAGGCCGTCGGTGCCGAGCCAGTGCGCGGGGCTCGGGGGTGCGTTGACCGCGAGGAAGTCGGGGGCGTCGGGCGGGTACGGGGCGATGGCGGGCGCGAACACGGCCCCGAGCGTCATCGCGGCGAGCACGAGGACCGCGACCGTGAAGGTCGGCCGGCCGATGAACGATGCGCGGGGCGCGCGGAGCACGCGCATCGCGAGGGTCGGGGTGGTCATCTGGCACCAGCTCCTGCGGCGGATCGGGGGTCGATCACGGGTTCGAGGACGTCGACGACCGCGTTCACCACGACGAAGGCGGTGACGACGAACATCACGATGGCCTGCACGACCGGGAAGTCGAGCCGGTCGACCGACTGCACGAGCAACGACCCGATGCCCGAGAGACCGAACGCGGCCTCGACGATCGTGCTGGCCACGATGAGTCCGGCGACGAGCACGCCGCTGACCGTGAGGATCGGGCCGAGCGCGTTGCGGAACACGTGCCGGCGGATCACGGTGCCGCGCTTCAGCCCGCGGCTCGTGGCGACCTCGACGTGCTCACGGCCGAGCTGCTCGACCATCGAGGAGCGCGTGACCTTGCCGACGAGCACGACGAACACGATCGCGAGCGCGATCGACGGCAGCACCAGGTGGTACACCATGTCGCCGAACCCGTCCCCGGAACCGAAGGTCGGGAACCAGCCCAGTTGCACCGCGAACACCGAGATGAGCACGATCGAGCCGACGAACGAGGGGATCGCCGAGAGCACGGTGAGCCCGATCAGCGTGACCCGATCGAGCGCCTTCCCCCTGTTGAGCGCCGCGACGATGCCGGCGCCGACCCCGACGACCGCGATGCCGATCCCGGCCATGACGACGAGCATGAGCGTGACCGGCAGCCGGTCGCCGATGACGGTCGCGACATCCTGCCGGAACTGCAGCGACCGGCCGAAATCGCCGTGCAAGGCGCCGACGACCCAGTCGAGGTACTGCTGCCACGGCGGCAGATCGAGCCCGTACTGCGCGGTCACCTGGGCAACGGCCTCGGCACTGGGCTTCCGGCCGCGCAGGAGGAAGCTCACCGGATCGCCTGGCACGAGGAACCGGGAGAAGAACACGAGCAGGGACGCCAGGAACAGGGTGAGCGCGAGACCGCCGAGCTTGCCGGCCACCCTGCGCAACCCGGCGCCGGTGAATCGGCCGTGCGCGCCGGAGCCCGCGGCCGCCTGCGCGGCGGCCACGGCGGTGCGGCTATCGAGCGCCAATGGTCGCAGCCCACGGGAAGTAGAGGAAGGCGATCGACGGTGCGACACCGGTGATGCGCTCGCCCTGGTAGACGGTCGTGGGGCTCGAGGAGAGCGGCAGCCAGGGCAGCTCCTCGTTCGCGATGTGCTGGAGCCGGTCGGCCAGCTTCGCACGGGCCTCGGGGTCCGCGGTGCCGACCGCCTCGGTCGCGATGTCGTCGAACTCGGCGTCGCTCCATCCGCCGTAATTGCTGAACTCCCCCGTGCGGAGCACCGCGAACATCTCGAGCGGGTCGGGGCTGGAGAGGTACCACGTCGTGAAGAAGAGGTCGACGCCCTCGCGCGCGCTCGGGTCGGAGAACAGCGCAGTGTACGCGCTCGGCGTCACGGTCTCGATCTCGGCCTCGAGGCCGATCGATTTCGCCGCGGCGACGGTGGCCTGGGACACCACGGTGAACTCGTTCGTGATCGGCGCCGTGGCGATGACGATCTTCTGCCCGGTCGCACCGGCCTCCTCGATGAGGCGCTTCGCGGCCTCGACATCGTGCGGATACTCCTCGAGCCCGCTGAACGCGTCTTCACGGGTGGCGTCGGATGCCCCGCCCCAGACGGACGGCGTCGTCAGCGCGTTCGACACCTCGCCGTAGCCTCCGGCGCCGGCCGAGAGGATGCCCTCGCGGTCGAGCGCCATGAGCAGCGCCCTGCGCACGCGCACGTCGCCGAGCGGGCCCTCGAGGTTCGAGACGACGAGGTCGTTGACCGCCGTGGTGAGCCCGAACGACACCTCGCCGCCGGTGGCCTGCAGTTGCGGGATGCCGTCGACCGGCAGCATCCAACCGCCGTCGACGTCGCCCGACGTCATCGCGTTGATGCGGGCCGTCGGGTCGCCGAGGAAGACGAACCGCACCTCGCCGGCCTTCGCCTGGAGGGACGGATCCCAGTAGTCGTCGAAGCGGGTCAGCGTGATGGACTCCCCCGACGTCCAGTCGCTGAGCTCGAACGGCCCGGTGCAGTCGACCAGCCCGGTCGAGTTGCCGTAGTCGGCGCCGGCCGCGGCGAGCGCCGCCGCCGACTCGATCACGCCGGCCGCACCGCCGAGGCCCTGGTTGAACTGGCTGTCGGGCACCGCGGTCGTGACGGTCACCTCGAGGTCGCCCGTCTGCTCGATCGACGTGACGTTCTGGTACACCGAGTACCAGAACGAGCCGACGGCCGGGTCGAGGTGGCGCTGCATCGAGGCGACGACGTCGGCCGCGGTGAGCGGCGCGCCGTCGTGGAAGGTCACTCCGGGGCGGATCTCATAGACCCACGTGGTCGGCGTCGGGTTGGCGAAGGACTCCGCGAGCCCGGGCGACAGCGAGTAGTCGGGGTTCAGCCGCAGCAACGACTCGCACACGTTCGACAGGATCTGGTTGTCGGCGTAGTCGAACGCGTAGGCGTAGTCGAGCGAGTACGGCTCGGCGTAGGTCGCCCAGGTGAACGAGTCGATGTCGCCCGAGGGCTCGGTCGTCTGGCTCGTGAGCTCGAACTCGGGGGCAGTGCCCGACGTCTCGGGGGCGGCCGTGCACGCGGTCAGCACGAGCGCGCCGGCGGCGAGCGCTGCCGGGAGCAGGGCCCCGCGGCGTCGGCCGCGGCGGGAACGGATGTCGGTCATGGGCGGGTCTCCTCAGGATGCGGTGGCGGCGGCCGGTTCGGCCGATTCGGACGGATGGTCTCGGGGCGTTCGCCGCTCGGCGTCGGACGTTTCGGCGACACGGACCTCGCCGCCGCGCACGTACACGGGCTCGCCCTCGATCCAGGTCGAGGCGACGGCGGCGGTGTGGATCGCCGCGGCCGGCAGGTCGAACGGATTCGGTTCGACGACGACGAGGTTCGCGAGGTAGCCCTCGCGGACGTGGCCGGTGTCGTGGTCGCGGTGATTCACCCACGCGCTGCCCGAGGTGTAGGCGGCGAAGGCGGTCTCGAGGTCGAGTCGCTGGTGGACACCGCCGAGCGGTTCGGTGCCGGCATCGGCGTCCGGGGCGATGCGCGTCACGGCGATGTGGATCGCGGCGAGCGGGTCGGCCGACGAGACCGGCCAGTCGCTGCCCGCCGCGAGCCGGGCGCCGCCGCGCACGAGGTCGCCGAACGGATACTGCCTGGCCTCGGCACCATCCTCGAGGAACGGAAGGGTGAGCTCGTCGAGCTGCGCCTCATGGGCCGCCCAGAGCGCCTGCAGGTTGGCCGCGGCGTCGAGCGGGGCGAAGCGCGCGGCATCCGACTCGGCGACGATCTGCAGGTGCGCGAGATGGTGCCGGCCGTCGGTCGGACCGTTCGCCGCGCGCGCCGCCTCGACGGCGTCGAGGGCCTCGCGGACGGCGCGGTCGCCGAGGGCGTGGAAGTGCACCTGCATGCCCGCGGCGTCGAGGGCGGCGACCGCCTGCCGCAGCACATCGGGGTCGAGGAAGGAGAGCCCGCGATTGCCGGTGGCGTGCCCGTGGGCGTCACGGTACGGGGCGAGCATCGCGGCCGTCTGGTTCTCGGCCACGCCGTCGACCATGATCTTCGCGGTGCCGAGCGAGAGGCGACGGGGGTCGACGACGGCCGCGACCGCGTCGCGGCGGCGCAGCATGGCGTCGACCTGCTCGAGTCCGGCGGAGCGTTCCCACCACTGCGCGCCGACGACGTGCCCCCGGAGCGTGCCCTCCTCCACCGCCCGCAGGTACGCCGCGGTCGGGTCGGGCGTGGCCGCCGACTCCACAGCGACCATCGCGTCCTGCCAGCCCGTCACGCCGAGCGAGAGCAGCAGCTCCTGCGCACGCAGCAGGCCGCGGTACTTCAGGTCGTCGTCGATCTCGGGCCGCACGCCCGCGAACAGGTCGCCGGCCCCCTCGTGGAACGTGCCCGCCGGGCGCCCGTCGTGCTCGCGCTCGATGCGCCCATCGGACGGGTCGGGCGTGTCCGCGTCGATCCCCGCGAGCCGGATCGCCGCGGAATTCGCCCACGTGCTGTGGTGGTCGCGGCTCATGAGCAGCACCGGACGGTCGGGCACGACCGCGTCGAGCAGGCCCCGCACGGGCGACCCTCCCGGGAAGTCGTGCATCGACCAGCCCCCGCCGAGCACCCAGGGCTCGTCGGGGTGCTCCAGCGCGTACGCGAGGACTCTCGCGACCGCGTCGGCGGCATCCGTCGCACCGGTGAGGTCGCACTGGAGCAGTTCGACGCCGCCGCCGACGGGGTGGATGTGAGCGTCCTGGAACCCAGGGGCGAGCAGTGCGCCGGCGAGGTCGATCACTCGGGTGTCCGCTCCGACGAGGCTCGCGGCCCGCGACTCGGGGACGAGCGCGACGATGCGGCCGTCGCGCACGCCGACGGCGTGACCGTGCACTGGCGAACCGGTGCCGGTGAAGACCGGGCCGCCGGTGAAGAGGATGTCGACCGTCACAGCCGCCTCCGTTCTGAATCGATGTGGAGGCGACAGTACGTCGGTTCGAACAGTGCTGTCAACACTGTTGACAGCACTGTTGTCCAAGTTGTTATCATCGAGGCGACGGCACTCCGGCCATCGCGCGTCCCCCAGCCTCGTCGCGTGGCAGGATGGTGCCACCACGAGCAAGGGAGAGCGCACGATGACGACCGCCACCGGACGCTCCGCGAAGCCCCGCGACGGCGGCAAGGTGCGCCTGGACCGCGAGACGATCGTGGCCGCCGGCCTCGAGCTCGCCGCGGCATCCGGCACCACCGCGCTCTCGGTGCGCGACCTCGGAGCCCGCCTCGGCACCGACCCGACCGCGATCTACCGGCACTTCCGCAACAAGGAGCAGCTCATGCAGGCGCTCCTCGACGAGCTCAACGTCCAGGCCGTCGCCGCCGTCACCGCCGAACCCGCCGACTGGCGCGCACGCCTGCGACAGCTCGCGAGCGCCACGCTCAGCGGATTCACCGCGCACCCCGCGATCGCGGTCGAGGCCGTCGTGCTCACCACGCACGGGCCCGGCGAGCTCGATGCCGTCGAGCTCATGCTCGACGCCTTCTCACGCGCGGGCCTCTCCGACGACGACGTCGTGCATCATTACGCGCTCCTCGCCGGCCACACCCTCTCGACCGCGGCGGGCATCGCCCGCAGCCGAAGCGCCCGGCCCGCCCCCGTCGACGGCACGAGCCCCTGGTTCGACGGCCCCATCCTGGCCGACCCGCGAACTCACCCGCGCATCGCCGCACTCGGCGTGCAGATCACCGAACTCGACGACCGCGACCTGTTCATGCTCGGCGTCGAGTCGATCATCCAGTCGGCGGAACGCACGGCGACCGCCCCGACCGATCGCCCCTGAGCGCGACCGGATGCCGCGGACTCAGCCCCGCGCGTGGATCCAGGAACGGTCGATCAACGACGCGAGCACATCGAGGTCGACCGTCGACAGGCGGCCGACCCACAGGCATTCGGCACCCAGCTTGACCTTGCCGAGACGCTCGACCAGCGCCTCGCCGCCCGGGATCTGCAGCCCGTAGAGCGCCACGTTCGCCTTGCGCGGCGAGAACCCCAGGATGGGCCAATCGCCCTCGCGCCCCGATGCGTAGCGGTACCGCCGCACCCCGTAGCCGACGATCGACGGGCCCCACATGACCGCGTCGGTATCGGTCACGCGATCGAAGAGCTCCCGCAGGATGAGGCCGTCTTCGCGCCGACCGGCCGGCTCGACGGCATCGAGGAAGTCGGCGACGGATGCCCCGGTCGGAACGGTCTTCGGTTCGGCCATGGTTCAGGGTATCGCCGGGCCGCGGCATCCGACAGCCCCGACCCGGCGCCCCCGGCGTCCTACTCGCGGATCGCGGCGCCCGTGCGCTCCCCGGCCAGCGCGGCGCCGGCGAGCTTGGCCTCGCTGGCCTCGGCCGCGGTGAGCGTGCGGTCGGGAGCCCGGAAGCGCAGCGCGAACGTGAGGCTCTTCGACCCGTCGGGCACACCGTGGCCGCGATAGTCGTCGACCAGGTGCAGCTCCTCGAGGAGGTCGCCGGCGCCGTCGCGGACCGCGGCCGCGACCGCCGCGGCCGGCGCCCCTGCGTCGACGACGAGCGAGAGGTCCTGCGTCGCGGCCGGGAACGTGCCGATCGACCGCGCCTCGGGCTGCGGGTCTGCGAGCTCGACGACGGCATCGAGGTCGAGCTCGAGCACGGCGACCACACGGGGCAGGTCGGCCGCCTCGGCGACCGAGGGCAGCAGTTCGCCCGCGAAGCCGACGGCACGGCCGCCGACCCGCAGTTCGGCCGTGCGCCCCGGATGCATCGCGTGATGCGACCCCTGGACGATCTCGAAGTCGGCCCCGGTCGCGAGGCCGATGCGGCGGACCGCGTCGAGCGCGTCGACGATGCCGGCGGGAACGGCGGACTGCCCCGGCTGCTTCGTGACCGCATCGCCCACGAACAGCGCCGCGACGTGGCGGGGCTGCGGCGGGATGCCCGCGTTCAGGACGGCGAGCTCGGCGTCGTCGGGCAGCACGCCGCCGGCCGGCAGCGAACCCGTGCCGTAGTCGCGGCCGATCTCGGGCAGGAAGACGAGCCCGAGCTCGAACAGGGCGAGATCGACGAGTCCGCGCGAACGGTTGCGCTTCGCGGCGCCGAGCAGGCCCGGCAGCAGCGAGCGTCGTAGGAGCGCGTTCGAGGCGTCGAGCGCGTTCGCGAGCCGGACGGATGCCACGGGGCCGCCGTCTGCGCTGCCGTACCGAGCGTTGTCGTCGGCGTTCGCGAACGGGAAGGAGAGAACCTCGGTGGCGCCGCCCGCGGCGAGCACCTCGGCGACCCGGCGGCGGATGCGCTGCGAACGCGTGAGCCCGCGCCCGGGAGGCGCCACGGGCAGCACCGACGGGATGCGCTCGTAGCCGCCGAGCCGGGCGACCTCTTCGACGAGTTCTTCGCGACCCGTGAGGTCGGGCCGCCACGACGGCGGGACGACGGCGAGCCCGCCGTCGACCTCGGTGATCGTGCCGCCGATCTCGGCGAGCGCGTCGTGCACCTCGGCGTCGGAGTAGTCGACGCCGATGACCTTCGAGACGTACCGGTGCGGCAGCACGATGGCATCCCGCTCGTCGACGTCGCGGATCTCGGCGACGCCCTCGGCGACGCCTCCGGCGAGGTCGACCATGAGCTGGGCGACCCGAGCCGACGCAGCCGCCGCGATCGCCGGGTCCACGCCGCGCTCGTTGCGCTTGGACGCCTCGCTCGGGAGCTTGTGCCGTCGTGCCGAGCGGGCGATGGTGACGGGGTCGAAGTTCGCGGCCTCGATGAGCACGTTCGTCGTGGCATCCGACATCTCGGTGTCGGCACCGCCCATGACGCCCGCGATGCCGATGCCGCCGCGGTCGTCGGCGATGAGCAGGTCTTCGACGTGGAGCGTGCGCACCTTCTCGTCGAGCGTCGTGATCGTCTCGCCCTCGACCGCGCGCCGGACCACGATGCCGCCCCGGAGCTTGTCGAGGTCGTACCCGTGGGTCGGCTGACCGAGCTCGAGCATGACGTAGTTGGTGATGTCGACGAGCAGGGAGACCGAACGGATGCCGGCGAGCTTCAGCCGGGCGATCATCCAGGCGGGCGTCGGACGGGTCGCGTCGACGCCGCGCACGATCTGCGTCGTGAACACGGAGGCGCCGGCGCGGTCGCGCACGGGAGCCTCGTCTCGGATCTCGACGGGGAACGGTGCCGACGCGGCATCCGTCACCGGCACGGCCGCGACCGGATCGCGGAACGCGGCGCCCGTCGCGTGGGCGTACTCGCGCGCGACGCCTCGGATCGAGAACGCGTACCCGCGGTCGGGCGTGACGTTCAGCTCGACGGCCGTGTCGTCGAGGCCGAGGAGCTTGATCGCGTCGGTGCCGACCGGCGCATCGATGCCGAGCGTCGAGAGCCGGAGGATGCCGTCGTGGTCTTCGCCGAGGCCGAGTTCGCGCGCCGACGCGATCATGCCGTCGGAGACGTGGCCGTAGGTCTTGCGCGCCGCGATCGGGAACGGGCCGGGCAGCACCGCGCCAGGCAGGGTCACGACGACCTTGTCGCCGACGAAGAAGTTGCGGGCGCCGCAGACGATGCCGTGCACCGCGTCGCCCCCGTCGGCCGCGCGTTCACCCTCGGGCGCGACGCGCACCTGGCACCAGCGGATGGTCTTGCCGTTCGTCTGCGGCTCCTCGACGAACTCGAGCACCTCGCCGACGACGATCGGGCCGACCAGGTCGAACGTGTGCACGTCCTCCTCTTCGAGACCGATCTCGACGAGGGCGGCGTGCACCTGCTCGGGCGTCGTCCCGGGGACGAGCTCGACGTACTCGGCGAGCCAACTCAGCGGCACTCGCATGTCTTCAGACCACCATTCCGAACTGCTGGGAGAAGCGGATGTCTCCCTCGACCATTTCGCGCATGTCCTGCACGTCGTTGCGGAGCATCAGGCCGCGCTCGATGCCCATGCCGAACGCGAACCCCGAGTAGACGTCGGGGTCGATGCCCGCCGAACGCAGCACGTTCGGGTGCACCATGCCGCAGCCGCCCCACTCGATCCAGCGCGGGCCGGACTTGAACGTGGGATGCCAGAAGTCGAGCTCGGCCGACGGCTCGGTGAACGGGAAGTAGCTGGGCCGCAGCCGCACCTTCGCCTCGTCGCCGAAGATCGACTTCACGAAGTGGTCGAGGGTGCCCTTGAGGTGCGCCATGGTGAGGCCCTTGTCGACGGCGAGCCCCTCGAACTGCATGAACACCGGCAGGTGGGTCGCGTCGAACTCGTCGGTGCGGTAGACGCGGCCGGGTGCGAGCACGTAGATCGGCACCTCGCGGTCGAGCATCGAGCGCACCTGCACGGGGCTCGTGTGCGTGCGCATCACGAGGTGCGCCTCGGGCGGGTCGACGAAGAAGGTGTCCTGCATGGCGCGCGCGGGGTGGTCGGCGTCGAAGTTCAGCGCGTCGAAGTTGAACCACTCGCTCTCGACCTCGGGCCCCTCGGCGATCTCCCAGCCCATGCCGGTGAACACATCGCAGACGCGGTCTTCGAGCAGCGAGAGCGGATGCCGCGACCCGACGGCGCCGCGCGACGGCAGCGCCGTGACGTCGACCGCCTCGGCCTCGAGCTGCGCGGCCGCCTCGGCGGCGACGATCTCGGACTCGCGCGCCGCGAACGCCTGATTGACGCGCCCGCGCGCGCCGCCGACCAGTTTGCCGAGCGCGGCCTTCTGGTCGTTGGGGACGTTGCGGAGTTCGGCGTTCAGCTGGGCGAGTTCGCTCTTCTCGCCGGTGTGCTCGGCGCGGACGGCCTTCAGCGCGGCGGAATCGCCGGCCGAGGCGATCGCGGCGAGCGCCGCGGCGACGGCGGACTCGACGGACTGCTCGGTGATTTCACGGGGCTCGGACACGAGAACCGAGTCTACCGGTCGCCCGCGGGCCTCAGCCGCGCGGCGGGGAGCCCCGTCGAGGAGTCAGGGCCTCCTGCCCTCGGCCTCCCGCGCCGCAGCCGTCGCGTCGGCGACGAGCAGCGCCTGATTCGGGTCCTCGTCGGGCTCGGGTGCGGCCTTCGCCGGGTGGAAGCGGCGGTCGGTGCGCTTGGCCAGCCAACGGGCGAACCACGAGAGGGAGAGGTTCATCGCGAGGTACAGCACGAACGCGATGCACCAGAGGGTGAACAGGTAGCGGTTGCCGTAGTAGCTGCCGAGGTTGTTGAGCGTGACGCGCAGCAGTTCGGGATATCCGACGATGTAGGCGAGCGACGTGTCCTTCAGGAGCACGACGAGTTGGGCGACGATGATCGGCAGCATCTGGCGGAACGCCTGCGGGAACTCCACGAGCATCTTCGACTGGAGCGGCCGCATGCCGACGCTGAGCGCCGCCTCGCGCTGGCCCCGCGGCAGTGCGACGAGGCCGGCGCGCAGCGCCTCGCCGATGAGGGCGCCGTTGTAGATCGCGAGGGCGGAGACCACGGCCCAGTACTGGCCGGTGCCCGCGACGAGGAGGATGAAGAGCATCATCAGCAGCACGGGCATGCCGCGGAAGAACTCGATCAGCACGGCCGTCGGGACGCGGATCCAGGCGATCTCGGAACTGCGCAGGAGCGAGAGCACGATGCCGATCGCGATCGCGAGCACCGCGGCGACGGCTGCCGCGCGCAACGTGCCCCACACACCGACGCCGATGATGAAGCCCCACATCTCGGGGTCGAGCACGATGTCCCAGCGGCTCGGATCGAACATGCCCGGCAACGTGATGCCGCCGGACTCGCGGGGGGTGTTCAGCGTGACGATGACCCAGCCGAGACCGGCGACGACGAGGACGGCCGTGACGACCGAGAGGATCCGGGACAGTCGCCGGGCGCGCGGGCCGGGCGCGTCGAACAGCACGCTGGCGTTGCTCATCGCTGCACCACCCACTTCCGTTCGAGTTGGGTCGCGAGCAGGCCGAGCGGCACGGTCACGACGAGGTAGAAGAAGGCGACGCCGATGAGGATCGCGATCACGGCGTCGCCGTGCGCGTTCGCGAGCGTGCGCCCGACGCCGAAGAGCTCGCTCACGAAGCCGACGCCGCCGACGACCGAGGTGTTCTTCGTGAGGGCGATGAAGACGTTGATGAGCGGCGGGATGGTCATGCGGAACGCCTGCGGCAGCACGATCAGCGAGACGGTCTGCGTGAAGCCGAACCCGAGGCTGCGGGCGGCCTCCGCCTGACCGATCGGGACGCCGTTGATGCCGGAGCGCAGCGCCTCGGCGATGAACGGCGCCGTGTAGACCGCGAGCGCGATCATGCCGGCGATGATGAACGGGAGCCGCGAGCCGAGGATCGGCACGATCACGGCGCAGAAGAGGACGACGAGGGTCAGCGGCGTGTTGCGGACGATCTCGGTGTAGACGGTCGCGATCACGCGGAGCGTGGAGATGGGCGAGATGCGCATCGCCGCGATGACCGTGCCGAGCACCAGCGCGCCCGCCCCGCCGACGGCGAGGAGCAGCAGCGTGACGCTGAAGCCCTGCAGGTAGAGCGGGAGATTCGCGATGACGACGTCCACGCGGTTCCTCTCGGGTGGAAGGGAGGTGGACCCGGGCCCCGAGGGGCCCGGATCCGTTCGGATCAGTAGCGGTCGACCGCGGGCGGGTCGACGAACGGCAGCACCGTGCCGGCCGTCGAGTTCCAGGCCTCCTCGTAGCGTCCGTCCTCGTAGGACTCCTCGAGCACGTCGTTGATGAACATGCGGAATTCGGTGTCGTCGAGCTTCACGCCGATGCCGTACGGCTCCTCGGTGAAGGGCTCGCCGACGACCTTGAACTCGCCCTCGTTCTGCGCGGCGAGGCCGGCGAGGATCACGTTGTCGGTCGAGACCGCGACGACGGCGCCGTTGCGGAGCGGCTCGAGGCAGTTCGAGTACGTGTCGGTCTCGAGCACGTCGGCGCCGAGCTCCTTGAGGTTCGCCGCGGGCGTCGAACCCGTGACGGAGCAGACCGGCTGGCCGACGAGGTCGTCCTCGCTCGTGATGTCGTCGTTGTCGGCGAGCACGAGGATCGACTGACCGGCCATGTAGTACGGACCGGCGAACGAGATGACCTTCTTGCGGTCGTCGTTGATCGTGTACGTCGCGACGACCAGGTCGACCTGGCCGTTCTCGATGAACGGCTCACGGTTGGCCGACACGGTCTCGACCCACTTGATGTCGCCCTCGTCGATGCCGAGCTCGGAGGCGATGATCTTGCCGATCTCGACGTCGAAGCCCTCGGGCTCGCCCGACGGCCCGGCCAGGCCGAACAGCGGCTGGTCGAACTTGGTGCCGATCGTGATCGTGCCGGCCTCCTGGAGCGCGGCCATGGTGGTGCCGGCCTCGAAACTGGCTGCGGGCTCGTCGGATGCGTCGTCGCTGCCGCCGTCGCTGGTGCAGCCGGCGAGTGCGATCATCGTGGCCGCCGCTGCGGCGACCAGCGCGATTCTCCTGCGTGTCATGTTCCTGCCTCTTTCTCTTGTGGTTGCCTGCCCGCTCGTGGCGGACGCGGCTAGTGGTCGAGGATCTTGGAGAGGAAGTCCTTCGCGCGATCGGACTTCGGGTGGTCGAAGAAGTCGGCGGGCGTCGCCTCCTCGACGATCTTGCCGTCGGCCATGAACAGCACCCGGTCGGCCGCCTTGCGCGCGAAGCCCATCTCGTGCGTGACGACGATCATCGTCATGCCGTCCTTCGCCAGGCCGACCATGACGTCGAGCACCTCGTTGATCATCTCGGGATCGAGGGCGCTCGTCGGCTCGTCCATGAGGATGAGCTTCGGATTCATCGCGAGCGATCGGGCGATGGCGACGCGCTGCTGCTGCCCGCCCGAGAGCTGGGCCGGGAGCTTCTTCGCCTGGTTGGCCACGCCCACGCGCTCGAGCAGCGTCATCGCCTCGGCCTCGGCCTGCTTGCGCGGCATCCGCTTGACCTTCATCGGCGCGAGCGTGATGTTCTCGAGCACCGTCTTGTGCGCGAACAGGTTGAAGGACTGGAAGACCATGCCGACGTCGGCACGCAGCTTCGCGAGCGCGGCGCCCTCTTCTGGAAGCCGTTGGCCGTCGATGCTGATGGAGCCCGAATCGATCGTCTCGAGCCGGTTGATCGCCCGGCACAGCGTGGACTTGCCCGACCCGCTCGGCCCGATGACCACGACGACCTCGCCGCGATTGACGACCGTGTTGATGTCGTTCAGCACATGGAGTTCGCCGAAATGCTTCTCGACATGCTCGATGACGACGAGCGGCTCGCCCCGACGCACCGAGATGTTGGACGTCGGCGGTGCAGGCTGGGTGGGCTCCATACCCCCAAAACTAGGGTGTGCGGACCTCGCCGCGCGCGGGACGCGGCCTGTTGGTTACCGTTTCGTAACCCGCGAGGAGCCCTCAGCTGCTGCGTTGGGCGAACGCGCTCTCGTACAGGCAGACGGATGCCGCGGTCGCGAGGTTCATCGACTCCGCGTGCCCATAGATCGGCACCGTGACCACCCGATCGGCGAGTTCGAGCTGCTCGTCGAGCAGACCGCGGGCCTCGTTCCCGAACACCCACGCCGTCGGACGGCCGAGCACGCCGTCGGTGCGCAGCTGCAGGAGATCGTCGCCCTTGACGTCGGCGGCGAGCACCGTGAGCCCGGCGGCGCGTGCGCGCCCGAGCACGTCTTCGAGGTCGGCCCCGACCGCGACGGGGACGTGGAAGATGGAGCCCGTCGAGCTGCGCACGACCTTGGGGTTGTACAGGTCGACCGCACGGCCCGTGAAGACGACCGCGTCGGCGCCCGCGGCATCCGCAGCCCTGACGATGGTGCCCGCGTTGCCGGGGTCGCGCACCTCCTCGAGGATCGCGACGAGCTTCGGCGACGACGCGAACACCTCCTTCACGGCCGTCGGGAACTGCCGGCAGACCGCGACGAAGCCCTGCGGGGTGACCGTGTCGGCCATCGCGTCGAGCACCTCCTCGGTCACGTACTCGAGCTCGACGTCGACGCCCTCGGCGGCCTCGGCGATCTCGGGGTGGCGTTCGAGCGCGGTCGGGGTCGCGAACAGCTCGAGCACGAGCTCGGGGCGGAACCGCAACGCCTCGGACACGGCCTGCGGACCCTCGAGCAGGAACAGGCCGCTCTCGGAGCGCGACGCCTTCTTCGCGAGTTTCGCGACGGATCGCACGCGGGGGGAACGGGGGTTCTCGAGCATGCGGCAAGTCTACGGGCGGGGCGCGGTCCTGCCGCGGACCTCCGCGCCGGCCGGCATCGACTGCCGAGGACGCAGAACGGCCCGGCACCACTGGGGTACCGGGCCGTTCAGGGGATCGAGCAGCTGCTTACGCGGCCGTCTTCGGGGCCGAGGTGTCGGCCGGGAGCGCCTTCTTGGCGGACTCGACGAGCGCCGCGAACGTCGCGGGCTCGTTGACCGCGAGCTCCGCGAGGATGCGGCGGTCGACCTCGATGCCCGCAAGGCCGAGGCCCTGGATCAGGCGGTTGTAGGTGAGGCCGTTCGCACGCGAGGCCGCGTTGATCCGCTGGATCCAGAGACGACGGAAGTCGCCCTTCTTCTTGCGGCGGTCGTTGTACGAGTAGACGAGGGAGTGGGTGACCTGCTCCTTGGCCTTGCGGTACAGACGCGAACGCTGGCCGCGGTAACCCTCGGCGCGCTCGAGGATGACCCGGCGCTTCTTGTGGGCGTTGACCGCCCGCTTCACTCTTGCCATGACTCTGTCTCTTCCTTAACGGGTCTCGCGGCTCAGTGGCCGAGAAGCTTCTTGATGACCTTGGCGTCGGGGGCCGACACGACCTTGTCCTGGTTCAGACGGGCCTTGCGCTTGGAGGCCTTGACCTCGAGGTTGTGGCGCATTCCGGCCTGCTGCTTCTTGATCTTGCCGCTGCCGGTGATCTTGAAGCGCTTCTTGGACCCGGAGTGGGTCTTCTGCTTCGGCATCTCGTGTGTCTCCTTGGTTCTGCCGCCAACTCGTGGCGGACGTGGGGGTCTGGCCTACGCCTCTGCGGCGTCGGCCGTCTGCGCCTCTGGCTCGCCGGCGGATTCCGCCGGCCGCGCCTTCGCCGCAGCACGCTGTGCATTCGCCTCGGCCTTGGCCTCGGACTTGTTCTTGAGAGGGGCGATCACCATGACCATGTTGCGACCGTCGATGGTGGGGTTGTGCTCGACCGTGCCGTACTCGGCGACGTCTTCGGCGAACCGGCGCAGGAGGCGCACGCCCATCTCGGGGCGCGACTGCTCGCGGCCGCGGAACAGGATCATGGCCTTGACCTTGTCGCCGGTCTTCAGGAAGCCGATCGCGCGCTTCATCTTGGTCTCGTAGTCGTGCTTGTCGATCTTGAGACGGAACCGGACCTCTTTGAGGATCGTGTTCGCCTGGTTGCGCCGGGCCTCTTTCGCCTTCTGCGCAGCCTCGTACTTGAACTTGCCGTAGTCCATGATCTTGGCCACCGGCGGCTTGGAGTTCGGAGCGACCTCGACGAGGTCGAGATCGGCTTCCTGCGCGAGCCGCAGGGCCACCTCGATCTTCACGACGCCGACCTGCTCTCCGCCAGGACCCACGAGGCGGACCTCGGGAACGCGGATACGGTCATTGGTACGGGGATCGCTGATGCGGGTACTCCTCTACTCAAGCTTCTTCACTCGATGGGAGACCGGATGCCGCCCATCGTTCCGAGAGCGAAGATCCACGCACGCCGCACGGAATCACACCGTGCAACTCTGCGGCCCCCTGTCTACCTCGCGGCCCTGACGGGCGAAGAGGCGGAGGGCGTTCAACCCGGTAACCTTGATGAAGCGGTATGCGCGGGTGGGAGAATCTCCACTTTCGTTGCCGGAACAAATCCCGGCAGACCGGAGCATTGCTCCGGACCGAACGAGTCTAGCAGAGGATGTCTGTGACCAGCAATTCAGGCGAGGCCACCCCGACCGGAGCGCACGAGGGCGAGCACGACGCCCCGCATCACGCGGTCGACGAGGCCACCCGCGACATCGCCGAGGTGCCGGCGGTCGAGATCATCACCACGGCCTCGGTGCACCTCATGAGCGCCGCCGCGGTCAAGGTCGGCCTCGCCGACGACCCGGCGCAGCAGATCGACCTCGACGAGGCCCGAAAGCTCATCAACGCGCTCGCGGGACTCATCACGGCCGGGGCGCCCGAGATCAGCGACATGCACGCGCGCTCCCTGCGCGACGGGCTCCGCTCGCTGCAGCTCGCCTTCCGCGAGGCATCCGTGATCCCCGACCCGATCGGCCAGGGCCCCGGCGAGAAGTGGACCGGCCCGGTCAACTGAGCGCCGCGGCGGCGCGGTCGCCGAGGCATCCGCCCGGCCTCAGCGCTGGCAGTTCGGGCACCAGAACGTGACCCGTTCCTCGAGTTCCGTACGGCCCAGCTCGCCCCGATCGATGCGGGTTCCGCACCGCCGGCACGGCTCGCCCGCGCGGCCGTAGACCCAGAGCCGCTGCCCACGGCGGTCGACGCCGGTGGTGACCCTGGCGGGGCGGTCGCGGTTCGCGACGATCAGCCGGCGCCCGAGGTCGACCGCGGCGGCGAGGTCGGGCACGTCGTTCACGAGGCGCTGCGGTCGGATGCCGCGGAGGAAGCACAGCTCGTTGACGTACACGTTGCCGAGGCCGGCGAGGTTGCGCTGATCGAGCAGGGCGACCCCGATCGCCACGTCCGGCTCGGCCGCGAGGCGACGCTCGGCGGCCGCGGCATCCCAGTCGGGCCCGAGCAGGTCTGGTCCGAGGTGCCCCACCGCCTCGTCTTCGCCCTGCCTCGGCACGACCTCGACCAAGCCGAGCTCGAACCCGACCGCGACGGAATCGGGCGACTCGAGCACCGCGCGAGCCAGATGGGCCGGGCGGTTCCAGCGCTCCCCCGGGCTGAACACGCGCCAACTCCCCTCCATCTTGAGGTGGGAGTGGATCGTCGTCTCGCCGACCCGGATCAGCAGATGCTTGCCCCTCGAGAGCACCTCGTCGACCGTGCCGCCGGCGAGGTCGACCGTCGCGTAGCGCGGCACCCGGAAGTCGGTGCGCGTCAACTGCCGCCCTTCGAGGGCCCGGCGAAGCCGACCGGCCGTCTGGTAGACGGTGTCACCCTCGGGCATCGAGCCGCAGCCCCTTCGGCGTCTCGCCGAACCCGGCGGCCTTCAACGCCGCGCCGAGCGGCGTCGAGAGCACGAACGCGCCGTTGACGGCCTCGACCGCGAGCCGGCGGACCCGACCGCCGCGCACGAGCCCGGCGACCGCTTCGGCCGCGGTGCCGAGCACCTCCGGATCGTCGGCGTACGCCAGCATCGTCTTGCCGCCGCGCTCGACGTAGAGCACCAGTTCGCCGTCGACCAGCACGACCAGCGCGCCGGCCTTGCGAGCCGCACGGTGCGAGCTCTCCCCGGGCGGCTCGGGCCACGGCAGGGCGGCGCCGTAGGCGTTCGCCGGGTCGGTCGCGGCGAGCGCGAGCACCGAGCGCCCACCCGTCGTGCCGTCGGAGCGATCGGCGCGATCGGAATGGGTGCGCAGCCGGTCGACGGCGCCCGTCGCGGCGAACTGCGCCGCACCGAGCCGCTCGATGAAGTATCCGCGCCGCGAACGCCCGGAGTCCTCGAAGCCGCGGAGGGTGCGATAGGCGAGGGCGAATCCGCCGACCACGCCCTCGGCGACCACCGCCCCGCGGGTGACGACGCCGTAGCGGTCGAGCAGCATCTCGCCGAGCGCATGCGCCCGTCGGGTCGCGTCGTCGTCGGGGACGGGCAGGATCGACCATCGGCCGGCCACCGACGGCGGACCGGATCGCATCACGGCCGACGAGGCGCGCGGCAGCGCTGCCCGGCCGCGGAGCATCCGCGACCTCGGCGCCGAGCGTGGGGCGCGGTGTGCGCTGCGGCCGCCGGCGAGCAGCGCCCGAACGGGAGCGAACGTGTCGTTCGTGACGAGCCCCGCCCACACCAACCCCCAGAGGGCCTCGGCGAGTTCGTCGTCGGCGACCGGCTGGTCGAGTTCACCGAATCGCCCGACGGCATCGGCGAGCTGACGGAAGAAGTACGCGCCGCCCGAGCCGAGCGCGACGAGCACCTCGCGCTGGAGCGGCGTGGTCTCCACCCCCGGCGGCGGGTCGAGCGTGAGGGGCGCGGTGTCGGCCAGGTGCAGCGTGATCCAGCCGTCGTCGCCCGCGAGGGCCGCGGCACCGGACCAGACGACCTCTCCGGTGGCCATCAGCTCGTCGAGCATCGCCGGGCTGTAGTCGGCGACGCGCGCCGGCAGCACCAACGACTCCCATGCCGACGCGGGGATGCGTGCGCCCTCGAGCTGCTCGACCGCCGCGAGCACGCCGTCGATGCCGCGCAGCGGCCTGCCGAGATGCTGCCACTCGGGCAGGAACCTCGCGTAGGCCCGTTGCGGCACCGGCTCGACCTCGTGACGGAGCGCCGCGAGCGAACGACGACGAAGGCGTCGGAGCACGTCGGCGTCGCACCACTCGGTCGCGGTGCCGTTCGGACGGAACTCCCCCTCGACGACGCGGCGTTCGTCGGCGAGCCGACGCAGCGCCGCCTTCGCGACGGCGACGCCGATGCCGTAGCGCTGCGCCGCCTCCTCGGCCGAGAACGGCCCGTGGGTGCGTGCATAGCGCCCGACGAGGTCGCCGAGGGGATCGCCGACCTGCTCGGCGAACGCGACCGCGACGCCCGGCGGCACGGGGACGCCCAGCGCGTCGCGGAGGCGCCCGACGTCTTCGACCGCGGCCAGATGGGCTCGGCCCGCGAACGTGAGCCGGACTGCCCGTCGTGCCGCGACGAGCTCATCGGCCGCCGCGGCGGCGTCGGTGCCCTCGGCGACGCGCGCGACCAGCTCGTCGTCGGTGAGCGGGCCGAGCAACCGCAGGAGATCGGCGACGCCCTCGACGCCGCGGACCCGCCAGTCGTCGGCGAGCCGCTGCAGCTCGCGCTCGGTCGTGTCGATGACGCCCGGATCGAGGAGCTCGCGCAGCTCGACCCGCCCGAGGAGTTCCCCGAGCAGGGTCGCATCGATCGCGAGCGCCGCAGCGCGGCGCTCGGCGAGCGGCGAATCGCCCTCGTACATGAACGCGCCGACGTACCCGAAGAGCAGCGAGCTCGCGAACGGGCTCGGCGACTCGGTCGTCGTCTCGACGAGGCGCACCCGACGTGCCGCGACGTCTCGTGCGAGCTCGACGAGGGACGGCACGTCGTAGACGTCCTGGAGCACCTCGCGGACCGTCTCGAGGATGATCGGGAAGGTCGGGAACGCACTCGCGACCTCGAGGAGCTGGGCCGATCGCTGACGCTGCTGCCACAGCGGCGAGCGGCGCCCCGGCCGATAGTTCGGCAGGAGCAGCGCACGTGCCGCGCACTCGCGGAACCGGCTGGCGAACAAGGCGGATCCGCCGACCTCCTCGGTGACGAGCTGCTCGAGCTCGTCGGCTTCGAAGACGAAGAGCTCCGCTCCGGGCGGGTCGATGCCGGTGTCGGGGACGCGCACGATGATGCCGTCGTCGGCCGCCACCGCAGCGCCGTCGACGCCGAGTCGTTCACGCACCCGCGCCGCGACGGCGAGCGCCCACGGCGCGTGCACCGGCATGCCGAACGGGGAATGCAGGATGACCCGCCAGTCGCCGAGTTCGTCGCGGGTTCGCTCCACGACGAGCGTGCGATCGGAGGGGACATGCCCGGTCGCCTTCGCCTGGTCGGCGAGGAAGGCGATCAGGTTGCTCGCCGCGAACGTGTCGAGCCCGGCGCCGGTGATGCGCGTGCGCGCATCGGACTCGGGCGCCGCCGCGATCTCGCGCATGAAGGCGCCGAGCGCGCGGCCGAGCTCTGCGGGGCGGCCGAGGCCGTCGCCCTTCCAGAACGGGACCCGGCCCGGCTGGCCGAACGCCGGGACGACGTTCACGCGGTCGAAGGTGATCTCCTGGATGCGCCAGCTCGTCGCGCCGAGTGCGAACACGTCGCCGACACGGGACTCGTAGACCATCTCCTCGTCGAGCTCGCCGACTCGCCGCCCGCCTGCCTCGTCGCCGACGAGGAACACGCCGAACATGCCGCGGTCGGGGATCGTGCCGCCGCTCGTGACGGCGAGCCGTTGCGCTCCGGGCCTGCCGACGATCGTGCCGGCCTCACGGTCCCAGACGACGCGCGGCCGGAGCTCGCCGAACCGATCGGACGGGTACCGGCCGGCGAGCAGGTCGAGGGTCGCGTCGAACGCCGAACGCGGGAGGCCGCCGAACGGGGCCGCCCGGCGGACGGCGTCGAACCATTTGTCGACGTCGAGCGGTTCGAGCGCGGCCGCGGCGATGGTCTGCTGCGCCAGGATGTCGAGCGGGTTCGCGGGCACGCGCATGGTCTCGATCGCGCCCGCTAGCATGCGCTCGCTCGTCACCGCCGCATGCACGAGATCGGCCCGCTGCTTCGGGAAGATGACCCCGCGCGAGACCTCGCCGACCTGGTGGCCCGCGCGCCCGAGCCGCTGCAGCCCGCTCGAGACCGACGGCGGCGACTCGACCTGCACGACGAGATCGACGGCGCCCATGTCGATGCCGAGCTCGAGGCTCGACGTGGCCACGACGCACCGCAGCCGGCCGCTCTTGAGGTCGTCTTCGATCTCGGCGCGCTGTTCCTTGCTCACCGAACCGTGGTGCGCGCGCGCGAGCACCGCCGGCGCGCCCGCGGTCTGCCCGGACTGCGCCATCACGGCCGCGGGCGGACCGCCCGCCGCGGCCGCCACGACGAGCGCCTCGCGTTCGGACGCCTCGAGCGAGAGCTCGTTGAGCCGTGCCGTCAGCCGCTCGGCGAGCCGCCGCGAGTTCGCGAACACGATCGACGAGCGGTGCGCGAGCACCTGGTCGAGGATGGCCTCCTCGACGTGCGGCCAGATCGAGCCGGTCGCGTCGTCGCTCGCGGGCAGCTGCGCCATGTCTTCGACGGGCACCACGACGCGCAGGTCGAACCGCTTCTCGCTCGGAGGGGCGACGATCTCGACCGGTGCGCTCGCGCAGAGGAACCGCGCCACCTCTTCGACGGGGCGGACGGTCGCCGAGAGCCCGATGCGCTGCGCCGGTTTCGGCAGGAGCGCGTCGAGCCGCTCGAGCGAGAGGGCGAGATGCGCGCCGCGCTTCGTCGCGGCGACCGCGTGGATCTCGTCGACGATGACCGTCTCGACCGCGCGGAGCGTGTCGCGAGCCTGCGAGGTGAGCATGAGGAAGAGCGACTCGGGCGTCGTGATGAGGATGTCGGGCGGCGTGCGCAGGAGTGCACGGCGATCGGCGGCCGGCGTGTCGCCCGAACGGACGCCGACGCTCACCCTCGGCGGCTCGACGCCGAGGCGCTCGGAGACCCGGGCGATGCCCGTGAGCGGGGCCCGCAGGTTGCGTTCGACGTCGACGCCGAGCGCCTTCAGCGGCGAGAGGTAGAGCACGCGTGTTCCAGCGGGAGGCGGCTCGGACCCGGCGGCCGTCGGAGCCGCGTGGAGCCGGTCGATCGCCGAGAGGAACGCCGAGAGCGTCTTGCCCGAGCCGGTGGGCGCGACGACGAGCGCGTGCGCACCGCGCCCGATCGCCTGCCACGCGGCCGCCTGCACGGCCGTGGGCGCGCGGAAGGACTCCGCGAACCAGGTTCGCGTGGCTTCGGAGAAGGCATCGAGCGCGGCCACGTCTCCATCCTGCCGCCACCGACCGACATCCGGGCCGGATGGCCGGGAATCGGGCCGGCGGATCAGCCGAGCGCGCGGCGCACGGCGTCGAGGGCCGTCTCGACGGCCGCGGCATCTGTCGAGCGATTGCTGACGGAGAATCGCAGCACGTCCCGGCCGTGCCAGCGCGACGGATGCGCGAGCGCGGCGCCGTCGGCGTCGAGGGCACGTGCGATCTCGGCCGCCTCCCGGCCGTGGAAGGCCGCGCACACCTGCGTGAAGCAGACCTCGTTGAGCACCTCCACCCCCGGCATCGCCCGGAGCCCGTCGGCCAGCGCCGCCGCGGCGTCGGCGAGTCCGTCGACGAGCGCGACCACGCCGTCGCGGCCGAGCGCGCGCAGGGCCGCGTAGCTCGGCACGCCCCGTGCACGACGCGAGAGCTCCAGCACGCGGTCGGCCGGGTCGACGCCCGACTCCGCGGCCGGGAGGTACGCGGCGTGCATCGTCATCGCCGCCACGAGATGCGAGGGCTCGGCGACCGCGACGATGCCGGCGTCGTACGGCACGTTGAGGGTCTTGTGCGCGTCGGTGGCCCAGGAATCGGCCCGCTCCACCCCCTCGACCAGGCGGCGCAGACGCGGGCTCGCCGCCGCCCACAGTCCGAACGCCCCGTCGACGTGCACCCAGGCGCTCGCGGCGCGGGCGAGGTCGATGGACGCCTCGAACGGGTCGGACGCCCCGGAGTGGATGTTCCCCGCCTGGAGGCAGACGATCGCGGGGCCGTCGACGTCCGCGAGCGCCGCCTCGAGCGCCTCGGGGACCATGCGCCCCTCGGCATCGGCCGCGACGTCGACGGGACGCCCGAGCCCGAGCACCCGCAGGGCGACGTCGACCGAGGGGTGGTGCTCCTCCCCCGCGAGCACCCGGATGCGCGGCGCCCCCTGGATGCCCTCGACCGCGTCGTCCCAGCCGACCCCTGCGAGCACCGCATGACGCGCCGCCGCGAGCGCGACGAGGTTCGCGGTCGTCGCACCGGTCGTGAAGCCCGCGACCGTGCCGCCCGGAAGCCCGAGCAGCTGGCAGACCCACTCGCCCGCGAGTTCCTCGGCCGCGTTCACGCCGGGCGTCACCTCCCGGAGCGCCGCGTTCTGGTCCCACGCGCTCACGAGCCAGTCCGCCGCGAGCGCGGCCGGCGCGGTGCCGCCGATGACCCAGCCGAAGAACCGGGACGACTGCATCGTCATGAGCCCCGGCTCGATCGCCGCCGCGAGCGCTGCGACGACCTCGTCGGCATCGGCGCCGGTCCCGGGCAGTTCGCGCCCGAGGGCGTCCTTGACCGCCTCGATGTCGGACTCGGGCACGATCGCACGCGCCGCCACGCCGTCGAGCCAGGCGCGGGAGAGCGTCGCCGCGGTCTCGAGCGGCGCGCGGTACTCGTCGTCCGATCCGGATGCCCCGCCCATGCGTTCCTCCGGGCGAGAGTCTGCACCCGTGCCGGCGAGGCGGCAACCCCACCAGACGGCCGGGCGCCTCGCGAACGCCTCAGCCCGACGCGGGCGCGGCGCGCAGGCGGACCTTCAACGAGTCGACGCCCGTCGCGATCGCGTCGTCGGCGGCCCAGCGGCGAGCCAGACGCGCGAGCACGATGTCGAGCTCGGATCGGTCGAGCCCCGCGACGAGCGAGAGCTCCACGATCAGCTCGGGCCCCGCGAGCCGCGCTTCGGGATCGCCGGCCTCGAGTTCGAAGCCGAGCACGGCGAGCTCGGTCGACACGGAACGGGCGAAGGCCATGCGCACCTCGGCCGATTCGAACGGCGGATGCCACTGATGCGACTGCGCGACGGCCCAGACGGCCGGCCGGCGAAGCACGAACTCCGTCGGCGAGCCCGGGTCGAGCACGACGAGATCGGTGCCGTCGTCGGCGGCGGCCAGCGCGACGCGGATGCCGTCGGCGGGCACCGGCCGGGCCACGGGGTTCCACGACGACATCGCGTCGACGGAGGCGAACACCGGAAGCACCCGGCGCCCGTCGGGGCCCTCGACGGTCACGATCGAGAGCTCCTGGCTCTTCTCGATCGGGAGCCCGTGCTCGCCGATCTCGGTGCCGCCGGACCCCGCTGAGCCGGAAGGGTCGCCGAGCTCGGCGAGCAAGGGGATCAGCAGGCGGGAGCCGCCGAATTCGGCGACGACCTCGGCCTGACCGCCGCTGCCGTCCCGGAACGCCGCGAGCGCGGCCGCGAGCGGTGCGGGCGCCCGGCCGTCGTCGGCCGAATGCGGGTTCGGCGCGAAGGATCGCCCGGCCCAGGGCACGCCCGCGGAATCGGTGCGGCCGCCGGCCTCGTCGTGCTGCCCGGGCCCGGAACCGGTCGCCGCGTCGGACCCCTGCCCGCCCGCGGCATCCGCTGGACCGGGACGGCCGTGCCCGACGCCGTCGCCGGGGTCAGTGCGACGCGACATCCAGCGCCTCGGGCAGCGTGAACGCGCCCGCGTAGAGCGCCTTGCCCACGATCGCGCCCTCGAGGCCGAGCGGCACGAGCTCGCGGAGCGCCGCGATGTCGTCGAGGTTCGAGATGCCGCCGGATGCCACCACGGGGCGGTGGGTGCGGTCCATGACCTGGCGCAGCAGTTCGAGGTTCGGGCCCTGGAGCGTGCCGTCCTTCGTGACGTCGGTGACGACGTAGCGCGCGGCGCCGGCCTCTTCGAGACGGTCCATGACCTGCCACAGGTCGCCGCCGTCCTTCGTCCAGCCGCGAGCCGCGAGCGTCGTGCCGCGCACGTCGAGCCCGACCGCGATGGCCTCCCCGTACTGGGCGATGACGGATGCCGCCCACTCGGGGTTCTCGAGCGCTGCCGTGCCGAGGTTGATGCGCTTCGCCCCGATCGCGAGCGCGTGCTCGAGCGACTCGTCGTCGCGGATGCCGCCGGACAGCTCGATGTTCACCCGGCCGCGGACCTGTCGGATCGCCTTCTTCAGGATCCCGCCGTTCGACCCGCGCCCGAAGGCCGCGTCGAGGTCGACGAGGTGGATCCACTCGGCGCCCTGATCGGCCCAGTCGACCGCCGCGTCGATCGGGTCGCCGTAATTGGTCTCGGTACCGGCTTCGCCCTTGGTCAGGCGAACGGCCTTGCCGCCCGCCACGTCGACCGCGGGGAGCAGCACGAGGCGGGGGGTCTTGTTGAACTCACTCATCACTGTCCTCGGGAATTCGGATGCCGCAGAACCGCGGCATCGGCACAGTCACAGCATCCTAGTCCGAGGCGGCCGTCGTTCCCGGACCGTGTGACGCGACGGGTCGGTCACCCGAGCGAGCGGATCCAGTTCGACAGCAGCCGGATGCCGGCCTCCGCGGACTTCTCGGGGTGGAACTGGGTGGCCGAGAGCGGCCCGTTCTCGACCGCGGCGAGGAAGGGGGCTCCGTGCTCGGCCCACGTGAGCCGGGGCCGCGGGAACGGCGGCGAGACGTCGAGCGTCCACGACTGGGCGGCGAACGAGTGCACGAAGTAGAACCGCTCGTCGGCGATGCCCTCGAAGAGCACCGAGCCCTCGTCGGGGCGCACCGTGTTCCAGCCCATGTGCGGGAGGACCGGGGCCGGCAGCTCGGAGACGACTCCCGGCCATTCGCCGAGCCCCTCGGTGTCGTTGCCGCGTTCGACGCCGTGCTCGAAGAGCACCTGCATGCCCACGCAGATGCCGAGCACGTGGCGACCGCCCGCCAGCCGGCGGTCGATGATCTCGTCGCCGCGGACCGCCCTCAACCGGTCGGCGACGGCCTGGAAGGCGCCGACGCCGGGCACGAGCAGCCCATCGGCCTCGAGCGCGGCACCGCGGTCGGCGGTGACCTCGACCTCGGCGCCAGCGCGCTCGAGCGCCTTCGCCGCCGAGTGCACGTTGCCCGAGCCGTAGTCGAGCACGACGACGCGTGGGCGACGCGTCACAGCGCGCCCTTGGTGGACGGGATGCCCGACACCAGCGGGTCGAATGCCTTCGCCTGACGGAACGCGCGCGCGAACGCCTTGAACTCGGCCTCGGCGATGTGGTGCGCGTCGCGCCCGCCGAGGACGTTCACGTGCACGGTGAGCCCGGCGTTGTACGTGATCGCCTCGAAGACGTGCCGCACCATCGACCCCGTGAAGTGGCCGCCGATCAGGTGGTACTCGAAGCCCGCAGGCTCACCGGCGTGCACCAGGTAGGGGCGCCCCGAGATGTCGACCACCGCCTGCACGAGCGCCTCGTCGAGCGGAACGAGCGCGTCGCCGTAGCGGGAGATGCCGCGCTTGTCGCCGAGGGCCTGGCGAATCGCCTGACCGAGCACGATGCCGACGTCTTCGACCGTGTGGTGCACGTCGATGTGGGTGTCGCCCGTGGCGCGAACCGTGAGGTCGGTCAACGAGTGCTTGGCGAACGCCGTGAGCAGGTGGTCGTAGAACGGCACCGAGGTCTCGATGTCGCTCGAGCCGGTTCCGTCGAGGTCGATCGAGAGGTCGATGCTGGACTCGCTCGTCTCGCGCTGCACTCGCGCCGTGCGCGGTGCGGTCGAAGTCGTCATGCGTCCATCCTATTCGCGGGTCGATCGGTCGCATCGGGCACCGACGCGGCGCCCGATGCGATCTTCGACGCGTCGTCTCCTCGGGGCGCGAACTCGGCGATCGCCTCGAGGAACGCCGTCGTCTCGGCCTCGGTGCCGGCCGTCACGCGAAGGCATCCGGGCAGCCCGATGTCGCGGATCAGGATGCCGCGGGCGAGCAGCGCCTCGAACACCCGGTGGGGCTCGTCGACGCCGCCGAAGAGCACGAAGTTCGCACCGCTGCGGTACGGGTGGAACCCGAGTCGCGAGAGCTCGTCGGAGATGCGCTCCCGCTGCCCGCGGATGTCGTCGACCATCGCGAGCATCTCGGCGCTGTGGTCGAGCGCCGCGAGCGCCGCCGCCTGCGTGAGCGCCGACAGGTGGTAGGGCAGGCGGACGAGCCGGAGCGCGTCGACGACCGCGGGGTCCGCGGCGAGGTAGCCGACCCGGGCGCCGGCGAACGCGAACGCCTTGCTCATCGTGCGCGACACGATGAGCCGGGGCCGGCCTTCGAGCAGCTCGAGCGCGCTCGGCGTGCCGGGATCGGCGAACTCGTGGTACGCCTCGTCGACCACGACGATGCCGCGGGCGGCGTCGACGACGGCCGCGATCGTCTCGTGCGAGAGCGGGGTGCCGGTGGGGTTGTTCGGCGAGCAGAGCAGCACGAGGTCGGGATCGTGCTCGCGGATCGCGGCGACGGCCGTCTCGGGGCCGAGCTCGAACTCCGCGTCGCGGGGCGCCTCGACCCAGGCGGTGCCGGTGCCGGAGGAGAGCAGCCCGTACATCGAGTAGGTGGGCCCGAAGCCGAGCGCGGTGCGCCCTGGGCCGCCGAACGCCTGCAACACGTGCTGGAGCACCTCGTTGGAGCCGTTGGCCGCCCAGATCTGGGCCGCCCGGAGGTCGTGACCGAGATAGCCGGCGAACGCCGCGCGCAGTTCGGAGAACTCGCGATCGGGGTAGCGGTTCAGCTGGAGGATCGCGGCCGCGACGCGTGCGACGATGTCGTGCGCCACCGCCTCGGGAATCGGATGCGTGTTCTCGTTGACGTTGAGCGCGACGGGAACGGCCTTCTGCGGCGCTCCGTACGGGCTTCTGCCGCGAAGATCATCGCGGATGGGCAGGTCGTCGAGAGTGGTCACCCGATCAATGCTAGCGAGCCGCGGCGCGGCGACTCGGCGCCCACGACACCGGACGACACCTCTACGGCACGGCCGGGAGCGCGAGCCGTTGACCCGGCTGGACGGTCGAGTCTCGGAGCCCGTTGAGCCGCATGATCTCGGAGATGACCTCGCGCGGGTCGCTCGCGGGCGCGATCGACTCGGCGATGGCCCACAACGACTCGCCGTCGGCGACGGTGAGGTAGGAGAGCCCGACGTTCGAGGGCGAATCCATCTCGGCCGCGGCTCCCCCGCTGCCGAGCACGAGGGAGAGGGCGAACACCGTGATGGGAACGGCGGCGAGCGCCGTCAGCACGACGCGCCCGCGCCTGGTGAGGCGGAGCCGGCTGTGCACGGCCCCTCGCAGCGCCTGCGCGTCGAAGCCGGCGGGCACGGAGTCGGTCGCGGGCGAACCGCCGACCATCACGGGACTGACCATCACTGCGCTCATCTCGCACCTCCTGTAGCGAGTCGCATCCGGCCCTCGGCCGGGAGGGCCGGATGCGAAACTCTGTTCCGAATATATCTTCGAATGTCGAAGACCGCAAGAGGATCGACCGAGAAGAAATCGCGGCCGGATCTCGCGACACACTCGAACGGATGTTTGCCGCGCCACTGCGGTGCGGATACAGTTTCGAATGTCCGACGACAGTCGATCAGACACCACCGACATTCGTTCGGCGGATCTACCCCGAGGAGCGACGATGAGCACCGAACTCGACGACCTGCGCGAGTCCGGTCGCAGCCGACGCCGCAAGAGCCTCAGCGCCAAGCAGATCTCGATCCTCGAGGCGATCCAGCGTTCGGTCTCCGATCGCGGGTACCCGCCGAGCATGCGCGAGATCGGCGACGCCGTTGGGCTCTCGTCGCTGTCGAGCGTGACCCACCAGCTCAATCAGCTCGAGCTCGCGGGCTACCTGCGACGCGACCCCAATCGGCCCCGTGCACTCGAGGTGCTCATCGAGCTCCCCGGCGTCGAGCCGCGCCTCCCGTCCGCGGGCGATCCCGCCCCTGTCGGCGACGCCGCCATGGTGCCGCTCGTCGGGCGCATCGCCGCCGGCGTGCCCATCACGGCCGAGCAGCAGGTCGACGAGGTCTTCCCGCTCCCCCGGCAGCTCGTCGGCAAGGGCGAGCTGTTCATGCTGAAGGTCGTCGGCGACTCCATGATCGACGCCGCCATCTGCGACGGCGACTGGGTGGTCGTGCGCTCGCAGCGCACCGCCGAGAACGGCGAGATCGTCGCGGCGATGCTCGACGGCGAGGCGACCGTCAAGGTCTTCCGTCAGCGCGACGGCCACACCTGGCTGCTCCCCCGCAACAGCGCGTTCGAGCCGATCCTGGGCGACGCCGCCGAGGTGCTCGGCAAGATCGTGGCGGTGCTCAGGTCGGTCTGAGCCCCACACCGCAGCGCCTGCGCCAGCGCCAGCGCCAGCGCCAGCGCCAGAGGCACGATCCCTCCGAATGCGGAACGGCGGGCGACGCACGATGCGTCGCCCGCCGTCCGGCGTGAGATCTCCTAGGCCGAGACCGGTTCCCGGACGGCCGAAGCTCGAACCTCGTTCGTCGCGGCGACGAGGTTCTCGAGCGAGGACACCGTCTCCTCGTAGCCGCGGGTCTTCAGGCCGCAGTCGGGATTGACCCAGAGACGCGTCGCGGGGATGCCGCCGACGGCGCGCTCGAGCAGCGCGGTGACCTCGTCGACGCTCGGCACCCTGGGCGAGTGGATGTCGTACACGCCGGGGCCGATGCCGTGGTCGAACCCGCTCGCGGCGAGGTCGTCGACCACCTCCATGCGGCTCCGGGCCGCCTCGATGGAGGTGACATCCGCGTCGAGATCGCGGATCGCGTCGATGACGACCCCGAACTCGGAGTAGCAGAGGTGCGTGTGGATCTGCGTCGCCGGGTGCGCGCCGGCCGTCGCGAGACGGAACGAGCCCACGGACCAGTCGAGGTAGGCCGCCTGGTCGGCCAGCTTCAACGGCAGGAGCTCGCGCAGCGCGGGCTCGTCGACCTGGATGATGCGGATGCCCGCCGACTCGAGGTCGCCGATCTCGTCGCGCAGCGCGAGGGCCACCTGGCGTGCGGTGTCGGCGAGCGGCTGGTCGTCGCGCACGAACGACCAGGCGAGGATCGTCACGGGGCCGGTGAGCATGCCCTTGACGGACTTCTCGGTCAGCGACTGCGCGTAGGCCGCCCACTCGACCGTCATGGGTTCGGGGCGCGAGACGTCGCCCCAGAGGATCGAGGGGCGCGTGCACCGCGACCCGTACGACTGGACCCAGCCGTTCACGGTCACGGCGAAGCCGTCGAGGAGCTCGGCGAAGTACTGCACCATGTCGTTGCGTTCGGGTTCGCCGTGCACGAGCACGTCGAGGCCGATGCGCTCCTGCAGCCGGATGACCCGCTCGATCTCCTCGCGCATCTGCGCGCGGTACCCCTCGGCCGAGACGGCGCCGCTCAGGAGGCCAGCCCGTGCGCGGCGGATCTCAGCGGTCTGGGGGAACGAGCCGATGGTCGTCGTCGGAAGCTCCGGGAGGTCGAGGGAGGCCTGCGCCGCGACCCGCTCCTCGTACGCGGTGCGCGAGAAGTCGGCGTCCTCGAGCGCCGCGAGACGGTCGCGAACACGCGGAATGCGCACGCCGGGCGCCTGCACGCGGTCACGGAGCGCCGCGGATGCCGCGTCGAGGTCGGCCTCGACGGCCGCGCGCCCCTCGGCGAGGCCGCGCGCGAGCACCGTGACCTGCGCCACCTTCTGGTCGGCGAACGCGAGCCAGCTCGCGAGCCGGGGGTCGAGCTGCGGCTCGTCGGCCACGTCGTGCGGCACGTGCAGCAGCGAGGTCGAGGTCGACACCGCGACCGAACCTGCGAGCGAGCGCACCGCCTCGACGCGCGCGAACGCGTCGGCCAGGTCGCCGCGCCAGATGTTGTGGCCGTCGACGACGCCCGCGACGAGCGTCTTCGCGGCGAGCGACTCGGCGGTGGCGGGATCGAACGCGTCGGGCAGCGATCCTCGCACGAGGTCGAGCCCGATGGCCTCGACCGGTGTCGCGGCGAGGGCGGGCAGCGCCTCGTCGAGCGAGCCGTAGGGCGCGGCGACGAAGATCGAGGGCCGGGCGTCGAGCGCGCCGAGCGCCCCGTAGACGCCGCCCACGGCAGCGACGAGGCGCGCGCGCGGCTCGTCGAGGCTCTCGCTGACGAGCGCGGGCTCGTCGAGCTGCACCCATTCGGCCCCGGCCTCGGCGAGCTGCTCGAACAGCCCGGCGTAGACGGGCACGAGGTCGTCGAGCCGATCGAGCGGGCGGAAGCCCTCGGGAGCGCCGTCGGCCGGCTTCGCGAGCGCGAGGAAGGTGATCGGGCCGACGATCACGGGGCGCGTGAGGTACCCGGCTTCGCGTGCCTCGAGGAAGCCCGCGACGATGCGCTCGGCGTGCAGCGAGAACGCGGTCGTCGGCGAGATCTCGGGAACGAGGTAGTGGTAGTTCGAGTCGAACCACTTCGTCATCTCGAGCGGTGCGTGCTCGCCTTCGCCCCGCGCGACGGTGAAGAGGCCCGCGAGGTCGACGCGGCCGTCGGCGTCGACGAGATGCGCGAACCTCGGCGGAACGGCGCCGACCGCGATCGCGGCGTCGAGCACCTGGTCGTAGAACGAGAACGACTCGGGGATCGAGGAGTCCTCGCGGCCGAGCCCGAGACCCGCGAGGCGTTCGCGCGTCGCGGCCCGCAGGTCCGCGGCGACGGATTCGAGCTCGCCGGCATCGATGCGGCCGGCCCAGAACGCCTCGACGGCGCGCTTGAGCTCTCGGCGTCGCCCGATCCGCGGGTACCCGATGATCGTTCCGGTGGGGAAGGTGCGTGCGGTCATCGTCTCGTGACGTTCCTCTCGTTGGCGGTCTGGGTCTTCGGCATCAGCCCGAGCCGGTCGACGACGTCGAGCACGGCCTCGTGGCGGTTGTACGTGTAGAGGTGCAGGCCCGGCGCCCCGCCCGCGAGCACCTCGGCCGCGAGGTCCGTCGCGAACGAGATGCCGATGTCGGTCTGACCGGCGGCATCCGGTTCGATCTCGAGCGCGATCGAGTACTCCGCGGGCGGTTCGACGCCGGTGAGCTCGGTGAGCTTCGCCAGCCGGGCGGGCGTCGTGGTCGGCATGATGCCCGGAAGGATGGGGATGCTCACCCCGGCCGCGCGAGCGCGCTCGACGAAGGACAGGTAGTCGTCGGCCTCCCAGAACAGCTGGGTGATCGCGAGGTTCGCTCCCGAGACCTCCTTCGCGAGCAGCACGTCGACGTCGCGGGCGGCGTCCTTGGAACGAGGGTGGCCGGTCGGGAAGGCCGCGACGGCGACCCGCGTGCGGTCGGCACGCTTCCGGATGCGGCGCGCACCCGGGTTGCCCGGGACCGCCACCTGCGCGAACGGCTCGCGTTCCTGCTGCACCCGGTGGATGAGCTGGACGAGCTCCGCCGCGGTCGCCAGGTCGCCGAGCGGCGCATCCTCACCGGCGCCGGCGGGCGGGTCGCCGCGGAGCGCGAGGAAGCTGCGGATGCCGGCGTCGAGGAAACGGCGCACGAGCTCGTTCGCCTCGGCGTGGGAGGAGCCGACGCAGGTGAGGTGGGCCATCGGCTCGATGTCGGTGTTCTCGAGGATGTAGCGGAGCACGGTCAGCGAGCGGTCGCGCGAGGACCCGCCGGCGCCGAAGGTCACCGAGATGAACGCCGGATCGACCTGCGCGAGGCGGTCGATGGTGCGGCCGAGCGCGATCGCGGCGGCGTCGGTTCGCGGCGGGTAGAGCTCGAACGACACCGGCGTCTGCGGTGCACCGCTCGATGCGGTCGTCTCGTCTCGGTGCTGCGCCATGCTCTGCTCCCCGGTGGACACCGTGGGGCGGGGCGGGCACACAGGCCGCGCACCCCGGCCGTCACGGCTGGTGGTCTCGCGGGCGGGTGCCGGGCTCGGCTGTCGCTCCAGGTGTTCGGCATCGGGCCGCACACGTTTCGATCAAGATCAGACCATACGCGGATGTCGCGGACCACCGCACGGGATGTGACGCACTTTGACGCCGGACGACGTGATGCGTCGGACGAGCACCCCGTGCGGCGCGGGAAGTCGCGGTCGGTTTCTCAGGAGGCCGATGCGGCGGAGAAGACGTCGAGCTGGGCGGCCTGCTCGGGTGAGACGAGCGCCCGCACCCTCGTGCCGTCTTCGGCGTAGTCGACCGAGACGACCCGGGCCGACTCGTGCAGCGTCGAGACGACGTCGCCGCGGTCGTACGGCACGAGGAGGTCGATCTCGACCGACGGGTCGGGCAGCATGCGCGTGATCGCGGCGAGCACCTCGTCGACGCCCTCGCCCGTGCGCGCCGAGGCGAAGACCGCGTCGGCGGCGAGCCCGCGCAGCACGAGACGCTCCTCGGGCCCGACGAGGTCCGCCTTGTTGAAGACGATGAGCTCGGGGATGTCGCGGGCGCCGACATCGCCGATGACGTCGCGGACCGTGGCGATCTGGCCTGCGGGGTCGGGGTGCGCGGCGTCGACGACGTGGACGATCAGGTCGGCGTCGCCGACCTCTTCGAGCGTCGACCGGAACGCCTCGACGAGCTGGTGCGGGAGGTTGCGGACGAACCCGACGGTGTCGGCGATCGTGTAGACGCGGCCGTCGGCGGTCGTGTTGCGTCGCACGGTCGCGTCGAGCGTCGCGAAGAGGGCGTTCTCGACGAGCAGCCCCGCACCCGTGATGCGGTTGAGCAGGCTCGACTTGCCCGCGTTCGTGTATCCCGCGATCGCGACCGACGGCACGGCGTTGCGACGCCGGTTGGCGCGCTTCGCGTCGCGCGCGGGCTTCATGCCGACGATCTGCTTGCGCAGCTTCGCCATGCGCGAGTGGATGCGGCGGCGATCGAGTTCGATCTTCGTCTCGCCCGGACCGCGGGAGCCCATGCCCGCGCCGGCGCCGCCGACCTGGCCGCCGGCCTGACGCGACATCGACTCGCCCCAGCCGCGGAGGCGAGGGAGCAGGTACTCGAGCTGCGCGAGCTCGACCTGGGCCTTGCCCTCACGGCTCTTGGCGTGCTGGCTGAAGATGTCGAGGATCACGGCCGTGCGGTCGATGACCTTGACCTTCACCACGTCTTCGAGCGCACGCCGCTGACTCGGTGCGAGCTCGGTGTCGGCGATGACCGTGTCGGCGCCGACGGCGGCGACGACGTGGCGCAGCTCTTCGGCCTTGCCTCGCCCGAGGTAGGTGCTGGGGTCGGGGTGCGGCCGGCGCTGCAGGAGCCCGTCGAGCACCCGGGCGCCGGCGGTCTCGGCGAGGGCCGCGAGCTCGCGCATCGAGTTCTCGGCGTCCTCTTGGGAGCCCTGCGAGTACACGCCGATGAGCACGACGTTCTCGAGGCGCAGCTGGCGGTACTCGACCTCGGTGACGTCCTCGAGCTCGGTCGACAGGCCCGCCACGCGCCGCAGCGCCGCACGGTCTTCGCGCTCGAACTGGTCGCCGTCGGTCGTGGAGCGGCTCGCGGCATCCGTTCGCATGATGGCGGATGCCTCGCCCGCGCCGAACCGCGCCACGCTCGCGGTCGGCTCCGCGTTGCGCAGCACCCGGTCGACGGCGTCGTCGGTGGGGCGGTCTTCGGCTTCGTTCATTCTGTCAACCCTACTTCGCTCTCGGTTCCCGGTCGGCCTGCGGTCCCGGTTCGCTCACGGCCCGTGTCGATCACGGTGCGCTACCGTGCTGCCATGGGCTCCGACCACTACTTCTCCGCATCCCCCCGGAGCGACTCGCGCACCCGGACCATCCGCGTGCACCTCGCCGGTCGCGACGTCGACCTCGCGACCGCCGCCGGAGTGTTCAGCCCCGACCATCTCGATCAGGGCACCCGCGTGCTCCTCGAGGCCGTGCCGGCGCCGCCCGCCTCCGGGCATCTGCTCGACCTCGGCGCCGGGTGGGGCCCCATCGCGCTCGCGATGGCGCTCCAGGCTCCGGATGCCACGGTGTGGGCGGTCGACGTCAACGAGCGCGCCCTCGAACTCGTGCGAGCCAACGCGGCGCGCCTCGGCCTCGACAACGTCAACGCGGTGCTGCCCTCGGATGTTCCCGACGACCTCGCGTTCGCGACGATCTGGTCGAACCCGCCGATCCGCGTCGGAAAGCAGGAGCTGCACGCGATGCTCTCGACCTGGCTCCCCCGGCTCGACGAGGACGCGGCCGCGTGGCTCGTCGTCGCCAAGCACCTCGGCGCGGAGTCGCTGCAGCGGTGGCTCGCCGAAGAGCTCTCGTTCGACGTCGAACGCGCCCAGACGTCGAAGGGCTTCCGCGTGCTCGCCGCCGCGCGGCCCGTCGGCTGACGCCGGCGACGGAGGATTCCGGTCGGCCCGCGGCGACCGCCCAGCGCGCGCCGGAGCGACGATCAGGCGAGCGCCGAAGCCTTCACGCGAGCGCCAGGACGCCGTCGAACACGAGCTCGGCCGGACCCGAGAGCGCCACGTGCTCGCCGTCGGCGCCGTCGAACATGCGCACGCCGACGATGCCCCCCGGCACCTGCACGCGCCAGTCGTTCGGCGCCCCCGCCCCGGCCCAGTGCCGCACGGCGAGCGCCGAGGCCACCGCCCCGGTGCCGCACGAGAGCGTCTCGCCCGAGCCGCGTTCGTGGACGCGCATGCGGATGCGACCGACGCCCGCCTCGACGAGCGGCTCGGCCGGAACCACGAACTCGACGTTCGCGCCGGCCGAAGGGGCGGGATCGAGGATCGGCAGGTACCCGAGGTCGAGGCCCGCGAGCTCGTCGTCGTCGGCGAGGGCCACGACGACGTGCGGATTGCCCACATCGATGCCGAGACCCGGACGCGCGACCGGAAGGCCCTTGGCACGCACGAGCGGCTCGGCCCCGTCGAGCCGCCAGGCGCCCATGTCGACCTCGAATCCATGCTCGGAACGGCTCACCCGACGAACTCCCGCGCGCGTGCCGATCGCGATCGACCCGCCGGGCGCGAGCTCGACGAGCCCCTGATCGAGCAGGAACCGGGTGAACACCCGGACGCCGTTGCCGCACATCTCGGACGCGGAGCCGTCGGCATTCCAGTAGTCCATGAACCAGACCGCGTCGGGGGCTTCGGCCACGATCGAGGCACCCGCTGCGAGCTTCGTCGAGCGCACCGCGCGGATGAACCCGTCTGCGCCGACGCCGAAGTGACGGTCGCACACCGCGGCGATCTGCGTCGGCGTGAGCTCGGTGCCGCCCTCGGGGTCGGCGAACAGCACGAAGTCGTTGCCGGTGCCGTGGCCCTTGGTGAAGCGCAGGTCGAAGGACATCTGCTCAGTCTAGGGCCGTCAGCCGCGCCAGTTCCCGGGCGCGGGCGGCGCCGTCGGCGGCGTCGAGGTCGGCCGCAGCGCGGTATCGGCGGAACCACCCGACCTGTCGGCGGGCGTAGGTGCGCGTGAGCTGCTGGGTCTCTGCGACGGCCTCGGCGCGCGACATCCGCCCCTCGAGTTCTGCGAGCGCCTGCGCGTAGCCGATCGCCCGGCGCGCCGTCACCCCCGACTCCAGGCCGAGCGGCAGCAGCGCGCGCACCTCGTCGACGAGCCCGACGTCGAACATCCGGGCGGCGCGGGCGTCGAGACGGCCGATCAGCTCGGCGCGGTCGCTCCGCAGGTGCACGATGCGGTGCGCGCGCCACGGAACCGGCTCGTCGGGCAGGCGCGCGGCCTTCGGCTCGCCCGTGAGCTCGATGACCTCGAGCGCCCGCACGAGCCGACGCCCGTTCGACGGGTCGACCGCCTGCGCCGTCTCGGCGTCGATCTCGCGCAGGCGGGCGTGCAGCAGGCCGGGGCCCAGCTCGGCGAGATCGGCCTCGAGACGCGCGCGCACCGCGGCATCCGTTCCCGGGAACCGGAAATCGTGGATCACCGACGACACGTACAGACCGGAGCCCCCGACGAGCAGCGCCACGTCGCCGCGATCGACGATCTCGTCGACCGCGCGTCTCGCGTCCCGCTGGTACGCCGCGACGGATGCCTCGTCGGCGACCTCGAGCACGTCGAGCAGGTGATGCGGGATACCGCGCCGCTCGTCGGGCGCGAGCTTGGCCGTGCCGATGTCCATGCCGCGGTAGAGCTGCATGGCATCGGCGTTGACCACCTCGGCCGATCGACCGGCGCGGGCGAAGGATTCGGCGAGGTCGAGCGCGAAGTCCGACTTGCCGGTGCCGGTCGCGCCGACGACCGCGATGAGCGTCATGCGATGCCCTCCGCGATCAGCGGAGGTCGTCGTCGAGGTCGTAGATGGGGAAGGTTCCGAAGCCGGGCTTGATGAGCGGCTCGGCCGTCGAGGGCAGCACGCGCACCGTCGGAAGCCCGAGCGAGACGCGGGCGCCGCCCCCGCCCGAAGCGTCTGCGCCGGGAGAGGCGGGAACGCCGCAGCTCTCGGCCTGCGAGCGATCCCATGCGTCGCCCGAGCGCGTGCGGCGGATGCGCAGGGGCGCACCGGCGGGTGCGTCGGCGATGAGGTGGAACGGCGCCGCCTGCGTGATGACCACGGACACCACGTCGCCCGGACGAGGCATCGCGGAGCCGTTCGGCACCTCGAAGTGCACGAGCCTGCTGTCTTCGGCGCGGCCGCTCAGGCGGTGCGTCTCGGCGTCCTTCTTGCCCTCGCCCGTGGACACGAGCACCTCGACCGCACGCCCCACGAGCTTCTGGTTCTCCTCCCAGGAGATGCGCTCCTGCAGCGCGGTGAGACGCTCGTAGCGCTCTTGCACGACCTCTTTCGGGATCTGGTCGTCCATGGTCGCGGCGGGCGTGCCGGGGCGGATGGAGTACTGGAACGTGAAGGCGGAGGCGAACCGCGCCGCCTCGACCACGCGCATGGTCTCGAGGAAGTCCTCCTCGGTCTCGCCGGGGAACCCGACGATGATGTCGGTCGAGATGGCCGCGTTCGGGATCTTCGCACGCACCCGGTCGAGGATGCCGAGGAACTTCTCGGAGCGGTACGACCGGCGCATCGCCTTCAGGACGCGGTCGGATCCGGACTGCAACGGCATGTGCAGCTGCGGCATGACGGCGGGGGTCTCGGCCATCGCGTCGATGACGTCGTCGGTGAAGGCGGCCGGATGCGGGCTGGTGAACCGGATGCGCTCGAGGCCCTCGATCCGGCCGGCCGCCCGCAGCAGCTTGCCGAACGCCTGACGGTCGCCGAACTCGACGCCGTAGGAGTTCACGTTCTGCCCCAGGAGCGTGACCTCCATCGCGCCGTCGTCGACGAGCGCCTGCACCTCGGCGAGCACGTCGCCCGGTCGACGGTCCTTCTCCTTGCCGCGCAGCGACGGCACGATGCAGAACGTGCAGGTGTTGTTGCAGCCGACCGAGATCGACACCCAGCCGCTGTAGGTCGAGTCGCGCTTGGTCGGCAGCGTGGACGGGAACACCTCGAGGGCGTCGAGGATCTCGAGCTGGGCCTCGTCGTTGTGGCGCGCCCGTTCGAGCAGGCTCGGCAGCGAGCCCATGTTGTGCGTGCCGAACACGACATCGACCCAGGGTGCCTTCTCGAGGATGACGTTCTTGTCCTTCTGGGCGAGGCAGCCGCCGACGGCGATCTGCATGCCCGCGTGACGCCGCTTGACCCCGGCGAGGTGGCCGAGGTTGCCGTAGAGCTTGTTGTCGGCGTTCTCGCGGACCGCGCAGGTGTTGATGACGACGATGTCGGCCTCGGCGCCGTCGGCCGGGACGTAGCCCGCCGCCTCGAGCGACCCCGAGAGGCGTTCGGAATCGTGCACGTTCATCTGGCAGCCGAAGGTGCGCACCTCGTAGGTGCGGGGTGCGGGCGCGGCGCCGTGGGCCTCGGCGACCGAGACGTCGTCAGTGATGCTCATGATGACTCCAGTTTACGAGCCCTCGGCTGCGAGCGCCTGCGTCACCGCCTGACGGACGACCTCGCCCGAGTACCCGCGGCGCTGGAGGAAGGCGGAGAGGCGGCGCTCGGCCACCTGGTGCTCGAGCCCCCGCAACTGGCGCACGCGACGCTCGGCCACCGCGAGCGCGTTCTCGAACTCGGTCTCGGGGTCGAGGCCGTCGAGCGCGGCCCGGGCCGCCTCGGCGTCCACGCCGCGACGAGAGAGCTCTTGGAGAATGGCGCCGCTGCCCTTGCCCCGCCGACCCGCGTTGACGTGCACGAGCTGCTCGGCGAGGCGTGCGTCGTCGAGGTACCCGAAGCGCTCGTACCGCTCGATCCACTCCTCGATCTCGGCCGCGTCGAGCCCGTGCTCGACGAGGGCCGAACGCACCTCGGCGACGGACAGCGACGACCGGCGCAGTCGCGCGACGATGATGCGATCGATGCGCTCGTCGCGCTCGGGCCCGGTCTCGCGGTCGACGTCGGGATCGGCCTCGTCGTCGCGCTCGGGCCCGGGGTCGACCGCCGTCATGACCGGCCGGCGTCGGCCGCCCGAGCGGGAACCCCCGACCCGGGCAGCCGGGGCCGCAGGGGCAGCGCCCTCGGACTCGCGCCCGGGTTTCGCCCAGGGCAGGTACGAGACCGGTGCGATGTGCTCTGCTTCGTCGTTCATCGACGCTCCCCCGGTCTCGTACCCGATCCGCCGGCATGCCGGTCGGCCATGATCGTCACCGCACTGCGGCGGTTCGCTCAGGCGCCCTTGCGCCCGAGCTTCGGCGCGATCGGCTCGACGTTGACGGGCGCCGCGGCGGCACCGGCCGCGCCGGCAGCACCGATGCCGAGCTTGACGAGGATCTTCGTCTCGATGTCGGCCGCGATGTCGGGGTTGGACAACAGGAAGTTGCGGGCGTTCTCTTTGCCCTGGCCCAGCTGATCGCCGTCGTAGGTGTACCACGCGCCCGACTTCTTGACGATGCCCTGATCGACGCCGTAGTCGATGAGACTGCCCTCTCGCGAGATGCCGACGCCGTACAGGATGTCGAACTCGGCCTGCTTGAACGGCGGCGCCATCTTGTTCTTGACGACCTTGACGCGCGTGCGGTTGCCGACCGCGTCGGTGCCGTCCTTCAGCGTCTCGATACGACGGATGTCGAGCCGGACCGAGGCGTAGAACTTGAGCGCCTTGCCGCCCGCCGTCGTCTCGGGGCTGCCGAAGAAGACGCCGATCTTCTCACGCAGCTGGTTGATGAAGATCATCGTGGTGTTGGTCTGGTTGAGCCCGCCCGTGAGCTTGCGAAGCGCCTGCGACATGAGGCGCGCCTGCAGGCCGACGTGCGAGTCGCCCATCTCGCCCTCGATCTCGGCACGCGGCACGAGTGCCGCGACGGAGTCGATCACGATGAGGTCGATCGACCCCGACCGCACGAGCATGTCGGCGATCTCGAGCGCCTGCTCGCCCGTGTCGGGCTGCGACACCAGCAGCGCGTCGATGTCGACGCCGAGCTTCTTGGCGTATTCGGGGTCGAGCGCGTGCTCGGCGTCGACGAACGCGGCGATGCCGCCCGCGCGCTGGGCGTTGGCGATCGCGTGGAGCGTGAGCGTGGTCTTGCCCGAGGACTCGGGACCGTAGATCTCGATGATGCGGCCGCGGGGCAGGCCGCCGACGCCGAGCGCGACGTCGAGCGCGATCGAACCCGTGGGGATCACCTCGACGGGGGCACGGTCTTCGCTGCCGAGGCGCATCACCGAGCCCTTGCCGAACTGGCGGTCGATCTGGGCGAGTGCGGTCTCGAGTGCTTTCTCGCGGTCTACTGCTGATGGCATGATTGGCTCCTTCGTGGGCGATGCGGCTGCCTCTAGGCTGTCGTTGCTCGGGTGGGTCGTGACCCGCGCCGTGCGGCGACAAGGCGGTTGCGGTGTGTTCCGACGTCAGAACCGTATGGCCGACCACCGACATCCGTCGGGCGAACCGTCGAGATGTGGAGAGTCGCGTCGAAGCTCCTGCTGTTGAGGAGCGTATCGGATCGACCGAACAGATGTTCGATCGCCGCCCCGCGTGTCGAACATGCCTTCGGCGCACGTTCGATCGGAGATCGTCGCCTCAGCGCGTGCCGTGCGCGCCCGACGCCCCCGGCGTCGGTCTGCCGACGCCGTGCCGGCGCTCCTCCGGCACATCCGCCGCATCGCAGAGGGCGAACCACACCGTGCGCGCCGGCACCCCGGCCGCGAGCGCCTCGCGCGCCGTGCGCCCGCCGACGCCCGCCAGCGCCAGGTCGGCGACCACCACGGCGCCGTACCCCGCGCCGAACTCGTGATCGACGGCGAACCGGAACTCGCTCAACTTCACTGGGACTCCTGTGGACGAGACGGGCGGGAGACGAACGATCGGCCGGTCGAAGGACCGGCCGATCGTTGATCGTGAGACGTGTGGGAGCTCAGCGCACCATCATGCCCGCGTCGAACTCGGCGACGAGCTCGTCGGGCAGGCTGTCGGGCACGACCGAGAGGCTCTCGAGCACGGCGAGCCGATCGCCGACCTCGTGCATGATCACCGAGATGGGCGTGTCGAGCGCTTCTGCGACCGATGCGAGGATCTCGGAGGAGGCCTCTTTCTGACCGCGCTCCACCTCGCTCAGATAGCCGAGCGCGACGCTCGCCTTGGACGCGACCTGACGAAGGGTACGACCCTTCTGCAGTCGGAAGTCCCTCAGAACATCGCCGATCTCCTGTCGAACCAGAACCATCGGGAACCTCCTTCGTACTGCCTGCGACTCCGCCGGAGCCGGAAACGGGAGCGTCAGTCTACCTGAAACTCGGTGCTTCCAATCTAGCGTCGCACACTGGGGCTTTCGTGTGAACCTGGCAGATGTAACAGGGTCTTCACGATCGGTATTCCGCGGTTCGCGAGACCGATCCGAAGTGCGGTCGGATGCCGCGGCGCAGCCGGTCGATCGACCGATGCGGGTCGATGGTCAGAGTCGCTCGAGCACGGCCGACAGGGCCGCGGCCACCGTCGCCCGCCGGATGCCGGCGCGATCGCCGTGCAGGCCGAGCTCGATCGCCTCCACCCGGTCGCCCGCGGCGACGGCCACGAAGACCGTGCCCGGCGGCTTGCCGTCCTGCGGATCCGGTCCGGCGACGCCGGTGGTCGCGACGCCGAGGTCGGCGGGCCGCCCGTCGATCGCGAGCGCACGCCGCACCCCGACGGCCATCTGGCGCGCCACCTCGGGATGCACCGCGCCCTCCTGTTCGAGGAGCGCGGCCGAGACGCCGAGCAACGAACGCTTCACGGCCGAGTCGTAGGCCACGACTCCCCCGTTGAGCACGGCGGAGGCGCCGGGGACATCCGCGATCCGAGCCGCGACGAGGCCGCCCGTCAACGACTCGGCGACCGCGATGCGCAGGCCCCGCCGCGCCAACTCGGCGACCAGCCGGGTGGCGTCCGGATCCACCTCGTCGGGCCGCGGCATCCGCTCGACCATGCTCAGGACGCGGGCCGGTCGCTGCGGGCCAACCGCACCGCGTCACGCACGTAGAGCAGACCCGACCAGAGCGTCAGCACGACGGCCGCGGTCATGAGCACGAGGTTCACCCAGTGCACCCACTCGCCGAACACGGTCCAGAGCGGAACGAGGGCGAACGAGATCGCGACGGCCTGGACGAGGGTCTTCAGCTTGCCGCCCGAGGAGGCGGGCACGACGTTGCCGCGTCGCAGCTCGACGAACCGCCAGACCGTGATGCCGACCTCGCGCACGACGATGAGCGCGGTCACCCACCACGGCAGCTCGCCGAGGATCGACAGGCACACGAGCGCGCCGCTCGTGAGCAGCTTGTCGGCGATCGGGTCGAGGAGCTTGCCGAGATCGGTGACGAGGCCCCGCGAGCGGGCGATGTGGCCGTCGATGCCGTCGGTCGCGATGGCGATGATGAAGAGGGCCGCGGCGGCCCAGCGGAGCCATCCGTCGGCGCCGTCGTCGGCGAGCAGCATCCAGAAGAAGACCGGAGCGAGCAGGATGCGGACGATCGTGATCGCGTTCGGGAGGTTCCAGTTCGCCGATCGCCCTGGGCTTGCGGCGGAGGAGGTCATGCTCGAAAGGATACCGGCCCGACGCGGCCCGGGCGCGACATCAGCCCGCGCGCGGCAACGGAGCGGGAGAACCGGCCGTCACGCACCGACCGGGCTCAATCGCGGCCGGTGAGGCCCCACGCGTCTTCATCGTCGTCGCCCTCGACCTCGGGCAGGCCCTGCGTGGCCCTCGCGACCGGGTCGTCGTCATAGCGGTCGTCGGGCGCGCCGTAGCCGTCGGCCGGCGACGTCGGCTGCGACGAGGTCGCGCCGACCGGCGCTGCGCCCTGGACCGCCTGCGCCGGCTGCGGCGCCGGTGCGGTTGCGGCCGGTGCGCCCGGCTCGCCGCGCAGCCGCGCGAGCACGCCGGGGAGCTGTTCGGCGGTGACGAGCACGTCGCGCGCCTTGGAGCCCTCGGACGGGCCGACGATCTCGCGGGACTCGAGCAGGTCCATCAGGCGGCCCGCCTTGGCGAAGCCGACCCGGAGCTTCCGCTGCAGCATCGACGTCGAACCGAACTGGGTCGACACGACGAGCTCGGCCGCCGCGAGCAGCAGTTCGAGGTCGTCGCCGATGTCGGCGTCGATCTCCTTCTTCTCGACCGACGCCGCGACATCCTGCCGATACTCGGGCCGAGCCTGCCGAGTGACGTGCTTGACGACCTTCTCGATCTCGGTCTCGCTCACCCATGCGCCCTGCACGCGCACCGGCTTGGAGGCGCCCATCGGGAGGAACAGTCCGTCGCCCTGCCCGATGAGCTTGTCGGCGCCGGGCTGGTCGAGGATGACCCTGGAGTCGGTGACGCTCGTGACCGCGAAGGCCAGACGCGAGGGCACGTTCGCCTTGATGAGCCCCGTCACGACGTCGACCGACGGCCGCTGCGTGGCGAGCACGAGATGGATGCCCGACGCACGGGCCAACTGCGTGATGCGGACGATCGAATCCTCGACGTCGCGGGGGGCGACCATCATGAGGTCGGCGAGCTCGTCGACGACGACCAGGAGGTAGGGGTACGGCTTCAGCTGGCGCTCACTGCCGGCGGGGAGCACGATCTCGTCGTTCACGACGGCCTTGTTGAAGTCGTCGATGTGCCGGAACCCGAACGACGCCAGGTCGTCGTAGCGCATGTCCATCTCTTTCACGACCCACTGCAGCGCCTCGGCCGCCTTCTTGGGGTTCGTGATGATGGGCGTGATCAGGTGCGGGACGCCCGCGTAGGGCGCGAGCTCGACGCGCTTGGGGTCGATGAGCACCATGCGCACGTCGGCCGGCTTGGCGCGCATGAGCAACGAGGTGATCATCGAGTTCACGAAGCTCGACTTGCCGGAACCGGTCGAGCCGGCGACGAGCAGGTGGGGCATCTTCGCGAGGTTGGCGACGACGTGCCCGCCGCCCACGTCTTTGCCGACGCCGATCGTCATCGGATGCTTCGCGTTCACGGCGGCCGTGGAGCGGAGGATGTCGCCGAGCGTCACGATCTCGCGGTCGGCGTTCGGGATCTCGACGCCGATCGCGCTCTTGCCGGGGATCGGCGAGAGGATGCGCACCTCGTTGGACGCGACGGCGTACGCGAGGTTCTTCGACAGGGCGATGACGCGCTCGACCTTGACGCCCGGCCCGAGCTCGATCTCGTACTGCGTGACGGTGGGGCCGCGCGAGAACCCGGTGACCTTCGCGTCGACGCCGAACTGGTCGAGCACGCCCGTGATCTGGCGCACGACCTCGTCGTTCGCCGCCGAACGCGACTTCGCGGGCGCTCCGGCCGCGAGCGTGGACGACGCGGGCAGATTGTAGGGCCGGTCGGGCTCGGGTTCTGCGGGAAGGCCCGCACCGGGGAGCGGCGCTCCGGCCGCGCCGCCCGCCGCGAGGTCTGCCGCGGCCGCGTCGTCGAAGACGTCGAACGCGCCGGTCGCACCCGCGTCGTCGCCGCGGAGCCCGGTGCCGCCGTGCTGCACGTCGCCCGTGAACCGCTGCAGGGCCGACTCGGCCCGCTCGAGGTCGCCGACCACCTCGGCGCCGTACCCCGCCGCCCCGCCGACGCCCTCGATGGGCGACTCGAAACTGCCTTCGGCCGACCCAGCGCCGAACACGGCCGTGATGCCGTCTGCGCCGGGCGCCGCGAACTCGGGATCGACCTCGCGGTTGGAATCGTTGCGCCGCCACCACGGCAGCATGCCGCCCTTGCCGGGCGCCTCGTCGTCGCCCGACGCCTCGAGCGCGTCGATGCCGTCGAGTTCGACCGGCACCGACTTGCGACCGTGCTTGGGCTTCTCGGCCTTCGCCGGGGTATCGGACGCGTCGACGTGCTCGGGCTCGCCGAACAGCCAGGCGTACAGTTCGCGGAACCGTGCCGGGATGCGGTTCGGCGGGGTCTTCGTGATGATGAGCAGCGACAGCAGCAGCAGCACGATGACGACCGCCGTGGCTCCGACCGGGGTGATGAGCAGCGCGAGGGGCTCGGCGAGCATCCACCCGAGGATGCCGCCCGCGCGCGCGAGCACCGGCATGCCTTCGCTGGGCGCCGGACGACCGCCGAAGAGATGGCAGAGGCCCGACACGGTCAGGAGCAGGATGGCCAGGCCGATGCCGATGCGCGTGTTGTCGTGCACCGAACTCGGGTGGCGGAACAGCCACACCGCGAAGAGCACCATGATGACGGGCAGCGCGAACGCGACGCGACCGACGAGCAGCCCGAAGGTCCAGGAGTCGAGGTTCTGGGCGAACGGCTCGTTGATGAAGAACCACTCGACCACGGCGCCCGCGATCGCGAGGAGCACGAGGAAGAACGGCAATCCGTCGCGACGCTCCTCTTTCGAGAGCGACTCGGGCCCGAGGGCGCGGGCGGCGCCGCCCGTGACGTGGGCCATGCCCATCCACATGCGGACGAGCACGTTCGGACGATCGGATGCCGCGGGGCTCGACTTCGTCGAAGCGCCCCGCGTCGTGGCGGCCGGCAGCTTCTTCGTCGGCGTCGTCCTGGACGCCGCCGTCTTCGACGTCGACGTCTTCGAACCACCGCGCGCGGATGCGCTCGGGGCGCGCCCGTTCGACCTGGTGCTCGTAGCCATACCCACTACGTTAGGGCCGACGGCCGACAGCGGGCCGCTGATCCCCGCGAGTGTCCGCGATCGTCGGCGGGCGGGGGCCTACCCCAGGCGGCGGACCATGGTGTCTCGTCCGCCGCGCGACGCGACCACGGCGAACCCCTCGCTGCGATACAGGCTCTCGGCATGGTTGCCGTGCTCCACGCTCAGCGCGATCCGCGAGAATCCCGCCGCGTGCGCGGCATCCGTCAGCGCCTGGAGGAGCGCGCGGCCGACGCCCTGCGCACGCCAGACCGGCGTCACGCCGATGATGAGCTCCGGCACGCCCGCCGCCACGAACCCGTGCGCCGGCACGTCGGCCGCGAGCAGGCGATACCAGGCCGCTCCCACCGGCCGCTGCTGCGGGTCGTCGGCGACGAATCCGCGATCGGCCGGGCGCGGCCACCCCGCGATGTAGTTGCGGTACACGGGATCGCTCAGCACCGCCGGCCTCGGACGCGTCGAGGTGCCGTGCCAGTTCGCCGCCTCGACCACCATGTCGGCGAGGAAGGACCCATCGCCGACACCGGCCGGGCGGATCGTGAAGTCCGCCATGGCCGGAGGATACGCCACGACGGTTTCGGCGGTGTTTCGCCGCTGCCGCCGACGCCGCTGCCGCCGACGCCGCCGGTGTTACGCCTCGATGACGAGCGGCACGAGCATCGGACGCCGGCGCAGGCGACGGCTCACCCACGTTCCGACCGTGCGGCGCACGATCTGCTGGAGCGTGTGCGCGTCGCGGGTGCCGTTCTGCGCGGCCTCGAGCAACGCCGCCGAGATCTTCGGCTTCACGTCCTCGAAGACCGAGTCGTCTTCGGCGAACCCGCGGGCGTGGATCTCGGGACCGACGATGATGCGCCCGGTCGCGGCATCCACCACGATGATGATCGAGATGAAGCCCTCTTCACCCAGGATGCGGCGGTCCTTGAGGTCGGCGTCGGTGATCTCGCCCACCGTGGAGCCGTCGACGTAGACGAACCCGAGATCGAGTTGGCCCGCGACCTTCATGTCGCCGTCGAGCAGGTCGTAGACCGTGCCGTTCTCGCCGATGAACGTGTTCGCCTCGGGGATGCCCGTGTCGTGCGCGAGCTTCGCGTTCGCGAACAGGTGACGGTACTCGCCGTGGATCGGCAGCACGTTGCGCGGCTTGAGGATGTTGTAGCAGTAGAGGAGCTCGCCCGCGGCCGCGTGGCCCGAGACGTGCACCTTCGCGTTGCCCTTGTGCACGACGTTCGCGCCGAGCTTCGTGAGCCCGTCGATCACGCGGTACACGGCGTTCTCGTTGCCCGGGATCAGGCTCGACGCGAGGATCACGGTGTCGCCCTCGCCCACCTCGATCTGGTGGTCGCGGTTCGCCATGCGGCTGAGCACCGCCATCGGCTCGCCCTGCGAACCCGTCGACATGTAGACGATCTCGTCGTCGGGGATGTCGCCCGCCTTCTTGTAGTCGACGAGCACGCCCTCGGGCACCTTGAGGTAGCCGAGATCGGCGGCGATGGTCATGTTGCGCACCATGCTGCGCCCGAGCAGGGCCACCCGCCGCCCGTTCTGGTGCGCCGCGTCGAGCACCTGCTGCACGCGGTGCACGTGGCTCGAGAAGCTCGCCACGATCACCCGACGCGGGGCGCGGGCGATGACCTCGTCGAGCACGGGGCCGATCGCGCGCTCGAGCGGCGTGAAGCCCGGGACATCCGCATTGGTCGAATCGACCATGAACAGGTCGACGCCCTCCTCGCCGAGGCGGGCGAACTCGCGCAGGTCGGTCAGGCGGCCGTCGAGCGGCAGCTGGTCCATCTTGAAGTCGCCCGTCGCGAGCACCGTGCCCGCATCGGTGTGGATCGCGACGGCCAGCGCATCGGGGATCGAGTGGTTGACCGCGACGAATTCGAGGTCGAACGGGCCGATCTGCTCGTCTTGGCCCTCTCGCACCGTGAGGCTGTACGGCTGGATGCGGTGCTCCTTGAGCTTCGCCTCGACCAGCGCGAGCGTCAGCTGCGACCCGATCAGCGGGATGTCGGCGCGCATGCGCAGCAGGTACGGCACGCCGCCGATGTGGTCCTCGTGGCCGTGGGTGAGCACGACGCCGACGATGTCGTCGACGCGATCGCGCAGGAACCCGAAGTCGGGCAGGATCAGGTCGACGCCCGGCTGGTGCTCCTCGGGGAAGAGCACGCCGCAGTCGACGATGAGGATCTTGCCGTCGATCTCGTAGCTCGTCATGTTGCGGCCGACCTCGCCGAGGCCGCCGATCGGGATGATGCGAAGGGTTCCGGGGGTCAGCGGGGCAGGATCGATGATGGCGTCGGGCATGGGCCCTCCTTCGGTTCGGTGTTCAGTTCGGTGCCGGCCCTGTGACCGGCGGATGTCTCGGGGCGGATGCCTGCGCGCACGGCGGCGCGCCGCGGCATCCGCTCGTCTTATCTGGTGGTGCCTGCGACCTTCGGCAGCGCACCGCCGGCGGCCGCGTTGCGGTCGGGCCGGAAGTTGCGGAAGTCGACGCCCGGGATGCCCCGCACGTGATCGATCTCGTCTTCGATGAGCGCCGCCTCCCACTCTTCGGGACCGACGAGCGGCAGACGCACGCGCGGGCTCGAGATGCGGCCGAGGCCGTGCAGGATGTACTTGGCCGCGACCGTGCCCGGCACGTGCGTCATGACGGCGCGCACGAGCGGCTCGAGCTGCTGGTGGGCGGCCGTCGCCGCGGCCAGGTCGCCGCGGTTCACGGCGTCGACGATGGTGCGGTACGGCGCCGGCGCGATGTTCGCGGTGACGCCGATGAGCCCCGTCGCCCCGATCGACAGGTGCGGCAGCGCGTTCGCGTCGTCGCCCGAGAAGTACATGAGGTCGGTCTGGTTGAGCACCCGGCTGACCTCGGAGAAGTCGCCCTTCGCGTCTTTGACGGCGAGGATGTTCGGATGCTTCGCGAGCCGCAGGATCGTCTCGTACTTGATCGGCACGCCCGTGCGGCCCGGGATGTCGTAGAGGATGACCGGCAGGTCGGTCGCGTCGGCGACCATGCGGAAGTGGGTGAGGATGCCCGCCTGCGTCGGCTTGTTGTAGTACGGCGTGACGATCATGATGCCGTCGGCGCCCGCCTGCTCGGAGTGCTTGTAGAGCTCGATGGCGTGCGCGGTCTCGTTCGAACCGCCGCCCGTGATGATCTTCGCGCGCCCCGCGGCCACCTCTTTGCCGACCTCGACGAGGCGGATCTTCTCGGGGTCGGTCAGGGTCGACGTCTCGCCCGTGGTGCCCGTGACGACGATGCCGTCGGCACCGCCCTCGATCAGGTGGTCGATGTGCTTCTCGACCCCGGGCCAGTCGACTTCGCCGTCAGCCGTGAACGGGGTGACGAGCGCGACGAGTACCTGTCCGAAGGGGTTTTCCTGAGTCACGCCTTACAGGCTATCGGGTCGGGCGGATGTCGCGGGGCACGGTCGCACGAGGGCAGGGGCGTCGTCGTGCTCCCGATGCCTGTCGGTGTCTGTGTCGGTGTCGGCTGGCCGCGGGCGCGGCTCGCCGACCGGGTGCCCGGCACAATCGGCGTGTCGGCCGCGGGGCCAGCCCTCACCAACCAGATGTCGACGGCGTCACACGCTCAGGTGCAGGCCGCGGTCGAGCGCCGCGAGCACCGCCGCCTCCACGAGCGGCCAATCGTGCAGGATCTGGGCGGTGTCGAACCGGAGCGTCACGAAGCCGAGCGCCATCGCCGTCGCATCGCGCACCCGGTCTCGGTGACGTCCGTCGCCGTCGTGCGTGCCGCCGTCGGCCTCGAGGATCAGGCAGTCGCCGATGACGAAGTCGACCCGGCCCACGCCGCCGATCGTCACCTGGCAGCGCACGCCGATGCCGAGCCTGCGCAGACGGAACCGCACCACGGATTCGAGGCGCGCTCCGCATCGGCCCGGGCGAAGTCGACCAGCCGCCGCGCATTCGCCGGGAGCGACGCCCGCAACCGCTCGCGATCGTGCGGGCCGAGCATCCGCTGCCGGAGCGCCGACTCGAGTGCGGCGACGAACGCCTCGTCGCCCTTGCATGAACGGATGGCCGCGAGCGCGTCGACCACGCCCACCGACATCCGCCCGGCCGGCTCGATCATGCGGTGGCGGTGCGAGACGCAGCGGCATCCGGATTCCCCGTCGTCGTTCGCGACGCACACGGCTCGGCGGTCCCCCACACGCGCATTCCGGGAGGACGGGATCCGGACGTGGACCGGTTCGGCCGCACCCTCGTCGAGCGTCCAGAGGCCGTGCAGCCGTGCAGCCGAGACGCAGTCGAGCACACCGCGGTGCGCCGACGCGGCGGCGACCCCGTCGGGTGCGTCCGCCACCACGAACACGCCCTCCCTCGACCGGAGCAGCGTTCCCGCGACGACCGCGGCCCTGAGGCTCCTCGCGGTCTCCCCCGCGGCCAGCAGTTCGGCGGTGGTGGCGACCCCGCCCAGGGTCCGGCAGTGCTCGGCGGCGCGCATCGGCGAAGGTGGCATGCCACGAGGGTGCCGGAACGGGGCGGTCCGGTCCGGGAATCGGGGCCCGTTCGGGCACGGGTTTTGGGGAGCGGTCGGCGTGGAGGAGGAGTCGACGGTCAGCCTGGGCTGGGATTCAGGCGACACGCCGCGCCACGATGCGGCCCGTGCGCGTGTCGGCCGGATACGCAGCCCTCACCGACGGCCGCGTTGCGGTTCGCCGCTCAGGAGCGGGTGTACGCCACGAAGCGGTAGCGGATGCCGCCGGCCGACGCCTGCTCGGGTCCGCGCACGGCCTCGAACCCGGGCCCGACGTTCGGCGCGAGCACGTCGCCCGGCCGCGACGCGAAGCCGTCGGGGTGGCGCAGCTCGGTGACCTCGAGCCGATCGGCGAGGTCGAGCGTCGCGCGGAACAGCTCGGACCCGCCGATGACCCACACGCGCTCGACATCGCCGGCGAGCGCGAGCGCCGCGTCGACGGATGCCGCGACCTCGGCGCCGTCGGCCGACCACTCGGGCTGCCGGGTGACGACGATGTTGCGGCGACCCGGCAGCGGACGGAAGCGCGGGTTCAGCGAGTCCCACGTCTTGCGGCCCATCACGACGGGTGCGCCGAGCGTGACCTGCTTGAAGTGCGCGAGGTCCTCGGGCACATGCCAGGGCATGCCGCCGTCGCGGCCGATCACGCCGCCCTCGGCCTGGGCCCAGATGAGCCCGATCCTCGGACGGGATGCCTCGCCGGCGGTGCTGCCCGCGTCGCCGTCGCCGGTCGCACCCGGAGCGGGAACGGGATCGGGCTCGCCCGCGGCATCCGCCCGGCTCATGATGCGGGTCCGTTCATACGGCGACGGCGCCGCGGATGGCGGGGTGATGCCGGTAGTCCTCGACGACGAAGTCCTCGTACTCGTAGTCGAAGACCGAGTCGGGTGTGCGCGCGAGCCGCAGCGTCGGAGCCGGGAAGGGCTCGCGCTCGAGCTGGGTGCGCACCTGCTCGACGTGGTTGTCGTAGATGTGGCAGTCGCCGCCCGTCCACACGAAGTCGCCGACCTCGAGCCCGGTCTGCGCGGCGATCATGTGGGTGAGCAGCGCGTAGGAGGCGATGTTGAACGGCACGCCGAGGAAGAGATCGGCGCTGCGCTGGTAGAGCTGGCAGCTGAGCCGGCCGTCGGCGACGTAGAACTGGAAGAGCGCGTGGCACGGGGCGAGCGCCATGTCGGGGATGTCGGCCGGGTTCCAGGCCGAGACGATGAGGCGACGCGAATCGGGCGTCGTGCGGATCTGCTCGATCACGTCGCTGATCTGGTCGACGACCTCGCCCGACGGGGTGGGCCACGAGCGCCACTGCACGCCGTACACCGGGCCGAGCTCGCCGTCGGCGTCGGCCCATTCGTCCCAGATGGTGACGCCGTGCTCGCGCAGCCAACCGACGTTCGACGAGCCCCGGAGGAACCACAGCAGCTCGTAGGCGATCGACTTGAAGTGCACGCGCTTGGTCGTGATGAGCGGGAACCCCTCGGACAGGTCGAACCGCAGCTGGCGACCGAACACGCTCGTCGTGCCCGTGCCGGTGCGGTCGGTCTTGCGCGTGCCGTGCTCGAGCACGTCGCGCAGCAGGTCTTCGTATGGGGTCGCAATCGTCTCGGACATCGGTTCGATGCTAACCCCGGCCCCGGACATCGGGCGGATGCCGCGACGCGGCGATTCCCGGTTCCCGCGCGGATCCCGCGGCGGGCCTGTCAGCCGGCCGCCGTCGCGGCTAGGCTGGAAATCCGGCTCGACGAGGAGGACCCATGGCCGTCACGAGTGAATCGACCACCGTCTGGACCGGCACCCTCGCGGGCGGCTCGGGCACGACCAAGCTGGACTCGTCGGGCGTCGCCGAGTTCCCCGTGAACTGGAAGGCGCGTTCCGAGGGCGAGGCCGGCACGACCAACCCCGAGGAGCTCCTCGGAGCGTCGCATTCGGCGTGCTACTCGATGGCGCTGGCGCACGCGCTCACCGGGGCCGGGCACGCGCCCGAGTCGATCCAGACCACGGCCGCCATCACGTTCGAGGCGGGGCGCGGCGTGCTCGGCAGCCACCTGCTCGTGAGCGCCAGGGTCCCCGGGCTCTCCGAGGAGGAGTTCGAGACGTTCGCCGAGGACGCGAAGGCGAACTGCCCGATCTCGCAGGCACTCGCCGGCATCCCGATCACGATCGAAGCCGAACTCGCCTGACGTGCGGGTGCTCATCGCCGGGGCATCCGGATTCATCGGCACCGCCCTCGTCGATCGCCTGACGGGCGACGGGCACGAGGTGACGAAGCTCGTCCGGCGGCGGGCGCAGTCGGACGACGAGGTCGCCTGGTCGCCGGCGGCGGGCATCATCGACTTCACCGTCATGGACCGCGTCGACGCGGTCGTGAACCTCTCGGGCGCCTCGCTCGCGCATCTGCCGTGGACGAAGGGGTACCGGACCGAGATCCTCGAGTCCCGCGTGAGCGCGACCCGCACGCTGGCCGACGCCATGCGCAAGGCGCGCACTCCCCCGGCGGTGTTCCTCAGCGGGTCGGCCGTGGGCTTCTACGGCGACCGGCCGGGCGAACTGCTCGCCGAGTCGTCGCCCGTCGGCTCCGGGTTCCTCGCCGAGGTGGTGCAGAAGTGGGAGCACGCGGCGCGGCTGGCGCCGTCCGAGACGCGCACGGTCGAGTTCCGCACGGGCCTCGTGATCGGCGACGGCGGGGCGATGCGACGCGTCGGCACGCTCACGAAGCTGGGCGTCTCCGCCCGCCTCGGAACCGGCGGCCAGCACTGGCCGTGGGTGGCCCTCGACGACGAGGTCGGCGCGATCGTGCACCTGCTCGACTCCGAGCTCACAGGGCCGGTGAACCTCGTCGGCCCGACGCCGGCGACCGCCGACCGGGTCATGCGCGCGATGGCCGAGCGGATGCATCGTCCGTACGCGCTCGCGGTGCCCGAGCGGGTGCTCGAGCTCGCGTTGGGCCAGGCGGCCGAGGAGCTGCTGCTCGCGAGCCAGAAGGTGACCTCGCAGCGCCTCGTCGACGACGGGTTCGCGTTCGCCCACACGAGCGTCGAGTCGGCCGTCGACGCGATGCTCAGCCGGCCCGTTCCAGTTCGATAGCGCGACGCACGGCCGACCGCGCGCGCCGGCGATCGCCGGCGGCGTCGTAGGCCATGCCGAGACGGAGCCATGCCCGCCAGGAGTCGGGTTCGGCCTCGGCCTCGGCACGGAACCGCGCGAACTCCGCATCGGCCGAGGCGCGGTCGGCGCGCCCGCTCTCGCGGGTCTCGATGCCGAGATCGGTGCCGCCCTCGGCCTCGAGCCGTTTGACGAGCGCCTGCGAGCGGATGCCGAACGCGAGTTCGCGCCAGATGGCCCAGACCGCGATGACCGGCATGACGAGCAACGCGATGCCGATGCCGATCGCGATGGGCTGCCCGGTGCCGAGGAACTGGACGGCCCGCCAGCCGACGAGCGCCACGTAGATGACGAGGAGCACCGCCATGGCGAGCGCGCCGATCTTCGCGCTCATCGGATGCCTCGGCGGCACGCCGCCATGACCGGGGCGCGTCGGGCTGCCCTCGCTCCGGAGGCCGGGCGGTGCGCCGCCGCGCGTGCGATCACTCGCCGCCGCCGGCGGTCGGGAGGTCGAGCCCGATGAGCGTGCCGAGCCCGACGGTGACGCCGACGGCCTCGGGGGCGTGGCGCAGCGCGAGCAGGATGCCGGCCTCGTACGAGCTCGGGGAGAGCGTGGAGTGGGCGATCGTGAGGGTCTCGCCGTCGCCGCCGAGCACGACGCGCTGCTCGGCGAGCAGGCCGCTCATGCGCAGGCTGTGCACCGGGATGCCGGAGACGAGCTGCCCTCGAGCGCGCTGGTCGGCGTGCGGGGCCGCCACCGGCCCCTTGCCGGCGCGCGCCTCGCCGACGAGCTCCGCGGTGCGGACGGCGGTGCCCGACGGCGAGTCGACCTTGCCGGCGTGGTGGGCCTCGACGATCTCGATGGAGTCGAACCAGGGTGCGGCCAGTGCGGCGAAGGCGGTGCCGAGCACGCTGCCGATCGAGAAGTTCGGGATGAAGAGCACGGCGCCCGCCTCTTCGTGGTCGCGGACGAAGCGCTCGATGTCGGCGATGCGCTCGGAGGACCAGCCGGAGGTGCCCACGACGATGGGGATGCCGGCGCCCGCGGAGAACTCGACGATGCCGGCGCTGGCGGCGGGGTGGGAGACGTCGAGGGCGACGTCGGCGCCCAGCATCTCGTCGAGCTCCGACTTCGACGAGAGCGCCGCGTGCAGCTCGAGATCGTCGGATGCCTCGATGAGGTCGAGTGCCAGCCTGCCCATCTTGCCGGTGGCCCCGGCCACGGCGACCCGTATCGTCACGGGATTCACCCTAGCAAGCCGCGTTTAGGCTGGATGCCATGCGGTTCAGGACGGCACAGGTCTCGGGCGCCGAGGCGCACGGCATGCTCACGGCGTACTTCGCCGAACGCGCGGCCGGGTTCCCGGCCGAGCAGGGCGAGTACCGCCCGACGTTCCCGGTCGATGCCGCCTTCACCCCGCCCGACGGCGTGTTCCTCATCGTCGAGGCAGAGGCAGAGTCGGAGGCAGAGGCGGAGGGCGAGGGCGAGGCGCCGCCGATCGGGTGCGGCGGCATCCGCCGCATCTCCGCGGACCCCGAGACCGGGCTCGTCCGCTTCGAGGTCAAGCACCTGTGGCTGACGGATGCCGCCCGCGGGCGCGGCACGGGTCGGGCGCTGCTCGACGAGCTCGAACGCCGCGCGCGCGGGTTCGGCGCCGAAGAGCTCGTCCTCGACACGAACGCCAGCCTCGCGGCCGCGGGCGGCCTCTACCGCTCGAGCGGGTTCGTCGAGATCGCCCCCTACAACGACAACCCGAACGCGACGACCTGGTTCGCGAAGCGGCTGACGGGCTGACATCCGGGCGCGCCGACCTCCGTGCACGGCGCCGCGCCGCGGCATCCGCTCGCGTGAGGAGCGACTCAGACCGCGTAGGGCTCGGGAAGCCCGGTGCGCAGTTCGAACGGCAGATGCCCGAGGTCGTTGTGCACGACGAGGTTCCACGGACGACCCGACTTCTGCGTCAGCACCGTGAGGCCGCAGTTGGCCTGATTGATCGACAGCCAGCGCCAGTCGGGCGCGCCGAGCACCTCGCGCACGAACCATCCGATGACGAAGTTGTGCGTGATGAGCAGGTCGTGACGGTCGTCGCGATGCGAGCGGAGGAACTCCGCCGCGGCGTCCTCCATCTGCGCGGTGCCGGCCTCGATCTCGGCCTCGGTCACCGATCCGAAGAAGGCGTCGTACGCCTTCGGCGTCGCGGGCGCGGGCCCCGACGGCACGCAGTCGAAGAGCAGCGCCGAGGGCTCGGGCGAGAGCGACGGCATCTTCGCCGCGATGATCTCGGCCGTCTCGGTGGCGCGTTGCAGGGGGGAATGCCAAGCGTTGTCGAACGGGATGCCGCCGAGGCGTTCGCCGAGCAGCTCGGCCTGCCGCCTGCCACGCGGGGACAGCGGGCCGTCGCCCATGCCGTGCTCGGCATCGAGCTGTTCGCCGTGGCGGACGAGGTACAGATGATGTGGCACGGTGTGCATCCCTCGAGAGGTCGGAGCGGTCTGGGCGGCGGCGGTCAGGCCGCGTCGGATCGGGGCGGGCCGTTGACGAGCCCCTCGAAGTCGGATTCCTCGCTCGCGCCGACGGCGACGAGCGAGAACGGGCGGGACGCGAGGTCTGCGGCGAGCGCACGGACGTCGTCGGCGCTCACCCGGGCGATGCGCCGCAGCGCCTCGTCGAGGTCGACGAACTCGCCGAGGGTGAGCTCGGCCCGTCCGAGTCGCGACATGCGGGTGTCGGAGTCTTCGAGCGCGAGGGCGGATGCCCCGGCGAGCTGGCCGCTCGCGCGTCGGAGCTCGTCTTCGGTGACGCCGTCGCGCGCGACGCGGTCGAGCTCGGACCGCATGAGCTCGGCGACCGTCGGGGCCTTCGAGGGCGCGCACCCCGCGTACATGCCGAAGAGGCCGGCGTCGGAGTAGGAGGGCGAGAACGAGTAGACCGCGTACGCGAGCCCTCGGCGCTCGCGCACCTCTTGGAAGAGGCGCGACGACATGCCCGACCCGAACACGGTGTTCAGCACGCTCATGGTGGACCGGCGGGCATCGGTCGCGACGAGGCCCGGAACGCCGAGCAGCAGGTTGACCTGCTCGATCGGCCGCTGCACGACCGTGAGTTCCCGGGTGGGGGCCAGCGGTGCGGGCGCGTTCGCGCGGCGCTCGACCGGGGCGGCCTCGAGCGCCGGGTTCCACCCGCCCGCGGCGAGCGCGCGCTCGAGCCCCGCGACGAGCTCGTCGTGGTCGAGCGCGCCCGCGGCCGTGACGACGAGGTCGTTCGGCCGATAGTTCGCGACGTAGTGCTCGTGCACGGCTTCGCGGGTGGCCTGGTTGATGGTGTCGGCGCTGCCACCGATGGGCCGCCCGAGCGGATGCTCGCCGAGGATCGCCTCGAAGAAGCGCTCGTTCGCGACGTCGCCGGGGTCGTCGCCGGCCATCGAGAGCTCCTCGAGGATGACGCCGCGCTCGTTGTCGAACTCGACCGGGTCGAGCAGCGACGAGGTGAACATGTCGGCGAGCACCTCGACGGCCATGGGCAGGTCGCGATCCTGCACCTTGGCGTAGTAGCAGGTGTACTCCTTCGCGGTGAGCGCGTTGTGCTCGCCGCCGACGGCGTCGAAGGAGATCGCGATGTCGAGGGCCGTGCGCGTCGGGGTGCCCTTGAAGAGCAGGTGCTCGAGGAAGTGCGTCGACCCGAAGGTGGACGGGCGGGTCGCGTCGGCCGCGGCCTCGTCGCGGGAGCCGACCGCGACCCAGAACCCGACGGTCGCGCTCCGGCTGCCCGGCACCTGCTCGGTGAGCACCCGCACGCCGGACGGAAGGATGCTGCGTCGCACCCTGGCCTCACCGGCGGCGGTGAAGGAGAGTTCGGCAGCGCCGAGGGGAAGTTCGACGGCACCGTTCATCCTGACCACCCTATGCCAAGGGCCGCGGCGATGGGGCGGCGCGTGGCGGGAACCGACCGGCGAGGTCGGCGCGAACGACCGGCCGTCCCGCGTCACTGCGAGGCTCGGCGTCAGTGCGAGCTCGGCGTCAGTGCGAGCTCGGCGTCAGTGCGAGGCCCGGTCGAGCTCCACGAGCTCGGAACGATGCAGCTCGAGCGAGGCCGACGCGATGAGCGCGTCGAGCTGTTCGGGCGTCGAGGCGCTCGCGACGGGGGCGATCACGGACGGCTTCGCGAGCAGCCACGCCAGGGCCACCGTCGCCGGCGCGACCTGGTGGGCGCGGGCGATGCCGTCGAGCACGGCGAGCACCTTCGTGCCGCGGCGCCCGAGGTGCGCGGCCGCGCGTTCGCCTCTCGCGTCGTGGCGCACGTCGGCGCGGCGTCGGATGCCGCCGCCGAGGAAGCCGTTGGCGAGCGGGAAGTAGGGCAGCACCGCGAGCCCCTGCGCGTGCGCGACGAGTTCGGTGGCGCCCTCGAACCCGCTCCGTTCCATGAGGCTGTACCGGGTCGTGAGCGCCTGGAACCGCGGGAGGCCGTTCGCGGCGAGCACGCGCGCCTCGATGAGCCGCTCGGGACTGAAGTCGCTCGCGCCGATCGCGCGCACCTTGCCCGCCGCCACGAGGGCGCCGATCGCGCCGAGCGATTCTTCGAGCGGCACCTCGGGGTCTTCGCCGTGGAGGAAGAGCACGTCGATGCGATCGGTGCCCAACCGTTGCAGGCTGCCGTCCACGGCGGCGACGATCGCCTCGGGCGAGAGACCGGGGTGCTCGACCGAGCGGCCGACCTTGGTCATCACGTGCATGCGGTCGCGCGTCTTGCGAGAGGCCATCCAGGAGCCGATGATCGACTCACTGCGGCCCGAGGCGTAGCTGTCGGCGGTGTCGACGAGGTCGCCGCCCGTGCCGGCGAAGCGGTCGAGCACGGCGAAGGCGTCATCGTCCCCGAGGGTCCACCCGAAGGTGCTCGAGCCGAGCGCGAGCGGGTGCACGAGCATGTCGGTGTCGCCGAGTCGGGCGCGGAAGGGCACGAGGATGGGGCCGGAGAACGTGTTCGACGGGATGGTCTCGGCGAGGTGCGCGGGCGTCGTGCGCGCCGCGCGATCCGCGATGCCCGAAGCATCCGCGCTCGGGAATGCGTTGTTCGCACCGCGTTCGGGCTCGCGTTCGGCGAGAGCCACCCTCGTGTCGCCGGCTTCGCGAACGCCCGCCATGTGTCGTCGTGCCACGTCCGTCCTCCTCCCCAGGATTGAATCGACCATACGATGCCGCCGACGTCGGATTGATGCCGCCACGGGAATTCCGAATGAACTGTTACCCAATCGTTTCGCCGCGACCCCCGAATGAGGGCTGATCGGCCGGTTTCGAAGGTGATTCGGTGCGGAGGCGCGATCGGATGGGTCCGGATGCCGCGACCTTCCGCCCGTGCGCCGAGCGCGTCGCCGTGGGTCCGTCAGCCGTTCGCGTCGGCGCGCCGCGCGATCGCCTCCGCCTGCCGGAGCAGCGGCGCGTCGATCATGCGACCGCGGAACGCGAACACCCCCGGCCCCCCGGTCGCCTCGGCGAGCACGGCGTGCGCCCAATCGACCTGCTCGGCCGTCGGCCGGTACGCGGCCCGCACCTCGTCGACCTGCGACGGGTGGATGCACGCGGTGGCGGCGAACCCGAGCGCCGCGGCGTCGCGCGCCTCGGCGGACAGGCCGGCGAGGTCGCCGAGGTCGAGGTGCACCGCGTCGATCGCGGCGACGCCGTGGGCTGCCGCGGCGAGCTGCACGTGCGCCCGTGCATACCCGGCGACGCCGCGGTAGACGCCGTCGTCGTCGCGGCTGGAGGACCCGCCGAGCGAGGCGACGAGGTCTTCGGCGCCCCACATCAGCGCCATGACGTCGGGGATCGCGGCGATCGCCGGCGCGGCGAGCACGCCCCGCGCCGTCTCGCAGAGCGCGATGACCTCCAGGCCGACGAGGTCGATCAGGTCGGCGGTGCCCTCGCACTTCGCGAGCATGACGGTGCGGTACGCCGTCTCGCCGAGCATGGCGACGTCGGCCGCGAACTCGGGAGACGATGCGGGGTTGACCCGCACGATCACACGCCCGGGGTCGAGCGCGCCGGGTCCGGACGCGGATGCCGCGACGGCACGCCGTGCGTCGGCCTTCGCCTCGGGCGCGACGGCGTCCTCGAGGTCGAGGATCACGGCGTCGGCACGTTCGACGGCCTTGGCGAACCGGTCGGGCCGGTCGGCCGGGCAGAAGAGGAGCGCAGGACCGAAGCGGAACGTCGGATGCGTCATCCGCTCGCTCCCGGTTCGGCCGCCCGCTCCGCCGCGGCGCGTTCCCCCGCCTCGCGCGTGAGCACGAGCATGCTGCGGGAGGCCGTCGCGACGACGACCCCCGCCTCGTTGCGGGCCGTGTGCTCGAGGACCACGATGCCCTCGCCCGGCCGCGAGGACGAGCGGCGCTTGGAGGCCACCACGCTCTCGCCGTACAGCGTGTCCCCCACGAAGACCGGGTTCGGGAACGCGACCTCGCCGAATCCCAGGTTCGCGACGAGCGTCCCCTGCGTGAGCTGGCCGACCGACTGGCCCACGAGGGTCGACAGGGTGAACAGCGAGTTCACGAGGATGCGGCCGAACGGCTGCGTCGCCGCGAACGCCGCATCGAGGTGCAGCGGCTGCGGGTTCATCGTGAGCGTCGTGAAGAGCACGTTGTCGGCCTCGGTGACCGTGCGGCCCGGGCGGTGCAGGTAGCGCACGCCCTCCTCGAACTCCTCGAACCAGAGGCCGCGCTGCACGACCTCGCGCATCGGGGCGGCCTCCCCCGCGGCATCCGTCGTCGGCCCCGTCGTGGCATCCGTCATCTGCTGCTGCTCCCCCTCGGCCCGCCGGTTACGCGACGAGGCCGAGCTCGCGCGTGATGATCATGAGCTGCACCTCGGTCGTGCCCTCGCCGATCTCGAGGATCTTCGAGTCGCGGTAGTGGCGGGCGACGGCGTTCTCGTTCATGAAGCCGTAGCCGCCGAAGATCTGCGTCGCGTCGCGTGCGTTGTCCATGGCCGCCTCCCCCGAGACCATCTTCGCGATGGATGCCTCGAGTGTGAAGGGCTTGCCCGCGTCGAGCTTGCGCGCCGCGTCGTGCCACGCGAGCCGGGCCTGGTGCACGCGCGCCTGCATCCTCGCGATCTTGAAGGCGATGTGCTGGTTCGAGCCGATGTTCGTGCCGAACACCTTGCGCTCCTTCGAGTAGCGCAGCGCCTCCTCGAGGCATCCCTGCGCAGCACCCGTCGCGAGCGCCGCGAACGCGACCCGTCCCTCGTTGAGCGTGCGGAGGAAGTTCGCGTACCCCCGGCCTCGTTCGCCGAGCAGGTTCGTCTCGGGCACGCGCACATCGCGGAGGGTCAGCGGATGCGTGTCGGAGGTGTGCCAGCCCACCTTGTCGTAGCTCGGCTCGACCGTGAAGCCCGGAGTGTCGTTCGGCACGATGATCGTCGAGAGCTCGGGCTTCGTGCCGCCGTCGGCGCCCGTGCGCCGCCCCGTGACCGCGGTGATCGTCACGAAACGGGTGATCGGCGTGCCCGAGTTGGTGATGAACTGCTTCGAGCCGTTGATCACCCACTCGCCGCCGTCGAGTTCGGCCGTCGTGGCCGTGGCGCCCGCGTCGCTGCCCGCGCCCGCCTCGGTGAGGCCGAAGCCCGCCAGCGCGCGCCCCGTGACGAGGTCCGGCAGGTACTCGGCCTGCTGCTCGGGCGTGCCGTGGCGGTAGATCGGCATGACGCCGAGCCCCACGCCCGCCTCGAGGGTCACGCCGATCGACTGGTCGACCCGGCCCAGCGCCTCGACCGCGAGGCAGAGTTCGAAGTAGCTGCGGCCCTGACCGCCGACCTCCTTCGGGAACGGCAGGCCGAAGAGTCCCATGTCGCCCATCTGCGCGATGATCTCCATCGGCAGCCGCCGCTCGGTGTCGTACTCGTACGCGGCGGGCGCGACGACGCGGTCGGCGAAGTCCGCGACGTCGTCGGAGAGGCGCTGCTCGGCGTCACTGAGGTCGTACTGCATGCGGGTGCTCCTGTTCGTCGGCGGCCCGGGTCACGGGCCGCTCGGGGTGGGCGCGGGCGGCCGGGTCGCTGGTGGCGACCGGTTCGGCCTGGTCGGGTTCAGGATCGGCCGCGAGCTCGATGCGCGCCACGGCCTGGTCGCGCGAGACCAGGTCGCCGACGGATGCCGCGAGGTGCACGATGCCGTCGGAGGTCGCCGTGATGCGGTGCTCCATCTTCATGGCCTCGACGGCGAGGACCGGGTCGCCGGCCGCGACGGCGCCTCCGTCGACGACGAACACGGCCGTGACGGTGCCCGGCATGGGCGCCCGCAGGTCGAGGTTCGCCGCGGCGCCGCCACGTTCCGCGAGGGCACGGCGGGCCTCGGCGGCCGCACGACGGTCGACGACGACGAAGGCCGCGGTGCCGGATGCGTCGTGCACCCAGATCGTGCCGTCGGCGGCGTCACGGACGGCTGACGGATGCGGCGACACTCCGTCGGCGGCGGGATGGGGCGGCGTGTCGGGGCGATCGTCAGCCCGGACGGACACACCTTGCGGTGCAGAGGAGGGGACGGGGGAGGGGACGGGTGTGGGGGTGTCGGTAGGGACGGGGGTGAGGACGTCGGTGGGGACTGGGGTGAGGATGTCGGTGGGGACGGCGACGGGCACGACCGAGGCCGGGTCGTCGCGGGGGGCGAGCAGCACCGTCGGCGGGCGGTGCGCGCCGAGGCGCCAACCCGCGGCATCCGACCAGGCGGCCGGTCCCCCGTCGGTCGCATCGCGGCGGGCCCGTGCGAGATCGGCGAGCACGACGGATGCCGCGGCGGCGAGCTGCCCGGCCGACGGGGTCGCGGCGGCGGGCTGCGGCATCCGCCCGATGAGGCCGGTGTCGAGCGCGCCGGAGCGCACGTCGGGTTCGGCGAGGAGGCGCCCGAGGAATCCGAGGTTCGTGTCGACGCCGAGCACCACGGTCTCGGCGAGCGCGGCGTCGAGCCGTTCGAGCGCCTCGGCACGGTCTGCTCCGTAGGCGATGATCTTCGCGAGCATGGGGTCGTAGTCGGCGGTGACGACCTGCCCCGTGCGGATGCCGGCATCGACGCGCACCCCGTCGCCGGTCGGCGGCGCCCAGGCCAGCACCTCGCCCGTCGAGGGCAGGAACCCGCGCTCGGGCGACTCAGCGTAGACGCGCGCCTCGATCGCATGGCCGGTGAGGCGCACGTCGGGCTGCCCGAAGCCGAGCGGCTGCCCGGCGGCGATGCGCAACTGCTGCTCGACGAGGTCGATGCCCGTGACGAGTTCGGTCACGGGGTGCTCGACCTGGAGCCGGGTGTTCATCTCGATGAAGAAGAACTCGTCTGGCGCGGCATCCGACACGAGGAATTCGACCGTGCCGGCACCCAGGTAGTCGACGCTTCGGGCGGCGTCGCACGCGGCCCGGCCGATGCGCTCGCGGGTCGCCTCGTCGAGCAGCGGCGACGGCGCCTCTTCGACGACCTTCTGGTGGCGACGCTGCAGCGAGCACTCGCGCTCGCCGAGGTGCAGGACCGCGCCGAACGCGTCGGCGAGTACCTGCACCTCGATATGGCGGGGTCGTTCGATGAGGCGCTCGAGCAGCAGCGTGTCGTCGCCGAACGAGGTGCGCGCCACCCGGCGGGCGGCCGGCACGGCCTCGGCGAGCTCGGCGCGGTCGCGCGCGATCTGCATGCCCTTGCCGCCGCCGCCCGCCGACGGCTTGACGAGGAGCGGGAATCCGACCTGCTCCCCCGCGGCCACCAGCGCGGCGTCGTCGAGGTCGGGGTCTGAGACGCCCGGCACCACGGGTACGCCGGATGCCGCGACATGCCGCTTCGCCCGGATCTTGTCGCCCATGACGGCCAGCGCCTCGTCGCCCGGCCCGATGAACACGATGCCGGCGGCGCGGCAGGCCGCGGCGAAGCCCGCGTGCTCGGAGAGGAACCCGTAGCCGGGGTGCACGGCCTGCGCGCCGGTCTCGAGGGCCGCGGCGACGAGCCGGTCGGGGTCGAGGTAGCTCTGGGCGGCCGGCGCGGGGCCGACGCGCACCGCCTCGTCGGCGAGGCGCACGTGCGGGGCATCGGCATCGGCGTCGGAGAAGACGGCGATCGAGCGGATGCCGAGCCGGCGCAGCGTGCGGATGACGCGCACGGCGATCTCGCCGCGGTTGGCGACGAGCACGCGCTCGAAGGGTCGGATGCCGGCGGTCGTGCCCATCTCTCGCGTCATCCGCCTCTCTGCGGGTTCCGCGCGCACCATCTCGGTTAACGCGCACTAACTGGATCTGATGTTAGTGAGTGTTAACTGAAACCGCAAGGACGCCCGCGGTCGCGGTTCGCGTTCAGATGCCGGCCGACCCGGCGCCGGCCGACCCGGCGCCGGCCGACCCGGCGACCGTCGACCCGGCGACCGTCGACCCGGCGACGGCTCCGACGAGCGCCTCGACCCCGAACTCGAACGCCCGGTCGACATCGCCCCCGAGCCGGAAGGCGCCGGCGAGCTCCATGCCGATGAAGCCGTTCGCCCAGGCCGTGAAGGTGCGCGCCGCGTCGAGCGCATGATCCGCGCCGGCGAGCTCGGCCGTCGCCGCGAGCACTGGCGCGGCCGCGGCCTCGAGTCGCTCGGGGGCGAGGCGGAGCTCGGAGCCGGGTGCGAACACGAGGCCGAATGCGGCCGGGCGGTCGCGGGCGAACGCGCGCACCGCGCGGGCCAGCGCACGCAGGCGATCGCGAGGATCCGCGCCGGCGGCGTCGGCGGCCCGTTGCACGACCGCGGCGAGGTCGCGGAGCGTCGCGTCGGCCACCAGCGCGATGAGCGCTTCCCGACCGGTCACCCGCTTGTAGAGCGACGGCGCTCGCACGCCGACCCGCGCGGCGACGGCCTGCATCGTGAGCCCGTCGAGGCCCCCGAGCTCGAGCAGTTCGCGGCCCGCGCCGACGATCTCGGGGAGGGAGGTTCGATCGGGTGTCGGCATCTGGGCTCCTCGGCTGATCGAACGGATGCCCGCTCGTGATGGCTATTGACGTTCGCCATCATAGCTATGTAACGTAGCCATCGCCAACCGCACCCCGCCGACCGCCGACCGCCGACCCCGACCGCCGACCCGGCTCCCCGCGAAGGCCCGAGACGAAGGACCCGTGCTCATCATGCAGCTCGCACCCTCACTGCACCGCATCGGCAACGAAATAGTCGCCGCCTACCTCGTCGAGGCGCCCGACGGCGTCACCGTGATCGATGCCGGACTCGCCGGCCAGTGGACGGAGCTCGTCGCCGAGCTCGAGGCGATGGGCCGGACGCTCGACGACGTCCGGGGCGTCGTGCTCACCCACGGCGACGGCGACCACATCGGCTTCGCCGAGCGCCTGCGCCGCGAGCACGCCGTGCCCGTGCACGTGCACGAGGCCGATGCGGCCCGCGCCCGCGGGGAGGTGTCGAGCAGGCCCGCGTGGGGACGCATGCGGATCGGCGCGACGGCGAGCTTCCTCTGGTACGCGCTGCGGAAGAACGGCCTGCGCACGACCCCGCTCAGCGAGGTCGTCACCGTGCGCGACGGCGAGGTGCTCGACCTTCCGGGCTCCCCCGAGATCATCGGCCTGCCCGGGCACTCCCCCGGCAGCATCGCGATCCACGTGCCGTCGGTCGACGCGGTCTTCGTCGGCGACGGGCTCACGACCCGGCATGTGCTCACGGGCGTCGAGGGTCCGCAGCCCGCACCGTTCACCGACGATCCGGCCGAGGCGCTCGCGTCGCTGCGTCGCATCTCGGGGCTCGGCGCCGCGTGGGTGCTTCCGGGGCACGGGGCGCCCTGGCACGGCGGGGTCGAGCGAGCCGTCGCCGAGGTCGAGCGCGCGGCCGCGGCATCCGGCGCCTGACGCCCCGAACCGGCGGCCCGGGGGCCGCCCGCCGAACTCAGAAGCTGCCGATGCCCTTGCCGAGCATCGAGACGCCGATCACCAGCAGCAGCACGGCCATGATGAGCGCGTTCTCCTGCGCGAGCCACACGCGCAGGGCGTCGAGCGGGCCGCGCAGCTTGTCGGCCGCGATGAGGTACGCGATCACGGGAATCGCCACCGTGCTGGCCGCGATGACGACGTAGATCGCGATCACGAGCACGATGCCGCCGCCCGTCAGTTGCGCCGCGCCGATCGCGGTGCCGGCCCCTGCGGCCATGATCAGGTTCTTCGGGTTCAGCGCCGAGAGCAGGAACCCGAGTCCGAAGGCCCCGAAGAAGCTGATCTTGTCGATCGCCTGCATCCACTTCGGCAGCACGGGCTCCTCGCCCTTCTTCGGGCGCTTGCGCCACTGCCCCACCGCGAGCACGAGCAGCAGGAGGCCGAGTACGAGCTGGATGACGCCCTGGATCGGCTTCGACGCACCGGGGTCCTCTTCGGGGAGGACCGCCGCGAGCGCCGTGAACACGGACACGGCGACGATGATGCCGACGAGCCAGCCGAGCAGGAATCCCACGCTCGTCACTCGCGCCTTCGGGGAGAGCAGCATGAGGATCGCCGCGATGATCGGGACCGGGCTGATCGCGACGCCGAGTGCGAGTGGGAGGATGCCGCCGATGGCGCCGTTCATGGAGTGCTCTTCTCTGTGGGGGTGGTCTCGTTCGGTTCGCCGGACTGCAGTGCGATGATCGCGGCGCGGTTGGTCTCGAAGATCTTCGCATCGCCGAGCAGCCCCAGCTTCTGCATGCGCAGGCGTGCCGGTTCGCGCATGCGGCTGAAGGACAGCCGTACGCCGTTGCCGGCGAGCCACACGCGAAGGGCCTCGAACTCCTCGGCGCCGGTGACGTCGATGTCGGTCACGGCCTCCATGTCGATGACCACGTCGTGCACCGGCTCGCCTTCGACCGAGGTCACGGCGCGCTCGACGGCGGAGGTGAACACGCTGCCGTTCGCGAAGAACAGGGGTGCCGCGAGTCGGACGACGACGACGCCGGGCACCGTGGTCGAACCCGCGGGAACGTCTTCGAGCAGCGACTCGCCGGGATCGCCAGAGCCCTCGAGCACGTCGATCGCGGGATTCGCTGCTCGCTTGGCCATGTTGATGAGGGCGAGGGTGAACGCGAGGACGATGCCGGGAATCGCGCCGATGAAGAGCGTCGCCAGGAAGCAGGAAGCGCCGACCACGAACTCGAAGCGGTCCTTGCGCCAGAGATCGGCGAAGTCGCGGAAGCCCAGCAGCGGGATGATCGCGACGCCGACGACGGCGCCGATGGCCGGCGAGGGAATGTCGGCGAGCAGCGCGGTGCCGAAGACGAGGAGCAGCAGGGTGCCCACGGCCAGGACCAGCGAGGGCAGCTGGGTGCGCGAGCGCGCCTGGTCCATCGCGGCGGTGCGCGAGGTCGAGGAGCCGACCGCGAAGCTGCCCTGCGCGCCCGCGGCGATGTTCGAGAGGCCGAACGCCATGAGGTCGCGGTTCGCGTGGAACGGATAGCGGTGCTTCTCGGAGTACGAGCGCGAGACGAGCAGGCCCTCGGCCGTGGTCACGAGGGTGAGCGCCATCGCCGAGGGGATGAGGGCGAGCCAGACGGTCCAGTCGAGCATCGGCCAGGTCAGCGCGGGCGGACCGGCGGGCACCTCGCCGAGCACGTCGACGCCCGCGTCGTCGAGGTTCGCCGCCACCACGACGATCGTGGTGACCACGAGCACGACGAGCGCCCAGGGCACGGCCCCGAGGAACCGCTTGCCGAGCAGGAGCACGGCGACCGAGCCCGCCGAGATCGCGAGCGACCAGAGATTCGTGGTGCCGAGGCCGCTCAGCAGCCCGCCGAGCTTGTCGACGAACTCGCCGCCCGAGTCGATCTTCACGCCGAGCATCTTCGCGATCTGGCTGACCATGATGTCGAGCGCGAGGCCGCCGACGAAGCCGATGAGGATCGGCTTGGAGAGGAAGTTCGCGAGGAACCCGAGCTTGAACACCGCGAGCAGCACGAACATGACGCCGCAGATGATCGCCTGCGCGAGCGCGAGCGTCGCGTAGTCGGCGCTGCCGGCCGCCGCGAGGCCGCCGATCGAGGAGGCCACGAGCGCGGCCGCGGCGGCATCGGGCGAGGCCACGAGCTGCCGCGACGAGACGACGAGCGCGTAGACGACGGTGGGCACGATGAGCGCGTAGAGGCCCGCGGTGGCGGGGAGGCCCGCGATCTGCGCATAGCCGATGTTCAGCGGGATCGCGATCGCGATCAGGGTGACCCCCGCCGTCAGCTCGGTCGCGAGGTTCTTCTTCGTCAGGCCGGCCAGTGGTCGCTGCATCGTGCTCCCTCACGTGATCCGTGTACGGGAATACTCTGGCATGCCGCGGTGGCCGAGGGGCGACCGATCGGAGTCGGCGCGGCGTCGCGCGTCGTCTGGCGTCACATGCGGAAGAGCCCGAACCTCGGCTCGGGCAGCGGGGTGCGGCTCGCGAGCTCGAGCGCCATCGCGAGCACGGTGCGCGTGTGGGCCGGGTCGATGATGCCGTCGTCCCAGAGCCGCGCGGTCGAGTGGTAGGGACTGCCCTGCGCCTCGTACTGCGCACGGATCGGGGCCTTGAACGCCTCGGCCGCGGCATCCGACCACGGCTCGCCCTTCACGGCGAGCTGATCGCCCTTCACGGTCGAGAGCACGGATGCCGCCTGCTCGCCGCCCATGACCGAGATGCGCGCGTTCGGCCACATGAACAGGAACCGCGGCGAGTACGCGCGCCCGCACATGGAGTAGTTGCCCGCACCGAAGGACCCCCCGATCACGACGGTGAGCTTCGGCACGCGGGTCGTGGCGACGGCGGTGACCATCTTCGCGCCGTGCTTGGCGATGCCGCCCGCCTCGGCGTCGCGGCCGACCATGAAGCCCGAGATGTTCTGGAGGAACACCAGGGGGATGCCGCGCTGGTCGCAGAGCTCGATGAAGTGCGCGCCCTTCATCGCCGACTCGCTGAAGAGCACGCCGTTGTTCGCGACGATGCCGACGGGGTGCCCGTCGAGATGGGCGAACCCGGTCACGAGCGTGTCGCCGTAGTCCGGCTTGAACTCCGCGAACTCGCTGCCGTCGACGAGGCGGGCGATCACCTCGTGCACGTCGTACGGCTGCTGCACGTCGACCGGCACCGCCGCCGTGAGGCCCGCCGGGTCGACGACGGGCGCGCGGGGCTCGCGCACCGTCCACGCGCGCGGCGCGGGCTCCGGCAGGGTCGCGACCATGTCGCGCAGCAGCTCGAGCGCGTGCTCGTCGTCGTCGGCGAGATGGTCGGCGACGCCGGAGACGCGGGCGTGCAGCTCGCCGCCGCCGAGCTCCTCGGGGGTGACGACCTCGCCGATCGCGGCCTTCACGAGGGGCGGGCCGCCGAGGAAGATCGTGCCCTGCTCGCGCACGATGACCGACTCGTCGCTCATCGCGGGCACGTAGGCGCCGCCCGCCGTGCACGATCCGAGCACGGCCGCGAGCTGGGGGATGCGCATCGACGAGAGCTGCGCCTGGTTGAAGAAGATGCGGCCGAAGTGCTCGCGATCCGGGAACACGTCGTCCTGCATGGGCAGGAACGCGCCGCCCGAATCGACGAGGTAGATGCACGGCAGGCGGTGCTCGCGGGCGACCTCCTGCGCGCGAAGGTGCTTCTTGACCGTCATCGGGTAGTAGGTTCCGCCCTTGACGGTCGCGTCGTTGCAGACCACCACGACCGCGCGGCCGTGCACGAGCCCGACGCCGGTGATGATGCCGGCGCCCGGCGTGTCGTCGTCGTACAGGCCGTCGGCCGCGAGCGGGGAGAGCTCGAGGAACGGGCTGCCCTCGTCGAGCAGGCGGTCGACGCGATCGCGCGGCAGCAGCTTGCCGCGGGCGACGTGGCGGTCTCGGGATGCCTCGGGGCCGCCGAGGGCGGCAGCGGCGAGCCGCGCGCGCAGCTCGGCGACGAGCTCGGCGTGCTGCTCGGCGTTGCGCCGTGCGGCGTCGCCGTTCGGATCCACCTCGGTCGTGAGTGTCGGCATCGGCCCTCCGCGTGCGCGCGGCGCCCTTGTGCGTCGTCGCGATTTTCGGTTAGTGTTCACTAACTCGATTTCCCGAGCGTAACGAGCAGGCAGGCGAATGGCAAGCACACCGACGTCGACGACGATGGGGTTCACGGGCGAACCGCCGGCCGCGCCGCGCACCGATCGCGAACGGCAGAAGGCCGACCGACGCGCCGCGATCCTCACCGCCGCCGCACGCCTGTTCGCCGAACGCGGCTACGCGGGCGTCACGATCGAAGACCTCGGCACCGCCGTGGGCGTCAGCGGTCCCGCCGTGTACCGGCACTTCCCCGGCAAGTCCGCCGTGCTCGCCGCGATCCTCGAGGGCGCCAGCCGCTCGCTCCTCGACGGCGCCGACCGCGTGCGCATCGAAGCCCCCGATGCGGCATCCGCCCTGCGCGCGCTCATCGCCTTCCACGTGGACTTCGCGCTCGCCGACGCCGACGTCATCGCCGTGCAGGACCGCGAACTCGAACAGCTCGACCCCGGCGTGCGGCACGAGGTGCGCTCGCTGCAGCGCCGCTACGTCGAGCACTGGGTCGCCACCCTCGCAGAGCTCAGGCCCGATCGGGCCGAGATGGAGCTGCGGTTCCGGGCACACGCCGCCTTCGGACTGCTGAACTCCACACCCCACAGCGCCCGCACCCCTGGGCGCAGACCCGCCGACGGCGCAGTCCGCGGCATCCTCGAGGAGATGGCATGGGCGAGCCTGCTGTCGTGACCCTTCGCGCGACCCGCGACACGGATCTCGACACCCTGCACCGGATCACGCACGAGGCCGGGCACGGCCCCGACCACGACCCCGGCGACGACCTCGAGTGGCGCACGGTGCGCGCCGACGGCGAGATCGTCGGCCGGGTCACGAGCCGGCGCGAGGGCGGCGACGTGTTCGTCGCCGTCTCGCTCCCGCCGTCCGCGAGCGAGGCCGTGGGCGTGCGCGCGCTGCGCCTGTTCGCCGACACGTTGCCCCGCCCCCTGCACGCCAAGGTCGCCGCTGCCGACGAGGCATCCGCCGCCATGCTCGAACACTGCGGGTTCCGTCGCGTCGACGCGGGTCTCTACCGCCTCGACTGAGCCAACTGCCGGAAGGATCGGACGCCACGCCGCCTCGGCCACGACTCCGATCGGCGTGTCGCCCGGATCTTCCTGCAGCCTCAGATCATCGTGAGCGCGCGGGCCGGGTCGCGGAGGAGCCCGCCCACCTCGGTCAGGAACCGTGCCCCCTGCTCGCCGTCGACCAGGCGATGGTCGAACGACAGGCTCAACGTCATGACCTCGCGCAACGCGATCTCGCCGCGGAACTCCCACGGCTGCCGACGCACCGCGCCCATCGCGAGGATCGCCGCCTCGCCCGGGTTCAGGATCGGCGTGCCGGCGTCGATGCCGAACACCCCGACGTTCGTGATCGAGAGCGTTCCTCCGGCCAGGTCGGACGGCGGGGTGCGGCCCTCGCGCGCGGCGCCCGCGAGTTCGCCGATCGCGTCGGCGAGCTCGACGAGGGTCAGTCGCTCGGCGCCGTTCACGTTGGGCACGACGAGCCCCCGCTCCGTCGCCGCGGCGATGCCGAGGTTCAGCCCGGTGAACTGCACGATCTCCTGCGCGTCCTCGTCCCAGCGCGCGTTCACCTCGGGCGTGCGGCGCACGGCGAGGCACACGGCCTTCGCGACGACCGCGAGCGGCGTGATGCGGTGGCCGGCGAACGCGCGGTCCTCGCGAAGGGCGCGCACGAGGTCCATCGTCGCGGTCACGTCGACCGTGAGGAACTCGGTGACGTGCGGGGCGGTGAACGCGCTGCGCACCATAGCCCGCGCCGTGTGCTTGCGCACCCCGCGGATCGGGATGCGGGTTCCGGCCGGCTCGCGACCGCCGTCGGCCGCGGACTCGCCGACGCGGCCATGGGCGGATGCCGCGGGCTCGGCCCCTGCCGCGGCCTCGACGTCGTGGCGCGTGATGAGCCCCCGCTCCCCCGTGCCCCGCACCGCGTCGAGGTCGACGCCGAGGTCGCGGGCGAGCTTGCGCACCGGCGGCGTCGAGCGCGGGCGCTCCGGCCGATCGGCGACGTCCGGCGCCTCGCGGGCGGGGCCCGGCTCCGGCCCTGACTCCGGCCCCGGCTCCGGCACGAGATCGGCGACGAGCGCCGAACGGCGGGCCCGCCGTCGCGGTCCGCCCTCGTCGCGGGCGCCGTAGCCCACGAGGTTCGGCCCCGGCGCGGCATCCGCACCGGCCGTGGAGTCCGACGCCGGCGGCGTCGATTCCGCGGCAGGCGGAGGCGCCGCGTCACCGGCCGGCCCCGCGGCATCCGCCCCCGCCGCACCGCCCGCGTCCGCCGTGTCGCAGGAGAAGAGCGGCTCGCCGACGTTGACGGTCTCGCCCTCGCCGGCGTGCAGCGCGGTGATGACGCCGGCGTACGGCGACGGCAGCTCGACCACGGCCTTCGCGGTCTCGACGTCGGCGATGATCTGGTTGAGCTCGACCCGATCGCCGACGGCGACGCGCCAGGCGACGATCTCGGACTCGGTCAGGCCCTCGCCGAGATCGGGCAGCGGGAACTCGCGGATCATGCTCACGCCTCCACTCCGCTCAGCGAATTCGGGCGGCCGAGCGCGCGGTCGACCCCGTCGAGGATGCGGTCGAGGTCGGGCAGGTGGTGCCGTTCGAGCTTGGCCGGCGGGTACGGGATGTCGTGGCCGGTGACGCGCACGGGCGCGGCCTCGAGGAACTCGAAGCAGCGCTCGGTGATGCTCGCCGCGATCTCGGCGCCGAGCCCGACCTGCTGCCCCGCCTCGTGGGCGATCACGAGCCGGCCGGTGCGGCGAACCGAGGACGCGACGGTCGTCAGGTCCATCGGGGAGAGCGAGCGCAGGTCGATGACCTCGATCGAGACCCCGTCGTCCTGGGCGGCGATGGCCGCGTCTCGTGCGGTCTGCACGAGGGCGCCATACGTCACGAGCGTGACGTCGGTGCCGGATGCCACGACCGAGGCCACGCCGAGCGGCTTCGCGTCGGCGAGGCTCGCGCTCTCGTCGACCTCGCCCTTCACGTGGTAGCGGCGCTTGGGTTCGAAGAAGAGCACGGGGTCGTCGCTCGCGATGGCCTGCTGGATCATGACGTACGCGTCCGCGGCATCCGAGCAGGCGACGACGCGCAGGCCCGCGGTGTGCGCGAAGTACGCCTCGGGCGACTCCGAGTGGTGCTCGGCCGCGCCGATGCCGCCGCCGAACGGCACCCGGATCGTGATCGGCATGCGCACGTTGCCGCGCGAGCGGTAGTGGAGCTTGGCGACCTGGGCGACGATCTGGTCGAATCCGGGGTAGATGAAGCCGTCGAACTGGATCTCGACGACCGGGCGGTAGCCGCGGTACGCGAGCCCGACGGCGGTGCCGATGATGCCCGCCTCCGAGAGCGGCGTGTCGACGACGCGATGCGCGCCGAACTCGGCCTTGAGCCCGTCGGTGATGCGGAAGACGCCGCCGAGCGTGCCGATGTCCTCGCCGAGCAGCACGACCCGGTCGTCGCCGGCGAGCGAGCGGCGGAGCCCGGCGTTCAGCGCGCCGCCGAGGGTGAGCGCGGTCATCGCGCACCTCCTTCGAACTGGTCGAGGTAGCGCGTGTAGTGCTCGCGCTGGCGCTCAAGGTGCGCGTGGGGTTCGGCGTAGACGTGGTCGAAGACGCTCAGCGGCTCGGGGTCGGCGATCGAGGTGATGGCCGCGCGCAGCTCGGCGGCCATGCGGTCGGCCCGCTCGGCCGCCTCGCGCTCGAGGGCCTCGACGTCGGCTCCGGATGCCTCGAGCAACGCCCTGACCCGCGCGATCGGGTCGCGCTCGCGCCACGACGCGAGCTCCTCCTCGCCGCGGTAGCGCTTCGGGTCGTCCGCCGTGGTGTGCGGACCCATGCGATAGGTGACCGCCTCGATGAAGGTCGGACCCTCGCCGCGGCGCGCCCGGTCGAGGGCCATCCGCGTGGTCGCCATCACGGCGAGCACGTCGTTGCCGTCGACGCGGATGCCCGGGATGCCGAACCCGTCGGCGCGGCGGGCCAGCGGCTGCCTGGACTGCAGGCCCACCGGCTCGGAGATGGCCCACTGGTTGTTCTGGCAGAGGAACACGACGGGCGCGTCGAAGCTCGCCGCGAAGACGAGCGCCTCGTTCACATCGCCCTCGCTCGTCGCGCCGTCGCCGAAGTACGCGACGGCCGCGGCATCCGAGCCCTCCCACTTCGCGCCCATGGCCCAGCCGGTCGCGTGCAGCGCCTGCGCGCCGATGATGATCTGCGGCACGGCCATGCCGTGCTCGAACGGGTTCCAGCCGGATGCCGCGGCCCCGCGCCAGACGCGCAGCAGATCGGCGGGACCGACGCCGCGCACCCAGGCGACGGCGTGCTCGCGGTAGCTCGTGAACGCGAAGTCGTCGTCGCGGAGCGCCCGCGCGGAGCCGATCTGCGCGGCCTCCTGCCCCGCGAGCGGCGGCCAGAGGCCGAGCTCGCCCTGGCGCTGGAGCGCCGTCGCCTCGGTGTCGAGTCGTCGCACGACCGACATGTCCAGGTGCAGCGCCCGGAGCGCGTCGAGGTCGACGTCCTCGACCCAGCGGTCGAGTTCGGAGTCGTGGCGCCGCTCGCCCGAGGGGGTGATGAGCTGCAGGAACTCGTCGGGCTTCGTCAGGAGCCCGGTGGCATGTCGGTCGGGTGGGGTCATCGCGGATGTGGTCATCGCAGGATCCTCGCGCTCGGCGACCGCCTCGTGAGCCGTCGCACCGGCGGCGTTGCCGGATACCCCGGAGACTACGTGGATCCAGCACTGCGCTCAAGCATCTCGGAACCGGTTGAGCATGTTGCTCAATCACGACCCCCGTTGCGGTGCTAACGTGTGGCGGTATGACCGCCTACGACAGCGTGGACCGCGCCCTCCTCCTCGCCCTCGGCTCCGACCCGCGCGCGACCGTCGTCGCCCTCGCCGACGGGCTCGGCCTGTCGCGCAACACGGTGCAGGCGCGCATGGCCCGGCTCGAGGCATCCGGCGCCTTCCTCTCCTTCGAGCGCAGCATCGACCCGGCCCCGCTCGGGTTCCCGCTGGAGGCGTTCATCTCGGTGCACGTGCGGCAGCGGGAGCTCGGCGAGGTCGTCGAGGCGCTTCGCGGGATCCCCGAGGTCATCCAGGCGCACGGGCTCTCGGGCTCCGTCGACCTGCTCGTGCGCGTGGTCTGCCGCGACGCGCACGACCTGTTCCGCATCGACGGCGAGATCCTCGCCGTCGACGGGGTCGAGCGCACCGAGACCTCGCTCGCGATGGGCGAGCTCATCCCCTTCAGACTGGGGCCGCTGCTCGAACGCTGAGGCGAGGCCGACGTCCTGCAAAGAAACACTTGCAAAGCAATCTTTGCAGCGATACCTTTGCATCATGTCAGCGAACGAACCCCGCGATCTCTCGACGGAGCCGAGCAGCACCCGGCACCCGGGCATCGACCACGTCCTGCCGTCGGCGAGCCTGAAGTCGCTCGCGCACCCGCTGCGCGTGCGCATCTACGATGAGCTCTCGGCCTACGGGCCGCTCACGGCGAGCGGACTCGGTGAACGCCTCGGCGAATCGAGCGGGGCGACGAGCTACCACCTGCGACAGCTCGAGCGCGCCGGCCTGGTTCGCGAGGACACCGCGCGCGGCAAGGGCCGCGAACGCTGGTGGGAGCGCACGCCGGGCTCGATCGCGATCCCCGACGCCCGGTCGCTCCCGCCCGGCAGCGCCGACCGGCTCGCGGTCAAGCTCGTCGAGGACGAGTGGTTCCGCGCACGCGAGCAGAACTTCCGCGACTACCTCGCCGAGGGCGAGCACATGTTCGGCGACGACTGGCTCGACACGGCCACGAGCGACACCATCAACCTCCGCCTCACGGCCGAGCAGCTCGCCGAACTCGTGGCCGACATCGACGGCGTGCTCAAGAAGCACATCGACGCGCACAAGCGAACGCCGTCGCCCGGCTCCTGGCCGGTGCAGATCCACGTCAACGCCTTCCCGCTCGTGCGCGGCGAAGCCACCCCGGATGCCGCGCCCCCGTCGCGTCCTCAGACCGAATCGCCCACGAAGGAGCCGTGAGATGAGCACCGCCACCCTCTCCCCCGCATCCGGCGTCCTCGCCGCCATCGCCGTGAACGGCGGACTCAAGGTCGCCGAATGGGGCCTGCGCCGCGCGGCGCGGCGCAGCGACCCCGACCGCGTCCGGCGCCGCATCGAGGCCCGCAAGCTCGCCGAGGCCGCACTGGCCGAACGCGACGCGATGATCCGCAGCAGCGTCGCGCAGCTCTTCTGACCGGCGGCGACGGCGGCACCCCGCCCCGCACACGACGGATGCCCCGCCACACGACGGATGCCCCGCCCGAGCCGCGATGGCGTCGAACGGGGCATCCGCCCGGGGGCCGATCTCCGGCCGGGGGCTCTCAGCGCGAGAGCACCCGGTCGTTCGCGAGCGCACGCGCGTAGCCGAAGGCGTTGCCCAGTGCGTTCGGGTGGAAGTTCGCCGGCGCCAGCACGTTGCCGGGGTCGAACGAGATGTACGGCAGCTTGGCACCGATGCCGTGGCCCGAGAACTCCTGCGTCACGTCGACGAGCGAGACCCTCGGGTTCCCGGTGGCCGCGACGGCGCCGGCGATCACGGCGTTCAATCCGTCGCTCGCGGTGTTGACGAGGTCGCCGAGCGGCGCGACGCCCGGGTTGAACAGGCGCGGGTAGTTCAGCACCACGACCTTCGCGTTCGGCAGCGTCGCCGCGATCGTCGAGTAGAGCCCCACGAGCTGCGGACCGAGCGCGGCGAGCTTCGCGGCGCTCGCGGCGAGCGCGGTCTTGCACGGCTCCGCGTTCGGGTCGGGATTGAGCCCGCAGGCGGCGAGCACGTCGTTCGAGCCCGCGTCGATGCCGCCGACCGTGAGCGTGACGAGCTTGGTCTGGGCGCTCACCCCCGTGAGCTGCGCCATCGCGTCGGCGACCGTCGCCCCCGAGCACGCGCGGTTCTCGGTGAGCCGGTACAGGCTGAACACGGCGGCCACCGTCGGGTAGCTCGTGTATCGGCTCTGCTTGCAGTCGTTCGACCGGTACGGCGGCGCACCCTGCCCGGCGGTGAACGAGTCGCCGAGCGCGACGTAGGCGCGGGCGGCGGGCGGGCTCCAGCCGGTCGCGGCGGAGGACGTCGCGCCCGGGGCGGTCGCGGCCGGGGCGGTCGCGGCCGGGAGGGCCGCTGCCGGGGCGGCGGCGAAGCCCGCGACCAGCGCGGTCGAGATGAGCACGAGGGCGCCGAGGCGAGACGGAATCCCTCTCTTGACATGAGGATTCTTCATCATGGCGCGCACGCTACGCCCGGTACGGAGCCGCGGCCAGCCCCCCTTCGCGTGCCAGACGACGGATGCCCCGCCCGAACGAATTCGGGCGGGGCATCCGCGGTGCGACGGGGTGACTTACGCGTCGGCGCCCTCTGCGGGCTCCTCCGAGTGCGTGCCGGCGGTCTCTCGACCCTCGGTGTCGGCCTCGTCGGCGATGACCGGGGCGAGCGAGAGCTTGCCGCGGTCGTCGATCTTCGTGATCTCGACGAGGATCTTCTGGCCGACGCCGAGCACGTCTTCGACGTTCTCGACGCGCTTGCCGCCGGCGAGCTTGCGCACCTCGCTGATGTGCAGCAGGCCGTCCTTGCCGGGGAGCAGCGAGACGAACGCGCCGAACGCCGCGATCTTGACGACGGTTCCGAGGAACTGCTCGCCGACCTCGGGGTTGGTGGGGTTCGCGATCGCGTTGACCTGGGCGCGCGCGGCCTCGGCCGACGGGCCGTCGACGGCGCCGATGTAGACGGTGCCGTCCTCCTCGATGGAGATGTCGGCGCCGGTCTCGTCCTGGATCGCGTTGATCGTCTTGCCCTTCGGGCCGATCAGCTCGCCGATCTTGTCGACGGGGATCTGCACCGAGATCACGCGGGGCGCGGTCGGGGCCATCTCGTCGGGCGCGTCGATGGCGGCGTTCAGCACGGAGAGGATCGTCGTGCGAGCCTCCTTGGCCTGCGTCAGCGCGCCGGCGAGCACCGAGGCGGGGATGCCGTCGAGCTTCGTGTCGAGCTGGATCGCCGTGACGAACTCGGAGGTGCCGGCGACCTTGAAGTCCATGTCGCCGAGCGCGTCTTCGGCACCGAGGATGTCGGTGAGGGCCGCGTAGCGGGTCTCACCGTCGATGGTGTCGGAGATGAGGCCCATCGCGATGCCCGCGACGGGAGCGCGCAGCGGCACGCCCGCGTTCAGCAGCGACAGGGTCGATGCGCAGACCGAGCCCATCGAGGTCGAGCCGTTGGAGCCGAGCGCCTCGGAGACCTGACGGATCGCGTAGGGGAACTCCTCGCGCGTGGGCAGCACCGGCACGAGGGCGCGCTCGGCGAGTGCGCCGTGCCCGATCTCGCGACGCTTCGGCGACCCGACGCGGCCGGTCTCACCGGTCGAGTAGGGCGGGAAGTTGTAGTTGTGCATGTAGCGCTTCTTCGTCACCGGCGAGAGCGAGTCGATCGACTGCTCGAGCTTCAGCATGTTCAGCGTGGTGATGCCCAGGATCTGGGTCTCGCCGCGCTGGAAGATGGCCGAGCCGTGCACGCGGGGCACGACCTGCACCTCGGCGTCGAGCGGACGGATGTCGGCGAGGCCGCGGCCGTCGATGCGGACGCCCTCTTCGAGCACGCGCGTGCGCATGACCTTCTTGGTGACCGACTTGTAGGCCGCGGAGACCTCGCCGTTGGCCGACTCGGGCAGCTCGCCCGCCTCGACCTTGGCGGCGACGTGCTCCTTGACGCGCGCCTTGAGCGCGTCGTCGGCGTCCTGACGCTCGACCTTGCCGGCGATCTTGTAGACGTCCTTGAGCTCCTCGCTCGCGAACGCCTCGACGGCGGCCTTGACCTCGGCCTGGTAGGGCGGGAAGGTCGGGTAGTCGGCGGTGGGCTTCGCGGCGGTCTTCGCGACCTGCTGCTGCGCCTCGACGAGCTGCTTGATGAAGGGCTTCGACGCCTCGATGCCCTGCGCGATGACCTCTTCGTTCGGCTTGACGGCGCCGGCCTGGATGAGGTTCCACGCGTTGTCGGTCGCCTCGGCCTCGATCATCATGATCGCGACGTCGTGCGAGCCGTCGGCCTCGGTGATGACGCGGCCCGCGACGACCATGCTGAAGACGGCGTCTTCGAGCTGGCTGTGCTTGGGGAACGCGACCCACTGGCCGTCGATGAGCGCGACGCGGACGCCGGCGACGGGGCCCGAGAACGGCAGGCCCGAGAGCTGCGTCGAGAGCGACGCGGCGTTGATGGCGAGCACGTCGTAGAGCTCGTCGGGCTCGATGGCGAGCACCGTGACGACGACCTGGACCTCGTTGCGGAGACCCTCGACGAACGAGGGGCGCAGGGGGCGGTCGATGAGACGGCAGGTGAGGATCGCCTCGGTCGAGGGGCGGCCCTCGCGACGGAAGAACGAGCCCGGGATGCGACCCGCGGCGTACATGCGCTCTTCGACGTCGATGGTCAGCGGGAAGAAGTCGAAGTGATCCTTCGGCTGCTTCGAGACGGACGTCGCCGAGAGCAGCATGGTCTCTTCGTCGATGTAGGCGACGGCCGAGCCCTGCGCCTGCTGCGCGAGGCGGCCGGTCTCGAAGCGGATGGTGCGGGTGCCGAACTTGCCGTTGTCGATGACGGTTTCGGCGAACGTGATTTCAGGACCTTCCAAGAGGTCTCTCTCCTTTGTTTTTCGTCGCACCCCGTGTGGGCACGACTCGTACGTCAGGAGCAGGAACAGGCAATACGAATCGCATCAGGACGATGCGTTCACGCTGGCCACCAGTAGAAGCCCACCATTCGAGACGTGTCTTGCGCGTTCGATTGGTGATCCACCACAGGGGACCAGCTTCCTGCCGGCCTGCTCCGTCAGCCGCCGTATGGCACCGCGCACCTGCGCAGCCACCACGGGCGACTGCATCCAGCCTAGCAGAGGGGGTGTTTTTCACCTGTGAACAGCGGATGTCGCGGCGGTGAGCACCGGCAGCAGCTCGGGTCGCTTGGCCACGCGACCGTCGCCGGCGGTGCGTCCGCGCAGGCGGCGGGCGACCCACGGCAGCGCGTGCTGCGAGATCCACGCGGCGTCGCCGAGGTGCCGGTCGGCGTCGGGGTCGACGTCGTGGGCCGCGAGCTCGAGGGCGCCGAGCGCCGCGGCATCCGGAACCCCGAGCCGGTGCGCGGCCTCGTAGGCGAGGGCGCGGTGCCCGGCCGAGTTCAGGTGCACGCGGTCCTCGGCCCACATGCCCCTGACGGTGAGCGCGGGCAGCGCGGCGACGTCGAGCACGAGCGCGCCGGTGTCGTGGCCGATGCCGACGATGCGGTCGGCGAAGGCGGCGAACCGCGACTCGTACAGCCTCGAGGCGGGCCGTTGCGGCATGAACGGGGTCACGAGGAGCACATCGGCCCCGGTCCCGCGCGCGCCCGCGACCGCGTCGGCGAGCCGATCGGCGAGCCGATGCACGTCGGGGCGAGGGCCGACGAGGTCGTTCGCGCCGATCAGCACGCTCACGAGGTCGGCGCCGAGCGCGAGCGCGGCCGGCAGCTGCACGTCGACGACGTCGGCGACCTTGCGGCTGCGGACCGCGAGGTTGGCGTAGCCGACGCGGTCTCCCGCCGGGCTCGCGAGGGCGAGCAGCATCGCGAGCCGGTCGGCCCATCCGCGGTACTCCCCCGCGGCCATCCTCGACGTGTCGCAGAGCCCCTCGCTGAGCGAGTCGCCGACGGCGGCGTAGCGCAGCCATCGGGGTGGGGCGGATGCCGCGGCCGCCGTCCGCCCGGCACCCGGCGCCGCGGCGGGCGCGGGCGCCGCCCCGCGGTCGCGCACCTCGGCGGCTCGAGGCGGGTCCGCGGCGACGCCCGTGCCGCGCCCGACGGCCTCGGCCGCGCGCGTGTAGTGCCCGAGCAGCTCGTCGCCCAGCACATCCCATCCGCGTCCGAGCACGCGCTGCCTGGCGCGCTCGGCGAACGCGCGCCGCTTCGCGTCGTCGCCCACGAGGTCGCGAACCCGGTCGCGCAGCGCGTGCAGGTCGCCCGGGCGGTACAGCCAACCGTCGACGCTGCTCTCGACGAGGTCGAGGGGGCCGCCGCGGCCGGTCGCGACGACGGGCACGCCGCTCGCGTGCGCCTCCTGCACGGTCTGGCAGAACGTCTCGCTCTCGCCGGGGTGCACGAACACGTCGAACCCGGCCATGGCCTCGGCGAGCGCGTCGCCGCCGAGGAATCCGGTGAACACGGCGTCCGGCAGCATCCGCTCGAGCAGGGCGCGCGAGGGTCCGTCGCCGACGATGACGAGCCGCGTGCGCGGCAGGTCGGCGATGGCGCGCAGGTCCTCGACCTGCTTCTCGGGGGCGAGCCGCCCGACGTACCCGACGACGACGTCGCCGTCCTCCGCGCGGGCCGTGCGCCGGCGCCATTCGTCGCTGCGACGCCCGGGAGCGAACCGTTCGGTGTCGACGCCGCGACGCCACACGGCGATGCGGTCGGGGTCGACGTCGAGCGCGGCGAGACGGTCGACGGCCGAGGTCGACGGCGCGAGGGTGAGGGCGGCCCGGCGGTGCAGGCGGCCGAGGTGGCGTGCGAGCGCGGGCGCCGCGCCGGCGACGCCGTAGCGCTCGGCGTAGGCGGGGATGTCGGTCTGGTACACGGCGACACTCGGCAGGCCGAGCGACTCGGCGGCGGCGAGTCCGTGCCAACCGAGCACGAACGGCGAGGCGAGGTGCACGACGTCGGCCTCGTGCTCGCGGAGGAGCCCCGCGAGCCGGTGCGCCCCCGCGAGGGTCACGCGCACGTCGGGGTAGGTGGGCAGCGGAACGGAGGGCAGCAGCACGGTGCGGGCCCCGTGCAGGGCCGAGGCGAAGTCGGGCTCGGCGAACCCGGTGCGCGGGGCGATGACGAGCGCGTCGTGGCCGCGGCGCTCGAGGTGGCGGAGCACCTGGAGCAGGGAATGGGTCACGCCGTTCATGTGCGGGAGGAACGATTCTGCGAGGAGTGCGACCTTCACGAGACCAGCGTGGCCCCTGATCGGACGCGGATCCGCCGCGGCGGGGCGGGATCGCCGAACGTTCACCTGCTCGTCGCGGGCCGTTGGGTGCTGTGGACAAGGGTTGTGGACGGCGGCTATACACGTGAGTAGTATCCGATACATGCGTATTGCGGATGCCTCGACCGGCGGAGCCCCGAGCGAGTTCACGACCCGTGCGCGCCTGCGCGACGCCGCCATCCAGTGCTTCGCCGCCGAGGGATTCGGTGCATCCGTCCGCACCATCGCCGCCCGTGCCGGAGTGAGCGCGGGTCTCATCCGCCACCACTTCGGCTCGAAGGACGCGCTGCGGGCCGAGTGCGACGCGGCGGTGCTCGAACGCCACCGCTCGCTCAAGACCGAGGGGCTCGTGGCCCCGGCGAACGCGATGGCCCAGCTCGCCGAGTCCGACGAGCACGGGGCGACGCTCGTCTACATCCTCCGCAGCGTGCAGGACGGCAGCGCTGCGGGCACCGCGTTCATCGAGCGGCTCATCGACGACGCGGTCGTCTACTCCGAGGAGGCCGTCGCCGCCGGCATCCTGCGCCCGAGCGCCGACCCGGTGGGGCGCGCGCGCCTGCTCGTGACCAACTCCGTCGGCGGGCTCATCGTGCTGCTCTCGATGCACCCCGAGATCTCGCTCACCGACTTCAAGACCGTGCTCGCGAAGACGTTCGAGCAGATCGCGCTCCCGTCGCTCGAGCTCTACACCTACGGCGTCTTCGCCGACAGCTCGTATCTCGATCAGTACCTGCTCTACATCGGCGACCCGCCGGGCTCCCGCGTGTGACGCGACCCGATTCGAGAACCGATCATCTGCAAGGAGCAACCATGTCAGCATCAACCCCGGCGATCGAGGTCGCCGGCCTCGTGAAGCGCTTCGGCGCCGTCACCGCCCTCGACGGGCTCGACCTGCGCGTCGAGCAGGGCCAGGTCATGGGCTTCCTCGGGCCCAACGGCTCGGGCAAGTCGACCACGATCCGCATCCTCCTCGGAATCGCCCGGGCGGATGCCGGGTCCGCACGACTCCTCGGCGGCGATCCGTGGCGCGAGGCGGTCGAACTGCACCGCCGCATCGCTTACGTCCCCGGCGACGTGAACCTCTGGCCGAACCTCACCGGCGGCCAGGCCATCGACATCCTCTCGCGGCTGCGCGGCGGCATCGACCGCACGAGGCGGGACGCCCTCGTCGAGCGCTTCGACCTCGACCCCACGAAGAAGGCGCGCACCTACTCGAAGGGCAACCGGCAGAAGATCGCGCTCGTCGCCGCGCTCGCCTCCGATGCCGAGCTGCTCATCCTCGACGAGCCGACGTCGGGCCTCGACCCGCTCATGGAGGGGGTGTTCACCGACACGGTGCGCGAACTCGCGCGCGAGGGCCGCAGTGTGCTGCTCTCGAGCCACATCTTCGCCGAGGTCGAGAAGCTCTGCGACCAGGTGACGATCATCCGCGCGGGGCGCACCGTCGAGTCGGGGTCGCTCGCAGACCTCCGCCACCTGCACCGCACCTCCGTGTCGGTCGTGCTGCCCGGCGGCATCGGGTCGTTCGCCGAGCGCACCGACCTGCACGACCTCTCGGCCGACGGCGAGCACGTGAGCTTCACCGTCGAGGACGCCGACCTCGGCGCCGTGCTCGTCGACCTCGCCGCACGGGCGCCGCGGTCGCTCGTGTCGACGCCGCCGTCGCTCGAGGACCTGTTCCTGCGCCACTACGGCATCGACCTGCCGGCCGCCGGCGCCGACGCTGCGGCGGTGAACGCGTCATGACCGCGCTCGCGCCCGCACGCCCGAGCGCCGCGACGCCGGGCCGCACCGCGCCGGTCGCGACCTTCGCGGGGTTCCCCGACCTCACCGCCTTCATCGTGCGCCGCAACTGGCTGCGGCTGACCCTCTGGGTCGTGATCCTCGTCGGCATGGTCGCGATGGTCTTCGAGTCGCAGCGGGTCGCCTTCCCGACGCAGGAGTCGCGCGACGCGTACGCCGCCATCGCGAACACCCCGGCGGTCGCCGCGCTCACCGGTCTGCCCTACGGGGCGGGCACGCTCGGCGGCATCCTGAATATCAAGATCTGGATGACGCTCGCGGTCTCGATCGGGTTCGCCTCGATCTTCCTGCTGACGCGCAACGGCCGCGCAGAGGAGGAGGCCGGGCGCACCGAGCTGATCCGCGCCGGCGCCGTCGGGCACCACGCCTACAGCCTCGCGAACCAGCTCGTCGTGGGCGGCCTCAGCGTCGTCGTCGGGCTGCTGATCGGGCTGACGTGCATCGGCCTCGGGCTGCCCGCCGAGGGATCGCTCGCGATGGGCGCCTCGATCGCGGGGGTCGGCATCGCGTTCCTCGGCATCGCCGCCGTCGCCGGCCAGCTCACCTCCACGAGCCGCGCCGCGAACTCCCTCGCGTCGATCGTGCTCGGCGTCTCCTATCTCGTGCGGGCGATCGCCGACGTGCGCGCCGAGGGCGAGACGCCCGACGCGCTGAGCTGGGCATCGCCGATCGGGTGGGCGCAGAACATGCGATCGTTCGGCGAGAACACCTGGTGGCCGCTGCTCCTGCTCGTCGGCGTCGGCGTCGGCGGATGCCTCGTGGCCGCGGCCGTCGAGTCCCGTCGCGACGTCGGGGCCGGCGTGCTGCCCGACCGCGCGGGGCCTCCGCGGGCGAGCCGGCGGCTCACCACGACGCTCGGCCTGGCCGTGCGCCTGCAGCGCGGCCCGATGATCGGCTGGCTCCTCGGGGGCATGGTCGGCGGCGCGTTCTACGGCGGCGTCGCGAACGCGATGGCCGACCTGCTCGCGTCCGGAAATCCGATGGGCGAGGTCTTCGCCGGCGGAGCCGACACGATGCTCGACGGCCTGCTCGGCCTCTTCCTCATGGTCTCGGCGATGGTGGCGGCGGGCTACACCGTGCAGGCCGCGACCGCGGTGCGCCTCGAAGAGGCGTCCGGCCGACTGGAGCCGCAGGTCGCCGGTGCCGTCTCCCGCACGCGGTGGGCGTCGGTGCACTACCTGCTCGGGGCTGTCTGGGGCGTCGTGATCCTCGCGGCATCCGGTCTCGTCTTCGGCGTCGCCTTCGCGTTCACCGCGTCGGATCCGGCGCAGGTCTGGCGCATCTTCGCCGCGTCGCTCGCCTACGTGCCGACGCTGTTCGTGCTCGCGGGCGTCGCCGTGTTCCTGACCGGCTGGCTGCCACGGGCGACGGTGCTGGTGTCGTGGATCGTGTTCGGCGCGAGTGCCGTGATCGCGATCTTCGGCCCGCTGTTCTCGCTCTCAGAGGAGGCGATCGCCGCGACCCCGTTCGCGGCCACGCCGAGGGTGCCCGGCGTGGAGTTCGAGGCGCTCCCGCTCGTGGTCCTCTCGCTCGTCGCGCTCGCCCTCTGGGCGCTGGGGCTCGCCCGGTTCCGGGCGCGCGACCTGACGCTCGCCTGACCCGCGCGGCCCGGGCACCCGGTGACGGGTGTCCGGCCGCGCCTAGACTGGGCGCATGACTTCCGACGACGACCAGACGACCGCGGGCGCGAACGACGCGGGCGGCGCGAGCGGCGAGGCGAAGGCCGGCCCCTCCGACGACGTCAAGCGCAAGTTCCGCGAAGCGCTCGAGCGCAAGAACAAGCAGCAGCACCGGGGCGAGGCGCACCTCGACGGTCGCGGCGCGGTCGACCACGCCCAGGGCAACGCCGCGACGAAGCAGGAGTTCCGCCGCAAGAGCGGCTGAGCCAGGCCGTGCCCCGAAGACGCCGCCGATGCGGCGCCGTGCTCACTCCCCCGCGAGGCCGCCGATGAGGTGCCCGCTCGGGCCCTCGAGCGCGAACGGGTCGCGCACGAGGCTCGACCGGTCGGTGCGCTCGACGAGGTCGGCGAAGTCCTTCGCGCCGCGGTAGATGCGGTCGGGCAGGGAGCGCACGCCGTCGCCCTCGCCCGCGGCCCCGGTGCCGCCCCAGTCGCTCGTGGCGGCGTAGACGCCCGTGGTCACCGGCTGCGCGTGCAGGTAGGTGAACAGCGGCCGGATTGCGTAGTCGATCGCGAGCGAGTGCCGCGGGGTGCCGCCGGTCGCGCCGATCAGCACGGGCAGGTCGGTGAGCGCCTGGGTGTCGACCACGTCGATGAACGACTTGAACAGGCCCGCATAGCTCGTGGTGAAGATCGGCGTGACGGCGATGAGCCCGTCGGCCGCGGCCACCGCGTCGAGCGCGGCCTCGAGCTTGGGCGGCGCGAAGCCGAGCAGCAGGTTGTTCGTGATGTCGTGGGCGAGGTCGCGCAGCTCGAAGGTCTGCACCTCGGCCTCGACGCCGCGGCCGGCGAGGATGCTCACGGCGTCGGCCGCGAGCCGGTCGGCGAGCTGGCGCGTCGAGCTCGGGGTCGACAGGCCCGACGAGACGACGACGATGCGCTTGGCGGTCATGGTGTGCTCCTTCTCGGGTCGGGGTCAGCGGGTCGCGGCGGGGCCGAAGGCCGAGCCGGTCTTGACGGGGGCGGATCCCGCGGGCGCGGCGGCCGGGGTGGCCTTCGCGTCCTGGTAGGGCGAGGGTCCGGCGAGGTTGTCGCCGCGGTTCGCCTTCGGGGTCGCCTGGCGCGGGGCCTCGTCGCCGTACGTCGCGGCGACGAGCGAGGCGTGGGTCGGGGCATCCGGAACCTCGGCGGGGCGGTTCTCGGCGAACTCGCGGCGCAGCACCGGAACGACCTCTTCACCCAGCAGGTCGAGCTGCTCGAGCACGGTCTTCAGCGGCAGGCCGGCGTGGTCGATGAGCCACAGCTGGCGCTGGTAGTCGCCGACGTAGTCGCGGAAGCCGAGCGTCTTGTCGATGACCTCCTGCGGGCTGCCGACGGTGAGCGGGGTCTGCTGCGTGAAGTCCTCGAGGCTCGGGCCGTGGCCGTAGACGGGGGCGTTGTCGAAGTACGGACGGAAGTCGCGCACCGCGTCCTGCGAGTTCTTGCGCATGAACACCTGGCCGCCGAGCCCGACGATCGCCTGCGCGGCGGTGCCGTGCCCGTGGTGCTCGAAGCGCTGGCGGTACAGCGCGATCATGCGCTGGGTGTGGGATGCCGGCCAGAAGATGTGGTTGGCGAAGAAGCCGTCGCCGTACGAGGCGGCCTGCTCGGCGACCTCGGGGGTGCGGATCGAGCCGTGCCAGACGAACGGCGGCACGCCGTCGAGCGGGCGAGGCGTCGAGGTGAAGCCCTGCAGCGGCGTGCGGAACCGGCCCTGCCAGTCGACGACGTCTTCGCGCCAGAGGCGGTGCAGCAGCTCGTAGTTCTCCATGGCGAGGGGCAGGCCCTGCCGGATGTCCTTGCCGAACCACGGGTAGACGGGACCGGTGTTGCCGCGGCCGAGCATGAGGTCGACCCGGCCGCCCGACACGTGCTGGAGCATCGCGAAGTCCTCGGCGATCTTGACCGGGTCGTTCGTGGTGATGAGCGTGGTCGCGGTGGTCAGCTGCAGCGTCGAGGTCTGCCCGGCGATGTAGGCGAGCGTCGTGGTGGGCGAGCTCGACCAGAACGGCGGGTTGTGGTGCTCGCCCAGGGCGAAGACGTCGAGGCCGACCTCCTCGGCGTGCTTGGCGATCGTCAGCGTGGCCTGGATGCGCTCGGCCTCGGTCGGGGTGCGCCCGGTCGTCGGGTCCTCGGTGATGTCGCTGACGGTGAAGATTCCGAATTGCATGGCGCCCCTCCTGGGTGTCTCCTGCTCTGCTGCAATCATATGCGTTTGCATATATCCGGTCCAACGGATGCCGGGTGCATCGTATTCCCGGCCGCATTCGCGCCCCGCGCACGAACGAGCGGGAGCACCCGGAGGCACTCCCGCTCGCTCGTCGAACCGCTGGACTCAGGAGCCCTCGAGCGGCCCGTGGTCGTGGCCGTGGTCGGGGGCGAGGCCACCGCCCCCGGCGCTCCAGGACATCTCGGGCCCCGCGGGCGTCGGCAGCGTCAGGCCGCCCGGCACCCGCTTGCCCGCGACGCCGTTGACCGATTCGGTCGAGTACGAGTACGCGAGCACGGCCAGCGCGATCGCGTCGATGTTCACCTCGAGCGCCTCGGTGCTGACGTTCCCGATCGTGTCGCAGGCCTGGTGGTAGCACTGGTCGAAGGACTCGCCCGCGACGCCGCCCCAGACGGCAGCCTGCTCCTCGCTCTTCACCACTTCGGCGCCCGTGAACAGGCCGCCCGCCGGGATCCCGTTGAGGATGAACGCCTGGTAGTCGCTCCGACCGCTGAACTCCGCATCGTCGTACGGGACGCCCATCTGGGTGAAGTAGCTCTCGAAGAGGTCCTCGATCTGCACGGAACCATCGGGAACCACGACCGGAGCCGCGAACCCGGACTCATCGCCGTCGTAGACCATGAAGATGTGGTTCGGCGAGGCGACCATGTCGAAGTTGAGGTAGAGCGCGATGCGATCCTTCTCCTCCTGGCTCAGCCCGGCGACGTACGCGGTCGATCCGACGAGGCCCGCCTCCTCGGCGCCCCACCATGCGAGTCGCACCGTGTTCTGCGGCTTGACCTTGGCCATCTGCTGGGCGAGCTCGAGCAACGAGGCCGAGCCGCTGCCGTTGTCGTTGATGCCGGGTCCGGCCTGCACCGAATCCAGGTGCGCCCCGGCCATCACGACGTTGTCGTCGTTCACCCCGGGAAGCTCGGCGATGACGTTGCGTTGCGGCCGCGACTCGGGAGCCGGCACGAACACGCGCGCGACCGAGCCCGCCTCGGCGAGCTGCACGCCCTGCTGGTAGCTCGCACCCACGACGGGGATCCCGACGATGTCGGAGCCGCCGAGCGTGCCCACGATGAGGCCCTGTCGGTCGTCGCCCTCGGTGTTGCCCTGGTTGAAGAGGATCACGCCCGACGCCCCGGCCGCCTCCGCGTTCAGCGCCTTCGTTCCGAAGGGGCAGGTTCCGCGTTGGATGAGCGCGAGGTCGCCGGCCGGGAAGCCGGCGAAGTCCTCCGCCTCGCAGCCGCTCGTGCTCGCGTTGCCGAGCCCGAGCGCCAGGTCGACCGGAGTCACGGATGCGGTCACGTCGCCCGGGCCGCTTCCGGTGAACGGCCCCGTCTCGTAGTCGCCGTAGGGTGCGGAGATCTGGGTCAGCGTCGACGGCCCCACGTAGGTGAACGGGAATTCGTCGAACGACACCTCCCAGCCCGCGGCCTCGAGCGTCTCGGCCACGTAGTCGACGCTCGCCTCGTACCCGGCGGTTCCGGCCGCGCGATTGCCGTCGTTGGCATCGCCGATCGACTGGAGCGCCTCGAGGTGCTCCATCGCACCGTCGGCGTCGACGCAGGTGAGCAGTTTCGAGACGGTGTTGTTGTTGCGCTTGTCGCACGCGTTGCCGGATGCCGCGACCGCGGCTCCCGTCGGCGCGACGAGGACCGCGAACGCCACCGCAGCGGCGGACGTGAGCGCGAGGGTTCGGACGGATCTGGATCGTGGTGCTGTCGTGCGCATCATCTTCCTTCCTCACGGACGTCACCCGTTGACGCCCGTTTGGGGGGCAAGCATATGAGGACGACCGCTTCCGCGGAAGCGTCCTGCCGAGGATCGGGTCGCCGACGCAGGATTCCTGCGCGGGGCGCGGGCGGACGGCGATCAGCCGACTCCCACGCAGGAGAACGTAGGCTCGATGCATGGCTACCGTCGCACTGACCCTGGAGACCTTCGAGAAGACGATCCTCGAGGGCGGCACCGTCTTCGTCGATTTCTGGGCCGGATGGTGCGGCCCGTGCATGCAGTTCGCGCCCAACTACGAGGCCGCGTCCGAGGCCAACCCCGACCTCGTCTTCGCGAAGGTCGACACCGAAGACCAGCAGCAGCTCGCCGCGGCGATGAACATCACGTCGATCCCGACGATCATGGCCTTCAAGGACGGCATCGGCGTCTTCGCGCAGGCCGGCGCGCTCCCCCGCCCGGTCTTCGACGACCTCGTCTCGCAGGTGCGCGACCTCGACATGGACCAGGTGCGCGCCCAGATCGCCGCCGAGCAGTCCGACCAGGGCGCGCCCGTCGAGTCCTGAGGCTCAGCGCTCCGCGAGCACTCGCTCGAGACCGCTCGTGTCGAGGTCGACGCCGAACGGGCGCGACTCCCCCGTGATGAGCGCCGGCACCCGCACGAACACGCCCTCGGTGCGGAGCGCGTCGAGTCGGTCGCGCCAGGGTTCGCCGGCGGCATCCGGGAGGAATCCCGCATGACGCGGGCGGTCGCCGCCGACGAGCTGCACGCCCACCCGGTACCGGCGCGAGAGCCACCGGCTCGCCCGCGGCACGAGCACCGCATGCTGCTCGGCGCCGCCGTGGATGCGGGCGAGGTCGATCGCCGCCTGATGCCGCCGCACGTCGGCCACCGGAACCACGGTGCGCACCTCGCGTTCGCGCCGCGGCGCGTCGAGCAGCTCGAGCCCGTCGAGGCTCGACAGATCGCCCCACCGATCGGGGTTCGCGACGCCCCGGCGGTCGCGCACGAGCGGCACGACGAGCCAGACGAGCGTCGCCGCGAGCGCCGCCGAATACGGCCAGAACAGCCACGGCGACGAGCTCGGCCGCACGAGCCCGGTGAACATCAGCAGCGCGATGAGCACGAGATACGGCGCCGGCTCCCACGCCAGGAGGGGCTTCGAGCGGGGTGCGGGCATGCCTGTCAGGCTATCGCGACCGCTGCGACCGCCGAAAACGCCGGTCGGGGCATCCGCTCGGTTCAGCGCAGCGACGGCAGGCGCGACGCGACCTCGTCGAGCACGGCGCGATCGCCCGCGTAGATGCCGTGCTCGCGCGGCCAGTGGGCGACGACGTCGGTGAAGCCGAGGGTGGCGGCGCGCCCGACGGCGTCCTCGAAGGCGTCGACGCTCGCGAGCGCGTAGCGCGCCGACGAGTCGAGCAGCAGCGTGCGCGGCACGGTCGCGGCGTCGCGCCCCGCGCTCGCGCAGGCGTCCTCGAACCGACGCGACAGCACGCCCGCGTAGGCCCACCACTGCTCGGTATCGTCGACGGAGCCCGCGGTGGTCACCCATCCGTCGCCGAGGCGCACCGCGAGCGCCATGGCCTTCGGCCCGTCGGCGGCGACGTGCAGCGGCATGCGGGGCGCCTGCGCGGGGGCGCCGACCATGCGGGCGTTCACGGCCCGATACCAGTCGCCCTCGTACGAGATGCCGGGAGCATCGGATGCCGCAGCCGCGGGATCCTCGAAGCGCAGCAGCCCGTCGAGCGCCTCCGTGAACTCCGCGAACCGCTCGAAGCGCTCGAGCGGCGTGAGGAGCGGCTCGCCGAGGACGGTCGCGTCCCAGCCCGTGCCGCCTGAGCCGATGCCGAGCAGGAGGCGGCCGCCCGCGATCTGGTCGACGCTCGCGATGTCCTTCGCGAACGGCACCGGATGCCGGTAGTTGGGCGACGCGACGAACGTGCCGAGCTGGATGCGCTCGGTCACCATGGCGGCCGCCGTCAGCGTCGGCACGGTCGCGTGCCAGCGTTCGCCCGCGAGGTCGCGCCACGAGAGGTGGTCGTACGTCCAGGCGTGATCGAAGCCGTACTCCTCGGCGCCGCGCCAGAGCTCGGCGGCGGCCGGCCAGTCGGCCTGGGGCAGGATGCAGATTCCGAAGCGCATGCCGGAAGCCTAGATGCCCTGGCGTTCGACGGAGCCGGTCACCGCCGGGAACTGGTGCGGCGGATCGGCCTCCACCGGGATGTCGAGCGGCATCGGCTCGGCGCCGAGCGGGAGGTCGGGCTCCGCCGCGACGAGACCCGGCGCCGGCCGCTCGAACCGCACGAGCACGATGCCGCCGAGGATCAGCGCCCCGCCGAGGAACTGGATCGGGCCGATCGCCTCCCCGAGCAGGATCCAGGCGACGACGGCCGCGAAGACGACCTCGGACAGCCCGAGGAAGGACGCGAGCCTCGTGCCGAGGATCTGGATCGCCATGATGCCGGACACGTACGCGAACGCGGTCGACAGGACGCCGACCGTGATCACGGGCGCCCACCAGGGGGCCGACGTGCCGAAGAACGCGACCTCGCCGAAGTGCGCCTCGAAGGGCACGACGCCGATGACGAGCGAGAGCCCGAGCACGAGGCATCCGATGAACAGGCCGACCGCCGCGAGCGCGATCGGCGGGATGCCGGCGTCGCTGCGTTCGCCGATGACGTAGTACACCGCGACGCCGACCATGGCGACGGCGGCGAAGGCGATGCCGAGCGGGTCGATCGCGCCGCCCGCCGGCCCGATGACGAGGACGAGGCCGGTGATCGCGACGACCGAGCCCGCGAGGACGACGACCTGCGGCATGTGCCGCGTGCGCATCCAGGCGAACGCGACGAGCGCGACCGGGGCCAGGTACTCGATGAGCAGCGCCGTGCTCACGGGGATGCGCGCGATCGACATGTAGAACGCGAGCTGCACGCCGGCGACCGCGACGACCGAGTACACGAGCACGGTCCACTTCGCGCGCCAGAGCGGGCGCAGGTCGAACCGCAGCGCGATCAGCCCGGGCACGAGGAGCACGATCGCCCCGACGAGCACCCGGAAGAACACGGCCGCGCCTGGCGACCAGCCGGACTCGAGCAGGGGCTTCACGATCGCGCCGCCCGCGCCGAAGGCGAGGCCCGAGGCCAGGCCGATCATGATCCCGAGGATGCCGCGTGAAGCACGCATTCCGACACCGTTCCATCCGCTCGCGAGTCGACCCCCGTCATGGTCGAAACTCGTTATGCTCGTGACAGTACTCGTGAAGATCGTCAGGAGTCAAATGTTTTTCACCCATGACACCGAGGCGGCGCTCGCCTTCGCCGCGGCCCTCACCGACACCGCGCCCGCGGCATCCGATTCCGGAGACGACGAACTCCGCACCGTCGCCGGCCTCAGCGACCTGCTGAGCCGATGGGGGTTCTCCGGCCGACACGACCGAGACGCCCGCGAACTCGCCGAGGTGCGTGAGGCCCGCGACGTGCTCCGCGGGCTCTGGCTCCTCGAACGCGACGCCGCCGCCGACGCCGTCAACGACCTGCTCGCCGAGGCGCAGGCGCTCCCCCGGCTCGTGCGCCACGACGACCTCGACTGGCACATCCACGCCGTCGCCCTGGACGAGCCGCTCGCCACCCGCATCCTCGTCGAGGCCGCGATGGCCTTCGTCGACGTCATCCGCTCCGACCAGATGGAACGCCTCCGCATCTGCGACGCCGACGACTGCGAGAGCCTCTACGTCGACCTCTCGAAGAACGGTTCGCGCCGCTTCTGCACCAGCCGATGCGGCAACCGCATGGCCGTGCGGGCCTATCGCGCCCGCGGCGAGGACTGACGCGCGGCGACGGCCTCGACGACGCGGCCGGTCAGCACCCGGCGTCGACGCGCACGATCGCGTCGAGGTCGCCGGGCGACACGGTGAGCTCGTAGGAGAGGAGCACCGCGGCGAACCGGTCGACGTAGGTGCAGGCGTACCCGGTCGCCGGCGGCATCCACTCGGCCGGGCCCGAGTCGGACTTCGCCTGATTCGCGGGGCCGTCGACCGCGAGCAGGTTCGCCGGGTCGTTCGCGAACGCGGCCCGGCGATCGTCGGTCCAGGTCGAGGCGCCGTGCTGCCACGCGTACGACAGCGGCACGACGTGGTCGATCTGCACGGCATCGGACGTGTCGGGCCCGCGCACGAACGAGATGACCGTGTTCGTGTACGGGTCGGTGAGCGTGCCCGTGCGCACGACGCAGTCCGCGCTGTCGGAGCGGAAGCGCACGTCGGCCAGATCGCGGATCAGCACGTCGTTGCGGGTGTCGCAGCCGTTGCCGTCGACGTCGAGCCAGGCCTCGCCGAACCGGTCGCGATCGTACGGCTGCGTCGCACCGCCCTCGGCCACGACGAGCCGCGCGAGGTCGGGGTCGACCGTGCCCGCGCCGTCGCCGGGCCCGCCGGCCCCGTCGCTCGCGGCCGGCGGGAGCCACGCGTCGCCGGCCTCCGAGCGCATGCCGTCGGGCCCGTACAGGTACACCCATGCCGCCACGACGACCAGGGCGATGACGAGCATGGGCGCCGTGATGCGGCGGGAACGTCGGCGACGGGGCATCCGACCATTCTCCCGCGGCCCGACGGGTCCGGCCGACATGGCCGCGCGCGCGAGCCCGGGGCCCGCGATGCCGAATAGAATCGGCCGGGTGACTCGCCAAGACCGACCCGACGACGAGTCCGCCCCCGATCGTTCCGCGGCCGCCGGGGCGATGCCCGCCGAGGCGATCGCCGACGAGCGGCCGAGGCACACGCCGCTCTGGTCCCTGCTCTCCGGCTGGCTGCTCGGGCTCGAGGCGTGGCTGCGCTCGCACGGCGGCAGAGGCCTCCGCCGCGGCATCCGCGTCTTCTGGGCGGCCGTCGCAGCGGCCGGCGTGTGGCTGCTGATCGGGCCCGTGATCAACGCGCCGCTCACCCTCGACGACATCACCTCGTCGGCGGGCTCGGCGACCGACGACTGGATCGCACGGGAGTTCGCGGCCGACTACCGCATCTCGCGCGACGACGACGGCCGGCTTCGGGCCGAGGTCGAGGAGCGCATCGACGCGTTCTTCCCCCACGACGTCGACGAGACGGGCATCGAGCGGGTGCTCGCGACCGAGTACGAGGGCCACGCCCTGGAGCCATCGGCGATCAGCGCCGAGCTCGACGGCGAACCGGTCGCGGTCGAGATCGAGCGCGGCCCCACGACGCTCACGGTCGCGATCGACGCCGGCGAGCGCCTCACCGGCGACCACGACGTCGTGCTGCGATACCGCATGCAGGATCTCGCATATCCCGCCGACGACGAGGCGACCGGCACGACCGTCGACCTCTTGGAGTGGGACGTGTTCGGCCCGTCGTGGCCGCAGGCCTTCGCCGGGCTCGACGTCGCGATCACGATGCCCGACGAACTCGCCGACGAGCTCATCCGGCCCCCGCGCGGTGCGCTCGCGTGGTTGCTCGTCGGCGGCGGCGAGTGGCTGGAGCCCGAGGCCGACAGCCCTGCCGGGTCGACGACCTTCCGCCTGGTGAACGACCAGAACATCCCGCCGCACGCGCAGGCGTGGTTCACGATGAGCTTCGAGTCCGGCACCTTCACGATGCCGCCGAACTCGCCGTGGTTCATCGTGCAGACGTTCGGGCCGGTCGTTCCGCTCGTGCTCCTCGCGGTCGCCCTGCTGTTCGCGCTGGCCGCCCGCGCGGTGGCGTGGGCGGATGCCAGGGGCCGGCCCTGGTTCCTCGCCCGCCACGACCCTCCCGACACGTCGCCCGCGATCGCGGCGCATGTGCTCGGCGCACCGCTGGCGATGGAGCTCGCGGTATCGCTCGACCGCATCCCGTCGAAGCCGGTGCGCGGCGTCGAAGGCCGGGCGCAGCGCATCGACGCCGCGCGGGCCGCGCGCCGCACCGGCCGGCTCGGCAACCTGCCCCGCGCGCTCGCACGGTACTGGTTCGGCGCCGAGCGGCGGGCCGTGGTCGCCGACGGGCTGCGCCGTGTGCCGAGGGGATTCGTGCGCGACGCGTTCCTCGCCGCTCCCCCGGCGCTCATGCTCGTGCAGTGGGGGCTCGTCCGACAGCTCTCGCATCAGACGACGCTCTCGATCGTCTGGTGGCCCGTCGCGTTCGTGCTCGTCTCGACCGTGCTCGCGGCGCTCGTCATGTGGATCGCCTGGTCCTCGCGCCCGCTCACGCGGCGCGGCGCACTGCTGAAGCAGGACCTGCTCGGCGTCGAGGTGTACGCCGAGCGCACGCAATTGCTCGACCGCGGGCCGGCGACCGACCCTGCGATGCCGTATGCGGTGCTCGGCGGCGACGCCGGATCGAGCGGCCGCCGGGTGGGTGCGCTGCTCGAGGCCGAACTCGGCGACGTCGAGCTCGCGAAGGGCTGGCAGACCCCCGGATACCTCGGCTGGGCCCGCCTGCTCGTGATCGGCGCCTCGGTGCTGCTGCTCCCGGCCATGATCGTGCTCATGGCTCGCGTGCCGAATCCGTACGACACGTACCGCGAGTACGCCGCCTACGACCAGGACGTCCCCGGCACCCTCTGGACGAACGTCGAGTCGGCGGACATCGTGGGCGAGCTCACCCGGGGCGCCGACGGCGCGGCCGTGGTCGAGGTCACCGAGCGCTACACGGTGGCGTTCGACGACTCGAGCAGCCAGGTGCCCCAGTTCGCGAATCAGTGGCCCGACCTCGTCGACGGCCAGTCGCTCGGGCTGCGGGTCGATGCGGTGCGCCTCGACGGTGCGGATGCCCCGTACCTCACGACACGCGACGGCGACACGCTCCTGATGCGCACCGCGTTCACCGAGGTGCTCTCCGGCACGCACGACCTCGAGATCGACTACACCCTCGGTTCCGCGGCGTTCGCCGTGCCGGGCGATGACGGCGGCCCGAGATCCGGGCCGATCGTCGACCGGGTGCGCTGGGCGGCGCTCATCGAGGACTGGCACTACAGCGGGCTCTGGCGCGATCCCGAGACGCACGAGTTCGCGCCGACCCGGGTCGAGTTCCGCATCGGCGAGGAGCTCTCGGCGCTCGCCCTGCAGTCGGGCTGGATCACCCTCGACACGAGCGGCGACGGCCCGGCCGCGCAATGGCCCGAGACGGTCGTGCCCTTCGGCGAGGTCGACGGCGGGTACCCCGGTGTCGAGCTCTCCGAGCACGGCACCGAGGAGACCGTCGACGAGTCCGACGGCGAGCTCACCGCCTCCCTGGCGCTCGAGGACACGGAGTACGGGCTCCCCTTGCAGATCACGGCCGACGACCTCGGCGTTCGCCTCGACTTCCCGGCGGGCACCTTCACCGGCCCCGACGAGCGGGCGATGCACGAGAGCCGGGCGATCGCCGCCCTGCCGTTCACCGTCGTGCTGGGTCTCGAGCTGCTCGCCATCGCGATCGGGGCGGCGGGCATCCTCGTCGGCCTCCGGCGCGCCCCGATGGGCTTCCGGCGCGGGGTGTTCCGCGACCTGCTGGTGTGGACCGCACCGCTGGCCACGCTCACGGCCTTCGTCGGGTTCGTGTGGCTGACCGGCGACATCCCGGCCGACCACCCCGTGATCCCGCAGATCGGCTGGCCGTTGCTCGTCGCCGCGGTCACGACGGTCGCGGCGCTCGTGCTCACCCGGCGGGGCCGTGCTCCCGGTGCGCCGCGGCGATCGAAGGCGCGGGCCGGGTCGGCCTCCACGCCGAAGGGACGGTCGTGAACGGCCGCCGCCTCGCCGCCGCAGGGGCGGTCGTGGCGGTCGCCCTGCTGCTGAGCGGGTGCGTCCCCGAGTACTTCGCCAAGATCAACGCCGGCCAGCAGCGTGTCGACACGGAGGTCGAGGAGGCCGGACTCGAGGCATCCGTCGATGCCGATTATTCCTGCACGGGCGCGCTGCCCTTCACCGCGACCACGTGCCGCGCAGCCGTGACCGTGACGACCGACGACCTCGACGTCATCGAGAGGGCCGCGGAGCTCGAGGCCCTGCGCGCCGAGACCGACGGGCGTTCGTGGACCGTCGTCTACCGCGGAACGACCTACTGGGCGGAGCCCGACAACCTCGCCCAGCTGCCCGTGGTCGACGGCACCCTGCCCACGGGCGTCACGATCGACCGGGTCGAGATCGGCGACGCTCGGGTCGGCATCGCGCTGACGGATGTCACGAGCTTCGAGCAACTCTGCGCCCTCGGCGAGGAGCAGACCTCAGCCGGCATCATCACGTCGCGCGTGGAGGGCCGCACCGATCTCGAAGTCCGACTCGACGCCGTGGATGACGCCGCCTTCGCCGACGCATGCGACCTCGGCGACGCGGCCATCGACTCGCTCGGCCTGAGCACACTGACCAGGGTCGGCATCGGACCCGACGACGCGGGCGGGCTGACGCTCACGATCATCCCGAAGACGCAGGACGCGCTCGATGCCGCACGCGAGTGGGTCGCCGCCGTCGCGATTCCGGAGGGCGTCGACGTCGACGCGTCGGTCTACTACTGAGTGCATGACGAAGGCCGGGCGCATGACGAGGGCCGGGCGCATGACGAAGGCCCCCGGCCGGCTCGTGAGAGCGGGGCGGGGGCCTTCGCAAGAAGTTCGCGGTATCAGCGAGAGCCGCGTCGGGAACGACGCTTAGCGGCGCAGACCGAGACGCTCGATGAGCTTGCGGTAGCGGTTGATGTCGACATCGGCGAGGTAGCCGAGGAGACGACGGCGCTGACCGACCAGGAGGAGCAGGCCACGACGCGAGTGGTGGTCGTGCTTGTGCTCCTTCAGGTGCTCGGTGAGGTCCTTGATTCGCTTCGTGAGGAGCGCGATCTGGACCTCGGGGGATCCGGTGTCACCGGGGTGGGTCGCGTACTCTTCGATGATCGCCTTCTTGACGTCTGCTTCAAGTGCCATAGATGGGATCCCCTTTCTCATTCGTTGCGCGCTGCCCGGGGCGGATTGCCTGAGCTCTCTTGATGCGCGGCCGTTTCACGGCAACCTGAAGAGTCTACCAGAGCGGATGCCTCGCGGCCGCCGCCGCGTGAACCGACCTCTCGCGCCCGTGGGATACTTTCGCGACCGGGTCGCCGACCACGCCCCGGAGAGGAGCACCGACGTGACCGAGACGCCGAACCGGCCCGAGGACGACCGACCCGCGGACGACCGGCTCGCGACGCCGTCGGGCGACGGCGCGGTGCCGCCGATCCCGACCCCCGCCGACCTCGGATTCACGGCGGCGCCGGTCGAGCCCGCCGCACCCGCGGCGACTCCGGTGCCGCCGTACGGACCGCCGCCGACCGAGTACGGGGCTCCGCCGGCCTACGGCGCGCCGCAGGCCTACGGGGCTCCGTCGACCTACCCGGCGCCCCAGGCCTACGCGGCACCGTCGGCCTACCCGGCGCCCCCGACCTACGGCGCACCGCCGGCCTACGGCTCGCCCGCGGCATCCGCCCCCTCCCCTTCGGCGAGGAACCCGTTCGGGCTCACCGCCCTCATCACCGGCATCGTGGCGATCGTGCTGGCCGCGATCCCGTTCGCGGCGTTCATCGCCTGGCTGCCGGCGATCGCGGCGGTGGCCTTCGGCATCGCCGCGCTCGTGACGAAGCGCTCGGCGAAGCGTGGCCAAGGGCTCACCGGACTCATCCTCGGCTCGATCGCCTTCGTGCTCTCGATCATCATGAGCGTCGTGTCGGTCTTCCTGGTGGCGGCGGTGTCGATCAACGCGGTGAACGACTCGATCGAGTCGGGCTTCGACTCCGGCTACACCGGCGACGACACGGACGTCGAGGGCGATCCGTCGTACGAGGCCGACACGCAGATCGTCGGCGGATCCGCAGCCGGCACGGCCGAGGATCCGTTCCCCATCGGCGAGACCGTCGAGATCGCACGCCTCGGCGAGCCGCTCTACTCGATCACCATCGTCGCGCCGAACCTCGACGCCGACGACCTCGTCGCCGCCGAGGCCGACGACAACGACTCCGCGCCCGACGGCTCCTCGTACGTGCTCGTCCCGGTGACGGTGACGTACCACGACGACGCCCTGAGCCCCGGTTCGCCCGTGTCGGCCTGGGAGGACCTCTACCTCACGTTCGTCACGGCCGACGGCGAGGAGATCGAGGAGAACTACGGCGCGATCCCCGACGCGTTCTTCGACCTCCCCGACCTGCAGCCGGGCGAGAGCGGCACCGGCAACTACGCGTTCATCGTGCCCGACGACGCGATCGCCGACGGCACCTGGCTCGTCTCGGTCGGCTGGGAGTTGGAGTACCACGTCGACGCGCGGTAGCGCCGAATTGGCGTTCGACCTGCGGTTTCTCGCTCCGACCGGCGTGTTCGAATGTCGGTGGGTCCTGTTTGGATGAAGACATGCCCGCCATCATCGACGCCCCGCCGCTCACGGCGCTGCAGTTCAGATTGGCGGCGATCTCGGCGTACGACGGCATGATCCGTCAGGCGCAGGCAGATCAGTACCGGCACGTCCAGCTCGCTCGCGAGGCCGCAGCCGAGGTCGAGGGCGTCACGGCCGCGAGCAGCGCCGCCGAACGCGATCTCGCGACCCGGTCGTTCGTCGCCGAGCTCGCGACGACCCTCGGTCGGCACGAGGCATCCGCGTCTCGTCTCGTCAGCGAGGCCGAGCGACTCACCGGGCCGCGCGCGGCGACGCTCGCGGCGCTCGAGTCGGGCGTTCTCGGGCTCACGCAGGTGCGGTCGGTGCTCGAACTCACGCAGGGCGTGCCCGCCGAGGTCGCCGACGCCGTCGAGCGGGTCGCCCTCGACGCGGCCGAGGCGGCGTCGGCCGACGGCACGGTCTCGACGAACGCCGACCTGCGCCGGCGCATGCGGCGGGTTCGCGAACGACTGCACCCCGAACCCCTGGTCGATCGCCGGGCACGTGCGGCCGTCGAACGACGCATCTGCCTCGAACCCGCGCACGACGGCATGGCCTGGCTCAGCCTGTACCTCGAGGCCGAGCGGGCGGTCGCGATCGAGCGTCGGCTCGAGGCGTTGGCGCATCGGGATCCGGCGGCGGGCGACCTCCGCACCCTCGCGCAGCGCGGGCTCGATGCTGCGGCCGAACTCCTGCTCGGCGAGGCCTCCGGCACGGCGTCCGGTGCGGTCACCGGCACCGCGTCCGGTGCGGTCACCGGCGTCGTCCAACCGCGCATCAACGTCACGGTGCCCGTGCTCACGCTGCTCGGTCTCGACGACGAACCCGCCGACCTCGAGGGGTACGGCCCGATCGACGCCGAAACCGCTCGGCGGTTGACCGCGCACGCCCCGTCGATGCGACGCATCCTCGTGCATCCAGAGTCGGGCGCGCTGCTCAGCTATGGTCGCGACACCTACCGAGCACCCGCCGACCTCGCCGGGTTCGTGCGTGTGCGCGACGGACGATGCCGCTTTCCGGGCTGCTCACGACGAGCCGACCGCGCCGATCTCGACCACACCGTCGCCTGGCACCGCGGCGGGCGAACGGATGCCTCGAACCTCGCCGCCCTGTGCCGACATCATCATCGGCTGAAACACGAGAGCGGTTGGCGCGTCGAACACGAGCCGGGCGGCGTGATGCGATGGCACTCCCCCGCAGGTCATGTGCTGCGCACGCTGCCCGAGCGGCCGTTCGACAGCACCGCGTTCGCGAACACGCCAGAGCCTGCCCGCCTGTCGTGAACACGAGAACCCCCGGCGATCAGTGCCGGGGGTTCTCGGTGACGTGCCTCGGACGCAGCGGAGGCACGTCAGGCTCAGCGGGGGTACTTCGAGACGGTGGTGAACCCGGCCCCCGCAGCGGGCTTCTCCACGTAGCAGCCGGCGTCGTAGGCGGCATTCCACGCAGCCTTCATCTTGGCGGGCGAGTTGTACTCGATGAACGAGCGCACGCCCACGTACCGGCAGAGCTGGTTCCAGGTGATCGGTCCGACGATGCCGTCGGAGACGAGACCGAGGTAGCTCTGGAAACGCTTGACGTTGGTCTTCGTGTTCGCTCCGAAGCTGTTGTCGACGGCGAGCTGGTAGCCGCCGTACGACGAACCCCGGGAGGTCGCGAGTCCGTTGAGCATCGTCTGGATCTTTCCGACGCAGGTCGCGTAGCCGCCGGACGCGTACGTGTACGACGTACATCCGTGGCCGGTCGATCCGGCGGCGTTGGCCGCGGTCGCGGGAATGACGGCACCGAATCCGGCGATCGCGAGCGCGAGCGCTCCCGCAGCGAGCCGGCCCTTGAGTGATTTCACCTGGTGGTTCTCCGATCAGGTCGTGGAGTCGTGCATGGCGTGCACGCGGTCAACCATAGGAGCGGAGAATCGCCTCCGGAATCGGCAGGACTCCCCATTGACCGAGCGTCGCCTTCAGCGCCCGAGCGAGGCGACCGGACGGGGTCCTGGAGCGGGGGGACTTCCAGGCCCGCGCCGCCCGGTCGCGCGCTGCCGAAACCCGTGGGGGGCCGGGAATCGGCGACGCGGGGTCATCCACGACGATGACGGGACCGCAGCACGCCCGATAGGGACGGACGCCGGGGCGTTCCCTTCGGTTCCGACCGCGTCGACTCCCGGAACCCGGGCGGTTCAACGGGAATGCACGGTTCGCAACCTCGTGATTCCACCGTACGACGGCTCGCCCGGGAATGCGAGACGTCTGTGGTCTGACCACAAGGGAGCGCCGAATTCTCGCCGGAACCTGTGGTCTGACCACAAAGCGCGCATCGGCGCGGGCACCGCTACGGCGCGAGCAGGAAGATCGGCGGCCACCCGGTGTGCGCGTACACGATCACCGCGAACACGACCGCGTCGAAGAGCATGTGCACGGTGAACACGTAGCCGAGCGACTTCGTGAGCTTGAACGTGTACCCCTGGATCAGCGCGAACGGGATCGTGAGCAGCGGCCCCCACGACTGGTAGCCGAGCTCCCACAGGAACGACACGAACACGATCGTCTGCAGCAGGTTCGCCTGCCAGGTCGGGAAGTGCCGGCGCAGCAGCACGAACACCGTGCAGATGAAGAACAGCTCATCCCACGTGCCCACGGCGATGACGCCGACGAGCAGCCGCCCGATCTCGTCGGGCTCGGTGACCGTCGGCCAGTTCTGATACACGCCCGACGTGATGAAGTAGAACGGCAGGATGAGCCAGCCGGCGAGCGTCACGAAGATCAGGTAGAGCCACTGCGTGCGGTTCCACCGCCGGCCCGTGCGCCACGGGAACCGGATGGTGCGTTCGCGGTACACGAACCGCGAGATGAGGAACGGCACGAGCACCGCGAGCCCGAGCACCACGGCGAACCGCACCATGCCCGCGTCGCTGAGGTCGGCCTTCATCGAGGCCGTCGAGATGACGACCTGCCCGACGGCGATGAGCGCGAGGTCGGCGAGCAGGCGCTCGGTGCGGCCGGAGCGATCGCAGAGCCACGCGGCCAGCAGGCCCGCGGCGAGCATCGCGTAGCCCGCGATCGGCAGCAGGAACCCGAACAGGAGCACGGCGGCGCCGCAGACGAGCACCGCGGGGATCAGGGCGATCGGATGCGTCCGCAGAGCGGGGGCGTCGGATGCCGCGGCACGGCCGGGCGGCCCCGGATCCTCGTTCGTGCGCGGCATCCGCCGACCTACTCGTCGTCGCCGAGATCGCCGCGACGCGACGCCTCGACCCAGCGCGAGAGGAACACCGCACCCGCGTGATCGTGGATCAGGTCGCCCGCGGTGAGCACGGGGTACCCCGTGTCGGGCACGCCGTCGGCGGGCCGCACGTCGACGTGCCGCACCGCTTCGCCGCGCGCGTGCAGCCAGTCGGCCATGTGGTAGTCGCCCCGCGAATCGCCCATGGTGCGCCAGTGCTGCGGGCGGATGCCGCGGGCCCCGAGCAGTTCGACGGCCCGCGCCGCGCCGAGGTCTTTACCGAGGCGTACCGACTCGACGTCGGTCGAGATGATCGTGGGGTCGATGCGCCAGTGCACGCGCCCCGCGGCATCCGGTCGCTCGGCGCCCTCGCGCACCGTGCCGTACCCGAGGGCGGCGAGCGTCTCGCGGGCGTGCTCGTCGAACCGCGGCTGCGCCTCGAGGTAGTCGGCGGATGCCACGTGCACATGCTGCTCGACCGAGACCATCGCCCGCTTCGTCTCGTCGAAGAACCCGAACTCGTCGAAGTACTCGCCGACGTACGCGCGCATGGCGTCGGAGAACTCGGCCGGCATCGCGAGCGCGTCGTCGACGTGCACCTCGCCGAGGCCGTTCACGTCGATCTCGGCCCAGACCGCGCCCTTCTCGCAGATCGCCCAGACCGGGGCGCCGGGCTCGAGCCCCGCGGCGACGAGCGGCGGAACGACCTGCTCGGCGATGAACGCGTCGGAGCGCCCCGTGTTGAAGACCACGGGGTTGCCCGCGTTCGCGAGGGCCGCGAGATCGCGGGCGATCGACGGGATCGAGATCGAGCGGGTCAGCGGGCTCGCGATGGGCCCGTCGACGTCGAGCAGGAGACCGAGCAGCGGTGCGGCGTTCGGGGACGAGGTCACCGTCCCAGCCTATTCGCCCCCGCGTGCCGCGCGCCGCGCCGCCCGATGTCACCGGCAGGTGCCAGCATCGACGCATGCAGACGATCGTTCCGCCCTACCTGCTCGACCGCATCGCCGAGGCCGCCGACCCGCGGTTCCCGCTCGCCGCCGACGCCGCACGGCGTGCGCTCCTGCGCGAGCCGCCCGCGCGGGTGGGTCCGCTCATCCTGCCCGACGAGCCCGACCAGCCGAGCGCGCTGCCCGACGCCCCGTCGACGCCCGACCGGCGCATCTCCGACGCCCAGGGCCGGGAGACCCTTCCGGGGCGTCTCGTGCGCCGCGAGGGCGAACGAGACACCGGCGACGAGGCCGTCGACGACGCCTACGACGGCCTCGGCGACACGCATCGCCTGTTCGACCGCGTGTTCGGGCGCGACTCGATCGACGGCGCCGGCATGCCGCTCGAGGCCACGGTGCACTTCGGTCGGGCCTACGACAACGCCTTCTGGGACGGCGAGCGCATGGTGTTCGGCGACGGCGACGGCGAGGTGTTCCGGGGCTTCACCGACTCGCTGAGCGTCATCGGCCACGAGCTCGCCCACGGCGTCACCGAGCACACCGCGCGCCTGCGCTACCAGGGCCAGTCGGGGGCGCTCAACGAGCACGTCTCCGACGCGTTCGGCGCGCTCGTCGAGCAGTACGCCCTCGGTCAAGACGCCACGGCCGCGAGCTGGCTCATCGGCGAGGGCATCTTCACCGACGAGGTGCAGGGCCGCGCCCTCCGCTCGATGCTCGAGCCCGGCACCGCCTACGACGACGACGTGCTCGGGCGCGATCCGCAGCCCGCGCACATGCGCGACTACATCGAGACCGACCAGGACAACGGCGGCGTGCACCTGAACTCCGGCATCCCGAACCGGGCGTTCGCGCTCGCAGCGCGGCAGATCGACGGCTTCGCATGGGAGAGCGTGGGGCGCGTCTGGTACGACACGCTCACCTCCGGAAACCTCGACGAGAACGCGACCTTCGAGCAGTTCGCCGCCGAGACCGTGCGGCAGGCCGAACACCGCTTCGGCGCGGGTTCCGGCGAGGCCGCCGCGATCCGAGAGGGCTGGCAGCAGGTGGGGGTGCCGACGGCGGAGTAGCCTTCGCTGCATGGACGTCTTCGTCTCCCGAAGCGGCGGCCTCGCCGGCCTCCGCCTGACCTGGCATGTGCGCGTCGACGAGCAACCCGACGCCGACGACTGGTTCCTGCTCATCGAGCAGATCCCCTGGAACGAGATGCCGCCCGAACCGGCCGAGCCCGACCGCTTCACGTGGGACATCCGGTGCGAGGCGCCGCAGACCGACGGCGCGACGCACCCCGACGGCGCGACGCAGGCCGCGGGCGCGACGCAGGCCGCGGCACCGGCTCCCCCAGCCGCCGAGGTCCAGGAGGCGACGCTCGCCGAACGTCAGCTCACCGGGCCGTGGCGGCGCCTCGTCGATCGGGTGCAGGAGACGGCGGAGCCGCAGCGCGCCGCCCCCGGGTCGGGCCGCACCTGACCGACCTGTCGATGCGTCGAGCACGACGAAGGCCGCCGGCTCTCGCCGACGGCCTTCGCTTCGTGCGCGGGTGTGCCGCCCGGCTCAGCTGACGCCGAGCAGGTCGATCACGAAGATCAGGGTCTGACCCGAGAGGCGGTGTCCGCCGCCGGCGGGGCCGTAGGCCTTGTGCGGGGGCACGATGAGCTTGCGACGACCGCCCACCTTCATGCCGGGAATGCCCTCCTGCCAGCCGGCGATGAGCGCCTGCAGCGGGAAGTTGATGGACTGGTTGCGGCTCCACGAGGAATCGAACTCGTCGCCGGTGTCGTACTCGACGCCGAGGTAGTGCACATCGACCGTGGAGCCGGGCTGCGCCTCGGCGCCGTCGCCCACGACGATGTCCTCGATCACGAGATCTGCGGGGGCGGGGCCCTCGGGCGCGTCGACTTCGGGCTTGCTGTTCGTGTCAGTCATGGTGTCCATCCAACCCGACGGGGATGTCGCGGACAACCGTCCACCGCCCTCTTGCGCTGACCGCGAACATGACGCACGCTGGTCTCCTAAGAAACTCGTCGTCCCGCAGAGTCGTCGGCATTGCCACACCGCAGGGCGGCGAGTTTCTTTGCGTCCGGGCGGCTCTCCGCGGCGTCCTGCAACTGCTCACTCCTCGATGAGCCGCGACCTGATGAGGAACCGCACCCCCTCCGGCGCCTCGACTGAGAAACCGCTCCCCCGACCCTTCACCACGTCGACCGTCAGGTAGGTGTGCCGCCAGTAGGCGAACTGCTCGGCCGACATCCAGAACGGCACGATTCGCGGCGAGCCCGCGACATCCGCCTCACTGGAGGCGCCGGGGTGTCCCGAGACATCCGTTCGCCCTGCGTCCGCCGGCCCGAGGTCGAGTTCGCCGAGCAGCACGTCGGCGTCGCTCGTGATGAAGTCGCCGGCCGGGTAGCACATGGGCGAACTCCCGTCGCAGCATCCGCCCGACTGGTGGAACATGAGCGGCCCGTGCTCGCCCCACAGCATCGCGAGCAGGTCGGATGCCGCGGGCGAGAGTTCCACCCGCGGCATCCGCTCCCCCGCGACCGTGATCGAGCCGACGATCCGGCCGAGCGCCCCCACGCCCGTCCTGTCGATGCTCATCTCGGTCGTCCCCCGGATCAGAAGAACCCGAGCGGGTTCTCGTTGTAGCTGACCAGGAGGTTCTTGGTCTGCTGGTAGTGATCGAGCGCGGCCTTGTTGTTCTCGCGGCCGATGCCCGACGACTTGTAGCCGCCGAAGGCCGCGCCCGCGGGGTACGCGTGGTAGTTGTTCACCCACACGCGACCGGCCTGGATGTCGCGGCCGGCCCGGTACGCCTCGTTGCCGTTGCGGCTCCAGACGCCCGCGCCGAGCCCGTAGAGCGTGTCGTTCGCGATCTCGATGGCGTCGGCGTAGTCGGTGAAACTCGTGACGGCGACCACCGGGCCGAAGATCTCCTCCTGGAAGAGCCGCATGCGGTTCTGGCCCTCGAAGATCGTGGGCTGCACGTAGTAGCCCTCGCTCAGGTCGCCGCCGAGGTCGGCCCGTTCGCCGCCGAGCAGCAGCTTCGCACCCTCCTGCTTGCCGATGTCGATGTAGCTCAGGATCTTCTCGAGCTGGTCGTTCGAGGCCTGCGCGCCGACCTGCGTCTCGGTGTCGAGCGGGTTGCCCTGCTTGGCGAGCTTCGTGCGCTCGATCGCGTCGTCGAGGAACGTGTCGTAGATGGACTTCTGGATGAGCGACCGGCTCGGGCAGGTGCAGACCTCGCCCTGGTTGAACGCGAACAGGCTGAAGCCCTCGAGCGCCTTGTCGTAGAACGTGTCGCGCTTGTCGGCGACGGACTCGAACACGATGTTCGGGCTCTTGCCGCCGAGCTCGACGGTCGACGGGATGATGTTGTTCGACGCGTATTGCAGGATGAGGCGGCCCGTCGTGGTCTCGCCGGTGAACGCGATCTTGCGGATGCGGTTCGACGACGCGAGCGGCTTGCCCGCCTCGACCCCGAAGCCGTTCACGACGTTCAGGACGCCGGGCGGCAGGATGTCGGCGATGAGCTCCATGAGCACGAGGATCGACGTCGGTGTCTGCTCGGCGGGCTTCAGCACGACGGCGTTGCCCGCGGCGAGCGCGGGCGCGAGCTTCCACACGGCCATGAGCAGCGGAAAGTTCCACGGGATGATCTGGCCGACCACGCCGAGCGGCTCATGGAAGTGATAGGCCACCGTGTCCTCGTCGAGCTGCGAGAAGCTGCCCTCCTGCGCGCGGATCAGGCTCGCGAAGTAGCGGAAGTGGTCGCTCGCGAGCGGCAGGTCGGCGTTCAGCGGCTCGCGGATCGACTTGCCGTTGTCCCACGTCTCGGCGACCGCGAGCAGCTCGAGGTTCGCGTCGATGCGGTCGGCGATCGCGTTGAGCACGGCGGCGCGCTTCGCTGCGCTCGTGCGACCCCACGCGGGAGCAGCCCGGTGCGCGGCGTCCAGCGCCGCGTCGATGTCGGCCGCCGTGCCGCGGGCGACCTCGGTGAACGGGCGACCGTTCACGGGCGAGATGTTCTCGAAGTAGGCGCCCTCCTTGGGCTTCACCCACTCGCCGCCGATGAAGTGCTCGTAGCGCGGCTTGAACTCGATCAAAGCGCCGGCGGTGCCTGGCGCGGCGTACACGGTCATCGTGTCTCCTCGTGACGTCGTTGTCTGGTTGCCCTGGTGTCTGGTTCCCCCGCACCGGGCAGGCGCACGGTGCGGGGGTTGCCAGTCACGGTAGGCGCGGGCCCGTTGCGACCCGGTTGCCCGAGGGTTGCAGGTGCGTTGCAACGCACGCATCGAGCAGGGCAGACGTTGGCTCGGGCGAGCGGATGCCCGGCGCCTCAGCGCTGCGCGGCCTCGAGCCGTTCGAGGTGCGCCACGACGGAAGCCCGCCGCGGGGATCGCGGCGGCAGCACGCCGAGGAGGGCGCGCCACACGTCGGCGTCCTGGCGGTTCTCGTCGCGGTCGGCGTAGGCGGCCAGGACGTCGGGCGCGGCATCCGACAGCATGGACTCGCGCAGGCGACCGGCGAGCTCCTCGCGGATCTCGACGATGCCGGGGGCGGTCGATGCCGGCAGCACGGGGCCGGTGTAGCGCTCGGCGGCCCGGCGCAGCGATCCTCGCGCGAGCAGTGCCGCGACCGCACTCGCGTCGAGGTCGACCTCGCGGGCGAGCCGATAGGGGCGCGATTCGAGTGCCGGCTCGCCGGCCGACTCGAGCACGCGACGCAGACGCACGAGCTCGGCGCGGACCGTCACGGGCGAGACGTCCCGCTCGGACAGCAGCGCGGCGAGGCGTTCGGCGCCCAGGCCCCGAGGATGCCACGCGAGCAGGGTCAGGATCTCGGCGTGCCGGGGGCTGAGCACGGTCGCGCCGAGGCGCGGGCGCCGCTCGCCGAGCACGGTGAGGGGTGTCGGCAACGCCTTCGGTGGTGCGACCGCGCGCACGCGGGAGCGACGGAGGGTCGACTTCACGGCGGATTCGAGCCGGGCGATGCGCAACTCGGCCTCGACGGCAGCGACCGTCGCCGACACGAGCGAGAGTGCATGCGGCGCGACCGCGAGGTCGGTGCCCGTGATGTCGATGACCCCCAGCATCTCGCCCGTCGCCGGGTCGTGCACGGGCGCCGCGGTGCAGCTCCACGGGTGCACGATGCGGTTGTAGTGCTCGGCGCCCCGGATCTGCACGGCGCGGTCGAGCGCGAGCGCCGTGCCCGGTGCGCTCGTGCCCACGCTCGCCTCCGACCAGTCGGCGCCTGCGACGAAGAGCATGTCCTCAGCCCGGCGTCGCAGTCCGGCGTCGCCCTCGACCCAGAGCAGCCTGCCGTGAGCGTCGCCGATCGCGATCACGAGCCCCGACTCGTCGGCGCCCTCGACGAGCAGTCGGCGGATGACGGGCATGACGGGCGCCAGGGCGTGCGCGGCACGGTAGTCGCGGAACGCGTCTTCATCGAGATCGACCCGCGGCAGCGCCCGGTCGGGATCGATCGCCCCGCGGATCGCGCGCTCCCACGACTCGCGGACGACGGGCCGCAGCACGGGCGGGACGGATCCGGCCGCGATCGCGTCTTCCTGCAGGTGCAGCAGCCGATCGCGCAGCATCGAACTCTGCGGGTACTGCGGCACGGGCATGCCGACTCCGATCGCCGTCAATCTGGATGCCGCAATCCTACGTCGCGGGTGCCCGGAACGGCAGAGCAGTCAGGCCCACGGTACGGCGGCGTTCAGGCGCCGGGCCCCGCGATCGCGCGCCGGTCGGCCGCCACCAGGTCGAGGAGCTCGCGCTCGTCGGCGAGGCGTCTGGCATCGGCCCGCCCGGTGACGATGGCCTGGCGGGTGAACGCCAGCCTCGTGGCATCCGCGATGAACCGACGAACCTGATCGGTGCGGGGCGGCCGCTGCGCACGACCCCACGCGAGCGCGGCGCTGCGGCCGGCGGGCGACGCGAGCCCCTCGACCTCGTCGGGGTTGAACCATCCGGCCGCCGCGTACTCGAGCAGGCGGGCGCGCGTGATGCTTCGCTCCTGGCGCCGGAGCAGCACGGTGACGACGATCGCGGCGACGAAGATCGGCACCTGCACGAGGAGGTACAGCACGACCGCGTCGGAGGCGAACGTGAGCGATCCGTTCCAGAGCGCGTGCAGTGCGACGGCGCAGACGAGCCCGAGAAGGAACCACCAGAGGATGCCGGGACCACGCGTGCGGCGGGCGCCGAGGCCGATCGCCACGCCGGTGCACGCGGTGAAGAGCACATGCGCGAACGGCGAGAACAGGCCGCGGACGACGAAGGTGGCGCCGAGCGCCGCGCCGCCGCCCTCGAGAAGCGAGGAGCCGAAGTAGAGGATGTTCTCGGTGAACGCGAAGCCCGCCGCGACCGTCGCCGCGTAGACGAGCCCGTCGACCGGGCCGTCGAAGTGGCTTCGCGAGAACGTGAAGAGCAGCAGCACGCCGAGGCCCTTCGCCACCTCCTCGACGAGCGGCGCCTGCACCACGGCCTGCATGGCGTCGTCGGGGCCCGCGGCGATCGCGAACGCCATCGCGAGCTGCACGCCGGTGTCGACGATGAGCGCGATGGCCACCGACACCGCGGCGCCCCACAGGAACGCGAACCAGAGCGCCCAGCGGGGCTCGGGTTCCCAACGGTCGATCCAGCGCACCGCGAGCAGCACGATCGTGAGCGGCACGAGCGCGAGGAGGCTGCCGATGACGAGGGTCGACGTGCCGAGCGCCCACGCGAGGTACGCGAGCACGACCGCCCCGACCAGCGCGGCCGCCGCGATGCCGATCGGGCCGAACAGCCCGACACCCGAGCGGCGGCGCGCTGGTGCGGAGAACTGCGCGAGCACGTGCGGGCTCGGGCCGGGGTTCAGCACCGGGCCGGTCATGCGTCGGTCCCGAACATCACGCCGGGGTTCAGGATTCCGGTCGGATCGAACACGGCCTTGATGCCGCGCTGCAGCGCATAGGAGTCCTCGCCGAGCTCGTCGGCGAGCCAGCGCCGCTTCAGCACTCCGACGCCGTGCTCCCCTGTGAGGGTGCCGCCGAGGGCCACGGCCTCGCGGAACATCGCGTCGGCGGCGGCCCACACGTGCTCGGGCACCTCGCCCGGCTCGCCGTCGAAGACGAAGTTCGGGTGCAGGTTGCCGTCGCCGGCGTGCGCGAGCGTCGGGATCTCGAGGCCGTGCTCGGCGCCGATGCGCTCGATGGCCCGGAACATCTCGGGCAGCCTCGACCTCGGCACGGCGACGTCCTCGATGAGCACCTGCCCCCGTGAGGCGAGCGCCGGGTGCATGCTGCGGCGGATCGCGACGAGGCGGTCGCCCGAGGCGGCATCCGTCGACGTCGAGACCCGCCCGCCGACCCCGGCGAAGATCGCCGCGATCGCCTCGGCCTCGGCGGCCGCGCCGGCGGCATCCGTCTGTGCGAGGAGGAAGGTCTCGCCCGGCGCAAGGGTCGCGAGCGGGGTGCCGGCCAGCGCCGCCGCGCCGAGGAACCCGGCCACCCTCGCGAGGCCGGCCGCGTCGATGAGCTCGAGCATCGCCGGACGCAGTCGGGCGGCCGTGACGGCAGCGGATGCCGCGGCCGCCGTCTCGACGTCGGGGAACATCGCCGCGACCGTGACGACCTCGCCCGTGACGGCGGGCCGAAGCCGCACGGTCGCCTCGACGATGACGCCGAGGGTGCCCTCGGATCCGGTCATGAGGGCCGTGAGGTCGTAGCCCGTGACGCCCTTGACCGTGCGGTGGCCGGTGCGGAGCAGGCGCCCGTCGGCGAGCACCACCTGGAGCCCCAGCACCGACTCGCGCGTCACGCCGTACTTCGCGCACAGCAGGCCGCCCGCGTTCGTGGCGATGTTGCCGCCGATCGACGAGATCGCGCGGCTCGCCGGGTCGGGTGCGAACCACAGGCCGAGCGGGGCGAGCAGGTCGTTGAGGTCGCCGTTCAGCACGCCGGGTTCGACGACCGCGAGCTCGTCGGCCTCGCTGATCTCGAGGACGCGGTCCATGCGCGAGACGTCGAGCACGATCGCGCCGGTGCTCGCGATCGCACCGCCGGCGAGGCCCGTGCCGGCGCCGCGCGGCACGACCGGCGTACCGGTGGCGTGCGCGATGCGCAGCACCGACTGCACGTCGTCGACGGAGGCGGCGTGCACGAGCGCGAGGGGCGCGACGGCGCTGCGCCAGCCCGAGCGGTCCTCGCGCGTGGCGTCGAGCGCGGCGGCATCGGCGGTGACGGCGGTGCCGAGGGCGGCGGTGAGCTGGGCGAGGACGTCGTGCGGCATGCCGCCAGCATATGCGTCCCGGCTCGTGTCCGATTTCCGCTGGTCGCGGTCGGCGGCGCGTGCAAGGGTGGAGGCATGGCCCGCCCCGATGCCCGCACCGCAGACCCCTCGTTCGCCGAGCGCTACCGCGCGATGCAGGCCCGCGACGCCCGGTTCGACGGCCAGTTCATCACGGGCGTGCACTCGACCGGCATCTACTGCCGTCCGAGCTGCCCCGCGGTCTCGCCGAAGCCGTCGAACGTGACGTTCTACCTCACGGCGGCCGCGGCCCACGAGGCCGGCCTGCGGGCCTGCAAGCGCTGCCTGCCCGACGCGGTGCCCGGCTCCCCCGAGTGGAACCTGCGCGACGACCTCGCCGCGCGCGCCATGCGCCTGATCGCCGACGGGCTCGTCGAACGCGAGGGGGTTCCCGGGCTCGCCGCACGTCTCGGCTACACCCCGCGGCATCTCACCCGCGTGCTCACGGCCGAGCTCGGCGCCGGACCGCTCGCGCTCGCCCGAGCGCATCGGGCGCAGACGGCCCGCTCGCTGCTCACGTCGACGACGCTGCCGGTGGCGGATGTCGCGTTCGCCTCGGGTTTCGGCAGCATCCGGCAGTTCAACGACACGATCCGCGAGGTCTACGAGCGCAGTCCCCTCGAGGTGCGCGCTGCTGCCCGTGGCCCGAGACGCGGCGGCGGCCGGGGCGACGCTCCGGGCGAGGCGGATCCGGGCACCGTGCACCTGCGTCTCCCCGCGCGGGCGCCGTTCGACGCCGACGGCGTCTTCGCCTGGCTCGCCGCACGCACCGTCGCGGGCGTCGAGACGACCTCGATCTCCGACGACGGGCGTCCCGTCTTCGTGCGGACGCTGCGGCTCCCCGGCGGGCCGGCGCTCGTCGAGCTGACCCCTGGCGACGACGCCGCCGACCCGAGCATCCTCGTGCGGGCCCGCCTCGCCGACCTCGCCGACCTGCCGCCCCTCGTGGCGCGGGTGCGACGCCTGTTCGACCTCGACGCCGACGCCGTCGCGATCGACGCTTCGCTGGCATCCGATCCGGCGCTCGCGGCCTCGGTCGCCGCCGTGCCGGGAATGCGGGTGCCCGGATGCCTCGACCCGCACGAGCTCGTCTTCCGCGCGCTCATCGGGCAGCAGGTCTCGGTCGCGGCGGCGCGCACGGCGCTCGGGCGGCTCGCGGAGGCCCTCGGCGAGCGCGCGGTGTTCGCCGCGACGGAGGCGTCTCCGACGGTGCTCTTCCCGACGGCCGCCGCCATCGCCGAGCACGGCCACGAGGTGCTCCGCGGCCCCGCCGCCCGCATCCGCACGATCCTCGAGGTCGCGGCGAGGATCGCCGGGGGCGACCTCCCGGTGTCGGCTGACCGCGAACGGCACGACCTCGAGGCGCAGCTGCTCGCCATCCCCGGCATCGGCCCGTGGACGGCCGGCTACGTCGCCATGCGCGTCACCGGCGCCCCCGACGTGCTCCTCACGGGCGATCTCGCGCTCCGCAACGGCGCCGCGAACCTCGGGCTCCCCCGCGCACCGCGCGAACTCGCCGCGCTCGGGCTGCGATGGGCGCCGTGGCGCAGCTACGCGTCGATGCACCTCTGGCGCGCGGCCTGAAAGATCCGATGTCTCCGGCTGCGGGCGCTACGATCACGGTATGGCCGTCACCGACGAAGCGATCCTGAAGATCAAGGACATGATCCTCACCGGCGAGATCGGGCCGGGCGACCGCCTCCCGCCCGAGAAGGAACTCAGCGAACATCTTGGCCTCAGCCGCTCCTCCCTGCGCGAGGCCGTCAAGGCGCTCGAGGTCATCCGGGTGCTCGACGTGCGCCGCGGCGACGGCACCTATGTCACGAGCCTCGAGCCTCGACTCCTGCTCGAGGCCATGTCGTTCGTCGTCGACCTGCACGACGACCAGTCGGTGCTCGAGATCTTCGCGGTCCGACGCATCCTCGAGCCGGCCGCGGCCTCGCTCGCAGCGCGCAACGTCGACCCCGAGATCCTCGAACGCCTGCGCACCGTCGTGACCGGCGTCGACGACGCGACCGACGTCGAGGGGCTCGTGAGCCACGACCTCGAGTTCCACCGCGGCATCGCCGAGGCGACCGGCAACGCGTACCTCGCGAGCCTCATCGACTCGATCTCGGGCCACACGGTCCGCGCCCGGGTGTGGCGCGGCATCACCGAGGAGAACGCGGTGGACCGCACCCTCCACGAGCACCATGCCATCCTCGACGCGATCGCGATCGGCGACGCCGACCTCGCGCACGCGCTCACCCTGACGCATGTGAGTGGCGTCGAGCACTGGCTCCGCTCGGCCCTCTGAGCCCGACGCCGCTCCCGCGCCGGGGCACGACGAAGGGGCGCCGACCGCGTCGACGCCCCTCCGTGCACCTGCGGCCTACTCGTAGAGCACGGCCTGGATCTCCTCGTCGTCGATGTTCGCCCCGTCGTACCAGTAGTAGCCGGTGTCGATCGTCTCGGGCAGGTCCTTGCCGTCGATGGCTTCGACGGCCGCCTTCACGGTCTCGTAGCCGATGCCGACCGGGTTCTGCGTGATCGCGCCGAGCATGAGCCCGTCGCGGATCGCGTCCATCTGCGCCTTGCCCGAGTCGAAGCCCACGACGGCGAGCGACGCCGGGTCGATGCCGAGCTCCTTCACGGCCTGCACGACGCCGATCGCCGAACCCTCGTTCGAGCCGTAGATGCCCTTGAGGTCGGGGTTGGCGGCGATGATCGCCTTCGCGAGGTCGGCCGACTTCGCCTGGTCGCCGCCGCCGTACTGGATGTCGACGATCTCGATGTTCGGCTCGTTGTCCTCCATGTACTGCACGAACCCGTCGCGGCGCTCCTGACCGGTGACCGAGGTCTGGTCGTGCACGACGAGCGCGACCTTGCCCTCGTGGCCGACGGCGTCGGCCATGTGCTTGGCGGCCTCGGCGGCCGCGGCGAGGTTGTCGGTCGCGGCGGTCGTGAGCGGGATGTCGCTGTCGACGCCCGAGTCGAACGCGATCACCGGGATGTTCGAGTCCTTCGCCTGCTGCAGCAGCGGGCCGGCGGCCTGGCTGTCGAGGGCGGCGAAGCCGATGGCGGCCGGGTTCTTGTCGAGGGCCGTCTGCAGCATCTGGATCTGCTGGTCGACGTCGGCCTCGGTGTCGGGCCCCTCGAACGTGATCTCGACGTCGAACTCCTCGGCGGCCTGCTCGGCGCCCGACTTCACGGCCTGCCAGAACTGGTGCTGGAACCCCTTCGAGACGAGGGCGATGTACGGCGTGTCGCCGCTGCCCCCGTCGGAACCGGATCCGCTGTCGCCGCCGTCGCTCGCGCAACCGGCGAGGACGAGTGCGGTGATGGCGGCGCCGACGACGGCTCCGACCATGCGCTTCTTGAACATGTGATCACTCCCTTGTGTCTGTTTCGGTCTGTGTTTCGGGTGGTGCAGGCTCCGGGTGCCCGGAGTGGTCGATGATGCGGGGTGGTGCCGGTCGGTGCGGCGTGCGGCCCGCGGCGTGCGGCCCGCGGCGTGCGGCCCGCGCCTCAGGCTCGCCGGCGGCGGAGCATGTCGAGGTAGACGGCGACGAGGATCACGATGCCGACCGCGACCGACTGCCACTCCTGCGGGACGGAGATGATCCGAAGGCCGTTCGTGAGCACGGCCATGATGAGCGCGCCGATGACGGTGCCGATGATGGAGCCCTTGCCGCCCTGGAGGGACGTGCCGCCGATGACGACCGCCGCGATCGCCTCGAGCTCGAGCCCCATGCCGCCGGTGGGCTGCGCCGACGAGAGTCGCGAGGCGCTCAGCACGCCGGCGAGGCCGACGAACAGCCCGGCGAGCGTGTAGATGATGATCTTCCACCGGCGCACGTTGACGCCGGAGAGCGCGGTGGCCGCTTCGTTCGAGCCGATCGAGAAGGTGTACCGGCCGAGGATCGTCTTCGACAGCAGCACCGCGGCGATCACGATCATCACGATGAAGATCGCGACGCCCATGGGGAACCGGATGCCGGGGATGATCGACAGGTTCATGATCTGCTGGAACTCGGGGGTGTCGTTGAAGTAGATCGGCTTCGTGCCCGAGATCACGAGCGAGAGTCCGGCGGCGATGAGCATCATGCCGAGCGTCGCGATGAACGGCGGGATGCCGAGGACCGAGACGTTGATGCCGTTGATGAGCCCGATGAGTCCGCCGAACAGGATCGTCGCGAGCACGCCCGCCCACAGCGGCCAGCCCAGGTAGGTGAGGAACACGCCCGCCATGACGCCCGAGAGCACCATGCCGGTGCCGATCGAGAGGTCGATGCCGCCGGTGATGATCACGAACGTCGTGCCGAGGGCGAGGATGCCGGTCACGGTCGCCGCCGTGAGGATCGACACCAGATTGTTCGCGGTGAAGAAGTGCGGGCTCGCGAACGAGAACACCACGACGATGAGGATGAGGCTCGCGAACGCGAGGAGCTGCTGCAGCGACCCTCGGAGCCGCGCGAAGCGGGGGGCGCCGCGGTCGATCGCGGCGAATGCCGTCGTGGAGGGGTCCCGGTCCGGCTTCGGCGGCGTCACGGTTGGGCTCGTCATGCGATGGTTCCTTCGCTCGAGAATCGGGTTGCGTAGTCCATGAGGTTCTCCTGCGTGGCATCCGCGTTGTCGAGGATCGCCGTGAGGCGTCCTTCGGCCATCACGGCGATGCGGTCGGAGAGCCGCAGCACCTCGGGCAGTTCGGAGGAGATCATGATGATGGCCTTGCCCTGCTCGGCCAGGCCCTTCAACAGGGTGTAGATCTCCTCCTTCGCGCCGACGTCGATGCCGCGGGTCGGTTCGTCGAAGATGAGCACGTCGCAGTCCTTCGCGAGCCACTTCGCGATGACGACCTTCTGCTGGTTGCCGCCGGAGAGGTTCTGCACGAGCTGCGCGCTCGAGGGCGTCTTGATGCGGAGCTTGTCGATGTAGTCGCGGCCGGTCTTCTCGATGCGGGCGTCGCTCACGAATCCCAGCGCCGAGGTGTAGTCGCGCAGCGCCGAGAGCACGATGTTCTCGCGCACGCTGCGCTCGAGCAGCACGCCGAGGTGCTTGCGGTCCTCGGAGAGGTAGCCGATGCCGTGCTTGGACGCCTCGGCGGGGTTGCCGATGGAGACGGCCCGGCCGTGGACTCGGATCTCGCCCGACTCCCGGGGGTCGGCCCCGACGACGGCCCTCGCGACCTCGGTGCGCCCGGCCCCCATGAGGCCGGCGAAGCCGAGGATCTCGCCGGCGCGCACGTCGAAGCTCACGTCGCGCAGCAGCGACCGGGTCGAGAGGTGCTCGACCGAGAGCACGGGGTCGCCGTCGATCACCCGCGTCGCCGGGCGCTGCTCGCCCGAGATCTCGCGGCCGACCATGAGCGAGATGACCTCGCGCTGGTCGGTGTCGGCGGTCACGCGCGTGCCGACGTTGCGGCCGTCGCGGAGCACCGTGATGCGGTCGGAGATGCGGGTGAGCTCCTCCATGCGGTGCGAGATGTAGATGACCCCGGTGTCGGGGCGGCGGAACCGGCCGATGAGCTCGAACAGCACGTCGACCTCGGCGTCGTTCAGGGCGGCCGTCGGCTCGTCCATGATGAGCACCTTCGCCTCGAACGAGAGCGCCTTCGCGATCTCGGCCATCTGCTGCTTCGCGACGGTGAGGTTCTCGATGCGCTCGGTCGGGTCGAGCGCGAGCCCGAGGCCCTCGAAGAGCTTGCGCGCGCGGCGGTTGAGGCTGCGCTCGTCGAGGAAGAATCCGGCCGCCCGCTGCTCGCGTCCGATGAAGATGTTCTGCGCGACGGTGAGGTCGGGCATCAGGTTGAACTCCTGGTGGATGATCGAGATCCCGAGCTCCTGCGCATGCTTGGGCCCCTCGATCGAGAGCTCCTCGCCGTTGAGGCGGAAGGTCCCGGCGTCGGGCGTGTGGATGCCGGCGAGCAGCTTCATGAGCGTCGACTTGCCTGCGCCGTTCTCGCCGACGAGCGCGAGCACCTCGCCGTGGTGCAGCTCGAGGCTCACGTCGTCGAGCGCCTGCACGCCGGGGAATCCCTTGCTCACGCCACGCAGGTCGAGGAGCGGCGCGGATGCCTCGGGCGCGTCGGTCATGCCGGCACCTCGCCGACGCGGATGCCGCGCCAGGTGTACTCGGCGATCGACGCCGCGTGCATCTCGGTGCCGGCGCCGGGCGCCTCGGGCACGAGGTAGCGACCGTGCTCGACGACCGCGGGGGTCGTGAAGTGCTCGTGGAGGTGGTCGACGAATTCGATCATGCGCCCCTCCATGCTGCCCGAGACGGCGACGAAGTCGAACATCGAGAGGTGCTGCACCGCTTCGCAGAGGCCCACTCCCCCGGCGTGCGGGCAGACGGGGATGCCGAACTTCGCGGCGAGCAGGAGGTTGGCGATGTTCTCGTTGACGCCGCCGACGCGGGTCGCGTCGATCTGCATGACGTGCATGCCGCCGGCCTGGAGCAGCTGCTTGAAGACGACGCGGTTCTGCACGTGCTCACCGGTCGCGACGCGGATCGGGGCGACGCCGCGGGCGATCGCCGCGTGCCCGAGGATATCGTCGGGGCTCGTGGGCTCCTCGATCCAGGCGACGTCGTACTCGGCGAGCGCGTTGACCCAGGCGATCGCGTCGGCCACGTCCCAGCGCTGGTTGGCGTCGATCGCGATCGGGAACCCGGGCCCGACCGCGGCACGCGCGATCGCGAGCCGTCGCCGGTCGTCGTCGACGTCGGCACCGACCTTGAGCTTGATCTGCGGGAATCCGTCGGCGACCGCTTCGCGGCAGAGCCGCTCGAGCTTCTCGTCGGAGTACCCGAGCCAACCGGGCGTCGTCGTGTAGGCCGGGTAGCCGACGGCGAGCAGCTCGGCCTCGCGCTCGATGCGCCCGGGTTCGGCGGCACGCAGGATCTCGAGGGCCTCGTCGCGGGTGAGCGCGTCGGAGAGGTAGCGGAAGTCGACGAGGTCGACGATCTGCTCGGGCGACATGCGCGAGAGCAGGCGCCAGAGCGGAAGGCCGGCGCGCTTGGCCTTGAGGTCCCAGAGCGCGTCGAGCGCGGCGCCGATCGCCATGTGCATGACGCCCTTCTCCGGGCCGAGCCAGCGGAGCTGGGAGTCGTGGGCGAGCAGCCGCCAGGCCGCGCCCATGTCGTCGAGCAGCGCCTCGACGTCCTGCCCGAGCAGGTGGCCCCTGAGCGCGTCGAGTGCGGCGACCTCGACGTCGTTGCCGCGCCCGATCGTGAAGACGAACGCGTGCCCGGCGAGTCCGTCGTCCGAATCCGTGCCGATGGTGATGTACGCGGCGGAGTAGTCGGGGTCGGGGTTCATCGCGTCCGAACCGTCCAACTGCAGGGAGGTCGGGAAGCGGATGTCCGTGGTGTCAACGCTGACGATCGTGCTCATGAGGTCCTTTCGTGGGCATGACGAGCATAAACATCCGATGTCTATGGAGTCAAGCCATGAATCACCCGACTTTTCGCTCTTCGCCGACCCGATCAGGCATCAGAGTTCGGATGTTCGGGCGGCCAGCCCGCGCCTCTGCGGCGCCGGATCGCGCCGATGCCGCGCTCCACGGGCGCGCGCAAGTTCGACATCACGTCGTTCGCGGCATCCGATCTTGTACGTTGTGCACAGCGATCCACCCGAACCCGCAGATAGTCTGAACAGGTGAGATTTGCGCACCTCAGAGTCGAAGGCCAGACGACCCCCCGACTCGCGGTGGTGGAGGGCGAGTCCGCGATCTTCCTCGACGAGGTGATGCCGCAGCCGCCCCGCGACCTGCAGGACCTCATCGAACAGGGCGACGACGGGCTGGCCCGGGTGCGGGCGGCCGTCGGCGACGCGAACGGGGTCGCACCCCCGCGGCATCCGACCGCCGAACTGCGCCACTCCTCCGCGGTGCTCCGACCGGCGCAGGTCATCGCGATCGGCGCCAACTACGCCGCCCACGCCTCCGAGCTGAAACTGCGCTCCGAGACGGCGATGACGATCTTCTCCCTCTGGCCCAACTCGCTCTCCGCCCACGGCGCGACGACGACCTGGCCCGAAGACCTGACCTCGCAGGTCGACTACGAGGCAGAGCTCGGCGTCATCATCGGGCGCCCCGCACGCGGCGTGCACGCCCGCGACGCGCTCGACCACGTGTGGGGCTACACCGTGGTCAACGACATCACCGCCCGCGACATCCAGTTCAGCGAGGCGCAGTGGTCGCGCTGCAAGTCCTTCGACGGCTTCACGCCGACCGGCCCCGTCGTCGTCACCGCCGACGAGATCCCCGACCCGCAGAACCTGTGGCTGACGACCAACCTCGACGGCAGCATCATGCAGGACGCCTCGACGGCCGAGATGGTGCGCAGCGTCGCCGAGATCATCTCGCTGCTCTCGCGGTCGGCGACGATCCCGCCCGGCACGCTCATCTCGACCGGCAGCCCCGGCGGCGCGGGCTACTCGCGCAAGCCGCCGGTGTTCCTGCGCGACGGGTCCACCGTCACCGTGAGCATCGAGGGCATCGGGTCGCTCACGACCCACTGCCGCGTCATCTGAGCTGCGACCGCGGCCGCATCCGCGTCACTCCGAGGGCTCGCCCTGCAGGTCGATCACCGGGATCGCCTGGGTGATCGGGCCGATGCCCGACAGCTTCGACGGCACGAGCTGCGCCTCGACCGCCTCGCGCGTCATGAGCCCCGCCTCGACCACGAGGTCGGCGACCGGCCGCCCGGTCGCGAGCGCGAGCTTCGCCAGCGCGGATGCCTCGGAGTACCCGATGAACGGGATGAGCGCGGTGATCATGCCGACGCTCGACGCCGCCATCAGCGCGAGATGCTCGGTGTTCGCCGTGATGCCGTCGACGCAGTTCACGCGAAGGGTCCAGCAGGCCTGACGCATCCAGGTGATCGACTGCAGGAGCGAGTGCGCGATGACCGGTTCGAACGCGTTCAGCTGGAGCTGGCCGCTCTCGGCCGCCATCGTGACCGTGAGGTCGGCGCCGGCGATGGCGTAGGCGACCTGGCTGACGGCCTCGGGGATGACCGGGTTCACCTTGCCCGGCATGATGCTCGAGCCCGCCTGCCGCGGCGGCAGGTTGATCTCGCCGAAGCCGGCCTGCGGGCCGGAGGAGAGCAGCCGCAGGTCGTTGCAGATCTTGGAGAGCTTGATGGCGCTGCGCTTCAACGCGCTCGAGAACGTCATGAACACGCCGGTGTCGCTCGTGGCCTCGATGAGGTCGGGCGCGGTCACGAGATGGCGACCGGTGATCGCGCTCAGGTGCGACACGACCCGCCCCGCGTAGCCGGGGTCGGCGGTGATGCCCGTGCCGATGGCCGTGGCTCCGAGGTTGACCTCGCCGAGCAGCTTGATGGTCTCGCGGAGCCGCTCGAGGTCTTCGCCGAGGGTCGTGGCGAAGCCGTGGAACTCCTGGCCGAGCGTCATCGGCACGGCATCCTGCAACTGCGTCCGCCCGACCTTCAGCACGCTGTGGAACTCGCGCCCCTTCTCGCTGAACGAGCGCCGCAGCAGCTCGAGCTCGTCGAGCATGGTCGTGAGCGAGAGGGTCATCGCGACCTTCAACGCCGTCGGGTACGTGTCGTTGGTGGACTGGCTGCGGTTGACGTCGTCGATAGGGTGCAGCACGTCGTAGCGGCCCTTGGCGTATCCGGCGGACACGAGCGCGACGTTGGCGATGACCTCGTTCGCGTTCATGTTCGTCGAGGTGCCGGCGCCGCCCTGGATCACGCCGACGACGAACTCCTCGTGGTGCTCGCCGTCGATGATCTGCTGGCACGCGCGGTCGATCCAGTCGGCCTTCTGCTCGCTCAGCACGCCGACGTCGCGGTTCGCCCTGGCCGCGGCCTGCTTGACCGACGCCAACGCCACGATGAGCTCGGGATAGACCGAGATGGGCCGTTTCGAGATCGGGAAGTTCTCGAGGGCGCGCATCGTGTGCACCCCCCAGTACGCGTCGGCCGGGATCTCGACCGAGCCGAGGGAGTCGGTCTCGGTGCGGGTGGGGTATGGGATTGCGGACGTCGTCGTCACGAACACCTCCGGGTCGATAGGCGCTTTCGAGCCTACCGCCGGAGGTGACGAGAGCCCACGGCTCCTAGATGAACGCGAACGGCAGCAGGACGAGCCCGAACGCGAGCGCCGCGAGCGTGGCGATCACGGTGCCGGCGAGCATGACCGCGTTCAGCACGATGCCCCACACGGCCATCGTGCGCGACGCCGGCTCACGCCGCAGCGCCATGATGCCGAGCACGAGGCCGATGACGGGCACGAAGAACGTGAAGCTCGCGAAGATCGACACGATGCCGAGCACGAGGCTCGAGATGCTGAACCCGTTCGTCTCGCTCACGGGGGCGACGTTCGGCGTGGTGGCGGTTGCGGTTGCGGTTGCGGTGGTCATGGAACCAGCTCCTGTCTCAGTGGTGATTCCACGCTACGGACGCCGCGCGCCCCGAGACATCCGGTGAACCCCCGGATACGCTCTCAGGGATCCCCGAATCCCCATCGATCGGAGCCGGGCGCGGCACCGGCTGAGGCCTGTGGGCCTGCACGACGCGAACGGCGGATGCCTCGGGGCCGGCCCCGGGGCATCCGCCGTTCTCGTCCGTGAACGACCGGAGCGGTTCGCTCAGCCGGCGAACAGGCTCTCGATCGGGCCGCGCGCGAAGTACAGCACGAAGCCGGCGGCCACGATCCAGAGCAGGGGGCTGATCTCGCGCGCCTTGCCCGAGAGGGAGCGGAGCACGACCCAGGTGATGAAGCCCGCCCCGATGCCGTTCGCGATCGAGTAGGTGAACGGCATGACCGTGATGGTCACGAACACGGGCAGCATGACCGAGAACGCATCGAGTTCGATGTTGCGGATCTGCGACATCATCATCGCGCCGACGATGACCAGGGCCGCGGACGCGACCTCGGAGGGCACGATCGAGGTCAACGGCGTGATGAACATCGCGAGCAGGAACAGCGCGCCGGTCACGAGGTTCGCGAGCCCGGTGCGGGCGCCCTCGCCGATGCCGGAGCCCGACTCGATGAACACGGTGTTCGACGAGCTCGAGGTGAAGCCGCCGGCGACCGCGCCGACGCCCTCGACGATGAGCGCCGAGCGCAGGCGCGGGAAGTCGCCCTTCGCGTCGGCGAGGCCCGCCTCCTTCGAGAGGCCGGTCATGGTGCCCATGGCGTCGAAGAAGTTGGTGAAGACGAGCGTGAAGATCAACCCGAGGGCGGCGAGGGCGCCGATGCGCTCGAAGCTGCCGAAGCTCACCTGGCCCACGAGCGAGAGGTCGGGCAGGCTGACCCACTGCGCGGGCAGGGTCGGCACGCCGAGGCTCCAGCCGCCCGGGTTCTCGGCCCCCGACCCGAGGTGCCAGATCGCCTCGACGATCACGGCGACGACGGTGCCGGTGAGGAGCCCGATGAGGATGCCGCCGCGCACCTTGCGGGCCACGAGCACGCCGGTGAGGAGCAGGGTCAGCACGAAGATGAGCGTCGGGATCGTGGCGATCGACCCCGCGGCGCCGAGCTGCACCGGCGGGGAGTTGAAGCCGGTGCCGGTGACGAAGCCCGCGTCGACGAACCCGATGAAGGCGATGAACAGGCCGATGCCGACCGTGATCGCGAGCTTGAGCTGCAAGGGCACGGCGTTGAAGATCAGGCGGCGCAGGCCGGTCGCCGCGAGCAGCACGATGATGAGCCCGTTGATGAGCACGAGGCCCATGGCCTCGGGCCAGGTGACCTCGCCGACCACCGCGACCGCGAGGTAGGAGTTGATGCCGAGTCCGGCCGCGAAGGCGAACGGCAGACGGGCGACGACGCCGAAGAGGATCGTCATGACGCCCGCGGTGAGCCCCGTGACCGCCGCGACCTGCTGGAACGCGAGCACGTCGCCCGCGACATCCGGCGCACCCGACAGGATGATCGGGTTCAGGATCACGATGTACGCCATCGTCACGAACGTGACGAGGCCGCCGCGCACCTCGGCGCCGACGGACGACCCGCGCTTGGTGATCTCGAAGAAGCGGTCGATGAACGAGGTCGGCGCCTGCTGCTCGGGCGGAGCCTCGGAGGTGGGGGTATCAGTCATGCGATGAGAGTAGCGGCGCGCGGGTGCCCGGCGCACCTCGTTCGCGAAGGAGCCCTACGAGAAGATCTTGAACAGGTGCTCGCCGATGATGAGGTAGACGCCCACGAGCACCGCGAGCGCGCTCACCGCGAAGCACGCCCACGCGCCGACGAGGGCGGCGCGCTTCTGCCCTTCGCTCAGCGGGCTCTTGCGAGCGGCCTTCGCGGCGCGCTTCTCGGCCTGGCGGATCTCGGCCGGGGAGACGATGGTGATCGCGTCGGTGAACTCGGCAGGGGTGACGATGGGCGTGCGGCCCGAGACGGTGAGCAGGCGGATGCCGAGCGCGTAGGCCGAGACGACGACGCAGGCGCTCACGAGGGCCGCGACCAGCACGAGCAGGAACGAGAGCCAGTCGATCACTTGGACACCTTGCCCTTCTTCGGCTTCGGGTTGCGCTTGATCTTGACCGCCCGACCCGAGTCGGCGACCTCGCTGACGACGTTCGAGGCCGACACCTCGTTGCGCTGCGACAGCAGGAAGATCGTGATGATGACGCCCGCGCCGAGGATCGCGTCGATGATGACGCCGATCGGGCCGAGCCCCGCGATGAGCGCGGCGAGCGCCCCCACGGCGCCCGCGGCCGGCAGGGTGAGCAGCCAGCCCACGCCGATGCGCCCGGCGGTGCGCCAGCGCACCTTCGACCCGCGGCGACCCAGCCCGGAGCCGATGACCGATCCGGAGGCGACCTGCGTGGTCGACAGGGCGAAGCCGACGTGGCTCGAGGCGAGGATGGTCGCGGCCGTCGCCGTCTCGGCGGCGAAGCCCTGCGCGGGCTTGACGTCGGTGAGGCCGGTGCCGAGCGTGCGGATGATGCGCCATCCGCCCATGTACGTGCCGAGCGCGATCGCGACGGCGCAGGTGACGATGACCCACCACTGCACGTCGCTGCTCGAGGACTGGAGCCCGGCGGCGACGAGCGTGAGCGTGATGACGCCCATCGTCTTCTGCGCGTCGTTCGTGCCGTGGGCGAGGGCCACGAGGGAGGAGGAGAAGATCTGGGCGTGCCGGAACCCGTCGCGCCCGTCGGGCTTGCCGTCGTAGCGACGGGTGATCGCGTAGGCGAGCTTGGTCGCGAGGTACGCCACGAGGCCCGCGGTGAGCGGGGCGAGGATGGCCGGCAGCACGACCTTCGAGACGACGACGGCGAAGTCGACGGGGTTCTCGCCCGCCCCCGACAGCAGGGCGCCCATGAGCGCCGCGCCGATGAGCCCGCCGAAGAGCGCGTGGCTCGACGAGGAGGGCAGGCCGAGCAGCCAGGTGACCATGTTCCACACGATCGCGCCGATCAGGCCGGCGAAGATGAGCTCGGGCGTGATCAGGACGCCGCCGTCGCCCTCTTTGATGATGCCGCCCGAGATGGTCTTGGCCACCTCGGTCGACAGGAACGCGCCGACGAGGTTGAGCACCGCCGCGAGGGCGACCGCCACCTTGGGCCGGAGGGCGCCGGTCGCGATGGGCGTGGCCATCGCGTTCGCGGTGTCGTGGAACCCGTTGGTGAAGTCGAAGAAGAGCGCCAGTGCGATGACCAGCACGACGATGAGGGTGAGATCCACCGGCGTCTTTCTTGGTTCGGTCTGGAACGGTGCGGAAACTCACCGGATGAACTGGCATCGAAGGCCGCGTGGACCGGAGACGAACGCCGCGTAAATCCTACGCGACGCTTCCGCGCTCATCCACCACCGTGGCGAGGTCGGCCCCGAAGCTGAACGTGCGGCGCACGGAGCCGCCCGCGAGCACCTGCGGCAACCAGAATCGGGCGTCGTCCCACATGCGCCCGTAGGGCACCTCGTCGACCGCGAACCACTCGGGATCCAGCTCGTCGGATGCCTCGGGCTCGCCGCTCCACGAGCGGCACACGAACACGCTCGACTCCTGGCTCCACGCCTCGCGGTGCGGGAACAGGTAGGTCAGCAGCCCCCTCGGCTCGAGGTCGGCGGCCCGCACGCGCAGGCCCGTCTCCTCGAGCACCTCGCGCACCGCGGCATCCGTCGCCGACTCCCCCGACTCGAGCTTGCCGCCCGGGCCGACGAGGTTTCCCGCGCCGAGCCCGTGCTTCTTGCGCCCGAGGAGCACCTCGGTGCGCCCGCCCCGCTCGCGCAGGAGGTAGCACACGCAGACCTGGGGCAGCACGATCAGCCGAAGAGGATGCGGGCCTCGTCGTAGCGGTCCTGGGGAACGCGGTTCAGGGTGCCCACCGCATCGGCGATGGAGACGGTGTCGATGCCGGTGCCCTGCAGGGTGACCATCGAACCCCATGCGCCGTCGTACACGGCGTCGACCGCGGACATGCCCAGCCGGGTCGCGAGCACGCGGTCGAACGCGGTCGGCTCGCCGCCGCGCTGGATGTGGCCGAGCACGGTCGCGCGCGACTCGATGCCCGTGCGCTCCTCGATCATGGGGGCGATGAGCTCGGCGATGCCGCCGAGGCGCGGGCGGTTGAACGCGTCGAGGCCCTTGTGCGAGTGCGCCTCGCTCATGCCCTCGAACTTGAAGCCCTCGGCGACCACGACGAGCGGTGCGCGGCCGCGATCGCGGACCGACTCGACCCACTCGGTGATCTGCTCGATGGTCTGCGGCTGCTCGGGGATGAGGATCGCGTGCGCGCCGCCGGCCATGCCCGAGTGCAGGGCGATCCAGCCGACGTGGCGGCCCATGACCTCGAGCACCATGCAGCGGCCGTGCGAGTCGGCCGTCGTGCGCAGGCGGTCGATGGCCTCGGTCGCGATCTGCACCGCGGTGTCGAAGCCGAACGAGTAGTCGGTGGCGGCGAGGTCGTTGTCGATGGTCTTCGGCACGCCGATGACCTTGATGCCGCCCTCGTCGTAGAGGCGACGGGCCGCGGTGAGCGTGCCCTCGCCGCCGATCGCGACGATCGCGTCGATGCCGTTGCGGTCGAGCATCGCCTGGATCTTCTCGGGGCCGCCGCCCTCGCCCTCGAACGGGTTCGTCCGGCTCGATCCGAGGATCGTGCCGCCCGTCTTCGCGAGCCCGCGCACGTCGTGGCGGGTGATCGGCATGATGTCTTCCTCGACGACGCCGCGCCAGCCGTTGCGGAAGCCGACGAACTCGGTGTCGTACGAGATGACGCCCTTCAGGACGGAACCGCGGATGACCGCGTTGAGTCCGGGGCAGTCGCCGCCGCTCGTGAGAATGCCGATCTTCATGGTGTGGACGACTCCAGGGTGCTCGTCTGAACAGTTGATGTGCCGGATGCCACAACGGCGGGGCTGCGCGACTGCGGCAGTCTATAGCCTTCCGTCAAACGCAGCCGTGTCGGGGCCCGTCACCGCGACCGTCCGGGCGTGGCGCCCCGACGGTCGCGGTGCGCCTCAGAGCGTGCCGTCGAGCGCCGAGCGCAGCAGGTGCTGGAGCGCGTCGAGCTGCACCGAATCGGCCGAGCCGGGCTCGACGTCCTGGCCGTCGAGGGCGCGCGCCGCGAGGCCCTGCTTGGAGTCGATGAGCTCGGCGATGCGCGCGTCGATCGTGTGCGCGGCGATGATGCGCCACGCGGTGACGGGCTCGTCCTGGCCGATGCGGTGCACCCGGTCGATCGCCTGCGTCTGCTCGGCGGCCGTCCAGCTGAGTTCGGCGAGCACGACGTTCGACGCGGCCTGCAGGTTGACCCCGACGCCCGCGGCCGTGAGCGAGCAGACCGCGACCGCGACCTCGGGATCGTTGTTGAACGCGTCGATGGCGGCCTGCCGCTGCAGGGCGGTCTGGTCGCCGCGGAGCGACACGGTGCGCAGGTCGCGTGCGGCGAGCGCCGCCTCGGCCTGGTCCATGACGTCGATGTGCTTGGCGAAGAAGACGACCTTGCCGACCGAGCGCGCGAGCTGGGCGGCGTAGTCGGCGGCGAGACCCGCCTTGGCCTGGCCGATGCGGCGCACCATGGTGAAGACGTTCTCGCCGGTCTTGGCCGACTTCGACTCCTCGAGCTCGGCGCTCGCGACCGCGCGGATGAACTGGTCGCGCTGGTCGTCGTCGAGATCGCCGATGCGCAGGTGGCGTGCCTCGACGAGCGCGCGGAAGCGGCCGAGGAGGCGGTTGCCGAGCTCGCGCTCGGCGGCGCGCACCGAGCGCCCGAGTTCGTCGTCGAGCTCGACCGGGAGGTCGGCGATGCGCTTGGCCGGCAGGTCGGCCGCGACGTCGACCTTGCGACGTCGCACGATGCCGAGGTCGATGACGGTGCGGCGCGCCGAGGCGTAGAAGCCGGGCTCGGCGGGCGTGAGCCCGTTCTCCTCGAGGAGGCCGAGCAGACGCGGCGACGGCTTGTCGCCTTCGATCCAGCCGAGGAACTGCCAGATCGCGCGGAAGTCGTCGACGTCGTTGATGAGCGGGGTGCCCGTCAGGGCGAGCAGCAGCGGGTCGTTGCCCGGCGCCGCGCGGCGGATGCGGTCGGCGAGCGCGAGCACGTTCTTCGAACGCTGCGACTGCAGGTTCTTGATGAAGTGCGCCTCGTCGACGACCATGCCCTTGAACCCGAGCGTCGAGAGCCACGCCATGTGCCGGTCGAGCACGTCGTAGTTGACGACGACCACGTCGGCGAAGGCGTCGAGGGTGTCGCCGTCGCCGTGGATCACGGTGGCGCGGCGATGCGGGGTCCAGCGCTCGACCTCGCGCGCCCAGTTCATCTTCACGACGTTCGGCACGACCGCGAGCAGCGGGTACGCGTCGGCGACGGATGCCGCAAGCACCGACTGCGCCGTCTTGCCGAGGCCAGGCTCGTCGGCGAGCAGGAACGTGCGGTGCCCGTCGCGGGCCGCCTCGATGAAGCGGGCCTGGTGCATCATCAGCTCGAGCCCGCGGGGCGCGAGCCGGTCGATCTTGGGCGCCTCGGGCAGCTCCATCGAGGCGGCCTGCCCCCCGGAACCCTGCTCGAACGCCTTGAACAGCGGGCCGAGCAGCTCCCAGTTCGCAAGCCGTCGCACCGGCACCGGCGGCGCGGTCGGCTTCGAGAAGTCGGGGGCGAGGAACGGGTTCGCGAGCTGGCGCGACTTCACCGAGGCCGGGATCACCTGGTTCTCGGCGAGCACCGGCTTGGCCTCGGCCTCGCGCGTGATGATGAGCTCGTCGGGGCTGAGTTCGGCGCCCGACTCGAGCAGCCAGTCACGGCGGAACCGCTGCGCGACCGTCGAGATCGAGGCATCCGGTTCGAGCAGCGCGATGAGGCTCGTGTCGCGCGCGGCCGTCTTCGCGAGGATTTGCGCGATGCCGTCGAGTCGCTTGAGCAGCTCGGGCCGCGAGCTGTCGGGAACCTCGGCGTCGGACTTGACCCTGGCGCGCTCCTCGCGCATGAGCAGCGCGATGACCTGGAACTTGGTGCGGTTCGTCGGACCGAGCTTGCCCTTCTGCGCCTTCTGCTCGACCTCGCGCACCTTGCGCGCGAGGATCGGGATGATGGGTGCGTCGTCGTCGCGCGAACGCGTTCGCTGACGCTGCCTCGTCTGGGCCATGATCCTCCGGGGTATCGGGGCTCTTCTCCTGGGCGCCTGCCCGTCACCGATCGCGATGGCCGGGACCGCGCGCCGCACCGGATGCGAGCGGGAGCGGTTCGGGCGAGTCCATGTTCGAGGAGGAACACTGAACCGAGCAGCATGCGGGCGGAGCTCGCATGGTCGGACGAAGAACGGATTCGCCTGGGCGCAGCTCCCAGTCTAGCCGTAGGCGGGCCGCGCCGCGAGATGGCACGTCATCGGCGCGCGTCGGCGGCGGTCTGCTGCGGTCTGCTGCGGGCCGCGGATGCCTCGGGGCTCAGCCCGCGGAGTGCACCGCGTAGCTCAGCAGGAACCCCGACGTCACGAGCAGGCCCGTCAGCGCATGAGCCGTGCGGAACGCCTCGGGGATCATCGTGTCGCAGATCATCGCGAGGATCGCCCCGGCCGCGAGGGCCGTGATGAAGGCCGTCGTGGCCCCGCTCGCGCCGTCGAGCAGCACGAAGCCGAGGAGCGCCGCGATCGCGCTCGCGAGGGCGATGCCGATCCACAGGACGAAGACGTAGCGCGCCGAACGGCCCTCCTGCTTCAGCGACGCCGTGCTCGAGAGCCCCTCCGGCACGTTGGAGATGACGATCGCGAGCAGCACCGGCACGCTCACGCCCGTGCCGCCCACCATGCTGAGGCCGAGCACGGCCGACTCGGGGATGCCGTCGAGCAGCGCGCCGAGCGCGATGCCGATGCCGGTGCCGGCGGACTCCCCCTTGCCGCGGGGGTTGCGCTGGTCGAGGCGGTCGAGCAGGTTGTTGGCCGCGACGTAGACGACCGCGCCCACCGCGAAGCCGCCGACCGTCGGCCAGAAGCCGCCCTCCTCCTGCGCCTCGAGCACGAGGTCGTAGGCGAGCGCCGAGATGAGCACGCCCGCGCCGAACGCCATGACCGAGGCGACGACCTTCGTCGGCACCTCGACTGCCCACGCGATCGCGGCCCCCACCACGAGCGCGCCGCCGGCGACGAGGCCCGCGATCGCCGCCCAGATCCAGTCCGCCATGGTCGGAGCCTAGGCCCCCGGGAACCGCGCGCGCGGTCGGCTCGCGGATGCCGCGCGCACGGCGTCCGCGATCCGGTGCGGCGGCGCCGGAGCAGGCCTACACTGCTGCCATGGACGAGCTGGCGGGGGCGGCCGCGGAGCCCCGAGACGACGAGTTCACCGTGGCGCAGGACACCGAGTTCGACGAGGTCGAACACGCGATCGACGACGAGCATCGCGCGCTCGACGACGACCTCGACGAGGAGATCGTGGGCATCGACGCCGAGCGCAGGGTCGACGTCGGCGACGTCGGCGAGCGGGATCCGGGCGGGTCAGACCCCGCCGCCCCCGCCGCCCCCTCCGCCCCCGCCGGATGACCCGCCGCCGCCGGAGCCCGACGAGGACGAGCTCGACGAGGAGCCCGACCAGGACGTGCTCGAGGCGCTCGTGAACGAGGACACCGCGACCGAGAACCTGGCCGCGTCGAACGCGGCCGAGCCGGCGTACCACCCCGGCTCGCGGCCCGAGTCCGCGTAGAGGTTCGCGAGTTCGTCGAGCCACTCGCGTTCGAGGCCGAAGAGCACCGCGTAGGGCAGCAGCCGCTCGGTGAGCCGCAGCACCTCGGCGGGGTCGGGCCCCGTCTCGGGGGCGACCCGGTCGCGGAGCGCGCCCTCGGGGCTCTGGAGCATGCGGATGCGGTCGGCCTCGGCGAGGCGGATGAAGAGGCGGAGGCCCTCGAGGTGGTCGCGGATGAGACGCCCGTCGGCGGTGAGCGGCCGCACGCCGAGGACGGCGATGCCGGCGCCGACCGCGAAGACCGGCCCGGCGAACATCGGCAGCAGGGGCCAGAGTCCGCCCATCGCGGCGTCGAGCGCGAAGACGGCGGCGATGAACGCGAGCAGGGCGGCCGCGAACGCGACCACCGCGATCAGGATGCGCCCACCGAGCGCAGGGCTGCGCCGGAGGCCCGTCTCCACCGCGCGCCGCGCGACGGCGCTGCGGATCGCGAGCAGCCGCTTGCCGAGGCTCGGGGAACTGCTGGTGAGCGCGCGCTCCTGCCCGACCGCGGGGTGGTCGCCGAAGAGCGCCCGCACGACCGATTGGGCGTCGAGGTCGCCGAGGGGGCCGCCCGTGAACTGCACCGAGTACGCCTTGCGCCCGCGGTCGAGGATGCGCACCTCGCCGGCCACGGCGCGCTCGAGGATCGTGGCGGTGACGCCCCGCGACGGCTGGCCGACGAGGTCGGCCGCCAGGAGCGCGCTCACCCCCTCTGGCGGTTCGTACTGGGCGATGATCGTGCCCCGCTTCGCCGGCCGCCACCTCGTGACCCGCAGGGTGAGCGCGAGCACGGCCATCGCGAGGGCCACGAGGGCGGCGACCGCCGACGCGACGGCGGCCGGCGAGGACCAGAACGCCTCGTCGCGCGGCTCGAAGGTGCCCGCCTCGAAGCCGACGGCGATCGTCAGGTTCTCGTACGGACCGATGCCGACGGCCTCGGCCACGAGCAGCGATTCGCCGCCGGACACCAACGACTCGCACGGCGTGCCCGAACCCGCCGCACCGCGATAGCACGCCGCGTCGTCCGTGAAGGCGACCGCGAGGGCGTCGTCGACGTGCAGCTCGGCCCGCACCCGTGCGAACGGCTGCGCCCATCCGGTTCCGTTGACGTCCCAGTAGAACTCGTCGATCGGGGCGTCGTCGGGCTGCAGCGTCACGTTGTGCTGGCGGTAGCGGATGACGTACGTCTGCTCACCGTGCACGTAGTCGGAGCCCGCGATCGTCACGAGCAGGAACTCGTCGTCCTCGTCGGTCTCGGTCTCGAACGGGCGCGGCTGCCCCGCGGCATCCGTCACCGACTGCACCTGGAGGTCGACCGGGTGGCCGTCGTAGTCGAGCGGGATCGCCCGGCGGATGCCGCGGTTCTGGTCGTACTCGGGGAACACCGCGACGAGGGTCTCGGTCGTGTCGAGCACCGATCGGCCGTCGGCGTCGCGACCGAGTTCGTACACGGCGTCGAACGAGGCGAACGAGAAGTCGTCGACGCCGGCCGGCACGGCGGCGACGGCCGGCGTGCCGGCCGCCGACGTGCCGAATGCGGTGGCGCCGGTCACGGAGGTGCCGGATGCCGCGGATACCGGTGCCGCCGATGCCGGTGCCGCCGCCGAGAGCCCGAACAGGAGCGCCGCGGCGACGACGGCGACGCGGACGGCGGACGTTCTCGGGACGAGGGGCGCGCTCACCGGTTCAGGCTACCGGTCGGAGCCGGCCCCGCAGAGTACCCCTCGGGGGTAAAGCCTCACCGGGCGTAGGATGGGGTGGTGATCGACGACATCAAGAAGCGCGCCCTGCACCGCACCAAGATCATCGAGGGCCAGCTGCGCGGCATCGAGAAGATGATCGAGAACGAGGACTACTGCGTCGACATCATCACGCTGTCGCTCGCCGTGCAGAAGTCGCTCGCGTCGCTCAACAAGCTCCTCGTCGAGAACCACCTGCGCACGCATGTGAGCGAGATGTACGAGGCCGGCGGCGAGCAGCGAGACGCGGCGGTCGCAGAACTGGTGCGCATCTTCGAACTCTCGAACAACCGGGGCTGACCCGCCCCGGCCCGCTCAGGTGCCCGGCGCGGTCACCGCGAGCCACTCGTCGAGCTCGCTCGGCTCGTCGGTGATGATGCCGTCGACGCCGAGCGCCCCGACCTCCTCCCACCGGTCCTCGGTGTTCAGCGTGTAGCACAGCACCGCGACGCCCGCCTCGTGGAGCGCCTCGAGCGCCTGCGGCTGCGCGGTCACCGATTTCGCCGTCGTGCCGAATCCGACGAGCCCGAGCCGTTCGGCCAGCGGCACCGGGTCGGCCGGGAGCTCGCGGATGAGCATGATGCGCGGGGTCGTCGGCGAGACGCGCTGCACCGCGAAGAGCGTCTCGAGGCTGAAGCTCTCGAGCACGACCCTCCCGCGCAGGCCGAAGCGCTCGATGAGCCCCACGACCGTGAGCACCTCGTCGTTCGTCCAGTCGGCCTTGAGCTCGACGAGCGCTCGGGCGTCGGGACGCTCGGCGAGTGCCTCGAGGAAGCGTTCGAGCGTCGGCATCCGCTCGCCCTCGAAGTCGGGCCCGTACCAGGCGCCGACGTCGAGTCGGTCGAGCTGCTCGGCGTCAAGGTCGCCGACCGAGCGCGGATCGCCGGTGATGCGCTCGAGATCGGTGTCGTGGAAGAGCATCGGCACGCCGTCGCGGCTGAGTTGCACGTCGGTCTCGACGTAGGCCAGCCGATCCATCGCGAGCTCGAGCGAGGGCATCGTGTTCTCGGGCGCCTCGGCGCGGTCGCCGCGGTGGCCGATGATGAGCGCGGGTTCGCCGGGCCCGCGCAGAGCGCCGAACACGTCGATCGCCGTGGCGCTCGTCGGGGTTCCGAGGACGAAGATGAGGGTCGAGACCGCGGCGACGCCCACCGCCCCGGCCAGCACGCGCACGATGCGTCGCGGCGGATCGAAGGCGACGCGGCGTCTCGGGCGGGCATCGCGATGAACGTCGGGTGGTGCGATCGTCGGGCCGATCGCGCCGAAAGCGCGGGTCACGGGTTCGGGCCTTTCCACCGTTCGCGCCGCCTTGCGCGAGGGTTCCCGTCACTCTAGCAAAGAGCGTTACCGTTTCGTTATCTCTTTTCGCGGCGCTTTCCCGGCCTCGGCCTCGGCCGTGATCCGGTTCGCCATGCCCGAGAAGATGACCCCGTGGAACGGCAGGATGCCGAACCAGTAGAGCCGTCCGGCCAGTCCCTTCGGGAAGAACACCGCACGCTGCCGGTACTCGGACCGTGCCCCATGCGAGCGCGCCTCGGGTTCGGCCACCGCGAGCTCGAGCCAGGCCCGCCCCGGCACCCGCATCTCGGCGCGCAACCGCAGGAACGAACCGCGATCGATCGCCTCGACGCGCCAGAAGTCCACGGCGTCGCCGACGCGCAGCCGCTCGGGATCGAGCCGCCCGCGACGCAGGCCGACCCCGCCCGTGAGCTTGTCGAGCCACCCCCGCAGCGCCCAGGCCAACGGGAAGGAGTACCAGCCGTTCTCGCCGCCGACGCCCTCCACCACGCGCCAGAGCGCCGCACGATCGGCCGACGAGGTGCGTCGCCGCTCGTCGACGTAGACCGTGTGCCCCGCCCAGTCGGGATCGCTCGGCAGCGGATCGCTCGGCGCTCCGGCGACCTCGGCGTTGCGCCAGCTCGTCTCGACCTCGCCCGCCCGCTCGCGCTCGAGCGCCAACCGCACGGCCGTGCGATACGGGAGCAGCCCTTCGGCCGGCGGCGGGATCACGTCGTCGACGTCGTGGTCGTGCACGACGCAGTCGAACTGGAGGGACTCGATGATCGGCACCGCCAGGCGCCGCGGGATCGGCGTCACGAGGTTCACCCACTGCCCCGCGAGCCACGGCGTGAGCACCGGGAGCGCCGCGATCGGGCGCTGCGGCAGGCCCGCCTCGACCGCGTAGCCGTTCATGAGCTGCCCGTAGCGGTACACGTCGGGCCCGCCGATGTCGAAGGCGCGGTTCACGTTCGACGGCACCTCGAGGGCGCCGATCAGGTAGTGCAGCACATCGCGCACGGCGATCGGCTGGATGAAGCTGCGCACCCAGCGCGGCGCCGGCATGTACGGGAGGACCTCGGTCAGGTGCCGGATCATCTCGAACGAGGTCGACCCCGACCCGATCACGACCCCGGCCTGCAGCACGACCGTCGGCACGCCGGAGGCCAGGAGCACCTCGCCGACCTCGGCCCTCGAGCGGAGGTGGCGCGAGAGACGACCGCGTTCGGGATGCAGCCCGCCCAGGTAGACGATGCGACCCACGCCCTGCGCGGCCGCCGCCTTCGCCACGTTGGCCGCGATCGCGCGCTCGGTCGAGGCGAAGTCGCCCCGGCCGCCCATGGAGTGCACGAGGTAGTACACGGCGTCCACGCCGGCCGTCGCCGCCTCGACCGATGCCGCGTCGCCGAGGTCGCCCTCGACGACGTCGACCTCGGACGCCCACGGCACGTCGCGCAACCGGTCGGGTCGGCGCACGACGACGCGCACCTCGTGGCCCGCCGTGAGCAGCCGCGGCACGAGCCTGCCGCCGATGTAGCCGGTCGCACCGGTCACGAGTACGCGCACGAATCCCCCGTCCAGGGTCGACCCGTCGGGTCAGACCCGTTCGTTGCCTCGACGATAGTTGCCGCTCGCCCTCGCCAGCAGGTGCTGCGCCTGTGAATCGTCGGCACGTTGCAGCGCATCGAGGAGACGTGCCGCGTCACGGCCGCCGACCGTCATCACCGGCCGGCCGCCGCGGAACACGACGACCCCGCCGCGACCGGTCAGCCGGTAGTCGAACGGGTCGGACTCCAGCCGGCCCCGCTCGTCGGAAGCGCCATCGCCGCCCGACACCGTCGTCTACTTCATGCTCTTCGTGTGCCAGACGGTCTTCGTCTCGGTGAACGCGGAGATGCGGCCGAGCGCCGGCGCCGCGGCATCCGGCCCCTGCTCGGGTCGCAGGACCCGCTTCAGCGTGTCGGCGGCGGCGATCTCGAGGTCGATCCAGTCGAGGTCGCCGGCGCCGACGAGGTCGAGCGCGTTCACGTCGGCGTGGCTCGCGAGCCAGGGCGCGATCTCGGCGGGCGACCCGGTGAGCACGTTGACGACGCCCTTCGGCACGTCGCTCGTGGCGAGCACCTCCGAGAGGCTGATCGCCGAGAGCGGGAACCGCTCGCTCGCGACCACGACGACCGCGTTGCCCGCCACGAGCGCGGGCGCGACGACCGAGACGAAGCCGAGGAGCGAAGACTGCTGCGGTGCGACGATCGCGACGACGCCCGTGGGCTCCGGCACCGAGATGTTGAAGTACGGGCCCGCCACCGGGTTCGCGTTTCCGGCGACCTGGGCGAACTTGTCGGCCCAGCCCGCGTACCAGACCCAGCGGTCGATGGCCTCGTCGACCTGGGCGGATGCCGCGGCGCGGGTCGCGCCCTCGGCCTCCTCGATCTCGGCGACGAACTGCGCGCGACGGCCCTCGAGCAGTTCGGCGATGCGGTACAGCACCTGTCCGCGGTTGTAGGCCGTGGCGCCGGCCCATCCGCCGACGGCCGCGCGCGCGGCGACCACGGCGTCACGGGCGTCCTTTCGGGAGGCCTTCGCGGCGTTCGCGAGGAACGCGCCGTCGGCCGAGAGCACCTCGTAGGTGCGCCCGGACTCGCTGCGCGGGAACGCGCCGCCGATGTAGAGCTTGTACGTCTTCGGCACGGCGAGGCGGCTCATCGCTTCGATCCCTTCGTCGCGGACTTGGCTTTCGGGGCGGCCGCCGCCGCACGATCGACGCCGGTCGCGGGCGCGAGATACGCGGCGAGCCCGTGGCGCCCGCCCTCGCGACCGTAGCCCGACTCCTTGTAGCCGCCGAACGGCGAGGCCGGGTCGAAGCGGTTGAAGGTGTTCGCCCAGATGACGCCCGCGCGCAGCTGGTCGGCGACCGCGAGGATGCGGCTGCCCTTGTCGGTCCAGATGCCGGCCGAGAGCCCGTAGGGCGTGTTGTTCGCCTTCGCGACGGCCTCGGCGGGCGTGCGGAACGTGAGCACCGAGAGCACCGGCCCGAAGATCTCGTCGCGCGCGATGCGGCTCGAGGTCTGCACGCCGGTGAAGATCGTCGGCGCGTACCAGAACCCGTTCTCGGGGATCTCGCACGGCGCGCTCCAGCGCTCGGCGCCCTCGGCGACGCCGATGTCGGAGAGCTCGCGGATGCGGTCGAGCTGCTCGCGCGAGTTGATCGCCCCGATGTCGGTGTTCTTGTCGAGCGGGTCGCCGAGCCGAAGCGTCGACAGACGCGCCTTCAGGCGGTCGACGACCTCGTCGTGGATGCTCTCCTGCACGAGCAGGCGCGAGCCCGCGCAGCACACGTGGCCCTGGTTGAAGAAGATGCCGTTGACGATGCCCTCGATCGCCTGGTCGATGGGCGCGTCGTCGAAGACGATGTTCGCGGCCTTGCCGCCGAGCTCGAGCGTGACCTTCTTCTCGGTGCCCGCGATCTGCTTCGCGATGGCACGGCCCACGGCGGTCGAGCCCGTGAAGGCGACCTTGTCGACGCCCTCATGCGCGACGAGCGCGGCGCCCGTGTCGCCCGCGCCGGTGACGATGTTCACGACGCCGGGCGGGAGATCGGCCTGCTGCAGGATATCGGCGAAGATGAGCGCCGTGAGGGGCGTGGTCTCGGCCGGCTTCAGCACGACGGTGTTGCCCGCCGCGAGCGCGGGCGCGATCTTCCACGCGAGCATGAGCAGCGGGAAGTTCCACGGGATGACCTGCGCGGCCACGCCGAGGGCGCGGGGGTTCGCGCCGAGCCCGGCATGGTCGAGCTTGTCGGCCCAGCCCGCGTAGTAGAAGAACCAGGCGGCCACGAGGGGCACGTCGACGTCGCGCGACTCCTTGATGGGCTTGCCGTTGTCGAGCGACTCCGCGACGGCGAGCTCGCGGGCGCGCTCCTGCACGAGCCGCGCGATGCGGAACAGGTACTTGCCGCGGTCGCGCCCGCTCATGCGCGACCAGGTGCGGTCGTAGGCGCGACGGGCGGCCGCGACCGCGTCGGAGACATCCGCCCCGTTCGCGTTCGAGATGCTCGCGATGCGGGCCTCGGTCGCGGGCGAGATCGTCTGGAACGGTTCGCCGCGGCCGTCGACGAACTCGCCGTCGATGAAGAGGCCGTACTGCTCGCGCAGGTTCAGGATCGCCGTCGACTCGGGCGCGGGGGCGTATTCGAGGAAGTTCATATGTCGTGCTCTCGTCTCAGTCGATCGTGACGTAGTCGGGGCCGGAGTAGTGCGAGGTCGCGAGCTTCTGGCGCTGGAGCAGCACGTCGTTCAGCAGGCTCGAGGCGCCGAAGCGGAACAGGTGCGGCACGAGCCACTCCTCGCCGACCGTCTCGGCGACGGTCACGAGGTACTTGATCGCGTCCTTCGAGGTGCGGATGCCGCCCGCGGGCTTGACCCCGATGCGCTGGCCGGTGGCCAGGTGCCAGTCGCGCACGACCTCGAGCATGAGGAGCGTGACGGGCAGCGTCGCGGCCGACGGGACCTTGCCCGTCGAGGTCTTGATGAAGTCGCCGCCCGCGAGGATCGAGAGCCAGGACGCGCGGCGCACGTTGTCGTAGGTCACGAGCTCACCGGTCTCGAGGATCACCTTGAGGCTCGCGCTCGTGCCGTCGGCGCGGCGGCACGCCTCTTTCACGGCCGCGATCTGGTCGAAGACGAGCCCGTACCGGCCGGCCAGGAACGCGCCGCGGTCGATGACCATGTCGATCTCGTCGGCGCCGGCCGCGACCGCCTCGGCGGTGTCGGCGAGCTTGATCTCGAGCGAGGCGCGCCCGCTCGGGAACGCCGTGGCCACCGCCGCGACCGAGATGAGACCGTCGTCGGGGTCGCCGTGGGCGGCGCCGAGCGCGTCGACCGCGGAGGGCACCATGTCGCCGTACACGCACACGGCGGCGACGCGCGGGGTCGTGGCATCCGCCGGGTCGGGGTTCAGCGCCTTCGCCGCGAGCGAGCGGACCTTGCCGGGCGTATCGGCGCCCTCGAGCGTGGTGAGGTCGATGAGCGAGATGATGCGGTCGAGCGCCCACGCCTTCGAGGCGGTCTTGATGCTGCGGGTGCCGAGGCCGGCCGCGCGCTGCTCGAGTCCGACGGCGTCGACGCCCGGGATGCCGTGCAGGTACCTGCGCAGCGTCGCGTCGTCGGGCTCGCCGCCGAGCACCGCGAGCGCGCGCTCCCTGGCGGTGATGAGAGAGGTTCCTGTCATGGGATCGACCTGGCTTTCGAGTCGGTTGGCGACGACGGGCGTCAGCCGTCGAGAAGGTGGAGGGCGGTCGCCTCGTCGGTGACGAGCACCGAGCAGAGTCCGCTGCGCACGACCGCGTCGGCGACCGCGTGCTTGGCGCGACCGGCGATCACGGCGACGCCGAGGGACGCCGCGCGCAGTTCGTCGAGGGTCAGCCCGACGGTGCGCGCGTCGAGCGCCGGGTCGACGATGTTGCCGTCGGAGTCGATGTACCGGCCGACGACGTCGCCGACGGCGCCCTTCGCGACGAGCAGGTCGACGTCGGACTCCGAGAGGTAGCCGCTCTCGACGTGCACGGAGGTGTGGTCGGCGGCGCCGGCGCTGAAGAGGTAGGCGTCGGCCGAGCGCGCGAGGTCGATGACGCCCGCGACGACCCGGTCGGCCTCGATGGCGTGCTTCGTCTCGAGCCGCTCGAGGATGGCGGGGCTCGGCAGGAGCGTGGCGCTGCCGCCGGCCTTCTGCGCGATGCCGACCGCCGTGGCCGCGGCCGTGCCCGGTCGGCGGTTCAGGCTCACGCCGCCGTTGATCTGCACGACGTTGACGCCCGAGGCCCAGCCGTTGCGCAGGTGCTGCGAGATCTCGAAGAGGGTTCGGCCCCAGCTGACGCCGAGGGTGCGCGGCACCGGGCGGAGGGAGGTGAGGTAGTCGGCCGCCGCCTGGGCGGTGCGCGCCTGGAGCTCTTCGGCCGACGTCACGCCGGCGGAGGAGACGACCACGGCGTCGGCGAGGCCGCGCTCGTCGCGGAGGCGACGCTCGATCGGCAGGCGCCTGGCACGCGGATGCAGGATCTCGATGCGGATGAACCCCTGCTGCTTCGCCTGCGCGAGGAGCCGGCCGACCTTCCATCGGGTGAGGCGGAGCGCCTGCCCGATCTCGTCCTGCGTCTTGTTCTCCTCGTAGTAGAGCTCGGCCGCTCGGATCGAGAGGAGTTCGTCGATCTCGTCCACACGTTTCCTTCCGCCGTTCCCAGCGTAGGCACGTGCTCGCGCATCGGCAACACTCGCGGCGGATCGTGCTCATATGAGCAGCATCGGGCGTTGGATGCGCACCCGGTGCTGGCGGCCCGCTGATCGGCGCCGCCGCCCTCGTGCACCGACGGGCCCTCGCCGGCTGAGCGCGAGCCGGCCGCCTACGCCCCTCGTGAGCGGCGGTCGTCTTCGAGGTAGCCGGGCCGTGCGGCGAGGAACCCGGCGATCGCCGCGGGCACGGCGGTCGCCCCGAGGATCACGAGCGGCACCGTCCACCCGCCGGTGGCCTCGTGCACGAGCCCGATGCCGATCGGGGCCACGGCGGCGATCAGGTACCCGACCGACTGCACGACGCCGCTCAACGCGATCGATCCCTCATGGGTGCGCGTGCGCAGGTTGATGAGCACGAGCGCGAGCGGGAACAGCAACGGGCCCGTGCCGATGAGGGCGACCCACAGCCAGATCGCGGCGTCGGGCGCGAGCAGGAGCCCGCCGTAGCCGAGCAGGAACGCGACCACCGACACCGAGACGAGCGTGCGCACCCGGTCGTAGCGCGCCGCGACGATCGGCACGAGCAGGGCCGCGGGCAGTCCCATCGCGGCGAAGAGCGAGAGCAGGGCGCCGGCCTGGGCGCTCGTGACCCCCGCGACGTCGGTGACGATGCTCGCCAGCCACGCGAACATGACGTACGCGTTCACCGAGGACACCGCGAAGATGGTCGCGAGCGCCCACGCGATCGGGGAACCCAGCGCCCGCCGGACCTGCCCGCCGCCCACCTCCTCGGGCAACGCCTCCGCGCCGATCGCACGCGGGCGGATGAGCAGGGCCGCCCACGGCACGAGCGCGACGAGCGCGACGAGCGCCCACTCCCCGAGCGAGACGCGCCACCCCGCGGCATCCGCCACCGGCACCGCGACCAGCGGGGGCACGAACGTGCTCACCGAGATGATCGACACGTACAGCGTGGTCACGAGACCGACCCGATCGGCGAAGTAGCGCTTCACGAGCGGCGGCAGCAGCACGTTGCCGACGCCGACCGCCGCGAACACGAGCACGCTCGCGACGATCAGCGACACCGCCTCGGGAGCGAGCCCCCGCCCGGCCAATCCGATCGCGAGCACGCCGAGCGCGACCACGACCGTGCGCTCCAACCCCAGGCGCTTCGCGATGGCCGGGGTCAGGAAGGCGAACACCGCGAAGCACAACGGCGGGAGCATGCCGAGCAGGCCGACCAGCGCCGGCGGCAACGGGATGTCGGCGTCGATGCGGGAGATGATCGGCGACAGCGACGCGACGCCCGTGCGCAGGCTCGACGCCACGAGCAGGATGCCGACGAGCGCCAACGCGCGCCCGGACCAGAGCGGGCGCGCGGGTTCATCCGACGGGATCGCCGGGATGGCGCCCGTCACGCGAGGATCTGCTTCACGCGGTCGACGTCGCCGCGCATCGTCTGGATGAGGTCGGGAATGCTCGTGAACGCCACCATGCCCCGGATGCGCTCGACGAACTCGACGTCGACCACGTGGTCGTAGAGGTCGAGGTCGCGATCGAGCACGTACGCCTCGACCTGCTTCGCCGCGACCCCCTCGAACGTCGGGTTGTCGCCGACCGAGATCGCCGCCGGATACCGGGTGCCGGCGTCGGTCAGCCAGCCCGCGTAGACGCCGTCGGCCGGGATGAGCCCCTCGGACTCGGGCGTGAGGTTCGCCGTCGGGAACCCGAGCTCCCGACCGCGCTTCGCACCGTGCACGACGATGCCCGAGACCGTGGGCGCGTGGCCGAGCAGCTTCGTGGCGTGACGCACGTCGCCCTCGGCGAGGATCTCGCGGATCCACGTGGACGAGACCCGGCGCTCGTTCTCGGGGCGCACGTCGTCGACGACCTCGACCGCGAAGCCGAACCCGGCGCCCAGCTCGATGAGCAGGTCGACGTCGCCCGCTCCCCTGGCGCCGTAGCGGAAGTCGCGGCCCACGAGCACGACGCGCGCGTCGAGCGCCTCGACGAGCACGCGCTCGACGAACTCGGCCGCGGGCACCGAGGCGAGCGCCCGGTCGAACGGCAGCATCAGGGTCGCGTCGACCCCGGTCGTGGCGAGCAGCTCGAGCTTCTGCCGCACGCTCACGAGCGGCTCGGGGCACTTGTCGGGCGCGAGCAGCGCGAGCGGGTTGCGGTCGAACGTCACGACGGCGGTCGCCAGCGCGTCGGCGGCGCCGATCGCCCGGATGCGCTCGATGAGCGCTCGGTGGCCCATGTGCACGCCGTCGAACTTGCCGATCGTGACCGCGCTCGGCCCGAAGCCGGCCGGAACGCCGTCGATGCCCTTGAACGTCTTCACGCGGCATCCGCCCCGTCGGCGGCCTCGTCGTCGCGACCGGGCCGGTGGCGCGCGAGCCACCACATGCCGAGCGCCGGCAGCACCAGCGGGATGAACACGTAGCCGCGGCCGAAGTAGGACCACACCGTGTCGTGCGGGAACAGCTCGGGGTCGAGCACGCTGAGCACGCCGACCACGACGACGCCCGTGAACTCGAAGACCAGCGTCGCCCACGCGATGCGATACCAGACCCGACCACGACGCACGAGGGCGATCGTCGCCACGACGTAGACGACCGCCGCGAGCGCCGACAGCGAGTACGCCACCGGCGCCTCGTCGAACTTCGTCGCGATCTGGTAGAACGAGCGCCCGGTCGCGGCGACCGCGAGCACGGCGTAGACCGCGACGAGCACCCGCCCGACCCCGCTCATGCGCGAGCGACCGGCCGAACCGCCGGCCGGGGTCGCCGCGGATTCGGCGACGCCGCCGGCGTTCGCGGTGTTCACGGGGGGCGCGGGCGATTCAGACATGTCGTTCGATTCTCTCAGACCGCGCTCAACCGACCTGCACGGTCCAGATCTGGAACATGCGGTACAGCATGACGGCGACGGACAGCGCCCCGACGCCGAGCACGACCGTGCTCCACCTGCTGCGCTCGAGCAGGGCCCAGAAGATCGCCGCCGGCGGGATGAGCAGCGCGGCGAAGAGGTAGATGCCGAACTCGAGCGGGTTGCCGGTCGGGGTGTTGCCGAAGGCCGGCGCGAGAACGGCGACGACGACCTGCACCACGAGCAGCAGCTCGACGAGCGCGAGCGCCCCGTTCGACAGGTCGCTCGGCACGCGGCCCGCGAACCCGAGGCCGAGGCACAGGAGCCCGGCCGCGACCGCGACCCCGAGCTGCACCCACATGAACCACTCGATCACGATGCGGCCTCGTCGGCCGGGAACCCGACGACCACCTTCAGGGCCTCGCCGCGACGCTCGACGATCGCGACGAGACGACGGACCCCGCCGTTCTCGACGACCGCCGCGATGGGCTCGCCCTTCGACGTCGCGGGAGCTCCGGTCGCGTCGATGCGCTTGCCGTGGCCGAGGTCGACGGCCTGCTGCTCGCTCAGCCGCACGACCGGCAACGCCAGCTCCGCGGCATCCGCGGCACCGATGAGCGCCGACGCGACGTCGAGGTCTTCGAGCGCGGATGCCTCGGCCACCGGGAACCGTCCGATGCGCGTGCGGCGCAGCGCCGTGAGGTGCCCGCCGACGCCGAGATCGGAGCCGAGATCGCGGGCGAGCGCCCGGATGTAGGTGCCCGAGGAGCACTCGACCCGGACGTCCAGGTCGACGAACGCGGGATCGTCGCCGGATGCGGCGACGTGCCGCATCGCGAGCACCTCGAACGCCGAGATCGTAACCGTTCGGGCCTTCAACTCGACCTGCTCGCCGTCGCGCACGCGCTGATAGGCCCGCTTGCCGTCGACCTTGATCGCGCTGACCGCGCTCGGGACCTGGTCGATCTCGCCCGTGAGCTTCGCGATGCCGGCCGTGATGCGCGGCTCGTCGACCGCGCCGACGAGCGCGGCGGATGCCGCATCGAGGCGTTCGCCCTCGGCATCGTCGGTCGTCGTGGTCGCGCCGAGGCGGATCGTCGCGACGTACTCCTTGTCGAGCCCCACCAGGTAGGTGAGGAGTCGGGTCGCGGAGTTCACGCCGAGCACGAGCAGCCCGGTGGCCATCGGATCGAGCGTGCCCGCGTGGCCGATCTTGCGCGTGCCGGCGAGGCGCCGCGTTCGAGCGACCACGTCGTGGCTGGTGATCCCCTGCGGCTTGTCGACGAGGAGGATGCCGCTGTTCACGCGGTACAGGCTAACAGCCGCGTGCGACCGGGCCCGCCGCGGCCGCCCTACGCTGGAGTCGTGGAGATCGGCATCATCGGCGCAGGCGCGCTCGGCGGCACGTTCGCGGCCCTGCTCGACCGGGTCGGGCACCGGGTCGAGGTCACCGCGCGCGGCGACGGGCTGGCCGCGATCCGATCGGCCGGCATCCGCCTGACCGGCGCCTACGGCGACGTGACCGCCCGGGTCACCGCGAACGAGCGGCTGACGCGACGACCCGAGCTCGTGCTCGTGTGCACCAAGGCGCAGGACGCCGAGGCCGCCGTCGCCGCGAACCGGGCACTCGTCGACGGCGCGACCGTGGTGGTCGTCCAGAACGGGCTCGAAGGCGTCGACACCGCCGAGCGTCTCCTGCCGTCCTCGACCTGCCTCGGCCTGCTCTCGCTCATCGCCGCCGACCACTCCGGCCCAGGGCTCGTGCACGTGACGGCCGCCGCGGAGAGCGGGCTCGGCCGCGGCGACGGGCCGGCCGGGCAGACCGCCGTGCGCATCGCCGAGGTGCTCTCCGAGGCGGTGCCGGTGCGCGCGATCGACGATTTCCGCGGCGCGCAGTGGACCAAGCTCGTCGTCAACATGGTCAACGCCGTGCCCGCGATCGTCGGCGTCACGCTCGGCGAGGTCGTCGCGCATCCCGGCCTCCTCCGGACCCTGACCGCGTCGATGCACGAATGCGTGCGCGTCGGCATCGCTCGCGGGGTGCGCTTCGGCAGTCTGAACGGCCTCGACGACACCGGCCTGCGGGCCTTCGCGTCGTCGTCGCTCGAGGACGCGACCTCGGTTCCGTCGGACCTCGTGGCGCGCATGGGCTGGGAGACGAACCGGGGCTCCACCCAGCAGAGCCTCCGCCGCGGGCAGCCGACCGAGATCGACTTCCTGAACGGCGCGGTGGTCCGCGAGGCGACCGCCGCCGGGCTCGCCGCCCCCGTGAACGCGGCGCTCGTCGGCCTCGTGCACGAGGTCGAGTCGCTCGGGCATCCGTTGCCGGCCGACCGGGTGATCGACCTGCGCTGACCGGCTCGCCGGCGGGTCGGGTCTCGGCGGGCCGGGTCTCGGCCGGCCCCCTCTTCGCAGCGCGGAAGAGGGGGCCCGGCGAACCGGACCCCCTCTTCGTGCAACGGTGGACGCTACGCGCGCTTGCGGCGGATGCGGGCGATCGCGAGGAACGCCGCACCGGCCAGCACGATGATGCCGGCGACGATCGCGATCGTCGTGCCCGCGAAGCCGGTGCTCGCGAGCCCGGTGCCGCCGGCCTCGGCCGTGACGGAACCGTCGCCGTCGCCGTCACCGGACACGGGCGGAGCCGGAGGCACTTCGCCGCCGCCGACCCCGCCGGGCTCGGCGCACTCGGGCGTCGCGTCGGGGTATGCGAGGTCGATCGCGAGCTCGGGGTTGACCTTCAGCACGGCCGTGTCGATGTCACGGGTCCAGGCGAAGTTGCCGTCGGTCTCCTGCCAAGTGCCGTCGGCGAGCTGTTCCCAGCCCGGCCATCCGGTGGCCGTGACGCCGTCGTCTCCGACGGACGCACCGGGCCAGAGGTGCTGGCCGGACAGCTTCCCGTCCACCAGTTCACCGAGCTCGATCGTCTCGGTGTCGGTGCCGTCGCTCAGCACGAGCGACACGACGTTGCCGGTCGACTGCTGGTCGGGGTCGATCAGCTCGACGTCGTAGAAGATCCACGGCGCGTCGGCGACGCACTGCCCCACCGCGGTCGAACCCGTCAGCGTGGGCTCGATGCAGTCGGCGTCGTCGACCGCGTAGGCCCACTCGGTCGTCGTGCCCTCGGCGAAGGCGTAGCCCGGCTTCGCGGCGGCCGTCACCGTGATGACGCCGTCGGCCTCGCTCTCGGTCCACTCGGCCGTCTCGGTGCTCTCGGGGACCACGAGGGTCTCGTTGTCGGGTCCGCAGACGTCGGCGAACGTCGGAGCGCCGACGAGCTCGACGACGCAGGGCTCATCGTCGACGGTGAAGGTCCAGGATGCCTGGAGCCCGCCCTCGAACGTGGAGCCGGGCTTCGCGGTCGCCGTGACCGTGATGACGCCGTTCTCCTCGGTCGAGGACCATTCGATCGTCTCGGTGCTCTCGGGAACGGTCAGCTCGTCGTTGTCGGGACCGCAGGCGTCGGTGAAGCTCGGCGCGCCGACGAGCTCGATGATGCACGGCTCGTCGTCGACGGTGAACTCCCACGACGTCTTCGTGCCCGCCGGGAAGACGAAGCCGGGCTTCGCGGTCGCCGTCACCGTGATGACACCGCCCTCTTCAGTCGAGGCCCAGGCGACCGAGTCGGTGCTCTCGGGAACGCTCAGCTCGTCGTTGTCGGGACCGCAGGCGTCGGTGAACGAGGGCGCACCCTCGAGGCCCACCACGCACGGCGCGTCGTCGACGGTGAACTCCCACGACGTCTTCGTGCCCGCCGGGAACGCGAAGCCGGCCTTCGCGGTCGCCGTCACCGTGACGACCGCACCTTCACGCGACGAAGCCCAGAGCACCTTGTCGGTGCTCGACGGAACCGTCAGCGACTCGTTCTGGGGCCCGCACTGGTCGGCGAACGACGGCACGCCCTCGAGCACCACCACGCACGGCTCGTCGTCGACCGGGTAGGTCCATTCGGTCTGCGCTCCGACCGGCAACGCGAAGCCGGGCTTCGCCGTCAACGTGACCTCGATGAAGCCCGCGCCGTACGTGGTCGTCCAGTCGAGCGAGTCGGTGTCGACCGGCTCGGTGAACACCTCGTTGTCGGGTCCGCACGTGTCGGAGAACGCCGGGGCCGGCGGTGCGGGCACCTCGGTCGGCGGCTTCACGCAATCGGGGTACTGGAGCAGCGACTGGTCGCCCTGCTCGGGCTGCGTCTTCTGGATCGGGAAGAAGATCCACCAGTCGGTCCACGTGAACGTGGGGAAGATGTCCTTCTCGTGCGCGTCGTGCCGGCCCGAGAAGAACTTCTTGACCGCGAGGGTCTCCCGCTCGTAGCCGCCCGTGCTCGCGTCCCAGTGGCAGACCGTCACGGCGTCGCCGCAGTCGACCTTGCCCTCCCAGTGGTAGTTGGTTCCGGCGACCTGCACCCAGACGACGGACCAGACATCGGGATCGGTCCAGGCACGGTGATCGGCGAAGACGAATCGCTGCTCGCCCGACCAGGTGCCGCGCTCCTTGTGGAAGTTGAGCGTGAGCTCCTTGCCGTCGGCGATGATGCGCACGTTGACGTCATTGGCCTGACCCGACGGGATGTCGGTCGGGTAGACCACGGTCAGCGCCTTGCAGGTGGGGGCCGCGTACTCCCAGTTCCAGTCGAACGGCTTCGCGCAGTCCTCGTAGGCGAGCAGGCTCTGGTCGCCCTGCTTCGGCACGGTGATCGTCTTGCCCTGCTTCTCGTAGGTGAATGCGGGGTAGATGTCGCCCTTGCCCTGGTGGTCGTCGTGACCGGCCGTGAAGAAGGCGTTCACCGAGACGGTGATGCGGACGTACGGATTGGTCGCGCTGCCGGTCGCGTGGCAGATCGTGACCTTCTTGACGTTCGGGGCGCCGTCGCACTGGCCGGCGGTGACCGTGACGCTGCCGGAGTCGGTGCTGGTCGCACCCGACGACGGCCAGCTGCCGCTGAGGGTCAGCTTCACCGTTCCGACCGCGACGTCGTCCTGGACGAACGTGGCCGACTTCGCCTTCTTGATCTCGGTGCCCACCGGCACGAGCGCCGTGTCGGAGGAGGCGGTGATCGTCTCGTCGCGGTTCGACTCGGAGTTCTTGACGGTCCACTCGATCGACGCGCTGCCGTCGGCGGCGCAGACGACCTTCCCGGTGATCGTGTTGTGGTGCGCGCTCGCCGGCGCGGCGGCGCCGACGACGGCGAGCCCGCCGGCGAGGGCCAGGGTGGTCAGCACGGCTGCGGCGCGTCGCCACAGGCCGGGGGAATCGGAATTCGCGCGCGTACGCCGCAGGCGCTGGGCAGCGCGCACCGAACCACTGGGGTTGGGCATTCGGGGGTCTCCATCGATCGGATGGCGGCGAACCTGCGTGAAGCCGGGGTCGCGCATGCGCGACGGCTCGAGGCGCCACGTGGGCGCACCGAGAGGCGGGTCTTCGGGTGGGGCTGGGGGTTCGCACGGCCGGGGGAAAAGGGCTGTGAACCTTCAGTATGGCGGTGGTGGAGGCAACACGTCCACCGCTTTCGAGCCCGAGATCGATCTGTCCCCCGAATTGGGGACGTTCCGTCTGATCGGGCTCGTTCAGCGCCCGCGCGCCGGACCCTACGACCGGGCCTGATCGGCCCTCTCGGCGCGTACGAATCGCGGGTTCGACGGGTCGCGGTCGTCGACGACGACGGATGCCTCGGCGCGCGGGTCCCGTTCGTCGTAGGCGAGGCGGTCGGCGGCGTCGACGGGTTCGCCCTCGAGGGCGATGCGCACGTCCCACAGTTGCGCGAGCCGCGGCCGCAGCACGAACCGGCCGTCGATCACGAGGATCGCGTCGGCGGGCCCGGTGACCCACTTCGGCTCGATCCATGCGTCGCGTGCGGGGTCGAAGACCGCGGTCACGAACGCCGTGGAGCCGCCCATGCGGAACGGCTCGACGAGCACCCGCCGCAGCGCCGATTCGTCGAACGCGTAGCGGAAGTACCGCTCGGCGGTGTCGGGGCCGTAGACGTCCTGCGCCTCGCGCGAGCGGTGGAAGTCCTCCATGCTCGCGCGGAACACGCGGTGCCCGCGTTCGCGGAGCACGGCCGCGAGGTCGTCGCCGAATACCGTCTTGCCGCTGCGCACCGGTCCGTCGATCGCGACGATCATGCGGCCGAGGCCGTATTGCCGCAGGATCTCGTCGGCGAGTTCGCGGAGGAAGCTCACACGCGGCGTCGTCACCAGTTCCATGCGCCCATGCTAGCCGCGCGGGCCGTGCGCGGCATCCGTGCTCGTAGGCTTGGAGGATGCCCGCAGACCCCCCAGCGACCGACCTCGCCGAGGCCGTGAACGACTGGTTCGCGGATGCCGCGCGGCCGCTGCCGTGGCGCGCCGTCGACGTCTCGCCGTGGGGCGTGCTCGTGAGCGAGTTCATGCTGCAGCAGACCCAGGTCGCCCGCGTGATCCCCCGCTGGCACGCCTGGCTCGAGCGATGGCCCACGCCGGCCGACCTCGCCTCCGCTCCCCCGTCCGAGGCCGTGCGGGCCTGGGACCGGCTGGGGTATCCGCGGCGCGCGCTGTGGCTGCACCGCGCGGCGACCGCGATCGTCGAGCGCCACGGCGGCGAGGTCCCCCGCGATCTCGACGACCTGCTCGCGCTGCCGGGCGTCGGCCCCTACACGGCTCGCGCCGTCGCCGCCTTCGCGTTCGGCGCGAGGCATCCGGTGGTCGATACCAACACGCGTCGCGTGATCGCGAGGGCCGTGCTCGGCCAGGAGCACCCCGGTCCGCCGTCGACGACACGCGATCTGGCGGCGATGGGCGCCCTGCTGCCTGCGGCGGATGCCGCGGCGCGCACGTTCAACGCGGCCGCGATGGAGCTCGGAGCGACCGTGTGCACCGCCCGCGCTCCCGCCTGCGAGTCGTGCCCGATCGCGGCCGGATGCGCGTGGTTGATCGCCGGGCGCCCCGAGTACGACGGCCCTCGCAGCGCGAAGCAGGCACGGTTCGAGGGTTCCGACCGGCAGATCCGGGGGCTCGTGATGCGCGAGTTGCGGGCCGCGCATCGGCCGCTCACGCGGGCCGAACTCGACGCGACGTGGCCTGATGCGTCCCGGCTCGATCGCGTGATCGCGACGCTCGTACACGACGGGCTCGCGGTCGCGGGCCCCGACGGGTTCGCGCTGCCCGAGTCCTGACCGGTCAGGCGAGCAGCCGCCCATCGCCCCGTAACGCGCGAAGAGCGCACGCCCTGACGACGTGCGCTCTTCGCGCGTTACGGGGAGACCCGATCAGCTCGCGGTCGTCGACCCGTCGTCGTCGTCGTCGAGGTCGTCGTCGTCGAGGTCGTCGTCCTCGTCGTACTCGCGGGGCTTCACGTACGGATCGGCGTCGCCCGCGTACTCGGCGGTGCTCGCCGCCGCCTCGGTCTCGGCGTCGCGTTCGCGCGCCTCGCGAAGCAGTGCCGCGATGTGGTCGGCGTTCTCGGGGATCGCGTCGAGGATGAACTCGAGCGACGGGGTGAGACGGGCGGTGATGTTGCGGCCCACCTCGCTGCGGAGCATGCCGGTGGCCGCCTTCAGTGCGAGCGCCGAGTCGCGGCGCTCCTCATCGGTGCCGTAGACGGTGTAGAAGATGCTCGCGTGCTGGAGGTCGCCGGTGACGCGGACGTCGGTGATCGTGACGAAGCCGAGTCTCGGGTCGCGGAGGCCCTTGTCGAGTCGCCGGGCGACGATCTCCTTGATGCGGTCGGCCATCTTCCTGGCGCGTGCCGGATCTGCCATTGCAGTGTCTCCTCTCGTGGCAGGGTCGACCATGCTGGGCCGGCCCGACCGCCTCGAACGTGGATCGGGGCAGGGTCCCCTCCGTCACCGGGGTGACGGAGGGGACCCGTTGCTCGACCTACGCGCGGGGCTTCTCCCGCATCTCGGTGGTCTCGATCTCGTCGCCGACCTGGATGTCGTTGAACTTGCCGAGCCCGATGCCGGCCTCGAAGTCCGTGCGCACCTCGGTGACGTCGTCCTTGAAGCGACGCAGCGACTCGATCGCGAGGTTGTCGCCGACGACGACGCCATCGCGGATGACGCGTGCCTTGGCGTTTCGCGTGATCGTTCCGGACCGCACGATGACACCGGCGATGTTGCCGAACTTCGAGGAGCGGAACACCTCGCGGATCTCGGCGACACCCGACTGGACCTCTTCGAACTCGGGCTTGAGCATGCCCTTCAGCGAGTCCTCGATCTCGTCGATCGCGTTGTAGATGACCGAGTAGAAGCGGATGTCGACGCCCTCGCGAGCGGCGCGCTCGCGCGCCTTCGTGTCGGGTCGCACGTTGAAGCCCACGATGATCGCGTTGTCGATCGTCGCGAGGTTGACGTCGCTCTCGGTGATGGCGCCCACACCGCGGTGGAGGATGCGCAGCTGCACCGAGTCGTCGACCTCGATCTTGAGGAGCGATTCCTCGAGCGCCTCGACGGCACCCGAGACGTCACCCTTGATGATGAGGTTGAGCGATTCGACCTTGCCCTCTTCGAGTGCACGGGTGAAGTCCTCGAGCGAGATGCGCTTGCGGGCCTTGGCCAGCTGGGCGTTGCGCTCGGCGGCTTCGCGCTTCTCGGCGATCTGACGCGCGGTGCGGTCCTCCTCGGTGACGAGGAAGGTGTCGCCGGCGCGGGGCACGCTCGAGAGGCCCTGCACCTGCACCGGACGCGACGGGGTCGCGGCCTGCACGGCGTCGCCGTTCTCGTCGGTCATCGCGCGGACGCGGCCGTAGGCCGTGCCGGCGACGATCGCGTCGCCGACGCGCAGCGTTCCCGACTGGATGAGCACGGTCGCGACCGCGCCGCGGCCCTTGTCGAGCTTCGCCTCGATCGCGACGCCGCGCGCGTCCTTGTTGGGGTTCGCGCGGAGGTCGAGACCGGCGTCGGCGGTCAGGAGCACTGCGTCGAGCAGGTCCTGGATGCCGATGTCGTTGCGGGCCGACACGTCGACGAACATGACGTCGCCGCCGTACTCCTCGGCGACCAGCCCGAACTCGGTGAGCTGCTGGCGCACCTTCTGCGGGTTCGCGTCTTCCTTGTCGATCTTGTTGACCGCCACGACGACGGGCACGTTCGCCGACTGCGCGTGGTTCAACGCCTCGATCGTCTGCGGCATGATGCCGTCGTCGGCCGCCACCACGAGGATCGCGATGTCGGTGACCTGGGCACCACGGGCTCGCATGGCGGTGAACGCCTCGTGACCGGGGGTGTCGATGAAGGTGATGGCGCGCTCGATGCCCTCGTGCTCGGTGTGCACCTGGTAGGCACCGATGTGCTGGGTGATGCCGCCGGCCTCGCCCGCGACGACGTTCGCGTTGCGGATCGCGTCGAGCAGGCGGGTCTTTCCGTGGTCGACGTGGCCCATGACGGTCACGACCGGCGGCCGCTGCTCGAGCACGTCGTCGCCCTCGTCCTCGAGTTCGGCGTCGAGGTCGATGTCGAAGCCCTCGAGGAGCTCCTTGTCCTCGTCTTCGGGCGAGACGACCTGGATCTTGTAGCCGAGCTCGGCGCCGAGCACCTCGAAGGTGGCCTCGTCGAGCGACTCCGTCGCCGTGGCCATCTCACCGAGGTGGAACAGCACGGTCACGAGCGAACCCGGGTTGGCGTCGATCTTGTCGGCGAAGTCGGAGATCGAGGAGCCGCGACGAAGTCGGATGACGGTGTTGCCGTCGCCGCGCGGGACGCTGACGCCGCCGAGCGACGGGGCCTCCCGCATCTCGAATTCCTGACGCTTCGTGCGCTTCGACTTGCGGGCCTTGCTCTTGCCGCCGCCGCGACCGAACGCACCGGCCGTGCCGCCGCCGGGTCCACGGCCGCGACCGCCGCCGCCGGGACGCGGGCCGCCGAAGCCGCCGGCACCGGG
>NZ_WBIS01000007.1 GCF_009749465.1 Agromyces terreus
GCCGATGTGCTGGGCGGCGACGTCGGCCTCGGTGCAGTGGGTGGCCACGCGCACGCTGCGCACGCCGAGGTCGCGGGCGCGGGAGAGGTCGTCGATCGTGCCGATCCCGGGCAGGATCAGGGTGGTGAGCTTCGCGCGCGTGAGCACCGAGGCGGCGGCCGCGAACGCGGCGGCGGCGGTCACGCGACGGCCCCCGCGCCGGCCGACGCGGCCGCGCCGGCGCGCGCGGCGTCGGCGCGTTCGGCGAGCAGGTCGAGGGCCACATCCACGATCATGTCCTCCTGACCGCCGACCATGCGCCGACGGCCGAGCTCGATGAGGATGTCGCGGGCGTCGAGCCCGTGGCGTTCGGCCGCGCGTTCCGCGTGCAGCAGGAAGCTCGAGTAGACGCCCGCGTAGCCGAGCGAGAGGGTCTCGCGGTCGACGCGCACCGGGCGGCGCTGCAACGGGCGCACGAGCTCTTCCGCGGCATCCTGCAGTGCGAAGAGATCGCAGCCGTGCTGCCAGCCGAGCAGGTTGGCGACGGCGATGAACGCCTCGATCGGCGTGTTGCCGGCGCCCGCACCCTGCCCGGCGAGCGAGGCGTCGACGCGAAGGGCGCCGTGCTCCACGGCCGTGACCGAGTTCGCGACGCTCAGCGAGAGGTTCTCGTGCGCGTGGATGCCGATCTGCGTGTCGGGTGAGAGCACCTCGCGGTACGCGTCGATGCGTCGGGCGACGTCCGCCATGGTGAGGCGGCCGCCGGAGTCGGTGACGTACACGCAGTGCGCGCCGTACGACTCCATGCGGCGGGCCTGCTCGGCGAGCCCCTCCGGATCGTTGAGGTGGCTCATCATGAGGAACCCCGAGACGTCCATGCCGTGGTCGCGCGCCCAGCCGATGTGCTGGGCGGCGACGTCGGCCTCGGTGCAGTGGGTGGCCACGCGCACGCTGCGCACGCCGAGGTCGCGGGCGCGGGCGAGGTCGTCGATCGTGCCGATCCCGGGCAGGATCAGGGTGGTGAGCTTCGCGCGCGTGAGCACCGAGGCGGCGGCCGCGATCCAGCGCTCGTCGGTGTCGGCGCCGTGCCCGTAGGCGACGCTCGACCCGCCGAGTCCGTCGCCGTGGGCGACCTCGATCGCGTCGACGCCCGCGGCCTCGAGGGCGGCCGCGATGTCGCGCACCTGCTCGACGGTGTAGCGGTGGGCGAGGGCGTGCATGCCGTCGCGGAGGGTCACGTCCTGCACGTACACGCGGGTGGCGGATGCCTCAGGGGCGGATGCCGCGGGCGCGGCGTTCGTCGGCTGCTGCGCGGTCATGCGCGGGCTCCCGTCGTCTCGGTGGCGAGTCGGTGCTCGTCGAGGCGGCGCTCCAGGCGGCGCTCGACGAGGCGTTCGGCGGTGCGGAGCGCGGCCGAGGTCATGATGTCGAGGTTGCCCGCGTACTCGGGCAGGTAGTGCCCGGCGCCGGCGACCTCGAGCATGACGGTCACACGGATGCCGCGGAACGGCCGGTCGAGCGCGGGCACGTAGGCCTCGTCGACGGCGTCGAACTGCACGCGCTGCTTCAGGGCGTAGCCGCCGACGTAGGCCTGCACGTCGGCGACGGCGCGGTCGACGGAGTCGCGCACGGCGGCCTCGTCGACCTCGCCCTCGACGAGGCAGAACACGGTGTCGCGCATGATGAGCGGCGGCTCGGCCGGGTTCAGCACGATGATCGCCTTGCCGCGCTCGGCGCCGCCGATGCGCTCGATGGCGCGCGCGGTCGTCTGGGTGAACTCGTCGATGTTGGCGCGGGTGCCGGGGCCGGCCGACTTCGAGGCGATGGATGCCACGATCTCGGCGTAGGCGACGGGCGCGACGCGCGACACGGCGGCGACCATGGGCACGGTCGCCTGGCCGCCGCACGTGACCATGTTCACGTTCGACTCGTCGAGGTGCGCGTCGAGGTTCACGACGGGCACGACGTACGGCCCGATCGCGGCGGGCGTGAGGTCGACCATGATGCGGCCCGCGTTGCGCACGAGCGCGTCGTTGCGGGCGTGGGCGCCGGCCGAGGTGGCGTCGAACACGAGCTCGACGTCGGCGAACTCGGGCATCGCGAGCAGGCCGTCGACGCCCTCGTGGGTCGTCGCGACGCCGAGGCGCCGGGCACGGGCGAGCCCGTCGGAGTGCTCGTCGATGCCGGCCATGGCGACCACGTGCAGGGTCTTCGAGAGGCGCTTGACCTTGATCAGCAGGTCGGTGCCGATGTTGCCTGAGCCGATGACGGCGACGCCGACGCTCATGCCGGGTTCCCTTCGGTCGAGATGGAGGTTCGGTCGGATGCCGCGGGCGCCGTGAAGTCGGCCCGCACGTCGCCGAGCCCGTCGAGGCGGGCCCGGAACACGCCGGGTGCGGCGGCGACCATGGGGCCGAGCGCACCCGAGAGGATCACCTCGCCGGCGCGCAGCGGCTGCCCGTGGCGGGCGACCGCGCGGGCGAGCCAGGCGACCGCGATGACGGGGCTGCCGAGGCAGGCCGCGCCGGTGCCGGTCGAGACGGGCTCGCCGGCGTGGTCGAGCCGCATGCCGACCGCGGCGAGGTCGAGCCCGTCGAGCGCGTGCGGGGTCGTGCCGAGCACGATCGCGCCGCTCGAGGCGTTGTCGGCCACGGTGTCGGCGATGCGGATGTCCCAGTCGGCGACGCGCGAGTCGACGATCTCGATCGCGGGCAGCACGAACTCGGTGGCGCGCAGCACGTCGGCGACGTTCGTGACGGGGGAGTCGAGGTCGCGGCCGAGCACGAACGCGATCTCGGCCTCGACCCGCGGCTGCAGGAACCGGCCGAGGTCGATCGGCGCGCGGTCGTCGAACACCATGTCGTCGAGGAGCACGCCGTAGTCGGGCGTGAAGACGCCGAACTGCGCCTGCACGGCGGGCGAGGTCAGCCCGATCTTGCGGCCGATCACGCGCCGGCCCTCGGCGATGCGGCGGGCGATGCCGAGCGACTGCACGGCGTACGCGGCGTCGAGGTCGGCCTCGCCGATGAGCTCGCGCACGGGGGCGCACGGCACGGCGGATGCCGCGGCGGCGGCCAGTCGCGCGGCGGCGGCCCTGACGGCGTCCGTCGCGCCCGCGGCATCCGTCGCCGTCGTGATCTCCGGCGTCTCGCCGGGCCAGGCGGGGGTCCGCTGCCCGGTCACAGCTGCACGCACACGTTCGTCGGCTCGGTGTAGAACTCGAGCGAGTGGTGGCCGCCCTCGCGGCCGATGCCCGACAGGCCCATGCCGCCGAAGGGGCTGCGCAGGTCGCGCAGGTACCAGGTGTTCACCCACGACATGCCCGTGCGCATGCGCTGCGCGACGCGGTGGCCGCGGGTGAGGTCGCTCGTCCAGGTGACGGCGGCGAGGCCGTAGTCGGTGTCGTTGGCGAGGGCGATCGCCTCGGCCTCGGTGTCGAACGGGATGATCGCGGCGACCGGTCCGAAGACCTCCTCGCGCACGGCGCGGTTCGAGTTGTCGAGGCCGCTCCAGAGGGTCGGCTCGATCCAAGAGCCGCCGTCGAGCCCGTCGCCGAGGGTCGGGACGCCGCCGCCGGCGAGCACCGTCGCCCCCTCCTCGCGAGCCAGGTCGAAGTAGGACAGGACCTTCGCGCGGTGGGCCTGCGAGATGAGCGGGCCGGTCGTGGTGGCGGGGTTCTCGGGCCGCCCGAGCCGCAGCCGGCGGGCCTGTTCGGCGAGCCCGGCGGCCATCTCGTCGAAGATCGGGCGCTCGACGTAGATGCGCTCGGTGCAGAGGCAGACCTGCCCGGTGTTCAGGTAGGTCGACCTCGCGAGGCCCGCGATCGCGGCGTCGAGGTCGGCGTCGGCGAAGACCACGGCCGCGTTCTTGCCGCCGAGCTCGAACGACACGGGCCGCACGCGCGGGGCGACCGCGCGCATGATCGCGGATCCGGTCGAGGTCTCGCCCGTGAAGGTGACCCCGTCGATGCCCGGATGCCCCGTGAGGAACGCGCCCGCGGAATCCTCGCCGAATCCGTGCACGACGTTGACGACGCCGTCGGGCACCCCGGCCTCGCTGAGGATCTCGGCGAGGAGCGTCGCCGAGGACGGCGTCTCCTCCGAGGGCTTGATGACGACGGTGTTGCCCGAGGCGAGCGCGGGGGCGAGCTTCCAGGTGAGCAGCAGGAGCGGCAGGTTCCACGGCACGATGATCGCGACGACGCCGAGCGGCTTGCGGATCGCGTAGTTCAGCGCTCGGCGGCCGTCGGCCAACTCGGTGAGGAACGAGTCGAGTCCGGTCGAGGCGACCGTGTCGGCGAAGGAGCGGAAGTTCATGGCCGCGCGGGCGACGTCGAGGTCGCGGGCGAGCGTCTCGGGCTTGCCGGTGTCGCCGACCTCGGCGGCCACGAGGTCGTCGAAGCGGCGCTCGATCGCGTCGGCGATGCGGCGCAGCAGCGTGGCGCGGTCGCCGACCGACATCCGGCCCCACGGCCCGTCGAAGGCGGCGCGCGCGGCGGCGACGGCCCGGTCGACCTCGTGGCGGCCGGCCTCGTGCACGCGCCCGATGACCGCGCCGTCGACCGGGTCGATCTTGTCGAACCCGGCGACGCCGTCGACGAAGTCGCCGCCGATGAAGTTGCGGATGTCGCGCGGCGTGCCCGAGGCGGGCGGGGCGGTGGTCGTCGTCTGCGACGTCAGGGCGGGCATGTCCTCAGGCTAGGAAGGCGACGGGATGCCGACAAATACTCTCTTGTGGCACTGCCATGCCTGAACGGCTATGGTTCGGTGCCATGACCTCCGACCACATGCTCGACGGGCGCCTGAAGATCCGTCATCTCGTGCTGCTCGCCGCCATCGCCGACGAGGGCACGCTCGTGCGTGCGGCCGAGTCGCTGCACATCACCCAGCCCGTCGTCACCCGGGGCCTCCGCGAGGTCGAGGAGCTCGTGGGCGTGCAGCTCTTCGAACGGCTGCCGCGCGGCGTGGTGCCGACCCGCTACGGGGTGCCGTTCATCGAACGGGCCCGGTCGGTGCTCGCGGAGCTGCGCGTCGCGGGCGAGGAGGTGCGGCTCATGAAGTCGGGCCAGCTCGGCACCGTGACGGTCGGCACGCACCTGGCCGGCTCGAACCTGCTGCTGCCGCGCGCGATCGCGGCGCTCAAGGCCGAGCACCCCCGCCTGACGGTGGTCGTGCGCGAGGGCACCCCCGACACGCTGCAGCAGCTGCTGCTCGCCGGAGACCTCGACCTCACGGTCGGCCGGCTCTCGTCGACCGTGCCCGTCCGGCTCGAGCAGGAACGGCTGCATCAGGAGCCGATCCGGCTGGTGACCCGCGTCGGCCACCCCGTGCAGGACATCTCGCCCACCTCGCTCGCCGCCCTCGTCGGCTACCCGTGGATCTTCCCGGTCGCCCAGACCGCGCTGCGCGCCGAGCTCGAGGCGGTGTTCTTCCACGAGGGCCTGCCGCTGCCCGCCGACCGCGTGGAGTGCACGTCGATGCTCACGTTGCGCACCCTGCTGGTGTCGAGCGACGTGATCGCGGCGCTGCCCATGTTCATCGCGCTCGACGATGCCGAGCTGCAGCTGCTGCCGACCCAGCTGAGCTCGATCCGCCGGTCGGTCGGGGTCACCTCGGCGAAGGACCGCGCGCCGTCGGCGGCGGCGGCCGCGCTGCTCGTGCACCTGCGCGACGCCGGCGCCAGGCTCGCCGCGCTCGAGCGCGAGGTCGCCGAGTCCGGGCGCTGAGGCCGCGGTCGACCCCGCACCGGAGGCGCGCGGCTGCCTCGGCTCCGACGGTCCCGCTCCGTCCGGGCGAGTCTGAACGCCCGGTGAGCGGTCGCTGACCGTCGCCGAAACAGGTATGCCCGATCAGTCATGGCAGCGGCCGTTATAGATATTGGACAGTACTGGGAGATCCGACGACGCTGTGATGAACGACGCCGCCCTGCGTCGTGACACCGCACAGCAGTTGCCCGATCTGGAGGCGAAATGGCCGGCTCTCCCTACGCTCAGAACGCGAAGAAGTACGACCCGCAGGACTTCGAGCGGGTCGCCGGCGAGCCGGCCGATCCCGAGCCCGGTTCGTGGGGCATGCAGCCCGACGGTACCTTCCTGCCGCCCGCGCACACCCCGTCGGTGCCGCGCGACGTGTTCGTCGACTGGCCCGGCCAGCTCGACTACCGCGACCCCGAGACCTACGCCCTGAACGCGACCGCCGAGGCGTACTACCCGATCGTCGTGAACACGAGCCACTCGTGGCAGTGCATCTACGACATGGACGGCACGCGCTACATGCTGCACTACGGCGGCGGCAACCACTGGAAGCTCTACGACATCACCGATCCGCGCGACCTGAAGGTCGTCGACGAGGAGGAACGGGGCTGGGGCGACCCGCGCCCGCAGTTCGGCGCGACCACGGTGCAGTGGAACGAGCAGCTCGGGAAGTTCCTCGCGATCCAGGCGAGCGAGACGCCGCGCTACTTCCTGAAGGGCCGCGTCGCGAACAAGTGGATCGACGACACCGTCGAGGGCCAGCTGCTCGAGTGGGAGGGCCTGCGCGGCTTCCGCACGTTCGAGATGAACGGGCCGAGCCCCCGCGACTGGGTCCTCGTCAACGAGACCTCGACCGACCCGAACCACGGGCCCGACGAGATCCAGGAGGGCAACGGCGTCCTCGACCTGCCCGTCTACTACGGCGACAAGTACCTCTTCGTCGCCACCGCGCCCGACAACACCTTCACCAACCAGCCCTACAAGACCACGCTGTGGGCCGCGGGCCACGCGGCCTACGACATGACCGACCCGTCCAAGCCCGAGCTGCTCTCGACCTGGTGGGTGCCGGGCACCCGTGCCGGCGAGGAGGTCGACTCCGAGTACCTCGCGGGCAACGACCGCTGGAACAACAAGACCTCGTGGTTCGGCTCGCGCATGGGCGTGTTCATGCCCCGCTCGGTCGAGTCGGGCTACCGCCACGCCTACGCCGCGCAGGGCGGCCAGGGCTTCTTCGTGCTGGATGTCTCCGACCCCGCGAACATCCACCACGTCGGCTGGTGCGCGCTCCCGACGAGCGTCGCCGGCACCGAGGGCGACAACGTCGACACCACCCAGGTCGAGGAGACCGGCTACGTGTACGTCTCGGGCTACCCGATGAACACCGACTGCTACGAGCCCGCCAAGGAGATCTACCAGATCGACGTCTCCGACCCGACGAACCCGCGCGTCGTGCGCACGCTCCCGCGTCCGGTGCCGCCCGCCGAGGCGAAGTTCACCGACTGGGCGCAGCGCCGCGGGTCGTTCGGCCCCAAGCGCTCGGGCTACTTCACGAACACCGGAACCCCGCACGGCGGCGTGATCCCCTACGCGTTCTACGCGGCGGGCCTGCAGATCTTCGACGTGCGCGACCCCGAGGACCCGAAGGTCGGCGCGTACTTCGTGCCGCCCATGGGCCTCAAGGACGACGACGATCTCGCCGCCCCGGTGCACGGCATCTTCGTCGAGTGGGACCGCAACCTCATCTGGCTGTTCTCGAACCACGGCATCTACGCGGTCTCGACACCGCTGCTCGGCGAGCCCGTCGTCGGACTGCCCGACGCCGCGGCATCCGACGCCCGCTGAACCGGCCGAGACCCCCGCGAGAGCCGACATGACCCAGCAGACCTCCAGACCGTGGCCCGCCCTCTGGGCGCTCGTCATCGGGTTCTTCATGATCCTCGTCGACACGACCATCGTGTCGATCGCGAACCCGGCGATCCTCCACGACCTCGACACCGACCTCACCTCGGTGATCTGGGTGACGAGCGCCTACCTGCTGGCCTACGCGGTGCCGCTGCTCATCACCGGGCGCCTGGGCGACCGCTTCGGCCCGAAGCGCGTGTACCTCGTCGGGCTCGTCGTCTTCACGCTCGCCTCGCTCTGGTGCGGGCTCTCGGGCGACATCGGCATGCTCATCGCGGCGCGGGCGGTGCAGGGCCTCGGCGCCGCGCTCATGACGCCGCAGACCATGGCGGTCATCACCCGGGTGTTCCCGCCCACCCAGCGCGGAGCGGCCATGGGCCTCTGGGGATCGGTCGCGGGCGTCGCGACGCTCGTCGGCCCGATCCTCGGCGGCGTGCTCGTGGACTCGCTCGGCTGGGAGTGGGTGTTCTTCGTGAACGTGCCCGTCGGCGTCATCGCGTTCGTCGCGGCCTGGCGCCTGGTGCCCGACCTCGAGACCCATGTGCACCGGTTCGACTGGCTCGGCGTGGTGCTGAGCGCGGTCGGCATGTTCCTGCTCGTGTTCGGCATCCAGGAGGGGTCGACGTACGACTGGGGCGTGATCGTCGGACCGATCACGGTCTGGGGCCTCATCGTCGCCGGCATCCTCGTGCTGGCCGGGTTCGTGGTCTGGCAGGCGTTCAACCGCGTCGAGCCGCTGCTGCCGCTCGGGCTGTTCCGCGACCGCAACTTCGCGCTGTCGAACGTCGCGATCTCGCTCGTGGGCCTCGCCCTGACGGCGATGCCGCTGCCGCTCGCGTACTACTTCCAGGTGGGGCGAGGGCTCACGCCCACCCAGGCCGCGCTCATGCTCGTGCCGATGGCGGTGATCTCGGGCGTGCTCGCCCCGCTCGTCGGTCGCATGAGCGACCGGGTCGACCCGAAGTGGGTCGCCTTCGCCGGGCTGTCGACGTCGGCGGTCGCGCTGGCCTGGTACAGCGTGCTGCTGGCGCCGGATGTCCCGTACGCGGTGCTGCTGCTGCCCTCGGCGCTGCTCGGCGTCGGCATCTCGGGCGTCTTCGCACCGCTCGCGTCGACGGCGACCCGCAACCTGCCCCGCGCACAGGCCGGGGCAGGATCGGGCGTCTACTCGATGACCAGGCAGGTGGGATCCGTGCTCGGCTCGGCCGCGATCGCCTCCATCATGGGCATCGCGATCGCGGCGCAACTGCCCGGCGTCGAGGCGGAGCACGTGCGCCCCGCCGAGGGCGGCGCGCTTCCCGAGGCGCTCGTCGCGGGCTTCTCCACGGCGATGGGCCAGTCGCTCTGGCTCGCGGCGGCCGGCTTCGGGGTCTGCGCCCTCGTGGTGCTCGGCTTCGCCCGACCCAAGGTCACCGTCGGGTGGGGCGAGCCGACGCCCACCGCGGAGGCGACTCCGGCATCGACCGGCGGCGGCGAGCGCTGATGCCCGCGCGAACGGCCGCCGAGGCATCCGAATCATCCAACGGGATCCAGCATCCAGAAACCGTCACTGAAAGGTGAGCACCGACATGACCGACGCAACCGGAGGCGGGCGCCTCGTCGTCGACGGCCTCGAGAAGCAGTACGAGCTCGACGGCGCCGAGGTGCCCGTGGTGAAGGGCGTCACGTTCACCATCGAGCCCGGCACGTTCACCTCGCTCCTCGGCCCCTCGGGGTGCGGCAAGACCACGACGCTGCGCTGCGTCGCCGGGCTCGAGCACAGCAACGGCGGCGTCATCTCGCTCGACGGGAACGTGCTCTCCACCGGCACGAAGCACGTCTCGCCCGACCGCCGCGACATCGGCATGGTGTTCCAGAACTACGCCATCTGGCCGCACATGACCGTGCTCGCCAACGCGGTGTTCCCCCTGCAGGTCTCGGCCAAGCGGCTGCCGAAGCAGGAGGCCAGGCGACGCGCCATGGAGGCGCTCGAACTCGTGCAGCTCGACGCCTACGCGCACCGGCCCGCCACCGCGCTCTCGGGCGGGCAGCAGCAGCGGCTCGCCCTCGCCCGGGCGCTCGCCCACCGCCCCAAGCTCCTCCTGCTCGACGAACCGCTCTCGAACCTCGACGCCAAGCTCCGCGACACCATGCGGCACGAGCTGCGCGCCCTGCAGCAGCGACTCGGCATCACGGCGCTCTACGTGACCCACGACCAGTCGGAGGCGCTGTCGATGTCGGACCGCGTCGCCGTCATGAACCAGGGCCGCATCGTGCAGGAGGCCGCGCCCCGCGACCTCTACTACAGCCCGGCCGACCGCTTCGTCGCGGACTTCGTCGGACGCGTGAACATGATCCCCGCCGTCGTGCGCTCGCGCGACGACTCCGGCGACGCCCTCATCGAGGCGTTCGGCTCGCGCATGGTCACCCCGTGCCCGCCCGCGATCGGCACCGGCGCCGACGTGACCGTCACGTTCCGGCCCGAGAGCGTGCGCTGGCACGACAGCGCACCCGACCGCCCCAACGTGCTTCCCGCCCGCGTCGCCCGCGTCGAGTTCCTCGGCGAGATCGTCGAGTACGAGGCCGAGGTGCTGCACGGCGAGACCGTCGTCGGAACCCTCGTCGCCCGCGGCGCGCCCCTGAGATCGCCGAGCTCCGGCAGCCGCATCTTCCTCGAACTCGACCCGACCGCCTGCCGCGTCCTCGCGGCCTAGGCCCCCCGACCGCACCACCGCTCCACCCGCAGCATCCGCTCCACCCCGCAGCATCCGCTTCACCGGCTCCATCCCCGAAGGACCACGTCAGAGAAAGGAACGCGAATCATGGACACACGCATCACCCGCACCACGCGCACGGCATTCATCGCTCTCGCAGCGGTCGGAATGCTGGCGCTGAGCTCGTGCAGCTCGGGCGGCGCATCCGCCGGCGCCGAGATCGAACCCACCGGCGGCGCCGTCGACCTGGCCGCCTGCGACGCCGTCGAGCTCGGCGCGATCACCCGGTGCGAGAACTTCTACGACGACTTCTGGCCCGCGATCGACGAGCAGATGGACGGCCTCTACGAGGAGGCCAAGGAGGCCGACGGCGGCAAGCTCGTGATCTGGGACTGGTACGAGCTCTCGCCCGACGTGATCGCGCAGTTCAACTCCCGGTACCCCGACCTGAAGATCGAGACCCGCGGGCTCACCTACAACCTGTCGTCGGCGATCATCTCGGCCAAGGCGACCGGCTCGCGCAACACCGACGTCATCTCGGGCTCGCTCGTCTCGGCCGCCGCCATGACCGACGAGGGCTACTGGGCCGACGTCGACTGGACGCAGTTCGGCGTGCCGAAGGAGTACTTCACGATCGGCGCGCCCGAGATGCTGCCCGACAGCGTCAACGGCTCGCTCATGCAGGTCAACACCGACAAGATCGAGGCGCCCGACACGCTCGAGGGCCTCCTCGACCCGATGTACGCGGGCAGGGTCTCGGTGGCCAGCTACAACGCGAACGTGTTCGCCGGCTACGGCATGGAGAACGGCGAAGAGGCGATGACGGGCCTGATCGGCGACCTCCTCTCGTCGGGCAACCTCCAGGTGCTCGAAGACCAGGACTCGCCCCTCTCCAGCGGCGACGTGCCCCTCGCGCTCGGACAGACGCTCTTCAACCCGAACCCGAGCCTCTCGGTCTCGCCGTACGAGGACTCGGGCGTGTTCGCGCAGTTCTCGGGCGTCAACGTCGACGCGAAGAACCCCGCGGGCGCCATGCTCTGGGCGCTCTGGAACGCGTACGACCCCGACTGGCTCGAGCTGCGCATGACCGACGAGAACTACTCCACGACCCAGGTGCCCTACGCCGGTCTGCCGACCTCGCTGTTCGACTCGGCGACGGGCCTCATGAAGACGAACGCCGATGCGTTGCTCGCGGGACTCGAGGGCGGTGCGATCACCGAGACCGCCGACACCCGCGACGACTGGATCGCCATGATCAACGCGGCCGACGCCGCACTGAACGGATAACACGTGTCTCAGGCAGGACGGACCCTGAAGGTCGAGCGCACTCGGCCGACATCCATGCGGATCGCGACGATCATCGCCGGTGCGGTGATCTTCCTCCTCCTCGCGATCCCGTTGGCGGTGCAGGTCATCACGGCCTTCAGAGGTCCGTTCCTGCCGTTCGGCGTCTCGTCGGCCAAGTGGTCGGTCGAGAACTTCCAGACGCTGTGGGGGCTGCGCGACGACTTCTGGGCGGTGCTGGGCTCGACGGCCGCATTCGTCGGCGGCTCGACGGTGCTCTCCCTGCTCATGGCGTTCGGCCTCGCGTGGGTCACGGTGCGCACCGACGCCCCGATGCGCCGCGTGATCTCGGTGCTCGTCGTGGTGCCGTTCATCATCCCGCCCATCGTCAAGGCGCAGGCGTACCTGCTCATGCTCTCGCCCGAGTCGGGGGTGCTGAACCAGCTGCTCCGGCTGCTGCCCGGCGACCTCGTGATCGACCCCTACTCGTTCGTGACGATGACCTTCATCCAGGCGCTCACGAACGTCACGTTCCCGTTCCTCATGATCGTGCCGATCCTCACGAGCATGGACGGCTCCCTCGAGGAGTCGGCCAGGGTATCCGGTGCCTCGTGGCCGAAGACGCTGCGCCGCGTGACGCTGCCGATGCTCTGGCCCGGCCTGCTCGGCGTCGCGGTGCTGACGTTCATCCTCGGCCTCGGCAGCCTCGAGATCCCGCTCCTGTTCGGCCAGCAGTCCGGCAAGTCGATCTTCGCGCTGAAGCTCTGGAGCCTCATCAGCGCGGGTGCGGGGGAGCTGCCGCAGTACGGCCTCGCCGCGGCGTGGGGCTGCGTGTTCCTCGTGATCACGACGATCGCGTTCGTCATCTACCTGCGGGCCACACGCAACGCCGAACGTCGGGCGTCGATCTCGGGCAAGGGGTTCCGGCCGACCGTCATGAAGCTCGGGGCGTGGAAGATCCCCGTCATGGTGCTCGTCGTCGTGTTCGTGCTGCTCACCGCGATCCTGCCCCTCTTCGCGCTGCTGTGGTCCTCGATCACGCCCTACCCGATCGCCTTCTCGTTCGACGCGCTCGTCACGCAGACGCAGTTCGGCTCGTTCGGCGCCGTGCTCGCCGACCCCGAATTCTGGGCCTCGCTCGGCCGGACCCTCGTCATCGCGGGCGGCAGCGCCACGATCGCCTGCGTGGTCGCGACGGTGCTCGCCTACGGCATCGCCCGCGGCCGGCGCACGGGCTGGTCGAAGGCGATGGACCTGTTCGCGTCGTCGTCGGTCGCCATTCCCGCGGTCATCGTCGGCTTCGCGATGTTCCTCACGTTCATGGTCATCAACCCGGTGATCCCGCTCGCCGGAACCCTCGTCGCGCTCGTCATCGCCTACTCGTACCGGGTCTCGATCGCGTACCGCTCGGGGTACAGCGCGACCCTGCAGATCCGCATGGAGCTCGAGGAGGCCGCGCTCGTGAGCGGCGCGAGCCCCCTGCAGGGCTTCCGCAAGGTGGTCGTGCCCCTGCTCATGCCGACCGTGTTCGCCGTGTGGATCCAGATGTTCGTGCTCGGCACGAACGAGTTCACGCTGCCCGCGTTCCTCGCCACGCCCGAGACCCGGCCGCTCTCGGTCTACATGTACGCGATGATCAGCCCCCGGTCGGCGCAGCTCTACCAGCCCGACCAGGGCGCGGCGATGGCGCTCATCTTCACCCTGCTCGTCTTCGTGATCGGCTACGGCCTCCAGTGGGCGGTGTCGCTGCGCGCCATCGGCCGCGCGAAGCGCCGTCGGCCGCTGCCGGGCATCGGCGGCACGCCGGTCATCGAACCCGACGAGCCCGTGTCGCCCGACACGCGTTCCGTCGCGGCGCAGGACCTCGCCGACCAGCGCGAGCTCGCCAAACGCTGAGGCGCCGCCGAGCCGGCCGCCCGACCGCCCATCCGACCTCGTCGGGTGGGCGGTCGTCGTTGTACGTCGAGTCGAAGAATCGTGTGGGCGCTGTACATCGGGGCGCTGCGGCATCCGCTCGGCGCGTCTTAGCATTGCGGCATCGCCAACCGGATCGAACCGGTGCCCGCCACCGTCGTCAGCTTGCAGAGGAGCCCGTCATGACCATCGTCGACACCCCGGTCGCCGTCACCGGAGGACCGGCGCTCCCGCAGGAGCGACGCCTCGTCACCGCCATCCCCGGCCCGCGCTCGCAGGAGCTCATGGCGCGCAAGGCCGAGGCCGTGGCATCCGGAGTCGGGACGACCATCCCGATCGCCGTCGTCGCGGGCGGCGGCGGCGTGCTCGTCGACGCCGACGGCAACTCGCTCATCGACCTCGGCTCCGGCATCGCCGTCACCGGCGTCGGCAACGCCAACCCGCGCGTCGTCGAGGCCGTGACGAAGCAGCTCAACGCCTTCACGCACACCTGCTTCACGGTCGCGCCCTACGACTCCTACGTCGACGTCGCCGAGAAGCTCAACGAGCTCACCCCCGGCGACCACGCCAAGCGCTCGGCCCTGTTCAACTCCGGTGCCGAGGCCGTCGAGAACGCCGTGAAGATCGCCCGCGCCTACACGAAGAAGCAGGCCGTCGTCGCGTTCGACCACGCCTACCACGGCCGCACGAACCTCACCATGGGCCTGACCGCGAAGAACATCCCGTACAAGAATGGCTTCGGCCCGTTCGCCCCCGAGGTGTACCGCGTGCCGCTCAGCTACCCCTTCCGCGACGGCGGGCTCTCGGGCGCGGATGCCGCGGCCAAGGCCATCTCGCAGATCGAGAAGCAGATCGGCGCCGAGAACCTCGCCGCCATGATCATCGAGCCCATCCAGGGCGAGGGCGGCTTCATCGTGCCCGCGGCGGGCTTCCTCCCCGCCCTCGTCGAGTGGTGCCGCGCCAACGACGTCGTCTTCATCGCCGACGAGGTCCAGTCGGGCTTCGGCCGCACGGGCGAATGGTTCGCGAGCGACCACGAGGGCATCGTGCCCGACCTCATCACCACCGCAAAGGGCATCGCCGGCGGCCTGCCGCTCTCCGCGGTCACCGGCCGCGCGGAGATCATGGACGCCGCGGGCGCCGGCGGACTCGGCGGAACCTACGCCGGCAACCCGCTCGCCTGCGTCGCCGCGCTCGCCTCGATCGAGTCGTACGAGCAGGACGGCCTCATCGGCCGCGCCCGCGAGATCGGCAGCGTCCTCATCGGCCGCCTGAACGCCCTGCGCACCGCCGACGCCCGCATCGGCGACGTCCGCGGCCGGGGCGCCATGGTCGCCGTCGAGCTCGTCGACCCCGCCACCGGCGCACCCGACGCGGCCCTCACGAGCAAGGTCGCCGCGTACGCCTGCTCGCAGGGCGTGCTCGTGCTCACCTGCGGCACGTACGGCAACGTCATCCGGTTCCTGCCTCCGCTCACCATCTCCGACGACCTGCTCATCGAGGGCCTCCAGGTCGTCGCGGAAGGACTCAAGACGGCATGACCGCCCTCACCGACAACGACGTCGTGATCGCCCGCCCCGAGGCATCCGCCGACCACATCGCCACCCCGCTGACCGACGCGCGCTCCCAGCTCGCCGAGGCGGTCGCCCTGCTCGGCTACAACGACGGCCTGCACCAGATGCTCGCGACCCCGCGCCGAGAGCTCACGGTCGCCGTGCCGCTGCGCATGGACTCCGGCGAGAGCCGCCTGTACGTCGGCTACCGCGTGCAGCACAACTTCTCGCGCGGCCCCGCCAAGGGCGGCCTGCGGTACGCCCCGAACGTCGACATCGACGAGGTGCGCGCCCTCGCCATGTGGATGACGTGGAAGTGCGCCCTGCTCGACGTGCCGTACGGCGGTGCCAAGGGCGGTGTCGCGATCGACCCGCGACTGCACTCCACGGCCGAGCTCGAGCGCGTGACCCGCCGCTACACGAGCGAGATCCTGCCGATCATCGGCCCCGAGCGCGACATCCCCGCGCCCGACATCGGCACCGACGAGCAGACCATGGCCTGGATGATGGACACCTACTCCGTCAGCAGCGGCTACACCGTGCCCGGCATCGTGACCGGCAAGCCCATCGCGCTCGGCGGATCGCAGGGGCGCGCCTCGGCGACGAGCCGCGGGGTCACGCACATCGCGCTCGCCGCGCTCCGCCACGTGGGCATCCAGCCCTCGGGTGCCAGTGCGGCCGTGCAGGGCTTCGGCAAGGTCGGTGCGGATGCCGCGCGGTTCCTGTCCGAGGCCGGCGTCCGCGTCGCCGGGGTGAGCGACCAGTACGGCGCCGTGTTCAACCCCGCCGGACTCGACATCGAGGCGCTCGACGAGCACGTGCGCGCCACCGGCTCCGTCGTCGGCTTCGCCGGGTCCGAGCCGCTCGAGGGCGCCGACCTGCTGACGCTCGACGTCGACCTGCTCGTGCCCGCCGCCGTCGAGGGCGTGCTGCACGAGTCCAACGCGGGCGAGGTGCGTGCGCGCGTGGTCGTCGAGGGCGCCAACGGCCCGACGACGCCCACCGCCGACCGGATCATGCGCGAGCGCGGCATCCTCGTCGTCCCCGACATCCTCGCGAACGCCGGCGGCGTGATCGTCTCGTACTTCGAATGGGTGCAGGCGAATCAGGCCTACTGGTGGCGCGCCGACGAGGTGGAGACCAGACTGGAGGAGCGGATGCTCAACGCGTGGCAGCACGTGCTGGGATACGCCGAGACCAGGGGGCTCTCGCTTCGCACCGCCGCGACGGCGCTCGCCGTCGAACGCGTGGCCGACGCGCACCGACTCCGGGGCCTCTACCCCTGATCCACCGACGACCATCCCGACTCGCCCGTTTTCGCACAGAACCGGGCGACTCGGCAGCACGGCACCCACGAACCGCCGGCACTTCACCACCACATCGAACGGGAGTCACACGCACATGACGAATGCATCGCTCGAATCGACCGTCCTCTCCGCCGTCGAGCACCGTCTCTTCATCGGCGGCGAGTGGGTCGACGCCGAGGGCGGCAAGACCCTCGCCGTCGAGGACCCCGCGACCGGCACGACGATCAAGGAGATCGCGGATGCCTCGCCGGCCGACGGCATCCGCGCCCTCGACGCGGCCGTCGCCGCGCAGGAGGAATGGGCCGCGACCGCGCCCCGCGTGCGCGGCGAACTGCTGCGCAAGGCGTTCGACCTGCTCCAGGAGCGCAAGGAGGAGTTCGCGCTCCTCATGACGCTCGAGATGGGCAAGCCGCTCGCCGAGGCGCGCGGCGAGGTCGTCTACGGCGGCGAGTTCCTGCGCTGGTTCAGCGAGGAGGCCGTGCGCATCTCCGGCCGCTACGGGCTGAACCCCGAGGGCACGGGGCGCATGATCGTCTCGCAGCGCCCCGTGGGCCCGTCGTTCTTCATCACGCCGTGGAACTTCCCGCTCGCGATGGCGACCCGCAAGATCGCCCCCGCGCTCGCCGCGGGCTGCACCGTCGTCATCAAGCCGCCGGCGCTCACGCCGCTCACGACCATCGCGTTCGTGCAGCTGCTCGAGGAGGCCGGGCTGCCGAAGGGCGTCGTCAACGTCATCCCGACGTCGACCTCGTCGAAGGTCTCGGGCCCGATCATCGAGGACCCGCGCCTACGCAAGCTCAGCTTCACCGGTTCGACCGAGGTCGGCCGGGCCCTCATGAAGCAGGCCGCGACCGGCATCCTCCGCACCTCGATGGAGCTCGGCGGCAACGCGCCGTTCGTCATCTTCGACGACGCCGACCTCGACAAGGCCGTCGAGGGCGCGATGGTCGCGAAGTTCCGCAACATCGGCCAGGCCTGCACCGCGGCGAACCGCTTCATCGTGCACGAGTCGGTCGCCGACGAATTCGCGAAGCGCGTCGCCGAGAAGGTCGAGGCCATGAAGGTCGGCCGCGGCACCGAGGACGGCGTGAACATCGGCCCGCTCATCGACGGCAAGGCGGTCGAGTCGACCGACGCCCTCGTGCAGGACGCCGTCTCGCGCGGCGCGACCGTGCTCACCGGCGGCACCCGCATCGTCGACGGCGACGGCACGTTCTACGCGCCCACCGTGCTCGCGGGCGTCGCGGCGGGCACGCGCCTGCTGAAGGAGGAGATCTTCGGCCCGGTGCTCGGCATCACCACGTTCGCCACCGAGGACGAGGCCGTGAGCCTCGCGAACGACACCGAGTACGGCCTCATCTCGTACGTCTTCACGAAGGACCTGGCGCGCGGGCACCGCATGATCGACCACCTCGCCACCGGCATGATGGGGCTCAACACCGGCCTCGTCTCGAACGCCGCCGCACCGTTCGGCGGCGTGAAGCAGTCGGGCATCGGCCGCGAGGGCGGGCTCGAGGGCATCCACGAGTACCTCGACACGAAGTACACGCTCGTCCCGGTCGACTGACCTCCCGCCGGTCGAGGAGCGCAGCGTCTCGAGACCTGAGGGGGGGGGTCTCGAGACGGGCCTGGCGGCCCTCCTCGACCACCGACCTCGACCAGCGACCTCGACCGGCGAACACCGCACGAACCAGCGAAGGAACACACACCATGGAACGCATCGACTGCGACGTCGTCATCGTCGGCGCCGGGGCATCCGGCCTCACCGCCGCGAACAAGCTGAAGGACGCCGGCAAGTCCGTCGTCGTGCTCGAGGCCCGCGACCGCATCGGCGGCCGCCTTTGGACCGACGATATCGACGGCGCCATGCTCGAGATCGGCGGCCAGTGGGTCTCGCCCGACCAGGACGCCCTCATCGAGACCATCGACGAGCTCGGCCTCGAGACGTACTCGCGGTACCGCGAGGGCGAGAACGTGTACATCGGCGAGACCGGCGAACGCCGCCTCTTCGAGGGCGACATCTTCCCGGTGCCGGCGAAGACCGAGGGCGAGATCGTGGGCCTCATCGAGAAGCTCGACGCGCTCGTCGCCGAGATCGACCCCGACGCGCCGTGGGCGCACCCGCGTGCGAAGGAGCTCGACGAGGTCAGCTTCGCCGAGTGGCTCGGCACCCAGACCGACGACGAGGAGGCGAAGCTCAACATCGGCATGTTCATCGCCGGTGCGATGCTCACCAAGCCCGCGCACGCGTTCTCGGCCCTGCAGGCGCTGCTCATGGCGGCATCCGCCGGCTCGTTCTCGAACCTCGTCGACGCCGACTTCATCCTCGACAAGCGCGTCGTCGGCGGCCTCCAGCTGGTGCCGCTCGGCCTCGCCGAGCGGCTCGGCGGGGCGGTGCGCCTCGGCCAGCCGGTGCGCAAGCTCCGCTGGAACCCCGAGCAGCCCGACGCCGGCGTGACGGCCGTCACCGACGACCTCGAGGTGCACGCGAAGCGCGTGATCCTCGCCCTCGCGCCCGTGCTCATCAGCCGCATCTCGTACGAGCCGCCGCTGCCGCGCCGCCAGCACCAGCTGCACCAGCACCTCTCGATGGGCTTCGTCATCAAGGTGCACGCCGTCTACGAGACGCCGTTCTGGCGCGCCGACGGCCTGAGCGGCACGGCGTTCAGCCCGTACGAGCTCGTGCACGAGGCGTACGACAACACGAACCACGGCGACCCGCGCGGCACCCTCGTGGGCTTCGTGTCCGACGAGGAGGCCGACGGCGTCTTCACGCTCGACGCCGAGGAGCGCAAGGCGAAGATCCTCGAGTCGCTGTCGCACTACTACGGCGAGCAGGCGAAGAACCCGGTCGTCTACTACGAGTCCGACTGGGGCTCCGAGGAGTGGACCCGCGGCGCGTACGCGGCGAGCTTCGACATGGGCGGCCTCGCCCGGTACGGCGCCGACCTCCGCACCCCCGTCGGCCCGATCCACTTCTCGTGCAGCGACATGGCGGGCAAGGGCTACCAGCACGTCGACGGCGCGATCCGCGTCGGCCGCGAGGTCGCCGCCGCCATCCTCGCGGAGGGCTGAGCCGTGTCCGCGCGCTTCGTCGTCGGGTACACCGCGAACGAGCACGGCGCCGACGCGCTGGCCCTCGCGACGAGGCTCGCGGCGGCGAGCGAAGCGCTCCTCGACGTCGTCATGGTGCTGCCGAGCGAGGCGCGCAGCAGCACCGTGCCCTCGGATGTCGGGTACGAACGCCACCTCAAGGAGCGCTCCCGCGCCTGGCTGACCGAGGCGTCGAAGGGCCTGGACCCGGATGTCGCGCAGTCGCTCCACGTGCGCTACGCCGAGTCGTTCGCCGAGGGCCTCATCTCCGCGGCCCACGAGTTCGGCGCGTCGCTGATCGTCGTCGGCGCGGCGCGCGGCGGCATCCTCGGGCGTTCGCGCATCGGATCGGTCGCGAACGAGCTGCTGCACTCGTCGGATGTCCCGGTGGCGCTCGCACCGTCGGGTTCACGTGAGCTTGCGGCATCCGTCGGCATCTCGCGCATCACGGCGGCGGTGGGCTCGCGTCCTGGCGCGAGCGCGCTCCTCGATGCGGCGGTGCGGCTCTCGAAGGCGATGCACGCGCCCGTCCGGCTGCTGTCGCTGGCGTCGATCGACCTCCCGGCGGGCATGGACGAGGGGCTCGCCGAGCTCACGAGCACCGCGCACGCCGACGAGGTGCTCGCGGCCGCGCGCCGCGAGCTGCCGGCGACCACCGACGTCTCCGTCGCGGTCGCGACCGGCGACAGCATCGAGGCGGCGGTGCGCAGCCTCGACTGGCACCGGGGCGAGGTCGTGCTCGTGGCATCCAGCCGCCTCGCGCGGCCCCAGCATCTCTTCCTCGGTTCGACGGCGTCGAAGATGATCCGCGAACTCCCGGTACCGATGATCGTCGTGCCGCGCACCTCGAGCCGAAGGACGGCATCATGACGAACGAATCCGGGTCCGGCGCGCCGCTCACCAGCGCGAGCGCGGCGGTCGACGCCGCCGGAGCCCACGAGCACGGCATCTCGAAGAAGGGCCTCTCGGCCGGTTCCGTGGGCCTCATCGGCGCGATCGTCATCGGCATCTCGTGCATCGCCCCGGCGTACACGCTGACGGCCGCGCTCGGGCCGACGGTGTCCGAGGTGGGCGTGCAGGTGCCGGCGATCATCCTCGTCGGGTTCATCCCGATGCTGCTCGTCGCCCTCGGCTACCGCGAGCTCAACAAGCGCATGCCCGACTCCGGCACCTCGTTCACGTGGGCGACGCGCGCCTTCGGCCCCTGGGTGGGGTGGATGGCCGGGTGGGGCCTCATCGCCGCGACGATCCTCGTGCTCTCCAACCTCGCGGGCATCGCGGTCGACTTCCTGTTCCTCCTGATCGCGCAGATCTCGGGCAACCCCGACATCGCCGGCATCGCGACGAACCCGTTCGTCAACGTCGCGGTGTGCCTGCTGTTCATGCTCGGCGCCACCTGGGTCTCGTACCGCGACATGCAGACGACGCAGAAGCTCCAGTACTGGCTGGTCGGGTTCCAGGTCGCGGTGCTCGTGACGTTCTCGGTCGCGGCGCTCATCGAGACCGCGAACGGCAACGCGTTCGACGCGACGCCGATCGAGGCGTCCTGGTTCAACCCGTTCGAGGTGGACTCGTTCTCGGCGTTCGCGGCGGGTCTGTCGCTGTCGATCTTCATCTTCTGGGGCTGGGACGTCACGCTCACGATGAACGAGGAGACGAAGGGGTCCGACAAGACCCCGGGCCGCGCCGCGACGATCACCGTCGTCACGATCGTGGTGCTCTACCTGCTCATCTCGGTCTCGCTCATCGCGTTTGCGGGCGTCGGAACGGGCGAGTACGGGCTCGGCAATCCCGACATCCAGGACAACGTGTTCTTCCATCTCGCGGGGCCGATCCTCGGGCCGCTCGCGGTGCTGGTCTCGCTCGCGGTGCTCACGTCGAGCGCGTCGAGCCTGCAGTCGACGTTCGTGTCGCCGGCGCGCACGCTGCTCGCGATGGGCCACTACGGCGCGATCCCCGAGAAGTTCGCGAGCGTCAGCCCGCGCTTCTTCACGCCGGGCTACGCGACGGTCGTCTCGGCGATCGTGGCCTCGGTGTTCTACACGGTCATGCGCCTGCTGAGCGAGAACGTGCTGTGGGACACCATCACGGCGCTCGGCATGATGATCTGCTTCTACTACGGCATCACGGCGTTCGCGTGCGTGTGGTTCTTCAGAAGGGTGTGGTTCGCGTCGGTGCGCAACACGGTCTACACGCTGCTGGCGCCGCTGATCGGCGGGGTCATCCTCTCGGTGCTGTTCTTCACCACGCTCATCGACTCCATGGATCCTGAGTACGGCTCGGGTTCGTCGGTGTTCGGCGTCGGGCTCGTGTTCGTGCTCGGCATGGTCGTGCTGCTCGGCGGCGCAGTGGTGATGCTGTGGCAGTGGCGCAGGCGTCCGGCCTTCTTCCGCGGCGAGACGCTGTCTCGGGCGGTCGCCGACGCGTAGTCGGCCCGGCGCTGCCGATGCGCTCACCGTGTGGCGGTGCGGGTGGGCCCGGGGGCGGCCTCCGCCGCGTCGGTGAAGCTGCCCGATTCGGAGATTCCGCGACACGCCGTGTGCGAGCGGCACAACGAGCGGCATGTCGCCAAAATCTCCGAATCGGGCAGACCAGCGGATGCCTCGCAGCGCATCCACGGGACCGGCCGAAGTCGACTTCAGAGACTCGACGTCACGCCCGGCGCCGAGGTCGCGGCGAACCCCAGCATGAGTGCGATGAAGGCCACGTGGAGCGGCCCGACCCGGCCCGATGAACACCCGGCGCACGGGCGGGTCAGGACCGCGCGGCCGTGGCGGCCCCGTCGTCGGCGTCCGCCTCGAACACCGTCGCGCCGGCCACGACCGTGCGGATCACGCGCGCCGTGAGCAGCGCCTCGTCGCCGACCTCGAACGGGTCGACGTCGAGCACCGCGAAGTCCGCGGCGAGGCCCGCGACGAGGCGTCCGCGGGCGTCGCCGTCGCCGCACGAGGCTGCGGCGTCGCGGGTCGCATGGCCGATGGCCTGCGCGAGCGGCAGCGCGAATCCGGGCAGCGCGGGCGCGTGCGAGGGGTCGAGCGCCGACTTTCGCGTGGCGGCCACGTACATGTTGTGCAGGGCCTCGTGCGGGGCGGTCGGGGCATCTGTCGAGAAGGCGAGCAGGGCGCCCGCGTCGACGTACTCGGGCCACGCGAACGCGCGTTCGACGCGCTCGTCGCCGAGCATCGCGACCCAGTTGTCGAAGATCGCGGGGTCGGCGTGCACGGGCTGCATCGACGCGGTGACGCCGAGGCGAGACATCCGCTCAGCCGTTCCGGGGGCCGCGTACTCGAGGTGCTCGATGCGGTGGCGGCGCGGCCGGTCGCCGTTCACCTCGGCGGCGTGCTCGAGCGCGTCGAGGGCGATCTCGCTCGCGTAGTCGCCGATCGCGTGCTGGGCGACCTGCAGGCCGGCGGCGTCGGCGGCCGCGACCACGGGGTTCAGCGCGGCGGGCGGCCAGATCGGCTCGGCGTTGGACCCGTCGGCGTACGGATGCCGCATCGCGGCCGTGCACGCATCGATCACGCCGTCGAGCACGAGCTTGATGCCCACGATGCGCAGCCACGGCGCGGTCGGCGCGGCGGATGTCTCGGCGGCGAGCCGTGCGGCCTCGGCGACCTGCGCGAGGTTCGCGGCGTCGTCGCCCGTGTTGGCGACGAACCAGTGCGCGGCCACCCGGATCGGCAGGCTGCCGCCGCGCCGCTCGGCCGCACGTCGGAACGCGGCGAGCCCGAGCCCGTCGAACGCCATGTCGACGACCCCGGTCACGCCGGTGGCGAGGTACGCGTCGATGGTGCGCTCGACGGCGGCGTCGCGGTCGGCGTCGGTCGTGGCGTTCGCGAGGTGGTCCCACGCGAACTGCTGCGCGGCGGTCTCGTAGAGCATGCCGTCGGCCTCGCCGTCGGCGTCGCGGCTGATACGGCCGCCGATCGGGTCGGGAGTGTCGCGCGTGATGCCGAGTTCGGCGAGCGCCGCGGAGTTCACCCAGCAGGAGTGGTAGTCGTTGGCGTCGAGGTAGACGGGCACGTCGGTGACGGCCGCATCGAGCATCGCGGCGGTCGGGGCGCCGCCCGGCACGGAGTCGAACAGCCACCCGCGACCGAGCACGCGCGGCGCGTCGGGGTCGGCCGCCCGTGCGGCGCGCAGCCGAGCCCGGATCTCGTCGAGCGTGCGCGCGTCGGTGAGCCCGACCCGGCCGAGCGCATCGCCCATCATCACGAGGTGGGTGTGCGCGTCGGTGAAGCCGGGCAGCACGAGGCGTCCGCCGAGGTCGACGATTGCGGCATCCGCGCCGGCGATCCGAACCGCGCCCGCCTCGTCGCCGACGTGGGCGAGCGTGTCGCCGTCGACGACGAGGGCCTCGGCCCAGGTGACGGCGGCCGAATCGGTATCGGTCGCAGCAGCGCCCGCCGGGGCATCCGCCGTGAAGATGCGGGCGTTGCGGAAGATCGTGCGGGTCATGCGGAGACCTCCTCGGTGTCGGCGGGCGTGGGGACGGCGGAATCGCGCGCGGCGACCCCGCGCTCGTGCCGGCTCGAGACGTGAGCGGCGAACGCGGCGGGCACGGCGAGCACGAAGCTCGCGACGCCGAGCACCACGGTGAAGCCCTGGTAGCCGAACGCCTGCGCGATCGCGGCGCCGATGACCGGCGTCAGCGCGGAGCCCACGAGGTACACGGCGAGCAGCGGGCCCGACCAGCGGCCGTCGACGTCGAGCGCGGCCGACGTCGAGACGAAGTACATGAACGCGATCGCGTACACGGTGTTCCACGCGATGAAGACCGCGATGAACGAGGCCTCGTCGGTCGTGAAGCCCTCGACGATCTTGAGCGCGCCGCCGAGCACGAGCAGCACGACGAGGGGCACGGCCCGGCCGAGCCGGTTGCCGACGATCATGAGCAGCACCGAGCCGACGAGTCCGCCGGCGGTGGCGCCGCTGAGCGCGAGACCGAGACCCTCGGGGGTGAGCGCGGCCTGCTCGGCGCCCATGACGCCGGCCATCGCCCAGAGCGAGTCCTCGCTGACGGCCCAGAGCGCGAAGGTCGCGAGCAGCACGATGCCGGCGACCGTGGTGATGCGGGAGGGGCGGGCGGATGCCGCGGCGCGGGCCTTCAGCGCCGGGATCGCCGAGGTCTCGGGCACCTCGAGGGGCACGGCCTCGGCGACGGCGCCGCCGGCTCGCGGGTCGAGCACGGGGGCCGCCGGAAGCCAGCCGCTCACGGCGAGTGCGACGACCGAGAACAGGGCGAGCGCGCCGAACACGTCGATCGGGGCGAGGCCGATGAGCGGGACGACCGCGAGGATCACGGTGACCACGGCGCGGTTGGCGAGCCCGTTGAAGCCGGCGACCCGGTCGGGGTTGGTGAACGCGGCGATCGCGGCGCCGGCCGACGCGACCGCACCGCCCGCGCCGATGCCGCCGAGGATGAGCCCCGCGATGACGAGGGCGGGCACCGTGACGAGCGCGGCGGTGCCGAATCCGAGGATCGCGGCGACCAGGCCGATGCGGGCGACGGCGAGTCGGCGCGGTCCGGCGCAGAGCGGCGCGATGGCGAGGCCCGTGATCGCGGTGGCGAGCAGGGTGGCGGTCACGATCCAGCTGGCGGTGAGCACGTCGCTGTCGAGCGCGCCCTGCAGCGCGGTGATCATGTACGGCGACAGGTTGACGCCGAGGTAGCCCGCGATGCCGATCGTGAACGTGGCGGTCGCGGTGGGCAGCCGCAGCGGAACGCGTGCGGCGAGGTCGAGGTCGGTCATGTTCGTTCTCCGAATGGGGCACGTCGTCGTGCGGTGGGATCGCCGGCCGGGGTGTCGCCGCGCGTTTAGCGAATGGTATTCGTTTATTATGCATACGACGGATGCCGCAGGGAAGCGGTCTAGCCTGATTCGGGACGTCCGGCCCGCGACATCCGACACCCGACGACGGAGGACACATGGCCAGGCCGAAGGTGCCGCTGCTCTCGGTCGAGCGCATCGCGGATGCCGCGCTCGAACTCGTCGACTCGGGCGAGCCGTTCGGGGTCAACGCCCTCGCGCGGCGCATCGGCGTCACCCCGTCGTCGCTGTACAACCACGTCGACGGACGCGACGGCATCATCGAGCTCATGCGCGGGCGCTTCTCGGTCGAGTCGGGCGCACAGCTGCAGCACGGCGCATGGCACGAGGTCGTCGCCGAGACCCTGCGCGCGCAGCGGCGCATGTACGCGCGGCATCCGAACCTCGTGCCCCTCGTCGTGGGCAAGACGATCACCGACCCGTTCGTCATCGAGAGCTACGACCGCCTCGCCACGACGCTGCTCGAGGCCGGGTTCCCCGACGACGAGGTGCTGGGCGTCATCGCGATCATCGACGCGTTCGCGATCGGCTTCGGCCTCGACCTCGCGTCGCCCGAGGAGGTCTGGCAGCCCCAGGGCGAGACCGCGACCCTCGGGCGCCTCATCGCCGAGTCGCCCCACGGCGACGAGCGCTCCGACCGCGCCTTCGAGCTCGGCCTCGACCTGCTGCTCGACTCGCTGCGCCTGCGGCTCGCCCGACACCTCGGCTGACGCGCCGCGCGGCGTGTAGCGTCTCGCACAGGGGCGCGTTCGATCGAGACGCATGCCACCGCGGGGGAGGGCCATGACGGACACGGGTCGGCAGCCGGTGCGTCTCGGCATCGGCAGCCTCACGGCGGTCGTCGTCGGATCGATGGTGGGCGCGGGGGTGTTCTCGCTCCCGGGGCAGTTCGCCTCGAACACGGGGGTGGTCGGCGCCCTCATCGCGTGGGTCATCGCCGGCACCGGCATGCTCATGCTCGCGTTCACGTTCCAGGCGCTCGCGAATCGCAAGCCGCACCTCGACGCGGGCGTCTACTCGTACGCGAAGACCGGGTTCGGCGACCTGCTCGGCTTCTTCTCGGCGTTCGGCTACTGGGCGAGCGCGTGCGTGGGCAACGTGACGTACTGGGTGCTCATCATGTCGACGCTCGGCGCGTGGGTGCCCGCGCTCGGCGAGGGCGACACGATCCCGGCGATGATCGGGGCATCCGCTGGATTCTGGCTGAGCTTCCTGCTCGTGCGACGCGGGGTGCGCGAGGCCGCGGCCCTGAACCGCATCGTCACGGTCGCCAAGCTGGTGCCGATCGTCGTGTTCATCGTGATCGCGCTCACGGTGCTCGACCCGCAGGTGTTCGCCGACAACCTGCTGGGCGCGCCCGACGCCGGACCGCTCTTCGACCAGGTGCGCGGCACCATGCTCGTCACGGTGTTCGCGTTCCTCGGCGTCGAAGGGGCGAGCGTCTATTCGCGGCACGCGAGACGGCGGGCGGATGTCGGCAGGGCCACCGTGCTCGGATTCCTGTCGGTGCTCGCGGTGTTCGCGTCGGTCACGATCGTGTCGTACGGGGTGCTGCCGGCCTCCGAGATCGCCGAGCTGCGCGAACCGTCGATGGCGGGCGTCCTGCAGGCCGCGGTCGGATCGTGGGGCGCCGTGTTCGTCAGCATCGGCCTCATCATCGCCGTGCTGGGCGCGTACCTCGCGTGGACGCTGATGGCCGCCGAGGTCGTCTTCACGGCCGCCCGCGACGGCGACTTCCCGCGGATCTTCGCGCGCATGAACGCCCGCGACGTGCCGACGGTCGCCCTGCTCGGGAGCACGATCTTCGCGCAGGCCGTGCTCGTCGTCGCCTACTTCTCGGCCGACGCGTTCGGCTTCGCGCTCGACCTCACGAGCGCGCTCGCGCTGCTCCCGCTGCTGTTCGCGGCCGGGTACCTGCTGAAGATCGCGATCCGCGGCGACGGGTATGTTCCGGATGCCGCGTCGCGGCGTTCGCGGCCCACCGAGATCGTGCTCGGGGCCGTCGCGACCGGCTACGTGCTCTTCCTGCTCGTCGGGGCGGGCCTCGAGCTGCTGCTCATCTCGCTCATCGTGCAGGCGCCGGCGACGCTGCTGTACTTCTTCGCCCGCCGCGAGAACGGGCGCCCGTTCATCTCCTCGCCGTGGGACGTGGTCGTGCTCGGCGTGGCCGTCGCGGGCGCCGTCGTCGCGATCGTCGGCCTCTCGGCGGGTTGGCTCGCGCTCTGAGCCCGGGCGCCCGGCCGCGGCATCCGTTCGCGCGGGTGTCGTGCACGATCCGTCGAAGTCGGCCCGTTGTGCGCGTGGGTCGGGCGAAGATCGACGGATCGACGGTGTTCGCCCCCGCGGCATCCGCTCGCTCGACGGATCGGCCCGGACGCGGCATCCGCTCGCCGAATAGACTGGCCGGGTGCCAGTGAATCCCGAGCTGCAGGGGCGGGTCTTCCCGCCGGCCGAGCCCTACCTCGTCGGTCGTGAGAAGGTGCGCGAGTTCGCGCGCGCCGTGTTCGCGACGAATCCGATCAACCTCGACGTCGACGCCGCGCAGGCCGCGGGCTACGCCGACGTCGTCGCGCCGCCGACGTTCGCGGTCGTGGTGCAGGAGCACACCCTCGCGCAGCTGCTCGCCGAGCCCGACGCGGGCATCGACTTCGCGCGCGTCGTGCACGGCGACCAGCGCTTCACGTCGTCGCGGGCGATCGTCGCGGGCGACCTGCTCACGGCGACCCTCACGGTCGCGAGCGTGAAGACGCTCGGACCCCACTCGATGGTCACGGCCGAATCCGCGATCACGGATGCCGCGGGCGAGCACGTCGTCACGGCGATCTCGACGCTCGTGGTGCGAGGAGACGAGTGATGGCCGACGTGACGACTCCTCCCGTGTTCGACGAGCTCGCTGTGGGCGAGATCGTGGCCGAGCGCTCGTTCGAGCTCACCCGCGATTCGCTCGTGCGCTACGCCGGGGCATCCGGAGACTTCAACCCGATCCACTACCGTGACGACGTCGCGGCATCCGTGGGCCTGCCCGGCGTGCTCGCGCACGGCATGCTGACCATGGGCTTCGCGGTGCAGCCGGTCGTCGACTGGGCGGGCGATCCGGGCCGCGTCGTCGACTACCAGGTGCGGTTCACGCGCCCCGTCGTGGTCGACCCGTCGTTCGGCGCGACCGTGACCGTCTCGGCCAAGGTCGGCCAGCTCGACGCCGAGGCCCGTGCCGCGCGCGTCGACCTCACGGTCAAGCTCGGCGACGACACGGTGCTCGGCAAGGCGCAGGTCCGCGTCGTCCTCGGCTGACATGGGCGGCGACCTCGAGACGACCGATGCGGCGCGGGCCGACGCGCCCGAGCCGACGTTCGCCGACCTCACCACGCTCCGCGTCGGCGGTCCGATCCGGCGGCTCGTCGACGCGACGACGCAGCGCGACCTCGTCGACTTCGCCCTCGAGGCATGGGTCGACGGCGAGCCGTGGATGGTGCTCGGCGGCGGCTCGAACCTGCTCGTCGGCGACGAGGGATTCGACGGCACCGTGATCCGCATCCGCACGCGCGGCATCGAGGTGCTCGCGGGCGATGACCGCCGGTCGGGGAGCGACGGAGGAGCGTCTCGAGACCAGGTCGCGGGCGATGACCGCCGGTCGAGGAGCGACGAAGGAGCATCTCGAGACCAGGTCGCGGGCGATGACCGCGGGTCGAGGAGCGACGGAGGAGCGTCTCGAGACCAGGTCGACGACCCGGCATCCGTTCGCATCCGGGTGCAGGCCGGCGAGGTCTGGGACGACCTGGTCGCGTGGACCGTCGATCGCGGATTCGCGGGCATCGAGGCGCTGTCGGGCATTCCCGGATGCGTCGGAGCCGCCCCCGTGCAGAACATCGGCGCCTACGGGCAGGAGCTCGCGTCGACGCTCGTCGCGATCGAGTTCCTCGACGAGGGGGCCGATGCACCGCGGCGCATCACGGCGCGCGAGCTCGAACTCGGCTACCGCACCTCGGTGCTGAAGCAGGGACTCGCGGGCATCGTCGTGTCGATCGAGCTCGACCTGCACGACACGGCCGCCGAGCGTGCCGTGCTCGGCGAGACGCTCAGCCGCCCGGTCGCGTACCCGCAGCTCGCGGGGGCGCTGCACGTCGACGTCGGCGACCGGGTGCCGCTGGCCCGCGTGCGCGAGAGCGTGCTCGAGCTGCGCGCCTCGAAGGGCATGGTGCTCGACCCCGACGACCCCGACACGTCGAGCGCCGGGTCATTCTTCACCAACCCGATCGTGAACGAGCACACCGCGCGGTCGCTGCCGGGCGATGCGCCGCGCTGGTACGTCGAGGCCGACCCGGTCGACGAGGTCGTGCCGCTCGCGGCGGGTCTCGAGGCGTCGCCGCTCGACCAGTTCCTCGCGCACCAGGCGTCGCTCGAGGCATCCGAAGCGCCGACGGATGCCGCACCGCAGCCCACGCTCGTGAAGCTGTCGGCCGCGTGGCTGATCGAGCACGCCGGGGTCGGTCGAGGGTTCCGCCTGCCCGGGTCGCGGGCGGCCGTCTCGTCGAAGCACACCCTCGCGCTGACGAATCGCGGGGGAGCCTCGGCCGAAGAGGTCGCCCAGCTCGCGAGGTTCGTGCAGAGCCGGGTGCAGGCCGAGTTCGGCATCCTGCTGCATCCCGAACCGGTCGTCGTCGGCCTCGACCTCTAGCGAGGGCCCGGCGCACTCGCCGGTCGAGGAGGCGCGCCAGCGCCGTCTCGAGACCAGCGGCGATTCCGTGTCATGTGGTCTCGAGACGCTCCTGCGTCGCTCCTCGACCGGCGGGGCTCCTGCGTTCCGGGGTCCGCCGGTCGAGGAGGCGCGCCGGCGCCGTCTCGAGACCAGCGGCGGTTCCGTGTCACGTGGTCTCGACACGCTCCTGCGTCGCTCCTCGACCGGCGGGGCCCCTGCGTCGCTCCTCGACCGGCGGGTGCTATCGCGCGCCGTGGTGCACGGGCGGCCGCGGGGGACCTGCCACGGCGGGAGCGGCCTTCGCCGTTCGGGCGCGTTCGCCGCGGCGGATGAGCCCGACGACGCCGAACAGGGCGACGACGACGCCGATCGCGATGAGCGCGAACAGCGCGGCCGCGAGCGGGCTGAGCACGGCGAGCCATTCGCCGACGTCGGCACGTCGTCCAGGATCGACCAGGATCCAGAGGGTGAGCGCGGCCGCACCGCCGAAGATGAGTGCCCACACGAGGGCACCCCATCGGATGGTCGGGCGAGCCACGGTCGCGGCCTCGGCGGCCGCGGCCCCGACGGTCTTGGTCTCGACGGCCAAGGTCTCGACCGCCGCGGTCTCGACCGCCGCGGTCTCGACCGCCTCGGAGTCGGAGCCGGCGTTGGGGTTCGGGTTCGTGTCTGGCATGTGCTCGCTCACTGGTTGACCTGGATGTAGACGGTGCCGGTCCGTTGCGTCAGCACGACGCGGGCGTCGATGCGCTCGTCGTCCGACGGGTCGCCGATGCCGGATTCGCCGCCGAGGAGGAGCGCCGAGGCGTCCTCGCCGCCGAGCTGCGGCCGGGTGATGACGCCCGTCTCGTCGCTGACGACGAGATCGAGGCGGCCGGCGTCCTCGGCGTCGAGCAGCACGCGGTCGTCGCCGTCGATCGAGAGGATCACGTCGCCGGCGCCCTGAGTGAGCTCGATGACCGGGGTCGGGCCGCTCGTCGCCGCGGAGTACAGGTAGGCGCTGCCGAGCGGCTGTACGATCCGCTGCGAGCGGGACAGGTCGACGACGACGTTCGGCCCGATGAGGTCGCCCTGCGTCGCGACGGTCGCGCCGCCGATGCCGGCGAGCATCGCGAGCGTCGTCATGAGCGTGAAGAACGCGAGGGCGCCGCTGCGGCGACGGCGGAGCGCGGCGACGACCATGCCGAGCGCGAGCACGAGGGTCGCGGCGGCGAGGGCGACGGGCACCGCGAAGGCGGCGACATCCGGATCTCCGAGCGCCCACAGGGCGACGGCCGCGCCGCCGACGAGCGCGAGGCCGAGGGCGGTGAAGACGAACGCGGCGCTCGCACGGGGGCGGCTCCGGCGGCGGGCGGCGCGAGCCGCGTCGGCCTGCGCGGCGAGTGCACGGGCCTGCTCGCGGTTCTCGGCGGCCGCCTGGGCTCGGGCGGCGCGCATCGCCTGGTCCTGCCCCGACTTCCACTCGGCGTGCGCGACGCGCCACGCCTCGTGCTGGGCGCGCCACTGCGCGATCGCGTCGGCGTCGGCGCCCATGGCGGGCACGGGCGGTTCGGTCGAGGGGGCGGATGCCGCGGGGGCGCCGGTGCTTCCGTCGAGGCCCGCGCCGCCGGGGCCGGCGGTCGCGCCCGAGTATGAGGCGGACGCGGCATCCGTCGACTGAGCGGATGCCGCATCCGCACCCGACGCGCGGGTGTCGCCGTGCGTCGGGGCCCCGGCCGTGGCGGCGGCTGCGGAAGCCGTTCGCGCGCCGACGCCGCCGGCCGGGGGGTTCTGGGGATCTGGGGCGGTGCGGCCTGCCAGCGCGGTCTGCGACGACCGGCGGGCGAGCCAGATGACGAGCGCGACGATGCCGCCCACGACGAGCAGGGTCCAGATGATGCGCAGCGGCACCATCAGGTCGAACCCGAAGATCGGGTCGGAGACGACGGGCCAGTCGTCCCACCAGTGCCAGCCGAGCCAGCCGCCCTGCACCAGGGGGATGAAGCCCAGCACGGCCATCACGGCGATGCCGACGACCGCCGGATCCACGATGCCGCGCGTCAGCCGCTCGAGGTGGATGCGCCCCTCGACGTCGGGCAGCAGCAGCCACGCGACCGCGTACAGCAGCACGAAGGGTGCGCCGAGCACCGCGACCACGACGACGATGCCGCGCACGATGATCGGGTCGATGCCGAGCCGGGCGCCGATGCCGGCGCACACGCCGCCGAGCCAGCCGGCGCGGCGCGGCAGGCCGAGACGTCGCAGCCAGGGGTAGAAGCCCGGGCCCGTGGCATCCGGTGCGGGCTCGTCGGGGATGCCGGCGCCTGTGCTGCCTTCGTCGGCGCCGGCGTCGCCCGCGCCCATCGAAGCCGAACCGACCGCCCCGCCGGCCGCCGACGCGGTCGACGCGGAGTCCCCCTGCGCGTCGTCTGACGCCGGGTCGGTCTGCGGGGCGGTCTGGTTCGTCTCCATGCCTCAAGGCTGGCAGCGTCGCCGACCGGCTCGCTATGGGGTGAGTCCCTGATTCGACCCTGAGCGTCGCCCCCGGGCCCGGCCGCGCGGCGCGGCGTCTGCTTGGATTGCTGACATGACCGAGGCATCCGCGATCGCAGGCCCGCGGATGTCGCGTCCGCGCGACTGCCTCGCCACGGGCGTCTGCGCGGGGCTGGCCGCGCATCTCGGCTGGCCGCCGGTCGTCGTCCGACTCGCGTTCGCGGTCACCGCCCTGCTCGGGGGAGCCGGCGTGCTGCTGTACCTGTGGCTGTGGGCGCTGACGCCGTGGGAGCCCGGCGAGGCCCGCCCGAGCCGACGCGCGCCGGTCGCGTGGCTGCTGGTCGCGGCATCCGCCCTCGTGCTCGGATTCGCCTGGATGCTCGGGGCGCAGGCGCTCGGCACGGGCAACGCCACCGTGCAGTGGTGGTTCGGAGCGGTGCTCGCGGGCGTCGCGCTCGCCGTGGGCGCCGGCGCGTGGGCGAGCTTCATCGACCGGCCCGAGCCCGAGCGCGGCCCCCGGCATGAGCTGACGATCCGGCTCGTCGCGACCGGCCTGCTCGCGGTCACGGCCCTCGCCCTCGTGCTCGGCGACGCCGCGAGCCGGCACACCGTCGCCTCGTTCACGGCCGCGCTCGCCGCGATCGTCGGCATCGCGCTCGTGTACGCGCCGACCCTCGTCACGGCGTGGCGCGACCTCACCGAGGAGCGCACGAAACGCATCCGCGAGGAGCAGCGCAGCGAGATCGCCGCGCACCTGCACGACTCCGTGCTGCAGACCCTCGCGCTCATCCAGAACCGGGCGGGCGCGACGAGCGAGGTCGCCCGCATCGCGCGGGCGCAGGAGCGCGAGTTGCGCGACTGGCTGTTCGACGGCGAGGCGCCGGCCGACCGCGACCTCGGCACCGAGCTGCGCGCGTTCGCCGCCGACCTCGAGATCGAGTACGCCGTCACGATCGACGTCGTCGCCGTCGGCACCTCGAGCGAGCGCGCGAGCGGCGAGGTCGCCGCCGCGGCCCGCGAGGCGATGCTGAACGCGGCGCGGCACGCGGGCGGCGAGGTGTCGGTCTACCTCGAGGCCTCACCCGAGCTGGTCGAGGTGTTCGTGCGCGACCGCGGCCCCGGATTCGACCCCGCCGAGGTGCCGGGCGACCGGCTCGGCGTGCGGCAGTCGATCATCGGCCGCATGCGCCGCGCCGGCGGATCGGCCGAGGTGCGCCGCGGGGTCGGGGGCGTCGGCACCGAGGTGCGGCTGCGGTTCCCCGCCGAGCGGGCGGCCACGGTCGAACGAGCGACAGGAGACATGAACCGTGGCTGAGGCATCCGCTCGACCGACTCACGACGGCGCCGTACGTGTGGTCATCGTCGACGATCACTCGATCTTCCGGTCGGGGCTGAAGGCCGACCTCGACGCGTCGATCGAGGTCGTGGGCGAGGCGCACGACGTCGAGTCCGCCGTGCAGGCGGTGACGGATGCCGCGCCAGACGTCGTGCTCCTCGACGTGCACCTGCCCGGGGTCGGCGTGCCCGCGGGCACGAGCGGCGGGGCCGAGGTGATCCGCCGTGCCGCGGCAGCCCTGCGACAGGCTCAGGACGGTGCCGTGCCCGCGACGAGGTTCCTGGCGCTGAGCGTGTCCGACAGGGCCGAAGACGTGGTCGGCGTGATCCGTGCGGGCGCCCGCGGGTACATCACGAAGGGGTCGTCGGGGGCCGACGTCAGCCGGGCCGTGCACGCCGTCGCGAGCGGAGACGCCGTCTTCTCGCCCAAGCTCGCCGGATTCGTGCTCGACGCCTTCGGCGCCGCCGGCGGCGAGACCGCGGCCGCGAGCGACGAGCTCGACCGGCTGTCGGCGCGCGAGCAGGAGGTCATGCGCCTCATCGCCCGCGGCTACGCCTACAAGGAGGTCGCGGCCGAGCTGTTCATCTCGACGAAGACCGTCGAGACCCACGTGTCGGCTGTGCTGCGCAAGCTCCAGCTCTCGAGCCGGCACGAGCTGACCGCCTGGGCGAACGCGCGACGTCTGCTCTGAGGATCCGCCGGTCGGGGCGTCCCCGTCGGTCGAGGAGCGAAGCGTCTCGAGACCTGCCGGGGGTCTCGAGACGGCGCCGGCGCGCCCCCTCGACCTGCGCCCGCCCCGCCGGTCGAGGAGCGAAGCGTCCCCCGCCGGTCGAGGAGCGAAGCGTCTCGAGACCTGTCGGGGGTCTCGAGACGGCGCCGGCGCGCCTCCTCGACCGGCGGCAACGCCGGTCAGCCGAGCGCGCGAAGGTACCTCCGCCGGGCGACGATCTGCGCGATCCGGAGCGCGGGGTAGAGCGCGCGCCACGGCCCGCCCGGCGCCGGCGCCGTCAGCGACCGCACCGTGAGGAACACGTCGTCGCCGTCGCGATGCACGATGAACGCCTCTTCGCCGTCGACCGGATGCCCGGGAAGCGTCCGATACGAGAACCCGACCCGCGACGAGGTCTCGACGACGTCCACGACCTGAACGGGTTCGCGCACGGTCACCCCGACGACGCGAGCGGTCACCGTCGACTCGGCACCGCGCGTGACGGGCCGCGCGTCGTCGACCGTGAAGCCGCTGCGGGTCTTCACCGCCCATCGGAGCACGTCTCGCGAGGCGCGGCGCCACACCTCGTCGCCGCGACCGATGAGGGCGGATGCCTCGGAGCGCCGGAACGGGCTCGACGGATCGTCGGCCCAGCTCGGCGATCCCGGGTCGGTGCCGCGCGCCGCCCCCAACGCCTCGAGGAGATGGTGGTTGCGTCGGCGGATCAGGCGGCGCAGATACGGGACGAGCACGAGGCGTTCCGCCAGCCGCCCGAAGACCGGCGAGGCGAGGGTCAGCGTGTCGACCATGACGGTGGTCTCGCCGTCTCGAGTGAACGAGTGCTCGTGGTGGAAGGAGCGGAACGGACCGCGAACCTGCTCGTCGACGAAGCGATCCGGCCGTTCGAGGGCGGTGATCCGCGATGTCATCGTGAACCAGATGCCGAAGTGCCGTGCACGCCAGGTCACGGTCTCGTCGAGGCCGATCGTGCCGGTGGTGACGCCCCCGACCGCCTGCTCGCCCGACTGGTCCATCGAGGCCACGTGCTCGTCGATGCTGAGGCAGACGTCGAACAACCGCTGCGCCGGCACGGTCGTGCGGGTCACGAGGGAGAACGAGCTGGCCATCCCTCGATCCTGTCAGGCCTTCCGCGGTCTGCCGTACCGAGGCCGGGAGGTCTCGGGATGCTGCGCGCCTCGACCGGCGCGATGGGGCAAGCCGGTCGAGGAGCCGCGCCGGCAGGGGCGCACGACGATCAGTTGATGATCTCGCCGCGCTCGTCCTCGCGGAGCTCGGCGAGCCGCTCCCGCCACGCCCGGAGCGCCTCGGGCGTCAGCCGTTCCCAGTCGTCGACCTCGCCGACGACCTCGAGCGGGGTGCTGCTGCGGTACGACCGCGTGGGGTTGCCCGGGAACTTCTTGTCGGTCACGTTCGGGTCGTCCTCGTATTCGCCGGTGGGCTCGACGAGGTAGACGCGCGGGGCGGCATCGCCGGGCGCGAGCTCGGCCGCCAGTCCCGCGCCGTTCGGCAGCGCGGTGAAGTAGATGTGGTTCATGACCACCTCGGGGCGGTAGTTCGATCGGAAGCCCGCCGTGAGCCGGTCGCCGACCCGGAGATCGGCCTTCGTGCCGTGGTAGAACGGGCCGTCGTCGTGTGCTGCGTTCACGGTTCGCCTCGCTCCTCACCGACGGTCGGGACTCGCCGATCCGTCTCGGACTGCAGTATAAGAAAAGACATTCCCAGTGTCATTGCTGATACCGCCGGGTGATCCGGCCGACGGCACTGTCGACGATGGCGCGGCCCTCGGATCACGAGCCCGCCCGCGCCAGCAGCTCCTCGCGCACCTGCCGGCGCAGCACCTTGCCGATGAGCGAGCGGGGCAGCTCGTCGAACGGCTCGATACGGCGGGGGACCTTGTAGGGCGTGAGACTCGTGCGCAGGAAGTCGCGCATGGCGGTCTCGTCGAATGCGGCGCCGTCGCGCAGTTCGACGGCCGCGGCGACGACCTCGCCGCCGTCGGCGCGTGGAAGCCCGACGGCGGCGGCGCCCCGGACGTCGGGGTGCGCGAGCAGCGCCAGCTCCACCTCGGACGGCGAGACGTTGAAGCCGCCCGTGATGATGAGCTCCTTCACCCGGTCGACGATCGTCACGAAGCCGTCGTCGGAGACGCGCACGATGTCGCCGGTGCGCAGCCAGCCGCCGGGCAGCAGCGTCTCGGCGGTCTCGGTCGGGCGGCGCCAGTACCCCTGGAACACCTGCGGCCCGCGGATGAGCAGCTCGCCCTCCTCGCCGGCGCCGCGATCGGTCTCGGGGTGCTCGGGGTCGACGACGCGGATCTCGGTGCTCGGGAACGGCACGCCGACGGTGCCCGGCCTGCGGGTCGGTCCCATCGGGTTGCCGACGGCGATCGGCGAGCTCTCGGTCATGCCGTAGCCCTCGACGAGGAGGCCGCCGGTGGCGTGCTCCCACGTGTCGACGGTCGTGACCGGCAGGCTCATCGCCCCCGAGATGGCGTAGCGGATGCGGGAGAGCGCCTTCGGGTCGGCGGCGGCCGCGGTCACGAGGGTGTCGTAGATGGGCGGCACGGCCGGCAGGAACGTGGGCGGCGAGTGGCGCGCGGCGTCGAGCACGAGTTTCGTGTCGAACTTCGGGAACAGCACGAGCCGGGCGCCGACGCTCATCGCGGTGGTCAGGCAGAGCGTGAGCCCGTAGGCGTGGAACAGCGGAAGCACCCCGTAGAAGACCTCGTCGCCGAGGTGGAGGCCGGGCACCCACGCGCGTGACTGCATCGCGTTCGCGCGCAGGTTGCGGTGGCTGAGCACCGCGCCCTTGGGGCTGCCCGTGGTGCCGCTCGTGTACTGGAGCACGGCGGTGTCGTCGAGGGAGGGGCGCGGATGCCGCGTGCTGATCGCCCGGCGCGAGGTGAGGCGTTCCCAGGGCACGAGGCCGCGCGCACGCGGTCTCGTCGAGAGCGCCGCGCGCGAGCGCCGTGCTTGCGGGATCGGCAGTCGCAGCGCCATCCGCTTGCCGAGGGGCAGCGCCCGCGTGAGGTCGACGGCGATGATGTGCTCGGGCCGGATGTCGCCGGGGAAGTCCGCGACGGTGTCGGCCACGTTGCTCCACACCACGGCGACGCGGGCGCCGTGGTCCTCGAACTGGTGCCGCAGTTCGGGCGGTGTGTAGAGCGGGTTGTGCTCGACGACGATCGCGCCGAGCCGCAGCGCGGCGTAGAAGGCGACGACGTGCTGCGGGCAGTTCGGCAGGATGAGCGCGACGCGGTCGCCGGCGGTCACTCCGAGCCGGCGCAGTCCCTCGGCGACGGCGCCGATCTGCGCGCCGAGGTCGTGGTAGCTCGTCTCGGCGCCGAAGAACTCGAGGGCGGTGCGCCGACGGTAGCGCTTCACCGACGCGTCCATCATGTCGACGAGCGTCTCGGCGGGTTCGTCGATCTCGGGCGGCACCCCCTCGGCGTAGTGCGCGAGCCACGGTCGGTGCTCATAGGGGTTCATGCTCGCCTCTCGGGCGGCCCGTCTGCGTCGGCGGCGGTTGCGACCGCCGCTGCCACGGCACATGCGGATGCCTCATCCCAGCGTAGGCGCGATCGCCGGCGCGTGCCCGTCGCCGCGAACATGCCGAGCATGCCGGATGCAGGAAACGAGGACCCATCCCCGCTCCACACGGGGGATGGGTCCTCGATTCCTGCAGGTCGAACCGGCGGTCAGCCCTCGCGGCCGGTCGCGGGGGCGTCTTGGGCGGGAGTGCTCCCCGTGGCCGTGGAGACCGTGTCGGGGGTGTCGTCGGCCGGCCCCGTGACGACGGTGCCGCCGTCGAGGAGCGCGCGCTCCGCGGCATCCGCCGACTCAGCGGCATCCGCCCGCGCCGCGGCATCCGCGTCGTCGCCCGAGATCGCCTCGCCGCGCGCGACCATGCCGGCCGTGTCGGAGAGCGGGATCTGCTTGAGGAACAGCGCGAGCACGAAGGCCGCGAGGATGAACGGGATGAGGTACCAGAACACGGGGGCGAGCGAGTCGGCGTAGGCCGTCACGATCGAGTCGCGCACGGGGTCGGGCAGCTCCGAGAGCTTCTGCGGGTCGAGGGTCGACATGGCCTCGCCCGCCTGCCCGGCGCTCGCGCCGGCGTCGGTGAAGATCTTCGTGAGGTTCTCGGAGAGGCGGGTCGTGAACAGCGCGCCGAAGATCGCGACGCCGAGGGAGGCGCCGACCTCGCGGAAGTAGTTGTTCGTGCTGGTCGCGGTGCCGACCTGCGTCGCGGGAACGGCGTTCTGCACCACGAGCACGACGACCTGCATGATGAGGCCGAGCCCGGCGCCGAACACGAACAGGTACACGCAGATCAGCCAGATCGGGGTCTCGGCCGCGAGCGTCGTCATGGCGAGCATGGCCGCCGCCGTCACGAGCGTGCCGGCGATCGGGTAGGCGCGGTACCTGCCCGATTTCGAGATCGCGATGCCCGACCAGATCGAGGTGCCCATCATGCCGACCATCATCGGCAGCATGAGCAGGCCGGACGCCGTGGCCGAGGCGCCCGAGGACATCTGCAGGAACGTGGGCACGAACGCGATGGCCGAGAACATGCCGATGCCGAGCGTGAAGCCGATCGCGGTCGCGTTGATGAACACCGGGTTCTTGAACAGCGAGAGCGGGATGATCGGGTCGTCGGCACGTGCCTCGACGACGACGAACGCGGTGGCCGCGGCGAGGAGGCCGACGCCCCACGCCCAGGTCTCGAGGGCGTCCCAGCCGTGGTCCGCGGCGCCGCCGAAGTCGGTGAAGAAGATGAGGCACACCGTTGCGGCCGAGAGCAGCATGACGCCGAGCACGTCGATCTTCTTCTCGGCCTTCTTGCTGGGCAGGGTGAGCGTGAACCAGGCGATCGCGAACGCCGCGATGCCGATCGGGATGTTGATGTAGAACGCCCACTGCCAGGTCATGTGGTCGACGAAGAAGCCGCCGAGCAGCGGGCCGGCGACGGCCGAGAGGCCGAAGATCGCGCCGAGCGGTCCCATGTACTTGCCGCGCTCGGAGGCGGGCACGATGTCGGCGATGATCGCCTGCGAGAGGATCATGAGCCCGCCGCCGCCGAGGCCCTGCATGGCTCGGAACGCGACGAACGCCCAGAAGGTCGGGGCGAACGCGGCGCCGACGGATGCCACGGTGAACAGCGCGATCGCGATGAGGAACAGGTTGCGGCGCCCGAGCACGTCGCCGAACTTGCCGTAGATCGGCATGACGATGGTCGTCGCGAGCAGGTAGGCGGTGGTGATCCACGCCTGGTACTCGACGCCGCCGAGCTCGCCGACGATGGTCGGCATGGCGGTCGAGACGATCGTCTGGTCGAGGCTCGAGAGCAGCATGCCGGCGATGAGGGCCGAGAAGATGATCCAGATCCGTCGCTGGGTGAGCACGAGCGGTGCGCTCGTCTGTGTTCGTGCAGTGGTCATGAGGGGCTTTCCGTGGTTCCGATGGGGCGGGCAGACGTGGCGGGGTTCGGGGTGCCGGCCGCGCGGGTCGCGGCGACGGAGGCGCGGAGGATCTCGGCGAATTCCTCGCGGCCGCCGTCGTCCTCCGCGAAGACGCGGTGTCCGGCGGCGTTCACGAGCGAGCCGATGACGACGGCGGCGGTGCGCGCGAGCGGGTCGCCCGCGGCGAGGCCCTCGCGCGTCTCGATCGCGGTGACGATGCGCTGCTCGAGCTGGCGGCCGGCGCCGATCATGTGGGTCAGGAGATGGGGTTCGCGTTCGATGAGGGCGTGCGGGTCGACGGCGTCGTGCTCGTCGTCCCACCTGGTCATCGTGGTGATGGCAAGTTCGGCGAGGCCGTCGAGCAGGGTGGGTGCGCCGTCGTCGCCGCGGGTGAAGGCGGCGAGGGCGTCTTCGTCGACGGCGTCGGCGTCGTGGCCGACGACGGCGGCCTCCTTGCCGGCGTAGTAGTTGAAGAACGTGCGACGGGAGACGCCGACGTCGGCGCAGAGCTCCTCGATCGTGAAGCCCGAGAGGCCGCGCTCGATCGTGAGCTGGCGGGCGCGGTGGCAGAGATCGCGCCGGGTGCGGTTCTTGCGCTGCTCGCGCAGGCCCGGGGAATTCGTTGCACTATCTGACACGAAGTGCAATTCTGCACTATTCGAGCCAGAGTGCAAAATAGAGCACCAGTCGGGTTCGGCCGACGTGGGGGGTGCGGATATTCAGGAGATCGCGGGGCATGCCCGCTCCGGTGGACCTATAACCCCGGGATCTCCTGAATTCCCGCTCGCGAACCCCGCGGGCGGTCGTCAGAGCAGGCCGAGCTCCATCGCCTTCGTCACCGCGCGCGTGCGGTCGCCCACGTCGAGCTTCTCGAACACGTGCGCGAGGTGCGTCTTCACGGTCGCCTCGCCGATGATGAGCATGCGGCCGATCTCGGGGTTCGACCGCCCGGCGGCCACGAGGCGCAGCACCTCGAGCTCGCGCGGCGAGAGCGCCGGGCGAGCCCCGCGGGCCGCGTCGCCCTCGCCCGCACCGCCGGCCGGGCCGCCCCGCAGCCGCGACACGAGTTTCGTCGCGATCGACGGGGCGAGCGCCGTCTCGCCCGCCGCGACCGCCCGGATGCCGGCCAGGATCTCCTCCTGGGGTGCGGCCTTCAACAGGTAGCCGCTCGCGCCCGCCTCGATCGCGCCGAGGATGTGCTCGTCGGTCTCGTACGTCGTGAGCACGAGCACGCGCGTGCCTGGCGCCTCCGCGACGATGCGCGCGGTCGCCGCAGCGCCGTCGAGGTTCGGCATCCGCAGGTCCATGAGCACGAGGTCGGGTCGCAGCCCGAGGGCGAGCTCCACGGCCATGGCGCCGTCGGATGCCTCGCCGATCACCTCGAGGCCCTCGACCGACCCGAGCAGGCCGACGATGCCCGCGCGTACGATCGGGTGGTCGTCGGCGACGACGATGCGGATGCCGCTCATCGCGTCTCCTCCGCCGTCGCGGTCCGTCTCGGCACGGTGACGCGGAGCAGCGCCCCGCCGCCCTCGGCCGGGCCGAACGCGAAGGAGCCGCCCACGAGGGCGGCGCGGTCGCGCAGCCCCGCGAGCCCGAAACCGCCCGGGCCGGTTCCTCCGGCATCTCCGGCACCGCCAGCCTCGCCGTGGGCGGTCGGGCCGACGCCGTCGTCGCGGACGGTCAGCACGACGCCGTCGGCCGAGTCCTCGACGGTGATCCACGCGGTCGCCGCCTGCGCGTGCTTGCGCACGTTCGCGAGCCCCTCCTGGGCGCACCGCAGCACCACGACCTCGAGCTCGCGGTCGAGCCCGGTCGCGTCGGCCTGTACGCGCACGACCGTTCCGGTCTCGCGCTCGAACGCGGCCGCGAGGCGGTCGAGCGAGGCGGCGAGCCCGCCGTCGGCGGTCACGGGCGCGATGGTCGCGACGAGCCCCCGCGCCTCGGTCAGGGCCTCGCGCGCCATCTCCTCGATGAGCGAGACATCCGCTCGGACGGATGCCGCGGCGGGACCGTCGACGGCCGTGAGCCGGTTCCCGGCCCGCTGCGCCACCATCACGAGGCCGGTGAGGCTCTGCGCGATGGTGTCGTGGATCTCGCGCGCGAGCCGCGCCCGCTCCTCGCCGACGCCGGCCTCGCGGTGCAGCGCCGCGAGCTCGCCCTGCACGGACTGCAGGTCGGCCAGCAGCCGCGCCCGCTCGTCGCCGTACTCCGCGATGCGCGTGATCCAGAGCCCGAGCGCGAGGGCGAAGCCGAGCGAGAGGGCGCCGACCGTCAGCCCGGTGACGATGCCCGCGGCGCCGAAGTGGAGCACGTAGCCGATGACGATGCCCGTCGCGAGGATGCCGTTGCCGATCACCGCCCTGCGGGTGTCGGGCGCCGTGATCCAGAGGAAGGGGTACGCGAACGCCTGGAGCATCGCGAAGGAGGGCTCCGCCGCCGTGCCGGCGACGGACAGCGCGGTGAGCACGATCACGATCGCGACGTAGTGCCGTGGGCCGTCGTCGCCGCCGATGCGGCCGCGCAGGTACAGCGCGTAGGCGAGGAGGAACGCCGCGGTCACCGCCCAGGTCGCCACGTCGTCGGCGCCGTAGGGCGGATCGACCAGCCCGACGAGCACCGTGACGAGCGCGACCGCGAGCGCCGCGGCATCCCACCATCGCCGGTTCACCATGCGGTCAGGCTCCCATACCGTGCCGCGCCGGGGCGAGTTCAGGCATCGCGCCGGATCCAGCGGAACGTGAGGCGGCTGAGCACGAGTCCGACGACGAGCCAGACGAGCAGCGCGACGGCGACGCCGGGAAGGTTCCACGACTCGTTCTGCTCGAGCGCCTCCCACCCCTCGGGGAGGAACACCGCCCGCATGCCCTGCGCGATCCACTTCAGCGGGAAGATGCTCGCGATGTTCTGGAGCCAGTCGGGCAGCATGTTCCACTGCAGGTAGACCCCCGAGATGAACTGCAGGATCAGCCCGATCGGGATCACGACGGCCGCGGCGCTCTTGCCCGAGCGCGGCAGCGCCGAGAGCGCGATGCCGAGCAGCGCGCACGTGGTCAGGCCGAGCACGAACACCCATGCGAACGTGAGCCACTTCTCGGGCTCCGTCGGCAGTTCGATGCCGAGCACGAGCCAGCCGGCGAGGATCAGCAGCCCCGCCTGCAGGGTGCCGGTCGCGAAGACCTGGCCGATCTTGCCGGCGAAGTACGCGATCGGCGAGAGCGGGGTGCCGCCGAGCCGCTTGAGCGTGCCGTTCGACTTCTCGAGGGCGATGTCGACGGCGAGGTTCTGCACGCCCGACAGGAAGATGCCCGAGGACACCATCGCCGGCAGGTAGAGGGCAGCGATCGAGATCTCGGAACCGGGAGGGCCGACCTCGCCGGAGGTGCTGAACGCGGCCGAGAAGATCGCGAGCATGACGAACGGGAAGAGGAAGGTGAAGAACAGCGTGTCGGGCGCGCGGAAGTACATCTTCGTCTCGACGCCGATGCGCGCCGTGCCCTGGGTCATCAGTCCGGCGGTCATGCGACGGCCTCCTCGTTCGTGTCGGCGGCAGCGGCGTCGGGATCGGCGCCCGCGCTCCGCACGAGCCCGAGGTAGACGTCCTCGAGCGTCGGGCGGATCACCTCGAGCGCCCGCGGCTCGCCGCCCAATGCGCCGACCATGGATGCCACGACCCGCCCGGGCTCGTGCGTGCGCACCTCGTGCGGTCGGCCCTCCGCGTCGTTCCACCGCACGACGGGGACCCTGGCCTCGGCGCCGCCGATCTCGTGGATGCCGCCGACGTCGACGAGGCGACCCCCGGCGATGACGCCGGCGCGGTCGGCGAGCTGCGCGGCCTCGTCGAGGTAATGGGTGGTGAGCACGATGGTCGTGCCCTCGGCCTTCAGCGAACGGATCAGCCCCCAGAACTGGCGGCGCGCCTCGGGGTCGAAACCGGTGGTCGGCTCGTCGAGGAACAGCAGTTCGGGGCGCCCGACGATGCCGAGCGCGACGTCCACGCGCCGCTGCTGTCCGCCCGAGAGCTTCGAGACGCGCATGTTCGCCTTCGCCTCGAGGCCGACGGCCGCGATCACGTCGTCGACGTCGCGCGGGTCGGGGTAGAGCCGCGCGAAGTGCTTCAGCACCTCGCGCACCGTCAGCAGTCCGGTCTCGCCGCCGGTCTGCAGCACGATGCCGAGGCGGGCCTTCCAGTCGCGGCCGCCGTGGGCCGGATCGACGCCGAGCACGTCGACCTCGCCCGCCGTGCGCGAGCGGTAGCCCTCGAGGATCTCGACGGTCGTCGACTTGCCCGCGCCGTTCGGGCCGAGCAGCGCGAACGTCTCGCCGCGACGGATGTCGAGGTCGATGCCGTCGACCGCGACCACGCCGCCGTAGACCTTGCGGAGCCCGCGGATGCGGACCGCGGTGCCGGTTGGTGGAGATTGCATGCTCCGAGCCTGCCCTGCCGGGCCGCCGCGCAACAGCCCTCGACCGGTCGATGCGGGCATCCGCCGATCGGGGGATGCCCGCCCGGGGCGTGCGTTTCACGCCCCGTCATCCGATTTCGACGCCGACGGCAACGCGGCTAGTTTCGAAGCATGCCCAACCCCATGGAATCCGCCTACGACCGCGACCGCGAACTCGTCGTCAGCGACATCGACGCCCGGTTCCGCGCCGACGTGAGCCTGCTCGGCGGGCTGCTCGGCACGATCCTCGTCGAGGCCGGCGGGCAGAGCCTGTTCGACGACGTCGAGCGGCTGCGGCACGCGGCGATCGACGCCTACGAGACGCGCGACGACGAGGCGCTCGCGGCCGCCGAGCGCATCGCGGCCTCGTTCGATCCGGCCCGCGCCGAGCAGGTCGCGCGGGCGTTCACCGTGTACTTCCACCTCGTGAACCTCGCCGAAGAGCACCAGCGCGTGCGCATCCTCCGGGCGCGTGCCGAGCAGCGCGAGCGCGCCTCCCGCGACGGCGCGACGGCGACCGGGGCGGCCGCGAACGGCGGCGCGATCGGCGCGGCCGGCGCCGACGGCTCGCTGTCGGCCGCGATCCGCCGCCTCGTCGACGAGGTCGGCGCCGACGAGGCCCGCTCCCGCGTCGCCGGGCTGCGATTCCACCCCGTGCTCACGGCGCACCCGACCGAGGCGCGCCGTCGCGCCGTCGCCTCCGCGATCCGTCGCATCGGCGAACTCGTCGACGAGCGCGACGACCTTGCCCCGGGCGACCGCACCGAGGCCGAGGTCGACCGTCGCCTGCTCGAGGAGATCGAGGTGCTCTGGCGCACGGCGCCCATCCGCACCACGCGGCCGACGCCGCTCGACGAGGTGCGCACCGCGATGGGCGTCTTCGACCAGACCCTCTTCGAGGTCGTGCCGCAGGTCTACCGCAGCATCGACGACCGCCTCCAGTCGGATGCCGCGGGCCGCGTCGCGCCCGTCGCGCCGGCGTTCCTCCGGGTCGGCAGCTGGATCGGCGGCGACCGAGACGGCAACCCGTTCGTGACGTCCGAGATCACGCGCGAGGCGGCCCACATCGCGGCCGAGCACGTGCTCCTCGGGCTCGAGCGGGCCGCGACGCGCATCGGCCGGACCCTCACGCTCGACGCGAGCGAGACCCCTCCTTCCGATGAGCTGCTCGAACTGCTCGCCGCCCAGCAGGAGCTCGCACCGCAGGTCACCGCGAGCATCGGCACCCGCGCCCCGCACGAGCCGCACCGCCGGGTGCTCCTCGTCGTGGCCGAGCGCATCGCGGCCACACGACGCGGCGACGCCGAACTCGGGTACGCGGGGCCCGAGGCGCTGCTCGACGACCTGCACGTGCTGCAGCGCTCGCTCCGCCACGGCGGCGCCCTCCGCAGCGCGAACGGCGAGCTCCAGCACCTCGTCTGGCAGGCCGAGACCTTCGGGTTCCACCTCGCCGAGCTCGAGGTGCGCCAGCACTCGAAGGTGCACCGGCAGGCGCTCGCCGAGATCCGCGAGGGCGGCGAGCGCGGCGAGATGACCGAGGAGGTGCTCTCGCTGTTCCGGGTCATCGCCGAACTGCAGGGCCGCTTCGGCGTGCGCACCGTGCGCCGCTACATCGTGTCGTTCACGCAGAGTGCCGAAGACCTCGCGAACGTGTACGCGCTCGCCGAGGCCGCGCTCGGGCCGCAGGCGGCCGACGTCGCGATCGACGTCGTGCCCCTGTTCGAGACGTTCGCCGACCTCGAGGCGAGCGTCGACATCCTCGACGGCATGCTCGAGCTCGAGCCGGTGCAGGCTCGCCTCGCGGCGACCGGCCGGCAGATCGAGGTCATGCTCGGCTACTCCGACTCCTCGAAGGACGTCGGCCCCGTGTCGGCGACGCTGGCCCTGCATCGTGCGCAGGCGCGCATCGCCGCCTGGGCCGACCGCAACGACATCGAGCTCACCCTCTTCCACGGCCGCGGCGGCGCGCTCGGACGCGGCGGCGGGCCCGCCAACGAGGCCGTGCTCGCGCAGCCCGCCGGCTCGGTCGACGGGCGGCTCAAGATCACCGAGCAGGGCGAGGTCATCTTCGCCCAGTACGGCGACCCGGCGATCGCGAGGCGTCACCTCGAGCAGATGGCCTCGGCCGCGCTGCTCGCCGGAAGCCCGTCGAACGAGGCCCGCAACCGCGCCGCCGACGAACGGTTCGCCGCCCTCGCCGAGACGCTCGACGACACCTCGCGGGCCCGGTTCCACGCGCTCGTCAAGGCCGACGGCTTCGCCCCGTGGTTCGCCGACGTGACGCCCATGGAGGAGATCGGCCACCTCGCGCTCGGTTCGCGTCCGGCGCGTCGCGGGCTCTCGGTCGAGTCCCTCGACGACCTGCGCGCCATCCCGTGGGTGTTCTCGTGGAGCCAGGCCCGCATCAACCTCGCCGCCTGGTTCGGTCTCGGCACCGCGCTCGAAGCCGTGGGCGATGAGCAGCTGCTGCGCGAGGCGTACGCCGAGTGGCCGCTGTTCACGGCCATGATCGACAACTTCTCGATGTCGCTCGCGAAGACCGACGAGCGCATCGCGGCACGCTACCTCGCGCTCGGCGACCGCGACGACCTCGCCGGGCTCGTGCTCGACGAGATGCGGCTCACGAAGCAGTGGCTCGGCCGGGTGACGCAGAGCGACGAACTGCTCGTCGCGCGCCCGGTGCTCGCGAAGGCCGTGCGCCTGCGCAGCCCCTACGTCGACGCGCTGTCGCTGCTGCAGCTCCGCGCGCTCGCCGCGGTGCGGGCCGGCGAGGCCGACCTGCCGAGCGACGACCACCACCGGCTGCTGCTGCTGACCGTCAACGGCGTCGCCGCCGGCGTGCAGAACACGGGCTGAGCGGGCTCACCCGAGGTCGGGCGCGTCCCGCCCGTCGAGCTCGGCGAGGCGTCGCGTCAGGAACCGCCGCTCGGGCTCGGTCGGGGCGAGCTCGATCGCCCGGCGGTAGCGTGCCGCCGAGGCATCCGCTCGCCCGAGCCGGCGCAGCAGGTCGGCCTGCGCGGCCGGCAGCAGGTGGTAGCCGTCGAGCGAACCGGATGCCTCGAGCCGCTCGAGCTCGTCGAGCCCCGCCTGCGCGCGGCCGGCCAGGCCGAGGGCGACGGCGCGGTTGAGCTCGATGACGGGCGACGGCGTCAGGGCGAGCAGGGCGTCGTAGCGTCGCACGATCGCCGGCCAGTCGGTGTCGTCGGCGTGGGCGGCGATCGCGTGCTCGCGCTGGATCTCGGCCTGCAGGCGATACGGCCCTGCCGCGGCGGGTCGCGTTGCGTCGAGCCGGTCGAGCACCGCGAGCCCCTGCGCGGTCTCGGCGGCGTCCCACCGGGTGCGGTCCTGCGCGTCGAGCGGCACGAGATCGCCCGACGCGTCGACGCGGGCCGCCGAACGCGCGTGCTGCAGCAGCAGGAGCGCGAGCAGCCCGCCGGCTTCAGGCTCGTCGGGCATCAGCTCGACCACGAGGCGGGCGAGCCGGATCGCCTCCTCCTGCAGGTCGAGGCGCAGCAGTCGGTCGCCCGAGCTCGCGAGGTAGCCCTCGTTGTGCACGAGCATGAGCACCGCGAGCACACCCGAGAGCCGTCGCCGCAGCTCGTCGCCCTCCGGCACCCGGTACGGGATGCCCGCGTTGCGGATCTTGCGCTTGGCGCGCACGAGCCGCTGGGCCATCGTCGCCTCGGGCACGAGGAACGCGCGCGCGATCTCGGGCGTCTCGAGCCCGCCGACCGTGCGCAGGGTGAGGGCGACGCGCGCCTCGAGCGGCAGCGCCGGGTGCGCGCACGTGAAGACCAGCCGCAGCCGGTCGTCGATCTCGGCGGCACCCGAGCGGGCCGCGACCACGTCGGCCGGATCCGTCGGGGCGCCCGGCCCCCGCATCTCGTCCATCGCCATCCACTCCCTCACCTTGCCGACCTCGACGCCTCGGCGCCGCAGCACGTCGAGCACCCGATTGCGGGCGACGGTCGTCAGCCACGCGCCGGGGTTGCGCGGAACGCCCTCGCCCGGCCAGCGCTCGGCCGCGCGCACGAACGCGTCGGCGGCGGCATCCTCGGCGACGTCCCAGTCGCCCGTGGCGCGGATCAGCGTCGCGACCACGCGCGTCCACTCCTCGCGGTAGGCGCGGTCGACCGCCTCGCGCACCCCGTCGGGATCGGCTCCGGTCATCGGCCGCTCACTCGTCCTCCTCGCCGTTCCAGAACGGGCGCAGCTCGATGCGGCCGCCCCTTGCCATCGGATGCCGCGACGCGATCTCGATCGCCTCGTCGAGGTCGCGGCACTCGAGGATGTCGAAGCCCGCGATCCACTCCTTGGACTCGGTGAACGGGCCGTCGGTGACGATCGTCTCGCCGTCGCGGACCCGCACGAGCGTGGCGTCGCGCACCGGCTGGAGCCGCTGCCCCTCGATGCGGGTACCCCGGGCGTCGTTCTCCTCGACCCACTGCTCGACGGGGATGCCCTCGTCGCTCGAACGGTCGGGGGCGGTGTCGGTCGCGACGAACATGACATAGCGCATGTGCTTCTCCTCAGGTTCCGGTGTTCACGGTATGCCCAGGCGACGAACGGCGACAGGATGAATCGACAGGTCCGAGGCATCCGTTCGAGATTCCTCCGGCGGATGTCCCGAACGGTGTCGATCCAGCGCCGACCCGTTCGTCGTAGGGGAAAGCGCAGGATGAACGAGAGGAGCGCACCGTGATGGAGATCATGATGTTCGTGGTCGGCGACCCCGAGGTCGAGGCCGGCGAGGTCGATCAGGAGGCCGTGGCCGAGTGGGACAGGCTGCGGGCCGAGCAGGGCGTGCTCACGCGCGCCATGCGGCTGCGGCCCGCCGACGAGGCGGTGACCGTGCGGGTCAGGGGCGGCGAGACGATCGTCACCGACGGCCCGTTCGCCGAGTCGAAGGAGTGGATCGCCGGCTACGACCTCCTCGCCGTCGACGACCTCGACGAGGCGATCGAGTTGGCCGAGGGCGATCCGCTCGCGCGCCACGGCGCCCTCGAACTGCGGCCGTTCTGGCCGCTCGACCGGGAGGAGTGAGCCGTGGAGTACCTGATGCTGGTGCGCAACGATCCCACCGCCGTGCCCTACGATCCCGCCGAGGACGATATCGCCGAGTGGGGCGCCGAGGTCGGCGCGCGCGGCGTCTGGATCGCGGGCGATCGGCTGCGCCCGCCCGAGTTCGCCAAGACGGTGCGCGTGCGCGACGGGCGATCGCTCGTCACCGACGGCCCGTTCGCCGAGTCCAAGGAGTGGATCGCGGGCTTCGACGTGCTCGAGGTGCGCGACCTCGACGAGGCGATCGAGATCGCGGCGAAGCATCCGATGGCCAGGTTCGGGTGCATCGAACTGCGCCGGGCGTGGCCGCTCGCCGAGGGCTTCGAACCCTGAGCGGATGCCGCGTGCCCGGCGCCGTGCGCGGCTTCGGCGCCGCGGCGCCCCGGCCGCTCAGTGCGGCAGCACGAGCATGACGCCGAGCGTGATCATGACGACCGCGATCACCGCGTCGAGCACGCGCCACGCGCGCGGGCTGCCGAGCACGCCGCCGAGCAGGCGGCTGCCGTAGGCGAGGGCGAAGAACCAGACGAAGCTCGCGAGCCCGGCGCCGGCGGCGAACGCCCAGCGTCCGTCGCCGTGGGTGTTCGCGATCGACCCGAGCAGGAACACGGTGTCGAGGTAGACGTGCGGGTTCAGCCAGGTCAGGGCGAGGCAGGTGAACAGGGCCGCGGCGAGTCCCGTGCGTCGCGGCCCTGCGGTCGGGTGCACGAGCGTCGGGGCCGCGGATGCCGCGGGGCCGGCGACGCGCTCGTCCGGCGCGACGCCGGCGGCCTGCGCGATCCGGACGGTTCCGCCTTGCGCTGCTGCGCCGCCGTCGTGCGGCCCGGAGGCGGCGTCGATCGCGGCATCCGCCTCGACGTCGAGCGCCTCGCCGCTCGGTCGCAGAACGCGTCGGGCCGCGAGCAGGCCGTACGTCACGAGGAACGCGGCGCCGGCCCATCGCACGGCTTCGACGAGCCAGGGCACCGCCTGGAGCACGGCTCCGACGCCCGAGACGCCGATGCAGATCAGCACGAGGTCGCTGAGGGCGCAGACGAGGGCCACCGCGAACACGTGCTCGCGGCGCACGCCCTGGCGCAGCACGAAGAGATTCTGCGCGCCGATGGCGACGATCAGCGAGAGGCCGAGGCCGAAGCCAGCGAGCAGGGAGGAGGGCACCCGTCGAGGCTACGGCGCGCGATCTCATCAATCCAGCTCAGGTTCCTTCAGAACCATTAGCGTTGCTTCATATGGAGATCCCGCTCGACCTCGCGCGCACCCTGGCCGCCGTCATCGACGAGGGCACGTTCGACGCGGCCGCACGCCGGCTCAGGGTGACCCCGTCGGCGGTGTCGCAGCGCATCAAGGCGCTCGAGCAGCAGCTCGGACGCGTTCTCGTCGTGCGCTCGAAGCCCGTCAGGGCGACGGAGGCCGGGGGCGCAGTCGTGCGCCTCGCCCGCCAGGTGGCGCTCCTCGAGCACGACACCCTCGCCGAGTTCGGGCTCGAGGCGGGCGCGCCCGACGGTGCCGGCCGGGCCCAAGGGGCCGACGGGTCCGCCGCGTCCGGCGCCGCGCGGCCCGCGCGCCCGGTGACGCTGCCGTTGGCCGTGAACGCCGATTCGCTCGCCACGTGGTTCCTCCCGGCGCTCGCGCGCGTCGCGCGGAGGCATCCGGTCGTGTTCGACCTGCATCGGGACGACCAGGACTTCACGGTCGGCCTGCTCGAGTCGGGCACGGTCATGGGCGCGGTGACCTCGCAGGCCACGCCGGTGGCCGGATGCCTCGTCCGCCCGCTCGGAGTCATGCGCTACGAGGCGGTGGCGACGCCGGAGTTCGCCGCGCGCTGGGGCCTCGGCGGTGACGCGGCGGATGCCTTCGAGGCGGCGCCCGTCGTCGAGTTCGATCGCCGCGACGACCTGCAGCGCGGATACCTCGCCGCGCGCGGTCTCGACGCCGACCTGCCGCCGCGGCATTTCGTGCCCGCGTCGAGCGATTTCGCGTCGGCCGTGCGGCTCGGTCTCGGATGGGGCTTGCTGCCGGGCTTCCAGTCCTCCGACGGGCTGGCCTCGGGCGGGCTGGTCCGGCTCGGCGGCCCGCACGTCGACGTGCCGTTGCACTGGCAGCAGTGGAACCTGCGCTCACCGCTGCTCGACGCCGTCGCCGACGCGCTCGCCGAGGAGGCCGCGACGGCCCTTCGCGCGCCCACCCCCGCTCGGGGGTGGAAGCGGTAGACGATCCTCGCTGGGAACTCAACCCCTAGTCCGTCGTCGCCGACGCGGGTTGACTGGTCCTCGAGCACGGCAGACCGCCGATCGCTCGCGAAGGGAGTCCACCATGGGAATCGATGACCGCGTCGAGAACACCGCCGAAGACCTCAAGGGCAAGGCGAAGGAGGCCCACGGCAAGATGACCGGAGACGACGAGAAGGTCGCCGAAGGCAAGGCCGATCAGGCCAAGGCCGACCTCAAGAACGCTGCTGAGGACGTCAAGGACGCCTTCAAGCACTGACCTCCTCGGGCCGCACCGCGACGGTGCCGCCTGAGGTGAGCGAGAACGCCCGCACCCGGGGAGAGTGCGGGCGTTCTCGTGCGTCCGATGCCGGCGGCTCCGCTCAGGCGAAGAGGCGCTGCAGGCGCTGCACGCCCTCGAGCAGGGGCGCGTCGCCCAGGGCGTAGCTGAAGCGCAGGAAGCCGCTGGGGCCGAAGGCCTCGCCGGGCACGGCGGCGACCTCGGCCTGGTCGAGGATCAGGTCGGCGAGCTCGAGCGAGTTCGTGGGCGTCACGCCGCCCCAGGTGCGACCGAGCAAGCCGGTGACGTCGGGATACACGTAGAAGGCGCCCTCGGGCACCGGCACGGTGAGGCCGTCGATCTTCGACAGCTCCGACACGATGAGGCGGCGTCGGCGGTCGAAGGCGCGGCGCATCTCCTCGACGGCGTCCTGCGGGCCGTTCAGGGCGGCGATCGCGGCGCGCTGCGAGATGTTCGACACGTTCGACGTGAGGTGGGACTGCAGGTTCGCGGCGCCCTTGATGACGTCGGCGGGACCGACCATCCAGCCGAGGCGCCAGCCGGTCATGGCGTACGTCTTGGCGACGCCGTTCACGAGGATCGTCTGGTTCGCGAGCTCGGGCACCGCCTCGACGATCGACAGGGCGCGCGGCGGGGCGGCGCCGACCTCGGTGTCGAGCCCGGCGTAGGTGAGGTTCTGGTAGATCTCGTCGGTCACGACCCAGATGCCGTGCTCGAGCGCCCACTCGCCGATGGCGCGGGTCTGCTCGGGGGAGTAGACGGCGCCGGTCGGGTTCGACGGCGACACGAACAGCAGCACCTTCGTGCGCTCGGTGCGGGCGGCCTCGAGCTGTTCGACGGTGACGAGGTAGCCCTGGTCGCTGCCCGCGAACACGTCGACCTGCACGCCGCCGGCGAGCTTGATCGCCTCGGGGTACGTCGTCCAGTAGGGGGTCGGCACGAGCACCTCGTCGCCCGCGTCGAGCAGCACCTGGAACGCCTGGTAGACCGCCTGCTTGCCGCCGTTCGTGACGACGACCTGGCCGGGCGAGACCTCGAGGCCCGAGTCGCGCAACGTCTTCGCGGCGATCGCCTCGCGCATCTCGGGCAGGCCCGGGGCGGGCGTGTAGCGGTGGTTGCGGGGCTCGTGCACGGCCGCGAGCGCGGCCTCGACGATGTGCTCGGGCGTGGCGAAGTCGGGCTCGCCCGCGGCATACGAGATGACCGGGCGGCCCTCGGCCTGCAGGGCCTTCGCCTTCGCGTCGACCTTCAGGGTCGCGGACTCGGCGATGGCGGCGATACGGGCGGAAAGGCGCGGCTTCTCGGTCACCACGCCAGTCTACCGAGCGGATGCCGCGGGCGGCCGTGCGTGACGACGTGCACGTCGTGCACGACGTGCGCGACGGGCCGCGCGGCGGGGCTACAGGTTCTGCCCGATGTCCCACAGGCGGTCGGGGCGTCCGTCGATGGCCTCCGAGACGCCGAGCGCCTGGTCGTCGCTGAGCGACGCGACGTAGTCGATGACGCCGCGCGCGACGCCGAGGCGGTGCACCTCCGAGGCATCCGGAACCGGCACGCCCTCGGGCTTCGCGACGCGCAGCAGCGCGTAGCCCTCGGTCGCCAGGTCGACGAGCTCGCGCAGGCGCTGCGGCACCCGGTGCCGGTCGTAGTCGTCGGTGACCCACGCGGTGAGGCCCTTGACCGCGCGCGTGATGACCCGGCTGAGCCCCCGCTGGTACATGGCGATGTCGGAGCGGTCGAGGATGAAGTGCCGGTGCACGAACTTCAGCACCTCGACCTGGTGCCAGGCGAGCGCGTCGAGCGTGACGAGCCCGGTGCGGATCTCGTCGGCGGGCGCGGGCACGACGGAGTCCTGGAGGTGGTTGATCCAGCGGTACGTGAACGACGAGAGTGCGCGCTCGGCCGCGATCGACCCGTCGAACGGGATCGACAGCAGCCCGTCGACGAGGTCGTCGGCGACGACGTCGACGGCCTCGGCGAACGCCTCGTCGGAGGCGATCCACGCGTCGGAGCGGTGCAGCTTGCGGCGCAGCCCCTCGAGGCCGGCGCCCGGGGGAGCGGAGCGGGCGCCGATCGCGTCGTCGTCGAGGTCGCGCAGACTCGCGCCGTCCTCGATGAAGCCGCGGAACTCGCGGGCCACCGACCCCTGGCTGAGCAGGCCCGCCCGGTAGAAGTCGTCGACGTCGTGGATCGAGTAGGCGATGTCGTCGGCGATGTCCATGACCGAGCACTCGAGCGACTGCATGAGCGGCGGGAGCCCGTCGCGGGCCGAGGCGAGGTCGGCCGCGTCGAGGTCGTACGCCGAGAACTTGCCCACGTCGACCCCGCCGGAGACGCGGCGAAGGCCCCGGGGCAGCGATCCGCCGCCGAGCGAGGAGACGTCGACGAACCGGGTCCACGGGTACTTCGCGACGGCGGTGCGCACGGCGGCCGTGAGGTTGAGGCCGTGCGGTGCGATGGCCGAAACGTCGAGCGCGGTGATGATGCGGTAGGTCTGCGCGTTGCCCTCGAACCCGTCGCTGAGGCCGAGCTCCTCGCGGGCGAGGCGGTCGAGCACGCGCTCGCCGAGGTGCCCGAACGGCGGGTGGCCGAGGTCGTGGGCGCTCGCGGCGGCCTGCACGGCGACGGCGTCGCAGCCGTGGGCGGCGGCGAGGTCGCGGCTCGGGGACGCGGCATCCGTCAGCCCCACGGCGATGGCGCGTGCCACGGCCGTGACCTTGATCGAGTGCGTGAGCCGGTTCTGCACGAGGGGGCCGGCGCCGGGCTGGGCGATGACCTGCGTGACGGCCGACAGCCGCGAGAAGTACGGCGAGAACCGGATGCGTTCGAGGTCGAGCCGGAACTCGGAGTGCTCGCCCGTGATCTGCAGGCTGCTCTGCGGTTCGGCGACGAGCCGGCTTCCGCGTTCGGTCGACATCCGCGCTCCCCTCGGTCGGCCGCGGCGACGGATGTCCCGTGCGGCCGTCCTCCCAATCTACGGCCGTGCCCGGTGCGGGCGCGGCATCCGCTCGCTTCCGTCATGGAAGATCACAACTGGGTCACGCGACCCACTCTGGGGTATGCTCCGCGCGTGATGAAGCGCCCCGGTCGACCCGTGCTCGCCGCGGTCGCCGCCCTGATCCTGCTCGCGCTCGGCGCGGGCATCGCCTTCGTGCTGACCGACGCGCTCGGCATCCGCACCGAGGCGGCCGACCTCCCGGTCGAGTCGCCGCGCGCGGTCGACATCGCCCCGACGGTGCTGCCGCCCGCGTTCGACGTCGTCGCCGCGACCGGCTCGCCACGCCTCGACGCGGCGCTCGCCGAGCTCGAGGAGGCGGTGGCGGATGCCTCGGCCACGGCCGGAACCGCGACGCTCGCCGTCGTGGCGGGCGACGGCGACCCGGCCGACGAGACCTACACGCTGACGGGCGCACCCGACGCCCTGCGCGTCGAGGGGGCGAGCGAAGCCGGAGCCGTGCGCGGCGTGTACGACCTCGCGCTCGCCGTGCGCGACGGACGGTCGACGGCCGAGCGCCTCGGCGACACGGTCGTGTCGCGGCTGCCGTTCCGCATGGCGGACCTCGGCGCGGTCGGCGTCGAGCCCGACGAGGAGGCCTGGGCGGCGGGCGACGACTACTCGCACAACTCGAAGGCCTTCGAGGACGTCATCCTGCCCGACGCCCCGTACATCGACGAGGAGGCGCTCGCCGCCGCGCGCGTCGAGTTCGACGACTACGTCGACCACCTGCTCGCCGAGGGGTACACGGCGCTCGCGTTCCCCGGCCTGCTCGAGTACCTCACGTTCTCGGACGTCGGCGACGGCACCGAGGTCTACGCGCCGGGCGACGAGCACGTCGAACGCGCGCTCGCGATGCGCGCCGCCTTCGGGCCGATGCTGCAGTCCGCGCACGACGCGGGGCTCCAGGTCTTCTTCCGCACGGACATGCTCGTCGTCACGACGCCGCTCGAGGAGTACCTGACCGAGCGGTTCGGCGGACTCGACACCGAGAACCCCGAGTTCTGGGGCGTGTACGCGGCCGGCCTCGACGAGCTCTACCGCGAGCTGCCCGCCGTGGACGGCGTGCTGATCCGCATCGGCGAGGCGGGCCAGGTGTACGACCTGCCCGACTGGGACTACCGCTCCGAGCTCGCGGTCACGACGGTCGAGGCCGTGCAGGCCATGCTCTCGACCCTCCTCGATCAGGCCGAGCGGGCCGACCGCGAGGTGATCTTCCGCACGTGGACCGTCGGCGTGGGCGCGGTCGGCGACCTGCACACGAACCCCGACTCGTACCGCACGGTGTTCGACGGCATCGACTCCGATCGGCTCATCGTGTCGACGAAGTACACGCTCGGCGACTTCTACAGCCACCTGCCGTTCAACGACACGCTCGAGATCGGCGACCAGCGGCGCATCATCGAGTTCCAGAGCCGGCGCGAGTTCGAGAACTTCGGCGCCTGGCCGAACGACCTCGGCGACCTGTACGCGCAGGCCCTCGACCGCCTGCTCGCGGCGAACCCGAACATCGAGGGCGTCTGGACGTGGACGCAGGACGGCGGCCCCTGGCGGGCCGGCCCCATGAACCTCGAGCTGAAGACGGGGTTCTGGCAGCTCGCCGAGCTCAACACCGTGCTCGCGGTGCGGCTCGCCCGCGACCCGTCGACCGACCCCGCCGAGGTCACGGCCGACTGGGCGAGACGGTGGTTCTCCGACGACCCGCAGACCGTGCAGGCGATCGTCGAGGCGATGGCCGACTCCCGCGAGGCCATCGCCGACGGGCTCTACATCGGGCCGTTCGCCGACCAGCGGGTGTTCGCGATCGGGCTCGAGCCGCCGCCCATGATGTGGATCTTCGAGTGGGACATCCCCACCGGCGACAGCGCGGCGCTCGACGTGATCTACGCCATCGCGCGCGACGACCTCGACGAGGCGATCGCGGGCGGCGACCGGGCGCTCGACGCCGTCGACCGCATGCGGACCCGCATCGAGGGCACGGATGCGTCGACCTGGAAGGATGCCGCGCTCCGCGAGGCGTTCGTCGGGGCGCTCGCCTACGAGCGCAGCACGCTGGCCATGCTCGGCGACTACCGCGAGACGGTGCTCCGCAAGGCGCAGTGGCACGACACGCGCGACCCGGAGGCGCACGCCTCGTGGCAGACCGCGCGCGCCGCGTTCCTCGAGAGCGCGGCGGCGCACGAGCGGGAGTACGCGGGCGACCCGTACCACCCCGCCTACAACCTCGAGGCGGCCCGCCTCGGGCTCGAGCGCGGCGACCGCGACCTCGCGATGGGCTGGGCGGCCGGGGGCGCGCTCGTGCTGACACTGCTCTGGATCGCGTACGGCGTCGCGGCCCGCACCCGATGCGTCGCGGCCTGGCCAGGAGCGCGGCTCGCGCGCGCCATGTGGGTCGCCGGCACGCGGCCGTGGCGGGCGGCCGAGGCCACCGTGGCGCTCGGCCGCGCGGAGCGGGTGCTCCTCGTCGCGGTCCCCGCGGCCGCGCTCGTGGTCAGCCGCGGCATCCTCACCTGGTTCGCGGCGCCCGCGCATCTGGTCGCGACCCTCGGGGCGTGGCTCGTCTTCGGCGCGGTGCTGCTGACGCTCGCGCGCGTGCTCGGCGGACGCGACGCGCAGGCGTCGGTCGCGGCATCCGTCGGCGGAGCGGCGATGCTCCGGGTCGCGCTGCTGTCGTTCGCGCTCGCCCCGACCGGCCCAGGCGGCTACTGGTTCGGGTTCTGGACCGACCCGATCGCGCGATCGGCGTACTCGACGGTCGCGTTCGCCCTGTTCGCCTGGGTGATCGTCGCGGGGGCGTGGGCGCTCGCGTGCTCGATCGGGGCTCGACGGGCGGTCGGTGCGGCGCTCGCCGCGTGCGGGGGCGCGCTCGCAGCCGTCGCCGCGCTCGTCGCGGTGATCGGGCTCGAGGCCGCGCTCACCGTGTGGAACGACCAGATGGCGCTGCTGCCCTGGGGGCTCTCGCGGATCCTCGGCATCACCGTCTACCTCGGCATCCCGGCGGATGCCGCGTGGTGGGCGGCCGCGATCGGGGCGCTCGTCGCGGTGGTCGGGGTCGTGCTCGTGGTGCTGCCCGGCGGCCGTCGGGCGCACCGGTTTGGCGGTGGGGCATCCGTCGCCTAAACTTGCTGAGGTTGCGCACGACGACCAAGCTTTCCCGTGCCCGAATTCCTCCGGAGTTCGAGTAAGGTGAGCCGGTCACGAGGTGTGATCTTCAGGGGCGTTGCTCCTGAAGGGCGGTGGCTCAATTGGTAGAGCAGCGGTCTCCAAAACCGCAGGTTGCAGGTTCGAGTCCTGTCCGCCCTGCGAGCCGGCAGTGATTGCCGGCCCACGAAAGGTGTACGAGGTGGCACGGAAGATCATCGACGAACCCAGCGAGGACGTCGTCGCCGACGCGAAGCGCGAGCGCGCAGCGCGGCGGAACCCCTTCGCGCGGATCGCGTTGTTCATCCGACAGGTCTTCGCCGAGCTGAAGAAGGTCGTCACCCCGACCCGCAAAGAGCTCGTCAACTTCACCATCGTGGTGCTCGTGTTCGTCGTCATCATGATGGCGCTCGTCTGGGCGCTCGACACGGTGTTCGGATGGGTTGTGCTGTACGTCTTCGGGTCGACGGGGGCCTGATCAGCCACTCGTCCTGAAGAGCCGCGCGCCGCGAGGCGCACGAATGAGAAGGAATCGAGAAATTGGCAAAGATTGAGCGCGACGACGTCGACTGGGCCACGGCTGCAGAGCAGTCGGCCGAGGACGACGAGGCCCAGGAGGGCAACTCGCTCGAGCACGACGAGCAGTCGGTCGAGCCGGCCGAGCACCGTGCCGTGCACGTGATCGACGACGAGGGCAACGACGTCGACCTCGATGCCGTTCTCGACGCCATCGCCGAGGCGAGCGACCCCGAGGCCGACGCGGTCGTCGAGGACGCCCTCGACATCGACTCGGTCGAAGAGGCCGACGCGGCGCTCGAGGCCGTCTCCGAAGAGAGCGAAGAGCCCGAGCACGACCCCTACGAGGAGTTCCGCAACGAACTGCGCTTCCTCCCGGGCAAGTGGTACGTCATCCACTCCTACGCGGGCTTCGAGCGTCGCGTGAAGGCGAACATCGAGCAGCGCCGCGAGTCGATGGCGATGGCCGACTACATCTACCAGGTCGAAGTGCCGATGGAAGACGTCGTCGAGATCAAGAACGGCCAGCGCAAGATGGTCACCCGCGTGCGCATCCCCGGCTACGTGCTCGTGCGTATGGACCTCAACGAAGACAGCTGGTCGGTCATCCGCCACACGCCCGGCGTCACGGGCTTCGTGGGCAACGCCCACAACCCGACGCCGCTCCGCTTCGAAGAGGCCTTCGGCATGCTGAAGAGCCTCGTCGAGCCGAAGGACGTCCCGGCGGCCAAGGGAGCCAAGAGCTCCGGCGGCGCGACCGCGGCCCGCGTCATCCCCGCCGAGGTCGACTTCGAGATCGGCGAGACCATCACGATCAAGGACGGCTCGTTCGCGGGCCTGCCCGGCACGATCAGCGAGATCAAGCCCGAGAGCGGCAAGCTCACCGTGCTCGTCTCGCTCTTCGAGCGCGAGACCCCGGTCGAGCTCAGCTTCGACCAGGTCACCAAGCTCTAGCCTCCGGGCACTTCGGGCTCCCACCTGAAACCCAGCCGACCCTCCGGTATACTCGGAGGGTTGTGCTGTGTCAGCAGCGCTGTCGCAGCACCCGATCCACCGCCTTCCGGAACCGCCGGTCGAGCGGGAGAGTGCCCAGGACTTGGGCGTTCGAACAGAAAGAGAGAAATCAATGGCACCGAAGAAGAAGGTCACTGGTCTGATCAAGCTTCAGATCAAGGCCGGCGCCGCCAACCCCGCCCCGCCCATCGGCCCGGCGCTGGGTCAGCACGGCGTCAACATCATGGAGTTCTGCAAGGCGTACAACGCGCAGACCGAGTCGCAGCGCGGCAACGTCATCCCCGTCGAGATCACCGTCTACGAGGACCGTTCGTTCACCTTCATCCTGAAGACCCCGCCCGCCGCGGAGCTCATCAAGAAGGCGGCCGGCGTCGCCAAGGGCTCCGGCGTCCCGCACACCACCAAGGTCGGCAAGCTGACCCAGGCGCAGGTGCGCGAGATCGCCGAGGCGAAGATGGTCGACCTCAACGCCAACGACCTCGACGCCGCGTCGAAGATCATCGCCGGCACCGCCCGCTCGATGGGCATCACGGTCGAATAACGCCGTCGGTCCAGGAGGCGCTCCGGCGCCGTCTCGAGACCAGGGTGCCGCAGGCATCCGAATCCAGAACTCTCAACTCGTGGCAGCGCCCGCCAGGCGCGATGACCACACTCTCTCAAGGAGAACCAACATGGCACAGAAGTCCAAGGCCTATCGGGCCGCGGCCGAGAAGATCAAGGCCGACACCTTCTACACCCCGACCGACGCCGTCGCACTCGCGAAGGAGACCGGTTCGGCGAAGTTCGACTCGACCATCGAGGTCGCGCTGAAGCTCGGCGTCGACCCCCGCAAGGCCGACCAGATGGTGCGCGGCACCGTCATCCTCCCGCACGGCACCGGCAAGACCGCTCGCGTCATCGTGTTCGCGACCGGCCCCGCCGCCGAGGCCGCCATCGCGGCCGGCGCCGACGAGGTCGGCGGCGCCGAGCTCATCGAGAAGGTCGCCGGCGGCTACACCGCCTTCGACTCGGCCGTCTCGACCCCCGAGCTCATGGGCCAGGTCGGTCGTCTCGGCAAGGTCCTCGGTCCGCGTGGCCTCATGCCGAACCCGAAGACCGGCACCGTGACCCCGAACGTCGGCCAGGCCGTCTCCGACATCAAGGGCGGCAAGATCGAGTTCCGCGTCGACAAGCACGCCAACGTGCACTTCGTCGTCGGCAAGGCGTCGTTCTCGGTCGAGCAGCTCGACGAGAACGTGAAGGCCGCCCTCGAAGAGGTCGTGCGTCTCAAGCCGTCGAGCTCCAAGGGCCGCTACATCCAGAAGGGCGCCGTGTCGACCACGTTCGGCCCCGGCATCCCGCTGGACGTCAACTCCATCTGATCCCCGTCAGATCTCGAAGGGCTCGCCGGTTCGCCGGCGGGCCCTTCGTCATCCCGGCGGCACGCGGCCGACGGGCGCCGAGCGGCACCCCCGGGTGGGTGCTGGCAGGCGGCAACCCGGGGTGCGATGATGCACGCATGGGACTCATCGACACGCACCTCGCCGGCGTCGCCGACGCCAACCGCGCCGCGCTCGCGCGCGTGTACGACATCGCCCGCGACGTCGACCCCGACGCCACCGAGGGCGAGAGCTACGGCATGGCGGCGCTGCTGCACCGCGGCAAGGGCTACGTGGCGGCGCTCGAGTCCAAGGCGCACCTCGGGCTCTACCCGTTCAGCGGCAGCGTGTTCTCGTCGATCGCCGACGAGCTGACCGACTTCGACTGGTCGCCCGGAGCGCTGAAGTTCAGCGCCGACCACGAGATCCCCGAACCGGTGCTGCGCCGCATCCTCGAGGTGCGCATCGCCCAGATCGACGCCCAGCTCGACCGCAGCGGCAAGAAGCGGTAGCCGCGCGCTGCCCGGCGCAGCAGCCGCGCACGTCTGCCCGGCGTCGGTGGCCGCGCACGCCCGCCCGGACGACGGATGCCGCCCCCGACCGAGGTCGTGGGGCGGCATCCGCTTCGTGCGGCGATCGCGAGCGGTCAGTCGACCTTCGCCATGCCCGAGGTCTCGACCCGACGGGCCCGCAGGCGCTCGGCGACCTCGATCGCGTCGCCGGCGGGCGCGTCGGACTTGCGGTCGGGGCGTGCGATGAAGAGGTACGCCAGCCCGGTGACGAGCACGACGCCGAGCCCGATCCAGACGGCGTAGTCGACGACGAAGTCGCCCGAGCTGCCCGGCGTGGCCATGAGCCAGATCGCGAACACGCCGTAGGCGAGCGCGAGCACGTTGATCACGAAGCCCCACGCGCCGAGCGAGAACGTGCCGGCGGGCTTCCAGCCGCGCAGGCGCTGGCGCAGGGCGCCGAGCACGACCATCTGGAAGGCGATGTAGATGCCGAGCACCGCGAACGCCGTGACGGGCAGGGTGATGCCCGGCTCGAAGTAGATGAGCACGGTGATGATGGCCGGAACCGTGCAGGCGACGATGAGCGCGTTGCGCGGCACCTTGTTGGGGCTCACCTTCGAGAGCCAGCGGTGGCCCGGGATCATGCCGTCGCGCGCGAAGCTGTAGAGCAGGCGGCTGGCGGCGGCCTGCAGGCTCAGCACGCACGAGATGAAGGCGAGCACGGCGACCACGAGGAAGATCTTCGCGCCGACGGTGCCGAGGGTCGCCTCGAGGATGCCGGGGATCGGGTCGGCGTCCTCGCCCGAGACGATCGAGGCGAGGTCGGGGGCGGCGAGCACGTAGCCGCCGAAGGAGAAGAGGGCCGAGACGCCGCCGACGAGGATCGTGAGGATCATCGCCTTGGGGATCCGGCGGCCGGGGTTCTCGACCTCCTCGGCGACGTCGCCGCAGGCCTCGAATCCGTAGAAGAGGAACAGGCCGGCGATGGCCGCGCCGATGAACGCGGTGACGTACGACCCGTCGCCCTCGACGCCCATGGTGTCGAAGAAGACGCTGAACTCCTGCTTGCGCTGGAAGATGAGCAGGTAGAGGCCCACGCCGATGACGCCGATGAGCTCGGCCGCGAGGCCGATCTTCGCGACGCGGGCGAGCGTCTTCGTGCCGGTGAAGTTGAAGATGAGCGCGAGCAGGAGCAGGCCGAGCGAGAATCCGAGGACGACCTCGGGCGTCGCGCTGATGCCGAAGAGGCTCGCGACGAACCCGGAGCCGTATCCGGCGACCGCGGTGATCGTCACGATCATGGCCCAGATGTAGACCCATGCCGCCATCCAGGCGTAGCGACGGCCCCAGAGGCGCCTGGCCCACGGGTAGATGCCGCCGTGGATCGGGTACTGCGAGACGACCTCGCCGAACACGAGCGACACGAGCAACTGCCCGGCGCCGACGATGACGATCCACCAGATCGAGGGCGGGCCGCCGATCGTGAGGGCCACCGCGAACAGCGAGTAGACGCCGACGAGGGGGGAGAGGTAGGTGAAGCCGAGGGCGAAGTTCGCCCAGAGGCTCATCGAGCGGTTGAACGAGTCCTGGTAGCCGAGGACTTCGAGGTGGTCGCGGTCGCCGAGGTCGGTCGGCTTGGCTGGTTCGACGGACATGTTGGCCTTTCGGGGTCGTCATGAGGTGCCGCCGACGTCCCCCGGCGCCGTCGCCACCTCATCGTGGTCGGGCCAGCCTACAGATACATCCGGTCATAAAGCTATAGCTATGAATGATTAAACGACGGATGCCCCGGGGCGCCGGCCCCGGGGCATCCGCTCGCTCGTGCGAGCCGCTTCAGCGGTGGTCAGCCGATGCGGATCATCTTCTTGTTCACGAACTCGTCGGCGCCGAAACGGCCGAGCTCGCGGCCCGAGCCCGAGCGCTTGATGCCGCCGAACGGCAGCTCGGCGCCGTCGGCGCCCACGACGTTGACGAAGACCATGCCGGCCTCGATCTTGTCGGCGACGCGCAGCGCCTGCTCGTTGTCGGTCGTGAAGACGTAGGAGCCGAGGCCGAACGGGGTGTCGTTCGCGAGCTCGACGGCGGCGTCTTCGTCGGCGACCTTGAACACCTGCGCGACGGGGCCGAAGAACTCCTCGTGGAATGCGTCGGAGCCGGGCTTGACATCGGTGAGGATCGTCGCCGAGTAGTAGTTGCCGTTGCGCGAGCCGCCCGAGTGCAGCGTGGCGCCCTGCGCGACCGCGCGGGCGACCTGGTCGGCGAGGCCGTCGGCGGCCTTGGCCGAGGAGAGCGGGCCGAGCCCGGTGCCCTCGGCGGCGGGGTCGCCCTCTTCGACGGCGTTCATCGCGGCCGTGAACTTCTCGAGGAACGGCTCGTAGAGGTCTTCGACGACGATGAAGCGCTTGGCCGCGTTGCAGGCCTGGCCGTTGTTGTCGATGCGGGCCGCCACCGCGGCCTCGACGGTCGCGTCGAGGTCGTCGGTCGAGAGCAGCACGAAGGGGTCGGAACCGCCGAGCTCGAGCACGACCTTCTTCAGGTGGCGGCCGGCGATCTCGGCGACGGCCGCGCCGGCGCGCTCGGATCCGGTGAGCGAGACGCCCTGCACGCGCGGGTCGGCGATGACGGTCTCGATCTGGTCGTGCGAGGCGTAGATGTTGACATAGGCGCCCTCGGGGAAGCCCGCGTCGAGGAAGATGCGCTCGATCGCCGCGGCCGACTCGGGGCACTGCTCGGCGTGCTTGAGCAGGATCGTGTTGCCGATGATGAGGTTCGGACCCGCGAAGCGCGCGACCTGGTAGTACGGGAAGTTCCACGGCATGATGCCGAGCAGCGGCCCGAGCGAGGAGCGGCGGATGAGGGCGGACCCCTCGCCCGCGAGAAGCTCGATCTGCTCGTCGGCGAGCAGCGACTCGGCGTTGTCTGCGTAGTACTCGTAGATCGCGGCGGAGAACTCGACCTCGCCGACGGCCTGCTCGATGGGCTTGCCCATCTCGCGGACGATGATCTCGCCGAGCTCCTGGACGCGTTCGTTGTGCAGCTCGGCGACACGGCGGATGAGCGCGGCGCGCTCGGCCACCGTGGTGTTCTTCGACCAGGTGCGGTGCACGTCGGTCGCCTTCGCGATCGCAGCCTGCAGGCCCTCGTCGGTGATGGTGTCGAACGATTCGACGGTCTCGCCCGTGGCGGGATTGATCACGGCATAGCTCATGGGGTTTCTCCTTCTCGGGTGCACGCACGCAGAGCCTCGTCTGCCTCGGCGCATACGCTCATGTCAAAGATATAACAACGGATGATTCAATTCGAGCCGGATGCCGCGGGGCCGACGATCACCCGCAACGGCGTGCCGGGGCACGCGATGGTCGAGGCATCCGCGCCCGTCTCCTCGGATGCCCGGGGAACCGGGACGAGCTGCCCGACCTGCAGCGCCGGCTCGGTCGAGAGCACCACGCGGCCCTCCTCGTTCACGAGGGCGAGGGGTGCCTCGACCTCGAGGAACGCCCCGAGGAGCTCGCGCTCGAGGCGCCGCACCGAGACGTCGGCGCCGATGACGCCGACCATGCGGGGCGCTGCGGCGCGCTCGGAGTCTGAGGCGTCGGCCGCGTGCACCGGCATCGTCAGCGTGAGGATGTAGTCGCAGGTGCACAGGTGATCGACGTACGGACCCGTGACATGCGCGTGCCGCGTCGTGGCCGGGATGCGGTACCACTCGAGCGCGCGGAAGTCGCGCAGGTACTCGGTGTAGCCGCGCGTCGTGAGATCGAGCCGGGTGGGCTCCGTCGTCGAGCCGAGCACCGGGTTCGCGTCGAGCGGGCCGAGCCACCAGGCGAAGTGCACGTCGCGCCCCCGCACGATCTCGCCGTCGGCGATGAAGCCCGCGCCGACGAGCATCGGGTCGGCCTCGGTGAGGCGGGGGAGCACGAGGGACGCGACGACCTGGTCGATCTCGGCAGGGCGGGTCTCGGGCGCGGCGCCGATGACGTGCTCGACCGGCGCGCGCCACGCGACGAGCTGGTCGAAGACGCCCGCGAACACCTCGCCGACGGCGAGCGCGACGTCATGCGCTGAGCGGGGCATCGAGCACACCTCCCCGTTCGATCCTGGCCTTCGCGGCGAGCAGTGGGACGGTGAGCTCGCGCAGCAGGTCGCCGGCGGCCTCGCGGGCCTTCGCGGGGCGGTGCTCGGCCACGGCGTGCACGATGCGCCGGTCGTGGGCCGCGGCATCCGACCGGTGCTGCGGATCGTCGAGGCCGAGCAGCAGGAGGGGCCCGAACTCGGCCTGGAGCCGGATCTGCTCGCGCACGAGCCGGGCCGACTGGCTCAGCACTGCGACCTCGAGGAAGAACCCGCCCTGATTCGTGCGGGCGGATGCGGCGGTGTCGAAGTCCGCACCGTCGAGCCAGGCCCCGAGCCGTTCGGCGTCGCCGGCCGAGGCCCGCTCGGCCGCGCGTTCGGCGGCGCCCGCGAGGATCGCGGCGAAGTAGACGGCCATGTCGCTGAGCTCGACCTGGGCGAGCGAGCGCAGGCGCGCGGCGATGAGCGCGTGGTGGTCGTCGTCGGCGGCGGTGACGAAGCTGCCGCCGTCGCGCCCCCGACGGGTCTCGACGAGCCCCGCCTCGCGGAGGATGCCGAGGCCCTCGCGCACGGTGATGAGCGCGACGCCGAAGCGGCGGGCGAGCTCGGGCTCGCTCGGCAGCCGTTCGCCGGGGCCGAGCACGCCGAGCACGATGCCGTCGGTCAGCCGCTGCGCGACCTGTTCGGCGCGGCCGGTGTCGGCGAGCTGGGCGAACACGGCCTCGCGCGCGCCCGGGCCGACCCTCGATTCCATGCGCCAACCCTTTCACAATTCGGGCACCCCGCCCGCCCGTTAAACATTCACTATAGGATGTATCGGAGTCGACGGCGATGAGGAAGGCGGGCGAGATGGATGAGCAGCACGGCACCGGAGCCTCCGGGCCGCTCGCGGGCGTGCGCGTCGCCGACTTCTCGCGCGTGCTCGCCGGGCCCTACGCGACCATGATGCTCGCCGACTTCGGCGCCGACGTCGTGAAGATCGAACCGCCCGCCGGCGACGACACCCGGCACTGGACCCCGCCCGTCGACGCGAACGGGCAGGCCACGTATTTCGGCAGCGTCAACCGCAACAAGCGATCGGTCGCGCTCGACCTGACGGATGCCGCGGGGCTCGCCGAGGCCCGCAGGCTCGCCGCCTCGGCCGACGTCGTGATCGAGAACTTCCGGCCCGGCGTCATGGGGCGCTTCGGGCTCGACCACGCGGCCGTGCGGGCGCTGAACCCCGGCATCGTCTACTGCTCGATCACCGGGTTCGGCTCGGGAGCCGGCTCCGCCCTGGCCGGGTACGACCTCCTCGTGCAGGCCGTCGGCGGCCTCATGTCGATCACGGGCGACGCCGACGGCACACCCGCGAAGGCCGGCGTCGCCCTCGTCGACGTGCTCACCGGGCAGAACGCGCTCGCCGGCATCCTGCTCGCGCTGCGCGAACGCGACCGCACGGGCACCGGGCAGCTCGTCGAGATCGACCTGCTCGGCAGCCTGCTCTCGGCGCTCACGAACCAGGCCGGGTCGACGCTCGCGACCGGCGTGCCGCCGCGACGGCTCGGCAACGCCCATCCCAGCATCGCCCCGTACTCCGTGTTCCGCGCCCAGGATCGCGAGCTCGTCATCGCCGTCGGCAACGACAAGCAGTTCCGCGCGCTCGCCGAGGTACTGGGCGACCCCTCGGACGCCGCCGGCCGAGGGGGGAGGGCGAGCGAGCCTCTCGAGGGCTCCGACGCTGGTCACGAGACGGCCCCGGGGGGCCTCCTCGACCGGCGGGGCCCGGGGGGCCTCCTCGACCGGCGGTTCGCGACGAACGCCGAACGCGTCGCGCACCGCGCCGAACTGACCGAGGCGATCGAGCGGCGGCTGGCCGAGGCATCCGCCGCGCACTGGATCGCCGCGCTCGGCGAGGCCGGGGTGCCCGCGGGCCTCGTCAACGACATCGCCGAGGCCGTCGCGTTCGCCGAGTCGCTCGGGCTCGAGCCCGTCGTCGAGACGCGACGCACCCCCGACGAGCCCGCGACCCGTTCGATCGCGAACCCCATCCGCCTCGCGGCCACGCCCGCCGCGTACCGCACGCCACCACCCGCACTCGACGAGCACGCCGGCGCCGACTGGCATCCGCTCGACCCCACGGAAGGACCGCACGCATGACCGCCACCGCCCCCCGCATCGACCAGGTGTTCGACCTCGACGCGCTCCTCACCGAGGACGAGCGCGAGTGGCAGCAGCGCGCGCGCACGATCGCGCAGGAGCGCATCGCGCCGATCATCGAGGACGACTTCGAGAACAAGCACTTCCGCCGCGAACTCGTGAAGGTCATGGGCGACGCCGGCTTCCTCGGCATGCACCTGAAGGGCTACGGATGCGCCGGGGCCGGCGCCGTGGCGTACGGGCTCGTGTGCCTCGAGCTCGAGGCCGCCGACTCGGGCTGGCGCACGTTCGTCTCGGTGCAGGGCTCGCTCGCGATGAGCGCGATCCACAAGTACGGCTCCGAGGAGCAGAAGCAGCGGTGGCTGCCGGGCATGGCGGCCGGCGACCTCATCGGGTGCTTCGCCCTGACCGAGCCCCAGGGCGGCAGCGATCCCGCCGCGATGACGACCGTCGCACGCCGCGACGGCGACGAGTGGGTCATCGACGGCGCCAAGCGCTGGATCGGCCTCGCGTCGCTCGCCGACGTCGCCGTGGTCTGGGCGCGGGTCGACGACCCGTCGGGCGCGTACGGCGAGGGCGGCAGCGCCGTGCGCGGGTTCCTCGTGCCGACCTCGACGCCGGGCTTCACCGCGACGCCGATCGACGGCAAGCTCTCGATGCGCGCCTCGGTGCAGTGCGACCTCGACTTCGACGGCGTGCGAGTGCCCGCCGAGGCCATGCTGCCCGGGGCATCCGGGCTCTCCGGCCCGTTCGGGTGCCTCAACGAGGCGCGCTACGGCATCGTCTGGGGCGCGATGGGCGCCGCCCGCTCATGCCTCGAGGCCGCCCTGGAGCGCTCGGTCACGCGCGAGGTGTTCGGCAAGCCGATCGGCGCGAACCAGCTCACGCAGGCCAAGCTCGCCGACATGTTCGTCGAGGTCGAGAAGGGCGTGCTGCTCGCCCTGCACCTCGGGCGGCTGAAGGAGCGCGGCGCGCTCACGCCCGCGCAGATCTCGGTCGGCAAGCTGAACAGCGTGCGCGAGGCGCTCGAGATCGCGCACCAGGCGCGCTCGATCCTCGCGGGCGACGGCATCACGAACGCGTTCCCCGTGATGCGGCACGCGGCGAACCTCGAGTCGGTGCGCACCTACGAGGGCACCGACGAGATCCACCAGCTCGTGCTCGGCCGCGCGCTCACGGGCATCGCCGCGTTCTGACGCGGGACGGGCGCCCCGGGACGGATCCCGAGGCGCCCGGCGCCGGTGCGATGCGGCGTCAGTTGATGCCGGGGACCACGATCCACTGGTTCACGAGCACGATCCAGATCGCGGTGACGACGAGGGCCGCGAGGGTGATGCCGCGACCGGTGCGGCCGCCGAGGAACAGCGCGACGACGAGGGCGATGAGCATCGCGACGCCGAGCACGAGCGAGCCCCACGGGATGCCGGGCACGAAGAACGAGAGCAGGAACAGCGCGGCGACGATGACCTCGATGACGCCGACGACGGTGGAGCCGCCGCGGGCGCGGAGCCGCAGGATGCCGTCGACGAGGGCGAGGATGCCGCCGATGAGCGCGATGAGCAGGAGCCAGGTCAGGGTGATCAAGGGGGTTCCCTTCGGGTGGCGGTGCGGGTGGCACCGGGGTCGGCGGAGGGGGTTCCGCCGGTTCTGAACACTATCGGCGGCGGGCGGTGCGGCGCGAGGGGTTGCGGCCGATCCGCCGATCCGTGTATGCCGCGCGGCGCATGTAGGGCGGTGCGAGGGTCGCGGATGCCGCGGAATCCGGTCTGCACGATCGGGAATGCAACGCGGGGTCATCCGGTTTCACCGTGGAGGAACGGCGTGATGGACTCGTCACGTCGGCCCGAACGCACGGTCCGCACCACCCCGGCCCACGACGCCGAACCCACGAAAACGCCACGAACGGAGCACCACCCGCATGTCACGCGCCCGCACCCTCCTCGGCCTCGCCGCCGCATCCGCCGCCGTCCTCGCCCTCGCCGCCTGCTCGAGCAGCGCTCCCGAGTCCGGAGATGCCGCCGCGGGCGACGACTACGGCCTCGCGAAGGCGGGCACGCTCACCGTCGCGACCGAGGGCACGTACCGTCCGTTCAGCTACCACGACGAGGGGTCGGGCGACCTCGTCGGGTACGACGTCGAGATCGCCGAGGCCGTGGCCGAGGAGCTCGGCCTCGAGATCGAGTTCCAGGAGACGCAGTGGGACGCGATCTTCGCGGGCCTCGAGGCCGGCCGCGCCGACGTCATCGCCAACCAGGTCTCGATCAACCCCGAGCGCGAAGAGAAGTACCTCTTCAGCTCGCCGTACACCGTGTCGCCCAGCGTCGTCGTCGTCGCCGAGGGCGACACGTCGATCTCGAGCTTCGACGACCTCGCGGGCAAGACGACCGCGCAGTCGCTCACGAGCAACTTCTACCAGCTCGCCGTCGACGCGGGCGCGAACGTCGAGGCCGTCGAGGGGTGGGCCCAGGCGGTCGCGCTGCTCGAGCAGGGCCGCGTCGACGCGACCGTGAACGACGAGCTCACCTACCTCGACTACGTCAAGGAGAACCCCGACGCCGGGCTCGAGGTCGTCGCCGAGACCGACCCGACGCAGAGCGCCCTGGCGTTCGCGAAGGACAGGACGGCACTCGTGAAGGCCGTCGACGAGGCGCTCGAGACGCTCCGGGCCGACGGCACGCTCGCCGAGATCGGCGAGAAGTACTTCGGGGCCGACGTCTCCGAGTAACCTGCCACGACACGACCTCGAAGGGAGGCCGACGTGGATGCCTCCGGTTGGCAGCTGTTCCTCGACTCCTTCTGGCCGATCGTCTGGGGAGGGGTGAGCGGGACGATCCCGCTCGCCCTCTCCTCGTTCGCGCTCGGCCTCGTCATCGCGCTCGGCGTCGCGCTCGCCCGGCTCTCGAAGAACCGGGTGCTCTCGGGCGCCGCGCGCTTCTACATCTCGGTGATCCGCGGCACGCCGCTGCTCGTGCAGCTGTTCGTGATCTTCTACGGCATGCCGGCGATCGGCATCGTGCTCGACCCGTGGCCGAGCGCGATCATCGCCTTCTCGCTCAACGTCGGCGGGTACGCGGCCGAGATCATCCGGGCCGCGATCCTCTCGGTGCCGAAGGGGCAGTGGGAGGCGGGGTACACGATCGGCATGGGGCAGGCGACGACGTTGCGCCGCATCATCCTGCCGCAGGCCGCCAGGGTCTCGGTGCCGCCGCTGTCGAACACGTTCATCTCCCTCGTGAAGGACACCTCGCTCGCATCGCTCATCCTCGTGACCGAGCTGTTCCGCGTGTCGCAGCAGATCGCCGCGTTCAGCCAGGAGTTCATGCTCGTCTACCTCGAGGCCGCCCTGATCTACTGGCTGTTCTGCCTGGTGCTCTCGAGCGGCCAGGGCATGCTCGAGAGGAGGCTCGATCGCTATGTCGCCGTCTGATCGCGACCAGGGGCGGGCGGATGCCGCGGGGCGGGCGTCCGACCCGCTCGCGCCCGCCACGACGCCCGACGACGCCGTGCTGCTGACCGCCAGAGGCATCCGCAAGTCCTTCGGCGACAACGAGGTGCTGCGCTCGATCGACCTCGAGGTGCGGCGGGGCGAGGTCGTCGTGCTCATCGGCCCGAGCGGTTCGGGCAAGACGACGGTGCTGCGCTCGCTCAACGGCCTCGAGACGCCCGACCGCGGCACTCTGAGCTTCGCCGGCGGACCCGACCTCGACTTCTCGACCCGCGTCTCGAAGCAGGGCCGGGTCGCGATGCGCGACCGGTCGGCCATGGTGTTCCAGCAGCACAACCTCTTCCCGCACATGACGGTGCTCGAGAACGTCATCGAAGGGCCGGTGCGCGTGCAGCGGGTGCCGAGGGCGCGCGCGGTCGCCGAGGCCGAGGCGCTCCTCGAACGGGTCGGCCTCGCCGAGAAGCGCGACGAGTACCCGTTCTCGCTCTCGGGCGGGCAGCAGCAGCGCGTCGGCATCGTGCGCGCGCTCGCGCTGAAACCCGACCTGCTGCTCTTCGACGAGCCGACGAGCGCGCTGGACCCCGAGCTCGTGGGCGAGGTGCTGAAGGTCATCAAGGAACTCGCCGACGAGGGCTGGACCATGGTCGTCGTCACGCATGAGCTGGGCTTCGCGCGGCAGGTCGCCGACGAGGTGCTGTTCATGGACGGCGGCGTCGTGGTCGAGCGCGGCGCGCCGAAGGACATCTTCACGAAGCCGGCCGAGGAGCGCACGAGACGGTTCCTCGACCGCATCCTGCGTCCGTTCGACTGACCGGTCGCGCCTCGCCCGGCGAACCCGCTGGCGTAGCGTTGAGGCATGCCCGACACCACCGGACCTTCGCCAGAGGCCCGGGTCAGGCTGGCCCGGCGCGCGCTCGGCGTGTTCCGGCTGTGCCTCGCGGTGCTCGAACTCGTCGCGATCGTCGGCAACTTCCGCTACGTGCTGGGATTCCGCACGTTCGCGACGGCGAACTTCTTCAGCTACTTCACGATCCAATCGGCCTTCCTCGCCGTGATCACGCTCGGCATCGCGGCCGGATTCGCGTTGCGGGCCCCGCGCGACCCGGCCTGGCTCGGCGTCCTGCGCACCATGGTGACGGTGTACGTCGTGCTCTCGGGCGTGGTGTTCGCGCTCATCGTCGCCGAGTCCTCGTCGCACGGGTACCGGGTCGACGTGCCGTGGTCCGACACGCTGCTGCACTTCGTCGTGCCGGGCCTCGCGCTCGTCGCCTGGACCGCCGACAGCGTGCTTGCCGTCAACCCGCGGGTGCCGTGGTCGACGGTCGGCTGGGTGCTCGTGTTCCCCGTGATCTGGCTCGTCTACACGCTGATCCGCGGCGCCGACGTCGGGTGGTACCCGTACTTCTTCCTCGACGAGGCGCAGGTCGGCAGCGTACTCGGCGTGGTCGCGGCCTGCGCGGTCGTGCTCGTGATCTTCCTCGTGCTGACCTCGACGCTCGTGCTCGTCAACCGCCTGCTGTGGCGAAGGGCTCGAGATCGGCGAGCACGGCCGTCAGGAAGTCCTGATCCGACAGCTGTTCGAGCCGCGTCGCCTGCGTCGACGCGATGACGCCGACGAGCACGGCGTCGCCGCTTCCGGTGGCGACGCCGGCGTCGATCCACGCGGCCACGGTCGGGTAGGCGCCGACGACGGTGAGCACGGATGCCGCGGGGCCGGCGTCTGCGGTCGCATCCGCGTCGGCCGGGGTCTCCGCGCCGGCGGCGGCATCCGCTTCGGCGGCGGCATCGGGTTCGGCGGCGGCATCCGCTTCGGCCGCGGCATCCGACCGCCAGAACGGCTCGTCGAACGCGAGCCACACGACGTCGACCACGCCCATGCCGATCTGCGCGATCGCGTGCTGCTGGGGTCGGGGGAGCGCGGGCTCGAAACGCACCTGGTCGGTCTTCAGCACGCCGAGCGGGAGCGTCACCACGGCTCGGTCGACGTTGATCGACTCGCCCGTGTCGAGCCGGAGGCTCACGCGCTCGTCGTCGTAGGCGATGCGGCTCACGGCGCTCGAGAGCACGAGGTCGAGTCCCTCGGCGAGCGGCGCGAACACGTCGGCGATGGGCTCGGCGGGCACGCGCACCTCGGCGAGCGGATCGACGAGGCGGGCCGGGTCGAACTGCTGCGCCGACACGACCGTCGGGGTCGAGCCAGTGAGGGGCTGCAGCCCGCTCGTGAGCGCGTGCCGCAACCATGCGGCGGGGCTGACGCCGTCGTCGCCGGGCGTCTCGGACATGGGGATCATGCCGGCGCCGAGCAGGGCGGTGGCGACCGGCACGTCGTGCGGGCGTCCCTCGGCCCAGGCGTGCGCCTGCTCGAGCGCGTCGATGCCGACCGGCGACGGCTCGACGGGGGTGCCGTCGGGTCGGCGAACAGCGGCCACGCCGCCGACCGCGGTCGTCGTCACGGATGCCCCGGCCAGCGCGCCGAGCAGGTCGTCGTCGTTCTGGATGAACCAGGTTCCGAGCTCGACGGTTCCGCCGAACGCGTCGTCGTCGACGGACTCGACGCGGCCGCCGATGCGCTCCCGCGCCTCGATGACGAGCACCTCGAAGCCCTCGTCGGCGAGCCGCCGGGCCGCGGTGAGGCCGGCCATGCCGGCGCCGATCACCGCGATGCGCTCGCCGGGCCCGCCGAGCGCGGCGATCGACGTCGCCGCCCGCAGGCCCGACCGTCGCGCACCGTCGAGGGTGCCGGGCGCGGCCGTCGACGTGGCCTCGCCGGCGAACACGAGCCGGTCGCCGACCGGGGTCGTGAGGCGTTCGCGCAGGGCATCGGTCGACCCGAACTCGGGGAAGCTGAACGAGCCGCGAGCGTACGGGTCGGATCCCCAGGCCGAACGCCGCATGTTCGTCGGGCGCGGCACGCCCGACGCGTCGGGGGCGGACGTCGGGTCGGGAGTCGGCACGGCGGTCGGGGTGGGCGCGGGGTCGCCCCACACGCAGCTCGACAACCCGACCGCGACCACGCCGGCCAGCCCGGCCGCGAGGAAGCTGCGCCGGGCCATGCCCCCCGACGCGCCCCGTTCGTCCATGCGACTCAGGCTAGCCGACGCGGCCGCGACCCTCTCGATCCCGTCGATATGCTGAGCGCGACCCGGCGCTCGCCGCGGCATCCACGTTGAAACGGAGAACCATCCAGTGACCCCCTCGAACCGACGACGCTTCAGCTTCCGCACGCCGCTGATGGCCGCCGCCGCGCTGCTCGGTGCCGCAGCACTCGCACTCTCGCCGACCGCGGCGTTCGCCGCGGGCTGGGGCACGCTGTCCACGGCCAAGGTGAACTCCTCCGTCACCGCGACGGCGTGGACGCAGCTCGGCTCCGGCTTCAAGACCGCCACCGGCGTCACGTACCGCTACTGCGTCACCGTCAAGGGCAAGGGCAAGCTGAACCTGCAGCCGACGGCGTTCGGGACGGTGGTGACGGTGGACAGCAGCTCCTACGTCACGCGATGCACCAAGAGCTTCAAGGGCGCGGCGAACACGTTCAAGCCGATGGCCCTGCGCATCGGCAGCGGGAACGTGACGATCGGCACCGTCACCGTGCAGCGCTACTACACGGGTTCCGTCCCGGTGTGACCTCCGCCTGATCCGGCAGAGCACGGAGGCCGACCCGCGCTGTCGCGGGTCGGCCTCCGTCGTCTCGGCTCAGGCGACGTACGAGTCGGCGACGGTGAGCGCCTCGTCGATGATGTCGAGGCCGCGCACGAGGTCCTCCTCGGAGATGACGAGCGGCGGAGCGACGTGCATGCGGTTGAAGTGCACGAACGGCCAGAGGCCCGCCTGCTTGCAGGCCGCGGCGACGGCGCCCATGGGCGCGGCATCCGCACCGCTCGCGTTGAACGGCACGAGGGGTTCGCGCGTCTCAGCGTTCTTCACGAGCTCGATCGCCCAGAACAGGCCGATGCCGCGCACTTCGCCCACCGAGGGGTGCTTCGCCGCGATCTCGCGCAGGCGCGGGCCCACGACGCGTTCGCCGAGGTCGCGGACGCGCTCGAGGATGCCGTCGCGCTCGAAGACCTCGAACGTCGCGACACCGGGCGCGCACGCGAGCGGGTGGCCCGAGTACGTGAGCCCGCCCGCGAAGGCGACCGTGTCGAAGTGCTCGGCGATCCGCTTCGAGATCACGACGCCGCCGAGCGGCGCGTAGCCCGAGTTGACGCCCTTCGCGAAGGTGATCAGGTCGGGGGTCACGCCGAAGCGGTTCACCGCGAACCACTCGCCGATGCGCCCGAAGCCGACCATGACCTCGTCGGCGATGTAGACGATGCCGTACTTGTCGGCCAAGGCCCGCACGCCCTCGAGGTAGCCGGGCGGCGGCACGAGCACGCCGTTGGTGCCCACGATCGTCTCGAGGATGATCGCGGCGACCGTGTTCGGCCCCTCGAGCGTGATGACCTGCTCGAGGTGGGCGAGGGCGCGCTCGGACTCCTGCTCGGGGCTGTCGGCGTGGAACGACGAGCGGTACGCGTACGGCCCCATGAAGTGCGCGACCGACCCGTCGGAGGGCTCGTTCGCCCAGCGACGCGGGTCGCCCGTGAGCGAGATCGCCGTCGCGGTGCCGCCGTGGTAGCTGCGGTACATCGACAGCACCTTGCGGCGGCCGGTGACGGCGCGCGCCATGCGCACGGCGTACTCGTTGGCGTCGGCGCCGCCGTTGGTGAAGAACACCTTGTCGAGGTCGCCGGGCGCGACCTCGGCGATGCGGCGCGCGAGCTCCCCGCGCACGTCGTTCGCCATCGACGGCTGGATCGTCGCGAGACGCCCGGCCTGCTGCCGGATGGCCTCGACCAGGTCGGGGTGCTGGTGGCCGAGGTTCAGGTTCACCAGCTGCGACGAGAAGTCGAGGTACGCGTTGCCCTGGTAGTCCCAGAACGTCGAGCCCTCGCCGGCCGCGATCGGCAGCGGGTCGATGAGCGCCTGCGCGCTCCAGGAGTGGAAGACGTGCGCGCGGTCGTCGGCCCGCACCCGGGCCTCGGCCTCGGTGTCGGGCAGCGGATGCCGCGTGCCGTCACGGTCGACGAAGCCCGCCGTCGCGGCATCCGTCGTCTGCGTCTCGGGGGTGAGGGTGTCGGTCATCTCTCTCGCCTTTCGAAAGTGTCGCCGGAGGAGGAGCGAGGGGGCCGGAGACCGGGGGTCTCGAGACGCTGCGCTCCTCGACCGACGAGACGGTCAGTGGTTCTGGGGGAAGCCCAGGTTGATGCCGGTGTGCGCGCTGTCGGTGCGCGTGGCGGGGTCGATCCAGCGGCTGGTGACGGCCTTCTCGCGCGTGAAGAAGTCGAAGCCGTGCACGCCGTAGGCCTTCGCGTCGCCGAAGAGCGACTGCTTCCATCCGCCGAACGAGTGGTAGGCGACGGGAACGGGGATCGGCACGTTGATGCCGATCATGCCGACCTGCACCTCGTTCTGGAAACGGCGTGCAGCGCCGCCGTCGTTGGTGAAGATGGCGGTGCCGTTGCCGAACTGCCCCGAGTTGATGAGGTCGAGGCCCTCGTCGTACGAGGCGACGCGCACGACCGAGAGCACCGGGCCGAAGATCTCCTCGGTGTAGGCGCGGCTCGTGGTGGGCACGCGGTCGAGCAGCGTCGGGCCGAAGAAGAAGCCGTCCTCGTGGCCGTCGACCGTGAGGCCGCGGCCGTCGACGACGACGGTCGCGCCGTCGGCCTCGGCGATGTCGACGTAGGAGGCGACCTTGTCGCGGTGCACGTCGGTGATCAGCGGGCCCATGTCGGGTTCGACGCGCGTGCCGTCGCCGGCGTCGACGCCCGCGCCGTTGCCGATCTTCAGGCGGCCGATGCGCTCGGCGATCTTCTCGATGAGGTCGTCGGCGACGGGCTCGACGGCCAGCACCACGCTGATCGCCATGCAGCGCTCGCCCGCGGCGCCGTACCCGGCGTTCACGGCCTGATCGGCGACGAGGTCGAGGTCGGCGTCGGGCAGCACGAGCATGTGGTTCTTCGCGCCGCCGAGGGCCTGCACGCGCTTGCCGTGCTTGGACGCCGTCTCGTAGATGTACTGCGCGATCGGCGTCGAGCCGACGAACGAGATCGACTGCACGAGCGGGCTGGTCAGCAGGCCGTCGACCGCGAGCTTGTCGCCCTGGAGCACGGTGAACACGCCGTCGGGCAGCCCGGCCTCCTTCCAGAGTGCCGCGATCCAGAGCGCGGCCGAGGGGTCCTTCTCGGAGGGCTTCAGCACGACGGCGTTGCCCGCGGCGATCGCGATCGGGAAGAACCACATCGGCACCATGGCCGGGAAGTTGAACGGGCTGATGATGCCGACCACGCCGAGGGGCTGCTTGATCGAGTACACGTCGATGCCCGAGGAGGCGTTCTCGCTGAACGCGCCCTTGATGAGGTGCGGGAACCCGGTCGCGAGCTCGACGACCTCCTGGCCGCGGAGGATCTCGCCCATCGCGTCGGAGACGACCTTGCCGTGCTCGGAGGTGATGATCTCGGCGAGCTCGCCCTTACGCGAGTTCAGCAGCTCGCGGAACGCGAAGAGCACGGTCTGCCGCTTCGCGATCGAGTAGCCGCTCCACTCGAGGAAGCCGGCGTGCGCCGAGGCGATCGCCGCGTCGATCTCGGCCTGGTCGGCGAGGGCGACCCTGGCCTGCACGGCGCCCGTCGCGGGGTCGTACACGGGCGCGGTGCGTCCGCTCGTCGACGCGCGCGGGGCGCCGTCGACCCAGTGCCCGATCGTCGCGACCTCATGGGTCGGCGCGGGCGCGGAGGCGGTCTCGGTGATGCTCATGGCAGTTCCTTCGTGATGGAGTGACGGATGCCGCGTGGCCGGCGCCTTGCGCACCCGGACACTTCGCCCGACCGTCGGTTAGGCTTGCGACTTCAAGTTTTTCAGAGGGTGTGAGGGTGCGCGGATGTCAGAACGTCGCGAAGAGTCGGTGATCCAGACGGATCGTATTGGCGCGGCGGTCCTCGATGACGGCCTTCCGACGGTGCGCGAGATCCTCGCGCTCCAGGCGGTCGTCGACGGCCTGCCCGAGGTGCTCGCGAGCGACGAGGCCCTCGAGGCGAGCGTGCGATGGGTGCACGTGTCCGACAGCGCCGGGGTCGCCCGCCTGCTCGAGGGCGGGGAGCTGCTGCTCTCGACGGGATCGGGCTGGCCGACCGAGCCCGCCGAGCTCGACGAGTTCATCGGCGGGCTCGTCGACGCGGGCCTCGCGGGCCTCGTGCTCGAGCTGGGCGTGCACTACCGCTACGTGCCGGCCGTGGTCGAGAAGGCCGCTCGCGACCGCGGGCTCGCGCTCGTCACCCTGCACCGCGAGGTGAAGTTCGTGGTGCTCACCGAGGCGGTGCACAACCGCATCATCTCGGAGCAGACGGCCGCCCTCCGCGCCCGCGACGAGGTGCGCGAGCGGTTCACGGCGCTGAGCCTGCGGGGGTCTCCGGCCGACTTCATCGTGCATCAGCTCGCACAGACGCTCGGCTCCGCCGTCGTGCTCGAGAACCTCGCGCACGAGGTGGTCGCCGCCGAGGTGCCGCCCGCGGCCGAGGAGGTGCTCTTCACGAACTGGGAGGCGCGCTCCCGGCTCGCCCACCGGCACGCGGCCGCCCCCGGCACGCCTGCGGCCTCCGAGCAGTGGCTCATCGTGCCGGTCGAGGCGCGGGGCACCCGATGGGGGCACCTCATCGCGCTGCCCGGCCCGGCCCACGCGGCGGGCCGCACGAGCGTGCTCGAGCAGGGGGCCATCGCCCTGGCGCTCGGGCGTCTCGCCGACGGCGAGGCCGACGAGTGGACGCGCATCGGCCGCCAGCGCCTCGTCGACGGCCTCGTCGCGGGTCGCTTCGCGGGGCTCGCGGGCGCCGAGGCGCGGGTGCGGGCGGCGGGCCTGCCGGTCGACGGGTCGACCCTGTACGGCGTGGTCGCGACGGGCGCGCGCGTCGATGCGGGTGCGGCGGATGCCGCGGCGCGAGCGCTCGCCGGGCGCGCGATCGACGGCGAGGTCGCCATCGCGGGCGCGCCCGCCGGCGCTCGCGTGGTGCTGCTGTCGGTGCCGAAGCCGCTGACCGACGCGCAGGCGAAGGCCTTCGGAACGGCGCTCGTCGGGGGCGACGCCGCATCCGCCGACCGGCTCGTGCTCTCGATCGGGGCCGCGGCGACCGGGCTCGAGGCCATGCTCGGCTCGGTGCAGGAGGCCACGGACCTCGCGCGCGGCGCTCGGCCGCGCGGGGTCCGCGGCGTGCTCGTGCGTCGCGGCGACGACCGTCCGCTCATGCGGCTCGTCACCTCGCTGCGCGACGACCACCGGTTGCTCCGGCACAGCGAGAGGATGCTCGCGCCGCTCATCGAGTACGACCTCGCGCGCGACGGCGACCTGCTGAGCGTGCTCGGCGCGATGCTCGCGCATCCGGGCAACCGGACCGCGGCGGCGGCGGCATCCCACCTGTCGCGGTCGGTGTTCTACCAGCGGCTCGCGCTCATCGGCGACCTGCTCGGGCTCGACCTCGACGACGGCGAGGTGCTGACCGCCCTGCACCTTGCGCTGCTCGTGCGGCGGAGCGCCGCGCGCTGACACGCGGCATGCCCGCGGCATCCGCGGCATCCGGACTTCGTCGTTTACTTGCTATTGACAAGTCCACTTGCAAAGAGCAAGCTGGGTCTCGCGAACGGAACACCGCGATCCCACAGGAGGAGATCATGACCGCAACCAGCATCTTCGTGAACCTGCCCACCGCCGACCTCGCCCGCTCCAAGGCGTTCTACGAGGGCCTCGGGTTCAGCATCAACCCGATGTTCACCGACGAGAACGCCGCCTGCGTCGTGCTCGACGAGAACATCTACTTCATGGTGCTCACGCGCGAGTACCTCGGCACCTTCACCGACAAGCAGATCGTCGACCCCAAGACCCACGCGCAGACGAGCATCGCGTTCACGCGCGACTCCCGCGACGAGGTCGACGCGGTCATGGCCAAGGGGCTGGCGGCCGGCGGCACCGAGCCCCGCGAGGCGCAGGACTACGGCTTCATGTACTCGCGCGACCTCGAGGACCCCGACGGCAACATCCTCGGCTTCCTCTACATGGAGCCGACCGCCGTCGAGCAGGGCCCCGACGCGTACCTGGCCGGGCAGGGCGCCGAGTCCTCGGCGCCCACGGCCTGACCGGGGCGGCCGCATGGCGACACGCGCGGCGCGCGGGTACGGGCAGTACAGCGGTACCGCCCGCGCGCTCGAGCGCGTCGGCGACCGCTGGGCGCTGCTCATCGTGCGCGACCTGCTCGTCGGCCCGCGGCGTTACGGCGATCTCAAGGCGTCGCTGGCCCGCATCCCGACGAACATCCTCAGCGACCGGCTCAGGGAACTGCAGGAGTCCGGGGTCGTGCGCCGCGTGCCGAGCGTTCGCGGCGGCTACGAGCTGACCGAGTCCGGCCGCGCCCTCGAACCGGTCGTCCTCGCCCTCGAGCGCTGGGGCTGGGCGATGCTCGGCGACCGGGGCGAGGGCGAGTCGGTCGACGCCGACGCGCTCGCGATGTCGCTGCGGGCCGCATTCCGAGCGGATGCCGCGGCGGCGCTGCCGCCCTCCGAGTACGTGCTGCACGTGGGCGGCGTCCGCGAGGGCGACGAGGGCGGCGTCTCCCTGTCGGCCGTCGTCGTGGGCGCCTCGCTCGACGTCGTGGCGATCGGGCCCGGCGCGCTCCCCGCGCCGAGGCGGCGTTCGGCGTTCGAGCCCGTGCCGGAGGCCGTGCTCGAACTCGAGCTGGAGCCGGCGCAGCTGCACCGTCTGCTCACGGGCGACCCCGGCCGGCTGGTCGTTCCGACGGCCGACGAGGCCCTGCTCGACCGGTTCGCCGAGACGTTCCGCATCGAGTCCGCCCCGCCGCCGGCCGAGTCGGGCGATGCGCAGGCCGTTCCCGCTTGATCGGTGCCAGGGCGTCGCGGCCCCGTCGGAACGGCGGAATCGGGTCAGACGGGCTGGAGCGGCTCGTGCTCGCCGTCGGGCAACGTGACCGTGATCGGGTCTCCGGGCAGCACCTCGCCGCCGGCGAGCACGACCGCCATGACGCCCGCGAGGCGCACCACCTCGCCGTCGTCGTCGCGCGACACCAGTCGCTTCATGAGGCCGTCGCCCAGCTGGTCGATCTGCGTGCACGGGTTGCGGAGGCCGGTGATCTCGACCTCGGCCCCGCCGCCGATGCGCAGGCGCGTGCCGCGCGGCAGCCCGAGCAGGTCGACGCCGCGCGTCAGCACGTTCTCGCCGAGGGCGCCCGGCGCGACGTCGTAGCCGTCGGCGGCGAGCTCGTCGAGCAGCTCGGCGTGGATCAGGTGCACCTGGCGCAGGTTCGCCGAGGTCGGGTCGCGACGGACCCTCGAGAGGTGCTGGACCGTCTCGCCGAAGTGGGCGTCGCCCTCGACGCCGAGCCCGGTCACGAGCCGGATCTCGTCACGGGTCGGCTTGCTGAACCGATGGGCGTCGTCCATCGAGACGGAGGCGACGGATGCGGGCGCGGTGAGGGCGTCGTCGAGTGCGGCCATGCTCCGAGCGTATGCGATGCCCGTCGCGCCGCCGGGCGTCAGCGCGAGATGAAGATCTTGCGGAGCGTCGCGCGCACGGTCCAGACCGTCTGCATGCCGGCGGTCAGGCGCACGACCGAACCGGGGCGCAGCTCGATCGGGTCGAGCCGAGGCTCCTCGAACTCCACGGTCGCGTCGCCCGCGAGCACGACGAACACCTCGTCGACCTCGATGTCGCGCATCACCCCGGGGGTCATCTCCCAGACCCCGATCTCGCCGACCCCGTCGGCCGCGGCGGGCTCGTCGAGCGCCGTGTACGCGGTCGTCGGGCCGCCCGACACGGCCTGCTCGGCGGGCACGGGCTCGGGCTCGAGCGCCAGCCCCGCGGCATCCGTCATCGAACCCGGCTCGAGGCGCGCGAGCCCGCTCACGAGTCGAACCCGAGGCCGAGCGCGTCGAGCGTCTTCAGGAGCACGTTGCGCTTGCCGCGGTTGTGGTCGGCACGGTCGAGCGACCAGCGGGTCGCGTTGATGCCGATCGACGCCGCAGGCTCGGGCGGGAAGGGCAGCGGGCGCTTGCGCACCATCTCGAGCTGCGTGCGCTCGTTGTCGCGGCGCTCGAGCAGGTCGAGCATCGTCTCGGCCGCGAACCGCGTCGATCCCACGCCGAGGCCCGTGAACCCGGCGGCGTAGGCGACGCGATGGTCGCGCGCCGTGCCGAAGAAGGCCGTGAACTGGGTGCTCGTGTCGATCGCGCCCGCCCACTGGTGGCTGAACTGGAGGCCCTCGAGCTGCGGGAACGTCGTGAAGAAGTGGTTCGCGAGCGTGTTCCAGGTCTCGGGGCGGCGCTCGTAGCCCGAACGCACCCTGCGGCCGTAGTGGTAGATCGCGTCGTAGCCGCCGAACAGGATGCGGTTGTCTTTGGAGAGGCGGTAGTAGTGGAACTGGTTCGCCATGTCGCCGATGCCCTGGCGGTCGCGCCATCCGATGCTCTCGAGCTGCTGCTCGGAGAGCGGCTCGGTCATGAGCACGTAGTCGTAGACGGGCACGGTCATGAGGCGGTTGCGCTTCAGCAGCGACGGGAAGACGTTCGTGCCGAGCACCGCATGCGTCGCGTCGACGCGGCCGTGCTCGGTGACGACGCTGACGGCGCCCGTCGAGCCCGGGGTCTCGAGCCGCTTCACGGGGGAGTGCTCGAACACCTCGACGCCGAGCTCCTCGGCGACGCGCGCCAGCTCGGACGCGAGGCGAGCCGGATGCACCATGCCGTTCGTGCGCTTCTCCCACACGCCCCCGAGATAGGTGGGCGATGCGACGGATGCCTGGACCTCGTGCTCGTCGAGGTACACGACCTCGTCGCCCTCACCGCGGGCTGCCGCCTCGTCGGCCCACTCGCGCAGCCACTCGAGCTGGTGCTCCTCGATCGCGGGAGCGAGCTGCCCGGTGCGCTCGAAGTGGAAGTCCATGCCGAGCTCGGCCTCGGACGCCTCGATGGCGTCGAGGTTCTCGAGGCCCAGCCGGTGCAGCAGCGGCATCTCGTCGGGCCAGCGCGCCATGCCGTTCTCGTCGCCGTGCGTGAGGCTCGACTCGCAGAAGCCGCCGTTGCGGCCCGACGCGGCCCAGCCGATCGACTTCGCCTCGACGAGCACGACCCGCGCGCCCGGGTTCCGGCGCTTCGCGAGCACGGCGCTCCAGAGGCCCGTGTAGCCGCCGCCGACCACGACGAGGTCGGCCACGATCGTGCGGGTGAGCTTCGGGCGCCCGCCGACGGCGCCCTCGGGCAGGTCTTCCAGCCAGAACACCGCCTGTCGGGTCGGCTTCAAGGCATGCTCGACAACGGATGCCGGAGGCCGGCGTCGTTCGAATACGGTCGTTCCCACGGGGTATCTCTCCGATGCGGTTGGTCTCCCCATCCTCCCGCGCGGCGCGCTGACGGCGCCAGTGGCGGCTGTCTCGACATCCGCCTCCCACCGGACAGGCTGTGCCACGCCCGCTCCGGCTTGGCCATACTGATGCGATGACCTCGATCCTCGTACTCCTGCTTTACGTCGCGGGCATCGCGATCCTCGCGTTCGTGCTCTACACGGTGATCCGGCTGGCGGTGCGAAAGGCCATGCGCGAGCATCAGGAGTGGCTCGACACGCGGCCGACCCGGAGCAGCCCCGCTCTGGTCGAGTAAGCGACGCGCACCGCTCCTCGACCGCCCGTCTCGCGGTCAGGCCGACCGGCGCTGCAGCAGTTGCTCGATCGCGATGAGCGTGCGGAAGCTCCGCGTCATCTCGCGGGTCGACGCGAAGTTCAGCACGATCTCGGCGTCGTGCACGGGGTCGTGGAACAGGTGCGTCGCGAGCACGCCGATGTGGCCGACCGGGCGGGGGAGGCCGCGCAGCAACGGGCTGAAGCCGTCGAACCGCACCTGCATCGTGCCTGCCCCGTACCGGATGCCGGGGCGGAACCGGTTGCGCACTTCGAAGAGGTGGGCGAGGTTCGCATCGCTCACGAGCTCGCCGTGGTGCAGCGCGTGACTGAAGGTCGCGAGGTCGCCCGGCGTCGAGACGATGCCGCCGCCGGCCCAGTCGCAGCTGATGCTCGTGAACCGGCTCGCCTCGACCTTGCCGAGGCGGAACGGCGCGATCTCGGTCGTCACGACGTGCCCCACGCGAGTGCCGGCCCCGTCGCCGGGCGCGCCCGCCACCGAGCGCTCCACGATGTCGCGCGCGGGTCGGGAGAAGAACTGCACAGCGCTGTCGTCCATGCCGAGGGGCGTGAACACCCGATCCTGCAGCAGTTCGTGGAACGCTCGGCCGGTGGTCAGCTCGAGGATCCGGCCGAGCAGCACGTACCCCGTGTCCGAGTAGGCGAACCGCCCGCCGGGGCGCCCGATGGGTCGCTGGCGTTCGCGGCTGAAGTCGAGCAGCTGCGGCGGCGTCCAGAGCCGATCGGGCTCGGCGAGCACGAGGTCCAGCATCCGCGGGCCGCTCGTGACGGCGCCGCCGAAGTAGTCGGCGACGCCCGCCGTGTGCGTGAGCAGGTGGTGCACGGTCGCGCCGCCCGCGGCATCCGCTGTTCCCTCGATCTCGAAGAGGCCCGCGAGCTCGTCGTGGGGGAGGAGCGCGCTGACGGGCGTGTCGACCGTGAACGCGCCGGCTTCGACGAGCTGCATGATGAGCGTCGCGGTGAAGGTCTTGCCGATGCTCGCGACGTGGAACCGCTGGCGGTGGTCGCCGAAGCGGTAGTCGAGGCCGAGTCGTTCGGAACGCACCGCGACCTGCGGCGCGCCGAGGTAGCCGCGCCGGTGCGTGATCCGGGCGAGGTGCGCGTCGAGCTGTTCGGTGAATCCGGGGAGGTCGAGGCCGTGTCGACCAGGATTCGAGGTGGCGGGTGGCGCTGGGCGCTGGGGAACGGGCATCTGCGAGAATCCCTCCGACGGGTTGCCATTCGTGATGTCACTACTCGATACATCACGGAACGTAGCATTAGCCGCGGCCCGCCGCATCCGTCGACGACCGATCCGCGAGAGGAACCGCATGGGCAACGTGATCCTCGGCCTGCTGCTCATCGGCCCGCAGACCCTCTACTCGCTGAACAAACAGTTCGAGCAGGGCATCTCGCTCTTCTATCGCGCGAGCTATGGCAGCCTGCAGAGTGCGCTCAAGTCGCTGCTCGCGAAGGGCTACGTGAGCTTCGTCGAGAGCATCGACGGCGGCCGCAACAAGAAGACGTACACCATCACGGATGCCGGCAGTGCGGCGTTCGACGCCTGGATGCGCGCTCCCGTTGCCGGCGGAGACCTCGAGGTCGCCGCCCTCTCGAAGCTCTACCACCTCGGACTCGTCGACGACGACGACGTGCGCCAGGCGGTGCTCGACGACCTCGTCGCCGCGATCACCCACGAGCGCAACGCCCTCGAGGGAATCGCCGACCAGATCGACTCGCTCGAGGTGCCGCCCGAGTACGACCGTCTCTTCCGCTATCGCCGGGCGACGCTCGACTACGGCATCGTGTCGCATCGCGCGGGCCTCGACTGGTTCCTCGCGCTCGCAGAGGAAGAGCGCCGCCGCTGAGGCTCAGCCGCGCGGTGCGTGCGCCTCGAGGAAGGTGAACACCTCGGTCTGGTCGACGCCCGGGAACGTGCCCGTCGGCAGGGCCGCGAGCAGGCTCGTCGGGGTGCGGGCGGCCGGCCATGAGGCATCCGCCCATCGCTCGGCGAGTCCGGACGGAGCCTGGCAGCAGGCGGGGTCGGGGCAGCGTGAAACCGCACGATGGGGTGTCTCGCGGCCGCGGAACCACTTCACGTGCTCGAACGGCACGCCGACCGACACGGAGTACTCGCCCTCCTTCGCCTTCTCGATGCGCGAGGTGCACCAGAACGTGCCGGACGGAGTGTCGGTGTACTGGTACCAGGGGCTGAAGCGGTCCTCGACGTCGAACACGGTGCGCGCCGTCCAGTTGCGGCACATCGTGGTGCCCTCGATCGCGCCGAGCGCGTCGCTCGGGAAGCGGACCCGGTCGTTCTCGTAGGCCTTGATGATCGTGCCCGACTCGTGCACCTTCGTGAAGTGCACCGGGATGCCGAGGCGCGCCGTCGCGAGGTTCGTGAACCGGTGCGCCGCCGTCTCGTACGACACGGCGAACGCGTCGCGCAGGTCTTCCATCGAGATGCGGCGCAGGTTCTTCGCCTCGGTGAGGAAGCGCACGGCCGCCTGCTCGGGCAGCAGGATCGCGGCGGTCAGGTAGTTCGTCTCGATGCGCTGCCGGAGGAACTCGGCGTAGCCGCCCGGCTCCTCGTGGCCGAGCAGGTGGCTCGCGAGCGCCTGCAGGATGGGCGAGCGCGAGTCGCGCGAGGGCGACTGCGCGGTCGGCAGGTAGATGCGGCCGTTGCGCTTGTCGGTGACCGAGCGGGTCGAGTGGGGCAGGTCGCCGACGTAGTGCAGCGAATAGCCGAGGTGGCTGGCCATGTCGGCGACGAGCTGGTGCGACACCGGGCCGCCCGTGTGGCCGACGGCCTCGAGCAGCTCGGCGGCCTTCGCCTCGAGCTCGGGGTAGAAGTTGTCGCGGGCCCGCATCTCGGCGCGCAGCAGCGCGTTGGCCCGTCGCGCCTCTTCGGGCGTCGCCGCCCGTTCGCGGTGCAGCCGGTCGATCTCGTTGTGCAGCGCGAGGATCGTCGCGAGCGTCTGGTCTGTCATGCCCTTCGCGACGCGGAACGGCTCGAGCCCGAGCGCCGAGAACACGGGCCCCCGCTGCGCGCGCTCGACGGCGATCTCGAGGGCCGCGCGCTCGGACGGGGCATCGGGCTTCAGGAGCTCGTCGACCGAGGTGCCGAGTGCGAGGGCGATCGTGCGCAGCATCGACAGCCGGGGCTCGCGCTTGCCGTTCTCGATCGCGCTCACCTGGCTCGGTGCGCGATCGATCGCCGCCGCGAGCTCGCCGAGCGTCATCGAGCGCGCGGTGCGGTGCTCGCGGATGCGCCGCCCGAGCGTGAGGGCGTCGACCTCGGTGCCGGGCTCGACGTCGGCTTCGACGGCGGCGGACGCGGTGCGGGCCGGCGGGTCGAAGGCGGAGGCTCGGATGCTGCGATCGGCGGTGATCATCTCTCGATGGTCACACGCGCGTGCGGATGCCGCAAACAGAACTCTTTACGAAGTTCTGCGTCTCTGGGGCGCTGGGGTGGTTTCAGAGGTCATCGAGTCGACCGCGAGCGTGAAGCACCGAGGATGTTCTTTCGGCGGGCCCAGGCTTCACCCGGCGGGCCCAGGTTTCACCCGGCGGGCCCGGGCTTCACCCGGCGAACTGGCGTCGGGCGACGTCGGCGAGCCAGCGTTCGTAGCGCTCGATGCCCCAGCCGCTCTGGAGGACGAGCTGCTGGTGGCTCTCGGGCGACCAGAGGAACGAGAGCGCGGCCGCGGCATCCTGCGGGTCGTCGACGCCGACGGCGATGCCGCGCTCGACGAGTTGCTCGACGACGCGCAGGTAGTCGCCCCGACGTCGGGCGAGCAGGTCGTCGAGCGCGCTCGCCACGGCGGGGTCCGCGTTGGCGGCGGCGAGGAACTCCATCCACAGCGCGCTCGTGCGCGCATTGGCGGCGCCCACGAAGGCCGCGACCCCGGTGAGGAACGCGTCGTCGTCGGCTTCGGCGATGAGCTGCCGCGCCCGGTCGCTCTCGGACACGGGCGCCTCGCCCTCGGCGCCGGCGAAGGCCTGCTCGAAGGCCCCGAGCAGCAGTTCGCGCTTCGGCCCGTTGACCTTGACCGTCTCGGGGGAGACGCCGGCCCTGGCCCCGATGTCGGCGAGCGAGGTGCCGCTGTAGCCGTGCTCGGCGAAGCAGGCGGCGGCCGCCTCGAGGATGCGGCGGCGGGTCGCGGCGGCCTGCTCGGTGCGGAGGGCGGAGCGGTAGGCGCGGGTGGGGGCCTTCTCGGACATCAGGGTTCTCCCTTATTGACTAACCCATTGAGGTGGTGAATACTCCAGAACGTGATTCGATACTATCCGACCAGACAGAACCGAGGACCTCGACCATGAGCTCCGTCCTGATGACCGCCACGCCCGTGCACGGGCACGTCACCCCGCTGCTCGCGGTGGCCGCCTCGCTCGTCGCCGCGGGCGACCGCGTGCGCTTCCTCACCGGAGCGCGGTACCGCGACGCGGTGCTCGCGACCGGGGCCGAGTACCTGCCGCTGCCGCCCGCAGCCGACTACGACGACCGCGACGTGGACGCGGCATTCCCGGGGCGGCGCGGGCTCCGCGGGCCCGCCGGCATCCGCTACGACATGATCGAGATCTTCCTGAAGCCGGTGCCGGCCCAGCTCGCCGCGGTGCGTGCCGCGCTCGCGGCCGAGCCGACCGACGCGATCCTCGCCGAATCGATGTTCGCCGCCGCCGCGCTGCTTGGCGAGATCCCGCGCGACCAGCGCCCGCTGCTCGTGAACCTCGGCATCATCCCGCTGGGCATCAAGCATCCGGATGTCGCGCCGTTCGGCCTCGGCGTGCGCCCCCGCCCCGGCGGGCTCGGCCGTCTGCGCAACCGCCTGCTGACGCTGAGCGCCGAGCGCGGTGTCTTCGCCCCTGTACAGCGCTTCGCCGACGAGCTCTGCCGCACCGAGGTCGGCCGCCCGCTCGAGCGCTTCTTCCTCGACTGGCCGAGCGGCGCCGACCTGCTCGTGCAGTTCACGGTGCCCGAGTTCGAGTACCCGCGCGACGGCCTGCCCGACACGGTGCGCTTCGTCGGCCCGGTCTCGCGGGCGCGGGCGTCGACCGTGCCGCTGCCCGACTGGTGGGCCGACCTCGACGGCACCCGACCCGTCGTGCACGTCACGCAGGGCACCGTGGCCAACGCCGACTGGACCCTGATCGAGCCCACGGTGCGCGCGCTCGCCGACGACGACCTGCTCGTCGTCGTGAGCACGGGCGGACGCCCGGTCGACACGCTGCCGCGCGATCTGCCCGCCAACGTGCGAACCGCGAGCTTCCTGCCGTACGACCGCCTCCTGCCGCGCACCGACCTCATGGTCACCAACGGCGGTTACGGGGGCGTGCACTACGCGCTCGAGCACGGCGTGCCGCTCATCGTCGCCGGCCGCACCGAGGACAAGACCGAGGTGAGCGCGCGCGTGGCGTGGTCGGGTGTGGGCGTCGACCTGCGCACCGACACACCGACGCCGCGGCAGGTGGGCGACGCCGTGCGCCGGGTGATGGCCGAGCCCCGGTTCCGGCAGCGCGCCGAGCAGATCGGCGAGGCGATCCGGCGCTCGCCGGGGCCCGATGCGGTGCACGGGCTCGTCGCCGAGGCGCTGGCCTCGCGTCGTGGGGGCGAACGGGTGGGCTGAGCCTGCGGGCGGGCCGCGTGCGTCGGGGCCGAGGGTCGCGGATGTCGCAGACGACCCCTTGCCGCATCGCGCGGGTGGTGGTCTGATGGGCGGCATGGAGCACGCAACCTCGGCAGACGGCACGGCCATCGCGTACCAGGAGGTCGGCGACGGCCCGCCGGTCGTCATCGTGGGCGGGGCGTTCTCGACCGCGCAGGCGGGCGATGCGCTCGCCGCCGCCCTCGCGGATGCCGGGTTCCGCGGCGTCACCGTCGATCGGCGCGGGCGCGGCGAGAGCGGCGACACGCGCCCCTACGCGCCCGAGCGCGAGGCCGAGGACCTGGCCGCGGTCATCGAGGCCGTCGGGGGCGGGGCATCCGTGCTGGGGCATTCCTCGGGTGCGGTGCTCGCGCTGTTCGCGGCGTCGCAGGGCGTGCCCGTCACGCACCTGTTCCTGTCGGAGCCGCCGTTCCACTTCGGCGAGGGCGAGCCGGCCGCCGATCTGCCCGAGCGGCTGCAAGCGCTCGTCGACACCGGTGAGACCGCCGAGGCGGTCACGACGTTCCAGCGCGAGGGGGTGGGCCTGCCCGACGCGCTCATCGCGCAGATCCGCGAGAGCCCGCTGTTCGACTCGCTCGTGCCCCTCGCGCAGTCGGTGGTCTACGACGCGCTGCTGACGCGGCAGGTCTCGACGCCGACCGAGGCCATGACGCGCGTCGACCTGCCGGTGACGATCTTCCGCGGGGAGCCGACGTTCCCCGTGCTCGTGCGATCGACCGACCTGCTCGCCGCGGCGATGCCCGGGGCCGAGCTCGTGGTCGTGCCCGAATCGCACGACCACTCCGTCGACCCCGCGGGCACCGTGCGCGAGATCGAGCGGCGGCTGCGCGGCGATTGAGGCGCGGCGACCGACGCGGCGCGCTGCGCGGCGCGCTGCGTGGCGTCGGCGCCCGGACGCAATACCAAACGTGATTCGTGTTGACACGCACGGCACCGGTGCCGGATGCTGTGCTGACCCCCAACCCGAACACGTCACGCTGGAGTGCCATGAAGCCGGCCCGTCGTCCCTCGGTCGCGCTCGCCGCGATGCTGCTCCTCGTCATCGTGCAGGCCGCGATCGATCCGTCGGGCCTGCTCGCGCTGGTCGGCTGGCCGGGCGGCACGCTCCGCACCGACGTCGGCATCTGGCCGTTCGCGCCCTACGTCGTGTTCCTGCCCGTGCTGCTCGCGATGACCTGGTGGGCGGCGCGGCGCGCGGGCGAGCGCTACTGGACCCTCGTCGCGGGCCTCGTGCTCGCCGTGCTGCTCGCGCAGGCGGCGGCCTGTCTCGTGATGACGTGGGATCCGGTGCTCTCCGCCTGGGGTGCAGGCTACGTGCTCGGCAAGGCGGTGCCTGCGGCCCTCATCGTCGCCGCGCTCGCGCGCTGGTTCGGCGGCCCGACCGAGCGCATGGTCGCCCCCGTGGCCGGGCTCGCCCGCACCTGGCCGGTGGCCGTCGTCTTCGCGGCGATCGCGCCGCTCGTCTCGGGGTACTGGTGGACCGGCGCCGTCTACGCCGACGGCGTTCCCGTGGCCCGCATGGACCGGGGCCCCGTCTCGCTCCTCGTCGCGGTCGTCGTGCTCGCGGCGGCGACCGCGCTCTGCCTGCGCTGGATGCGCGCCCGGGTGCCGGGCTTGCTCGGCGGATGGCTCGCCGCCCTCGTCGCCGGAGGCATGCTCGGCGTGGTGCAGGCGCTCGTCGCGTTCGTCGTCGACGGCGGCCTCGACGGCGGGCTGTGGCCGCTCATGGCGGCATACGTCGCGATCGCCGACGGGCTCTCGTTCGGCGCCTGCCTCGGGTGGATCGTCTGGGTCGGGGCGCTCGTCGTCGACCGCGTGCTCGAGCGCTCCGAGCGCGGCGCCGAGCGCTCGGCGCGTTCGTTGCGTGCCGTGCAGCTGGCCGCGGCGGTCGTCGCCGTCGTCGCGCTCGCCGCCGCCCTCGTGCTGCCGTCCGCCCTCGCGCAGACCGCGTCGGCGCAGCCGCAGGCATCCGCCGCCCTGCCCGAGGACATGCTGCGCGCCGACGGCGACCGCATCGTCGACGGCGCCGGCGACCAGGTGCTGCTGCGCGGCGTGAACGTCAACCAGCTCGTCGACTTCTACCAGCCCCAGCCCGACGTGCCCGCGACGCGCCCGCTGACCGAGGCCGACTTCGCCGGCATGGAGGCGAACGGGTTCGACGTGGTGCGGCTCGGGTTCTCGTGGTCGGCCCTCGAGCCCGAGCGCGGCGAGCTCGACCAGGACTACCTCGACCGCATCGTGGAGGCGGTCGGATGGGCGAAGCAGTACGGCATGTACACGGTGCTCGACATGCACCAGGACGGCTGGTGGGCCGGCGCCACTCCCGAGGGCGAGACGTGCCGGCCGGGCACCGACCCCATGTGGGGCTACGACGGCGCACCCGAGTGGGCGACCCTCACCGACGGCGCGCCCCGGTGTTCGTTCACGGGGCGCGACATCTCGCCCGCCGGCGACCGCGCGTTCCAGCACTTCTACTTCGATACCGACGACGTGCAGACGGCCCTCGTCGACACCTGGGGCGAGCTCGCGAAGGTGTTCCGCGACGAGCCAGCGGTCGCCGGGTACGACCTGCTGAACGAGCCCGGCTTCGGCGAGACCGCCCCGGTCACCACCGCCCTGCAGCTCGGCCGGTTCACCGACCGCGCGATCGACGAGATTCGGGCGAACGGCGGGCAGCAGATCGTGTTCGTCGAGCCCAGCATCTTCTGGTCGGGACTCGGCTTCGACAGCGGGCCGATCCTGCGCGACGAGCCCGACCGCAACATCGTCTTCTCGCCGCACCTGTACGCCGAATCGATCACCATGGACCGCTCACTCGGTCTGCCGCCCATCGTGAGCATCGAGCGGCAGTTCAAGCTCGCCGAACGCGTCGCCGCGAACTACGACGCGCCCCTCTGGTCGGGCGAGTACGGGTACTGGGGCGAGCCCGACGACGTCGTCGCCAGGCTCGAGCGATACGCCGACGCCGAAGACGAGTACCTGCTCGGCAGCGCCTACTGGGTGTGGAAGCAGGCCTGCGGCGACCCGCAGAACGGCATCGGCCCGACCGGCAATGGCCTCATGGTGCAGGACTGCGAGACCGGCGACGACGCGCCGCCGCGCACCGACCTGCTCGACATCCTGAAGCGCGCCTACCCGCGAACGGCCCCCGGCGAGCTCACCTCGCTCGAGGCCGACGGGGCGGCGTTCGAACTGACCGGCACCGTCGACGGCGACTCGTGCGGCCTGGACGTCTGGGTGCCGGGCGCCGACGAGCCCGACGTCGTCTCGGTCGGCATCACCGACCTGCACGTCGCGCAGGCGCCCCGTTCGCCCGCCGCCTGGCGCATCACCGGGTGCGCATCGGGCGACTACTCGCTCGCGACGCGGCGCTGACGCGGGCGGGCCGGCTGCGGCATCCGCTCGCCGCCGGGCAGATCGCCGGTGCCGGGCAGATCGCCGGTGCCGGGCCGCTCGGCGGCGCCCAGCCGCGGCTCAGGCCGCGCCGAGCAGTTCGTCGACGCTGACGACCTCGGCATAGCTGTCGCCGAGGGCGGCCATGAACGCCGCGTGCACCTGGGAGGCGGGCACGGTCGCCTCGCCGAATCTCAGGTCGGGGGCGGCGCACGCGTCGTGCGCGACCGTCACGGAGTAGCCGCGGTCGGCGGCCGCCCGCACGGTCGCGTCGACGCACATGCTCGACATCATGCCGACGATCACGACGCCGTCGGCATCCGCGCCGGCCGCGCGCAGCCGCTCGTCGAGGTCGGTGCCGAGGAACGCGTTCGGCTTCGCCTTGACGACGACCGGCTCGCCGCCGGCGGGGGCGACGAGCGGGTGGATCTCGACGCCGTGCGTGCCGGGGGCGAAGAACGCGGCGTCGGGGGCGTCCCACACGTGCTGCACGTGCACCACGGGCTGGCCGGCCTCGCGGTGCGAGGCCAGCAGTCGGGCGGCGGCGGTGGCAGCGGCATCCGGCCCCACGAGTGGATGCCGACCGCCCGCGAAGTAGTCGTTCTGGATGTCGATGATCACGAGCGTGCGGGTCATGCGCCCACGCTACGCGCTCGCGAGGATCGCCGCCCGGGCCTGTGCGTGCTCGGCCTCGCTGATCGTGCCCGCTCGCCGCAACGCGTCGACGCGAGCCAGCCTCGCCTCGATGCCCTCGGCCGGGGCCAGCAGATCGCTGTCGAGAGCCCGCACCGCGAGATCGGTCTCCATGGTCATGAGGTCGTGCCCGGAGGCCTTCGCGCGGCGGGCGTTGCGCACGATCGAGACGATGACCACCACGAAGACCGTGGCGACCACGAGCGACACCAACACGAACACGATGCCGAAGACGACGCCGAATGCGCCGAACGCGGCGAACGCGTCGAAGGGGCCGGGCAGCAGCGGATCGCCGGGGTAGTCGTCGGGCATCGCGTTCCTCTCTCTGCGCCGTGCAGCGGTGCACGGCGTGCGATGAACCTACAGCATCGCGGCGTCGGATGCCTCGTACACGCACTCGCCCTCGACCCAGGTCTGCAGCACCCGGGTCTCGCCGATCGCGGAGGCGGGCCCCGCGAACGGGTCGCGGTCGAGCACCACGAGGTCGGCGTGCTTGCCGACCTCGACGGTGCCGGTCACGTCGTCGAGGTGGTTCACGTACGCCGAGCCCGCCGTGTAGGCGGTCAGCGAGGTGGCGAGGTCGATGGCCTGCTCGGGCAGGAACACGTCGAACTCGCCCTCCTCGTAGCCGGGCGCCGAGACGCGGTTGACGGCCACGTGGATCGCCGCCATCGGGTTCGGCGTCGACACCGACCAGTCGCTGCCCGCCGCGAGCACCGCGCCCGAACGCATCAGGTCGCCGAACGGGTACTGCCAGGCATCCCGCGGCGAACCGAGGAACGGCAGCGTGAGCTCGACCATCTGCGGCTCGAGCGCGGCCCACAGTGACTGCATGTTCGCCACGACGCCGAGCTCGCGGAACCGGGCGATGTCGTCGGGGTGCACGACCTGGATGTGCGCGATGTGGTGGCGGTGGTCGTTGCGGCCGTTCGCCCCGATGGCGTGCTCGACGGCGTCGAGGCACTCGCGCACCGCACGGTCGCCGATCGCGTGGAAGTGCAGCTGGAACCCGAGCTCGTCGAGCCGGGCCGCGGCCGGGTTCAGCACGGCAGGGTCGACGAACGAGATGCCCGAGTTGTCGGTGAAGTGGCCGTGCCCGTCGCAGTACGGCTCGAGCATCGAGGCGGTGAAGTTCTCGGCCACGCCGTCCTGCATGATCTTGATGCTGGTGGCCGCGAACCGGCCGCCGCGATACGCGTCGCGCTTGGCGACGAGGTCGTCGATCTGCTCGAGCCCGCGCAGGCGGTCCCACCAGATCGCGCCGACGACGCGCCCCGTGAGCTTCCCGGCGTCGGCCGCGGCGACGTACGCGGGCCCGGGGTCGCCGGCGTCGCCGTAGCTGCCGACGATCGCGTCCTGCCACGCGGTGATGCCGAACGAGTGCAGGTACTCCTGCCCGAGCAGGAGCGCCTGCATGAGTTCCTCGTCGGTGGTGCGCGGCAGCAGGCGGTTCACGAGGCCCATCGCGCCCTCGTGCAGGGTTCCGGATGCCTCGCCCGAGGCATCCCGCTCGATGCGCCCGTCCGAGGGGTCGGGCGTGCCGGCGTCGATGCCCGCGAGGCGCAGCGCGGCCGAGTTGACCCAGGCGCCGTGGCCGTCGCGGTTCGGCAGGAACGCGGGACGATCGGGCACGACCGAGTCGAGGTCGGCGGCCGTGGGCGTGCCGCCCGGGAACGCCGACATCGACCAGCCGCCGCCGAGCACCCACTCGGTGTCGGGGTTCGCGTCGGCGTAGGCCTTGATCGCGGCCAGGTACTCGTCGCGCGTCTCGAGCTCGGCGAGGTTGCAGCGCATGAGGTCGAGCCCGCCCCACACCGGGTGCACATGCGCGTCCTGGAACCCGGGCACGAGCATCCGGCCGGCGAGGTCGACGTGCCGCGTATCGGGCCCGATCAGCTCGCGCACCTCGTCGTGGCCGACGGCGACGATGCGGCCGTCGGTCACGGCGACCGCGGTGGCCCGCGTGCGCTGGGTCGTCGCGGTGAAGACGGGACCGCCCGAGAAGACGAGGTCGGCGTGGGTCATGGTGTTGGTCCTCAATCGTGGGATCGGTGGTCGAGGAGCGACGGAGGCGCGGCTCGAGACCTGGATCTCGAGACGGCCTGCGGCCTCCTCGATCGGCGGGAATGGGTGGTCGAGGAGCGACGGAGGAGCGTCTCGAGACCTGGATCTCGAGACGGCCTCCGGCCTCCTCGATCGGCGAGCGGACGGCCTGCGGCCTGGCCTCAGCCGCCGGCCATGGTGCGCGCGATCTGCGTCGCCGAGTCGCCGGCGCGTCTCAGCACGTAGGCCACGAGCGCAAGAGCGCCGAGGGTGAGCAGCAGCATGAGCGTGGAGACGGCCGCGATCTCGGGCCGGAGCCCGCTGCGGAGCGCGCTCAGCACGTACACGGGCCACGGCGTCGATCCGGAGACCTGCACGAACGAGGCCACGATCGTGTTGTCGAGCGAGAGCGTGAACGACAGCAGCGCGCCCGCGAGCACGGCCGGCATGGCGAGCGGCATCGTCACTCGGCGGAACGTCGTGAACGGGGTGGCGTACAGGTCGGCGGAGGCCTCTTCGAGCTGCTCGTCGAGGCCGACGAGGCGTGCCCGCACGATGTACGTGACGACCGCGGTCGCGAACAGCGAGTGGCCGATGACGAGGCGCACGGTGCCGTCGTTGAAGATGCCGATGCCGAGGTCCTGGCCGAGGAACACGAGCCACGGCAGCAACGCCACCGCGTCGACGATCTCGGGCGTCACCGACACGAGCAGCAGCAGCCCGACGAACCAGAACATCCATTTGCCGGGGCGGCGCGCGAGCGCGATGCCCGCGAGCGTGCCGAGCAGGGTCGCGACGAGGGCTGCGATGACGCCGGTTCGCAGCGACACCATGACCGACTCCTGGATCGCCGGTTTCGTGAAGATCGTCAGGTACGGGTCGATGCCGAAGCTGTCCCACGCGATGAGCAGGCGCCCCGTGTTGAACGAGTACACGATGATCACGAGGATCGGCGCGAACAGGAACAGGAAGACGAGCACGGCCCACACGGTCATGCCGAGGTCGAGCAGCGAACGCCGGCGGCGTCGACGCGGTGCGGATGCCCCGCCACGGCCGTCCGAGGCATCCGGAGCCCCGTTCGGGCCGATGCCCGTCGCCGCGACCGCGCTGGTGTCGGGCGCGCTGCTCACGGTGCTGTTCGTCATCGTGCTTCCTCCAACGTGACGGTGTAGCGGTTGCGGAACGGCAGGGCGACCAACCAGAGCAGGCCGCCGATCACCGCCGCCGAGGCCATGATCACGAGGATCAGGAGCACCGCCATCGCGGAGCCGAGGGCCCAGTTCTGCGCCGTCTGGAACTGGCTCGCGACGAGCTGGCCGACCATGTTGCCCTGTGCGCCGCCGAGCACGGTCGCCGTGATGTAGTCGCCCATGAGGGGGATGTAGACGAGCAGCGCACCCACGATGATGCCGGGCCGGGCGAGCGGGATCGTGACGCGCACGAACGTCGAGAACCGGTTCGCGCCGAGGTCCTTGCTGGCCTCGCGGAGCGAGTCGCCCACGCGGTCGAACGCCACGTACAGCGGCAGGATCATGAGCGGCAGGTAGTTGTAGACCACGCCGAGCAGCACCGCGGAACGCGTGTAGAGGATCTCGAGCGGCGCGTCGGTCAGGCCGATGCCCTGGAGCAGGTTCGAGAACCAGCCCTCGGGGGCGAGGATGATCTGCCAGCCGATCGTGCGCACGAGGAAGTTCGCCCAGTACGGCACCATCACGATCGCGATGAGGAGCCCGCGGATCGACGGCGGGGACTTCACCGCCATCCAGTACGCGACCGGGAGGCCGATGAGCAGGCAGATCACCGTGCCCGTGATGCCCACCCACAGCGTGTTCAGGAACACGTCGAAGAAGGTCGGCGTCAGCGCCTCCGCGTACCGGTCGAACGAGAGGATGTCGTTCGCGTGCGTGCCGAACAGCCCGGGCTTGTAGCCGAAGCTGAACCAGATCACCGCGCCCACCGGGAGCACGAAGAACAGGATCAACCACGTCCAGGCCGGAACGGCGAGGCCGAACCGCAGGTTACGCACCGGCGGCAGCCTTCGCCTTGTTCCAGATGTCGACGGTGCGCTGCTGAGCCTCGTTCACCTCGCCGTCGTGCATGGTCGCGAGCTGCTCGGGCGTGAAGAACACCAGGTCGAGCATCTCGAGGCCCTCGGCCTGGGCGGCATCCTCGATGCCGGCCGCACCCGTGTGGTAGCCGATGTAGTCGACCTGCAGGAGCTGGTTCTCGGGCACCATCGTGTAGTCGATGAACGCGTGCGCCGCCTCGGGGTTCGCCGCTCCGACCGGGATCGCCCAGTTGTCCATCCACAGCTCGGTCGCGGGCGAGCCCAGCACCCACTGCCAGCGGTCGGGGTCGGGGCTCTCGAGGATGCCGATGCGGGCGTCCCCGTTCCACGACTGCATGAGCACCTGCGTGGCCTGCGGGATCGCCTGGCCGCCCGGGTAGGAGTCGAACGCCGCGATGTTCGGGGCGAGCGTGTTGACGATGAAGTCCTCGCACGCGTCGATGTCGGCGGCGTCGGTCGTGTTCCAGTCGATGCCGTTCGCCCAGTAGTAGATGCCGGTGACCTCGGCGGGGTCGTCGAGCACGCTCGTCTTGCCGCTGGCCTCGTTCTGCGCCGCGTCGAGGAAGTCGCTCCACGTCTTGAGCTCGCGCTTGATGACCGTCTTGTCGTAGACGAACCCGGTCGTGCCCCACGCCTTGCAGATCGAGTACGCGTTGTCGGGGTCCCAGCCGCGGCCGAGGAACTCGGGGTCCATGAACTCGAGGTTGGGCAGCAGGTCCTTGTTCAGCTCCTGCAGCAGGCCGTTCTCGACCATCTGCGGGATGAACGCGCCCGTCGGCACGACGATGTCGTAGCCGCTCGTGCCCTTGGCCGCGACGAGCTTCGAGATGAGCTCCTCGTTCGAGCCGTAGGAGTCGAACCGCACCTTCGGGCCGAGCTCGGCGGTGAACGCCTCGACGACGTCGGGGGAGTCGTAGTCGCCCCACGAGTAGATGCTCAGGTTCTTCTCGAGCGCGCCGCCGGTGGCCTGGGGGCCGGCCGATGTGCCGCCGCCCGGCGTGCACGCCGCGAGGAGGCCGACGCTGCCGGCCGCGGCGGCGAAGCTCAGGAAGCGGCGGCGGGACAGCTCGCGTCGGATGATCGGGGTCGCCTCCGCGCTGGCGAGGATACGGAGGGGGGACTGTTCAGCCATGTTCGCTCCAGAGTTCGGGTCGGTGGGTTCGGGGCTGGGGATGGATCGGGTCAGTTGGTCGGGGGTTCGACGTACCCGGCTTCGGCGGCCGCGGCGTCGAGGGCGAAGAGCTGGACGCTCTCGGTGCGCCACGAGCAGACGACCTCGTCGCCGACCGCGAGCCGCGGGGCATCCGGGGTCGGCCGGCGGGCGATGACGCTCAGGTCGTCGCCGACGCGCACGAGGTACTGCATGGTCTCGCCGAGGTGCGAGACCCCGATGAGCGTGCCCCGCACGAGGTTGGGCCGGGTCGGGGCGTCTTCGCCCGCGGCGGAGGCATCCGCCACCTCGACGAACTCGGGGCGGATCGCGGCCTGCGCGACGGAGCCCGCGGGCAGGTCGGGTCGCGCCGTCGTCGCCTGCACGATGCCGTGCGCCGTCGCGATGCCGTCGCGGGAGGCGGTGAGCGCGCCCTCGATGAAGTTCTGCTGTCCGACGAACGCCGCGACGTACGCGGAACTCGGGCGCGCGTAGACCGTGTCGGCGTCGGCGAGCTGCTCGATGCGGCCGTCGCGCATGATGGCGATGCGGTCGCTCATCGAGAGCGCCTCGCCCTGGTCGTGCGTGACGAAGACGAACGTGATGCCGAGCCGGGACTGGAGCAGCTTGAGCTCGAGCTGCATCTCTTCTCGGAGCTGGCGGTCGAGCGCGCCGAGCGGCTCGTCGAGCAGGAGCACCGACGGGCGGTTCACGAGCGCCCTCGCGAGCGCGATGCGCTGCTGCTGGCCGCCCGAGAGCTGCGTGGACTTGCGGTCGGCGAAGCGGCGCATCTGCACGAGGTCGAGCGCCGAGGCGACCCGCTCGCGGATCTCGGCCTTGGGGGTGCGGCGCTGCTGCAGCCCGTAGGCGACGTTCTCGGCCACGCTCATGTGCGGGAAGAGCGCGTACGCCTGGAACACCGTGTTGACGTCGCGCCGGTAGGCGGGCACGCCGAGCACGGAACGTCCGGAGACGCGGATGTCGCCGGCGTCGGGCTGCTCGAAGCCCGCGATCATGCGCAGCGTCGTCGTCTTGCCGCAGCCCGACGGGCCGAGCAGCGAGATGAACTCGCCCGGTTCGATCGAGAGCGACATCTCGCGCACCGCCGTCGCCTCGCCGTAGTGCTTCGTGACGCCGTCGAGCACCACGGCACCCGGGCCCTCGACGGGGTCGGTGCCGGTCCGGCCGGACTCGGTCGTCATCGTGGTGCTCACCAAGTGGCCTCCGTTCATCGTGACGCAGCTATGCGTACGCGTTGCGCCATTCAAACCGTGCGCCGGCGCCGAAGCAATGGGCGCGGGTCCGAATGGGACAAACCATCGCACGGATCCGGGGTGCCTGACAGATCGTCCGGCCGGTCGTTACACAGACGAAACCTGCTGGGGTCGCCGCGCAGCGGAGCGTCAGGCGAAGCCGAACACGGGCGGGAAGACGAGCACGAGCGCGCCCGCCCACGCGAGGTACACGGGCAGATACGCGGTCTGCCATCGCTCCAGCGCGGCGAAGCCGGTGCGCCGACGCAGGAACCCGATCTGGAGCAGGGTCGCCCATGCGAGGTTCGCCAGCAGGATCAGGTTGAGCCCGAGGGAGGCGGTCTTGTTGGCGCTGAACCCGAACTCGCCGGTGCGCGCGACCATCGCGACGAGGACGATGAGGTCGACGGCGAGCGCCGCCCCGAGCAGGACGAGCAGCAGCCGGTCGAACCAGCCCGGCGGCAGCAGCGGATCGCGAGCCGACAGCGAGTAGACGAGGAGGGCGACCACGACGACGAGCACGAGGTCGAAGGCGATGAGCAGGTCGCGGTTCGCGTCGACCACGTTCCACTGCACGAGCGCCGCGACGATGAGCGCGAGCATCATGAGCGTGACCAGCGGCGTGAACACCCGCGTGAGCACGGGAGCGATGTTCTCGATCACGCGCTGCTTCGCCTCGACGAGCCAGGCGGCCACGAGCACCGCTCCGGCAGCGCCGCACGGCAGCACCCACTCGCCGACGAACGCCGACACGTCGACGTCGATCGACGCGAACACGGCGACGGTGAGCGCGCTGAGCGCCCCGCCGACGAGGGCGATGAGCACCGCGTACACCGCCCACTCGCCGCTGAACCGCACGAAGTGCATGCGCGCGTCGCTGCTGCGCCACGCCCCGCCCGCCTCGACCGCGCCGACGACGAGCCAGAGCCCGACGCACGAGCCGATCATGGCGAGGAGCCCGGTCGCGGTGGACAGCGCACCCGCGGAGGAACCATCGGGCGCCGCGAAGGGGTACAGGTTCAGCGCGAGCCCGGCGACGACGAACGCGGCGCCCGCGCCCGCGCCGATCATGGTCGCGGCCCGGGGGCGCCGGCGCCAGGCGAACCACAGGGCGAGGAACGGGAGCACGGTGACGGCGACATTGAGCCATGCCGCGGGCACGCCCGCCGCGAACTGCACCGTCTTGACGGCGAGGCCCGCGCCGACGCCGAGGAGGAGGGCGACGGCGAGCCCGTTCGCACGCCGGAACAGGGGGAGCGGCTCGCCCGGGGCATCCGTCGCCCGCGCGTCCTCGGCGCCGCCCCCGTCGAGCACGAGCTGCTTCCAGAGGCGTTCGGAGTGTTCGCGCGCGTACTCGCGAGAGAGGTCGTCGGTGCGGCCGAGCCGCTTCACGGCGATGAGGAACGCCTCGTCGTGGGTGAGCCCGGACGCGACGAACTGGTCCACGCGATCGAGCAGGTGGCTCTCGAGCTCGTCGACGTCGGGCTCGGTGAGGGCGTCGTGGCGCAGCATCCACCGGCGCCAGGAGGCGACGAGCGCCTCGAGGCCCGGCGTCTCGGCCTCGGCGGGCGCCACGTCAGGCCTCCCCGAAGGCGAGGCGCACGCGCGGCCCGCCGTCGTCGGGCCAGACCTTGCCGAGCACGCCCCCGACGACCGACCACTGGCGGCGCTGGTCGGCGAGCACGGCGGCCCCCTGCTCGCTCAGCCGGTAGTGCTTGCGCGGACGCCCGGCCTCGGACCGGCGCCACTCGGAGTGCACGTGGCCGAGCCGTTCGAGCCGGTGCAGCAGCGGATACAGCATGCCGTCGCTCCACTCGAGCTCGCCCTCGGAGAGGGTGGCCACGCGCTGGAGGATCGCGTAGCCGTACGACTCGCCCTCGGCGAGGATGCCGAGCACGACCGGGGTCGCTGCCGCGGCGACCAGGTCTTTGCCGATGCGCATGGGCCTCCTCGAGTCGGATGGATACCTGACAGTGCCACATACATAGTGCTGCAAGGTACATGGATCTGCAAGGTATGAACGGCGAGCGGATGCCGCAGCCGGGCCTCCGGGGCTCGAACGGCCGATCCGGGGGCGGGAATTCCGCCGCGCAGAACTTCGCCGGAAGTTCACCCCCCGGATCGTGGGTCGGACCCTGTCGGCGGCGCCCAGAGTGGATGCACGGCCACCCCGACGGCACCGCATCAGACGCCGGAGGGAACCGCACGAGACATCCGCTCGGTCCCGAACCGCAGCGCCGAAGCCGCATCACCGAAGGAGCACGACGATGAGCACCAACCGCCCCGGCGACCAGATCCAGACCGCAGCCGAGCTGCAGCTCGAGTGGGACGCGAACCCGCGCTGGGAGGGCGTCGCCCGCGACTACACCGCCGAGGACGTCGTCGCCCTGCGCGGCCCGGTGCGCGAGGAGCGCACCCTCGCCAAGCGCGGCGCCGAGCGCCTGTGGGAGGACATCACGCAGAACACCGGCACCGCGTTCGAGCGCATGGAGGACCCGCAGTGGTCGGCCGCGCTCGGCGCCCTCACCGGCAACCAGGCCGTGCAGCAGGTGCGCGCGGGCCTCAAGGCCATCTACCTCAGCGGCTGGCAGGTCGCCGCCGACGCCAACCTCAGCGGCCAGACCTACCCCGACCAGTCCCTGTACCCCGCGAACTCGGTGCCGGCGGTCGTGCGCCGCATCAACAACGCACTGCTGCGCGCCGGTCAGATCGAGCAGGGCACACCCGGCCCCGACGGCGAGCGCGACTGGATGGCCCCGATCGTCGCCGACGCCGAGGCCGGCTTCGGCGGCCCGCTGAACGCCTACGAGCTCATGCACCAGATGATCGAGGCGGGCGCGGCCGGCGTGCACTGGGAGGACCAGCTCGCGAGCGAGAAGAAGTGCGGTCACATGGGCGGCAAGGTGCTGATCCCGACGTCGCAGCACATCCGCACGATCAACGCGGCGCGGCTGGCGGCGGATGTCGCGGGCGTGCCCTCCATCATCATCGCCCGCACCGACGCGCTCGCCGCGACCCTGCTCACGAGCGACCACGACGAGCGCGACCGCCCGTTCGTGACGGGGGAGCGCACCGCCGAGGGCTTCTACGAGGTGCAGAACGGCATCGAGCCGGTCATCGCCCGCGGGCTCGCGTACGCCGAGTACGCCGACCTGCTCTGGGTCGAGTCGGCAGAGCCCGACCTCGACCTGGCGCGCCGGTTCGCCGAGGCCGTGCACGCGAAGTTCCCGGGCAAGCGACTCTCGTACAACTGCTCGCCGTCGTTCAACTGGAAGCGCCACCTCGACGACGACCAGATCGCGAAGTTCCAGCGCGAGCTCGCGTCGATGGGCTACGCGTTCCAGTTCATCACCCTCGCGGGCTTCCACGCCCTCAACCACTCCATGTTCACGCTCGCGAAGGACTACAGCGAGCGGCACATGAGCGCATACGTCGAACTCCAGGAGGCCGAATTCGCCTCGGAGGCATCCGGGTACACCGCCACGCGCCACCAGCGCGAGGTCGGCACCGGCTACTTCGACCAGATCGCCACGGCGCTGAACCCCAGCAGCGCGACCCTCGCCCTCGTCGGATCGACCGAGGAAGACCAGTTCGCTCACTGACCCTCTCGGCGGTCGGGGGGCCGCCGGTCGAGTAGGCGCCCCGGCGCCGTATCGAGACCCACACCAGGTCTTGATACGCGCTTCGCGCTACTCGACCGGCGAACTCGCCACCGCCGAACCGAAGGAGACACCATCATGAACACGACACCGACCATGACCCTCGAGCGAGAGCGTACGGATGCCGCATCCGGTCGCCTGCCCGAACCGAAGCCCGCCACGGGCAGCTTCCAGACCGTCGAGCCGCGCATCGAGGTCGCGCCCGCCGGCGCTTCCCGCCCGGACCGCGCCGATGAGATCCTCACGCCCGAGGCGCTCGCGTTCCTCGCGGCGCTGCACGACCGGTTCGCCGGTACCCGCCACGAACTGCTCGCCGCACGGCTGCAGACCCGCGTCGACGCCGCGAACGGGCGCGACCCGCGCTTCATGCCCGAGACGGCATGGATCCGCGACGACGCGTCGTGGCGGGTGGCCGGCCCCGGCCCCGGACTCGAGGACCGACGCGTCGAGATCACCGGTCCGACCGACCGGAAGATGGCGATCAACGCGCTGAACTCCGGCGCGAAGGTCTGGCTCGCCGACCAGGAGGATGCCACGAGCCCCACTTGGGAGAACGTCATCGGCGGGCAGCTCTCGCTGTACGACTTCCTGCGCGGCGACCTCGCGTACACGAGCCCTGAGGGCAAGGAATACCGCGTCACGGCGTCGGAGACCCCGACCATCGTGATGCGGCCGCGCGGCTGGCACCTCGTCGAGAAGCACCTCACATTCCACGACCGCGCCGGGCGGGCGATGCACGCGTCGGGGTCGCTCGTCGATTTCGGGCTGTACTTCTTCCACAACGCGCAGGCGCTCATCGCCGCCGGCCGCGGCCCGTACTTCTACCTGCCGAAGCTCGAGTCGCATCGCGAGGCGAAGCTCTGGAACGACATCTTCGTGTTCGCGCAGCGCGAGCTCGGCATCCCGCAGGGCACGATCCGAGCGACCGTGCTCATCGAGACGATCCAGGCCGCGTTCCAGATGGACGAGATCCTCTACGAGCTGCGCGAGCACTGCGCCGGCCTGAACGCCGGCCGTTGGGACTACATCTTCTCGATCATCAAGACGTTCCGCTCGCGGGGGCGCCGCTGGGTCTTCCCCGACCGCAAGGCGATCACCATGACGGTGCCGTTCATGCGGGCCTACACCGAGCTGCTCGTGCAGACGTGCCACAAGCGCGGAGCGCATGCGATCGGCGGCATGAGCGCGTTCATCCCGAACCGGCGAGACCCCGAGGTCACCGAGCGCGCGCTCGCCGCCGTGTCGGCCGACAAGCGCCGCGAGGCGGGCGACGGCTTCGACGGCACCTGGGTCGCGCACCCCGACCTGATCCCGACGGCTCGCGCCGAGTTCGACGCGGTGCTGGGCGACCGGCCCAACCAGGTCGCCCGACTGCGCGATGACGTCGAGGTCGCGGCATCCGACCTGCTCGACATCCCCTCGATCGGCGGCGAGGTCACCGAGGCCGGCGTGCGCGACAACATCGCGATCGCAATCCGCTACATCGAGTCGTGGCTGCGTGGCACGGGCGCCGCGGCGATCGACAACCTCATGGAGGACGCCGCGACCGCCGAGATCTCGCGCTCGCAGATCTGGCAGTGGCTCGACAACAACACGGTCACCGCCGAGGGCACGCGCATCGACCAGACGTCGATCGTGCGCCTCATGGCCGAGGCCGTCGCCGCCCTGCCGCGCTTCGAGGGCGACCGGTTCGATGACGCGATCTCGGTGTTCCGCACCGTGGCGCTCGAGCCCGAGTTCCCGACGTTCCTGACGGTGGGGGCGTACGCCAGGTTCCTCTGAGCCCCGCTCGGGCGCGCGCTCCAGGCCCCCCCCGGGAGCTGAAGTCAGGAGATCGGGCCCCATCCTCGCTGTGAGCGGGGCATGGGTCCCGATTTCCTGAATCCGTGCGGGGTTCTGCCAGAATGGCGCATCGTGACCCGCCACTCCATTCGCCCGGCCGGGCCCGCGGATGCCGCGGCGCTGGCCGATCTCGCCGCCGACACGTTCCCCCTCGCGTGCCCGCCGTCGACCACGCCCGAGGCCATCGCCGAGTTCATCGCGACGAACTTCACGGTCGCCCGCTTCGAGGGGTACCTCGCCGACGACGAGCGGATGCTGGTGGTCGCCGAGCGCGGCGCCGATGACGTCGACGGCGGCGGCGACGACGGCGACGGCGAGGGCGACGGTCACGGCACGGGCGCGCTCGTCGGCTACGCGATGCTCATCGCGGGCGATCCGGCCGACGCGGATGTCGCGGCCGCCGTGACCGTGCGTCCGACCATCGAGCTCAGCAAGTTCTACACGCGCAAGACGGCGCACGGCTCAGGTGCCGTCGCCGGCCCGCTCATGGAGGCCGCGATCGAGGCCGCCCGCGCGCGCGGCGCCGCGTCGGTCTGGCTCGGCGTCAACGAGGAGAACGCCCGAGCCATCCGCTTCTACGAGAAGCACGGCTTCGCGAAGGCCGGCCGCAAGCGCTTCAAGCTCGGCGACCGCTACGAGGACGACTGGGTGCTGGTGCGCGCCGACTTCACCGCCGCGTAGCCCGCGAGGGCGGCCTCGCGGGACTCGCCGAGGTCGACGATCGGCTCGGGGTAGTCGTCGGTGCCGATCTCGGGCACCCAGTGACGCACGTAGGCGCCGTCGGGGTCGAACTTCTTCGCCTGCAGCATCGGGTTGAACACGCGGAAGTACGGCGCGGCATCCGCCCCCGACCCGGCGACCCACTGCCAATTGAACGGGTTCGCCGCGGCGTCGGCGTCGACGAGCGTGTCCCAGAACCACTGCTCGCCACGGCGCCAGTCGACGAGCAGGTTCTTCGTGAGGAACGACGCCGTGACCATGCGCACCCGGTTGTGCATCGAACCGGTGCGCCAGAGCTCGCGCATGCCGGCGTCGACGAGCGGCACGCCCGTTCGGCCCTCCTCCCAAGCGCGCAGCGCGGTGGGGTGCAGGCGCGGCCACGGGAACGCGTCGAACTCGGACCGCCAGTTGCGGGTCGCGAGATCGGGCGCGTGGAACAGCACGTGCCACGCGAACTCGCGCCAGCCGAGCTCGGCGAGGAACCGGGCCCGGCCGCGGGCCTCGCCCGAAGCGCCGCCTGCCCCTCCGCGCCGCTCGCGCACGGCGTTCCACACCTCGAACGGGCTGATCTCGCCCCAGCGCAGATGCGGCGACAGTCGCGAGGTGGCGTCGATCGCCGGGCGATCGCGGTCGGCGTCGTAGTCGCCGAGGCGATCATCGAGGAACTCCGCGAGGCGTTCGTGCGCCGCCGCCGATCCGGGCGTCCACGTCTCGCGCAGGCCCGCCGCCCAGTCGGGCCGGGTCGGCAGCAGGTGCCACGACGCGAGGTCGTCGCTCGCGACATCCGTCACCGACGCCTCGAACGAATCGGGCGCGGGCGCGGGCAGCGGATGCCGCGGCTCGGGCGCCGCGACGCAGGCCCGCCAGAACGGGGTGAACACCGAGTACGGCGTGCCCTGCCCGGTGCGGATCGTCCACGGCTCGAACAGCAGGTTCGCGCCGAAGCTGCGCACCTCGAGCCCGTCGTCGGCGAGGCCGGACTTGAGCTCGGCGTCGATGTCGCGTTCGGGGCCGCCGTAGCGGCGGTTCCAGAAGACGGCGTCGGCGCCGGTCTCGGCGACGAGCGAGCGGATGACGCGGCCCGCCGCTCCCCGTCGCAGCACGAGCGTGGCGCCCAGCGTCTCGAGATCGGCGCGCAGGGCCTCGAGCGAGCCGTGCAGCCACCAGCGGGCGGCCCCGCCGAGCGCGCGGATGCCGGGCGACTCCTCGTCGAGCACGTACACGCACACCGCGGGCGCGCCACGCTCGACGGCGGCCGTGAGGGCGGGGTGGTCGCCGATGCGCAGGTCGTCGCGGAACCAGACGATCGACGGCGCGGCAGGCATGCGCCCGACGATACCCGACCACCCGTTGGTTGCGGCGGCGCCCCGGCCCGCTGGTCGAGGAGGCGCCCCGGCGCGCCGGTCGAGGAGGCGCCCCGGCGCCGTCTCGAGACCTGGGCGTGGCGGGTCTCGAGACGCTTCGCTCCTCGACCGGCGGGGCGTTGGTCGAGGAGGCGCCCCGGCGCCGTCTCGAGACCTGGGCGTGGCGGGTCTCGAGACGCTTCGCTCCTCGACCGGCGGGCGGGCGTGGCGGTCTCGAGACGCTTCGCTCCTCGACCGGCGGGCTCCGACCGGCGCGTTACGCGGCGGCCGCCGCGCGGCGCGCGATCGCCCACGTGCCGAGCCCCGACGCGAGGAAGATCGCGGCGAGAATCCCCCAGCCGGCCAGTCCCAGGTTGATCGCCGTGACCGTCACGACGACGGGCGCGAGCGTCGCTCCGATCGAGTACCCCATCGAGTAGACGCCCTGGTAGGTGCCCGCCTGCACGGGGTCGGCGAGCTCGAAGCTGAGCCCCCATCCGCCCGCCTGCGAGAGCACTTCGGCGAACGCGTGCGAGATCGCGGCGAGCACGACGAACAGCACCGAGAACCAGACCGGCAGCCCGGCCGCGGCGGCGTAGATCAGGCAAGCGGCGGCCATGAGCCACGCGGCGATCGCGGAGACGCGTCCGGCACGGCGCAGGTCGTGGGTGCCCCGCGAGAGCGGCACCTGGAAGATCACGACGATGATCGTGTTGAGGATCAGCACCGCGGAGACCAGCACGGTCGAGGCATCCGTCTCGTGCGCGATCCAGAGCGGAACCCCGATCTCGGCCACGCCGAACTGCATGCCGAAGATCGCGCTGAGCCCCGTGAGGGCGAGGTAGCGCGGGTCGCGCCAGGGCGAGTGCGCGAGGCGGGAGCGCCGGGTCGAGGCATCCGGCCGGGCGATCGATCCGGTGGGCGTGAGTGTCGGCGCGATGCGCGGCGCGTCGACCGAGGCGGGCAGCTTCACGAGCCGCACGAGCGCGAGCAGGTACAGGGCGCCGGCCCCGACGAGCAGGATGCGGTACGCCTCGGGCGTGCCGATGGCGAGCGCCAGCGCGCCGAGCCCCGAGCCGGCCGCGATCGCGAGGTTCGTGACGGTGCGCAGCACCGCCCGGGCGTGCACGCGCGACTCGCCCTCGAACGCGCGGGCGATGATCGCCATGCGGGTCGAGTTGGCCGCCTGCCCGAAGGCGCCGACGAGCACGGCCACGATCAGGGCCGAGACGAAGTCGGAGGTGGCGGCGTACGCGATCAGGCCGAGGCCCTCGAGCGTGGTGACGACGAGGAGCACCCGCCGGGCGCTGACCCGGTCGGCGAGCCATCCGCCGGCGAGCGAGGCGACGATGCCGGCGGCGCTCGCCGCGGCGAGCACGATCGCGACCTGGTGCGCCGGCAGCCCGACGACGAGGGTGAAGTACAGCACCGTGATCGTGAGGAAGATCCCGCGCCCGACCCGGCTGATGAGGGTCGCGGTGACGAGGATGCGCAGCATCGGGTCGGAGACGGATGCCGCGATGCGTGCGCCGAGGCCCGGTCGGTCCGTGCCGCCGTCTCCGGTCGAGTGCGGGCGGGTCGAGGCATCCGCTTCGTCGATGCTCGCGGCGGCGGATTCGAGCGCCGGTTCGATGACGGGCAGCGACGAGGTGTCGGGGTCGGATGCGGTGGGCCGGGTCACGGGTTCGATCCTGTCGGGCGCGACCGACGCCCGAAATCGATGTAGAGTAGTGCTTCATGTTGCGGTACGTGCTGAACGAGTCGGATGTCGCGTCCGTGCGTTTCGGCATCTCACCGCTCTGCGAGCTCGGCCTCTCGCTGCGCGCGATCAACGACCCGGCCCGGTTCCCGCTGCAGCTGCCGTGGCTCCGCCGCACCGAGGCCGCGCGCGCGGATCTCGACCTCGACGTGCTCGGCGCGCTCATCGACGAGCGGCTCTGGACGCCCGACTTCCTGAACCCCCGCCCGTCCGGCCCGCTCACCCGGCTCGACGACGAGCTCGCAGCCCTGCGCGAGCTGTCGCCCGCCGAGTTCGAACGCGACCTCGTGGCCGTGCACGGCCGGGTGCCCGACGTGTTCGCCGGCCCGCCGCGGGTTGCGATCCGCCGTCTCGTGGCGGCGCTCGAGCAGCTCTGGGCCGCCACCTTTGAGCCGTACTGGCCGCGCATGCGCGCCGTGCTCGAGGCCGACGTCGTCTACCGCGGCCGGCAGATCGCGCAGAACGGCCTGGCCACGATGCTGAACGGCATCTCGGCCACCGTCGACTACGAGGGCGGCGTCGTGACCGTGCGGCTCCGCGACCCGAACGAGCGCGTGCAGGCCATCGACGGCCTCGGCCTCACGCTCGTGCCCACGATGTTCACGCGGCGCGGATCGGCTCCCGTCGGCGACGGCCCGCCCATGATCATGTACCCCGCGCGCGGTCAGGGCGCCCTGTGGGAGGCCGAGAGCGTCGCGAACCCCGCGGCCGTCGCCGCCGTGCTCGGCGAGACGCGCGCGAGCCTGCTCGCAGCCCTCGGCGACCCCGCGTCGTCCACCGAGCTCGGCGTGCGTTTCGGCGTCACGGCCTCGGCGGTGAACCAGCACCTGCGCGTGCTCCGCGATGCGGGCCTGCTCGTGAGCACGCGCTCGGGCCGCAGCGTGCTCTACCTGCGCAGCGAACTCGGGTCGGCGTTGCTCGAGTCGCGGTCGGGTTGAGCTGGTCCCGGGCGGGCGGTCTCGCGGTCTCGTTCTCAGGAGAAGCGCGATCATGGTGCCCGATATGCGCCCATGACCATGCTTCTCCTGAATTTCGGCGGGCTGGGGGTCAGCGCGGGCGCGGAGCGGACGGGCGCGCGGATGGGCGCGGCGCGGCGCGGAGCGGGCGCCCGCGGGCGCGAGGCATCCGCTCGCGGCATCCGCCCCCCGTCACTCGGGGTCGGGCGCGACCCGCAGCACGACCTTGCCGCGCACGTGGCCGGCCTCGATGAGGCGGTGCGCCTCGGCGCCCGACTCGAGCGGCAGCTCGCGGTCGACGTGCACGCGCAGGGCGCCGTCGTCGACGAGCCGGGTGAGCACGGCGAGCGTGCGCGCGTCGGGCGAGCACGAGTATCCGGTGGCGCGGATGCCGCGGGCCGCCGCCTCGTCGGCCATCGTCGGCCACGACCCGGTGGGCACGTTCACGATGAGCCCGCCGTGGCGGATCACCTCGAGCGAGCGGGTTCCGGTGTCGTCCTTCACGTTGCCGATGAGGTCGATGACGACGTCCTGCTCGCCGGCGACCTCCTCGAAGCGTTCGGCCCGGTAGTCGATGACGTGTTCGGCGCCGAGACCCTGCACGAACTCCACGTTGGACGCCGAGCAGGTGGCCGTGACGTGCGCGCCGAAGTAGGCCGCGAGCTGCACCGCGAGATGTCCGACGCCGCCGGCGCCGGCGTGCACGAGCACGCGCTGGCCGTCGTGCACGCGGGCGACGTCGACGACGGCACCCCACGCGGTGAGCGCGGCGATCGGCAGGGCGGCGGCCTCGGCGAAGCCGAGCGATGCGGGCATCGGGGCCACGCTCATCGAGGAGACCGTCACGAACTCGGCGTAGCTGCCCGGAGTGCGCGGAGGGCGGGCGGCGCCGTAGACGCGATCGCCCGGATGCAGCGGATGGCCCGCGTAGGGCACGGTCTCGACGATGCCCGCGAAGTCGTTGCCGAGCACGGTCGGGTAGGTTCCGATGGCGGCGGACACCCCGCGCCCCGCGCGCGTCTTCGCGTCGATCGGGTTGGCGCCGGCGGCGATGACGCGCACGACGACCTCGTCGCTGATGCGCGTGGGTCGGGGCACGTCGGCGAGGTGGAGCTCGTCGGCCTCACCGGTGCGGTCGATCACCAGGGCGCGCATCGTGTCGGTCATGGCTCCATCCTCGCGGCCCGTGGCGGCGACCGCCAGCAGGCTGCGCACGGATGTCGCCGCCGAGCGGCGTCGCCGGTTCGGCGCGGTCGGCCTAGAAGTTCGTCATCCAGCGGGCGACCTGCTCGGTGAGCACGTGCGCCTGCGCGGCCGGGCCGTCGTCGCGGGCCGGCAGCACGAGCATGGGCGACGCGGTGCCGGCGGCCCAGCGCTCGGCCGTGGTCATGGGGTGCACCGGGTCGCGCAGCGCGCCGACGACGAGCGAGCGGATGCCGCGGGTCTCGAGCTCGGCGAGCTCGGCGTCGTCGCGGAACGCCCGGTTGCGCGGGATCTCGACGAGCCGCATGGCCCGCCGCGCGGCATCCGGTGCGGAGAACTGGGCGAGCAGGGAGCGGGCGCCGATGGGCGACACCTCGGCGACGCGGTGGTAGAGCTCGCGCTCCTGGAACTCGGCGGCGCCCGACGGGCCCGCGTCGGCGAGCACCTGACCGATGACCGGGAAGGCGCGGAGGTTCTCGGGCAGCGGCTTGTCGTCGAAGGAGGGACGGATGAACACGGCGCGCTCGACCGGCAGGAGCTCGTCGAGGGTGATGCGCAGGGCGAGCGCGGCGCCCATGGAGATGCCGAAGATCGAGACGGGCTGCTCGTGCGAGCCGCCCGCCTCGTCGATGCCGCGGCGCACGGCGCCGGCCACCTCGGCGGCGAGCGCGTCGATGGCGAAGTCGTCGGCGTGGCCGACGTCGAGGAATCCGCCGTGGGCTCGCACGTCGGGCGCGATGATCAGCTCGTCTTCGCCGGAGACCTCTCGCAGCATCGGCTCGAGCAGCGTCAGCGGCTGGCGGCGGTCGGCACCCAGGCCGTGCAGGAGGACCGTCGTCATGCGAGCACGCTCGGCCGGAACGCGGCGCGCGGGTCGTGTACGGGGGCGTGCGCCGGGCGCAGCTCGGCGAGGAGCTCGTCGGCGAGGGACACGAGGATCGCGATCTGGTCGTCGTCGCGGTCGATCCATCGGCACTGCGGTTCGGGATCGACCGGCACGAAGTCGTCGTGCTGCTCCCAGACGATGAGCGTGCGCTCGGCGCCGAGCACGTACTGCTGCCACCACACCTGCCGCAGGTAGCTGCGCGGAACGGCCCGCCACGGCTTCGACGTGGTCTTGATCTCGCACAGCTCGAGCACGCCGCCCGTGACGCGCAGGCCGTCTGGCGTGGCCAGGTGACGGCGATCGGATGCCGCGTGGTACAGCAGCGACGAGTGCGTCATGCCGTGGGCGCGGGCGGCCCACTCGGCGATCACGGGCTCGCGCTCGCGGCCGTGGTCGGTGTAACGGCTGCCCCCGAAGCTGCGTGCGGGGCCGTGCAGTTTCTCCCAGACGGCGGACTTCACGGAGGCCCGGGTGGCGAGCTTCGCGGCGTCGGTCGCGGTCACGCCTTGGGAGCGGGCGCGGAGCCAGGCGACCCGGTCTGCGGAGTCGGCCACGACGCGCGACTCGTGGGGGAGGCGTGCCGGCGGCGCGATGCTCTCGCGGATCTCGCCGGACGGCGTGAGATCGAAGAGCGCGAAGGGGGTGTCGGGCACGCAACGAGCGTAGCGCGGGCCGCCCACCCGCGGAGGGCCTGCTCGGTGTGTCAGCGGGACGCGAGCGCGACGATGCCCTCGGGCGAGAGCGCGTGGTGGATCGCGAGCATCGCCGCGCCGAGCACGGCGGCGTTCTCGGCGGCGGCGGACTGCACGATGGCGAGATGCTCCGTGGCCAGCGGCATCGAGCGGGTGTAGACGACCTCCCTGACGCCGGCGATGAGGTGCTCGCCGGCCCGCGCCATCGATCCGCCGATCGCGATGACCGACGGGTTCACGAGGCTGACGCACGCGGTGAGCACCTCGCCGATGTCGCGGCCCGCCTGGCGGACGGCCTGGATCGCGTCGAGGTCGCCGCGCTTGACGAGCTCGACGACGTCGGAGCCGGTTCGCGCGTCGACGCCCTGCTCGCGGAGCGCGCGTGCGATCGCGGGGCCAGAGGCGAGGGCTTCGAGGCATCCGCGGTTGCCGCAGTGGCAGGGCACGTCGGCGCCGCGCGCGACGCGCACGTGGCCGAGGTCGCCGGCGATGCCCTGCGCGCCGCGCTGCAGGAGGCCGCCCGAGATGATGCCCGACCCGATGCCGGTGGCGACCTTCACGAAGACGAGATGCTCGACCTGCGGCCAGGCGAGCGCGCGTTCGCCGAGGGCCATGATGTTCACGTCGTTGTCGACGAGCACGGGCACCTCGAGGTGCTGCTGCACCCAGCCGGGCACGTCGAAGCGGTCCCAGCCGGGCATGATGGGCGGATTGACGGGCCGGCCGCTGTCGTGTTCGACGGGGCCCGGCACGCCGATGCCGATGGCGGCGAGGTCGCTCCGATCGCGACCGATGCCGGCCATGAGGTCTTCGGCGGCGCCCACCATCCAGCCGAGCACGGCCTCCGGGCCGTCGGCGATGTCCTTCGGCTCGCCGTGCTGGGCGAGCACGGAGCCCTCGAGGTCGGTGACGGCGAGGGTCGCGTGCGAGGCCCCGAGGTCGGCGGCGAGCACGATGCGCGCCGAGGGGTTCAGGGCGAACTGCGATGGCGGGCGGCCGCCGGTGGAGGCGGCGTCGGCGACGGGGGTCACGAGCCCGAGCCGCATGAGCTCGTCGACGCGCGCCGCGACGGTCGACCTCGCGAGCCCCGTGGTCTGCGCGAGCGAGGCGCGCGTTCGCGGCGCCCCGTCGCGGAGCAACTGGAACAGCTCGCTCGCCCCCGAGGCGCCGAGGGCCGAACCTCGACTGATGTCCACCATGAAAGGAAGTAAAGCACACCACCTTCATCGGGGCTTTGGTAACGAACATGTCACGGCGCCGACGACTTTTGACGAATGACTAGCAAAAGGTGTCGCGGCTGTGTCAGCATGGCCGACATGACAACGGACGTCACCGCCTCGGCGCGAACCCTCCGCGCCGGGTTCGTCGGCGCCGGCTTCATGGCCACCGTGCACTCGCGGGCCGCTCGCGCCGCGGGCGCCGAACTGACGGGCGGCGCGTCCTCCTCGCCCGAGCGGGCATCCGCCGCCGTCGAGCGGCTGGGCCTCGCGAACGCGTTCGGCTCCGTCGACGAGCTCCTGGCCGACCCCGACATCGACGTGGTCCACGTGTGCACGCCGAACACCACGCACGCGGCCATCGCGCTGGCCGCGCTCGAGGCCGGCAAGCACGTCATCTGCGAGAAGCCGCTCGCCACCTCCGTCGCCGACGCCGAGCGGCTCCGCACGCTCGCCGCCGAACGCGGGCTCGTGGCCGCCGTGCCCTTCGTCTACCGCTTCCACCCGATGGCGCGCGAGGCGCGGGCCAGGGTCGCCGCCCGCGAGACGGGTCGCCTGCTGAGCGTGCACGGCGCATACCTGCAGGACTGGCTCGCCGCCCCGCACGACGACGACTGGCGGGTCGACCGCGCGCTCGGCGGCCCGTCGCGGGCGTTCGCCGACATCGGCTCGCATCTCGTCGACCTCGTCGAGTTCATCTCGGGCGACCGCATCGTCCGGCTGAACTCCACCATCCGCACCGTCTACGAGCGTCGGGCCACGAACGTCGACATCGCGACGGAGGACCTCGTCGCCGTCGTCGTCGAGATGGCCTCGGGCGCCGTCGGCACGCTGCTCGTCTCGCAGGTCGCCCCCGGCCGCAAGAACGCCCTGTCGATCGAGCTCTCCGGCACCGACGCGAGCGTGCGCTTCGAGCAGGAGCGGCCCGACCGGCTCTGGGTGGGCCGCGCCGAGGCATCCTCGCTCATCGAACGCGACCCCGCCAGGCTCGCCCCCGACGCCGCCCGGCTCTCGCTCGTGCCGGCCGGGCATCCGATGGGGTACCAGGACGCCTTCAACGCCTTCGTCGCCGACGCCTACGCGGCTGTCGCCGGCACCCGCCCCGACGGCCTCCCCGGCTTCGACGACGGGGCGCGCGCCGTGCGCGTGACCGACGCCGTGCTGCGCTCCGCGGCATCCGGGACCTGGGCGGAGGTGGCCGCATGAGCGCGCAGCAGCAGGCGGCGGATGCCTCGGGCGCGCCCCTCGCCGAGCGCGAGCCGGTGCTCGTCGCCGACGGGCTCGAGAAGTCGTTCTTCGGCGTCACGGTGCTCCACGGCGTCGGACTCACGCTCCGACCGGGAGAGGTGCACGGGCTCGTCGGCGAGAACGGCGCGGGCAAGTCGACCTTCATGAAGATCCTCGCCGGCGTGCACGAGCGCGACGCGGGCACGATCACCCTCGGCGGACGCGACGTGCGCTTCACCCACCCCGTCGAGGCGGCGCACGCGGGACTGGCCACCGTGTTCCAGGAGTTCAACCTGCTGCCGGAACGCACCGTCGCGCAGAACGTGTTCCTCGGCCGCGAGCCCAAGCGCCGCGGGCTCGTCGACCGCCGCTCCATGGAACGCGAGACCCGCGACCTGCTCGCCGAACTCGGCATCGACGGCATCGAGCCCGACGCGCTCGTGCGCACGCTCACTGTCGCCGAGCAGCAGATCGTCGAGATCGTGAAGGCGCTCTCGGTCGACGCGCGGGTGATCCAGATGGACGAGCCGACCGCCGCCCTCGCCGACCACGAGGTCGAGTTGCTCTACGCGATCGTGCGCCGGCTCGCCGAACGCGGCGTCGCGATCCTCTACGTCTCGCACCGGCTCAAGGAGATCTTCGACCTCTGCGACACGATCACCGTGCTGAAGGACGGCGCCCTCGTCTCGACCGGGCCCGCCGCCGAGCTCGACACCGACGAACTCGTCCGGCGCATGGTCGGGCGCCCGATCTCCGCGTACTTCCCCGACGCTGAAGAGGGCACGCGCATCGGCGAGCCGCGGCTCGTGCTCAGGGGAGCGGGCAACGCCTACGTCGACGGCGTCGACCTCGAGCTGCGCGCCGGCGAGATCGTCGGCGTCGCCGGCCTCCAGGGCTCCGGGCGCACCGAACTGCTCGAGGCCGTCTTCGGCATCACGCCCTTCACCCGCGGCGAGATGCGGCTCGACGGCCGGGCGGTGCGCATGATGAGCGCACGGCAGGCCGTCAAGGCCGGCGTCGCGCTCATCACCGAGGACCGCAAGGCGCAGGGGCTCGCCCTCAACCAGTCGGTCGCCGACAACGCCCTGCTCGTGATCCGATCCGTCTTCGCACGGCGCACGCGCGAGGTCCGGCAGGAGCTCCCGGGCGTGCTCACCTCGCTCGAGGTCTCCTCGCAGGGCGGCGACCAGGAGGTGCAGTACCTCTCCGGCGGCAACCAGCAGAAGGTCGTGCTCGCCAAATGGCTCGCCGCGAAACCCGGGGTCGTGCTCCTCGACGAGCCCACGCGCGGCATCGACGTCGGGGCGAAGGTCGCCGTCTACCGGCTCATGCGCCGGCTCGCGAAGGAGGGCGTCGCGATGCTCATGATCTCGTCGGAGCTGCCCGAGGTGATCGGCATGTCCGACCGCATCGTCGTCATGCACGACGGGCGCGCCTCGGCCGAGCTCCCCGCGAGGAGCGACGAGGCCACGATCCTCTCGGCCGCGACCGGAACCCTGCGCGTCGGCGACCTCCGCGTCGACCCCGCCCGGAACGACGGGGAGGAGGCCCGATGAGCTCGCCCAGCGCACCCGCCGCCCGCCCGGTCGCCCGCCGTCGTCGCCGGCGCCTCGACTCCAGCCTCATCGTCGGCATCGCGCTCATCGCCGTCATCGTCATCGGCGCGATCCTCGTCGCGAGCGTCGGCCGCAACTTCTTCAGCGCCGGCAACATCCGCGACATCCTCACCGGCATGAGCGTGCTCGGGTTCGTCGCGATCGGTCAGACCCTCGTGATCCTCTGCGCCTCGCTCGACCTCTCGGTGCCCTACGTCGTGAGCCTCTCGAGCCTCATCGCGGCCGACCTCATGGCCGGCGACCCCGCGAACATCCCCGTCGCCGTGCTCGCCGTGCTCGCGACGGCCGCCGTCATCGGGCTCGCGAACGGGCTCATCGTCACCAAGCTCAAGGTCAACGGCTTCATCGCCACCCTCGGCACCGGGCTCATCATCAAGGGTTACCTCGACTCGAACTACAAGGGCACGAGCGGGCAGGTGCCGTGGGAGTTCCAGCTCATCGGCGCGACCGGCGTCGGCCCCGTGCCGATCTCCACGATCCTGATGCTCGTCGTCGCCCTCGCCGGCGCGTTCTTCCTGGCCCGCACCCGAACGGGCAACCACATGTTCGCTGTCGGCGGCAACGAGCAGGTCGCGCGGCTCTCCGGCATCCGCACCGCACGACCGATCATCATCGCCCACGTGCTCTGCTCGATCACCGCCGCGCTCGCCGGACTCCTGCTCGCCAGCCGCCTCGGCGTCGGAAGCCCGACCGTCGGCACCCAGGGCGGATACGACCTGCTCTCGATCGCCGCCGTCGTGCTCGGCGGCACCCTGCTCATGGGCGGCCGCGGATCGATCTGGGGCACCGTCGGCGGCGTCGCGATCTTCGCCGTGGTCGACAACGTGATGAGCGTCATGCAGGTCAACCCGTTCCTGAAGGACGTCGTGCGGGGCATCGTCATCGTCGCCGCGGTCGCGGTGTACACGAGCCGCCAGCTCGATCGACGCCGCCCCCGGTTCGGACCCGGCTCCGCGGCATCCGCGCCCCCGACCAGCCCAGGAGCGGGCGAACCGTCCGCACCCGCCGCACCGGCGGGCTCCGCGGCATCCGACACGACCGGCCGATCGGAGGCGAACGCATGACCGCCACCACCGCGACGAAGCCCTCGCTGCCGAACCGCCTCGCGGGCCTCGGCCGCACGCTCGTCAGCCCGCGCGGCGCCGTGTTCCTGCTGCTCATCGTGCTGCTCGTCATGATCGCCGTGCTGAACCCGTCGTTCGCCGAGCCCGGCCAGTTCATCCGCTTCGTCCAACGCGTCGCGCCCGTCGCCATCGTCGCGATCGGACAGTACTTCGTCATCGTCGGCGGCGAGTTCGACCTCTCGATGGGATCGGTCGTGACGGCGCAGGTCGTCATCGCCGGCAACCTCATCGGCCAGGACGACGCCAAGATCCTGCCGGTCACGGTGTTCATGTTCGTGTTCGGGGCGCTCGTCGGACTCGTCAACGGCCTCATCGTGTCGTTCCTGCGCGTGCCGAGCTTCATCGTGACGCTCGGCATGATGCTCGCCCTGCTCGGCGGCGTGCTCTACTGGACCGGCGGCGCGGCGACCGGCAACCCCGCCGACTCGTTCCGCGAGATCGGACGCGGCGGCATCCGCGACCTGCCCGTCATCGACATCCTGCCGTGGTCGGTCGTGGTGCTCGCGATCGTGCTCGGGCTCGCGGTGTGGTTCGCACGTCGGCCCTTCGGCCGCACGATCATCGCCCTCGGCGACAACGCGACCACCGTGCGCTACGCGGGCGCCCGCAACTGGTGGGTGAAGACGTCGACCTTCGTCATCTCGTCGCTCTCGGCCACGGTCGCCGGCATCCTCCTCGTCGGCTACGCGGGCGTGCACCCGAGCGTCGGCCGCGGCTACGAGTTCACCGCGATCACCGCCGTGGTGCTCGGCGGCGTGGTGCTCGGCGGCGGGCGCGGATGGGTCGTCGCCGCGGCGGCCGGGGCCTTCGCCCTCGAGGCGTTGTTCACGCTGCTGAACTTCGCCGGCGTGCCCTCGACGTACCGCGACGCCGTCCAGGGCGTCATCATCATCCTCGCCGTGGCGTACGCGGCCACGACCGTTCGGGCCCGGCGTCGCGGCCGCGCCCTCGAGACTCCGGCGGCGAACTCGCCGGCCGACCAGACCCCGCCGGGAAGCGACCCGGCGGCACAGACTTCGCCCGCACCACCCGTGGCGAAGGAGCCCGATCCCGACTCGGTTTCGGCTCGCCCTGCACCCATTCCCTCGACGCAGAGGGCTGACAACGAAACCAAGGGAGGTTCGTGATGCGACGCAGGATCACCGTGGTATCAGCCATGGTCGGCGCTCTCGCGCTGTTCACGCTCGCCGGATGTACCACCGACCCCAATGTGGCCGCGCCGTCCGACGACGCCGCTGCCACGGAGGAATCGGTCGAGTGGTTCGACCAGGAGCTCTTCGACAAGCAGGACGCCGAACGCGACGTCGTGCCCGAAGGACCGGAGGGCCAGCCGTGGCTCCAGCACATCAACGCCGAGATGATCGACACGTCGGAGTTCGCGGCCGACGGGGCGAAGAAGGCGTGCTTCGCGAACGCCTCCATCTCCAACCCGTGGCGCCAGACCGGCTGGATCACCATGAACCAGCAACTGGCGGTGCTGCAGGACGCGGGGGTCATCTCCGAGATGGAGACCCGCGACGCGCAGGACTCCGATGACACGCAGATCGCCGACATCGACTACTTCATCACCGAGGGCGACTGCGACATCTTCCTCATCTCGCCCAACTCGACGGCGGCGATGACGCCGGCGGTGGAGCGGGCGTGCGACACCGGCAAGCCCGTGGTCGTCTTCGACCGCGGCGTGCAGACCGACTGCCCGGTCACGTTCATCCACCCCATCGGCGGATTCGCGTGGGGCATCGACACGGCGGAGTTCCTCATCGGCGAGCTCGAAGAGGGCGACAAGGTCGTGGCGCTGCGCATCCTGCCCGGCGTCGACGTGCTCGAACAGCGCTGGGCCGCGGCCGAGAAGCTGTTCGACGAGGCGGGCATCGAGGCGGTGGACTACTTCACCGGCGCCGACCCGACGGAGATCAAGAAGATCATCTCCGACGAGCTCGCCAAGGGCGATGTCGCGGGAGTCTGGATGGATGCCGGCGACGGCGCCGTCGCGGCCATCGAGGCGTTCGAGGACGCCGGCGTCGACTACCCCGTCATGACGGGCGAGGACGAGATGAGCTTCCTGCGCAAGTGGAAGGACACCGGGCTCACGGGCCTCGCACCCGTGTACTCGAACTTCCAGTGGCGCACGCCGCTGCTCGCGGCGCAGAAGATCTTCGCCGGCGAGGAGATCCCGAGCGAGTGGGTGCTCCCGCAGAGCCCCATCACCGCGGAGGAGGTCGACGAGTACCTCGCGGCGAACGACGGCATGCCCGACGGCCACTACGCGAAGTTCGGCGGCGAGGACCTGCCGGGCTACCCGCAGGTGTGGCAGGACCGCGTGATCCCGTAACCCGCACCGCCACCCACCCAGCACGACCCGTTCGCAATTCAGGAGCGGAGGTGTGTCGCGGGCCCGATCAGCCGATTGCGGTCCGCGACACACCGGTGCCAACCTGAATTGCGATCGTACGACGAGCAGTATCGGCCGCCGAAGGAGGCAGCATGCGCCGCACCATCGGCGTGAACACGTGGGTCTGGACCTCACCGCTCGACGACGCCTCGCTCCGCGAGATCGCCGCGAAGGCGGCGGGCATGGGCTTCGGCGCCATCGAGCTCCCGGTCGAGCAGCCCGGCGACTGGTCTGCGGATGCCGCGGCCGACGTGCTCTCCGAGCACTCGCTCGACCCCGTGGTGATCGGGGCCATGGGCCCGGGGCGCAACCTCGTCGCCGCACCCGGCTCCGAGACCGTCGCGACCCAGAACTACCTCGTGCACTGCATCGGCGTCGCGGAGCGGCTCGGCGCCTCGGTCGTCGCGGGCCCGTTCACCGCGGCCACGGGTCGCACCTGGCGCATGGACGGGGTCGAGCGCGCCGAGCGGTACGCCGAACTCCGGGCGAGCCTCGGGCCGGTCGTGCGCGCGGCCGAGCGCAGCGGCATCCGGCTCGCGATCGAACCGCTGAACCGCTACGAGACGAGCCTCGTGAACACGGTCGACCAGGCGCTCGAGGCGCTGGGGCCGCTGCTCGGCCCCGGGCTCGGGCTCGCGCTCGACACGTACCACCTGAACATCGAGGAGAAGCACATCGGCGACGCCGTGCGCGCGGCAGGGGAACACCTCGCGTACGTGCAGGTGTGCGGCAACGACCGCGGGGCCGTCGGCGACGACCACTTCGACTGGCCGGCGTTCCTCGACGCGCTCGACGACGTCGGCTACGACGGTGCGCTCGGGCTCGAGTCGTTCACGGGCGACAACGACACCATCGCGGTCGCCGCCTCGGTGTGGCGCCCGCTCGCGCCGTCGCAGGACGCGCTCGCGGAGCGAAGCATCCGCTATCTCGAAGCACTCCAGGACGAAAGGGAACGACGATGACGGATGCCGCGACGAACCGCGCCGATCGCGCCGAACGCCCCGAGGGCGGCCACCCGGTCACGCTCTTCACTGGGCAGTGGGCCGATCTCCCGTTCGAGGAGGTGGCTCGGCTGGCCGCTTCGTGGGGGTACGACGGGCTGGAGATCGCGTGCTCGGGGGACCACCTCGACCTGAAGCTCGCCGACGAGGAACCCGGGTACCTCGAGGAACGGCGCGAGATCCTGAAGCGGCACGGGCTCGAGGTGTACGCGATCTCGAACCACCTCGCGGGTCAGGCGGTGTGCGATGCGCCGATCGATTTCCGGCACGAGGCGATCGTGCGCTCGTACGTGTGGGGCGACGGCGACGCCGAGGGCGTCCGGCAGCGTGCGGCCGAGGACATGCGCCGGTCGGCGCGGGTGGCGCGAAAGCTCGGCGTGGACACGGTCGTGGGCTTCACGGGTTCGTCGATCTGGCCGTACGTGGCGATGTTCCCGCCGGTGCCGGCATCTGTCATCGAGGGCGGTTTCGAGGACTTCGCGAACCGGTGGAACCCGATCCTCGACGTGTTCGACGGCGAGGGCGTGCGGTTCGCGCACGAGGTGCACCCCGGCGAGATCGCCTACGACTACTGGAGTTCGGTGCGCGCGCTCGAGGCGATCGGGCACCGTGAGGCGTTCGGCTTCAACTGGGACCCGTCGCACATGATGTGGCAGAACATCGACCCGGTCGGGTTCATCGTCGACTTCCAGGACCGCATCTACCACGTGGACTGCAAGGACACGCGGATGCGTCCGCGGAACGGCCGGGCCGGGGTGATGGGGTCGCACCTGCCGTGGGGCGACCCGCGCAGGGGTTGGGACTTCGTCTCGACGGGGCACGGCGACGTGCCCTGGGAGGACTCGTTCCGCGCGCTCGACGCGATCGGCTACACGGGCCCCATCTCGGTCGAGTGGGAGGACGCCGGCATGGACCGGCTGCACGGCGCGAAGGAGGCGGTCGGATACATCCGCTCGCTCCTCTGGCCGAAGCCGACGGCCTCGTTCGACGCCGCGTTCAGCAACCAGTAGCCCCTCAGCTCACCCGCACGAGGCGACGCTGCCACCCGGTCGAGCCGTCGGGGGCGATGGGCGCACGTTCCTCGACCTGCAGGTTGCCGTCGCGGTCGGCCGCGCGCACGGTCACGTTGTGGGTGCCGCTCGTGGCCTCCCACTCGAGGAACCACTGCACCCAGGTGTCGGCGTTGACGGGCTTCGAGAGGGTCGCCTGCTGCCAGTCGGCGTCGTCGATCTTGACCTCGACGCGTTCGATGCCGACGGTCTGGGCCCAGGCGACGCCGGCGATCACGGTCGTCCCGGCGTCGACGGCCTTGTCGAGCCGCGGGGTGTCGATGCGCGACGAGAGCTTGATCGGCGCCTCCGCGCTGTAGCCGCGGGGGGTCCAGTAGGCCTCGTCGGCGTCGAAGCGGGTGACCTTCAGCTCCGAGAGCCACTTCGTCGCCGAGACGTAGCCGTAGAGGCCGGGCACGACCATGCGCACCGGGAACCCGTGCTCGAGCGGCAGCGGCTCGCCGTTCATCGCGACGGCGAGGATCGCGTCGAGCCCGTCGTCCGTGAGGGAGGAGAGGGGGGTCGAGGCCGTGAACCCGTCGACGCTCCGCGAGAGCACCATGTCGGCGTCGGCGGAGGGCGCGGCCTTCGCGAGCACGTCGCGCACGGGGACGCCGAGCCACTTCGCGGTGCCGAGCAGGTCGCCGCCGACCTCGTTCGAGACGCAGGTCAGCGTGATCGAGTACTCGTCGAGCCCCATGGCGACGAGGTCGTCGAAGGTCAGCTCGACGCGCTCGCCGACCATGCCGTCGATCACGAGCCGCCACGTCGAGGGGTCGACCGAGGGCACGGTGAGCGCGGTGTCGACCCGGTAGAAGTCCTCGTTCGGCGTGTAGAGCGGGGTCAGGCCCGGGATGTCGAGCGCGGCCCCGTCGGGGATCGTGACGGTCGAGTTCGGCGCCGGAAGCTTGAGTGCCTTGCGGATCGCCGCGATCGAGCTCGTCGCGGCACCGGCCACGCGCGATCCGACCCCCACCACGAGGGCGGATGCCGCGGCGATGCCCGCGAGCACGAAGAACCCACGACGGTCGACGGATGCCGCGGCGCGGCCGCGCTCCGCCTGCGCGGCCGGATTCGGGGGCGTCGGGGCATCCCCCCGAGGGTCGGCGTGCGTCTCGACACCGCCGACCGCGACGGCGTCGTGCCAGCGGCGGAGCCGGCGCACGAGCAGGTGCAGCACGGCGATGCCCGCGAGGGTGCCGACGAGCGGCGGCAGCCACGCGAACGGCGTCGCGCCCGTACGGGTCACGACGGCGGCGAGCGAGAGCGCGCCCGCGACCCCGAGCGCGACGGCGCCGAGCGGCGGGCGCACGAACTGCAGGATCCCCGAGATGCACGCGGCCACGAGCACCGCGAGGCCGAGTCCGCCGAGCAGTGCGAGCTTGTCGTTGGCGCCGAAGAGCTCGATCGCGAGCTCCTTCGCCCACTGCGGAACGATGTCGATCACGAACGCCCCGACCGCGAGGATCGGACTGCCGTCGCGTGCGACGAGGAACGCCATGAGCTCGGCCGCGGCGAGGAACACGCCCGCGCTGACGATGCCCGCGAGCGAGGCGAGCGACCACCAGCGCAACCGGGACCGCCGGGGTCGGTCGGCGGCGCTCGTCGGGCGAGCGTCTGCGGTGCCCGGGTCGTGCGCCGGCTGCTGGTCGTGCTCCATGTCGGGCCTCCATCGTGCGGGCGTGCAATGCCCGCTGGTGGTGGTTCGACGCCGCCGACCCCGCGGATTGGCCGGGCCCGGCGCAGTGGCGCGGGCGGCGACGGCCGAGCCGCGTGGAGCCGGGGCATCCGCCCGCGAACCTGTGACTTCGCGACACGCGCTTGCCGCTTAGGTACGCCTTACCTAAACTGAACCCGTGCAGTGCTTCCCCCAGCTTCAGCGGCGCCCGCTCGCCTCCGCCCGACCGATCGGCGGCGCGCGATGGTGAGCCGTATGCGCCCCCGCTCGCAGCCGGGCCCCGTCATGCTCTTCGCGGGCGACACGGGCGACATCGCCGCGATCCGCTCACGGCTCGCCGACTGCGCGCCGAACGCGACCGGCATCGTGCTCATCGAGGCGTTCAACGCGATGCAGATCGTGCAGCTCGAGGCGCCCGCCGGCATCGCCGTGCACTGGGTCTTCCGCGAGAACCGGCGTGGTGCCCTCGCCGCGCGCGGCGAGACGCTCGTCGCCGCGGTCGACGCCTGGCTCGACGAGTGGATGCGCCCCGAGGGCGGGGCGGAGATCGCCATCTGGCTCGGCGCCCGTACGTCCGCGCCCGTCGGCGCCTTCGCGCAGGCCCTCGAGCGAGAGCTCGCCGCCGCCCGCTGACCCTGCGGGGCCCACGCCCTCTGGCCGCGGGCGGCCCGATCGCGGCATCCGCGCCTCAGTCGGAGAGGTGCCAGTACGTCGCGACCGCTCCGGGGTGCTGCACCGTGATCGACCAGTCGACCGACCGATCCCAGGTGTGGTCGGTGTGGCCCGCGTACTCGACGTCGATCGAGCCGTCGGCGCGCTGCACGACCCCGGTGACGATGCCGGTGTGGTCGCGGTCGCCCGAGAGGTCCCAGTCGAACTGCACGATGTCGCCGATCGCGACCTGATCGCGCTGGTCGTCGGTGAGCGCGGTCGCCTTCTCGGGGCGCTCCTCGAGGTACTCCATGAAGCCGGTCGAGCTGCGCCAGGCCACCGAGCTCGTGTACCCGTCGCCGACCGCGTACCACCACTCGTCGTCTTCGAGCCAGCCGCGGGCGAGCAGCGACTGGCTGGCGAACGCCATGCAGTCGTTGTCGAAGATGTAGCCGAACTCCTCGCTCTCGGTGTCGTCCCAGTGCTCGCGCACGTACTCCATCTGCGCGGAGACCTCGGGCGTGAGCGTCGACCAGTCGAGCAGGGCGACCTCCTCGGCGCCGTCGGACTCGTCGGCTTCGTCGGACGGCGCCGAGGAGGCGTCGACCTCGAGCGAGTCCGCGCCCGTCGTGCTCCGGTCGCTCGGGAGGGCCGCCGACCAGCCCAGCGCGATGAACCCGCAGGTGAGGATCACGACGGTCGCGGCGGCGACCAGCACGACCGCGCGGCGGCGACGCATGGCTCGGGTGGGGGTCGTCATCGGGGCGACCCTACGTCGGCATCCTGTGCGCGCCCTCCGCATCGGCAGCGGCCGCGGCATCCGCTCGCAGTTCGGGTCATCGCTCGGTGACCGTGCCCGCCTTGATGTGCAGCCGGCGCTCGGCGCGGCGCGCCACGGCCGAGTCGTGGGTGACGACGATGAGCGTCAGCCCGCGGTCGCGCCGCAGCCCGTCGAGGATGTCGAGGATCTCGTCACGGGTCTCCTCGTCGAGGGCGCCCGTGGGTTCGTCGGCGAGCAGCACGTCGGGTTCCTTCACGAGCGCGCGGGCGATGGCGACGCGCTGCTGCTGCCCGCCCGAGAGCTCGCTCGGCAGGTGCCCCGCGCGATCGGCGAGCCCGACGGACGCGAGGGCCGCGGTCGCCCGCTTCGCACGCTGCTCGACCGTGACGCCGAGCGGCTCGAGCGCGGTCTCGACGTTCTCCTGCGCCGTGAGCGTCGGGATCAGGTTGAAGCCCTGGAAGACGAAGCCGATCTCGCGGGCGCGGATCTTCGCCAGCCTGGCGTCGGGCATCTGCGAGAGGTCGTCGGCGCCGATGGTGATAGTGCCCGAGGTGGGCCGGTCGAGCCCGCCGAGCATCTGCAGCAGGGTCGACTTGCCGCCGCCCGTCGGCCCCTGGATGGCGACGTGCTGGCCGGCGGCGATGGTGAGGTCGACGTTCTTCAGGGCGTGCACCGTGCGGTTGCCCTGCCGGTAGGTCTTCGTGAGTTTCGTCAGCGTGTACATGGTGTCCTCGGTTTCGGAAGGTGGGGAAGCGGATGCCTCGAGCGGATGCCGCGGGCGCTCAGCCGACGCTCCGCAGCGCCTCGGCGGGGCGCAGGCGCGAGGCCCGCCATCCGCCGATCGCGCCGGCGAGCAGTCCGCCGAGGACCGCGATGCCGACGGCGATCGCGATGACCGAGACGGTGATCGGCGCGTTCAGGGCGACCTCGGTCGTCGCGGCGGCGGTCTGCGCCATCGGCCCGCCGAAGCCCCGGCCGCCCTGAGCGCCGCCGCCCTCGCCGCCGGTTGCGCCGCCCTGCCCGCCCTGACCGCCGGCCAGGTCGAATCCGCCGCTCGAGGCGCTGCCCGACAGGGTCGGGGCGACCAGGTTGATCACGACGATGCCGATGAGGCCGATCGCGATGCCCAGCGCGCCGCCGATGAGCCCCTGCACGAGCGACTCGCCCGCGACCTGACCGACGATGCGTCGATCCGACCAGCCGATCGCCTTGAGGGTGCCGAACTCGCGGGTGCGTCGCGTGACGCCCGAGATGGTGAACAGGATCGCGATGAGGAACGCGGCGACGAGCACGGCGAGCGAGAGCCAGAGGCCGAGGTTGGAGACCAGCGCGGACGCCGTGCTGAGCGAGCCCGAAACGCTCGACGCGAGGTCCTCCTGCGTCGAGACGGTGGCGTCGGGCAGTGCCGCCTCGAGGTCGGCCTGCACCTGCGCGATGTCCGTGGACGAGGCCGCCTGCACGTAGACGTTCGAGATCATGCCCTCCTCGCCCGAGAGCGTCTGGGCGACGTCGAGCGGGATGTAGACGTTCGACGCGCTCGCCGAGTCCGCGGCGTTCGAGGTGACCGTGCCGACCACCTCGAACTCGGTGCCGCCGATGTCGATCGTGTCGCCCACGGCGAGCTCGGCGCTCGTGGCGTAGTCGGCGTCGAGCACGGCGACGTTCGCGCCGGCGTCGTCGGCGTCGAGCGTGCGGCCCTCGGCCAGCGTGACGGCCGAGAGCGGTCCGATCGCGTCGGCCGAGGGATCGAGGCCGAGCACGCTGAACGAGTCGACGTCGAAGGCGCTGCCGCCGGCGCCGTCGGGCCCGCCCTGCGGCGGCTCCGCCTGCGCGTCGGTGCCGGGCGCGGCCTGCGCCGTACCCTCGCCGTTCTGCTGGAACTGCGGCATCTCGCCGTTGAAGGTCGTGTTCGTGAGCGACAGGGTCGCGGATGCCGCGGCCACGTCGTCGACGCCGAGCACGGTGTCGAGGGCCTCCTCGTCGAACGTGCTCGCACCGAACCCGGCCATGAGCCTCGACTGGCTGATCTCGGTCGTGCCGTCGGTGGTCGTTCCGGCTCCGGCGTCGAACTCGAAGCGGGGGCGCCCGCCCTGCCCGCCCTCGCCCTCCTCGGGCGGGGTGGGCGACTGGGCGACCGTGATGTCGGTGCCGACGCCGTAGACGGACTCGAGCACGGAGGCCTGCGCGGACTTCACCCCCGAGGCGACGGAGTTGACGATGATGACGAGCGCGATCGCGAGCGCCATGCCGATGGCGATGATCGCCGTCTGCCTGCGGCGGCCGGCGAGTTCGCGCCGGAGGTACGTGAAGAACATGGGAATCCTCGGGGTCGGGCGGAGCGTCCGGGGGTCGGGCGCCGACGTCGACCGTATGGATCGCGGCTTTGGCGGGCCTTGCCGCGACCTATGCGTCGCCCATGAGGCATCCGCCCCCGCATCCGCCCCCGCATCCGTCCCCGCGGCGTGGATGCCGTCGCCGGGCGACGTGAACGGGGCGCTCGGCGCCCGCACGCGGCATCCGCTCAAGAAGTTCATAGGAGACGCATAGCGCGAGTCGGATACTGGAGACATGACGACCACGACCCCGCACCGCACACCCCAGATCGCCAAGGGCGACGGATCCATGGTCCGCGTGCTCGTCGTCGACGACGAGCACTCGCTGACCGACCTGCTGAAGATGGCGCTCCGCTACGAGGGATGGGACGTGCGCACCGCAGCCGACGGCGTCAGCGCCGTGAAGGCGGCCCGCGAATTCCGGCCCGACGCGATCGTGCTCGACATCATGCTCCCCGACATCGACGGGCTCGAGGTGCTGCAGCGCGTGCGCGCCGACGGCACCGAGACGCCCGTGCTGTTCCTCACCGCGAAGGACTCCCTCGACGACCGCATCGCCGGGCTCACCGCGGGCGGCGACGACTACGTCACCAAGCCGTTCAGCCTCGAAGAGGTGGTCGCGCGCCTGCGCGGACTCATCCGCCGCTCGTCCATCACGCTCGCGAACCAGAAGGACCCGGTGCTCGCCGTCGGCGACCTCACCCTCGACGAGGACAGCTACGAGGTCGAGCGCGACGGCACGCCCATCGAGCTGACCGCGACCGAGTTCGAGCTGCTGCGCTACCTCATGCGCAACCCGCGCCGCGTGCTCAGCAAGGCGCAGATCCTCGACCGGGTGTGGTCGTACGACTTCGGCGGCAAGGAATCCGTCGTCGAGCTCTACATCTCGTACCTGCGCAAGAAGATCGACGCCGGTCGCGATCCGATGATCCACACGGTGCGCGGCGCCGGCTACATGATCAAGGCCGTCGGATGACCCGACCGGGCGATCCCGGGCACGCGGCGGCCGCACGGGTCGCCGCCGTCCACACGGGCGCCGACGCCGTCGTCGAGGAGCCGCCGGGCTCGTCGACCGCACGGCGCGGCCTGCCGTGGACCCTGCATCGCCGCCTGCTCGTCATCGTCGCCGCGCTGCTCGTCGCGGTGAGCGCGACGGTGGGCGTGGTCACCGTCGCGGTCTTCCACAGCGCGTCGATGGAACGCCTCGACGGCAACCTCGACGAGGCGATCTCGCGCACGAACCTCGGCCCCGCCCTGCCCGGCGACCCCGCCGAGGCGCCCGGCATCGCGCTCAGCGTGCCCGGGCAGCAGGCCGGCACCCTCGCCGCGCTCGTGCAGGCCGACGGCACCGCCAACGCCGGGTACATCACCGAGCGCGGCCGGGTGCTCGAGCTGCCCGCCGACGTCGCCGAACCCCTCACGACCGTGCCGGCCGACGGCGGCTCGCACACGATCTCCATCGGCGACCTCGGCGAATACCGCGCGAAGGCCGTCGAACGCCCCGAGTGGAACGGCATCACCGTCGTGCTCGCGCTGCCCCTGGCCGACGTGACCACCGCGACCACCCAGCTCGCCCTCACCATCTCGATCGTCGCCGTCATCGGGCTCGTGCTCGCGCTCATCGTCGGGTCGGCCGTGGTGCGACGTGCGCTCAGGCCGCTCGCGGCCGTCACCGAGACCGCCCAGCACGTCTCGGAGCTCCCGCTCGAGCGCGGCGACGTCGCGCTCGCCGAACGCGTGCCCGTCGACGACGAGCGCACCGAGGTCGGCCGCCTCGCCGCCGCGTTCAACCGCATGCTCGGCCACGTGGCATCCGCCCTGACCGCCCGCGAGCACAGCGAGCGCAAGGTGCGCCGCTTCGTCGCCGACGCCTCGCACGAGCTGCGCACGCCCCTGGCCTCGATCCGCGGCTACGCCGAGCTCACGCGCCTGCACGGCGGCGACCTCCCGCCAGACGTCACGCACGCGATCTCGCGCATCGAGTCGGAGTCGGTGCGCATGACCGAGCTCGTCGAAGACCTGCTGCTGCTCGCCCGCCTCGACGAGGGACGCGAGCTCCAGACGCTGCCCGTCGACCTCGAGCGCATGCTCGGCGAGGCCGTCGGCGACGCGCAGGCCGCCGGCCCGGGCCACGACTGGGAGGTGCGGGCGACGGATGCCGCGACCGAGGTCGTCGGCGACGAGCCGCGCCTGCGTCAGGTGGTCACGAACTTGCTCGCCAACGCGCGCGTGCACACGCCCGAGGGCACCCGGGTGGTCGCCTCGCTCGCGCGCGAGGGCGACGAGATCGTGCTGCGCGTCGCCGACGACGGACCCGGCATCCCGCCCGAGCTGCTCGGCTCGCTCTTCGAGCGCTTCGCCCGCGGCGACTCGTCGCGCTCGAGGCGGGCCGGCAGCACCGGGCTCGGCCTCGCGATCGTCCGCGCGGTGGTCGAGGCTCACCACGGAACGGTCGACGTCGCGAGCGAGCCCGGTTCGACGGTGTTCACCGTGCGCCTGCCCGCCGAGCGCCCGCCCGCCGAGCGCCTGGCCGCCGAGCGCCTGACCGCCGAGCGCTGAGGCTCCGGCGGGTCAGGCCCCGACGATGCGGCGCAGGAGCTCCGCGAAGCCGCGCAGGTCGCTCTCGGGGTAGTCGAGCAGCACGTCGCGCAAGCGCTGCTGGTTGCCCTCGCGCACCTCGCGGACCCGTTCGATCGCCGTCGGCGTCGCGACGAGCACCCGCACGCGGCCGTCGTGCTCGTCGGCACGGGTGTCGACGAGTCCGAACTCCTCGAGCGCCCGCACCTGGCGGCTGACGACCGACTTGTCCATCTCGAACATCTCGGCGAGCACGTGGGCGTTGGCGGAGCCGAGGCGCACGATCGTCGAGAGGAGCTTGTAGGCGGCGGGCTGCAGGTCGGGGTGGACCTTCTGCGCCGCCTCCTTCCAGACGAGGCGGGCCCGGTTGAAGAGCAGCCCCATCTGCTCCTCGACGTCGGCGATGGCCTCGTCGACGGGTGCGGATGCCTCGGTCACGATGGTCATGCTATCGGTCGCCGTCCGCAGCCGTCGCGGAGGCCTCGCCCTCGGCCGTGCGCGCACGCGTGGCCGTCTTCGCCGGGCGCTCGGCCGCGGCATCCTCCTCGACGATCCGGATGGACGAGGTGACGGGTGCGCCGATCTCGGCCTCGGCGAGGTCGATCGCGACCTGCTCGAACTCCTCCTTCAGCTGCTCGGCCGAGGTCTTGGTCGAGAGCGCCTTGTTCGGCAGGAAGGCGATGGCGATCACGCTGAGCACGGCGAGCGGCACGGCGACCCAGAACACGTCGGCGATGCCGTTGCCGTAGGCGTTCTCGATGATGACGCGGATGCCCTCGGGCAGCTCGGAGACGTGGGGGATTCCGCCGCCGGCGAGGCCCTTCAGCGCGTCGATCTCCTCAGGCGAGGTCGGCGTGTAGCTCTTCAGGCCCGAGGTGATGTGCGTCGTGACCTGCGTGGCCAGCAGCGAGCCCATGATGGTGACGCCGATGGTGCCCGCGATCGTGCGGAAGAAGTTCACGTTCGAGCTCGCGGCGCCGAGCTGCGACGCCGGGGTGTCGTTCTGCACGACGAGCGTGAGGTTCTGCATGACCATGCCGAGGCCCGCGCCGAGCACGACCATGTAGACGCTGACCCAGAGGTAGTCGGTGTCGTAGCTGAGCGTGGTCATGAGGTAGCTGCCGGCGACGACGAGCACCGACCCGAGGAGCATGAAGCGCTTCCACTTGCCGAACTTGCTGATGAGCGCGCCGATGACGATGGAGGCGCCCATCTGGCCGACGATCATGGGGATCGTCATGAGGCCCGACTCGGTGGGCGTGGCGCCGCGGGCGAGCTGGAAGTACTGCGCGAGGAAGACGCTGGTGGCGAACATCGAGACGCCGATCGCGACCGAGGCGATCACGGCGAGCGTGAAGGTGCGGTTCTTGAAGAGCGTCAACGGCACGATCGGCTCGGGCACGAAGAACTCGGTGACGACGAAGCCGATGATCGCGAGCGCCGAGACGCCGATCATGACGTAGCTGGTCATCGAGTCCCATTCGAACTCGCTGCCGCCGAGCGACACCCAGACGAGCAGCAGCGAGACACCGACGGCGAGCAGCACGATGCCGACGTAGTCGATCTTCACGGCGCGCTTCGGCATGGGCGGCAGGTGCAGGGTGCGCGAGATGACGATGAGCGCGATGATCGCGAGCGGCACGGGCAGGAAGAAGTTGGCGCGCCAGCCCCACGCGTCGGTGATGACGCCGCCGAGCAGCGGGCCGCCGATGGTCGCGACGGCCATGATGCCGCCGACGAAGCCCATGTACTTGCCGCGTTCGCGCGGCGAGATGATGACGGCGATGAGGATCATGACGAGCGACATGAGGCCGCCCGCGCCGAGGCCCTGCACCACGCGCACGGCGATGAGGGTCGTCGTGTCCTGCGCGAAGCCCGCGATCGCGGTGCCGACGACGAACAGCGCGATCGCCGTCACGAGCAGCGTCTTGCGGTTGACCAGGTCGGCGAGCTTGCCCCAGATCGGCGTCGAGACGGCCATGGCGAGCAGGCTCGCGGTGATGACCCACGTGTAGGCGGTCTGGTCGCCGCCGAGGTCGGCGATGATGAGCGGCATCGAGGTCGAGACGACCGTGCCGGAGATGACGGCGACGAACATCGCCACGACGAGGCCGGAGATGGCGACGATCACCTCGCGGGGCGTGCGTTGGGCCGGCGCGGCCGGGACGGACCCGGTCGTGGGCTTGTCTGCCACAGAAGTCAAGGTTGTTCCTTACAGGTTGCGTGCGGTGCGAGCGCTAGATCGTTGATATTCGGCAACTATATATAATTGGTTGCATTGAGTCAACTTTGGACTTGCGTCAACTATTCCCGCGCTTTCCATCGAGATCCACGGATGCCTCGCGCGCCGCGCGCCCGCTCCGCTGTCCACCCCCGCGCGCCCCGCCCCGCCCACCGCGCCCCGCCCGCCGCGCGCCCGCCCCGCCC
>NZ_WBIS01000008.1 GCF_009749465.1 Agromyces terreus
CCCCGACGTCCGGCAGCCGGTCCGCGCCGTACGCCCGGTCGCCGCGCGCTCCGGCGTCGCGCGGCCGTGCTCGGCGGCGTGCTCGCCGCCGGGCTCGCGGTGTCGCTGCTCGCCGGATGCGCGAAGGCGCCGCCCGCACCCTCGCCGCCCGCGGGCGTCGACCTCGAGTCCTTCGACCAGGCCGAGGGCAACGGCCTCTGGCTCGTCGCGGCCGACGACATCGCCGCCGAGGTCCTCGCGGCCGTGCGCGCCGCCGGACCGGTGCACGCGAGCGGAACCTTCACCGAGACGACTCGGTCCGACCCCGAATCCGACCTGGTCCGCGGGCGCGCGCTCGAGCTCGACTACCGCGGGCGCGCCGGCTCCTTCGACGCCCGCGTGCGCTCCGGCGGCACTTCGGCGCGCATCGTCGTCGACGGAGGAACCGCGCATGTGCTGGGCAACGAGGCGTACGCGACATCCATCGACGCCCCCGACACCGCGGGCGTCGTGGTGTGCACCGTCGGCGCCGAACCCGTGGTCGACCGCTGGGACCCGCTGCTCGATCCGGTCGACCTCGTCTCGGCACTGCTCGGCGGCGCCCCGCTCGCGGTGAGCGAGCCCGCAGGCGACGAGGAGCAACTCGACATCGTGATCGGCGAGGGCGCCGCGCTGGGCGTGCTCTCGGTCGAGCGCTACGGGCCGCCGCTGCCGCGCACGTACACCGCCGCCGACGAGACCGGCGACGCGACCTTCGAGTTCGCCGACTGGGGCGTCGAGGCCGACCCCGCGCCGGCGGCCGCCGAGCTCGCCTGCCCCGGGGGCTGAGCGCCAGCCCTCCCCCGCGGCGAGGGCCCGACCGCCGCGATCAGACGGCGGACGTCGGCCCGGCGAGCTTCGGACCCGCCGCGAGCTCGCGGTCGTACGCCTCGACGGCGAGCCGATTGCGCTCGGTGACCGTGCGGCCGCGGGCGGCGATCCATCCGCCGAACCAGATCGGGATCTCGCGGGCGATGACCCCCGCCGCGATCGCGAAGGGATCGAGCCAGCGCTGCGAGATGAAGGTCTCGGCCTCGTCGAAGGTGAGCGTCCACGCCTGCACGGTGAGGAGCGAGGCGCCGATGTACGAGAAGTACACGAGCACGCCGACCAGGAGTCCGAAGACCGCGTAGACCCACCACGGCCCGCGGTTCACGATCGCCGCGAGCAGCGCGAACGCGAGGAACACGGCGACGACCGGAAGCCAGAACACCGCGCTGCCGAGGAAGGAGACGAACACGTCGGTCGCACGCGCCGAGTCGCCCCGCCCGAGGAGCAGGAGGTACGAGACCGCCCCGTAGATGATCGCGAACGCGACGGCGCCGATCGCGGCGACGAGCGCGCCGAAGGCCCGATTGCCCTTCGCCTTGGGCGGCACGGGGGCCTGCACGTAGATGGTCTGCGGCTGCGGCGCGACCGGGGGCGCCGCGAGGGTCGCCGCACCGGCGGCCGCGGCGGCCTCCTCGGGCGTCGGCGGCACGTACGTCTCACGTCGCACGCTGTCGGCCGCGACCGGTTCGGGCAGCGCCTCGGGGGTGTCGGATGCCGCGTCGACGTCGTGCTCGACGAGCACCGCCTCGGCGGGCGTGCGCTCCGGTTCGAGGGGGGCCGGCTCGGACGGGACGGGCTCGACCGGCGCCGGCTCGGACGGGGTCACGAGCGGTTCCTCGGATGCCGCGGCGCCGGCGTTCGCCCGCTGCACGGCCTCGTCGAGACGGGCGGTGCGAGCGGCCTCGGCGTCGTCGACCGAGTCGGCGACGGGCTCTTCCACGGGCTCGGGCGCGTCGAAGATCGTCGCGGGCGCGCGCTCGGGCTCCGGCTCCTCGACCGGCTCGGGAGCGGCCGCGACGTCGTCGACGGCATCGGGCTCGGGCTCGGGCTCGGCGGCCACGGGCTCGGGTGCCGGCTGGAAGACCGGCTCGGGCGCGGCATCCGCCGGCGCCTCGGACTCGTCGGGCGCCGCCGCGAGGTCGGGCTCGTGCTCGTCGGGCGCCGCCTCGTCGAGGGGCGCGTCGGCCGCCTGCGCGGTGCTCGGCGTCTCGGTCGCGTCGCCCTCGTCGGCCGGGAACGCGCCGGAGTCGTCGGGGTCCTTCGTCGTGTCGCTCATCATCGCGCTCCTTCCGGGCGCCACGCACCCGCGGTCGGTCGGCTCATGCTAGCAACGGTCGCCGCACGCGCCCGGGAGCGCGCGCGGAGCATCTTCGAGCCCGTGGCGCGCGCCGCCTACTCCGCCGCCGCCTGCTGCGCGCCCAGGTCGTCCTGCGTCGACGCCGCCTCCTCGGCGTTCACGAGCGAGAAGATGTACCCGCCGATGCGCGCCTGGTGCCCGGGGATCGTGGGGGCCGGCGCGGCCTCCTCCGAGCCGTCGCCGCCCGCGGAATCCTCGGCGGTCGCATTCGGGTCGGTCGCCTCGACGCTCACCTCGAACTCGTTCACGAGCATGAGGCGCTCCCCCGTCTGGAGCCCGTGCACGAACTCCAGGATGTTCGGGTACGCGCCCGAGACCTCGAGCCCGATCTGCATCGTCGCGAAGTTGGCGGGCGTCAGCAGGGCGGATGTCGCGGATCCGACGGGTGCGGCGGACGCGGAGCCCGAGGCATCCGCCGTCTCCCCCTCGGCACCCGATCCGTCGTCGGCCTCGCCGGCGGCATCCGCCCCGACCTCGGCAGGGGGCGCGACCACGTAGGCCGCAGGGTCGCTCACGGTGATGCGCTCGATCGCGACGCCCGTCGACGTCGCGAGCGCGTTGAGCTGGTCGATGAACTCGGGGACGCCGGTTCCGGAGGGCACGGATGCCGCGGCCACCGCCCACTCGGCCTGCAGTTCGGTCTCGTTGCCGGCGTCCGCCTCGAGCTGGTCGAGCACGGCCCGTTCCCGGGCGTTCTGGGCGTCGATGCCGACCTGCTGCGCCTGGACCGCCGCGAGCGAGGCGAGCTGCGGCTGGATGCCGACGAACCAGGCCAGGAGCAGGATCGCGACCATCGCCGCGACCGAGCCGATCACCCACATGCGGTTGCGTGCGTTCATGCTCATTCACCGTCCTTCTGGGCGTCGGTCTCGCCGGCCGTGTCGGACGCCGCCTCCGGCGTCTCGGCGAACCGGTTCGTGAAGACCTCGTCGTCGATGTGCATCGTGATGTTGACGGTGTACGTGCCGTCGTCGTTGGCGCTCGTCTCGCCGGGAAGCGCGTCGGCGTATCCGGGCAGGTCGGCGAGGCCCTCGAGCCAGCGCGGCACGTCGGGGAGGGTCGGGCTCGTCGCGGTGAACGCGATCGTCGCGACCCTGGCCCCCTGGAGCGGCGCGGTGGCCTGCGCGTACGCCGCCATGGGCGTCGCGGAGTCGATGTCGGCCTGCGTGACGACGACGCCCGCGGGGAGCGTGGCCTGCACCTGCTGGAGGTAGTCGCGCCAGTCGATCTCGGTCGAGGCGCCGATCTCCTGCGCCGCCGCGACGATCGTGACGTTGCTGCGCAGTTCGCGGATCTCGCCGTACTCGGTCTGCTGCAGCAGCAGGTCGGTCGTCGCCTGCTGCGAGAGCGCGAGCTGCACGGCGGCCTGCACCTGCAGCGCGAAGACCGCGCCGATGGCGACGGCGGCGACCACGGCGGTGCCGATGATGCCGAGGACGAGGCCCCGCCGCATCCGCCGGTCGCCGCGTTCGGTGCGGATCTCCTCCGGCAGCAGGCTCGCCCGGGGTTCGGCGGCCACGATCGCATCGGCGGCGCGACCGCGTGCGCCGCGGCCGTCCTGCCCGCCCCGGGCGCTCACGCCGCACTCCCGAGCGCGAGGCCGACGGCGACGGCCATGTGCCGCGGATCGCCCGCGAGGCCGGCCTTCTCGATGCGATGCCCGAGCTTGACGGCGGCGAGCACGTCGACGTGCTCGACCGGGAGCCGGGTGAGCTCGCCGAGCGCGGTCGCGAGTCCCTTGAGATGCGCGCCTCCCCCGGTGAGCAGCACCCGGGTGACGGGATCGTCGGGATGGGAATTCTGGTAGTACGCGATCGTGTTGCGGATCGCCGCGAGCTGGCCGCGCACGACGCCCGCGATGACCTCGACCGCCTGCCGCCCGTCGGCGCTCTCGGCGTCGGTGACACGCAGGCCGAGCTCGCGCTTGATGGACTCGGCCGTCGCCGGATCGGAGTCCAGCTCCTTCAGCACCTCGGCGGTGACCGTGTTGCCGCCCGTGTGCACGATGCGCACGAACTGCACCACGCCGTCGCTCACGACGAGCGTCGTCGTCGTCTCGGCCCCGATGTCGACCACGGCCACCGTGCTCGTGATGCCGGCGCGCGTCACGAGCGACCTCGTCAGCGCGAACGGGATCAGGTCGACGTCGGTGGCCTTGAGGCCCGCGCCCTGCACGGCGCGCACGTTGCCGAGCACCACGTCCTTCGGCGCGGCGATGAGCAGGCCCTTGACGACGGGCCCCTGCTCGCTCGTGCCCTCGGACTTCGGGTAGAAGTCGAGCACCGCGTCGGCGAGCGCCATCGGCAGCACGTCGCGCGCTTCGAACTGCAGCGAGTCGCGGATCTGCGCGAGCGGTGCGCGGCGCACCGTGAAGTCGCGGGCGAGCACGCGTTCGCCGCCGATGCCGAGCACCACGTCCTTCGTGGTGAATCCGCCGAGCGACCAGAGGGAGCGCACCGCCGCGGCGACGGTGTTGGGTTCGCGCACCTCCCCGCCGACGACGGCGCCCTCGGGCACCGTGATCTCGGCGTAGTGGGTGAGCACGGGGGTCTTGCGGCCGCCCGCGTCGGCGATCTCCGCCGCACGGATCGAGCCGTTGCCGATGTCGATGCCGGCGAGTGTTCGTGCCATCTCGGGTTCCTTCGTTCGGGTCGTGCGGGGTGTTCGGGTGGTGCCGGGGCGGGGTGCCGAGTCGCCCATCTCTGTCCAAAGTCGGGCGCCTCGGGGTGGGGTCTCGCTCAGCCGAATCCGGCGAGGGCGAGGTACCACGTCGCGACGGGTTCGCCGACGACGATGCCGACCCAGGCGCCGAGCAGCATCCACGGGCCGAACGGGATCGCGGTGCGTTGGCCGGCCCGACGGGTGACGAGCAGCACCAGGCCGGCGAGCCCGCCGAGCAGGAACGCGGCGAACGCGCCCACGGCGAGCTCGGCCCAGCCGAAGTACGCGAGCACGAGGCCGAGCACCCCGGCGAGCTTCACGTCGCCCAGGCCGAGTCCGCCGCGTGAGACGATCGCGAGCACGAGGTAGAGGGTGAAGAGGCCGACGCCGCCCAGCAGGGCGCGACCGATCGCGGCCGGGTCGCCCGCGACGAGGGATGCCGCGACCACGAGTCCGCCGAGCAGGATCGCCGCCCACGCGACGATCACGTTCGGCAGCCGCTTCGTGTCGAGGTCGATGAGGGCGAGGGCGATGCTGACGCCGGCCAGGACGAGCATGATCGCGAGGTCGAGCAGGGAGTGCGCGAGCCCGGCGGTCGTGCTGGCAGGCGTACCCACGCCCGCGTCGCCGACCTGCCCGCCCGGCAGCGTCGCGCCGAACGCGACCCACGCCGCGATGGCCGCGAACGCGAGCCCGGTGAAGAGCTCGACGAGCGGATACCTCGCCGAGATCGGCGCCCCGCAGTCGCGGCAGCACCCGCGCAGCACGAGCCACGAGAGCACCGGCACGTTGTCGCGCGGGCGGATCTCGGAGTGGCACTCGGGGCACGCGCTCGGCGGCGCGACGACCGACCGGCCCGCCGGCACGCGGTAGACGACGACGTTGAGGAACGACCCAATCGCGAGGCCGAGCACGCCGACGGCCGCGACGAGGAACGCGGGCAGGGCGGCGGCGAGGGTCGCGACGGCGGGCATCAGTTCGGCGCTCCCGTCGACGTGAAGGCGGGCGCGGTGGACGAGAACTGGGTCACGCCGTACGTCGTCGACGTGGGGGTGAGGAACTTCGGCGGGGCGATCGTCTTGAAGCGCGTGTCGTAGTTGTAGTCCTTGTCGTATCCGCCGCCGTTGTAGACGATGCCGCGGAACTTCTGCGCGATCGCCCCGTTGACGATGAGATCCCCTCGCTTCGAGCCGACGCTGTAGTTCTGTACCTGGAAGACGTGCGCGACTGAGATCATCGCCGCATCGATTCGGCGGTTTCCCGTGCCGTACGGATTGATCGCGGTGCTGCTGCGCATCGGGTTCCAGACCCAGACCGAGTTCTGGCCGACGAGCCCCAGGATCGAGTCGGTCGACGGCACGTACTTGAGGTCGCCCGTGATGTAGACGACCGTCGCCGAGATCGTGACGGCGCCCTTGAGGTCGCCTCGGACGAACACGTCGCCGCGCCTGCAGTCATAGGACGGGTTGGCATCGGTCGAGACCGGCGACGCCGGGATCGTCTCGGTCGAGGCCGTGGTATTGCCGAAGTACGGGAAGCCGATACGCGGCCAGGCGTTCGTGCCCTGACGGAACTGCCACCCGCTCGTCCGGCCCGAACCGACGCAGGTGAACCGTGGGGGGAGGTACGACGTGCTGGTCGGCCGGTTGGGGTCGGCCGGCCCGGTGGCTGACGGCACGTCCTGCACGTAGATCAGGTTCTGGTCGAGCACCGGAATGGTCGCGCCGGCGTAGGAGTTCAGATCGGCGATCCGTCCGCAGGTATTCGGGCTCTGGGACGCGATGCCGGTCGTGTACGACGGCTGCGTGACGCGCGTCCACGGTGAGATCACGGTCATCGTGCCGCCCGAGTTGAAGGTGATCACGGTGGGCCCGGTGTACAGGCAGCCCGGTCGCGCAACGGTGTCGGGCAGGTCGACGCGGGTCTCGTTCTCCATCTCCTGGTTCGTCGGCGGCATGCCCACCGTCGACGTGGAGACGGGTGCGCCCTGGTTGAAGTTCGGAGTCCCCGATCCGCAGGACGAGTAGTTCGGCGTGCGCGGGTCGGCGGTCGTGACGCTGCCGTTCCAATCGGACCCGCCGCAGATGAGCATGCGATCGTCGGAGTGCGCCGGCCCGTTCATCTCGTCCTCGTTGCGGAACTGGATGTCGACGCAGCCGGGAGGGCGGCCACCCTCCCAATCGTGGCGGATGGGCGAGCAGGTGCCGGTGTTGTACATGGGGTCGCCGAACTCGTAGTCCGTGTACCAGAGGTAGTCGATGAAGCCCTTCTGCTTGATGCTCACGATGATGCTGCGCACCGCGGTGCCGACCTTGCCCGTGGAGCGCACGCGGATCACACCCGTCCGGTCGAAGTTGGAGTTGTCGACCTCGTAGCGGAAGCTCGCCCGCCCGCCCGACCCCGCGACGCTCGCCCACGGTGCGCCCGCCGCCACATTGAACGCCGGGTTCGCCGGCTTGGCGGGCGGCACGGGCAGCGCCACCGAGCTGCCGCTGGCCGTCGAGAACGCCGACGCGGGGTTGCCGTACCTGAAGTAGCTCGCGTCATTCGAGAGACGGCTCGTGTACTCGTCGGCGCCCGCATAGGCGGCCGCGAGCGCGGCGCTGGTGTCGTTGTCGGTCGCGGCCTTGCGGAGGCCCGCGAGCGACCAGCTCGCCCCGATCGCGATGAGGATCAGGAGCACGAGCGAGATGCCGAGCACCGTCAGGAGCGCGGCCCCCCGTTCGTCGTCACGGGCCGGTCGCACACGCGTGTCGAGATTCATGATGGCTCCCGGAGGCCGAGGTTGGCGAGGGGGATGCGGGCCGTGATGACGACCGGCGCCGCCGTGAGGTCGTCGGGCGGCACCATGCTCACCCGCACGCCGATCTCGCTGACCCCGGCGCGCTGGGTGGCGTTCAAGCCGGCGACCGGTGTCGTGATCGGGTTGCCGACGGCGTCGTAGTACGTGAACAGCGCGGTACCCGTGGTGAGGGTTCCCCCAAGGAGGCGCACGGACGCCGGCGCCACCGTCGTCGGATCCGTGCCCGCGAAGACCCATGTGCTGCCAGACGCTGTCGGAATCCACCGTCGTTCCTGCAATTGACCGGCGGCCGTGCGCGAGAACTCGATGAGCGTGGGCTTGGTGGGTCGCCCACCCGTCTCAGCCGTCGGTGAGACGCCGACCGTCGCCATGAGCACGAGTCGTGTCGAGGTCGCCGCGAGGATCGCCGGATCGGGGTCGGTCGTGCCCGACCTGGGATTCGTCGTCGCGAACCGGATGACCGCGCCGAGCTCGTTCGCGGCGTTCGAGGCGTTGCCGGTCGACTCGTGCACCGCACCGGCCTGATGCGTGCCCTTCACGGTCGCGATGTAGATGTTCGCGATCATCGTGAGCACGATGCCCATCAGGATCACCGCGACGAGCAGCTCGACGAGGCTGAAGCCCGCGTCGTCGCTCGCAAGACGCCGACGGATGCCGCGGATCACGGCGCCACCCCGCGCGGGTCGAGGGCGAACCCTCCGTCGGTGTTCGGCACGACGCCGGGCGTCCTGAGCGTGACGCCGGTCTTCAGCACGTTCGACTCGGCCGGTGTCGCCGTGGCGGTCGCCGTGACGGCATAGAGCTTCCAGCTTCCGAACGGAAGCGCGACGCGGGCCGCGACCGTCGTCGAAGCGAGCACCGACCCGAAGTTGTACTGCAGCGTCGAGCCGGTGCACGCGGGCTGGCCGGTTGCGACCGGAGCCGATTGCCGAACCGCGATGAGGAACGTGCGAGCGTCGTTGGCGCTCCCACTCGGCCGAAGCACATCGACCAGCCCCATCGGCACATCGAGGTCGGTGGAGGTGCCGCCCGGCGCCGCACTCTGGAGCGGTGACCGCGAGCCGACGAGCGGCGGAGTCGCCGTGGTCGGTGGCCACGCCTGCGGGTCGTGCACGGTGCACGTGGCGGTGGTCGGGCCGGCGAACGCCTGATAGCCGATCTGCCAGGGATGCAGCTCCTTCGTCCACGAGCCGATACCGGCGGCCGGAGCCGTCACGGCCGATTCGACGACCGGCGACGGGTAGGCCCAGACGCCGTTCGAGTTGATGAACGTCGTCACGAGTTCGTTCGGGTACTCGATCCTCCGGGCGGGCACGGCTGGGGTCTGCGTGGGCAGGCGGAGTGCGTTCGAGGCGTAGCGCAGCGGGAACGTGCCGCGAAGGTCGTACTGGAACGCGGCCGACGCCGACGCACCGGCGACGATGACCACGCTCTTCGTCGGAGCCGAGACCTGGTCGATATCGAGATAGTTCGGGCGGCTGGGCCTGACCGTGTACGTTCCGGGCGCGACGCCGAGCACGAAGCTGCAGCCCTCGGCATCGGTCGGTTCGAGGGCGACTCCCGTACCGGGTGTGATCGTGAACGAGACGCCCGGCTCGCCCAGTCCGTCGGCACCCTTGATCGAGACGAGGAGCGTGCCCTTCGCGGGATCGTTGATGCGGGATGCGGGTGCGAGCAGCGTATCGGTGCGTGCGGGGATGCCGGTCGGGCCCATGTTGGTCCACGTGACCGTGACGTTCACGCGCTTGTACTGCAGCGTGCCGGCGGCGATCGAGCAGGGGGCGTCGGTGCCGGCCGTGCTGATCCAGGAGGTCGACCGCTGGATCGAATAGGTCTCGCCGTCCTGGGTGACCGGCGTCGTCTCGGTGAGCACCTTGAACGGGTCGCCGATCGCGCGCACCTTGTCGATCTCCTGCGAGGCGAGGTTGAGCGCGATCTGGCGCGCCTTGCTGTCGCGGGTGTTCGCGAGGGTGAACGTGAGCGAGTACGCGACGCTCAGGGCGACGATCGCGAAGACGAGCATCGCGACGAGCACCTCGACGAGGCCCATCCCCGCATCGTCTGCGGGGTGGGCCTCGTCGAGGGCTGCGGTGCGTGCGAACACGTGGGTCCTTCGGGCTTCGGGTTTGCCGTCAGTGGGTGGAGCGGGTGGTGGCGGGGCGCCGTTGGGGTCGGCGCCCCGCCGTCGAGCGAGCTAGCAGCCGTTCTCCGCGACTTCTGTCGATTCCGTGATGTGGAACTCGTTGCCGGCCCCACTTGTCGCCTCAATACAGAACGACGCGGACGTCGGAGTGCCGCTGAAGAGCGCGGCTGAATCCAACCCATCACTCTCGACGTAGCCGAAGTTCCCGAGCGATGTCGAAAGGGGTGTAGCGGGTGCCGCAGCATCGGGATCGTCCGCCCAATACGCAATCGTTGCAATCTTTGCGTTGGTCAGGTCCGACTGGGCAGCTGAATCACGCGCCCCGTTCTGCAGCCCGATGTACACGGGGATGGCGATCGCCACGAGGATGCCGATGATGATGACGACGACCAGGAGCTCGATGAGCGTGAAGCCCTTGTCCTCGTCCTTGAGTTGGGTGCGTCGCTGCTCGAGCGACTCCAGGATCCGCTTGATCACGGTGATTCCATTCTGTCGGGTTTCACCCGGTGGGAGGCCGGCTGTGAGGTGAGTCTAGGAACGCGGAATCACCGCCATAAGTCCCCCGATGGGTGACATTTATCCCTGATCAGACCCCCTTTTCGAGGGTCAATGCATACGCATGGACACCATGACGGAGAGCCCGATCAGGATCGGGCTGTCGGGGCATCCGCCGCCGTGTCGAGGGCTGCGCGTCAGCCGCCCTGCACCGCCGTGGCGATCGAGAAGATGGGCAGGTAGAGCGCGATGACCATGCCGCCGATCACGACGCCCAGAAGGGCGATCATGAGCGGCTCGATGGTGGCGGTGAGCTGCTCGGAGGCCGTCTCGACCTCCTGCTCGTAGAACTCGGCGACCTTGTCGAGCATGGGCTCCAGCGCGCCCGAGTCCTCGCCCACCGAGACCATCTGCGTGACCATGGGCGGGAACACCTGCTCCGCGGCGAGCGGCGCCGCGAGCGAACTGCCCTTGCGCACCTGCTCGCCGACACGGTCGAGCGCCTGCTCGATGACCCAGTTGCCCGAGGTCTCGCCGACGATCTTGAGCGACTGCAGGATGGGCACGCCCGCGCCCGTCATGTTCGACAGGTTTCGGGCGAAGCGCGCGATGGCGACCTTGCGGGCGAGCGGGCCGAACACGGGCGCCCGCAGCTTCCACGGGTCGATCGCGCGGCGCACTCGCGCCGTATGGCGGTTCTGCGACCACCAGAACCACGACGCGAGCCCGACCACGAGCAGCACCGGCAGGATCCAGACCATCTGCTCCGAGACGGTCACGAGGAGCTGCGTCGGCCAGGGCAGGTCGCTGCCGAGCCCGTCGAACATGTCCTTGAAGATCGGCACGATGAACACGAGCATGCCGATCACGGCGAGCACCGCCATGATGAGCACGATGACCGGGTAGGTGAGCGCCGAGCGGATGGCCGCGCGGAGCTTGACCTCCTTCTCGAACGTCTCGGCCACCGAGGCGAGCGCCCGGTCGAGGAATCCGCCCGTCTCGCCCGCACGCATCATGCTGATCATGATCGGCGGGAACGTGTGCTCGAACGCGGCGAACGACTCGGAGACGGATGACCCGCGCTCGACCTCGTCGCGCACCTTCGTGAGGATGCGCTGCAGGTTCTTCGACGAGGTCTGCGACTCGAGCACCGACAGGGTGCGCAGGATCGACAGGCCCGCGCCGATCATCGTCGCCATCTGGCGCGCCATGACCGCGAGGTCCTTCAGCGCCACCTGGTCGGAGCCGCCGCCGAACGAGATCTCGCGCTGCAGGCCCGTGCCGGGCGGCGCCTCCTCGATCGAGACGGGCGCGAGGCCCATGACCGCCAGGCGCCCCGCCACGGAGGACTCGCTCGCGGCATCCATTCGGCCCTTGACGATCTTGCCGGCCGTGTCGCGGCCGACGTACGTGTACTGCGCGGTCGCCATCAGCGGACCCCCTTCGTGAACCCGTCGCCGAAGTCGATCTCGCCGAGCGACGGCGCGTTCGTGCGCGTCACGTCGCCGCTGCGCCGCACCAGCTGCTCGAACGCGTCGGGATCGTGCGCCTTCTCGAGGGCGACCCGGCGCGTGATGACCGCGGCGTCGACGAGGGCCGCGAGCGACTGGTCCATCGTCTGCATGCCGAGATCGCGGCCGCCGAGCATCGCGGACGCGACCTGGAACGTCTTGCCCTCGCGGATCAGGTTCGCGATCGCCGGCGTCATCACGAGCACCTCCGTCGCGATCGTGCGCCCCTCGCCCGTCGCGCGCCGCACGAGCGTCTGGCAGACGATGCCCTGCAGCGTCGCCGCGAGCTGCTGGCGCACCTGCCCCTGCTGATGCGGCGGGAACACGTCGATGATGCGGTCGATCGTCTGCGGGGCGTCCTGCGTGTGCAGCGTCGCGAACACGAGATGGCCCGTCTCCGCCGCGGTGAGCGCCGCCGAGATCGTCTCGAGGTCGCGCAGCTCGCCGATCAGGATCACGTCCGGGTCCTGCCGCAGCGCGAACTTCAGGGCCGACGCGAAACTGTGCGTGTCGGGCCCCACCTCGCGCTGGTGCACGATCGACCGCTTGTGCTCGTGCAGGAACTCGATCGGATCCTCGACCGTGATGATGTGGTCGGCCCGCGTGCGGTTCACGAGGTCGATGAGCGCCGCGAGCGTCGTCGACTTGCCCGACCCCGTCGGACCCGTCACGAGCACGAGCCCGCGCGGCAGCGTCGCGAACTGCTCCACCGTCTTCGGCACGCCGAGCGAGGCGAGGTCCTTGATGTCGGCCGGCACGAGTCGGAACGCCGCCCCCATCGCCCCCCGATGCATCGAGTAGTTCACGCGGAACCGCTGCTCGGGCGACACCGCGAACGAGAAGTCGAGCTCGAGATCGCGCTCGAACACCGCGAGCTGCTCCGCCGTGAGCAGGCTCGTCAGGGCCGTGCGCACGCGCTCGGCATCCCACGCGGGGCCCGTCGCCTGTCGGAGGCCCCCGTCGATGCGGAACGTCGGCGCAGCGCCCACCGCGATGTGCAGGTCTGACACCGCCGGCAGCTGCACCTGACGCAGCGCGCCGACGATCGCCGCGTCGGCCGCGGCGAGCGCCGCCTCCTCGGCCGGCGTCAGCGGCACCACCGAGGCCGTGCGCCCCGTCTCGTCCCACGTCGGCACCGCCCGACGCCCCTCGGGGATGATCGGCAGCATGCCCGGGTCGGGCTCGGGGCCCTGCCCCTCCGGCCAGACGTGCTTCGGCTCGAGATCCTGCACGGCGGGGGCCATCGGGCCCGCGCCGAGCAACGTCGACGCGACGTCGGAGCCGCCGCCCGCGGCATCCGTCGCCCATCCGGCCGCCTCGAACGGCTCGTCGGCCCAGCGCTGCTCAGGTGCGTCCATGCGCGTGCCCCTCTCCCCGCGGTCGCTAGATCGCGACCCGCAGGACCTCTTCGATCGAGGTGACGCCGTCGCGCACCTTCGCCCAGCCGTCCTCCCGGAGCGACCGCATGCCGTTGCGGCGCGCCGTCGAACCGATCTCGCTCGCCGCCGCACGCGCCACCGCGAGCCGCTCGAGCTCCTCGTCGACCTCCATGACCTCGTGCAGCGCGATGCGGCCCCGGTACCCCGTCTTCGCGCACGCCTGGCAGCCGACGGCCGCGAAGATCTCGGGCATGCCCTCGCCCGGCGCGAGCTCGAAGCGCATCGCCGCGAGCTCCTCGACCGTGACCTCGACAGGCGCCTTGCACCGGTCGCACAACCGCCGCGCCAACCGCTGCGCCACCACGCAGTCGACCGCCGACCCCACCAGGAACGGCTCGACGCCCATCTCGGTCAGGCGCACCACCGCGCTCGCGGCATCGTTCGTGTGCAGCGTCGACAGCACGAGGTGACCGGTGAGGGATGCCTCGATCGCGATCTGCGCCGTCTCGCGGTCGCGGATCTCGCCGACGAGCACGATGTCGGGATCAGACCGGAGGATGCTGCGCAGCGCGCTCGCGAACGTCAGCCCCGCCTTCGTGTTCACCTGCACCTGGTTGATGCCGTTCATGCGGTACTCGACCGGGTCCTCGACCGTGATCACGTTGACCTCCGACCGGGCCACCGCATTGAGCGTCGCGTACAGCGTCGTCGACTTGCCCGACCCCGTCGGGCCCGTGACCAGGATCATGCCGTGCGGCTTGCGGTACGAGCGCTCGTACACCGCCCGATTGCCCTCGCTCAGGCCGAGATCCTGCAGATCCAGACTCGCGTGCGAGTTGTCGAGGATGCGCATGACGACCTTCTCGCCCCACACCGTCGGCAGCGTCGCCACGCGCACGTCGATCTTGCGGCCGCCGACGACCGCCGACATCCGCCCGTCCTGCGGCTTGCGCCGCTCGGCGATGTCGATGTCGGCCATGATCTTCAGCCGCGAGATCACGCCGCTCTGGATGCTCTTCGGCGCGCTCTGCATCTCGTGCAGCACCCCGTCGATGCGGTACCGCACCCGCAGCGCGTGCTCCTGCGGCTCGATGTGGATGTCGGATGCCGCGTCCGCGATCGCCTGCGACACGAGCACGTTGACCAACCGCACGATCGGCGCATCGTCGTCGGCGTCCGCGACCTGGAACGTCTCGGTGAGGGATGCCTCGGCCTCGCCCTCGAGCGTCGTCGCCAGGTCGAGCAGCTCCTCGTCGGCCCGGTGGTAGCGGTCGATCATGCTGAGCAGCTCGGCCCGATCGGCGACGACCGGGCTCACCGTCAGCCCCGACTCGACCCGCACGTCGTCGAGCGCGAACACGTCGCCCGGGGTCGCCATCGCGAGGATGATCGCGTCGCCCGCCACGGCGATCGGCAGCACCGAGTGCCGCCGGCACGTCGCCGGGCCCACGAGGTCGACCGCCTCCTGCTCGACCGGGTACTCGAGCAGGTCGTCGATGAAGGGCACCCCCGCCTGCGCCGCACGCGCCCGCTGCAACTGCCGCTCCGTGATGAGGCCGCGCGTCACCAGCGAACGCACCGCGCGCTCGTCGGAATCGTCGATCGACGTGATCTCGTGCAGGTGCTCGTAGGGCACGTCGCCCTGCAGGATCAGGATCTCTCCGAGGACGGCCATCGTCGCTCCGCACGATCGGTCGGAGCGGCCGTCGGGTCGACCACCGCACCGAGGTGTGAAGCACGCGGATCGGGTTCCGCGTGTGGCGGCAACACTAGGTTCGGCGTCGCGCGGCCGTCAGTCCCCAGAGCGGGGGCCTCCCCAACGGGGCGCAGCGCACCGCGGCATCCGCCCACCCCGCGGCATCCGCCCGCCCCGCGGCATCCGCCCACCCCGCAGCATCCGCCCGCCCCGCGGCATCCGCCCGCCCCGTGGCATCCGCCCGTTGTGGCATCCGCCCGTTGTGGCAATTCAGGTGCGGAGGCGTGTCGCACCCCCGACTGGCCGCACCCGAAGGCGACACGCCGGGTGCGAACCTGAATTGGCTGCCAGGCGGGGCGGGATGAGGGGCGGGCAGCACGGGCCGGAGACGCCGAACGGCCCCCGATCCGTGAGGTTCGGGGGCCGTTCGTGGAGCGATTCGCGCCTAGCTGTAGTTGCCGGGCGTGAAGTCGTCGTTCGAGAACGCGTCGAAGTCGACGAAGCTCAGGTCGCCCTCGGTGAACGCGGCGTCGTCGGTGAAGATGCGGTTCGGGTACCGCTCCGCCTTCGCCTCCTCGGTCGCCTCGACCGCGACGTTCCGGTACTTGTTCAGACCGGTGCCCGCGGGGATCAGCTTGCCGATGATCACGTTCTCCTTGAGGCCGACCAGCGGGTCGGACTTGCCCTCCATGGCGGCCTGCGTGAGCACGCGGGTCGTCTCCTGGAAGGACGCGGCCGAGAGCCACGACTCGGTCGCCAGCGAAGCCTTGGTGATACCCATGACCTCCTGACGGGCCGAGGCCGTCTTCTTGCCCTCGGTGAGCGTGGCGCGGTTGATCTCGTTGTACTTCGACCGGTCGACCAGCTCGCCGGGGAGCAGGTCGGTGTCGCCGTGGTCGACGACGGTGACCTTGCGGAGCATCTGGCGGACGATGACCTCGATGTGCTTGTCGTGGATCGGCACACCCTGCGAGCGGTAGACGCCCTGCACACCGTCGACGAGGTGCTTCTGCACCTCGCGCACGCCCTTGACCCGGAGGACCTCCTTGGGGTCGACCGTGCCGACGATGATCTGCTGACCGAGCTCGACGTGCTGTCCGTCTTCGACCAGGAGGGTCGAACGCTTGAGCACGTTGTACGCGATCGGCTCGTCGCCGTTGTCGGGCGTGAGGATGACCTTGCGCTGACGGTCGGACTCGTCGATGGTGATGCGACCGGCGGCCTCGACGATGGGCGACGCACCCTTGGGGGTACGCGCCTCGAAGAGCTCCTGCACGCGGGGAAGACCCTGCGTGATGTCGTCGGCCGAGGCCGAACCACCGGTGTGGAAGGTACGCATCGTGAGCTGCGTGCCGGGCTCGCCGATCGACTGGGCCGCGATGATGCCGACGGCCTCGCCGATGTCGACGAGCTTGCCGGTCGCGAGCGAACGGCCGTAGCACTTCGCGCACACACCGACCGCGGACTCGCAGGTCAGGACCGAGCGCACCTTGATCGACTCGACGCCGGCCGCGATGAGCTTGTCGATGAGCACGTCGCCCACGTCTTCGCCCGCCTCGGCGACGACCTCGCCCTTCTCGTTCACGGCGTCGGCCGCGAGCGAACGGGCGAACACCGAGTTCTCGACGTTCGGGTCGCGCACGAGGACGCCCTCGGAGTCGGCCGCACCGATCGGAAGGCTGAGGCCCTTGCCGGTGCCGCAGTCCTCTTCGCGGATGATGACATCCTGCGAGACGTCGACGAGACGACGCGTGAGGTAGCCCGAGTCGGCGGTACGGAGGGCCGTGTCGGCCAGACCCTTGCGGGCACCGTGCGTCGCGATGAAGTACTCCGCCACCGACAGACCCTCGCGGTACGAGGAGATGATCGGACGGGGGATGATCTCACCCTTCGGGTTGTTCACGAGACCACGCATACCGGCGATGTTGCGAACCTGGAGCCAGTTACCACGGGCGCCCGACGTGACCATGCGGTTGATGGTGTTGTCGGTCGGGAAGTTCTCCTGCATGGCCTTGGCGACCTCGTCGGTGGCCTTCGTCCAGATCTGGATGAGCTCCTGACGACGCTCGGCGTCGGTCGTGAGGCCCTTCTCGAACTGCGACTGCACCTTCGCGGCGAGCTTCTCGTAGCGGCCGACGATCTCGCCCTTGGTGGGGGGCGTGATGATGTCGGACAGCGCCACGGTGACGCCCGAGCGGGTCGCCCAGCGGAAGCCGGCGTCCTTGATGCGGTCGAGGGTCGCGGCGACCTCGGTCTTCGGGTAGCGCTCGGCGAGGTCGTTGACGATCGCCGAGATCTGGCCCTTGCCGGCCTGCTCGTTGAAGAACGGGTAGTCGACCGGGAGCGCCTCGTTGAACAGCGCGCGACCGAGCGTGGTCTCCATGAGGAACGGCTTGCCCTCGACGAAGTTCTCGGGGGCCTCGCCCTCGGCGAAGTGCACGCCGTCGAGACGGATGCGCACCTTCGCGTTGAGGTCGAGCGCGATCTCGCCCGGACGGTTCTGGTCGAACGCGAGGATGGCCTCGGAGATCGACGAGAACGCGCGGCCCTCGCCGGCGGCGCCGGGCTTCTCGGTCGTCAGGTGGTGCAGGCCGATGATCATGTCCTGCGAGGGCAGGGTCACCGGGCGGCCGTCGGACGGCTTCAGGATATTGTTCGACGCGAGCATCAGGATGCGCGCCTCGGCCTGGGCCTCGACGGACAGCGGCAGGTGCACGGCCATCTGGTCGCCGTCGAAGTCCGCGTTGAACGCGGCGCAGACGAGCGGGTGGAGCTGGATGGCCTTGCCCTCGACGAGCTGCGGCTCGAACGCCTGGATGCCGAGACGGTGCAGGGTGGGTGCACGGTTCAGCAGCACGGGGCGCTCGCGGATGATCTCTTCGAGGACGTCCCACACGTGCGGGTTCGAACGCTCGACCATGCGCTTGGCGGCCTTGATGTTCTGAGCGTGGCTCAGGTCGATCAGGCGCTTGATCACGAACGGCTTGAAGAGCTCGAGCGCCATCTGCTTGGGCAGACCGCACTGGTGCAGCTTCAGCTGCGGGCCGACGACGATGACCGAACGGCCCGAGTAGTCGACGCGCTTGCCGAGCAGGTTCTGGCGGAAGCGACCCTGCTTGCCCTTGAGCATGTCGCTCAGGGACTTGAGGGCGCGGTTGCCGGTGCCGGTGACGGGGCGTCCGCGGCGGCCGTTGTCGAACAGCGCGTCGACGGCCTCCTGCAGCATCCGCTTCTCGTTGTTGACGATGATCTCGGGGGCGCCGAGGTCGAGCAGACGACGAAGACGGTTGTTGCGGTTGATCACACGACGGTAGAGGTCGTTGAGGTCGGAGGTCGCGAAGCGGCCGCCGTCGAGCTGCACCATCGGGCGCAGCTCCGGCGGGATCACCGGAACGACGTCGAGCACCATCGCGGCGGGCGAGTTGCCCGTCTGCAGGAAGGAGCTCACGACACGCAGGCGCTTGATGGCGCGGATCTTCTTCTGACCCTTGCCCTCGGCGATCTGCAGGCGCAGGTCTTCGGCCTCGGCCGCGAGGTCGAACGCGAGGAGGCGCTTCTTGATGGCCTCGGCGCCCATGTAGGCGTCGAAGTACATGCCGAAGCGGTCCTGGAGCTCGTGGAACACCGAGTCCTCGGGCTTGAGGTCGCCGACCTTGAGGGTGCGGAAGTCCTCCCACACGCGCTCGAGGTGCGCGATCTGCTCGTCGCCCGACTTGCGGACGCCGGTCATCTCCTTGTCGGCGGCGGCCTCGGCCCGCTTGCGCACGTCGGACTTGGCGCCCTCGGCCTCGAGGGCCGCGAGGTCGTCCTCCTTGCGCTTCATGAGCTCGGCGATGCGCGCGTCGCGCTGGTCGCCGATCGTCTTGATCTCGAGGCGGATCTCGTTCTCGAGACCGGGCATGTCGGCGTGACGCCCGTCTTCATCGACATCGATGACCATGTAGGCCGCGAAGTAGATGACCTTCTCGAGGTCCTTGGGCGCCATGTCGAGTAGGTACCCGAGGCGCGAGGGCACGCCCTTGAAGTACCAGATGTGGGTCACGGGAGCGGCGAGCTCGATGTGGCCCATGCGCTCGCGACGGACGGAGGACTTGGTGACCTCCACGCCGCAGCGCTCGCACACGATGCCCTTGAAGCGGACGCGCTTGTACTTGCCGCACGCGCACTCCCAGTCACGGCTCGGTCCGAAGATCTGCTCACCGAACAGACCGTCCTTCTCGGGCTTCAGGGTGCGGTAGTTGATGGTCTCGGGCTTCTTGACCTCACCGTAGGACCACTTGCGGATGTCCTCTGCCGTGGCCAGACCGATGCGAAGCTCGTCAAATGTGGTTGCGTCGAGCAATTTCTCTCCTTGGAAAGTCTCTGTAGTCGTCTACTGGCCAGGCTTAGATCTCGTCGATGTTCGACGACTCGAAGCGCGCGGAGATGTTGATGCCGAGCTCTTCCGCAGCGCGGAAGGCCTCGTCATCGGTGTCGCGGAGGGAGACCGCGGTGCCGTCGGCCGAGAGGACCTCGACGTTCAGGCAGAGCGACTGCATCTCCTTCATGAGCACCTTGAAGGACTCGGGGATGCCGGGCTCCTGGATGTTCTCGCCCTTGACGATGGCCTCGTACACCTTGACGCGGCCGAGGATGTCGTCGGACTTGATCGTGAGGAGCTCCTGGAGCGCGTACGCGGCGCCGTAGGCCTCGAGGGCCCACACCTCCATCTCACCGAATCGCTGACCGCCGAACTGCGCCTTACCACCGAGCGGCTGCTGGGTGATCATCGAGTACGGGCCCGTCGAACGCGCGTGGATCTTGTCGTCGACGAGGTGGTGCAGCTTCAGGATGTACATGTAGCCGACCGAGACCGGGTACGGGAAGGGCTCGCCCGAGCGGCCGTCGAAGAGCTGCGTCTTGCCGCTCGAGTCGATGAGGCGCTCGCCGTCGCGGTTGGGGAGCGTCGAGTCGAGCAGACCCGCGATCTCCTCCTCGAAGGCGCCGTCGAACACGGGGGTCGCGACCTTGGTGCCGGGCGCGGCCTCGTGAGCCGCCTTGGGCAGCTTCTTGGCCCATGCCGGGTTGCCGTCGACCTTCCAGCCCTGCTTGGCGACCCACCCGAGGTGGGTCTCGAGCACCTGGCCGAAGTTCATTCGACCCGGGATGCCGAGCGGGTTCAGGATGACGTCGACCGGGGTGCCGTCGGCGAGGAACGGCATGTCCTCGACGGGCAGGATCTTCGAGATGACGCCCTTGTTGCCGTGGCGGCCGGCGAGCTTGTCGCCCTCGGTGATCTTGCGCTTCTGGGCGATGTAGACGACCACGCGCTGGTTGACGCCCGAGCCGAGCTCGTCGTCGTTCTCGGAGGAGAACTCCTTGACCGCGATGATCGTGCCCTGCTCGCCGTGGGGCACCTTGAGCGACGTGTCGCGCACCTCGCGGCTCTTCTCGTTGAAGATCGCGCGGAGGAGGCGCTCTTCGGCGGAGAGCTCGGTCTCGCCCTTCGGCGTGACCTTGCCGACGAGGATGTCGCCGGGGCGGACCTCGGCGCCGATGCGGATGATGCCGCGCTCGTCGAGGTCGGCCAGCAGGTCGGGGCTCACGTTGGGGAGGTCACGCGTGATCTCCTCCTTGCCGAGCTTCGTGTCGCGGGCGTCGACCTCGTACTCCTCGATGTGGATCGACGAGAGCACGTCGTCCTTCACGAGGTTCTGGCTGAGGATGATCGCGTCCTCGAAGTTGTGACCCTCCCACGGCATGAACGCCACGAGGAGGTTCTTGCCGAGCGCGAGCTCGCCGTTGTCGGTCGCGGGACCGTCGGCGATGACCTCGCCGACCTCGATGCGCTCACCGGCCGTGACGACGACGCGGTTGTTGTACGAGGTGCCCTGGTTCGAGCGGTCGAACTTGCGCAGGTAGTAGGTCTGCGTTCCGCCCTCGTCGAGCTGCACGGTGACGGCGTCGGCCGAGACCTCGGCGACGACACCGGCCTTGTCGGCGGTGACCACGTCGCCGGCGTCGACGGCCGCGTAGCCCTCCATGCCGGTGCCGACGAACGGCGAGTCGCTGCGCAGCAGCGGCACGGCCTGACGCTGCATGTTCGCACCCATGAGGGCGCGGTTCGCGTCGTCGTGCTCGAGGAACGGGATGAGGGACGTGCCGACCGACACCATCTGGCGCGGCGAGACGTCCATGTAGCCGATCTCGTCGGCGGGGATGAGGTCGACCTCGCCGCCGGTCTTGCGGGCGAGGACGCGGTCCTCCTGGAAGTGCCCGTCGGACTTGAGCGGCGCGTTCGCCTGGGCGATGACCTCGCCCGCCTCTTCCATCGCGGTGAGGTACTCGATCTCGTCGGTGACCTTGCCCGCGACGACCTTGCGGTACGGGGTCTCGATGAAGCCGAACGAGTTGATGCGCGCGAACGACGCGAGCGAGCCGATGAGGCCGATGTTCGGGCCTTCAGGGGTCTCGATCGGGCACATGCGGCCGTAGTGCGAGGGGTGCACGTCTCGCACCTCGACGCCGGCGCGGTCTCGCGAGAGGCCGCCGGGGCCGAGCGCCGAGAGGCGACGCTTGTGGGTCAGGCCCGCGAGCGGGTTGTTCTGGTCCATGAACTGCGAGAGCTGCGACGTGCCGAAGAACTCCTTGATCGCGGCGACGACGGGGCGCACGTTGATCAGGGTCTGCGGGGTGATCGCCTCGATGTCCTGCGTGGTCATGCGCTCGCGGACGACGCGCTCCATGCGGGACAGGCCGGTGCGGACCTGGTTCTGGATGAGCTCGCCGACCGCGCGGATGCGGCGGTTGCCGAAGTTGTCGATGTCGTCGACGTCGAGGCGCAGGTCGATGTCCTTGCCGTTGCGACGGCCGGGCAGCGTGGTGCGCTCGTCGTGCAGGGCGACGAGGTACTTGATGGTCGCGACGATGTCTTCGACGGTCAGCACCGAGTCGGTGAGGGGAGCCTCGAGGCCGAGCTTGTTGTTGATCTTGTACCGGCCGACCTTCGCGAGGTCGTAGCGCTTCGGGTTGAAGTAGAAGTTGTCGAGGAGCGCACGCGCGGCCTCGGCGGCGACCTGCTCGCCCGGACGGAGCTTGCGGTAGATGTCCTTGAGCGCCTCTTCCTTCGTGAGGATGTTGTCCTTCTCGAGGGTGAGGGCGATCGACTCGTAGCCGGCGAACTGCTCGAGGATCTCTTCGCTCGTGAGGCCGAGGGCCTTGAGGAACACGGTGACGCTCTGCTTGCGCTTGCGGTCGATGCGGACGCCGACCTGGTCGCGCTTGTCGATCTCGAACTCGAGCCACGCACCGCGGCTCGGGATGACGCGGGCGGAGTAGATGTCCTTGTCGGAGGTCTTCTCGGGCGTGCGCTCGAAGTAGACGCCGGGCGAACGGACGAGCTGCGAGACGACGACGCGCTCGGTGCCGTTGATGACGAAGGTGCCGCGCGCGGTCATGAGCGGGAAGTCGCCCATGAAGACCGTCTGCGTCTTGATCTCACCCGTGAGGTGGTTCATGAACTCGGCGTTCACGTAGAGCGGGGCGGAGAAGGTCTTGCCCTTCTCCTTGCACTCGTCGATCGTGTACTTCGGCGGCTCGAGCTCGGGGTTCGTGAACGAGAGCTGCATGGTCTCGCCGAGGTCCTCGATCGGGGAGATCTCCTCGAAGATCTCTTCGAGACCGGTCGCCTCGGGCAGGTCCGTGCGGCCGGCCTGGACGGCCTCCTCGACGCGCGCCTTCCACGCGTCGTTGCCGACGAGCCAGTCGAAGCTCTCGGTCTGCAGGGCCAGCAGGTCGGGTACGGTGAGGGTGTCGGTGACCTTGGCGAACGAGAGACGGCTTGCACCGCGTCCGTTCTTGGGAGTGGGCGTGGTCGCGTTGCGCGCAGCAGCCAAGTGAATAACCTCCATCGGCCCCGTCGGGCCGGTTCACTGTCGGTAGCGGAGAAAATTGCCCCGAGACGCGTGCCGATGCCGGGGATGAGCCCGACATGCGAAGCCGACCGCAATATGAAGGCATAGTGGGTCTGGGAGCGCAAAGGTTAACCATATACTTTGCGGCACGCCGTGTCCAGTCGATTCTTGATTTGTTCGACGGTCTCAGGTATAACCCAGTTTTCGGATGCCGCTTCGCCGGCCGACGGGGCCTCCTCCCCTATGCTGACCGCACCGACGAGGAGGTCCTGTGAGCACGAACGCACCCGCGACGACCGGCGCCGATCCCGGCCCGACCGTACACGGCTCGGCACCGGCGCCGGCCGTTCGGAGCCTGCGCGGCTATCGACGTATCGCGGTCATCGTGCTCGTCGTCTCGCTCTCGATCACCGCCGTCACCGGCGTCGTCGTGCTGCTCTCGGGCGAGTTCGACACGTTGCAGTCACAGGTGCTGACGACGACGCTGCTCGTCGCGACGTTCAGCGTGGTCGCGCTCTGCCACCTGGCGGTCGCCGGACGCCCGGTACGGATCGTCGGCTACGTCGGCCTCGCGGTGAGCGGCCTCGCGCTCGTCCTCGGCCTGATCTCGATCTGGGTGCCCTACGAGACGGGCCTCGGGGATTTCCTCGGATTCGTCGGGCACGCATTCGGCGCCGCCGCGATCGCCGCGCTCAGCCTCGCCCAGGCGAACCTCGTGCTGCTGTTGGCCGGTCGGCGTCGTACCGTCATCAGGGCCGTGCTCGCGGTCACGCTCCTGGCGATCGCGATCGTCGCCGTCATGCTCTCCCTGCCGCTCGTCAGCGACTGGCAGATCCCAGGGAACCACGCAGACGAGTACTGGCGCTGGTTCGGCGTCGTCGCGATCGTCGACGCGTTCGGCACGGTGCTGCTGCCCGTGCTCGGACTGCTCATGCGGGAGCATGCGACCGCCGCGACCGCCGCGACCCCGCCGAGAGCCGAGCCCGTGGCAGCCTCGGGACAGCCCGACACGTCGCTCGACGCCGCGCTCGACCGACGCATCGCCGACCTCAGCGCGCGCACCGGTCTCGATCGCACCGCCCTGATGAACGCCGCGCTCGATGCGTTCGAGGCGAAAGGCACCCCCGGGGCCTGATCACGACGAGGCGCGAGCGCCTGCGCGTGCGCGTGCGCGTGCGCGTGCGACGATGCCTGCATGGGGCGCATCGAGTTCGAGGCCGACATCTTCAGCGCCGGCGGGCTGACGCTGCTCGTCGACGGATCGGCGCAGTCGCACGTCGACCTCGCCGATCCGACGCGGCTCTTCTTCGAGTACGTGCGCCGCATCGGCCACGTGATCGACCACCATGCGGGCCCGGGCCGGCCCGTCGACGTGCTGCACCTCGGCGGCGGTGCGCTCACCCTCCCCCGCTACGTCGCGGCCACCCGGCCGGGCTCGCGCCAGACGGTGGTCGACGTCGACGCCGAGCTCGTCGAGGTCGTGCGGGCGAGGGCGCCGTGGTCCGCGGCATCCGGCATCGAGGTGCGCGTCGCCGACGCCGAGGACGCGGTGGCCGGCGCCGCCGCGGCACGCGAGCGGTACGACCTCGTCATCGTCGACCTCTACACGCGGCTGGCCGCGCCCGCGTTCGCCGACGACCCGCGGTTCCTCGGCGACTGCCTCGGCCTACTGGGTCCGGGCGGCCTCGTGGCGGTGAACATCGCGGATGCCGCGGGGCTGGCCCGTCTGCGCACGGCCGCCCGTGCGTTCGCCCGCGCGGCGCCGGGCTGCGAGCTGCTCGCCGTCGGCGACACCGCCGTGCTCGACGGGAGCGAGGAGGGCAACACGGTGCTCGTGGCGGCCCCGGGGGCCGGCGCGCCCGGGGCTGCAGCGCCGCGCGGGAGCGGTCTGCCGCCCGGCCTCGGCGAGCGGCTCGCGGGGGCGGGGCCGTTCCCGGCGACCGTGCTCGAGGGCGCGCGGCTCGACTTCGCCCTGTGGGGCGCGTGCTGAGGGATGCCCCGCACCGGGGCGCGGGCGACGTCGCGCGGTAGCGTGGCATCCGTGCCCTCCGGATCCGACCACGACGCCCAGCTCGAACGCCGCCTCTCGGTGAGCGGGCACCTCGCGCACCTCGAGGAGTCGCGGCAGGTGCCGGGTTCCTGGACCCTCTACGTCGACGGCACCCCGCAGTCGCACGTCGAGCTCGACCGGCCCGACTGGCTCGGGTTCGAGTACGTGCGCCGCATCGGGCACGCGATCGACCTCGTGCGCGACGAGGGCGAGGCGATCACGGCCCTGCACCTCGGCGGCGGCGCGCTCACGCTCCCCCGATACGTCGCGGCGACGAGGCCGGGCTCGCGGCAGCAGGTGATCGAGCTGGAGTCCGAACTCGTCGACCTCGTGCGCGAGCACCTCCCGCTGCCGCGCGGCGCGCAGGTGCGCGTGCGGCACGGCGACGCCCGCGAGGTGCTCGCGAAGCTGCCCGCCGGCCTCGACGGCGCGGTCGACCTCGCGATCGTCGACATCTTCTCGGGGGCGCGCACGCCCGCGCACGTGACGAGCGTCGAGTTCTACGAGCTCCTCGCCAGACGCATGGCCCCGCACGGCATCGTGGTCGCGAACGTCGCCGACGGCGCCGGGCTCGCGTTCGCACGCTCGCAGGCGGCGACCCTCGCGCACGTCTTCGGGCATCTCGCGATCGCCGCCGACGCGTCGATGCTGAAGGGCCGCCGGTTCGGCAACGTCGTGATGTACGCCTCGAACGCGGAGCTGCCGTTCGCGGGCCTCCCGCGGCGGCTCGCGAGTGATCCGGCGCCGGCGCGCATGGTCGACGGCGCGGAACTGCGCAACTTCATCGCCGGGGCGCCGGTCGTGACGGATGCCACGGCGGTGCCCTCGCCCCCGCCGGCGCGGTCGATCTTCCTCAAGCGCTGACGCGAGCCCGGCGGCGAGCGCGGGCGACCGGGATCAGCGCGCCCGGACCCAGCCGGGCCGGCTCGGCGCCGACTCGTTCCAGACCCGGTCGAGGGCCGTGACGACGTACGTGTAGGCACGGTTCGGCTGGGCCGCGGCATCCGTCCACTCCTGACGCACGCCGTCGGCGGCGCGCACCGTGGCGACGAGGTTCGCGGCGTCCTCGACGTCGACGGAGGAGGCGCGCCCCTCGACGCGGTAGATCGCGAACGACGTCGCGCGCCGGTTCGGTCTGGCGGCGTCGATCCAGACGAGCCGGGCGCCGTCGTCGTCACGGTACGAGAGCGCGAGCAGCGGGCTCCGCACCGGCGTCGCCGGCAGCCACGACATGGCCGGGACGATCGCGGGCGTCGCGTAGTGGCGATCGCGCAGCAGCGTCATGGCGCCCTGCGGGTCGGCGGGCACGTGCTTGGCCGAGAAGTACACGTTGCCGTGCACGGGCGCGCGCTCGGCGTCGATGCGCCGGTCGAAGTCGAGGTGGTTCGAGAGCTCCGCCGGATCGGTGAACACGCCCGACGTCACCTTGTAGAGGGCCTCGCCGATGTAGAGGTGCGTGTCCGAGGTCGCCGCCACGTCGGCCCACCACGGCACGAGCGCGGCGTAGTCGGCGACCGCGAGCCCGAACTGCCAGTAGATCTGCGGGTTGATGTAGTCGAGCCAGCCCTCGAGCACCCACTTGCGGGTGTCGGCGAACTGCAGGTCGTACGACTGCGACCCGGCCGTCGCCGAACCGGCGGGATCGGTGGTGTCGTTGCGCCAGATGCCGAAGGGGCTGATGCCGAACTTCACCCACGGCTTGGCCGCCTTGATCCGTTCCGAGATCGACCGCACGAACGTGTCGACGTTGTGGCGACGCCAGGCGGCGACATCGTCGAAGCCCGCACCGTGCTCGGCGTAGGCCGCGGCATCCGGGATCGTGGCACCGGCGACCGGATACGGGTAGAAGTAGTCGTCGAAGTGCACGCCGTCGAGGTCGTAGTGCTCGACCGAGTGCATGATGGCCTGCTGGATGTGCTCCTGCACCTCGGGCAGGCCCGGGTCGAAGTAGAGCTTGCCGCCGTACGGCCAGACCCACTCGGGGTGCACGCGCGCCGGGTGCTCGGGCACGAGCTGCGCCGGGTCGGCCTGCATCGACACGCGGTACGGGTTGTACCAGGCGTGCAGCTCGAGGTTGCGGCGGTGCGCCTCCTCGACGATGAACGCGAGCGGGTCGTAGCCGGGGTCCTTCCCCTGCACCCCGGTCAGGTACTGCGACCAGGGCTCGAGGGGGCTCGGCCAGAACGCGTCGGCCGTGGGACGCACCTGCACGAAGACGGCGTTCAGCCGGAACTGCTCGGCCACGTCGAGCCAGTGCAGGAACTCGGCCCGCTGGGCGTCGGCGCCGAGGCCCGGCGCCGAGGGCCAGTCGATGTTCACGACCGACGAGATCCACATGGCGCGCAGTTCGCGCTTGCGCGGGGCGAGCGGGTCGCCGCCCTCGGCTGCGAAGGCCGCCGACGGCGCGAGCGTGCCGATCGTCACGGTGAAGGCGGATGCCGCGGCGCCGGCCGCGGCGAGGGTCAGGAACCCCCGTCGGTCGAGCCCGGTGCTCGCGGGCATGGCGTCGGCGGTCGGAATCTCGCGGGGCATCGTCGTCCTCCATCGGTCGCGTAGGGAAGATACTTCCAGCTTTACGACGCGATGTGAAGAGTTTTTTCCAATCCGGCGCGCGGCCGCGTCACGCGTGCCGGAACCGCACCGCCTGCCCCGGCCGCATCTGCGCCACCGCGTCGAGGGACGCCGCCGCGACGACCGCGATCACCGGGTACCCGCCGGTGACCGGACGATCGGCGAGCAGGATCGTCGGACGCCCGTCGCCCGCCACCTGCATCGATCCCGGCACGGTCGCCTCGCTCGCGAGTTCGCCCCCGACGCGCCGCGCGAGCGTCTCGCCGAGGAGCCTCGCGCCGATGCGGTCGGCCTGCTCCGACATCCGCCACTCGCCGTCGAACAGGGCCCGATGCGCGGCATCCGCGAACCAGTCGGCCCTCGGGCCCGGCAGCAGCGCGAGCGTCACCGGGCCCTCCGGCGGCGGGAACGCGGCCTCCTGGTCGAGCAGGGGCACGGATGCCTCGGGCGGCGCCCCGATCGGCAGCACATCGCCGGCGCGCACCGGCTCGGGCCCCAGCCCGGAGAGCGTGTCGCGCGAACGCGAGCCGAGCACCCGCGGCACGTCGACGCCGCCGCGCACCGCCAGCAGGTACCGGATGCCCCGCGCGGGCGCCGCGAGCTCGAGCACCGACCCCGGGGTCGCCCTCGCAGCCGCGTACGGAGCCGCCCGGCGGCCGTCGAGACGCAGCTCGCCCCACGCTCCCGTCACCGCGAACCACGTCTCGGCGGCGAAGCGCGCCCGGAACCCGCCCGCGACGATCTCGAGGGCGGCCGCACCGTCGGGGTTGCCGACCAGCCGGTTCGCGAGTGCGAGCGCGCCCCGGTCGAGGGCGCCCGAGGCCGGCACGCCGAGATGCGCGAGCCCCGGCCGGCCCAGATCCTGCACCAGCGTCGACGCGCCGGATGCCTCGACCGTGAGGGAGCCCGCGTGCGTCATGCCCGCTCGAACCGCACGCGACGACCGGGAGCGAGCAGCGCCGGCTCGGACGCGGCCGGATCCCAGAGCGGCGCATCGGTGCGTCCGAGCAGGCGCCAGCCGCCCGGGCTCTGCCTCGGGTACACGCCGGCGAAGGCGCCGGCCACCGCGACCGACCCGCCCGGCACGCGGGCGCGGGGCGCGTCGAGCCGCGGCACCTCGAACGGCCACTCGTCGCTCACGAGGTACCCGAAGCCCGGCGCGAAGCCGACGAACGCGACCCGCCACTCGATGCCCGAATGCCGGGCCACGAGCGCCTCGACCGAGACGTGGAGCGACGCCGCCGTCGCCGCGAGGTCGGCGCCGTCGTAGACCACCGGGATCGTGACCGTCTCGGCATGGGCGCCCGCCACGCGGGAACCCGCCTCCGCCGGGATGCGGCGGATCCACGTCGCGGCCGACTCCAGCGGCATCCGCTCGGGATCGACCGAGACGAGCAGGGTGCGCGCCGCGGGGACCAGCTCGACCACGCCCGGACGCCGCGCCGCCTCGAGCGCGTCGTGCAATGCGAGCACCTCGTCGAGCGAATCGCACTCGACGAGCAGCGCCGCCTCGCCGCTCGGCAGCAGGCGCCGGCTCATGCGAAGGACCGGATCTCGACGCCGGCGCGCTCGAGCGCGGCGCGTACCGCGCGCGCCATGGCGGCGGCGCCCGGGGTGTCGCCGTGCAGGCACAGCGAATCGGGGCGCAGTTCGACGCGGCTGCCGTCGTCGGCCGTGATGCCGCCCGTCTCGGCCAGCTCGATCGCACGGTCGGCCGCGGCCGCGGGATCGTCGACGATCGCCCCCGGCTGCCCCCGTGGCACGAGCGTGCCGTCGGCCAGGTAGCCCCGGTCGGCGAACGCCTCGCGGGCGAACCGCAGCCCCGCGGCATCCGCCGCCCGCTCGAGCTCGCTCGCCGGCGGACCGAGCACCGACATCGCCGGGTCGTACGCGAACACCGCCTCGGCGAACGCGTGCGCGGCCGAGGCATCCGCCGCGAGGCGATGGTAGAGCGCACCGTGCGCCTTGACGTACCGAACCCGGATGCCCGAGGCGCGGGCCACCCCGTCGAGCGCGCCGAGCTGCACGAGGAGCTCGGCGGCGATCTCGGACGGACTCGTGTCGAGCGCACGCCGCCCGAAGCCCGCCAGGTCGCGATAGCCCGGATGCGCGCCCAACGCGACGCCCTCGCGGGCCGCCGCCGCGGCGCTCGCCGTCATCGTCATCGCGTCGCCCGCGTGGAACCCGCAGGCCACGTTCGCGCTCGTGACGACGCGGAACATCTCGTCGTCGTCACCGATGCGCCAGGCGCCGAAGCCCTCGCCGAGGTCGCTGTTCAGGTCGATCGTCGGCTGCATGCGTTCCATTCTGCCGAAGCGGCGCGCAGACTGGGGAGATGCGCATCGTGGAGGTTCCTCGTGCGACCGCGGCCCCCGGGGCCGCGGGTGGGGGCGCCCGCGCGGCTGCCCGCGCGGCTGCCCGCCGGTCCCGCGGCCCGGCGGCGCTCGCGCTCGCGCTCGCCGCCCTCCTCGCAGGGCTCGCCGCGTGCACGGCGCCCTCCGAACGCACCGTGCCGCCCTCGACCCCGCCCGGGCCGCCGGCCTCGAGCACGCCCGCGACCGGCTCGCCCGCACCCGAGCCGCCGCCGGCACCGGCCGCCGTCGTTCCGACCGGCGAAGTCGAGACCGTCGCCGAGGGGCTCCGGTCGCCGTGGTCGATCCTCAGGCTGCCGAGCGGCGGGGTCCTCATCAGCGAGCGCGACGGTGGACGCATCGTCGAAGTGCTCGCCGACGGGTCGCTCCGAACCGCGACGACCGTCGCGGACGTGTCGCCGGGCGCCGAGGGCGGGCTGCTCGGGCTGGCGTACCTCGCCGGCGCCGACGGCGCGCCCGGCCACGTCTACGCGTACCTCACCGCGGCATCCGAGAACCGCATCGTGCGGATGCCGCTGGCCGGCGACCCAGGCGCGCTCTCGCTCGGAGCCCCCGAGACCGTGCTCGGCGGGATCCCGCGCGGCGACGCGAACCACCAGGGCGGCCGCATCGCGTTCGGACCCGACGGCACGCTGTTCGCGACGGTGGGCGACGGCGGCGACCGCGACGCCGCGCAGGACCCCGACTCGCTCGCGGGCAAGATCCTGCGGATGACCCCCGAGGGCGCCCCCGCACCCGGCAACCCGTTCGGCACGCTCGTGTACTCGCTCGGACATCGCAATCCGCAGGGGCTCGCGTGGGACTCGGAGAACCGGCTGTGGGCGGCCGAGTTCGGGCAGAACACGTGGGACGAGCTGAACATCATCGTGCCCGGCGCGAACTACGGCTGGCCGGTCATCGAGGGGCAGGCCGGAGCCGAGGGGTTCCGCGATCCCGTGCTGCAGTGGTCGACCGAGGAGGCGAGCCCCAGCGGTCTCGCCGTCGTCGGCGACACGCTCTTCCTCGCGGCGCTGCGCGGGGAGCGCCTCTGGGTCGCATCGCCCGCGAGCGGTGGTGCGCCGTCGGCCTCGCCCGCGTTCGTCGGCGAGTTCGGGCGGCTGCGCGATGCGGTGCCCGGCCCCGACGGCGAACTGTGGGTCATCACGAACAACACCGACGGTCGCGGCAGCCCGGGCGAGGGCGACGACCGCCTGCTCCGGGTGCGACTGGCCGAGGGTTGAGACCTGCCGATCGGGACGTCACCGGGGCTATTCTCATCACATGGCGGATCTCGAGCGGGTGCGACGGTGGGCGGATGCGCTCATCGCGCTGCACCTCGATCCCGCCGTGTGGAGCTTCGGCTTCGATCACGCGAAGAAGCGGGCCGGGCTCTGCAACTACACGTCGAAGCGCATCTCGGTCTCCCGGTATCTCGCCGCCCGCTACGACGACGACGAGATCCACCAGATCCTGTTGCACGAGGTCGCGCACGCGATGGCGGGTCCTCGCGCGGGCCACGGCCCGAAGTGGCGGCGCATCGCCGGCGAGCTGGGCTACGTCGGACGCCGCACGCACGACGGCGAGGTCGCACACGAGCTCGCCCCGTGGGTGGGCCGGTGCCCCGCCGGGCACGAGCACTTCCGCTACCGGCAGCCGACGCGTCCGCTGAGCTGCGGCGTGTGCCATCGCGGCTTCGACCGCGAACACCTCATCGTCTGGCGTCGCCGCGAGATCACGTCGGCGGTGCGACGCCGGGCGGCGAGCGCGAGCGCCGGATGAATCGGGGTCCGGCCGCTTCCGCCGACCGCTAGCATTGCCGGGTGCCCGTCTCAACCGTTGCGATCCCCGTCGGACAATGGCTCGTTTCCCCCGAGGGCGTGCGGTGGTGGTTCGACTCGGGTTCGTTCGCCCTCGACTTCGCCACCACGGGCCCGCTCGGGCAGCAGACGACCGGCGGCACGGCCGGCGGCACGGCCGGTGACACGGCCGGCGCCTCGGTCGGCGGCGCACCCGGTGATGCGCCCGGCGGCGCGGCCGGTGGAGCGCCCGCGGCGCATGAACAGCTGCACGCGCCCGACGACCTCACGGAGTGGCTTCGCGAGCGGTTCCCCGTGCAGATGGGCGCCGCCAGGTCGCGCGATCTGTTCGACGCGGTCGCCCTGCGCGACGCGATCGCCCGCATGGCGCGATCGGCAGCCCGCGGCGAAGACGCCCGCGGTGCCGACATCGACGTCGTGAACCTGTATGCGGCGACCCCCGACATCCCGCCGACGCTCGCGGGCGGCACGCGTCAGGCCGGCCGCTCGGTGCACACCGTTTCGCAGGCCCTCGCGACGATCGCGCGCGACGCGGTCGACGTGTTCTCGCCCGACAACGCCGGTCGCCTGCGCGAGTGCGACGGGGCCGACTGCACGATGGTCTACCTCGACACGTCGCGCGCGGCCACCCGCCGCTGGTGCTCGATGCAGCGCTGCGGCAACCGCGCCAAGGTGCGTGCGCATCGCGCCCGCAAGGCCGGCAATGCACGGGCGGCCGCGCCGGATGCCTCGGCCGCGCCGGCCGCTCCCGCTGCGCCGACCGCCTCCACTGCACCGGCTGCACCGGCCGCGCCCACCTCGTCGGCCGCCGCGGTCTCTTCGGCCGCGCCGGCCGCGGAGACGGCTACGGCCTCGACACCCGCCGAGGGCCGTCGCGCGGAGCAGACCGCGGCCTGACGCGCAGATCCGAGGCACCGCAGGCGAAGGCCCTGCGCCGATCCGAGACCGCACGGGACCTGGCGTCCGTCGGCGCCGTGCGAACCACGCGCGCGCTACATCGCTACATCGCTACCCGGTTTCGAACCGGACCTCCGCCGGGAGCCCGGACACTCGGACACCCGGTGGCCCAGACCCGGCACCCGGTAGCCGGCAACCGGTAGCCGGTGAGCGCCAGTGCGGCAGCCCGCTACGCCCCGAAGACGCCGTCGCGGAGCACCGGAACGAGGTCCGTCACGTCGCGCTGGGTGGCGAGGCGTGCTTCGGCCTTGCGTCCGGCGGCCGCGAGTCCGGCTCCGGTCGCCGAGGCGCCGATCAGGTGGACGGCGGCGTGCTGGAGACCCTCGAAGGCGGCGCAGGCGACCGCGGCCTCGGGCGAGGTGTGGTCGATGCCGAGTCGCACGAGCGAGTCGATGACGGCGCCGGCGGTGAGCTGGTCCTCGATGGCGAACCGGATCCCGCGCTGCGCGCCCACGGCGTCGTCGATCGCACCCGTCGCGCGGTCGGAGACATCCGACGCATGAGTGGCATCCGTGGCATCCGACGACGCATCGGGCAGGGGAGTCGGCTCCGCGTGCTCCCCCGCCGCGACGACGGCGACGGCGAGGCGCTCGCCGCGCGCCTCCTGCAGCGCGAGGATGCGTCGTGCGACGGCCTCCCGATTGCGGAGGGACGCCGCGAGCACCACCACGTCGAGCCCCGCGAGGGACGCGGCGAGGTCGGCGGTCGTCGTGCCCTCGGCATCCGCGGCGCCCGAGGCATCCGCTGCCGACGGGGCGATGGCGTACGTGTCGCCGCGCTCGGCGGCGAGCACCGCCTGCGTGGTGGCGAGGAGCGCGTCGACGAGCACGACGATGTGCGCACCCGGCAGGATGCGGCGCGCACCGTCGACGCCCCAGTCGAACCGGACCTGGTACTTCGCCTGGGCGAGGCCGGCATCACCGACACCGGCAGCCCCGAGGCCCGGTCGGTCGCGGCGCTGATCGGGGGTGTTCGTCGCATCGTTCACCGCGACAGGCTACCTCCGAGCGCCGCGGGCGCCCCGCCGCATGACGCTCAGCGACGGCCCATGAGGTCGTACGCGGCCAGGGCCTCGGCGTCGCTCGCACGCGCCGTCGCCCGGCGAGCGGCATCGAGCGCGGCCACCGGATCGGGCTCCTGGCGCGCGATCACGAGCTGGCGCTCCGCCTCGGCGAGGCGCGTGCGCGCGTCGGCGCCGACGCGACGTCCGCCGCGCCGGATCGCCTCGCCGGCCGCCCCCAACTGACTCTCCGCGATGGCCAGGGCACCGCCGAGGGCGCCGCGCGCGCCGTCGACGCGCGAGCGGGCCGCTCGCGCCGTGGCGCGGGCCACCTCGAGCCGGTCGCGCACCATGCGGAGGCGATCGCGCGCCGCGAACGGATCCGGCAGTTGGCTCGGCTCCGTCGAAGCGACGACGGCACCGGCGCCGGCACCGACGGCCCCAGGGCCGGCGCCCCAGGTTCCGGCCCGCGCCTGCACCGCCTCGTCGACGGCGCGCGCGAGCGCGGCGCGAGCCTCAGGATCCTCGGTCGCATCGCGCTCGGCGCGGGCGGCGCGAAGCTCTTCCTCGAGCGCGGCGGCCTGCGCGAGCGCGTCGGCACCGACCGCCTCCAGGTCGGACTCGACGCGTTCGGCCTCATCGAGCATGCGCGCCGCGCGCTCGAGCAGCCCGGCCGCCGCCGACGTCGGCTCGGCAGCGCCCAGCCCTCGGTCGAGCCGCCCCCGCGCGACCTCGAGCTGTTCGGACGACGCGGCGAGCGCGGCATCCGCTCGACCGAGCGCGTCGTGCGCGCCTCCGAGCGCCGACGCGGCGAACCGACCGTCGAGGCGGTCGAGCATCGCCGCCGCTTCGTCGCGACGCACCGACAGCGCGTCGCGCCGGCCCTCGAGGAGCGGCGCCTCGGAGCTCGCACCCCGCTCGGCGAGCCGGCGCGCGTCGAGCGCCGCATCCGACGCCGCCAGGGTCGCGAGCGCCGACTCGCAGAGATCGACGATGCGGGCCGACCAGCTGCGCCGCTCGGCCGCGGTGTCGGGCTCGGCGTCGTCGAGCCGCTGCTGGAGCAGGAACGCCTCGCGCAGACGACGCTGCGCGACCTCGACCGCCTCGCGCACCGACGCGGCCGTCGCCCGATCGAACTGCGCCTCGACGAACAGCGCCTCGGCGAGCGCCTCCCGCACCGCGGAATCGGCCTGCACGATGAGGGACTTCGCCCGGAGCTCGGCCCCGCGACCCGACTCGAGGGCGGCCCGCTCGCGCCGGGCGCCCAGCCGGCGGAACGCGACGATGCCGCCGACGACCGCGGCCGCCGCGACGCCCAACACCACGAGCGAGGGCAACCACCAGAGTCCATCGGGCATGCCGGGATTCTACGTGCGTCGCGTGCACGGGCACCGTGCCGCCCGCACAGACCCCGTGAATGGGCAGAACCTGCTTGGCTGCGGCATCCGCCGGTCGTAGGGTCGGCTCATGCGGGTCCTCCTGAAGCTCGAGCTCGACTGCACGCCCGATGCGGCCTGGCGGGCGCTGCACAGCCCGGCGGTGCTGCGCGAGGTGGTCGCGCCCTGGCTCGACTTCGGCTCGCTCGAGGCGGGCGGGCTGCCCACCGCGTGGCCCGAGGGCCGGCACCGGCTGCAGCCGCGCGCGTTCGGCCGCTTCCCGGTGGGCGAGGAGGTCATCGACCTCGGGTATCCCGGCGGCCTGCCCGACGGCGTGCGCATGCTGCGCGACTCCGGCGGCGCGATCAGCGGACCGTTCGCCCTCTTCGACCGGTGGGACCACCGCATGGCCGTCTCGGCCCTGCCCGGCGGCCGCACGCTCTACCGCGACCGGCTCATCGCCCACGCCGGCGCGCTCGACGCGGTGGCCTGGTACCCGACCTGGGCGTTCTGGCAGTGGCGCGGCCGGCAGCTGCGCCGGCTCGCGCCGACCTGGGCGTTCGACCCGCCGGGCACGGCGGATGCCGCGAGCGCGGCGGATGCCTCCGGTCGAGCGGATGCCGCGAGCGCGGCGCACCCCGCAGCCGCACCGAACCCGGCCGGGACTCCGGTCTCCCCACCCGCACGGAAGGGCCGCCCCGCATGACCGACCAGCTCCCCACCCTGCAGCTCGCCGACTGGCGGCGGCGCGTCTTCGGCCTCTACGCGGGCGTGCGGCAGTTGAGCGCCCACGACCCCGCGGCCGGCCACGAACTCTGGAAGTCCGCGAGGGACGAGCTCTTCGGGGGGCATCCGCAGTCGCCGCTGATGCCCGACGACCGGGCCGTGTTCACCGGCCTCACGGTCGCGCCGTACGACCCCGACTGGCGATTCGAGCTCGAGGTGCGTCCGGCCGATGAGCCGCAGAAGCTCACGGTCGACAGCTCGACCGACGGCAGGATCCGCTTCTCGCTGCTCGGCACCGTGCGCATCCCGTACCTCGGCACGCTCGACGTGTGGCGGCTGAGCCAGTACGCGGGCGGCCTGTTCGTGCCCGTGAAGGACAAGCTCGCCGGCGCGCCGGGCGGAACGTACGGCGGCGGGCGCTACCTGCTCGACACGGCGAAGGGCGCCGACCTCGGCCCGGGCGGCGGGGTCGACTCGCTCGTCATCGACTTCAACTTCGCGTACAACCCGTCGTGCGCGTACGACCCGTCGTGGTCGTGCCCGCTCGCGCAGCCCGGCAACACGGTGCGCGAGGAGATCCCGGTCGGCGAGCGGCTCGCCCGCTGAGTCGGTCTCGAGACGCTCCGCGCCGGTGGTCGAGGAGGCGCGCCAGCGCCGTCTCGAGACCCCCCGCTGGTCTCGAGACGCTTCGCTCCTCGACCGGCGGGCGCCGCTGGTCGAGGAGGCGCGCCAGCGCCGTCTCGAGACCCCCCGCTGGTCTCGAGACGCTCCGCTCCTCGACCGGCGGGGCTGCACGCTGGTCGAGGAGGGCCGCCAGCGCCGTCTCGAGACCTCCCCCGTCGGTCTCGAGACGCTCCGCTCCTCGACCGGCGAAGGGACTCACAGGGTCGGGCACGCGGCATCCGCTATGCTGATGGACGGCGTGCGCGATGAACGCGCCGCCTGCGTCGTAGAAACGCTTTCCGGGCAGGGCCTCATCTGAGGGCGCCCGTTGACTCTCATACGGCGAACGGATGCGCCGACCGGCGCCTTCGCCAATCCCACCGCCGGGCCGATCCGCCGCACCGTGCAGCCGTTCCATGCGAACGCGCGGGCAGCGGCGCCACCGTGCGGTGCGCCCCGAAAGGCACCCATGACCGACACCACCTTCAGCACGCTCGGCGTTCCCGCGCCCCTCGTCGCGGCCCTCTCCGCCGACGGCAAGACCAGCCCGTTCCCGATCCAGGTCGACACCCTGCCCGACACGCTCGCCGGCCGCGACGTGCTCGGCCGCGGCAAGACCGGCTCGGGCAAGACCCTCGCGTTCTCCATCCCGATGGCCGCCCGCCTCGGCGGCGAGCTCGCCGGCGGCAAGCGCCGCCCCGGCCGCCCCCTCGGCCTCGTGCTCGCCCCGACGCGCGAGCTCGCGACCCAGATCGACGCCGTGCTCGCCCCCCTCGCCAAGGCGTACGGCATGACCACGACCACGATCTTCGGCGGCATCAGCCAGAAGCGCCAGGTCGACGCCCTGCGCGCCGGCGTCGACATCGTCGTCGCCTGCCCCGGCCGTCTCGAAGACCTCATGCAGCAGGGCCACGTCACCCTCGACGCCGTCGAGATCACCGTGCTCGACGAGGCCGACCACATGGCCGACCTCGGGTTCCTGCCCGTCGTCACGCGCATCATGGACAAGACCCCGCAGTCGGGCCAGCGCCTGCTGTTCTCGGCGACGCTCGACAACGGCGTGGACAAGCTCGTCAAGCGCTTCCTCCACAACGAGGTGCTGCACTCGGTCGACGAGGCCACCTCGCACGTCGCCGCGATGACCCACCACGTGTTCGAGGTCGAGGACGTCGACGCGAAGAACGACCTCATCACGGCGCTCGCCTCGGGCACCGGCCGCCGCATCCTCTTCATGCGCACCAAGCACCACGCGAAGAAGCTCGCGAAGAAGCTCACCGAGCAGGGCATCCCCGCGGTCGACCTGCACGGCAACCTGTCGCAGCCGCAGCGCGACCGCAACCTCGCCGCGTTCGGCGACGGCTCGGTCAAGGTCCTGGTGGCCACGGATGTCGCGGCGCGCGGCGTGCACGTCGACAACGTCGAGCTCGTCATCCACGTCGACCCGCCCATGGAGCACAAGGCGTACCTGCACCGTTCGGGCCGCACCGCCCGCGCCGGCAGCGAGGGCGACGTCGTCACCATCTGCCTGCCCTCGCAGAAGCAGGACCTCAAGACCCTGCTCCGCAAGGCCGCGATCCAGGTCACGCCCGAGCGCGTGACCGCGAAGTCCCCCTCGGTCGTGAAGCTCGTCGGCGAGGTCGCCCCCTACGTGAAGCCCGCGCCCCGCGCTGCCGTGCAGCAGGGCGGCGGCCGCTCGCAGGGCGCCGGTCGTTCGCAGGGCGCCAACGCGCAGCGCAAGCGCGCGGCCCGCGACGGTGCGCCGGTCTCGGGCGAGGCCCGCACCGAGGGCGGCGGACGCCGTCGCCGGGGTCGCGGCAACGGCGGCGGTTCGGCGGATGTCGCACCCGGCGCTCCCCGTCGCGACCGCTCCGGCCGCCCGGCCGAGGCGAAGGCCAACGCGCCCAAGCAGGGCTCGGGCCACAGCCGCGGCGCGCAGAGCTCGGGCGCGCAGCGCGGTGCATCCGGCCGCCCCGCGAAGCAGCCGCTCCGCGTCGGCAGCGTCGTGAGCGGCACGGGCGCCCAGCGCTCGAACCGTCGCGCGCAGGGCTGACGCCGCGCCGCCCGCGTCGGCGCACGTCGGCGCACGTCGACGCAGCCCACGTCACCCGATTCGGAGATATTCGCGACACGCCGCGGTGCAGAGGCCCGAACTGCGGCGCGTCTCGAAATCTCCGAATCGGGCAACTGGCAGCCGCTCGGCGAAGCCGCGCCACCAGGGGTGGTCACGGAACCACAGGGCGACCCCGCTCGATTTGTCGCTCGCCGGAGCCTGGCTTAGCCTCTGGATATGAGCACCGACGTTGTTGCCGAAGCACTTGTGATCCGTCCGGTCCGCGATTCCGACGCCGAAGCCCTCGGCCGTGTCCACGCCCAGTGCTGGCACGAGGACTACGACCAGCTGGTCGACGAGGCCACCCTCGCGAACCTCTCCCCCCGCCGCATGGCCGAGCTCTGGGCGCACCGCCTCGGGCAGAACGAAGACCACACCTACTTCGCCGCGCTCGTCGACGGCGAGATCGTCGGCTTCGCCGGCGCAGGCCCCGCTCGCGACGACGACGCGCCCCGCGAGCACGAGCTGTTCTTCATCCACCTGCTCGACTCGCACCACGGCCACGGCATCGGCCAGAAGCTCTTCGACGCCACCGTGGGCGACGCCGCGGCGACGCTGTGGGTGCCGTCGGCGAACACCCACGCGATCGGCTTCTACGAGCGCAACGGCTTCACCGCCGACGGCGCCTCGCACGACGAGCCGTTCCTCGGCGAGACCATCCACGAGATCCGCATGGTGCGCTGAGCGGGCGCACTCGCGATTCTGACGAGACGGACGGATGCTGCGGCATCCGCCCGTCTCGTGCTCTGGGGCCGTGCTGCGGCATCCGCCCGTCTCGTACTCGGGGGCCGTGCCGCGGCATCCGCCCGTCTCGCGCTCTGGGGACGTGCTGCGGCATCCGCCCGGCTCGCGTCGCCGCCGGCCGCGGTGCCGCAGACCCTCAGCGCAGCGCACCGACCGACGCCAGCGCCTGGCGCACGAGCAGCCCGCGGCCGCCCTCGAACTCGTCGCCGACCGCGTCGGATCCGGCGTCGGCGGGCGTCATCCAGGTGACCTCGAGCGCGTCCTGACGCGGCTCGCAGGTGCCCGTCACGGGCACCACGAACACGAGCGACACCGCGTGCTGGCGGTCGTCGTGGAACGGCGAGACGCCGGGCATCGGGAAGTACTCGGCGACGGTGAACGGCACCGGGCTCGCGGGCAGCAGCGGGAACGCCATCGGCCCGAGATCCTTCTCGAGGTGGCGGAACAGCGCGTCGCGCACGGTCTCGCCGTACATCACGCGACCCGACACGAGGGTGCGGGTCATCTCGCCGACCGCGTTGGCCCGCAGCAGCACGCCGACCTCGGTGACCTGCCCGAGCCCGTCGACGCGCACGGGCACCGCCTCGACGTAGAGCAGCGGGAGCCGCCCGCGGATCTCGGCGAGCTCGATGTCGGTCAGCCAACCTGGTGACGGATTCGACGCGGGCTGGTTGACGGGCTCGTCGCCGTTCCAGTCGGGGTCCGGGGTGCGCACGCTCATGCCTCGATTCTGCCCCAGCATCGCCGGGATACGATGCGTGGATGCGAATCGACGACGAGGCGGTGCTCTGGTCGGCCTCCGAGGCCGACCGCGCGGGCCGGCCGCTGCTGGTGCTCCTGCACGGATTCAACTCGAACGAGGGCGACCTCTTCGGCCTCGGCCCGTACCTGCCCCTCGAGCCCACGCTCGCGTCGTTGCGGGCCCCCGAGTTCACCGGCTACGGCTACGCGTGGTTCCCGCTGCTCGCCGAGGGCGCCGAGATGTCGATCGAGGGCGCGGATGCCGCGACCGACGCGATCCTCGACTGGCTCGACCGGGTGGCGCCCGACGGGGCATCCGTGGGCCTGCTCGGATTCTCGCAGGGCGGGGCGATGGCGATCGAGCTGCTGCGCCGCGCCCCCGAGCGCTTCTCGTTCGCGGTGAGCCTGGCCGGATTCGTGCTGCCGGGCGAGCGCGCCGGCGACGGCGACGCTCGCCTCGCCGAGCTCGCGCCGCCCGTGTTCTGGGGCCGCGGCACCGACGACACCGTGATTCCGGATGCCTCGGTGCAGCGCACCCGCGACTGGCTGCCGTCGCACTCCTCGCTCGACGAGCGCATCTACGAGGGGCTCGCTCACTCCGTCTCGGAGGTCGAGCTCGCGGATGTCGCCGCGTTCGTGCGCGCGCAGTACGCGGCCTGACGCGCCGCGCAGAGCCTCCCGACTGCGCCGTGCACCCCTCGGCTTCAGGCCGAAGGCGCCGGGTCAGGACGAAACGGCGGGAAACGTCCTGATCCGGGAACGTCGGCCTGACGCCACCCTGAGATCAGGCCGAAGGTGCCGGATCAGGACCAAACGGCCGAAAACGTCCTGATCCGGGAACGTCGGCCTGACTTCACCCTGAGATCAGGCCGAAGGCGCCGGATCAGGACCAAACGGCGGAAAACGTCCTGATCCGGGAACGTCGGCCTGATCTCTCGCCCGGGGCGGGAGAAGAGCGGCGGGGGGAGGAAGAGGAGGAGGAGGAGGAGGTCAGACGCCCGAGCCGCCGGAGGTGCGCCCCTCGGCCCGACGTGCGGCGCGCTCCTTGTCGCGCTCGGCGACGCGGATCTTCTCCTGACGCACGGCGGCCTGCGTGGCGCGCTCCTGCACGAGCCACTGCGGCGGCGCCTCGAGTAGCGACTTGATCTCGGCGCTCGTGAGCGGGTCGACGACCCCGCCCCGGGCGAGGCCCGAGTTCGAGATGCCGAGCTTGGCCGCGACGACCGTGCGCGGGTGCGGGCCCTCGCGGCGCAGCTTCTCGAGCCACTCGGGCGGGTCGGTCTGGAGCTTCGCGAGCTCGTCACGGGTGACGACGCCCTCGCGGAAGTCCTCGGGGGTCGCGTCGAGGAGGATCCCGAGCTTCTTGGCGGCGGTCTCGGGTTTCATCGACTGGGAGGCGTTCACCCTCACACGTTAGCCGGTTCACCTGTGCGCGGCATCCGCTGGCTCCTCCTGCTCGCCCGCTCCAGTCCCACTTCGGCCCGCCCGCGCCCAGCGACCGCCACCGGGGCGCGATAGCCTGTGGTGGGCGTTTCCGCGGCACAGGAGGGGGCGAGATGACCCTGCAACTGCGCTATGTCGCCGGGGTCAGCCCCGCACGATGGCTCCGCGCCTGGAACGAGCGACGGCCCGACCTGCCGCTCGAGGCCCGTCGCGTCGACGAGCCGGCCCAGCTCGACGGCCTGCGCGAGGGCGAGGTCGACGTCGCGTTCGTGCGGCTGCCGATCGCCGACGAGGGCCTGCACGTCGTCGCGCTCTGGGAGGAGCAGCCCTTCGTCGTGCTGCCCCACGACCACGCGTTCGCCGACGAGGCATCCGTCACGCTCGCCGACCTCGCCGACGAGCCGACCGCACCGATCCAGGACGACGCGGCGATGACCATCGAACTCGTGGCCGCCGGCACCGGGCTCGCGCGGGTGCCGCAGGGCGTCGCCCGGCTGCACGCCCGGAAGGACGTCGTCGCGATCCCGATCTCGGATGCCCCGACCACCCGCATCGCCCTGGTGTGGACCCTCGAGCGCGACGACGCCGACATCCAGGAGCTCGTCGGGGTCGTGCGCGGCCGCGGCGCGAAGAGCTCGCGCGGGCGCGACGACGACGAGCCCGCGCTCTCGCCCGCGAAGGCCGCGAAGAAGGCCGCGGCCGAGCGCCGGGCCGCCGAGGCGGCGAAGTCCGGCAAGGGCAAGGGCAAGGGCGGCGGCGCGAAGTCCGGCAAGGGTGGCAAGACGTCGCGCCCGGGCCCGCGCACCGGCGGCAAGCAGCGCAACCAGCGGAGGGGCCGATGAGCGACGCCCGGCCGTTCCTGTTCCTGTCGGCGCGGCCCGAGGTCGAGGCCGTGGGGCCCGAGTACGAGTCCGTGCGGCGGGCCATGGGCGTCGACGCGGGCCGGCTCGAGCATGTTCGCCTCGACGTCGAGACGCTGCCGACGACCGACCTCTCGGCGTACGCCGGCATCGTCGTCGGCGGCAGCCCGTACAACGTGACGACCCCTGACGAGCACAAGCACCCCGTGCAGCGCCGCGTCGAGGACGACCTCGCACGCATCGCGCAGTCGGCCCTCGACGGCGGTCACCCGCTGCTCTTCACGTGCTACGGCATCGGCGTGCTCACGCGCCTGCTCGGCGGCACGGTCGGCGTCGAGCACGGTGAAGAGGCCGCCGCGGTCGAGATCACCCTCACCGACGCCGGCGTCGACGATCCGCTGACCGGGGTGCTCCCCCGCCGCTTCGACGCGCTCGTCGGGCACAAGGAGGCGACCGAGGCGCTTCCCGCCGACGCCGTGCTGCTCGCGTCCTCGGCCGCGTGCCCGGTGCAGGTGTACCGGGTCGGCACGAGCGGGGTGTACGCGACGCAGTTCCACCCCGAGGTCACGGCGGCGGAGTTCGTCGCCCGGGCGAACGTCTACCGGCACCACGGCTACTTCCCCGCCGCCGAGCTGCGGGCCGTGAGCGAGCGGCTCGCCGCGGCATCCGTCACCGCACCCCAGCTGCTGCTCCGCCGCTTCGCCGAGCTCGCCGACGCCTGACCGGGCTCACGCCGGCAGCGCCGGCGCCTGCGGGGACTGCGGCGGCACCGCCGGGTACATCCGTCGCAGCACGAGGCGCTGGCCGAGCGTCCAGGCGACCGTGACGAGCAGGTAGATCGCCGCGGCGAGCGGCACGAACATCGCCACCACCGCGGTGATGAACTGGAGCAGCCCCAGCACGCCCTGCATGCGGGCGAGGCCCTCGGGCGACAGGGTGCCGGGCATCGTGCCCGCGCCCGTCGTGGCCGGGCTCGCGGCATCCGGTGCCGTCGCGACCGGACGGAACGCCCGTCGCGTGATCTCGCCGACGAGCGCGATGAGCAGCACGATCGTGCCGAACACGACGATGACGGTCGGCGTCGCGGTGCCCGCGGCGATCGATCCGGCGAGGCTCGTGCCGAGCGGCACGCCGAACAGGGTGTGCGCGAGCAGCTCGTTCGGATGCCCCGCGATGACCGGCAGGATGAACAGGGCGTAGATCACGCCCACCACCGGGATCTGCACGAGCATCGGCAGGCAGCCCGCCAGCGGCGAGGTGCCCTCCTCGGCGTAGAGGGCCATCGTCTCGCGCTGCAGGCGCTCGGGGTCCTTCTTGTGCTTGCGCTGCAGTTCGGCGATCTTCGGGGCGAGCCGCGCGCGCGTGCGCTCGGCCTTCGCCTGCAAGATGCCGACCGGGATGAGGGCGGCGCGCACGAGCAGGGTCACGAGCACGATCGCGAGTGCGGCGCTCGACGCGCCGGCCAGGGGCTCGAGCAGGTTCGAGAGCGACATGAGGAGCGAATAGGCCGCGTCGAGCACGGCGGCGATGGGCGGGAAGGCGTAGAGGTTCACGAGAGCGTCCTAGCGGTCGGAGCGGAAACTGGGATTCCGTCTGGCCGCGAGGGTCGCCTCGGCCTCCCGCGAGCGCGGGACGAGGGGCGGATGTCGCTACGCGGCCGGGATGCCGCGCCCCGGCGCCCTCGGGCGCGGGCGACCTGCCGCATCGGGGTCGCTCTGGGCGATGAGCCGGCCCGGATCGGCCGTCTGCCGGAGCCGGAGCGACGCACCGGCCGGGTCTGCGCCGACGAGCGCGGGCACGGCGCGATGCGCGGTGACGAGGACCGCGACCGCGGCGACGCCGAGGGCGCCGATGACGAGCATCGAGACGTGCGCGTCGCCCGCGAGCTGCGGTTCGAGCACGCCCTGGATCAGGCGCAGGAGAGCGACGAGGTGTTCCATGTCGGCCTCCTCCCGCGCAGCGCGGGCGCGCCGCTGCCGTCCACGCTAGCACCGGCCCCGGCCTCGATTTCATTTTTCAGGAGGGGGTGTGCGATCGGCGCGGCGTGTCGCGGCGAACGCTGCCGCGACGGGCCGTCGCGCCCACACCCCCTCCTGAAAAAGGTCAGAGGTTCGCGCCCCAGGCGGTGGACTCGCCCGCGGGCGAGACGGCCTGCGGCACGCCCCACGGGTTCGCCGTCTGCAGCGGTGCGGGCAGCAGCTCCTCGGGGGCGCCCTGATAGGCGACGGGGCGGAGGAAGCGCGTGATCGCCGCGGTGCCGACCGAGGTCGACGAGTCGTTCGTGGTCGCGGGCCACGGCCCGCCGTGCTGCATCGCGGGGGTCACCGCGACCCCGGTCGGCCAGCCGCCGAAGAGCACGCGCCCGGCGTGCTCGGTGAGCACGCGCACGAGCGCGCGCAGCTCGGGCGTCGCCTCTCCGGCCGCGGCGTGCACGGTGGCCGTGAGGTTGCCCTCGAGCAGGATGGGCACGAGCGCGGCGAGGTCGGTTCCGGGATCGGTCTCGACGAGGATCGCGAGCGGGCCGAACGACTCCTCGAGCAGCGTCTCTCGCGCCGCCAGCAGGTCGTCGAGGGAGACGGCGACGACGGTCGGCGTGACCCAGCCCTGGCCTTCGCCGTCGAACTCGACCCGCCCTTCGGCGATCGCCCGGACCCCGGACGTCGCGAGGATCGCCTCGCGACGGGCGGCGTAGCCCTCGGTGATGCGCGGGTTCAGCAGGCGGTGGGGGGCGACGGATGCCGCGGCATCCGCGATGCCCTGATCGAGTCCGTGCCCCTCGGGCAGGAACACGTAGCCGGGCTTCGTGCAGAGCTGACCCGCCGACCCGCTGACGCTCGTGACGAACCCCGAGACGAGCTCGCCCGAACGCTCGGCGAGCGCGCCCTCGGTCACGAACACCGGGTTCAGGCTGCCGAGCTCGCCGAAGAACGGGATGGGCACCTCGCGCGCGGCGGCGATGCCGGCGAGGAACTGGCCGGCGGGGATCGAGCCCGTGAAGGATCCGGCCTTCACGCGCGGGTCGCGCAGGATCGCGACGCCCTCCTCCTGGCCCATGACGACCTGGAACACGCCGTCGGGCATGCCGGCGGCGGCGAGCGCCTCGACCACGACCGCCTCGGTGCGGCGGGTGAGCTCGGGGTGGCCCGGGTTGCCCTTGAGGATGACGGGGCAGCCCGCGGCGAGCGCCGAGGCGGTGTCGCCGCCGGCCACCGAGAACGCGAACGGGAAGTTCGAGGCGGCGAAGTTCACGACGGGGCCGAGCGGCACCAGGTAGCGACGCACGTCGGCGCGCGGGCCAAGCGCGAACTCGGGGTCGGCCGCGTCGATGCGCACGTCGAGGTAGCCGCCGTCGGCGACCGTCTCGGCGAAGAGCCGCAGTTGCACGGCGGTGCGGCGCAGTTCGCCCCGGAGTCGCGCCTCGGCGAGTCCGGTCTCGGCCATCGCGACGGCCACGAGCCCGTCGGCGTTCGCCTCGAGCGCGTCGGCGACGGCGACGAGCGCCCTCGCCCGGTCACGCGGGTTCGTGTCGGCGAACGGCTGCGCGGCGGCGGCGGCCGCAGCGGCGATGGTCTCGAGCTCGGGGTTCATGGATCTCCTCCTGGGTGCGGCGGGTGCGGGTTCGTGCGACGGAGCGGCGGTGCGGCCTAGAACTGGAAGCCGGTGGGGAACGGGTCGCTCGGGTCGAGCAGGTAGTTCGCGGTGCCGGTGACCCATGCGCGGCCCGTGATGGTCGGGATGACGGCGGGGCGCCCCTCGACCTCGGTCTCGGCGACGAGGCGCCCGATGAACCGGCTGCCGATGAACGACTCGTTCACGAAGTCGGTGTCGAGCGCGAGCTCCCCGCGGGCCCACAGTTCGGCCATGCGGGCCGAGGTGCCCGTGCCGCAGGGCGAGCGGTCGAACCAACCGGGGTGGATGGCCATGGCGTGGCGCGACAGCGCGGCATCCGACCCCGGCGCGATGAACTCCACGTGATGGCAGTGGTCGAGGCCCTCGATCGACGGATGCCTCGGCGGCGCCGTCTCGTTGATCGCCGCCATGATCGCGAGTCCGGCGGCGATGATGTCCTGCTGGCGCGAGCGCTCGTAGGGCAGCCCGACGGCGTCGAGGTCGACCATGGCGTAGAAGTTGCCGCCGAAGGCCATCGAGTACGGCACCGTGCCGAAGCCCGGCACCTCGACGGTCGCGTCGAGCACGTCGACGTAGCTCGGCACGTTCTCGATCGTGACCGAGTCGGCGTGCCCGTCGCTCACGGCGACGCGCGCGATGACGAGGCCCGCCGGGGTGTCGAGGCGGATCTCGGTGACGGGTTCGACGACCTCGACCATGCCCGTCTCGACGAGCACGGTCGCGACGCCGATGGTGCCGTGACCGCACATGGGGAGGCATCCGCTCACCTCGATGTAGACGACGCCCCAGTCGCAGTCGGGGCGGGTCGGGGGCTGGAGGATGGCGCCGCTCATCGCGGCGTGCCCGCGCGGTTCGTTCATGAGGAACAACCGCAGGTCGTCGAGGTGCTCCATGAAGTGGAGCCGCTTCTCGTTCATCGTCGCGCCGGGGATGACCCCGACGCCGCCGGTCACGACCCGCGTGGGCATGCCCTCGGTGTGCGAGTCGACGGCCGAGATGACCCGGTTCGAGCGCATGCGTCCTCCTCCAGCCCTTCCGTTCGCTTCAGCCCGCGGGCTCAGCGGCTCGCGATGTAGTCGAGCGCCTTCTGCGTGTCGCGGCGCACCTGCGCCTCGTGCTCGGCCGTCAGCGGGCCGCGCGGCGGACGCGTGGGCCCGCCGTAGCTCTGCCCTGCGATGTCGATCGAGAGCTTGATCGCCTGCACGAACTCGGTCTTGGAGTCCCAGCGGAAGACCGCGACGAGCTGCGTGTACAGCGTACGCGCCTCGTCGATGCGTCCGGCCTTGACGAGGTCGTAGATCTCGACGGCCTCCTTGGGGAACGCGTTCGGGTAGCCGGCGAACCACCCGGTCGCGCCCACCACGAGGGATTCGAAGAGCAGGTCGTCGGCGCCCGCGATGACGTCGATGTCGCAGAGTTCCTTGATCTCGAGGACGCGGCGGATGTCGGCCGTGAACTCCTTGATCGCGACGACGTTCTCGAGCTGCGCGAGCTCGGCGACGAGGTCGGGCGTCAGGTCGACCTTCGTGTCGAAGGGGTTGTTGTAGAGCATGATCGGCAGCCCTACCTCGTTCAGGCGGGTGTAGTGCTCCACGATCTCGCCGCGGTTCGCGCGGTAGATCGTCGGCGGCAGGGCGAGCACGCCGTCGGCGCCGTCCTCCTTGGCGTACTCGGCCCACTGCACGGCCTGGTGCCAGCCGACGCCGTGCACGCCCGCGACGACGAGCCCGCGACCGGCGACGGTCTCGACGGCGACCTGGATCACCTTGCGGCGCTCCGCGTCGGTGAGGCTCGAGTACTCGCCGAGCGATCCGTTCGGGCCGACGCCGCGGCATCCGTTCTCGATCAGGAAGTCGCAGTGCGCGGCGAACCGGTCGAAGTCGACGGCGAGGCCGGCGGGTGCGGAGGGGTCCTCCTTGAAGGCGAGGGTGGTCGCGACGACGACTCCGCCGAGGTCGAATTTCTGCGTGGTCATGGGTGTCCCTTCCGGACGGTGTGGGTGGTGGATGTGGTGGGGTCTTCGGCGGCGGCGAGCTCGCCGATGCGCAACGGCGAAGCGATCGGCCTGCGGTCGGTGGTGGCCCGCCGGTCGAGGAGGCCGCCCGCGTCGCTCCGCCGGTCGAAGAGGCCGCCCGCGGCCGTCTCGAGACCAGCGGATGCCGCGTGCCCGGCGTCATCCTCGCCGCCGACGTCGGGCCCAGCGCCGAGGAGCTCCTCGACGGTGCGCCCGCAGATGCGCCCCTGGCAGATGCCGAGGCCCGCGCGCGTCGTGAGCTTCATCGAGCGCAGCCCGCTGCCGCAGGTCGCCTCGCGGGTGTCGCGGAGGCGCCCGTACGGCACCTCCTCGCAACGGCACACGAGAGTGTCGTCGTCGAGCCAGGAGGTCCAGCCGGAGCGGATGCCGTGCGCGGCCTCGATGCGGGCGGCGAACCCGGCGAACGTGCGCCGGGCGCCGACGGCCGCGCCGAGGTCGGCGTCGCGGGCGCTGCCGCCGGCCGCGACGTGCCCGGCGATCTCGCCCTCGGCGAGCGCCGCGTCGACGCCGCCGATGCCCGTGATCTCGCCCGCCGCGTAGACCCCCGCCACGCTCGTGCGCTGGCCGTCGTCGACGCGCACGAAGCGTTCGGGCGTGAGCTCGCAGCCCGCGGCGATCGGCAGTTCGAGGCGGGGGGTGAATCCGTGGCTCACGCACACGGCATCGGTCTCGACGCGGCGCTCGGTGCCGGCGATCGGCGCCCAGTCGGCGTCGACCTCGGCGATCGTCACGGCCTCGACCCGGTCGGCGCCGTGGGCGGCGACGACCGCTCGCCCGGTGACGTAGGGGATGCGGTGGCGCAGGTGGGAGCCGACGTAGCCCGCGAGCTCGCCGCCCTTCTTCGCCGCCCCGATGAGCTGCCACGGCTTCGGGAGCCACCCCCTGACGAGGCCCGCGACGCGGCTCGCCTCGTAGACGCCGAGGACCTTCGCGCCGGTGGCGGCGACCGATGCGGCGACCGGGAGCAGGAACGGACCGGCGCCGGCGACGACGACCCGCCCGCCGAGCGCGACGCGCTCCCCCTTGGCGAAGGCCTGCGCCGCACCCGCGGTGAACACGCCCGGCAGGTCCCATCCGGGGAACGGCAGGGTGCGGTCGTGCGCGCCCGTCGCGAGCACGAGCGCGTCGGGACGGAACGTGCGTCCGACGCGGCGGGTGCCGTCGGGCGGGCCGACGAGCACGTGCACCGCGACGGGGGCCGGCACGGTCGCGGCATCCGTCGAGGCCGAGGCATCCGTCACGGCCGAGGCATCCGCCCCGCCCGAAGCATCCGTCACGTCCGAGGCATCCGTGCGCTCGATCGCCCAGACCTGCGCACCGAGCACGATCTCGCAGCCGTCGTCGCGTTCGAGTTCGTCGTGCAGCGCCCGGTACGTGGACCAGCCGTGGTGCAGCGCGCGCTCGTTCGCCGACGGGCGTGACGGCGGCAGGTGGCGCCAGTACTGCCCGCCGGTCGCGTCGGACGCGTCGAGGAGGATCACGGAGGCCCCGCGCTCGCGGGCGGCTCGCGCGGCGGCGAGCCCGGCGGGCCCCGCGCCCACGACGAGCACCGTCCTGGTGCGGATCGCGGCGATCATCGGGCCGCCTCGGGGAGTTCGTCGTGCTGGGACTCGACGACGTCGCCGTCGCCCGCGCGTCGTTGGCAGGCGCGCACATCCCGTTCGCCGTTGACCGTGACGATGCAGTCGAAGCAGACGCCGATGCCGCAGAAGAGACCCCGCGGGCGCCCGTCGACCGACGTCCGACGCCAGGCGAGCCGACCCGTCGCGAGCACGACGCCCGCGATGGTCTGACCCTCGACGCCCGAGACGGGATCGCCGTCGATCGAGATCACGATGGGGGTCGCGGCGCCGGGCCGGATCGGATCGCGGTGCGCGGGCACGGGGCGTGCGGGCATCAGGCGGCCTCCTCGAGGTACGGTGCCAGGCTCGCGCGGGCGAGGCCGAACGGCGCGGCGTCGATGGGCGCCGCGGTGCCGAGCATGCCCGCGACGAGCAGCTCCGCCGTCGCGAGCGAGAGGCCGATGCCGGCGCCCTCGTGCCCGCTGGCGTGCCAGAGCCCCGCGATGCGGTGGTCTTCGCCGATCACCGGCAGGTGGTCGGGCATGAACGGCCGGAACCCACCGTAGGCGCGCATGATCGAGGCGTTCGCGAGGAACGGGAACAGGCGCAGCGCCTTCGTCGCGATCTCGCGGATCACGTCGACCCGGAGCCGCTCGTCGAACCCGACCTGCTCGCGGCTGGAGCCGAGGAGCACCGTTCCCGCGGCGGTCGATTCGACGACGCTCGAGGTCTGCAGCGCGGCATCCGATGACTGCGTGGCGCCGAAGTAGTCGCCGTCGTAGACCTTGTGGAACACGCGGTGGGGCATGCGCGTGGTGACGAGCACCATGCCGCGGCGGGGGCGGACGGGCAGGATCGCGCCGAGCGCGCGGGCCGTCTCGCCCGACCACGGGCCGGCCGCGAGGAGCACGGCGCCGGCCGGGACGTCGCCCGCGGTCGTGACGAGCCCGATGAGGCGACCGGATGCGTCGCGCTTCGCGCCCGTGACCTCGACGCCCGTGCGCACCGCAGCGCCGTGGTTGCGCGCCGAGGCGAGCAGCGCCTCGGTCGCGATCACCGGCTGCACCTGCGCGTCGTCGGGGTAGTGCACGGCTGCGGTGATCTCGGGGTTCAGCCACGGCTCGAGCTCGAGGGCCGTGCCGTTCGGGATCGCGCGCGCGTCGACGCCCGCGGCCCGCTGGCTCGCGGCGAAGGCGCGCAGCGGTTCGGCGCCGGCCGCCGTCGTGGCGACGACCAGGCCGCCCTTGCGCTCGTACTCGAGCGACGGGAAGGCGGGTCCGAGCTCGTCGGCGAGCTCGTCGACGAGGTCGGGCCAGAGCGAGGCGGCGTAGACCGCGAGGTCGAGCTCGGGGCCGGGGCCCTTGTCGGAGACGAGGAGGTTGCCCTCGCCCTTCGCACTGGTGCCGGATGCCGCGGCGCCGCGTTCGAGCACGGTCACGCGCACTCCGGCCACGGCGAGTGCCCGCGCGCAGGCGGCGCCGACGATGCCCGCGCCCACGATGACGACGTCGCTGACCATGGGGCGCTCCTCCGCTCTCGCATCCGATCCGACATCAGTAATATGTCACATATCGATCGGAGATTCAACGCTCCCGACCGGCCGGCACCGGTGGATGGATTCAGTGTCCTGTCCTTCCGGATGGTGCGCAACCGACGGATCGTCCACGGATGCATCCGGCGCCGCCATCGCCGACCCTGCGGGTCCTAGGCTGAGCGCATGGCCGACGAAGAGTCCGCACGCACGCCGCCACTGGGCTCGGGGCTCTCCGCCGTGCTCGACTCGGTGCTCGAACAGGCCAGGCCGACCGACGGCGGCGAGGTCGCGGGCTACATCCCCGAACTCGCGGACGAAGACCCCGAGCAGCTCGGCATCGCCCTCGCGAGCGTACGCGGAGCCGTGCACGAGGCCGGCGACAGCGACGCGGAGTTCACGATCCAGTCCGTCTCCAAGCCGTTCGTGTTCGCCCTCGCGCTCGAGCAGTCGGGGCTCGCGGCGATCACCCGGCACGTCGGCCTCGAACCGAGCGGCGAGCCGTTCAACGCCATCAGCCTCGAAGAGCGCACCGGGCGCCCCCTCAACCCGATGATCAACGCCGGCGCGATCGTATGCTCCTCGCTCATCAGGGGCGACGATGCCGCGGCCAAGTCCGGGGTCATCGAGGCCGGGCTCTCGGCGTTCGCCGGACGCACGCTCGACGTCGACGAGGCGGTCCTCGCGTCCGAGGCGGCTACCGGCGACCGCAACCGCGCGCTCGCGCATCTCGCCCGCGCCGCGGGAACCCTCGCGTCGACGGCCGCCGTCGCGACCGACGCCTACTTCCGCCAGTGCTCGGTGAACGTGACCGCCAGGGATCTCGCCGTCATGGCCGCGACGCTCGCCGCTGGCGGCGTGAACCCCGTCACGCGCGAACGCGTCGTGAGCGAGGACGTCGCCCGGTGGACCACGGCCGTCATGACGAGCTGCGGCATGTACGACGCCTCCGGCGAATGGCTCGTGCGGGTCGGGCTGCCCGCGAAGAGCGGCGTCGGCGGCGGCATCGCCGCGCTGCAGCCCGAGCAGTTCGGCATCGGCACCTTCAGCCCCAGGCTCGACGCGCGCGGCAACAGCGTGCGCGGCATCGCGATGCTCGAGGAGCTGAGCGAACGGCACGGGCTGCACATGCTCGAGCACCGCGCCGCGCCGCTCTCCCCCATCGGCGAGATCTCCGTGGGCGGCGACGGCTCGGCCTCGGCGGGCGACGACGTGGTCGCGCTCCTGCGTGGCGACCTCACCTTCGGCAACGCCGAGGAGGTGCTCACGCGACTGCAGCCCCTGCTCGAGTCCGGCCGCCACCTCACCCTCGACTTCAGCGCCGTCACGCGAGTGGGAGAGCCCGCCGCACGGATCTTCAGGTGGGCGGCGCAGGCCATGGGCGACGCGGCCGACGGGCGCCCGCGCCTCGAGCTGCGCGACCCCGACGGTGTGATCGGGGCCTGATCGGGCTACTCCCCCTCGGGGTTGCCCGCCCACCAACCGAGGGTGTGGTGGATGTGCCGGTGCATGAGCGCCCTGGCGCCCTGCGCGTCGCCGTCGGCGAGGCGCTGCAGCAGCACGAGGTGCTCCGCCGCCGACTCGTCGAGGCGCTTCGTCTCGAGCATGTCGGAGAGGCCCACGAGGCGGGTGCGGGAGCGCAGATCCGCCACGGTGGCGACGAGGAGGCGGTTGCCGAGCAGGCGGGTCAGCGCCAGGTGGAACTCGAGGTCGGCCTCGAGGTAGCTGCGGAGGTCGCCCGTGCGGGCGCCGTCGACGATCTGCTCGGCGAGAGCCTGCAGCGCGGGCAGCTCGTCGGCGGGGAACCGCCGTGCGAGCTCCTCCATGGCGGGCGGTTCGAGGAGCTGGCGCACCTCGACGATTTCGCGCAGCGCCTCGGGGCTCACGGTGGTGACGCGGAACCCCTTGTTGCGCACGGGCTCGACGAACCCGCGGCTCTCGAGGTCGAGCATCGCCTCGCGCACCGGCGTCGCCGAGACGTCGAACTGCGCGGCGAGCGTCGGCACCGTCAGCAGCTCGCCCGGCGCGAGCTCGCCCGAGATGATCGCCGCCGACAGGGCCTGTTCCACGCGGGCCCTCAGGCTCAGCTGCGCCTCGACCGGTCGGATCGCCGTCACGGCCATCTCGATGTCCTCTCTGTCGGAGGTGCGAGCCCGAAGCGGATCACCGCGCCCGCATCCACTGCTCGATGCCGGTCGCGTCGATCGGCAGCGCGGCCGACAGCACCTCTGAGCCGCCGGTCGTGACCAAAATATCGTCTTCGAGGCGAACTCCGACGCCACGCAGCTCGGGCGGCACCGTCGTGTCGAACGCGTGGAAGTACAGGCCGGGCTCGACGGTGAGCACCATTCCGGGCGTCATCACGTTGCCCTGGTACGCCTCGTAGCTCGATTGCGCGCAGTCGTGCACGTCGAGGCCCAGATGATGTCCGATGCCGCACACGAGGTAGCGCCGGTGGTGCTGGCCCTCGGGCGAGAGCGCCTCGTCGACGGAGACGGGCAGCAGCCCCCAGTCGGCGAGCCCGTGCGCGATGACCTCCATCGATGCCGTGTGGAAGTCGGAGAACGGCCGCCCCGGCGAGACGGCGGCGAGGCCCGCACGGTGCGATCGCTCGACGAGGTCGTGCACCTCGCGCTGCGCGGCGCTGAACGTGCCGGATGCCGGGAACGTGCGGGTCACGTCGGCCGTGTAGTAGGTGCGGTTCTCGACGCCCATGTCGAGCAGCAGCAGCTCGTCGGGCTTCACCGGACCGTCGCAGCGCACCCAGTGCAGCGTCGGCGCGTGCTCGGCGGAGCCGACGATCGTCGAGTAGCCGGGGCCGTTGCCGAAAGTGCGCGCGTGCCGGTCGAACGTGCCCTGCAGCCACCGCTCGCCGCCGAACTCGATCGCGTTCGGCAGCTCGCCGATCACGCTGCGGAACCCCTGCACCGTGGCGTCCACGGCGCGTCGGAGCTCCTCGACCTCCCAGTCGTCCTTGATCATGCGCAGCTCGGCGAGCACGCGTCCGAGCTCGGTCGAGCGCCGAAGGGCGGCGAGCGCCGGATGCCCCGAGTTCAGCGTGCCCGTGAGGAGCACGTCGTCTGCTCGCCCGATCGCGTCGGCGAGCCGGTCGAGCGGCCGCACGTCGATTTCGAGCGCGGCCGCCCAATCGCCCGCGTCGGGCGCCGAACCGACCCAGAGCTCGCCGTGCGCCGCGTTCGCGAAGAAGTCGGGGTTGCCCGGGTACGCGGGCGCGGGCACGAACAAGGTCGCGTCGTGCCCCGTTCCGGCGGGCGTCATCAGCACGACGGCGTCTTCGGCGGAGCATCCGCTCAGCCAGAAGAAGTCGCTGTCGGGGCGGAAGTCGTAGTTCGTGTCGTTCGCGCGCACGGGCGCACGGCCGGCGGCGACCACGATCGCGCGGCCGGGCAGCGCGGCGCTCAGCCGGGCGCGATGGGCTGCGGATGCCGCGGCGACGCCGGCCTCGACCGGCGGCGTGCGGTCGGGCGCGTCCCATCCCGTCGCCATGTACTCGAGGAACGCGGGCACCTCGCGCAGGCGCGGCAGCCGCGGGTCGCGGGTCGCGGGCGCCGGCATCGACGCCGTGGGGGTGCTGGGCGTCGCCGGAGTCCCGGGCGCCCCGGCGGCGTGCGCGTGGCCCGCGTGGGCCGCCTCGACGGCGGTCGAGCCCGTGTCCGATCCATGCATGCTCGTCATCTCCATCCTCATGCTCCCAGATACGCCTCGATGACCCGTGGATCGGCGGCGAGCTCGTCGGCGGTCCCCGACATCGCGACCGAACCGCCCTCGATCACGTACGCGCGATCCGCGATGCGGAGCGCGGCGCGCGCGTTCTGCTCGACGAGCAGCACCGTCGTGCCGTTCCTCCGCACGTGCTCGATGATCTGCATGACCTGCTTCACCACGAGCGGAGCGAGTCCCATGGAGGGCTCGTCGAGCAGCAGCAGCTTCGGGCCGCCGACGAGCGCCCGCCCGAGCGCGAGCATCTGCTGCTCGCCGCCCGAGAGCGTGCCGCCCTGCTGCGACCGCCGTTCAGCGAGACGGGGCATGAGCGCATACGCCTCGTCGGCCCGCTGCCGGATCAGCTTCTGGTCCTTCACCAGGTAGCCGCCGATCAGAAGGTTCTCATGCACCGTCATCGTCGAGAAGATCCGGCGACCTTCGGGGATGTGGAGCAGACCGGCCGCCACAATATCCCACGGCTGGAGTTTCGCGAGGTCCTGTCCGCGCCAGGTCACGGAACCCGCATTCGGGCGCACGAGCCCGGAGATCATCGAGAGGGTCGACGTCTTCCCGGCACCGTTGTTGCCGAGCAGCGCGACGATCTCGTTCTCCTGAACGTCGATCGACAGGCGGTCGAGAGCCTGCACCCGGTGGTAATACAGGTCGACGTCTGCGAGTACGAGGGCGCTCATTCGTCCTCCTCCGTTCCGAGGTAGGCCTCGATGACGGCCGGGTCGGCCTTCACCTCGGCCGGGGTGCCGTCGGCGATCTCCTTGCCGAAGTTCAACACCACGATGCGTTCGGACACCTCCATGACGAGGCCCATGTCGTGTTCGATGAGCACGATCCCGACCCCGAGATCCCTGATGCGCCGGATGAGCGCCATCAGCTCCGTCTTCTCGCGATGGTTCAGGCCGGCGCCGGGCTCGTCGAGCAGCAGCAGCCGGGGGCCCGTGGCGAGCGCGCGGGCGATCTCGAGCCGACGCTGCTCCCCATAGGGCAACTGCGTCACGAAGAGCCCCTCATCGTCGCGGAAGCCGACGAAGTCCAGCCATCCGCGTGCATCTTCGGTGCATTGCGCCTCCGCGCGCCGATACCGCGGCGTGTGCAGCAAGGCGTCGAAGAAGTTCTCTCGCAATCGCGCGTGCATCGCGGTCTTGACGTTGTCGATGACCGTCATGTCCTGGAACAGGCGCAGGTTCTGGAAGGTGCGCGCCATCCCCCGCTTCGTGATCGCCGAGGGCCGCACGCGGGTGATGTCCTCACCCGCGAATCGAACCGACCCCCCGGTGGGCCGATAGAAGCCGGTGATGCAGTTGAAGGCGCTCGTCTTGCCGGCGCCGTTCGGCCCGATCACCGAGACGATCTCGCCCGCGTGGACGTCGAAGCTCAGCCCGTCGACGGCTCGGACGCCGCCGAACTGCACGGCGAGATCGGTGACGCTGAGCAGGAGCTCGCCCGCGGCGACGGTGGGCTGTGCAGTCATCGTGCACCCCCGTCCCGGCCGGCGCCGGATCCATTCTCGGCGGGCCCCCGTGCCGCGTCGCCATCGCGGCCCTGCGCGGCATCCGCCGCCTGCTTCGCCTCGGCAGCCTGCTTGGCCTCGGCAGCCCAAGGGATGTTCGTCGTCGTCAACGGTTCGATCCTCCGTTTCTTCAAGAAGGGCAGCACGGCGTTCGCCGGCCAGAGTCCCGCGGGTCGGAAGATCATCACGACGACCAGCAGCACGCCGAAGATGAGGTACCGCCACTCCGAGAACTCGCGCAGGAACTCGGGGGCGAGCGACACGAACAGCGCTCCGATGATCACGCCGGGCGTCGAGCCCATGCCGCCGAGTACCACGGCCATGAGGATGAGCGCCGAATAGAGGAACTCGAACGAGGGCGGCGAGATCGCGCTGAGGTGCGACGCGAGCAACGAGCCGGCGACGCCACCCCAGACGGCGCCGATGATGTACGCCGAGAGCTTCGTCGTGTACCCGTTGATGCCCATCGCCTCGGACGCGTCTTCGTCATCGCGGATGGACTTCCACGCCCGGCCCAGCTTGCCGCGCGAGAGTCGGGCCGCGCCGACGGTCGCGAGCCCGAGGGCCACGATCACGACGAAGAAGTAGAACAGGACCTTCGAGGTGAACGTGATGCCGAACAGCTCGAGGCCGTCGGCGAACGACCAGCCGAAGAACGACCAGGTCGGGATGCCGTGGATGCCGCTCGCACCGCCCGTGATCGACAGGTTCGTCGCGGTGATGCGGATGATCTCGCCGAACCCGAGCGTGACGATCGCGAGATAGTCGGATCGGAGACGCAGGGTCGGCCCGCCGATCACGACCCCGGCGAGCACGCAGGCGAGGATCACGATCGGGATCGTCTCGAACATGCTGAAGCCGAACTGGGTCGTCAGGATTCCCGACGTGTACGCGCCCACGGCGACGAAGGCGATGTACCCGAGGTCGAGCAGCCCGGCGTAGCCGACGACCACGTTCAGGCCCATCGCGATCATGACGTAGATGAAGGCCGAGGTGAGGATCGAGATCACGTACGGCGACGCCGTGATGAACGGCACCGAGAGCGCGAGGATGAAGAGCAGCAGCCCGGTCGTGTTCATGAAGCGCTGCGGAGCGAGCAGCCCCGAGAGCGGGGCCGGTCGGGCGTGGAGCGGAGCAGGCGCTTCGATGTATGCACCTCGCGCCGCGGCATCCGTGGATCTGGTCGTGGCCATCCGGTCACATCCTCTCTGCGATTCGGGCACCGAGGATTCCGGTGGGTCTGATGGACAGGAAGAGGATGAGGCAGGCGAACGTGAAGACGTCGCGCCATTCGCCGCCGAGCACGAACGTCCCGAACGACTCGAGGAGGCCGAGCACCAGGCCGCCGAGCATCGCCCCGTAGAGGTTGCCGATGCCGCCGATCACCGCGGCCGTGAACGCCTTCAGCCCGATCGTGAAACCCATCAGGAAGTCGATCGAGCCGTAGTACGCACCGGCCATGACGCCGGCGGCCCCGGCGAGTGCGGAGCCGATGAAGAACGTCCGGGAGATGACGCGGTTGACGTTGACGCCCATGAGCAGCGTCGCGCGGGGGTCGAGTGCGATCGCCCGCATGGCGCGGCCTTCCTTCGACCGCATGACGTAGAGCTGGAGCACCCACATGAGCAGCGCCGCGATCACCATGAGCACGATCTGCGGCACGGACACCCGGCCGCCGAGCACCTCGACGGATTCGCCGCTGAGGCGGAACGGGAACACCTCCGGAGCCGGTCCGAAGATCTGGCGCACCCCGTACTCGAGGGTGAACGAGACGCCGACGGCGGTGATGAGCACGGCGAGTCGTGGCGAGTTCCGCAGCGGCCGGTACGCGACGCGCTCGATCAGCACGCCGATGCCGCCGGTCAGGATCATCGTGATGAGCAGGACGAGCAGGAGGATCGGCAGCGACGCGGTGCCGAGGAACCCGATCACCGAGCCGAGGAGCACGAAGGCGATGAACGAGCCGAGCATGTAGATGTCGCCGTGGGCGAAGTTCAGGAGCTTGATGATGCCGTAGACCATGCTGTAGCCGAGGGCGACGAGTGCGTAGAACGAGCCGACGAACAGGCCGTTCCAGATGAGTTGGAAGAGATCTCCGGTGATGAATTCGATCATGTCTGTTCCGATCCGCGAGCGTGCTGCCCCGGCGACGCCCGATCGGGGCGTCGCCGGGACGGGTCGGCTCAGCTCTGCAGGTCGTCCTTCAGCACGAAGGTGCCGTCGGCGTCGATCGAGACGATCGCGAAGCCGCCCTCGGACAGGGTGCCCTCAGGCGTGAAGGTCAGCGGTCCCGAGAAGATCGGGAATCCGTCGAGGCCGCGCAGCGCCTCGATGACGGCGTCCGTGTCGGTCGATCCGGCATCCGTCATGGCCTCGGCCATGACTCGCACCGCGTCGTAGGACTGGGTCGAGTACGGGCCGGGCTCCGACCCGAACGCCTCCTCGTAGTCCCCGATCCAGTCGCCCGCGCCTTCCAGCATGTCGGGCGTCTGCGTGAAGGTGGCCACGACGTTGTCGGTGTAGCCCTCGCCGGCGATCTCGGCGAACTTGCGGTCGACGCTGCCGTCGCCGACAAGGATGGGGCCGTCGTAGCCCGCATCGACGAGCTGGCGGGTGATCAGCGCGCCCTCCTGGTAGTACCCGGTCCAGACGACGAAGTCCGGATTCGAGCTCATGACGTTGTTCACGTTCGCCGAGTAGTCCTTCTCACCGGGGGTCACGGACTGGTCGAGGACGACCTCGAGGGTTCCGTCCTCCTCCGCCTGCTCGACGAACGAGACGGCGAGGTCCTTCGAGTAGTCGGTGTTGTCGTTGAGCACGGCGACCCGGGTCGCGCCGACCTTCAGCGCGTACTCGAGCGTCGCCGCGGCCTGCTGGGTGCCGGTGCCGTTGATGAGGAAGACGTTGTCGAGTCCGGCTTCGACGAGCTTGTTCGAGTTCGCGGCCGGGATCACCATCGGAATGCCGGCTTCGGAGAAGATCGGCAGGGTCGGGAGGGTGGCGCCCGAGCAGTACCCGCCGACCGAACCCTCGATTCCCGCGGCGACGAGCTTGTTGGCCGCGGCGACCGAGGCCGTCGCGTCGCACGCGTCGTCCTCGGCGACGAGCTCGAGCTCTCGTCCGTTCACTCCGCCGTCGGAGTTGATCTCGTCGACCGCGAGCTGCGCGCCGTTCTGCATGTACTCGCCGAATACCGACTCCGAACCGGAGAACGGCGCGAGCAGGCCGAGCTTGATCGGGCCGGACTCGTCGGCGTCGGAGCCTCCGCCGCCGGCGATGCCGCCGGCGCAGCCGGCGAGGATGATCGCGGCCGCGGCCGCGATCGAGGCGGACGCGAGTACGCGTCGGCCTCTGGGTGTGTTCGTCATAGGTCGGCCCTCCGTGATGCATCGATGGATCGCTTGGGTGCGAGCAATGCTGTGTCACACAGCACTGGTAGTGGGTGACATATTACTCATGGAACTCCCCCACCGGTCAAGCCCTGAATCACGTTCGGGGACGTCTTTCCGCGATCGACACCTTCGCAATTCAGGACGACGCGCCGTGCGCCGGCCCGACACGCCGGGCGGAAGCGCCGACACGCGGGGTCCATCCTGAATTGCGGATGCCTCGAGCGCGGCGGATGCCCCGGCACGGCGGGCAGACCCGGGCACGGCGGATGCTTCGGGCACGGCGGGCGCCCACGGGCACGGGCACCCCCGCCCGCCCCGCCCGCCGACCCGCTCAGTCCTCGAGCAGCCGCTCGAACAGCACGTGGTCCTGCCACTCGCCCGCGATGCGGAGGTACCGGCGTGCGAGCCCGAACCGCTCGAACCCGTTGCGCTCGAGCACGGTCTGCGAGGCCGCGTTGTGCACGAGGGTGCCCGCCTGGACGCGGTGGAGGCCGGCATCGCGCGCGGCGTGCAGCGCGACGCCGACGGCCGTGGTCGCGAGACCGCGCCCGACGAGCCCGCCGTCGACCCAGTACCCGAGGTTGGCGTTGCGGAACGCGCCCCGCACGATGTCGGTCAGGTTGACGCGGCCGACGATCCGGTCGCCGTCGACGAGCACGAGCGGGATCGCGGTGCCCGCCTCGTAGCGTTCCAGCTGCGCTCGCGCGTCGCGCACGTGCACCGCGTCGGTGAAGAACCCCTCCGAGCGCTCGGGCTCCCACGGCGCGAGATGCTCGCGGTTGCGCCGGTACGCCTCGGCGAGCGCGGGCCCGTCGTCGGCGGCGAGGAGGCGCACGGCGATGCCGTCGTCGAGTTCGACCGGGTCGCGCATGCGGTCCTCCCTGCTCTGCGGGCGGATGCCGCGGGGCGACGTGGGCCCCGAGGCATCCGCGGGGCGACGAACCACGCTAGCAGCCGCCCCGCTTCACGCGCAGGGCGGCAGGCGCACGCCCTCAGGCGTCGACGGCCGCGATCCGCCCCTCGTCGATCGCGCGGGTGAACGCGCGGAAGTCCTCGTCGTTCTGGTCGGCGTACGACACGGCGAAGGCCGAGACGGCGTCGTCGAAGGCGCGCGATCCCCCGAGGTAGGCCGCGATCGCCACGCGGTCGCCGGTTCGCCCGTGCGCCCTCGCGAGCGTCTCGCCGCAGAGCCGTGCGTAGAGCTCGGCGCCGTGGGGCACCAGCTTCTCGGGGTCGAACGAGCCCTTCCAGTCGTGGAGCTGCCGCAGGTAGAAGTCCCGGCGGCGCCCGTTCGCGTCGGTGACGCCGGGCGACCAGCCGAGGAAGATGTCGCCGGATGCCTGCATGAGCCGCTGCCCCCGCACGACGCGTTCGCCGTGGCTCGCGTGCTCGCTCGGTCCGAGGAACCGCTCGAGCACCGACGCCTGCGCTTCCTTCGCCTGGAGGAGGATCGCGTCGTCGTCGTCGCGCCCGCGCAGGAGCACGATCCACGAACGGGTGCCGACGCTGCCGACCCCCGACACGCGCCGCGCCATGTGCACGTACGAGTACTCGGAGAGCGGATGCCGCGCCGCGCCGAGCGTCGACCGGTACGCGTCGAGCACCTCCCGCATGAGCTCGGCGGTCGCCGCCTGCTCGCCTCCGACGAAGTCCTCGACGGGCACGACGAGCGGCGGGTCCGGGAGGATCCGCATGCGGCCGTCGACGAAGCCCACGAGCTTGGACACGGCCTTCACGCGGTCCTTCGAACGGGCCTTGGCCGCGACGGAGTCGATGCCGCGGACCTGCCGTTTTCCGGCGCGGTCCGCCTTCCGCTCCCGGCGCACCCATTCCCGCACGCTCTCGACCGAGACGGTGTCGTACCACGCGTCGAGCACGGACGCGCCGGCGGCCCCCTGCATCTGCTCGCGGTAGCCGCGCACAGCGGCGCGCCGCATGCCGTCCCGCTCGCCGTCGGTGAACCCGCGGTGCCGTCCGGCGATCTCGATGCTCGCGACGAGCCGTTTGACGTCCCACTCGAACGGACCGGGAAGCGTCTCGTCGAAGTCGTTCATGTCGAATACGAGCCGGCGCTCCGCCGAACCGAACAGCCCGAAGTTCGAGAGGTGCGCGTCGCCGCAGAGCTGCACGACGAGGCCGCTGTCGCGGATCGTGGCGAGATCGGCCGCCATGATGAGCGCCGCGCCGCGGAAGAACGCGAACGGCGAGGTGCGCATGCGTCCGTGGCGGATGGGCACGAGGTCGGGATCGCGCTGGGCGGCCTGCCCCTCGAGCAATGCGACCGGGTCGACGCGCGTCTGCGGCGGGGTCCACTCCGCGTGCCCGCTGCGTCGCAGGCGGGCGCGCGCCTCGAGACCTGCCGCTCGTCGGGCCTCGAAGTCGGAGGATTGCGGCGACAGGCGGGCGACGGGCATGGTCGACGGGCTCACGTGAACCTCCACTCGCGACGGCGACGTCGGATGCGTCCCCTGGTCGGAGCGTACCTCCGGAGGACTCGCGCGAAAAGCATGGCTTCGCCGCCGAATCGGGTCTAGGTTGGCCCCAACAGAGGACGCCGGCTCAGAGGAGACCCCGTGAGTGCACCCGAGACGCCCGGCACGGCTTTCAACGGCAGGCTCGCTCTCCTGCTCGCCATGGCGATGTTCGTCCTCGTCGTCGACACGTCGATCATGAACGTGTCGATCTCGGCGGTCGTGGAGGACATCGGCACCACCGTCAGCGGGGTGCAGGGCGCGATCGCGCTCGAGGCGCTCGTGTCGGCCGCGTTCATCCTCATCGGCGGCAAGGTCGGCGACCTCATCGGCCGCAAGCGCGCCTACGTCATCGGCCTCCTCTGCTACGCCGCGGGCGCGGCGGCGATGACGCTCGCGCAGAGCCTCCTGCCGATCATCGTCTTCTGGGCCGTCATCGGGGGGCTCGGCGCCTCGATGCTCCTGCCGTCGATGCAGTCGCTCATCCACGGCAACTTCGAGGGCAAGGCGCAGACGCGGGTGTACGCGATGGTCGGGGCATCCGCCGCCATCGCCGCCGCCGTGGGTCCGCTGATCGGCGGGGTCATCACGACGTTCCTGTCGTGGCGCGTCTCGTTCCTGCTCGAGGCGCTCGTCATCGTGGTGGTGCTCAGCGGCATCCGCCTCGTGCGCGACGTGCCGTACACGGGTCCGCGACGAATCGACGTCGTCGGGTCGATCCTCTCGGTGCTCGGCATGGGCGGCGTCGTCATCGGCATCCTCGTATGGCAGGAGGGCGGCGAGGCGGTCGGCATCCTGATCGCCGTCGGGCTCGTCGGGCTCGGAAGCCTGGCGTACTGGCTCGTGCGCCGCAAGCGGCTGGGCAAGCCGACGCTCATCGATCCGGCGCTGTTCGTCTCGAAGCTGTTCCGGCTGGGCATCACCGGGCAGTTGCTGCAGCAGATCGCGCTCGGCGGGACGATGATCGTGCTACCGATCTACCTGCAGATGGTGCTCGGCTACAACGCGCTGTTCGCGGGCCTGTCGATCGCCCCGCTCTCGCTCAGCATGTTCGTCGTGGCCATGCTCGTCGGCCGCCGCGCCGGCTCCCGGAGGCCGGCGAACCTGATCCTCTCGGGCTTCGCGCTCCTGACCCTCGGGCTCGTCATCCTGCTTCCCGTCGTGCCGCGCGCGGACTCGGGGTGGTGGCTCTTCGCCCCGCTCGTCGTCGCCGGCACCGGGCTCGGCCTGCTCGTCTCCCAGTTGAACAACTACACGCTGTCGCCGATCTCGAACGAGCGCGTGAGCGAGGCGGCGGGCGTGAACTCCGCGGCGGGATCGTTCGGCCTGTCGTTCGGGCTCGCCTTCGCGGGCGCGATCATGCTCGCGGTGCTCTCGTTGACGTTCACGAGCATGACGAACGCGAGCGAGGTGCTGCCGTCCGACGACAAGGAGCAGGTCGCCCAGGTCCTCCAGGAGGACGCCGAGATCATGTCCGACGCGCTGCTCGTCGACCTCCTCGCCGACGAGCCCGAAGAGATCTCCGACGAGATCGTGCGCATCAACACGGAGGCGCGCCCGATCGCCCTTCAGATCGCCCTGCTGATCCCGCTCGTCGCGGCGCTCCTCGGCCTGTTGAACGGCTTCCGCATGCGGCGCCAGCCCGATCCGAAGGCGAACGGCGCGGCCGAGGGCATGCTCCTCGGCTGACCCGGCAGGCCTGGCCGGCCCGGTTCCGGAACGGCGAACGCCCCGGCCCCCAGCGAGTGGGAGTCGGGGCGTTCTGTGGCGGTACCGGTGGGATTTGAACCCACGGTGCGCTTTCACGCACACAACTTTTCGAGAGTTGCACCTTCGGCCGCTCGGACACGGTACCGAGGTCAATGGTAGACGACACCGCGCAATCGTCCAAAACGAGCCGGGCGGGCGACCGGAGGGCATGGCGGCGAGCGGATGCCGCGGCGCGGCGTCGTCGGCGGACGCGGATGTCGGCGGCGGCCCTTACGCTCTCCCCATGGCCAAACCCGTCTCCGCGTTCCGTTGCACCGAGTGCGGCTGGAGCACCGTCAAGTGGGTCGGCCGCTGCGCCGAGTGCCAGCAGTGGGGCACGGTCGTCGAGGCCGGCGCACCGTCGGGCATCACGCGCACGCTGAAGCCCGTCGCGGTCGGCGCGACGCAGGTCGCGCGATCGATCACCGAGGTGACCACCGAGGAGCGCGGGCACTGGCCGAGCGGCGTCGGCGAGTTCGATCGCGTGCTGGGCGGCGGCATCGTCCCCGGCGCGGCCATCCTCCTGAGCGGCGAGCCGGGCGTCGGCAAGTCCACGCTCCTCCTCGACGTCGCGGCGCGCGTCGCGGCATCCGGTCGTCGAGTGCTCTACGTGAGCGCCGAAGAGTCGGTCGCCCAGGTGCGGCTGCGCGCGGGTCGCACCGGCGCGCTGCAGCCCGAGCTGTTCCTCGCCGCCGAGACCGATCTCGCGACCGTCATCGGGCAGGTCGACGCAGTGTCGCCCGAGTTGCTCATCGTCGACTCGGTGCAGACGGTCTCGAGCTCGCAGAACGAGGGCATCGCGGGCCAGCCGGGCCAGGTGCGCGAGGTCGCGTCCACGCTCATCCGCCTCGCGAAGGAGCGGGAGCTGCCCGTCCTCCTCGTCGGCCACGTCACGAAAGACGGCACCATCGCGGGGCCGCGCCTGCTCGAGCACCTCGTCGACGTCGTGTGCCAGTTCGAGGGCGACCGGCAGACCGCGCTGCGTTTCGTTCGGGCGCTCAAGAACCGTTTCGGCCCGACCGACGAGGTCGGTTGCTTCGAGATGACCGGCGACGGCATCGCCGAGGTGCCCGATCCGAGCGGCCTCTTCCTCAGCCGCGGCGCGGGGGTCAGCGGCACGTGCGTCACCGTCGCGCTCGAGGGCCGTCGCGCCCTCCCCGTCGAGGTGCAGGCCCTCGTGGTCGCCACCAGGGCGCCGCAGCCGCGACGCGTGGTGAACGGGGTCGACCCGTCGCGCGTCGCGATGATCCTCGCGGTGCTCGAGCGCCGCGCCGGGCTCCGTCAGATCGGCGAGCACGACGTCTACGTCTCGACGGTCGGCGGGGTCCGACTCGTCGAGCCGGGCGCCGATCTCGCCATCGCCATCGCCATCGCGTCGGCCATGCGCGACCGCGCCGTGCCGCACGACCTCGCCGCCTACGGCGAGATCAGCCTCGCCGGCGAGGTGCGACCGGTGAACTCGGCCAGGCAGCGCGGCAGCGAGGCGCGGCGTCTGGGCTACGCCACGATCCTCGACGTCGAGGCGGGCAGCGTGCAGGCCGCCGTCGGCCGGGCACTCGCCGCCGGTTCCTCCGTTCGCGAACGCGAGCTCGACGCCGCGTTCTGACGGCGCCCCTCTGACGGCGCGTTCTGAGGGCGCCGAACCCGCCGACGGGCCTGGGCCGTCAGACCTCGAGCGCCCGCAGGAGCTCGGCGGGCGGCGCCTGCATCGGGTGGGGCCCGGCGATGTCGAGGAACACGGTCGTGATCGTCGACTCGTAGCGCTTGAGAAAGGTGCGCAGCCAGGCGGGGCTCTGCAGCCCGACCGCGGGCGGCAGGTTGTCGGGCTTGTTCGCGGCGTCGCTGAAGAGCAGCAGCGCCACGTCGCCGGTGTTCGGGTCGCGGTAGGTCCACACCTCGCCGCCGTCGAGCGGCTTGTCGCGCGGGCCGGGCTTCACGAGCGGCACGACGGTGTTGCCGTGGCGCAGCGCGAACGCGACCGCGGCCATGTCCTGCTTCTCGAGCGCCTCGGCGAGCGCCTCGGACCGGAACTCCACGGGCTCGGCGGCCTTGCCCGGCCTGCCCGACTTCTTGCGCTGCGCCATCCCCCAAGCGTACCGAGCCGTACCCGACCCTCCGGCAACGACGCTTTTCAGGAAGGGGTGTGGGCACGCGCGACGATTTCGCCCGGAACGAAGCCGAGACGCACCCGAGTCGCCACACCCCCTCCTGAAAAGTGAACACGGCGGAGGTGTGCCGCACCGCAGTGCAGCAAGCGACCGCGACCGCGACCGCGACTCAGTACAGTTGGAACTGCTTCGTCAGGTCGTCGGATGCGTACCCGTCGACCGAGACCGACAGATGGTACGAGGCACCCCCGGCCGGCACGGCTTCGCGCGCCCCCTCGCAGGTCTCGGGGCTCGAGCGGGTGCGGTCCCAGACGATCGGCGCGGCCGAGCTGACCGGCGTGCCGGGTTTCAGCGACACCTCGGCGTCGATGGCGTCGGTCTGGCAGTCGGTCGAGATCCAGTACTGCTCGTCGCCGCTGGAGATGGTGAAGACCTGGGCGGAGGTGCCGGCGTTCAGCACGCACACGTTCTTGCCGGTGTTCGTGATCGTCACCGAGAGCTGCGGCTGCTCCCCGGCCTCGTAGACCGTCTTGTCGGTGACGGGTTCGACGGTGATCTGCTCGGGCGAGCACGGGTCGCCGTCGAGCGCGGTCGACTCGGTCGGGATCGTCGTCGGCTCGGGGGTGCTCGACGCGACCGCGCTCGGCGTGGCGGTCGCGCCCGGCTCGCCCTGCGCGCCGCCCGGGCGCACGATGATGAGCACGACCGCGACGATCACCGCGATCAGTCCGAGCAGCACGACGAGCCGTCGCCGACGGTAGACCTGCGGCGAGTGCCGTCGGGCCGGTGCCTGATTCGTCGACATGTTCACAGGGTACGACCGGCGAGCGGATGCCGCGGGCGCGCGCCCGGCGTGCCGAAATGCCCGGTGAAGCGGTGGTTCACCGCTGGTCAGAACCGTTTGAGCATGCGAGTGTTGCCGAGCGTGTTCTGCTTGACGCGTGCGAGGTCGAGGAACTCGGCGACGCCGTCGTCGTGCGAGCGCACGAGTTCGGCGTACACCTCGGGTGCGACGGTCTCTTCGCCCATGTCCTCGAAGCCGTGGCGGGCGAAGAAATCGACCTCGAACGTGAGGCAGAACAGCCTGCTGAGCCCCAGCTCACGGGCGTCGGCGACGAGGCGTTCGACGAGCGCATGGCCGACGCCGTGCCCGAGCCACTCGTCGGCGACGACGAGGGTGCGCACCTCGCCGAGGTCCTCCCACATGGCGTGCAGGGCGCCGGCGCCGATGATTCGGTCGCCGTCGGGCGCCTCGGCGACGCGGAACTCCTGGATCGCCCCGTACAGGTCGACGCGCTCCTTGCCGAGCAGGATGCGTCGGGACACGAGCGGTTCGACCAGCGAGATGATCTGCGGAACGTCGCTCGTGCGCGCCGGGCGCACTCTGAACTGGGTCATCCGTTCATCGTATTCTGCCGGGGCGAGTCAGCCGGATTCGGAGAATCGGCGACACGCCGGGCGACGCCGGCCGTGACGCGGCGTGTCGCCAGGACGTCCGAATCGGGCAGCGAGCCCCGGGCAGCGAGCCGCGGGCAGCGAGCCCCGGGCAGCGAGCCGCGGGCAGTGAGGGCACGACGAAGGGGCCGGGCCCGAAGGCCCGACCCCGGTCGGTGAAGCGGATGCCTCGTCGGTCGGCGAACCCGATCAGTCGGCCGTGGCCGCGAGATCGGGCGTGGCCGGGCCGGTGCCGATGGCGGCACCCGTGTTGACGCCGATGCCCACGGGCAGCGCGCGCTGCGTGGTCGTGAAGACGAACTTGCCGTCGAGGAAGTCGACGTGCACGTGGTCGCCCGAGTTGAGCTCGCCGTGCAGGATCTTCTCGGACAGCGTGTCTTCGACCTCGCGCTGCACGGCACGGCGCAGCGGCCGGGCGCCGAGCGCGGGGTCGTAGCCGACCTCGATGAGGCGCTCCTTCGCGGGCACCGTCAGCTCGACGGTCATGTCGCGGTCGAGCATGCGGTCGCTGAGGCGCTTCACGAAGAGGTCGACGATCTGCAGCAGCTCGGGCTTGGAGAGCTGCGGGAACACGATGATCTCGTCGACGCGGTTCAGGAACTCGGGCTTGAAGTGCTTCTTCAGCTCCTCCTTCACCTTGCCGCGCATGAGGTCGTACCCGGTGCGGGTGTCGCCCTCGAGCGCGAAGCCGACGGGCCCGCTCGAGATGTCCTTCGTGCCGAGGTTGGTCGTCATGATGATGACCGTGTTCTTGAAGTCGACCACTCGGCCCTGACCGTCGGTCAGGCGACCCTCTTCGAGGATCTGGAGCAGCGAGTTGAAGATGTCGGGGTGCGCCTTCTCGATCTCGTCGAACAGCACGACCGAGAACGGCTTGCGGCGCACCTTCTCGGTGAGCTGGCCGCCCTCTTCGAAACCGACGAACCCGGGAGGGGCGCCGAACAGGCGGGAGACGGTGTGCTTCTCGCCGTACTCCGACATGTCGAGCGAGATCATCGCGGCCTCGTCGTCGAAGAGGAACTCGGCGAGCGCCTTGGCGAGCTCGGTCTTGCCGACGCCCGTGGGGCCGGCGAAGATGAACGAGCCCGAGGGGCGGTGCGGGTCCTTCAGTCCGGCGCGGGTGCGGCGGATCGTCTTCGACAGTGCCGAGATCGCCTCCTCCTGGCCGATGACGCGCTCGTGCAGCGCCTTCTCCATGAAGACGAGCCGCGAGCTCTCCTCTTCGGTGAGCTTGAAGACGGGGATGCCGGTGGCCTGTGCGAGCACCTCGGCGATCAGGCCCTCGTCGACGACCGCGGTCGTCTTGACGTCGCCGGCCTTCCACTGCTTCTCGAGGCGCAACCGCTCGCCGAGGAGGTTCTTCTCCTCGTCGCGCAGGGACGCGGCCTTCTCGAAGTCCTGCTCCTCGATGGCCGTCTCCTTCGCGGCGCGGACGACGGCGATCTTCTCGTCGAACTCGCGCAGCTCGGGCGGCGAGGACAGGATCGACAGGCGCAGACGTGCGCCGGCCTCGTCGATCAGGTCGATGGCCTTGTCGGGCAGGAAGCGGTCGCTGATGTACCGGTCGGCGAGGTTCGCCGCGGCCACGATGGCGCCGTCGGTGATCGACACCTTGTGGTGCGCCTCGTAGCGGTCGCGCAGGCCCTTGAGGATGTTGATGGCGTGGGGCAGCGACGGCTCCTGCACCTGGATCGGCTGGAAGCGGCGCTCGAGCGCGGCATCCTTCTCGAAGTGCTTGCGGTACTCGTCGAGCGTGGTCGCGCCGATGGTCTGGAGCTCGCCTCGTGCGAGCAGCGGCTTCAGGATCGAGGCGGCGTCGATCGCGCCCTCTGCGGCACCGGCCCCCACGAGGGTGTGGATCTCGTCGATGAAGACGATGATGTCGCCGCGCGTGCGGATCTCTTTGGTGACCTTCTTCAGGCGCTCCTCGAAGTCACCGCGGTAGCGGGACCCGGCGATGAGCGAACCGAGGTCGAGCGAGTAGAGCTGCTTGTCCTTCAGCGTCTCGGGGACCTCGTTCTTCACGATCGCCTGCGCGAGGCCCTCGACGACGGCGGTCTTGCCGACGCCGGGCTCGCCGATGAGGACGGGGTTGTTCTTGGAGCGGCGCGAGAGGATCTGCATGACCCGCTCGATCTCCTTCTCGCGGCCGATCACGGGGTCGAGCTTCGACTCGCGTGCGGCCTGCGTGAGGTTGCGGCCGAACTGGTCGAGGATCTGCGACCCGCCCTGCGGCTGCTGCTGGTCGTTCGCGCCGACCTGCACCTGCTCCTTGCCCTGGTAGCCCGAGAGCAGCTGGATGACCTGCTGGCGCACGCGGTTCAGGTCGGCGCCCAGCTTGACGAGCACCTGGGCGGCGACGCCCTCGCCCTCGCGGATGAGCCCGAGCAGGATGTGCTCGGTGCCGATGTAGTTGTGGCCGAGCTGCAGCGCCTCGCGGAGCGAGAGCTCGAGCACCTTCTTGGCCCGCGGCGTGAACGGGATGTGCCCGGTCGGCTGCTGCTGACCCTGGCCGATGATGTCCTGCACCTGCTCGCGCACCGCGTCGAGCGAGATGCCGAGCGATTCGAGCGCCTTGGCGGCGACCCCTTCACCCTCGTGGATGAGCCCGAGCAGGATGTGCTCGGTGCCGATGTAGTTGTGATTGAGCATCTTGGCCTCTTCTTGGGCCAGGACGACGACACGACGGGCTCGGTCGGTGAATCTCTCGAACATGCTCTACTCCTCTCGACCCCTCAGGGCAGGGGGCGCCGATACATCGAGCGTAACCAGCGCGGATGCCGCGTGGGCCGGTGTTCGCCGTGGGCGCACCGCCGAGGAGAGGATCGGGGCGGAGAGAAGCGGACTACTTGACCGGGACGGTGACCGACTCGTCGCCGACCTCGACGACGAGGGGCTCGGTCGTGGTGACGTACACCGGGCTCCAGAAGACCGTGGTGTGCGGCACGAGATCCATGGTGCAGGGCTGGTCGGCGGGGATCTCGGCCACGTCGACGGAGACGCGGTTGCCTTCGCCGGCGGGCTCGACCACGTTGATGCGCGTTCCGATCTCGGGGCAGGTCGAGCTGCCCGGGATCGTGACGGCGAGCTGGCCGCCCTGGCCGACCCACGCGGCCGAGAGGCCCTCGCCGGCGGGCTCGTCGGTGTGGCCCTCGGCGTCGCCCTCGTGGTCGCTCACGGGCAGCCCGGTGAAGTCCTCGACGGGGCGAGGGCTCGGGTTGCACGCGGAGAGCAGGAAGACGGATGCCGCGGCCACGGCCACGACGCCTGCACGACGGAGGATGAGGGAGGAGCGCATGCGGATAATGGTATCGGTTCGACCGCGCTCGGCGCGCGTCGGCGCTACCATGCGGGCATGAGCAATCTCGAGCGCGATCCGGTCGAGTCGGTGAGCGGCCCCGAACCGACGCACGCGGCCGCGATCCAGGTGCTCGCCCCGCGCGACGTGCCGCTCGGCGGCCCCCGGGCGATGCGCGTGCGACGCACGCTTCCGCAGCGCGGCCGTACGACGATCGGCGCCTGGTGCTTCGTCGACCACTACGGCCCCGACGACGTGGCGGCCTCCGGGGGAATGCTCGTGCCGCCGCATCCGCACACCGGCCTGCAGACCGTGAGCTGGCTCTTCGAGGGCGAGATCGAGCACCGCGACAGCACCGGCAGCGCCGAGTTCGTGCGACCGGGCGCCGTCAACCTGATGACCGCCGGCCGCGGCATCGCCCACTCCGAGGTGTCGACGCCCGCGACGACGCGCCTGCACGGGGTGCAACTCTGGATCGCCCTGCCCGACGCCTCGCGCGGCATCGCCCCGTTCTTCGAGCACGCGCAGGTCGAGCCGGTCGTCGTCGACGACGCCGAGGTGCGCGTGTTCGCCGGGTCGCTCCCGGGCGTCGAGGCATCCGACGGTCTCGACCAGGAAGGCGCCGTCACCGTCTTCTCGCCGCTCGTGGGCGCACAGGTCGAGCTCCCCGCCGGGGGCGAGGCGTGGATCGAGCTCGACCCCGCGTTCGAGCACGGCCTGCTCGTCGACCTCGGCCCGCTGACGGCGACGATCCCGGCGCTCGACGACGAACCCGACGACGCCCGCCCCGACGCCGACCCGCTCGCCGTCGCCGGGCACACGACCGGGCTCGCCCGAGGCGAGCTCGGCTACATCGGCGTCGGGCACGAGGGCGTCCGGCTCCGGGCCGGTGCCGACGCGCCCGCGCGCGCGGTGCTCATCGGCGGCACGCCGTTCGGCGAGGAGCTCGTCATGTGGTGGAACTTCATCGGCCGCGACCACGACGAGATCGCCGAGTTCCGACGCCAGTGGCAGGCCGACGTCATCGCCGCCGGCGACGCCGACGGCCGCTTCGGCACCGTCGACGGGTTCGATGGGGCCCCGCTGCCGGCGCCCGAGCTGCCCACGGTGCGCCTCAAGCCGCGATCGTAGGGCGGGCGCGCGGTCGCGGCATCCGCCCCGCTACTGCAGCGCCGAGGTGAGCCGCGCGAGGTTGTCGAGCACCGTCGAGCGGATCGGCTGCCGCAGCCACTCGTCGAGCGTGAGCTCGCGGCTGTCGGTGCGGTACCCGTCTTCGACCGAGCGGAGCTCCTCGACGAAGGAACGCCCACGCACGAGGAGGGAGACCTCCATGTTGAGCTCGAACGAGCGGATGTCCATGTTGCTCGAGCCGATGACCGCGACGTCGTCGTCGATCGTGAAGTGCTTGGCGTGCAGGATGTACGGCGCCTTGTACATGTAGATCTTGACGCCCGAACGCAGGAGCGCCTCGTAGTAGGAGCGCTGCGCGTGGTAGACGAGGGCCTGGTCGCCGATCTCGGAGACGAAGAGCTCGACGTGCACGCCCCGCTGCGTGGCACCGCTGATGGCCATCAGCATCGCCTCGTCGGGCACGAAGTACGGGCTCGTGATGATGAGCCGCTCCTTCGCCGCGTACAGCAGCGCCAGGAACAGGCGGAGGTTGTTGCGGCTCGGATAGCCGGGGCCGCTCGGCACGACCTGGCAGTCGAGGTTCTGCGCCTCGGCCGGCTGCTCGAAGGAGTCCGAGATGTCGCGGGTGAGCTCTTCGCCGGACTCGAGGTACCAGTCGGTGCGGAAGATGGCGTCGAGGCCCGACACGATCGGCCCCTCGACGCGGGCGACGAGCTCCTTCCACTTCAGCCCGCGACGGATGTTGCCGCGCTTGTTGTAGCTGCGGTCGATCATGTTCTGCGACCCCATGAACGCGACGTCGCCGTCGACGACGAGGATCTTGCGGTGGTTGCGGAGGTCGGGGCGCTGGTACTTGCCCTTGAACGGCTGCACCGGCAGCATGAGGTGCCAGTCGACGCCCATCTTCGTCAGCCGGCGGAGCGTGCGCCGATAGCCCTTCGATCGCAGCGACGCCACGTGGTCGAGCAGCAGGCGCACCGTGACCCCGCGCTCGACGGCGTCGCCGAGCGCGTCGAAGAACGGCTCGGTCGTGTCGTCGAGCGCGAGGATGTAGAACTCGACGTGCACGTAGCGTTCGGCGCCGCGCACCGCGTCGGTCATCTGGTCGAGGGAGTCCTGATATCCGCCGATGAGGCTCGCGCTGTTCGACCCGATGAGGGGCATGGCCCCGAGGTTGCGGTTCAGCTGCACGACGCCCGCGAACCACGAGGGCCAGCCGCGCGAATCGCTGACGCGCTCGAAGCCGTGCGTCGAGTCGCGGATCACCTCGTCGACCTGGGCCTGCTTGCGGCGGCGCTTCTTCGGCAGCTTCGGATTGCCGATGAGGAGGAAGAAGAGCACGCCGAGGTACGGGATGAAGAAGATCGCGAGCAGCCAGGCCATGCCCGCCGTCGGACGGCGGTTGCGCGGCACGACGATGATCGCGACCACGCGGATGACGAGGTCGATCGCGAGCAGCGCGAAGGTCACGATCGCCGTGACCATCGCGGTCTGCTCCGACGTCATCGAGGTCAGTCGGCGGTGCGTTCGGCGCCGAGATCGGGGCGGCGCTCGAGCCCCAGCTTCGCGCGCTCCTCGGCCTCGATCTGGGCGTACGCGGCACGCTCCGTGCGGTCGGCGCGCAGGATCGACCGCATCACGAACCAGAAGATGAGTCCGATGAGCACGGTCGGCGCGAGCGACCAGATCGCATTCGCCCAGAAATCATTCATAGGCCTTCAGGATACGCGGTTCGGCTGGGAATGCGGATGTCGCGGCATCCGCCCGTATCAGGCCGGGCACGAAACCGTTGCCATTATGTTACGTAATGGAAACAAGGATTTATATAGCCTTTCGCTATGCAGCGCCCAAACGCAGACCTCGAGTCACTCACGCGAGCCCTCGACCTGCACAGCCTGCGAATCCTCTCGGCGATCGAACGCACCGGCTCCATCAGCGGCGCGGCCCGTGACCTGGGCTACTCGCAACCGGCGATCACCCAGCACCTCCAACGCCTCGAGGCCCGCATCGGCGCGCAGCTCGTGAACCGCACCGGCCGCGCGGCTCGGCTCTCGCCCGCGGGCCAGCTGCTCGCGCGCCACACCCCCCGCATCGAGGCGAGCCTCACGGCCGCCGCCGCCGAGCTGGCCGAGGTGCTCGGGCGGCGCGCAGACTCCCTCCGCATCGCCGCCTTCCCCTCCGCGCTCGCGGGCGTCGTCGCCCCGCTGCTCGCCCGCCTCGACCTCGAGGCCCCCGACGTCGACATCGACATCGTCGAGGCCGACACCGATCAGGCGCTCGCCCTCGTGCGCGACGGCCGGGCCGACATCGCCGTGCTGAGCACCCCCGCCGGAGCGCACGCACATGCCTCGCACGTGCGCCGCGAGGGCCTGCGCAGCAGCTTCCTCTTCGCCGACGACGTGCTCGCCGTGGTTCCCGCGAGCTTCCGGGGCGACCCCGGCGCCGCGGAGGCGCTCGGCGACGCGGCGCCCGGCGGAGCGAGCGCATCGACGGTGGCCGGCGGCAGCCGCGTGGGCATCGAGGCCCTCGCGGACCTCCCGTGGATCGGCGGCGCGGCGACCTGCACGGCGCAGGCCGCCGACGCGGCGACCGCGCGCGGCATCGCCCACACCGTGGCGTTCGAGGTGACCACGCCGCAGGCCGCGCTCGCCCTCGTCGACCGCGGGCGGGGCGTCGCCTTCCTCTCGACCACCGCCCTGCACTCGGTCGCCCTGCCCGAGGGCGTCCGCGTGCTCGGCCTCGCCCCGCGCATCCGACGCCGGGTGCTGGCCGTCTCGCTCGCCGAGTCCGCGTCGATCCCGGCCATCGCCGATGCCCTGCGCCTGCTCGCCGGCCGGCCCGCGGTCGCCCCCGCGCTGCTCACCCTCATCACCCCCATGCACCCGGTGTCGCACAGCCACCGGACGCGCCTCAGCAGTGCGCCCTTCCGCACCGCCTTCGGCGCACCCGCCACGACCACCCCGCACCTCGAACTGGAGACCGCCGACATGCCCTCGACCACCCTCACTCGCGGAGCGCGCGCCGGCGCTGCCGCGGCCGGCGTGCTGCTGCTCGCAGCATGCACCGCCGGCTCCCCCGCCGACGCGCCCGCCGTCGACAGCGGCGCCGAGATCGACTCGATCACCGTCGCCCTGCCCGGATCCCTTTCGAACCTGTACGTGGGTCAGGAGAGCGGCATCCTCAACTACTACATCGCGTCGATCACCCAGGAGGGCCTCGTCTCGGTCGATGCAGACGGCAAGCTCCAGCCCGGCCTCGCCGAGTCGTGGACCCAGCCCGACGACGTGACCTACGTCTACGAGCTCCGCGACGACGCCGAGTTCCAGGACGGCACGCCGGTCACCGCCGACGACGTGGTGTTCAGCCTCGAGCAGGCGCGCGACGAGACCAGCTCGCCCGGCCTGTCGTACTACCTCGGCGGCGTCGACACGGTCGAGAAGACCGGCGACCACGAGGTCACCATCACGCTCGCCGCTCCCGACGCCGCCTTCGCCGCGAACATGAGCACCGGCGGCGCCGCGTTCATCACGTCGAAGGCGTTCTGGGAGGCCAACGACGGCGCGGTGGGCACGAGCAGCTCGCTGCTGCTCGGCTCCGGCCCGTACGAGGTCACCGAGTTCGTGCCCGACTCGCACGTGAGCTTCGACCGCGTCGACACCTGGTGGGGCGAACTGCCCAAGGTCAAGCACATCGACGTGCAGTTCATCCCCGACGAGAGCACGCGCCTGCTCGCCGCCCAGAAGGGCGACGTCGACGTCGCGTTCAACGTGCCGCTCGCCCAGTCGACCCAGTGGGAGAACCTCGACGGCATGCGCGTCGACTACGTGAACGACCTCTCGTACGTGGGCCTCTACTTCAACACCGCCATCGAGCCGTTCGACGACCCCAAGGTGCGCGAGGCCTTCGCGCACAGCGTCGACCGCGACGCGATCGTCGACAAGCTGCTGCGCGGCCACGGCGAGGCCGCGACCGCGATCGCGACGCCCGAGTCCCTCGGTTCCGTCTACTCCGCCGACGAGGCCCGCGACCTGCTCGCCGAGACGCCGCAATGGGACTTCGACCTCGACGCGGCCAAGGCGGCGCTCGCGGCATCCGACCACCCCGACGGCTTCGAGACCGAGATCCTCACGCCGAACACCGGCCCCCAGCTCGGCACGGCCGCGCAGTCGCTCGCCGAGAACCTCGCGAAGATCGGCATCACCCTCACCGTGCGCGAGGTGCCCATCGAGGAGTGGCTCGCGAGCCTCGAGCCCGACGCCGAGTACGGCGTGGGCATGATGTGGTACTTCTCGACGCTCGGCGACCCCGCCGAGGTCTCGAGCTACATGCTCGGCGCCGACAACGTGTCGAACTACGCCAACCCCGAGATCGACGACCTGTTCGCGCAGGCCGGCGCCGAGTCCGACCCGGCGACCCGTATCGACCTCCTCCTCGAGGCCGAGAAGCTGCAGGCCGAAGACGTCATCAACGTGCCGCTCTGGTGGGGCCAGTCGGCGACCGCGTTCGCCGACGACCTCGGCATGGACGACTACTCCTCGTTCGCGTTCATCTCGGCCTGGCCGACGACCCTCTACCGCATCGCCGGCTGATGACCGTCACCACCCCTCGAGCGCGCGCATCGCGAGCCCGGCCCCTCGGCCGGATGCTCGCGGTGCGCGTGCTCGGCATGCTCGCGATCCTGCTGGTGCTCTCGTTCATCGTCTTCTCGATGATGTACCTGGCACCCGGCGACCTCGTGAAGACGTTGCTCGGCAACCGGCCCGCCTCCCCCGAGGCGGTCGCCGCGATCCGCGAGCAGTACCACCTCGACGACCCGTTCCTCGTGCAGTACTTCACCTGGCTGGGCGGGGTGCTCACGGGCGACCTCGGCGAGTCGATCCGCCTCCAGGTGCCCGTGGCCGACGCGATCGCATCGCGCCTGCCCGTCACCCTGGCGCTCTGCGCCGTCGCGTTCGTGCTGGCCCTCGCGGTGTCGATCCCCCTCGGCGTCGCGAGCGCCGTGCACGCGGGCCGGCCCGTCGACCGGGTCGGCAGCGCGCTCGGCATCGTCGGGCTGAGCGCGCCCACGTTCGCGGTGGGCCTCCTGCTGCTCTACGTGTTCGCGTACTACGTGCCGATCTTCCCGGTCTACGGGGCCGGCGACGGCGGGCTCGACACGCTCTACCACCTCGTGCTGCCGGGCATCACGCTCGCGCTCGGCCTCGGCGCCATCGTGCTGAAGCTCACGCGCACCGCGCTGCTGCGCGAACTCGACGCCGACTACGTCACCTCGGCACGGGCCCGCGGCATCGACGACCGCGTCGTGCACCGTCTGGCGCTGCGCAACGCGCTGATCCCCATCGTGACCGGCGCGAGCCTCGTGCTCACCTTCCTCGTCGGCGGCACCGTGCTCGCCGAGACCACGTTCGCGCTGCCCGGCATCGGCCTGCTGCTGCAGGACTCGGTGCTGTTCAAGGACATCGCGGTCGTGCAGGCGCTGACGCTGCTCATCGCCGTGGCGATCGCGGTGATCGCGCTGCTCGCCGACCTCGCCTACCTGCTGCTCGATCCGCGCGTCCGCGCGAAGGGGGTGCCCGCATGAGCACGAGCACCACCGCGCGTGCCGTCGTCGACGGCCCCGTCGGCGTCGAGTTCCGCTCGAAGCACCGGGTGCCGATCGTCGTGGCCATCTCGCTCGGGTTCCTCGCGATCGTCATGTTCTTCGTCGTCGCGGCACCGTTCCTCGTGCCGAACGCGACGGAGCAGGACATCCTCTCGAGCCTGCTCCCGCCCGGCACCCCCGGGCATCCGCTCGGCACCGACGAGCTCGGCCGCGACATCCTCGCCCTGACGATCGCCGGGGCGACCTCGGCGCTCGTGGGGCCCTGCATCGTCGCCGTCGGATCGATGCTCATCGGCGTGCTGCTCGGCACCGTCGCCGGTTACGAGCGCGGCTGGGTCGACTTCCTCGTCAGCCGTTGGACCGACCTGCTGCTCGCCCTGCCCGTGCTGCTCGCCGCCATCGTGGTGGCGGGCGTCTTCGGCGGCGGCTACTGGACGACGACGCTGCTGCTCATCGTGCTGTTCTCGCCGTCCGACATCCGCATCGTGCGCGCGGGCGTGCTCGAGCAGTCGGCGCGGCCGTACATCGAGGCGGCGCAGATGCTGTCGCTTTCGCGGTGGCGGGTCATGTTCCGGCACATCCTGCCGAACGTGTCGACGCTCGTCATCACGAACGCGATGCTCAACGTGGCCTTCGCGATCGTCGCGTTCTCGTCGCTGTCGTTCCTCGGCGTCGGCGTGCCGGCCGGCACCGCCGACTGGGGGCGCCAGCTCACCGACGCGCGCTCCATCATGTTCGACAACCCGGCTGCGGCGATCGTGCCCGCGCTGCTCATCATCGCGGTCGCGTGCGCCGTGAACCTCGTCGGCGACTGGCTCGGCCAGCGCCTGACCCGCACCGGAGGTGTCGCATGACCGCGGTCTCGATCCACGCCCGCGGCCTGACCGTGCTCGCGCCCGACGGCCGCACGATGGTGCAGCCGCTCGACCTCGACCTCGTCGGCGGCGAGACCGTCGCCCTCATCGGCGAGTCGGGCTCGGGCAAGACGCTCACCGCGAAGTCGCTCATCGGCCTGCTGCCGCCCGGCTTCCGCGCACAGGGCGAGGTGCGGTACGGCGAGCAGGCCTTCGAGCTGTCGATGCCGGATGCCGCGTGGCGGCCGTTGCGCGGACGCACCGTGTCGCTGCTGCTGCAGGACCCGTTCACGAGCCTCTCGCCCGTGCACCGGTGCGGCGAGCAGATCGCGTGGACCATCGAGGCGGCCACCGGTCGACGCCTGCGCGGCGCGGCCCGCACGTCGGCCATCGCCGCGCGCCTCGCCGAGGTGCGTCTGCCCGAGCGCGTCGCCCGCGCCTACCCGCACGAGCTCTCGGGCGGCATGCGGCAGCGCGTCGCGATCGCGGCGGCCCTCGCGAGCGACCCCGTGCTGCTCATCGCCGACGAGCCCACGACGGCGCTCGACGCGAGCAACCAGGCCGAGATCCTCGACCTGCTGCACGGCATCCAGACGGCGCGCGGCATGGCGGTGCTGCTCATCTCCCACGACCTCGGGCTCGTGCGCGGCCGCACCGACCGCGTGCTCGTCATGCGCTCGGGCGAGATCGTCGAGCGCGGCGACACGGCCACCGTGCTCGCCGCACCCGAGCACGCGTACACGCGCGCCCTCATCGAGGTCGACCCTGCCATGCGGGCGCTCGCGGCCGACGACGGCTCGACCGCCGACGGCTCGGCCGACGACGGCTCGACACCCGCCCTCGCGGCGGGCACCGACCGGCCGACGGCTGTGCTCGAGGCATCCGGCATCGTCAAGCGATTCGGCGAGCGCACGGTGCTCGACGACGTCTCGATCGCGCTCCGCCCGGGCGAGGTCACGGGCGTCGTCGGCGAGTCGGGTTCGGGCAAGAGCACGCTCGCGCGCTGCATCGCCGGCCTCGAGCGCGAGGACGGCGGCGAGATCCGGTTCGAGGGCGTCGTGCTCGCCCCCGGCCGCGGCTCGCGCACCCCCGCGCAGATGCAGATCGTCTTCCAGGACCCGTACTCCTCGCTCAACCCGATGATGTCGATCGGGGCGATCCTGCGCGAGGCGCTGCACGTCGCGCGCCGGCCCGCGGCCGACGTGGCCGTGCTGCTCGAGACCGTCGGGCTTCCGGCCGACTTCGCGGGCAAGCGCCCGGCCCAGCTCTCGGGCGGGCAACGGCAGCGCGTGGCCATCGCGCGCGCTCTCGCGCCGCGCCCCAGCGTGCTCATCTGCGACGAGTCGGTCTCGGCCCTCGACGTGTCGGTGCAGGCCCAGGTGCTCGCCCTGCTCGCGCAGCTGCGCGACGAGCTCGGTCTCGCGATCCTGTTCATCTCGCACGACCTGGCCGTGGTGCGCGAGATCGCCGACACGGTCACCGTCCTCTGGGACGGCCGCGTCGTCGAGCAGGGCGAGTGCGCCCGCGTGCTCACCGCCCCCGAACACGAGTACACCCGGCTGCTGATCGCGGCCGGCCGCCGCGAGAACCCTCGCGCCGCGGCATCCGATCTCGCCTCGAAAGGAACCCGGTGAGCCAGGTATCCACCGCCCCCACCACCCTCGACGCTCCAGCAGCCGTGCCCGCCGGAGCGCCCGGGTGGGAGCCCGACGCGTGGCTGCGCGACTTCCTCGGGGCGGAGCGCACCGCGTTCTGGCAGCGTTCGCGCACCCCCTACTCGCCCACCGTGCACGTCGAGCGCGCGGCCGACGGCGAGCCGCTCGCCGCGGTGCTCACCACGCGTCGGCCGAGCACCGCCGCGGTCAAGATCGTCGAACTGCACCACACGGATGCCGCGGCGGCCCGCCGCGCGATCGAGCACGTCGTCGCCGACTCGGCCGAACGGGGCGACGCCGCCGTGAAGTGGGAGCTGCGCGGCGAGACCGCCCCGCCCGCGCTCGCCGCCGAGCTCGGGTTCGCACCGATGCGCGCGCCGCACCCGTCGGCCGACGGCACCGTCGGGGTGCGCGGACTCGTGCGCTGGCACCGGCCCGTCCCCCACGACGAGGCGCCGTACTACGGGCAGACCACGCTCTACACCTGCGGCGCGGTCGCGGGCCTGCTCGCGGCGACCCTCGCCGGGGCGTCCGGCTTCACCGGCGATGCCGGAGACCGCGACCTCGAGTTCGCCTTCTGGCGCCGCGCGAGCAACTACCCCGCATGCGAGCCCGTGGGCCTCGCCGTCGCGATGCGCGAGACCGTGGGCGAGGGCCGCACGGTCGAGGTGCACCTCGACACCGATGAGCCCGTGCTGCTCGAGGAGTACACCGGGTTCGAGCACGACTTCCGTGCCGAGCTGCAACAGGAATCCCGTCGGCGGGCCGCCGCGCTTTCGGTGCCGGTCGTCACCGAGCGCATCGCGATCGACGAGGTCGTCCGACGCATCGCCGGCGGCGAGTCGGCGCTGCTGCTCATCGACGAGGCGCCCATGCACGGCGAGACCGGGCCGCACTGGGTGCTCGCGCACGCCGTCGTTCCGGGCGAAGCGGTCGTGCTCATCCAGGACCCGTGGATCACGTCGGAGCGCGGCGAGACCTGGGTCGACACGCACGATCTCCCCGTCGCGGCATCCGACCTCGACCGCATGATCGCGTGGGGGCCCTCGGCGACCCGCGGCGTCGTCTTCGTCGGACGCTGAGCGGCGGGCGGGCGGAACGGCTCGGCTCAGCTCAGCTCAGCTCAGCTCAGGTGAGCAGGCCCCAGATGCCCGACCCCAGAAGGTAGGCGCCGATCGCCCCGACGACGATCCAGATCGCGAGGCGGGCGTTCGACGGGCGCTTGGGGTCGGGCTCGGGCTCGAGTTCGCTCTTCGGGAGGTAGTCGTTCATCTGCGGCATCCGCTCGTCTCGGTTCGGGCCGCTACTTGACGAGCGGGAAGAGGATGGTCTCGCGGATGCCGAGACCCGTGAGCGCCATGAGAAGGCGGTCGATGCCCATGCCCATGCCGCCCGACGGCGGCATGCCGAACTCGAGCGCGCGCAAGAACTCCTCGTCGAGGCGCATGGCCTCGGGGTCGCCGCCCGCGGCGAGCTTCGCCTGCTCGACGAAGCGCTCGCGCTGCACGACGGGGTCGACGAGCTCGGAGTAGCCGGTGGCCAGCTCGAAGCCGCGCACGTAGAGATCCCACTTCTCGACCACGCCGGGCGTGCTGCGGTGCCCGCGCACGAGCGGGGAGGTGTCGAGCGGGAAGTCCATCACGAAGGTGGGCCGTTCGAGCCCGCCCTTGATGTGGTGCTCCCACAGCTCTTCGACGTACTTACCGGGCAGGGGGTGCTCGACCTCGACGCCCGCCTCGTCGGCGAGCTGCTTCAGGCGCTCGATCGGGGTCTCGGCCGTGATCTGCTCGCCGACCGCCTCGGAGAGCGTGCCGTACATCGAGATGCGGTCCCACTCGCCGCCGAGGTCGAACTCGGTGCCGTCGGCCCAGGTGACCACGTGCGAACCGCTCGTCTCGAGCGCGGCGTCTTGGATGAGGCGCTGCGTGAGGTCGGCCATGGTCGTGTAGTCGCCGTAGGCCTCGTACGCCTCAAGCATCGCGAACTCGGGGCTGTGCGTAGAGTCGGCGCCCTCGTTGCGGAAGTTGCGGTTGATCTCGAACACCCGGTCGATGCCGCCGACCACGGCGCGCTTGAGGTACAGCTCGGGGGCGATGCGCAGATAGAGCTCGGTGTCGAACGCGTTCGAGTGGGTCACGAACGGACGAGCGGATGCCCCGCCGTGCATGACCTGGAGCATGGGCGTCTCGACCTCGACGAACCCGAGCCCGGCGAACGTGCGGCGCAGGCTCGCGTTGGTCTTGGCGCGGTCGAGCACGTTCTTGCGCGCCTGCTCGCGGGCGATGAGGTCGAGGTAGCGGCTGCGCACCCGGGTCTCTTCGCTGAGGTCGTTGTGCAGGTTCGGCAGCGGCAGGATCGCCTTGGACGCGATCTGCCACTCGTTCACCATGATCGAGAGCTCGCCGCGGCGGCTCGTGATGACCTCGCCGGCGACGAACACGTGGTCGCCCAGGTCGACGAGCTCCTTCCAGTCGGCCAGCGACTGCTCGCCGACCTCGGCGAGCGAGACCATCGCCTGCACGCGGCTGCCGTCGCCCGACTGGAGGGTCGCGAAGCAGAGCTTGCCCGTGTTGCGCGAGAACACGACGCGCCCCGCGAGGCCGACCTGCTCGCCGCTGGCCTCGTCGACGCCGAGGCCCACGAAGCGGTCGCGCACCTGCGGGATGGTCGTGGTGATCGGCAGGCGCACCGGATAGGCGCCGCCGCCGAGGTCGTCGGAAGCCGCGATCAGCCGCTCGCGCTTGGCGAGCCGCACGACCTTCTGCTCGGAGATCTCGGCCGCGGTGGGCTCGTCGGCGGGCTGTGCGGCACCCTGGGGGGCGGCATCCGTCTGGGTCTCGGCCATCGTTCTCTCTCGTCGCGGGGCACGTGCCCGACCAGCCTACTCAGCCCGGGCTGGACGCACGCTCCGCGCGGCGGCTACGACGCGAGGATCACGGCGCGGTTGTCGATGAGGCGGGTCGACCCGACGTTCGCGGCGACGAGCGCGAGCGCGGGGCCCGACGCGTCGGCGGCGACCGGGAGGAAGGTCTCGGGGTCGACGATCACGAAGTAGTCGAGCTCGACGCCGTCGTGGTCGCCGAACGCCGCGACCGCCTCGGCCAGTGCCTCGTCGACGCCCTCCCCCGCGGAATCGGCGGCCGCGCCGAGCGCCTCCGAGAGCACGAGCGCCGCCCGGCGCCCGGTGTCGTCGAGGAACCGGTTGCGACTCGAGAGCGCGAGGCCGTCGGCCTCGCGCACGGTCGGCACGACGTCGACCTCGAGCCGCAGGTCGAGGTCGCGGACCATGCGGCGCACAAGGAAGACCTGCTGGGCGTCCTTCTGCCCGAACACGGCGACGTCGGGCTGCGCGATCGAGAAGAGCTTCGCGACGACCGTGAGCATGCCGTCGAAGTGCCCGGGCCGCGAGGCGCCCTCGTAGAGCCCGCCGACCGAGCCGGCCACGACGCGCGTCGGGCTCGCCCCGGCGGGGTACATCTCGGCGACGGACGGCGCGAACACGACCTCGACGCCGAGCCCGGCCAGGGCCGCCACGTCGGCGTCGAGCGTGCGCGGGTACCGGTCGAGGTCTTCGCTCGGGCCGAACTGCAGCGGGTTCACGAAGATCGACACGACGACCACGTCGGCGAGCTCGCGGGCCCGTCGCACGAGCGCGAGATGCCCCTCGTGCAGCGCGCCCATGGTCGGCACCAGGGCGACGGATGCCCCGCCCCGGCGTCGCTCGTCGAGGGCCGCTCGCAGCCCGGAGATGGTGCTCACGACGCGGGTCGCCTCTGCGCGCTTCGCCGCCTCGGTCACGTGGCCCCTCCCAGCGGCCGATCGTCGTCGGCCCCGTCGATCGTACTCGCACCGTCGAGGCGCGGCCCCGGGTCGTGCCTGGCGAGGGCGTTCTCGACGGCGCTGCGCACGAGCGGCGCGAGCACCGCGCCCGGCCGGGTCACGCCGATGCCGTCGAGGAGCCCGCTGGCCTGATCGACGATCGCGCTCGAGAACGAGACGGCCGTGTCGATCGCCTCGCCGTAGGCGGCGCGGTCGGCCTCGCCGACGATGAACGGTTCGCCGCCCATCTCGACGACGAGCGCCTGACCGATCGGCAGCACGGGGGCCGGCGCGGTCACGGCGAACCACGTGCCCGGCAGCCGCGCGAGGTCGATGCTCGTGCCGGTGAAGGTCATCGCGGGGTGCACCGCGAGCGGGATCGCGCCCGCTCGCCGCGCGGGATCGAGCACGGCCGTGCCGTGCCGGGCGTTCGTGTGGAGCACGAGCTGCCCCGGCTGCCAGACCCCTGCCTCGGCGAGGCCCGCGACCAGGCCGGCGAGTTCGGATTCGGCCACCGCGAGCAGCACGAGCTCGCTGCGCTCGACGATCTCGGGAACCGTGAGCACGGGCACCGAGGGGAGCATGGCGGCGGCCCGCTCGCGGCTCGCCGCCGAGACCGCGGCGATGCCGGTGAGCCCGTGGCCAGCGCCCGCGAGGGCCGCGGCCAGCACGGCGCCCACCCGTCCGGCGCCGATGGTTCCGACGCCGAGGCGCCCCGGTCGTTCGCTCATGCGGGTGCCTCCGTCCGCGCGATCGCGCCCCAGTGATGGCTCTCGTCGGATGCCGCCCAGGTCACGGCGTCGGCGGCGAGCCGCTCGAACAGGTCGCGGCCCTCGGCGGTCTCGATGACCGGCAGCACGACCTGCACCGGACCCGAGACGGTGTGCACGCGCACCGCCGCGAGGTCGAGCAGACGACCGACCGGGCCGCGCGAGAGCGCGACGGACTGCACGCGGGCGAGCGGCATGAGCACGAGCGAACGCGTGAGCGCGCCCGTGCGGAACAGGGCGACGCCCGAACCGGCGGCCCAGCCGATGCGACGCCTCGAGAACGGCCGCAGCCAGGCCGCGCGCCGCGGCGTCGCCGTGAACCCGCCGCCGGCGCCGCGCCCGGTGAGCCCGACCGCGACGAGCGGCTCGACGGCGCCCGCCGACTCGGGCAGCAGCAGCGCGAGCACGCGCCCCACGTCGGCCGCCGACCCGACGGGCAGCACGATCGTGCGCTGCGCCTGCTCGCTCGACGCGCTCATCGACTGCCCAGCGAGGTTGACCTTGACGCTCCACCAGCCGAACGGGCGCCAGAGGATCCACTGGGTCACCGAGACGGCGTGCACCCGCCCGGGCGGGATGGTCTGGTTCGCGGTCGAGAGCAGGCCGTAGCCGATGCGCACGCCGTCGGGCGTGCCGGCGATCGAGTACCGCAGCGATTTCGTGATGCGCGACCACAGGTAGCCGACGAGGCCGATGACGGCGGGGATGAACGAGAAGATGACCCAGCTCTGCCCGTTGGCGATGCCCACGACGATGACGGCGACGAACACGAGGATCGAGATGGTCGTGCCGCCGAGCAGCGTCGAGGCGATCACGCGCCCGACCGAGAGGTGCACGACCGACGCGGGCGGCGCCAGCGACGGGTCGAGCTCCGGCGCGAGGAACTCGTCGACCCGCCGGCCGATGACGGCCGAGACGGGGCCGTGGGCGGATGCCGCGGGCGAGCCGGTGCCCGCGGGATCGCCCGGCACCGCGACATCTCCCGGCACCGAGGCATCCGTCGCCCCCGCGGCATCGACCGGCATCGAGGCATCCGTCGCCCCCGCGACGCTCACCGTGATGCCCGCGACGCCCGGGGCCGCCGCCTTCGAGCGTTCGGCCCGCGCACCCGAGGCCAACCGCAGGATGTCGGCGCGCAGCCCGTCGGCCAGCGCCGACGCGAGGTAGGAGAGCTGCACGTTGCCGGACTGCCCCGCGACCGAGACGTCGAGCTTCGCAGTGCCGAAGAGCCGCGCGAACAGTGGCCGCGCGATGTTGACCCCCTGCACCCGATCGAGCCGCGCCGACCGGTGCGAACGGAACAGGATGCCGCTGCGGACCTCGACCGCCTCGCCCGTGATGCGGAACGTGTGCATGCGCCACGACAACCAGAACCCGACGATGACCGCGATCACGACCGCCGCGACCGCGAGCAGCGCCCAGCCGACCTGGCCGTTCAGCACGATCGCGCCGACCGGGTCGTTCGCCCAGTCGTTCTGCCACTCGCCGTAGTTCGAATCCAACTCGTCGCCGAGGTCGGGCACGAAGACGAAGACGAACATGTCGACGATGCGCTCGCGCAGATTCGCGATGACGAACCCGAGCACGGCGATGAACACGAGCCCACCCCGCAGGAGCGGACTCGCCGGATGCAGCCGATGCCATTCGCCGTCGGCGAGCGGCGTGACCGTCTTCGGGGGGACCGGAGCGGTCACAGGCCCGCCCGTCGGGACTCGGCCAGCGCCACCAGTTCGTCGCGCAGCCGCTCGGCGTCCTCGATCGGGAGGCCCGGCACCGACACCGCGGTCGCGGCCGCGGCGGTGACGAACTTCAGGTCGGCGAGTCCGAGCGCGCGCGCGACCGGGCCGCGCGTGACATCGACGAGCTGCATGCGCCCGTAGGGCACCGCCACCTGCCGCTGGTACATGATGCCGCGGCGGAACAGCAGGTCGTCGTCGCGCAGGCGGTAGCCGATCGAGCGCACGCGGCGCGGCTCGAACGCGATCGTCACGAGCGAGATCGCGCCCACCGCGATCGCGGCCCAGAGCGCCCACCACCAGTCGAACAGGAAGTACGCGACCAGGAACGCCGCGACGAAGAGCGCCGTGCCGACGAGCGAGCCGACGACCTCGACGATCACGTACTTGGGCGAGACCCGCTTCCATTCCTCGGAGCCGGATGCCTCCACCGCCGGCACGTCGTCGGCGGATGCCTCGGGGCTCGATGACTCGGGGCCGGCTGCCTCGGGGCTCGGCCAGGCCGACGGGTCGGCGTCGGGGTGCGGCACGTCGGAGTCAGGCATGCGCGTGCTCGTCCTTCTCGGCTTCGGGGTCGTCGGGCGGGAGCGTGCAGAACTGCTCGGCGAGCAGCCCGCCCACGAGCAGCAGGGCCGCGCCGATGGCCGACGCGACGGCGAGCCACACCGTCGATGCCGACGGCAGCACCGTGCGCGTGAGCAGGAAGAGGGTGATGCCAACGCCGAATCCCAGCATCAGGGCGCCGCTGAGGCTGCTCGCCTTGGCGAGCACGGCGATGCGCATCGCGCGGAACGGATCGAGGTGCTTCGTCGAGTGCTGCCTGACGGCGCGGCGGATGGGCCAGGCCAGCGCCACGATGATCGCCGCGACGCCGACGAGGGTGATCGACAGCGAGAGCGGGGGGACGATGGCCTTGCCGCCCCACGACACGACCGCGAGGTCGACGAGGTAGCCGAGCGCGGCGCCCACGATGACCGCGAACACCACGGCGCTCGGGTGGGTTCGCCTCATCGACGGGTCACCTCGTCGTGCGCCTGCGCGCGGAGGTCGGCGACGCGCCCCCGACCGGGGATGACCGCGTCGGGGTCGACGTCGAGCCAGGGCTGCAGCACGAAGGCGCGCTGCCAGGCCCTCGGGTGCGGCAGCTGCAGCCCGGTGTCGTCGATGACGAGCCCGTCGACGTCGATGAGGTCGAGGTCGAGCGTGCGATCGCCCCAGTGCTTCAGCCGCTGTCGGCCGTGCGCGGCCTCGATGTCGTGCAGCGCCGCGAGCAGCTGGTGCGGGGTGTGCGCGGTGGTCTCGAGCACGACGACGCCGTTGAGGTAGCCGGGTGCGTCGCGGTCGACGCCCGCGTCGGTGAGCGCGGGCGTCTCGTAGACGGGCGAGATGGCGACGAGCTCGACCCCGTCGAGCTCGGCCAGCTCGCGCATGGCCTCGGCGACGGTGGTCTCGCGGTCGCCGAGGTTGGCCCCGAACGCGATGACGGCGCGGCTCATGCTCGCCCCCGCACGATCGACACCGCGACATCCGCGAACGGGACGGTGATGGGCGCCTGCGGCTTGTGCACCGTCACCGCCGCCTCGATGGTCGCGGGGTAGGAGAGCGCGACCTCGGCCACGCGCTCGGCGACGGTCTCGATGAGGTCGACCGGATCGCCTTCGACGGCTGCGACGACCGCCTCGGCGAGTTCGCCGTAGTGCACGGTCTGCGCGAGATCGTCAGCGGATGCCGCAGCGCGGAGGTCGACGAGGACGGAGACGTCGATGACGAACTCCTGCCCCTGCTCGCGCTCGAAGTCGAAGACGCCGTGGTTCGCCTGCACCCTGAGCCCGGTCAGGGTGATCCGGTCGCCCGGTCGTCGATCTCGCGGTTCAGCCACGGCTTCCACTCTGCCACGCCCCGACGACGTCGAGGGCGCGGCGCGTGGCCTGCACGTCGTGGACGCGCACGCCCCAGGCCCCGGCCTGCGCGGAGAGGGCGCTCACGACCGCGGTGGGCAGGTCGCGTTCGGCCATGGTCGCGTCGTCGGGCAGCAGCGAGCCGATGAAGCGCTTGCGGGAGGCGCCGACGAGCACGGGGAACCCGAGGCCGGTGAGCACGTCGAGGCGGCGGAGCACCTCCCAGTTCTGCTCGCCCGTCTTGGAGAACCCCAGACCCGGGTCGAGGATGATGCGCTCGGATGCCACGCCGGCCGCGGTCAGCGCCTCGACGCGCCGCGCGAGCTCGTCTCGCACGTCGACCGCGACGTCGGCGTACTCGGTGAGCGAGTCCATGCGGTCGGAGTGCCCGCGCCAGTGCATCGCGACGTAGGCGGCCCCGGTGTCGGCGACGGTCGGGACCATCGCTTCGTCGGCGAGCCCCGCCGACACGTCGTTCACGATCTCGGCGCCGGCCTCGACCGCGGCCCGCGCCGTCGCCGCCCGCATCGTGTCGACGCTCACCCGGATGCCGCGTGCGGCGAGCTCGCGCACGACCGGCACGACCCGGCGCAGCTCTTCGGCGGGCTCGACGCGCGCCGCGCCCGGACGCGTCGACTCGCCGCCGACGTCGAGGATGTCGGCGCCGTCGGCGACCAGGTCGAGTCCGTGGGCGACCGCCCGGTCGACGTCGAACCACTCGCCGCCGTCGCTGAACGAGTCGGGCGTCACGTTGATGACGCCCATCACGAGGGTGGATCGCCCGTCGCTCATGCCCCGCCGCCGATGAGCGCGATGATCTCGGCACGGGCGGCGGGTTCGGAGAGCGCCCCACGACCGACGATCGTGATGGTCGAACTGCGCTCCTGCCGCGACCCGCGCGTGGTCACGCAACGATGCTGCGCGTCGAGGACGACGAGCACGCCCCTCGGGTCGAGACCCGTCTCGAGGGCGTCGGCGATCTCCTCGGCGAGCCGCTCCTGGAGCTGCGGGCGTGCGGCGAGCGTGTCGACCACGGCCGGGATGCGCCCGAGCCCGACGACCCGGTCGCCCGGGAGGTAGGCGATGTGCGCGGTGCCGACGAACGGCAGCAGGTGGTGCTCGCACACCGACCGGAACGCGAGGTCGCGGAGTACGACGGCGTCGGAGGTCGCCGGGACCCCGGCGTCGGATGCCCCGATCGGCACGGTGTCGGCGAGGTGGCTCAGCGGGTCGACCGCGAGCCCGCCGAAGAAGTCGGCGTACGCCTCGGCCACGCGCTGCGGGGTGCGCCGGAGCCCGGCGCGCTCCGGATCCTCGCCGATGGCGAGGAGGATCTCGAGCACGGCGCGTTCGATGCGTTCGGTGTCGACACCGGCCATGGCGGGCCCTCTCAGGTCGGCGGTGGGCGCCGACGGCGCGTTACGCCGTCGCGGGGCGCGGGTTCTGTCGGGGCGAGCGCTTCGGGGCTGGCTCGTCGGCCGACTCGTCGCTCGAGTCGATGCCGCCGTCGACGGCGCCCGGGTCGATCGGGGCCTTGTCGGTCGGGAAGACGATCGGCGGGATGTCCGAGACCGGTCGCTTGTCGCTCGAGAGCCACAGCGGGCGCTCGGGCAGCTTCTTCACGTCCGTGAAGATCTCGGCGATCTGGTTGTGGTCGAGCGTCTCGTGCTCGAGGAGCTCGGCCGCGAGCCGGTCGAGGATGTCTCGGTTGTCGTTGAGCACCTGCCAGGCCTCGTCGTGCGCCTGCTCGATGAGGCTGCGCACCTCGCCGTCGACCCGCATGGCGATCTCTTCGGAGTAGTCGCGCTGGTGCCCCATGTCGCGGCCGAGGAAGACCTCGCCCTGCGCCTGGCCGAGCTTGACCGCGCCGACGTTCGCGCTCATGCCGTATTCGGTGACCATCTTGCGGGCCGTCGACGTGGCCTTCTCGATGTCGTTCGAGGCGCCGGTCGAGGGGTCGTGGAAGACGATCTCTTCGGCGACGCGACCGCCCATGGCGTACGTCAGCTGGTCGAGCAGCTCGTTGCGGCTGATCGAGTACTTGTCTTCGAGCGGCATCACCATGGTGTAGCCGAGCGCCCGGCCTCGCGGGAGGATCGTGATCTTCGTCACGGGGTCGGTGTAGTTCATCGCCGCCGCCGCGAGCGCGTGTCCGCCCTCGTGGTAGGCCGTGATGAGCTTCTCCTTGTCCTTCATGACGCGGCTGCGACGCTGCGGACCGGCGATGACCCGGTCGACGGCCTCGTCGAGCGCGCGGTTGTCGATGAGCTGCGCGTTCGAGCGGGCGGTGAGCAGCGCGGCCTCGTTGAGCACGTTGGCCAGGTCGGCGCCGGTGAAGCCGGGCGTCTTGCGGGCCAGCACCTCGAGGTCGACGCCCTTGGCGAGCGGCTTGCCCTTCGAGTGCACCTCGAGGATGCGCTGACGGCCCTTGAGATCGGGGGCGTCGACGCCGATCTGGCGGTCGAAGCGGCCGGGGCGCAGGAGCGCGGGGTCGAGGATGTCGGGGCGGTTCGTCGCCGCGATGAGGATGACGTTGGTCTTGGGGTCGAACCCGTCCATCTCGACGAGGAGCTGGTTGAGCGTCTGCTCGCGCTCGTCGTGGCCGCCGCCCATGCCGGCGCCGCGGTGGCGGCCGACGGCGTCGATCTCGTCGATGAAGATGATGGCGGGGGCATTCTCCTTCGCCTGCTCGAACAGGTCGCGCACGCGGGACGCGCCGACGCCGACGAACATCTCGACGAAGTCGGAGCCCGAGATCGAGTAGAACGGCACGCCAGCCTCGCCGGCCACGGCGCGGGCGAGCAGGGTCTTGCCGGTGCCGGGAGGGCCGTACAGCAGCACGCCCTTGGGAATGCGGGCGCCGACGGCCTGGAACTTCGCGGGCTCCTTCAGGAAGTCCTTGATCTCCTCGAGTTCCTCGATGGCCTCGTTCGAGCCGGCGACGTCTTCGAAGGTGACCTTCGGGCTCTCCTTCGTGACGAGCTTCGCCTTGGACTTGCCGAACTGCATGACGCGGTTGCCGCCGCCCTGCATGCCCGAGAGCATGATCCAGAAGAAGAGGCCGATGAGCACGAGCGGCAGCAGGATGCCGAGCATCGAGAGGAACCAGTTCGGCTGCGGGACCTCGTCGTTGTACCCGTCTTTCGGGTTGGCCGCGTCGACCGCGGCCACCACGTCGTCGCCGCGCGGCGTCACGTAGTAGAACTGCACCTTGTCGCCGAACTCGTCATCGGCCTTCGCGAGGGTGAGGTCGACGCGGTTCTCGCCGTCGACGATCTTCGCCTCGGACACCTTCTCGTCTTGCAGGAACTCGAGACCCTGCTGCGTCGACACCTCTTTGAAACCGGAGGCGGTGATGAGGCTCGACCCGATCCAGACGGCGACGATCGCCAGCAGGATGTAGATGATCGGCCCGCGCAGGATCTTCTTGATGTTCATGGTGTTGACAGGCTACCCCGCGGAAACCGACCGCCGGCCGAGTGTTCGCTGTGGGCCGACGGAGACGCCCGCCGGTCGGGTAGCGCAGCGTCTCGAGACCCCGCCCGCCGGTCGAGGAGCGAAGCGTCTCAACACCCGCCGGTCGAGGAGCGAAGCGTCTCGAGACCCGCCGGTCGAGGAGCGAAGCGTCTCGAGATCCGCCGGTCGAGGAGCGCAGCGTCTCGAGACCCCTCAGGAGTAGACGTGCGGCGCGAGGATCGCCACGTCGCGGAGGTTGCGGTACCGCTCGGCGAAGTCGAGCCCGTACCCGACCACGAACTGGTTCGGGATGTCGAAGCCGAGGTACTTGACGTCGATCGCGACCTTGGCCGCGTCGGGCTTGCGCAGGAGCGCGCAGATCTCGATGGAGGCGGCGCCGCGCGATTCGAGGTTCTCGAGCAGCCACGCGAGCGTCAGGCCCGAGTCGATGATGTCCTCGGCGATGAGCACGTGCCGGCCGGTGAGGTCGGTGTCGAGGTCCTTCAGGATCTTCACGACGCCCGACGACTTCGTGCCCGCCCCGTAGCTGGACACGGCCATCCAGTCCATGCTGATGTGCGAGCGGAGTTCGCGTGCGAGGTCGGCCATGACCATGACCGCGCCCTTCAGCACGCCGACGATGAGCAGGTCCTCGCCCTCGTAGTCGGCCTCGATGCGCCGCGCGAGCTCGGCGAGCTTCGCGTGGATCTCGGCTTCGGTGACGAGCACCTCGGTCAGGTCTGCTTCGATCTCGCTCGCGTTCATGGGCGCTCCTCCGGTGCGTGGTGGTCGAGACCCGGACGCCGTGGGTGCGCGGCGAACGGATGCCACGAGCCTAATCGCCGCGGCCCGCGACCGTACCCCCGATCGCCGGTCGAGGAGCGAAGCGCCACGCCGGTCGAGGAGCGAAGCGCCACGCCGGTCGAGGAGCGAAGCGCCACGCCGGTCGAGGAGCGAAGCGTCTCGAGACCCTGCCGGCGCTGGTCTCGAGACGGCGGCTCCTCCGTCGCGGCAGCGCTCGACCGCCGAGCCCGTCAGTGGTCGTGCGGCAGCACCTCGGTCGAACCGGTGGTCGAGAACACGAGGTGCCGTCCGGCCCGGGTGACGCGCACGCCGTCGGGCAGCTCGAGCGGCCCCTGCCCGTGCCAGTCGGTGACGAGGCGTGCGACGTCGAGCGTCTGCACGCGCGAGAGCGAGACGCCGAACTCGCTGCCGACGACGTGCCGGATGATGCGTTGCCGCAGTGCCGCCGGGTTCGCGGCGAGCGCCCCGACCGAGATCGCGATACCCGCCTCGGCGGGTTCGCAGATCTCCTCGATGAGCTCGTCGATCTGCGCCTCGAACGCGTCGTCGTCTTCGCGGAGCTGCTCGGCGGTGCGCACGAGCGCCTCGGCGATGCCGGGCCCGAGTTCGGCCTCGAGCACGGGCAGCACCCGTTCGCGCACCCGCACGCGCGCGTACGAGGGGTCGGCGTTGTGCGGATCCGTCCACGGCTCGAGCCCGGCGTCGGCGCACGCCTGCACGGTCGTCGCACGGCGGATGCCGAGCAGCGGCCGCACGTATCGCCCCGCGCGGGCGGGCATGCCGGCGAGGCTCGCCGCCCCGGATCCGCGCGCGAGCCCCAGCAGCACCGTCTCGGCCTGGTCGTCGAGCGTGTGCCCGAGCAGCACGCACGCGGCATCCGTCGACCGCGCGGCCTCGTCGAGCGCGGCGTAGCGGGCACGGCGGGCGGATGACTCGGGGCCGCCCTCGCCCGTGACCTCGACGCGCGTGACGAGCACCGGGTCGAGCCCGAGCGCACGCGCCTGCTCGGCCGCGCGCGCCGCGACCTCGGCCGAGCCCGGCTGCAGCCCGTGGTCCACGATCACGGCGCCCGCGCGCAGGCCGGCACGCGGCGCCTCGAACGCGGCGGCCGCGGCGAGCGCGAGCGAATCGGGACCGCCCGAGAGCGCCACGAGCACGAGTCCGTCGGCGGGCAGCACGGCCCGCACCGCCCGCCGCACGTCGGCGATCGGGGGCGTCAGCCGGGGGCGGCGGCCGTCGGCGGCATCCGTCGTCTCATCCGATTCGGTTCCTGAGGGCATCAAGTAACCTTATTCCGCCGCTCGCGACAGGCCGAGGCCCGTGCCGGCGCACGATTCACACCGTGCTTCCACAACCAAGGAGAACCCACATGGGCGAGTACGCCGCCGTCATCGAGATCCCCAAGGGGAGCCGCAACAAGTTCGAGGTCGACCACGAGACCGGTCGCGTGTTCCTCGACCGCGTGCTCTACACGACCTTCGTGTACCCCACCGACTACGGCTACTTCGAGAACACGCTCGGCCTCGACGGCGACCCGGTCGACGTGCTCGTGCTGCTCGACTACCCGCTGTTCCCGGGCGTGGGCGTCAAGGTGCGCCCCGTGGGCGTGTTCAACATGACCGACGACGGCGGCAGCGACGCCAAGGTCATCGCCGTGCCCGCGGGCGACCCGCGCTGGGCGCACATCACCGACGTGGACTCGATCCCCGAGTACACGCGCAAGGAGATCGAGCACTTCTTCGAGCACTACAAGGACCTCGAGCCCGGCAAGTGGGTCAAGACCGAGGGCTGGGGCGACGCCGCCGAGGCCGAGGCCATCATCCAGGCCGGCATCGAGGCGTTCCCCGGTCACTGACCGATCGGCATCGCCGGTCGAGGAGGCGCCCCGGCGCCGTCTCGAGACCCCGGATGCCGCCGGTCGAGGAGGCGCCCCGGCGCCGTCTCGAGACCAGCGGATGCCGCAGCATCCGTGAACCGAAGGGGCGGGCCGCCACGGCCCGCCCCTTTCGCGTCCCCGGCGGCGAGCACCGCGCCGTGACCGCGCGCGATGTACGTCTCGGCTGGGCTTCCGGCCGACACGCCGGAGCCGGTGATCGGACTCCGGCGCGCCGGAGGGGATCCCAGCCCGGAGTGGCGCTGGGGTCGGGCCCGGGGCAGGGATCCGGGATCAGGGGTCGGGCCCGGGGCAGGGTCGGGGTCGGGGTCGGGCCCGGGCACGGGCCGAGACACCGTCGGCCGAACGGACGTCCGTCAGCCCGCAGGCCGGGCCGCCGCGGCGGGCGAACCCCAGATGAAGTAGTCGCGCACGGGCACGCCCTCGCGCGGCGCCTCGAGGATGCGTCCGCCGCCGAGGTAGATCGCGACGTGGTAGTAGTCGCCGCCTCCACCCCAGAAGAGCAGGTCGCCGCGCTGGATCTGCGAGAGCGGCACGGCCTTTCCGCGCGCGGCGAGCGTGTGGTACTGGTTCGTCGCCGAGTGCGTGCCGATGCCGATGCCCGCGTAGCCGTATGCCGCCTGCGTGAGGCCCGAGCAGTCCCAGACGCCGGGTCCGGCGCCGCCGAGCACGTAGGGCTCGCCGAGCTGCTGGCTCGCGAACCAGATGGCCGCCTCGACCGCGCTCGCGTTCGGCGGGGCCGGCGCCGGGGCGCTTCCCCCACCGGAACCCGAACCGGAGCCGCCGCCCGACCCGGAGCCGCCCCCGGAGCCGCCCCCGGAGTTCTCCGCCGCAGCCGCCTCAGCCGCCTCGGCCGCCGCAGCCGCCGCAGCGGCCGCAGCGGCCTCCGCAGCCGCCCGCGCCGCAGCCGCCGCCTCGGCCGCCTCGCGCGCCTGCCCCTCGGCACGTTCCCGTTCGAGCTGCGCCGTGGTGCCCTGCAGGCTCGCGAGCTGCGCGTACAGCTCCTCGGACCGCTGCTGCTGCGTCGCCACGGCGGCGTTCGCCGCGTCCGCGGCGGCGGCCGCCTCGTCGGCGCGGGCCTCGGCGAGCGTGGCGAGACGTTCACGCTCGGTCGCGGCATCCGCCGCCTGTTCGCGCAGCGACTCCGCCGTGTTCCGATCGGCCGTCGCCTGCTCGTAGACCTCGTTCGCCTGGGCGCCGAGGCGGTCGGCCATGCCGAGCTGCTGCAGGAGTCCGGCCGCGTCGTCGCCCGTGAACACGAGCTCGGCCGACAGGTCGTTGCCCGCGGTCTTCGCGAGGTGCGCGGCGAGCAGCCCCGCCCGCATCTTCGAGATCTCGGCGACGGCATCGGCCTCGTCGGCCTGCTTGCCGAGGCGTTGCTCGCGCTCGGCCGCCTGATCGCGTTCGTCGACGGCGACCCGCCACGCCTCGTCGGCGCGCATGGAGGCCTCGGCCGCGGCATCCGCTGCCGTCTGGAGCCCGGCGAGGAGTTCGCCGACCCGATCGATCTCGGCCTGCTTGGTCTGCTCGTTCTGCTTGGCCTGCTCGATGTCGCTCCACGACGGGTAGTCGGGATCGGCCATGGCCGGCCCGCCCGCCGCGACGACGGATGCCGTGACCGCGCCGATCGCGACGGTGGAGAACACGGTCGCGGGCTTCACGCGCGACAGCGGCCTCGTGCGGTTGTCAACCAAGTCTCACTCCCCGATCCGCCATGAAGGGGATCGGATCGATGCGTCCACCCCCGACGAAGACCTCGAAATGCAGGTGGCATCCGGTCGACGCCCCCGTGGTTCCGCTCGACGCGATGTTCTGCCCGGCCTCGACCCATTGGCCGGTGCCGACGTACGTGCCGCCGTCGCGGATGTGCGCGTAGCCCGTCCAGACGCCGCCGCCGTGGTCGATCTGGACGTAGTTGCCGTACGTGCCCGACCATCCGGCGTAGCGGACGACGCCGCTGTTCGCCGCGAAGATGGGGGCGTCGCATCCGGTGCCGAGGTCGACCGCGTAGTGGAAGCTGTTCGAGCAGCCCCCTGAGGTGCAGATCGACGCCCGCGGGCCGAAGTCACCGGTGATGTAGCCCCAGGCGGGCAGCGCCCAACCCGAGCTCGCGATCGTTCCCGGCGAGCCCTGGCTCAGCGCCTCCTGCCGGCGGCGCTCCTCCTCCTTGCGGCGGCGCTCCTCCTCTTCCTTGCGCTTGCGCTCGCCTTCTTCGTAGGCCGCGGTCGTCTTCGCCTCGGTGTCCTTCAGGAACTTCAGCTGCTGGTCGAGCTCGATCTTCTTCGCCTGCGACTCCGCGAGGGCGGCCTCGGCTGCGGCCTGCGCCGCCTGGGCCGCGGCGAGCGCCTCCTCGGCGGCGATGCGCAGGCGCTCGCGCTCCCCCCGGGCGACCTCGGCCTGGTCGGCCAGCGAGGACGCCGCGTTCGCCTTCTCGTTCGCCTCGTCGTAGATGGCCGACGTGCGCTCGACCATCTTCTCCATACTGCCGAGCTTGCCGAGCAGGGCCTCGGTCGCGGCCGAGTCGCCCGCGTCGAGGAACAGGCTCACGCCCACGTCGGCCGTGCCCGAGCGGTAGAGCTGCGCGGCCACCTGACCGGCGTTCGCCTCGGCCGTGGCGGCCTCCTCGGCCGCGGCATCCGCCTGCGCCTGGATCTGATCGGCCCGCAGCACGGCGTCGTCGTACTCCTGCTGGGCGACCATGAGCTCGTCGGTGCGCCGCTCCGCCTCGGCGCGGGTCGCGGCCACGTTGTCCTCGAGCTGCGCGATGAGCCCCGTGATCTCCTCCACCGCGGCGGCTCCGGCCTTGGTGTTCGCCTTGGCCTCCTGCAGTTCGTCCCATGTGGGGTAGTCGGCCGCCCACGCCGCCTGCGGATCGGTGCCCGACTGCACGACGCCGAACACCGCGACGGCGACCACCGCCATCGACGCGATGACACGTCGGATCCGGGCCTTCGCCGGCGGTGATGTGCGCGTGGTGGTGCGTGTCATGAGTCCTCGTGCAGGCGTGCTCCGCCCGGTGCTCCTCGATCTTCCATGCAGGGTGGCAGGCTCACCCTAGGCTGGGGTTCGGCGCGATTCCGGCAATTCCGGGGCGTGTGGCGGATGCCGCGGCCGCGCGCCCGGGGCATCCGCTCGGGTCGTTCGGGGTCGATCTGCCGTCGTTTCGGGGTCGATCTGCCGTCGTTTCGGGGGTGTTCTACGGCCGTCCGCGGCTCGTTCCGCGCTCGTTTTGCCAATGCGGCGATTGGCACGTATGCTTGCTTCTCGGCGGTCATGCCCCAGGCAAGACCTCCGGCCCCATCGTTTAGTGGCCTAGGACACCGCCCTTTCACGGCGGCAGCACGGGTTCGAATCCCGTTGGGGTCACTCCACGAAGGTCAAGTACAATCAAATTGAATACTCGGGTGCGCAAGCACCTATCGAGGCCCTGTAGCGCAGTTGGTTAGCGTGCCGCCCTGTCACGGCGGAGGTCGCGGGTTCAAGTCCCGTCAGGGTCGCTCAGGCGACAAGCCCTTTCCCTTACGAGAGAAGGGGCTTTCTCCTTATTCGAGGCCGATACCGATCAAATCGGCGGATGCCTCGAGGCTCTGTAGCTCAGTTGGTAGAGCGTTCGACTGAAAATCGAAAGGTCACCGGATCGATGCCGGTCGGAGCCACAACCAAAACCCCCGGGAGACCCGGGGGTTTTCGTGTTTCATATCAAGCGAGCGCACGTTGGGGGCCGGCCCGTTCTCGGACCGGCCCCCACTGCTCGACTCAGAACGACTGAGTCACGAGATCAGCCGTCAGTACGCCCCCAAATCCCGCCACGGGCCGTTCGAGTCGCCGGGCGCCTGGTTGCGGCTCCACCACTTGGCGGTCCAGGTATGGCCCTCATACGCGACGGTTTCACCACCGGTGTAGACCCAGGTCGCCGTCCACTCGCGCACGCCGTCACCCGCTGCGGGCACGAGGTCGCCGCGCTCCATCCACGAGCCGGTACGGCTGCTGCCGGGCTTCTCGTTCTTCGTCCACCACTGCGCGACGTAGGCGGCACCGTCGTATGAGACCTCATCTCCTCGGTCGTAGACCGTGGTTGCGGCCCAGGCCGGCGGCATGGGCTCGACGAGCGTGAACGACACGCTGGTCTCGTTGCCCGCGACGTCGGCGACGACGAGTTCGTTGGCACCGAGTTCGGCGCCGTACGCACCGGGCTTGACGCCGTCGAGGTCGATCGCCGTGGCGTCGGCGAGGTCGGTCGCGACCCCGTTGACGCTCACCCGGTCGACCTTGAACTCGTCGGCGAGCGCGAACGAGACGACCTCGTATCCGCCTGCGGCCGTGCCGACGGTGCCGGCGCCGGACTTCACGCTGGCCGTCGGCCCGGTGACGTCGAGCACGAACGAGAGCGTGGTGACGTTGCCGGCGACGTCGTACACCTTCAGCTCGTTGCTGCCGGCCTTGCCGCCGAACGCGCCGGGCTTCACGCCGTTGAGGTCCGACCAGGTGTTGTCGGTCAGGTCCTTGGCGACGCCGTTGAGTTCCAGCCGATCGATCCATCCCTCGTCGAAGAGCTTGAACGAGACGGTGCGGTACACGCCATCGCGTCCCTTCGTGTCGGGCTTGACGGTCACGGTCGGTGCGGTCGTGTCGCCCGAGGCCTCGATTCGGTACGTCTCCCCGGCTTCGCCCTCGAACCGGATGGTGCGGCCGTCCTGGTCGCCGTCGTAGTTCGCGACCTTCTGCACACGGATGCGGGTGCCGTCGGAGTCGGTCACCTTCATGCGGGTGAGGTCGACGCCCTTGACGGTGAGCGTCTGCGCGACATCCGGCGTCAGCACGGCTTGGGCGAGGGTGCCGCCCGACCAGGCGAGGTCGACGCCGACGTCGCCGCGCGCCCGGAGGCCGGTGACCGACCCGTCGCTCCAGACCTCGGGCAAGGCCGGAAGCAGTTCGATCGCGTCGCCCTGCGACTGCAGGAGCATCTCGGTCGCGCCTGCGGTTCCGCCGAAGTTGCCGTCGATCTGGAACGGCGGGTGGGCGTCCCACAGGTTGTCGTACGTGCCCTGCTTGAGCAGGGTGCTGTACAGCACGTGGGCGCGGTCCCCGTCGCGCACGCGGGCCCAGAAGTTGAGCTTCCACGCCATCGACCAGCCGGTCGAGGAGTCGCCGCGCGTGTTCAGGGTGACCTTCATCGCGTCGACGAGGGCGTCCTCCTCGGCGCTGCGTCCGGCGACGACCTGGTCGCCCGGGTGCAGCGCGTAGAGGTGGTTGGTGTGGCGGTGGCTGCCGTCGCCCGTGAAGTCGATGGCGATGGGGTTCTGCCATTCCTGCAGTTGACCGCCCTGGTAGGTGCGTCCACCCTGCGTGTACGTTCCCTTCGGCGCGATCTGCAGGCCGAGTATGCCGGCGTTCGCCGTCTCGATCTCGTCGAGGTATGCGTCTTCGGCGTCGCGGCCTTCCAACCCGCTCGCTTCGTCGGACTCGTCGAGCCGGTCGCCCAGCACGTCGTGCGCCTCGGCGACGTCCTCGAAGAGTCCGCTCACGACCGACTGCGGTTCGGTTGCGCCCGCCGAGTACGGTCCGTGTTCGGGCGAGTACGACGGGCTCACGACGAGCTTGCCGGATGTCGGGTCGAGCACGAGCGAGTCGACCCAGAACAGCGCCGCGTCGCGCAGCAGGTCATAGTGCTCCTCGAGGAAGTCGAGGTCCTGCGTGTACCGATAGTGCTCCCAGATGTGCTGCGCGAGCCAGGCGCCGTCCTCGGGGCTGAAGAACGCGCCGGAGACCGCCGGGGCGGTGTTGCCCCACGTGTTGTTCTCATGCCAGGTCGTCCACCCGCGCGTCCCCTCGCCGAAGACGCGCTCGACGCCTTCGGTGCCGCGGGGCACCAGGCTGTCGATGTAGCTGATGAGCGGCTCGGTGAGCTCCGAGAGGTTCGTCTGCTCGGCCAGCCAGTAGTTCATCTGCAGGTTGATGTTGGCGTGGTAGTCGCTCGCCCATGGCGGGTTGGTGCCGTAGGCCCAGATGCCTTGGAGGTTCGCCGGGAGCGACCCTTCGCGCGACGACGCGATGAGCAGGTAGCGGCCGAACTGGTAGTAGAGCGTCTCGAGGTACAGGTTCTCGTCGGCCGTGTTGGTGCCGTCCCGATAGCCCTTCAGCAGTTCGGGTGTCGTCTTCGACGTTGCGGATGCCACGTCGCCGAGGTTGAGCTGCACGCGGTCGTAGAGCTCGCTGTAGTCGGCGAGGTGCGTCTCGTAGAGTTCGTCGAAGCCCTTGGCGGATGCCGCGTCGATGCGCTCCTCGACCTCGGGGAGCGGGTCTTCGCCGTCGAAGTAGTTGTTCAGCGGGTCTTCGCCGGGGTGCGGCTCGTCGGCGGTGATGTCCTCCTGGTAGTTCGTGTTGGTGGCGGTGAGCAGCACGACGGAGTCGGCGTTCTCGACGCGGATCGCGTTGCCCGACTTCACGATCTTGGCGTTCTCCCCCTGCGGGATGACCTTGAGCTGCTGCGCGTAGTGCAGCGCGTCGTTGAACAGGTTGACATCGTCGGCACCCGCGGTGTGGCCGCCGACCCAGCCGGTGGCGGTGATGGTGTCGCCGTCGACGGTGAGCTTCTGAGGGTCGATGGGCTTGATCGAGAACGCCTGCGTGATCGCGCCGGGCTCGTCGGCGGTGAGGCGGACGGCCATCACCTGGTCGGGGTTCGACACGAAGTACTCGCGTTCGAAGCCGATGCCGTCGCGCGTGTACGAGACCGAGGCCCTGCCGCCGTCGAGGTCGAGCTCGCGGCGGTAGTCGCTGACCGGGTCTTCCTCGGGCGTCGTCACTGGCAGCACGTCGATCTCCGACATCTGCGGGTTCTGACTGGCCTGCGCGAGCGCGGTGACCGTCATGCGGAATGCGCTGAACGTGCCGGGCACGTCGGCGTCGAACTGCTTGTAGGCCTTGCGCGCGGAGCCGAAAGCGGCATCCGTCACGGTGTCGATCAGCGACCACTCGCCAGAGTCCGACTTGCCGTACAGCTTCCAGGCCTTGAAGTCGCGGCCGGGGACGTCGTTGCCCGTGGCGAGGCGATAGGTCGTCACCGCGACGGGGGCGGAGTACGACCAGTCGACCTGGTACGGGTTGGCCTCGGTGATCGGGCCGGCTGCGTGCGCGTACATCTTCGAACCGGTGTCGCCGTCGAACAGCGACGGCGAGCGCTCGGCCGCGTTATCGGGGTGCTCCTTGTTGGCCGTCGACGAGACGAACTTCGGTGCGCTGCTCGCCGGGATCGTCACCTCGAGCTCGGACATCTGGGGGTCGCCGCCGCTCGCGGTCGCCGTCACCGACATCCGGAACTGGTCGTACGAGCCCGGCACGTCGAACGTGAACGACTTGTACGTCAGGCGGGCGGCGCCGAACGCGGCATCCGCCACGGTGTCGACGACGGCCCATGCGCCGTCGCCCTTGCGCGCCTCGAGCACCCAGGTCTTGAAGTCGCGGCCGGGGCTGTCATTGCCCGTCGCGAGCCGATACGCCGAGGCGTCGAACGCCTTCGAGTACGACCACTCGACCACGTAGGGATTCGTCGCGGTCGGCGCCCCGAACTTGTCGGCGTACATCTTGGTCTGCGTCGTGCCGTCGAAGAGCGACCGCGTGGTTTCGCCGGCGTTGTTCGGGTTCGTGTAGTTCGCCGAGTACTCAGCGAGCTCGACGACGTCGCCCGAGTTCATGATGATCGAACTGAGCTGTCGGTAACTTCCGAAGTTCGCCTTGCTGCCGACGAGTTGGTTCACGACGCCTGTGATCTCGTTCATCTTCGCCGAGCTCGGCGTCGTCGCGGGCGTGATGTTGCCGTTCGCATCGACCGTCGCGGGCGAGGTCTCGTCCCAGGCCGCCTGGATGAGGTCTTGGGCCTTCTTGATGTTGGCGGCGTTCTCCTCCGACGTCTTCGAGCTGAAGCCGCCGTCGTACGCCGGGTTCTGCCCCGGGCCGCCGGTCCAGTAGGTGTGGTCGTTGATGACGATCTCGTCGCTGTCGACGCCGCCGAGGATACTGGCGCCCAGGTAGCCGTTGCCGAGGGGGATGCTCTCCTTCTCCCACGCGCCCGCCTTGTCGTTCGCCGGGCCCGCGGGTGCGGAGTACCACGCTTTGAGGGCCGGTTGTTCGCCGAACCCATCGGCTTCGGCGGCTGCCGCCGACGTTCCGCCCAGGGTGACGACGGCTCCCGAGCCGAGTGCGAGGGCGAGGGCGCTCGCGACCCAACTCCTCGCTCGTCGCCGCCGCCGTCGGGCGGTCGCGCCATTGATGTCGTGGTCGGCCGTGTACACAGAGCTCTCCTTCGATCGGGCGCGTCCGAGCCGCGCCGGTACTGCGTTGCCTGATCGGGTGCGGATGGCCATCGGGCACGTCGAGTCGACGTGCAGCGCGTGAAGTGGCACCCGGACGCTGCGCGAGGCCGATGGGGTGTTCGCCGAGACCCGCGACGGAATCGCCGCGGGGCTTCGGTCTAGTCGTGCAGGTCTACGGACTGCAGGTCTACGGACATCGGTTCGGCGAGCGAAGGCGTCGGACGCGGACCGCGGTGTCGTTGCTGGTGCACGGTGGTTCCTCTCGTCGTTGAGATCAACGCTCACGAGCGTAGCAGTCATCGGATGTTTAATCACTACTTCGTCGAGTTGCTCCTGATTTTGTTGCACTAATGAGGTATCGATCAGACCTTTGCGCAACCCTCTCACTTCGGAGATGGCCGCACCGTAGTCTGAGCCCACGAAAACAGGAGGGCCGATGACGTCGACCGACGACGAAGCGCTGGCGATCGAACCGCGTACGAACGAACGCATGCGCGACCGGTTCCGCTCGGCGACCGCGATGCTGTCGACCGCGGTGGCCCTGCGCGGGCTCGCCGCCATCGTCGCCGGAACGGCCGTGCTGCTCCTGCCCGACGCCACCACCACGCTGGTGACGGTCATCGTCGTCGTGCTCTTCGCGATCGGCGGCGTCGCCGACCTCGTCTTCGCGGTCAGCGGGCACCGGTGGCTGCGGCGGCCCATCAACCGGTGGCTCGCCGCCCTGCGCGGGCTCGCGGCACTCCTCGCCACCGCGGTGCTCGGCCTGATCGCGTTCGCCGGATCCGGCGAGATCACGCTCGTGATCGTCGTCGCGGTGCTGGGCGTGTACATCGGCATCCGCGGCGTGGTCGCCGTCATCGCGGCGCTGCTGCGTCGACGCGACCGCGACCCGCTCCCCCGCCTCGCCGCCGGGTCGATCGCGATTGTGGCGGGCGTGCTCGCGTTCGTGGTGCCGGCCTCGCTCGCCGCGACCGTGATCATCGCCGGCGCGACCGTGTCCCTCCTCGTCGGCCTCGTGCTCATCGCCTGGAGCGTGCGGCGAGCCGGCCAGGAGACCGGGCTCGACCCCTCGACGGCCACGATCACCGAGGTGGTCTGGGACTGGATCGAGGGATCCGACCTCGGCCGGGCGACGCGCGCCGAACAGGCATCCGGTCTCTACTTCGAGAACCCGAGCCGCGCGACGAAGCTCGGCACCTGGTGGGTGATGCTGCTGCTCTCGGTCGCTATCGCGACGTTCGCGGTGCTCGCCGACTCCACGGCCGTGGTCATCGGCGCCATGCTCGTCGCGCCGCTCATGACCCCGATCCTCGGCCTCTCGGGCGCGCTCGTGAACGGGTGGGGCCGACGCGCCGTCGAGTCGTCGCTGCTCGTGCTCGCCGGCGCGGTGGTCGCCGTCGCGCTCGCCTACGGCATCGCCGCCTGGGCTCCGGTCGCGATCTCGTTCGACACGAACACGCAGATCATCTCCCGGGTGTCGCCGAACACCATCGACATGCTCATCGCCCTCGCGGCCGGCGCCGCGGGCGCGTTCGCGACGGTGAACACCCGCGTGGCGAGCGGCATCGCCGGCGTCGCGATCGCCGTCGCGCTGGTGCCGCCGCTGGCCGTGGTCGGCGTGAGCCTCAACGGCGGACGCTTCGACGACGCGGGCGGGGCGTCGCTGCTGTTCCTCACGAACTTCGTCGCGATCGTGCTCGCCGCCGCCGCGGTCTTCGTGCTGACCGGCTTCGCCCGTCCGTTCGCCCTGCGCAAGCGCCCGCGGCAGATCCTGCAGACCGTCGCCCCCTTCGTCGCACTCGCCGGCATCGTGATGGTGCCGCTCATGCTGACCTCCGAGGGCCTGCTCCAGTCCGACACGCGCCTGCGCGACGCACAGGAGACCGCCGTGACCTGGCTCGGCGACGACAGCGACTTCATCGTCACCGACGTCCGGATCGACGGCGACCAGGTGCAGGTCACGATCAGCGGCGGCGGCGATCCGCCGTCGGCGAGTTCGCTGCGCGACGCCCTCCAGGCCGACTTCGACGAGCCCGTCGGCCTGCGGCTCGCGGTCGTCCCGGTCGACGTCACCGTGATCCCCGCCCCCGTCGGCTGAACCTGCGCACGCTGCGCCGAGGGTCGTCGATCGGCGGGCGCCGACCGCCGATCCGGCGGCCGCCGACCTGACCCCCGGCAGGGGCCTTGTCGCCCGCCCGTGCACGCGCGAGAATTCGGCGATGACGAACCTCACGATCATCGGGCGCTCGCCGGACCCCGAGCAGGTGCAGGCGCGCAGTCGCACCCGACGGTCGATCGCGGCGCGCATCCGCAACGTGGGGCAGAACCGCATCGGCGCGCTCCTGCTGCTCGTCGCCACGGCCGCGGCGATCGTCTGGGCGAACGTGTCGACGGGTTCGTACGAGAGCTTCTGGGAGACCCACCTGTCGATCGGCGTCGGAGACATCCAGCTCGACTTCACCCTGCACGCCCTCGTGAACGACGCGCTCATGGCGATCTTCTTCTTCACCGTCGGGCTCGAGGTGCGCCGGGAGTTCGCGATCGGCGAGCTCACGAGCTGGTCGCGCGCGGTCGTGCCCGTGGTCGCGGCGATCGCGGGCCTGGCCGTTCCGGCCGCGCTGTTCCTGCTCATCGCCGGCGGATCGGGCGAGGCGCACGCCTGGGGCATCGTGATCTCGACCGACACCGCGTTCCTCGTGGGCGCCCTCGCGCTCATCGGCCCGCGCGTGCCGGGGCGCCTGAGGGTGTTCCTGCTCGCCCTCGCCGTCGTCGACGACATCGGCGCGCTCAGCATCATCGCGCTGGTCTACACGTCGGACTTCACGCCCGCTCCGCTCATCATCGCCGCGCTCGGGCTCGTGGGCGTGTACTTCACCCGGTACCTGCGGGGCGGCCGCGGTCCGGTGTACGCGACGCTGTCGGTCATCGTGTGGATGTCGTTCCTCGCCTCGGGCGTGCACCCGACGCTCGCGGGCGTCGCCATCGCACTGCTCGTGCCCGTGTACCGCCCCAACCGCCGCGACGTCGAGCACGCCCTCGACCTCGCTCACACGTTCCGGCAATCACCGAACACCGAGTACGCCAGGGCTGCGGCGAACAGCCTGCGCGAGTCGATCTCGATCAACGAGCGCCTGCAGTCGGCCTACGCGCCGTACGTCGCCTACGTGATCCTGCCGCTCTTCGCCCTCGCGAACGCGGGGGTGCGCATCACGCCCGAGATCCTGGCGGGCGCGCTCGCGTCCTCGCTCACCTGGGGCATCGTGGCGGGGCTCGTGGCCGGAAAGCTCATCGGCGTCTTCGGTTCGACGGCGCTGCTGCGCGTCCTGCGCATCGGGGAGTTCGGTCCGGGCCTCACGCTCGACCGCATCGCGGGCGGGGCGGCGCTCTGCGGCATCGGCTTCACGATCTCCCTGTTCATCGTCGACCTCGCGATCACCGACGAGAACGCCCAGAACGAGGCGAGAGTGGGCGTGCTCGCGGCATCCGTCATCGCGTTCGTGCTCGCCACGGTGATCTTCAGGATCTCGGATGCCGCGCGCCCCGACCTCGACGCCGGTCAGACGCTCGCCCGGCCGATCGATCCGAAGCGCGACCACGTGTTCGGCCCCGACGACGCCCCGTACACGATCGTCGAGTACGGGGACTTCCAGTGCGGATTCTGCCTCAAGGCGTCGGGATCGATCCAGGAGGTCAAGGCCGAGCTCGGCGACCGCCTGCGGTACGTCTGGCGGCACGCACCGCTCACGCAGTACCACCCGAACGCGCTCGCGGGCGCCGAAGCCGCGGAGGCCGCGTCGTTGCAGGGGAAGTTCTTCGAGTTCGAGCGCGGGCTCTTCGCCGATCAGGAGAACCAGCGCCCCTCCGACATCCTCCGCCTGGCGGGCGAGCTCGGCCTCGACGTCGAGCGGTTCGAGGCCGACCTCACGAACCCGAAGGTCACCGGTCGGGTGCGCGACGACATGCTCGACGCCGAGGTGATGGGCATCGCCGCGGTGCCGACGCTGTTCATCAACGGCCGCCGGCACAGCGGGCCGTACGACGCGCAATCGCTGATCCGTGCGCTCGCGGCGGACGACGGATCGGCCGCGCCCGTCGGCTGACTCCGTCCGACCGCTGCCGAAGCCGACCGCGCCGGCGGCGCGCCGTGTAGGTTCGTTCGTGGCAGGGGCGGCCGCGGTCCGCAGGCGGCGCGTCCCGGCATCCGCAATCGAGGGGGCACCATGACCGACGACCACCTTCCGCGCCGATTCCAGATCGAGCTGCCCGCCGACCGTGCGCAGGGGGTCTTCGCCGACTTCGCGCGCGTCTGGCACACGCCGAACGTGTTCGTCATGGACTACGTCGCCCTCACCCAGCCGCCCTCGCAGGTCGAGGACGCCGACGGCACGAGGGCGGTCGCCGTGCCCGGGCAGATCGTGAGCCGCATCCGCATCCCTCCCGAGCAGGTGTTCGAGCTCGCGAAGGCGCTCACCCAGCAGCTCGAGGCCTGGGAGCAGGAGACCGGCCGCAAGCCGCCCGAGAAGCCGCTGTTCGGCGGGCACTCCACGCCGTAGCGGGTCGACGGCAGGGCGAGCGGATGTCTCGCAACCCCCTTGTCCGGTGACGCCGCGACTGGTGGACTGGGCCTCGCCACCATCCGCCCGAGCAACGTCACCGAGAGCAGGGAACCATGCCGTTCGTCACCGTCGGAACCGAGAACTCCGCCCCGATCCAGCTCGCCTACGAGGACCACGGGTCGGGCTCGCCCGTCGTGCTGATCCACGGGTACCCGCTGAGCGGGGCCTCATGGGAGAAGCAGGAACGCGCCCTGCTCGACGCCGGCCACCGCGTCATCACCTACGACCGTCGCGGCTTCGGCGCGTCCAGCAAGCCGATCGCCGGATACGACTACGACACCTTCGCGAACGACCTGAAGACGCTGCTCGACACGCTCGACCTGCACGACGTCGCCCTCGTCGGCTTCTCGATGGGCACCGGCGAGGTCGGCCGCTACCTCGGCGCGTTCGGCAGCGAGCGCGTGTCGAAGGCGGCGTTCCTCGGCAGCCTCGAGCCGTACCTGCGCAAGACCGACGAGAACCCGACGGGCGCCGCACCCGACTTCGACGACCTGAAGGCCGCTGCGACCGGCGACCGGTTCGCCTGGTTCACGGGCTTCTTCGAGAACTTCTACAACCTCGACGAGAACCTCGGCTCCCGCATCTCCGAAGACGCCGTGCGCGGCAGCTGGCAGGTCGCCGCCGCGGCGTCGTGGTACGCGGCATCCGCCTGCGTCGACACCTGGCTGACCGACTTCAGGGGCGACATCGAACGCATCGACGTGCCCGCGCTCATCCTGCACGGCACGGCCGACCGGATCCTGCCGATCGACGCGACCGCGCGCGAGTTCGCCAAGCGCCTGCCCGACGCGACCGTGGTCGAGATCGAGGGCGCGCCCCACGGACTGCTCTGGACGCACGCCGACGAGGTGAACACGGCGCTGCTGGAGTTCCTGGCGGACTGAGGGCGGCCGGCGGCACCGCGTCGTGACGTGCCGGCCGCGCAGGCGGCGTCGACGGTCGCGGGCCGCGGTAGGCGACGCCGCCGCCCGCGTCAAGGGGTTTGCCGTGCCGCCCACGCTTGCGAGCATCGTCGTATGAGCGACCACGAGCACGACGCGACCACGCCCGACGCGACCACCGCACCGGTTCAGGAGGGCAGCCTCACCGATGCCGACGACGGCGAGCGGCTCGAGGGCGTCGTCGAGCAGGTTCGCGGCGACCTGCTGTCGGGGCACGTCGACGACCTGCAGCGCATGGTGCGCGAGCGGCTCGAGCAGGCCGGACTCGCGGCATCCCCCAACGACGTCGACGCGGTCGTGTCGGCGGTGCAGACGCCCTGATCCGAGTCACGGTTGCAGGAAACGAGGACCCATCCCCCTCTGACAGCGAGGATGCGTCCTCGTTTCCTGCATCTCGAACGCGAGCGGATGCCGCGAGCCGAGGTTGCGCGCACGTGAGCGCCCTGCGAGCGCGAGTGCAAACGCGAGCGCCGCAGCTCAGCGCCGCGCGGCCCACTCGAGCAGCTGCTCCGCGGGCCACGTGTTGACGATGCGCTCGGCGGGCACCCCGCTCGCCTCCGCGCGCGCGGCCCCGAGCTCGAGGAACGCGAAGTGCCCCGGCGCGTGCGCGTCGCTGTCGATCGAGAAGCGGCATCCGGCGTCGAGCGCGAGCGCGATGAGGTCGTCGGGCGGGTCCTGCCGCTCGGGGCGCGAGTTGATCTCGACGGCCACGTCGTGCTCGGCGCAGGCGGCGAACACGGCCCTCGCGTCGAACGTGGATTGCGGGCGCGTGCCGCGCGAGCCCTCGACCAGACGGCCGGTGCAGTGCCCGAGCACGTTCGTGCGCGGGTTGCGGACGGCACGGAGCATCCGCTCGGTCAGCTCCTTCGACTCGGTGCGGAGCTTCGAGTGCACGCTCGCGACGACCACGTCGAGCCGTTCGAGCATCTCGGGGGCCTGGTCGAGCGATCCGTCGAGCAGGATGTCGACCTCGATGCCGGTGAGCAGGCGGATGCCGCGGCCGTCGCCCGTCTCGGCCGGGGTGCGGTTCAGCCGCTCGATCACGTCGAGCTGGTCGAGGAGGCGTTCGACGCTGAGCCCGTTGGCGATCGTGAGGTTCGGCGAGTGGTCGCTGACCACGAGGTAGTCGAGGCCGACGGATGCCGCGGCGCGGGCCATCGTCGAGATGGGCGTCGTGCCGTCGGACCAGTCGGTGTGGCTGTGCAGGTCGCCGCGGAGCTTCGCGCGGAGCCCCTCGACCGAGCCCGCGGCAGGGCCGTCCTGCTCGCGCAGCGCGACGAGGTGGCTCGGCACGGCGCCGCCGACCGCCTCGGAGATCACGCCGAACGTGGTGTCGCCGATGCCCGCGGTGCGCTTCAGGCGTCCGTCGCGCACGCGTTCGGCGAGCTCGTCGGCGGGGAGGTCGCCGATGATGCCCGCCGCCTTGCGGAACGCCTTCGACTTGAACGCCGAGGCCCGGTCGCGCTCGAGCAGGAAGGCGATCTCCTCGAGCGCCGCGATCGGATCCATGCGCCCATTCTGGCGCGGGCGCGCGGGTTTCGGCAGCCCCACCGGGCAGACGGCGCGCGGACGCCGCGGGCCGGTGCAGTAGCTTCGGAACATGACGTTCAACCCGAACGCCGACATCAGCGGCGGCAAGACCTCCAAGCGCGGACGGAACACGGGCATCGCCGTCGGCGGCGGGCTCGGCGTGGTCGCCCTCGTCATCGTCGCGCAGCTGCTCGGCGTCGACCTGACGGGCCTGCTCGGCGGCGGCGAGAGCCAGGAGTCGGCGCCCGACACGAGCATCGAGCAGTGCCTCACCGGGCAGGACGCGAACGAGCGCGTCGACTGCCGCATGCGCGGCGCCGCCGCGTCGCTCGAGGACTACTGGGCGGCCGCCGCACCCCAGGAACTCGGCATCGACTACGCCGCGCCCCAGGACTTCGCGCTGTTCACCCAGTCGGTGTCCACGGCCTGCGGCTCGGCGACGAGCGCGACCGGACCCTTCTACTGCCCGCCCGACCAGATCATCTACGTCGACGTGACGTTCTTCGACGAGCTCGAGTCGCAGTTCGGCGCGAGCGGCGGCTCGCTCGCCCAGATGTACGTCGTGGCGCACGAGTGGGGTCACCACGTGCAGAACCTCGCCGGCACGTTGCAGGCCGCGCAGGACGGGCAGACCGGCCCGACCTCGAACAGCGTGCGCACCGAACTGCAGGCCGACTGCTTCGCCGGCGCATGGGTCGGCGCCGCCGCCGAGACGCGCGACGACGACGGGGTGCCGTTCCTGCAGCAGCCGACGGTCGCCGAGGTGGCCGACGCGTTGAGCGCGGCCGCCGCCGTCGGCGACGACCGCATCCAGGAGGCGACGCAGGGGCAGGTCAGCCCGCACACGTTCACCCACGGCACGAGCGAGCAGCGCCAGCGCTGGTTCACCGTCGGGTACGAGCAGGGGCCGACGGCCTGCGACACGTTCGGCATCGACGGCGCGCAGCTCTGACCGACGGCGCGCAGCGCTGACCCCGGGCGCCGGAGCTCGGGCCCCGAGCCCGCCCGGCTCGCGACCCGCCGCTACAGCTCGACGACCGTCATGCCCGACCCGGCCGCGCCGGCGCCCATCGAGGCGAGCGCGTCGGGCACCTCGTCGAGGCCGATGCGCCGGCCCACGAGCTCGATCGGCCGGAAGAACTCCGACGCCACGGCGTCGAGCATCGACGGGTACTCGTGGGCGGCCATGCCGTGGCTGCCGAGGATCTCGAGCTCGCCCGCGATGACGGCGTCCATGGGCATCGCGGCGAGCGCCGAGGTGCCGACCATGAGGCCGATCTGCACGTGGCGTCCGCGCTTCTTGAGGCTCCGGACCGAGGCGAACGAGGTCTCGCTGCTGCCGTACGCGTCGACCGAGACATCCACCCCGCCTCCGGATGCCTCGAGGATGCGCTCGGCGGCGCCCTCGCCGCCGCGCACGGGAACGGCGCCCAGCTTCTCGGCGGCCTGGAGTGCGGCGTCCGACACGTCGACGCCGTAGACCGTGACGCCCGCCGCGACCGAGATCATGATCGCCGAGAGGCCGACCCCGCCGCATCCGTGCACCGCGATCTGCTCGCCGGGCGCGAGGCGGCTGCGCGAGACGATGGCGCGGTAGGCGGTGGCGAAGCGGCATCCGAGCGAGGCGGCCTCGACGAAGCCGAGGGCGTCGGGCAGGCGGATGAGGTTGAGCTCGGCCTCGTCGATCGCGACGAGTTCGGCGAACGAGCCCCACCGCGTGAAGCCGGGCTGCGACTGGGCGTCGCACACCTGCTCGTTGCCGGCGAGGCATTCGGCGCAGCGCCCGCACGCGCAGATGAACGGCGCGGTGACCCGGTCGCCGACGGCCCAGCCGGAGTCGGGGGCGACCTCGGAACCGAGCTCGACGATCTCGCCCGCGAACTCGTGCCCGGGCACGTGCGGGAGGGCGATGACGTCGTCGTGGCCCATCCAGCCGTGCCAGTCGCTGCGGCACACGCCGGTCGCCCGCACCCGGATGACAGCGCCCCGCGGCGGGCAGTCGGGTTCGGGCACGTCGGCGAGTTCGGGTCGCTCGCCGAAGGCGGTGAAGAGCACGGCACGCACGGGTTCCTCCGTTGGGTCGACGGATGTCGCGGCTGCGAGCGGCGCGTCGGGTCGGCGGGCCGGGGGCTCCGCCACGCGGCTTCGCGGGCGACGCATGTGAGCCTACCGGCCCGTCGGGCGGGTGCCGGCCACGCCCACGGCCACGGCCTCCGGAGCACGAGCGTCCGCCGCGAGACGGTCCGGGGCACGCTCCGCCAAATTGTGGAACAATCTGTGCATGCGTTTCGTCGTGGCCGTGCTCCTCGCGTCCGTGTGCTTCGGCACCACGGGAACCGCGCAGGCGCTCGGCCCCGACGCCGACCCGCTCTCCGTCGGGGCCGCGCGCATCCTCATCGGCGGCGGCGCCCTCGCCCTCATCGCGGGTGCGAGCCTGCTCGTGCGGCGGTCCCGGCGACCAGGGGACGGGCGAGCGGATGCCCCGACGCGGCCGCAACCGGCGGCGCGCGCTCCGCGGCATCCGCTCGGTTCCCTCCTCGTCGTGCTCGTCGGCGCCCTCGGCGTGCTCGCCTACCAACCCGCGTTCTTCGCGGGAACCGCCGCGAACGGCGTGGCCGTCGGCACGGTCGTCGCGCTCGGCTCCGCCCCCGTCATCACCGGCGCCCTCGACTGGGCGCTGCGGCGCCGGTATCCGGGCACCCGCTGGCTGGTCGCGACCGTGATCGCGACGGCCGGCGTCTCGGTGCTCGCCCTCGCGTCGGACTCGACGCAGGCCGCGGCCAGCCCGCTCGGCCTGCTCGCCTCGCTCGGGGCCGGCGCCTCCTACGCCGTCTACACGCTCTCCGCGAAGCAGCTGCTCGACCGGGGCTTCACCCCGACCGGGAGCATGGGCGCGCTCTTCGGCACCGCCGCGGTCGCGAGTCTGCCGATCCTGCTGGCGACGGATGCCTCGTGGCTCGCCACCGACGCCGGCCTCGCCATGGCGCTCTGGCTCGGGCTCGTCGCCACCGCCCTGGCCTACGTGCTCTTCGGCGTCGGGCTCTCGGGGCTCGCGCCGGCCGTCGTGGCCACGCTCACGCTCGCGGAACCGCTGACCGCGGGGCTGCTCGGCGTCGTCGTGCTCGGCGAGACCCTGGCGCCGGCATCCGTGCTCGGACTCGCCATCCTGGCGCTCGGCATCGTCGTGCTCGCGACGGGCGGATGTCGGAGGTCGAACGTATCTTCGAGGACATGGACATCATCCTCATCCCCGGGTTCTGGCTCGACGCCGCGTCGTGGGGCGACGTCGTCCCCATCCTCGAAGAGGCCGGGCACCGCCCCCACCCCGTGACGCTGCCCGGGCTCGAGTCGGTCGACGCCGACCGCCGCGAGATCGGCCTGCGCGACCACATCGACGCCGTCGTGCGACTCGTCGACACCTTCGCCGAGCCGGTCGTGCTCGTCGCGCACTCGGGCGGCGGCGCCGTCGCCCACGGGGTCGCCGACGCCCGCCCCGACCGCGTCGCCCGGGTGGTCTACGTCGACGCCGGCCCGCTCGCCGACGGCCAGGCGATCAACGACGAACTGCCCGTCGTCGACGGCGAGATCCCGCTGCCCGAATGGCAGGACTTCGACGACGCCGACCTCGTCGACCTCGACGACGACCTGCGTGCGAGATTCCGCGCTCGGGCGGTGCCCGAGCCGGTGCGCGTCGCGACCGACCCGCTCGTGCTCCGCGACGACCGCCGCTACGACGTTCCCGTCACCGTCATCGCCTGCGAGTTCCCGAGCTCCACGCTCGTCGACTTCATCGCGGCCGACGCCGGGTTCACCCGCGAGCTCGCGCGCGTCCGCGAGGTCGCCTACATCGACCTGCCCACCGGCCACTGGCCCCAGTTCACGAAGCCGGTGCAGCTGGGGCAGGCGATCGCCGCGGCCGTGCGGTGATCCGGTCGCCCTTCGCACCGCCCGCGGGGGCGACGGGGCCGCCGGGCCGCGTGTACCAGTGATCGACTCCGCGGCTGCAGGTGCAGGCCGCCTCGACCTTCTCCTCCAGGCCCACCGCCTGGAAGAACTCACGGTGCGGGGCGGTAGGGGCGCTCGTGCGAGGCATCTTCGACTCCAGTCCATCTCGGCACGCCGATCGCGTGCCTCATCTGGAGAGACGCCCGACCCCGCCGATCATGACGCGGGTTCGTCGCCCTTCTCGCCCGCGGTGTCGTCGGGCTCGGCGGTGTCGTCGGGCTCGGCCGTGTCGTCGGGCTCGGCCGTGTCGTCGGCGGGCTCGGCGGATTCGCTCTCGATGGCGTCTTCGGACTCGGCGGATTCAGGTTCGACGGACTCGGGCTCAGCGGACTCGGGCTCTGCCTGCGGCTCGGGCTCGGGCTCAGGCTCGTCGGCGACGCCACCGGCATCGATCGGTTCGTCGTCGAACGAGTACCTCGCGCCCGCGAACCGGTCGGTCGCCTCCACGAGCGCGTCGAGGATCCCGGGCTCGTCGAACGCGTGCCCCGCATCGCCGATGATGCGCAGGTCGGCCTCGGGTAACGCGCGATGCAGGTCCCAGGCCGTCATGACCGGCGTGCACATGTCGTAGCGGCCCTGCACGATGACCGTCGGAATCCCGGCCAGCCGGTGCGCGTCGCGGATCAGCTGGCCGTCCTCCCACCAGCCGCCGTGACGGAAGTAGTGGTTCTCGATGCGCGCGAACGCGGTCGCGTACTCGGGCGAGACGAACTTCGCGATCGTCTCGATCTGCGGCAGGAGGGTGATCGTGGTGGCCTCCCACCGCGACCACGCGATGGCCGCCGACTGGTGCACGTCGGGATTCGGGTCGTCGAGCAGCCGGCCGTAGGCCTCGATGAGGTGGGTCCGCTCGGCGAGCGGCACGGGGGCGATGAAGTCCTCCCAGAGGTCGGGGAACACCGCCGACGCCCCGCCCTCGTAGAACCAGTCGAGTTCCTGCCTGCGCAGGGTGAAGATGCCGCGCAGCACGAGCTCCGTCACCCGCTCGGGGTGGGTCTCGGCGTAGGCGAGCGCGAGCGCGCTCCCCCACGAGCCGCCGAAGACCTGCCAGCGCTCGACGCCGAGGTGCACTCGCAGCCGTTCGATGTCGGCGACGAGGTGCCAGGTCGTGTTCGAGGAGAGATCCGCGGCGGGTTCGCTCGCGTGCGGGATCGACAGCCCGCAGCCCCGCTGGTCGAAGAGCACGATGCGGTAGCGCTCGGGATCGAACAGGCGCCGATGCGCCGGGCTGGTGCCCCCACCGGGCCCACCGTGCAGGAACACCACGGGCTTGCCCTCCCGGTTGCCCGAGATCTCCCAGTAGATGTGCTGTCCGTCCCCCACATCGAGCATGCCCGTCTCGAGCGGCTCGATCTCCGGATACAGGTCTCTCATGGCCCCACGGTAACGAGCGCGGCCGGGGCGGGCCGGATGCCGCGCCGCCGCGGGCCGCGGCGGGGCCGCCCGCTGCGGGTCGTCCGGCGTCGCGGTTCGCGGCGTAGGCTCGAGCCATGAGCGTGAAACCGGTCACCATCACCATCACCGGCGCGGGCGGTCAGATCGGGTACGCCCTGCTGTTCCGCATCGCCTCGGGCGCGATTCTCGGCCCCGACGTTCCGGTGCGGCTGAACCTCCTCGAGATCCCGCAGGGCGTGCGCGCGGCCGAGGGCGCGGCGCTCGAACTGCAGGATGCCGCGTTCCCGCTGCTGCACCAGGTCGACGTCTACGACGACGCGACGCCCGCCTTCGCCGGGTCGAACCTCGCGCTGCTCGTCGGCGCCCGACCCCGCACGGCCGGCATGGAGCGCGGCGACCTCCTCGCGGCGAACGGCGGCATCTTCGGCCCGCAGGGCGCGGCGATCAACGCGGGCGCGGCCGACGACATCCGCGTCGTCGTGGTCGGCAACCCGGCGAACACGAACGCGCTCATCGCCGCCTCGCACGCCCCCGACGTCCCGGCCGAGCGCTTCACGGCGTTGACCCGCCTCGACCACAATCGCGCGCTCGGGCAGCTCGCCGCGACGCTCGGCACCACGGTCGGCACGCTCCGAGACGTCACGATCTGGGGCAACCACTCCGCGACGCAGTTCCCGGATGTCTCGCACGCGACCATCGACGGCGAGACCGTGCCCGCCCTGCTCGCCGCCCGTCTCGGCGGCGTCGACGTCGCCCGCGAGTGGCTCGTCGACACGTTCATCCCGAGGGTCGCCAAGCGCGGGGCCGAGATCATCGAAGTGCGCGGCTCGTCCTCGGTCGCGTCCGCGGCGAGCGCCGCGATCGACCACATGCGCGACTGGGTGCAGGGCACGCAGCACGGGTGGACGAGCGCGGCCGTCGTCTCCGACGGCTCCTACGGCGCGCCCGAGGGCCTCGTCTCGTCGTTCCCCGTCGAATCCGTCGACGGCGAGTGGCGCATCGTGCAGGGGCTCGAGGTCGACGCCTTCGCCGAGCACCGCATCGCGGCATCCGTCGGCGAACTGGCCGACGAGCGCGAGGCCGTGCGCTCTCTCGGGCTCATCTGAGCCGCGGGTTCGGGGCCGGCCGGCGCCCGACGTAGGCTTGGCGCATGGCCAAGTCCCTCTCGCCCGCGCGCCGCAAGCAGCTCATCGTCGGCCTCGTGATGGGCGTCATCGTCGGCGTCGTCATCAGCCTGTTCACGGGCTTCTGGCTGTGGCTCGCCGCGGGCGTGGTCATGGGCCTCGCGACCGGGGCCATCATGAAGCCCCCGACCGAGTAGCGCGCGCCCGCCGTCGAGCGCCCGGCCGACAGCGAGAAGGCCTGGTTCCGACGAACCCGGCCTTCTCGAAGGGCAGCGCTACCGCTTCTTGCTCTTCTCGGCGGTGGGGAGCGTGCCGTCGGCGCGCCTGGCCGCGTAGTACGCGCGTGCCTCGTCCTGGCGCTCCTGCTCGGCACCCGACGCGATGTTCGCACGCAGGTGCTCGGGCCCGTAGCCGAAGGCGTCGACGAGGTCCTGCGCGTGGGGGCGCAGGCGCTCGATCAGCCGGTCGATGTAGGCGCTCACCGACTGCGCGCGCTTGGGCGAGAGGCGCCCGTTCATCAGGTACCAGGCGGCGTGCTTCTCGATCAGGCCGAGACCGAACAGGTCGCGCACCCACGTGAGCACCTGCTTCGTGTCCGCGTCGGCGACGCGCTCGAGGCCCCGGGTGAACGCCTCCCACTGCAGCAGCTCGGCGTGGGCGCGGGCGGCCTCGATGAGCTCGTTCTGGTTGCGGTTGAACAGCGCCGCGCCCTCGATCTTCGAGAGCTTGCGGGCCTCGCGCAGGCGCCCGGCGATCTCGGCCACCATCGTCTCGACGCGGTCGGTGAGCATCGAGCGCTGCGTGTCGGTGTCGCGCAGCTCCGCGACCGAGCGGGCGGTCGACCCGAGGTCCGCGATGTTCTGCCCGAGGCGGCGCAGGCCCGTGCCGTGGTACGCGCGCTCGGCCGTCTGCGAGACGACGTAGCGGGCCATGGCCCCGACATCCGCCTTCGCGAACTGCTTCGAGAAGTCGGTGAGCAGCCGCTTGGCGACGAGCTGGAGCAGCACGTTGTTGTCGCCCTCGAACGTGACGTACACGTCGAGGTCCTGGCGCAGGCCCACGAGCCGGTTCTCGGCGAGGAAGCCCGCGCCGCCGCACGCCTCGCGCGCCTCCTGGAGCGTCTCGAGCGCGTGCCACGTCGAGAGGGGCTTCAGTGAGGCCGCGATGGTCTCGAGATCCTGACGGTCGTCGTCGGTGTCGGCCGCCCCCGAGAACACGGCGTCGAATTTCACCAGGAACTCGTCGTGGGCGAAGATCTGCGCGTACGTCGTGGCGAGTTTGGGCAGGAGTCGGCGCTGGTGGCGCTGGTAGTCGAGCAGCACCTCTTCGTCGGTGTCGCTCGCGGCGTTGAACTGGCGGCGCTGGTTGCCGTAGGTCACGGCGATGGCCAGGGCCATGGCGGATGCCGCGGTCGCGGCGCCGTCGAGGGAGACGCGGCCCTGCACGAGGGTGCCGAGCATCGTGAAGAAGCGTCGGCCGGGGCTCGCGATCGGGCTCGAGTACGTGCCGTCCTCGGCGACCGAGCCGTAGCGGTTCAGGAGGTTCTCACGCGGGACCCGCACGTTCGTGAAGTGCAGTCGCCCATTGTCGATGCCGTTGAGGCCGCCCTTGAGGCCGTCGTCCTCGCCGCCGATGCCCTTGAGGAAGCCGCCCTTGGTGTTGCGCAGCGGCACGTAGAACGCGTGCACACCGTGGTTGACGCCCTTCGTGACGAGCTGCGCGAACACGACCGCGGCCGTGCCGTGGACGGCCGCGTTGCCGAGGTAGTCCTTCCACGCCCCGCGGAACGGGGTGTCGATCACGAACTGCTGCTTCTTCTCGTCGTACGTGGCGGTCGTGCCGATCGCCGCGACATCCGACCCGTGCCCCGTCTCGGTCATCGCGAACGCGCCGGGCACCTTGAGCGACATGATGTCGGGCAGGAACGTCTCGTGGTGGTACTCGGTGCCGAGGTGCAGCACGGCCGCGCCGAAGAGGCCCCACTGCACGCCGGACTTGATCTGCAGGCTCGGGTCGGCGACCACGAGCTCCTCGAAGGCGGCGATGTTGCCGCCGTGGTCGTCGCGGCCGCCGAGCGAGGTCGGGAACGCGCGGTGCACGGCGCCCTGGTCGACGAGGATCTTGAGCTGGCCGAGCACGCGCTCGCGGTGCTCCTCCTTCGACTGGCCCTCGATGCGCTGCAGCTTGGGGTCGGCCGCGCGCTTGCGCGCCTCGAGCCGGATGTCGGCCCAGGTGCCGAGGAGCTGGCGGCCGAGCGACTCGACGTCGATGCGCGGGGCGGTCGCGCCGCGGCTCGGGGGCGCGGTGATCGGGGATGCGGCGTCCTCCCGCGCGGGCCGCGCGGGAACGGTCGCGGGGGTCGTCGCGTCTTCGGACTTCGTGGTGCGGGATGCCGTGTCAACCATCGTCGGTCTCGTCCTTCGTGTGGAGCGGTCAGCTCATTCCAACGTACGACGGGCGCCCGAACGCGGGAAGCGCTGCATCCGGCGCCTACAAAGCCACGGCGCAACGGCTCCGATCAGCCTGTGACGAAGCTACAAAACGGATGCCGGGACGTTGTGATCTTCGCACCATCGGGCGCGCTTCTGCGGGTCGGCATCGAGCGGCTCCCCGCCCCTCGACCCCCGGCCGCCGAGCCGCCGAGCCGTCAGGCGCGGAAGAACTGGCTTGCGGCCTTGGTCCAGAGCAGGATCACGACGATGAGCGAGACGAGGATGCTGAACCATTCGCCGATCGGGTTGCCCATGTTCGCCACGGCGACGAACAGGGAGGAGATGATCGAGAGCACCTGCACGACCGTGACGATGAGCCGGGCCGCGGTGTTGCCGCCCAGAAGACCGCCGGCGACGATGATCGTGATGAGGCCGAGGATGATCGAGACGATCGCCGACGTGTAGACGGCGCCGGCGCCGCCCCACTGCGGGTCGACGGCGATCGCGGTCGCCTGGAAGAGCATGATCGTGCCGACCACGACGTCGATCGCACCGGAGATCCAGGCGATGACGGCGACGATCGTGACGCCGGCCGGACGAGCGGTGTGTTGTGCCATGGCGACCTCCGAGCTCTCAGCCGGGAACGGCGAATGCTCCCGCAGTCCTGATCGTAGCGAGCGGCGGGCCCGGATCACAGGATGCCGCGCATGAATCGGGAACGGCCCCGCGCTGCTACGACGCGTGCGCGTCGACCACCGCGACGAGCGCCTCGCCGTAGGCCTCTCGCTTCTTGACGCCGATGCCCGAGATGCCGTCGAGCGAGGCGACCGACCGGGGCTTCGCCGTGGCCACCGCCCGGAGGGTGGCGTCGCCGAACACGATGTACGCCGGGACCCCCTGCTCACGGGCCTCGCCGGCGCGCCACGCGCGGAGCGCCTCGAAGAGCTCGACGTCGGCCGGGCTGAGATCGGCCGACGCTGCGGCGGCCTTCGCGCTGCGTCGGGTGACCGCGCGTTCGGGCTCGGCGCGGAGCATGACCTTGCGCCGGCCCGCGAGCACGTCGGCCGCGGCATCCGTCACCGAGATGGTGCCGTACTCGCCGTGCGTGGCGAGCAGCCCCTGGGCGAGCAGCTGTCGGGCGACGCCGCGCCACTGCTGCTCGGAGAGGTCGGCGCCGATGCCCCACGTGGTGAGGGAATCGTGGCCGTACTGGGAGACCCGCGGCGTCTGCTTGCCGCGCAGGATGTCGATGAGGTGGCCCGCGCCGAAGCGCTGACGCCGCTCTCGCTCGAGCCGCACGATGGTCGACATGAGCTTCTGCGCGGGCACCGTGCCGTCGAGCGCGGTGGGCGGCTCGAGGCAGGTGTCGCAGTTGCCGCAGGGCTCGCTCGGTTGCCCGAAGTAGCCGAGCAGGTTCTGCCGGCGGCACTCGACGGTCTCGCAGAGCGCGAGCATGGCGTCGAGGTGGGAGGCCAGACGCCGACGGTGCGCGAGGTCGCCAGGACTCTCGTCGATCATGCGGCGCTGCTGCACGACGTCTTGGAGCCCGTAGGCGAGCCACGCGGTGGCCGGCAGGCCGTCGCGGCCGGCGCGACCCGTCTCTTGGTAGTACCCCTCGACCGACTTCGGCAGGTCGACGTGGGCGACGAACCGCACGTCGGGCTTGTCGATGCCCATGCCGAACGCGATGGTCGCGACCACGACCACGCCGTCTTCGCGGAGGAACCGCTCCTGCGTGCGGCGGCGGACCGCCGCGTCGAGCCCCGCGTGGTACGGCAGCGCGTTCACGCCGTTCTGCGAGAGGAACGCGGCGAGCTTCTCGGTGCTCGCCCGCGAGAGGGCGTAGACGATGCCGGCGACGGGCGTGCCCTCGGCGTCGACCCCCTCGGTGCGCACGAAGTCGAGGAGCTGCTTGCGCACCTCGGACTTCGGCGCGATGCGGTACTGGATGTTCGGGCGGTCGAAGCTCGAGACGAAGTGCTCGGCGCCGTCGAGCGAGAGCCGGCTCGTGATCTCGCGGTGCGTCGCCTCGGTCGCGGTCGCCGTGAGCGCGATGCGCGGCACGTCGGGCCACAGCTCGGCGAGCTCGGAGAGGGCGAGGTAGTCGGGGCGGAAGTCGTGGCCCCACTGCGCCACGCAGTGCGCCTCGTCGATCGCGAACAGCGCGATGCGGCCCTTCGCGAGGAAGCGCTTGGACGCCGCGGAGTTCAACCGCTCGGGCGCGATGTAGAGCAGGTCGAGCTCGCCGGCGAGGTAGGCGCGCTCGACCTCGGCGCGCTCGAACGCCTGCTGGCTCGAGTTGAGGTAGGCCGCGCGCACGCCGTTGCGCACGAGCGCGTCGACCTGGTCGTGCATGAGGGCGATGAGCGGGGAGACCACGACGCCCGTGCCCTCGCGGAGCAACGACGGGATCTGGTAGCAGAGGCTCTTGCCGCCGCCCGTGGGCATGAGCACGACCGCGTCGCCGCCGCCGGCGACCTGCGCGATGATCTCGGCCTGCTCGCCGCGGAAGCTGTCGTAGCCGAACACGGTGTGCAGCGCCTCGGCCGCCGTCTCGAACCTGGCCGGAGCCGCGACGACGGGACCCGAGTAGCCGGCGGGCCCGGCCTCGGCCGACCCGGCCGCGACGACGTCGCCGCCGACCGGCGGGCCCCACGCCTCATCGGCGGGCGGAACCCACGCGTCGTCGGGCGGCGGTGCGAACTCGTCGTCCGGCCAGGGGACGTCGTCGTAGGGTTCGGGGTTCCGGCTCACCCGTCGAGTGTAACGAGCACACCCGACAGGCGAGCCGGATCATCCTCAGGCCCTGCGCCGCACCACGAGCCACGTGGCGACGGCCGCGACGGCCGCGACGAGCACGCCGCCGCCGAGCCACAGCAGGTCGGTCGGAACCGACGACGCCCCGGCCTCGTCGGACCCCCCGGAGCCTTCGGCGTCGCCGTCGTCGGCGGCGGTCGAGCCGGCCGCGTCGCCGCCGCAGGCGGGGGCATCCGTGCCCGTGCCGAGCGCCACGCCGTCGGCCGGCTGCCACTCGAAGGTCCACTCGCCCGAGATCGGATGCCCGTCGGTCGAGACGACCTGCCAGAGCACCGTGTAGGTGCCGGCCTCGCCGAGATCGACGTCGGCGACCGCCGACGGCCCGTCGATGACCGCGCAGCCGTCGCCGTAGTACAGCCCGTCGGGCCCCTGCACGAGCAACGCGGCGCCCGTGCCGAGGTCGAGCAGCTCGTCGTTCGTCTGGAGCGAGACCTGGCCGGGCTGCTCGGTCACGACGGCGTCTTCGGCGGGCGTCGTCGAGACGACGTAGTTGTGCGCCGAGGCCGACATCGCGGGCACGGCGACGAGCAGGGCGGATGCCGCGACGAGCACCGCGGCGCCCACCACGCCCCGTGCTCGGCGCCGGTCTGCGCGGCCGAACCCGCGCCGGCCGCGCATCACGCGTCCTTGCGGGGGCGGCGTGCGGTGATCGCGAGCACGATGCCCACGACGCCGACCGCGAGACCGCCGATGCCGAGCACGCGTGCGACCGTGTCGCTCGAGTCGTCGGCCGCGGCATCCGCCTCGTGGTCGTGCTCCTCGGCCTCGTCGCCGTCGGTCGCGGCCGCGTGGCCGTGGCCGTCGCCCGCGACCGCCTCGGTCACGGTGATGCTCGGCGCGGGGTGCTCGGGCTCGTCTTCACCCTCGACGACCGGGTCGGCCCAGTTCGTCTCGCCGACCTCGCAGGTCTGCAGCACCGGGAACTCGAGCGTCGTGCCCGCGGCATCCTCCGGCAGGTGCACCTGCAGCGCGAAGGTGTCGCGGTACCCGTCGAGGAGCGGGGTGATCGCCGTGTAGACGACCTGGCCCGTGCGGTCGCCGTCGGCGACCTTCTCGATGGTCCAGTTCGGGTTCACCGTGGGGGTCACCGACTCGATCTCGTCGGGGATGTCGAACGTCAGCTTCGTCGTCGACGAGCCGTCGCAGCCGTGACCGACCGAGAACGTGAGCGCGGTGTAGCTGCCGGCGGCGGTGCCGCTCGGCGTGACCGTGACGTGGGCGCTCGCGGCGAGCGGTGCGGAGAGCGCGAGCAGGGCGCCGCCGAGGAGGGCGGACGCGGTGATGGCGGTGTTGCGTGCGGTACGGGACATGGCGATTGTTCCTCTTCGTGGGGTGCGCCGGCGACCGACCGGTCGGCGTGCGCGGTACAGGGTGGTTCGGAGCCGTCGGCCGTGCAGGTTGCGCGGGCGCTCTGCATCGGACGTCACGAGGACGTCAGGCGACGGCGAACCCCTGCGGCGGCCCCCGGTGCCGCATCACGGAGAGGTGGAGCAGGCTCGCGAGCGCGCGGGGCGCCGTGAAGCCCGAGCCCGAGGGCGTCGGAGCGGGGCGCTCGACGACCGGCGCGGGCACGGAGGGGAGGACGGATGCCACGGCCAGCAGCGCCGCGGCGAGCGAGGCGCGCAGCGCGGCGTCGCCGTGTCGGATGGCGAGCACCGTGACGACGACGGCGGCGAGGTGGGTGAGCAGCATCGACGCGTCGTAGGCGAACGGCGAGGCGGATGCCGCACCCGACGGCAGCTCGAAGACGAGGTGGTGGTGCCCGCCGGCGGTCGGCACGGCGCCACCGCCCTGCACCGAGTAGAGCGCGTGGAGGGCGAACTGCGTCGTCGAGACCGCGATCACCGTGCGCACGGCGGAGAGCCTGGCGCCCACGACGGCGATGCAGAGCAGCGCCGAGAACGCGAACGACAGCCCGACGGCGAGGGCGCCCGGGGCGGTGCCGCCGCCGAGGGTGTGCGAGAGGGCCGCGACGAACGTCGCGAACGCGGCGATCACGCCGCCGCGCGCGACGCGGGCCCACCTCGAGGTCATGCGCACCAGCCTAGACGAGTCCGGACACGCCGAAGGGCGGCGGGCACGAGGCCCGCCGCCCTCCGTCGGCTCACCAGGCGAGCACGGGGATCTGGAACATCCTCGAGTCGGTGTAGGGCTCGGTTCCCTCGAAGCGCGCGCTCAGCAGGTGCACGCCGCGCGAGAGCTTCGGCACGGTGATGCCGACCCGACCGTTCTTCGCGTCGGCCGTGAGGTCGACCGTCGCGACGAGCTTCGAACCGTCGTACACCGAGACGGTGCCGACGGGCTTCGACCCGTCGAGCGCGAAGACCTGCGCGTTGTAGGTCACCGACGAGCCCGAACGCACCAGCAGCTTGCTCGGTGCGCCGACCGTGATCGTCCGGACCGGTGCCTGCGGCTCGGTGGTCTCGGCGACCGTGATCGGCACGCTCACCGTGGTGCCGGTCGAGGCGACCGCGATCTCGAGCGTCGTCGCGCCGCTCAGCCCTTCGGGCACCGCGACCGTGAGCGTGGCGCGACCCCCTTCGTCGGTCGTCACGACGGGCGTGCGGTCGACGGCCGCGGTGCCCACCTCGATGCCGCCGATCGAGACCGAGACCTGACCCGCGGCGACCTCGTTGGTGCTGAAGTCGAGCGAGCTGATCGCGAGGTCGAGCGACTCGCCGGGCTGGTACGCGACGCCGTCGGCCGGGGCGGGCAGCACCAGTCCGACCGAGCGCTGCGCCGTGTCGGGCGTGGCGGTCTTGTTGACGGCGAACCAGTCGACCATGGCCTGCAGGTCGACCTTGCCGGTGTCGACGCGGTCGCTGCCCGTGCCGAGGGTGGAGAAGTTGTCTCCACCGGTCGCGAGGAACGAGTTCACGACCACCCGGTACTCACCGGCGGGGTCGAGCTCGACCCCGTCGAGCGAGACGTGCGTGACATGCGAACCCGCCGCGGCCGTGGGGTCGTAGACGACCTTCAGCCCCTCGCTCGTGCCGAGCTTCAGGAACGGCCGTGCCGCACCAGCGGGCTGCCACTGCTCCTCGAGCACCTGCGTGATCTGCGCGCCCGTGAGGGTCTGCGTGAACAGCGTGTTCGCGAACGGCTGCACGGATGCCGCCTCGGCGTACGTGACGGCGCCGGGTTGGGCCTTCGGGGTGCCGTCGGCGTTCGTCGCGAACTTCAGGTCGGTGCGAAGACCGCCCGGGTTCATGAACGCGATGTCGGCAGCGCCGTCCTGCTGGGCGGCCCAGAGCTGCACGTCGGCGACGAAGTTGCCGAGCGTGGACTCCGCGCCGCGGGCCTCGGAGTTGTTGGCCTCGCGTGCACGGTTGAAGTCGGCCGTGATGTCGCCGAGCTTGACCGCACCGGGCCCCGCGGCATCCGCCTTCGCCTGCGCGACGATGGCTGCGACCTCGGGGTCGGCGGGGTAGTTGGCCTTCGCGGGCACGGGCGGAGGCCCGACCTGCGCCGGCGTCGTGAGCGGCTTCAGCTCGTTGCTGATCGAGACGAGCTCGTCGGTGTTCGGGTCGAAGCGGATCGACATGAGCCCGAACTGCTCGCCGTACTGGCCGGCGGAGACGACCGGGCGACCGTCGATGACGTGGTTGTACGCCAGGTGCGTGTGCGCCGAGACGATCGCGTCGACCGACGGGTCGATGCCCGCGACCAGCTTGCCGAACACGGAGTTGTCGGTCGCGGCGTCGATCGCGACCGTCGCGGCGCCCTCGTGCACGAGCAGGATCAGCACGTCGGCCTCGCCGTTGGCGGGGTCGCCGTCGGTGAGGTTCTCGGCCTGCGCGTTGACCGACTCCACGATCGGACGCACATCGAGGTCGGTGATGCCCCCGGGGCTCACCAGCGACGGGAGGTCCTCGGTGACGGCGCCGATGAAGCCGACCGTCACCCCCTCCATCTCCTTCGTGTAGTACGGCGCGAGCGCGGTCGTGTCGGTGCCCTTGAGGAAGACGTTCGAGCTGATGTACTCGAAGTCGGCCTCGTCCTGCACGCGGTCGCGCAGGTCGGCCCATCCACGGTCGAACTCGTGGTTGCCCGCGGCGCTCACCTCGAGTCCGGCCGCGTTGAGCGACTCGATCGTCGGGGTGTCCTTCTGGATGAACGACGTGAACGTCGAGGCGCCGATCAGGTCGCCCGCCGCGGCGAAGACCGTGTTCGGGTTCTGCGAGCGCACCCATTCGGCCGCACCGGCCAGCACGGCTGCGCCGCCGGCCGGGAACGACTGCTCGATGCGGCCGTGGAAGTCGTTGATCGTCATCACGGAGATGTCGACCACGTCGGTGAGCTTCGAGCTGTCGAGCCCGATGAGCGTCGGGTCGTGGTCGCTCGAACGGTAGACCGAACCGTCGTCGGGCGAGCCGTTGTCGTACTGGCGGTCGCTCCACTCGGGCGAGTTGATCGCCCAGCGGCCGATGCCGGTGACGCCCTGCACGGCCGCGGCGTTGCCGAGCGCGTGGTCGAGCGATCCGAGCTCGCCGTCGAACGTGTACGTGTACTGGTCGTCGGTGAGGTCGGGCAGCAGGTCGCTGTATCCGGCGCCGGTGAGGACCTGGATCGGGTCCTCCTCGCTGTACGAGTTGAAGTCGCCGAGCAGGAACACCTCGCCGGCCTCGGCCGCGAGCGAGTCGGCGAGCGTCAGGAGCGACTCGGCCTGCGCCACGCGGTCGGCGTTGAAGAAGCCCTGGCCGTCGGCCGGCTGGGTGCCCGAGCCGCTCTTCGACTTGAAGTGGTTGGCGACGACCGAGAAGTCGTTGCCGTTCTCCAGCTCGAAGACCTGCCCGATGGGCTCGCGGGCGTTGCCCCACACGCTCTCGTCGACCACGGTCTGCGCGTCGCCCTTCGGGGTGACGGCGTCGGTGCGGTAGATGATCGCGCTCTGGATGTAGTCGGTCGTCGCCGCCGTCAGCACCGCGGGCGTCGGGACGTAGTCCCAGACATCCGCCCCTTCGGCCTCGTTCAGGGCCGCGACGAGCGTCGCGGTCGCTTCATCGCGGGCCTCGCCGAGCTTGAACGAGTTCTCGATCTCCTGGAGTGCGACGACCTCGGCGTCGAGCGCCGTGATCGCGGCGACGATCTTCTCCTCCTGGAGGTCGAACTCCGCTGCGGTTTCGGCGCCGCGCGCGTTGGAGTTCTCGCTCTGGAGGGTCGTGAAGTAGTTCAGCACGTTGAACACGCCGACCTGCACGTCGCCGCCGACGGCGGGCGCCGTCTCGGGCCGCGGATTCAGCGTCTCGAACGTGGGCTTGACGGATGCCGGGCTCTCGCTGTCGATCGGCGCGGTCGGCTGCAGGCGCCAGGCATTGAAGCCGTAGCTCAGCACGAAGGGCGTCGAGGGCAGGATCACGCGGTCGCCGTTGCGCACGACCTGGTCCTTCGTCAGGTAGGGCTGCTCGGCCGGGTGGGCTGCGGAGGTGACCGCGCTGTTCCAGCCGTCGTCGAGGATCAGCAGCCGCCCGCGGTTCGCGACGGCCACGGCGTTCGCCTCGTCGCCCGCGTCGAGGACCTCGGTGCTCTTGACCGGCAGGGCCTCGCCCGCGGCCATCCAGAGCGAACCGTAGTTGTAGATCTCGTGGGTGCTCGAGACGAGGTAGGTGCCGCTCGGGGCGACGAGCATGCTCTCGAGCGCCTCGCGCTCGTCGCCGACGAGGGTGTCGGGCAGGGGCTGCGGCTCGGGCACGCCGGCGCCGGCGGTCACGACCTCGACGCCCGTGGCGCTCGTCGTGATCTCGGTCAGGCCGAAGTACTCGCTGACCGAACCGGTCACGCGCACCAGGTCGCCGACCGCGCCGACCGCGGGCATGCCGAAGACGAACACGCCGTCGGAGGCGCCGGACGTGGTGTCGGGCCCGGGAGTCTGGATGGTCACGCCGTTGTAGCCGCCCGTGCGGTAGTCGGCGGTGATGACGCCCTCGACCGTGACGGACTGGCCCACGAGCGGGCTGACGTCGCCCTCGCCCTGGACCTCGGCGATGGTCTTCACGACCGGCTCGGGATCGGTCGGATCCGTCGGGTCGGTCGGGTCCTCGCCGCCGGCGTTCTGCGGGGTCGGCGTGGCGCTGAAGGCGAAGTCCGCGGAGTTGACGTCGGTGTCGACGCCGTCGGTGCGGGAGATGCTGCCCGCGGTCGAGTTGCTGCCGGGGTAGGCGGCGGCGGAGCCCTCGAAGTTCGAGGAGGTGCCGTAGCCGACGTAGTCGACGACGTTCGCCGCGCCGACGATCGACCCGGTGCCGGGGTTGACGGCGGTCGCGACATCGGCGAGGAAGACCGAACCGTTCGTTCCACTCGGGTCGAGCGTCGTGATCAGATCGGGCTCCGGAAGCGCGACGCCATTCGCCGCGTTCGACTTCATCTGGACGAGGAAGTACCCGCCGGCCGGAATGGACTTGCTGAGCTCGACGACGCCGGTGGCGGCACCTGTGCTGCCGGCCGAGCGGTACTGCAGCGACCACCCGGCGAGCGACACGGCCTCATCGGTCGGGTTGTAGAGCTCGACGAACTTGTTCGTGTACGGCTGGTTGGCGCTGCCGCCTCGCGCGTAGACCTCGTTGATCACCACGCCCGAGCCGTCGGTCGCGGCGAGCGCGGGTGGCGCCCCCAGCATTCCGACGATCAATGCCCCGGCGGCCGTGGCCGCTATGGCGGAAAGGCGTTGGACGGTTCGACCACCCTGCATGACGCTCCCCTGTGTCATCTCGCGTGCTGTTCGGCCACGGGTCCGTGCCGTCATCGCGCGCTGCCGTTCGCTCGCGATCACGAGTCGAACACCCCCGCTCGGGGGCCGCTTTGCGCGTCAGCCTATGATTCGGCTGGGTCTCTGCCAAGGGGTTCCGGCCAATGATGGGGCCGATTTCACAACTTGTTCACGGGATGCCGCGCAGTCGAGCATGCGCCCCCTTCGAGGGTGCTCAGATGAGCGAATTCGGTCGAGGGGCTGGCGCTCCGAGGGCGATCGTGATTCACGCGCAACCCTCGCGGCGGCGGCCCGGCGGCCCGTCGGCCCCCTCGGCCGCGAGGCCCGACCTCGAAGCCGATCGGGGCGGCGGCAGCCGAGGCATCCGCTCGCTAGCATGAGGGCTCGTGCTGACCGCCGTCTTCTCGCTCTCGGGCGCCCTCGTCTTCGGGGCCGCCGACTTCCTCGGCGGGCTCGCCGCGAAGCGCGTGAGCGCCCTGCTCGCGACGGCGGTCGCGGCCCTGTCGGGATTCGTGCTCCTCGTCGCGCTCCTGCCCGTCCTGGGCGGCGAGTGGAACGCCCACGACGTGCTCTGGGGTGCGATCTCGGGAGCGATCGGATGCGTCGGCATCGGGCTGCTCTACGCGTGCCTCGCCATCGGCCCGATGAGCATCCTCTCGCCGACGACGGCCGTGGTCTCCGCGATCGTGCCCGTGGTCTGGGGCCTCGTCGTGGCCGGCGAGCGCTTCGAGGCGATCGGCTACTGGGGCCTCGGGCTCGCGCTGGTCGCGGTGCTGCTCGTCGGCTTCGTGCCCGAGCGCGGCGCCGTGCGACCCTCGCTCCGCGGCATCCTCATGGCCGTCGGCTCGGGCGCGGCGATCGGCGGGTTCTACATCGCGATCGACCAGACCTCCGACGAGAGCGGCATCGTGCCGCTGCTCCTGAACCGCGGCGTCAACGCGGTCATCATGTTCGCGGCCGTCGGCGCGGTCGCGGCCGTGGGGGCCCGGCGGGCGCGCGGGCGGGCGCGCG
>NZ_WBIS01000009.1 GCF_009749465.1 Agromyces terreus
CGAGCACGGCCGCGCGACGCCGGAGCGCGCGGCGACCGGGCGTACGGCGCGGACCGGCTGCCGGACGTCGGGGGCGCACCGGCGGCATCAGGCGCCCGCGTCGGCCGCGCAGACCCCGGCGCCGCGCTGGCCGTCGAGCGTGGCCGCGTCGAGGCTCACGTCGGCGGTGACCGTCGCGGGTCGCACGACGAAGCACGTGGAGTCGTCGGCGACGCCCGCCGCAGCGGGGATCCACGCCTCGGTGCCGCGCACGAGCTGGGTGAGGTCGGTGACCGCGCCGTCGGCGTCGACCGCGTAGAGCGTGTAGTCGGCGTCGGGCCCGCCCCAGTCGAGGTGCAGATTGCCGCCCTCGACGGATGCCGTGAGCCCGTCGACGCGCACCGAGTCGTCGGTCACGATCGAGACGATCCACCAGGCCGCCGCCGCACCGAGTGCGAGCACGGTCAGGATCATCGAGACGAGGAACGCCGGGTGGCGCCACCAGCTGCGCTCGCGTTCGGGCGTCTCGGCGAGCTCGGGCAGCACGGTCGAGCCGGAGCCGAGCGCGCGGGCGCCGGCGTGATCGCCGAGCGCGGGCTGGCCGGGCGCGTGTCCGAGCACCGAGTGGCCGGATGGCGGCATGAGCCGATCGGACATCGCCGCTCCTCCTCATCGCCGCGGTCGGCGGCGCCGACCGCGTACCATGCTATATCGGCGCCCGAACGCGGGCGGCCGCATGGGGAGGAGCACGGTGAGCCGCGTCGCACGCAAGAGGTCGCTCCTCGCCGTCGTGCCGGTCGTCGCGCTGTTCCTCGTCCTCGGCACCGCGGCATCGGCCGGAGCCGCCTCCGGCGACGCGCCCGCCGACGAGGAGGCGGCCGCGGCCGAGTCCACGAACGCCGCCGAGATCGAGATCCCGTACCGCGAGACCGCCGAGATCCAGCCGCCGCTGCCGTGGCGCATCTCCGACTGCGCCGGCCCGAGGTCGACGAGCGCGCTCGTCGTCGAGTGCGACTCCGAGCACATCACGCTGTCGGCCCCCGACTACGACCCCGAGGCGGGCACGACCGTGCTGCCCGTCGCGCTCACCGACGGCTCCGTGTCGATGACGGTCGCATACCGCGTGAGCCTCGCGGCCCCGCCGGCACCCGAGCCCTCGCCGTCCGCGAGCGTGCGGCCCGTGGCATCCGGCAGCCTGCTGCTCGTGCCGTTCTCCGACCTCGGGGCGACCTGCACCCGCTGCGGGGGCGGCGCCGGGCTCGTCGCCGTCGGGGTCGAGCCCGCCGAGGCCGGCACGGCGTGGGCGACGGCGACGCACCTCGTGTTCCGCGCCTCCGCGTCGTTCACGGGCGCGGCCGAGGTCGGCTTCGGCATCGCCGACGAGTTCGGCACCACGGGGCAGGGGGTCGTGCGCGTGGGCGTCTACCGCGCAGACTCGCCGCTCGTCGCGCTCGACGTCGCCGTGCCGCTCGACGGCTCGGGCGACGCCGAGATCGATCTCGCGGCGCTCGTGACCGCGATCGCCGGCGACGACGTCGTCTTCGTCTCGTGCGGCGCGGCGATCCACGGTGCCGCGGCCTGCGACGCCGACGGCGCCGCACGCTACACGGGCACGGGCGAGGCCGACCAGTTCGGTTTCCAGGTCGCCGCCTCCGGCGAGCAGGCGCACGGATCCGTCACGCTCGTGCCGGCCGGCACCGAACTGCCCGAGGGCACCGCGTTCCCCTCGTCGGGCCCCGTGCCCGCGGCGCCGACCGACGCCGACGACGAACCCGTGACGACCCTGTTCATCCCGCCCGTCCCCGCCGAGCAGCCCGCCGTCGGCGGACCGTTCGACGCGTTCATCGCCGTCCTCGATCGCACCGCACGATGACGATCCCCTCCGAAAGGCAGCACCCATGAGCCTCCGACTCACGCTCGACCAGCGCGCCGGCGACGCCGCCGGATCATGGATGCTCGACGTCGACGAGGGCACCACCGTCGGCGAGGTCGCCGAGTCGCTCGGCGTGCCCGAGGCCATGCTCGACGGCGAGCCCGCGCCGACGACGCCCCTCGCCGACAGCGCCGTGCTCTCGGGCGGCCAGGTGCCGCAGACCGCCCACGCCGACACGCCGGCCGGCGGCCTCAGGCTCGAACTCGTCGGCGGCCCGTTCTCGGGCGACTCGCTGCCGATCGTCCGGGGCGCCGCGGTCACGATCGGCCACGGGGCATCCGTCTCGCTCTCGATCGCCGACCCCGCCCTGCTCGCCCACCACGTGACGATCACGGTCTCGCCGGGCGGCGCCGGCAGCGACGGGCGCCCGGTGCCGCTCACCGCCTCGGTCGCCCCCGAGCGCGGCGCCCAGGTGTGGGTCAACGGCGTCGTGATCACCGAGCCGACCGACGTCGTGCCGGCAGACCTCGTGCAGGCGGGCTCGAGCGTGCTGCGGCTCGGCATCGCGCCCGTCGGCGACGCCGACCTCACGCGCGACGCGCTCGGCGCGAGGGGGTTCAACCGCCCGAGCCGCATCCGGCCGGCCGCCGAGCAGCCCGTCGTCGCCCTTCCGGGCGACAAGCCCGAAGACCCCGACCAGTCGCCCATGCCGTGGCTCTCGGCGATCATCCCGGTCGTGCTCGGCGTGACCATGGCCGTCGTGTTCGGCCGTCCCATCATGCTGCTCATGGCCGCCGCGAGCCCCATCATGGTCATCGGCTCGTTCCTGACCAACCGCAAGCTCGCCAAGAACAAGGGCGTGAAGACCGAGCAGCAGTGGATCGACGACGTGCGCGCGACCGAGGCACGCATCGGCGAGCTGGCCAAGCGCCAGCGCATCGAGTCCTGGTACCGCCTGCCAGACCCCGTCGTGCTCTTCGACATCGCGACCCGCCCGCTCTCGCGGCTCTGGGAGCGGCGTCGCACCGACGCCGACTCGCTCGCCGTGCGACTGGGCGTGACCGAGGTCGCCCTCGACGTGCGCTTCGAGGGCGGCGGAAAAGACCGCACGAGCGAGCGCCGCGTCGGCGTCGCGCCCGTGCCGATCGCGGCCGACCTGCGCTCCGGCCCGCTCGGCATCGCCGGCCCCGTCGACGCCGCCCGCAGCCTCGCGCGCGTCATCGTCGCCGGCTGGGCGACGTTGCGCTCGCCGCGCGACGCCGAGCTCGTCGTGCTCTGCCCCGACGACGCCGAAGCCGACTGGAGCTGGGTGCAGTGGCTTCCGCACGCGCAGCCCGCCGCCGCCGCCGCGTCGGTCGGCAACTCCGACGATTCCCGGCGCGAGCGCCTCCGCGAGCTCTCCGAGCTGCTCGACCTCCGAATGCGCACCGCCGGCCAGCGCGGCGCCGAGCCGCCGAGCAGCGTGCTCGTCATCGTCGACGGTGCCCGTCGCCTGCGCATGCTGCCGGGCATGGTGCAGCTGCTCGAGCACGGCGCGGCGCACGGCATCCACCTCGTCGCGCTCGACACCGAACGCGAGCGCCTTCCCGAAGAGGCGAAGAGCGTCGTCGCGATCGACCCCTCCGACCCCGCCGTCGCGCGCGTCGAGACCGGCACCGACTACCACCCCGTCGTGCTGCTCGACGGCCTCTCGGTGCCCCGCGCCGAGCTCATGGCCCGCAGCCTCTGCTCGCTGCGGCACGTCAGCGGCGTCGGCGACGATGCCATGCTGCCGTCGGCCGTGCGCTTCGCCGACCTGCTCGCGATCGACCTCGACGACCCCGAGCCGCTCGTGCGCCGGTGGCAGACGCAGCCGCGCAACACCTTCGTCGTCGTCGGCGCGACCGGCGAGGGGGAGTTCGCGGTCGACATCTCGCGCGACGGCCCGCACGCGCTCGTGGCCGGCACCACCGGTTCGGGCAAGTCCGAGTTCCTCCAGGCCCTCGTGGTCAGCCTCGCGCTCGCCAACCGCCCCGACGCCCTGAACTTCGTGCTCGTCGACTACAAGGGCGGTTCGGCGTTCGCCGACTGCGAGCGGCTGCCCCACACGGTCGGCATGGTCACGAACCTCGACGCCCGCGAGACCGAGCGCGCCCTCGCCTCGCTCGACGCCGAGCTCAAGCGCCGCGAGAAGGTGCTGCGCGACATGGGGGCGAAAGACGTCGACTCCGCGTGGGCGCGCGACGCCGACACGGCGGCCCGTCGAGGGCTCGCACGCCTCATGATCGTCATCGACGAGTTCGCCGAGCTGCGCACGGAGCTGCCCGAGTTCATCGACGGTCTCGTGCGCATCGCGCGCGTCGGCCGTTCGCTCGGCGTCAACCTCGTGCTCGCGACGCAGCGTCCGGCCGGCGTGGTCACCCCCGAGATGCAGTCGAACATCAATCTCCGCGTCGCGCTGCGCGTGACCGACCGCACCGACTCCTCCGACATCCTCGGTTCCGGCGAGGCGGCGCTCATCAGCCCGACGACGCCCGGTCGCGGCTTCGTGCGCACCGGCCCCTCGTCGGCGCCCGTGGCCTTCCAGACGGCGCGTGTGGCCGGCATCCGCCCCGGCGTGCAGCGCAGCGTGAAGGTGTTGCCGCGCAAGGCCCGCCTGCAGTGGGATCTGCTCGGGTTCCCGGCCAGGTATCCCAAGGCGGCCTCCTCGCAGGCCCAGGTCACCGATCACGACGACACCGACCTGCGTGCGCTCGTGAACCTCATCACCGCGGCGACGCAGCAGCTCGGCATCCCGAAGAACCCGTCGCCGTGGCTCGTGCCGCTGCCGGCCGTGCTCCCGCTCGAGAAGTTCCAGGACCAGCCGGTTCCCGAGGGCGCGATCGTGCTCGGCCTCGAAGACGTGCCCGGGGAGCAGTCGCAGCGCAGCCTCACCTGGAACATCGAGACCGACTCGCACGTGCTCTTCATCGGCGGCTCGCTCTCGGGCCGGACGACGGCGCTGCGCACCATGCTCGCGCAGCTCGTGCAGGAGCACACCCCGGCCGACCTGCACCTCTACGTCATCGACTTCGGCAACGGCGCGCTCCTGCCGCTCGTCGACGCCCCGCACACGGGCGCCGTCGTCACGCAGCTCGACGCCGACCGCCTGCCCCGCCTCGTGCAGCGCCTGCTCGAAGAGCTCGCGCGTCGCCAGTCGGTGCTGTCCTCCGCCGGCGTCGGGCACATCTCGGAGCAGCGGGCGCAGTCCGACGCGGCCACGAGGCTCCCGTACGCCGTGGTCGTCGTCGACGGCTGGGAGCGCATGCTCTCGACCATGAACGCCGACCAGCTCGTGACGTTCCGCGACCAGTTCATGCGCGTGCTGCGCGAGGGCCCGGCCGTCGGCGTGCGCGTGCTCATCACGGGCGACCGCGGCATCTCGGGCGACAAGATCTCCTCGTTCATCGACGCGCAGTACGTGTTGCCGCTCCGCGACCTGTCCGACTACCGCACGGCCGGCATCCTCGCGAAGGACGTGCCGATGGACCTCCCGCCCGGCCGCGTGCTGTTCGGGGCCGGCGGCGCCGAGGCGCAGCTCGCGGTGCTCGTGCGCGACACGAGCGGCGAGGCGCAGACCACGGCGCTCCGGCGCATCGTCGAGCAGGTGCACGACCACTTCGACCAGTACCCGCAGCTCGCGGGCCTCCCGCAGCCGGTGCGGGTCGACCCGCTGCCCGGCCACTTCGCGCTCACCGCCGCCTACGACCTGCCGCTCGGCGACTCCGGTCCCGCCGACGGCCCCGTCGTCGCGGTCGGCGGCGACGTGCTGTCGCGGTTCACGATCGACTGGCCGGCCGAGGGCGGCTTCGTCGTCGCCGGGCCGCGCAAGTCGGGTCGGTCGTCGGCTCTCGCGGCCATCGTGCACCAGCTCGCGTGGCGCAAGACACCGCTCCTGGTGGTGTCGCCGAGGGAGTCGGTGCTCACCGAGGTCGCGACGGGCCACGGCATCCCGGTCATCGCGGCCGGCGACACCGACCCCGGCACGATCCAGCAGATGCTCGACGCGGCCGGCGAGTTCGTCACGGTCATCGTCGACGACGCCGAGCAGTACAAGAACGCGCCGATCGAGCACGCCCTGACCGGCGCCAAGCACCGGGCGGCGTTCATCGTCTCGGCAGATTCCGAATCGCTCTCCACGCTCTTCGGCGGCCCGGTCGTCGAGGCGAAGCGCGCCCGCCGCGCGCTCGTGCTGCGTCCCGAGTCGGCGGTCATGGGCACGCAGACGATCGGCTCCCCGATCCCGAAGTTCATGCTCGGCCGGGGAACGCCCGGGTCCGCGGTCTTCACGACCCCGGCCGGATGGCTCCCGGTGCGCGTTCCCGACATCCGCCAGTGACGCGTCGGCGACGCACGTAGACTGACCCGGGCGAAACGCCCAACCGAGGAAGGGACCGACTCCGTGGCTTCTGCCCGCTGCGTCTACTGCGACGCGACGCTGCAGCCGAACAGCATGTACTGCGTCGAGTGCGGCCAGCTCATCCCGCAGCAGGCCGCCCGCCCGCCGGTGCCCACGCAGTTCGCGGCGCCCCAGCGCACCGCCCCGGCGGCGGCGCCTGCGCCCGTTCCCGGCGCGACCGCCGGCGCCGTCACCCCCGTGCCGCTGCCGCGCAGCCTGCCATGGCAGCAGGGCGGTTCGAGGGCGGATGCCGCGGCGCAGGCGACTCCCGCCGCGGCCGCGCCGCCCAAGGTCGAGCGCATCGAGCTCGCCTTCTCGACGGGTCAGCGCATCGTCGTCTCCGGCAGCGCCGTCATCGGGCGGAAGCCTGCTGACACCGCCCTGGCCATGGGGGTTCGCGCCGTCGAGGTGCAGGACGACACGCGTTCCGTGTCGCGGGTGCACCTCTTCCTCGACCTGGCCGACGGCCGCATCCACGTCGGCGATGCCGGGTCGGCGAACGGCGCGCGCCTCGAGCGCGGCGGTCGCATCCAGCAGCTCGAGTCCGCCGGCACGCGGGTCGAGGCATCCGTCGGCGACACGGTCTGGCTCGGCGACCTGTCGTTCGAGATCCGCCCGGCCTGATCAGAGCGCGGTCGGCCACTCGGGGTCGAGCAGCGGTCCCTTCCACTTCAGGAAGCCGAACGTGGACTCGTGCATCGAGAACGGGATGCCGCGCGCCTGCGCCTCGCTGAAGAGGGCGCGCACGACGGCCTGGCTGGTCTCCTCCGAGAGCACGGAGTCGAGCAGGAGCGGCAGGAGCCCGTGGCGCATGCCGTCGGGCCAACGGCCGTAGAGGCTGATGCGCCGCGCCGCGCCCCGATCGGGGATGCCCGCGCGGAGCGACTCGCCGTCGCGCACGGCGATCTCGCACAGGATCGTGCCGTTGCCGGCCTTCAGCGCGAGCGACCCGAACCAGCCGAACACCGGCACCGCGCGCAGCCTGGCGGTGCGGGCGCGGTCGTTCAGCACGCCGACGAACACGACCTCTGACCACGGGATGGCCGGCGAGTTCGCGAGCACGACCCCGCGGTCGTCGATGCGGCAGGCCACCGCGCCGGACCCCGTGAGCAGCCGGAGGATCCGCCCGCGCAGCACGCTCGTCACGACCAGCGAGATGCTGAGCACGCCGAGCACGGCGACGAGCACGACCGTGAACCACGAGCCGAACCCGGTGGCGAGCATGACGGCGACGCCCACCGCGGATGCCGCGAGGAGGAGCGAGCCCGTGACGATGAATCCGGCGTTCCAGCGACGGGCCGAGCCCGCCTTCACGGGGTCGACGAGCGCCTCGAAGTGCGACGGCGCGGGCGGCAGGGCGGACGTCATCAGCCGAAGAGGTTCGGGTCGACGGATCCCGCGCCGCTCGGGCGCCGCGAGAAGTCCTCGGGGGAGAGGCGCTTCAGGTCGACGAACGCGCGATCCCGCATGGTGATGAGCGGCCACGCCGCGGCATCCGCGCCCTTGCCCATCTGGACGGTGACGAAGGCGAGACGGTCGGCGTCGGCCCGGTAGACGGCGACGCGGATGCCGCCCTTCTTGTGGTTCGGGACGGGGAGGTAGCGAGCAGGGTCGCCGGTCGCGAAGTTCGCGTGCACGACGTCGGCGACGTCGGAGCCGCCCGAGACGAGGAAGTGCCGCGCGGTCAGCCGGGTTCCGGTCTCGACCCGGTGCCACCGATGCGAGCCGGCGACCGCGACCCAGGCGAAGGCGACCGCGAAGAACGCCGCGATCACCACGAGCGCCGGGGCGACGATGCTGCGCAGGCCCGAGCGGCGACCGGTCATCTCGCTCGCGTCGTCGCGGATCGACTCGAAGTTCGCGAGCACGAGCACGAGCCCGATCAGGGCGAGCAGCGCCAGGATCGCGAAGACGACGGTGGGGGCCGTGGCCCGCGAGTAGCGGAACAACTGCGGGCGGGCGGCGAGGGTGGCGTCGTCGGGGCGCACGGACGGCCTTTCGGTCGGAGATCGGATGCCTCGACTGTACCCACTCGTTGCACGGGGAGTCCTCCCCATGCCATTCTCGCGGGCCAGCGGGTAACGTGTTCGACGCACGGGAAATCGGGGTCACCCCGCCCGTGCTCACACGAGGCATCCACTCAACGGAGGAACATCATGGCGGAGATCCGCGTCACGTCCGACTCGCTCGCCGGCGTCGCCGGGCAGCTCTCGAGCGGTTCGCAGTCCATCGAGTCGCAGCTGTCGAACCTGAAGTCGCTCGTCGAAGGACTCATCTCCGGCGACTGGTCGGGCACGGCGTCGCAGAGCTTCAACGAGCTCTACTCGCAGTGGGACCAGGCCGGCCTGCAGCTCAAGGAGTCCCTTCAGGGCATCAGCGACCTGCTCAACCAGGCGGCACTGTCCTACGAGGACAGCGAGAACGCCATCGCCGGCACGTTCAACGGCTGACATTCGGTGACGTGAGCGCCGGGGTCCAACGCCCCCGGCGCTCATCCGGTGGGAAGGGGTACCCGTGGTCTCATTCAGAGTCCGCGCGACTGCGCTGAGCGAGGTGGCGGCGTTGCTCGGCACTGTGCTGGCGACGTTCGACACCAACCTGTCGACGGTCGATTCGCAGGTCAAGCGCACGGTCGACGTCACCTGGAAGGGCGACGACGCCGACAGCTTCTCCGAGGGCTGGGCGACGTTCATGACCACCGCGGGGTTCGTGCGCCAGTCGCTCGCGGCCCTCCAGACGGGGCTCATCGCCGCCGACGGGTCGTACACGCAGAACGAATCCGGCGTGCAGCGCTCGTTCAACGGCCGCGCCCCCTCGGTCGCGGCGATGCGGTCGAACTCCGGCAAGCTCGGCGCGGTCGTCGACCGCGGCGAGGAACGCGCCGAAGACATGGCCGAGTTCTTCGGTCGCGACTACGACGGCGACGGCGAGAAGGAGCTCTACGGCGGCGGCATGCTCGGCGCCCGCAAGAGCACCGGCCAGGCGACCGGCGGCGGGTCGGGCGACAGCGACGGCGACGGCGATGACGACTCGATCGGCGAGGGCGTGTTCCGCCTCGGCGAAGACGGCGAGCCGGTCGTCGTCGAGGGCGCCGCACCCGTGCACATCGCCGAGGTGCCCGACATCGACGCACCATCCGACGGGAGCAAGCATGGCTGAGCAGCAGGCCGATACGGCCGACCTCAAGGCGCTGGCCGACATGCTCGGCGAGCTCGTCACCTACTGCACCGCGCTCAAGCAGGGCGCGAGCGGTTTCGCGTACATGCTGCCCGCCGAGTGGCAGGGCCCCGCGATGAGCAACTTCCTCAGCATGTTCGAGAAGTGGCAGCTCGGGGCCGAGGCCATGGCCCAGGCCGCCGAGGGCCTGCAAGACCAGGTCGATGGCGCCCACAAGGCCTACACCGAGACGATCGAGTCGCTCGACGACTCCTGGCACAAGCTCGCCTCCGGCCTCAGCGGCTGATCTTTCGCTCACCCGACCCGGCCCGACGAGGTACGCCCGTCGGGCCGGGTCGCTGTTTTGACCTCAGGAGTTCGGGAGTTTCATGTCGCACCTTCAGTTGGATGCTGCGCGGCTCGCCGCGGATGGCACTGCGCTGTTCTCGATCGCGCAGTCGGTGTCGCAGGCGGTGCGTGCGTGCGAGTCCGCCCTCGGCGGTACCGGCGGCATGGCCGGCGACGACGAGTCGGCCGAGGTCTTCGCGCACGGTCAAGACGGCGAGCCCGGCTACGACCAGTACGCGGTCGATGTGATGAAGTCGGCGTTGGGCTTGGCGAACGCGTTGCGCATCGTCGATGCCGCGCTGGGCAACACGGGTCGTGCGTACGACGGCGCGCAGCTGGTCGGCGCGTTCAAGCCGGCCTCGTCCTCGCGCATTCCCGAAGAGAGCCCGACCGTGGTGCCGCCGTCGGCGTCGGTGCCGACGTCGCTGGGCAAGGGCCCCGAGGGGCCGTTGGGCGAGTTCGGCCACTTCCTGAAAGACGCGCTCGCGACGCTCGGCGTGGTGCTGCCGTCGGCCGATCGCGGCAAGCTCTCGAGTGCCGAGTCGGCGTGGAGCGAGCTGTCGGGCGCGATGACGCGTGCGCAGTCGCGGGTCGACAGTGCCTTCACGAATTCGTCCTCGATGACGTTCCCGCAGAAGTCGAGCATGCTCTCGTGCCAGCGCTCGCTGGGTTCCTCGTTCGGCAAGGTCGCCGACTCGGCGGATTCGATGTCGGGGTTCGCGCGCGGCATGATCGACGCGGTCGACCAGGCGTGGGAGGAGATCGGCTGGTTCATCGCCCAGATGGCGATCGAGATCGGCATCGAGATCGGCATCGGCGCGCTGCTCGGCATGGTCACCTTCGGTGCGGGTGCGGCCGCGATGGCGGCGAAGATCATGACCACGGTCGTGCGGTGGGCGATCAAGATCTCCCTGTTGTGCAAGAAGCTGCGCACGCTCATCATGATGGCGCTGCGAGCGGCTCGTCTGGCGATCCGCGGCGGCATCCGCGTCGCGAAGGAGTCGATCTCCGCGGGGCTCGCGAGCGGCATCACGACCGTGTCGTTCAACACGGTGCGCGGTGCCCTCGACCCGAACTACCAGCCGCAGAACGTCCTGACCGCGGCGCTGTCGGCCGCGGTCGGCGGCGCGGCGGGTGCCGGAGTGTCGGGCGCCGGCGGCCGGTTGACCGGCGGTGTGAGTTCGGGCGCGATGCGCCGGGTCACGCATATCGCGGTCGAGACCGGCGGCGGCGCGGTCGATGGGCTCGCATCGGGTCTCGCGGAGTCGGGTCTGTCCGGTCAGCCGTTCCAGCCCTTGTCGTCGATGGCGGCCGGTGCGCTGCTCGGCGGCGCCTTGGCCGGGCGCCCCGGCGGCGGGCACGCACCCTCCTCGCCGTCCTCGCCCGGGGGCACGGGCGGTCCCGGCGGTTCCGGGCCCGACATCGACACGAGCGGCATCCCGTCGGGCACCGGCACGAACGCGAACGCGGGCACGCCCGGTGGCGGCGCGTCGGTCGACGTTCCTTCCGACGCACCCACGCCCGGCGCGGGCGGCGGCGGTTCGAGCACGTCGGGTGGCGGCGGCGCCGTCGACGTGTCGAACGACGCGCCCACGCCCGGCGCGGGTGATGCGGGTTCGGGTGTCGGTGATGGTGGTGGTTCGGTCGACATTCCGGGTGCGGTCGATACGAGTGGTGTGGATCTGAGCAACGCGGGTTCCGCGGACGCCCCGACCGTCGACACGCCGCCCGTCGACGGGCCCACGGGCGCGGATGCGCCCGCGGCCGATGCGTCCACGAGTACGGATGCGCCTGCCGCCGATGCGTCTTCGGGCGTCGACGCTTCCGTGGCCGGCGATGCGCCCGCAGCGGCTGCGCCGGCTCATGCCGACGGACCCGCGACGGATGCCCCGACGCATGCCGATGGGGAGCCTGCCGACGGCGATGCGCCCCCTGGGCACACCGACGCGCCTGTTTCGGATGCGTCGAGCCACGCCGATGGAGCGGTCGCCGATTCCCCGATCCATGCCGACGGCGATGCGCCCGCGGCGCACGCCGGTGCGCCCGCTTCGGATGCGTCGAGCCCCGCTGCTGGCACCGCGTCGAGCCCGCTTGACGCGTCGAGCCCGGCTGGCGCGGCGACGCAGGGTGACGCCCCGACGCAGGGCGACGCGCCCGTCGACTCCGACGGTTCTGCGACCGACCCGAAGCCCGCAGTCGCGACAGCGTCCCCCGCCCACGCGGCCGCCTCGTCGGCCTCGGCACCGACCGACGCGGATATCGCCAGGACCGCCGACGCGGTGGCAGCCGATGCCGCCGATGGGCCGTCGACAGACGGATCGTCTGCCGATGAGGGCGGCTCGGGCGCGGCGTCCGCTCATGACGGCCTCGGCGAGTTCGAACATGAAGACCTCGCCGGTGCCGGGGGTGCTGCCGCCGCGGGAGCCGCGGCACTCGCCTTGAAGCCGTCCTTCCTCCCGTCGCATACGCCGGGTGGTGCGAGCCCCGCGATGCCGGGAGCGGCCGGCACGCCGGGTACGGCCGTGCCGCCGGCATCGACGCCTGGCGCCGGCGGCAGCGGAACCGGTGCGCACACGCCGTCCCATACGAACCTGAACGCGCCGGGGGCGGGAGCGCCGTCGACCACGCCGAAGGTGCCCGACCTGAGCGCGCTAGACGCCGAGTACCGCGAGCCGAACGGTGACATCCCCGCCGACAAGCTCGACGAGTGGGCGGCGAAGGTCTCCAAGGCCTATCCCACCCTGACGTCGGCCGATGTCCTCGGTATCTGGGACTACACGACGAACTCCTACGCCGAGATGAACGGCTACTTGCGCGGACTGAGCACGCCGAGCGATGTCCCCGGGCTCGAGACACGGCTCAACGCGACGACCGCCGCGATCGCGAAGCTACCCCCGGTCCCGGGCATCACGTATCGTGGCATGGAGATCCGTCCGGGGCTGCTCGACCAGTTCGTGCAGAGCAAGCAGTGGTCGGATCCGGCCTTCCTCAGCTCATCGACCTCATCGTCCGTCGCCGACGGCTTTGGCGCAGGCGGCGGTATCAAGGTGACCATCACAGGGCGGTCGGGCGTCGATGTCGGCCCGTTCTCGCGGTACCGCAGCGAAGATGAGATCCTGTTCCAGCGAGGCGTCAGCTTCGACGTGGTTCGAAAGGAAGAGGTCTCGCCCGGCATATGGGAAATCGACTTGGCCGAGCGGAAATGACCGTTCGAGGAGTGCCGTCCGATCCGAGGGCCTACGGCGAGGCTGTGTTCGATCGGCTTGCCGACCAGCTCCAGGCCCGGCAGGGCCGCTGGTCGAATGTCGAGAAGTGGCTCGGCATGGACGCCACCGGTGAACGCCCCCGCGACGTCATCGCCGAACGCGTGGCGCGTGTCGTAGAGACGCTCGTTCGCCTCGCGGAGGTCTCGCAGGTCGATGTCGAGGTGCATGACACGTCGGTCGCCGTGCTGATCGATGGCGATCAGGTCATCCTGATGAGGTTCGGGTTGCGCGACGCAGAGCTGATCGAGTTCCGCGGCGGCATCGAATGGCATTCGACGAATTCGCCCTATCGCTTTGCCTCGTCTGCAGCCCTGTATCGGTTCGGCAGTCTCCGATGGGCGACCCGATTCACCGCCGCCGATGAAGCGAGCGCCCGGCTTCCGCTTCGCAGGTCCTCGAATGCACTCGCATTCCACGTGGTTCCCGCCGATGCCGAGTCGTGGGGGCTCGGGCCACGAACGTCGGATCCGGGAGTCGCATACGAACTGGCGGCGGCGTGCCTGCTCGCCCCGGATGAGCTGCTGCGTCGCATCGACGGACTCGAGGCCGAAGACGGGCGGCTCGGGCTGGGTCGACGCGATGTCGTCGATCGGGTCGAGGGCGCGCTGCTGGGTGGGGCGATCGGCGATGCCCTCGGGTACCCGATCGAGTTCTCGAAGGGGTCCGAGCTCGGCGAGATCATCGTGACGTACGGTGGGTTCCCGGTCGGCGACGGCTCGATCAGCGACGACACGCAGCTCACGTTGTTCACCGTCGAAGAACTCTCGAGCCTGACGCATGACGACGTGCGTGCCGTCCGTCGGGCTTCGCATTCGGCGAACGTGCGGTGGTACGGCACCCAGGTCCGGCAGGCTCCGGATGCTGCCGCGACGGGACTCGCCACTGAGTCGTGGTTGTACGCCAGGCGTGCGCCCGGCATGACGATGATGGGTTCGATCGGCGAGGTCGCCCATCAGTCCGACGCAGCCCTGGTCATGGATGCGGTCAACGAAAGCAAAGGGTGCGGTACGGTGATGCGGGCGGCGCCATACGGCCTCGTCCCGGGATGGACGCCCCGATTCGCCTTCGACGCTGCGGCCTCGGCCGCAGCGCTGACCCATGGTCATCCGACCGCTGCGGAGGCGGCAGGTGCGACGGCCATGATCGTCCGGCTGCTCGTCGACGGCCTCTCACCGGTCGATGCGGTGCAGCACACGGTCGGATTCCTCGCTCTCGCCGGCGGTGCGGGCGAGACCATCGCGGCGTTGCGGTCTGCATGCGAACTCGTTCTCGCAGGCGCGCCGACCCGGACTCGGGTCGAATCGCTCGGCGACGGGTGGACGGCCGAGGAGGCCCTCGCGATCGCGGTGTACGCGGCGCTCGCCTTCCCCGGACCCGAACACATCGGCGATGCGCTCGCACTCGCCGTGTCCCATGACGGCGACAGCGACTCCACGGGTGCGATCTGCGGCAACCTGCTCGGTGCGGCGCACGGCCGCGGTGCCCTTCCTCCCGGGCTCGTGGATCAGGTCGAGGGACGCGACACGATCTTGCGTCTCGCACGACGACTCGCCGCATCCGGGCGAGGCGGAGAAACGACGAATATCGAGGCTGAAGGAAGACGCCCATGAGCGACCAGGAGAAGTTCGAAGCGTTCGTGAGCGCGGTCGGGAAACTTCCGCCGACGTCGGGGGTGACCTTCCACGGTGGCAACGAAACGGTGGACCCCGGCACGCTCGTCGGCGTTCTCGCGACCTCGAGATCGATCCTTGTGGCCACCGAGAATCTCCGCTCCACGACCCTGATCGTCGTTCTTGGACGAACCGGACGTGAGCTGTCGGCGCTGTCCGGCCACCCCGACGAACGGGAAGTGGTCTTTCTGCCTGGAACGACGTTCGGCCGGGTCATCGAGGGTGAAGCACCAGGGGGGCTTCGGATCGTGATCCTCGAGGAACTCGGCGAGCATATCGAGCCGGGCGGGCACGGCACGCCGCGCGATCTGCTCGAAAGCGTCGTCGCGCATGTCGCGCGGGAACGGACTCTCCCCCCAGTGGTCGTCCATAGCCCGGGCAAGTTCGTGGGGCCGCTGCCGCTGCTCGGGTCGGCGGCCGCTTCGGGGGGCGCACCCACCTCGGACGGTCCCGTCGCGCCGATCGGCGACGTCTGAGGGTCGACACGCTCGACAGCGCTGCAACCGGCTGCGCCAGCGCGTCACCGAATTTCGTGGCGATGAGCATGGCCGCCGTCCTCCGTGTACCGTTCCCCGGATGAAGGAGGCGCGGCATCCGCTCGTGTCTGCGTGAGTGGTGACCGGGAGCCTGACGAACCGGTGCGGCGCGGCGCATGGAGAGTCCTCCCCATGGCAGAGACCTCCTTCGTATGGTTCGCTGGGAACCGTCGATACCCACCACCACTCAGGAGTTCGGGAGTTTCATGTCGCACCTTCAGTTGGATGCTGCGCGGCTCGCCGCGGATGGCACTGCGCTGTTCTCGATCGCGCAGTCGGTGTCGCAGGCGGTGCGTGCGTGCGAGTCCGCCCTCGGCGGTACCGGCGGCATGGCCGGCGACGACGAGTCGGCCGAGGTCTTCGCGCACGGTCAAGACGGCGAGCCCGGCTACGACCAGTACGCGGTCGATGTGATGAAGTCGGCGTTGGGCTTGGCGAACGCGTTGCGCATCGTCGATGCCGCGCTGGGCAACACGGGTCGTGCGTACGACGGCGCGCAGCTGGTCGGCGCGTTCAAGCCGGCCTCGTCCTCGCGCATTCCCGAAGAGAGCCCGACCGTGGTGCCGCCGTCGGCGTCGGTGCCGACGTCGCTGGGCAAGGGCCCCGAGGGGCCGTTGGGCGAGTTCGGCCACTTCCTGAAAGACGCGCTCGCGACGCTCGGCGTGGTGCTGCCGTCGGCCGATCGCGGCAAGCTCTCGAGTGCCGAGTCGGCGTGGAGCGAGCTGTCGGGCGCGATGACGCGTGCGCAGTCGCGGGTCGACAGTGCCTTCACGAATTCGTCCTCGATGACGTTCCCGCAGAAGTCGAGCATGCTCTCGTGCCAGCGCTCGCTGGGTTCCTCGTTCGGCAAGGTCGCCGACTCGGCGGATTCGATGTCGGGGTTCGCGCGCGGCATGATCGACGCGGTCGACCAGGCGTGGGAGGAGATCGGCTGGTTCATCGCCCAGATGGCGATCGAGATCGGCATCGAGATCGGCATCGGCGCGCTGCTCGGCATGGTCACCTTCGGTGCGGGTGCGGCCGCGATGGCGGCGAAGATCATGACCACGGTCGTGCGGTGGGCGATCAAGATCTCCCTGTTGTGCAAGAAGCTGCGCACGCTCATCATGATGGCGCTGCGAGCGGCTCGTCTGGCGATCCGCGGCGGCATCCGCGTCGCGAAGGAGTCGATCTCCGCGGGGCTCGCGAGCGGCATCACGACCGTGTCGTTCAACACGGTGCGCGGTGCCCTCGACCCGAACTACCAGCCGCAGAACGTCCTGACCGCGGCGCTGTCGGCCGCGGTCGGCGGCGCGGCGGGTGCCGGAGTGTCGGGCGCCGGCGGCCGGTTGACCGGCGGTGTGAGTTCGGGCGCGATGCGCCGGGTCACGCATATCGCGGTCGAGACCGGCGGCGGCGCGGTCGATGGGCTCGCATCGGGTCTCGCGGAGTCGGGTCTGTCCGGTCAGCCGTTCCAGCCCTTGTCGTCGATGGCGGCCGGTGCGCTGCTCGGCGGCGCCTTGGCCGGGCGCCCCGGCGGCGGGCACGCACCCTCCTCGCCGTCCTCGCCCGGGGGCACGGGCGGTCCCGGCGGTTCCGGGCCCGACATCGACACGAGCGGCATCCCGTCGGGCACCGGCACGAACGCGAACGCGGGCACGCCCGGTGGCGGCGCGTCCGTCGACGTTCCTTCCGACGCACCCACGCCCGGCGCGGGCGGCGGCGGTTCGAGCACCTCGGGCGGCGGCGGCGCCGTCGACGTGTCGAACGACGCCCCGACGCCCGGTTCGGGCGGTGCCGACGGCGCCGGTGCGAGCGGTGACGGCGGCGGTTCGGTCGATCTGCCCGGCGCGGTCGACTCGAGCGGCGTCGACCTGAGCGACGGCGCGACACCTGCCGACGCCCCGAGCGTGGACGCCCCGGCTCACCCCGATGGTCCCGGCACGGATGCTCCGACCCACGCTGATGCTCCCGCGACGGATGCTCCGGCCCATGCTGATGCTCCGACGACGGATGCTCCGGCGCACGCTGATGGTCCGGGGTCGGATGCTCCGGCTCATGCTGATGCTCCGACGACGGATGCTTCGGCGCACGCTGATGGTCCGGGGTCGGATGCTCCGGCGCATGCTGATGCTCCCGCGACGGATGCTCCGGCTCATGCTGATGCTCCCGCGACGGATGCTCCGGCTCATGCTGATGCTCCCGCGACGGATGCTCCGGCTCATGCTGATGCTCCCGGCACGGATGCTCCGGCGCACACCGACGCCCCGACGGCGTCCGACGCGCCCGCATCGGACGCGCCCGCACAGGCCGACGTCCCGCCGGCCGACGGCCCGACGCCCGCCGACGCCCCGGCGCCCGCCGACGCGACGGCCGGCGATGCTCCGGCGCACGCCGACGCATCCTCGGCCGACGTGGTCGCGCAGGTCGACGCCCTGGCCGACATCGACGTGCCGACCGCCGCCGACATCGCGGCATCCGCCGATGCCGTGACCTCCGATGTCGCCACGGACTCCGGGGCCGCCGACGCGTCCGACCAGCCGTCCGGCGCGGCCGTGACCGCGCCCTCCACCGCCGACATCGCGGCCACGGCGGACTCGATGACGGGCGCCGACGGAGTCGACGCCGCCGACGCCGCCGACGCCGCTGACGCCGCCGACGGCTCGGCCGCCGACGGCTCGGCCGCCGACGAGAACGGCACGGCTGAGGCATCCGATGGCGAAGGCTCCGACGGCGAGGCATCCGACGATGTGGACGCCATCGCTCCTGAAGACGCGGTCGCGGCGGGCGGTGCGGCCGCAGCCGGCGCCGCGGCCCTCGCGTTCAAGCCCTCGCTTCTCTCGCCCGGCACGGCGGGCGGCCTGAACGGCACCGCGGCAGGCAATCCGCCTTCCCAGCCGAAGCCGCACGCCTCGAGCGAGCGCAGCCTCGCCGATGCCGATCCGGCCCGCGGAGAGATCAACCCCAAGTACGACCCGTCCGACCCCGAGAACGGGTACGCGACGAACTGCGGCAACACGAGCGCCAATTACCACGACTACCTCAACGGCAAGCCGGCCGTCGAGGCCGGCACCGGCACGCTCGGCATCGCCGAGATGGAGGCGCGCACGGGCTTCCCGCAGACGACGGCGACGCCGGCGCAGATCGACGCGACCCTGCGTGCGCTCGGCCCCGGATCGCACTGCGTCGTCGGCATCGACCGCACCGCCATGATCGACGGCCAGCCGACCCCGGTCGCCGGCCACTGGATGACCGCGTTCTACGACGGCGACACCGTGTGGGCGATCGACGCGCAGAACGACACGCGTACCCCCTGGCCGCCGCACGAGCCGCTCGCGACCCACTGGGATGCCTCGATCCACCCCGAGAACGTCGTCAACCCCGACGGCACCAACGTGTACGAGGTCGAGCCGTCCTCCGCAACCGACGGAGCGAGCACGGATGCGGCCTCGCCGGCCGCCGTCGCCGACACGACGCACGCCGCTCCCGAGGCGACGAACGCGACCGGTACGGATGCCGCGACCGACGCGGGAACCGGCTCCACCGATGGCGACGCATCGTCCACCGACGCCGAGGACCGCAGCGGCCGAAAGCCCTGGAAGAGCAAGGCCACCGTCCTGCCGAACCACCCGTCCGACGGCTCGGCCGGCCCGGGCACCACGTACAACGGCTACGACATCCCCGAGCTCACGCCCGAGATCCGGGCAGAACTCGACGATCTGGCCGCGAAGCCCGGCTCGCCGATCGTCAAGAACCCCGACGGCTCGTACTCCCTCAAAGACCCGATCGCCGTCGCCGAGTTCAACCGCTCCGACCCGAATCTCGCCGACAACCCGAACCACGACTGGGACGAGTTCCAGCGCCAGGTCGGGCTGCAGCAGCAGGGACTCAACCAGCTGACGATCGCCGAGTGGCAGCACAACGTCGACTTCTACGACAACTACAACCGCGTCGCGTCGAGTGCGCAGAGCACGGCGATCAAGGCCTACAAGGCCGCAGGCGTTCCGCTTGACAATCCCGCGGCCCTGCATGGTCCCGACCAGGTGGCCGGTGGCCGGCCGAACAGGTTCGACGGCGCAGGCGACCTCGGCATCAACAGCTCGCTCGGAGCACAGTGGGGTCAGCGCATCGACCCGCTCGGCCTCGGCGTCGACGCCGTCGGGGCGCGCATCCCCGACAACCTCCACGCGCACATCAAGCTGAACGTGGAACTCGGCGCGCGGAACCTCGAGACGAACGCAGTGGCGTCGCAGTCGACGCTGACCTCGGCGCAACCGATCACCTCCGGACCCGCGGCCGGGACGACAGCTGCCGCGGCGGCTGCCGGCGCGTCCCCAGCCGGGCAGGCTCCTACCGGAACGTCCTCCTCCGGAGCGGCGCCGTCCGGGGTCTCCTCCTCGGGCACTGCGAGCACCGCCTCGCCCGGTGCAGCCGCGAGCACGACAGCGGCTCCGGCACGCATCGGTTCGTCGAGTGATGCGGTTCCTGCTCGGTCGGGGTCCGCGTCGAACGAGGCGGCGGCAGGCCCCCGGGGCGCGGGTACGTCAGCCTGGGCCGGTTCGGCCGGTTCGGCCGGTTCGGCCGGTTCGGCCGGTTCGTCCGGTTCGGCCGGTTCGGCCGGCGGCGACGCGTCGGCTCCGAATACGGCGGACGCATCGCATGACGCGCCTTCTGCTGATCGAGGCGCGCAGGACGCCGAGGGAGGCGCCACCACGGAGGCGGTCGACGGTGTCGCGGAGAGCCGCTTCGACGAGTCGAGCGAGTCCAACTCCGAGCCGGTGTTCGGCGCCGACGACACGGTCGAGCCGACCCAGGGCGATGGCGGGCAGGACATCGCAGTACCGGCTGAGTCGACGGTTCCGTCGACGATGTATCACCAGGGGTTGGACGCGAACTTCGATCGCCTGACGTCCCCCGAAGCCGCGGCAGACGCGGCGCGCTGGGCCAATGAGACCGGCTACTGGGGCGATCGAGGACGGTTCGGCAACAACTGCCACTACGTCGTGAACGCATTCGAGCTCCGCATGCGCGGGTACGACGTGATCGCGAGCCCGACCGTCCAGAGCGCCGCGCACAACCCGAACACCAACGCCTGGGATGACATGTTCGAAGGACGGATGCCGTCCCAGATCGCCGCGGACTGGATCCAGTCGGATGGCACCAGGCGGGAGTTCACGTCCCTGAGCCAATTCGGTACCGGGTCGGCGGCAGACGCCCTCGATGCCCTCACCGCATCCTGGCCCGTCGGCGGCCGCGGGTTCATCGGCGGTATGTGGAAGAGCGGTGGTGGGGGGCACGTCTTCACCATCGTCAAGGAAGCCGACGGCGTTCGCCTCCTCGATGCCCAGGTCAACAAGGCCGACGCCGGCGGGTACCTGGACGAACTGCAGTTCGACCCCGCCTCCGCAGCGTGGAAGGACATCTCAGTACTGCGCGTCGACGACCTCGTGCCGACGGCCGAGGTCGTGAAGACCTCCAAGCGATGGAACGCGTCGGAGTACCAGTTGATCGTGGACTGGCGCAACAACCCGGATGCGCCGCCGCAGGAGATGATCCAGCGGGAGATCGCGGCGAACGAACGTTGGCAGGCTCGGAACGGCGAACTGATCGCCGAGCGGGACCGGATCCTCGCCGACCCCCACGCCAGTGCAGCCGACAAGCGCCGTGCGGCCGGCGAGCGGCAGTCGTTCATCGTCCAGAGCGACCGGCTGGCGCGAGGGCTCGATCGATTCAAGGCGAAGTACGCGCCGCAGACGCCGCAGACGGGTCCTGCCGGGGTTGGTCAGGGAACCGCGAGTGCGTGAGACTGGAGAAATGGTGAGTCCCTCTGAAGCCAGGCAACTGCTCGTCGCGTACTTCGCCGAGCATCCGCCTGCGATCTCCGGCGAGTTGTACATCGACCCCGAGTGGCACGAAGACGCCGATGACTACCTCCCGACCTGGGGCTCGCGAGAGTTCTTCGTCGACGGCGACACGTCGTACGGTCGTTGGGACAACTCGGCGATCTTCATCGACAAGCGCACCGGCGAGGTGCGTTCCGATCTGCACACACCGAACTTCGACAAGATCCGGGCCATGACGCCGGTCGCCGTTCCGGAGTGAGGCTGCTCCGTCCCAAGGCGCCCCCGACCGCGTCGGGGGCGGCCACTCGGGCGTCGGGTCGCCACGGTGCCTGAAGAGCGGTCCGTTCACAGATTGGGCTGAGGATCCTTCCGCGGTGAACGCGTGGGCGTGCTGAATGTCGAGTCACTGCAATAGGCTCGTCCAGGACATGGACGGGCGGGCGGCGTGCCGCCCGCAGGATCGAGGAGGCGGCGTGTCGTTGTTGCCGGCAGAGGTCGAGGCATTCGTCGAAGCGGCATCCGGCCTGAGTGCCGAGGCGTTCGACCGCATCCGGTGGGCCGCGGCAGCCGCCACTGCGGCCGGTTCGCTCGATCCGTCCGCTGCGCCGACCCTGTCGGCCTCGGAGTTCAGCGCCCTCGACAAGCGCGTCCGCGATCTCATCTCTTCCCGAGGGGAGGAACTGGCGGTGAAGCCCGGCGGCCTGCGGTCGGCGATCGCGACGACCAAGCTCGCCGCGCAGTCCGTCTGGCGGCGCGAGCGGATCCCGGCCGACCAGTACGAGGCCTTCGTCGGACTGTTCCGCGCCGAGGGCATCGACGTCTGACGGGGTGCTCGGTGACGCAGAGATGGGCACGGCTCCCCATTGGCGCCCGCCGGGAGATGGGTAGACTCGCCGAGGTGGTCCGGCCACCGTCCGTACGGGTTCGGTGCGAGGCATCCGCCGGCCGTGTTCATTCAGGAAGGCCCCGATGACGACGTTCCGCACCTTCGATCCCGTCGCCCCGATCAGCGATGAGACGATCGCACGATTCGCCGGGCAGGTGCCCGATGGCGTCACCGAGCTCTGGCGCTCCCAGGGAGCCGGGTTCGTCGGCACCGACGGGTACTTCCGGGTCGTCGATCCGGCGCGCGCCGCCGAGATGCTCGCCGGAGTGCTCGAGCTGCCCGAAGGCGCGACCGTGCTGTTCACGACCGCGCTCGGCGATGTGATCTCCCACGTGAACGGCCTCTACCTCGTCGTGAAGGCGCGCGTGGGTGCCATCGACGTCGTGCAGGACACCACGTTCGACCAGCTCGTCGCCCACCTCGAGGACCCGGCGCAGCGTGAGGCCGCGTGGGAATGGGAGCCGTACCCGGCCGCACGCGACCGTGACGGCGTGCCCGGCTTCGAGGAATGCTTCGGCTACGTGCCGCTGCTCGCGCTCGGCGGGTCGCCCCAGCCCGAGAACCTGCAGCGCGCGGGGCTCTACGAGCACCTCGCGGTCATCGCGCAGTTCGCGGGGCGGCCGCAGGTGCGCCAGGTGCTCGAGTTCGCGGCGTCGGAGCCGGCGAATGCGACGGATGCCGCGGCCGACGAGGATCGCCTCGTCACCGTGGGCCGTGCGCTGTTCGCCAAGCTCACGCCAGAGGCGGCGCTGAACGTGGTGCGCCTGCCCGACGGACTCGGCGTCTGCCTCATCCACGCGGTCCGCGGCGGCGGCACGATCTTCGTCGCACCCGACGAGACCGCGCTCTTCGTCGGGTCGTCGGTCGACTTCGAGACGGGCCTCGGCGCGTTCCGCGACGGCGTGCGCACGCCGCCCGAGAAGTTCGACATCGACCGCGGCGGAAACCGCTGATGGCCGACACGATCGAGGAGCGCTGCGAACGGCTGCGCCAGCCCGTGACCGAGCTCGTGGCGATGAGCATGGCCGCCGTCTACCGGTCCCAAGACGTGCCCGAGCTCGTCCGCGTGATCGGCGTCGTGCGGGCCATCCTCGCCGAGGACGCGTCGGGCCTGCCGGCGGGGGCGCTCCGTGACTGGCTTCCGACCGGGCAGCGCGTGCTCGACCGCATGTCCGAGGCCGTCGAGTCCGGCGACGCGGCGAAGTCCTACGCGATCCTCACCGACCAGCAGGACGGCTTCATCCGACTCACCGACGGGTGCGCCGGATTCCCGGGGTGGTCGGTCACCGGCTGATCCGCGAACCCGCCGGCGCCTCGACCGCCGGAACCGCGCGTACGCTCGAACCATGGATCCGCGCCGCAACGCCTGGGTCGTCGCGGGGTTCGCGGCGGCTCTCGACCTTGCGCTCATCGTCTGCGCGTACGGGTTCGTCAGCCTGCTCGCCGACGTGGAGGTCGTGGCCGACCCCGAGGTCGGGGTGCTCGTGGCACCGGTCGCGGTCGGGGCATCCGTGCTCGCCCTGCTCGTGACGCTCGGCCTGCGTCTCGTGCGCCCCGAGCGCATGGCGGCGACCGTCGTCCTCTCGGCGTTCGGCAGCTGGTTCGCGCTCGTCCTCGTCGCAGTCGTCGCGCACCTCCTCTCGTCGACGGGATCGGTCATGCAGTCGGTCGCGTTCGGCGTCCTGTTCGGACTCGGATGGTTCGGCGTGCTCGTGCCGGCGGCCGCCGCGATCGTCGCGGTGTTCGCGGTGCTCGTCGCGCGCGGCCGGCAGGACGGCATGGAACGGCCGCGCTGGCCGTGGGAGCACGACGACGTCGAATGACGGATGCCTCGCCGCCCGGCGGGTATCTCGACGTGGACGACCCGCTCGGGCGCGGGGTGCGCCGCGCCAGTCGACCGCCGTGTCCCGACCTCGCGGGGCCCGCGGCGCTATCGTGAACCCGTGGAGGGTTCGATCGAGGCGCGCGTGAGCCACGAGGTCGATCGCTGGCTGCAGTGGCTGCCGCGATGGCGGCCGGGCACGCACCGCGCTCGCGTGCGCCTCTGCCAGCGCTGCTTCGGCTCGCCGATCCTCGCCGCCGCAGGCCTCGACATCGACGTGCCGCATCCGGTGCAGCACGCGTTCTCGATGCGCATGAAGGGGGTCATCGACCTCGCCGTCGACGACTACACGTCCCGCAACCTGCCGATGCTGCACCGCGAGATCCGCCTCGCCGAGGAGCGCAAGGCTCGCCGGCCGTACCGGGCGGGGGAGGGGCTGGACCCCGAGTACGCCGGTCTCGACGTCGACCCCGAGCCGGTGGCCGACCAGCCGTTCCTGTTCACGCTCGGCGGCCTCGAGGAGGAGACGGCCGCCGAAGCCGCCCTGCCGGCGCCCCGGCCGTTCACGCCCGAGGAGAAGGAGGCCCTCCGCGAGGAGGTGCGCCTCGCCGACGACTTCGCCAAGCAGCTCGGCCGGCGCATCTGCGTCGAGCTCGCGCAGCATCGCTTCCGCATCGGCAACGCGGTCGAGCGGCTCATCGAGCCCCAGGTGGCCGACATGCTGGCCGACCTCGATCGCGAACTCGACTCCCCGGGCTGGCCGAGCTGACCCGGCGCTCCTGACCCCGCGCAGTCGACCCGCCGCAGCTGAGCGACGTCTGCGAGACCGCTGGGCACCCGCCCGCGGCATCCGCCCTCATTTGACCGGAAGGTTACGCGGGATTACCATAGATCGGGTGTGCGCGCTTCGGCGTGCTCATCCAGGGCTGCCGCGCGTCTTGCGGTCCGCCCCCACGGCATACCCACCACTGACATGATCACGCAGATCTGCGTGGTCGGTGGGTCGTGATGTGAAATCCATCAAACGCTGTCACCGTGCAGCACCAACAAGGAGAAGCAGTGCCAACCATTCAGCAGTTGGTCCGCAAGGGTCGCTCGCCGAAGGTCACCAAGACCAAGGCTCCCGCCCTGAAGGCCAACCCCCAGCAGCGCGGCGTGTGCACGCGTGTGTACACCACCACCCCGAAGAAGCCGAACTCCGCGCTCCGCAAGGTCGCACGTGTGAAGCTCTCCAACGGCACCGAGGTCACCGCCTACATCCCCGGTGAGGGCCACAACCTGCAGGAGCACTCGATGGTGCTCGTGCGCGGCGGCCGTGTGAAGGACCTCCCGGGTGTCCGTTACAAGATCATCCGCGGCGCCCTCGACACGCAGGCTGTGAAGAACCGCAAGCAGGCTCGCAGCCGCTACGGCGCGAAGATGGAGAAGAAGTAATGCCTCGCAAGGGACCCGCTCCGAAGCGCCCCGTCGTCGCAGACCCCGTCTACGGCTCGCCGGTCGTCAGCCAGCTCGTCAACAAGATCCTCGTCGACGGCAAGAAGGACCTCGCTCAGCGCATCGTCTACGAAGCGCTCGAGAACGTGGCCGCCAAGTCCGGCCAGGACGCCGTCACGGTGCTCAAGAAGGCGCTCGACAACGTGCGCCCCACCCTCGAGGTGCGTTCGCGCCGCGTCGGCGGTTCGACCTACCAGGTCCCCGTCGAGGTCAAGCCGCACCGCGCCAACACCCTCGCCCTGCGCTGGCTCACGAGCTACGCGAAGGCCCGTCGCGAGAAGACGATGACCGAGCGTCTCACCAACGAGATCCTCGACGCGTCCAACAGCCTCGGTGCAGCCGTCAAGCGTCGTGAAGACACGCACAAGATGGCCGAGTCGAACCGCGCATTCGCCCACTACCGCTGGTAGTAGGCCGAGCGGATGCCGCAGCCGCGGCTCGCGGCATCCGCTCTCCCTCTCCTTCCCTTTCCTGACTCTCCGGAGGAACCCCCGTGGCACAAGACGTGCTCACCGACCTGAGCAAGGTCCGCAACATCGGCATCATGGCGCACATCGATGCCGGCAAGACCACCACCACCGAGCGCATCCTGTTCTACACGGGCGTCAACCACAAGATCGGTGAGACGCACGACGGCGCCTCGACGACCGACTGGATGGAGCAGGAGAAGGAGCGCGGCATCACGATCACGTCGGCCGCCGTGACCTGCTTCTGGAACAAGAACCAGATCAACATCATCGACACCCCCGGCCACGTCGACTTCACGGTCGAGGTCGAGCGTTCGCTCCGCGTGCTCGACGGTGCGGTCGCCGTCTTCGACGGCAAGGAGGGCGTCGAGCCCCAGTCCGAGACCGTCTGGCGTCAGGCCGACAAGTACAACGTGCCCCGCATCTGCTTCGTCAACAAGATGGACAAGCTGGGCGCCGACTTCTACTTCACGGTCGACACGATCATCAGCCGCCTGGGCGCGAAGCCGCTCGTGCTGCAGCTGCCGATCGGCTCCGAGTCGCAGTTCGAGGGCGTCGTCGACCTCATCGAGATGCGTGCGCTCACGTGGCGCGGCGACGCCAAGGGCGACGTCCAGATGGGTGCCAAGTACGAGATCGAGGAGATCCCCGCCGACCTCGTCGACAAGGCCGCCGAGTACCGCACCGCGCTGCTCGAGATCGTCGCCGAGTCCGACGACGCGCTGCTCGAGAAGTACTTCGGCGGCGAAGAGCTCACGGTCGCCGAGATCAAGGGCGCGATTCGCAAGATGACCGTCAACTCCGAGATCTACCCGGTGCTCTGCGGCTCCGCGTTCAAGAACCGCGGCGTGCAGCCCATGCTCGACGCCGTCATCGACTTCCTGCCGTCGCCGCTCGACGTGCCGGCCGTCGAGGGTCGCAACCCCCGCAACGAAGAAGAGGTCATCGAGCGTCACGCCGACGCCAAGGACCCGTTCTCGGCGCTGGCCTTCAAGGTCGCCGTGCACCCCTTCTTCGGTCGCCTCACGTACGTCCGCGTCTACTCGGGCCACCTCGACTCCGGCGCCCAGGTCATCAACTCGACCAAGGGCAAGAAGGAGCGCATCGGCAAGATCTTCCAGATGCACGCCAACAAGGAGAACCCGGTCGACTCGGTCACCGCCGGCAACATCTACGCGGTCATCGGCCTCAAGGACACCACCACCGGTGACACCCTCTGCGACCCCGACAACCAGGTCGTGCTCGAGTCGATGACCTTCCCCGACCCCGTGATCGAGGTCGCGATCGAGCCGAAGACGAAGGCCGACCAGGAGAAGCTCGGCACCGCGATCCAGAAGCTCGCCGAAGAGGACCCGACGTTCCGCACCGAGCTCAACCCCGAGACCGGCCAGACCGTCATCAAGGGCATGGGCGAGCTTCACCTCGACATCCTCGTCGACCGCATGAAGCGCGAGTTCAACGTCGAGGCCAACGTGGGCAAGCCGCAGGTCGCGTACCGCGAGACCATCAAGCGCGCGGTCGAGAAGCACGACTACACCCACAAGAAGCAGACGGGTGGTTCGGGCCAGTTCGCGAAGATCCAGTTCGCGCTCGAGCCCCTCGAGGTCACGGCCGACAAGACGTACGAGTTCGAGAACAAGGTCTCCGGAGGCCGTGTTCCCCGCGAGTACATCCCCTCGGTCGACGCCGGCTTCCAGGACGCCATGCAGTACGGCATCCTGGCCGGCTACCCGATGGTCGGCGTCAAGGCATCCCTGCTTGACGGCGCCGCACACGACGTCGACTCCTCGGAGATGGCGTTCAAGATCGCCGGCTCGATGGGCTTCAAGGAAGCCGCTCGGAAGGCGAACCCGGTTCTGCTCGAGCCGCTCATGTCGGTCGAAGTCCGCACCCCTGAGGAATACATGGGTGATGTCATCGGCGACCTGAACTCGCGTCGCGGTCAGATCCAGTCGATGGAGGATGCCGCAGGCGTGAAGGTCGTGCGCGCGCACGTCCCGCTCTCGGAGATGTTCGGCTACATCGGCGACCTGCGGTCGAAGACCTCGGGCCGCGCGGTGTACTCGATGGAGTTCGAGAGCTACGCGGAGGTCCCGAAGGCTGTCGCCGACGAGATCGTCCAGAAGAACAAGGGCGAATAACCTCCCTGGCGGGGGCCTTGGCCCTCTCCGACGCACGAGCCAGCCGGTTCGCGTAACATATCTACAAACCCCGTAGATCGCCGGTCGCAATCCAGCGCCCGGAGGATCTACACGAGTCCTGAGGAGGACCCACAGTGGCTAAGGCCAAGTTCGAGCGGACCAAGCCGCACGTCAACATCGGAACGATCGGTCACGTCGACCACGGCAAGACCACGCTCACCGCGGCGATCTCGAAGGTGCTTGCTGACAAGTACCCCTCGGCGACCAACGTTCAGCGCGACTTCGCGTCGATCGACTCGGCTCCCGAAGAGCGCCAGCGCGGCATCACGATCAACATCTCGCACGTCGAGTACGAGACGCCGAAGCGCCACTACGCGCACGTCGACGCCCCTGGTCACGCCGACTACATCAAGAACATGATCACCGGTGCGGCTCAGATGGACGGCGCGATCCTCGTGGTCGCCGCCACCGACGGCCCGATGGCTCAGACGCGTGAGCACGTGCTGCTCGCCAAGCAGGTCGGCGTGCCCTACCTGCTCGTCGCGCTGAACAAGTCCGACATGGTCGACGACGAGGAGATCCTGGAGCTCGTCGAGCTCGAGGTTCGCGAGCTGCTCTCGAGCCAGGGCTTCCCCGGCGACGACGCTCCCGTCGTGCGTGTCTCGGGCCTCAAGGCTCTCGAGGGCGACGAGAAGTGGGCCGACTCGGTCCTCGAGCTCATGGCCGCCGTCGACGAGTCCGTGCCGGACCCGGTGCGCGACCGCGACAAGCCCTTCCTCATGCCGGTCGAAGACGTCTTCACGATCACCGGTCGTGGCACCGTCGTCACGGGCCGCGCCGAGCGTGGCACGCTGAAGATCAACTCCGAGGTCGAGATCGTCGGCATCCGCCCGACGCAGAAGACCACGGTCACGGGTATCGAGATGTTCCACAAGCAGCTCGACGAGGCCTGGGCCGGCGAGAACTGCGGTCTGCTCCTCCGCGGCACCAAGCGCGAGGACGTCGAGCGCGGCCAGGTCGTCGTCGCTCCCGGCTCGGTCACCCCGCACACGAACTTCGAGGGCACCGCGTACATCCTGTCCAAGGATGAGGGTGGGCGTCACAACCCGTTCTACGCGAACTACCGTCCGCAGTTCTACTTCCGCACCACCGACGTCACCGGCGTCATCACGCTGCCCGAGGGCACCGAGATGGTCATGCCCGGCGACACCACCGACATGACGGTCGAGCTCATCCAGCCGATCGCCATGGAGGAGGGCCTCGGCTTCGCCATCCGCGAGGGTGGCCGCACGGTCGGCGCCGGTACGGTCACGAAGGTCCTCAAGTAAGACCTTCGCGATTGCGACCTTGAGACGGGGTCGGGCCTTCGGGCCCGGCCCCGTTTCGCCGTCTCCGACGGGCGCGGGGGTCCGCGGTCGGCGGGTGCCCCGAAGCCGGCATGGATCTCGCCCCCCATGAGGGTTACGCTCGGATGGATGGCTGGCGACACGCGTGATCGCAGACCGACGACGATCCGGCCCGAGGTCCAGGCGCTCCGGGCCGTGGCCGTCGCGGCCGTCGTGCTCCATCACGGCTGGCCCGCGGTCGCGCCGGCCGGGTACATGGGCGTCGACGTGTTCTTCGTCGTGTCCGGGTTCCTGATCACGGCGCTCCTGCTCCGCGAGGTGGAGCGCACGGGCCGCATCTCGCTCTCGGGCTTCTACCTCCGACGCGCGCGCCGCATCTTGCCGGCCGCCATGGTCGTCCTGGTGGCGGTGTCGCTGCTCAGCGTCTGGTTGGCGCCGTATCGGGACTGGGGGCCGTACTTCCGCGAGATCCTGGCCAGCGCCTTCTACGTCGAGAACTGGCGGCTGGCGATCGACTCCCAGACGGCCGCGTTCGCCGACCTCGAGTCGACGCCCGTGCAGCACTTCTGGTCGCTCTCCGTCGAGGAGCAGTTCTACCTCGGGTGGCCGCTGCTCATCCTGGCGGCGCTCATGCTGGTGCGGCTGTCGGCTCGGCGCGCTTCGGTGCCGTCGGCGCCTAGGCGCGCGGAGGTCGCGGCATCCGCAGCGCCCGCGCCTCGCCCGTGGCGCATCCGTCGCGTGCTCGCGGCCGTGCTCGGCGCGACGACGCTGGCGTCCTTCCTCGGATCGCTCGTGCTGACGGCCGTCGACCACAACCTCGCGTACTTCTCGACCCTCTCGCGCGGCTGGGAGTTCGGCGTCGGCGGGCTGCTCGCGTTGGCCGCGGCCTCACCAGGGTTCGCGGCGCTCGCCCGGTACGGGCGGTTGCGAGCGGCGACGTCGTGGATCGGCCTCGCCCTCATCGCCGTTCCCATCGTCTCGTTCCACGACGTCGAGGCGTTCCCCGGGCTCTGGGTGCTCCTCCCGGTCGTGGGCACCCTCGCCGTCATCTGGGCCGGCACGCCGTCGCCGCGCTGGTCGACGTCGACGCTCGCGGGGCTCCGGCCCGTGCAGTGGCTGGGCGACGTGTCGTACTCGCTCTATCTCTGGCACTGGCCGATCTTCATGTTCACGCCCATGCTGCTCGGCATGCCGAGTCCGCCCTGGCTGATGGTGCTGCTCGTCGGGCTCTCGCTCGCCGTGTCGTGGGCCTCGAAGCGATGGATCGAGGACCCGTTCCGGCGCCGCAGCGGGCCGATCGGCGCCCACCCGCGTGTCATCGCGGCGGCCCTCACCGCGGCATTGGTCGGCGTGATCGCGATGGGGGCGGTGGCCCCGCAGGTCGCCGACGAGATCTGCCAGAGCCGTCGCCAGGCCGAGTGAGCGGATGCCGCGGGGCGGTGCCGGCTCTGCGGATCGGACGGATGCCGCGGGGCGGCGTCAGGCGTCGAGGTCGACGATCTCGCGTTCGAGGTCGATGTCCTGCTCGACGCTGCGGGCGACGGTGCAGCTCCGTTCGATCGACGCGTCGATGAGGCGCTCGAGCTTGGCGCGTTCGTCGGCGTCGAGCTCGCCGAGGGGGAGCAGGAGTTCCTCGACGACGCGGTCGTACCGGTTGTCGGGTTCTGAGGTGCCGTGCGCCCAGACGGTGTACGAGACGTCCTCGCCGAGGCGGCGCGCGATCACGCGGTCCGCGCTCATGCCCGCGCAGGCGGCGAGGGCGAGCTTCAGCAGCTCGCCGGGGGTGAAGTGCCCCTCGGCCTCCGCGTGCCCGATGCGGATGGTCGCGCCGCGCTCGTTGAGGCCCTCGAACGTTCGGTCGCCGGTGCGCGCGACCGAGACGCTGCCGGGCCCGATGCGCTCGCTGACGGCGTGGGTGCGTGCGGTGTCGTCTCCGTCGTTGCTCATGCCCCGATTCCACCACAGCGGGTGCTCGTGGCGCCCGTGCATCGGCGGACGCCCGGAGATCTCTCAGGACCGAGTGGGAGAATGGCATGAGCCGGTTCGGTCAGGTTCGGCGCAGCATTGCGGCCGGGAACGTGCGCGACACGCCCGGGTTGCAGCGATGTGCCGGATATGGCAAACTTGGTGAGTTCAACATTTCGAGCGCGCGCCACGGCATGCGCTCGAATCACTGCCAGGCAGTGCATAACCACCCGCGCACGTGTTCGTCACGGTGCGCCAGGGGTCAGGTTAGGCCGCGGGCAGCAGAACACGACTGAACCGAATCCCACATACACGCGCCTTGGGTCATCCATGTCCTCCGCCAGGAAGACACGCCCGAGCGCGGGGGTCGGGGAACGGCTTGCGGGTCGAGCGTGCCGAGGTCACCGAGCAACGGTGGTTTCGACAGGCTCGATCACGGCCTTTGACAGAAGAACAGTGGTTGCTTCACCAGAAGTCGCTACGCGGCGTCCAATGCCCTCGGAAGGGGTACGACGCCTTGACAGAGAGAGAGTCCGAGATGGCGGGACAGAAGATCCGCATTCGACTGAAGTCGTATGACCACGAGGTCATCGACACCTCGGCGCGCAAGATCGTCGACACGGTGACCCGCGCGGGCGCCACGGTCGTCGGCCCCGTGCCGCTTCCGACCGAGAAGAACGTGGTGTGCGTCATCCGTTCGCCCCACAAGTACAAGGACAGCCGCGAGCACTTCGAGATGCGCACCCACAAGCGTCTCATCGACATCGTGGACCCGACGCCCAAGGCCGTCGACTCGCTCATGCGTCTCGACCTCCCGGCCGACGTCAACATCGAGATCAAGCTCTGAGGTAACAGATGTCTTCCGCTACCAAGAACGTGAAGGGTCTGCTCGGCACCAAGCTCGGCATGACCCAGGTGTGGGACGAGAACAACAAGCTCGTTCCCGTGACCGTCATCGAGATCGCCCCCAACGTGGTCACCCAGCTGCGTACCGTCGAGCGCGACGGCTACGAGGCTGTGCAGATCGCCGCAGGCGCCATCGACCCGCGCAAGGTCAACCAGCCCGCGACCGGCCACTTCGCCGCCGCCGGCGTGACCCCCCGCCGCCACCTGACCGAGGTCCGCACCGCGGATGCCGCGTCGTACTCCCTCGGCCAGGAGCTCCCCGTCGAGGGTGCCTTCGAGGCCGGCCAGCTCGTCGACGTCGTCGGCACGAGCAAGGGCAAGGGCTTCGCCGGTGTCATGAAGCGCCACAACTTCAAGGGCGTCTCCGCCTCGCACGGTTCGCACCGCAACCACCGCAAGCCCGGTTCCATCGGTGCCTCGTCGACGCCCAGCCGCGTCTTCAAGGGCATGCGCATGGCCGGCCGCATGGGTGGCGAGCGCGTGACCGTGCTCAACCTCCGCGTGCACGCCGTCGACGCCGAGAAGGGTCTGCTGCTCGTCAAGGGCGCCGTCCCCGGTGCGCGCGGCCGTCTCGTTTTCGTCCGCAACGCAGTGAAGGGGGCGTAGTCCATGGCTACCGCGACCAACACCATCGACACCCTCGACGCCACCGGCAAGAAGTCCGGCACCGTTGAGCTCCCCGCCGAGCTCTTCGACGTGCAGACCAACGTGCCGCTGATCCACCAGGTCGTCGTCGCCCAGCTCGCCGCCGCGCGTCAGGGCACGCACAAGACCAAGACCCGTGGTGAGGTCTCCGGCGCCGGCCGCAAGCCGTTCAAGCAGAAGGGCACCGGCCGCGCTCGTCAGGGCTCGATCCGCGCTCCTCAGATGACCGGCGGTGGCATCGTCCACGGCCCGCAGCCGCGCGACTACTCGCAGCGCACCCCCAAGAAGATGATCGCCGCGGCTCTGCTCGGCGCGCTCTCCGACCGCGCACGCGGCGGCCGCATCCACGCGGTCGAGGGTTTCGTCGCCGGTGACGTGGCCAAGACGAAGGAAGCGCTCGCGCTCCTCACGTCGATCGCCCCGGCGAAGCGCCACCTCGTGGTGCTCGAGCGCGGCGAGGAGCTCTCGGAGCGCGCCGTCCGCAACATCCCGACCGTGCACGTGCTGCCGGTCGACCAGCTGAACGCCTACGACGTGCTCGTCTCCGACGACATCGTCTTCAGCACCGCCGCACTCGAGGCCTTCATCGCCTCGAAGACGGCGAAGAAGGAAGAGGTCTCGGCATGAGCGCCGCACACAACAAGGACCCGCGCGACATCATCCTCGCGCCGGTCGTCTCGGAGAAGAGCTACGGCCTGATCGACGAGGGCAAGTACACGTTCACCGTGGACCCCCGCTCGAACAAGACCGAGATCAAGCTCGCCATCGAGAAGATCTTCAACGTCCAGGTGGCGTCGATCAACACCCTGAACCGTCAGGGCAAGACCCGCCGTACCCGGTTCGGCATGGGCAAGCGCAAGGACACCAAGCGCGCGATCGTCACCCTCAAGTCCGGCTCGATCGACATCTTCACGGCTGTCGGCTAAGGAGCAGAGGAAGAACATGGCTATTCGTAAGTACAAGCCCACGACCCCGGGTCGTCGCGGTTCGTCGGTCGCCGACTTCGCGGAGATCACGCGCTCGACGCCCGAGAAGTCGCTGCTCAAGCCGCTCTCGAAGACCGGTGGACGCAACAACCAGGGTCGCATCACGACCCGTCACATCGGTGGTGGCCACAAGCGCCAGTACCGCGTGATCGACTTCCGTCGCAACGACAAGGACGGCGTGCCGGCCAAGGTCGCTCACATCGAGTACGACCCCAACCGCACCGCGCGCATCGCGCTGCTCCACTTCGTGGACGGCACCAAGCGCTACATCCTCGCTCCGGCGAAGCTGCAGCAGGGCGACCCGATCGAGTCGGGCCCCAACGCCGACATCAAGCCGGGCAACAACCTGCCGCTGAAGAACATCCCCACCGGTACCGTCGTGCACGCCATCGAGCTCCGCCCCGGCGGCGGCGCGAAGATGGCCCGCTCGGCCGGCGCCTCGGTGCGTCTCGTCGCCAAGGACGGCCCCTACGCGCAGCTCCGTCTGCCGTCGGGCGAGATCCGCAACGTCGACGCACGCTGCCGCGCCACCATCGGCGAGGTCGGCAACGCCGAGCAGTCGAACATCAACTGGGGCAAGGCCGGCCGTATGCGCTGGAAGGGCGTCCGCCCGACCGTCCGCGGTGTCGCGATGAACCCGATCGACCACCCGCACGGTGGTGGTGAGGGCAAGACCTCCGGTGGTCGCCACCCGGTCAGCCCCTGGGGCAAGTCCGAGGGACGCACGCGTCGCCCCAACAAGGAAAGCGACAAGCTCATCGTCCGTCGTCGCACCGTCGGCAAGAAGCGCAAGTAGGAGTAAGAGAAGATGCCTCGCAGTCTTAAGAAGGGCCCCTTCGTCGACGAGCACCTGCTTCGCAAGGTCGTCGTCCAGAACGAAGCCGGTTCCAAGAACGTCATCAAGACGTGGTCCCGTCGCTCGATGATCATCCCGGCCATGCTCGGGCACACGATCGCCGTGCACGACGGCCGCAAGCACATCCCGGTGTTCGTCACCGAGACCATGGTGGGTCACAAGCTCGGAGAGTTCGCCCCCACCCGCACCTTCCGTGGACACGTGAAGGACGACAAGAAGGGTCGCCGCCGCTGACGCGGGGGCGAAAAGGAGGAGAGAAATGGTGGAGTCGATCGCACGCGTGCGTCACATCCGCGTGACCCCCATGAAGGCCCGTCGCGTCGTCAACCTGATCCGCGGCAAGCAGGCACAGGAGGCACTCGCCATCCTGAAGTTCGCACCCCAGAGTGCGAGCGAGCCGGTGTACAAGCTCGTCGCCTCGGCCATCGCGAACGCTCGCGTCAAGGCCGATGCAACGAACACCTACCTGGACGAGCAGGACCTCTACATCAGCCGCGCATTCGTCGATGAGGGCACCACCCTCAAGCGATTCCAGCCGCGCGCGCAGGGTCGTGCCTTCCGCATCAACAAGCGAACGAGCCACATCACCGTCGTGCTCGCCACGCCCGAGGAGGGTACGAAGTAATGGGTCAGAAGGTAAACCCGTACGGCTTCCGTCTCGGCATCACCACCGACCATGTGTCGCGGTGGTTCTCCGACTCGACCAAGCCCGGACAGCGCTACGCCGACTACCTCGCCGAGGATGTCAAGATCCGTCGTCTGCTCCAGACGTCGCTCGACCGCGCGGGAGTCTCGCGCATCGAGATCGAGCGCACCCGTGACCGTGTGCGTGTGGACATCCACACCGCGCGTCCCGGCATCGTGATCGGCCGCCGCGGCGCCGAGGCCGAGCGCATCCGCGCCGACCTCGAGAAGCTGAGCGGCAAGCAGATCCAGCTCAACATCCTCGAGGTCAAGAACCCCGAGGCCGACGCCCAGCTCGTCGCCCAGGGCATCGCCGAGCAGCTCTCCGCACGTGTGGCGTTCCGCCGCGCGATGCGCAAGGGCCTGCAGGGCGCCCAGCGCGCAGGTGCCAAGGGCATCCGCATCCAGGTGTCGGGCCGCCTCGGCGGCGCCGAGATGAGCCGTTCCGAGTTCTACCGCGAAGGCCGCGTGCCCCTGCACACGCTTCGCGCGAACATCGACTACGGCTTCTACGAGGCGAAGACCACCTTCGGCCGCATCGGCGTGAAGGTCTGGATCTACAAGGGCGACATCACCAACAAGGAGCTCGCTCGTGAGCAGGCTTCGCAGAAGCCGTCCCGCGGCGACCGCAATGACCGTCCCCGCCGTGCGCCCAAGGCGCAGGAGCCGGTGGCAGCAGGAGTTGAGGCATAACCATGTTGATTCCCCGTCGAGTCAAGTACCGCAAGCAGCACCACCCCGGCCGCTCGGGCCAGGCCACCGGCGGCACCAAGGTGTCGTTCGGTGAGTACGGCATCCAGGCGCTGACGCCCGCTTACGTGACGAACCGTCAGATCGAGTCCGCTCGTATCGCCATGACGCGTCACATCAAGCGTGGCGGCAAGGTGTGGATCAACATCTACCCCGACCGTCCGCTCACGAAGAAGCCGGCCGAAACCCGCATGGGTTCCGGTAAGGGTTCGCCCGAGTGGTGGGTCGCCAACGTCAAGCCGGGTCGGGTCCTCTTCGAGGTCTCGGGCGTCTCCGAGGAACTCGCTCGCGAGGCCATGACCCGTGCCATCCACAAGCTGCCCCTCAAGGCACGCATCATCAAGCGCGAGGAGGGCGACGCATAATGTCCGTCGGAACGAAGGAGCTCGCCACCGTCGAGCTCGACACCTTTGAAGACGAGCGACTCGTCGACGAGCTGAAGAAGGCCAAGGAGGAGCTGTTCAACCTGCGCTTCCAGTCGGCCACCGGTCAGCTCGAGAGCCACGGCCGCCTGCGTGCCGTCAAGCGCGACATCGCCCGCATCTACACGGTCATCCGTGAGCGCGAGCTCGGCATCCGTGCCACTCCCGCACCGGTCGAGGCTCCGGCCAAGGCTGAGAAGAAGACGAAGAAGGCCAAGGCCGAGGCAGCTGCCCCGGCCGAGGCCGAAGAGACGAAGGAGGCCTGAACATGGCTGAGACCAAGAAGGCTGCTGCAGCCGAGGTCGCCGAGTCGGCCGAACTCGTTCGCGGGTACCGCAAGGTTCGTCGTGGCTACGTCGTCAGCGACAAGATGGAGAAGACCATCGTCGTCGAGGTCGAGGACCGCGTGAAGCACCCGCTCTACGGCAAGGTCATTCGCCGCACCTCGAAGATCAAGGCCCACGACGAGCAGAACTCCGCCGGCATCGGCGACCTCGTCGTGATCACCGAGACCCGTCCGCTCTCCGCCACGAAGCGCTGGCGCCTCGTCGAAATCGTCGAGAAGGCCAAGTAAGCCTCTGGCTTGCTTGTTAGAAGGAGACAACAGTGCTTCAGCAGGAATCACGAGTCAAGGTCGCCGACAACACCGGCGCCAAGGAGCTGCTCACCATTCGCGTGCTCGGCGGGTCCAAGCGTCGCTACGCCGGCCTGGGTGACGTCATCGTCGCCACGGTCAAGGACGCGATCCCCGGCGGCAACGTCAAGAAGGGCGATGTGGTCAAGGCCGTCATCGTCCGCACCGTCAAGGAGACCCGTCGTCCCGACGGTTCGTACATCAAGTTCGACGAGAACGCCGCGGTGATCCTGAAGAACGATGGTGACCCTCGCGGCACCCGTATCTTCGGACCGGTCGGTCGCGAGCTTCGCGACAAGAAGTTCATGAAGATCATCTCGCTGGCACCGGAGGTTATCTAGTCATGGCCAACATCAAGAAGGGTGACCTCGTTCAGGTCATCTCGGGCCGCAGCCAGGCCCGCGGCGGAGACCGCGGCAAGCAGGGCAAGGTCATCGAGGTGCTCGTCGCCGAGAACCGCGTCGTCGTGCAGGGTGTGAACTTCGTCACCAAGCACGTGCGCGTCGGCCAGACGCAGCGCGGTTCGAAGACCGGCGGCATCGAGACCCACGAGGCGCCGATCCACGTGTCGAACGTGGCGCTCGTCGACCCCGAGACGAAGAAGCCGACCCGCGTCGGCTTCCGCGAAGAGCAGATCACGAAGGACGGCGTCACCAAGACGGTCCGCGTTCGTTACGCAAAGAAGTCAGGCAAGGACATCTGATGACCGACACGGCTACGCAGGCTGGCAAAATCCAGCCGCGACTGAAGACCAAGTACCGGGACGAGATCTCGAAAGCCCTCACCGAGGCGCACGGCTACACCAACGTGCACCAGGTTCCGGGTCTCGTGAAGATCGTCGTGAACATGGGTGTCGGCGAGGCCGCGCGCGATGGCAAGATCATCGACGGCGCGATCGCCGATCTCACCAAGATCACCGGTCAGAAGCCGCAGGTCACGAAGGCACGCAAGTCCATCGCGCAGTTCAAGCTGCGTGAGGGCCAGCCCATCGGTGCGCACGTCACGCTCCGCGGCGACCGCATGTGGGAGTTCCTCGACCGCCTGCTCTCGCTCGCGCTGCCCCGTATCCGCGACTTCCGCGGCCTCTCGGACGCGCAGTTCGACGGCAACGGCAACTACACCTTCGGTCTCACGGAGCAGTCCGTGTTCCACGAGATCGACCAGGACAAGATCGACCGCGTTCGCGGCATGGACATCACCGTGGTGACCACCGCCAAGAACGACGACGAGGGTCGTGCGCTGCTCAAGGCGCTCGGCTTCCCGTTCAAGGCCGCCGAGTCCGCCAAGTGATCCTCGGATGCCGCGGGGCCAGCCCCGCGGCATCCGACCCCGGTCCCGACATCCGTCGGAGCCAACCACCACAGGTCACCACTCGTGTAACGGGTGTTGAAACCTGGTGAACGTTAGGAAACATCTGTCATGACGATGACCGACCCGGTCGCTGACATGCTGACCCGCCTTCGCAATGCGAACTCGGCGCACCACGACACCGTGAAGATGCCGAACTCCAAGCTGAAGTCGCACATCGCCGAGATCCTCACCAACGAGGGCTACATCGCCGGCTTCGAGATCACCGACGCGCGCGTCGGCAAGGATCTCACGCTGACCCTCAAGTTCGGCCCGAACCGCGAGCGTTCGATCGCGGGCATCAAGCGCGTCTCGAAGCCCGGCCTCCGCGTCTACGCGAAGTCGACCGAGATCCCCAAGGTGCTCGGCGGCCTCGGCGTCGCGATCCTGTCCACCTCCAGCGGTCTGCTGACCGACCGCCAGGCCGAGAAGAAGGGCGTGGGTGGGGAAGTCCTCGCCTACGTGTGGTAGTTCCATGTCACGAATCGGACGACTCCCCATCGACATCCCCGCGGGTGTCGAGGTCAAGATCGACGGCTCCGCCGTCTCCGTCAAGGGCCCCAAGGGCGAGCTGGCGCTCACCATCGCGTCGCCCATCGAGGCGAAGGTCGAGGAGAACCAGGTTCTCGTCACCCGTCCCGACGACGAGCGCGCCTCGCGCTCGCTGCACGGCCTCACCCGCACGCTGATCGCGAACCAGATCATCGGCGTCACTCAGGGCTACTCCAAGGGCCTCGAGATCGTCGGCACGGGCTACCGCGTCGCGCAGAAGGGCTCGTCGCTCGAGCTCGCGCTCGGCTTCTCGCACCCCGTCGTCGTCGAAGCCCCGACCGGCATCACGCTGACTGTCGAGGGCAACAACAAGATCACGGTCGCCGGCATCGACAAGCAGGCCGTCGGCGAGACCGCTGCGAACATCCGCAAGATCAAGAAGCCCGAGCCCTACAAGGGCAAGGGCATCCGCTACGCCGGCGAGGTCGTGCGTCGCAAGGCCGGAAAGTCAGGTAAGTAATCATGGCTGTGAAGACCAAGACGGCTGCGCGTTCGCGCCGCCACACCCGCCTTCGCAAGAAGGTCGTCGGCACGGAGCTGCGTCCGCGCCTCGTCGTCACCCGCTCGGCACGTCACGTGTTCGTGCAGGTCGTCGACGACAGCAAGGGCCTGACCGTCGCCAGCGCCTCGACCATGGAGGCAGACCTCCGTGCGTTCGACGGTGACAAGACCGCCAAGGCCAAGAAGGTCGGCGAGCTCGTCGCCGAGCGCGCGAAGCAGGCCGGCATCGAGTCGGTCGTCTTCGACCGCGGCGGAAACAAGTACGCCGGTCGTGTCGCAGCGATCGCCGATGGAGCGCGAGAGGCAGGGCTCAACCTGTGAGTGAGAACACTGTGAAGGAGACCGAGGTGACTGCAGAGGCACCCGTCGAGACGGCCGCAGCCTCTGAGCCGGCTCGCAACGAGCGCGACAACCGCCGCGGCGGCGGTCGCGATCGCAACCAGGGCGGCCGCGACCGCGGTGGCCGCGACGCCGAGAAGAGCCAGTTCCTCGAGCGCGTCGTCACCATCAACCGCGTGTCGAAGGTCGTCAAGGGCGGCCGTCGCTTCAGCTTCACGGCGCTCGTCGTCGTGGGTGACGGCAACGGTCTCGTCGGCGTCGGCTACGGCAAGGCGCGCGAGGTCCCGACCGCGATCTCGAAGGGCGTCGAGGAGGCGAAGAAGAACTTCTTCCGCGTTCCCCGCGTCGGCTCGACCATCCCGCACCCCGTGCAGGGCGAGGCGGCCGCCGGTGTCGTCCTCCTGCGTCCGGCGTCGCCGGGTACCGGTGTCATCGCCGGCGGTCCCGTGCGCGCCGTGCTCGAGTGCGCCGGCATCCACGACGTGCTGTCGAAGTCGCTCGGCTCGTCGAACACGATCAACATCGTGCACGCAACCGTCGAGTCGCTGAAGCAGCTCGAAGAGCCGCGTGCCGTCGCCGCCCGTCGTGGTCTCGACTACGACCAGGTCGCGCCGGCCCGTCTGCTGCGTGCCGAGGCGCAGGCGGCCGAGGCCGCCGCAGCAGCGAAGGCAGGTGCCTGATGGCCAAGCAGCTCAAGGTGACCCAGATCAAGTCCAAGGTGAGCGAGAAGCAGTACCAGCGTGACACGCTGCGCAGCCTCGGGCTCAAGCGAATCGGCCAGTCGGTCGTGCGTGAGGACAACCCGCAGAACCGCGGGTACGTCAACACCGTCGCTCACCTCGTGAAGGTTGAGGAGATTGACTAATGGCTGACGAGAAGATCGACGCCACCGCAGAAGCCCCCAAGAAGGCTCCCGCGAAGAAGGCGGCCGACAAGCCCGCCGCCGAGAAGAAGGCCGCCCCCAAGGCGGCCGCTGCCAAGAAGGCGCCGGCCAAGGCCGCCGCCGCGAAGGCCGACGACGCCGCCGCCGAGAAGGCGCCTGCGAAGAAGGCCCCCGCGAAGAAGGCAGCTCCTGCGAAGACGGCCGCTCCCAAGGCGGACGTCGCCGAGAAGCGCGAGCCCGTGCTGAAGGTGCACCACCTTCGTCCGGCCCCCGGTGCCAAGAAGGACAAGACCCGCGTCGGACGCGGTGAGGGTTCCAAGGGCAAGACGGCCGGTCGCGGCACCAAGGGTTCGAAGGCCCGCAACAACATCCGCCCCGGGTTCGAGGGTGGCCAGCTTCCGTACCACATGCGTGCGCCGAAGCTGCGCGGCTTCAAGAACCCGTTCCGCGTCGAGTACCAGGTCGTGAACCTGGACAAGCTCGCGGAGCTCTACCCGAAGGGCGGCGACGTCACCATCGCCGACCTGGTCGAGAAGGGCGCCGTCCGCAAGAACGAGCGTGTCAAGGTCCTCGGCAACGGCGACCTCCAGGTCAAGCTGAACGTCGCGGTCGACAAGGTCTCCGGCTCCGCCGAGCAGAAGATCGTCGCCGCCGGCGGTTCGGTCAAGTAGGACCAAAGCACCACCATCGGTTCGAGCCTGTCGGGACCTCGCGTATGATTCACGAGGGTCTCGACAGGCTCGAGCCATATTTGGACTGACTCCACGACGGAGTAAGACTGACTCCACGACGGAGTAACAGGAGGACGAGTGTTCAACGCCATCGGGCGGATCTTCCGCACGCCGGATCTTCGCCGCAAGCTCGGGTTCACGCTGGGCATCGTCGCCCTGTTCCGACTCGGCTCGTTCATCCCCGCGCCGTTCGTGGACTTCGGCAACGTGCAGGCGTGTCTCGCCGCCAGCCAGACCACGACGGGCCTCTACGAGCTCGTGAACCTCTTCTCGGGCGGAGCGCTGCTCCAGCTGTCGATCTTCGCGCTCGGCATCATGCCGTACATCACGGCATCGATCATCGTGCAGCTCCTGCGCGTCGTCATCCCCCACTTCGAGACCCTCTACAAGGAGGGGCAGTCGGGTCAGGGCCGCCTCACGCAGTACACCCGGTACCTGACCATCGCGCTCGGCGTGCTGCAGTCCACCACGCTCATCACCGTCGCCCGTTCGGGTGCGCTGTTCCCCTCGAGCGACCCGTCGTGCTCGCAGCTGATCACGAACGACGCCTGGTACGCGATCCTCCTCATGGTCATCACGATGACCGCCGGCACCGGCCTCATCATGTGGATGGGCGAGCTCATCACCGAGCGCGGCATCGGCAACGGCATGTCGCTGCTCATCTTCACCTCGATCGCCTCGAGCTTCCCCGGCTCGCTCTGGTCGATCGCCCAGGCGCGCGGCCTCGACACGTTCTTCGTGGTGCTCGCCGTCGGGCTGCTGGTCGTCGTCGCCGTCGTGTTCGTCGAGCAGTCCCAGCGACGGGTTCCCGTGCAGTACGCCAAGCGCATGGTCGGGCGGCGCACGTACGGCGGCAACAACACCTACATCCCGATCAAGGTCAACATGGCCGGCGTCGTGCCCGTGATCTTCGCCTCGTCCCTGCTGTACCTGCCCGCCCTCATCGCGCAGTTCAACCAGCCGGCCGCCGGCGAGGAGCCGCAGGCATGGGTCGTGTGGATCACGAACTACCTCACCAAGGGCGACCACCCGCTCTACATGCTCCTGTACTTCCTGCTCATCGTCGGGTTCACGTACTTCTACGTCGCGATCACGTTCAACCCCGACGAGGTCGCCGAGAACATGAAGAAGTACGGCGGGTTCATCCCGGGCATCCGCGCCGGCCGCCCGACCGCCGAGTACCTCGACTACGTGCTCACGCGCATCACGCTGCCGGGCTCGCTCTACCTCGGCCTCATCGCGCTGCTGCCGCTCATCGCGCTGTCGGCGTTCGGCGCCAACCAGAACTTCCCGTTCGGCGGCGCCTCGATCCTCATCATCGTGGGTGTCGGCCTCGAGACCGTGAAGCAGATCGATGCGCAGCTCCAGCAGCGCCACTACGAAGGGCTCCTCCGATGACGGCCTCCGCCACCGGCTCCGCTCGGTTCCTGATCGTCGGCCCGCAGGGCTCCGGCAAGGGCACGCAGGGCGTGCTCGTCGCCGAGGCCTTCGGCGTGCCCCAGGTCGCCACCGGCGACATCTTCCGCGCGAACGTCGCCGGCGGCACCGAGCTCGGCAAGCGCGTGCAGGCCATCATCGAGGCCGGCGATCTCGTGCCCGACGCGCTGACGAGCGAACTCGTGCGCGACCGCCTCGAGCAGGCCGATGCGGCGCAGGGCTTCCTGCTCGACGGCTACCCGCGCAACCGCGGCCAGGTCGACGACCTCGCCGCGTTCCTGACGGCACGGGGCGAGGCGCTCGACGCGGTCATCGAGCTCGACGTCCCCCGCCGCGAGAGCATCGCGCGACTGCATGACCGCGCCGTGCAGCAGGGCCGCACCGACGACACCGAAGAGGTCATCGCGAACCGTCTGGCGATCTACGAGCGCGAGACCGCCCCGATCCTCGACGTGTACCGCGAACACGGCCTCGTGGTGAAGATCGACGGCGTCGGAACGCTCGACGAGGTCACGCAGCGCATCTTCGAAGGCCTCGCGACGCGCGGGCTGGTCGCGGGCGCCGCGGCCTGACCCGCGTGTTCCGCCGGTCGATCTACAAGTCGGCGCAGGAGCTGCGCTCCATGCGCGCCGCCGGCGAGGCGACCGCGGCCGCCCTCGCGGCCGCACGACGGCTGATCGTGCCGGGCTCCGACGGACTCGCGCTCGACGCGGCGGCCGAGCGCGTGATCCTCGAGCGAGGCGGGCGTTCCAACTTCAAGCTCGAGCCGGGCTATCGTCACACGCTCTGCGTGTCCGTGGGCGACGACGTGGTGCACGGCATCCCCGTCGACCGCGCCTTCCGGCCCGGTGACATCGTCTCCGTCGACGGCGGGGCCGAGGTCGACGGCTGGAACGGCGACGCCGCGTTCACGACCGTGATCCCCGATCCGGAGCGGCCCGACGTGGTGGCCGCCCGCATGCGGCTGAGCGAGGTCACCGAGGGGGCGCTGTGGGCGGGAGTCGCGGCCCTCGCGACGGTGCGCCGGCTCAACGAGGTCGGATTCGCGATCGAGGAGTTCGTCGAGCGCGAGGGCGAATACGGCATTCTCACCGACTACGTGGGCCACGGCATCGGCCGGTCGATGCACGAGGAACCTCCGGTGTTCAACTACCGTGTCGATCGGCGGGGCCCCGTGGTGCGGCCCGGCCTCGTGGTGGCGATCGAGCCGATGATCGTGGCCGGATCGATCGAGACCTTCGTGCGCGACGACGGCTGGACCGTGACCACCTCCGACGGCGCCGACTCGGCCCACTGGGAGCACTCGGTCGCCGTCCACGCCGACGGCATCTGGGTGCTGACCGCCGAGGACGGCGGCGCCGCGGGGCTCGCGCCGTTCGGCATCGCACCCGTTCCGATTCCCTGACGCCCGCAACGGCGCGCCCGCGTCCCTCGGCGACTAGGGTGAGGTGCGGGGGAGCCGTGCAGGACGCTCGAGACCGGTCTGAACGGCCAGACGGGAGGACGACGGATGCTGATCACTGGCACGGGCATCGGCGGGGGAGTCGCGATCGGCCCCGTCGCTCGCATGGCGGATCCGTTGCCGGAACCGTCCGCAGAGCCGAGCAGGCTCGACCCCGCGACCGAGGCGGATCGGGCGAACCGGGCGCTCGCAGCGGTCGGCGCCGAGCTGCTCGAGCGCGGCCGAAGCGCAGGCGGCGCCGCGCAGCAGATCCTCGAGGCGCAGTCGCTCATGGCGCAGGACCCGACGCTCGCCGGCGGCATCGCCGAGCGCGTCGGACAGGGTGCGACCGCCGAGCGGGCGGTGTTCGAGGGATTCGCCGGCTACCGCGAGGTCCTGCTCGGCATGGGGGGTTACCTCGCCGAGCGTGCGCCCGACCTCGATGACGTGTCGCAGCGCGTGCGCGCCGCGCTCGCAGGGGTCGCGGCGCCCGGCCTGCCGGCGCCGGGGCATCCGTTCGTCCTGGTCGCCCACGACCTCTCGCCCGCCGATGCCGCTTCGCTCGACCTCGACCTGGTGCTGGCCGTCGTCACGGCCGAGGGCGGCCCCACCTCGCACACCGCCATCCTGGCCCGGGAGAAGGCGCTCGTCGCGATCGTCGGCGCGCACGATGCGTCGAGCCTCGTCGACGGCGCCGAGGTCGTCGTCGACGCCGCGAACGGCACCGTCGTCGCCGACCCCTCGGCCGAGGAGCTCGCGGCGGCACGCGTCCGCATCGAGCAGCGGGCTGCGCGCGCCGACGCGCCCGCGCTGCCGGGGGCACTCGCCGACGGCACCCCGATCCCGCTGCTGGCGAACCTCGGGTCGGCCGCCGCGGCGCCCGAGGCCGCCGCGCTCGGCGCCGAGGGCGTCGGGCTGTTCCGCACCGAGTTCCTCTTCCTCGACGCCGCGGAGGCGCCGTCGGTCGACGCCCAGCAGGAGCAGTACACCCGCCTGCTCGCCGCGTTCCCGGGTCGCAAGGTCGTCGTCCGGGTGCTCGACGCCGGTGCCGACAAGCCGTTGGCGTTCCTCGACGCATCGGAGGAGCCGAACCCGGCACTCGGCCTCCGCGGTTTGCGCTCGCTCCGCGTCTCGGAGCAGATCCTGCGCGATCAGCTCACGGCCCTCGCGAGAGCGGATGCCGCGACCGACGCCCGACTCGAGGTGATGGCGCCGATGGTGGCCACCGTCGAGGAGACCCGGTACTTCACCGGCCTCGCGCGCGAGCTCGGCATCCGCGTCGCGGGGGTCATGGTCGAGACGCCGGCCGCAGCGCTCATCGCCGACCGGATCCTCGCGGTCGCCGACTTCGCCTCGATCGGCACGAACGACCTCACCCAGTACACGATGGCCGCCGACCGGTTGCTCGGCTCGGTCGCCGGGCTGCAGGATCCGTGGCATCCGGCCGTGCTGCGGCTGATCGGCGAGGTCGGCACGGCCGGTGCCGTGCTCGGCAAGCCGGTCGGCATCTGCGGCGAGGCGGCAGCGGATCCCCTGCTCGCGGCGGTGCTCGTGGGCCTCGGCGCGACGAGCCTGTCCATGTCGCCCTCGGCACTCGCCGACGTGCGCGCCTCGCTCGCCGGCATCACGCGCGATGACGCCGAGCGCATGGCGAAGGCGGCGCTCGCGGCAGACGGTGCCGCAGAGGCGCGGGCCGCTGCAGCATCCGAACGGCCGGCGAGCGGCTGAGCGCACCCCTGTCACGGACGGCGTGACCGGTGTGACCGGCCGACCGGCTCGGATTGCGGGCCCGACTGGCTTAATCGCGTCGAATGACCTAGAGTTGACCCTTGGTGCTCTGCACGTGCGCCTTGGCATGCCCGACGACTCGTCGAGCGGCCGGGCTCCGCTTCGAAGCATCATCGCACGACCAGCAACCCAAACTCCAAGCGATAGTGAGGCTATGGCCAAGAAAGACGGCGTCATCGAGATCGAAGGCTCGGTCGTCGAGGCTCTCCCGAACGCAATGTTCCGGGTGGAGCTCACGAACGGACACAAGGTTCTCGCACACATCTCAGGCAAGATGCGTCAGCACTACATCCGAATCCTCCCCGAGGATCGCGTGATCGTCGAGCTGAGCCCCTACGACCTGACGCGCGGACGCATCGTCTACCGCTACAAGTAAACGCTGCTGGAAAGTAACGGCCCACGGCACCCCGCGGGCACGAAGACAGCGAATCCAAGGAAACACTCATGAAGGTCAACCCCTCCGTCAAGCCCATCTGCGACAAGTGCAAGGTCATCCGCCGCCACGGCAACGTCATGGTGATCTGCGAGAACCCGCGCCACAAGCAGCGCCAGGGCTAGTCAGAAGACTTCCGGGCCGCCCCCTCGGGCGCGGCCCGCTCCCACAACTGAACATCGCATATCGGCAACACCAGAACCGCGCATCTCCGGATGCCGCGGGGACACCTCGGGGCGGAGGCCCGGGCACCGGTGTTGCTCCACACCTCCACTTCGAAAACAGGAGAAGCCACCCATGGCACGTCTTGCAGGAGTCGACATCCCGCGCGAAAAGCGCGTGGAGATCGCACTTACCTACATCTACGGCGTCGGCCGCACTCGCGCGCTGAAGACGCTCGCGGACACCGGCATCGACGGCAACATCCGCGTCAAGGACCTCAGCGACGACCAGCTCGTCGCGCTGCGCGACTACATCGAGGGCAACTACAAGGTCGAGGGCGATCTTCGCCGCGAGGTTGCCGCAGACATCCGCCGCAAGGTCGAGATCGGCTCGTACGAGGGCATCCGCCACCGTCGCGGCCTCCCGGTCCGCGGTCAGCGCACCAAGACCAACGCTCGTACCCGCAAGGGCCCGAAGCGCACCGTCGCCGGCAAGAAGAAGCCCGGCCGCAAGTAACCGCTCGTCGCCAGATCTAGGAGATTTCACACATGGCAGCATCCAAGGCGGCTACTCGCAAGCCGCGCAAGAAGGAAAAGAAGAACATCGCCGTGGGCCAGGCCCACATCAAGTCGACGTTCAACAACACGATCGTCTCGATCACCGACACCACCGGTGCCGTGATCAGCTGGGCCTCCTCCGGCGGCGTCGGCTTCAAGGGCTCGCGCAAGTCGACCCCGTTCGCCGCGCAGCTCGCCGCCGAGTCGGCCGCGCGCCAGGCGCAGGAGCACGGCATGAAGAAGGTCGACGTGTTCGTCAAGGGCCCCGGCTCCGGCCGTGAGACCGCGATCCGCTCGCTCCAGGCCGCAGGCCTCGAGGTCGGCAGCATCAACGACGTGACGCCGCAGGCGCACAACGGCTGCCGTCCGCCGAAGCGCCGCCGCGTCTAAGCACTCCTCGTCGGTCGAGCAGCGTCCGGCGCCCGAACCGGGACCCGCGGCATCCGCGGGCCTCGCACGGGTTCCGAATCGCCTGCTCGACCGGCGGCACGCACGTTCTACAACTCAAGATCCTCGAACTCGCAGGTGTCATATAGCGGACACCCTGCCGAAAGGAATCAACAGTGCTGATCGCACAGCGTCCGACGCTCACCGAAGAGAACATCTCGGAGTTCCGTTCGCGTTTCGTGATCGAGCCCCTCGAGCCGGGCTTCGGTTACACCCTGGGCAACTCGCTCCGGCGTACGCTCCTCTCGTCCATCCCGGGCGCAGCCGTCACGAGCATCCGCATCGACGGCGTGCTCCACGAGTTCTCGACCGTTCCCGGTGTGCGTGAAGACGTCACCGAGATCATCCTGAACATCAAGAACCTGGTCGTCTCGAGCGAGCACGACGAGCCCATCACCGCGTACCTGCGCAAGCAGGGCGCGGGCGAGGTCACCGCCGCCGACATCTCGGCTCCGGCCGGTGTCGAGGTGCACAACCCCGAGCTCGTCATCGCCACGCTCAACGAGTCGGCGAAGTTCGAGCTCGAGCTCACCATCGAGCGCGGCCGCGGCTACGTCTCGGCGAGCCAGAACCGCAACGAGTACTCCGAGGCCGGCCAGATCCCGGTCGACTCGATCTACTCGCCGGTGCTCAAGGTCACCTACCGCGTCGAGGCCACCCGTGCCGGCGAGCGCACCGACTTCGACCGCCTCGTGGTCGACGTCGAGTCGAAGCCGGCCATCAGCCCGCGCGACGCGATCGCCTCGGCCGGCCGCACGCTGACCGAGCTGTTCGGTCTCGCGCGCGAGCTCAACGTCGCGGCCGAGGGCATCGAGATCGGCCCCGCGCCGGTCGACGCGGTGCTCTCGAGCGAGCTCTCGATCCCGATCGAAGACCTCGACCTCTCGGTGCGCAGCTACAACTGCCTCAAGCGCGAAGGCATCAACACGGTGTCCGAGCTCGTCGCCCTCTCGGAGTCGCAGCTCATGAACATCCGCAACTTCGGTCAGAAGTCGGTGGATGAGGTCAAGGACAAGCTGACCGAGATGGGTCTCTCGCTGAAGGACTCGGTTCCCGGTTTCGACGGCGCCCACTTCTACACGGGCTTCGAAGAAGAGAACTAGTCGACCGCGCCCGTCGCACTCACCCCCGAATACTGGAGATAACGAACCATGCCGAAGCCCACCAAGGGCCCCCGCCTCGGCGGCGGACCTTCGCACGAGCGGCTCATGCTCGCGAACCTCGCGGCTGCGCTGTACACGCACAAGTCGATCACCACGACCGAGACCAAGGCGAAGCGCCTTCGTCCGCTCGCCGAGCGTCTCATCACGTTCGCCAAGCGCGGCGACCTGCACGCCCGCCGTCGCGTGCTCGCCGTGATCGGCGACAAGGCCGTCGTCCACGAGCTGTTCACCGTGATCGCTCCCCAGGTCGCCGACCGTGAGGGCGGCTACACCCGCATCACGAAGATCGGCAACCGCAAGGGCGACAACGCACCCATGGCCGTGATCGAGCTCGTCCTCGAGCCCGTCACGCCCAAGGTCCGCGCCGCCAAGCCGGCCGCCGCGCCGGTCGCCGACGAGGCTCCCGCCGAGGAGCCCGTGGTCGAGGCCGAGGAGACCGTCGACGCCGCCGAGGCGACCGACGAGACCGTCGAGGCCGAGGCTCCCGCCGAGGAGTCGGCCGACGCCAAGTAGTCGACCCTGACGGAACGGGCCCCGGTGCACTGCACCGGGGCCCGTTCCGCGTTCCGCGACTCGGGTGCTCCATCCGACGGCATCCCGTCCGCTCTCGCACGACGCCGACCGCCGAGGCGCGCCGGGCGTTCTAGGCTTGCCTGCATGAGCACGATCGACGAGCCGCCGACGGCGGGCATCGACCGCGAGGCATCCGCCGGCCCTGAGGCATCCGCCGTGCGCATCAGGCTCGACATCGCGTACGACGGCACCGATTTCTCCGGTTGGAGCCGTCAGCCGAGGCTGCGCACCGTGCAGGGCGTGCTCGAGGACGCGCTCGCGACGCTCTTCCGCCGGGCGGGGGAGCGGCCGCGGCTCACGGTCGCGGGCCGCACCGACGCCGGCGTGCACGCGCGGGCCCAGGTCGCGCACCTCGACGTGCCCGAGGCCGCGCTCGTCGCGGTGACCTCGCGACGGCGGGGCCACGCGCACGAGAGCCACGATCGGGCCGCGGTGCTCGTACGCCGCCTGACCGGCATCATCGGCGCGGACGCCGACGTGGTGATCACCCGCGCCTCGATCGCCCCGACCGGGTTCGACGCCCGGTTCTCGGCCGTGTGGCGCCGATACGAGTACCGGGTCGCCGACGCCGCCGCGGCGCACGACCCGATCACGAGACGCACGACCGTCTCCTATCCGAGGCCCCTCGACGTGGAGGGCATGGACGCCGCCGCCGGCACGCTCCTCGGCCTCAACGACTTCGCCGCGTACTGCCGGCCCCGCGAGGGGGCGACGACGATCCGCACCCTCCAGACGTACCGATGGCGGCGCGCCGCCGACGGCGTGCTCGTGGCGTCGCTCCAGGCCGACGCGTTCTGCCACTCCATGGTGCGCGCGCTCATCGGCGCGTGCGTCGCCGTGGGCGAGGGCCGGCTCGCACCCTCCGATCCGGTCGCCCTGATGCGCGCCGCCGAACGCACAAGTGCGTTCAAGGTGATGCCGGCGAAGGGGCTCGTGCTGACGGAGGTCGGCTACCCCGATGCCGCCGAGCTCGAGACCCGTGCCCGGTTGACGCGGGCGCGCCGCGAATTGCGCATCGACGGGGTCGTCGGCTAAGCTGTCTCTTTGGTATCGCCATCTGCGCCGGTACCCGAAGTTGAGCCCTCCACCGGGTCGCTCGACCGCATCGCGGGAGAACGCCCATCGGAGTGGGATTCACGAACCCCTCACTCGAACAGAAAGCAGCACTACTGTGACGCGCACGTACACCCCCAAGGCGAATGAGATCCAGCACGACTGGGTCGTCATCGACGCCACCGACATCGTTCTCGGTCGTCTCGCGAGCCACACCGCAGCCCTGCTGCGCGGCAAGCACAAGCCGACCTTCGCGAACCACATGGACACCGGTGACTTCGTCATCATCGTCAACGCCGAGAAGGTGGCCCTGACCGGCCAGAAGCTCGAGCAGAAGAAGGCCTACCGCCACTCGGGCTACCCGGGCGGCCTCAAGGCCGTCGGCTACGCCGAGCTCCTCGAGAAGAACCCCGTCCGCGCCGTCGAGAAGGCGATCCGCGGCATGCTTCCGAAGAACTCCCTCGGGCGCGCCCAGATCAAGAAGCTGAAGGTCTACGCGGGCGCCGAGCACCCTCACGCCGCTCAGCAGCCCAAGCCGTACACCCTCACCCAGGTCGCGCAGTAATTCCGGCGCCCTCGACGTTCTCGAAAAGGATTCACACCACCATGGCGAAGATCGCAGACCAGCTCGACGCGGCTCCGGAGAGCTACACCACCGAGAGCACCCCCGCGGCAGCTCCCACCACCCCCCGTCCCGTGCTCAACGTGTCCGGCGCAGCCGTCGGCCGCCGCAAGCAGGCCATCGCGCGCGTGCGCGTCGTCCCGGGCGCAGGCAACATCACGGTCAACGGCCGTGAGTTCGCCGACTACTTCCCCAACAAGCTGCACCAGCAGCTCATCACCGACCCGTTCACCGTGCTCGAGCTGACCGGCTCGTACGACGTGATCGGCAAGATCACCGGCGGCGGCCCCTCGGGCCAGGCCGGCGCGCTCCGTCTCGCGATCGCACGTGCGCTCAACGAGATCGACCGCGAGAACAACCGCGCCACCCTGAAGAAGGCCGGCTTCCTCACTCGCGACGCCCGCGTCATCGAGCGCAAGAAGGCCGGTCTCAAGAAGGCCCGCAAGGCACCTCAGTTCTCGAAGCGCTGATCCGGGCCTCCGGTTCTCCGAATGCCTCGGCTCTTCGGCACTGACGGGGTCCGGGGCCTGGCCAACCGTGAACTCACGGCTGACCTGGCCCTGGGCCTCGCCCAGGCGGCTGCCGCCGTCCTCACACAGGGGCGGCACGCCGACGAACTCCGCGCCGCCGGGCGTCGCCCGGTCGCGGTGGTCGCGCGCGATCCGCGCGTCTCCGGTGAGTTCCTCACCGCGGCCGTCTCGGCCGGCCTCGCGAGCTCCGGCGTCGACGTCCTCGACGCCGGCGTCATCCCGACCCCGGCCACGGCCTTCCTGATCGACTCGATCGGGGCCGACTTCGGCGTCATGATCTCGGCGTCGCACAACCCGGCGCCCGACAACGGCATCAAGTTCTTCTCCTTCGGCGGCACGAAGCTGCCCGACGAGGTCGAGGACCGCATCGAGTCCTACCTCGGCAAGCAGAAGCTCGCACCCATCGGCGGCGGCGTCGGCCGCATCCGCCGGTTCGCCGACGCGGAGGACCGCTACGTGGTGCACCTGCTCGGCACCCTGCCGAACCGTCTCGACGGCATCCACGTCGTGCTCGACTGCGCCCACGGCGCGGCGGCCGGCGTGTCGCCCGAGACGTTCCGCGACGCGGGCGCGAAGGTCACGGTGATCGGCGCCGATCCCGATGGCATGAACATCAACGACGGCGTGGGCTCGACCCACCTCGATCTGCTCTCCAAGGCCGTGCTCGAGCACGGCGCCGACGTCGGCATCGCCCACGACGGCGACGCCGACCGCTGCCTCGCCGTCGACGCCGACGGCAACATCGTCGACGGCGACATGATCATGGCGATCCTCGCCGTGGCGATGCACGAGCGCGGCGCCCTGACCGACGACACCCTCGTCGTGACGGTCATGTCGAACCTCGGCCTGCGCCGCGCGATGGCCGATCGCGGCATCCGCGTGGTCGAGACGAAGGTCGGCGACCGCTACGTGCTCGAAGCGCTCGGGGCCGAGAAGCTCGCCCTCGGCGGCGAGCAGTCGGGCCACGTCATCATGAGCGAGCATGCGACGACCGGCGACGGCGTGCTCACCGGCCTCCATCTCGTCGCCGAGATGGCACGCACCGGCAGGTCCCTGGCCGAGCTCGCCTCCGTGATGACGGTCTACCCGCAGGTGCTCGTGAACGTGCGGGGCGTCGACCACCACGCCATGGCCGGCGACGACGTGATCGCCGCGGCGGTCGCCGCCGTCGAGGCCGAGCTCGGCGAGAGCGGGCGCGTGCTGCTGCGACCCTCGGGCACCGAGCCGATGGTGCGGGTCATGGTCGAGGCGCTCAGCCAAGACGAGGCCGAGCGCCACGCGGCATCCCTCGCCGACATCGTGAAGGCCCAGCTGGCCCTTCCGGCCTGATCGGGCGGAAGCGGCGCTGGGCGGATGCCGCGCCGGGCGGATGCCGCGATGGCGGATGCCGCCGCCGCGGCCTCGTGGCGCGTCAGAGCTTGCGCAGCAGCACGGTCGAGACCGAGTGGTCGGCGCTCTTGCGGAGGACGAGCGAGGCCCGCGACCTCGTGGGCCTGATGTTCTGGAGCAGGTTCGGCTCGTTGATCGAACGCCAGATCTCGCTCGCGCGGTTGCGGGCCTCGTCTTCGGTCAGGCTCGCGTACCGGTGGAAGTAGGAGCGCGGGTTCGCGAACGCACCGCGCTGGAGCTTCAGGAACCGCTCCTCGTACCAGCGGGCGATGTCGCTCGTGCGCGCGTCGACGTAGATCGAGAAGTCGAACAGGTCGCTGACGGCGAGCCGGTGGCCGGGGCCGGGCGGCTGCAGCACGTTGAGGCCCTCGACGATGAGCACGTCGGGGCGGCGCACGGTGATCTGGGCGTCTGGCACGATGTCGTACGCGAGATGCGAGTAGAAGGGCGCGCGCACCTCGGGGGCGCCGGCCTTCACCTCGCTCACGAACCGCAGCAGCGCACGGCGATCGTAGGACTCGGGGAATCCCTTGCGGGTCATGAGCCCGCGCCGCTCGAGCTCGGCGTTCGGGAAGAGGAACCCGTCGGTGGTGATGAGCTCGACCCTCGGCGTGTGCTCCCAGCGGGCGAGGAGTTCGCGCAGCACGCGGGCGATCGTCGACTTGCCGACCGCGACCGAACCGGCGACGCCGATGACGAACGGCGTGGTCTCGACGCGCTCGCGCAGGAACTCGCCGGTCGCGTTGCGCAGCGCCTTCGTTCCGCCGACGTAGAGATTCAGCAGTCGGCTGAGCGGCAGGTAGACCTCGGCGAGCTCGCGCATGTCGAGCGGTTCGCCGAGCCCTCGCAGCTGCACGATCTCGGTCTCGCTGAGCGGCGAGGGAACCGACGGCGCGAGCTCGGACCAGTCGGCGCGCGGGATCTCCATGAACGGCGAGAACTGCGCGATGGGAGTCGACGAAGTCTGCGGATCCGGCACCTCGACAGTCTAGTGTCGACGCGCGGCGGGGCAGCGGCCCCGGCGGTCGGTGCGCGGCCGGTGCGCGGTCGGGGTCGGCGCCGGCGCCACGTAGAATCGACCCCATGTGTGGAATCGTCGGATACGTGGGTGCTCGCAGCAGCATCGACGTGCTCATGGGAGGCCTGAAGCGCCTCGAATATCGCGGCTACGACTCGGCGGGAGTGGCGATCGTCGACGACGACGGCGCGATCGAGACCGCCAAGCGGGCCGGCAAGCTGAAGGTGCTCGCCGAGGAGCTCGCGGCGCATCCGCTGCATGAGGGGCGCACCGGCATCGGGCACACGCGCTGGGCGACCCACGGAGGCCCGACCGATCGCAATGCCCACCCGCATCTCGGCGACGAGGGCCGCCTCGCCCTCATCCACAACGGCATCATCGAGAACTTCTCCGAGCTCAAGCACGAGCTCGAGGCCGACGGCCTCACGTTCGAGTCCGAGACCGACACCGAGGTCGCGGCCGTGCTCCTCGGCCGCGAGGTGCGCCGAACGGGCGACCTCCGCGAGGCCTTCCGGCAGGTCGTGAACCGGCTCGAGGGCGCGTTCACGCTGCTCGCCGTGCACCGCGACGAGCCCGGGCTCGTGGTCGGCGCGCGTCGCAACTCGCCGCTCGTGATCGGGCTCGGCGAGGGCGAGAACTTCTTCGGCTCGGATGTCGCGGCCTTCGTCGAGTACACCAAGCGCGCCGTGGCCATCGGCCAGGACCAGATCGTGGCGATCACGGCCGACGAGGTCGTCGTCACCGACTTCGACGGCGTGCCCGTGCAGGTCGAGCCCTTCGAGGTGGCATGGGATGCCTCGGCCGCCGAGAAGGGCGGCTGGAGCTCGTTCATGCGCAAGGAGGTCTCCGAGCAGCCCGACGCGGTCGCGAACACGATCCGCGGGCGCATCGTCGACGGCGAGGTGCACATCCCCGAGCTCGAGTCGTTCGGCGACGACGAGCTCCGAGGCATCCGTCGCATCACCGTCGTCGCGTGCGGCACGGCGGCGTACGCGGGCCAGGTCGCGAAGTACGCGATCGAGCAGTGGGCGCGCGTGCCGGTCGAGATCGAGCTCAGCCACGAGTTCCGCTACCGCGAGCCGGTCATCGACGACGGCACCCTCGTCATCTCGATCAGCCAGTCCGGCGAGACCATGGACACGCTCATGGCGGTCAAGTACGCGCGCGAGCAGGGCGCCCGAACGATCTCGATCTGCAACACCCAGGGCGCGACGATCCCGCGCGAGTCCGACGCGGTCGTCTACACGCACGCGGGCCCCGAGGTCGCGGTGGCCTCGACGAAGGCGTTCGTGGCCCAGATCACGGCGCTCTACCTCTTCGGCCTGCACCTCGCACGCGTGCGGGGCACGCTGCCCCACGGAGCGCTCGTCGACGCGCTCGCCGAGCTGCAGGCGATCCCGGCCAAGATCGAGGAGGTGCTGGGCGAGTCCGAGCGCGTCGCGCAGCTGGCGCACTGGATGGCGGACACCCGGTCGGTGCTCTTCCTCGGGCGCCACGTCGGGTTCCCGATCGCGCTCGAGGGCGCGCTGAAGCTCAAGGAGCTCGCCTACATCCACGCCGAGGGCTTCGCCGCCGGCGAGCTGAAGCACGGTCCGATCGCGCTCATCGAACCGGGCCAGCCGGTCTTCGTCGTCGTGCCGAGCCCGCGCGGTTCCGCGAACCTGCACCCGAAGGTCGTCTCGAACATCCAGGAGATCCGCGCTCGCGGCGCTCGGGTCATCGCGATCGCCGAGGCGGGCGACGCGGCGGTGCTGCCGTTCGCCGACGAGGTGATCCGCATCCCGCTCGCGGCCCCGCTGTTCGAACCGCTCCTCGCGGTCGTCCCGCTGCAGATCTTCGCCATGGAGCTCTCGCAGGCCAAGGGGCTCGACGTCGACCAGCCGCGCAACCTCGCGAAGTCGGTGACGGTGGAGTGAGTCCGTCGGGGGCGTCCGCGTGATCGTCGGCATCGGCATCGACGTGGTCGACATCGCTCGGTTCGAGCGGTCGATCGCGCGGACGCCGGCGCTCGTCGAGCGGTTGTTCGCCGAGAGCGAACGCGGGCGCCCCGGCCGCTCCCTCGCGGCGCGTTTCGCCGCGAAGGAGTCCCTCATCAAGGCGCTCGGCGGGCACGCGGCGGTGCGCTGGCACGACATGCGCATCGTCCAGGACGACGACGGCAACCCCGACTTCGTGCTCTCCGGCGCCATCGCCGAGCACATGCGCTCGCTCGGCATCGAACGCGTGCACCTCTCGATGAGCCACGACGCCGGCATCGCGAGCGCCTTCGTGATCCTCGAGACCGGCGAGCGAAGCGGGGCGTCCGAATGAGCGCGGCGCAGATCGACCCGGTGCGCGAGGCCCGCATCGACCTCGACGCGGTACGCCGCAACGTCGCCGCGATCGCCGAACGCGTGCGCCCGGCGCGCGTGATGGTCGTCGTGAAGGCCGACGCCTACGGACACGGCGCCGTGCCGGTCGCCGAGGCGGCGCTCGAGGCGGGGGCCGCCTGGCTCGGCGTCGCCGACCTCGTCGAGGCCGTCGCACTGCGCGACGCGGGCGTGGCGGCACCCGTGCTCGCCTGGTTGCACGCCCCCGACGCCCCCTTCGCCGAGGCCGTGGCCCGCGACGTCGACCTCGGCATCTCGTCCGGGGAGCAGCTCGAACGCGCCGCACGCGCGGGGGGCGAGGGCTCGGCGCCGGCGAACGTGCACCTGAAGATCGACACGGGGCTCAGCCGCAACGGGGTCGCGCCCGAGCAGTGGGCGAGCCTGGTGGCGGCCGCCGGCGCCCACGAGCGCGCGGGCCGGATCCGCGTGCGCGGGGTGTTCAGCCACCTCGCGAACACCGACGCCGAGGCCGACGCCGCCCAGGCGGCCGCGTTCGAGCGCGCGCTCGCCGAGGCATCCGCCGCCGGCCTCGATCCCGAACTGCGCCACCTCGCATCGACCGCGGCGGCCCTCGAATCGCCCGGCAGCCGCTACGACCTGGTGCGCATCGGCATCGGCGCGTACGGCGTCACGCCCTACGGCGACGGGCGCACCGCAGCCGACCTCGGCCTCGCCCCGGCGATGACGCTGCGCGCCAGGGTCGTCGCCGTGCGCCGCGTCGCGGCCGGTACCGGGGTCTCGTACGACCACACGTGGCGCGCCGAGCGGGCCACGACACTGGCCCTGGTGCCCCTCGGATACGCCGACGGCGTCCCCCGGCAGGCCTCCGGCCGGGGCGAGGTGCTCCTGGCCGGCCGCCGCCGCCGTGTCGTCGGTCGGATCGCGATGGACCAGTTCGTCGTCGACGTGGGCGACGACGAGGTCGCCGTCGGCGATCCGGTCGTGCTCTTCGGCGACCCGGCCGAGGGCGCCCCGACCGCCGACGACTGGGCCGCCGCCGCCGACACGATCGGATACGAGATCGTCACCCGCATCGGGCCGCGCGTGCCGCGCACCTACACGCGTTCGACCGCGTCGGCCTCGGGCGACGCCGCCCGCACCGGATCGGAGCCCGCATGATGCGCCGGGAGATCGCGGATGCCGCGGGCATGGAGTCCCTCGGGCGGAGCCTCGGCGCCGAGCTCCGCGCGGGCGACCTGCTGATCCTGACGGGCCCGCTCGGCGCGGGCAAGACCACGCTCACGAGGGGCATCGGCGCGGGCCTCGGGGTGCGCGGACCGGTGCAGTCGCCGACCTTCGTGCTCGCGCGCACGCATCCGAGCCTCGTCGGCGGGGCGCCGCTCGTGCACGTCGACGCCTACCGCCTGGGCACGGCCGAGCTCGTCGAGGACCTCGATCTCGACTTCGCCGGTTCGGTCGTCGTCGTCGAATGGGGCGAGGGCCTCCTCGACGGGGTCGGGGAGTCCCGCCTCGAGGTCGTCATCGAACGGCCGCAGGGCGCGGCGGATGCCTCGGGGCCGATCGGTGCCGACGCCGATGAGCCGGCCGGCGGCGACCCCTTCGACGCCGAGTTCCTCGGTGCCGACGAGCCGCGCGTCGTGACCGTTCGGGGCCTCGGACCCCGCTGGGCGGGCACCGCGTACGCCGACCCTCGGTAGGCTTGACCCATGCTGCTCGCGATCGACACCTCGACGGGCACGAGCGTCGCCGTGGTCGACCACGACGCCGGTGTGATCGCCGAGGTCGGCACGGCCGACACCATGCGGCACGCCGAGGTCGTCGGCGAACTCATCCGCCAGGCGCTCGCCGCAGCCGGAGTCGCGCCGGCCGACCTGTCGGGCGTCGCGGGGGGCATGGGGCCCGGCCCGTTCACCGGCCTCAGGGTGGGCATCGCCGCCGCGCATGCGTTCGCGCTCGGCATCCGGCGTCCGTTCGTCCCGGTCGTGAGCCACGACGCGGTCGCCTACGTCTGGTACCGCGACGGCGGCGACGGCCCGATGCAGGTCGTCACCGATGCGCGGCGGCGCGAGTTCGCCGTCTCCGCCTACGACGGCGTCGACGACGACGGACTCCCGACGCGGCTCGACGGCCCCGTCCTCGTGCCACGCGACGACGTGCCCGAGCGGCGGGGAACGCGGGTCGACGCGACCACCGTCTCGGCGGGCGGCGTGGGCATGGTCGCCGAGCTCGCCTTCGCCGCCGGGCGGCTTCCGCTCACGGGCGAGTCGCCCCTCTACCTCCGCGCGCCCGACGTCACGCCCTCGGCGGGGAAGCGGGTCCTGCGATGAGCGTGCTCATGCGGCGCGCCCGCCTCGACGACCTCGAACCGATCATGGCGCTCGAGCGTGCGACGTTCGCGAACGACGCCTGGTCCGAGGCCATGATGCGCGCCGAGATCGAGGGCGAGCACGGGTACTACCTCGTGGCCGTCGACGACGAGGCCGACGACGCCGGGGAACGGCTCATGGGCTACGCCGGCCTGTACGCGCCCGCGGGCACCGGCGACGCCGACGTGCAGACGATCGCGGTGGCGCCCGCCACCCGCGGCATCGGGCTGGGTCGCGGGTTCATGCACGCGCTCATCACGCACGCCAGGCGCATCCACGTCGCACGCGTGTTCCTCGAGGTGCGCGCCGACAACCCGATCGCGAAGTCGCTCTACGACTCGCTCGGGTTCGTCGAGATCGGCGTCCGCAAGGGGTACTACCAGCCCGACGGCGTCGACGCGATCGCGATGCGGCTCGACGTCCCCGAGGCGGTGACCCGCCCCGCGTCCCCGACGCCGCAGTCCCGCAGACCGGCCCCGGGCACCGCGACGACGCCGGCCCGGGGCATCCGCTCCTCGACCCCCGGAGGAGCCGCATGAACCGCGACGCCCCGCTCGTGCTCGGCATCGAGACCTCCTGCGACGAGACCGGCATCGGCATCGTGCGCGGAACCGACCTGCTCGCGAACGTCATCGCGTCCTCCATGGACGAGCACGCCCGCTACGGCGGCGTCGTGCCCGAGGTCGCGGCGCGAGCGCACCTCGAGGCGCTCGGCCCCGCGATCGACGCCGCGCTCGAGGCATCCGGCGTCGCGCTCGAAGACCTCGACGCCGTGGCCGTGACGAGCGGCCCCGGCCTGGCCGGCGCCCTCATGGTCGGGGTGGGCGCGGCGAAGGCCCTCGCCCTCGCGCTCGGGAAGCCGATCTACGCGGTGAACCACCTCGTCGGCCACGTCGGCGCCGACCTGCTCGACGCCGATGCGCCGCTCGAGACCCCGACCGTCGCCCTGCTCGTCTCGGGCGGGCACACCTCGCTCCTGCTCGTACGCGACCTCGTCTCCGACGTCGAACTCCTGGGCGAGACCGTCGACGACGCGGCGGGCGAGGCGTTCGACAAGGTGGCGCGCGTGCTCGGGCTGCCCTACCCCGGAGGGCCCGAGATCGACCGCGCCGCGATCGGCGGCGATCCGAAGGCGATTCGGTTCCCCCGCGGGCTCACGCAGGCGAAGGACCAGGCGGCGCACCGCTACGACTTCAGCTTCTCGGGGCTGAAGACCGCGGTCGCGCGGTGGGTCGAGCAGCGCGAGGCCGCCGGCGAGCCCGTGCCGGTCGCCGATGTCGCGGCGAGCTTCCGCGAGGCGGTGGCCGACGTGCTCGTGTCCAAGGCGATCGCGGCGTGCACCGACCTCGGCGTCCCGCGGCTCCTGCTCGGCGGCGGCGTGGTCGCCAACGCGCGGCTGCGCGAGGTCGCGCGGGAGCGAGCGGATGCCGCGGGCGTGGCGCTGCGCATCCCGCCGCTGTCGCTCTGCACCGACAACGGGGCGATGATCGCGGCGCTGGGCTCCCAGCTCATCATGGCCGGGCACGAGCCGTCGGGGCTCGGCTTCGGTGCCGACTCGACGCTGCCCGCCACCGAGGTGCAGGTCGCCTGACGGCGCCGCTGCAGGTGTGCCGGGCGGGCCTCCCGCGCTAAAGTGGCGAGCGGGGGCGGAAGTCGCTTCCGCACGCATCGATCCGAAGCGGGCCGCGACCGGCTTCGGCACAGCATCGAGGAGATCATCGTGACCGATCCGAACGTTCCCGGCAAGCCCGAAGACGCGCCCGAAACCCCGTCGGTCCCCGAGGTCCCCGAGGCCCCCGTCGCGGCCGAGCCGACGTACGCCGAGGCGCCGCCCGCCCCGCCCGCGCCTCCGGCCGCGCCCGCCGTCGACTTCGGCGCGGCATCGGCGTCGGTTCCGCCCGCCCAGCCGGCGCCCGCCTACGGTGCTCCGGCCGAGGCGCCCGCCTACGGCGCCCCGCAGCCCGCGAAGACCAACGTGCTCGCGATCGTGTCGCTCGTGGCATCCCTCGTCGGCTTCTTCACCGGCATCGGATTCCTGGTCGGCATCGTGTGCGGCCACATCTCGCTCAGCCAGATCAAGAAGAACGGCGAGCAGGGTCGCGGCATGGCGATCGCCGGTCTCATCATCGGCTACATCGGCATCGTGATCTCGATCATCCTCACGATCGTGTTCATCGCGATCTTCGCGTCGCTGGCCGCGGTCAGCACGTCGTACACGTACTGATTCGATCCCCCGAACGGAAGGCGATCCCATGAGCGACCCGAACACCCCCGAAGCAGGTTCCGAGCCGCAGGATCCCGGAGCCCCCGAGACGCCCGCCGTTCCCGAGGCGCCCTCGGCGCCCGAGGTGCCCGGCGCGCCGAACCCGCCCGCGGCCCCCGAGGCGCCGGCGCCGCCCGCGCCGCCCGCGCCGCCCGCCTACGGCGCTCCCGCAGCGCCGCCGGCGTACGGTGCGCCCACCCCGCCGGCCCCGCCGTCCTACGGTGCTCCTACCCCGCCGACCCCGCCGGCCCCGCCGGCGTACGGCGCTCCCGCCTCGCCCGCGTACGGTGCGCCGGCCGCGGCCCCGGCGTACGGTGCCGCGCCGGCGAACCCCTACGCCCCGGCGACGCCGTCGAAGCCGACCCCCGTCTACAGCCTGATCTCGCTCATCGCGGGCATCATCGGCCTGGTCGGGTTCTTCGTCGTGTTCATCCCGTTCGTCGGCGGCATCATGCAGCTGTTCATCCCCGCCGCCGCGGTGGTGCTCGGCTTCATGGGCCGCAAGCGCGAGCCCGCGGCCAAGGGCATGTGGATGACCGGCATCATCCTCGGCTTCGTGGGCATCGCGATCGCGCTCATCTCGATCGTGTTCTGGCTGGTGCTGTTCGCGTCGGTGCCGAGCTCGTACACCTACTACTGAACTCGATGACCGACCCCACGGCCGAACCGGTGCGAACGCCGCAGGTGCCGGATGCCTCAGCCGAGGCATCCGGCACCTCGGCGCCTCCGTCTGCGCCGTACGGGGCCGCACCGACGGGGCTGCCCCCGGTGGACCCGCTCCCGAGCGTCGATCCGATCACCGGCGCCCCGCTCCCGCTCGCGGTCGCCCCGCGCAAGTTCGACATGCCGCTCGACACCGGCGAGCTGCGCACGGTGCCGACCGGCCAACTGCTCATCGTGCACCGCCCCGAGACCTACGACGAGCCCGAAGACCTCGTCGAGGAGGAGACCCAGCGGCGGGTCTACAGCTGGGTCGGCGCCGTCTTCGGCATCATCGGCGCCGCCGCATCGCTCCTCGTCGGGTGGATGCTGCCGCTGTCGATCGCGGCGATCATCTTCGGCGTGCTCGGCCTGCGCCGTGAGGAGCACGGGCGAACGCTGGCCTTCGTCGCCATCTTCACCGGCGTCGGCGGACTCGTGTTCTCGGCCGTCTGGATCGGCTACTACGCCATCGTCTACGGCGCGCTCGAGACCTGACCGGCCCGAGGCATCCGCTCGACGAGCAGGGCGACGTGACGTCCCTCCTCGCGGGTCATCACGAGGGTCGCGGATGCCGCGCCCTGCAGCTTGAGCCTCGTGCGAAGCGCCGCGGGGTCGACGTCGCTGCCGCGCTTCTTGATCTCGAGGGTCCCGATGTCGCGCGCGCGGAGCGCCTGCCGGAGCTGGCGCTCGTCGACCGGCAGCCGCTCGAGCACGCGGAAGCCCTGGGCGAAGGGGGATTCGAACGCCGTGTCGGCGGTGAGGTAGGCGATGCCGCTCGAGAGCATCCATGCGCCGTGCCCTCGGGCGAGGTCGCCGATCAGGCGCGCGCGGATCACGGCGCCGTCGGGTTCGTAGAGGTATTCGCCGAGCGGGCCGACGGGGGCGTCCTCGCTGTCGGCCGCGGCGGTGAGCTCGTCGGCGCCGTGGTCGCCGACCACGAGCGCCGCGCGGCCGATGCCCGGCCTCGCGACGGCGCCGAACCAGACGCCGAGCTCGACCACGTCGCCGCCGACGGAGACCCATTGCGCCTCGACGCCGGGCGGGATCACGTCGCGGTCGGTGCCCGGGCCGAGCTTGACGCCGACGGCCATGCGGTCGGCGAGCCCGAACGCGAAGTCGAGGCTCGGCGTGTAGTCCGAGGCATCCGAGAGCCGACGGGTGCGCCCCCCGCTCGTGACGCGGCGTGCCGGGTCGAGCCACGCGCCGCCGATGCCCCCGAGGTGCACGTCTTCGGCGCGCTCGTGCACGACGCGGGCCTTCTCGAAGGGCGTGAGGTTGTACGCGGCGATCGCCGCGGTCACCTCGTCGGCCTCGGCCGAGGTGACCTCGAGGTCGACGGCGGCGAGGGCGAGGGAGTCGCCGCCGATGCCGCAGCCGAGATCCGCGACGTGGCCGACGCCGGCTCGCGAGAACCTGCCGGCGTGCAGCGCTGCGACGCGCAGGCGGGTGGCCTGTTCGAGGCCGGCCTCGGTGAAGAGCATGCGGGCGGCGAAGTCGCCGAACTTCGCCTTCGCCCGCGCGCGCAGCTTCGACTGCGTGAGCACGGCCGCGACGAGGGAGGGGGAGTGTCCTCGGCGGCGGAGGTCGGACACGGCCCCGACGATGTCTGTCTTCGCCTGCCACTCGGGCAACGAGTCGAGGAGCCGGAGGCCCTCGGGGGAGAGCAGTTCGACGAGCTCGGCGCGGTCCACCCGGCCACGCTAGCACTCCGCTCCGAAGTGTTGGCACTCACGTTGCACGAGTGCCAAAACGCGCCTAGACTCGTTTTAGCACTCTCGCTCCGAGGGTGCTAACCAGTCTTCATTGAGACAGTTCTTCATCTACAGAAGGGGTCAACCGTGTCGGTTTCCATCAAGCCGCTCGAGGATCGCATCGTCATCAAGCAGGTCGAGGCCGAGCAGACCACCGCATCGGGTCTGGTCATCCCCGACACCGCCAAGGAGAAGCCCCAGGAGGGCGAGGTCGTGGCAGTTGGCCCCGGCCGCATCGACGACAACGGCAACCGTGTTCCGCTCGACGTCGCCGTCGGCGACAAGGTGATCTACTCGAAGTACGGCGGCACCGAGGTCAAGTTCGGCGGCGAGGACTTCCTCGTGCTGTCGGCCCGCGACGTGCTCGCGGTCGTCGTCCGCTAGTCGACACCCGCCTTCCGAAGCCCGGATGCCCCTGCGGCATCCGGGCTTCGTCGTTCCCGGCGACGGCACGCGACGGCGCGCACCGGTGACCGCACGACGACGAGGCCCGTGCGCGGCCCGCTGCGCGACCCGGGAGGCCCGCCCGCGGCATCCGGTGTCGGCGGTCGGGCGTACTGTTGGTTGGTGACATCAGGCCCCGACCCCGCGCGTTCCGCCGCGCCCGCCCGCGAGGTGCTCAGCCGTTCGGGTCTCGCCTACGCGATCGGCTCCTACCTGCTCTGGGGCTTCCTCCCGCTGTACTTCCTGGCCCTGGCGCCCTCCGGTCCGTTCGAGATCGTCGGCTGGCGCGTGACGCTCTCGCTCGTCTTCTGCGCGGTGCTCATCACCGCCACCAGGGCGTGGCGGCCGTTCGTCGTGCTGGTCCGCGATCGGCGCATCCTCTTCACCATGGCGCTCGCGGGCGTGCTCATCTACGTGAACTGGCAGACCTACGTGTACGCGGCGGTGTCCGGGCAGGTCGTCGAGGCGGCGCTCGGGTACTTCATCAACCCGATCGTGACCGTCTTCCTCGGGGTCATCGTGATGCGCGAGCGGCTGAACGCGACGCAGTGGACCGCGGTCGGCATCTCGATCATCGCCGTCGTCGTGCTCGCCGTCGGCTACGGCCAGCTGCCGTGGATCGCGCTCGTGCTCGCCTTCTCGTTCGGGTTCTACGGGCTCATCAAGAAGCGGGTCGGCCCCAAGGTCGACGCGCTCTCCGGCCTCACCCTCGAGACCGCCTGGCTCACGCCGCTCGCGATCGTGCAGCTCGTCTTCGTGAGCACCACCGCCGGCCTCACGCTCGGGGCGGTGAGCCCCTGGCACACGGTGCTGCTCCTGCTCGCCGGCGCCGTCACCGCGGTGCCGCTGCTGCTGTTCGCAGCGGCCTCGCGCCGGCTCCCGCTCATCTACATGGGCTTCATCCAGTACTTCGCGCCGTTCATCCAGTTCCTCGTCGGCGTGGTGGTGCTGCAGGAGCCCATGCCGGTCGAGCGGTGGATCGGGTTCGGGCTCGTATGGCTCGCGCTCCTCGTGCTCACCGTCGATCTGGCGCGGGGCGCCCGGTCGGCGCGGCGCCAGGTCGTCGAGCTCACCTGAGCTCCCCGGCGACGGGGCTGCGGTGCGCATCGGAGGGGCGGATGCCGCGCTTGCGCGTGTGCCCGTCGAGGCGCGGATGCCGCGCCTGCGGGCCGTTCGTCGGGCCGCCGACACCCCCCCCGAATCGGGGTGGGCCGAGGCGCGGCCAGATGGCGGAATCGTGCGTGGAACGCGCTTTCGGCGGTCGGAATGTGACGGGAAGGTAACACTTCGTACAGTGTTATCGGGTTGTGACCGGGATTCCTTTGCGATGTGCCACTGGCCGAATACTGTGACAGGACGGCGTGCCTCAGCTCGCCGATTTGTATCATTCCTTCAGTCCCAAGGAGCAACATGAGCGTATTCGGCAAGTCCCGACCGGCTCGTTCGCGCGGCAAGGTCTGGACGGGCGTGGCGGTCACCGCTGCGAGCGCCCTCCTCCTCTCCGCCTGCGCGAGCGGAGATGCCGATTCCGGTTCCGGCGAGAGCGCGGGTCCCCGCGACGAACTGGCCCTGACCATCGGCACCGCCCTGCCGCAGACCGGTAACCTCGCCTTCCTCGGCCCGCCCGAAGAGGCCGGCGTCGCGTACGCCACGTCGCAGATCAACGAGGTCAGCGACACGACGGGCCTCACGCTCGACGTCGTCTACGGCGACTCCGGCGACACCGACAACAAGGCATACGAGACCGAGATCCCGCGTCTGCTCGGCGAAGACGTCTCCGCCATCCTCGGCGCAGCGTCCTCCGGCACGTCGCTCCAGTTCATCGACCAGGTCGTCGGTGCGGGCGTCATCCAGTTCTCGCCGGCCAACACGTCCGACGCGTTCACCACGTACGACGACAACGGGCTGTACTTCCGTACCGCTCCGTCCGACGTGCTGCAGGGCGAGGTCCTCGGCAACCTGATCGCCGAAGACGGCAACCAGACGCTCGGCCTCCTCGTGCTGAACGACTCGTACGGCACCGGCCTGGCGAAGTACGTCACCGACGCCTTCGAGGCCGCCGGCGGCGAGGTCGTCGCGGCGCCCACCTACAACACGGGTGACACGACGTTCGACGCACAGCTCAGCGAGGTGCTCGCCGCCGACCCCGACGCGATCGCACTGATCACGTTCGACGAGGTGTCGACCATCCTCCCGAGCCTCTTCGGTCAGTTCCCGTCCGACAAGCTGTACTTCGTCGACGGCAACCTGAAGAACTTCGCCGACGCGTTCCCCGCCGGTTCCCTCACGGGCGCCAAGGGCACGCTGCCCGGTCTGACGATCGACTCGATCTCGGACTTCACGGGTGAGCTCGACGCCTTCCTCGAAGAAGAGGGCACTCCCGCGCTCGAGGACTACAGCTACGCGGCGGAGTCGTTCGACGCCACCGTGCTGCTCGCCCTCGCTTCGCTCGCTGCGAACTCGACCGACTCGGCCGACATCGCGGCGAAGCTGCAGGAGGTCTCGGGCGGCAGCGGCGACGGCGAGAAGTGCTCGACGTTCGCAGAGTGCGCCGACATCATCGTGGGCGGCGGCACCGCCGACTACGACGGCATCTCGGGCCCGATCACGTTCGATGAGGTCGGCGACCCGACCGAGGCGTCGATCGGCATCTACCAGTACGGCGAAGACAACAACTACGCCGCGTACGAGGGCTGAGAAACAGTCTGACCCGAACCGTCAGGGCCCCGGTCTTCGGACCGGGGCCCTTTCGTGCGCCCGGCGTCGTGTTCCCCCTTGCGCCGGAATTCAGGAACGCTCCGGGTCATAGGTGCGTGGCGCGGCGCGGATCGGCGTGGATCCGCGGCACCCATCGCCGCCCGTCCTGAATTCCGGATGCCGCGAGTGTTCCGTGCGGCCGCCGACACCCCTCCTCGGCGAAACCCTCGCATGTCGTACTTCGTCGCACGTGTCGCGCACGTCGCGTTCGTGGCGCTCGTGGCGCACGGCCGCTCCACGACGGCCCGCGTGAGCGCGCGCGAATGCGACGAGTGCGCGCGCTCGGCACCGTGTTCTCGTCGCATTCGCGCGCGCTCGGCGCCCGGCGCAGGCGCGCACCCGCGACGACCCGCGAGCAGGGGGACACGCCCCGTGCCGGGCACGTCAGGCGCCGCCAGACGGCCGGCACGGACACCGTTTTCAGGAGCGGGTGTGGGCACGGAGGGGCATCCGGCGGTGGATGACGACATTGTGCGCCGTCTTGCCCATACCCCTTCCTGAAAAGTGCCATGCCGAGAGGCTGATGGCGTGAAGAGTGGCCGAGCCGCCGAGCCGCCACGACGCCGAGCGGCCGCGAGACGACGAACGGGCGGGCCCCGCTTGCGCGAGGACCCGCCCGTTCGTGTTCGCCGCGGCTCAGGTACCGAGCGTGCCGAGGTAGAGCTCGGTCACCTTGGGGTCCTTGAGCAGCTCGCGCCCGGTGCCCGTGTAGGCGTCGCGGCCCTGATCGAGCACGTAGCCGCGGTCGCAGATCTGCAGGCAGCGCCTGGCGTTCTGCTCGACCATGATGCAGGTCACCCCGGCCTTGTTGATCTCGGAGACGCGGATGAACGCCTCGTCCTGACGCACGGGGGAGAGACCCGCCGAGGGCTCGTCGAGGAGCAGCACCTTCGGGTCCATCATGAGCGCGCGGCTCATGGCGACCATCTGGCGCTCGCCGCCCGAGAGCGACCCGGCGCGCTGCTTCAGCCGCTTGCCGAGTTCCGCGAAGATGCCGGTGACGAACTCGAGACGCTCCTTGTACGCACCGGGATTCTGGTAGAGCCCCATCTGGAGGTTCTCCTCGATGGTGAGGCTCGGGAACACGTTGTTCGTCTGGGGGATGAACCCGACGCCGCGCGAGACGAGCTTGTTCGCCTTGAGCCCGGTGATGTCCTCGCCCTGCAGGGTGATGGACCCCTCGCGCACATTGACCTGCCCGAAGATCGCCTTGAGGAGGGTCGACTTGCCGGCGCCGTTCGGGCCGATGATGCCGATGAGCTCGCCCTGCTCGGCCACGAGGGAGCATCCGTTCAGGATGTTGACCCCGGGGAGGTAGCCCGCGTGCACCTCGTCGACGACGACGACGGGGGTCGCGGTTGCGGTCGCGTTCGTCACTTCTTCTTCTCCTCGGTGTCGGGGGCGAACTCCGCCTCGGCCTCTGCCGTGCCGGCGCTCGCGAGCTCGTCGGCGTCGACGCTGGTCGACGCGGCGGCATCCGTGGTCGGGTCGGCCTCCTCGGCGGTGACGCGCCCGGTCACGACGCCGAGGTCGAGCTCCTGATGCGCGCCGAGGTAGGCGTCGATGACGGCGGGGTCGCGCATGACCGAGTAGGGGTCGCCTTCGGCGACGACCTTGCCCTCGGCCATCACGATGACCCAGTCGGCGATGTGGCGGACCATGTGCATGTCGTGCTCGACGAAGAGCACGGTCATGCCCTCGTCCTTCAGGTCGAGGATGTGGTCGAGCAGCGACTGCGTGAGGGCCGGGTTGACGCCGGCCATCGGCTCGTCGAGCATCACGAGCTTCGGTTCGCTCATGAGCGCGCGGGCCATCTCGAGCAGCTTGCGCTGGCCGCCCGACAGGCTCGCCGCGAAGTCGGGAGCCTTCGCGTCGAGCTTGAACTTCGCGAGCAGACCCATCGCCCGGGCTTCGATCTTGGCGTCCTGCTTGCGCCACAGGGCGGGGATCAGGCTCGACCAGAATCGTTCGCCGCGCTGGCCCGTCGCGCCGAGCTTCATGTTCTCGAGCACGGTGAGCAGGCCGAGGGCCTTGGTCAGCTGGAACGTGCGCACCTGGCCGAGACGTGCCACCTTGAAGGCCGGAACGCCCGAGAGCGACTTGCCGTCGAAGGTCCAGGTGCCCTCATTGGGCTTGTCGAACCCGGTGAGCAGGTTGAACAGCGTGGTCTTGCCGGCGCCGTTCGGCCCGATGAGGGCCGTGATGGCCCCGCGCGGGATCTCGAGGTGCTCGACGTCGACGGCGGTCAGGCCGCCGAACGTGCGTCGCACGCCGTCGGCCACGATGATCGGGTCGACCTTCGCGACTCCGGGCTTCGCGTCGCCGACGTGCAGCCCGGTCGTCTTGGGCCGTTCGACGGGCGCCGCCGTGGGGTCGTGCTGGTCCGCGGCTTCGGCCGCGGCATCCGTGGTGGGCTCGGTGGGAGCCGGGATCTCACTTGACAAAGGTCAGCTCCTTCTTGTTGCCGAGGATTCCCTGCGGCATGAAGATCACGAGCAGCATGAGCGCGACACCGACGAGGATGAAGCGCAGCGTGCCCGCCTGGATCTGCGTCATGAACGGGAGCACCCCCGCCTGCACGAGTGCCGGCAGGAAATTGCTGAGGAACGTCTGCAGCACCCAGAAGATCAGCGAGCCGAGCAGCGGTCCGAAGACCGTCGCGGCGCCGCCGAGCAGGAGGGCCGTCCAGACGAAGAACGTGAGCGAGGTCACGTACACGCCGGGGCTGACCGCCGAGGGCAGGGCGTAGACGATGCCGCCGGCCGCGGCGAGCACGCCGCCGAGCACGAGCGCCTGCAGCTTGTAGGCGAACGCGTTCTTGCCGAGCGCGCGCACCGCGTCTTCGTCTTCGCGGATGCCCTTGAGCACGCGGCCCCAGGGGCTGCGCATGAGCATCCACACGACGAGGACGGCGATGGCGAGCGTGAGCAGGCCGAGGATGCGGACCCACCACTGGTTCTCGTTGTAGACCCACGGCCCGAAGCCGTACATGCCCGGCGGGATCGGGTTGGCCTCGCGGAAGCTCGCGTGGTACCCGCTGAGGCCGTCGGCCGAGCCGGTGACGTCGTCGAACGCCGTCGTCAGGAACAGCAGGCGGACGACCTCGGCGGCCGCGATGGTCACGATGGCCAGGTAGTCGCCTCGCAGTCGCAGCGTCGGCACGCCGAGGATGAGCGCGAAGATCGCTGCGGCCACGAGGCCGATCATCGCGGCCAGCCACCAGGGCAGATCGAACGTCAGGATGGAGATGGCGTAGCCGTAGGCGCCGATGGCCATGAAGCCGGCGATGCCCATGTTGAGCAGTCCCGCGTAACCGAAGTGCACGGCGAGGCCGAGCGCGGCGAGCGCGTACCCGATCGTCGCCGGGCTGAGGATCGACGACGCGGTGTTGGAGAGTATCTGAATCCAGTCCATGATGCGTGCCTAACCGATTCTCTCTCGTCGGCCCAGGATGCCCTGTGGCCGGAACAGCAGGATGACGATGAGGATGACGAGAGCACCCGCGTACTTGAGGTCGCTGGGGATCCACAGCCCCGACACCTCGACGAGCACGCCCACGATGAGCGAGCCGATGAGCGCGCCGTAGGCCGTGCCGAGACCGCCGAGGGTGACGGCCGCGAACATGAGCAGCAGCATCTGCGCTCCCATGTCCCACTTGATGCCGGGTCGGTAGTACGCGTAGAGCACGCCGGCGAGGCCGGCGAGGCCGCCCGCGATGATCCAGACCACACGCACCACGTAGTCGACGTCGATGCCGGATGCCGCCGCGAGCGAGGAGTTGTCGCTGATGGCCCGGGTCGCCTTTCCGAGGCGGGAGCGGGTCAGCCAGAGCGCGAACGCGATGATCATGACGATCGAGATGACGATCGACGCGATGTCGATCCAGCTCAGCTGCACGGGCCCGAAGTTGAGCTTCGGGGCCGAGGCGTACGGCAGCTGGGTCGTGCCGCCGCCGATGAAGAACTGGAAGGTGTAGCGCAGCGCGAGCGAGAGGCCGATGCTCACGATCATGAGCTGGACGACGCCCACGCGTTTGCGGCGGAGCGGTCTCCACAGGCCCATGTCGAGGAGGAGTCCGAACCCGGCGCTCAGCACCACCGCGAGCGGCAGGCCGATCCACAGGGGCAGCGCGAGCGAGCCCGCGCTGACGAGGAAGGATGCCGCGACGGCGCCGAAGGTCACCATCTCGCCGTGCGCGAAGTTCGAGATGCCGGTGGTGCCGAACACGAGCGACAGGCCGATGGCCGCGAGTCCGAGCATGAGGCCGAAGTTCAGGCCCTGCACGGTGCGCTGGATGAACTGGTCCCACATGCTCGTGACGTTGCGCTCGCCCTCGCCGATGAAGAAGTTCACGGTCACGCGCCCGCCGGCGCCGACGGTGACGTCCTTCTCGTCGGGGCTGTCGTCTTCGGGGTCGACGACCGCGATGCCCTCGGGAAGGGTCTCTTCATCGAGCGTGACGGTGTAGTCGTCCTTCTCGGGGACGCTGACGCGCCATTGGCCGTTCTCGTCGGTTTCGACCTCTTGCTTGCCGCCGGGCCCGTCGATCACGAGTTTGACGCCCTCGAGGGGTTCGCCGTCGAGTTGGACGTTGCCGCTGATGCGGTACGGATCGCCTTCGGCGGCCACGGCCGGTGAGGCCGAGAGCGCGAAGACGCCGAGCATGGCTGCGGTGACGGCGAGGATGACGCCGAGGAGCCGGATCATGCGACCGGGTGGGTGCGCGACGGCAGGGAATGGGGATCTCACGAAACCTCCAGGTTGGGACACCACGGCGACAGGAGTCCCATCGGCCGTGAAGGAGACGTTATGAGCGTAGTGTGTCGTCCGTGTTTCGCATGCCCCACGTTCGGGAACCGCAGCCGAATCGTGAGAAACGCGTGATTCCCGCCGTCGCGACCTGCTCTCGCGCAAGGGATTCGCACGGGGAATACTCCCAGCCCCGTCGCCCTTAGAATCGGTAGACACCGTGCAAGGCCCTTTTCGCGCCGGCGGCGGTGCCGTTCGAAAGCAGATCACGCGATAAGGGGCGCCCCAATGGACCAGCACGACCCGTTCGGATTCATCGGACTCACGTACGACGACGTGCTGTTGCTCCCGGGTCACACCGACGTCATTCCGAGCGAGGCCGACACGACGTCCCGGCTCACCCGTCGCATCAGCGTCGCGACCCCGCTCCTGTCGGCCGCGATGGACACGGTCACCGAGGCGCGCATGGCGATCGCGATGGCCCGCCAGGGCGGCATCGGCATCCTGCACCGCAATCTCTCGATCGCCGATCAGGCCGACATGGTCGACCGTGTGAAGCGCAGCGAGTCGGGCATGGTCTCGAACCCCGTGACGACGACGCCTGAGGCGACCGTGGCCGAAGTCGACGCGCTGTGCGCGACGTACCGGGTGAGCGGCCTGCCCGTGGTCGACGGCCGGGGCGTGCTCGTCGGCATCATCTCCAACCGCGACATGCGCTTCGTCTCCGAGTTCGAGAAGCCGACCACGAAGGTCGCCGACGTCATGACGAAGGCGCCGCTCATCACCGGCCGCGTCGGCATGAACCCCGACGAGGCGCTCGCGATCTTCGCGAAGCACAAGGTCGAGAAGCTCCCGCTCGTCGACGACGAGGGCAAGCTCACGGGCCTCATCACCGTCAAGGACTTCGACAAGTCCGAGCAGTACCCGAACGCGACGAAGGACGCCGAGGGCCGCCTGCGCGTGGGCGCCGCGATCGGCTTCTTCGGCGACGCGTGGGAGCGCGCCGAGGCGCTGCGCGACGCGGGCGTCGACGTCATCGTGGTCGACACGGCGAACGGCCACTCGGCCGGCGTCATCGACATGGTCAAGCGCATCAAGGCCGACCCCACGTTCGAGCACATCGACGTCATCGGCGGCCAGGCGGCGACCCGCGAGGGCGCGCAGGCGCTCATCGAGGCGGGCGTCGACGCGGTGAAGGTCGGCGTCGGGCCGGGCTCCATCTGCACGACCCGCATCGTCGCGGGCGTGGGCGTGCCCCAGATCACGGCGATCTACGAGTCGTACCTCGCCGCGCGCGAGGCCGGCGTGCCGATCATCGCCGACGGCGGCCTGCAGTACTCGGGCGACATCGCGAAGGCGCTCGTCGCGGGCGCCGACACCGTCATGATCGGTTCGCTGCTCGCCGGCACCGACGAGTCGCCCGGCGACGTCGTCTTCCAGGGCGGCAAGCAGTTCAAGCTCTACCGCGGCATGGGCTCGCTCGGGGCGATGCAGACCCGCGGCAAGAACACCTCGTACTCGAAGGACCGCTACTTCCAGGCCGATGTGCCGAGCGACGACAAGCTGATCCCCGAGGGCATCGAGGGCCAGGTCGCCTACCGCGGCTCGGTCGCGGCGGTCGCGCACCAGCTCATCGGCGGCCTGCGGCAGTCGATGTTCTACGTGGGCGGGCACACCATCGCCGAGCTCAAGGCCAAGGGCAAGTTCGTGCGCATCACGGCCGCGGGCCTCAAGGAGTCGCACCCGCACGACGTGCAGATCGTGGTCGAGGCGCCGAACTACAAGCGCTGATCGCTCGCACGACGACCCCCGGTCGACCCGGGCGGGCGTCGTCGCGTCTGCGGACGTCGTCGTCGGCCTGCGGATGTCGCGGGGTCGGCGTCAGCCTGCGGCGTCGCGGGTCGTCGTCGGCCCGCGGATGCCTCGGGTCAGCGACCGTCGCCGCTCGCGCGTGCGTCGGCCAGCCGCGCGATCGCCTCGGCGAGCATCTCGGGCGAGCAGGCGAAGTTGAGGCGGGCGTGGCCTCGGCCCACCTGCGCGCCGAACGTCGGCCCGCTCACGAGGGCGACCCTCGCCCGCTCGAGCGCGGTCTCGGCCGGGTCGTCGCCCCAGCCCAGCGCCGTGAGGTCGAGCCACGCGAGGTACGTGGCATCCGGCACCCGGTAGCCGACGCCGGGCAGATCCTCCTCGAGGAGGTCGGCGAGCAGTCGCCGGTTGTCGTCGAGGCTACCGAGCACGCCGTCGAGCCAGTGGCCGCCCTCGGCGAAGGCGGCGACGGTGGCGACGGCGCCGAAGTGGCTCATGCGCCAGGCGACCTCGTAGGGCATGGCCTCGCGCAGGCGATCGCCGCGCTCGCTCGCGGTGACGATGAGCGCGGTCTTGAGCCCGGCGATGTTGAACGCCTTGGTCGCGGCAGTGACGGCGACGCCGTGTTCGCGTGCGGCGTCGGACACCGTCAGGAACGGCGTGTACGGCGTCGCGGGCTGGCTGAGCGGGCCGTGCACCTCGTCGCTCACCACGGTGGCGCCGTGTGCGGCGGCGAGCTCGGCGATCGCCTCGAGCTGCGCGCGCGAGGGCACCCATCCGGTCGGGTTGTGCGGGTTGCAGAGCAGCATCGCGCGCGCACCGCGGGCGAACGCGGCCTCGATGCCGGGCAGGTCGAACGACCACCCGTCGCGGATGCCGCCGAGCAGCGGGACCTCGTCGACGACGCCGCCGGCCTCGGTGACGAGGTCGAAGAAGGGCGGGTAGATCGGCGAGGTCACGATGACGCGGTCGCCCGGCGCGACGGCCTGGCGCAGCACCTCGACGATGCCCATCGACACGTCGGCGGTGCAGGTCACGCGGGCCGGGTCGGGCTCCCAGCCGAATCGGCGGGCGGCGAACCCCTGGAACGCCTCGGCGACCGCGGGGGCGAGCGAGGAGTACCCGGTGTCGGAACGGTCGACGGCCCGGTGCAGGGCGCGCGCGATCGGCTCGGCGAGGGGGTAGTCCATCTCGGCGACGGGCAGCGGCAGCACGTCGTCGGCGTAGGTACGCCACTTCACGCTCGTGCGTGCGCGCAGCAGATCGATGGAGTCCGCTTCGGTGCGATGCATGGCTCCAGCATGCCGCATCGGGGCGGGCGGATGCCCCGTGGCGCCCGGATGCCGTCGCGGCCCCGTTCGGGTGGCGGCTCGCGGCATCCGCTCGTGGCGTCGGCTCGTGGCGTCGGCTCGCGGCATCCGCTCGTGGCGGGTAGGCTGATCGGCTGCCTTGTGCGCCGCGACGGAGGTCGCGAATCGGAACGGATGTCTCGCATGGGGTTCATCGACGTCAACGGCGTCTCCTTCTCGCTGCCCGACGGCCGGCCGCTGCTGGTCGATCTCGCGTTCCGCGTCGTCGACGGCCGCACGACGGCGCTCATCGGGGCGAACGGGGCCGGCAAGTCGACGCTGCTGCGCATCATCCGCGGCGACCTGCGCCCCGACGAGGGCAGCGTGCAGGTCGACGGCGGACTCGGGGTCATGGATCAGTTCGTCGGGCGCACCGCGTCGGAGCCCGAGGGCGAGGCGACCGTCGCGAGCCTGCTCGTCTCGGTCGCGCCGACGAGGATCAGGGCGGCGGCGGTCGAGCTCGAGGCGTCGGAGCAGGCGCTCATCGAGACGGACGACACGGCGAACCAGATGCGGTATGCGACCGCGCTCGCCGAGTACGCCGAGGCCGGCGGCTACGAGCAGGAGGTCGTGTGGGACCACTGCACGTCGGCGGCGCTCGGCGTTCCGTTCGAGCGGGCGAGGTGGCGCGGCCTGTCCACGCTCTCGGGCGGCGAGCAGAAGCGGCTCGCCCTCGAGGCCCTGCTGCGCGGCCCCGAGCAGGTGCTCCTGCTCGACGAGCCCGACAACTCGCTCGACGTGCCCGGCAAGCGATGGCTCGAGGCGGCGCTCCGCGCGACGCCCAAGACGGTGCTGCTCGTGTCGCACGACCGGGAGCTGCTCGCGCGCGCGGCCGACCGCATCGTCACGCTCGAGGCGAGCCCGGCCGGCAGCACCGCGTGGGTGCACGGCGGCGGCTTCGAGGGGTACCACGCGGCGCGCGAGGAGCGCTTCGCGCGGCTCGACGAGCTGCGGCGCCGCTGGGACGAGCAGCATCAGGCGCTGAAGACGCTCGTGAACACCCTCAAGGTCAAGGCGACGTACAACGACGGCATGGCCTCTCGGTACCAGGCCGCGATCACGCGGCTCGAGCGGTTCGAGGAGGCGGGCCCGCCCGAGGAGCGGCCACCGGCTCAGGCGGTGTCGATGCGGCTCCGTGGGTCGCGCACGGGCAAGCGCTCGGTCGTGTGCGAGGGGCTCGAGCTCAGCGGGCTCATGAAGCCCTTCGACCTCGAGGTCTGGTACGGCGACCGGGTGGCCGTGCTCGGGTCGAACGGCTCGGGCAAGTCGCACTTCCTGCGGCTCCTTGCGGGCGGGGGCACCGATCCCGATCGCACCCTCGGCCACGTCACGACCGTGGGGGAGTCGTTGTCCCGCGTCCCGCACGAGGGGCGCGCCGTGCTGGGCGCCCGGGTCGTGCCCGGCTGGTTCGCGCAGAACCACGAGCACGTCGAGTTCCGCGGCCGCACGCTGCTCGACATCCTGCATCGCGGCGACGCCGACCGAGACGGCATGGCCAGGGAGGCGGCGAGCTCGGCGCTCGACCGCTACGGGCTCGCGGGCGCGGCGCTGCAGCGGTTCGACGACCTGTCGGGCGGCCAGCAGGCGCGGCTGCAGATCCTGCTGCTCGAGCTCAGCGGGGCGACCCTGCTGCTGCTCGACGAGCCGACCGACAATCTCGACCTCGTCTCGGCCGAGGCGCTCGAGGACGCGCTCTCGCGCTTCGACGGCACGGTGCTGGCCGTCACCCACGACCGGTGGTTCACGAGGAGCTTCGACCGGTTCGTCGTGTTCCGCTCCGACGGTCGGGTCGTCGAGTCCGACGCGCCCGTCTGGGACGAGTCGCGGGTGGAACGGGTGCGCTGACGCGGTTCGGTAGGCTGTCAAGGTGACTCAGGAGATCGAGATCGGCCGTTCCAAGCGGGGCCGTCGCGTCTACGCGTTCGACGACATCGCCATCGTGCCCAGCAGGCGCACCCGCGACCCCGAAGACGTCTCGGTGGGGTGGTCGATCGACGCGTACCAGTTCGACATCCCGTTCCTGGCGGCGCCGATGGACTCCGTCGTGTCGCCGAAGACGGCGATCATGATGGGCCAGCTCGGCGGTCTCGGCGTGCTCGACCTCGAGGGCCTCTGGACCCGGTACGAAGACCCCGAGCCCGTGCTCGCCGAGATCCGCAACCTCGCGCCCGAGCAGGCGACGGCCCGCATGCAGCAGCTGTACTCCGAGCCGATCAAGCCCGAACTCGTCACCGAGCGCCTCGCCGAGATCCGGGCCGCGGGCGTCACCGTCGCCGGCGCGCTCTCGCCGCAGCGCACGCAGGAGCTGTACGGCACGGTCGTCGCCGCGGGCGTCGACCTCTTCGTGATCCGCGGCACCACGGTCTCGGCCGAGCACGTGTCGAAGAACCAGGAGCCGCTGAACCTCAAGCGCTTCATCTACGAGCTCGACGTGCCCGTCATCGTCGGCGGCGCCTCGACCTACACGGCCGCCCTGCACCTCATGCGCACCGGCGCCGCGGGCGTGCTCGTCGGCTTCGGCGGCGGCGCCGCGTCGACCACCCGGGCGACCCTCGGCATCCACGCGCCCATGGCCACGGCCGTGGCGGATGTCGCGGGCGCACGTCGCGACTACCTCGACGAGTCGGGCGGGCGATACGTGCACGTCATCGCCGACGGCGGGCTCGGCACCTCGGGCGACATCGTCAAGGCCATCGCGTGCGGCGCCGACGCCGTCATGCTCGGCGCCGCGCTCGCACGTGCGACCGACGCACCCGGCGGCGGTTTCCACTGGGGCGCCGAGGCGCACCACGCCAAGCTGCCGCGCGGCCGCCGGGTCGAGGTCGGCCAGGTCGCCGCGCTCGAGGAGGTGCTCTACGGACCGGCCCCGGCCGCCGACGGCAGCGCCAACCTCGTGGGCGCGCTGCGTCGCTCGATGGCGACGACGGGGTACTCCGACCTCAAGGAGTTCCAGCGCGTCGAGGTCGTCGTCGCGCCGTACCAGTCGTTCTGATCCGCGCACGCCGCGCTCGTTCGCGCGGGGTTCGACCGGATCCCGCGGTTCCCGCCTGATCCGGGCTCCGCTCGGGTAGCGTTGAACTCGGATCACGCGGTCGCCGTCTGCGATCGCGAGGATGGGGACGACGATGGCGACACAGAAGTCGGAAGCGGCGGGCACCGGGCGTTCGGCGGCGAAGACCGCACCGAGGGCCGGGGCGAAGGCGGCGAGCACGGGCGCGAAGGCGGATGCCGCGGCATCCGTCGCCCGATCGACGAAGCTCGGCCCCGATGAACGCGATGCCGCGATCGCGCGGCTGAAAGAGAAGGAGCTCGACATCCTCGTCGTCGGCGGCGGCATCGTCGGCACGGGTGCCGCGCTCGACGCCGTGACGCGAGGCCTGTCGACCGGGCTGCTCGAGGCGCGCGACTGGGCCTCGGGCACGTCGAGCCGGTCGTCGAAGCTCGTGCACGGCGGCATCCGGTATCTGGAACAGCTCGACTTCCGGCTCGTGCGCGAGGCGCTCATCGAACGCGGACTGCTGCTGCAGCGCATCGCGCCGCACCTGGTCAAGCCGGTTCGGTTCCTGTACCCGCTGAAGCAGCGCTTCTTCGAGCGCGTCTACATCGGCGCGGGCATGCTGCTGTACGACATCTTCAGCTACACGGGCGGGCGCCCTCCGGGTGTGCCGCACCACCGGCACCTCTCCAAGCGCCAGGTCATGCGCGCGATCCCGTCGCTGTCGAACGACGCGCTCGTCGGCGGGCTCACGTACTACGACGCGCAGGTCGACGACGCCCGCTACGTGGCATCCCTCGCCCGCACCGCGTCCTCCTACGGCGCCCACGTGGCGTCGCGGGTCAAGGTCGAGGGCTTCATCAAGGTCGGCGAGCGTGTGGTGGGCGTGAAGGCCCACGACCTGCAGACCGACGAGCACTTCGAGATCCGCGCGAAACAGGTCGTGAACGCCACGGGCGTCTGGACCGACGACACCCAGCGCATGGTGGGCGAGCGCGGCACGTTCAAGGTGCGGGCCTCGAAGGGCATCCACCTCGTGGTGCCCCGCGACCGCATCCAGTCGGCGATGGGCATGATCTTCCGCACCGAGAAGAGCGTGCTCTTCGTGATCCCGTGGGGCCGGCACTGGCTCATCGGCACGACCGACACCGACTGGAACCTCGACAAGGCGCACCCCGCGGCGACGGCCGCCGACATCGACTACGTGCTCGAACACGTGAACGCGGTGCTGGCGATTCCGCTCACCCGCGAAGACGTCGAGGGCGTGTTCGCCGGGCTGCGGCCGCTGCTCGCCGGCGAGAGCGACCAGACCTCGAAGCTGTCGCGCGAGCACGTCGTCGCGCACACGGTCCCCGGACTCGTCGTCGTCGCGGGCGGCAAGTGGACCACCTACCGCATCATGGCGATGGACGCCATCGACGCGGCGGCCGACGCGCTCGACGGCCGGGTGCCGAAGTCGACGACGCAGGACATCGCGCTCCTCGGTGCCGAGGGCTACCAGGCGGCGTGGAACAAGCGCGCCAAGATCGCGCGCGCGTTCGACGTGCACAAGGTGCGCATCGAACACCTGCTGAACCGGTACGGCACCCTGACCGACGAACTGCTCGACCTCATCCGCTCCGATCCGTCGCTCGGCGAGCCCCTGCCCGGGGCCGACGACTACCTCGCCGCCGAGGTCGTGTACGCGGCCTCCCACGAGGGCGCGCTGCACCTGGACGACGTGCTCGCGCGGCGCACGCGCATCTCGATCGAGGCGTGGGACCGCGGCGTTTCGGCGGCGCCGGTCGCGGCGAGGCTCATGGGCGGCGTGCTCGGCTGGGACGCCGCGCGCGAGGCGCTCGAGGTCGAGCGGTACCTGGAGCGCGTGGCCGCCGAGCGGGAGTCGCAACTCCAGCCCGACGACGAGTCGGCCGACCGCGTTCGCCTCGGAGCCCCCGACATCGTGAAGATGGACTGACCCGGCTCGCACGCTCACCCCGTCGAGGAGCCGGCGCCGTGAATCGGCGCCGGCTCGTCGACGTAGACTTGAGGGCATGCCCGACGCCATCCGAACCGCCCGCGCGCGAGGCATCGGGGCCTGATGCTGCAGATGATGCTGCGCCCGCGATGGGTGCTCGCGCTCCTCTTCGCCCTCGCGGTGGCGGCCGCGTTCGCGCTGCTCGGGCAGTGGCAGATCGAGCGCGCGGTCGAGCAGTCGACGACCGTCGAGCGACCGACCGAAGAGGTGCTGCCGTTCGGCGACCTCGTGCAGCCCGACGCGCCGACCGAGCAGGTCGCGACCGCCCAGCGCGTCGAGGTGCACGGCACGTTCGTGCCGGGCGACACGGTGCTCGTCGAGGGGCGGCTGAACGACGGCGTCGCCGGCTACTGGGCGGTCGCCCATCTCGAGGTGACGGATGCCTCGCCCGGCGGCCTGCCCGTCGCCCTCGGCTGGGCCGCCGACCGTGAGACCGCGCAGGCCGCGGCCGACGCGTTCGACGCCGCGGCCGACGGGGCGGAGGTCTCGGTCGTCGGACGGTTCCTGCCGAGCGAGGCGCCGGTCGCGCCAGATGAAGACGGCGACCCGTTCGCGATGACGACCGTGGCCGTCGCCCAGCTCATCAACGTCTGGGCCGACTACGACGACCGGCCCGTGTACTTCGGCTACGTCACGACGACCGATGCCGCGCCAGGGCTCGAGCCGATCGTCTCGCCGGCGCCCGAGCACAGCTTCGAGCTCAATTGGCTCAACGTCTTCTACGCCGTCGAGTGGGTCGTGTTCGCGGGCTTCGCGGTCTACCTCTGGTACCGCCTGGTGCGCGACGCCGTCGAGCGCGAGCAGCAGGAGGCGGAGGAGGCGGCCGCGGCTGCGGCAGGCGGCGCAGCTTCGCCGTCGGGCGGTGCGTCCGACGGTGCGCCTGCCGGTGCGCCGGGCGGCCCCTCGGGCGGCCCGCGCGGCGCGTGATCTCCCGGCATCCACTCGGATTCCGGCCACGTAGACTGGTGGCATGCCCCTCGAGCCCAAACTCGCCGATCTGCCGCGCATTCGCGGGGCGCTGAAGCTCTACGCCGTCACGTCGGTCATCACCGGCGTGATGCTGCTCCTGCTCTGCGCCGAGATGATCCTGAAGTACGTCTTCCACTACGAGCTCTTCGGGTTCGGTCCGGCCGGCTTCCTCTCGTTCGCCCCGGTCGTCGAGACCCCCGCGGGTCTCGTCTCCACCGGCGAAGGCGTCAACCTCTCGACGGGCATCCTCATCGCCCACGGCTGGTTCTACGTGCTCTACCTCTTCGGCGACTTCCGGCTCTGGAGCCTCATGCGCTGGCCGTTCTCGCAGTTCCTGCTCATCGCGCTCGGCGGCATCATCCCGTTCCTCTCCTTCTTCCTCGAGGGGCGCATCGCGCGCCAGGTGAACGCGTACCTCGCCGAGCGCGAGGCCCGTGAGGCCGCATCGCAGACCCCCGACCTCGCATCCGACGCCGATCCCGTGGAGGCCAAGCCGTGACCGATCAGCCCACCGAGCAGCGCCCCGTGCTCGTCGTCGACTTCGGCGCGCAGTACGCGCAGCTGATCGCACGACGCGTGCGCGAGGCATCCGTCTACTCCGAGATCGTGCCGCACACGATCACGGCCGAAGAGGTTCGTGAGAAGAACCCGATCGGCATCGTGCTCTCGGGCGGGCCGTCCTCGGTCTACGAGCCCGGTGCGCCGTCGCTCGACGAGGGCATCCTCCGCCTCGGCGTGCCGACCCTCGGCATCTGCTACGGCTTCCAGGTCATGGCGCAGCAGCTCGGCGGCGAGGTCGCGCACACCGGCCACCGCGAGTACGGCGCCACCGAGACCACGGTGCGCACCGACGACGACAACGCGCTGCTCGGCGGCCAGCCCGACCACCAGGTCACATGGATGAGCCACGGCGACTCGGTCGCGATCGCGCCCGAGGGGTTCCAGGTGCTCGCGTCGACGGCGACCACGCCCGTCGCGGCGTTCGCGAACGACGAGCAGGGGCTCTACGGCGTGCAGTGGCACCCCGAGGTCAAGCACTCCGAGTACGGCCAGGACGTCATCGAGAACTTCCTGCACCGTGCGGCGGGCATCCCCGCCGACTGGAACTCGGGCAACGTCATCGCCGAGCAGGTCGCCCGCATCCGCGAGCAGGTCGGCAGCGGCCGTGTCATCGCCGGGCTCTCGGGCGGCGTCGACTCCGCCGTCGCGGCCGCGATCGTGCACGAGGCCGTCGGCGACCAGCTCGTCTGCGTGTTCGTCGACCACGGGCTGCTCCGCAAAGACGAGCGCCGCCAGGTCGAGGTCGACTACGTCGCCGCCACCGGCATCCGCCTGGTCACGGTCGACGCGGCCGACACGTTCCTCGACGCGCTCACCGGTGTCAGCGACCCAGAGACGAAGCGCAAGATCATCGGCCGCGAGTTCATCCGCGCGTTCGAGTCCGCCGAGCGCGACCTCGTCGCCGAGGCCGAGTCCGACGGGCAGCCGATCCGGTTCCTCGTGCAGGGCACGCTCTACCCCGACGTCGTCGAGTCCGGCGGCGGCACCGGCACGGCCAACATCAAGAGCCACCACAACGTCGGCGGCCTGCCCGAAGACCTCCAGTTCGAGCTCGTCGAGCCCCTGCGCACCCTCTTCAAAGACGAGGTGCGGGCCATCGGCCGCGAGCTCGGCCTGCCTGAAGAGATCGTCGGACGACAGCCGTTTCCGGGGCCAGGCCTCGGCATCCGCATCGTGGGCGAGGTCACCCGTGATCGTCTCGCTCTGCTCCGCGAGGCCGACGCGATCGCGCGCGAAGAGCTGAGCGCGGCGGGCCTCGACCAGCAGATCTGGCAGTGCCCCGTCGTGCTCCTCGCCGATGTGCGCTCGGTGGGCGTGCAGGGCGACGGCCGCACCTACGGGCACCCGATCGTGCTCCGCCCGGTGAGCTCCGAAGACGCCATGACCGCCGACTGGACCCGCCTGCCGTACGACGTGCTCGCGAAGATCTCCAACCGCATCACCAACGAGGTGCCCGAGGTCAACCGCGTCGTGCTCGACGTCACGTCGAAGCCGCCGGGAACCATCGAGTGGGAGTGATCGCGCCCTGACGCGACTCGAACGGCCGCCCTCGGGCGGCCGTTCGTCGTTCACGCGGCATTCCGGTCCGGGCTCCTGACATTCGACACGGATGACGGCAGGATGGGCAGGGTGAAGGTCGTCGAGAATGTCAAGGTCACCGTCGTCGGAGCCGGAAGCGTGGGCACGAGCCTCGCCTACGCCACGCTCATCAGGGGAGCCGCGAGCGAGGTCGTGCTCTACGACATCGCCCGCGAGAAGGTCGAGGCCGAGGTGCTCGACCTCGCGCACGGCACCCAGTTCACCGGCGCGAGCGTGAGCGGCGGCGCCGATCTCGCCGTCGTCGAGGGCTCCAACGTCGTGGTCATCACGGCCGGCGCCAAGCAGCAGCCGGGGCAGACGCGCCTCGACCTCGCGGGCACGAACGTGCGCATCCTCGAGAGCCTGCTGCCCGACCTGCTCGAGCGGGCGCCCGACGCGATCTACGTGCTCGTCACGAACCCCGTCGACGTCATGACGGTCGCCGCCCAGCGCATCTCGGGACTGCCCGCCAACCGCATCTTCGGGTCGGGAACGGTGCTCGACACCTCGCGCCTGCGCTGGCTGCTCGCCAAGCGCGCGGGCGTCTCCACGTCGAGCGTGCACGCGGCGATCGTCGGCGAGCACGGCGACACCGAGTTCCCGCTCTGGTCGCAGGCCGGCATCGGCCCTGTGCCGATTCTCGACTGGCGCGGCGGCGAGCCGTTCACCCTCTCCGAGCTCGACGAGATCGCCGACGAGGTGCGCAACGCCGCGTACACGGTCATCAAGGGCAAGGGAGCCACGAACTACGCCATCGGACTCGCCGGAGCACGCATCGTCGAGGCGATCGTGGGCGACGAGCGCGCGGTGCTGCCCGTCAGCACGGTGCTGAGCGGCATCCGAGGCCTCGACGGCATCGCCCTGTCGCTGCCGAGCATTGTCGGCGGCGAGGGGGCGTTCCCCATCGCCGAGGCGCCGATGTCCGACGACGAAGCCGAACTGCTCGCGACCTCGGCCGAAACGATCCGCGGCTCCCTGGCGTCGCTCGGATTCTGACGCCGCCACGGAATCGAGGCAGCGGGGCGGATGTCGCGTGGTCGCGGCATCCGCCCCGCTGTCGTCTCTGCGCCGCTGACACGACGAACGGGGCCGCCCGAAGGCGACCCCGTTCGTTCGTGCGAGCCGAGTGCTAGTCGCGTGCGATCGCGATGAAGCGCAGGATCTCGAGGTACAGCCAGATGACGGTGACCATGATGCCGAAGGCGCCGGTCCAGCCGTACTTCTTGGGGGCGCGGTTGCGCACGCCCTGCTGGATGAGGTCGAAGTCGAGCACGAGCGAGTAGGCCGCCATGATGATGACGAGCACGCCGATGACGAGGCCGAGCGGGATGCCGAAGATCTCTGCGCCGCGAAGGCCCCACGGGTCGTCGTTGACGCCGGTCCACATGAGGATCATGTTGATGAGCGAGAAGACAAGGTACCCGACCATGGCGATGAGGAAGACCTTGGTCGCCTTCTTCGAGGCGCGGATCTTGCCGCTCGCGAAGAGCGCGAGCGTCACGCCGAACACCACGAGGGTGCCGATGACGGCCTGGGCCACGATGCCCGAGTACATGCCCTCGTAGATCTGCGAGATGCCGCCGATGAAGATGCCCTGCGCGCCCGCGTACGCGAGGATGAGGGCCGGCGACGGCTCCTTCTTGAAGATGTTGACGAGGGCCAGCACGAATCCGACGATCGAGGCGATCCAGAACAGCGCCGGCATGACGGGGGTCATGACCCAGCCGATCGCGGCACCCACGAGCAGGACGGCGAAGGCGCCGACCGTCTTGGAGATCGTGTTCTCGACCGTCATGACCTCGCGGTCGGGCAGCGTCGCGGGCTGGTTGTACATCTCGTGCAGCTCCTGCGCTGACACGTTCTGCGCAACGGCCTGGGCTCCCTGCGAGGAGAATGCGGAGTTCCGCGAGAAGGCGGGGTTGTCGAGAGCCATGGGTGTTCCTCTGCTTTCGGCTGTCGTCGGTGCGGGGGAAGGTGGACGGATGCTGGATCCGGTGCAACATCCAATCTATCCGGTGAAATCCGTGATGATGCCGTGAATGGGCGCGGATTTCCGCCGTCGCCGCCCGCACCGACGGTTACGCTGAGGCGCATGACGGACGAATCCATGCCGAATCCGCTCGTCATCGGCCATCGGGGCGCGTCGGGGTACCGTCCGGAGCACACCCGCTCGGCCTACGAACTCGCGTTCGCGCTCGGCGCGGACGCGGTCGAGCCCGACCTCGTCGCGACCCGCGACGGCGTGCTGGTGCTGCGGCACGAGAACGAGATCTCGGGAACGACGGATGTCGCGTCCCGGCCCGAGTTCGCCGCACGGCGCACCACTCGGGAGATCGACGGCGCCCCGCTGACGGGCTGGTTCACCGAGGACTTCACCTGGGCGGAGCTGTCGACCCTGCGAGCCAGGGAACGGCTCGGCGCGCTCCGCCACGCGAGCGCGAGCTTCGACGGACGCTACCCGGTGATCCGGTTGCGCGAGCTCTTCGAACTCGTCGACCGTGCCGCCGACGACGCCGGGCGCGTGCTCCGCATGGTCGCCGAGTTCAAGCACGCGTCGTACTTCGCGGGAATCGGGCTGCCCCTCGACGAGCTCTTCGCGGCCGAGCTCGAGGCCGCCGGATGGGGCGACGGCGGCGACCGCCTCGTGATGGAGGCGTTCGAGCCGACCGTGCTCGACGAGCTCGGGGCGCGCGGCATCCGCGGTGCTCGCGTACTGCTGATCGAGGGGTCGGGCGCGCCCGCCGATCTCATCCGCTCGGCCGGTTCGGCGGCGCCTTCCTACGACGCCTTCGTGACGCGCGAGGGCCTGCGCTCGCTCGCGGGCCGCTTCGACGGCGTCAGCGTCGGCGTGGCGCGGCTCCTCGAGGGCTCCGGTGCGGATGCCGCTGCGCCCGGCCCGCTCGCCGGTCGCGCGCTCGTCGACACCGCCCACGATGCCGGACTCGGCGTGTTCACCTGGACGCTCCGGCCCGAGAACCGGTTCCTGCCGGCCGCGTACCGACGCGGCAAGGGCAAGGCCGCGTGGGGCGACTGGCTCGGCGCGTTCGGCGCGGTGCTCGCGACGGGCGTCGACGGGATCTTCGTCGATCACCCCGACCTCGGGGTCGAGGCTCGGGCGCTCGCCGCGGGCCGGGGCTGACGCAGACGACGGATGCCGCGGCGGGAGAAGCCTCCCGGCCGCGGCATCCGTCGTTCGAGGCGTGCGCCTACTTCACCTGGTCGCTGATCGTCTGCATGATCGAGGTGTCGGCGAGCGTCGTCGTGTCGCCGATGTCGCGGCCCTCGGCGAGGTCGCGCAGGAGGCGGCGCATGATCTTGCCCGAGCGCGTCTTCGGCAGCTCGTTCACGATGAACACCTGCCGGGGGCGCGCGATGGCGCCGATCTGGGTCGCGACGTGCTTGCGCAGCTCGTCGCTCGCCGCCGCGAGATCGGTGACCCGCTCAGCCTGGCTCGCCTTGAGGATCACGAACGCGACGACGGCCTGCCCCGTGGTCTCGTCGGCCGCGCCGACGACGGCGGCCTCGGCCGTCCAGGGGTGGGCGACGAGGGAGGACTCGATCTCGGCGGTCGAGAGGCGGTGCCCCGAGACGTTCATGACGTCGTCGACACGGCCGAGCAGCCAGATGTCGCCGTCTTCGTCGCGGCGGGCGCCGTCGCCGGCGAAGTACTTGTCGCCGAACTTCTCCCAGTACGTCTCCTTGAAGCGTTCTGGGTCGCCCCAGATGCCGCGGAGCATCGAGGGCCAGGGCTCCGTCACGACGAGCAGCCCGCCGTCGACGCCCTCGACGGGCGTGCCGTCGTCGCTCAGGATGTCGATCGAGACGCCCGGGATCGCGACCTGGGCGCTGCCCGGCTTGAGGTCGGTGATGCCCGGCAGCGCCGAGATCATGATCGCGCCGGTCTCGGTCTGCCACCAGGTGTCGACCACCGGGATGGAGCCGCCGCCGATGACGTGGCGGTACCAGATCCAGGCCTCGGGGTTGATCGGCTCGCCGACCGAGCCGAGCAGGCGGAGGGAGCGCAGGTTGAACGCCTGCGGGATGTGGCGCCCGGCCTTCATGAACGAGCGGATGGCCGTCGGTGCCGTGTAGAAGATGGAGACCCGGTACTTCTCGATGATCTCCCACCAGCGACCGGGGTGCGGGGTGTCGGGGGTGCCCTCGTAGAGCACCTGCGTCGCACCGTTCGCGAGCGGGCCGTACACGACGTACGAGTGCCCGGTGATCCAGCCGATGTCGGCGGTGCACCAGTAGACGTCGGTCTCGGGGTGCAGGTCGAACACGTTCTTGTGCGTGAACGCGGCTTGCGTGAGGTATCCGCCGCTCGTGTGCAGGATGCCCTTCGGCTTTCCGGTCGTGCCCGAGGTGTAGAGGATGAACAGCGGGTGCTCGGCCTCGAAGCTCTCGGCCTCGTGCTCGTTCGACGCGGCGCCGACGGTGTCGTGCCACCAGAGGTCGCGGTCGTTCCAGGCGACCTCGTTCTCGCCGCGGCGCACGACGAGCACGTTCTTGACCGAGCCCGCGACCGACTTGCCGATGGCCTCGTCGACGACGGGCTTCAGCGGGAACACCTTGCCCTTGCGGTACCCGCCGTCGGCGGTGATGACGAGGGATGCCTCGGCGTCGTCGATGCGCGAGGCGAGGCTGTCGGCGCTGAACCCGCCGAACACGACCGAGTGGATCGCGCCGATGCGGGCGACGGCCAGCATCGAGACCACGGCCTCGGGGATCATCGGCAGGTAGATGGCGACGCGGTCGCCCGAGCCGACGCCGAGCTCGGTGAGCACGTTCGCGGCGCGCTTGACCTCGTCGGTCAGCTCGGCGTAGGTGATGTCGCGGGTGTCGCCGGGCTCGCCGACCCAGTGCAGGGCGACGCGGTCGCCGTTGCCGGCCTCGACGTGGCGGTCGAGGCAGTTGACGGCGACGTTGAGCTCGCCGTCTTCGAACCACTTCGCGAAGGGCGGGTTCGACCAGTCGAGGGTCTTCGTGAACGGCTTCTCCCACTGGAGGAGCTCTCGGGACTGGTCGGCCCAGAAGCCGAGCCGGTCGGCCTGCGCAGCCTCGGCGAGGCCGGCGTCGGCGACGGCGTTGGCGGCGAACTCGGGGCTCGGGCGGAATCGCCTGATCTCCTCGAGCGCGTGATCGATCTGAACGGTCATGGTTCTTCAGTCGCTCCTTCGCGATACGGATCATCGGTGGGTCGCCTGCCCCAAGAAGCACCCTACCTCCCACGTGGAGCGGGTTTCGCACGGTGTCGGAGACTCGGTGCGTCGGCCCCTTCCCTTGGCGCGATTCCACCATTACTGTGCCTTTGCGCAGAGAAATCTGTATGTCCGCACAAATGAGGACAAAAAGTACTTGCGTTGGCATCGTCAGGCCGTATGCTGAGTACCGCCCAGACATCGTTCTGCGGCCTGCAGCACTCGCGATTCCCCCCAATCCTTGTGCTGCCGAGGCGGCACCTGTTCCCCCCAATGGGTGCCGCCCCCTTTCGTTAAGGGAGCCGTCCGCGGGCGGCGCTGAGAGAAACGAGTCCTCCTCCACAACGGTGTGGAGGAGGCTCTTTCCATTTCCGGGCCCGATCGGATGCCGCGGGGCCCCCGCCGTTCGTACCGTCGACGCATGCCCGTTCCCTACGTCGCCTCGCCCTCGTGGCTGGCCCCGCTCGATGCGCGTGATCAGCCGTTCGCGGCCTCGGCGTTCGCTCCGCCGACGCTCGGGCCGCCGTTGCCGGGGCTGCCGCTCCTCGAGTCTTCGACGCGTCGTCCGTCAGACGAGGGGGCGACGGTTCCCGCGCAGGCGGGGCCGCCGCACGCGCCGGCACCGAGTGCCGGGCCTCTGCACGCGGCGGCCCCGAGAACCGTGCCTCCGCAGGCGGCGGCGGCCGGGCCGATCGTCGCGCCCGTCGCCGCCCGCCTCGAGCCCCACGAACTCGACGCTCTCGGACCGCTCGCACCGTTCGCGGCATCCGCCGACGTCACCGACCTCTTCGTCAACGGCGCCGCCGGGCTGTGGGTCGACCGCGGCCGCGGCGCCGAGCATCGGCCAGAGTGGGTCGCCGAGGAGTCGGTCGTCCGCGCCCTCGCGGTGCGGTTGATCGCGAAGGGCGGGCGGCACATCGACGAGGCGACGCCGGCCGTCGACGTGCGCCTCGGTCGCGGCATCCGCATCCACGCCGTGCTCCCGCCCCTCGCGGCCGAGGGAACCCTGCTCTCCGTCCGGATCCCGCGGCCGGGCGGGTTCACCCTCGATTCGCTCGTGCGCGCCGAGGCGATCGACGCAGAGGGGGCGCGGATCCTGCGAGAAGCGGTCGCCTCGCGGAAGAACCTGCTCGTCACCGGCGCGGGCGGCACCGGCAAGACGACCCTCCTCGCCGCGCTGTTGGCCGAGGCCCCGCCGCACGAGCGCATCGTCGTGATCGAGGACGTCGCCGAGCTGCAGATCGCGCATCCGCACGTGGCCAGCCTCGAGGCCCGGCAGGCCAACATCGAGGGCACCGGGCGGGTCGGGCTCGACGCGCTCCTGCGCGAGGCGCTGCGCATGCGGCCCGACCGGCTCGTCGTCGGCGAGTGCCGCGGCGCCGAACTGCGCGAGCTGCTGTCGGCGTTGAACACGGGCCACGACGGCGGTGCCGGAACCCTGCACGCGAATTCCCTCGGCGACGTCGCGGCCCGGCTCGAGGCGCTCGGCTCGGTCGCGGGCATGCCGCCCGCCGCCGTCGCGCGGCAGGCGGCGAGCGCGTTCGACCTCGTCGTGCATCTCGAACGCGTCGACGGCCGTCGCCGCGTCGCGGGAATCGGTCGGTTGCGGCTCGACGGCGAGGCGCTCGCCGTCGAGGCTTTGGGCACGGGGGAGACGGCGCGATGATCGCCCGGCTCCGCACGCGCCTGCCGTTCCTCCGGCCGCGACCCGACGATGCGGCCGAGGTCGACGAGGTCGCCGCCGTCGTCGAGCGACTGGCCGTGCTCCTCTCGGCCGGCGTCCCGTCGGCCACGGCCTGGCGGTATCTGTCGGAGGCCGGCGGCTCGAACATGCTCGCGGCCGCGGCATCCGCAGCCGGGCGCGGGGAGCCGATCGCGCTCGCCCTCGACGAGGCGATCCGCGCCCAGGGGCCTTCGGCGCCGTCGGACGGGCGCGAGGCGCGCGAGGCGCGCGGGCCCGCCGGTCGGCGTGAACGTGCCGGGGGTTGGGCCGTGCTCGCCGCGGCCTGGGCGGTCGCGAGCGAGTCCGGGGCGCCGCTCACCACGAGCCTGCGCGAACTCGGGGCGGCGCTCCGCGACGAGGCGCAGTTGCGCCGCGAGATCCGCACCTCGCTCGCCGGCCCCACCGCCAGCGCTCGCATGGTGCTCGCGCTGCCGCTCGTCGCGCTCGCATTCGGCTCCGTGCTCGGATTCGACACGGCCACGGTGCTGCTCGGCAACCCTGTGGGCCTGATCTGCCTCGTGCTGGGGGTCGCGTTCCTCGTGGTCGCGCGCCGTTGGAGCCGTTCCCTCGCCGCCCGAGCCGCGGCGTTCGACGACGGCGCCGGACTCGAGCTCGAGCTCCTCGCGATCGCGATGGCGGGCGGGGCGTCCGTCGAGCGGGCGCGCCGATGCGTCGTCGACGCGCTCGCCGCGCAACGCATCCCGGTCAGGGGCGAAGGCGCCGTCGTCGAGACGGTGGCGCTGGCCGAACGCGCCGGGGCGCCGCTCGTCGACCTTCTTCGGGCGGAGGCGCGTCGGCTGCGGCGCATCGCCCGCACCGAAGCCGCGACGAGAGGGGCTGCGCTCGGCGTGCGGCTCATGCTCCCGCTCGGCGTGTGCGTGCTGCCGGCCTTCGTGCTGCTCGGCGTCGCACCGCTCCTCATCTCCGTCGTCACGGGCACCCTCGGCGGTGCCGCGTGAACGACGCCAAGACGTGCCACCCAGACGCCGGCGAGCCGGCCCCACCGGAAGGAACCGTTCCATGTCCATCACCACCTGTCGCACCGCCCCGGAACCCGTCGACGGGACTGCGCCGACCGGCGGCCCCGAGCCCGTCGCAAGCGCCGGACGCGCCTTGCGCGGCCGCGGCCGATCGCACCGGATGCGAGGACTGCGAGCGATGCTCGCCGTCGAGCGCGGCGCGGCCACGGCCGAGTACGCGGTCGCCACGATGGCCGCGGTCGGCTTCGCCGGCCTGCTCGTCGTCATCCTGCGCGGAGAGGAGGTGCGCGGCATCCTCACCGACCTCGTGCGCAACGCGCTCACCGTCGGCTGACCGCGATCGCGGCAGCGTGACGGCCGAATTCGCCGTCGCGCTGCCCGCGATCATGCTCGTGCTCGCCATCTGCCTCGGGGCCGTGCACCTCGTCAGCCTCGAGGTGCGCCTGACCGACGCCGCAGCCGCGGCAGCCCGGGCGCTCGGCCGGGGCGAGACCGTCGACGAGGCATCCCGCATCGCCGCGCGCATCGCCGGGCCCTCGTCGTTCGCCGCATCGGACGACGGCGACTTCGCGTGCGTCACGCTGGGGGCTTCGGGCGGCGGACTGCTCGCCCCCGTGCGGCTCAGCAGCGGTTCGTGCGCGATGTCCGGCGGACGATGATGGGCTCGGTCCCCGTCGAGCCGGGGCGCCCCGGCCGAACTCGTCGGTCCTCCGACGAACGTGGCGCGGCGAGCGTCGTCGCGGTGGGCCTGCTCGCGGCCGTAGTGCTGCTGACCACGCTCACGCTCGGCATCGTGTCGTCGTATGTCGATGCCCGGCGGGCGGCGGCAGCAGCCGACGCGGCGGCGCTCGCCGCGGCCGACACCCTCTCCGGCGCGGTCGTCGGGGTTCCGTGCGAAGCCGCCGAGCGCGTCGCCGCCCGCAACGGGGCGCGACTGGTCGTCTGTTCGGTCGACGGGCCGGTCAGCGAGGTCTCGGTCGCCGTGCGCGGCCGCGTGCCGGGGGTCGAACCCGTGGCATCCGCCCGAGCCGGACCGCCGGGCACCGGCCGGTGAACCGGACGGTGAATCGGACGGCGGATCGACGTCTAACGGCGGCCGTCGGGCGCGTCAGCGGCGCCCGGGGCGGATCACTCGAAGACGGTCTCGATGAAGCGGTACTCGACCGCCGTGGGGCGGTCGTCGTCGTCGGCGCTGAACTCGAGTCCGGCGCCTCGGCTATAGATGTAGTGCTTGCCCTGCTCGACGTTGAGTTCGAGCCTCGGCTGGGGGTCGCCCGAATCGAGGAAGGCGGTCGCGACCGTCTTGCCCTCGAGCGGACCGTCGATCAGCTTGGCGGTGTAGGTGCTCGTGGAAGAGGTGTCCATGAGGATGATTCTCCTCCGCTCCGGGCGGAATGCAAGGGGTTGCGAAGCGTGTTCCCGCGGGCCGTGCGTCGCGTCGCGACGGTCGGCGAATCGGTGCGCTCCCGGCTGAACTGTGTATGGTGTGGCTTGTCGGGAGCATTCGGTCTCCCGGCGGCACACCGCTCGGGGGCGCGGTCCGCGTGCGATCTCCATCACGGAATACAGAGGAGTCTGGTGTCAGGCGCGAAGAAACTGGTCATCGTCGAGTCTCCGACCAAGATGAAGTCGATCGCCCAATACCTGGGCGACGGCTACGAGGTGCTCTCGTCGGTCGGTCACATCCGAGACCTCGTCGAGCCGAAGAACCTGCCGGCCGAGCTGAAGAAGGGCGGGCTCGGCAAGTTCTCCGTCGACGTCGACAACGGCTTCGAGCCCTACTACGTCGTCTCGGACTCGAAGAAGAAGACCGTCGCCGAACTCAAGCGGGCGCTGAAGAACGCCGACGAACTCCTGCTCGCAACCGATGAGGACCGCGAGGGCGAGGCCATCGCGTGGCACCTGCTGCAGGAACTGAAGCCGAAGATCCCCGTGCGCCGCATGGTCTTCCACGAGATCACCAAAGACGCGATCCAGCGCGCGAAGGACAACACCCGCGAGCTCGACACCGCGCTCGTCGACGCCCAGGAGACGCGCCGCATCCTCGACCGTCTCTACGGCTACGAGGTCTCGCCCGTGCTCTGGCGCAAGGTCGGACCCGGCCTCTCCGCCGGCCGCGTGCAGTCCGCCGCGACCCGGCTCGTCGTCGACCGCGAACGCGAGCGCCTCGCGTTCGTCTCCGCCGAGTACTGGGACCTCCTGGGGCGCTTCGCGCCCGCGGCATCCGCCTCGGGTTTCGACGCGAAGATCGTGCGACTCGGCGGTGAGCGCATCGCCGCCGGCCGCGACTTCGACGACCTCGGCAAGCTGAAGTCGAAGGCGGCCGTGCTCGACGAGCCGACCGCGCTCGCGCTCGCCGAGGCGCTGCGCGCACCGGGCGTGCGCACCGTCGTCTCCAAGCTCGAGCAGAAGCCGTGGACCCGCCGCCCCGCGGCGCCGTTCACCACGTCGACGCTGCAGCAGGAGGCCGGGCGCAAGCTGCGCCTCTCCGCACGCGACACCATGCGGGTCGCGCAGTCGCTCTACGAGAACGGCTACATCACCTATATGCGCACCGACTCGGTCTCGCTCTCGAAGCAGGCGATCGACGCGGCCCGCGCGCAGGCGACCGCGCTGTACGGGGCGGACTCGATCCCGTCGGCACCCCGTGTGTACACCGGCAAGTCGAAGAACGCGCAGGAGGCGCACGAGGCCATCCGCCCATCGGGCGAGGTCTTCCGCACGCCGTCCGAGCTCGCGAGCGTGCTCCGCGGCAGCGAGTTCAAGCTGTACGACCTCATCTGGAAGCGCACCGTCGCGTCGCAGATGGCCGACGCGAAGGGCCAGACGGCCACCGTCACGATCGAGGTCGGCCCCACGGCATCCGATGCCGCTGCTCCCGAGACGGCGACCGCCGTCATCACCGACACGATCGCCGAATTCACCGCGAGCGGCACCGTGATCACCTTCCCGGGCTTCCGTGCCGCCTATGAAGAGGGACGCGACGAGGAGCGCAACGCCGAAGACGCGTCGGGCGAGGCCAAGCTGCCGCCGCTGAAGGAGGGGCAGGAGATCTCCCTCGAGCACGTCGAGGCCAAGGGCCACGAGACCAGCCCGCTGCCGCGATACACCGAGGCGAGCCTCGTCAAGCGCCTCGAAGAGCTGGGCATCGGCCGCCCGTCGACGTTCGCGTCGATCATCTCGACGATCATCGACCGCGGCTACGTCACGCAGCGCGGCCAGGCCCTCGTGCCCAGCTGGATCGCCTTCTCGGTGGTTCGCCTGCTCGAGGAGCACTTCGCCGACCTCGTCCAGTACGACTTCACCGCCGAGATGGAGGACGACCTCGACCGCATCGCCTCGGGCGAGGCCGACCGGGTCGACTGGCTGAACGGGTTCTACTTCGGCAGCGACACGCACCGGGGCCTGCGTCAGGTCGTCGACAACCTGGGCGACATCGACGCCCGCGAGATCAACTCGATCCGCATCACCGACGGCATCACCCTGCGCATCGGCAAGTACGGCCCGTACCTCGAGACGGTCGACCCGGATGCCGCGGCCGACGCGACCCCGCGTCGGGTGAATCTCCCGCTCGATCTCGCGCCCGACGAGCTCACGCCGGCCAAGGCGCAGGAACTCGTCGACGCGCCCGTGCAGACCGACCGCGTGCTCGGCACCAACCCCGCCAACGGCAAGGAGATCGTGGTGAAGGACGGCCGGTTCGGTCCGTACGTCACCGAGCTCGAGCCGGCCCCCGAAGCGGATGCCGCGACCGTCGACCCCGCGACCGGCGAGGTCGTCGACGCCCCGAAGCCCAAGCGCGGCGCCAAGAAGCCCGCGGCGGTCAAGCCCCGCACGGCGTCGCTCTTCAAGAGCATGCAGATCGAGGAGGTCGACCTCGAGACCGCGCTGAAGCTCCTCGACCTGCCGCGCGTCGTCGGCCTCGACCCCGAGTCGGGCGAGGAGATCACCGCGCAGAACGGCCGGTACGGCCCCTACCTGAAGAAGGCGGCCGAGACCCGCACCCTGCCGAGCGAGGACGCGATCTTCGACCTCGACCTCGCCGGTGCGCTCGAACTCCTCGCCCAGCCGAAGTACGGTGCGCGCCGCGCGTCGAGCGCGCTGAAGGAGTTCGCGGAAGACCCGGTGAGCGGCAAGCCCATCAAGGTCAAGGACGGCCGGTTCGGCCCGTACGTCACCGACGGCACCACGAACGCCACGATCCCGCGTTCGGAGTCGGTCGAGGAGATCACCTTCGAGCGCGCCGTCGAACTGCTGCAGATCAAGCGCGACAAGGGACCGGCCGCGCCGCGGGCGAAGAAGGCGCCCGCCGCCAAGAAGCCCGCCGCGAAGAAGCCCGCCGCCAAGAAGGCCGCCCCGAAGACCACCGCGGCGGCCAAGGCGTCGACCACGTCGGCCGCGAAGAAGCCCGCGGTCCGAAAGGCGCCGACGAAGCCGAGCGACGCGTGAGCCGCGGCGTCTTCATCACCCTCGAGGGCGGTGACGGCACCGGCAAGACCACCCAGTCCGAACTGCTCGAGTCCTGGCTCGTCGCGCAGGGCCGCGCGGTCGTGCGCACCCGCGAGCCCGGCGGCACCGACGTCGGCGTCGAGGTGCGCGAGATCGTGCTCCACCACCGCGGCGACATCGCCCCGCGCGCCGAGGCCCTGCTCTACGCGGCCGACCGCGCGCATCACGTCGCCACGCTCGTGCGCCCGGCGCTCGAGCGCGGCGACGTCGTCATCCAGGATCGCTACATCGACTCGTCGGTCGCCTATCAGGGTGCCGGACGGGTGCTCGACCCCGAGGCCGTGCGCGGGCTCTCCGAGTGGGCGACCGAGGGGCTGCTGCCCGACCTCACCGTGCTGCTCGACCTCGACGCGGCGTCGGCCCGGGAGCGGCTCGACGGAGCGCGGACGCGGTACGACCGGCTCGAGGCCGAGGCATCCGAATTCCACGACCGGGTCCGCTCGGCGTACTTGGCGCTCGCCGCCGCGGAGCCCGAGCGCTTCCTCGTCGTCGACGCGGCGCAGCCCGTCGAAGCCATCGCCGAGGCGGTGCGCGCGCGCGTCTCGACGCTGCTCTGACCGTGCGCTCGGCCGCGGCGTCGTCGGTGTCGGCGCCGAAGGGTAGCGTGGTGCCGTGAGCGTGTGGAGCGAGTTGACGGGTCAGGATGCCGCGATCGCGGTGTTCCGCGCGGCCGCCGAGTCGGCGGGCGGCGCGAGCCGCGAGGCATCCGCAGATCAGGTCGGCGGCTCGCAGCAGATGACGCACTCCTGGCTCATCACCGGGCCCCCGGGGTCGGGGCGTTCGAACCTGGCGTACGCGTTCGCCGTGGCGCTCATCTCCGGCCGGCCCGACGGCGACGACACGACCCGCATCCAGGTCGAGGCACGCAGCCATCCAGACCTGCACGTGCTCGCGACCGAGGGCGTCATCATCAAGCGCGACGACGTGCGCGAGATCGTGAAGCGGTCGCACTACGCGCCGTCGATCGGGCGGCACCGCGTGATCATCGTCGAAGACGCCGATCGCATGACCGAGCAGACGTCGAACTTCCTGCTGAAGGAGCTCGAGGAGCCGCCGGAGCGCACCGTCTGGATCCTGTGCGCGCCGAGCGAGGCCGACCTCATCCCCACCATCCGTTCGCGGGTTCGCTCCGTGCGGCTGCTCATGCCGAGCGTCGCCGACGTCGCCGCCCTCCTCGTGCGGCGCGACGGCATCGATCCCGACCTCGCCGAGCGCTGCGCCCGCGAGGCGCAGAGCCACATCGGCATGGCGCACCGGCTCGCCACGAGCGACGAGGCCCGCCGGCGGCGCGCCGAGACGCTGCGGCTCGCGCTCGAGGTGCGATCGGCCGCCACCGCGGTCTCGACCGCGGCGCGCTACCTCGAGATCGCGGGCGATGACGCGAAGGCGATCACCGCGCTCCGCGACGCCGAAGAACGCGAGCACGCCCTGCACTCGCTCGGCATCGCCCCGGGGCAGGCCGTGCCGTCGGCGCTGCGCCCGCAGATCAAGGCGCTCGAAGACGACCAGAAGCGCCGCGCCACCCGCAGCCTGCGCGACGGCATCGATCGCATCCTCGTCGACCTCGCGACCCTCTACCGCGACGTGCTGCTGCTGCAGCTCGACGCCGAGGTCGAGCTCGTCAACCGCGAGATGATCGACGCGTTGCGTGGCGCCGCGGCATCCGCTGCTCCGGCGCGAACCCTCGCGACGCTCGATGCGATCCAAGAGGCGCGCGAACGCATCGAGGGCAACGTGGCACCGGCGCTCGCGCTCGAGGCCATGCTCGTCTCCGCGATCCGACGCCCCGATTCCGAACGAGGAGCCGCATGACCGACTCATCCACTCGCGTCTCGCGACGGGGTTCCGAGGGCCGGATGCCGCGGGCCGGCGTCCGTGCCGCCGCGATCGCCGCCTCGCTCTCGGTGCTGCTCGCGCTCACCGCGTGCGTGCCCGCCTTCCTGCAGCCGCAGAAGGCGGAGTCGACGCCCACCGGGGAGCAGGTCGACGCCGAGCTCGAGCCGTTCTACGGCCAGGTGCTCGCCTGGCAAGGGTGCGGCGACGGGCTCGAATGCACCACGGCCACCGCGCCGCTCGACTGGAGCGACCCGTCGGCCGGCGAGATCGACCTCGCGCTCGTGCGGCACCGCGCCACGGGCGAGCGCCTCGGGTCGCTGCTCGTGAACCCGGGCGGCCCGGGCGGCTCGGGCTACGACTTCATCGCCGACTCGCTCGACTACGCCGTCGGCGAGCCGCTGCAGCAGCATTTCGACGTCGTCGGGTTCGACCCCCGCGGCGTCGGCAGGTCCTCTGCGGTCGCCTGCTACGACCCGGCCGACATGGACTCGTTCCTGTTCGACATCGTGCCGGGCGAGCGCGGCAGCGACGAGTGGATCCAGAACACCCTGCAGGTCAAGACCGACTTCGGCGCCGCGTGCGGCGAGGGCACCGGCGACCTGCTCGGCGAGATCGACACGCAGAGCGCCGCCCGCGACCTCGACATGCTGCGCGCGGCCCTCGGCGACGACGCGCTCAACTACCTCGGCTACTCGTACGGCACGTTCCTCGGCGCGACCTACGCGGGCCTGTTCCCCGATCGCGTCGGCCGCCTCGTGCTCGACGGCGCCATCGACCCCGCCGCGAAAGAAGAGGACGTCTCGCGCGAGCAGGCCGTCGGCTTCGAGTCCGCCATGCGCGCATATCTCGCCGACTGCCTCGCGGGCGCCGACTGCCCGTTCAGCGGCACCGTCGACGAGTCGATGGACGAGATCAGCCGGCTTCTCGCCTCGGTCGACGCGAGTCCCATCCGGGGCAGCGACGGCCGCGAGGTCGGCGCCGACACGCTCGTCACGGCCATCGTGTACCCGCTCTACAGCGCCGACTCGTGGCCGTACCTCAGCCAGATGTTCGACGCGGTCATGCTCGGCGATGCCGACGCCGCACTCTCGTTCGCCGACGGGTACTACGGGCGCAACCCCGACGGCACCTACAGCGACAACTCGACCGAATCGTTCCTCGCCATCAACTGCCTCGACTACGCCTACCAGTCCGACGTGGCCGTCATGCGAGAGAAGGCCGCGAGCATCGCGGCCGCAGCGCCCGTCATCGGGCCGTACTTCTCGTACGGCGACCTCGGGTGCATCCAGTGGCCGGTCGCGTCGACCGCCGAGCGCGCGCCGATCCACGCCGAGGGAGCCGCGCCCATCGTCGTCATCGGCACCACGAACGACCCGGCGACGCCGTACACGTGGGCGGTCTCGCTCGCCGACCAGCTCGACAGCGGCGTGCTCGTCACCTACGAGGGCGAGGGCCACACCGCTTACAACAAGTCGAACGACTGCGTCGGCGACGCGGTCGAGGCGTACTTCGTCGACGGCACGGTGCCCGCCGACGGGCTGACCTGCTGAGGGTGGTCATCAACGCCTCCGAGATCCGGTAACATGGTCTCTCGTGCCGATCGGTGCTCTCGAGCCTCGATCGAATGCACGCCGCCTTAGCTCAGTCGGCAGAGCGTCTCACTCGTAATGAGAAGGTCGTGGGTTCGATTCCCACAGGCGGCTCCATCTTCTGGACCAGTCCGCGGATCTCGCCCCCTCGTAGAGGGAGAAGAGATTCATGTGGTCGGCGCTTATCGCTTGAGAGCCGTGTCCGACGACTCGTGTACGAGTCGGCTCGACTTGCCGAATACTCCAAAGCGCTGGCCAAAAGTAACAAACGCAAGTTGCTCGCCTTTGCGGGCGCTGTCGGCGATATTGGGGGTTATGCAAGGCTTGCTACGGTGGTGTTTGCGAGGGTCTTCCCCGCGTTGCGCCTGTCGCAGACGTAGCGGCAGCGGGCGCCGGGCTCGTCTCCGCCGGAGCCAGCTGCATGGCGGATTGGAACACACGAAGCTGCATGATTGGTGCACCACTTACAGTTGCATCCCTGGGGCTCGGGAATAGCTTCTCCGATTCGGGAAAGCATGTCGCGACGGGGGCTGTGTCTGTCAGCGGCGTCGTGATGCGCCCCGGGTTCGGTGGAGGCTCTGATCTCACGGAGGATGAGAGTCATGGCAACACCCAAGAAGTATCCGGACGAGCTGCGTGAGCGCGCGACCCGGCTGGCAGTCGAAGCCCGGCAAGACC